>JAYRZE010000019.1:0-1037 GCA_041916635.1 Sphingomonadaceae bacterium | reverse complement strand
GTGTGCGGCGGAGTCTCGCCCGGTGTCATAAATAGGCAAGGTCGGCCCGGTCGGCCAAAAGGACCAAAACCGCGGCTAATCAGGCACGTTAGGCCGGCGTCGACGCGGAAGCTGCGACTGTCCGCCGGGCCGGGTGTTCTGATGGCTTATAGGCTTGGCACAACGTTATTTGCGTGGCAGGAGGTTTCTGCAACTCTGCGGAGAGGCGCCGTGTTCTTAGCATGAATGAAGATCCCACAGTGCACACAACCACTACCGAAGGCGTAACGGCCCCGCCCGACTTCACCACGTTCATGCGCAACTACCAAGACATGGTCTATTCCACCGCAGTGCGGCTCATCGGCAACGAGACGCAGGCGGAGGACATTGCCCAGGAGGTCTTCATCAAGGCGCACGAGCACTTCGACAATCTCCGCACCAGTCCGTCGGCCGGCGGCTGGCTGAAGACGGTCGCGACCAACCTTTCGATCAACCACATCCAGCGCTACAAGAAGCGCTGGAGCTTCTTCTCCGACCTGGTCCACAAGAGCGATGAGGGCGAGGAGAAGGAAGTCGAGTTCGCCGCGCCCGACACGTTTTTCGCCGGCGTCGATTCCGCCGAGCGCCGCGAGTGGGTCGAGCGCGCGCTGGAGAAGCTGCCCGACCACCAGCGCATCCCGCTGGTGCTTTATCATTTCGAGGACATGCCCTACGAGGACATTGCCAAGAAGACCCGCGTCTCCCTGAGCAAGGTGAAGACCGACATCCTGCGCGGCCGCGAGGCGCTCGCGAAGATCCTGGTGCGCAGCGGCGCCAGCCACGAGAAATTTGCCAACTGAAGGTGCCCCATGAACGAAAAAATGACACCTGAGGACCTCGAGAAGTTCATCCACCGCGAACTGCGCTCCCTGCCGCCCCGCAAGGCGCCGGCGGGTTTCGAGACGCGCCTGCAGGCCGCCGTGGAGGCGCGCCTCGCCCTCCGGACCCAGTCGGCCGAACAGCTTGAGCAGCTCGTCCATCGCGAGCTGCGCAGCCTCCCGCTGCGCAAGGCGCCGGCC
>JAYRZE010000018.1:0-1071 GCA_041916635.1 Sphingomonadaceae bacterium | reverse complement strand
CGACGATGGCATCCGGCTGGCTGCCGTGAATGAGGCCGAGCGTCACTCCCGCGTAGGAGGGGTGGAAGAGCGAGCCCTGTCCCTCGATCACATCCCAGTGATCGGGGTCGTTTGCCGGGGAGAGCCATTCCGCGGCCCCCGAGATGAAATCCGCAATGACTGCGTCGATGGCAACGCCGTGGCCCGCTATCATGATGCCTGTCTGGCCGGTCGCGCGGAAATCCGCCTTCATGCCGCGGGCGCGCATGGCCTTCTCGATGGCGAGCGCGGTGTATTTCTTGCCGACCACACAGTCGATACCCACGGTGAGCAGCCGCTTGCCGCTGCGCTTGGCACCGTTCCCCGGGGTGAACACCTGCTTCGGCTGGCGCACGTCATGGATCGTCCGGCCGAGGCGGGCGGCTGCTTCCGCAATGATCGGGATGTCGGCAAGCCGCTGATGCATACCCGAGGCGACGTCGAGGCCGGCCTCAAGCGCTGCGACGATCGACGCGAGCCAGACCTCCGGGATGAAACCGCCCACGTTGACGACGCCGAGCACCATCGTGCCGACGCCTTCGGCCGCAGCTTCGGCCGGGGTCATATCCGGCAAGCCGAGGTCGACGCCGCAGCCGGGAAGCCGGAACTGCGCGCGGCTGAACTCCGGGCGCCATTCACGGATGCCGGCGGCCGTCTTGATCATGCTGAACTCCGGCGCATCGCCGAGAAAAAGAAGATAGGGTGTCCGCACCTGCCGCGCTCCTGAATGACCTGATCCTTGCCCGAAGGCGTGAAAACCTTCGGCTCGGCATGGAACTGCCATGCTTGCCCCGCGGGCGCTTTGCCAGACGGCGCAGCGGATTAGCGGTTGGGAAACCGGGCTGCGCGCTGCACCGAATCGTCAAGCGCACCTTCCGATCGGCGAAGCTTTCCGTGTTCGGACGGTCGATGGTTGGGCCGAAGGCATATGCCTGCCACCAGGGAGACGATTTGGAATGCGCGAAGCGACAAGAGTGTTGAGTACGGCGGATGCCTTCGCGATCGGAAAGCTTGACGCACATGGCCAGGCGGCCCTCGTTGCCTCCGGCGAAA
>JAYRZE010000017.1:0-1112 GCA_041916635.1 Sphingomonadaceae bacterium | reverse complement strand
GGCCTGCACAAGCGGCTTGTCATCGGTCCGCAGGTGAGCACATCGCTCAGCGCCGCGATAGCATCAGGGCCGGCTCTGTGGCCTCGGTGCGCGGCTTTGTAGGCGTCCTCGATCAGCAACTGCAATGCCGCTATCCACAAATCAGCAAGCGGTTCCAGGTCGGCGGGAAAGCTCATCAGCACCTCCACAAATGGAAAACGCCGGCCACGCGCTCAGAGGATCTGCGCTGCCGGCTGTCGCGGTTATTGTTCGGGGCACTCACGACTTACCCCCGGAAGATCGTTACACGGTCTTCAGTTGCTTGAAGATCGCCTTCGGTTGGACGATGTAGGCGTCGAGGCGGGCGTGTGCGACAAGTGCATGCTGCGCCCGAGTTGCCTTCGCCCAGCGTACAACCTCAAGGCGCAGCTCCGAGCGGCTGCCGATCAGCAGCGCCCGACCGAAGTCGCCGAAGACCGCGGTTCCTGCCGCCAGGTTGCTGGTCGGAAGCTCCAGCATCGCGGACAGTGCGGGCGGCTTACCCAACCACGCGCCACTGGTCGAGGCGAGTTGTCCCGCACGCGCCACGAAGTCGGCAGCAGACGAGATCATCGCGCCCGGCAGTCGCTGGTTTGCAGCCATTGCCACGCCGACCGCTTCAAGCACCTTCTGCCACAAGGCCGGGTCTTGCGCTACCGCAGACTTCGGGATCGCGGTGTCAGCCAGGAGCTTGGCGATCGCCAGGGCTTCCAGCTTCTGCGCGAATGCAGCGGCAAGGCTCGTCCGCAGCACCTGGTCGAGGTTCGGGCTGTCGCTAACGACCTCCTCGGACAGGGGCACAATCGCGGCCAGCACCTTCGGGTCGATCGTGATCGGCGAGGCGAGCAGATCGCTTTCGGTAATGTCGTCGGCGTTCTCGGTGTGCTGATGGACGGTCGGGTCCTGCGTGATCTTTGCGAACACGCGCGGGCCGTCGATAACCACCGTCCGGGTCCCTGCCTCAACCAGCACGGTTTGGGCGCGCACGTCGTCGATGAACGCATCGGACAAGCCAGTAGGGACCAGTGCGGGGCCACTTCCTACGGCCTTGCGACTGCCGACGATAGCCTCACGCGTGAATTCGCCGATGCTGA
>JAYRZE010000016.1:0-1256 GCA_041916635.1 Sphingomonadaceae bacterium | reverse complement strand
TAGTTGATGGTCTCGGGATTCTTGACCTCACCCTTGGACCAGGCGCGGATGGTTTCCGGCGCGGCGACGGTGATCGAAACGTTGTCGAACTGATTCTCGTCCGAACCGAGGACGGAACGGACTTCTTCGCGGGCGTGTTCGGTGCTCATTATGATTTTGCTCCCAATATTGTGTTAAGTGTTAGCGGGTGCCCGTGCCACCGAGCGCCTCGCCGAGGGCGGTGCGCTTCGCGAGTTTGATGTCGAGACCGAGGGCCTGCATTTCCTTGACCAGCACGTTGAACGATTCCGGCGTGCCGGCGCTCAGCGTGTTGTCGCCCTTGACGAGCGACTCGTAGATCTTGGTGCGGCCGTTGACGTCGTCGGACTTGACGGTGAGGAGCTCCTGCAGGGTGTGCGCCGCGCCGTAGGCCTCGAGCGCCCACACTTCCATTTCGCCGAAGCGCTGGCCGCCGTATTGCGCCTTGCCGCCCAGCGGCTGCTGGGTGACGAGGGAATAAGGACCGACCGCGCGGGCGTGGATCTTGTGCGACACGAGGTGGTTCAGCTTCATCATGTAGATGTAGCCGACGACGACCTCCTGATCGAGTTTCTCGCCGGTGCGGCCGTCATGGAGGACGGACTTGCCGGTGGAAGGCAGCTTGGCCTCCTTGAGGTAGCCGCGGACCTTGCTCTCGGGGATACCGTCGAACACGGGCGTGGCGACCTTGATGCCGAGCTTTTTGCAAGCCCAGCCGAGGTGCGTCTCAAGGACCTGGCCCACGTTCATGCGGGAAGGCACGCCGAGGGGATTGAGGCAGATTTCGATCGGGGTGCCGTCGGGCAGGAAGGGCATGTCCTCTTCCGGCACGATCTTGGCGACGACGCCCTTGTTGCCGTGGCGGCCGGCCATCTTGTCACCGACCTCGAGCTTCTGCTTCGTGGCGATGTAGACCTTGACCTGCTTGATGACACCGGGGCCGTTCTCGTCACCGGTCTCGATCGTGGCGATCTTGCGCTCGCGGTCGCCCTCGAGCTCGTCGAACTTCGACTGGAACGAGGCGATGATCTCCATGATCTTGATGCGGACGGGCGAAGGATCGATCTCGATGTGCTTCGCGACGGCGGCCAGCTTGCGGAGGAGCGTCTTCGTGATCTTGCGGTTGGCCGGGATGATGATTTCGCCGGTCTGGCCGTTGATGACGTCGAGCGGGATCTTCTCGCCGAGGAGGATGTTGGAGAGCGCCTCGGTCAGCTGCTCGCGCAGCTTGTCCATTT
>JAYRZE010000015.1:0-1299 GCA_041916635.1 Sphingomonadaceae bacterium | reverse complement strand
GGGCGCCTCGAAAAACCCCTACTCGCCCACCCTTGATAAAATTACACCGTTCTGAATCCGCCCCGAGCCGACTCTGATGAAACCGCGCAGCGCTATCAAGACCGACCTGTTCGCCGACGAACTCCACCGCAAGAAGATCGACACCCTTGGCGATCCGCTGGCCGAAATCGAGGCGTACATCGACTTCGTGGCGCTCGCGGCCGAGGTGGATCGGATTGCACCGCGCCCGGTGAGTGTGCAAGGTGGCCGCCCGGCGTATCCGACCGAAACGATGGTGCGTATCCTGGTCCTGAAGCGGCTGTACAACCTGTCGGACGAGCAGGTGGAGTATCAACTGCTTGATCGCATGAGCTACAAGCGCTTCTGCGGGCTGGAGCGTGCGACGAACATCCCCGACCGCACCACGGTGTGGACCTTCGAGAACCGCATCGGCGAAGCGGGCGCGAAGGCGCTGTTCGACGGCGTCTCGGCGCAGCTGCTCCAGAAAGGCTTCATCGCCCGGGGCGGGCAGATCATCGACGCGACCCTGGTGCCGGCGCCCAGGCAGCACAACAGCCGGGGTGAGAAAGCACTCATCGAGCAAGGCGCGATGCCGGCCGGCTGGAAGCCCGCCAAGCGGCGCCAGAAGGACCTCGACGCCACCTGGACGAAGAAACACGGCAAGAGCCACTTCGGCTACAAGCTCTCCATCAACGTCGACTCGAAGTACAAGATCATCCGCAAGATCGAGACCGACACGGCGAGCACCCACGACAGCCAGCACTTCGACAACGTGTTCGACACGGTGAACACAAGCCGGGACGTCTATGCCGACCGAGGCTATCCGTCGGCGGAGCGGGAAGCCTGGCTGAAGGAAAACGGCTTCCGCAATCAAATTCAGCGCAAGGGCCAACGCAACAAGCCCTTGTCCGACTGTCAGCAGCGGCGCAACACGCGCATCGCCAGGACGCGCGCGCGGGTCGAGCACGTGTTCGGGGCCATCGACCAGATGGGCCGCAAGCTGCTTCGCACCATCGGCCGGGCACGGGCGAACTTTGCGATGACGATGATGGCAGCCTGCTACAACCTGAAGCGGCTGGTTTATTTCCAGAAGGCGGGAATCAAGGCTTTCTGAGGCCCGAAATGGGCCGAATCGCCGCCGCCTGAGGCGATTCGAGGCAAAACGGGGCGAGACGGCCGAAGAGGCCGGTGATTGGCCGAAGAAATTGAACCGAATTCGGCCGCGATCATCGTTGCGCGGTGGGGTTGGCTGAAAATCTCGGGTTATTCGAGGTGCCCAACAGTGCTTTCATTGGGATT
>JAYRZE010000014.1:0-1368 GCA_041916635.1 Sphingomonadaceae bacterium | reverse complement strand
GCCGGCGGCTCGAAGATGTAGCCGATGCCGTGGACGGTCTTGAAGCAGTCGAGGGACAGTCCGTTCTTCTCGAAGGCGGCGCGCACCTTGACGATGTATTGGTCGAGTGAGCGGCTGCGGATGTCGGCGTGGATGCCCCAGACGGAATGGATCAGCTCCTTGCGGGTGATGACGACACCGACGTGGCTGTGGAGATAGGCGAGGATGCCGAGCTCCTTGCGGCCGGTCTTGTGGACGACGCCGTTCGGGAACTCGATCTCGAGGCGGTCGGGATGGATCTTGGTGCCGAGGAACTCGAAGGGGCCGTCGGTGGTGCGGACGTTCTTGGTGACGTTGTAGTCGGTCTTGCCCTCGGCGCGGCGCAGGACGGCGTTGATGCGCGCGATCAGCTCGGTGTAGCTGAAGGGCTTGGTGATGTAGTCGTCGCCGCCGAGGTTGAGGCCCTTGACCTTGTCCTCGTCGAGGGAATTGGCGGTGAGGAAAATGGTCGGCGTGTTGATGTCATTTTCCTTGAGCTGCTTCAGCAGGTCGAAGCCGGAGCCGTCCGGCATGTTCACATCCAGGAGGGCCAGGTTCGCGAAATTGTGCTGGAGGAACCGGAACGCCGGGGCGATGCGGTTGTAGGCCTGGTAGTTCATGCCGGCCTCCTCGAGGTGCTGACAGATCAGGTGAGACAGCTCATCCTCGTCTTCGACGACTACGATCAGGGGGCGGGGTTCAGCGCACATGGTAGGGTGACAGAGGGTGTGTCGGGGATGCTTTTACAATTAACCGGCGGCTTGTCAAAGCCTTGTTGCAGTCAGTTGCAGCCTAGAGAGTTCTTGTCATTCCGGCGCGGAGGCGTTCGCTCGTGGCTGATGAAAGTCACTTTAGGGCTGCTCCAACACGCCTGCGCCGCGTCGCCGGCTGAAAATCTCAAGAAAACCCTCATGCTGGCCGAGCAGGCCGCCAAGAAGGGCGCCAAGATCATCTGCACGCAGGAACTTTTCCGCTCGCAGTATTTCTGCCAGAGCGAGAACCACGACTATTTCCAGCTGGCGGAGAGCATCCCCGGCCCGAGCACCGCGGCCTTCCAGAAGCTCGCGAAGAAATACAAGGTCGTGATCATCGCCTCGCTGTTCGAGAAGCGCGCCGGCGGCCTCTACCACAACACGGCGGTCATCATCGATGCCGACGGCTCGTTGCTCGGCATCTACCGGAAGATGCACATCCCGGACGACCCGCTCTTCTACGAGAAATTCTATTTCACCCCGGGCGACACCGGTTTCAAGGCCTGGCAGACGAAGTATGGCAAGATCGGCGTCCTCATCTGCTGGGACCAGTGGTATCCGGAAGGCGCCCGCCTCACGGCGCTGCAGGGCGCGGAGA
>JAYRZE010000013.1:0-1467 GCA_041916635.1 Sphingomonadaceae bacterium | reverse complement strand
CGCCGCGAGCTGATCGAGGAACAGCGCGTCAACAAGCGCCGCGACCTCCTCGAGAAGCTCCAGCCCGGCCAGGTCCGCAAGGGCGTCGTCAAGAACATCACCGACTTCGGTGCGTTCATCGACCTCGACGGCATGGACGGCCTGCTGCACATCACCGACATGAGCTGGGGCCGCATCGGCCACCCGTCCGAGCTGCTGAAGCAGGGCGAGGAGATCGAGGTGATGATCATCGACATCAACCGCGAGAAAGAGCGCGTGTCGCTCGGCCTCAAGCAGACCAAGAACAACCCGTGGGACAACATCGACCACAAGTTCCCGGTCGGTTCCAAGATCCACGGCAAGGTCGTCAATCTCGTCCCCTACGGCGCGTTCATCGAGCTCGAGCCGGGCGTCGAGGGTCTCGTCCACATCACCGAGATGTCCTGGACCAAGCGCATCAGCAAACCCTCCGAGCTGCTCAAGGTCGGCCAGGAGCTCGACGCGGTCGTCCTCGGCATCCAGAAGGACGAGCAGAAGATCTCCCTCGGCCTCCGCCAGCTGGAGCCGAACCCGTGGGACATGGTCCGCCACAACTACCCGGTGGGCGCCCGCGTCCGCGGCAAGGTCCGCAACATGACCACCTACGGCGCCTTCGTCGAACTCGAGGAAGGCATCGACGGCATGGTGCATGTCTCCGACATGTCCTGGACCCGCAAGATCAACCACCCGTCCGAGATGCTCAAGAAGGGCGACGAAGTGGACGCCATCGTCCTCGACGTCGATCCGAACCAGCAGCGCATCAGCCTCGGCATGAAGCAGCTCGCGACGGATCCGTGGACCGACATCGACTCCTTCTTCCGCATCGGCGACGTCGTCCCGGGCGTGATCTCCAAGGTCACGACCTTCGGCGCCTTCGTCGAGCTGAAGGACGGCATCGACGGCCTGGTGCACATCTCGCAGATCCAGGAAGACCGCGTGGACAAGATCAAGGACGTGCTCAAGCCCGGCCAGGAAGTCACCGCCCGCGTCATCAAGATCGACCGCGAGCAGCGCCGCATCGGCCTCTCGATCAAGGCCGCCAACTACTCCGCCGAGCAGCTCGCGCAGGAGACGGCGACCTACGACCAGTTCGCGAAGAGCTCCGGCGCTTCCGACCTGACGAACCTCGGCGACATCTTCGACGAGGCCTCCAAGAAGGAGTAATTCTTCCCGAGTCGAAATCCTTCAAAGGCGTCCCGCGAGAGCGGGGCGCCTTTTTTCTTGGTCCGCCAGGTCCTTGGGCAGCGCCACGACGTGCGTTGACAACCCCGGGACGCGCCGGAAGTCGCGATCGGTGGTCACGACCGGCAGGCTGTGTTCGAAGGCATGGGCGGCAATCCAGCAGACCGCATCCGGGACCATGACGCCCTCTGCCTGCAGGCTGGCCCGCAGCTGGGCGCAGATGTCGGGCGTCCGGGCCGACGGGATGAGCATTTCGAAAGGCGCCAG
>JAYRZE010000012.1:0-1487 GCA_041916635.1 Sphingomonadaceae bacterium | reverse complement strand
CGCTTGAGGTCGACATCCGCATCGCGCAGGTGAATGGCTTCGGAAACACGCAGTCCGGTCGAGGCCATCAGGCCGAACAGGGTTTCGTAGGTGAAGGGCCGAATGCTGCCAGTGGGGCCGAGTGTGCGTGCTGCCGCGAGTAACTCGACGATCTCGTCGTCATGGTAGATGTGGGGTGCAACGCGGCCGGGTTCCGGACCGAAGAGCGATGCCTCGGGCACCTCGGTATCCGGCTCGAACTGCTGCAGGTAGCAGATGAAGTGCCGCAGCCGTCCCCAACTGCGCGCCCAGGTGCCTGCATCGCCACGGCCATCCTTGGCTGCACGCACCCATTCGGCCATGAGTTCCGCCGTCAGCGGACCACGATGGCGTTTGGCCGCCACAAAGCGGGCAAACCCGGAGAGAAAGGCGTCACGGGAGCGCAGACGGAAACCCTGACGACGGCGCTCGGCCAGATAGTCGTCGATTCTGGCCTGCAGGCTTCGGCGTCGGCTCATGATTCACTCCCCGGCCAGGGCAGCGCAACGTCGGCGAGGTTTGGCGTGTCGAGCTTCGCGTAGATCCGGGAGGTTTCCAGAGACCGGTGCCGCAAGACATCAGCAACTTCCTTGAGTGAGCCGCCGTTCTCGACGAGGCGACACGCCAGCGTATGCCGCAGGACGTGCGATCCTGTACCAGGCAAGCCGGCCCGTTGGCACGCCCGGCGGATCACGTTCTGAATCGCATAGGTTGTGACCGGAACGTCACGCGAGTCGCGGCGGCAAAGGAAGATTGCCCGGCTTGGGGTTGCCGGGCGCTCATGCTGCAGATAGTCCGCCAAGGCTTGCCCGGTGGTCATCGGCAGCGGCAGGACGTCTCGCCGGCGCGACTTCGTCCCCTTCAGCGTGACCGTGCCTTCTCGCCAGTCGATGTCGTCGATCGACAGGTTCGCGATCTCGCCAGCGCGCAGCCCCATGTCCAGTGCGCAGCGGACGATGGCATAACCTCGCCGGGGCTTGCGTCCATAAGGGAGTGCGGCGAGCAGCCGTTGAACTTCGTCCGGCTTGAGGGCGCGGGGCAGCACTGCAAGGTTCCACTGCACCGGTGAGGAGATGACTGCGCTCAGACCGGCAACCGAGTCGCCGCAGACCGTCCGATAGCGGAGGTAACTTCGCAAGGCGGTTGCGACTTGCGCAGCGGCAGAATGTGAGGGGCTGTCTCCCAGTTGCCGAGCGATGAAGCGCCGAACATCGGCTGCGTGCAGCCTGGCCATGTCGATGACGCCGCCGGCAAACTTCTTCTGCAACAACAGACCAACGATGCGGCAATGGTTGCGGCGTGTGCTTGCCGCAAGGCCACGGACGTCATGCAAGTGGTCGTCGTACCGCCGCAGTTCGTCGGCGATGGCATCGGAGAGGGCTGCGCTTGGGCACGCAGGTTGCGTGCGCCGGGATTGGGCGGATGGGGTCATGAGCGTCTCCTGGAGTAGAAACTCCACTTCAGGAGAG
>JAYRZE010000011.1:0-1622 GCA_041916635.1 Sphingomonadaceae bacterium | reverse complement strand
GACAAGTTCATCGGCGACGCGATCATGGCCGAGTTCGGCATCCCGGTGGCGCACGGCGACGATCCCGACCGCGCGATGCGCGCGGCGATCGCGATGATCACCGAGCTGCGCGCGCTCAACCAGCGCCGCCAGGCCCGCGGCCAGAAGCCCATCCTCATGGGCATCGGGCTCAACACCGACACCGTCGTCTCCGGCAACATCGGCTCGCCGAAGCGCATGGATTACACGGTCATCGGTGACGGCGTGAACCTCGCCTCGCGCCTCGAGAGTGCGTGCAAGGAATACTCCGCCCAGATCCTCTGCTCGGAGGGCACCTACCGGAAGCTCAAGGGCACCTACCGCATGCGCGAGATCGACTGGGTCCAGGTGAAGGGCAAGACCGAGCCCGTCGGCGTCTACGAGGTGCTGGATTTCCACACCGACGAGACCTTCCCCCACCTGCCGGAGGTCGTCGGGCTGTTCCGCGGCGGCCTCGGCTACTACCGCAAGGGCGAGTTCGACCGCGCCATCAAGCAGTTCCAGGAGGCGCTCGCGATGCACCCGGGGGACAAGCTCAGCGCGACCTTCATCGAGCGCTGCGAATACCTGAAGGCCCACCCGCCCGAGAAGTGGGACGGCGTGTGGGTGATGAAATCGAAGTAGGTCCGGTCTGAGACCGGACCAAACGTTGAACGTTCAACGCTGAACATCGAACTTCGAACGGTTACTCGACAACGGATGTTTCGTGGAGGCGGGACCATCAGTCCCGCTAGGCATGCGCCACGCTGCCCTCATCCCGCGGGACTGATGGTCCCGCCTCCCAGTCGAACCTCCGGCATTCAGGGTTCAGAGTTCGATGTTCAACGTTCCGCGCGCAGCGCGGCTACTCCTTCGTCTCGACCTCGACCGGCTTGGCTTCCGGTTCCTCCTCCTCCCCATCGTCGAGCAGGCTCGGCTCTTTCTTGGCGTGGGCGATCCATTCCATGACGCCGGCAAAGAGGCCGGTGAACATCAGGTCGCCAAAGAGAGTCTTGCCGAAGAAAAATACGGTAGGCGGGTATTCGGGATGGCCGACGGTCAGCGCTTGCCACCAACCGGCGAGGGTCTTGGCGTAGAAGGCGTCGGTCGACCACGAGAGGGTATTGGTGATGATGTAGAAAAGGACTGCCCCAAGCAGCGAGCCGTTGAGCAACCAGAGCCAGGACTTGCGGGTCGACACGAACCAGCCGAGGCCGAGGCCGATCGCAAAACAGACCACGCGCCCGACGTAGCCCGTCCACTCGAGGTGATACCCATATTCCCGGGCGTAGAACCAGTTGATATAGAGATCGGTCAGGCACAGCCCGGCGAAAGGCAGCAGCCAGAGGCGCCGGTCCCGGATGTAAACCGCACCGCAAAACGCGATTGCCGCAAACGGCGCGAAATTCGCCCAGCGCATGTCCAGCGTCGGCAGCAGGCGGTAGCCGAGCGCGAGCAGGATGAGGACAATGGCGGCGGTGCGCATGGGGTGGAAATGAGACCAATATCCGACGCGTGACAAGCCCGGGGGTAGGGCGCGTTATCCTTAACGCGCCGCGGCGGATTAAGGATAATCCGCCCTACCCATGTTCCGCCTCCCGGCCCATCAGCCAGAGCAGGTCGGA
>JAYRZE010000010.1:0-1692 GCA_041916635.1 Sphingomonadaceae bacterium | reverse complement strand
AGCACATGAATGACCAGCCGTCCGCCTTCAATTTCATAAATCACCCGCCAGTCACCCACCCGCAACCGATACGCCTCGCGGCCGACCAGCTTCCTGACGTTGTTGTTCGCCGCGAAAGGGTCTGCCGCCAGAAGTTCGATCTTGCCGCGAATCTGCAACGACACGTTGCGCGGCATCGCCTTCAAGGCTTTGACCGCATCGCGGGTGTATTCGATCTGGTACGTGGCCAAATGTTAGCGTATTGCTAATAAAAAGTTAAATCTATTCGGCCGTGGGGGTTCGGCTGCGTTCCAGGTTCAGCGCCAGCAGGCGGCGGAGGATTTCTTCGTCGGGCATGTCGGCTGAATAGTCGGCCCAGCCGTAGGCGGTGGCGACGGCGGTGTCTAGGGCCTTATGGGCCATGTCCAGCCAGGCCGGGCGGGCGTTGTAGAGGTTGGTCAGGGTGCGCTTTTTCAGGTCGGCCTCGTGGCCGGGCCTGGCGACCGGGCGCTGGGGGAAGCCGGCTTTTTCTTCTTCCGGGGTGATCACCCAATCGACCCATTCCGGCGGGTTGAGCCAGGCCTCGCGCAGTTCGTTGAGGCGGCGGGCGGCGGCGGCGATGTTCTCGGTGGCGATCTGTCCGGCCAGGCAGGGCGGCGACGCTTCGCCGGCGACCGGCGCGGTATCGCGCGGCGTCAGGCCGGGCGGGAAGGGGAAGGTTTCGAAGGTGGTGCTTGAGGTGTAGCGCGGCCGGTCTTCGAGCGAGGTGCCGAGGCGCAGCGACCACAGTTCGTGGAAGCGGGAATGCAGGATGCCGAAGGTCGTGTCGTCGGAACGGGCGATGGCAATGAGGTTTTTGTCTGGAACAATGTTTGGTGCGAGCCAAATGAAAACGCGATGCTTTGCTACTTCTGGGGTCGCAATTGAACGATGCAGAGAGTTGATAGCGCGCTTCATATCGGCCGCGGAACGCTTGAATAGCCAATATTTTTCGCGCGTGTTCTTCTCGGCATTTCCATCACGCTCAGGCTTGATGTGTTGGAGAACGTGGGAAAACGGAGCTTCAAATAGCGCTGCCTCAATTTCGGCGTGGTCGGCGAAGTCGACGATCCATTTGTCGGATGGACGCTGCGTAACATCCATGCCGTTCCGCCACGGGCGAACAACAGCCGCGTTTGTCTGGCCGTTTGGATTTGGCGCACGCAGCCAATCTCTGGCTTGTTCGCCGGAAACATCGAAAGCGCCGCCTTTGGTAATGCCCTGAAACGCAGTCTTGGCGTTTTCGGCCAGCGGTCTGGCTTGGGTGAGGTTCAATCCATCGCCTGCGGTCAAATCGGCATGAATTGCCGCCACTTCAGCCCCATCCAGCCGATTGCTACGGTCAACCGGAAAAATCGGCCCAAATCCCAAAAGCGAGACGCGCACGGCGGCGCCTTCGTTGATCCATGCCTCGTCGCTCCACGCTTCGAAAATGCGCGTCGTGTCGACGATGCGCTCCAGCACCTTGCGGTTGGCGCCGCCGCGAATCGAATTGGTGGCAACGAGGCCGGCGGCTTGCAGTTTTCCGGCTTCAATCTGGGCGCGGGCTTTTTCGAACCAGTAGGTGACGAGGTCGGCGCCGCCGGGGACGCGGCCGTCGTAGGTCTGGCGTAGCGTCTCGACGTATGCCGCGCCGAGTTCGCTGCGCATGACCTTGTCGCCGAGGAAAGGCGG
>JAYRZE010000009.1:0-1870 GCA_041916635.1 Sphingomonadaceae bacterium | reverse complement strand
GGGCAACCAGATCGTCTTCCGCTTCGGCACCATCGAACTCATCTCCAAGCTCATCGACGGCAAGTTCCCCGACTACGAGCGCGTCATCCCCCAGGGCCACCCCAAGCTGGTCAAGGCCAGCCGCCTGGGCCTGCTGCAGTCCCTGCAACGGGCCGCCATCCTCACCAACGAGAAATTCCGCGGTGTGCGCCTGATGCTCTCCGAAGGCAGTCTCAAGCTGGTGTCCACCAACGCCGAACAGGAAGAAGCCCTGGAAGAGCTCGAAGTCGACTACAGCGGCGACAGCCTGGACATCGGCTTCAACGTCACCTACCTGCTCGACGTGCTCACCAACGTCTCCGCCAACGAGATCGAAATCCGCTTCAACGACGGCAATGCCAGCGCCCTCTTCGGCCTCGCCGAAAACGCCGATTTCAAATACGTAGTCATGCCGATGCGCATCTGACGGCGCATGAATAAACCTACTGCGCACGCCGATCTCGCGATTCCGGTGCTCGCCGTACTCCAGTACGGCTCCGCGGATCAAAGCGACCTCGACGCGCTCGCTACGGTTTCTTCACGCGCCTTGACTCTTTGTCCTTGAAACAGAAACGACAAAGCCGGCAGGCAACGCACTTCGCCGGAAACCATTAGCAGAACCGAGAACGCCATGTCCGATACGCCGCAACAACCTGCACCCGCCGACAACTACGACGAATCCAGCATCCAGCAGCTCGAAGGGCTGGAGGCCGTGAGGAAGCGCCCGGGCATGTACATCGGCGACACCTCCGACGGCACCGGCCTGCACCACATGGTCTTTGAAGTGGTCGACAACGCCATCGACGAAGCCCTGGCCGGCCACTGTGACGACATCGTCATCACCATCCACGCCGACAACTCCATCTCCGTCACCGACAACGGCCGCGGCATCCCAGTGGGCGTCAAGATGGACGACAAGCACGAGCCCAAGCGCTCCGCCGCCGAGATCGTCATGTGCGTGCTCCACGCCGGCGGCAAGTTCAACCAGAACAGCTACAAGGTTTCCGGCGGCCTGCACGGCGTGGGCGTCTCCTGCGTCAACGCCCTCTCAAAGTGGCTGCGCCTCACCGTGCGCCGTGACGGCAAGAAGTACGGCATCGAATTCAACCGCGGCCACGCCGTCGATCGCCTCATCGAAGTCGTGGACGGCATCGAGACCAGCCCCCTACGCATGCTCGGCGACACCAACCGCCGCGGCACCGAAGTGCACTACCTGGCCGACGAAGAAATCTTCGGCACCGTCGAATACCACTACGAAATCCTCGCCAAGCGCCTGCGCGAACTCTCCTTCCTCAACAACGGCGTCAAGATCCGCCTGATCGACCGCCGCACCGGCAAGGAAGAAGACTTCGCCTTTGCCGGCGGCGTGGCCGGCTTCGTCGAATACGTGAACCGCGCCAAGTCGGTGCTGCACCCCACCGTCTTCCACGCCAGTGGCGAATCCCTGCAGAACGGCGTGCCCATCAACGTCGAAGTGGCCATGCAGTGGAACGACAGCTACGCCGAACAGGTGCTGTGCTTCACCAACAACATCCCCCAGGCCGACGGCGGCACCCACCTCACCGGCCTGCGCGCGGCCATGACCCGCGTCATCAACAAGTACATCGAAGAACACGAGATCGCCAAGAAGGCCAAGGTGGACATCTCCGGCGACGACATGCGCGAAGGCCTCGCCTGCGTGCTCTCCGTCAAGATGCCCGACCCCAAGTTCGCCTCCCAGACCAAGATGAAACTGGTCTCCGGCGAAGCCCGCCCGGCCGTCGAAGAAGTCGTGGCCCAGAAGCTCGCCGACTTCCTGCTCGAACGCCCCCTCGACGCCAAGACCATCTGCGGCAAGATCGTTGAAGCCTCC
>JAYRZE010000008.1:0-1889 GCA_041916635.1 Sphingomonadaceae bacterium | reverse complement strand
TCCACAGTGCGGAAGGCAGCCTTGAATTCGGCAAGTGCAAGCTGGACGACAGCGTACTCTCACGCGCCGAACTCACGCAAAGGGTTCGGGCGTGCGATGCTGAAGACCGCGTCCGCAACGCAGGACCCGGGCGCTGGCTGGAAGTGCTCGGGATCAATCCGTCGGGACTGGTCCTTGCCGCGCGCGATCTCGACGCGATGGTCGGCGACCGACCGCTTGTTCTGCGCGGGAGCGATTATCACACGGCGTGGGCGAACAGCCGCGCGCTTGCGGCTGCCGGTATCACGCGCGATACGCGCGATCCGGCGGGCGGGGTCATCGAGCGCGATGCGGCTGGGAACCCGACCGGCTTTCTCAAGGACCCGCCTGCCATCGCGCTTGTTCTCGGCGCCATTCCCAAACCTTCCGCAGACGAACGGCTCGACTTGCTCACGCAGGCGCAGGCGATGCATTCGCGCCACGGCATCACCACGATCTTCGAACCGAAGGCTGGCGAGGAAGAGCTTGCGCTTTACGAAAAGCAGATCGCGCGGAAGCTGCCGCCGCTCAACATTCATGTCGGGCTTGTTTCCGATATCCGCGATACATCGGACACTTACAAACGCCTTGCCGATCTGAGAACGCGTTTCGGCAGCAAGTCGCCGCGGCTCGTCATCGACAGCGTGAAAGTATTGCCGGACGGCGCGATCGAATATCCGACGCAGACTGCCGCAATGTTGGAGCCGTATCTGGATACTGCGGGCAAGCCCACGCGCAACCGGGGCGAACGCTATTTCGATCCGCAGGAATTTGCCCGGTTCGTCGCACGCGTCGAGAAGATGGGCTTCCGCCTGCATGTTCACGCCATCGGTGACTATACGACCCGGGCTTCGCTCGATGCGATCGCTGCGGCGCGCAGAGCGAACGGCGCCGGGGATCGCCGTCATGCGATCACGCATCTTCAGGCCATATCGCCGACGGATATTCCGCGCTTCCGCGAACTCGGCGTGATCGCCAACATGCAGCTGCTGTGGGCCGTGGCGGACGATTACACGGTAAAGGCCGTGAAGCCCTTCGTCTCCGCGGAGACCTTCCGGTACATGTACCCGGCGCGCAGTCTCGTCGATGCCGGTGCCATGCTGGTCGGCAGCAGCGACTGGCCGGTATCCACGGACGATCCGTTGGCCGCGATGCGCCACGCGATGACGCGAAGTGTGGCAGCCGATGCGCCCGTGCTTGAACCCGCTGAGCGCATCGATCTTCCGGTTATCCTGGCGGCCTACACGAGAAACGCGGCTTTCGCGCTTGGTGCGGAACGCGAGCTTGGAACGTTGGAGCAAGGCAAGGTCGCCGATATCGTGGTTTTGAGCCGAGCCCTCGCTCTACCTCAAGACGATTTGGCAGACCTCGTTGTCGATATGACGTTCTCGCACGGGAAGGCCGCCCACGTTCGCAATTAGTTTGACGCCTTCCGCTCGTTCTGCGGATCGGTCCTGTCGGCCTTCATTGTCTTCAGGCTCTCACGCATCGAGCAGGTCCACGATTTTGCTCGCACCATGCCGTATCGGGTCGCAGCACGGCAGACCGGTTTCAGCTTCGATATCCTTCACAACCTGATCGACTTCAGTCGCACCCATCCTGCTGGTGTTGATGCTGATCCCAATCGCTCGAACCTCAGGATTTGTTAGACGGGCTGCTGCAAGGTTCGCGTCGATACAGGTCCGCAGATCGGGAACCGGATAGTCTAGGCCAAGCAGGTGCGTGCGCACAGGTTCATGGCACACGACGATGGCATCCGGCTGGCTGCCGTGAATGAGGCCGAGCGTCACTCCCGCGTAGGAGGGGTGGAAGAGCGAGCCCTGTCCCTCGATCACATCCCAGTGATCGGGGTCGTTTGCCGGGGAGAGCCA
>JAYRZE010000007.1:0-2098 GCA_041916635.1 Sphingomonadaceae bacterium | reverse complement strand
CCCACGTGCAGCTTGGCGGAGGTCGGCTCCTTCGGCGCGGCGAGGCGGCGCAGGATGGATTCCACGCGCAGGACGAGTTCCTTCGGGCTGAAGGGCTTTCCCATGTAATCGTCCGCGCCGGACTCGAGGCCCTCGATGCGGTCGTGGGGCTCGGCCTTGGCGGTGAGAAAAATGATCGGCACCTTCGCGAGCTTGGGGTCGCTGCGCAGGATCCGGCAGATCTGGATGCCGCTCAGGTGTGGCATCATTATGTCTAATATAAGGAGATCGGGCTGGTAGCCGCGGGCCTTGGAGATGCTGGCGGTCGCGTCGTTGACGGTTTCCACGTGGAATCCCTTCGCCTTCAGGTGATAGGCGACGAGATCGGTGACATCAGGCTCGTCGTCGACGACCAGGATCTTTTTCTTCTCCATGAGTGGCGCGAGTATTGCCCCGGCGAAAGGGGCCTTTCCAGTGAATTAACCCGCGTCACCAGAATGTCACAACATCCTCACGGGATCGGTGACGGAGAGCGCGATCAGGCCTTCTTTTCGCGCTGTGCGGCCGCGATGAGCACCATGAGGATGCTGATGTCGGCCGGATTGACGCCGCTGATGCGGCCGGCTTGGCCAAGATTGTCCGGCCGGAGTTGCTGGAGTTTAAGCGCGCTTTCGCGCCGCAGGCCCGGGATTGCGAGGTAATCGAGCGAGGAGGGGATCTTGATTTTTTCTACGTCCTTAAGCTTCTCGATCTGCCGGCGTTCGCGGTCGAGGTAGCCGCGATAGGTGACGCGATAGAGGACCTCCTCCCGCACTTCTTTGGGCTCGGCAGGGAACTCCGGGGGCAAGTTGGCGGCGTCTTTGTCGCGACGAATGGCGTCTGCCCAGGATCCGCCGACGGTCTTGGTCGTTTCGAAGAATTTCTCCCAGTGAGAGATGCGGTTTTGCTTATGCGATATTCTGTTTAAACGACTATCGGGTAGTAGTTTGTGAATTTTGGCGTGCTCGAAAAGCCGGAGCTCCGCGCTGCCGTGATTAAAGAGCAGCCGGTGTTCGGCGCGGCTCGTGAACATGCGATAGGGTTCGGTCGTTCCCTTGGTGACAAGGTCGTCGATGAGGACGCCGATGTAAGCCTCATGACGCTTGATGATCAGCGGCGGTGCTCCCCTTGCCTTCAGCGCGGCGTTTACGCCGGCGACCAAGCCCTGGGCCGCGGCTTCCTCATACCCGGATGTGCCGTTGATCTGGCCGGCCAGAAAGAGATTCTCGACCTTGCGGGACTCCAACGAAGGAAACATCTGGGTTGGCGGCGCGAAGTCGTATTCGACGGCATAAGCCGGTCGCAGGAGATGGGCCCGCTCCAAGCCGGGGATGCTATGAACCAGCTCCAGCTGGATATCGAATGGCAGGCTCGTGGACAGGCCGTTGATGTAATATTCGTTCGTGTTGCGGCCCTCGGGTTCGAGGAAGAGCAGGTGGCGCGGCTTATCGGCAAAGCGCACGAATTTATCCTCGATGCTCGGGCAGTAGCGCGGCCCCACCCCGGCGATCTCGCCGGAATACATGGCGGATTTATGCAGATTTTCCCGCACGATTTCGGCCGAGCGAGGCGTCGTATGGGTCATCCAGCAGGACACCTGCTCGGTGCCAGGCTTCCAGCCGATCCGCCGTTCCCCGGTCTGTTCCACGTGGAACTTGTCGTCCGGGTCGCGGGTGTCATGGAAAGCAAAGAGCGTCGGCTCAGGGTCGCCCTTCTGTTCCTGAAGCCCGGCGAAATTGATACTCCGGCCGAGGATCCGCGGCGGCGTGCCGGTCTTGAGGCGCTGCAGCTCGATGCCTGCTTCCAGAAGGCTTCCAGACAGAGTCTTCGCGCTGAAGTCCCCCAGCCGGCCGCCTTCGTTCTTGTTCTGGCCGACGTGCATCAGGCCGCGGAGAAAGGTCCCGGTGGTGATCACCACGGTCCGGCCCATGAAATCGATATCCAAGCTCGTCCGACAGCCGACGACCTTGCCATCCTTGTAGATCAGGCCGGTCACGGTGGCTTGAAACACCTCCAGGTTCGGCTGGAGCTCCAGCGTGTGCTTAAGCCGGAATTGATAGGCTTTCTTGTCACATTGGGC
>JAYRZE010000006.1:0-3658 GCA_041916635.1 Sphingomonadaceae bacterium | reverse complement strand
TCGTCGGATCGCCGCGCACGATGACCTCGGCCGCCGAACGCAACCAAACGGCTTCGATCACGGCATCGACGCCGCGAAAGGCGAGATCATCATCGATCCAGGCATCGATGATGTTGCCGAGGCCAGCTTCGCGCGCGGCGTTCTCCAATGAAACCAGCATGCACTGGCGCGGCAGCAGATCGACCCGGGTGACAGCCCGCTCGCAGCGCTCGGCAAATGCGCCGAAGCAGGCTTCAAGTTCATCGGACGCACTGCACCAGTCAGGCCAGGACAACTGAAGGGTATCGGCAAGGCCTGTCATCTCGGCAACCGCAGCGTCGGCCGCATCTGCGGCCGACCGGAATGCCGCATGAAGCTCGGCCGAAGCACCGACCGGATCGTCCGAGGATGCTATCCGGCAGCGCGCGCTACGCGTGATTGGCCAGGCATCCATGGCTTCAGCAGCAAGGACCGCTTCTTCGATCAGGCCCACATCGGTTTCCGTACCGCGCCACAAGCTGCCGAGGGCGAACTTCGCGACTTCGGCAGCTGCGACGTCCTGCTCGGCCGCCGCAATATGGGCAACCGACTGAGCCGCCTCTTTGAGCAACCCGAGATTTGCCGACGGCGACCATCCGGTTGCTCGCAGCCGCTCAACCAGCCCGGAAGCCGCGTCGAGACGCTGATGGAACCAGTTTGCCGCGCTGTCCAGGCTGTCGATCTTCTGCGATGTCAATTCTTCCAATGCCTTGCCGTGCATGGCGGCGAAAGCGGCGAGGGCTTCCCTACGGTCTTCGTCGGCTTCGATCACGGATTTACGGATCTCCGTCGATCCATCCGCAGTAACCGGCGTCGCGCGCCGCACGGCCTCCATCCAGCGCGCCGCCTCGATGAGGGCCGCAAAGGGTGCCGCCGGCGTTGAAAGTATATCGCGCACGAGAGGCGAGCTCGCGACGTAGGTTTCGAACTCACTTGCGCACTTGCGCCATTCGGCCGCCGATCGAAGCACGCCGACGAGAGCATCCCCCTTGATCTCACCAGTTCCGGGCAGGATCCTGCGCGCCAGCTTGCGTGCACTCTTAAACTTTGTTTCGAATGGCCACAGGGCTGATCCGAGACGGCCAAAGAAGCCCGTGTTGAGTACGACATCGAGCGCCGTTCGGACCTCGCCTGCGGACGGAATGCTGCTGGTTTCGGCGCTCGCTCCGATATCCGCTTCGGCTTTGGTCATCAAATCCGCATGGACCTTGGCCTGCTCGATCGAGGCTGCCGATCCTTCGCGGGTCAGAGCCGGACTGCGCACCGCCAGCGCTTCAGCCGACGGAAACTCCGCTGCCAGGGCCTGCATCAGCATTTGCGCGCCGGCGGGCGTCAGGATGGCGTCGACTCCAAGGAGTGCTGCGAGCTTCTTAAGCGCGGCAATCGCCGCATCCGCCCTTGTGGCAACAAGCTCACATTTCTTTGCCTCTGCTTCGAGCTCGGCCACGGTCATGGCTTCGAGCTTGTGACGCGTGGCAACAGACGCCTCGGCTTGCAACCGCTCTGGCCCGGCCGCTGACAGCTTCGCGACATCGCCCATCTGCACCAGTGCCATCAGGCCGCGGGTCCGCTGCATCAGATGCTTTCGCAAATCACGGACCGCGTCGCGCGGCGATTGATCCATGAGGCCGATCAGAGCCGGCGCGACGGCAGCGCTCGGCACGTCTGCACCGCTTGCGAGGAACGCTTCCAGTTTTTCATCGAGTTCAAACCTGTTCACCGGCGTCGCTGGCCAATCGGCCAGCTTCGTTGCCAGCGCGATTTTTGTCTCGGCATTGCGCGCCACCCGCGCGGCCCGGGCTGTTCGGTCGGCGATCTCCTCGCCGTGGAAGACCGCCAGATCGGTCCGTCTGATGCCGCGCCAAGGTTGCGCCGACGGGCGCGCTTCCTCGCCCAAAGCGATGGCCGCGTCATCGAGCGAGCGCGCGATCCGTTTCAGTTCTGCCAAATCGAAGTCCCCGATACCTAGTGGATCCGGCAGGCGCACGTCGCGAAGGCCCTTGGGTCCTTGGGCCAAAGTCTCCTTGGTGCGCGCGTGCCCCCAAATGACATCATGCACTGTCCGCCCAGTGTTTCCGGCTGGCGCATTCATCTTCTCGACGTACGAGGTCAGCTCCTGCTTGCGCTTCTCAAGATTGACCCGGAGTGCGTTAATTTTGGCCGTCTGGTATTCGGGAATTGCCATCTCCATGCGGCTCTTGAGCGCACCGAGAACGGCGGCCCGGCTTGCCTTGTCGCTGTGGAGCTCGAGACAGAAATCACCGAGCCCGGCCGCATCCATGCGGCTCTTGACGACTTCGAGCGCTGCCATCTTGTCGGAGATGAAGAGCACGCTTTTGCCCTCATTCATCGCCGCGGAAATGATGTTGGTGATGGTTTGGGACTTACCCGTGCCTGGCGGCCCCTGGATCACTAGGTTCTCGCCCTTCATCACGTCGATGACGGCGCTGTGCTGCGAGGAATCGGCATCGGTGATGAGAAGGGGGCCGTTGCTGGCCGCTTCTGCCTTGTCGATATCATGCTGCGCCGCCGGCTCGCCGTCCCACGATTCGCCGTCGCCGAATATCTTGTCGAGAAGCGTGTTCTTGCGAGGGTCGACCGACTTCGGCCAGTTCTCCGCGTCAAGATCCTCCCACATGGCAATCTTGTGGAAAGTCATGAGACCGACGGTTACCCAGTTGCACACCCGCCATCTCGGATCCGCGCTCTTGACGGCCTGGTCCACCGCCTTCAGCCAGCCCGAAAGATCGAGGTTCTCGCCATCTTCGTCCTCGTAATCCTCGATCGATGGCAGCACCAGTGAGAAGTCGTTGCGTAGCTTCTCGATTAGGGAATGATTGACGGCTTCATCCTCGTCGCGGCCGGTGACGGCGTATTCGTAGCGCTGATCGATCAGATCCTTGCTCATGCCGACCGGCCAGAGCAGCAGCGGCGCGTATAGCTTCACCATCGAATCGCGGGCTTCGAACCATTCGAGGAAGCCGAAGGCAACATAGAGCCCATGGATGCCAGCATCCTTTTCGAGGCTTGCCGCGGTCGAATAGATGGCCGAGAGCTTGGCATCCATGTCGTCGGGAAAGAGGAGGACCTGTAGCTTGTTGTCGCTATGGCCGCGCTTGGCGCCGTCCGCCTTCTCGGCCAGATCGTAAGAGGTCGAGATGCCGAGGAGTTCCGCCTGTTTCTTGGCGTCACGGACCAGCTTCCAAGGCTCCATTCCGAGCTTCTCTCGCAACCGGTCGCGAATCTCGCGCTCGAGCGCGTTGATGGCCTTGCGCTTGGGTCTTGGCCCCAGATCCGATTTCGCGCGCTTATACTCCTCGTCCTCGGCGCGCGCCGCCTTGAGCGCGTCCTGAAATCCTGGTGTTGTTTCGTCCTCGGGTTCGATGTCCGGCATCTCGACGGGCGAAAAGACTAGATGCTTACCTTCCTGCAGTCTCTCGACGATGACGCCCGGCACTTCGTCCACGATGCGGATGTGTCGGCGCGATTTCTCGCTCGGACGGAAATTCAGCAACTGATTGTTAAGGCTAAGATCGAGCAGCCGCCGCCGCAGTTCATCGATAGCCAGAATCGTACGGGATGGAGCCGCGTCATCGCGCGATCCGCTCTCACCTTGCGGCCGCGAAGCGCCGGCGGCCCT
>JAYRZE010000005.1:0-6238 GCA_041916635.1 Sphingomonadaceae bacterium | reverse complement strand
CCGCACATCAGGAGCCGAGACCTCGTGGTGCGCACAGGCGAAGCAGCGGGCCGCTCCAACCAGGACGATTTCGTTCCGATGGCGGGCCTTTTTCGCGGCGGCCGAAAACTTCGAAGGGTTCTGCAACTAAGCAGAACCCTTGGAAATACCGTGGAGCCGTGGGGGATCGAACCCCAGACCTCTAGAGTGCGATTATCGTTGAATTGTAGCAATTTCAAATAGTTGACCAACCCATTTCGTTCCGAGCGGAATGCAATGCCGAGCAGGCTTCGGATCGTCCTTGGCATGCTGTGCGTCTGCCCCTGGGCGCGCTGCTATCCCTGCCTCCTGGCGCGGTACTTTCCTTCAGACTTGGGAGTGAGCTAGGATAGCAACCTCGCGGTTATTGTCGGCTGCTGCTGTCGCTTTGTCCTTGCTGGGGAGGCGCTGATGGGGATTCAACATTGGAAGACCGTACGCGTGTCGAAACACGCGAAGGTGAACCTCGGCTTGCGCTACGCCAGCGTGAGCCTTGGCAAGCCCGGGCGTACGATGAAGATGTCGCGTCGCGGAGCACGTGCGACGATCGGCTTGCCAGGAACCGGATTGTCCTACGCCACAAATCAATTGGAGGCAACCGCCGCCGCGCCTCTCTTGGTGAAGAGAGCGCAGTCGTGGTCATTCTTATCCTCCTCGGCTTACCCCGTGTCGTCTGGCGTTTGGTCGCAGAAATGTCAGGGGCAATCTTCGTCGTGACTCGCGAGACACTTTGCCACGAGGTCGCGGTCGTCCTGAAAATCGGTGAGTCGCACATGGGCGAGTGTGGCAGGTGCGTCGGTAGCGAGGACCATGAAGCCGGTAGGAAGGATGGTGCAGGAAGTGAGCAGGGACAGAACAGGCGGAGAGTGCTGTGATGAACACGAGAGAGGCGAGTAACGAGGGACTCGTACCCTGGCCTGCGAGCGGCGAGCTGTCGGAGAAGCATGAGGCACTCAAGCGAGCCCGGCAAGCTAGCCCCTCCGCCGGGCAGGCGGAGATTTTGCGCCACGCTTTGGCCTCCGAGGACGATGCCGGCATGGTCTCAAGCCTGATGTGCGCCGTGATGCGCCATGAGAACTGTGAGAACGACGACGAGAAGGGCCGCCACTACCCCACCTCAGATATCCGCCGCGTCTATGAGGCTGCGCTCGCTGCTGCTACGCGGACCGAGGTCCGCATCGCCCTGCACAGCGGGTACGCGACGTTCCGGCCCGTGGACTCCAAGGACGGGCTTGTCGAGGCTGCCGCCGCCGACCTTCTCAAATCAAAGCTCGCCGCCGCGAAGGATGCGAGCGAACAGCGAGCGCTCATTTCGCTTCTTCGCACTCGTGCGGGTTGGAGCTATGAGCAGCTGATCGACGTCTGCAACAAGTGGCTTGACGACCCGAAGCGGTCGCTCACGGAGGATGATCTCGAGATGTGGGCGAGTGCGGTGGCGCGCCTGAAAGAAAGGGAGCCGTATCGCGCCGATCGCATCACGCAGGAGGCAGCGGTGCGACTCCGCCGCACCATGAGCCGACTCGACGACTCGGCCGTGCGGAGCCGCGCCGTCCGCCTGCTCGCTGACCCCCTGTACGACGGCGAGTGCTTCAATGACCTCGTCGCAGCAATGAGCGACCCGGACCCAGCGATCCGCCGAGAGGCTCTTCGCGCGGCGAAGAAGCTGGGCGATCGTGGGAAGTCTGAGGCCCGACGCATCCTGGTATCGGATGCCGAGGAGGGCATACTCAGTGCGGCATGGGATGCACTCCAGACTGCGGGCGACGACCCAGCAGCTATTCTTCTCGATCTGGCACGCAACCCCGAGCTCGACGCAGCCACAAGCGTCGCGTGCAGTCGAGCCCTGCACTCGGACGACATTTCCCTCCTTCGACGCGCCTGGACTGCGTTGCCGGCTCCGTTCCGGTCCGAGATGGAGCGCAAGTGGCGCCACGATGGCGGGTGGATCGAGCGCCGGTTCCATCATCCGATGTGGTGGGAACTCTGGCACGACCTCCTTCGTCGCGACCGACCAGACAGCGTTGCCGCCGCGGCCGCGATCTCGTGGGTCACGCGACCGCTCCACGACGTGCTCGGGGTCTACGACTTCGACACGATCACCGGTCTTCGCAGGGACGATCCCGTCGAGATCCGAACCGAACGCGTGTTCCGCTTCGGCTTCCTGGCCGATGCGGAGGCGGGCGATGGAGTTCCTCTGCGCGAGGTGCTTACACGTTCGAGAGACATCGACCTCGACGAACTAGCAGAACTCGAGGTGCGGTACGACGAAGAGCGCGACGATGTCGCACGACTCGGGAGGCAGATCAACGAGATCGCTACCCAACTCAGCGATGAGGTGCTCGCCGTGGTGCGGCGGTGGACGCTATTGCACGAGCGCCCCCGCTTCGAGCCACTCCGTGAACGCCTGGGCCCGGATGGAGAGCGACTGGCTCTGCTGCTGAAAGAGCACGATCGTCGGAGACAACAGCTCGCGGGGTCACAAGGCGAGGGCCCGTTCAGGCGCCTCCACCAAGCATCGAGGTACCTGGCCGAGTTCCTCCCGAGCGTTGGGTGCCGATTCGCGGGTCTCGTCGCCCCGGACGGAGTTCTGGGCGAGTACAACTGTGAGGATCGGTTGGTGACGCTGTTCAGCCCAATGATCGAACTCGCCGCCAGTGATGTCGCTCGCTCGCTCTACCTACCTGTGGATGAGATTGCGCCGCACGTGCGCACCATCGTTGAGCTGCACGAGCTCGCCCACGCACATGTCCATCTTGGTCGCGACGCTTCCTTGGGCGTCTGGCGGCAGCCGGAGGGCGCAACCGCTGCCTTCCACGAGGCGCTCGCGCAGTCATACACGAGACGGGTTGTCGCCGCGATGAGCGATCCGCATCTGCGCGAGGTACTGGATGCCATGGAGACATGGCTCCCCCCCGAGTACCGATTCGCGGACCTCCTCAATGAGGTGGATGCCGAGGGCCTTCGGAGTTGGTTCGTTAGCCGCCGCCACGTCCAGCCAGCCCGAACGCTCGACGACCTTGTTGTCGCGGTGCTGAAGGCAGTCCCCGGCTATTTGCAAATCGTCGAGTCCACACTGGGGCGCCAAGCACTCTCGGCAATCGTGTCGCGCCTTCGTGCCGCGCTCAAGGCCGCGATCGACGCGAACTCCCAAGAGCGCCCCGTTGCGCTCCACGCCGTCCTGTCAGCTCTCGCAGAGCAGCCCAACGCCGCCGCAATTCTGGGTGCCTTTCTCGTCGGGGGATGGCCAGCCGACGACGAACGACGTTGGCTACTTCATGAGGCGCGGATTTCGGGTTCTCCGGTCGGCAAGCGTCCGCTTCGGTTCATTCGCAAACGCGACCGCGTCATGGCGATATCACAGTCCAGGACGGCCTCGGAGCTTGGCCTCGTGGCGGCCCTCCGTGCGTGCGAAATCGTAGCGCTTGACGAACGACGACCAGTGTCATCGGCTCCGCAACCGGAATCAGGGAGGAACCGTCCCAGACGCCGCGGGAAGGAGGCTGCGACGTGAGTTCGCCGGCCATCGAGAAGACGCTGAGCTTCGTCCAGTATGTGTTCTACACAGCTCCCGATCCGGTGCTCTTCGCGGCAGACGTAGATCGTATACTTGCCGAGGTTCTCGGCCAGGAACCTACGGGCGAGCAAGGCCTTGACCAACACCGCAGGGTCACGAGCCCGAGCTACGGAGGCCCCCAGGAACTGACCGCTCGGCTTGTCGATGTGGCCTTTGCAGAACTCGTCTGGTTCCAACGGGGAGACTTCCACTGCGTCGCCCTTCTTGAGGAGTGCAGGGATGACCCGACACGGTGGTCGGCTTGGCTGGACGACCACGCCGCACGGGCTCGTAGGGCGGTACAGGCCGCAGAGGGTTTTGAACTCGCCGCGTTCGTCGACCTCTCTCCATGGCCTGAGCACGCCGATGAGCTTCTCCGGAAGATTGTCGATGACGCTCTCTTTCTGCAATGCGACCTCGCGGCTTCAACCACTCACACCTCAATTCGAGTCGCGCGAGCACCTGATCGATGGTGGTTCGTCGCCGCACCCGCAGACGATGTCGGCAGCCGGGTTGCAGCTCGGTACCTCCTGCAGCTCAATGAGGGAACCCTTCCGCTTGCGCTCCTCTCCAGAACCGCACTACGGCACGAGGTCACGCGCATTGCGCAAGACGTAGTCCAACTCCGTGCAACTATTTCTCCCACAGCTGCGTGGCTGGATGGTGCGGCGACCAAAGCGCTCGCCCTGGGGGAGAGGTTCCATGACACGACACACCACGCTGCAGTCGCGCGCGCCTTGGCCCCCGCGCCGTCGAGATGGAGGGAAGAGATCGAGGCGGAAGTCGCTGCTGGCGCTGCTGCGCTCGAAGATCTAGCGAATGCCTTGATGGGCCTGGGTGTGAGGGGCCAAGAGATCGCCGCCCAACTGCTCTCGCGATGCCGTCTCGCGAGTCATCGCGGGGCGGCCTTCAGGCAGGCGGGAGCCAGGCCGGTTGGCGCCACCGTGTTTAGGCCGCAGGCTGCACGAGCTGGCGCTCGTCCTTTGCGAATCCTTCATATCTCGGACCTGCACGAACGCGCAGAGTTTGAGGGCATGCCGCCGGAGCGGAGAAACAAACTGGCATGGGATGCCCGGCAACGAGGCCAGGTACTGGGAGATCGCTTCTTCGAGGCCCTTGCATCGATCGCCTCTGGTGGCATCGACCTGGTATGTTTCACCGGAGACCTAGCTGACTGGGGGCACCCAGCGGAGTACGAGAGGGCCACATCCCGCATTGATGCTGTCCTACGAACCGTGCGCGTGCCGAGGAAGCACTTCTTCGCGGTCCCTGGGAACCACGACGTACAGCGCAGAATTCGCGAGGACGCGTGGAAGGGGATCCGAAGCTGGCTCGCGAGAACCACCAACGGTGGGCCGGAACTCGGACGTTGGTTGCTTGGCGTCGTTGGCACTCCAGTCGGCATGGAAGCGCAGTGGCGCGAGCAAGTCCTTGAGCGAACGGGAGCGTTCAGGAACTGGCTCGCGGCATTTACGGGGACGGACGTCTGGCCGCCTGGTTCCGTGCCTCTGGGCTATCGCAGGCTCCTCGCCGCTGGAACTTTCAAGCACGTAGCTGAACCTCTCCACGTAATCGGCCTCGACTCCGCCTGGCTCTGCGGCGCGGAGGAAGCCCAAGGCACTCTCGTTTTCAAGGATCAAGGGAGCATCCTCGTCACTGAAGAACAGGCCGAAGCCCATATCCGCGATGGAGAGCGACCGCTCGGTGGTTTCCGAGTAGCCCTCGTCCATCACCCCCTCGACCACCTGGCCGATCAACACGCAGTCCGGCGACTTCTTGGGGACAACGGTGTGGACATCCTCCTTCACGGCCACCAGCACACGCCGCTGTCCCTCGTGTCGGACGAGCCAGGAGCTCGTCTCCGCGTGCTGGCCTCGGGATGCCTCATGGAGGGCGACCTAGGCAAGGGTTGGCCGAACGGATTTCAGCTTCTCGAAGTGGACGTGCCGACGCGCACCGGGGCCGTCCGCTTCATGAAGTGGTCGCAAGATGGGCGCTTCTGGGCTCGAGGCAGCGACATCTATCGGGATGCACCTGATGGCATGCTTCGATGGCCTGTGGAATCGGCAAGTTCTGGTCTGAATGACACCTTCGCGCGTGAACTCGAGGAGGCCACGTCAGGGCTCTCGGACGATGCAAGAACCTACCTGCAGTCAGTCCGTGACCAAGAACTCGCGGGGACACCGCTCAAAGTGCCATCGGGGTTTCTTCGGTCCTCACGATCGGGAGCGACGGGTGACGACCGGAGATTGCATGCGCTCCTTCGGGATCTTCGGCGACGAGGCCTTGTCGAGCCCAAGGAGGGGGGCCGGTGGGAACGCGGCAAGGCCGTGGTTCTTACCACCCTAGGACGGATCGCGTTCCGTGACCCATCGGCCACATCGGGATGACACCTACTTCAGCGGCGGCCTAACCCGGATCCACTTGGCGGCGGGATAGAGATCCACGTGGCCGCGTGACTAGGACGGCGGAGCGGCGGGATATTGATCCACGCGCGGCCACCCAACCGGAGGTTGTTTTGCGAGGCAAGCACGCACGAGCCGCGCCGCAGAAGAACCCGACCGGAGGTTGTTTTGGGAGAGGGGCACGCACGTGCCAGGCGGCGTGGGCCCGCGTACGCTGAATGCGCACGCCGAGCACGGTCAGCGCGCGCCTGAGGCGTTCAAA
>JAYRZE010000004.1:0-11979 GCA_041916635.1 Sphingomonadaceae bacterium | reverse complement strand
CGCAAACCCAACCTTACCGGAGTTCTCCGATGACCTCCTGATCGCGCCCGCCGTGGAGGCCCTGCAGGGCCTCCACGGCAAACCCAAAACCTTCAGCTCTTACACCACTCGGCGGGACACCGCCTCGAGCTTGAGTTAACTGAATTCCGCGACACGCTACTCATGCTCGCAAGTAATTATCACCCCAACCACGACGATGGCGTGCAAATCACCGCGGCGCCCTTGTGGCCGCTGTTTCGCCACAAACCCTGGCAGAAAGTGCTCAAGGATACCTACGCCAAGCTTGAGAAAGGCGACTACGACTGGGCGCATCTGGCGATGAAGTACTGGCCCGAGCGCGTGTGCGAGAAATGCATAAACGATAAATCCATCGCCATCGCGCACGGACGGGAAGATTTATATGTCGAGCCCGAGGCCAAGCCAAAGAAGGGCCGTGGGCAGAAGAATACAACAGGCTAAAAAGGGAAGAGGGGAAACGAGTCATGCTGGTCTACAGCAGCAGTTTTGTCTTCGAACCTAAGCGCGGGTCGCAAGAGATCATCGACTGCGTAGCGCGCTGGATGGGACGCCGCTCAAAGGGTTATGTCGATCCTGGTGCGCTGGCGAAGGGGATGCGTGAAAGGCTGCGGGACGGAAGCATGGTCGAGTCGCGCGCAACACTGGACGAGCACAGTGCCCCCACCTACCCTTTCTTATTCTGCGCGCAGTTAGCGCATGGTGACGATCAGGTGTCCGGGCGCCGCTGGATGACCGAGATCGGAATTCGCCAAAGCACGGCCGATGCCCCGATTGAGTGTTCGTTCCTGCTCAAGACCGACGAGGTCAGCGCACGAGTGACAGCACCGATTCAGGTAACGAGGCCTCGGCTCGTGCAGGACCTGACGCAGTCATGCAATCCGAGTGGCGACACGCCCGGATTGCGCGTGAAATGCCTGGATGAAGAAAGCGCCGCTGCGTTTTCGATTGAAGTCGAGCGAGAGGAGCGTCTTTGCCCGATCGTGGTCATCAGCGCCTCTCGCGAGGGCACGTATCCGATTTCGGCAGAGCGATTGCGTTCCCTCCTGGTAGGGATTGCCGATGTCGTCGAGGTTCGCCCAGGTGCAGACACCTTCCGAATTGAAGAGATCGTCGGCCGTCGGTACGGCGCCTGGGGAGGCGCGATCAATATCATCTTCCAAGCACGCCGAGGAAGGGCAGGCACGTCTTGTGAAACGATGCTCTATCGGCCCCAAGACCTCGCCGATCTGATCGACGATGGCAAGAATATCGAATCGGAGATTCTGGCCGCGGTGACCCACCGCACCAATCTGCCCTACTCCTGGCGACATATCTCATTGGAAGTGGTCAGCCAGGCGGTTCTGCGGAGCCAGTTGGGAAGAAGTATCCAGCGTGCCAAACAGAGCGACGAATCTGCCGAGTATGTCGCCTTGCTCGAAGAGGCCGACAAGGAACTCCGGGCCAAAGATGACGAAGTGGTCGGCCTGCGCTTGGAGCTCGAAGAACGCGAGATCGAACTACGCAAGCTGCAGGCGGATATCGACGGGCTCAAGTATGCCTTGAGTGGGCGGCAATCCGCTGCCGAGGCAAGCGACGAAGAACTGAGCGCCCTTACACCGTTGCGAGATGCGGTTTCAGCCCTGGTTTCCAACGAGCCGTCCCTCGAACAATCGCTCACCATTATCAGCGCTCTTTTTCCAGATCGGATCGTGGTGCTCGATACGGCCTATGACTCAGCGCAGGACTCCAGCGGGTTTCGCTATGGAAGAAAAGCCTTCGACCTGCTTTGGGGACTCGTCACGAATTACTGGAGCGCATTGGCCAGTGGTCAGGGTGACATGCACGCAAAAAGCGTGTTCGGCAGCAACGGTTACGCGGCCAACGAGAGCGAAATATTGAGTAAGCCAGGACAGACACGACGGACATTCGCCTACCGGGGGCGCGATATCGAGATGTACAAGCATCTCAAGATCGGGGTGAAAGACAGCGCAGCGGAAACGCTACGGATCCATTTCGAATGGCTCGCCGACGAGAAGCGGATCGTGATTGGTCACTGCGGAAAGCACCTGGATTTCTGATGAGGTCTGGAAAAGGATTTTATGAGTATTGCTGAATTCATCCGTGAAAGCGTATTGCGTCCGCGATTGAAGGAATCGGGCTGCCTGGTGGTCTACGACGCCGACAAGCGCTACCGCGAACAGTGCTTTGATCTGACCGCCGAGAAGGTGCGCGTGGTGGATGCCGCTGAGAGCAGCATTGAGAGCCGCGAGGCGGCCCTGCTGGCCCTCCAGGAGGTGGGGCAGCCTAAGTCGCCTCTCGAAGGCGTTCTGATCTATGTACCGGCCAAGCGGCCGGAGACCGACGAGCAGAAGCAGGCTGACCCCTTTGCGCTCTATGCCGAGTGCGGGGCCGTGTTCCCGCAGGACGACGGCGATGACTATCTCAGCCTGTGCCTGCGTGCCAGGCCTGATCATGCCACCGAAATCCGCCAAGTATTTGCCGGGTCACAGGGCGGGCCAAGTTTCGCGGTCATCGATGCGATCGGCGGCGGCGTGAGCTGGCCGCAGTTGAGGGCAACTCTGGAGGTCGAGTCGGGTCGGGAGATCCTGGTAGCGCTGCTGGCGCCGAGCACCAGGCAGGCAGAAGCGCTAAAGGCTCAGGAAGGATGGGTACAGGAAGCCCGCGACTTTCTGCGGGCAACGCTGTCCATGAGCGTGAAGACGCGCGGCAAGACCTGGACCGCATTGGCCGATGAACTCTGGCGCTACGTGTTGTTCAGCGAGTTCGTGTTTGATCTACCCGTGGCCTTGCCGGAGACCTTGAAGGGTGTGCCGCATGCGCCGATGGAGGCCAGGCCGATCGTGGAGGACGTGTGCGACCTCCTGCGCAGTGGCCCCAAGTCGCGCTCCATCTACATCGAGCGGGCTGAGACCATCGAAGCGGAACTCAATCTGGCCGGACTGTGCGGCGCCATTGAGGATCTGGGCGAACGCGATACTTTCCCCTTCGAGGAAAGAACCTTCCTGCGTACTGCCATCAAAGGCATCACGACCAGCGACACCGACGCCACGCGCCGGGTGCTGACCCGGCACAAGAGTTCCGTGTGGCTTGGCAAGGGCGAAAGTCAGGCGCAGTGGGAGTTGGTGCGGGCCGGACTCAGCTTGGTGGAGGCCTGCGAAGACTTCGAGCGCCAGCTACCGGATCACGCACGATCCCAAGCCGATCTCCTCGACTTTTACCTGGGCAGCCTTCGCGAGGCTGATCGCCTGCAGCGCGAGTTTGAGCAAGCCGTGGGCGATTTTCTCGACCAGCACGGCCTGATGCACGAGGTTGTCGAGCAGGCGCGCGCCCGCTATCGCCGCCTCGCTGAAAAGGTACAAGGCGTGTTTGTGAAACACATCGAGACCACCGGTTGGCCACCGGCGGGCCGCATGGCCAACGCCGATGCCTTTGATCGGCTGGTAGCGGACCGCCTCAAGGACAGCGGACGCAAAGTTGCCTACCTGATGGTCGACGCCCTGCGCTATGAGCTCGGCGTGGCGCTCGAGAAGCTGCTCGCCGAAGATGGCCCCGTCGAACTGCAGGCCGCCTACGCGCAGTTGCCGACCATCACGCTGGTGGGAATGGCGAGCTTGCTGCCGGGGGCACGAGCCAACCTGACTTTGGCTCTCGAAGGCGACTCGCTCGTACCGAAGTTGGCCGACATACCGGTGGGCAACGTCAACCAGCGAATGGAAGCCCTGAGAAGACGCCTCGGTGATCGCTTCGAGGAAATGGTGCTGAACGATTTTGTGCGTGGCAAACCGAAGATCGCCGAGACCGTCGATCTGCTGGTACTGCGATCAGCAGAAATCGACAGCCAACTGGAAAGCAATCCGGAAACGACCCTGGGACTGATCCCGGGCACGCTCAAGCTCATTCGGGTGGCACTGCACAAGCTACGCGGCATGGGCTTCAAAGAAGCCGTTATCGTGACCGACCACGGCTTCTTCCTAAACGCCCAGGCCGAGGCCGGCGATGTGTGCATCAAGCCCCAGGGCAAGTGGTTGGTCAACGCCCATGACCGCATGATGTTGGGGAATGGCGCTTCGGACAGTCATAGCCTGGTGGTCAGCGCGGAGAAGATCGGCATGCGAGGCGACTTCGCGCAAGCGGCAATGCCGCGCAGCATGGCCCCGTATCGTGCCGGGCACTTGTACTTTCATGGCGGGGCATCGCTTGCGGAAGCAGTTGTGCCCGTGCTCGTCGCCAGACTCGACACCTCCGGCCAGCCTGAACTGCGGAAGGTCAATGTCGAGCTGTCGTACAAGAATGGCGCAAAACGAATCACTACACGGGTTCCGGTCATCGAAGTGATCTTGGTCTCCGACGACATCTTTTCGCAGGAGACAAGTGTCGAAATTCTGTTGGAAGCGCAGGACAACAAGGGCAATGTGGTGGGTGAGCCGCGCCCCGGCGGTGACGTGAACCCGGCGACCCGCACGGTGACGTTGATGCCGGGCCAGCGCAAGCAGATAGCGCTGCGGATGGAGCCGGATTTCGAAGGGAAGTTCTCGGTGAAGGCGCTCAATCCGACGACATTGGCGAGCTACAGCACCCTTAACCTGGAAACGGACTACACCGTATGAGCGAAATGGACGAACTCGATAGGAAGCTGGCTTCCACCTTCGACGGGAAGGTTGTCCGCAAGGATCTGCTGCACCGGATCAAGAAGGGCACCAATGTCCCGACTTTTGTCCTGGAGTTTCTCCTGGCGCGCTTCTGTGCCAGTGACGACCAAGCCGAAATGGACGCCGGCATGGAAGCGGTGCTCGCTACCCTTCAGGACAACTACGTTCGCCCAGATGAGGCCAACGCGGCGCAGTCCAAGGTGGCGACCAAGGGTAAGCACCGATTCATCGACAAGGTTCACGTCCGGTATGTCGAGAAAGAAAAGCGCCACTGGGCCTCGCTGGAGAATTTCAACTCGCAGCGCATTGCCATTGGCGAGAAGTTCTACCGCGACAACGATCGTCTACTGGAAGGAGGCATCTGGGCCGAGGTAACGCTGGCACACAACGACATCGAAGAAGACGATTACGCCTTCTACATTGAAGACCTGCGGCCGATCCAGCTCTCACGTTTCGATTTCGAGCGCTACGCAGAGGGCCGCAATGCCTTCACGCGTAACGAGTGGCTGGACGTCATCATGCGATCCGTTGGGCTGGAGCCTTCAAAGCTTTCGCAGCGGATCAAGATGCACTTCATTGCGCGTCTGGCGGCGCTCGTCGAGCCCAACTACAACTACATCGAACTCGGGCCACGCGGCACGGGCAAGTCGTACTTCTTCAGCGAGTTCTCCCCCTATGCCACACTGATTTCCGGTGGCCAGGCGACTAAGGCTACGCTGTTCTACAACAACGCGCGCCGCAAGGTGGGCCTGGTAGGTTACTGGGATACCGTCGCCTTCGATGAAGTCGGAGGAATCAAGGTCCGTGATCCGGACACGATCCAGATCATGAAGGACTTCATGGCCAACGGGCGCTTTTCCCGCGGGGCGGAGGTGATTGCTGACGCGAGTTTGAGCTTCGTCGGCAACATCGATTTGTCCGTTCAGCAAGTGGTCAATTCGACTGAATACGACCTCTTCCAACCACTGCCACCAGAGCTCGATCTCGCGGTGATGGACCGGTTCGCCGCCTTCATACCGGGCTGGGAAATGCCAAAGAACAGCAGCGAGTTCCTGACCAGCCGCTATGGGTTTATCACGGACTACCTGGCGGAGGCGTTTCACTACCAATTCAAGCATACCAACCGGTATGAGGAAGTCAGCAAGCGCATCCGGCTCGGAAGGTCGATCGAGGGCCGCGACGAGAAGGGCATCAAGAAGACGGTCTGTGCATTCTTGAAGATCCTGCATCCGACGGGCACGCCGACTGACGAGGAGTTCGAGGAGTACGTCGCCTACGCGACGGAATGCCGCCGCCGGGTGAAGGAGCAAATGAACAAGCGCAAGCCGGACGACGAGTTCGCACGCATCGATCTGTCCTATTTCAAGGTGGGTGGCGAGGAGACCGTGGTCTTCTGCCCGGAATCGAAGGACGCTGCGGCTACCCAGCAGCCAGCTCGCCGTCGATTGGGTCCGATTGAGGAACAGCCTGCTTCGGACATTCCAGATCAGCCGACCGCACAACCCAAGACCGACGTGACGTCGGCGCCGTTACCGGTGCCGCCTGCAACCGCACCTGCAGTGGTCGAGCCTGCCCCCGTCGAGCTAACGGAGCAGCATTTCACCATCATGTATGGCGACATGGGATACAGCTACGAGTCGATCTTGGGGCCTTATCTACAGGGCGCAAAAGCGATCGTCATCGAGGATCCTTACATCCGGCTCCAACATCAGATCCAGAACTTTGTGCGCTTCTGCGAAACCGCCCTCAAGACCGGTACGGTCAAGAAGATCAACTTGATCACCGGGTACGACGATAACACCCAGTTGGCCGATATCGCCGAGAAGTTGGACGAGCTCAAGCAAAGTCTGTTGGATCTGGACGTCGTGTTGGAGGTGAAGCTCAACCCCAACCTGCACGACCGTGAAATTCGGCTCGACAACGGGTGGGTCATCAAGATCGGCCGGGGACTGGACTTCTACCAGAAGCCTGGCGGATGGTTCGAGGTAGGTGCAAATGACCTGAGTCTGCGCAAATGCCTTGAGACCAAGGTGGATATCTTCCGCGCGGGATAAAGCTGCCCGCCGGCAACACATCAACCAAGCTCTGACCCCCTCCTGAAGGGCGGCATCGGTTCCTCTGTCCTCCAGACCCAGGCGCCCTGGCCCCCGATCCCCGCGATCGCCCTTTCCTTGGAAAGCCGCTCTTTGGGGTCCATAAATGCGCTGACCACATGCAACGGCATCGGCGCCGGCCCGGTATCCAGCAGCAAGGCATTAGGAAAGGCGGCAGTACTTCGCGCGTCGTAGCGCAGCGGCTTGACGAAGCGACGTTGTTGGACCACCAAGGCATTGATCAGCGGTAGTTCATGCACGCCCTCGACGGGAATCCAGTGCTCGCTGGTCAACATCAGGCTCACTGCGTCGATTTCGTAAGTGTACTCACGGCGGGCGCGGATCAGGGCCGCCAGAACGAGGCGGGCCGAGTGGCCGGTGTCGGCATCACGCGCCTCGAACAGCGGAGAGAACGCCCGCTCGATCCGCTCCCAGCTCTTGCCGGCGATCAGCAGCGGTGCATCCGGCATGTGCCGAATCCAGACCCGTCGGCTTTGGCTCGTCGCCTCGCTCGCCTTGAACTCGCCGATCACGACGGCCAGGGGCGTCTGCCCGTCCTTTGGGCGCAGCACGGCCAGTTTCTCGCGCCGGCGCTGTGCCGCTTCGGCCTTGCCGCTCTCGCTGAAAGGTTCGGGCACGTACAGGCGTTCGGCCAGCGGCACGCCCTTGATCATGATCTCCTCGGCCGCCTCCAGCAGGTACTTGCGCAACACGCCCTGGTTGCGCTTGCCCGCCATCGCCGGGCTCCAGCGGTTGAAGCCCGCACGCTCGAACAGGAAGTGCATCACGGCCCGCAACGTCATCTGCCGCCGCGGCACGCCTATCTCCGTCACCTCCTGGGGTTCGCCGCGCGGCACGCCGCGCCCGAGCACCCGTGTCCAGGGGAAATCGACCCGCAATTCGACCCGGCCCGGTTCCGACTCCAGCACCGCCTCACCGACCAGTTCGCCCAGTCCGGACTGTTGGACCTCCGGCTCGTAGGAGGGGCAGCCCGGATGGTGCATGCTGCCGCTGTCGGGCATGCGTTTGACCACGAACTGGCGATGCCGCGCCACATACATTTCCACGCCGCCGGGCACGCATAGGCATCTCGGCCGCTCGGGCGTCTCGTAGACGTGGGCGAGAGCCTCCTGCAATTGTGGATCGTCCACTCCGATCACACGGCCCTTGATAGCGAAGCGTTGGGAGTCCATGGCGAGCTCAAATCAACTCATCGAGCAGTTCCGCCAGCGTCGGCTTGGGCCGGGGCAACAGCTCCCGCACCGCGCTGCGCTCGCCGATGCCCAGGATCGCACCCACCTGATCCTCGTCGGCCCCGCGCTCATACATCCGCGCTATCACGGTGAGGCGCGCCGACTGGGTGCTCAACCCCTTGAGTTCGGCGTAACGGAACAACTTGCGGTAGATCTCCAGCAGCGCCCGGCAGACATAGCGGTTCTGCCCCGGCTCGCCATTGTTGGGCGTGATCTTGTAGGGCTCGCCGCTCGGAGAAAGGAATAGTCGGCTACCCGGGTCCAAGCCACGGTAGGCATCCGGCCCACCCAAGCCATGTCCGCTGGCGAGACGCTCGCGGAAATAGGCAGCCAGCGCATCGTCGAGCCGGCTGCTGCTGAAGTACAGTGGCCGGAGTTTGCCGTTGATGGCCGCGTCGGCACGCAACTCCGATTCCCTGCACACACTGCCGTCGGCATGCAGGTAGTCGCGCACTTCGATCCGGGCGATCTCCAGTGGGCGCAGACCCGTGGCGAACAGCATGTAGTACAGGGCCAGGTCGTGCCACGTGCGGCTGGTGCGGCCCTTGATGCGCACCGCGCCCTGGTCCACCTCCGGTGCCGACAATACCCGCGCCGGACGGGCGCCAGCCGGCGGCCGGGGCTCGAAGCCCTCCAGCGCGACCAGGATGGCGTCCCGATGCAGGCGCAGCCGCCGCACGAAAGCCGCGCCTTCTTCCTTGAGTCCATCCACGCCCACCACCTGGGTGAGTTGGACAGCGACGGACTTGATGCGCCGCTCGACCGCCGTGCGCGAGACGCCGAAGCGCACGGCCACTGCCTCGTAGGTCTCACCGCCAATGACGGCACGGAGCATCTCGACCGATTGCAATGCGTTGTCGTGGTACCTGTCGACCTCCTGGTTGTCGTGCATGACTTGCTTCTCCCATCATCTCTCGATCGTCATGAGCCCGAATGTTCGAGCGCCGACGCACCCTTCGCCAGCCGAAAACGCCGGGAAAGGCGCGGGATTTCGTCATCAGGCCGAGCGCGCCGCCGTCGCCGAAGAACGGGCCGGCCGTACCGATGACCGCAGGCGCGACGCACGTGGCGGGTCGGCGCCGACCCGGTCGATACGCGAACGACGCCGCCGTTGCGAGCCGAACCGGTCCCCGCTCATCGCGATGCCCGTCACCCGGCCTGGCCTTGCTGCGCGATCCAGCGGCGGATGTCTTCCGCGCGCCAGACGGTCACCCGCTCCGAGAGCTTGACCGGCTCGGGAAAGGTGCGCGCCTGGATGCGCCGCCAGAGCGTCGATTTGGAGATGGGAACGAAGGCCAGCACTTGGGGCTGGCGCAAGAAGCCGGTCTCGGGCAATGTCAGGGTTGAAACCGGAGCGGCAGGTGTAGTCGGAAGAGCGCGGGAAGCCGCCACCTTCGCGGTGATACTGGTACGGATGTTGGGCATGATCGGGCCTCGTCACGGCGGGTGCCGATGAAGGACATGACCTGCTCTGTTGCGGCCGCGCTAGGTCAGGATGGCGCGGGCCGTTAGGGAACGCAGAACTCGACGACATGCCGCCGGCGCCCCGGTCGCACGGCATGGAAGAATGGGCAAGAAAGTGACTCCCACCGCATGACGGCCAAGGGCGTCCGTGGCGGGAAAGATCAGCCGATCCGCACCTGCACCGCGCAGCACGCGCGAAAGCGGATCGTCGGGCAACAGGCAGGTATCGACTGCGACGCCGCCACGAGAGCGGTGCGGGTACCCATGGGGTCAGGTCAGCCTGACGACGTGGAACCTGTCGATACGATATTGAGGCCCGTGGGCCGACGCAAGACGTTCCGGGACGTGCCTGCCTCAATAGGCCGCGTCCGCCAGCGATTGGAGATGGCACGGGTGCCGAAACCATTCCAGCACGCCGTGATCAACGTCGCGGTCCAGAAGTCGGATCGCTGACGAAGCCGATCCGGCTCGAACCCACCATGGCGAATTGGGCCATGATGTGAGCCAAGGTTTCGCGGGGCGCCAGGGTATCCGACCGCGGGAAGAGTGTCCGGAGGGTTTCGCGCACGAACTTTGGCCGGGCGGTCCATTTCGCCCGCCATGAATGGGAATAGGTGCTATTTCGAGCGGCTGCCCAAGTAATCACAACAGTTCCGCACGACCGTCATGACGAATGCCCGATCGTCAGACCCCAGTTCGGAAATCCATGCGCCAAAGGTCGCCGCTTCGCTGGCCTCTTCGGGCACTTCCTTCGATAACAGGTCGCCCGCAGAGCATTGGAGCGCCACCGCAAGCCTGTCCAGCGTCGGCAGGGACGGCAAATGAGCTCCGCGCTCGATGCGTGAGATGGTTTCGGCATCGACGCCGACCCGCTCCGCGACTATCTCCTGTGTCCATCCCAGCTGTTTGCGCCGCCCGGATAGGTTTCCCCCCAGTCGCTTCGCCAGACGGGCGGATTCTTTTTTCTTGACCGCCATCGTGTTGTCCTTTCACTCAACAAGAATGACGGTCACTGGACTATCGAAACAGGGGTTCTTATGTGGTTTTGGTTATCATCATCCTTGTTGATATCGGGGCACGCATGACAAACGGGGCATGATCGGATTGCGGCAATCGACGCTAATCACCAACTGAAGGCACCGTGCTTTCCAGGGCTTCCACTAGCCGTACATCGGCCTCCACCTCCGTCGAAACGACGGCCAGGTCGCCGTCCGACCCGGGCTTGTCCGCGCCACTCACTACACCCACTGCGACGGCCTCTTGCCGGCTTCCTTCGCTACGGCTGTCGCCACTGCGCGCGTCCATGGTGTTCATCCGCCGCCGCAGCCCCATTGCAAAGTTCCGTGCGCCATTGGCGACGTCGCGCACCTGCCGTTTGAGAGTGGCACGCTGGACGTCCACCGCCTGGGTGGTGATCACTTCGTGAATCTCCAGGGTCTGCAGCAAGGGCATCAGTTGGTCGAGTTTGCCCAGCACCTCCAGGAAGCGGCGCCCGATCGATGACAGCACATGGACGTCCACATCCAGGGGCACGGTGTCGTAGGTTGCCGTGCTGGTGATGCCATGCGCTTTGAATAGCGCTTCGGCGCCGTCGATAGCGTGGTTGAGGTTTGCGGTCACGGCGTCCATTTGGGCTCGAATGGTGTCCTCGATCTTGGCGACGTCCTCGTGTTCGAGCCGCGTGCGGGCGATCACCGAGATGAAATGGGTATTGAGCTGCAGCGTGTTGAACAGCCGCGCAAAGAAGCGCTTGCCCTCGGCGCTGGTGAAACGCGTCGGCATCTTCAGGCTGGCCGCCTCGACGCGCCGGAAATCGGCCTTGGCCTCCTTGGCGAGGATGCGGGCGTTGACGCCCCCCTGGTCCACCTTGACGATCTGGATATCCGACATGCCGTGCTCCTCGAAATACCGCGTTCGGGCCGATCATCCGCGCCGCCATACGCATTCGCCACTGGAAATGGCCGTGGCCTGAGGGGGCTTTCGGCATCGGGGCCGATTCGGACTGTTTTTCGGGATTGACCTGGCCATCCGGTCGCACTACCTTGATGTCATGCAGCAGCTGGCCCTGCATTCAAACAAGGCAAGCCCTGGAGTTTTCTGTCTGTCGCGTATGCCATCGGCTTTGCCGCTGCCGCGTGCGCCGATCTTGCCGGCACCGATTAGGGTGCCCGTCCACCCGTGCCATCGAGGCAAGTTTTCGAGGCAGGGGCGCGGCGCTTCCGAGCTTCCGTAAGCGCCCCTCCCCCGAAAGCCTTCCTCGATCGGTAGCTGGCATACCGGTCACCGCGGTTCTCACCGCCCGTTCAAGCCAGCCCTGGAGCTTCTTCCCATAGCGCCGTTCCGCCCGTAGCGGGCCGGCAGTTTCTCACCCCACGGGGGCATATGCCCCCAGTCGTGGTGCGCGTTGCCTCCAATCTTTTCCTGGAGCCAACGATGCTGAATCAGAGCGTATCCCCCCGAGTTCCCCGTCCCACGCCCGTGGGCCCTGTTTTGCCGCCCATG
>JAYRZE010000003.1:0-14830 GCA_041916635.1 Sphingomonadaceae bacterium | reverse complement strand
TTCGTAACAGCGCATGCCCTTGCATCTCAACGTACACGAGGCGTATTTTGGCAACGGGCGCGACGCAGCTGCATAGCCAAGTGACCCGCCCAACAATTCGCTCCTGCCGACGCCGCTACGCGGTACATGCGGATTCCAGTGAAGCTGATCAACCAGTCCGCCGACGTATTCACATAGCCTGGTGGTCACGAACACCGTTTTCTTAAACTGGTTTCAATCCAAGAGAGGCGTGGGCTTGTTCGGCTTGCCGAATGAGCCAGGAGACAAGCGAAGCGCGTCAGAAATGCTGCGAGCAGGTCCCAGAAAGTCGCTCCGTCCGCACACCGATTTCGCGCAACCACTTCAAGTCGTCCTCGATTTGCTGGCTACCGTCGGGGCTTGACGCCGTCGTTCGCGCTTTGAGTTGCATCCTCATGGAGGCAGCGTTGGCTGATCCCGCTATCGGTGCAGCGGATGTCGAACGTAGTCACCAACCTACGGCAACGACAGATCAAAACGCTTATCAATCGGCGGATAACACACTCCCAGCTTCTCGTTGCAGCCTTGGTAACGCACCAGCAGCGTCAGACGCTTTGCTTTTGCTGTCCGGTCGAGCGCAATTTTCGCCTTGATCGGCTTGCGGTACACCTCCATCGCGCCGAAAAAGGGATCATTCTTGGCCTCACCCGCCGGTAGTTGGACCTTACGGATCGCCACGCCGCTCGCGTCCTTCTGGGCGAAACTGACCTTGTCCTTGTACAGGTAATGCTCGGGGGCCGGCACCAACTCTGCAATCAGAGTGTCCGTCCCGCGAACCGATACCTTGAGCTTGAAGGCTTGGTCGGGCGGCAGGGGTTCGGCGGCCCAGCCCGCCGACGCGCCGGCAAACGCCAGCAGTGCTGGCAAAAGGTGACGCAGCTTCATTGTCGTTACCGTGCAAATCATGGCAGGTCCTCTGTCGTGGGGGGCTTTGTTCCGCTTCAATCGCGCCGTACCGCCTATTCCAGGAAGGCCCGAAGTTTGTCGAAATCGATGATGCCAACGGTTCGGGAAATGCGCTTGCCGGAGCGGTCGATCAGGAAGGTGGTCGGAGTCGCGCGCACATCTTCGAATTCGCGGGCCAGCGCGCCGTCCCGGTCAAACACCACCGGGAAGGGCAGCTTGTACTTTGCCGTATAGGCGCGAATCAGCGCCAGGTCGTCGTACTGCATGGCGACCGCAATCACCTCGAAACCGCGACTGCCGTAGCGGCGGTAGGTGGCGACGAGATCGGGCATTTCCTGCAGGCAGATGCTGCAACTCGTCGCCCAGAAGGTGACCAGGACGAGCTTCCCGCGCTGGTTTTCAAGGCGAATCTTGTTTCCATCCAGGGTGGTGAACACAGGGCCCTCGGGCGCTGCCTGCACGGGCGCAACACCCGTCGCCGCAAGCACCACCGCCAGCAGCGCCCAAGACAATCCGCGCCCGAATTTCCTACCCATTTTCATGGCGCGTATCCGCGACGATCCGGCCGTCCTTGACCTGTACCACGCGCTCGGCCCGTGCGGCCACCGCCGGGTTGTGGGTCACCATGAGCAGTGTCTTGCCGGCGGCGTGCAACTCGTCCAGCAAATCCAGCAGCTCGGCTTCGGCGGCGGAATCCAGGTTGCCCGTCGGTTCATCCATGAGCAGGATGTCGGGGTCGTTGGCGAGCGCTCGGGCGATCGCCACGCGTTGCTGTTGGCCACCCGACAGCATGCCGGGCTGATGGCGGGCCTTGTCGCGCAGGCCAAAGCGTCCCAGCAGGTCGAGGGCGCGTGCCTTGCCTTGGCCCTTGCCGCCGAGCCAGAGCGCGACCTCGACGTTCTCCTGCGCCGTCAGATGCGGCATCAGATTGAAGAACTGGAATACGAATCCGATCTTTCGGCCGCGTACCGCCGCGAGTTTTGTGGCGTCGAGGCTGCCGATCTCTGAGCCGTCCAGCATGACGCGGCCGGCGCTCGGGCGGTCCAGGCCGCCGATGAGTTGCAGCAGGGTGCTCTTGCCGTGACCGGATGGCCCCATGATCGCGGTCCAGCTGCCACGCGCCACGCGCATCGAAACGTCCGCGACTGCCTGCGTCGCAGCGGCACCGCGACCGTAGGTCTTGCTGACGCATTCCAGCGTGATAACGGAATCAGACATGGCGCATGGCCTCCACCGGCGAGAGCCGGGTTGCCCGATACGCCGGGTAAAGGCCGGCGAGCAGCGCGAGGCCCACCGAGAACGCCAGCGTGATGATGAGCGTCACCTCGTCGAACGCCGGCGCTGGCGACTGGCGCAGCGAGGCCGTGAAAGCGTTGTCGCCGAGCACTGGGCCGAATACGTACGCGCCGAGGAGCCCCAGGGCCGTCCCCAGGAGGCCGCCGAGCAGGCCGTAGAGCCCGGATTCGAGCATGAAGGCGAGAAACAGCGTGCGCCGGGTGCCCCCCACGGCCTGCAGGATGCCAATTTCCCGACGGCGCTCATAGACGGCGGTGAGCAAAGTATTGACGATGCCGAAGGCCGCCGCCAGCACCCCGACGGCCGCCACCGCCTGCATCGCGGCGCCGACCGTGCCGACGATGGCGAGCACCGACGCCAGCAACTGCTTGTCAGAGACCACCGCGACATTGGCGGCCTCCTGGATGCCGAGGCTCACCGCTTCCATCTGTTCGAGGTCGATCACCTGGACCGCGATGAACGACACCATGCCTTTCACCTCGTAGATTTCCTGTGCGAGGGAGAGCGGAACGAAGGTGGCGATGTCGTCCTTGGTGCCCGCCTCGCGCAATACGCCGATCACTGGCAGCCGCTTGCCGCGCACGGTGAATTCGTCGCCCGGCTGAAGCTGGAACTGTTGGGCGATCGCCGCGCCGATGACGACCGCGCGCTCGTCCGCTGCGGTGAAGTAGCGTCCGGTCGCGACGGACCACTTCTGCAAGCTGCGCATCTCGTCCGGCCAGATGCCGATCACCGGCACCGGCTGGTTGCGGAACGCGGTCTTCTCGTTGAGGTAGGGCAGCGCGCTCCGCACGCCGGGCACGGCGCGAATCTTCTCCAGCTCGGCGAGGGGAATCGCCTCGGGCAGTTGTTCTCCGGTGAGCACCGAAATCTGCTCGTAGGCGCACCAGCCCTTGGGGGTAACCACCAGATTGGCGCCAAGGCCCTGCGCCTGCTTCCTGATCTCGCCGGTCAAGCCTTGGCCGATGGTCATCAGGGCGACGAAGGCCGCCATGCCGACGCTGACGCCGGCCAGGGTGAAGACAAAGCGCCCCCGCCGACGCAGCAGGTTGCGCCACACCAGTTTGCCGAGATTCATTTCCGCATCGGCCCAAGATTCACGACCGAGTCGGCCTGAAGATAAATCAGCTTCTTGGCCGGGTTCTCCGCCATCGCGCCGCGCACGTCGATTTCGTCCCAAAGTTTGAGCTTGGCGTCCTTGACCTTGATCGGTAGGTAGTACTTCGCGCAATTGAGGTCCTGGCAGACCCGCGCTTCACGCGAGTCGATCAGGGCGAACAGCTGCGGATCGTAGGGCGAGACTTTTGCGACCACGCCGCGCACCAGGATGCGGCCCGTGAAGCCTTTCGGATCGGCCTCCAGGTCTTGCACCTGCAGCGCGCCTTTTGGCAATGGTGGTTGCGCCTTGCCGAACAGATCGGGCAGACCGGCGTGAGCCGGTGAAACGCCGGGCCAAGGCGCGCTGCCCGTCAGCAGCGCGACGCCCAGGGTGATTGAAACGATGCTGAACTTCATTGGCTGGGTTCCTTTCCTGTTCTCAATGCTTGCCGTCGGGATCGCCGAAAGTCGCGCTTACGCGAGCCGTTCTTCCAGCAGAGAGAGGTCGCCTTGGAGCGCCTTCAGCAGCCCCTCGCTGTGAAGACGGTAATAAACCATCTTGCCGTCATTGCGCATGGCGAGCCAGCCTTGGCTGCGCAGCAACTTCAATTGATGCGAGGTCGCTGCCACGGTGAGCTCCAGCACATGGGCCACGTCGCACACGCACAACTCGCCCTGCGCGAGCGCCAGCAGGATCTTGAGCCGGGTGACGTTGCCGAGCAGCTTGTAAAGTTCGGCGAGCTGCGGCAGCAGGTGTTCCTCGTTGGCCAGTCCCGCCCGGATCGACGCAACCTTTTCGGTATCAAAACAGGTGACATTGCAGACGGGACTGACGATCACACGGGCGGAAGGGGGCATGGCGCGCACTCATTCAAACAGTTGCGATAATGATAAATCGTCGCCCGATTCGCAGCAAGCGGGCAACCCAGCGCGTCGAATCCGCGCTGCGCAATCCTGAACGCACAGGAGCCTGTTTGCAGGAGACTAGCGGGCAGAGGATCGACTTTCGGCCATGCTCCGATCAACAGCTTTCCGGTTGTTTGCCCAGAATACCAGCAACCCCGCCGCGACCACCGCACATCCCGCCGAAAACGCGAATGCCGCCAGCACCGAAGCCCCCTGCCACAGCCATCCGAAAATCAGCGACGCCGGCAGCAGCATCAGTCCGGCCGTCAGGTTGAACCAGCCGAAGGCGGCGCCGCGTCGTTCGACCGGAGCCAGATCGGCGACCAGCGCTTTTTCAACGCCCTCAGTCGCCGCCATGAACAGCCCGTAAAAAGCGAACAGGGCAAAGAGCACGAGGCCATTAGTCGCCATCAGTCCCATCGCCAGATAAAACGCGCCGTAGGCCAAGTAACCGCCGACCAGCAGCCGGACTCGGCCGAAGCGGTCGGAAAGGGCCGCCAGCGGTGTCGAAAAGATCGCGGCCACGGCCGACACCGCCGCCCACAGCAAGGGCACTTGCGCCTCGGCGACGCCGAGTTCCTTGGCGCGCAGCAAGAGGAACATGTTCGACGAGTTGCCGAGCGTGAACAGCGCGACCACCGCCAGATAACGCCGGAAGGCGGGCGGCAGGTCGCCGAGTCGCCAGTCGAAGCGCGCCGGTGGCGCGGTCGCGATGGTCGGTTCCTTGATCGCCAGCGCCAGCAGCACACACAGCAGCGCCGGCACGACCGACCACAGGAACACGTCGCGCAGCGGCATGCCCATGCCGAGCAAGGTCGCCGCAATCAGCGGTCCGACTACCGCGCCGGCATTGTCCATCGCGCGGTGCAGGCCGAAGGCCAGCCCGCGCCGTTCGGCCGGCACGCTGGCCGCCAGCAGCGCATCGCGCGGCGAACTGCGCAGCCCCTTGCCGACCCGGTCGGCGAAGCGGATCACCAGCAAACCCGGCCAAGTGGTAACGAAGGCGATCATGGGGCGGGCGAGACCGGCCAGCCCGTAACCGAACAGGATGAAGGGCTTGGCGCGCCGGGTCCGGTCAAAGACGACGCCCGTGAACAGCTTGAGCAGGCTCGCCGTCGCTTCGGCGATGCCTTCGATCAGCCCGAGTGCGCGCGGCCCGGCCATCAGCACCGAGGTTAGGTAGAGCGGGATCAGCGGATACAGCATATCACTGGCGCTGTCGTTGATCAGGCTGATCGCGCCGATCAGCCAGACCGTGCGCGGCAGGGAACGCAGCGCCGCGATCATCGGGCCACCGGGGCCGGGATTCGGGCGCGTTCGGGATATTTCGGCATGTATGCTTTCGCTGGATTAGTAGTTTTGTTTGGCTGGAATCACACCGCGCACGCCGCCGCGTGGATTGTCCACATCGCCGGGATAGCGCGGGATCAGGTGCAAATGGACATGTGGCACGGTCTGCCCGGCGACGCCGCCGACATTGATGCCGAGGTTGTAGCCGGATGCGCCGAAATCGCTGTCGATCATCCGTTTGGCGGCATCGGCGAGGGCGAACATCGCCTGGCGTTCTTCAGTCGTCGTCGCAAAAAAATCGGCGACGTGGCGAAACGGAATAATCAGGCAGTGCCCCGGTGTGACGGGATTCTTGTCGAAGCGAACGTAGGCCAGGTCGTTGCCGAGAAGCTGCCCATCGGGCTGGCAGAAGGGACAAGGCTCATTCATGAGGTGCTCCCCCGGTTATCCAACGCCCGGACGCGGGCAAACGGCGGCCCGCCCGGCGTTTCATCAGCGCGCCACCAACACGGAGCATCAAGGCCGTGGCGATGCGCAGCCAGATCGACAGCAGCGAGGCGACGAGGGCCAGACCAAGCCAGAGCGCGGCCTGTGCCCATATCTCGGTCACGATGGTTCGCCCAGCGTGCCGAACTCGATCGGCGTCTTGACGTAGAAGAGATGCACGCCTTCGGCACGCAGCCGCGCGAAGAGCCGTTCCGACTCATCCTCACTGACCGCCATCACGACCTCAATGGGTTGGTCGGCCAGCTCGAAGAAGCGCGCCGAATGGATGCGGCGGTGATGCCCGAAGCCCTCGATGCCGGACATCATGGTGGCGCCGGGCAAACTCATCTCTTTCGCCAGATGGATCAGCCAGTCGCCAAGCTGCTTGCCGTGGTGGGTCTTGTCCTGCTGGGTGAAGAAGGTGATCTGGAAGCCGTTCATGGTGAAATCCTCCGCATCGAAGTGAAAGCGTCAGGCCGGTTTGAGCATGTGCCAGGTCATTAGCCCGGCCAGCGTCATTAAAAGCGAACCGGTGACGTGGATGGCGATAGCACCCATCGCCCAAGTCAAACGGCCTTGTTGCAGCAGCGATATCACCTCGGCCGAAAAGGTCGAGAAGGTCGTCAGTCCGCCGCAGAATCCAGTGACGATCAGCAGACGCCATTCGGGCGCGATGTCTGGTGCCTGGGCGAAATAGGCGACGGCAATGCCGATGATGTAGCCACCGATCAGGTTGGCGGTCAGCGTGCCGGGCGGCACGAGCGGGAAAATGTTATTGAGTTTGGTGCCCAAGCCCCAGCGCAACAGAGCGCCGAGGGCGGAACCAAAAGAAATAGCGAGAATGGGTTTCAGCATGGCCTGTCCGTTCGTTCGTCTTATTGGACAGGCGCAAACCTACGCGACCCGTCCAGGGTTTTGCGTAGGCATCATCAGCCCGGTCGGGCGGTTCGCCAAGGAATGCGCGGCGGGAGGTATGCCATCTCCTTGCGACATTCTGCCATAACCTGTCTACGAAAGCGTCCTTTTGCAAGACCGCGAACGAGTGCGGGCTTACGCCACCAAGAGCTTGAGACCGGCCATTCCGATAGTCAGTCCGAGGATGCGATGGACTGCCGAAAGCGGCAAGTGCCGACTCCCGAGCTGCGCCCCGAGGGCACCGCCCAACACGACCGCCACGGCCAGCCAAGGCAAATCCGGCGGAAGACGGGCGACAAGGACGAGGTGTCCGGCAAGTGCCAGCGCAGAATTGACGAAGATGAACACGCCGGACACTGCGACTGTGGTTGGCAGCGAGGCCCAGCGGCAGTGGAGCAGTAAGGGTGCCAGCAGTATGCCGCCCCCCGTACCGGTCAGACCCGACAGCAGTCCGATGGTGGCCCCCGCGACAAGCGCGGGAATGACCGGCGGCAGGCGGGTCGGGATCGAAGTTGAGGCACGGCGGACGAAGAACGGCACGCTCGCCACCAGCAGGAGTGCGCCGAGGACGGGATTGAATACCACCGCCGGCAGCGTCAGGTATCCCCCAAGTCCGGCCGCCGGAATCGACGCGATCAGGAACGGCCGCAGCACCGGCCAGGAAAAATGCACATCCCGAGCGAACCGTAGCGCAACCACACTCGATACCAGCACGTTGAGCACCAGAGCGGTCGGCTTGACCACCTCCGGAGAAAAACCGAACAGCGCCATGACTGCGACAAAGCCCGAGGCACCGGCTTGGCCAACACTGGCATAAAGGACGGCAACGAGTGACAGGAGGCCACACAGCAGAGCGAGACCAAACCAGGCCATTGTCAGCATGCAATCGTCTTCTGGGTCGGCCACGACCCGTGTCGTCGTTGGCTATTTTTAACGCGTGTTCTCACGATTCGGCGCCGTCATTAGCTTGTAATAGAACAATGTCGGCGGCACGCAGGCAGACCGTCACCTCCGCGCCGACAAGCAGTCCATCGCGGCGCACCGCCCGCGTGGGAAGTCGCATATGCAGTCGCTGATCCGGTAGGCCCTCCGGTCGCATCCAGACCACGGCTTCGGCGCCCAGTTCGGTCACCTCCTCGACGACGGCGGGCACCGGATTCTCCAGGTGACTCCCCCACGGCTTGTCCTTGCGCGACAGCAGCACGTTGGTCGGCAGAATGGCCCAGCCTTGTGTGGTTCCCTCTGGTGGCAGCGCCTTGCTTGCGGTACGCAAGGTGTGTGGCCCCCATCGCAACAGCATGGTGCGCCCGGACGGCCCCGCTTCGGCCATGGAATGGAAAACGTTGGGAATATCGAGCAAGCGCGCCGCCTGCTCGCAGCAAGGCGTGGTCAGCACCTCCGAAGTCGGGCCGCTCTGCAACAGGCGCCCGTTGCGGAGTAGGCAGAGATGCGAGGCCAACTGCGCCGCCTCGTCAAGATCGTGGGTGACCAGCAGGATCGTGGTTCGTAGTTCTTCGTGCAGACGCCGCAATTCCAGATAAAGGCGCTTGCGCGTGCTGCGGTCCACCGCCGAAAACGGTTCGTCCAGGAGGAGAAGACGAGGCCCACGGGCAATCGCGCGCGCCAAGGCCACCCGTTGGCGCTGCCCTCCGGACAAGTCGCGGGGATAGCGCGATTCCAATCCATCCACATGCGCGAGCGCAATGCAGTCCGTGGCACGCACTCGCCGGTCGGCCGGTGCCAGATGGTTCAAGGCGGCCTCGACGTTGCCGATCACCGTCAGGTGCGGAAACAGGCCGTAGTGCTGCGGCACTAGCCCGATCGGCCGTTCACGGGTGGCCAGATGAATCCCGGCCCCGTCCCAGACCTCGCTGCCGAGCCGAATCTCGGCCCGGTCGAGACGCAGCAGGCCGGCAATCGCCCGCAGGATCGAGGTCTTGCCGCTGCCGCTCGGACCGACGAGCGCGGTAATCTTCCCCTCGGGGATTTCCGTCCGGAAATCCAGCGGCGGACCGTCGTGCCTGAGATCGAGCCACAGGCTCATCCGACGCGCCTCCACTTCATCAGGCGTTCGACGAAGCCGTAGCTGACGGCGATCGTGACCAGTGAAATGACCAACAGCAGCAGCGACATGGCGCCGGCGGAGGCGTGCTCGAAGGACTGGGTCTTGTCGTAGATTGAGATCGCGACGGTCTTCGTTTCGCCCGGAATGTTGCCGCCGACCATCAGGACGACGCCGAATTCGCCGAGCGTGTGCGCGAAGGTCATGACCGATGCCGAGAGAATGCCGGGCCAGGCCAGGGGCAGTTCGATCTTGCGAAACGCCTGCCAGAACGTCAGGCCGCAGCACTGGGCAGCCTCCCGGACCTCCTGCGGGGTCGCTTCGAACGCCCGCTGGATCGGCTGCACCGCGAAGGGCACGTTGAACAGGACAGAGGCCAGCACCAGGCCGCTGAAGCTGAACGCCAGTGTGTATCCCGCCACCGACTCGAACCATTGCCCGAGGGGCGAATGACCGCCCACGGCGACCAACAGGTAATAACCGATGACGGTCGGCGGCAAGACCAGCGGCAACGCCAGCAGCCCTTCAATCCAGGGTTTCCATCGACAGGCCGTGGTTGCCAACCAGTAGGCCATGCCGATCGCCAGGGGCAGCAAGGCCACGAGGGTGACCAACGCCAGCCGAGCGGAAAGCGCGATGGCGTCCCAGTCCATTACAGCGCGTCCTTGCGGCTGTCCTCGACGGGCAGCACGAAACCATACCGGACCAGCACTTCCCGTGCGACCGGGGTTTGCAGGTAGTCGTAGAAGGCTCGTGCCGTCTCACCCGCGGACTTCATCAGCACCATGCGCTGGCGCAAAGGTTCGTCGGCATGCGATTCCGCCGGAATCAGTGCGAACTGGCCCAGCCGCGCCACTTCCGGTGCCCTGGAGAGCGATAAAGGAATGATCCCGCCCTGGCAGGCGCCGGACGCGACGAACTGCGTGGCTTGGGAAGCGTTCTCGCCGAGAACCAGTTTCGGTTCGAGGGCCGACCAGAGTCCCGACCTCCGAAGCACCGAGCGTGCGGCACGACCGTAGGGCGCATGATCGGGGTTGGCGATGGCGAAGCGCTTGATCTGGACTTGCGCCACGGCGGCCTGAAGCCCCTTCAATTGCGAATCCGCCGGCATCGGGGAGCCATGCGGGGCGAACAGGACGAGGCGTCCGATGGCATAGAGCGTCCCCCGATCGCGCGTTCGCCCCTGCGCGGCGAGTCGGAACACGAAGCCCTCGTCGGCGGACAGGAACAGTTCAAACGGCGCGCCCTGTTCGATCTGCTGGGCAAAATTCCCGGAGGAGCCGTAGGACACCTTGAGCTGTCGTCCGGTGTCCTTGGTAAAGCGCGCGGCCACCTCGGGCAACGCAAACTTGAGGTCGGCCGCAGCGGCAATGGCCGGAACGTCGGCCGCCATCGCTGGCGATCCGGTCGACACGATCCAGAGCATCGCAAACAGACAGGTTCTTCGTTTCAAGGTGCCATCCCCATTGCGTTAGGACAAAAATGATATAACAAAACGCGATCCGGCTTCCCGTGCCGACGCCGCGCGGCTAGAAAATCATTTGGCCAAGGCGCATAAGGCGTCTAATTCGGGTTGCGCGGCCTGACTCAGTTTGGCTTCGAGCGCCTGATAACGCGCCACCAGTGCTTCGCCGAGGGGCGTCAACCGCGAACCGCCACCCCCTTTGCCCCCGGAGGTGGTTTCGACCACGGGCCTGCCGAATCCCTGGTTCAGGGTATCGATGAGCAACCACGCGCGCTTGTACGTCATGCCGAGGGAACGGGCCGCTGCGCTGATGGATTGCCCATCGGCGACATGACAGAGCAGATCGATCTTGCCCGGACCGATCTCGATGTCATCTCCGATGTGGATGCGTGGGCGAACCAATACCCCTTGCTCGTGAGCTTCATTCTTCATGCCGTCTCCGTTTGGCTGCGAGATTCGTCGCCATCAGCTACCTTCCGCCTCTCGGCGTCGGCTTGAACGCCTTGCCAAAAGATCACCACATCCATGCGCTGGTTGTCCGAGAGATAGACCCAGTGCTTGCAGCGTTGGTCGATCAGCGAGAAAAGTTCGGGATAGACGCCGGCCAGCTCAGGCACGTCCCGAAGCGGTGCCTGGAGTTCCACGTACAGGTGCAGCGCCCGTTCTCGAAGTTGCGGCGAGGCGATGACCTCCGCCAAGGCGGCTAGCAGGACGGCGGCCACCAGGGCGTCGAAGCTTGCGATGGCAAGCAACTGCCGAACCCCTTCGCCATCGAACGACCGCTGTCGTGGAGCATGTTCGTGCTCGCGTGGTTTCGCCTCGAACAAAACGGCAACGACCTCAGGTTCCAGCGTACGCAAAGCATCCTCGATCCGTCGGGAATCAAATTCCTCGCGCTTCAACAAGGCCCATAACGGGCTGCGAAACCATCGCACCGTCCCAGGATAACGGGCCTCTGCCTGTTCGACCGCGTTCCTCGGTCCTGGCTTGTCGGTGGGCACCACGGCGCCCTTCTCGTAGCTATCCCACTTGCGCGGCCGTGCGACATCCGTTTCGCGTTTGCGGACGCGCTCGCCATCGAAAGTCATTTCGAGCGCATAGGCCGACGGCAATCCCGAAGACCGCTTCACGGCGTTGAACCAGAGCTTTGTCCGGACCCGATCAACGGGGTGGGTGGGCGGACGGCCGCGACCACGGGGTTCGATAACAATCGGCACGATCAGTTTCTGGAGTAACGAAAATCGAATTATCGGTTCGGGTGGAACAAAAGTGGACGGTCGCGAACACTGCGTGACAAATCAACGGACCAGACCGATGAGCGCCCTGCCCGAAACCTCAACACCACCGGCCGACCTGAAGACGCAATTGCGCGAGTCGCTGCTGCGTCTGCACGGGCCTTTGCTGGGCGGCGCGCCCTTGGTCGCGGCGCTCGGGCACCGGAGTGCCGCGTCCTTGCGCCAGGCACGCCGACGTGGCCAAGTTGCCGTTCCTCTGTTCATGGTCCCGAACCGTCGCGGATGGTTCGCGCTGACGCAGGATGTGGCCGATTGGCTCGCGGAAATGCGTAGAGAAGCAACAGCGCGGGAAGGGAGCGTCGAACCCGCGTAATCGAATCCGCCACCCCAAAACGACAACGCCCGAGGGGACTGCCTCGGGCGTCGCGCCAGCATATGAATGCCGGACAAGTGCGGACTTGTGGGCAAAAGTATGAGCTGCGTGTCCTCGTTCGTCAAGAATTTACCGTGCGAACGTGGAGCGTGCGGGGTGACTTCGTCCGGCTCAAGCAGACCCCTTGGGCCTCTTGTAAGGAGTCTCACCCATGCGTTTGCCTGTTCACCTTCAGCGCGAAATCGCGCGCCTGCATTACTACGATACGTCCCAGTCCAACCGGGCAATCGGCCGCGCCCTTGGCATTGCGGCAAACACCGTGCGCGCCATGCGTCAAGTTCTCAAAAACCATCGCGCCCCCTGGGCCGACCTTCAGTCGCTCGATGACGACGCCTGGTGCGCGGCGTTGGGCACGGGCGACCAGACGGTGGCCCAGCGCAAGGAGGCGCCGGACTGGGCCTGGGTGCATGCTGAAATGCAGCGGCCCGACGCCACCCAGGAACAGTTGTGGCAGGAATGGCGTGGCCAATGCCCGACCGGCATCGGCTACTCGCAGTTCACCGAAGGCTACCGGCAATGGAAGAAAAGCCTGCACGTCGTGATGCGTCGCGTACACCGGCCGGGAGAAAAACTCTTCGTGGACTTCGCCGGGCGCACCGTCGAAATCAAGGACCGCAACGGCGGTCCGTCGACCTACGCCCAGATCTTCGTAGCGGTGCTCGGCTACTCGAACCAGACGTATTTGCAGGCAGTCGCCTCGCAAACGACGGCGGATTGGGTGAGGTGCCACGTCGATTGCTTCAACGCGCTGGGCGGCGCGCCGGAATGGGTGGTACCGGACAACCTGAAGGCGGCCGTGTGGCGCCGCGATAAGGATCGCGTAGTGATCAATCCGGCCTACCGGGAGTGTCTGCGTCACTACGATACGGCGGCCCTGCCGGCCGGCGCCCGGAAACCGAAGCACAAGGCCAAGGCTGAAGTCGGCGTGCAGATCGCGCAGCGCTGGGTGCTGTTCGCCCTGCGCGATCACATCTTCTTCAGCCTCGAAGACTTGAATATCGAGCTTCGGCGTTTGACCGCGCAGATGAACGCTCACCCCTTCAAAAAAATGCCGGGAACGCGACAGGAGCGTTTCGACAGCACCGAGAAGGCCGCGCTCAAGCCGCTGCCGGCGATGCCTTTCGAACTGTGCGACTGGCGCTACGGGGTCCGGGTGGGTGATGATTATCACGTCGAGCACGAGCGCTGCTTCTACTCGGTGCCGTCCGAACTGCGGGGACAGCGGGTTGACCTGCGTTACACGGCGGCGATGCTGGAAGTCATGCACCGGGGACGGCGGGTAGCGCTCCACACGATGGCCGAGGCCGCCGGTGAAATCAAGACGCTTCCCGAGCACCGGCCTGTTGCTCACGCTCGGGTGCTGGAGGGCGAGCCGAAAGCGCTCATGTTGTGGGCCGAATCGGCGGGGCCGAACGCGGCGACGATGATCCGGCATCACCTGGAAAACCGGTCAGATGCCGTGAATGGCCTGAAGGCTGCGCGGCGCTTGCGCGAAATGGCCCGGCTGCATGGCGATGCCCGCTTTGACGAAGCCTGCGCCTATGCCTTGCCCCTCAACATTACCGCGCTGCGCAGCGTGGAATCGATCCTCAAACAGTCCCCGGACAAGCGGAGCAAGCCCGTGGAGGGCGTTGCCAGTCGGCCGTCGCACGATAACGTCCGGGGGGCAGCCTATTATGGAGATTGCGCATGAGCAGCGTTCAACAAACCATTACCCGGTTGCGCGAGCTTCGCCTGACCTCGATGGCCGAAGCCTATTCGAGCCAACTCCAGCAACCGAAACTGCATCAGTTGAGCTTTGACGACCGCTTCGGCTTGTTGGTCGAACACGAGGCGTCCGAGCGCGAGTCGAAGAAACTGAAGCGCTTGGTGCAGAGCGCCGGATTCCCGGAAACCGCATCGCTTGAGGACGCGGATTACCGCCCGTCACGCGGCATCGACAAGTCGATGGTCGCATCGCTGGCGAGTTGCGAGTGGGTTCGTCAGCAGTTGAACCTGATCATTCTCGGCGCCACGGGTGTTGGGAAAACCTGGCTGGCCTGCGCTTTTGGTGCCCAGGTGTGTCGATTGCGGCTGCCTGTGGCTTTCTACCGAGCCAGTGATCTTTATGGCGACATTGCCGTAGCGGCTCATGATGGATCGCTGCCGAAACTCAAGGCCGACCTGATCAAGCCGAGCCTTCTGATCATCGACGACTTTGGTCTCGGAACCATTACGCCGCAAGCGGCGCAGGTGCTGCTCGATGTGGTTGACCGGCGGATGCGTAGCAGTTCGCTCCTTATCACGAGCCAGTACCCGACTGATCAGTGGCACGGCTTCTTCCCAGACCCCACGGTCGCCGATGCGATTCTTGATCGTGTAGTGCATCAGTCGCACCGCATCTCGTTGAAGGGAGAGTCGATGAGGAAGCTCCAGGCGAAGCAGCGTATGCGCAAGGAGTGATCATGACAACCGGACCGGCGCCGTGACTGTCATTCGGGCGCCACGCTCACCGGTCCGGGCATCATGATCATCGGCCCACTCGGTCATCTCGAATCGGTCTCGGTGATCACGTCCAACCGGAACGAGTGGTCATGAGTGGCCGGAATACGCAGTACAGCCGCGCTTTGTCGTTGGACGGTCGCTTTGCACCAAGGCGATAACGGCTGCGGGCCGGGTTCTGCCGTTTGACCATAGTGAATGCCGCTGCTCACGCCTTGAATTCGACGAACGGCAGCAGT
>JAYRZE010000002.1:0-16607 GCA_041916635.1 Sphingomonadaceae bacterium | reverse complement strand
TCGCCGGCCTGAAGGCGGTCGGCGAATCGGTCGAACAACCGCTGGCCTACTACGACAACAACGTCGTCGGCACCCTGCGCCTGCTCGAAGCCATGCGCAACTGCGGCCTCAATACCCTGGTCTTCAGCTCCTCGGCCACCGTCTACGGCGACCCGCAGTTCCTGCCGCTGACCGAGGATCATCCGCTATCGGCAACCAATCCCTACGGCCGTACCAAACTGGTCATCGAGGACATGCTGCGCGACCTCTACCGGGCCGAGCCGGCCTGGCGCATCGCCATCCTGCGCTACTTCAACCCGGTCGGCGCCCACGAAAGTGGCCTGATCGGCGAAGACCCGCAAGGCATCCCGAACAACCTGATGCCCTTCGTCGCCCAGGTCGCCGTCGGCCGGCGCGACAAGCTGAACGTCTGGGGCAACGACTACCCGACGCCGGACGGCACTGGGGTGCGCGATTACATTCATGTCGTCGACTTGGCGCAGGGGCACCTGAAAGCACTCGAACGCCTGAACGAAGCGCAATGTTTCGCGGTTAACCTCGGAACTGGGACGGGGTACAGCGTGCTCGAGGTCATCAAGTCGTTCGAAAAGGCGAGTGGAAAGCACGTTTCTTATGACTTTTGCCCCCGCCGTTCTGGCGATATTGCTTCCTGCTACGCCGATCCAGCGTATGCGGCAGCCTTGCTCGGTTGGCGTGCCGAACGTGGAATCGACGCGATGTGCGTCGACGTCTGGCGCTGGCAGAAGGCCAATCCGACCGGGTATGCGAGGGCCTAATCTGGCCGTATGTGGGCGAGGGTATCGGTGATACCCTCGCCCTTTTTGGCGATCCTGCCGGAAACCATTTTCGATTGAATGCATGAGCGAGGACTTATGGGTGTTCCATTTATTGATTTGAAGCGCTTCGAGAGCGGCTTTCTGGATCGCTGGATTGAGAAGGTGACGGCGATGAGCGGGACGGCCAGTTTCATTGGCGGGCCGGAAGTGGCGAAGCTGGAAGCCAGCCTGTCGGAACGTCTGGGCGTTTCCCATACCGTCTCCTGCGCCAACGGCACGGACGCCCTGCAACTGGCGCTGCGTGCGATGGGTGTGGGCGCCGGGGATGTCGTCCTGGTGCCGGACGTCACCTTCTGGGCGACTTTTGAGGCCGTCGTGAACGTCGGCGCCAGCCCGGTCACAGTCGATGTCGATATGACCGATGGTGGTGTCGATCTCGCAGCCTTCGCCAAGGCAATTGACGACCATGCACCCAAGGCGGCGATGGTGGCCCACCTCTATGGTTGGGGCAGCGCCCAGCTGAAGGCGATCCGCCAGCTGTGCCAGGACCGGAAGGTCATGCTGCTCGAAGACGGCGCCCAATGTTACGGCGTCGAATTCGACGGCAAGTCGATTTACCGGGACGCCTACATCTCGACCACCTCCTTCTACCCGGCCAAGGTGCTTGGTGCAGCCGGGGACGGCGGTGCTGTCTTCACCAACGATGCGGCGCTCGCCGACAAGGTCCGCCAGCTCGGCAACCACGGTCGGACGCAACACTACGGCTACGGCAGCGTCGGCTGGAACTCGCGGATGGATTCGCTGCAGGCCGCCTTCGTCAATCTCTCGCTGGATTACATCGAACAACGCCTGGCCTCACGGCGCCAGTCCGCTGACTACTACCGTCAGCATCTGCGTGGGTTGCCGCTGCGCGTCATGGATGCGCCGGCCGGCTATCTTGAAAATGGCTACTGCAACGTCTGCCATCTCGACGCGCCGCGCCGGGGGACGCTGGAAGCGGCCCTGAAAGCCGAAGGCATCGGGTTCGGCAATATCTACCCGGGCGCCATGTCGGCGCAGCCGGGCACCGAAGGCTATCTCCGCGCCGCGGTGACGAATGGCCGGGCTACGGAATACTGCAGCACCGTGCTCAACCTGCCGCTATTCCCCTACATGACCGCGGCCGAACTGGAAACCGTGGTCGCCGTCGTCAAGAAGACGCTTGCCTGAGGAAAGACAACCGATGTCTGACGTATTCATACACCCCACCGCCTCGGTGTCGCCCAAGGCCCAGCTCGGCCAGGGCACCAAGGTCTGGATCAACGTCCAGATTCGCGAGAACGCCGTGATCGGCGAAAACTGCATTGTCTCGAAAGATGTGTATATCGATCACACCGTGACGATCGGTGATCGCTGCAAGATCCAGAACAGCGTCTCGGTCTATCATGGCGTGACCATCGGCAACGACGTCTTCGTCGGGCCGAATGCCTGTTTCACCAATGACCGCGTGCCGCGTGCCTTCAACGCCGACTGGAAGATCACGCCCACCTTCGTCAAGGATGGTGTCAGCATCGGCGCCAATTCGACGCTGATCTGCGGCATCACCGTCGGCGAATACGCGATGGTGGCGGCGGGCAGCGTCGTCACCCGCGATGTCGAACCCTATACCCTCGTGATGGGCAACCCGGCCCGTCCGGTTGCCCGCATCGACAAGGCCGGCAATAAAGTGGAGGAACTCTGATGTCCAGCAAACCCTTACGCGTCGGCCTGTTCGGCCTCGGCAAAATGGGGCGCAATCACTTGCGCGTGTTGTCCATGCTCAAGTCCGTCGAACTGGCCTTGGCCTTTGACGTCGATGCCAATGCGGCGACGCATGCCGCAGCGGTCGGCGTCCCCTTCATCTCCGAGTTGCCGGACGCAAATCTCGATATCGAAGCGGCGGTCGTCTGCACCCCGACCTCGACCCATCCCGAATTCGTCCATGCCCTGCTTGCCCGCGGCGTGCGCAAGCTGTTCATCGAGAAGCCGCTGGCCGATACGCTGGAACGCGCCCAAGGTATCGTCGCGGCCTGCGAAGCGGTCGGCGCGACGCTGCAAGTTGGCTTCATCGAACGCTTCAATACGGCGGTCCAGGAACTGAAGAAGATCACCGATCGCTCGCAGCAGGTGGTCAGCCTTGACCTGACCCGGACCAACCGGGTCAGCTCGCGGATTACAGACGTCGATGTGATCACCGACCTGATGATCCACGATATCGACCTCGCCCTGCATATCAACGGGCCGGTGGTCGATGTTTCGGCGCATGGCTTCTGCGAGGGCGAGATGATCGACCTTGCCTCCGCCTTGCTGACGCACAAGAACGGTCGTTTCTCGCGCATCCAGGCCAGTCGGGTCACTGAAAAGAAAATCCGCATGATCCAGGCAACCTGCCTCGACATGTTTGTCGATTGCGACCTGCTGCGCAAGGAAATCCTGATCAGCCGGCAGTCGGAAACCAAGCAGCCGGATGGCGGCGCCTACGTGATTTCGTCCGCGAACGAGGTGGTCGAGGTTCGCCCGCAGGAAGCGTTGCTCCTCGAACTGCAAGCCTTTGTTGGCGCCTGCCAGGGCCAGGTCGTGCCGGGCTTCCCGGATGCGGCGGCCGGCCTCGATGCGCAAGTGATTTGCCAGAAAATCCGTGAGGCGGTGCTGCGATGACGCTGCGTGCAGGCTTGCGGGGGCAAACCGTCCTCGTGACGGGGGGTGCCGGTTTCATCGGCAGTCACCTGGTGGACCGTTTGCTGGCTGACGGTGCCGCCCATGTGGTGGTGGTCGACAACCTCTTCCTCGGCGATGAAGCGAATTTGCAGGCGGCGCTGGCGACGGGCAAGGCGACCTTCTACCGGGACGACATCGAGTTTGCGACTTCGCTCCAGTACATCTTTGCCAAACATGCGATCGACACGGTGTTCAACTGTGCGACCAAGGCGCTGAATTACTCCTTCCTGAATCCGGCCAACGCCTTCGCGACCAACGCCACTGGCGTCCTCAATCTGCTCGAGTTGCAGCGGGCAGGGCGCTTCAAGACCCTGTGCCACTTCTCGACCTCGGAAGTCTACGGCACAGCCGTCTACGAGCCGATGGACGAGCAGCATCCGCGCAATCCGACCACCACCTACGCTGCCGGCAAGGCGGCCGCCGACATGGCGGTCGAAAGCTACGTCCGCATGTTCGATGTCGACGCCTTCATCGTCCGGCCGTTCAACAACTACGGCCCGCGCCAGAACCACAAGGGCATGCTCGCCGGGATCATCCCGCTGACCGCCTGGCGCCTGCTCAATGGCATCGCGCCGGAGATCCACGGCACCGGCCAGCAAAGCCGCGATTTCATCTACGTCAGCGATACCGTCGATGCCGTGGTCAAGCTCTACGACGTGATGCCGGCCGGCGAGAACATCAATATCTCGACCGACAACCAGATCACCGTCGAGCAGTTGATCCACCGCATCTGCGATTACTTCGGCTACGCCGGCGAGATTCCCCGCAAGGAAGCACGCAAGTCCGACGTGTTGTGCCACAACGCCAGCAATGAACGCGTGCAGAAGCTGATCGACTATCAGCTGACTTCGTTCGATACCGGCCTGGCGCAAACCCTGGCCTGGTATCGCGACACCCTGGGACCGAAGGGAGAGCGCGCGTGATCCGCCTGATTCGCCCCTACATCAGCTTCGAGGAAGTCGAGGCCGATTTCCGCCAGATGTTCGCCGATGGCATGTTTACCCGCGGCCAGCATGTCGAAGGCTTCCGTAAGGAAATCGCCGCCTATTGCGGTGTGCCGCACGCCCATCTGGCCACCTCGGCCACCACGGCACTCAGTGTCTGCCTGAAACTGCTCGGCATCGGCCCGGGCGACGAAGTCGTCGTCTCGGACTTCTCCTTCCCGGCCACTGCCAACGTCGTCGAGGATCTGGGGGCGCGCCCGGTGTTCGCCGACGTGTCGCTCGATACCTACAACATGCTGCCGGCGGCGCTGGAAGCGCGGATTACCGAGCGCACCAAGGCAGTCATCTTTGTCGATGCCTTCGGCAACCCGACCGGCCTGCATGACATCCTCGCCATCTGTCGTGCCCACGGCATCCCACTGATCGAGGATGCCGCCTGCGGCATCGGCAGCAGCGAACGTGGTGTCAAGGTCGGGGGTATCGCCGACCTGACCTGTTTCAGCTTCCATCCGCGCAAGTTGCTAACGACGGGCGAGGGCGGTGCCATCACGATGCAGCGCGACGACTGGTCGGCCTGGTTCGACATCAAACTTAACCACGGCGCCAGTGGCGTGCTGGGTTACGGCCTCGATTTCGTCGAGCAGGGGTACAACTACCGTCTGTCCGAGCCGCAAGCCATCATGGGCCGGGTGCAGTTACGCAAGCTCGATGCCATCGTCGCCGAGCGCAATGAGATTCGTCAGGCCTACATCGACCGCTTGGCCGGGGCTGGTTTCATCGCCCAGGCGCGGGGTAGCGATGTCGTGCATAACGTTCAATCGCTGGTCTTCCGGGTGCCGGCAGGCGTTGACCGGGATGCCCTCATCGGCCGCCTGCGCGAGCAAGGCGTCGAGACCACCATCGGCACCTATTCACTGAGCGGCACGACGTATTACCGCCAGCGCTACGACGATGTGCAATCCAATGCCGTACGCTTGCAGCGCGAGACAATCACGCTGCCCTGCTATGCCGGCATCGACGTGGCGCGGGTGTGCGACGCCATCCTCGCCCGGTGCCGGTCACGCGCATGAATGCCGACGACGCGCGCGTTCGGCGGCTGATCGACGGCTTCTGCGAGCGCCTTGCGCTCGACCTGTCGGGCCTGACCGTCGCCACCGAGGCGGGCAGCGGCCCGTTCCTGTATTCGTCTCTGGCCGCCGCGCTGTCCGGTGCGGCACGCGTCATTGCCGTCGCGCCGGACAGCCGCTATGCCTCCCACCGCGAGATTGCTGTTGCCGTCGGCGCCCGCGCCCGCGCATGGGGCATTGCGGCGGATCGCCTCTCCGTCGTGGCCGCGCGCGACGACGTGCCGGCGGGCATCGACCTGTTCCTGAACCTCGGCTTCCTGCGGCCGCTGGATCGCGCGTTGCTGGCGCGCGGCAGCGCGCGGGCCGCCGTGTCCTACATGTGCGAGGCGTGGGAGTATCGTCCCGGCGACCTCGACCTGGCGTACTGCCGGGAGCGTGGCATTCCCATCGCCGGCGTCAACGAGAACCACGGAGGCTTCGGCGTGTTCGACTCGTGCGGGCAACTGGCGGTGAAGCTGCTGTTCGAGGCGGGCGTGGAAGTGGCCGGTTGCCGCATCGCGGTGTTGGGCGACGACCCGTTCAGCGTCGCCATCGCCGATGCGCTGCGCGCCAACGCCGCCGAACCGGTCCGGGTGCGTACCGGCGCGGAACTCACCGCCAGCCTGCTGGCGTCGCTCGACGCGCTCATCGTCGCCGCCTACTCACCGGCCACGGACCTGCTGGCCGATTGCACGCTGTCGCCGGCGGCCATCGCCGCGCTGAACCCTTCGCTCAGGATCGTTCCGTTCGCCGGCAGCATCGATGTCGACGCCTTCCTCTCGGCCGGCATCCACTGCCACCCAGCCGCGCGGTTGCAGCCGTTCCGCATGGCCCGCACGCTGTCCCACCTCGGGGCGCGCCCGGTCATCGCGCTTCACTCTATGGGTCTGAAGGTTGGCGAGTTGCTGTGTCGCCAGCGCGATGGCGTGCCCGTGCCACCGGCCTTCGCCGGCCTAGTACAACCCATGAGCGACCTGCCCGGATGACGACGAACGAAACGGAAGCCGCCTGCATCGTTGAGCGCGTGGATGCCACGCAATTGGCCGCGTGGGACGCGTTCGTCGCCGAGTCGAACGACGGCACGCTGTTCCACCGCCTGGGCTTCCTGCGCTACCACGGCGCTCGCTTCGCGGGCGCCGAGCACTTCCTGGAAATCCGGCGCAAGCAGCGGCGGATCGGCGTCTGGCCGCTGGCCCTGCTAGAGCGCGACGGACAGATTTGCGCGCTTTCGCCCTACGGCTCGAGCTACGGCGGCCCGGCGCTCGCGGAGCCGCTCGGCCTGTTCGCCTGCCGCGACGTGCTCGGCGCCGTCACCGGTTACGTCGCCGCGCAGGGCGCGCGCGAATTCCGTGTCACGCTGCCGCCGCGCGCCTGCAGCCGTGTCCACTCCGACACCTTCCGCTTCGCGCTGATGGAAGCTGGGTTCCGCTGTACCAACCGCGACATCACCAGCGTAATCCCGGTCGACCCGGCGTTGCCGGAGCACACGCAGCTCGCCGACCACCGTGGCGAGTGGGAACGCCGCGCACGCAAGGCCCGCAAGCTCGGCGTCGAGACGCGGCACGACGTGCCGCTCGACGATTTCTGGGTCACGCTCGAGGCCACCTTCCGCAAGCATGGCCTGAAGCCGACGCACACGCGTGACGAACTGGGCTGGCTCGCGCGCGAACTGCCGGGGCAGGTGTATGCCTCCTGCGCCTACCTCGAGGGCAAGCCGGTCGCCGGCGTCTGCTATTTCGTCCAGAATAGCCGTGTGCTCGGCACGTTCTACCTCTGCCAGGACCCCGAGTACCAGGCGACTCAGGCCCAGTCGGCGCTGCTGCTCGACGGCCTCTCGCACGCCCGCGAACAGGGTTTCGCCTGGATAGACCTCGGCACCGCGTCGGTGGGTATGAAGGCCTACGACCCGATCTTCCGCTTCAAGGAAACGCTCGGCGCGGTCGGCCAGTTCCGCGAGACGTACGTGCTGGCGCTGACAGCATGACGATCACGCTGCTGACAACGCTGGACGAGTACTCGCCGCTGGTGCGTGCCCTGCGTGCCACCGGTCACGTCGACGCGCTCGTCGCCACGCGGGAGTCGGCGGACAGCCTGCGGGATGCGAACGTCGTGATGATCAACTGGCCGTACATCCTGCGGCAGGACTTCATCGACCGGCAGCGCATCGTCCTCAACGTACACAACTCGCTGCTGCCGCGCTACCGCGGCCGTCACGCCTTTACATGGGCCATCCTGAACGGCGAGCGCGAGCTGGGCTTCTCGCTGCACGTGGCGGTGCCGGACATCGACGCGGGCGACGTAGTATCGACGGTCCGCTTCCCGCTCGGCGACGACGAAGACGTGATGACGGCGTTCCGCCGCGGCGAGGAAGCCCTGCTTGCTTGGATGCCGCCGGCTCTCACCGCATGGGTGCGCGGCGAACTCCCGCGTATGCCGCAGGATGCCTCGCAGGCGACCTATTTCCGCAAGCGCAACGACGAGGACAACTGGGTGTCCTCGTTCACCGAAGCGGCCCGCGTTCGCAATCTGGTGCGCGCCGTCGCGCCGCCGTACACGGCAGGTGCCAAGTGCCGCGGCCCGCGCGGCGAGATGCTGCGCATCGCGACCGCGGCTTTTGCCGGCGAGGCCCCGGCCACCGCGCCCGGCACGGTGCTTGCGCGAGACGGTGCTAATGTCACGATTACCTGCGGCGACTGTGCGCTGCGGCTGGTGATCGCCAACGCGGAATCCTTGGGCGACCTGCAACCCGGCGACCAACTTGTCGCGGGGGAGCCTTGACGGCACATACCGTGGAAACCCCGGCCCACAGCACCTTCCGGCTCTCACCCGCAGCTGGCATGTTCCTCGCGCGCGCCGTGCGGGCGCCGCTGTGGTTGCTGGTATCGGCGTTGCTCGCACGCGTGCTCGAGCCGCAGGGGCTCGGCACATGGGCGATGGTTCTCGCGGCGGCGATGCTCGGCAACCAGGTCCTGTTGCTGTGGACGCAATCGATCACGCAGCGCTTCGGCCGTGCCGAATGGCTGGCCTGCGGCCGGCTCGACGAAACTTGGGCAACACGCTGGCCGGCGCTCGTCGCCGGCATGCTCGTTGCCGGCATGCTGGTCGCACTCGCGCCGCTCGACTGGCACATGCGCTTTTACGCGCTGGCCGACGACCATCGCTGGCTCGTCGTTCCCGCTCTGCTCACGCTCTGGTTGATGAGCGAGGCACAGGGCCTGCAACAGGTACGCGAACGTTTCCGGTCGCTCGCCTGGTCGCCGGTTGCTGCCGACCTGCTGATGCTGGCAACGATCGCCCTGCTCGCGCTGCTGTGCGCGGGCAATGCCGGTACCGTGCCCGCGGTGGATACGACCGCTGCGCTGCTGGCGATCGCGCTCGCCGGCGTCATCACGTGGACGGCGTTCCTGGCACGCGAGCTGCGCGACCTGCCCATCGGCTGGCAGCGGCCGGACCGCGAGCGCACGCGCAGCGCGCTGCTGTTCTCCCTGCCGCTGGTTCCCGGCTACAGCATCGGCTATGTGGCGGAATGGTGCGACTACTTCCTGATTGGACACTTCTACGGCGCGCCGGCGGTCGGGCTCTTCCACCCAGCCTACCAGTACATGCTGATCCTGATCGGCATTCCCACAGCCATCACCGCCGTGCTGCTGCCGCAGGTGGTAACCGCCATGGACAACGGCGGTGAGGCCTGCCTGCGCACGCTGGTTACGCGCACGGCGCCGCAGCTGATCGTACTCTGGGCCCTCGGGTCGCTGGTCGTCGTCGCCGTGCTGCCGGAACTGTTCGCTATGCTCACCGGTGACGCCTACCGCGAGAGCCGCACGGTCCTGCAGGTCCTGCTGGTGGCGGTGCCGGGCGCGATCGCCTCGCACGTCTACACGCTCGCGCATTTCGCACAGGGGCGCCTAGTCGCCTCCAACCTCGGCCTGTTCGGCATCAAGCTGGCGGTCAACGCGGGGGTGTCGTTTGCGCTGCTGCCGGCGCTGGGCGTCGTCGGCTCGGCCACCGGCTCGGCAGCGTCCTACCTGATTCTGCAGTGGCTGTTCCTCGCCGACCAGCACCGCCACCTGCAGCTCCCGCTCGGCCACGGGGCTGCCGCCCTAGCGCTCGCGCATCTGGCAGCCATCGGCCTGGCGCTGCTCTACGACACCACCTGGCGGGTAGCCGCGACGCTGCCGGCGGTCGTGCTCATCGGCCTGTGGGCACGGCAGGCCGGGCTCTTTTCAGCTGCCGAGGTATCGGCAATGATGCCGCGCCAACTGGCTCCGCTGCTGCCTTTCGCCACCCGCGTCTTATGCCGAGACGCCTGACACCTGGGAGCCCGCATGCTGTTCGCTATCCTCTTCCTCCTGCCAGCTGCACTGGCCATCCGGCTGGCCCCGGCCCTGCTCGTCCCTCACGGCGCTGGCGTCGACCAGTGGTACTGGAAGACGTACATCGAGACGCTGCGCCGCGACCGCCGCATGCCGGTTAGGATGCCGCAGTTCCTGCTCGACGAAGGGCACTGGTACCCGCCGTTCTTCCCTTGGCTGATGGCGCGGCTGCCGGCGGTTTTCTTCGACCGCTACGGCACCCAGCTCGCGGTGTTCATCGACATGCTGCGCATGGCGCTGCTGGTCGCGGCCACCTGGCTACTGTCCGGCTCGGCCGGCGCAGCACTCGTCGCCGGCGTCGCCTACGCGATCACGCCACTGCTGATCACCTACAACATTCAGCTCAACCCGCGCGGCATGGGCGCGCTGTTCATGGACGCGATGTGGCTATGCGTCGCCGGCCTGCTGCTGCAGGACGCACCCGCCTGGTTCTGGTGTCTGGCCCTGTTCTTCGCCGGCATGGTGCTCGTCACGCACAAGATGGCGATGCAGCTATTCTGGTTCACAGCGCTGGTCGGCAGCGCGCTTACCGCCGACATCCGCTTGGTGCTGCTCGTGCCCGGCAGCGTGGTGGCGGCACTAGTGCTGAGCGGCGGCTTTTATCGCCTGACGATGCGCGCTCACTGGGACACAGTGAAGTTCTGGAGCCGGCACTGGAAAGGCAACGGCGTGCACCCGGTGCTCGAGTCGCCGGTCTACGGCGAGCCCGGCTACGAGTCGCCCGGCAAGTTCTACCGGTGCGGCGCGCGCGCGTCGCTGCGGCGCCTGCAGTTCGTCATCGGCTTCAATCCGTGGATGCCGACGGTCCTCTGTATCGGCGTGCTGGGCGCCTGGCACGGCCACGACTTCACTGTGCTGGAAGCCTGGGCCTTTGCGTGGCTCGCGCTCACGTTCGCGTTTGCACTGCTTACAACGATCGTGCCGACGATGCGCGCGCTCGGGCAGGGCTACCTGTACGGTTATAACGGCAGTTTCCCGGCATCTCTGGCGCTGGGCCTGATCTGGGAGAGCCTGGGCGACACCTGGTACTGGCAACTGGGCGCGCTGGCCACCGTCGTCGCCTGCCTCGTGGCGCTTGCCGCGTATTTCCGTGCGCTGCGCGCCAGCCGCACAATGAAGATCGATGTGCACCTCGACGCCGCCATGCAGCGGCTGGCCATGCTGCCGCGCGGCGCCGTGATGTGCCTGCCGCAGCACTGGCACGACGCGGTCGCCTACCGCGCGCAACAGCCGGTGCTCTTCGGCGGGCACGGGTACGGCTACCACCTGCTGGAACCGGTGTTCCCAGTCCTGCGCCTGCCGGTGCGCGAGATCGTCGCGCGCTACGGGATCCGCTACCTGCTAACGTTCGAGAACTACCTGCCGCAGCGCTTCCTCGACGAACTGCCGCCAGCCGATATCGAGACGTTCGGCGACTACCGCCTATACCGCTTCACAGGGCCGATGCCATGACCCGTTCCCGCCTCTGCTTCGTCACCGCCGTGCCCATGACCGTCACGGCGTTCCTCAATACGCACATCCAGCGGCTGGACGACGACTTCGAGATATTCGTAGTGTCGGACTTCTCGGGCGGCACCGCCGGCGTGTCGCCGCGCGCGACGCACATCCATGCGCCGATCGCGCGCGACATCTCTCCGCTGCGCGATCTCGCAGGCCTGTGGGCGCTGCTCGGGATTTTCCGCCAGCACCGTTTCGACATCGTCCTGTCGGTGACGCCGAAAGCCGGCCTGCTGGCCATGATGGCAGGTTTTCTGGCGCGGGTGCCGTGCCGGATCCACTGGTTTACGGGGCAGGTGTGGGTGACGCGCCAAGGATTGGGGCGTCGGATTCTGAAAGCGGCCGACCGGCTGATTGCTGCGCTGGCAACCTCCCTGCTGGCGGACAGCCCCTCGCAGCGCGATTTTCTGGTCGAGCAAGGCGTGGTTCGAGCAGACAAGATTTCGGTCATTGCCGATGGTTCGATTTGCGGGGTCGATAGCGAGCGCTTTTGCCCTAACGAGGTGGCAAGCCAGCAGGTTCGGGCGTCCTTTGGCATTCCGCCGGAAGCGACGGTTGTCCTTTACCTCGGGCGCCTGAATGTCGACAAGGGCTTACGCGAACTGGCCGGCGCGATGAAGACGCTGGGAGAGCGCTTCGCCACGGTCCATTGGCTGTTCGTTGGTCCGGACGAAGGCGAGATGGCCGAGGGGCTGCGCCGTGCGGCGGGCAGTTTTCCCGATCGCGTCCATTTTCAGGGATTTACGGCGCAACCCGAGCAGTTTATGGCGGCCGCTGACCTGTTTTGTTTGCCAAGTTATCGGGAAGGCTTTGGCAGTTCGATTCTCGAAGCGGCGGCAGTGGGTATCCCCGGCGTGGCAACCCGGATTTATGGCCTGACCGATGCCGTCGAGGCGGGCGTCACTGGCCTGCTGGTGCCGCCCCGCGATGTTGGTGCGCTGACGACCGCCCTGGCGGATTTGCTTGAGGATGGCACGCGCCGGAAGCTGATGGGCAAGGCCGCCCGGCAGCGGGCTGTCGAACGTTTCGGTGCCGCGCGCATTGTCGAGGGGTTGGTGGCCTTTCTGGCGGGGCGGCCAGAGCGGAGATCCGAATGATCAAGCGACTCTTCGATGTGCTGCTCAGTGCGAGCCTGTTGCTGCTGCTGGCGCCGGTCTTGCTGGTGACGGCGCTCCTCGTTCGCCGCTGGCTGGGGGCGCCGGTGCTGTTTACCCAGGTTCGTCCGGGCTTGTACGGTCAACCGTTTAGAATGGTCAAATTTCGAACGATGACTGATGCGCGGGATACGACTGGTAAGCTGCTGCCGGACGCCGAGCGACTGACCCGGTTCGGCCGTTTTTTGCGCAGCACCAGCCTGGATGAATTGCCGGAGCTGTTCAACGTCCTGAAGGGCGAGATGAGCCTGGTTGGGCCGCGCCCCCTGTTGATGGAGTATCTGCCCCTGTATTCCGAGACGCAGCGGCGTCGGCACGAGGTGCGTCCGGGTATTACCGGCTGGGCGCAGGTCAATGGGCGCAATGCGGTGGGCTGGGACGAGCGCTTCCGGCTCGACGTCTGGTATGTCGATCACCGCTCTTTGTGGCTCGATCTGCGGATTTTGTGGATGACCGTGAAAAAAGTATTGGTCCGCGAGGGCATCAGCGCCCAAGGCGAGGCGACGATGGCGAAATTCACCGGGAGCGAGCGGCGATGAGCGAGGCCGTGTTCGGTGTCTTTGGTGCGAGCGGCTGTGGCCGCGGCATCATGCCGCTGGCACGCCAGCAACTCGCCGCAGCCGGGAGTGCGGGGGCGCAACTGGTGTTTGTCGACGACGCGCCGCAAGCAGAGGCAATCAACGGCCACCGCATCCTGCGCTATGACGAGTTTTTGGCGATACCCGCTGAGCAGCGTTGGCTGGCCGTCGCGGTCGCCAACAGCCGGGTACGTGAACGCATTGCCGGGCGGATGGCGGCCGATGGTATCCAGCCATGGAGCGTGGTTTCGAATCAGGGGGTCATCATGGACGATGTGATGTTGGGCGAAGGCGCCTTGCTCTCGCCCTTCACCTGCCTGACCTCGAATATCCGGATTGGCCGGTATTTCCATGGCAACTTGTACAGCTATGTCGAGCACGACTGCGTCATCGGCGATTTCGTAACCTTTGCACCCGGCGTTCAATGCAATGGCAACGTCTGGATCGGCGATCACGCCTACATCGGGGCGGGCGCCGTCATTCGCCAGGGTCTTCCCGGGAAGCCATTGCGCATTGGCGCAGGGGCGGTGATCGGTATGGGCGCCATCGTGACCCGGGATGTGCCGGCCGGGGCGACCGTCGTCGGCAACCCGGCGCGCCCGATGTTGAAGCGGAGTTTGGACGGATGTTGAATACCCCCTTTTCCCCCTGGCCCAGTTTTTCCGAGGAGGAGGCCAACGCGGCGCGGGACGTCATTTTGTCCAATCGGGTCAACTACTGGACCGGTGAGCACTGTCGCCTGTTCGAGCAGGAGTTTGCGGCGTGGGCGGGATGTGCTCATGCGGTGGCTTTGGCGAACGGGACGGTGGCCCTCGATGTCGCCCTCAAGGTTCTGGCGATTGGCCCGGGTGATGAAGTCATCGTGACGCCGCGGACTTTCCTGGCCTCCGCGTCTTCAATCGTCAATGCGGGGGCGATTCCGGTCTTTGCCGATGTCGATCCGGATTCACAAAACATCACGGCAGAAACCCTTCGGCAAGTTCTGACGCCGCGAACGCGCGGCATCATCTGCGTCCATCTCGCCGGCTGGCCGTGCGACATGGACCCCATCATGGCATTGGCCAACGCGCATGGACTGAAAGTGATCGAGGATTGCGCGCAGGCGCATGGCGCCCGCTACAAAGGGCGGCCGGTCGGCGGCCTGGGCCATATCGGTGCCTGGTCCTTCTGCCAGGACAAGATCATGACGACGGGCGGCGAGGGTGGCATGGTGACGACCAACGATCCGAACCTCTGGTCGGCGATGTGGTCGTTCAAAGATCATGGCAAGAGTTGGGATGCCGTCTATCAACGTGAACACCCGCCTGGTTTCCGTTGGCTACATGAAAGCTTTGGTACCAACTGGCGGATGATCGAGGTGCAGGCCGCTATCGGGCGCATCCAGCTAGCGCGCATGGCAGACTGGCACCGCGCCCGCCTGGACAATGCCCACCGTATCTGGGCGACAGCGCAGCAGATTGGCGCCTTGCGGGTTCCACTGCCGGATGCTCAGATTGCGCATGCCGCATACAAATGCTACGTGTTCGTACGCCCGGAACACCTGCGTGTGGATTGGGGACGGGATCGGATCATCGAGGCCATCAATGCCGAGGGCGTTCCCTGCTACGCCGGGTCGTGCTCGGAGATTTACTTGGAAAAAGCCTTCGATGGTACCGGTTGGCGTCCGGAAGAACGCTTGCCCGTCGCCCGCGAACTTGGCGAAAATAGCCTGATGTTCCTCGTCCATCCGACCCTGAAGCCGGCGGAAATCGCCAAAACCTGCGAGGTCCTGGCCTCGGTCATGGCCCAGGCATCCGCCTGATGGTTCGACGGCCTCCTTAATACTGATTTGTTCAATCGCCTGTTTATGCCGAATCACCGCACCCTGGCTGCCTTCCTCCACGATCTGGTCGTGACCAGTATCGCCTGGCTGTTGGCCTATGCCTTGCGCTTCAACTTTGATGTGCCGGCCGATTACGGGCAGCAGGCCTGGCAGGCCCTACTCTGGGTCGTGCCGACCTTCGCCGCACTGTTCTATCTTTTTGGCCTGTATCGCGGCATCTGGCGCTTTGCCAGCCTCTCGGACCTGCAAAATCTGCTGGCCGCCGTCGCGGTTGGCGCCTTGGCGACCGGCTGTCTGGTGGTGCTGTTTGGCATCCCGCTGGTGCCACGCTCGGTTTTGATCCTGCATCCGATGTTGCTGGCACTCCTGATGGGGGGCAGCCGGTTTGCCTATCGTAGCTGGAAGGAACATCGCCTGTATGGTCCGGCCAAGATGCGGGGTAACCCGGTGCTGATCGTCGGCGCCGGCGAGGCGGCGGATTCGCTGCTGCGGGAAATCCACCGCAGCGGCCAGTGGTATGCGGTGGCGATTTTGGATGATAGTCCCGAGAAAAGCGGCCGACGACTGCGCGGCTTGCCGATCGTCTCAGGGCTGGACAATATCGATGCGGTGGCCAAGCGCCTGGGCGCACAGCACGCCATCATCGCCATGCCCGGCGCCAAACCGGTTCAACGGCGGCGCGCCACGGAACTGGCAGCGGCGGCCGGATTGACGGTGCTGACCGTGCCCTCCTACGACGATCTGCTCTCGGGCCGTTTGTCGGTGTCGAACATCCGGAAGGTTGAACTGGAGGATTTGCTCGGTCGTGAATCGGTCAGCCTCGATGACCAAGGCTTGCGAGGTTTGCTGGCCGGCCGGGTCGTCCTGGTCAGCGGTGCAGGAGGGTCCATCGGCTCCGAACTGTGCCGGCAGATTGCCCGCTTTGGTCCGGCGCGGCTGGTGTTGGTCGACTCGTCGGAATTTGCGCTGTATCAGATCGACGAGGAGTTGGGCGGCGCTTTCCCGGGCCTGGCGCGTCGTTGCTGGGCGTCGGATGTGCGCGATGCGGCGCGCGTCGATGAGGTCTTTGCCGCCGAACAGCCCGCAGTGATTTTTCATGCCGCGGCCTATAAGCATGTGCCGCTAATGGAGGACGTCAATGCCTGGCAGGCAGTACGGACCAATGCATTGGGTACGCTGACCATGGCGAATGCCGCCTGCCAGAATGGCGTCGATAAATTCGTGCTGATTTCGACTGATAAGGCTGTCAATCCGACAAATGTCATGGGTGCGACCAAGCGTTTGGCAGAACGGCTGAGTCTGACGGTCAACGCAAAAAGCCGCACAAAAATTGTTACTGTTCGCTTCGGCAATGTACTCGGCAGCAATGGCAGCGTCATCCCGAAATTCCGCGAGCAGATCGCCAAGGGCGGCCCGATCACCGTCACCCACCCGGATATCGTCCGCTACTTCATGACCATCCCCGAGGCAGCGCAACTGGTGTTGCAGGCCGGATGCATGGGGCAGGGCGGCGAAATATTTGTGCTGGACATGGGCGAGCCGGTCAAAATCTTCGATCTAGCGCGCGACATGGTTCGGCTTTCTGGTTTCGGTGACGACGATATTCGCATCGAGTTCACCG
>JAYRZE010000001.1:2472577-3030561 GCA_041916635.1 Sphingomonadaceae bacterium | reverse complement strand
CCGCGCCCCCACACAATGCTTCGCTAATTCGCACCGTGCGGCGACGCGGGCGCCCGGGTGTGCGCCCGGGGGCTTTACGGGGAGAGGGGGTGGTTGAGTTTTCTCCCCGAAAAGACGGTGGCGGCGTGTCCAAACCCGCGTTCACATCGGTCGCGCTCGCACCAACCCCCAAACCCACCGCAACAGCCGCAAGACCTGCCACGGCCTCCACGGCACCTTTGGCGGCGGCAATCCGTCAACCGGCTCTATCGAGCGGATGATCATTCCGTTGAATTCGTATCGGTCGCCCCGGATGCGCACCTGGCGGCCGATCCACGGGCGGAGGTCGATGCGAGTCTCGAGGGCCCAGCCCGATATGGGATCGGGGTCGCGTTTCAGCATCAATCCGAATGCGCCGGGCCAGATCACGCCGGTGGCGTCGATCTTCTGGTCATATGCGGCCAAGTCCGCCTCCCCGGAGGCCCGTCGCGGGCGGCCCCGCGATGGCGTCTCCATTTCGATCCATGATCGGGGAGGTCGCTAAACCGCTCGTACAAAGCTCCCATAGATTTTAGGCTCGGAGAACCCTGGACATATTCCATGGGCTCCCCGACCGGGGATCTTGGGCGGCCGGTAAGGCGAAAGCCTTACCAACCCGTTGTACAAGCGGGGTTAGCGACACCCCGAAGCCGCACGTCAGCGGCTCTGCCCAAAAAGATGTCCGCAAAGCCCCTGCGATGCAAGGGGGCGGGCGTGGCAATATCCTGCACACTGGTCGGCCCGCTGCATCCGCCTTGTCGGTTGATACCGTATATGGTATCAACATATGACCAAGGCGGACAAACTCCTGCGCGCGATGCGCCGCAATCCGGCGGGTGACTGGTCGATTGTGGACGTGCGCCGGCTGTGTGACGTGTTGGGCTGGTCGTGCCTGCCGCCTTCGGGTGGCGGCTCGCACTGGAAGGTCGTCATACCGGGATCGGAGGCGATCCTCACGATCCCGGCGCGGCGGCCGATCAAGCCGGTCTATGTCCGCATGTTGATGGCTTATGCAGAGGCAAGCGAAGATGGCGAGACTGAAACAGGCTGAATCCGGATATGCCATATTGATCGAGCCGCTTTCCTCGGCGGATGGCGGTGGCTGGCTGGCGACGGTGCCCGCGCTGCCCGGTTGCACGGGTGACGGAGAGACGCCCGAGGCCGCGCTGGCCGATGCGGAAGGCGCGATTGTCGAATGGATCGATGCCGCGCGCCAGTTGGGGCGCGAAGTGCCCGGTCCGCAGGCGGCAGGCCAGTGGCGCCAGCGCGTGCCTCGCTCGCTCCACGAAAAGCTCAAGATCATCGCCGCGCGCGAAGGTGTTTCGCTCAATGCCTATGTCGCCAATGTGCTGGCGGAGGCGGTGGGTCGGGCGGCCTAGGTTCAAAAAAACTCTGTCCTATTCGCGCGAATCATGATCCATGCTCGCAAATGGATACGCACTCTCGCCCCACCCAAGCCGCCGATCCCCAATTCCCCGTCGCGTCGAACCGCGAATGGGCCCCCGTGCCACGGCAGGCGCGCGCCGATGGCTGGACGCCGGAAAAGCAGCGCGCCTTTATCGAAACGCTCGCCGATACGGGGTCGGTCGATCAGGCCGCCCGGATGGTCCGGATGAGCGTCACCGGCTGCTATCGCCTGCGCCGTGCGCCGGGGGCGGAGGATTTCAATGCTGCATGGTCCGCCGCGATCGACGCCGCGTCGAAAAAGCTGCTCGATGCCGCGTTCGAGCGCGCGCTGGTCGGTTCGGAAGAGCCGGTCTTCGATCGCGAGGGCAATCGCGTGGGCCGCCGTTTCCGCCAGAGCGATCGCATGCTGATGTTCCTGCTGCGCGCCTATATGCCGGAGCGGTTTCGCCATGCGACGCACCACACCATCCGCAGCGGAGAGCCGCCGGCCCCGTCGCTTGCGCCCGTGGCAGAGGCGCTCGCGCTGCTCGGCCCCGAACTGCCCGAAGCGCCGGAGCCGCCGGCCCCGCCCGATCCGATGCCGCTGGGCGAGGAATTCGAACGCCTCCTTGCCGAGGCCAAGCGCGAGGCGGACTTCGGCCCGCAGGCAGGCGATGAGGAGGATGGGGATGAAGATGAGGGTGAGGGTGATGAAGAGGATGAAGAAGGCGATGAGGGTGATGAAGAGGATTGGGGCGAATAGAAAATAGGGTTTTCGCCTAACCTTTCCTGACCTTCGGTCGGGTGCGCGGCGCTCCGCTCTGGATCCATGCGGCCATCTGCGGTGTAGTGATGAGCAAGGGCGGCGGCTTGCGAGTGTAGGCCAGTGGTTGACACTTATGGTGTAAGGCAATAGCTTACAGATGATTCGATCCTACCGGAGCAAGGCGTTGCGGCATTTTGCGCTCCACGGCGATTTCTCGAAGCTCAGCGTGCCGAATGTCACGCGGGTGGATCGCATTTTGTCCCGGCTGGATGCTGCGAGGATGCCGCAGGATATGGATTTGCCGAGCTACCGCTTCCACCCTTTGAAGGGGCGGGAGCGGGGGCGATACGCCGTCGATGCATCCGGCAATTGGCGGATCACCTTCGGCTGGGACGGCGTTGATGCCATCGACGTGGATTTGGAGGACTATCACTGATGTTGAATCCGCTGACCAAGGGGCTGCGCCCCGTCCATCCGGGGGAGTTGTTGAGGGAGGATGTCCTTCCAGCCGTCGGCCTCCCCAAGGCGGAGATTGCCCGCCTGCTCGGCATCTCGCGGCAGACGCTCTACGACATATTGAACGAGAAACAGCCAGTCACCGCGCAAATGGCGCTGCGGCTCGGGCGGATGTTCGGTACGTCCGCGGGAAGCTGGCTGGACATGCAGCGCAACTACGATCTCAAGATCGCCGAACGCGAACTGGGCGATGCGCTCGACGCCATTCCCGTCCTGAAGGCGGCCTGAGCGATGTCGGGGGCGTCGGCGGAAATCGATGCGAAGGTCGCGGGGCTGGGCGATTGGCGGGGCGAGATGCTGTCGCGCGCCCGTGCGCTCATTCTGGGTGCCGGGCCTGAAATCGGGGAAGGGGTGAAGTGGCGCAAGCCCTCCAATCCGTCGGGCGTGCCGGTGTGGGAGCATGCGGGCCTGATCTGCACGGGGGAGGTCTATAAGGACAAGGTGAAGCTCACTTTTGCGCATGGCGCGGCGCTCGACGATCCGGCGGGGCTCTTCAATGCCGGGCTCGACGGCGGCACGCGCCGGGCGATCGACCTTTTTCAGGGCGCGGAGGTGGACGAAGCGGCCTTCGGCGCGCTAATCCGCGAGGCGGCGGCCTTCAATCTGGCCAAGGCAAAGCCGGCCAGGCGCGGCTGATCGCGCCGCCCGGCCGGCCCGGTCCTTACCCGCCGTTCGACTGGCCGTCGTGCTTCTGGCGATAGATGCTGCGGCTGGAGCGGTCCTGCATATGCTCGATCCGCGCACGCTCGACGCCGGTCAGGCCGGGGCCGTCGATGCGGCTGCGATGTTCGTAGCGGGCGATATGCGCCTGCTGGTGCTCGAGCCGCGCGGCTTCCCCGCGGGTCAGTGCGCCGCTCTGGACGCCTTCATGGATCCGGCCCTGCTGGTGGCTCTGGCGCTGGTTGATCCGCGCCTCGGCGGGCAGGGCGGCAAGCGTCGCAACGGCAAGGGCCGCGCTCAGGATGATGGGGGTACGCATAACTTCTTCTCCTCGGGATCGACGATCGTCCCGAGTCATGAACGGACGAACGCGGCCAACCCTTCGCCGGGTCGTCTTGCGCTAGCGCAGGACCCCGTCCTTGCGGAGCTTCGCGGCGTACCAGACAAGGAAGATCGCGATGGCCCAGAGGATCGCCGTGAACATCGTCCCGCCCGTCGTCATCAGGCTCTTGGGCATGTTGCCCAGCCCGAACTGGTAGATGGAGGCCAGCACCAGCCCGGCGAACGAGATCGCAAAGGCATGGAACGCCAGCGCCCTTTTCATGAGCAGCAGGACGGAGCCCGCGAACGCGCCCCACACGCCCAGCGCCCATGCCGTATTGGCCCAGAGCGGGAAGCTCTCGAACCAGGCTATCTGTTCGGGCGTGAACGAAGCCAGCCAGTCCGGGTTGCGTGTCTTGGTCATCACATAGTCGAGCCCGCCGATGCTGTTCCACAACAGGCTCACGATCCCAACGGTCCAGAAATGCCAGGACGTCTTGCCCGGCGCCGCACTCTCCGCCATGTCATCCTCCCCATTGTCCCCAAATGGCGACGCCCTCATAGCATGGCCGAAGTCGTGACGCCAATGGCAGGAGAAGGGTGGCCGGGCGCTATCGTCTGCGCATCCGCGCGGCCAGCGTCACGAAGAATGCCGTGGACCAGCCGATCAGGATGATGCCGTTGATCCCCTCGATCGCCGAGACAAGTCGCCAGCGCTCGGCCATCGCGGAATCGTCATAGCCGATCGCGCCATATGTGATCGTGGAGAAATAGACCGCGTGACGCAGCCCGCCCTGGATGGCGCCGAGAAAGTCATAGAGAAAGGCGTAAAGCCAGATCTCGATGCCGTGCAGCGCGACCAAACTCAGGATCACGGCCAGCGTGACGCTGAAGCCGCGGAACGACATCGGGTGAATGTGCTCGATCGCCTCTTCGCGTTCCTCGAGGCGCAATACGCGTCCCACAGCATAGAGCCCCACGGCGTGGCATATGACGGTCACGAGAACCATGACCGTGGCAAGTGCGAGTTCGGCGATCATCGCCCACCGTTAGGGTGGGATGGTTACAGACTCAACCTAAAGCGCTGGCTTGCTATTGTTCGGTCGCATTCGCGGTGTTGGACACCACGTTCCAGGCGATCTTCCAGCTGCCATCCGCTTGCGTCTTGTATCCCACCAGCCAGTTGCCGCGCTCGACCACGGGCTTCTTCGTCGCAGTGTCGGTCATCGTATAGGCATATTCGGCACGATAGACGGCCATTTCCCCCGAAGCGGCGACATCGACTTTCTCGTTGCTGACAGCCACTTTCGCGAGCGGGTCCTGCATCTGCTTGGTCGTGACCATCAGGTCGGCTTCGGGGCCGACCGCGTTCGGCGTGCCATGGAACATGCTGACGGCGTTCGGTGCGTCATGAGCGACGACGGCCTTGGCGTCCTTCGCGTTGAACTCTTCCACAAGCTTTGCGATGTCCGCCTTTATGGCGGCTTCGGCCGCGCTTGTATCGGCCTTCGCAGACGTGGCGGCGGGCTTGTTGCAGGCGCCAAGCGAGGTAATTCCCAGCATAAGGAGCACGCCCACTACGGCACGGTTCGATTTCATCGGATATCCCCCACGATAGACCTCTCGGATAGGATGATGCTCTGCCGGATCGCAGGCGAAGTCAAGGATCGCGGCGAGAGCAGACTCAGCTTGCGGGCGGGGGTGGTGGCACGGGTAACAGCTCGTCGAAAACGATCCGCCAGCCCTTTGGCGTGTCTTGCCAGATCCGGGCATAATGCCCAGTGTCGGTTGTTCCCGAGGGTTGCGGCCAGTGCGCCGCTCCGAGCGTGAAGACAAGGTCACCTGCATCCGAGGCGACGCTGCGCTCCGCGCGACCATAGACAATGTCCGCCGTGGGCAGGGTCATGTCCTGCCGCGCGGCGCCCCCGGTCGCCGGAGGACGTTCCGGACGAAGAATACGCGCCTTAGCGGCAAGGAATGGAACCAACGACTTGGCGCTGGTGTGTGCTGCTTCGAGCGCCGCGACCCTTGCGAGCGCGGCGGCCGACGTCGAGCGGCGCGCGGCAGGGGCGGGGAATTCGAGCACGGTGCCGCTGCGCGGAATGGCAACTGGCTCTTCGGTTCCAGTTCCTCCGTCAAAGATCCAAAGCCAGCGCCCATCCGGCTGACGCTGCCACACCGTGAAATATTGACCCTGAATCCTGCCACTGTCGTCGACGGTGTAGGGGCCGGTCGTGAAGCCAAGATCACCCGAACGCGCAATCAGTGCAGTTGCGGGCCACCACTTGAGCGCGCGCGATCCGGTCTCCTTGCGCGCATTGAAGACGGCGCGAGCGTTGCGGATTTGCCCGTCGGGAATCACCACGCCATCCGACGCGGAATAGACGCGAAATGCGGAAACCCATCCGTGTTCCGCTGCGTAGGCAGCAAATTCGCGTTCGGCCGCCACGACAGGCGCTGCCCCTTGCGGTGCCTTGGCCAACGCAGCGCCAGCCACCACCAGAGCAATTGCAGGCGCTGCGGTCCGCAGCATTTGCCGCCGCGCGTTCATGGCTGGACAACGCCGGTGCCAGGCCGGCGTCGATAGGTCAGATCCCATGTGATGGCCCATGCCTGCTTCGCCTCGTCCCAGCCTTCGCCCCATTGGCGCACAGTGTTTGCATCGATCGGACGGAAATTCATCCGCCTCTTCTTGAACTTGGCGCCTGGAGGCGACGGGTTGCTGCGGTCGTCCATAAAGAGGGTCCCGTTCTGCATTGTACCGCCATATGGGGTAATCCGGCCCGTGGCATCGATCCAGGTCTGCTTCCATTCCTTCGCGGTCATATCGTAGCCGTTGATGCTGTGCCCTGAAGCGCCTTGGAACGGCCGCCAATATTCAAGGATAACACACCCTTGGTCGGCAAGCGTGATGCTGCTTTCGGCAACCAGCACGCTCGAACCCGAATTCGAAACATCCCATTCGCCAAGCCAGAAGTCGAATTGTCGATTTTCAGGGGCTGTGCAGCCCAACGGGCGCTGCTGCACGACAGCACCATTGCTCTCGAGAGTGCGAAGTCGGGTGATTTCGCTTTCCCGGTCCGTCCGGCTCATTTTTGCCGGATCGGGGCGTGCAGGAGGTGTTTGCGCCATTGTGACGCTGGAGCCGAACGAAAGTGCGGCAAACGTGGAAATGAAGAGCCCCGCCTGTCTCATCCTCATCCCTCCCGACCGTTGACGATCAGGCTAACGCTCCGGCTTGTGGTGGTATCGCTCTTTTCGACGACGGCCCCGCGATGGACGACCAATGACATCGTGCTTGACTTTTCCATCCGCTTGCCGCTTAGGGGCGCGCATCGTGGCGGGGCGTTTTTGCTCCGCTTTGTTGTTTGGGAAATGGGCGGGCCCACCAACTCCGCCTGGTCTGGGGTACCTTGCACGGCCCCTTAACGAACGAAGGAATATACGATGCGTCATCGCGTTGGCGGCCGCAAGCTGCAGAGAACCTCTTCCCACCGCGCGGCACTGTTCCGCAACATGGCGGCGGCCCTCATCAAGCACGAGCAGATCACCACGACTCTCGCCAAGGCGAAGGAACTGCGCCCCTATACCGAAAAGCTCGTCACGCTGGCCAAGAAAGGCGGCCTTTCGAACCGCCGCCTCGCGCACGCCCGCCTGCTTGACGATGCGCAGCTCGTCAAGTTGTTCGACGTTCTGGCCGAGCGCTACAAGAACCGGAACGGCGGCTACATTCGCATCGTGAAGGCTGGCATCCGCGCTTCGGACGCGGCCGCGATGGCCGTCATCGAATTCGTCGATCGCGACGAAAGCGCCAAGGGCCAGGATTCGGGACCGGTGATGGGCGACGAGGACATGGCCGAAGCTGCGTAAGGCCAATCCGGTGTCCGAAGAAGACTATGTCTATGACGAAGCCACGGGCGAGTGGATCAGCGCGGCCGAGGCTCGTGCCAAGGCAGACGCAGGAAGCGCTGTCGAGGTTCGGGACGCCGTCGGCAACCTGCTTGCCGATGGCGATCAGGTTACCTTGATCAAGGATCTGGTCGTCAAGGGTGCCGGGCAGACGCTGAAGCGTGGCACGCTCATCAAGTCGATCCGCCTGACGGGCGACCCACAGGAAATCGATTGCCGATACGAAGGTATCAAAGGCCTCGTTCTGCGCGCGGAGTTTGTGAAGAAGCGGTGATCTTTCAGGCGAGGGCAGGTAGCGCGCGCCGGATCCGAAGCAGTGGGCGTCGACCGTAAGTCAGCCACCGCCACAGCCATTCGAACGGTCCCATCGCGAAAAAGCGTAGCCAGATGTTGGCGAGCACGACCTGCGCGGCGACAATCGCAGCAGCGATTGCTGTTAGCTCCGACCAGCCGAACCGGCCCCATAGACCAAAGCCGAATCCCGGGAACAGGATGAACATCGTCACGATGGTCTGTGAGATGTAGATGCTGAGCGCCATTCGACCCGGCGCTTTCAGCGGTCGAAGCAACAGCGCCCCCATTGCTGTGCCGCATAGGAGCACGACCAGTCCGACATGACCCAGCGTGGTCGAGATTCGGCCGATGTTGTCAGTGAGTTGCGTCCAGTCCGGCGGGAGGAATCCCGATGCGATCCGACTATGCGCCTCGGCCAGGTTGAGAGGGATGCCGATTCCGTATCCGGCAAAGGTCAGTCCCGCGTAGAACCGGCGCGAACGTTGGCCCTGCAGGACACCCCATTTGAACAATGCCATGCCGATCATCATTGTGAAGACGGCTTCGGCCAAGTCTTCGTAGAGGATCACCGACGCATTGAATTTCTGGGTGAAAGGCAAGGTTGTGCGTAGATTGTCAGTGTACACGCCGAGCCGCCCTTCCTCTTCCGCCTTCCGCTCCGTTGCTGACATTGATCGCTCCGTTGCGCCGCGCCAGGCATCGAGCGCTTTCGTCTCGGCCTCTTCCAACACCTGGCCCGCGAGTTGCCGATGCATCGCGTTTTCTGCCGCTTCCCTGATTCTGGCGCTTTCGACAACGGAAGGAACCGAAAAAGCCGCCGTAAGGAGAAGGCATGCCGAACCGATTGCAGCTAGCCTGCCCGCAGGCAATTTCCGTAGGGGGAACAGCAGGAGCCCTGCGATGCCATAGGTGAACAATATGTCTCCGGACCAAAGGAGCAGAGTGCCGTGGATCAGGCCAAACGCAATCAGCCAGACGGTTCGCCGGTAATAGGCATCGACAGCCGCAACCGGGCCGCTGGGCTTGGACGCGGGTGCCAGTAAGATGAGCGCGGTCGCCCCGAACAATAGTTCCAAGAGGCCTCTCTGTGTTCCCGCCAGGAACACTTCCAGCGTTGTCCAGACATGCTGGTCAGCCGTGCTCCAGCCAATGACCCGTGCATCCTCGTAAATGGCGTCGGTCTGACCCATGTAAGGAATGTTCATGAACAGGATGCCGAGAATCGCAATGCCCCGCAGAATGTCGAGCGTGGCGATCCTCTCGCGCGGGTACCGTGTCTCGCTCAGCCTCTCATCCATCTTCCACCTCGCACCGGCAAAACTTTTACTCGGTAGGGTGGCGCTTTGGATGCGTCGGGCGGGCGATTGTCGGACCATGCACGGTGTGGCATCAGCGGCAGCTTGCAAGGAGGCGGGAGCAGGCGATGGGCGAGATACGGGTCGGCATTGGAGGGTGGAACTTCGAGCCTTGGCGCGGAACCTTTTACCCGCCGGGGACGCGGCAGAAGGATGAGCTGGCTTATGCAGCGGCGCATCTGACAGCGATCGAGATCAATGCAACCTATTACGGCTCGCAAAAGCCAGCGAGCTTTGCGAACTGGGCCGCCGCCGTGCCGGACGGTTTCAAGTTTGCGGTCAAGGCCTCGCGCTTCTGCACGAATCGCCGGGTTCTTGCCGAGGCTGGTGAGTCCGTCGCGCGGTTCGTGAACCAGGGGATTGCTGAGCTTGGAGACCGGCTTGGTCCGATCCTTTGGCAGTTCGCCCCGACCAAGCAGTTCGATGGCGAGGATATGGCGGCCTTCATCGCGCTTTTGCCTGACAAGGTCGGAGGTTTGCCGCTGCGCCACGCGTTCGAGGTGCGGCACGAGAGCTTTCGTGACCCTGCCTTCGCTGCGCTCATGAAGAAGGCCAACGCCGCGATCGTCTTTGCCGATCATCCCCAATATCCCTGCATCGATGAAGCGGCCGCCGATTTCTCCTATGCGCGCCTGATGAAGACCGTCGAGGAGGAGCCGTTCGGCTACACAGTCGAAGCCATTGATGGATGGGCTGGTCGTGCACGGCGATGGGCAGGGCGAGGCGATGCCTATGTGTTCTTCATATCAGGCGCCAAGGTTCGGGCTCCTGCGGCGGCGCAGGCGTTGATCGAACGGTTGAAGCGATGAGCACGGTTTTCGAAGCAACCGGCCCGGTCTGGATATGGACCGCTGAACCCCCGGCCAAAGGGGCCTGGCACTTCGTGACCATCGACCCCCAAACAGCAGTCGAAATCCGTTATGAGACGCTTGGTCGCGCGGGCGGTTTCGGCAGCATCAAGGTTGCAGCGACGATCGGTCATACGCGCTGGCACACATCGCTTTTTCCACACAAGGCGTCCGGTGGTTTCCTTCTACCGCTCAAGGCAGATGTCCGGCGCACCGAAGGGGTTGCGGAGGGCGATCTGGTAACGGTCACGCTCGAGGTTTAGCCGCTCCCCACCACACGCCGGTTGCGCATGCCCCCCAATTGGGCATATTGTGTTGTCAATCACAGGATATCTCGGATCGCGCGACTATTGCCATACTGTCAGACTGGTTTTTCAATCAGGGGGATAAGACAATGGACCTACAAGGTGCGCCCGGCAGCTTTCAGCAAAGCCTCATCACTCGTGTAAAGAACATCATCCTGACGCCTACAACCGAATGGGATGCGATCGAAAAGGAGCCCGCCGATATCGGAGGACTCTACAAGAATTACATTCTGATACTCGCAGCGATCGGCCCGATTGCGGCGATGATCAAGAGCATCGTGTTCGGCTATTCGTTGCTCGGCGTCACCTATCGTCCTGGCATCGCGCAAGCTGTCGGCACGGCGGTTGCGACCTACCTGATCACACTTGTCGGCGTCTTCATTCTTGCAATGGTTATCGATGCGCTCGCGCCCAGCTTCGGCGCGACCAGGAATCGTATCCAAGCCTTCAAGGTCGCGACGTACAGTGGCACTGCGGCCTGGATCGCTGGCATTTTCGGGCTTCTCCCGGGCCTTGGTTTCCTGACGCTGCTTGGCCTTTACAATCTCTACCTTCTCTATGTGGGGCTGCCCAAGCTCATGAAAGCCCCGGCGGACAAGGCGATGGGGTATACGGTTGTGACAGTTGTCGCTGCCATCGTCGTTGCCGTTGTTTCCAGCATTGTCCTGGCGCCTGTCGTCGGAATGCTGGGCGCCGGCAGTGCGATAACGGGTCCGGGAAGTTCCGTCTCAGGCACGTTGTCCGTCCCGGGCGTCGGCAAGGTCGATGCGGACAAGCTCGATGCGCTTGGCAAGCAGGCGGAAGCAGCATCGAAGCAGTTGGAAAGCGGGCAGAACAATGCTGTCGCGCCGTCCGTGCTTGAAGGACTGCTTCCGGCATCGCTCGCGGGCATGTCGCGCGTCAAGCTATCGAGTGGTTCGGCAGGATTGGGTGGTGTTGGTGGATCGAGCGCGGAAGCGCGCTACGAAGGCGGGGGCAGCAATATCACCCTGTCGATCACTGATATGGCCGTCGCCGGTGCGATTGCCGGGCTGGGCGGCGCGCTCAACGTTCAGTCGAACGAGCAGACCGCCACCGGGTACAGGAAGACGGGCTCGGTCGATGGTCGGATGACGTCGGAGAATTGGGACTCGTCCGACAAGAGCGGCAGTTACGGGGTGGTCTATGCCAATCGCTTCATGGTCGAAGCCAAGGGCTCGGGCACGAGCATGGATGTGCTCAAGGCTGCGGTTGCGGAGATCGGCTCGGGATCGCTGGAATCCCTGGCGAACTGACAGGCGCGGCGTGGACGATCCTGTAGGCGTTCGCGCTCATTCCGAAGGAGCGCTGAAAGGCTGCAGATAGTCGGGCGACATCGGCATATCCGCTGCGGTCCGCGACCTGTTTGAGTGGCAGTCCCTGGGCAATGAGCGAACGGGCATGGTCGATCCGTTGGCGGGCGACAAAGGCGGCTGGCGACTTTCCGGTGGCTGCCGTGAAGTTGCGATGGAAACTGCGAAGCGCTTCGCCGGCGCGAGCTGCAAGCGTCTCTACATCGAGACGAGCGTGAAGATTGTGCGCAATCCAGGCGATCAGGTCGGCATAGCGGCCTTGCCGCCCGGTCTGTGCGTCAAGCATGCCACTGAATTGCGACTGCCAACCGGGGCGGCGGACGCTGAGGACTAGCCGCTGCGCGATGGCCCGAGCCGCTTCCGGTCCGTGGTCGGCCTCAACGATCGCCAGCATCATGTCGATACCCGTCGTGATGCCGGCGGAGGTCCACAGAGGTCCATCGATGACGAATATCGCTTCGGGGTCGAGATTGAGCTCGGGCCAGCGCTTCCTGACAGGTTCCGTCGCTTCCCAATGGGTTGCAAAGCGCCGGGTGCCGATCAGGCCCCATGCCGCCAGGACCGTGCTTCCCGAGCAGATCGACCCGAATCGCCGTGCCGCGCCGCACGCTTCGATGGTCCAATCCCGGATCGCTGTATTTCGGGCAAGCGTCCGAAGGCCTTCGGCATCGCCTCCGACGATGAAGAAGCTGTCGATCGAGGACGGGGGCAAATGGCATAATTCTCCCGCGACTATTTCAACGCCGCAGCTTGCCTTGACGGGACCCGCCATGTCGGCAACGACTTCGATTTCATAGTCCATTCGCCCAAGCAGGTCGTTTGCGGCACCCAGCACCGAGCAGGGCCCGGTAAGGTCCAGCAGCTGAAACTTGTCGAAGATGATGAAGCAGGTCTTGCCAGCCATGGCAGAAATATAAATAAACTTGTCATTTATGCCAATGCTGTTTCGCGCTAACGGATGGCTTCAGCAAAGGAGCCCGGCATGACCCCGATTTCTATCGCTTTCCTTCTCTTTCCCGGCGTCACCCAGCTTGACCTGACCGGACCGGCGCAAGTCCTTTCCCGCCTCGGAGAAGCCAAGCTGGATTTGGTGTGGAAGTCGCTTGATCCGGTGATGACCGACGCGGGCTTCGCCATCATGCCGACCGCCACGTTCAAAAACGTCGGCCGACCAGACATTCTCTGCGTTCCCGGGGGCATTGGTGTGACCGAAGTAATGATGAACGAGGCCGCAATGGCCTGGGTGAGACAAGTCGGAAGCAACGCGCAATGGGTGACGAGCGTTTGCACGGGCTCGCTCATCCTTGGAGCGGCTGGCCTTCTTCAGGGTTACAAGGCGACGTCGCACTGGGCTTGGCACGACCATCTTTCGCTATTCGGCGCAGAGCCAGTGAAGGCGCGGACGGTCTTTGATCGCAATCGTGTGACGGGTGGCGGAGTGACGGCAGGAATCGATTTTGCGTTCGCCCTGATGGCCAAGATCAGGGGCGAAGCCCATGCAAGAATGATCCAGCTCGCCCTCGAATATGATCCGGCCCCGCCGCTGGATTCCGGCTCTCCCGAAAAGGCGGGTGAGGCGATGGTGGCTGCATTCGCGGAACGCATGGCCACCCTTGCGCCCAACCGTGCCGAAGAGATGAAGGAAGCCGCTGCGCATCTCGGTTTTTCGTGATACCGGGGGGCATGGCGACGCTTGCCCCCTTCGTTCCTGTCCAGCCGCCGAGAACGGTGGACTGGATGCCGAGCTGGCGTGGATTGTTTGGCGAACGCCTGCGCAATACCATTTACGGCTGGCCCGAACCGGCGTTCGACGATTTCTATCGCAAACGCCGTATCCTTGGATACACGGTCCATATCGTGACCGATCCCGACATGGTCGGGCGAGTGTTGCTCGACAATAAAGAGAACTATCTTCGCCCGCGCATTGCGCAGCGCATTCTCTCTCCACTGATCGGCAACGGCCTCTTGTCCTCCGAAGGGGAAGATTGGCGCAAGCAGCGCCGCATCGTTGCACCCACTTTCGCTCCGGGAGCCGTGGCCAAAATGGCCGGGCCGATAGCCGAAGTCGCAAGGAAGCAGGTCGCCGGCTGGCTGCGGGGCTCCATCCGCACAGACATGGCTCGTGCGGCCACCGACGCGACAATGCAGATCATTGCCGATACGCTATTTTCATGCGATTCTCGCCTCACCACCCGGGCCGCGGGAGAGCATGTCGACCATCTCGTTCTGGCCAGCGGGCAGGCGCGGATATCGACGATTCTGGGCCTTCAGAACTTCGACCCCAGCCCCGTCATGGCCCGCGCTCGGCGAGGGCGGGTTTATCTGCGTCGCACCTTGGCGGCTCTCGTGCGCGAACGAGGCCCTTCGGGCGGCGTAGACGATTTCTTCGGCGGTTTGATCCGCGCGCTTTATGAGCAGTTCCCGGAGACAGAAGCGGAGGCGTTGGCTGTCGACAACGCGATCACTTTTTATGTCGCCGGTCATGAGACGACGGCTAATGCCCTGGCTTGGACGATCTATCTGCTTGCGGCCCAGCCGGCGCTGCAGGACGCGGCACGTGCGGAGGCTGTTGTGGCGCTCGATGGCGATGTCGCGACGCTTGTGGATCGGCTGCCGCTCCTGCGACAAATTCTTGATGAGGCAATGCGCCTTTATCCGCCGGCGCCGCGCTTTGATCGGGAAGCGCAGACCGCCGACCGGCTGGGCGAGGCCGAAATCGCGCCGGGAGATCTGATCTCGATTTGGCCATGGGTGATCCACCGGCACCGCAAGCTTTGGGACAATCCCGATGTTTTCGATCATACGCGCTTTGCACCCGATGCGAAGGCGAAGCTTCACAGGTTCCAGTACCTGCCCTTTGGGGGCGGCCCACGCGTCTGTGTTGGTGCTCGTTTTGCTGTTACGGAGGCACTGATTATTCTGGCTTACTGGCTCGCCGCCCGCCGCTTTTCGTTGCCGGCCTACTTCACGCCCTATCCCATGGGCACCGTGACGCTCCGCCCCAAGGGAGGGATGTGGCTGATGATGGAACCTGTTTAGCCGCCCGCGTCAAGGCCGCCTTTCGCAGCCTCCCAATTTCGGCCGTCGAAGGTCGTGATCGCTGCCTCGAGCCCGTGTCCCTCGTCAAGACAGCGCCAATTTACGCTCCAGGCGTCAGGGTGGGACCGAGGTTGATAGAAGCTCTTGATGCCGCAATGGCGGCAGAACAGGTGCTCGGCGGTGCCGGTTCCGAAACGATAGGAAGTTAGCGCGCCCTTTCCCGAATCGAGCACGAAATCGTCATGCGCGACGATCAGATGCAGAAAGGCGGTTCGCGAACACATAGAGCAATTGCAGTCGAGCAACTTTGCCTGCGCGGGTGCCTCGAAGTGGAAACGAACCGCGCCACAATGGCAGCCGCCGGTCAAGGTCGATCGTTCGGTCATCGTGTAAGGATGAGGGGGAAGGCGATCCATTGCAAGTGCCGTGCACGGCCCCATTGCCCCTGCGTGGTCGCTCTGCCAATCTGCGTCGCCATGCTGTTCTTCCACGACTATGACATGATGGCGCGAGGCGGCTCGATCGCGTTGCTGGCCCTTTGGAGCTGGCTGCTCGTCCGCGACCATCGGCGGCTGTTGCCTGCACGTCTGGCTGTTGCGATGAATTTCTCGATCGCCTGCCACATCATCGCAACCGTCGAAGGACCGGCACAATTCGGATTTGTCTTGAATTGGATTGTCGAGCTGGGTTCGGTCACGGTGCCCGTACTGTTCTGGCTGTTTACGAGGACCTGGTTCAATGACGAGGAACGGATCGGCTGGCGAAGCTGGGCGCTGGTTCCAGTGTGTATGGTGCTCCTGATTCTTGTTGGACGGAATTTCCAAGCGCGCTCGACTTTGTTTGTCGCCAGTGCGGCGACTTTGCGGCTCTCTATGTTCGGATTTGCGATTGCCGGGTTGTGGGTTGCATGGAAAGGCCGAGAGAATGATCTCGTAGAACATCGCAGGCGCCTGCGTATCCAACTGGTTGGGGCTGTGGGCGCCTATGTGGTTCTGACTAACGCCGTCGAGGTGGCGGTGTTCAACGATTTGGCCCCGGCGCGATGGCGGTCGTTACTGCAAGTGGGGATTCTGGCGCTCACTTTCGGTTTTTGCGCTGTCATGTTCTCGATCCGCCGCGCGGACCTGCTCGGTCCCGCGCAGAAGGCCAGTGAAGGGGCCCTTTCGACTGTTGGAGACGATCCGCTGGCGGCTCGCCTTCTCGCCCATATGGAAGCCGAACGGCCCCATCGCGATGAAACCATCACGATAGCAAAACTCGCAGCCCAGCTCGGCGAACACGAATACCGGATGCGGAGATTGATCAACGGTCAGCTGGGCCACCGCAATTTCGCAGCCTTCCTCAACGGCTATCGGCTTGCCGAAGTAAAGGCTGCGCTTGCCGATCCCGAACAGCGGCAGGTGCCGATTCTGACGATTGCGCTCGATGCTGGCTTCGGTTCCCTTGGGCCGTTCAATCGGGCCTTTCGCCAGGCCGAGAGAATGACGCCGACCGAATTTCGCAATCGGCAGGCTTGATTGATTCCGGAATCGGCCAGCCGGATTCGAAAAAGTCAGCGCGATTTCGCCGGTCGATGCGCATTGGGCGGTCATCCCTCCAATGAGAGTCAACACAATGAATCACGCTACAACCTTGTGGGGTATTACGCAGGAAATGGCGCTCCACGTCTTCACCTTCGATTTCGGGCGATATGTTATAGGGGCGTCGCTCGTCGCCGGGATCGTGTGGCTGCTCCGGCGCACGCCGTGGCGCAGCCGCAAGATTCAAAAACGCGAGGCGACGACCACCGATTTCCGTCGAGAGTTCCTTGCTTCGATCCGGACGGTGCTCGTCTATGTCGTTGTCAGCATGTTCGTCATCTGGGGGTCGAGGCATGGCGTTTTCTACGATATCAAGACGAGCTTCGGGCTGGTGTCGAATCTTGGGCTGTTGGCGGCGATCATCGTCGCCCATGATGCCTATTTCTACTGGAGCCATCGCGCGATGCACCATCCGCGGCTGTTCAGGCACTTTCACCGTTTTCATCACCGCACGATCACACCCACACCTTGGGCCGCCTACAGCTTTGCCATTCCCGAAGCATTCGTGATGGCTTTGTTCGTTCCCCTTTGGCTGTTCTTCGTACCGACGCCGGGTGTCGTGATTTTCGCGTTCTTGATCGTGATGATCCTGAGAAACTGTATGGGACATGCCGGTCTGGAGTTGCATGCGCGCGGCTGGGCGAGCCATCCGGTGCTCAAGTGGATCAGCACGACCACACATCACGATCTCCACCACGCGGGAAGCTTCAATCATAACTTCGGCTTCTATTTCACCTGGTGGGACAAGCTAATGGGTACAGAACATCCCGATTATGTGGCCGTTTACGATCGCGTTACGGGCAAGCTGTCCGCCCCGCAGTTGCTGCAGCCAGAAGTCGCTTGATCCCATTGCCAAACGGTCCATCTCCCGCTGGCATGGCTGGCCGGGGACTGGTCGAGGTTTTACCTTGTCCGCCCCGGCCCTTTTTGTTTGCGGTGATAGGGCGAGTATGCCAGCCTTCCGCCACATCCGGGAGGAATGGAATGTTGGGCAAGACCTTGCGTGTGTTACCGCTGGCGGCGGCGCTTTTCGTTTCGCCGGCACAAGCGGCACCGGCCGATGATCTTAAGGCTGTGATCGACGATCACTGGAAGTGGTGGCTTTCGACCAATCCGGTCCAGGCGACGGCACTCGGCGTTCGCGATCATGATGACAGGCTGGTCGATATCAGCCTTGCCGAGCAGGATCGTGAGGCAAAGGCAGCGCAGGCCTTTCTGGACCGGCTGAAGCCCATTCCTGACAATGCGCTTTCGCCGGCGGACAGGACCAACAAGGGAGTCCTGGCGCGTTTGCTGTCCGATCAGATCGAAGGCAACCGCTATGGGGAACGGATGATCCTGTTCACCACCTATTATGGCTGGCATCAGGGTTTTGCTGGTATGGCGGACAATCTGCCGTTTCGGACACGCGCTGACTACGAAAGCTATCTGACGCGCCTATCCGCCTATCCGAAGCTTAATGGCGATGCGATCGCCATATCGCGTGAGGCTGTTGCCAAGGGCTATATCCAACCTTGCGACGCAATGGCCGGGTTCGAGAACTCGATCACGGGCGCTGTTGAAGGCAGACCCGAGGACACGCGCTTTTTTGGACCATTCAAGCGCACACGCCCTGTGGATATGAGCGAGGCCGACTGGGTTGCTCTGCAAGCGCGCGCCGTTGCTCTGATCCGCGACGTGGTGGCCCCAGAATATCGCAAGTTCGCCCAGTTCTACCTTAAGGAATATAAGCCCAAATGTCGCAAGACGGTCGGCGCGTCGGCCATGCCTCAAGGAGCGGCCTGGTATGCCTTCCAGGCGCGGTCGCATACCACCACCAGCCTGACGCCGGAACAGATTCACGAGATCGGCCTGTCTGAAGTTGCGCGGATCAGAGCGGAAATGGTCAAGGTCGCGACTGATGCTGGCTATCCCAGCCGCGAAGCCTTTATTGCCAAGTTGAGAACGGACCCGGCTTATTTCGCCAAGACCCCGGAAGAGCTGTTGGCAGCTGCATCGCGCGTAGCCAAGCAGATCGACGGGAAGATGCCGCAATATTTCGGCAAACTCCCGCGCCTTCCCTATGGCGTGCGTGAAATTCCGAAGGAAACGGCGGAGACGACAACGACCGCTTATTATAATGGTGGTTCGCCCGAAAGCGGAATTGCGGGCAATTTCTACGTCAACACGTCGAAACTCTCTCAGCGGCCCCTATGGGAGCTACCCGCCTTGACTGCGCACGAAGCGGTGCCTGGGCATCACAACCAGATTGCTTTGCAGCAGGAATTACCGCTTCCCGAATTCCGCAAAAACCTGGCCAGCTTTACGGCATTTGTCGAGGGCTGGGGGCTCTACTCCGAATATCTCGGGATCGAGATGGGGCTCTATGACACGCCTGAAAAGAATATGGGGCGGCTGTCATACGAGATGTGGCGCGCTTGCAGGCTCGTGGTCGACGCGGGATTGCACGCAAAGGGCTGGAGCAAGGCACAGGCAATCGCCTTCATGCGAGACAATAGCGCTTTGTCCGACGCCAATATAGAAGCGGAGGTCAATCGTTATATCAGCTGGCCAGGGCAGGCCCTGGGGTACAAGCTGGGGGAGCTCAAATTTCGCGAATTGCGAGCGCGCGCCGAACGGGCACTCGGCCCGAAGTTTGACCTCCGCCGGTTTCATGATGCTGCGTTGGGGCAGGGGCCTGTCCCGCTGGATGTGCTTGAGCGGCAGATCGATGATTGGATTGCGGCCGAAATGGCGCAACGTTGAACCGTTTCCCTATATCGATCTTACCGTTTCATAGGCGGCGATGACAATTAATGCGGCAAGGCCCAGCGAGAGGAGCAGCGCAATGCGGCTGCGCCGCCCGGTTGTCACCTGAACGATGCCGTTGAGGACGGCCGCGAGCCCAAATCCGATGAGCAGGAAGAAGAGTTGCAGGATCAGCCTGGCCTGCTCGGGCGTGCCGTTAAAGCGGGCAGTGGTCGGAATTCCGTGAACCGGCACAAGCGATGGCAGTAGGTTCATGGTAATCGTGCCCATGAGGCCTGTGATGAACAAGCCAGCCAGAACCATCACCCAGCCAAGCCGGCGGATTGCGCGCGAGGTGCGCATCCGCCCGCCGCACCGGGGGCATTTTTCTACGGTTCCCGCAACAATCTCATCACAGGTAAGCGCGTAGCAGCTGCTTGTTTCTGCCATCGTCCCATCCCCCTCGCTGGTCAGATAAGGGCGCAGCCGGTTGCAGGCAATGTGCGGCGTCAGGTGCCGATCAGATAGTCCCGTGTAATGGGAAGCGTGTGGCGACCGCGCGCATACTGGATCTGGTAGTTCACCATTCCGCCATGCTCGAAAACGGTCGCCGCTCCGGCGAGGTAGAGCGTCCACATCCGGAAGAAGCGCGCATCGTAGAGCGCTTCGATCTGCTCGCGTGCGGCGACCGTCCGCTTGTACCATTCGCGCAGTGTCAGTGCATAGTGAAGGCGCAGCGTTTCGACATCGGTGGCGATCATCTTGTTCGGCTCGCTGCCTTCAAGGATTTCGGACAGCGCCGGGATATAGCCCCCTGGGAAAATATATTTGCGGGTGAAGGCATCCGTGCTGCCGGGCCCACCCATCCGCCCGATCGTATGGAGCAGCATCACGCCGTCGGGTGTCAGCAGGTTGTGGCACTTGCGGAAGAATTCGCGATAGTTCGGCACACCGACATGTTCGAACATGCCGACCGAGACGATCCGGTCGAACGATCCGGTCAGGTCCCGATAGTCGCGCAATTCGAAGCGGATATGATCGGCTACCCCTGCATCTGCGGCGCGCTTGCGTGCCACCTCCAGCTGCTCTTCCGACAATGTGATGCCGAGGACATCCACCCCGAAATTCTTGTGCAGATAGAGCGCCATCCCGCCCCAGCCGCAGCCGATATCGAGCACTTTCTGCCCCGGTGACAGCGCAAGCTTTGCCGCGATGTGCGCCTTTTTGTCTTCCTGCGCCTGCTCAAGGCTATTGGTGGGGTCGGTAAAGTAGGCACAACTGTATTGCCGGTCTCGATCGAGGAACAGGTCGTAAAGCTTGCCAGACAAATCATAATGGTGGGCCACGTTGCGCTTCGATTGGCGCCGGAAATTGATCTGGTTCCAGCGGCGCGCCGCGCGTTTGAAAGCACGCCGGACGGGGCCTTTCCGCTCGATGTCCAGGCCTTTTTCCCAGGGATTGTTGGCGCGGATCAGGCCGACGAACTGCATGATATCACCTTGCTCGAAGCTGATCCGGCCGTCCATGAAGCCTTCGGCAAAGCCCAGCCGCGGACCCCTTACGATATCGAAGGCGACGCGCTTGTCATGGAAACGGACGACGAGTTCGGGAAGGGCGGGATCGGGTGCGCCGAATGCATGACGGCTCCCGTCGGCCTCGATCAATGTCACGACACCTTTCTTGATCAGTCGGCGAAAGACAGCATGCAGTAACGACATAGTTCAGGCCTTGCAGTTGAGCACGATATACGCCCGGGCAGGGCGTTTGGTTGCAATAGACTGAAGATAACCTGCTCTTGGCAAGTACAAAGCGTCTTTCGGCGGAAACATGGGCCCGCCCGCCCAAATTTACCCGCGCTTGCGCGCCTGCGGGTAGGTGCCCAGCAAGCGCAGCGAGCGTGAATGGAATTGGAGTTCCTCCAGCGCGCGCGCGACAGCCGGGTCGTCCGGATGGCCTTCGATATCAGCATAGAATGTCGTCGCCGCGAAGCTTGCGCCTCGCTGGTAACTTTCGAGCTTGGTCATGTTGACACCGTTGGTCGCGAACCCGCCCATCGCCTTGTAAAGCGCAGCGGGGATGTTCTTCACCTCGAAGACGAAGGTTGTCATGACCACCCCCTCGTTGGGGGCAGGTGACCCCGACCTGGCGAGAACCACGAAGCGGGTCATGTTGTCGTCCGAATCTTCCAGCGCCTCGGCAAGAATGTCGAGGCCATAGACTGCAGCAGCGCCGGGAGGGGCAATGGCGGCAATGGCCGGATCGCCAAGTTCGGCGACACGCGCCGCAGCACCTGCCGTATCGGGATAGCCGATTGGTTCAATCCCGCGCTTGCGTAGCCAGTGCCGGCATTGGCCAAGCGCTTGTGGGTGGCTGATGGCCTGCCTCACATTTTCGACTTGCCCCTTGCCCATCAGAGCATAGCTGATCGGCAGAAAATATTCGCCGGTGATGACGAGTCCGGATTCTGGCAGGAGAAAGTGGATGTCCGCGACGCGCCCGTGAAGCGAGTTTTCGATCGGGATCATGGCCTTGGCAGCCCGGCCTTCGCGCACCGCGTCGATTGCGTCCGGGAAGCTGAAACATGGCAGGGCATGACTGCCGGGAAATGCGCGCTGCACGGCAATGTGTGAATTGGCGCCCGGTGCACCCTGGAATGCGACGGCGTGCGCCGGGTCAGCTGCGGCCTCGGCAATCATCGCAGCAACAAGCGGGCGGGCGGGGGCGGGATAATTCTCCATCGGGGCAGCGCTTAGGGGGCTCGATGCCGCCGCGCAAGCGTTGCTGCGCGGAGGATGCAAGCCGGTGCTTGCGAATGGTCCAAGGCCCGACTAAAGCGAGCGCGATTCACGGGGCACTCGCAGAGGTTTCAAGCATGGACGATCGTTTCAATACAGCAGCCGGATGGGCGCTTTTCGCGGGCATTGTCGCGCTGGGAGGAACGATCCTGACAGGCGAATATTTTGCCCATGAGAAGGTTGAAAAAGGCGGATACGAAGTCGCCGATGCAGCGCCTAGCGGAGGCGGTGGTGCGACGGCCGCGAAGCCGGTCGACTTTTCGGCAGGCGACCCGGCCAAAGGCGCGGAGCTCTTCAAAAAGTGCGCATCCTGCCACACGATCACGCAGGGTGGGGCGGTCGGCGTGGGTCCGAATCTCTACGGCGTGATGGGCCAGAAACATGGCCGCATGGCCGGCTTTTCTTATTCGCCGGGCATGACTGCAATGACGGGCGTCTGGGATTGGGCGGCAATGGACAGCTGGCTCACTTCTCCAAAGAAATATGTCGATGGCACGAAGATGAGTTTCGCCGGGCTTTCCAACCCGCAAGATCGCGCTGATATCATCCGATATATCAACGAACAGGGTTCGAATCTTCCCGTTCCGCCGCCGCCCGCCGCCGATGCCGGGGAGGCTGCTGCTGCGAGTGGCGAAGAGGGCGCCAAGGCTGCCGAGAGTGCCGACGCAACCGCCGCTTCCACCGCCGATGCCGCAGCTCCTGCCAAGAAGTAGCGACGGTCAGTTCATCGCGTAGAAGCGCTGGATTGTGTTCCAGCCTTCTTCGGCCGTTTCAGCGAACGTCAGCAATTCGAGATCTGCGGGCGAGATCACGCCCTCTTCGACCAGCGCCTCGAAATTGACCACCCGATTCCAGAAATCGCGGCCGTAAATCAGCACAGGCATGCGCCTGGTCTTGCCGGTCTGCATCAGTGTCAGCAGTTCGAACATTTCGTCGAGCGTGCCGAAGCCGCCCGGGAATACGGCCACGGCGCGGGCGCGCAGCAGGAAATGCATCTTGCGAAGCGCGAAATAATGGAACTGAAAGCTCAGGCCCGGCGTCACGTAACTGTTGGGGGCCTGTTCGTGCGGAAGCACGATGTTGAGGCCGATCGATTCGGCCCCGGAATCGGCAGCGCCGCGATTGGCCGCTTCCATAATCGAAGGGCCGCCGCCCGAGCAGACCACGAACTGGCGCATCCCGTCCGGATCCGGCGGGGTCTTGCTCGCGAGCGCGGCCAGTTCGCGCGAAACATTGTAGTAGTGGGATTTCGCCTCAAGCCGTCGGGCAATTTCTGGCGTCGGTGCCGTCGCGCTTTTTCCGGGCTCGGGAATTCGAGCCGAGCCATAGAACACGATCGTTGAACCGATCTTCGCTTCGTCGAGCAGCAACTCGGTCTTGAGCAGCTCAAGCTGAAAGCGGACAGGGCGCAAATCCTCTCGCAGGAGAAAATCGTCGTCCTGAAAAGCCAGGCGGTAGGATGCGGCTTCGGTTTGCGGGGTGGATACGGCCTTTTTTGCGGCTTCGGCATCCTGGGCGGCGCGCGCGAAAATCCGCGCAGGTACATTCGTTTCTGTCATTGACGAAGCCTTAGCGGCAAAACGGGCCGCGTCCCAGATCGAAATGCAAATGATCGTGGTGCGCGGTGTTGAAATCGGGGCTGAGGACGGTATGGAAGCGTTCGCAAGCGGCCTTGCGGACGAGGCGCAGAAAGCGGCTCTCGTCGTCCCTGCCGTTCCAACCTGCTTCGATAGTGATCCGGCGCCCATCGGCCAGCACGAAGCCGGATATGTCAACGGCATTGGCCGTCGCATGTTCCGACCTGGTCCCAGCCATTTGTGGCCTGCCCTTGATGTTGCGGCAGCTATAGCTTCCAAAGCTTTCGAGCCGGACGACAGGGCTGCCAAATGCGCGGCGTGCGGCCGGCTGCACTGCGTTGCGCGTCCATTCGGCGAGCGCGAGCGCGAGCGGGCACTGGATCGCCGCGATGTTGGTTACGGGAACGCCTATCCCCGCCAGATGAACTGATGATAGTGTCGAGCAACCGCCGCCATAGTTGCGGTCCGGCAGAAGGGTATAGCGCGCCTTGTAGCGACCAAGATCGGCCAGACATTGCCTGAGTTCCGCGCCCTGCGGAACAACCTGGACCGGGCGCTGTCCGATCGGCCTGCGTCCTCCCGGCGGGCCGACACAGGCCGCCAACAACACCACAAGGGCTAGCACTGGCCAGGACTGTTTCATGCCACGATTCTGACGCGCGGATGGTTAACGATCCACTAATTTTCGATCGGCTCGTCGCGTACGGCGGCTTGACATTCACTGGCATGGCACTAGGGGCGGCTCCGGGCCACGCGGCCCCAACGCCGCGCGTGCTCTCTGCAAGGAGACGCAAACATGACTGTTACCAAGCCCGCGGGGAAACCTGCGCGTCCATATTTTTCCTCGGGCCCCTGCGCAAAGCCGCCGGGCTGGGAAGCCTCCAAACTCAAGACCGAATCGCTGGGCCGCTCGCACCGTGCCAAGATCGGCAAGTCTCGCCTGCAACTGGCGATCGACCTGACGCGCGAAGTGCTGCAGGTGCCCGACACGCACCGGATCGGCATCGTTCCCGGTTCCGATACAGGGGCGGTAGAGATGGCCCTCTGGTCATTGCTTGGCAGGCGCGGCGCGACAATGCTTGCTTGGGAGAGTTTCGGCGAAGGCTGGGTGACCGACGTAATCAAGCAATTGAAGCTCGACGCAACTGTCCTGAAAGCGCCTTACGGCGAAATCCCCGATCTTTCCGCCGTCGATTGGGCCGACGATGTCGTCTTCACTTGGAACGGAACGACGTCGGGCGCGCGCGTTCCCAATGGAGACTGGATCGCCGCCGATCGCGAAGGGCTTGCGATCTGCGACGCCACCTCGGCGGTCTTCGCTTATGACTTGCCTTGGGACAAGCTCGATGTCGTGACCTTCAGCTGGCAGAAAGTGCTGGGTGGCGAAGGCGCACACGGTATCCTGATTCTTGGGCCGCGCGCGGTCGAGCGGCTCGAGAGCTACACGCCTACCTGGCCGCTCCCCAAGATTTTCCGCATGACCAAGGGTGGCAAGCTGATCGAGGGCATCTTCAAGGGCGAAACGATCAACACACCGTCCATGCTGGTCGTCGAGGATGCCATTTTTGCGCTTGAATGGGCGAAGTCCGTTGGCGGATTGAGGGGCCTGATCGCGCGGTCGAATGCCAATGCGGCAGCGCTTGACAGGATTGTTTCGGAAAGGAGCTGGCTCGGCCATCTGGCCTCCGATCCGACCACGCGCTCGACCACTTCGGTCTGCCTCACCGTGGAGGGCGCCGACGAGGCTTTCATCAAGAGCTTTGCCGGTCTTCTGGATGCCCAAGGCGCGGCCTTTGACATAGCGGGCTATCGAGATGCTCCTCCGGGATTGCGCATCTGGTGCGGCGCAACGGTCGATACTGCCGATATCGAAGCGCTCGGCCCCTGGCTCGACTGGGCCTGGGCATCGCTCAAGCCATAATCGTCGCCCCGGCGCAGGCAGGGGCCCATATCCCATATTTCCAAACAGGCCCCTGTCTTTGCAGAGGCGATGGAGCAAGAAAATGACCAAGCCCAAAGTGCTTATTTCCGACAAGATGGACCCTAATGCCGCGCAGATATTTCGCGAGCGTGGCTGCGAGGTCGACGAGATTACCGGCAAGACCCCCGAGGAATTGAAAGCGATCATCGGTCGGTATGACGGTCTTGCCATTCGCTCGGCAACCAAGGTGACAAAGGACATCCTCGATGCAGCGACCAATCTGAAAGTCATCGGTCGCGCCGGCATCGGCGTCGACAATGTCGATATCCCGGCGGCCTCTGCCAAGGGCGTCGTAGTGATGAACACGCCCTTCGGCAATTCCATCACCACTGCAGAGCACGCGATAGCGCTGATGTTCGCACTCGCTCGCCAGCTCCCCGAGGCAGACGCCTCGACGCAAGCGGGCAAGTGGGAAAAGAATCGCTTCATGGGCGTCGAAGTGACAGGCAAGACACTTGGGTTGATCGGCGCGGGCAATATCGGGTCGATCGTCGCTGCTCGCGCGCTAGGTCTCAAGATGAAGGTCGTGGCTTACGATCCCTTTCTCACGCCCGAACGCGCTGTCGAAATGGGCGTTGAGAAGGGCGACCTCGATACGCTTCTGGCCAAGGCCGATTTCATCACCCTGCATACGCCGCTGACCGATCAGACGCGCAATATCCTGTCTGCCGAAAACCTGGCCAAAACCAAGAAGGGCGTCCGGATCATCAATTGTGCACGCGGCGGCCTTATCGATGAGGCTGCGCTCAAGGAGGGGCTCGATAGCGGACATATCGGCGGTGCCGCGCTCGACGTGTTCGTCGAGGAGCCGGCCAAGCAGTCGCCGCTATTCGGCACTCCGAACTTCATCTGCACGCCGCATCTCGGCGCCTCGACCAACGAGGCGCAGGTCAATGTCGCACTGCAGGTGGCCGAGCAGATGGCCGACTATCTGGTCAATGGCGGTGTAACGAATGCACTCAACATGCCGTCGCTTTCGGCCGAGGAAGCACCAAAGCTGAAGCCCTATATGGCGCTTGCCGAAAAGCTCGGCAGCCTTGTCGGGCAGCTTGCGCATGACAACTTGACCAAGATTTCGATCGAAGTCGAAGGTGCGGCGGCTCAGCTCAACATCAAGCCTATCACAGGTGCGGTGCTCTGCGGGTTGATGCGGCGCTACTCCGACACGGTCAACATGGTCAACGCCCCGTTTCTCGCCAAGGAACGTGGCCTCGACGTGCGCGAAGTGCGGCATGACCGCGAAGGCGATTATCACACGCTGGTGCGCGTAACCGTGGAAACCAGCCAGGGTGATCGGTCGGTCGCTGGCACATTGTTCGGCAACAATGAAGCGCGTCTGGTCGAAGCGTTCGGCATCAAGGTCGAGGCGGATCTCGACGGGCACATGCTGTATATCGTCAACGAAGATGCGCCTGGCTTTATCGGGCGGATCGGGACGCTTCTGGGCGAAGCAGGCCTCAATATCGGAACCTTCCACCTCGGGCGCCGATCGGCGGGCGGGGAGGCGATCCTCCTGCTGTCGATGGACGAAGCCATTCCCGAACCCGTGCTATGGAAGGCCTGCCAGCTCCCCGGTGTCAAGATGGTGAAGGCATTGCACTTTTAGGCATGGGGTTATTGACATGGAATCGTCGTCCCTGCCAGCAACTTGTCAAATTCCGAGTCCAGCATGTCACGGTGGCGCTTGCTACTGTAATTCTGTGATCGTTGCACAGAAATTATTTTGGTGATAGAATAATAATGTACTAACGCTCAAGACGGGTGGATTAGTGTTAACCGGTTATTCTGCCCATCATCAACCAAACATGAAAGAACCGCCGTGATAAGTTATTTGGCAGATCGGTCGTTGATTTTGCTTCTGGCTGTAGCAACGCCACTTGCAGTGGTTCCGTCGCCACTTCTGGCTGGCGATGTGGCGCGATCGGCAGTTGTCGAGCGGTTCCATTTGCGTTCATCGGCTGCTGCAACGGCGCTCGCCGCAGCGGAGGCCGAAGCGCGGCGGTTGAATGCCGGTGTGGCAATCATCATTCTCGATGAGACCGGCAACCCGCTGCGCGAGGCCAGAATGGACGGCGCCAGCGCACTGCTGATCGAATATGCCCGGCGCAAGGCACAGACTGCGCTGTTGTTCGGCGCTTCGACTGAAACGCTGGCCGCCGATCCGGGTATGGCCCGCATGGTCGGGCAGATCCCGAACCTTCTGCTTGTGCGCGGTGGCGTTCCTGTGCGGTTTGAAGGCAAGACTATTGGAGCCATCGGCGTGAGCGGGGCTGCCCCAGATGTCGATGCACGGATTGCCGAAGCTGCCTTGTCTGCACTAAGTCCCCGGGAGAACAATTGATGTCTCGTGCTTTCCTGCAGCTTATGCTGTCTACAGCAGCGGCCTTAGCCTTGTCAGGCTGCAACCGCCCGGTAAACGACGCTGATGCGTTCCCGTTTCAGCGTTCGGTCGGCAAATTCACGACTCTTACGCCGCCACCCTTCCGCTTGGAAAAGCATGTCAGCATTGACCAGCCATGGGCAATGGCGTTCATGCCGGATGGCCGCGCGTTGATCACGACGCGCCCCGGTAAACTATTGCTGTGGAGCGATGGCAGCGCACCGGTCGAAGTCTCCGGCGTGCCGAATATCCACTACGAAGAACAGGGCGGCTTGGGCGATATCAAGCTCTCGCCAGACTTTGGGACCAGCCACGGTGTATATCTGACCTTTGTAGAACCCGTCGGTGCGCGTACCCGCGCGGCGCTGGCCAAGGCCAGACTCGACCTTGCCGACCCGGCGCACCCGGCCCTGCATGATGTGCAAGTAATTTGGCGGCAATCGGCGTCACATGAACAGCCCTACCACTTCTCTTACCGGATCACGTTTTCGCCGGACCAGAAACTTCTTTTCTTGACGTCTGGCGAACGCAATGAGAAGCAACCGGCGCAGAACGTCGCTAGCAATCTTGGCAAGATTTTGCGTCTCCAGTTGGACGGTCGACCAGCGCCCGGCAACCCGTTTGCCGGGTTTGGCGGCGACGCGAACCAGGTATGGTCCTATGGTCATCGCAATCTTCTGGGTATTGCCTTTGCCGATGACGGACGCTTGTGGGAAATCGAAATGGGGCCCAGCGGCGGGGACGAGCTCAATCTCATCGAACGCGCCACAAACTATGGCTGGCCGCTGGTCTCGCAGGGCGATAACTATGATGGCGTTCCCATCCCGAGGCACGAAACCCGTCCCGACTTGCGAGCCCCGCAACTGTTTTGGACGCCTTCGGTCAATCCTTCATCGCTCCACATTTACCACGGCAAGGCTATGCCGACCTGGCGCGGCAAGGCTTTGGTTGGCGCTCTTGGCGGCCAATCGATCATGTTGATCGACCTTTCGGGCAAGCAGGCAAAATTGCTCTATCGCTGGCCTCTTGACTGGCGGGTCAGAGGATTTGCCGAAGATACGAAGGGGAACTTGTGGGTTATCGAGGACGAAGCCGCCGGGGGAATCCATCAGCTGTTGCCTGCGCATGGCGCGAAATCATGACAGGCGAACAGGTTGCGGGACAGTTGCGTTATCCCCAAACCGAAGAATTGCGGCACCGGGGTTACTACGCGACTAATCTTCCCAACGAGAATCAGATGCGTGCCGCCACATCATCGGCCGCAAGAGCCTTGGCGAGGCGATCGCGGATTGTCCGCAGGTCGTCCATCACCCCTGTCGAAGATTGCGACTGCGTAGCGGGAGCGGGGGCTGCGGCTGGCGTCGTCAGGGCGCCGCCCGCAGCCAGCAACTTCTGCACGCCTTTCACTGTATAGCCCTCGCGGTTCAGCAGCCCTTCGATCCGCTTGGCGAGCGCGACATCCTCCGGGCGGTAATAGCGGCGATTTCCTGCACGCTGCAAAGGCCGCAACTGGGGAAAGCGAGTCTCCCAATAGCGCAGGATATGCTGCGGCAACCCAAGCTCTTCCGCCAGTTCGCCGATGGTGCGGAACGCTGAAGGGCTCTTTCCGGTTGCCACCATGCCTGCTCCTAACTGGCCTTGGCGATGCGTTCGCGCATTTTCTGACTTGCCCGGAAGGTCAGAACACGGCGCGGGGCGATCGGAACCTCGACGCCGGTTTTTGGGTTGCGCCCGATCCGGAGGGGCTTGTCACGCAAAATGAAAGTACCGAAACCGGAAATCTTGACATTCTGGCCCCTGGCTAGGGCATCGCCCATCTGCTTCAGAATTGCTTCGACGAGGTCGGAGCACTCGGCTCTGGAAAGCCCGATTTCATTATGGACCGCTTCCGACAGGTCGGCGCGCGTCAGCGTACTCGCATCAGCCATGTACATCCCCCTTACACATACACCGGTTTCCTTTTATTCCTCCCACAGGGAAGGTCAATTGTCCGCAGGCCTACATCCGCGCGATGCTTGCACCCCATGTAAATCCCCCCCCCATGGCCTCGAGGACCACAAGGTCGCCCGACTTGATCCGGCCGTCACGGACAGCGACGTCAAGCGCAAGCGGCACCGACGCGGCCGAAGTGTTCGCATGCTGCGCGACGGTGGTGATGACCTTTTCCGAGGGTAGGCCGAGTTTGCGTGCCGTCGCGTCGAGAATGCGGGCATTGGCCTGATGCGGCACGACCCAGTCAATGTCGGTGGCAGTCAGCCCAGCCTGATCGAGAACCTCGCTCATGACCGAAGCAAGGTTGGTGACGGCGTGGCGGAATACTTCCGAACCTTTCATCCGCACCTTACCGACTGTCTCGGTGGTGGAGGGGCCGCCATCGACGTAGAGCAGGCCGTTGTGCCGGCCATCCGCGTGCAGCGCGGACGCCAGAATTCCCGATTCGCCTTCCTCCGCGCGAAGGACCACCGCGCCGGCGCCATCACCAAACAGGACACAGGTCGTGCGGTCCTCCCAATCGAGGATGCGGCTGAAGGTTTCCGATCCGACCACCAGCGCAGTTCGCGCCGAACCGCACCGGATCATGCTGTCCGCCACGGAAAGGGCATAGAGAAACCCCGAGCAGACTGCGGAAACGTCAAAAGAAACGCAATCGTCAATTCCCAGCGCAGCCTGAACCTTGGTGGCGCTTGCGGGGAAGGTCTGGTCCGGCGTGGCTGTCGCAAGGACGATCAGGTCAACTTCCCGAGCATCCACGCTTGCCGATTCGAGCGCCTTTCGGCACGCATCGGTTGCAAGTGTCGCGGTCGTCTCGCCTTCGCCGGCGATATGGCGAAAGCGGATTCCCGTACGGGCCACGATCCATTCGTCCGACGTGTCGACGCGTTGGGCTAGTTCGTCGTTCGTTACCCTGCGCGCGGGCAGGGCGGACCCGGTGCCGATGATCCGCGCACGCAAGGTCACTCGGATGCGGCCTTCACATTGGTCAAATCGTCAGTGATTCGGTTGGTAATGTTCTCCGCCGCCAGCTTGGCTGCAACGCCGATCGCATTGGCAACGCCATAGTCGGTCGCACCGCCATGGCTTTTGACCACCACGCCGTTCAGGCCGAGAAACACGGCGCCATTGTGATTGTTGGGGTCGAGATGGTGACGCATCAACTCTGTGGCAGGGCGCGATATTAGAAAACCGAACTTCGAACGAATCGAGCTGGTAAAAGCGCGGCGCAGGAGATCCGTAACGAACCGCGCAGTTCCTTCCATTGTCTTCAGCGCAATGTTGCCCGAAAAACCGTCGCATACGACAACATCGGTCTCACCGCGCGAAATCTTGTCCCCCTCGATGAAACCGCTGAAATCGATGGGAAGGTGCGCAGAATCGCGCAGGATCGTTGCCGCGTCGCGAATCTCGTCCGTCCCTTTGAGCTCCTCGGTACCGATGTTGAGTAGCGACACCCGTGGGCGTTCGATCCCAAGCGCGATGCGGGCATAAGCTGCACCCATCACCGCGAATTCAATCAAGTTGCGCGCATCGCACTCGGTATTGGCGCCAAGATCGAGCATCACGAAATCGGTTTCGCCAAAGCTGGGCAGCAAGGCTGCCAGCGCGGGCCGGTCGATTCCCGGCATGGTGCGCAACGACAGCTTGGCCATCGACATGAGCGCTCCGGTGTTCCCCGCCGACACGGCCGCGCCTGCATGGCCCTGCTTGACCCGGTCGATGGCTATGCCCATCGAGGTCGTCTTCGCGCGGCGAATGGCCTGTGCGGGTTTGTCGCTACCCGAGATGACCTCGGGTGCGTGAATGATCTGCGAGTTCGCCTTGAGGTTCGGGTGATTTTCCAGCGCGGCAGAGATGGCCGCCTCGTCTCCGACAAGATCGAATGTCAGGCCGGGCCAGCGGCGGCGGGCAAGTGCCACGCCGCGCAGCATCACGGCGAGACCTTCGTCTCCCCCCATCGCGTCGATGGCTAGTCGTGGCGCGTCTGCCACCTGGTCCATCTCCCCGGTTAACAGGTTGCTACCGGCTTTAAGCGGAGATGCTCACGACTTCGCGACCGTTGTAGTGGCCGCAAGCGGGGCACATATTGTGCGGGCGCTTCAATTCTCCGCAATTGGAGCATTCCTGAAAGGCTTCGACCTTCAGGGAATCGTGGCTCCGGCGCATGTTGCGCTTGGAAGGCGTGGTTTTTCGCTTTGGAACGGCCATTGAGGCACCTGTCTTTTCGTCTGTTGAACCTGTTTGCAACAGGGCAGGTCGCGATGCGAAAAGTTGCGACCCCCAAAAAGGCCGCGTCCGCACGCGGCCGGACTGTTACATTGAGCGTGGGCCTATAGCGATTCCCTCGGGCGTTGCAAGTCCGGCGTTCCCATGGCAACCATTGTACGACAACAATAAGGGAAGCCTGACCATGATCCTGCCCATTTCGCTGACGGCTGCTGCCGTTGCTGCTCTCATCAACTTCTGGTTGGGCATTCGTGTCGGCCGGGCCCGGACGACGGAGAAGGTCTTTGTCGGAGATGGCGGCAATGAAAAAGTGATCCGGAGGATGCGGGCGCAAGCCAATTTTGTCGAATACACGCCGTTCGTTGTCATTCTGATCGCTCTGATCGAAGTTGCGACGGGAACATCGATGTGGCTCTGGCTCGTGATGGCTGCCTATATGCTGGCACGCGTTGCACACGCATTCGGCATGGACGGGGTAATGCCAGCGCGCGGAGCGGGTATCGCGATCACCCTGCTGGTGATGGTCGGGCTGGCCGGCTTTGCGATCTATGTCGCGAATAGCTCCGATGGAAAGATCACGGCGCCGGCCGCCGAAATCCTTCCCGCCGGTTGATCAGGCTAGCGCGTAATCCGAGACAAAGCCGTTCGTCTTTCGTTCATGGGCAAAGGTCGACATCGGCCCGTGGCCCGGAACGAACGCCGTGTCGCCGCCCAATGGCCATAAGCGCCCGGTGATCGAATCGATCAGTTGCTGGTGATTGCCAAGCGGGAAGTCGGTACGACCGATGGACCCTTGGAACAGGACATCCCCCACGATCGCCAGTTTCGACGGTGCGTGGTGAAAGACGATATGGCCCGGCGTGTGCCCGGGGCAATGATAGACGTCGAGCACGAGATTGCCGATCGTCACAGTATCGCCATTCTCCAGCCAGCGGTCGGGCTCGAAGGCATGGGCCTGCATTCCGTATTTCGCACCGTCATCATCGAGGCGGGATATCCAGAAACGGTCCGCTTCCTGCGGCCCTTCGATCGGGACCGCCAATTCCTTCGCGAGAGCGCCCGCCTGGCCGCAATGATCGAGGTGGCCGTGTGTGATAAGGATCTTTTCGATCGTGACCCCCTGCTGGGCGGCTGCGGACTTCAGGCGGTCCAAATCGCCTCCCGGATCGGTAAAGGCACCACGCATGGTCTCGGTGCACCAGATCAGGCAGCAATTCTGCTGGAGCGGTGTTACCGGAATGATGGCGGCCCTGAGCGGCGGGTTGGCAGTCATGCTCCATCCTGTGCCGCGACCGCGCGAACCCGGCAAGTCCTATTATGCTGCACGTTCCAGCGCGCCCTCGGGCGCGCGGCGCGCCAGCCACTCCTGAATCTGCCCGACAATGAAATCGATCACCGCGCGAACATGCGGCTGGCGCCGCGCCTGATCGGTCGTGACCATCCAGCCGGGCGTGGTGAGTTCCGTGATCGGCGGCGTCAGGCGCACCAGGCCGCGAATATCGTCGCCCATCAGGCAGGGCAGGATTGAGGCTCCGATTCCTGTCCTCACGCTCGCAATAATGCTCGACAGCCGGTTGGTCCGGTGCGCGATTTCTGCGTCCGGCAGGTGGTTCAGGATCCAGCTGTTGATCATGCCGCCATCGTCCATGCTCGTCACCAGCGGAAATCGCATGATTTCATCCAGGCAAGACGGCAGTCCCAGCCGCGCGACCAGTTCGTGGCTGGCGTAAAAGCTCTCCTCCATGTCCGTCAGGTGGCGAACCACAAGCGTTTCTTCGGTCGGTTTGTTGCCGAACCGGATGGCAAGGTCGGCTTCGCCGCGCGCAAGATCGAGATTGTCGTCGGTGGTGATGATCTCGATACGGATGTCGGGGAAGCGCGCGCGAAATTGGGCCAGCGCCGGGATAATCCAGGCATTGGCCGCGGACTCGACGGTTGTCAGCTGGACGGTGCCGGACAGGCGACGGGATTCCATCGAGACGAGATCCGAAAAGGTCAGGATCGATTCTTCGACATTTTCAGCTGCGGGCAGAAGCGATTCTCCGCGCTGCGTGAGGCTGTAGCCCGACGGTTTGCGAACGAAAATCTCCACGCCTATCATCTGCTCAAGCGCGGTCACGCGGCGGGAAACGGTCGCTTGGCTGACTCTCAGCTGTTTGGAAGCCGCCAGAGTGCTGCCCGTGCGGGCGACGGCAAGAAAATAGCGCAGGTCATTCCAGTCCAGCATGACGGACTCCGCAGTTGCTTCGCCGCATTATGCATTTTTGCATAGCCTGTTTGCAAGAACAGTGTTCACGCTCTGCTGGAGAACAGGTCTATCTGAAACTCAAGACGGCCGGACACGCTGACCGCCCAGAAACAAACCCGAATATCCTGGAGACATACAATGACCGAATTTCGCCCCGCAGCTCTGGTTGCCGCTTTTGTAGCCACTCTTGCCAGCTTCTCTCTGGCAGTCGCCGTATCGCCTCTTTCGGCAATGATTGTCTGAGAAAGAACCCGCGCACCGGACGCGGTAATCATCCGGCCCATCCAACTCCCTCCCCTCGCACGGCTTCCCTGCTCCCCCGCAGGGAAGCCGTCATTGTGTTCCGCCCATTGTGCGACCGCCGACCCAGCGCTATCAGCCTGTCTCGCGGCGGTTTCCGAGGTGGGCAAAAGCGGGCGGGCGATGAGAAAGACAGGGGAGTAAGGAGTCTGTCATGCGTTCGTTTTTTCTCGTGTCAGCCGCAATATTTTCAATGCCATCGACTGCCTTTGCGCAGGCAAATCCGATTCCCCCCCATCGTCGAGGTGAAGCTCTCGAGCTTTAGCTTCGAGCCTGGCACTATTCATCTGAAATCGGGCGAGCCGATCATCCTTCACCTCGTGAACACGGGCAGCGGAGGGCACAATTTCACGGCACCCGAGTTCTTTGCGGCAGCGGGCAGCGTGTCCGGCCCGGTCCATAAGGGCACCGTGGAGGTTGGTGGACACAAGGCTGTAGACATACGCCTTACGCCTGCGCACGGAGCCTATCACCTGCGCTGTTCGCACACGTTCCACACGACGTTCGGGATGCATGGCGAGATCGACGTCCAATAGCCGGCGCGCGTCCGACACCGGCCTTGCATTTTCCTGTCGCTAATGGTCCGTGGCCCCGTTCGCCGCGCTGAGTACGGCGCGGACGCTAGCGGTCGCGACATCTTCGTCGATGCCTACGCCCCACACCGTCCGTCCGTCCGTCGTTCGGCATTCGACATAGGCTGCCGCTCGGACATTCGTGCCATGTCCGATCGCGTGTTCGCTATAGTCGGCGATGTCGAGGCCAACACCAAAGCTCTCGTTCAGCGTTGCGACGACGCTGGAGATCAATCCGTTTCCGCGCCCGCTTACCGACTGCTCGCGGCCGTCGACGGCGATCTTTCCAGCGAAGATACGATCCCCGTTCGGCGCGCGCGTTTCGTCATATTCGACGAGCTGGTAATGCTGCGGCGTGTTGAGGCAATAAACGCGCTGGAAGACGTGCCATATGTCCTCGGCATGAAGCTCTCGGCCGACCTGATCGGCGAGTTCCTGGACATGGCGGGAGAAATGAGCCTGCATCTTCTTGGGCAGTTTGAGGCCCTGATCCTGCTCAAGCACCCAGGCGAATCCGCCCTTACCGCTTTGCGAGTTGACCCGGATCACGGCTTCGTAGGTGCGCCCCAGGTCTGCCGGATCGATGGGCAGGTAGGGAACTTCCCAGAGATCGTCGTTTCGCGCAGCCTGAGCCGCGAAGCCCTTCTTGATCGCGTCTTGATGGCTTCCGGAGAAAGCCGTGAAGACCAGTTCGCCGGCATAGGGATGGCGCGGATGGACAGGCAGGTCGTTGCAATATTCGACAGTCTTGATGACTTCATCAATGTTCGAAAAATCGAGGCCGGGGTTTACTCCTTGTGTGTACATGTTGAGCGCGACTGTCACCAGGTCGACATTGCCCGTCCGCTCGCCATTGCCGAACAGGCAGCCCTCGACGCGATCCGCGCCAGCTAGCAAGCCCAACTCGGTCGCGGCGATGCCTGTGCCGCGATCATTGTGGGTGTGCAGACTGATGATCACGCTTTCGCGATTGGGAACATTGCGGCCGAAATACTCGATCTGGTCGGCGTAGATGTTGGGCATTGCCGCTTCGACCGTTGCGGGAAGGTTGAAGATAATTGGCTTTTCCGGAGTGGGCTTCAGGACATCCATCACAGCCGCGCAGCACTCCAGGCTGAAATCCAGCTCGGTCGTCGAGAATGCCTCGGGCGAATATTCGAAATGCCATTCGGTATTGGGTTGTTTTGCGGCTTCATCACGCAGGATTTTGGCGCCAGTAATCGCGATGTCCCTGATTTCGGATTTTTCCATCTGAAACACGATCCGGCGCCACATCGGTGACACGGCGTTGTACAGATGGACGATCGCTGCCCGCGCACTGCGCAGCGATTCAAAGCTGGTGCGGATCAGATCTTCGCGCGACTGCGTGAGAACCTGGACAAGAACGTCGTCTGGGATGCGCCCCGATTTGACGAGCCCAGAGATGAATTCGAATTCGGTTGCGCCGGCGCTAGGAAAGCCAACTTCGATTTCCTTGACCCCGATTTTCACCAGGAGATCGAAGAATCGCGTCTTCTTTTCCGCGTCCATGGGATCGACAAGCGCCTGATTTCCGTCGCGCATGTCGGTCGACAGCCAGCGCGGCGCGCGCGTGATGGCGCGTCCGGGCCATTGACGGTCGGGCAGGTCGATCTGCTGAAATGGGCGGTATTTCTGTGAAGGATCGCGCAGCATGGTTCTTCTCTTGGAAAGCCGGGGGACGGGGTCTGGAAATGGCCCTTAGGCGGCGCCTGCGCGGGGCATGCCCACGCATCGATAACGCGCCTAAGGGCGCGTAAGTCGAAGGAGAAGAAGGGCGCGTGCCGAAATCATGTTGAGGCGCCTATGCCTCGCGTCTGTTGGATTGTCTAGCCCTCAAGCATCCGGATGAGTGTGCGGACGTCATTGTCGATCTCGCTGTCCTCGCCGCGCAGTTTTTCGATCTGGCGGACGGCGTGGATCACCGTGGTGTGATCGCGCCCGCCGAAGCGCCGGCCAATCTCCGGCAGGGAACGCGGCGTCAACTGCTTGGCAAGATACATGGCGATCTGGCGGGGCCGGGCGACTTCACGTGCGCGCCGGGCTGAAACCATTTCGGCATGTCGGATACGGAAATGTTCCGACACGCGTCGCTGGATCTCATCGATCGTGATGCGCCTGCGGCTCGCGCGGAACATGTCCGCCAATACTTCCTCGGCAAATTCGATCGTGACTGGCCGATTGCCGAGCGAGGCATAGGCCGCCAGCCGGTTCAGCCCGCCCTCAAGCTCGCGCACATTGGTCGAAAGGCGCGAGGCAAGCAGGTCAAGCACCTCGCCATCGATTGAAATACCTTCGATGGTGGCAGCCTTGGCCCCAATGATCGCACGACGAAGCGCATAATCCGGCGCTTGGATATCGACGACCAGCCCCTGTGTCAGGCGCGAGAGGATCCGCCCTTCGACTCCGTCGAGCGCCTGTGGCGCCCTGTCCGCACTGATGACCAGCTTGCGACCCGAGGACATCAGTTCATCGACGGTGTGAAGAAACTCCTCCTGTGTCGAATCCTTGCCAGCGATAAACTGCACATCGTCGATCATCAGCAAATCGGCCGAGCGCAACCGTGTCTTGAAGGAAATCGTATCGCGCGCGCGCATTGCCGAAACAAAGTCGAACATGAAGCGCTCGGCGGACATGTAAAGCACCCGGCCAGCCGGACTGTACTGCCGATATTCATGACCGATCGCATGGAGGAGATGTGTCTTGCCCTGGCCGGTCTGCGAATGAACGTAGAGCGGGCTGAACCGCATGGCACCGCCGCTGGCAAAGGTCTGGGCGGCATTGGCGGCTACGGCGTTAGCCGGTCCGGTTACGAACCGGGCAAAGGTCAACCGCGGATCGAAGACATGGCCGTCGGCCTTGGGCGCGGGAACGGGCTCGGGCGTCGCAGCCTGAACCTCATAGCGCTCCGTCGCTTCGCCCGCGACTTCGATACGGACGCCCCGCACCTGCGAGCTGCTCGCCTTCCAGGCTTGGGTCAGTCGTTCGCCATGATGCGTGCGCACCCAGCTTGCCATGAATTCCGAAGGAAGCGAGAGGCGAACGACGCCGTCTTCGGCGCTCCAGCCGGCGAGTGCTACAGGCTTCAGCCAGTGATCGAAGCTTCGCGCACCAATGCTCTGGCGCAGCGACTTGCGGATCGCTTCCCATGCCTGCGCCAACGTATCGTCCCCGAATTGGTCTTTGGGAATGAAGAGCGGCGGCAATGACATGATCTTGAGCGACTCCCCCATAACAACCGTTGCTGACCCGATACGTCCCACCGCCCCCCGGCAACACGCAAACCCCGCACCCGAGACATGCGTTTCGGGCTAGGAACCTTTTACTGACCTGATCTGCCGCGAGCCGATTCGCCCGCCGCTCAGACGTTTTTTTAGGGACGCCAAAGGCACTCGATCAAGGGCTGGGACGTCAAAAAAATGAAATAATTACTGTTGACTCGTTGATCCGCGCGAATCCGCCAGCGAAGATTAATCCATTGAATCAGAATGGAAAAAATATGGGGGGTCTTTTCGGCTTACGCGCGAATCGTGGATTGACCTTGGGTTCAAATCACGCTGCGTCGCACAATGAAAAGCCCGCCTGTCTTGCGACGGGCGGGCCCTTGATCCGAACGAGGCGCTTCGCTCAAGAAAGAGCGGCTACCGCCTTGGTCAGGCGTGAAAACTTCCGCGAAGCGGTGTTCTTGTGAAGCACTCCGCGAGCCACGCCACGTGCGAGTTCGGGTTGCACGGCGGCCAGTGCAGCGGCTGCCGCCGTCTTGTCACCGTCAGACAGGGCCGATTCGACCTTTTTCACAAAGGTCCGAATACGGCCAACGCGGTTGCCGTTGATTTCCGCGCGACGTGCGTTGCGGCGGATGCGCTTCTTTGCTTGCGGCGTGTTCGCCATGCCAAAAACCTCAAAATCAGTGCAAAAAGAAAAAGCGGCGCAGAATCATCCGCACCGATCCGGACGCGCCCTTAGCTCGCAGGCGGGGCCGGGTCAACCGTCATCGCTGGCATCGGGCGCAGTAGAAGGTCGAGCGCCCGCCGTCGACGCGGCGCAGGACCGTTTGTCCGCATTGGCACTGTTCACCCTCGCGGCCATAGACGCGCCATTGCTTGAAGAAATACCCGAGCTCCCCATCGGGCCGCGCGTAATCGCGCAATGTCGATCCGCCCGCCCTTATCGCTGATGCCAGCACCTCCTTGATCGCTCCGACAAGCGGCTTCAACCGGGCCGTGGGAACTTGCCCTGCTGGCTTGTGAGGGTTGATGCCTGCCACGAACAACGCTTCGCAGACATAGATGTTACCAAGCCCTGCAACGATCCGCTGGTCGAGCAGCAAAGCTTTGATCGGCGCGCTGCGGCCCGCGAACGCCGCTCTCAATGTTGTGTGGGAGAACTCATCGCTCAAGGGTTCGGGGCCGAGAGCCTTGAAGAGCGGCCAGTCCGCGATTGTCTCGGTTCGGACGAGATCGAGCGAACCAAACCGGCGATGATCGTTGAGGGTCAGCATTCTTCCCGCACCGGTTTCCAGAATCAGGTGATCATGCTTTTCGATCTCCTCCGGATCGACGCGCCAGCGACCCGACATGCCTAGATGAAAGACCAATGTGTCGCCCCGATCGGTTTCGATCAGCCCGTATTTGGCCCGCCGGCCAAGCCCGGTCACCTTCGCGCCTGTCAGCCTTTGCCTCAGATCCGGTGGGATCGGACGGCGCAGATCGGCCCGGCGAGGCTCGACTCGTGTCAGAATTTCTCCATCGAGTACGGCCGCGATGCCGCGCACGGTTGTTTCGACTTCGGGCAGTTCGGGCATGGATTTGCGCTAGCGGCAGCGTCGCCCCTTGGCTAGAGCGGCGGCCATGAGCGAAACCGTATCCTTCGGCTATGAAGAGGTCGCCCCGGTCGAGAAGACGAAACGGGTCGGGCAGGTCTTTTCGAGCGTAGCCTCCAGCTATGACCTGATGAATGATGCCATGTCGGCGGGCATGCACCGGCTGTGGAAGGATCGCTTCGTCCGCCGGGTGAAGCCCCGCGAGGGCGAGATGATTCTCGACATGGCCGGCGGCACCGGGGACATTGCCTTCAGGATGCAGGCGCATGGCGCATTGATCACGGTTGCCGATATCAATCCGGACATGCTGGCCGTCGGGATCGAACGCGCGCAGAAACGGGAGATTGGCGGGCTCAGTTGGTCCGAACAGAATGCCGAGAAGCTGACCTTCGATGACAAGTGCTTTGATGCCTATACGATCGCCTTCGGGATCCGCAATGTCACGCATATCGACAAGGCGCTGGCCGAGGCGCACCGCGTGCTGAAGCGGGGCGGGCGGTTCTTCTGCCTCGAATTCTCGACCACCCTCTGGCCGGGGTTTGCTGAAATCTATGACGCCTATTCGCACAAGCTGGTTCCCAAGATCGGCAAGCTGCTGGCGAAGGATGAGGATAGTTATCGTTACCTGATCGAGTCGATTCGCCGCTTTCCCGACATGCCCGCATTTGAGGGGATGATCCGTGAGGCCGGCTTCGTTCGCACGCATGTCGAACCAATGATGGGCGGGCTTGTCGCCATCCACAGTGGCTGGAAGATTTGACCGCTCGAGCAACTCATATCTGGCGGATGCTCAAATGGGGCCGCACGCTTGCGCGCCATGGCGCGCTGCTTGGCATCGAGCGTGACGCGCATGCCCCGACCGGGATCAAACGGCTAGTCCGTCTTGCCCGCCTCGGCAGCTTTCCACCTGATCCGCCGGCCTATGCCAAGGCGTTCGAGCAGATCGGGCCGGCCGCCGTGAAGCTGGGGCAATCGCTTGCCACGCGACCGGATCTTGTGGGGGAGGAGGCAGCGCGCGATTTGCTGCGCCTTCAGGATTCGCTGCCGCCGGTTCCCTTCGAGCGGATCAGGGTCGCGATCGAGGCTGGCCTAGGGGTCCCCATCGAGGAATTGTTCCGTTCCATCGATCCCGAACCAGTCGGAGCAGCATCGATTGCACAGGTGCACCGTGCCGTGACGACCGATGGCCGAGATGTCGCCGTCAAGGTTCTGCGACCCGGCATCGAGGACAAGTTCGCAAGCGACATCGAAACCTACGAATGGATCGCGGCGCAGGCGGCGGCGCGCGGCGGGGAACTCGCAAGGCTGCGGCCTCGCGAAGTGATCGCGACCTTCAAGCAGTGGACGCTGCGCGAGCTCGATCTGCGGCGCGAAGCGGCATCGGCTTCGGAACTTGCGGACGCGATGAGCGGGGAAGAAGGCTATATCGTCCCAGCAATCGACTGGAAGCGCACCGGCCGCCGCGTGATGACGCTCGACTGGGTTGAAGGGATCAAGCTTACCGACAGGGATGCGCTTGCCGCTGCCGGACATGATCTCAATCACTTAGCCAAGACTCTTGTCCAGGCCTTTCTGCGCCAGGCGATTGCCGAAGGATTTTTCCACGCGGATCTTCATCAAGGCAATCTATTCGTCACGCCCGACGGCCGGATCGCGGCGATCGATTTCGGGATCATGGGCCGGGTCAACCGTCAGGCGCGGCTCTGGCTTGCGGAGATTCTGCATGGGCTGATCACTGGCAATTACCGCCGGGTCGCTGAAATCCATTTCGACGCCCAATATGTGCCGCTGCATCATAACATCGATGAATTCACGACGGCCTTGCGTGCCGTGGGAGAGCCGATCCGTGGCGTCCCGGTCAAGGATATCAGTGTGGGCAACATGCTCGACGGGCTGTTCGCAATTACACGCGAATTCGACATGCCGACCCAGCCGCATCTGCTGTTGCTCCAGAAAACGATGGTGATGGTGGAAGGCGTGGCCTCCTCGCTCGACCCTGACATCAATATGTGGGATGTTTCCGGCCCATTCGTTTCGGAATGGTTGCGCGACGAACTGGGGCCGGAGGCCGTTCTTGCCAATCATCTTCAGCGTGCGATCAAAGCGATCGGCGAATTGCCGGATCTCCTGCGCCGGATCGAGGCAGCCTATCCGAAACCGGGTGCGGCTCCGCCCGGCGCGCCTTTGCCCGAAATCGAAGTGGGCGCCACACGCTGGGTGCCCCGGATGGGCTGGGCCTTGCTCGGTGCGTCCGCTGGCGCGGCGGCCGTCATGTTCCTATATGGCGGCTTATGACCGGAAAACGTGTTCTCCTGATCGTCGGCGGCGGCATTGCGGCCTACAAGGCGTGCGAGCTCGTCCGGCTTCTGAAAAAGCAGGGCGCGTCGGTCCGTTGCGTGCTTACCCGCGCCGGCCACAAGTTCGTTACGCCGATGACGCTCGCGGCGCTGAGCGAGGACAAGGTCTATACGGACCTGTTCGACCTGAAGGACGAGGCGGAAATGGGGCATATCCAGCTTTCGCGGCAGGCGGATCTTGTCGTGGTGGCTCCCGCCACAGCCGACTTGATGGCGAAAATGGCCCAGGGCATTGCTGACGACCTTGCTACGACGCTGCTGCTGGCAACGGACAAACCCGTGCTTGCAGTGCCTGCGATGAACGTCAGGATGTGGCAACACGCAGCTACGCGGCGCAACGTTGCGACCTTGCGGCACGATGGTGTGACCGTTCTTGAGCCCGATGAAGGGCCGATGGCCTGCGGCGAGTTCGGACCCGGGCGCTTGCCCGAACCGGAGACGATCGTTGCGACGGTACGGGATATGCTCGAGCGGCCTGCGGCGAATTTGCTTGCCGATCAACCCGATTTTGCAGGGGAGGAAGTGTCCCGCCTCGAAGGACGGCACGTTATCGTGACGGCCGGCCCCACGCACGAGCCGATCGATCCTGTCCGCGTGATTGCCAACCGCTCGTCGGGAAAGCAGGGCTTCGCGATTGCCGAAGCACTTGCCGAAGCGGGCGCGCGTGTGACACTGGTTGCGGGGCCGGTGAATCTTCCGACGCCGGCCGGTGTGAACCGGACCAATGTAGAGACGGCGCGCGAGATGCAGGCCGCGGTCGAGGGTGCGCTCCCTGCCGATGCAGCCGTTCTCGTGGCGGCCGTTGCCGACTGGCGGGTCGACGAAGCGCCGGAAAAGCTGAAGAAGGAAAATGGTCCGCCAGCGCTCAACTGGCACAAGAATCCTGATATTCTTGCGGATCTCGGCAAATCGCCGAAGCGCCCGAAGCTGTTGGTTGGCTTTGCGGCCGAGACTCAAAGCGCTATCGAGCAGGCCACCGCCAAGCGTGAGCGCAAAGGATGCGACTGGATCGTGGCCAACGATGTTTCGGTGGACAAGATGGGCGGAGAGGAAAATCGCGTCCATCTGATTACTGACGGTGGGACCGAAAGCTGGGAACGGATGTCGAAACTGGAGGTGGCCCGCAGACTTGCCCGAAAGGTCGCCGATGCACTTGCCTGATATCGCCATTGCCATCCAGCGACTGCCGCATGGCGAGGGCTTGCCGCTACCTGTTTATGCGACTGAAGGGGCGGCCGGGATGGACGTGGTCGCGGGGGAGGACGTCACGCTGGCGCCTGGCGCACGTCATGCGGTCGCCACGGGCTTTGCCATTGCTATCCCGCACGGATTCGAAGTCCAGGTGCGTCCGCGTTCGGGCCTCGCGCTCAAGCACGGCATCACGTGCCTCAACACGCCCGGGACGATCGACAGCGACTATCGGGGCGAAGTGAAAGTCATCCTTGCAAATCTTGGCAGTGAGGCCTTCGAGGTCAGGCGCGGTGACCGCATCGCCCAGCTCGTGCCAGCGCCCGTGCAGCGCGCGGGCTTCGTGGAAGTCTCGCACCTAGATCAGACGGAACGCGGCTCAGGTGGCTTCGGCTCGACGGGCGTATGACGTTCAGCGACCGGCAGCTCGAACGCTATGCCCGCCACATCGTCCTGAAGGAAATCGGCGGGGCAGGGCAGGCCCGGCTCGCGCAATCGCACGTGCTGCTCGTTGGCGCCGGAGGGATCGGCTGCCCGGCGATCCAGTATCTCGCGGCAGCAGGCGTCGGCAAATTGACGGTGATCGACGATGACCGGGTGTCCTTATCGAATCTCCAGCGTCAGATTCTCTATGGCACGGATGATATCGGCCGCGACAAGGTGGATGCAGCCGCAGATGCCGCGCAAAGGATCAATCCGGATATCGCTTTTGCAGCAGTAAGGCAGAGGCTGACGGCGGAGTCGCCCCCGTCATTGCTAGACCGAGTCGATGTTGTTCTCGATGGCTGCGATAATTTCCGGACTCGCCTGATCGTGAACGATCTTTGTCATGCTGGGCGAGTGCCACTCGTTTCGGCCGCGATTGGGCAGTTTCATGGTCAGATCGGCACCTATCGTGGCTGGGAAGCGGACAAGCCTTGTTATCGCTGCTTCGTCGGTGATGCGCACGACCCCGACGATTGCGACAGCTGCGCCGAACTTGGCGTCCTGGGCGCGATGGTCGGGCTGATGGGAAGCTTTGCGGCCATGGAAGCGATCCGTGCGATCACCGGCTTCGGCGACGATCCGGCGGGCAAACTTCAAGTCTTCGATGGCCTCGCGCCCTCGATGCGGACGATCAGACTGCCGAAAGACCCAGGCTGTTCAACCTGCGGGCAGGGTTAGCGCGAAAGCCCCAGTGCCCCATAAGCGCGATCGAGTGTCGGCGCGGCAAGTGCGCTTGCCTTCGCTGCGCCCTTCACCAGAATCGCGTCGAGGGCGGCCGTATCATGCCTGAGCGCCTTGAACCGTTCCGAGATTGGCCGCAGCGTTTCGACCAGAAGATCAGCAAGCGCGGGCTTGAACGCGCCGAAGCCCTGCCCGCCGAACCGGGCCAGAACGGTATCCGTGCTCTCGCCTGAAAGCGCGGCGTAGATGCCGACGAGATTTGCCGCCTCGGGTCGGCCTTCGAGGCCCGCCGTATCGCCCGGCAGAGGCTCTGGGTCGGTCTTGGCCTTCTTGATCTTGTTGAGGATTGCCTCGGCATCGTCGGTCAGATTGATTCGGCTCATGTCCGAAGGATCTGACTTGGACATTTTGGCGTTGCCGTCGCGCAGTGACATGATCCGTGCAGCGGCAGGCGGAATGATCGGATCGGGCAGAGTGAAGACCTCTCCGAAATCATTGTTGAACTTCTGCGCGATGTCGCGCGCCAGCTCCAGGTGCTGCTTCTGGTCCTCGCCCACGGGCACATGCGTTGCCTGATAAAGCAGCACGTCTGCCGCCTGCAGCACCGGATAGGTGAAAAGTGCGACCGACTGACCCTCGCGGTTCTTGCCGGCCTTGTCCTTCCACTGGGTCATCCGGTTGAGCCAGCCCATGCGGGCGGTGCCGTTCAGCAGCCACTGCATCTCGGCATGTGCTGAAACCCGCGCCTGATTGAAGAGAACGGACCGGTCCGTATCGATTCCGCAGGCGACGAGCGCGGCCGTCATCTCGCGGGTGTTCGCGGTTAGCTCCGATGGCTCGTAAGGCATAGAAATGGCATGCAGGTCGGCTAGGAAGTAAAGGCACTCGCCCTCATCCTGCATGGCAACCCAGTTGCGGATCGCCCCCAGGTAATTGCCAAGATGGAGATTGCCGGTTGGCTGGATGCCCGAAACGACACGCATCATTCCACGCTCACTTTCTTGCGCCGGAGAAGGATCATCGCCGAATCGCGATCCATCCCGCCGGTCAGGAACGCAGTCGCGAAATAGACCGCACCGCCCGCCGCAACGATCGAGCCGACGGCTAGGATGCGCCTTCCGGTGGATCCCGCGAACCAGGTCGAGAATTGCTCGCGCAGGACGAAAAGGACAGCAGCCATGACGATGGCCGCGGCCAATTGCCTCGCGATCCGTCCCCATAGCCAGCCGTGAATGCGGAAATGGCCGCGCCGGACCAGGATCAGGTAAAGCATCACGCAATTGAGCCAGCTGCAGAGCGCGATAGCGGAAGCGAGCCCGTAAATCCCGAAGGGCGGGATCAGCGCGAAGTTGAGGACGATGTTGGCGACGAGGACGATGCCGGCGGTCTTGACGGGGGTCTTAGTGTCCTTCCGCGCATAGAAGCCCGGCGTTATGACCTTGACCAGCACATAAGCCGGTAGCCCCGATACGATGATCGCCAATACATTGCCCGTGATCCGCGCATCCTCAAGCGTGAAGCGCCCACCCTGGAACAGAGCAGTACAGAGCGGCACCGAGACGATCCACAGCGCAACTGCAGCCGGGAGAGTGAGGAGCATGGAAAGTTCCACGGCCTGGCCCTGGATGTTCGCAGCCGATTCAGGGTCATCGTTGTCGATGAAGCGCGAAATGGCCGGGAGAATGGCGGTGCCGAGGGCGGTTCCTATGACGGATAGCGGCAGCTGGTTCAGCCTGTCCGAATAATTCATATAGCTGAGCGAGCCTTCGGGCAGGCGTGTCGCGAAGAATGTGTCGATGAACTGGCTGACCTGATAGACGCCTGCCCCCAGCGTCGCCGGAATGACGACGTTGATGAACTGGCGGACGCCGGGCGTCATGCGCGGCCGCCTCAGGCGCAGCGAAATGCCGGCGCGACGGGCAGCTGCCCAGAGCAGCCCCATCTGGAGGACGCCGCCGGTCACAACGCCGATCGCAAGCGCCTGCGCCGATCGCACGCCGCCATCGGGCACGATTAGTAATGCCGCGACCATGGCGAGGTTGAGGAGCGCCGGCGCAAAAGCTGCCGCCACGAACCGCGTCATCGAATTCAGGACTCCGGCGAACAGCGAAACCAGGCTGATCAGCATCAGATAGGGAAACGTGATCCGGGTCAGGTAGATGGCCAGATCGAACTTTGCCGGATTGCTGGTCCATTCGGATGCCAGCGCCAGCACGAAGAGCGGCATGGCAAGTTCGAAGATCAGCGTGAATATGAACAGGGTGGGGAGGAAGACGGCCAGCACTTCCTCGGAAAATTTCCGCGCTTCTTCAAGCCCGCCCTCGCGGTTCAGACGCTGGCTGAACAGCGGAACGAAACCTGCGGAAAATGCGCCCTCGCCGAATAGGCGGCGAAAGGTGTTTGGTACGCGAAAAGCAAGCTGGAAAGCATCCGCCGCCATCGTCGCACCCATGATGCGCGACATCAGCATGTCGCGGGCAAAGCCGAGCACGCGGCTGACCATGGTCAGCCCGCCGATTGTGCCGATGGCCTTGCCGAGCTTCATGACCCGCTTTTACGCACTGCCTTCCGCTGCGATCGCACCAGACTGTCCTTCGGCGTTCGCCGCTGCCTGCTGCATGTAAAGCGCGCCGAAATCGATGGGCTCAAGCAGGAGCGGCGGGAAGCCGCCGTCGCGCACGGCATCCGCGAGGACGCGGCGCGCGAACGGAAAGACAAGGCGCGGAGCCTCTGCATAGAGGAACGGCTGGATCTGCTCCTCGGGTACGTTGCGGATGCCGAACAGCCCCGCATAAGCCAACTCGACCTGGAAGGCGACCTTGTCTGCGCTGGTCGCGCGAACATCGATCTTCAGCACGACTTCATGAACTCCATCGGCAACCTGATTGGCGCCGATATTGAACTGGACATCGATCTGCGGCTGGCCCTGCCATTGGAAAACGGTCGGAGCATTGGGGTTTTCGAAGGACATATCCTTCACATATTGCGAAATGAGGCCCACGGCCGGGGCCGTGTCTTCGCCATTGGCAAGCGGGTCGTTGCCGTTCTCGTCAGCCATTTGAAAATCCTTGGGTCAAGCGTGAATCTCGTGGCGCGGGTAGAACCCGTACCGTGCCGCGGGCGCCTAGCAGCCGGGGCAGGCAAGGGCAATGGGAGAGATTTTCCGTCAAAGTGATTTGAAACCGGCGTTTGTCACGCCTATGTAATGTTTTGAAACGCGTTGGAGACGTCATGATCGGCATCATCATTTTTGCCATGATCGCCCTTTTTCTAGGGCTGCGGCTCTATGCTGTGCTGGGAAAGCGGACCGGGCATGAGCAACCGCTGTCTCGGCCTGCCGAAGACTTGGTTCGCGAACGCGCGATCGTTCCGGCGATCGAAGACGCCCGCGATGGGACGGTCATCGTACCGGAAGAGCAGCATATGGCCGGGGCGGATGCGGGCCTCCGCGCGATTGCCGCAGCGGATCGCAATTTTGGCGCAGCCGATTTTCTCGATGGCGCAAAGCAGGCCTACCGGCTGATTCTCGAAGCTTTTTGGGCTGGCAGGGAGGAAGATTATCGCGCCTATGTGTCAGACGATGTCCGCGAGGCGTTTGGCGAAGACATTGCCGAGCGCGCGGCGCAGGGCCATGTTCTCGACAACCGCATGGTGCGGATCGAGCGTGCGGTGATTGCGGATGCGAAATTGAGCAATGGTACGGCGGAAATCACAGTTCGCTTCGATGCCGATATTGCGGCGGTCACGCGCGACACCGAGGGCAAAGTGATTGCTGGATCGCTGACGGACGCGGTTCCAACGCATGACGCTTGGACGTTTTCCCGCAATTTGCGCTCGACCGATCCAAACTGGCTTTTGACGGATACCGACGAAGCGGCCTAATGCTGTGGGCATGATGCCCCGTGCCCTTTTCTCGATCGTTATCGCGCTGACGCTTTCGGCTTGCGGCGCACGTCTCGTGCCACAAGCACGGCCGCCGCAAAGCGCGGGCGGTGTGGTGAAGCCCGTTCCAAACGTTCCAATCGCCCCAAAGCCCGCAGCAGCGCTGCCGGGCGCAAGCGCGCGGTCGAGCGGCCTCCAGCTTGGCGACTTGCCGCGCCTGGACGAAGCCAACGCCGCAGGCGCGCTCAGGGCTTTCCGGATTTCCTGTCCTTCGCTCGTTCGGCGGAACGATCAGTCCGGCCTTACGCGTCCGGAGGATTGGAGACCGGTCTGCGCCGCCGCAGCAAGCTGGCGCGAGAATGATGCCGCGGGATTTTTCGCGACCAATCTTGAAACCGTGCAGGTCGGCGACGGGAAAAGTTTCGCAACAGGCTATTTCGAGCCCGAAATTGTTGCTTCGCGCGTGCGGGCGCCAGGTTATTCCGTTCCGATCTACAAGCGCCCGACCGACCTCATCGACGTTGATCTCGGCCTGTTTTCCGATGAATTGAAGGGCAAGAGGATCCGTGGGCGAGTCAAGGGGCAGAGCTTCGTGCCCTATGCGGACCGGGCGGAAATCGAGGAAGGCGGGCTTGCCGGGAGAGGGCTTGAGATCGCTTGGGCAGCCGACGCGGTCGAATTCTTCTTCCTCCAGGTCCAGGGTTCCGGCCGGCTGAGATTGCCCGATGGCAGCGTGATGCGGATCGGCTATGACGGGCAGAATGGCCGCGACTATACCGGCATCGGCAGGCTGATGAAAGACAGGGGCCTGCTCGGCCCGGGCCAGACTTCGATGCAAGGCATAGTCGACTGGCTGCACGAACATCCCGAGGAAGGCCGCGCCATCATGCGCGAGAACAAGAGCTGGGTGTTCTTCAAGGAATTGAGTGGCGGGGCAGGCCCCAACGGGGCGCTGGGCCTTCCCGTCACCGGTGGTGCAAGCGTTGCCGCCGATCCTGCGTTCGTGCCGCTGGGTGCACCGGTATTCCTCTCGCTCGACCGGCTTGAGGCAACCGGCCTGTGGATTGCGCAGGATACGGGCGGCGCGATCAAGGGGGCGAACCGGTTCGACACCTTCTGGGGCGCGGGAAAACGGGCGCGCGAAATCGCCGGGGGCATGGCGGCACGCGGCACCGCCTTTGTGTTGTTGCCGCGCGGCACGGTGGCAAGGATCGAACGGGAGCAGGCCAGTGCCGCGACGCCTCAGCCCTGAGGAGCGGGCCGTCTGGCAGCGGGTTACTGCGAACGTCCACAACAAGCGTCTCCCTTGCGACGAAGACTTGGGAACGGCGAGTACTGCGAAAGCGGTGGAGGAAGGGAAAACTCCCGCCCGACGCGCTGCGACTGCCCTTTCGGTCGCGGCTCTTGCTGAACCTGCGGTACAGGGCGGAAGGGGGCTAAGAGGCTCCAATACGCTCGATGGCAGTTGGGACAAGCGTATCGCCAAGGGCGCGCTCGACCCCGATTTCACGATCGACCTGCACGGCGACACGTTGGCGAGCGCGCACGCCCGGCTCAATCGAAGCCTTTCAGCCGCTATCCGGGCCGGCGCGCGTGTAGTCCTCCTGATTACGGGTAGACCGGCAACTGACAATCCACGCCTGCCGCCTTCCTCTCGCGGAGTGATCCGCGCCTCGGTAAAGGACTGGTTGGCAGTTTCGCCGCAGGCAGGGCAGATCGCTGCCATTCGCAATGCCCATCCGCGCCACGGAGGGGCAGGCGCTCTCTACATCATTCTGAGACGCGCGCGATGATTTCTGCGTAAATCCGGGTCAGCGTTTCAATATCGGCCAAAGCCACAGCCTCGTCGAGCTTGTGCATCGTTGCATTGCAAAGGCCGAATTCGACGACGGGACATATCTGCGAAAGGAACCGCGCGTCCGATGTGCCGCCCGTTGTCGACAGTTCTGGCGCCATTCCGGTCACCTTTTCGACAGCCGCCGAGAAAAGGCTGCTGTATTCTCCCGGAGGCGTCAGGAAAGCCTCGCCGGAAATTCGCGCCAGCACCTCGCCTTCGGGGATTTCCTCGTGGACGATCGCCATGATGCGCGCAACCAGTTCGCTGCCGGTATGCAGGCTATTGAAGCGGATGCTCAGCCGCGCCTTGGCGAGTGCGGGGATGACATTGGTAGCGGGGTTACCGACCTCGATATCAGTCACTTCGATATTGGAAGGCTGGAACCAGTCTGTGCCCTCATCGAGCAGGATCGCGTCGATCTTCGCCAATATGCGCACCAGCCTGGGGATTGGGTTGTCCGCCATGTGCGGATAGGCGACATGGCCCTGCACGCCCGGCACGTTGATCCAGATATTGACCGAACCGCGCCGCCCGATCTTCATCATGTCGCCAAGCCGGTTGGCCGAAGTCGGCTCGCCCACAAGGCACAGGTCGGGGACGAGCCCCCGAGCCTTGATATGCTCGATCAGCGCGACCGTACCGTGTACCGCCGGGCCTTCTTCGTCTCCGGTGATGATCAGGCTAATCCGCCCTGCGTTTTCGGCGGGAATAGCGGCAACAAAGGCAGCGATACTCGACTTCATGTCGACGGCACCGCGGCCGTACAGCAGGTCTCCGCGGATTTGGGGCATGAAGGGGTCGGTCGTCCAGCCAGGCCCTGGCGGAACGACGTCGAGATGCCCCGCAAAGGCGAAGTGGCGGGCGCCACCAGTGCCGTTTCGCGTCGCGAAAAGATTTTCGACTGGGCCGTCCGGGGCTTCGCCCGCCAAGAACCGGTCCACTTCGAAGCCCAGCACGTGCAGGGCCGATTCCAGTACGTCGAAGACCGCGCCCGTGGCCGGAGTCACGCTCGGGACCGCGATCAGGTCTTGGGCCAGCCGGATTGCATCGATCATTGGCCCCGCCTAGCCTGAAGGTACGCAATTGCAAAGGGAGGTTCCATGCCCAAGCTTGATCTGGATGCGATCGAACAGACCAACAAGACCGGATATCCGCCGGTCTATGCGAACGTCGTGAGGGAACGCTGGTATCGTCGTCTTGCGCCGGTCACAGGGCTGGAAGACTTCGGTGTCAGCCACGTAACGCTGAAGCCCGGTGCTTGGTCGGCTCAACGGCACTGGCACGAGGGGGAGGACGAATTCGTCGTGATGCTCTCGGGTGAGGCCGTCCTCATCGACGACGCAGGCGAAACGCCCATGCACGCGGGCGATTGCGCCGCATTCCCGAAGAATGACGGAAACGGCCATTGCCTCGTCAACCGCAGCACTGCGGATTGCATCTATATCGCGATCGGAAGGCCAGCGAAGACGGACTGCCATTATCCCGACATCGATATGCATCTGGATGCCGGCCTCAATCTGCAATGCCACAAGGACGGCACGCCCTGGTGACCGGCGTCAGGCCGCGTCGGCCCCCTCGTCACTTTCGGCCTGCTGGCGCGCCCACATTTCTGCGTAGAGTCCGTTCTTGCGCAAGAGCATCGCGTGGCTTCCGCGTTCCGCCACTCTGCCTGCCTCAAGCACCACGATTTCATCCGCATCGACGACCGTGGAAAGCCGGTGTGCAATGACGATTGTTGTGCGCTGCTCGGATACCCGGTCGAGCGTATCCTGAATCTCAGCTTCGGTCCGGCTGTCGAGGGCGCTGGTCGCTTCGTCGAGAATCAGGATGGGAGGATCCTTGACCAAAGTCCGCGCGATAGCGACACGCTGCTTTTCACCACCCGAAAGCTTCAAACCCCGTTCGCCGACCGGGGTCGCATATTGTTGCGGCTGAGCGGCAATGAAACCGTGGATCGCAGCTCCCCGCGCAGCCTTTTCGATGTCCTCCTGAGCCGCGCCCTCGCGGCCGTAACCGATATTATATCCGATCGTGTCGTTGAACAGGACCGTGTCCTGCGGAACAATGCCAATCGCGGCACGCAGGCTCGATTGGGAGACTTCGCGGATATCCTGCCCGTCGATCGTGATGCTTCCGCCTGTCACGTCGTAGAACCGGAAGAGCAGGCGGGCCAGCGTCGACTTCCCTGCGCCGGAAGGGCCGACCACGGCAAGAGTCCTGCCCGGTGCGATTGCAAAGCTGACGCCGTTCAGGATCGGGCGGTCGGGATCGTATGAGAAGCGCACATCCTCGAATGCAACGCTTCCACCCGACACAGCCAGCGCCGGCGCGCCTTGCTTGTCGACAATTTCGGCTGGAGTATCGATCAGGCTGAACATGGCTTCCATATCGATCAGGCCCTGCTTGATCGTGCGATAGACCATGCCGAGCACATCAAGCGGCCGGAAGAGCTGGGCCAGAAGCGTGTTGACCAGCACGACATCGCCCGTGCTGAAACGGCCCTTCGACCAGCCCCAGACAGTGAAGCCCATTGCGCCTGCCATCATCAGGTTGGTGATCAGCGACTGTCCGACATTCAGCAATGCAAGCGAATTTTCGGATTTGACGGCAGCATCGGCATAGCGCTTCGCCACTCGGGCATATTGCTCGGTCTCGCGAGCTTCTGCGTTGAAATACTTGACGGTTTCGTAGTTGAGCAGCGAATCGACCGACCTAGAGACGGTGGCCGTATCGAGCTCGTTCATTTCCACTCGCAGCTTGTTGCGCCAATCCGTAATGCGCTGCGTGAATACAATATATGCAACGACCATGATGAGTGTCGCCGCGACCAGCCCGAGCCCGAATTTCGTCCAGAAAATCAGGGCCACGGCCGCCAATTCGACAACAGTCGGAGCAATGTTGAAGAGAAGGAAGTAGAGCATCGTGTCGATGCTCTTGGTCCCGCGTTCGATCACCTTGGTAACGGCGCCCGTGCGGCGGCTTAGGTGAAAGCGCAACGAAAGCGCGTGGAGGTGAGAAAAGACGTTGACGGCCAGCCGCCGGGTTGCGTCCTGCCCTACACGCTCGAAGACGATATTGCGAAGATTGTCGAACAGCACGCTGGCAAAACGCGCGCCGGCATAGGCAGCGACCAGCGCGATGGCGAGCGCCGCAGCCGGTTCCAATCCGGGCTTCATTCGGTTGATGGCCGCCGCATAGACAAACCCCATGCTCAGCTGAACACCTTTTGACACCAGCACGAGTGAAAGGGCGGCAACGATTCGGGCACGCAGCCCCGGCAGGCCTTTTGGCCAGAGATAGGGGAGGAAGCGCCGCATCACGGCCAAATCAGGCATCGGGGCTTGGAGGAGTGCGTCCTGCGGCGGCATCGCACTGCGCTTAGTCGATTTCCGTATGCTATGGAAAGCCCGCGCAATTCCGGTCCGTCGCCGCGCATATCCATCGGTTCATCGTTTGTGACATGACGAAGCGATGAAGCATTTATTGCATTTTCATGAAGCTGTGGGCAGCTTGGACGTTCGACGGTTTTCCAAGGCGTTTCCTTTGTTCCAGAGTTTTTCCCGCTCCGAATTCGAAGCCCCGCCGCTTTCGCTGCTGCTTGGGGAAGCACGCGTCCTTGGCGATTGGGCGCGCGGCGCGAGAGAGAATGGCCGCATAGCCAGCGCGCACGACGGTGCGGGGCATAAGGTGGTCATCCTGCCCGGCTTCATGGTCGCCGAAACGCGGATGGAGTTGCTCCGTCACACGCTCAATCTCGCGGGATATCGGGCCTTTGGCTGGGGGCTGGGCCGCAATCTGGGCGTAACGGCGGACATGATCGAGCGCCTCGATGCGCGGCTCGACGAAATCGACCGCGAGGTCGATGGCCAGGCAACCTTGGTCGGGTGGAGCTTGGGCGGACTGATTGCGCGCGAATATGCGAAGCACGCGCCCCACCGGGTCGCGCGCGTGGTCACGATGGGAAGCCCGTTCTCTGGCAATCCGCGCGCGAACAATGCGTGGCGTCTCTATGAGTGGGTGACGAAGCACGCTGTCGATGCTCCCCCGGTCGATGCCCGACTGGCGGAGAAGCCGCCGGTGCCGACTTATGCTTTATGGTCGCGGCGCGACGGGATTGTCGCTCCGGCCAGCGCGCGCGGCCTTCCCGGAGAGGTTGACCACAGTCTGGAGGTCGATTGCAGTCACCTTGCCTTTGCCTGTGCGCCCGAGGCCGTCACGGCCGTGCTCGGCATCCTTTCCCAGCCTGTCGTGCGGTTCAACTAGCGAGCGAGTTCGCGGGCACTTCTTCGGCGCGATAAATCTGGATCGTGGTCGGCTCGGTTGAAAGTTCGCCGATTCGCCTCACGAACGCGCCCGATTCAGGCACGCCGAAATGGGTGCGCACGGCATTGCCGTCGGACCAGAGTTCGACGAACACGAGCTTGTCCGGCGTTTCGCAATCGGCATGGACATTGTGGGCAATACAGCCCGGCTCCGCGCGCGAGCGCTGGCTGTGTTCGATGCACAGCCGTTCGATTTCGGCGCGATTGCTCGCGTTGGTCATGACGTTTCCGGTGATGATGATCATGCTGGTCCCTCCCGAATGTTGAGGGCTGCCATCTAATCGGGCCGCGTGCAAGGCGGCAGAAAGAAGGGGTGGCACACCTTTCGATGCGCCACCCCCCAATTCGTCCTCGCGGACCTGTGGATCAGCAGCAGCTCATGCCGCAGCAGACCCCAAGTGCACAGCAGGCGGCCGAAACCGCCCCCGGTGCCGCGGCGAAAGCCGCACTGGCGGAAAGGCCAAGGCCGAGAACCGAAAGCTTCGTGAACTTGATGATATTCTTCATGATAATTCTCCAAAATTGAAATGATGCGATTTGGGTCCGCCGTCGCGCGGCGGGGGCGGCTCCGGCGGCTCGCCAAAACTTTGCAACTGCGCGGGGCCAGGCTGCACGTATCGCGCGGCCAGGGCCGGCCGGGCCGTGGGGAAGGGGGTGCTCGCCGCCGGAAGAGCCGGGTAGGCAAGGCATCCGCCCGGCGTAATCAGGCAGGATGAACCGCAACATCCGCAACTGCCGGTATCGAGAATCGAAAAGGCCGGGCAGGCCTGTGGCGCTGCATGTTCCGCAAAGGCAAACTCGGGCGTGGTGATCGCAAGAGCGATGGCGAAAAGCCATTTCAGGTATCGCTGCATGCGGCCTTGCGCTCCTTGACACGTCTCGTCCCGGTTCGGGGCTCAACGGGAAAAAGTTACTACGGCCGGCTTTCTAGAAATGGCGCGGCCACTTCTGCGGGCACGCGCGCGAGGCGGCCGCTGGCGCGATCGATCAGGGCCCAGGTCGTTTTCGATCGTACGACGACCTTTCCCGCGGCGTTGGAAAATTCCATGTTGCGATCGAACCGCGCGCCCTTGGGCGGATCGCTGATCCAGGTCCGGCCAGTCACGACTTCGCCCACGCCGACGTTGCCGAGATAATCGATCTCGTGCCGGATCACGACCCAGACCCATTGGGCGACATGTTCGGGTGCCGCGACCGCACTCCAGTGCGCGGTTGCCACATCCTGGATCCACCGTACCCAGACGGCGTTGTTGACATGACCGAGCTCGTCAATGTCCTCGGCTGTGGGCATGATCGAGAGCGTGAAGTCCCTCACGGTCTGGTCATTCCCAATTGCCAGAGGAAGAAGGCAAATTCTTCCGCAACTTCCCTGAGGCTCTCGAAACGGCCCGATTTCCCGCCGTGTCCGGCGCCCATGTTGGTCTTGAGCAGCACCACATTGTCGTCGGTCTTTGTGGCGCGGAGCTTTGCGATCCATTTTGCCGGCTCCCAATAGGTGACGCGCGGATCGTTGAGGCCGGCGGTCGCCAGGATCGGCGGGTAGGGCTGGGCCTTGAGCTGATCATAGGGGGAATAGCTGCGGATCAGGTCGAACGCCGCCTTGTCGATGATCGGATTGCCCCATTCGGGCCATTCCCCCGGGGTGAGCGGAAGCGAATCGTCGAGCATCGTGTTGAGGACATCGACAAAGGGCACATGCGCCGCGATAGCACCCCAGAGTTCGGGATCGGAATTGACAACCGCACCCATCAGTTCGCCGCCCGCCGAGCCTCCGGCCGCGACAATGCGCCCCGGCCGTGTGAAGCCGAGCGCAGTCAGTCCCCTGGCGCAATCGACGAAATCGTTGAAACTGTTCATCCGCTTGGCGAGCTTGCCATCGAGCTGCCACTGCTGGCCAAGATCGTCGCCGCCGCGGATATGAGCGATGGCAAAGGCAAAGCCCCGGTCAAGCAACGAAAGCCGCGATGTGGAAAAGCCCGGCGGTATCGCGATGCCATAGGCGCCATAGCCATAGAGGTAGAGCGGACCACCTCCGTCCTTTTTGAAGGATTTGCTGTAAACTATTGAAACAGGAATCTTAGTTCCGTCACGCGCATCGATCTCGACGCGCTCGGTCGCATATTGGCTGGCATCATAGCCAGACGGAATTTCCTGCACTTTCAGCGTATTCATGGCGCCGGTGGCAATGTCATATTCGGCAACGGTATCAGGCGTGACCATCGACTCATATGACAGCCTCAACACCGAGACGTCATATTCCGGATTCTCGTCGAGTCCGGCGGTGTAACTTGCCTCGGGGAAAGTGATCCGCCTCGGTGCGCCGCCGTCATAGGAATGGATCTCGACCTGATCGAGACCATTGTCCCGTCCTTCAACGACGAAGAAATTGGCAAAGGTCGTGACGCTCGTCATGTAGAAGCCGGGCGATGGCGCGATCCGCTCGGTCCATTCGCCGGGGCTTGCGATCGGTGCGGTCACGAGGCGGAATTGCGGGCTCACATCGTTGGTGTGGATGAACAGCGTATCGCCATGTGCCTCGACGTCATACTCCACGCCAACCTTGCGCGGGCGCACGATCCGGGGTTCGGCGAGCGGTTCTGCGGCCGGGATCAGGCGCAGCTCGCTTGTTTCATTGTCACCGGTTGCAACCACGATCCAGTTCCGGTCCTGCGTCATCCCGACACCGGCCTGAAAACCCTGGTCCGGCTCGAAATAGATTGTCCTGTCTTCGGCCGGGTCGGTGCCCATCCGGTGGAGCTTGATCGTGTCGATCCGCCAATTGTCATTAACAAGGCCATAGAGCAGGCTCGATCCGTCCTTCGAGAAGACGAATCCGCCCATGACGCCGGCGATGGTGTCGGGCAGGTCAGCGCCGGTCGTCAGGTCGCGGAACCGGATCGTGAAGCGCTCCGAACCGTCGGTGTCGGAAGACCAGGCCATGATCCGGTCGTCCTCGGTGATCGCGATCCCGCCAAGGCGGAAGAATTCCTTGTCCTTGGCCTGCTGGGCTTCATCGAGAATGACCTGCTCCACGCCACCCGAAACGGGCTTGCGCATCCATTGCTTGTACTGCGCGCCTTTCTCGAAGCGCCGCCAGTAGAGATAGTTGCCGTCCTTTTGCGGCACCGAGGATTCATCCTCCTTCAACCGCCCCTTCAGCTCTTGGAAGATCGTTTCGACGAGCGGAGCCAGGGGTTTCATCTGCGCTTCGAAAAACGCGTTCTCGGCCTTCAGATGGTCGAGCACATCGACATCGTCGACCTTGGGGTAGGATGGGTCCCGAAGCCAGAAATAGGGATCCTCTATCGTCACCCCGTGGTGCGTGCTGCTGTGCGGGCGCCGGGCCGCGACGGGAGGCTTGGGGGTTTCGCTGGTCATGGGGTCTTTCTGCGCAAGGCTTTCACGGGCCGGACGCCTAGCCTATATGAGCGCGTTCACACAATTGCGAGTTTGCCATGTCCACCTATGAAGACCGTCTCAAAGCCCTGCGCGAACAGTTGAAGGCCGATCGGCTGGACGGCTTCGTCGTGCCGATCTGCGACGAGCATATGAGCGAATATGTTGGCGCCTATGCCCAGCGCCTCGCATGGTTGACCGGCTTTGGCGGATCGGCGGGGACCGCAGTGGTCCTGCCCGAAGAAGCGGCGATCTTTGTCGACGGGCGCTACACGCTGCAGGTGCGTGAGCAGGTCGATGGCAAGCACTGGCAGTACCAGTCGGTGCCCAAGACCAGCGTGGCGGCCTGGCTCAAGGACCATGCCGCCAGCGGCGCGAGGATCGGCTACGATCCCTGGGTCCATACCCGCACCTGGGTCGATGCCGCGACCAAGGCGCTGGCCGAAAAGGGTGCGGAGCTGGTCGCTGTCGAGCGCAATCCTTTAGACGCTGTCTGGGAAGGGCGGCCCGAGCCGTCATCAGCCAGAATGACCGTGCACCCCGACCAATTCACCGGCAAGTCATCGGCCGAGAAACGGGCGGATATAGCCGATTGGCTGACGGCAAAGGGTCTCGATGCGACGATCATTTCGGCGCTCGATTCGATTGCATGGCTGTTCAATGTGCGGGGCAGCGATGTTGAACGGACCCCTGTGGCACTCAGCTTCGCGGTGGTTGGGCAGGACGGGACCGCAGATCTCTACGTTGCACCTGAAAAAGTGGATGATGTCGTACGCCAGCATCTCGGCAATGCCGTCCGAGTGCATGATCGGGTCGAATTCGCACCGGCACTAGAAGCTTTTGCTGGCAAGAAGGTCGCGGTCGATCCGGAACGGGCCGTATCAGCCATATTCGGAGCATTGAAGGCAGGCGGGGCGGATATCGTCGAGCTGCGAGATCCGACGGTACTGGCAAAAGCCCTCAAGAACCCGGTCGAGCAGGCAGGGCACCGTGCGGCGCAGAAGCGTGACGGTGCTGCGCTCTCGCGCTTCCTTCACTGGATTTCAATCGAGGCGCCCAAGGGTAGCGTCACCGAGCTTTCGGCGGCTGAGAAGCTGCAATCCTTCCGTGCGGCGACCGGTAAGCTGAGGGACCTGTCATTCGACACGATCTCGGGCGCGGGGCCGAACGGGGCGGTCGTGCATTATCGCGTATCCGAGGAAACCAACCGCACGCTCGAGCCGTCGAGTATGTACCTTGTTGATTCAGGCGGACAGTATCTCGACGGCACGACGGACGTGACCCGCACTGTCTGGATCGGTCCCGGCGAGCCGACGGCGGAAATGAAGGACCGTTTCACGCGTGTGCTCAAGGGCCATATCGCGCTCGCGCGTGCGGTCTTCCCGGCCGGCACGCGCGGCACTCAGCTCGACACGCTTGCCCGCCAGTTCCTCTGGGCGGCTGGCGTCGATTATGCGCACGGCACGGGACATGGCGTGGGCAGTTTCCTGTCGGTTCACGAAGGGCCGCAGCGGATCGCGACCTCGACCGGCGGGCAGGCGGGAACGGACGAGCCGCTTGCGGCAGGCATGTTCCTGTCGAACGAACCCGGTTACTACAAAACAGGCGAATACGGCATCCGCATCGAGAATCTGATCCTTGTGGAACCCCGCGAGATCGCGGGCGCGGAAGGCGAATATTTCGGATTCGAGACGTTGACCTTCGCGCCGATCGATCGTGTTCTGGTCGATACCGAGATCATGACGCGTGACGAACTCCGCTGGTGGGACGACTACCACGCCAAGGTGTTGGACATCGTGTCTCCGCAACTTGAGGGAGAGGCGAGGGCTTGGTTGGAGGCAGCTTGCGCGCCGCTCACACGGGGGTGAAACTATAAACTGGCGGGCGGGCCTGCCGTTCTCCTGTTCAGCCTGGCTTTGGGACCAGGAAACTGGAGACAGCTATGGATATGCGTATTGAAGGTGCAGCGCCGGTTTCGGCGGTTCGCGCGGACGCAGTCAGCCATTGGAAACAAGGGCTGCAGGGCTTTGCGGCCTTGAGGACGGCGTTGAAAGATGGCGATCTTGATGCAGCGCTGTCTGCTTTTTCAACCCTCCATGTTCCTCGGTCCGAACATGCCAAGAGCCCCTTGGCCAGAATCGGCCAAGCCCTGCAGAGTGGCGATGTCACCGCAGCGCAATCGCTGATGCAGTCGCTACTTGAGGCGCGGATGAGCCACGCCGTCAAAGCTGCTGTGCCCGCCGAGCAGACCCCGCCGACTCCCACGTCGTCCAGCGGGATCAGTCTCCTCGCCTGAGCCAGATCTAGGCGGCTATTGGGTGGCCGCCTTCCATGGCCTGAAGCACGCGGGGATCGTCGAATACCGGGATTCCCGCCTCTTCATATTTCTTGCGGACCGTGGGCGTCAGCAGCCCGACACGGGCCAGTGCGGGCATCATAAGATCCTTCATTGAATGAATCTGCCCGGGCGGCAGATCGTGCGAAATTCCCATCGCTTCGGCCTCGTCAAGTCCGGCGAAGAAATCCGTCGCATCGATATTGCTGTTTTCCAGCACTTGCATGAAGCCAGGGTCCGCGCGGCTTGCATTGGTATCCGCCCTTGTGCTGCGCGCAAGGATGCAGACGGCCTGAAAAGCGAAGTCGGCCAGATCCTCGACTTCGTCCTCGGGCAATTTCGCGATCACGGGGCCCAGAAATGCGTGGCCGAACGAAACATGGCGCGATTCGTCCCGCATCACGTTGAAGGTCAGCTTCTTCAAGAGTTCGCACTGGGTGTTGCGATACATGTTGTTGAACGCGCCAAGTGCCAGCCCCTCGACGATCATGTTCATACCGATCATGACCTTTTCGTAGCGATCGGATTTGAGCGTCGCGTCGATCAGGTCCTTGAGCCAGGGCGACATCGGATAGACGATCGCGATCTTGTCGCAATAGCGCGCATAGACCTCAACATGGCGGGCCTCGTCCATCGTCTGGGTCGCGGCATAGAGCTTGGCCGTGGCATCGGGCACCGAGTGCGTCACACAGGCCGCTGTCATCAGCGCGCCCTGTTCGCCGTGGAGAAACTGTGAGAGGAGCTGCGCAGTCGAATGCGCCGTGAACGTCTCCTGCTGCGATTTCGACAGCTTCTGGAAAAACGGCATCCGATGATACATGCCGGTCTGGTCGTTGACCATCGGCTTGGACGGATCGACGGGCGTGTCCCAAGGGAGATAGGTATCCGAATCCCACTGCTGCTGCTTCGCCCTCTTGTACAGGTCTTCGACCTTGTCGCCGGACAGGAGGTAATCGAAGCTCCAAGCGATGTTCATCGGATTCTGGTAGATATCGTCAGGAGTCATCGAAACCTTCCATTCCTGGTGCGGCTTGGCGAATTCGGGCGTGATCACGGTCATTGTCACTCTCCTTGCGTAAATTGGTCAGTATTGGCGCGGCGGGGTCCTCACGACGAGCCCGTCAAGGCTGTCGTCGACCTTGATCTGGCAACTGAGGCGGCTGTTCGGGCGTGGATCGTGCGCCAGCGACACCATGTCGCGCTCGAGTTCGCTCATCGCGGGCAGGCGATCCATCCATTCGCCCTCGACATAAACATGGCAAGTTCCGCAGGCGCAGAAGCCTCCACAGTCGCCGTCGATGCCGGGAATTTTGAATGCCAAGGCATTGTCCATGACGCTCAGTCCAGCGGTCGCATCGACCCGGCGCGCCGTTCCATCATGTTCGAGATATGTGATCGCTACCACAGTGCCGCCTTTCCGGGCTGCATCCAACCTGAGCGGGATGTTCGGAGCGCGCGCCGGCCCGGTCATTGACATATGTCAATTCGGGAGAGGATTTGTTCGGCCGTACACATCCGCGTCGCCGATGACGCGGTCCCGCGCCAACGGCGCTTCCGCATTTCTTGCTATTTCGGCTCGGCGCGCCTATTTGAGGCGAGCTAACGTCGCCACCGACGAAATTTGATGCTCCCGCGGCGGAGCAGCGCTTTCTCCGACACGACCCAGCATCGCTCCTGTGCATTTGCGGGGGCGATCACCAATGTTTTCGTGAAAGGAAACGCATCATGCCCATCGGCACAGTCAAATTCTTCAATGCAGACAAGGGCTATGGCTTCATCCAGCCCGAAGATGGCGGGGCGGACAGCTTCGTTCATATCAGCGCCGTCGAGCGCGCCGGAATGGTCACGCTCAACAAGGACCAGCGCGTGTCCTATGACATCGAGACCGGCAAGAACGGCAAGGCATCCGCCGTCAATCTTTCGGCCGCCTGATCTGATGGCCAAAGAGGATCTCTTGACCCTCGAGGGCCAGATCGACGAGATTTTCCCGGACGGGCGCTTCGGCGTCATGCTGGAAAACGATCACCGGATCATCGCTTACACGGCGGGCAAGATGCGGAAATTCCGCATCCGCTCCGTCGTGGGCGACCGGGTCCATGTCGAAATGACTCCCTATGACCTGTCCAAGGGGCGCATCGTTTTTCGCGAACGCGCGCCTGGTACCGGTCCCAGCCAGAGGCGCAGTTTCAAGCGCTGATTTCCCGTGGAAAGGGGAGCAGGCGTGTCCACACTTGAATTCTATCATGCCCGCGCCGCGCAATGCGCTCACGAAGCGGAGGCGACAAACCTCGTCAATGTTCGAGAACGCCTGCTGAACGCGCGTATTGCCTGGTTGCAGATGGCCGAGCGCCTGGAGCACACCAACGAAGCCCGTGCCGTCGGGCTGGCGCACAAGGCAGAAGCGACGGCGCAGGCTGCCCGCGAAGCCGAAATGGGCACAAACTAGTTCAACCGGCGCGAATTTCGTGCCACTCTTTGGGGCATGATCGAGATTTCCCCATCCGGCCAGGCTTGCGGCGCAACGGTGCGCGATGTCGATCTGTCGCAGCCACTCGACGCCGACTCGATATCGGCCATCCGCGAGGCTTGGCTCGTGCACCATGTGCTCGCATTCCCCGGCCAGCGGATGAGCGATGACGACCTTGAGCGCTTTACGCTCTGTTTCGGCGGCTTCGGCGCCGATCCTTTCATTGCGCCCATTCCAGGCCGCGAGCATATCATCGCGGTCGAACGGCAGGCGGACGAAACTTCGCCGCTCTTTGCCGAGAACTGGCACAGCGATTGGAGCTTCCAGACGCGCCCGCCGGCCGGAACCTGTCTTTACGGCATCGAAATCCCGCCCGTTGGCGGAGATACGCTTTTTGCCAACCAGCATAAGGCGCTTGACGAAATGCCGGGTGCGCTGCGTGCGAGGATCGAAGGGCGGATGGCAATCCATTCGGCCCGGCGCGCCTATGCGCCCGAGGGTTTTTACGGAGAGGGCGATAGGGCCAAGCGGTCGATGGACATACGCCCCTCGCGCGAGGCCGAGGCGACCCAGCTCCATCCGCTGATCAGGAAGCATCCCGAGACGGGCCGCGAAGGTCTGTTCAGCTGCTTCGGCTACATCATAGGTATCGAAGGGATGGATGATGCCGAAGCAATTCCTCTCCTGATCGAACTTTACCAATGGCAGGGGCGCGAGGAATTCCAGTACCGCCATCACTGGGAGCCTGAAATGCTCCTGATGTGGGACAACCGCTCGCTCCTTCATGCCGCTACCGGCGGATATGAGGGGTACCGCCGCCTGCTTCATCGCACGACGATTGCGGCATGCTGATCGACCCCCTCGATCGAAAGCCCTAAAGTCGAGAGTGTCCATTCGGCGCAAATCTTGGCTTTTGTCATCGCCCGGCAATCGATCCGGCCGATCAAAGGCGGATCGGACGTTATTCATTCTGAGAAGGATCGGCCGACCAAGATGAGGAGCGATTCCCTATTTTACGAGCGACGGGAAGGGGTTGACTTCATCTAAATGTTCCTTATATGTTCCGGAATCCAAAAGGGAGAAGAATCATGATCGGCTACGTGACTTTGGGAACGAGCGACTTGCAGCGCGCCGCGCAATTTTATGATGCGATCGCTGCTGAAATGGGTGTCGGGCGGATGATGGAATTCGAGACGTTCATTGCCTGGGGCGAAGCTGGGGGCGGGGCAGGGATCGGCCTTACCAAACCGTTCGATGGAAAGTCGGCGACGGTCGGTAATGGCGTGATGGTCGCGCTTGAAGCGAAGGACAAAGACCAGGTCCATCGCCTTTACGATATCGCCCTTGCCCATGGGGGCACCGACGAAGGAGCGCCCGGACCGCGCGGCGAAGGATTTTATGCTGGTTATTTCCGCGACCCGGATGGAAACAAGCTCAATGCGTTCGTGGCGGGACCGGCAGCCGCCTGATCGACCGGTGCCCTTGACCCGCCCGAAATGAGCGAGAGGATTTCACCATGCCCAACCTGTTCACGCACCCGCTCCATCTAGGCCTTGGCGCGACGGCCGTTCCCCAGCCCGAATTCACGGGCATGGAATGGTATGAAGCGTATGTAGTCCGCAACGAGGCTGACGGGGTCGAGGGAAGGCTGGTTGGACTCCATAGCTTCACGGAGGACTGGTTGTCATGGGAATGCCATCCCAATGGCCATGAAGTGGTCGTCTGCACGGCGGGGCGCATGACGTTGCATCAGGAAATGGCGGACGGCAGCAAGGCCAGCGTGACGATCGGGCCCGGCGAATATGCGATCAATCCACCCGGTGCGTGGCATACAGCTGATATCGACGGAGAGGCGACTGCTCTTTTCATCACCGCAGGTTGGGGGACGACGCACCGGCCGCGGTGATGCGGCACGATTCGCTAGCCGCGTTCTCCCTGCGATGAATCGGGCGGAGGCGTTGTCGGGCCCGATTCTCTGCGCTGACCCTCCTTGCGCTTGCGTAAATTTGCCCGGAGCGCTTCGGCAAGGCGCCTGGCCCGTTCGTCCTTGTCTGTCGGCATGATTGGGCCTGATTATCGGTGATCCCTTGACGCGTCCACACGCTTTGTCCATAGGCGCGCGCCTACACGGGCGGTCCAGACGTCCAGTGCTGCCGTAGCTCAGTGGTAGAGCGCATCCTTGGTAAGGCTGAGGTCGTGAGTTCAATCCTCACCGGCAGCACCATTTTTCCGGCCGCGTCGCGCAAGGCCGTTTGCAGCACCGCCCAAGCGGAACTCAGGATACAAGTTGGAACGTTACGCGTCTCTGATCGGGCACCGCCGAATCGAGCCGCACGGAAATCGCCTCGCCCGGGGCTGCGTTTCGGGCGTCGACGCGCGCCACGACCGGCAGATCGCGCAACTGGATGCGCGCGCCTCTCTGGTCCAGATCTGTAACCACTGCGGGGAATATCTTTCCCACATCGCGTTCAAGCATGACGGCTTCGGCAAGATCGATCACGGCGCGCTCGACCTGACCGTCGAGATTGCCTGCGCGCGCCATGACTTCAGGGAGTCTCTGGAAGGCCTGGCTGACCATATCCGGAACCGGTTGGCCGTTCGCGACCGCGAGCACGGCGCGGATCACATAGCGGTCCGCAAGCCGCCGCAACGGCGCGGTCGCGTGTGCATAGGTCGCGCCCATCGCCGCATGCCAAGGCACGACGCCATCCCTGTAGGGCACATAGGATGCCCCATTGCCGGCACGGCGAATCGCGAGCATGAAGGCCGCCTGTTTCGGATCCTGGTCGTTCAGGGTCCGCTCGAACTGGGCGAGTGTCGCATTGGCGGGCCAAGAAAGGCCGAACGCCTTTGCCGCGTGCCGCAATCGGCAGGTCGCACGTTCATCCGGGCCAGCCATGATCCGGAAGAGGCCGGTGCCGTGCGCCTGCAGCACGTCAGCGATCGCCAGGTTGGCAGCGAGTGAGAGGGTCGCGTTGCGATCTTCGGATGCGAGTCGCGGGCGAAACAGCAAGCCGAAACGCTTTGCGCCGATGGGTGCAACTTCCTGCTCCGGCGGGTCGACGCGGGCCGCACCCCGCCGGTCATCGGCTCTCTGGATACGGTGGGCCAGTTCGGCAAAGTCCGGCGGCAGATCGGTGTCGCGCACGGAATCATAGGCCAGTTTCGCCCTGCTCCGGATCAAAGCCCGCTCCGCGCCTTCGAGGCGGACATTGCCGTCCTTGTCTATGTGCACGGTGAAGATGATTGCAGGTCGCGGACCGTCGGGAAGCAGGCTTGCAGCCCTTTCGCTCAGTGCCTGGGGATAGAGGCCGGCCTTCCCGTCAGGAAGGTAGAGCGTCGTCCCGCGCCTCCATGCTTCGCTGTCGACGGTATCGCCATCTTCGACGAACCACGCCACATCGGCGATTGCGTAATGCAACAACAGATCATCGCCCCGCCGGTCGATCGTGAAGGCCTGATCGAGGTCGGTCGAGGACGCGGGATCGAGCGTCACGAAAGGTTGGCCCGTCCGGTCGACATGGTCATCCGGCGTGCGTCTTGCCGCAAGCTCGGCGGCGGCAAGGACCTCGGCGGGGAAGGCATCGGGAATCCTGAATTGGCTGCGGATGGCATCGAGCCCGCGGCCCAGGGCATTGGCAGGATCGCAAAGCGCCTTCACTGCCTCAGGCCCCGCTCACGTGCCGCTTCCCGGATGATCCCCGGTGAACCCGGCTTTGGCGAAGCGTTCAGGCAATGGCGCGGCCGCCTCGACCGGTGGCTTGCCGGGGCGGGGCAGGGAGAGGAACGCACTGTGAAGCAGCATCGGCCCGCCTCCCGAGCCGTACACCGGGTCTCCGACGATCGGGAAGCCCAGCCCCTCGGCCGCGTGGATCCTGATCTGGTGCGTGCGTCCGGTTTCCGGAACGAAACGGATCAGCGCGCGGCCGCCATGTTCGGCAACGACTTGCCACGCAGTCACCGCAGGCTTTCCCTTCTTCCGGTCGACGACCATCAGCCAACCGGCCTCGGCCGTGCTGCGCTTGGCGAGCGGCAGGTCGATGGCGCCCGATTTCGCCTCGGGGATGCCCTCCACGACTGCCAGATAATGTTTCACGACGGTCTTTGCCTCGAAGGCCTGCTGGAAGCGGGCATGGGCCTTGGGATTCCGCGCGAGGAGAAGGCAGCCGCTCGTATCGCGGTCGAGCCGATGAACGGCCGTCGGCCACCGCTTGAAACCGAATGTCAGGCTCTGCAGGTGGTTTTCGAGACTGAGCGATCCGTCGCGCGGCGCATCCACGGGCAAGCCCGCCGGCTTGTCGACGATGATAGCCTCGCCATCGAGGAACAGGACATGATCGGCAAGCATGGCGCGGGCCATAGAGTATCCGGCACTTCTCGCCAACAACGGGCTTGCAATTGCCCCCGCCGCCACCCAATCATGGCCTTGTGCTCAGGCAATATGAACTTGTTGAACGGGTCAAATCCTACGATCCGGAAGCCGACGAGGCTCTGATCAACCGCGCTTATGTGTTTTCGATGCAGAAGCACGGCTCGCAGAAGCGCGCCTCGGGCGACCCCTATTACAGTCACCCGATCGAGGTTGCCGGCATCCTGACCGAACTCCGGCTCGACGACCAGACGATCACGACCGCCATGCTCCACGACACGATCGAGGACACGCTTACGACGCATGAGGAGATCGAAACCAAGTTCGGTCCCGATATCGCCCGGCTGGTCGATGGCGTGACCAAGCTGTCCAAGATCGAGGCGATGACCGATAACGAGCGCGCGGCGGAAAATCTGCGGAAGTTCCTCCTTGCGACCTCGGACGATATCCGGGTCCTGCTCGTCAAGCTTGCCGACCGGCTTCACAATATGCGGACGCTCCACTTCATCAAGGACGACGCGAAGCGCAGGCGGATCGCGCGCGAGACGATGGACATCTATGCCCCGCTTGCCGAGCGGATCGGCATGTACCAGTTCATGAACGAGATGCAGACGCTCGCTTTCCGCGAGCTGGAGCCCGATGCCTGGGCTTCGATCACCAAAAGGCTCGAACAGCTGAACGAGGGCGGCGGAGACAAGATCGCCCGGATTGGCTCAGGCATCAAGCTGCTGCTCTCGCGCGCCGGGATCGAGGCCAATGTCTATGGGCGCGAAAAGCACCCCTATTCGATCTGGAAGAAGATGGCCGAGCGGCACATCAGCTTCGAGCAATTGTCGGACGTGATGGCGTTCCGGGCAATCGTGCCCGATGTCGAGGCCTGTTACCGCGCGCTCGGCATCATCCATCGCCGCTGGCCGATGGTGCCGGGGCGGTTCAAGGACTATATCTCGACGCCCAAGCGGAACGGCTATCGCTCGCTCCACACATCGGTCATCCACTCCGAAAAGATGCGGATTGAGATCCAGATCCGCTCGATCGACATGCACATGCAGGCCGAACGGGGCGTTGCCGCGCACTGGTCCTACAAGCAGAATGGCGAAGCCCAGGACGCCCAGATCGGCTGGCTGCAGGACCTGATGGAAATACTCGACCATGCAGACAGCCCTGAAGAACTGCTCGAACATACGCGCATGGCGATGTACCAGGACCGGATCTTTGCCTTTACACCCAAGGGAGAGCTGATCCAGTTGCCCAAGGGCGCGACGCCCGTCGATTTCGCCTACGCGGTGCACACGACGCTTGGCGACACGGCTGTCGGCGCAAAGATCAACGGGCGAGTGGTGCCGTTGCGCACACCTATCGAGAATGGCGACCAGGTCCAGATTCTCAAGTCCAAGGCGCAGGAGCCGCAGCCGCAATGGCTCGGGTTTGCCGTGACGGGCAAGGCGCGCGCCGCGATCCGCCGCTTTGTCCGGCACAAGGAGCGGGGGGAATCGATCGCTCTGGGCCGTAAGATCTATGACGAGATCGTCAAGCGGCTGCCGGCGCAATTGGGTAAGGAAGCCCTGGCCGAAGCCGTCAAGCGGCTGAAAGTGCCGGACGAGAATGAACTGATGATTGCCGTTGCCCGTCAGTTGGTGAGTGACGCGCAATTGCTGGAAGCGCTGATGCCGGGCTCTGCGTCGGAAGAAACGCTTGGCGTGCTGCCTCAGCGCGAGGCGATTTCGATCCGGGGGCTGACGCCCGGCGTGGCTTACACGCTTGCGTCCTGCTGCCATCCGGTGCCGGGGGACCGGATCGTCGGGCTTCGCCGGCCCGACGAAGCGATCGAGGTTCACACGATCGACTGCGACAGCCTTGCCGATGGGATCGATGCCGATTGGCTTGACCTTGCATGGGGCGACGGATCGGACGGGGGCACGGCGCGATTGAGCGTCATGGTCAGGAACGAGCCGGGCGCCCTAGCGGTCGTTGCCGGTATTTTCGGCAGTCACAAGGCGAACATCCTCAACATCCGGCTCGACGCGCGCGATCCCGCGTTTCACACCAACATCGTCGATCTCGAGGTGCATGATCTTCATCACCTGATGCGGATTCTGGCCGCCCTGCGCGCGGCGGACGTCGTGATCCAGGCAGAACGGGCATGACCGTCATTGCGCGGCCCACGCAGCCCGATTTCTCGCGCCAGCTGCGCAACCCCCGCCTGATAGAGGCGGCGCTGGCCCTGCACGACAACCGGCTCAGCGAGGCCGAGCCTCTCTTGCGGGCGCACCTCAAGGCCGATCCGTTCGACGTCGCGGCAATCCGGATGCTTGCCGAGCTTGCGGGGCGGATCGGGCGGTTGGGCGATGCCGAGACCCTGCTGCGCCGCGCGGTCGAGCTCGCGCCCAATTTCCTCGCGGCGCGTTCTAACCTGGCGACAGTGCTCTATCGTCAGGCGAAGACCACAGAAGCCTTGGCCGAGCTCGACACTCTTGCGGCGATTGATCCTGAACATTCCGGCAATACCAACCTCAAGGCCGCTGCAATGGGACGGATCGGCGAATATGACGAGGCCATCGCGCTCTACGATCAGGTCCTGGTGCGCTACCCCGAGCAGCCGAAGGTCTGGATGTCATACGGCCATGTGCTGAAGACGGTCGGGCGGCAAGCAGACTGCGTCGACGCCTATCGGCGGGCGATCGCGATCGCGCCGCAACTGGGCGAAGTCTGGTGGAGCCTTGCAAATCTCAAGACGGTCACCTTCAGCGATGACGATCTCGCCGCGATGGAGGGTGCCTTCGATCATCCGAAGCTGTCGGACGAAGATCGCTTCCATCTCCATTTCGCCCTCGGCAAGGCGCTTGAGGATCGTCGCCAGCCTGCAGAATCCTTTGTCCATTATAGTGAGGGCAACCGGCTGCGCCGCGCGATGCTCGGTTATGAAGCGGACGATACGACGCGCCAGGTCGATAGGGTGATCAGCGTGTTTACGCCCGAGCTTTTCGCCGCGCGCGCCGGGCAGGGCTGTCCGGCCCCGGACCCGGTTTTCGTCGTGGGCATGCCCCGCGCCGGCTCGACCCTCATCGAGCAGATCCTTGCCAGCCACAGTCAGGTGGAAGGGACAATGGAACTGCACGACATCACGGCGCTCGCGGCGCGGGTGGCCGGACGCAAGCGTGGAATCGAGGCTTTCGAACCTGATGAGTTGCGTGCGATGGGTGAGGAGTATCTCGAACGCACACGCATCCAACGCAAGACCGACAAGCCCTTTTTCATCGACAAGATGCCCAACAATTGGGCGCATTTGGGCCTGATCCAGCTGATCCTGCCGAACGCAAAGATTGTCGACGCAAGGCGCCATCCGCTCGGCTGCTGCTTTTCAAATTTCAAGCAGCATTTCGCGCGCGGGCAGGCGTTCAGTTACGGGCTTGACGATATGGGGCGCTACTACGCCGACTATGTCCGCTACATGGCGCATATCGATGCGGTCCTGCCCGGACGTGTCCACCGCGTTTTCTACGAGCGGATGGTGGCGGACAGTGAGGCCGAAATCCGCAGGCTTCTTGCAGCACTCGGCCTGGCGTTCGAGGAGTCGTGCCTGCGCTTCTACGAGAATGACCGGGCGGTCCGCACGGCCAGTTCGGAACAGGTGCGGCGCCCGATCTATCGCGAGGGGACGGAGCAATGGCAGATGTTCGAACCCTGGTTCGAACCGCTGAAGGATGCGTTGGGGCCTGTGCTGACTGCCTATCCGGACGTTCCAGCATTCAATTAGACGAGCCGGACCAAAGGCGCTTGCGTCCCTGACTCGGGCGATCCTATAGCGGCTTCAATGTCCGACCTTTTCTCAACATCGTCCGCCGCGTCAGCCGCTTACACTGCCTCGGATATCGAGGTCCTGGAAGGACTGGAGCCTGTCCGCCGCCGCCCCGGCATGTATATTGGCGGGACTGACGAGCGTGCGTTCCATCACCTTGCCGCCGAAGTGCTCGACAATGCGATGGATGAGGCGGTGGCGGGTCATGCCAGCCGGATCGAAGTCACGCTCGAGGCCGGAAACCGCTTGACGATTACGGACAATGGCCGTGGCATCCCGGTCGATCCGCATCCCAAGTTTCCCGACAAATCGGCATTGGAAGTCATCCTTTCGACGCTCCATTCGGGCGGCAAGTTCAACGGCAAGGCGTATTCGACATCCGGAGGCCTGCACGGCGTGGGCGTGTCCGTGGTCAACGCGCTTTCGTCCGACACCGTCGTCGAGGTTGCGCGGAACAAGGAACTGTTCCGCCAGCGTTTCGCGCGCGGCCTGACGCTCGGCCCGCTCGAAAGGCTCGGCCCCGTCAACAACCGACGTGGAACGAGCGTGGCTTTCACGCCCGATCCCGAGATTTTCGGGGAAATGCATTTCAAGCCAAACCGGCTTTACCGGCTGGCACGGTCCAAGGCCTATCTCTTCGCCGGGGTCGAGATACGCTGGCGCTGCGATCCGGAACTGACCAACGATGACACGCCAACGGAGGCGGTGTTCCAGTTTCCTGGCGGCCTTTCCGATCATCTGCGCGAGCAGGTGAACGGCCGCGAGTGCGTCACGAGCGAATTCTTCTCAGGGCGGCAAGACTTCGCCGAAGACCAGGGCCGCGTCGAATGGGCGGTTGCATGGCCGCTCTGGAGCGAGGGCAGCTATAGCTGGTACTGCAACACCATCCCGACGCCCGACGGCGGCACGCACGAGGCGGGCATCCGCGCGGCGATCGTAAAGGGCATCCGGGCATTCGGTGCGCTGGTCGGCCAGAAAAAGGCGGAAGGCCTCGCCGCAGAGGACATCGTGATCGGATCCGAGATCATGCTTTCGGTGTTTATCCGCGATCCTCAGTTCCAGAGCCAGACCAAGGACCGGCTGACGTCGCCCGAAGCGGCGCGGCTTGTGGAAAATGCGGTGCGCGATCATTTCGACCATTTCCTTGCCGACAATATGGAGCGCGGCAAGGCGCTGCTGGGCTTCGTGCTCGAACGGATGGACGATCGGCTGCGCCGCCGCGCGGAAAAGGAAATCAAGCGCAAGACGGCGACTTCGGCGCGCAAGTTGCGGCTGCCCGGCAAGCTCACCGATTGCTCGTCGGACGATCCCGCCGGCACCGAGCTTTTCATCGTCGAGGGCGATAGCGCGGGCGGCTCAGCCAAGCAGGCGCGCGACCGGAAAACGCAGGCCATCCTACCCATTCGTGGCAAGATCCTGAATGTCGCGTCCGCCACCAGCGACAAGATCCGCGCGAACAGTGAAATTGCCGACCTGATCCAGGCGCTCGGTTGCGGCAGCCGCAAGGACTGCAATCCCGATCTGCTGCGCTATGAACGCATCATCATCATGACGGACGCCGATGTCGACGGCGCGCATATCGCGACGCTGCTGATGACCTTCTTCTTCCAGGAAATGCCCGAGATTGTAAGACAGGGCCATCTCTACCTTGCCCAGCCACCGCTCTACCGCCTGACCGTCGGCGCAAAATCTCTCTATGCGCGCGACGACGCGCACCGCGCCGAGATCGAAGCCGGAGAGTTCAAGGGCAAGAAGCCTGAAGTCGCGCGGTTCAAGGGGCTCGGTGAAATGAATCCGGGTCAACTACGCGAGACTACGATGGATCCGAAGACTCGCGGCCTGCTTCGTGTGACCTTGCCGCAGGAGTATGAGGAGCGGGCTGGAGTGAAGGATCTCGTCGACCGGCTGATGGGCAAAAACCCCGAACACCGCTTTGTCTTCATTCAGGAAAATGCGGCCCGGGTGGAGGAAGACGCGATCGACGCTTGAGGGAGTGCAGTCAGCTCGCCCAAGGCCCATTGAGCGGCCTCACGGACCATTTCGGATGGATCGGACGACAGGGCGTCAAGGCAAGGCAGCATCCCCGTATCCCCACTATTGCCGGCAGCAATGGCCGCATTCCTCACCATCCTGTCGCGCCCGATGCGCTTGATGGGGGAACCGGAAAAGACTTCGCGAAAGGTGGGGTCATCGAGCGCCAGCAAGTCGGCAAGGGCGGGGGCGGCCAGTTCGGCTCGCGGCGCGAAGGCAATGTTGGCGGCGGCGCTTTCGGCAAACTTGTTCCACGGGCAGACGGCAAGGCAATCGTCGCAGCCATAGATGCGGTTGCCGATCGCGCGGCGAAACTCCAGCGGGATCGGGCCTTTGTGCTCGATCGTGAGGTAGGAAATGCAGCGACGCGCATCGAGACGATAGGGCGCGGGAAAGGCATTCGTCGGGCAGGCGGACTGGCAGGCCGTGCAACTTCCGCATCGATCGCGGTGCGGCGCATCCGGCTCCAGCTCCAGCGTGGTGAAGATAGAGCCGAGGAACAGCCAGCTGCCATGTTCGGCGCTGACCATGTTGCTATGCTTGCCCTGCCAGCCGAGCCCGGCGGCGCTTGCCAGCGGTTTTTCCATGACCGGGGCAGTGTCGACGAACACTTTCACTTCCGCCCCCGATTCCTCGACCAGCCAGCGGGCGAGTGCTTTCAGCGCCTTCTTGACCGTGTCGTGATAATCCTTGCCCTGGGCATAAACCGAAATGCGCCCGCGCGAACGCGCTTCGGCAAGGGCAAGTGGATCGGCTGCGGGCGCATAGCTCATCGCCAGCGCGATCACGCTTCTCGCATCCGGCCAGAGCGCCTGCGGGCTTGCCCGCTGCGCGGCGCGGGCGTGCATCCAGTCCATCTCTCCGGCCGCGCCGCTTTCTAGCCATTGGTCGAGCGGGCCGGACCAGTCCGCATCCGCCCCCGTCACGCCGAAGGAAGCGAAGCCAAGCCGTTTGGCCTCCGCTCTTAACGCGTTCTTCAGGGTGCGCTTGTCAGGAAACATGCGTGCACGCTACCACGCTAGCCGTGTTTGTGGAGATTCGATTTGTCGCTGGCGGATGATCGTCCGGTCTGGGCCTTGGGCCTGGTCAAGAGTTTCGGCAAGTCGCAGGCCGTGAAGGGCGTGAGCCTCAGCGTGCCCAAAGGTTCGATCTATGGCGTGCTCGGCCCCAATGGTGCGGGCAAGACGACGACCTTGCGGATGCTTCTGGGCATCATCGATCCGGACCGGGGCGAGCGCTGCCTTTTGGGTGAAGCGAACCCGCGCAACGCAAGCCGACGGGTGGGCTATTTGCCCGAAGAGCGCGGGCTTTACCCTTCCATGAAGGCGCGAGAGGCCATTGCCTTCATGGGCGCACTGAGGGGGCTTGACTGGGCAGAGGGCCGAAAGCGGGCGGACGCGGCGCTGGAAGCGGCGGGGCTCGGCTATGCCGCGCACGGCAAGATCAGGAAGCTCTCCAAAGGCATGGCGCAGCTTGTCCAGCTGCTCGGATCGCTGATCCACAAGCCGGACCTGATCGTTCTGGACGAACCCTTTTCCGGCCTCGATCCTGTCAATCAGGAGTTACTTGAGAAGCTGATCCTTGCCGAGCGCGATCGCGGCGCGACAATCCTCTTTTCCACGCACGTCATGGGGCATGCCCAGCGCATTTGCGACCGGCTCTCGATCATTGCGGGCGGCACCGTGCGTTTCGAAGGGACGGTTGACGAGGCGCGGGCGACGCTGCCGATGAAGGCGCAATATGTGCCCTGCTCTGGCGCGGACGAAGTGCGCGCGCTGCTCCCGGGCGACGCCGAACTGAGCGGCAACAGCTGGCGATTTACAGTTCCCGAAGGAGGCGCGGAGAAGCTCGTCATCGACCTTGTGAAGGCGGGGCACGGCATTGCGGGGCTTTCGATCGAACGACCGGGGCTGCACGATGCTTTCGTCAGGATCGTGGGCCTGGCGAAGGCCGGCGAGGCGGAGGCCGACGCATGAGACAGCTTCTGAAGAACGGGCTGGTCGTCGCGCGGCGCGATTTTATGGCCGTTGTCGCTACGCCGACCTTCCTGCTGTTTCTGCTCGCGCCCTTCCTGATGCTGGGGATTAGTGTCGCGAGCGGGGTCGGCGGAGCCTATCTCGCAAAAGGGCAGCGTGAATCCCGCCAGATGATCATCATCGCCTCACCGGAAGACGGCGCAAGGCTGCGTGCCGAAGAGCGGGTGCTGAGGAAGCGCCTCTATGGAACCGCGGGCGGCCCCCCTTCGATGGGAACCGTTTCACCCGAGGCGGACCCGGCGGCACAGCAGAGACGGTTGCTTGCCGAAAAGGCGCTGGACGCGACGGCCGTCATGCGCGGCCCCCTCGATCGGCCGACAATTGCCTATGTTGTGGGCGAAGCGGATGACGCGCGCTACCTCGCTCTATTAGCGGAAGAGGCGCTCCGTACCGAGCGGCTCGGGCAAGCGCCGGACCGGCAACTGAGCCGGGCCAGTTTGCAGGAAATCCGCCGAAGCGTGCCGACCCGATCGCGCCAGCAAGGCACCGGAAGCGGCGCGGTGGTCGTCATGTTCATGCTGACGATCATGCTGGCGAGCCAGGCAGTCGGGACACTGGCGGAGGAGAAATCGAACAAGGTCATAGAGATCCTGGCGGCGTCGGTTCCTCTTGAATCGGTGTTTTTCGGCAAGCTGATCGGCCTGTTCGGGATCGCCTTGGTCTTTGTCGCCTTCTGGGGCGGCCTTGCGATACTGGGGCTCAGCATCGTCCCGGCCAGTGTCGGGCTGGCAAGCTTTGAACCGGTCATCGGCATGCCCCTTTTCGTCATGCTGGCGTGCGCCTATTTCGCCATGGCCTTCATGCTGCTCGGCGCGATCTTCCTCGGCGTGGGGGCGCAAGCCTCGACCATGCGGGAGATCCAGATGCTTTCGCTGCCAATCACGCTTTTCCAGTTGATCATGTTCGGACTTTCGATGGCAGCGGCTGGAAGCCCGGGCTCCGGCGTTGCCCGCTTCGCGCAGACATTTCCGTTCAGCTCTCCCTTTGCGATGGCCGCGCGCGGGGCCACCGATCCGGCGCTCTGGCCGCATCTTCTGGCGCTGGGATGGCAGTTGCTTTGGGTCGCGATAACGATTGCCATCGGCGCGCATTTTTTCCGTTACGGAGTCCTGAAATCAGGCGTTGGCCCGTTCCGGGCCCTGGGCCGGATAATGACGAAACGCAGGGTTTCCGGGACGAATCTGGATTGACAAGAATGTAAATAGTGGCAAAGTGCAACTGATTCCGAAAAGGAACGAGAGGAGCATTGTGATGGCCACGGCATTCAAGCTTGACAGCAACGCGGTCGACCCGCTCGACGTAAGCCGGGCCGAGCTTTACGCTGAGCACAAATGGCAGGAGCCATTCCGACGGCTGCGCGCGGAAGACCCGGTTCACTGGTGCCCGGCGAGCGAATTCGGCCCTTATTGGTCGGTGGCGTCCTACAAAGCCATTCAGTATGTCGAGTCCCTGCCCGACATCTATTCCTCGTCATGGGAGCATGGCGGCATCACCATTGCGGATCGCGACCAGTTCGAAGAACCCAAGATCGAAATGCCGATGTTCATTGCGATGGACAGGCCGAAACATACCGAGCAGCGCCGAGTCGTTTCCCCGGCCTTCACGCCGAGTGAAATGGTGCGGATGAGCGAGGAAATCCGCAAGCGCACCGGCGAAACGCTCGATGCGCTCCCGTGGGATGAGCCGTTCGACTGGGTGGACCGGGTGTCGATCGAGCTGACGACAGGCATGCTTGCCGTATTGTTCGATTTCCCTTGGGCGGATCGCCGCAAGTTGACGGAATGGTCCGACTGGGCCGGCGATATCGAGATTGTGAAGGATCCCGCGCGGCGCGATCAGAGGCTCGAAAAACTTTACGAAATGGGCGCCTATTTCAAGAAGCTGTGGGATGACCGCATCGGCAAGGAGCCGACGCCCGACCTCATTTCGATGATGATTCATTCTGAGTCGATGAGCGACATGAGCATGGGCGAATTCATGGGGAATCTCGTGCTGCTCATCGTTGGCGGTAACGATACGACTCGCAACACCATGTCTGGTCTTGCCTATCTGCTCAACAAATTCCCGGAGCAGCGCGCCATGCTGGAAGCGGATCCCTCACTTATCCCCAATGCGGTGAGCGAAATCATCCGCTGGCAGACGCCGCTTGCCCATATGCGCCGGACCGCGCTCGTCGATACCGAACTCGAAGGCAAGAAGATCAAGGCCGGAGAGAAGGTAGTGATGTGGTACATCTCGGCCAATCGCGACGAAAGCGTTTTCCCGGACGCGGACAAGCTCGACATCAAGCGCGAGAATGCGCGGCGCCACCTTTCCTTTGGTTATGGCATTCATCGCTGCGTTGGCGCCCGGCTTGCCGAATTGCAGGTGACAATCCTGCTGGAGGAAATGGCCAAGCGCCGGATGCGCGTGAATCTCCTGGAAGAGCCGGTGCGTGTGCCACAGTGCTTCGTCAACGGCTATCGCAAGATGATGGTCAAGCTCGAGCGCTACTGAGCAATGGCTTCGGGCGCGGCAAGCTGCGCTCGAAGCGGACAAAGGACGCATCGAAGACATCGGGGGCTTCAAGAAAGGGCGCATGTCCGCCCGGCAGAAGTTCCACGCGATGATCGGGCACTCGCATCGCTCCGCGTTTCGAAAAGCGCCAGTTGTTCACCTGATCGCCTTTCGCCCAGGCATAGAGTACCGGGCAGCGGACTTCGGCCGCTTCCTTGAGCACATCGGCGTCGCGCGCTGCGAAACCAGCCCATGCGTGCGATAGAAGCGGCGCGACATCTTGGGCTGAAGCGATGATTTCCTCGCGCCGCCACGCGGCGGCCGGGGCCGGCAAGATCTTGCGCTCGTAATAGCGGCGGAAAGCAGTAGGGAAATTCTTGTTCCCAGCGGCTCCCCGGGCAAAAAACCTCGCGTACCAGTGGCAATAGGCCCGGACCAGGAAGTTTGAGCCCACCAGCCCGCCCGGGCTGCACAGGACAAGCCCGCGGATGCGTTCCGGCTCTGCCGCTGCCGCGAGGATGGCAGCCGCCCCACCGATCGAATTGCCAAGAATGAGGACCTCCTTGAGGTCGAGCGCAGTTAGCAACCGTTGCACAATGGCCGCATAGTGACGGGCGGCAGGCTCTACCGAGCCGGCGGGGCTATCGCCATGGCCCGGCCAGTCGATCGCGATGAAGCGATAAGAGGCGCCAAGCCGTTCAGCGACGCGATCGAAATCGCGCGCACCATGACCGATCGCGTGGAGGCATAGGACAGGCGGTCCCTTGCCGAACTGCCGTGTGGCGATCTGGGTTCCTTCGAGGTCGATTGTCGCAATCGTGGGGCATGGTGTGTCGGCAGGCATCGGCGGTCTCTCCCAGTAAGTGATATATATATCACTCAAAGCAGCTGCGGATCAAGGCCCTGAGTCGCCGGGTGGATGGGGATGGCCAATTCCCCAAAGGCAGGCTAACAGCCCGCGCCATGACCAATGGATTGCTGCCCGAAGGTTTGCGAGACCGCCTGCCGCCTGAGGCCGAAGCCGCCGCTTCGATCCTGCGTGCCGTCCTCGATTGTGTGGCAGCGCACGGGTATGGCCGCGTTGCGCCCCCGCTGGCGGAATTCGAGGAAGAATTGGCGGGACGACTGAAATCAGCCCGAACCAAGGACTTGTTGCGGTTTGTTGATCCTGTGTCGCAGCGGACATTGGCCCTGCGGCCGGATATTACGGCGCAGATTGGCCGGATCGCAACGACCCGAATGGCGAATGACGCGCGGCCTTTGCGCCTCTGCTATGGCGGGCCGGTCCTGAAGCTCAAGGCGACACAGCTTCGTCCGGAACGCGAACTGACGCAGGCGGGTGCCGAACTCGTCGGCTCCGAGTCGGTGGCAGCCGCTCTGGAAATCATTGGCATAGCGATCGAGGCGTTGAAAACGGCGGGCGTGCAAGCCATTACTCTCGACCTGACATTGCCGAACCTTGTCGACGCGCTTGCGGCCGGGCCATGGCCGCTGGATCCGGCGCGGCTGGATGCCGTCAAGGCGGCCCTCGACGCCAAGGATGCCGGGGCATTGTCGGCGGCCGGCGGAGTCGCCTACCTGCCGCTGATCAGGGCCGCAGGACCGATCGATTCGGCGCTGGCGCAATTGCGCGCGCTTAAACTTGGCTCTGTGCTCGAAGAGCGCCTGGCATCGCTTGAAGCGATTGCGGCTGCGCTTGGCGATACGGTCCGTATCACTCTCGATCCGACCGAACGGCACGGTTTCGAATATCAGAGTTGGATCGGCTTTTCGCTTTTCGGCGAAGGGCTTGTGGGGGAAGCGGGGCGTGGCGGAAGCTATACGATACTTCATTCCGATGGTCGTGAGGAGCCGGCGATTGGTTTCTCACTGTTCCTCGACCCACTTGTCGATGCGGGGCTGATGCACGCGAGTTCAAAACGGGTCTTCGTTCCGCTCGATGCGCCGAGAGAGGCAGGGGCGAAGCTGCGGCACGAGGGTTGGGTGACGGTCGCTGCGATTTGCCCGAAGTGCGACGCTGCCGCGCTCGGTTGCACGCACCGTCTGAAGGATGGTGTGCCTGTTGCGCTATAGTGCCGCTTTGATGAAGTCGTCGACAAGTATGGTTGCCGGGTCGCCTTCGACGCCCATGTCGCGGTTGAGCTTCATATGACTGGTGCCGTTGATCGGAACGGCGCGGATTGAACTTCCCGCGCCCTTGAGTGCTGCGGCCAATGCCTCCGACTGGCTGCCGGAGTCTGCACGGCTGCTATCAAAAAGAATCAGCCATTTTTCGACGTTGGGCCTTGCGACATAGGTGAGCGGCGAAAGACGCAACTGCGTGGCCCGATCCGTCGTGAACGCGTCGCGATACATTTTCCCCAGCATCGGTCCGGCACTCGCCATCTGACGGGGCACATCATAGCCCGCACCGTCAAGCAAGATGGTTCCCCGGATCGCACGCAGGGGGACGCCTGCGGCTTCCAGATACCGGGGGTCAGTCGAGACAAGCGCGGCGAGATGCGCGCCTGCGCTATGGCCCATCAACACGATGCGATCAGGATCGAAGCCCAGCGCGTTCGCCTTTGAACGCAGTACGGCCAGCGCTGTCGCGATATCCGCCGCCTCTCCCGCAGGGTCGGTTTCAGGCACCAGGCGATAGTTGAGGGACGCAAAGGCATAGCCCAGGCTATTGTAATGGCTGGACTTGTTGTGCGTGCCCGACGCCTTGTCGCCGATCGACCAGCCGCCGCCATGGATGAAGACGATCAGGGGAGGGCTGCCGCCCGCTGCTGCCGGATAGAAATCGAAGGCCTGTTTTTCTGCGTTCCCGTACGAATAGGTAGTGCCGCCCGAAGTGGTCGGTGCCGTTTCGCGGTTCCTCCGCATTTCCATGAGGCTCAGCAGGCAGGGTTTCGATAGCGACTGATATTTTTTGCGCAGGCAGGACCGGATCGCGCCCCGGTCGCGCGCGATCCCGCACAGTTTTGCGATTTCCTTCCGGCATGATGGCTCGAGTTGGGCGGGAAGGCGCGTCGAGATGCCGATGCTCGCAACGGCAAGGCTTGCGATAAGAAGTTTTTTCATCTTCGACCCCTTGGAGGACGCATACGGGTGGACCTTGTGTCCATTTGCCAATACGGGCGTCCGCGCGATTCCCTTCGAGAGTGGAGCAGAAAAGTGGCAAATGTCACGGTCATTGGCGCGCAATGGGGCGATGAAGGCAAGGGCAAGATCGTCGATTGGCTTGCGGAGCGGGCCGACGTCGTCGTCCGGTTCCAGGGCGGGCACAATGCCGGACATACGCTGGTGGTCGGCAACCAGACCTACAAGCTTTCATTGCTGCCGTCCGGGATCGTGCGTGGAACGCTGTCTGTTATCGGCAATGGCGTCGTCCTCGATCCGTGGCATTTCCGGGACGAGGTTGCAAAGCTCGCCGCGCAGGGCGTCATCATTACACCTGACAACCTCCATATTGCGGAGAATTGCCCGCTGATCCTGCCCTTCCATCGCGACCTGGACGGCCTTCGCGAGGATGCGAGCGAATTCAAGATCGGGACGACCCGGCGCGGGATTGGGCCCGCTTATGAAGACAAGGTCGGCAGGCGCGCGATCCGGGTATGCGATCTTGCGCATCTCGACGATCTCGACCCGCAGATCGACCGGCTTTGCGCGCATCATGATGCGCTGCGTGCGGGTTTCGACCAGCCGCCGATCGATCGTGTGAGGCTCAAGAACGAACTCGCAGAGATCGCGCCTCATATCCTGCCCTATGCAAAGCCGGTCTGGCATTCGCTTGGCGAAGCCCGACGCACTGGCAAACGCATCCTTTTTGAAGGCGCGCAGGGCATGCTGCTCGATGTCGACCACGGCACCTATCCGTTCGTCACATCATCCAACACGGTGGCGGGAACGGCATCGAGTGGGTCCGGGCTTGGGCCTAATGGCGTGGGCTTCGTGCTCGGAATCGTGAAGGCCTATACGACGCGCGTGGGATCCGGCCCGTTTCCGACCGAACAGGATAATGAGATCGGGGAGTTTCTGGGCACGAGAGGACATGAGTTCGGCGTGGTGACGGGGCGGAAGCGGCGTTGCGGCTGGTTCGATTCGGTTCTGGTCCGCCAATCAGCGGCCGTTTCCGGCATCACCGGCATTGCGTTGACCAAGCTCGACATTCTGGACGGCCTGGATGAGATCAAGATCTGCGTTGGCTACACGCTTGATGGCAAGCGCTATGACTATCTTCCGCCACATGCGGCGGATCAGGCTCGCGTCGAGCCGATCTACGAGACGATCGCGGGCTGGAGCGAGACGACTGCGGGGGCAAGAAGCTGGGCGCAGCTTCCGGCGCAGGCAATCAAATATATCCGGCGCATCGAAGAACTGATCCAGTGCCCGGTCACGCTGGTTTCAACATCGCCGCAGCGAGACGACACGATCCTGGTTCGCGATCCATTCGAGGACTGACCTCAGGGCGCGACCTGCTCCATCAGCGCGAGCGGGCGTCCCTCATTGTCTTCGAAGAACGCCATCCATTCTTCGGTTCCGTCGTCATGCCGGTGGATCATGTGCGGAGCGTTAGTCAGTCTGGCGCCGCGACCCTCAAGTTCTGCGCAACTGCCGTGAATATCCTCGACACGGAAATACAGGATGGATTCTGAGGGAGAGTCTTCCCCTTCCGAAAGGAAGAGCCGCACCCCGTCGCAATCGAAAAACGCGAGATTGCCGAACGAGTAGAGGTGCGTCAGGCCGAGCACATCCTCATACCAGTTCCGTGCCAGGTCGATGTCCGTCACGGTGCGGGCAATTTGCCCGATCGAACCCAGTTTCAGCCCGTTTTTCATCGTTTTTACCCTTTCATGCAGCGGGCTGGCGCGCGTGACGCCGTTCCATCGGCGCAACTCCGGCTTGCCCGAAAGACCGAGCTTCGAAAGCGCATTCGCGACATGATATTTGACGGCATCAACGCTAACGCCTGACCGCCGGGCGATCTGCGGGTTGGTGAGGCCGTGCCGGACACCTTCCACCACACGCCATTCAGCAGGCGTCAGGATGTCGTTGTGAGGCGGTCTGCCGCGCTGTTGCGAACCGGTCATGCACGCGCCTTAGCGCGGCGAAGCGCGAATTTCCCTACCCCGCAAAAAGGGGGAGGGGGCAACGGCACTTTCCGGCCCCCTCCGGGAGCAAAGCCTACAGGCTACGCTTTTGCCGCCATTCGGTACGCATCTTTTCGTGCGCGGCCCTGCGTTCTTCGGGAGAAATCGTGCCGTCCTTGTTGGCGTCGACCTTGTCGAAATGCGCCATCGGCACTGCCAGCGCTTCCGCAAGCGAGACCCGGCCATCCTTGTCGGCATCGGCGCGCTCGAACAGGCCACCGCCGTGACGCATCATCATGGCCTTGCCGGGATGATGTGAACCTTTGTGCTTCATCGCGCCTCCCATCGCACCGGCTTCGGGTTTGTGATCGCCCATAGCCATTGGGCCCGAATGACGCGCATCGAATTCGGAACGGCTGATCGAGCCGTCACCATTGCTGTCCATCATCTTGAAATGGCGGTCGCGCATTTCGGTCATCATCTTTTCGTGCGCCGCATCTGCCTCGGCTTTCACTACATAGCCGTCGCCATTGGTGTCAATCTTCGCGAAATGCTCCTTGACCTTCGCTTCGATGGCACTGCGCGTCATCGGTCCGGACATGCGCTCGTGCATTTCGTGCCCCGCCATGGCGAGCGCCGGAACGGCAAGCGCGGCTCCGCAAACCGCCGTCAGCAAGATTTTCGTGTTCATAAATGTGCTCCTGATACGTGCATCCCTTTCTGGATAATGCGCCGGCCATGCTTTCGGGGCGATGAATGGCCATCGGGCTGGTTGCCATGCCGCGATCGATGGCCTAGGCGCACTCGCGCAATTCAGCCTATCGACGTGGGAAGCCATGACCGACAAGATCAACCGTGTTGTCCTCGCCTATTCGGGCGGCCTTGATACCAGTGTCATCCTCAAATGGCTCCAGCAGACCTACAATTGCGAGGTCGTGACGTTCACGGCCGATCTGGGGCAGGGGGAGGAGATCGAGCCAGCCCGCGCAAAGGCCCGCCTCATGGGCGTCAGGGAAGAGCATATCTTCATCGAGGATCTACGCGAGGAATTCACGCGTGACTTCGTCTTCCCGATGATGCGGGCGAACGCGCTTTACGAAGGGCTGTACCTGCTCGGCACGTCGATCGCCCGTCCGCTCATCTCAAAGCGGCAGATCGAGATCGCCAAGGCGGTGGGCGCCGATGCGGTGAGCCATGGCGCAACCGGCAAGGGCAATGACCAGGTCCGCTTCGAACTGGGCTATTATGCGCTTAACCCCGACATCAAGGTGATTGCGCCCTGGCGCGAGTGGGATTTGACAAGCCGCACCGCTCTCATCGAATTTGCCGAGAAGCACCAGATTCCGGTGCCCAAGGACAAACGTGGGGAAAGCCCCTTTTCGACCGATGCGAACCTCCTGCACACGTCTTCGGAGGGGAAGGTGCTTGAGGATCCGTGGGAGGAAGTGCCCGAGTATGTCTATTCGCGCACGAACAATCCCGAGGATGCGCCGGACAAACCCGAGATCATCACTGTGGATTTCGAGCGGGGCGATGCGGTTGCGATCAATAGCGTGGCGATGTCGCCGGCGACGCTGCTCGCCAAGCTTAACGATTACGGCCGGACGCACGGTATCGGGCGGCTCGATCTTGTCGAGAACCGGTTCGTGGGGATGAAATCTCGGGGCATGTACGAGACGCCCGGTGGCACCATTCTCCATCTCGCGCATCGCGGCATCGAGCAGATCACGCTCGACAGAGGCGCGGCGCACCTCAAGGACGAACTGGCCCCCCGCTATGCCGAATTGATCTACAACGGCTTCTGGTTCTCTCCCGAGCGCGAAATGCTGCAGGCGGCGATCGATCACTCGCAGGCCCAGGTTTCGGGTACGGTGCGGTTGAAGCTCTACAAGGGCGGCGTGATCGTGATCGGCCGGAAATCGCCCAACTCGCTTTACTCGGAAAAGATCGTGACGTTCGAGGACGATGCCGGCGCCTATGACCAGCGCGATGCCGCCGGGTTCATCAAACTCAATGCGCTAAGGCTGCGGCTGCTGGGACGGCGCGGGCTGGGATGATCGCAAGCGTAGGCCAACGATGTCGATTGGGCCTTCTCTGAAATGCGCCGAGGCCGTACGATTCTGCTTCAGGATCGAAAGAAACATGTCCTGCTTGTCGTAAAGTCCCGGCGACAGGCGGATTAGCCAGATCGTCGGCGTTGCCGAACTGGTGCTGTCCGTGGCGATCTGCCGAAGCCGCCACGGCGGCAGCGATTGGACGCCCCTGCTTCCGGTCGCGTACCAGCCTGCGGGATCATGTGCCGGTATTTCGGACGGAATTTGCCGAATCTCGGCCGTCATCTTCAGGTCGCGCAGGGCATAACGAAGCGGAAGGGCGCCCTCGTTAGGATAAGCATAGATGCGGTCGCCCTGCGTCATCTTCGGCATGAGCCAACGCGCGGCGCCATACCAGTTTTCCGGTGGCGGGAGCGCCTGAACGCGGACGACGCGGATCAGCGCGGATATCAACAATAGGGCAAATAAGGTGCGTGTGACGAGCGAGCGGTTCGCGCCGGAGGCAACCAAGAGCACGAGCGGGGCGCCGCTTGCGACAAGCGTACGCGGCAGGAAGACCGGGGCGACGGTGACCGTGACAATCAACGCCAGCGCCGAAGGGAGGAGCGCCATCAGCAGGAGCGCGGCCGACGTCCGGCAGTCGGGTCGGTTGGCAAGGGCATATCCGGCGAGGACGGCGGCCGCCGCCAGGCCGAACAGGCCAGGCAAACCAAACAGCAACATCATGTCGCCAGGAACCGTCGCCGGATCAAATTTCAGCCAGGTTGATCCAGCCCAGGTGGGCGCTTGATCCAGCAGGATGAGAAACGCGGGCAGGATGGTAAGCGCCGCAATGACGTGGCCGATAAGGAAGCGCCGCCAGTGTCTGCGAACGAACGCTACGGGGCCGATGAGTAAAAGCAGCGCAAGCGCGGCTGAAGCGAGATAGAGCAAGCCCAGATTGTGGAGCCAGGGAAGGAGGGCAATGCCCACCAGATAGCCGGCCCAACCGCGCCCGTCGATTTCGCCTGCCTCGCGATAGACGCGCGCGGCACGCATCAACGCCCATGTCGTGCCGGCATAGGTAAGGGTCAAGAGGTAGTAAGGCCGGACCAACCGTGCCGTGTCGACAAATGATGGCAGGACCGCGGCAAGTGCCAGCGCCGGAAGCGCGATCGATGCTGTTTTCCGGCCCAGGCCACGCTCGATTTCCCTTCCTGCCAACCAGATGATAGGAAGAATGAGCATACCTGCGACCACCCCAAGCGCCCGATATGCTTGAAGCGAATTTCCTGCGAGCAGCGTCCAGCTTCTGAGTAAGGCCGAAAAGAAGGGCGGATGCGTTTCATAGGTCGGCAATATGTTCCAAATGAAGGCATAGCCCTTGTCTGCGGCAAATGCGCTGTAAGCTTCGTCGAGCCAGAAAGGGTGTTGCGCAAGATTGCGCGCGCGAAGCCACAGGCCCGCGATCAGCGCGAAGCCGGCAAACAGCAGGCCGGGACGCCAATTCTTGAAAAGACTATCCACGCCCCGTCTTTGCTGGGCGGCGCGATCTTACGCAACCCTTACGGATTGAAATCATCGCGCTCGCCCCATAGGGAGCCGCGATGAACGACTTGCTTGCACGCCGCCCCGGCTGGGTCATGGTTATTCTGGCTACAGTGGCGGCAATCCCGCTCTATTGGCCTGCCCTGCCTCCGTTGACCGATCTGATGGGGCATATCGGACGCTACAGCGTGCAGCTCGATCTCGCCAGCGACCCCCAGCTTCAGCGCTTCTACAGCTTCAAATGGGCGATGATTCCCAATCTTGGCGTTGATCTCCTGATCGGTCCTGTTGCTGCCCTTTTCGGGATCGAGACGGGCGTGAAACTGATCGTCATCGCGATCGTCATGGCGACTGTCGCGGGATTCCTCGCCGTCGGACGGGCGGCCCAAGGGCGTACGGCCGTCGCCGGCTATTTTGCGCTGCCGCTAACCTATGGATTTCCCTTCCATTTCGGCTTTGTGAACTATTGCTTGTCCATGGCTTTGGCCTTTCTGGCCTTCGCCTGGTGGCTCCGGCTCGGACGGCAGGGGCGCATTGGGTATCGCGCCGCGCTCTTCGTGCCTCTGGCCGTGATTGTCTGGATCACGCATGTCAGCGGGTGGGGCGCCCTCGGGCTTTTTGCTCTGGCGGGCGAATATACGCGCCTGCGCGAGCGCGGCGAGAGTCGCACTAGGTCTGTTGTCCTCGGCGTTGTGCACTGCCTGCCACTGGCGCTTCCTGCCTTTCTGATGATCGTCAGCAGAGAGGGCGCGCAGGGGGACACGATCCACTTCTTCGAATGGGTGACAAAATACCAATGGTTTGCGATGGCGCTGAGCGACAGGTGGAAGCTCTTCGACATTGGTTCTGTCGGCTTGATTGCAGCCTTGCCGACAGCGGCCATCGTGCTTCCCGTCTTACGCCTGAACCGGACGCTGGGGCTGGCGGCCTTCCTACTTTTCATAGCCTTCCTGTGCATTCCGCGCGTTCTCATCGGGTCCGCCTATGCCGATATGCGGCTCGTGCCCTACATTTTGGCGATGGCGCTTCTCGCAGTCGAAGTGAAGCCGTTCGCAAGCCCCCGGATCGGAAGGGTGCTGATCGTTTCCGGCCTACTTTTTTTTATGGTCAGAACCGCTGCTACAACAGTGAGCTTCCTCGATTACGACCGCCTCATGAGGTCCGAGCTGGCGGCCGTCGATCACATTCCCCGGGGAGCACGTGTGATCGCACTAACCGGGCGCACCTGCCGGGCCTCGTGGATGCAGGAACGGCGCACGCACCTTTCGTCCATCGCGCTCACCCGGAAGCATGTTTATATCAACGACCAGTTCATCATGGCCGGTGCCCAGCTTCTGGGCGTCCACTATCCTGCGGCTGGTCGCTTCTACAAAGACCCCTCGCAAATGGCCGTGGCGGACAATTGCGTGCGACAGGATTGGTCACGCTTGGCAGACGCCGTGCGGGACTTCCCGCGCGATGCCTTTGACTATTTGTGGGTCATTAACCCGCCGAAAAGCGACACCGTGGACTATGCCGGACTGAAACCCATTTGGCGCTGGAGAACCAGCGTGCTGTTCAGGATCCCGAGGACAGGACGGCCATCAATGACACGCCGAACGGTAGGGGCACCCGCCCGACAAGATGCCGCTCGGCCCCAAACAGGGACGTAAAGGCAGCATTTAACGGCGCGACGGGCTGCTCGTCATCCGCTTCCTCGCGGCCCGAGAGCTTGCCAAGCACACGGAAGGCTGCAGCCAAGGGGAAGAGGATAGTATTGAAGTGCGATAGCAGATAGGGCTTCAAACCTGCCGCCTCGATCACCTGACGTAAATCTGCACCATTATAACGACGAAAGTGGTGGTGCACCCTGTCGTGGGCGCTCCACATCCAGCGATTGGCCGGAACGGTCAGGAGGATGCGTCCGCCCGGCTTCAGCTTGGTGCGAATGCTTGCCAGTGCAGCGCGATCGCCTTCGACATGTTCGAGGACGTCAAGCAGAGCGATCAGGTCATAGCTGCCATCGGCGATTCCATCGAGGCCCGGCAACGTTGCCGATCCGACGGGCCGTCCGAGGCGCTCGCTGGCGACCTGGCGGGCGGCGTCATCCATTTCTAGCCCGTCGACCTTGCCGAAAGCGCCAAGCATTTCGAAGTTATGGCCCGTGCCGCAGCCTATCTCGAGGATACTGGCATTTTCCGGCGGCTTGACGATTCTTCGTATCACGTCCGACAGGACTTTCCTGCGCGCGACATACCACCAGTGCGTTTGGTCGAGCGCGGCCATCCTCTCATAGATGATTCGTTCCATTAGCCATCCATCCCAATCGTGTCTCGCACCACGTAAATAGGACGCTGCTTGGTTTCGACGAGTATCCGGCCGACATATTCGCCAAGCACGCCAAGAGAAATGAGTTGGAGTCCGCCGAAGAAGAGGATTGCCGTCATCAGGGATGCATAACCAGGCACGTTCACGCCGGAAATGATCGTTCGAGCCATGATGAAGACCGCATAGAGAAACGACAACAAGGCAACCAGAACGCCAATATAGCTCCAGACGCGCAGCGGAACGGTCGAGGCCGAGGTGATGCCGTCGAGCGCAAGGGTCCAGAGTTTCCAGTACCGGAACTTGGACGAGCCAACTTCGCGCTCGACCCGGTCATACTCGACTGCGGCCTGTTTGAAACCGCTCCACGCGAACAGGCCCTTCATGAAGCGGTTCCGCTCGGGCATCTTGCGGATCACATCGACCACCTTTCGGTCGAGCAGGCGGAAATCGCCCGCATGTTCGGGAATCTTGTCGGACGAAAGCCAGTTGTGCGCCCGGTAGTAGAAGTCCGCCGTCAGGCGTTTGGGAAGGCTGTCGCTTTCCCTGTTGCGGCGGACGCCATAGACCACGTCGCTACCTGCCCGCCATGCCTTGATCATGTCCGCAATGACTTCGGGCGGGTCCTGCAGGTCGACGTCGATCGGGATAACGGCATCCCCGCGCGCATGGTCGAGCCCGGCCGAAAGTGCGGCCTCCTTGCCGAAGTTGCGCGAAAGCGACACGGCGCAGACGCGCTTGTTCGCGGCGTTGGCCGTAACGATTGCCGCGAGCGTCGCATCGCTGCTGCCATCGTCGACAAACAGGATTTCCCACGCTTTGGCGACCGGGTCCGCAAGGCCATCGAGCACCCGGCCGACGCGCGCCACGAACGGCGCGATCGATTCTTCCTCGTCCTTCACAGGAACAAGGATGGTCAAAATGGGGCGGGTGGCATTCATGATCATCCTTGTGGCACGCTTTGCAGCCGATATGGTTAACGCAATGCAAAAATCTGTCAGCCGAACACCCAGCGCCGGTTGAGCGTGAAGGTCAGGACGGGGCTTAAGAATATGATCGGAATGACGGGCCACCAGGTCGGCCCTCCCAACTGCTTGACCAGCAGCCAAACAAAGAACTGGTTCGCAAGGAACCCCAGCGAGGTTGTGATGAAGAAGCGGATGGTCCGTATGTGGGCGCGGTCGCGCGCGCCGTGCCCGCGGAAGCTGTATTCGCTGTGCAGGACATAGCCGATGGCGCTGGCCAGAAGAAAGACGAGCAGGAGCGAAAGATTGGGATCGACATGGAGGAAAGTGGCCACGATCCAATATCCGCCGGCGACCAGCAGGGTCAGGAAACCGCCGCTCACACCAAAACGAATGATCTGCCCGATCAAGGCCAGCCTTTGTTGTTCTTCGCTCACTTGTCCTGTTCCGCCAATGCTTCCCACTTGTCGCAGCGGCTTTAAGGCCGCATGGGGCGCATGGAAACAGTGATCGGGGGCGAATTCGTAATGGATGATGCAAAGCCGGACTTTCTGGCGCGACGCTGGAAGCTGATCCTGTTCCTCGTCTGGCTGGCCGCAAGCTGCTATTTCATCTTCGACAAGTGGAACGCCATTCGCTGGTTCGCGCTTGGTGACACCGATGACAACATGCGCATCATGCAGGTTCGCGCGCTGTTGCAGGGCCAAGACTGGTACGACCTGAGGCAGTATCGGCTCGACCCTCCCGGAGGCGCCAATATCCATTGGTCGCATCTTGTCGATTTGCCGATCGCGGGAATCATCCTGCTTGCCAAGCCGCTCCTCGGCGGCATCCTTGCCGAAAAAGTCGCGGTCACCCTCGCGCCACTAATTCCGCTGGGTGTGGCGATGATCGGGTTGGCCCTGACCGCGCGCAGGTTGATTGCGCCGGGCGCCTACCTGATGGCAGCGGCGATCATGCTGTGCTTCGTTACGGCAATGTCGATGTTCATGCCGCTCCGCATCGATCATCATGGCTGGCAGCTTGCCCTTCTGACGCTGATTCTGGCCGGGCTCGCCGATCAGCGAACGATGCGGGGCGGGTTGATGGTCGGCATTGCGACGGCATTGTCGCTGGTGATTGGGCTCGAGACGCTGCCCTGGCTCGCCATTGCAGGGGCAGGCGTCGCGTTGCGCTGGGTGATGGCTCCCGGACAATCCCCCCGCATGCGTGGCTATGCACTTGCACTTGGCGGAGGCGTGGCATCCGGCTTTCTGATCTTTGCGTCGAAGGACAATTGGGTCGCGCGTTGCGACGCCCTGACTCCGGTCTGGCTTTCGGTGATGATGCTCGCTTCCGCTCTTCTGTTCCTGATCTCATCGTTCCGTGTCGAGAATCGTGGCTTTAGAGTCGCACTTGTCTTTACGGCAGGAGCGCTTGTTGCCTGCTTTTTCTCACTTGCCTGGCCTCAGTGCCTTGGCCGGCCGGAACAGATTTCTCCCGAACTGGAGCGGCTGTGGTTCAGCAATATCAGCGAGGCCAAGCCGATCTACACGCGCAACTGGCCAACGATACTTTCGAGCGCGGTTCTGACCGTGGGGCTGTTCGGCAGCTTTTGGGCGCTTTGGAGGCATCGGCGCGAGGAACGCGGCGCGGCCTGGGCGACGATTGCGCTGATGTCGCTTGGTTCGGGCTTGCTGGTGCTGTGGCAGACCCGGGCCGCGCCATCCGCTCTCATGTTCAGCGTTCCGGGCGCGGCGGCGATTGGATGGGCGGTCCTGCCGCGCTTGCGCAACCACCCGTCGATGCTCGTCCGGACGTTGGGGACGGTGGCAGCTTTCCTGGTCGTTTCGGGGCTGGGCGTTCAGCTTGTGGCTGGAAGCCTTCCAAATCCCGACGCTACATCCCCGGGTATGAAACGTGTCAAACGTGCGAATGCGAGCTGTCCGACCTTGCCATCGATGCGCCCCGTTGCACTACTGCCGAAAGCCACGGTCCTGACATTTGTCGATCTTGGGCCAAGGTTGATCACCATCACGCATCACGATGCGATTGCCGGGCCCTATCATCGAAATGGTGACGCGATCATCGATATCCAGCGGGCCTTTCGGGGTAGCCCTGAAGTCGCTAGAGAGGTGGCACGCAAGCATGGCGCGACGTTATTGCTGATCTGTCCGAACATGTCCGAATCGACGATTTACAAGTCGCAAAGTCCCAATGGTTTTTACATGCAATTGGTCGGCGGGAAGACGCCCGATTGGTTGGATCGGGTTGCGCTGCCAGCCAATTCCCCCTTCCTGCTCTGGCGGATCAAGCCCTGACGCCCATGCGCAGCCTGCCGCTCTTTTTCCGCCTCAAGGATCGGCCGGTCATCCTGCTGGGGCAGGGGGAGGCTGCGGCGGCAAAGCGCGTACTGCTGGAGCGAGCCGGGGCCCGGATCGTCGGCGAAGGCGAGCAGGCGTCGCTTGCCGTTGTCGCGATAGAAGATGAAGCGAAGGCGCTTGCGGCCATCGCTCGGCTGAAGGCGTGCGGCGTGCTCGTCAACGCCACTGATCGCCCCGAGTATTGCGATTTCACCGTTCCTGCAATTGTGGATCGGGACCCGGTGCTTCTCGCAATCGGGACCGGTGGCGCGTCTGCGGGGCTGGCCAAGGCACTCCGGCAGCGGCTGGAGCAGATCCTGCCCCAGACGCTTGGAAAGCTGGCCGAGGCTCTGGAGCGCGCCCGGCCGTCCATTCGCCAGCGCTGGCCGGAGGCCGGCAGCAGAAGGCAAGCCATCGATGCGGCTCTCGATGCGGGGGGTGCGCTCGACCCCTTTGTGGGTGCATCTCCGGACGCGATAGCCATTTGGCTTGCAGCGCCTGACGGCGCGCCAGTATCCGGTCTCAGGGTTATTGCAGTGCGGAGCGACGATCCCGACCAGCTGACGATCGAACAGGCGCGGCTCCTCGGTCAGGCCGACACGATCGTTCATGGCGCGGATTTCGCGCCCGAGATTATTGCACGTGGCCGGGCCGATGCTGCACTATTGCAGCAGGACACGCTGCCCGATCCTCTTCCCCTTGGATTGACGGTTCAGCTTGTGAGAGAAGTGCAATGATGCGGGCCTATACGATATCCGATGCAGAGGCCGTTGAACGCCCTTTTGCCGAAGGTGTGGCGCAATTCGGCAAGGCGGAACTGGTTTGGCTGGTTCTCGATGGCCGGCAACCTGGCGTGGCGGAATGGATCGAGCAGCAGCAGGATATTCCGCACATTGCCCGTTCGGCTCTGCTTGCTGCGGAAACCCGCCCGCGAAGCGACCTGATCGGGCAGGGTGTGATAATCAACCTGCGCGGTCTCGGAAAAACCCCTGAGGATGATCCTGACGCGCTCGTTTCGCTTCGCTTCTGGGCAGAGACAGGCCGTGTCGTTCTGGTGATGTTCAGGACATCGCTTGCTCTTGATGCGGTCATGAGCAAGTTCCTTGCCGGCAGGATCCACGACCCGGGCGACCTTCTGAGCGCGTTCGCGGATGCGATCACTGACGGTCTTGACCCCGATGTCGCGAATCTGGGCGACGCGCTCGACGATTGCGAGCTCAAGGTCGAGGTAGCGAACATTCATCCGACCCGACGCGAAGTGACGCGGGTGCGCGCGCGCGCCATCGCATTCCGGCGATTTGTCGCGCCGCAGCGGCAGGCGCTTTCGCAGCTCGCCTCGGCGCCGCTCGATTGGCTGGACGATGATGATCGGCTGCACCTTCGAGAAGCGGCCGATCGTGCGGCGCGAATGGCGGAAGAACTCGAATCGGTGCGCGAGCGGGCAATGCTGATGCACGAGGAACTGACGGACCGGCGCTCGGAGTTGATGGATGCCCGTGCACTGCTGATTTCAATCGTGGCATTGGTCTTCCTGCCGCTGACATTCATTACCGGACTGCTGGGCATGAATGTCGAGGGCATACCCTATGCGAAGGAACATTGGGCCTTTTGGGGGGTTACGGGCGTCTGCCTGTTTCTGGCGTTGCTCGTGATCGGTTGGTTCGTGCGCGCTCACTGGATCAGTGGGGACTAATCGAGCAGAGCGTCGATCGCCTTTGCGAGCTTGACGTCGCGAGCCGAAAGTCCGCCCGCGTCATGCGTGGTGAGCAGGATATCGACCCGATTCCAGACGTTCGACCATTCGGGATGATGGTCCTGCTGTTCTGCAAGAAGGGCGACTCGCGTCATGAATGCGAATGCCGCCGAGAAATCCGGAAAGACGAAGCTGCGCGTAATGGCATCGCGAGCATCGTCGAAATCCCAATCGCCGAGCGCATCGAGCGCCGCTGCACGTTCGCTTTCGTCAAGTTGTTCGATCAACGCCTTTGCCTCCTGCCGATCAGGCCCTATGTCGCAGGAATGATGGGGCAGGGTCAACTCAGCTTCGATGGCGTCTCCTGCTTGCGCGGCGGGCGCATCCTGTTCGAGCAGCTGAGCTTTTCGCTGGGGCCGGGCGATGCGGCGGTCGTGTCAGGCCCCAACGGTATCGGCAAGTCGAGCCTGTTGCGGCTCGCATCGGGCCTGCTTCCCTGTGCCGCCGGCACGATCCGGCGCAACGGCCACATCGCGCTTGCGGATGAGTCACTGGCGTTGGACCGCCAATTGCCGCTGGCCGAGGCGCTCCGCTTCTGGGCCGCCATTGATGGTGGGACGGTGGAAGAAGCCCTGACTGCCGTTTCGCTCAGTCATCTGGCGCAAGTGCCTGTCAGGATGCTTTCGACTGGGCAGCGCAAACGTGCGACCCTGGCGCGGGTCATCGCCAGCCGCGCCGATATCTGGATGCTGGACGAACCCGGCAACGGGCTCGATATGGCGTCGCTTGCAGATCTTTCGCGCGCCATCGCGGATCATCGTGTCCTTGGCGGGATCGTGCTCGTCGCATCGCACCAACCACTAGCAATCGAGCGGGTGCATGACATCCGGCTGGAAATCAGGTTGTGAAGGCCGTCGTCGCCCTGATCGTTCGCGACGTTCGTCTGGCCTATGGCCGTGGCGGTTTTGCGCTCCCCATCGTCTTCTTCCTGTTGGTCGCAACGCTCTATCCCTTTGGTGTGGGGCCGGACGGCCCGCTGCTGGCGAAGACGGGCGGTGGCGTGCTGTGGATCGCGGCGTTGCTGGCGTCATTGCTCCCCACCGACCGGCTTGTCGCGCCTGATATGGATCAGGGCGTGCTCGATCAGCTGGCAGTTCGCGGAATTCCTGACGAGAGCGTGGCGCTTGCCAAGTTTGTTGCCCATTGGCTTGGCTTCGGCCCCCCGCTCATGATCGCGGCAATACCGGCCGCCGCGTTGTTGCGGCTTGAAGGGTATACCGTGGCCCGGCTTGAGCTCGGCCTTTTAATCGGCACGCCGGGTCTTGCGGCGCTGGCGGTGCTGATAGCCGCCCTGACAGCCGGATTGCGAGGCGCCGGGGCGCTTGCCGGGCTCTTGATGCTCCCGTTGGCCGTCCCGCTACTGATCTTCGGTGCCGGCTCGCTCGATCCATTTGGGGGAAGCGCGCTCAAATTGCTGGCGGCCTGTTCATTGCTCGCAATCGCCGTCACGCCCTTCGCGGCAGGAGCAGCGATTCGCGCGGCCCGCGAATAATCAGCGGGACCAGCGTGCGAAAATGGCGGTCGGCAGGACAAGTCCGCGCGCTTCCTCGCGGACGCCCAATTCTCCGCATTCGACCGTGCCGCCCAGATCGGCGCAATTCTGGCGAAGCAGTTCGCCGATCGCGAGCGACGACATGCGGACCGCATAGACGGTCAGGAACAAGAAGGTCGAATCCCGATCGAGCAGTTTGCGGCAGTCTGCGATCAATCCTGGCAGCCCTTCCTCGAGCCGCCAAACTTCGCCTTCGGGGCCGCGTCCGAACTTGGGGGGATCGAGGATGATTCCGTCATAGCGTTTGCTCCGGCGCACCTCGCGCGCCGTGAATTTCGCCGCATCGTCGATGATCCACCGCACGGGCTTATCGGCAAGGCCGGCAAGCGCAGCATTGGCCTTTGCAGCCTCGACGGATTTCTTGGAAGCATCGACGTGCGTGACGGATGCGCCTTTGCTGGCAAGGGCAAGGCTGCCTACGCCTGTATAGCCGAACAGGTTGAGCGCCGACGATTCGGGCCGGCCGGAAATCCGGCCGCGCATCCAGCTCCAGACGGGGGCCATGTCGGGGAAGAAGCCGAGATGCCGGAAAGGCGTGGTCTGCGCAGTGAAGCAGATGTCGTCCCAGCGGAGCGGCCAGCCCTTGCGTGGCGTCGGTCTGGAGAATTGCCAGCGGCCGCCGCCATCTTCGTCGGCGCCGGGAATGAATTCACCGTCGGCTTGCCAGTTCTGTGTCGCCGGCGGCCAGAGAGCCTGCGCCTCGGGGCGGATGAAGCGATATCGGCCGTAGCGTTCGAGCTTCCGGCCGTTTCCCGAGTCGATCAAGCCGTAGTCGCTCCAGGGTTCACCGATGAGCGTGATGGGCGTCATGCGCCGGTCGGGATCGCCCGGGCAGAGACATAGTCCCGGACGGCGTCGGCAGTTGCGGGAAGCGTGTCGCACCGTTCCTCGCGCTCGAACAGGCTGCCGATCCGCGCGGGAAGCGAAGGGCGTGTTCCCGTTGCGCGCTCCACGGCATCGCGAAATTTTGCCGGGTGTGCTGTCGCGAGCGTGACGACCGGGATGTCCGACGAAAGGTCGCTTCCATAGGCCGCAGAAAGGCCGATCGCCGTATGTGGGTCGACCAGCTCTCCGGATTTTTCGCTCGCCCGGCGCATGGCCAGCGCCATGTCATTTGGATCGACGCGTGCGCTTGAGAAGAGGGGCCGTGCGGCGGCCAGCATGCCGGAGGGAATCGTCATTGCCTTGCTTGTTTCGAATCCGGCCATCATGCCGGCCAGTGCCGAGCCGTCGCGGCCCGAAAGATCGAAGAGTAGCCGTTCGAAATTGGAACTCACCTGAATGTCCATGCTCGGCGTGGCCGTGGGCGTGACGCTGCCTGCCGAATAATCGCCCGTCGTGAAGGCGCGATGCAGGATGTCGTTGACATTGGTGGCCACGACCAGACGCGCGACGGGGAGCCCTGCCTGGGCCGCGACATAACCTGCGAATACGTCGCCGAAATTGCCTGTCGGCACTGAGAATGCGACCGACCGTTCGGGAGCGCCAAGACGCACGGCCGCATAAAAATAATAGACGACCTGTGCCATCAACCGCGCCCAGTTGATCGAGTTGACTGCGGACAGGTTGAAGCGCGTGGAGAAAGCCCTGTCGTTGAACAGCGACTTCACGATTGTCTGGGCGTCGTCGAAACTGCCCTTGATCGCGATATTGTGAACATTGGGCGCGAGGACGGTCGTCATTTGCCGTCGCTGAACTTCGGACACCCGGCCTTCGGGATGGAGCATGAAGATGTTGATCTTCTCGCGGCCCGCAACCGCGTCGATTGCCGCCGAACCGGTATCGCCCGAGGTGGCACCGATAATCGTCAGCTCGGTTTCGCGGGTCGAAAGGAATTTCTCGAACAACAAGCCCAGCAGCTGAAGCGCGACATCCTTGAACGCCAGAGTTGGCCCGTGAAACAGCTCGAGCAGCCAGTTCCGTCCGTCGAGCTGGACAAGAGGGGTCACTGCTTCATGCGAGAATCGGCCATAGGCCTGCGTACAAAGGCTCCGCAGTTCCTCTTCGCTGAGGCTATCTCCCATGAAGGGGGCCATTACGCGCACGGCCGTTTCGACATAACTCAGCCCGCGCAGAGCGGCGATCTCAGCCGTTGTAAAGCGCGGCCATTGCCGGGGCACATAAAGCCCACCGTCCGACGCCAGCCCCGCCAGCGTTACGCCCTCGAAATCGAGCGCCGGCGCGCTCCCCCTGGTGCTCACATAATCCATAAGGCCCGCGCCGTAGCGGGGAGGGCGGGGAAGGGCAAGTTCAGCTGAGTGCGACCTGCAACAGGCGAAGACCGATGGCGATCATCAGGATGTTGATGATGAAATAGAATCGCTCCGGCGAAAGGCGTTTGACGAGCACTACGCCCAGGAAGGTGCTGAGGACGGCCACCGGCAGGAAGATGAGCGTAAGCTGCATGTTCGCCCAGGTGAACTGGCCCAGCGCGAAAAAGGCGGGCACCTTCGCCCAATTGACCAACGCGAAAAATATCGATGAGGTTCCGATGAAAACCTGGTGCGGGAAATTCCGGCTCATCGCCCAGACCTGGAAGGGAGGGCCTCCGGCATGGGCGATCTGGCTGGTAAAACCCGAAACGCCGCCCCAGAATGTGCCGAGCCAATTCGGCAATGGCCCCGTTACCCGAACGCCGTGCCCGCGAGAGGCTGCAATACGGTTGATCCCGAAAATGACCGCAATCAGCCCGACCATTGCTTCTATGCCCCAGACCGGAACGGCTGCTGCAAGCCACCAGCCAAGGAAAATGCCGATTGCCGCGCCAGGCAGCATCAGCTTCAGCGTCGGCAAGTCGTAGGAACGGCGAAAGGCCCAGACGCTGACCACGTCCTGCACGATCAGGATCGGCAACAGCATCGCCGCCGCCCGGACTGGATCCATGACAAGAACAAGCAACGGCATCGAAAGGGCGCCCAGACCCGCAAAACCGCCCTTGGCGATCCCGACCAGTGCAACCGCGAGCGTGGCGACAAGATAGAAGGCGGGGTCTGCGGGAAGGTTCAAGCGCGCCTTCTTCGCCGGAGCGCCAGGGCGTAGATGATTGCAGCAATGGCTGCGAAGACGAACCATTGCACCGCATAGGCCAGGTGATTGTTGGGAACGTCGCGAATCGAGGGTGGCGCGCTGGCCTCCAGCCCGTCGACAGGAAGGGACAGGACCAGCATCAGGCCCGGTTCGGCACCCTGGCCGAAGGCCTTCGCGAAAAGGCTGCGATGATCGGGCTGACGGGAAATGACGCCGTGTACCGGTCCGCCCTTCCAGACCGGCACGAGATCGAATTGGCGTGACCAGCCGATATCGACCGTCAGGCCCGGCCCTTCGGCACCCGTCCGGCAAGAGACTATGTGGCGCCACCCGGCATCGCCCTTCGCATTGAGACCGCCTTCGACCCTGTGCGTAGCCGGTTCGATGCAGAGTCCGCCGGCGCGGCGAAACAACAGGTCATTGCCGGTCGCCAATTCCGGGAAAGCCATTTCCGAAAAGTTCGCCGCTGCGGCGTAACGAGCAAGCAAAGCGTTTTTTTCGTCTGCCCGCTGCAATTGCCACAATCCCAGCTTGATCATCACGGCAATGGCGATGCCGACGATCAAGGTCGCCACAATCGGGAGGCGCCTCATTCGACCAGTCGGCCCTCACGCGCCCTGTTGCGATATTCAAGTGCTATAAGAGCACCTTTGGCGATCCGGAGTAGCCCGAGCACAAGGCCAAGAGTGACCGGGACCCAAAGCAGGATATGGACCCAGAAAGGAGGAGCCAACTGCAACTGGACGACGATCGCCATCACGGTAACGATCGCGCCGACAATCATGATAAGGAATGCCGCTGGCCCATCGCCCACATTGAACTGACCGAAATCGAGCCCGCACTGCGTGCACTTCGGGGCAAAGCGCACAATGCCCCCGAACAGGCCCGGCGCGCCGCACTTTGGGCACAGGCCCCTGATCGCCGCCTGGGCCGTCTCAGGAGCTTGGCTTGTCACCCCCCGCTCAGCCTGCGTGAATCGGTGCGCCCCAGCCGCCCCAGACATAGACGACGCAGAACAGGAACAGCCAGACAACGTCAACGAAATGCCAGTACCAGGCTGCCGCTTCGAAACCGAAATGCTGCTTGGGGGTGAAATGGCCCTTATAGGCGCGGACAAGACATACGATCAGGAAGATCGTGCCCACAAGAACATGGAAGCCGTGGAAGCCGGTGGCCATGAAGAAGGCCGCGCCATAGTTCAGGCCTTTGAAGCTGAAGGGTGCGTGCACATATTCGAACGCCTGGATCGATGTGAAGGTGATGCCGAGAAGGATCGTAGCCCACAGGCCCTTCTTCAGGCCGTCGCGGTCGCCATGGATCAGCGCATGATGCGCCCATGTAACCGTGGTCCCGGAGCAGAGCAGAATCAGCGTGTTGAGAAGCGGAAAACCGAACGGATCGATAACCTCGATGCCCTTTGGCGGCCATTGCGCGATCGCCCCCGCCTGCCCGAGCTGGTTTTCGACCGACCCTTCGGTGACGAGGAGATGCGCGGGAAACAGTGAAAAATCGAACCAGGACCAAAACCAGCCGACAAAGAACATCACTTCCGAAGCAATGAACAATATCATGCCGTAACGCAGGTGCAGTGAGACGACCGGCGTGTGATCGCCCGCATGCGCTTCCTTGATCACGTCCGACCACCAGGCAAAGAAAGTGTAGAGTATGCCGACAAGGCCCAGCAGTAAAACCCAGCCGCCAAAGGCCTGCGAGTGCATCCACATCACGGCCCCGCCTGTCAGGCCCAGCGCCGAAAATGCACCGATCAACGGATTAATGCTGGGTGGCAGGATGTGATAATCGTGGGTCTTTGCACCGGCCATGGTCGTGTCTTTCCTCAAAGGGCCAATCGTAAGGCTTGTCGTTTGCGTTAGCTTGGCTTTTTAGCCTCGTCTACGGGGTAGAAGGTGTAACTCAGGGTGATTTCGGCAATGTCATCCGCATCGGGATCGTCGGCGATCTTGGGATCGACATAGAAGATCACGGGCATCCGCACCTGCTTCCCGGGCAGCAAAGTCTGCTCGGTGAAACAGAAGCACTGGATCTTGTTGAAATACTTGCCGGCTTGCGACGGGGTCACGTTGAACGTCGCCCGGCCGGTGATCGGTTTGTCCGAAAGATTCTTCGCTGTGAAGAACGCGATCTCACGCTCCCCAAGAATGACCGGCTCGTTCGTCTTCTCCGGTGCGAATTCCCACGGCAGAGAGGGCGCGTGGTTGGCGTCGAAGCGAACTGACACCCGCTTGCCTGAAAGGACGGCGCCTGGGGCGTTGTCAGCCTTCTGCGTGGTCCCCCCAAAGCCTGTAGCCTGACAAAATGCGCGGTAGAGCGGGACACTGGCATAGCCCAGGCCTGTCATGCCCGCAGCCAATCCCAAGGCCAGCAGGCCGGTTCTGGCGATCGGGCTCATGACGCCACCACCATCTTGGCAATGCTGATCGCGTAGATCAGGATGACGAGGGCAAAGAGCAGGAGCCCCATGACCTTAGCACGCGCACGCTGCCGTTTGCGGATCTCCTGCTCATTCATGCCAGCACCAGCCGATCGACAGCGAGCGCCGCGAAGAGTCCGAACAGATAGAGGATCGAGAAGCCGAACAGTTGTTTTTCGGGCTTCATCGTGTCACCTTCGCTCGACCGGCGCAGGGCAACGCGAGCGGCGAGCGTGGCAAATAGGAGCGACGCGATTCCGGCAATGCCGCCATAGATCAGACCGGTCAGGTGCAACGCCCAAGGCAGCAAGGCAACCGCGACCATTGGCAGAGTGTAAAGAAAAATCTGGATCCGCGTGCTGCGCTCGCCCGCGACGACCGGCAGCATCGGCACGCCGGCCTTGGCATAGTCGGTCTTCATGAACAGCGCGAGCGCCCAGAAATGCGGCGGGGTCCAGAGGAAAATGAGCGAAAAGAGCAGGATCGGGAGAAGCGTGACGTCGCCAGTAGCCGCCGCCCAGCCGATCACCGGTGGAAAGGCCCCGGCCGCCCCGCCGATCACAATGTTCTGCGGCGTCCTGCGCTTGAGCCAGACAGTGTAGACCATGACGTAGAACAGGATCGAGACAGCCAGGATGGCCGCCGCAACCCAGTTGGTCGCGAGTAAGAGGAGGAGCACCGAGAATACTGCCAGCCCAACGCCGAAATGGAGAGCCGACTGCCGGTCCATCCGTCCTGCTGGAAGAGGGCGGCCCGCCGTACGTTTCATGAGCGCGTCTATGTCCGCCTCATACCATTGGTTGAGCGCACCCGCCGCCCCTGCGCCAAGCGCAATACATAACACGGCCGTGAAGCCAAGCACCGGGTGGATTGTTGCGGGCGCTGCCAGCAATCCACACAATCCTGTGAAGACGACCAGCGACATCACCCGGGGCTTCGTGAGCGCCAGGAAATCCCGCCAGTCGGCTGGCAAGGCAGCCGTTACGGGTGCGGGTGCGGCCGTTGCCATCAGTCGATCTTCGGCAGAGTCTCGAACTGGTGGAACGGCGGCGGGCTGGACAGCGTCCATTCGAGTGTTGTGGCGCCTTCGCCCCAGTAATTGTCCTCTGCCTTGCGGCCAGCGATGAACGCATAGGCTATGTTGATGAAAAAGAACACCATGCCGACAGCCATGATCGCATAGCCGAGCGACGAGACGCCGTTCCAATAGGCCTGCGCCTCGGGATAGTCGGGAATGCGGCGCGGCATGCCCTGAAGGCCAAGAAAGTGCTGCGGAAAAAACATCACATTCACGCCGATGAAGAAGATCCAGAAGTGAATCTGGCCAAGTACTTCGGAAAGCATCCGGCCGCTCATCTTCGGGAACCAGTATGTGAAACCCGCAAACAGTGCGAATACGGCGCCGAGCGACAGCACGTAGTGGAAATGTGCCACCACGTAATAGGTATCGTGCATATAGTTGTCGATGCCACCATTGGCGAGCAGGACGCCGGTCACGCCACCGACCGTGAACATGAAGATGAAACCGAGTGACCACATCATCGGTGTCTTGAAGGACAGCGAACCACCCCACATCGTCGCGATCCAGCTGAAAATCTTGATGCCCGTCGGGACGGCGATGACCATCGTCGCGGCGGTGAAGTACATCTTGGTATTCACGTCCAGACCGACAGTGTACATATGATGGGCCCAAACGATAAAGCCTACGACTCCGATCGCGACCATGGCATAGGCCATGCCGAGATAACCGAAGACCGGCTTTTTCGAGAAGGTCGAGATCACCTGGCTCACAATACCGAAGCCGGGAAGGATCATGATGTACACTTCGGGATGGCCGAAGAACCAGAAGAGGTGCTGGTAAAGAACCGGATCGCCACCACCAGCCGCATCGAAGAAAGTCGTGCCGAAATTCCGGTCAGTGAGCAGCATAGTAATGGCAGAGGCCAAGACCGGCAGCGAAAGAAGCAGCAGGAAAGCCGTCACCAGAACCGACCAGACGAACAGCGGCATCTTGTGGAGCGTCATGCCCGGCGCGCGCATGTTGAAAATGGTCGTGATGAAATTGATCGCGCCAAGGATCGACGAGGCACCCGCAAGATGGAGCGAGAAGATCGCCATGTCGACGGCCGGACCGGGTGATCCGCTGGTTGAAAGCGGCGCATAGACAGTCCAGCCGGTAGCTGCGCCCAAACCGCTGCCGCCCGAAACGAAGGCCGATCCCAGCAGGAGCATGAAAGAGGGAACGAGCAGCCAGAAGCTGATATTGTTCATCCGCGGAAAGGCCATGTCGGGCGCGCCGATCATGATCGGAACGAACCAGTTGCCAAAGCCACCGATTATTGCCGGCATGACCATGAAGAAGACCATGATCAGGCCGTGCGCAGTGATCAGGGCATTCCACATGTGCAGCGGGCTGTCGCTGCCCATGAATCCGGCAAAGTTTTCAAGGACCTGGATACCCGGCTGTGCAAGCTCGGCACGCATGATGCCCGAAATCGCACCGCCGATGACACCAGCAAAGATCGCGAATACAAGGTAGAGCGTGCCGATGTCCTTGTGGTTGGTCGACATGAACCAACGGGCAAAGAACGCCGGCTTGTGGTCGGCCCCATGATGATCATGGGCGTGAGCGCCTTCGAAGGCGTGGGCGGTGGCGACAGCTTCAGTCATAGGTCAGACCCTCAATTCTTGGCCGCGACAGGGGCGGCAGCCGGAGCGGTTGATTGCGCGGCGGGCTCAGCCGGCGTGTCGCCGGGCATTTTTCCGCCCTTGGCCTGAATCCAGGCGGCGAAATCTTCCTTGCTCACGACTTCGACACCGATCGGCATGAAACCGTGACGATCGCCACAAAGCTCGGAGCACTGGCCGTAATAGACGCCCTCTTTGTCGATGGTGAAGGTCGTTTCGTTGAGACGGCCCGGCACCGAATCGAGCTTGATCCAGAAAGCCGGAACAGCCCAGCTGTGAATCACGTCGCTACCCGTCGTGACGAGCTTGATTGGCGTGTTGACCGGTAGGACCACTCGGTTGTCGACGCCGAGAAGGCGGGGTTCGCCCTTTGCCTTTGCGTCGGCATCGCTCAGCATGTTGGCATCGAAGCTCACGCCATAATCGGGATATTCATAGGACCAGAACCACTGGTTGCCCGTGGCCTTGAGCGTGATCGCATTGGCTGGCGCGGGTTTGAACTGCGCAGCCAGAAGACTGATTGACGGAATCGCGATGCCGACAAGGATCAGCACCGGGACCAGCGTCCAGATCACTTCGATCACGGTGTTGTGCGATGTCTTCGAAGCAACCGGGTTCGCGGCGCGGCGGAACCGCGCCATAACGAAGAGAAGCAGGCCCAGAACCAGCAGGGAGATAACCGCCATCACCGGCATGAGAATATAGTCGTGCATCCGCGCGGCCTGTTCGCCGAGCTTGGTGACCTGCGGCTGGAGACCGATCTTTCCTTCGATCGGCTGGCCGATGCTCGGGTCGGATTTCGACGAGCCGATTGTCGTTTCGGGAGCCTTGGCTTCAGCCGCTGCCGTCGGGGTCGCTTGCGTGACGGGTGCTGGCGATGCGGCGGCGGGCGCGGGCGCAACGGCTGCCGGTGTCTGTGCCAACAAGGCCGGCGGCGCAAGCATCAGGCCGACCGCCAGGATAAAGGGCTTTATTTTTTTCATGTGTTTTCCGTCCGAACCCCCAAACCATGGACGCCGGATTGCTGGGGGAAACCCCATCCGGCATACCGCTTCGCGGCGGGCTATACGCGCGGGCGGCGGGAGCCTCAAGCCGCTTCGAGGACTTTTTTAGCCTGCTTGCAGCCGTTCGCGCCGATGCCTATCAGGGCGCGTTTTCGAGATGAGGATTCCAGACGTGACGGATGAAGAGATTTTGGCGGAATTCCGGGCGGCCGAGGCCCTGCTTGATGGGCATTTCATCTTGTCATCCGGATTGCGGAGCTCCCGCTATCTGCAGTGCGCCAGAGTCCTTGCCGATCCCGTCCGCGCGAGCCGACTCGCCCACGCACTGGCTTCGCGCCTGCCTCGGGAGATTCGCAAAAGCATCGACATTGTTGTGTCCCCGGCAATGGGCGGTGTCATCATCGGTCACGAGATGGGCCGCGCCCTGGGAGTAGAAGCCCTGTTCGTCGAGCGTCCGGATGGTGTGTTCGAACTGCGCCGCGGTTTCCGGATCGCGCCGGGGCAGCGTGTGTTGATGATGGAAGATGTCGTGACGACGGGCTTGTCTTCGCGCGAAGCCATTGCCGCGATCGAAGCCGCCGGCGGAAAGGTAGTGGCTGCTGGCGCCCTGGTCGATCGTTCCAACGGCTCCGTCGATCTCGGGGTTCCTTTCTTCCCCCTGATCAGGCTTGAAGTACCCAGCTACGAGCCGGACAAGCTGCCGCCGGAACTTACCGCGATTCCGGCGGTCAAGCCGGGCAGCAGGAAGGAACTGGTTTGACAATCAGGTTGCGTCTCGGCGTCAATATCGATCATGTCGCGACGATCCGGAACGCGCGCGGTGGCGATCATCCCGACCCGGTCAAGGCTGCGCTTATTGCCGCGCAAAACGGCGCGGATGGCATCACGGCCCATCTGCGTGAGGATCGCCGGCACATTCGCGATGACGATCTCGAACGATTGATGGCCGCGCTTGCTATTCCGCTCAATCTCGAAATGGCTGCGACCGACGAAATGCTCGAGATAGCGTTGCGCCACAAACCCCATGCCGCCTGCATCGTTCCCGAACGGCGCGAGGAGCGGACAACGGAAGGCGGATTGGACGCAGCAGGGCAGGACATTTACCTCATGCCTTTCGTTGCGAAACTTGCGGCCGCCAACATCCGGGTCAGCCTGTTCATCGAGCCCGATCCGAAGCAGATCGAGGCGGCGATCCGGCTGAAAGCGCCGGTCGTCGAGTTCCACACCGGCCGCTATGCCCATCTCGACGGCGCGGCGCGGGCCGATGAGCTCCGCCGTATTGCCGATGCGGCCGCGCTTGCTCGCAAGAACGGAATCGAGCCGCACGCCGGCCACGGCCTGACTTTCGACAATGTGACACCGATCGCCGCGATCCCCCAAGTCGCCGAACTCAATATCGGGCACTTCCTGATCGGGGAGGCAATTTTCGACGGCTTGGACCGGAGCGTTTCGAAAATGCGTTCATTGATGGATGCCGCGCGATGATTGTGGGACTAGGTTCCGATCTGTGCAATGTCGAACGGATCCAGAATTCGCTTGATCGCTTCGGAGAACGGTTCGAACTGCGCGTGTTCACCGAGATCGAACGGGCCAAAGCTGCGCGGCGCCCGTTCACTAAGGCCGGGACCTATGCCAAGAGATTTGCGGCCAAGGAGGCGTTCTCCAAAGCCGTGGGTACCGGATTCAAGGCCGGCGTCTTCATGAAAGACATCGGAGTCGTAAATGCGCCATCCGGTGCGCCGACCCTGGCGTTGACGGGTGGGGCGAGGGCAAGACTTGACGCCTTGATTCCCGAGGGCCATGCGGTGCGCATTCATCTCACGCTCACCGATGATCATCCATGGGCGCAAGCCTTTGTCATCATCGAAGCAATCCCGAACCCGAAAGACTGATACCTGTGACGGACATGACCGAGACTGCGAACGAGAACAAAGCCGCGCCAACAGCGCAAAAGCACAAGGTCGATTGGTGGGCTGAAATCAAGGGTGTGTTCTGGTTGCTGCTTGCCGTGCTCGGGTTTCACAGTTTCATTGCCAAGCCCTTTTATATCCCCTCGGAATCGATGATGCCCGGATTGTTGGTGGGTGACCGTTTGGTCGTGACCAAATATCCATATGGCTGGTCGTTCGTTTCCCCGACCTTCCACCTGCTGCCATTCATGAAGGGTCGGATCTGGGGCAAGATGCCTGAGCGTGGCGATGTCGTCATTGCAGCTCCCCCGGGCGTCAAGGAAGACTATATCAAACGCGTGATCGGCCTGCCCGGCGATCGGCTCGAAGTGCGGAACGGCACCGTAATATTGAACGGTGTGCCAGTGAAGCGCGATCCCGTCCGCTTTGCCCTGATTCCCGTCGATGAGAATGCGCCTTGCAGCGAGACGGAGTATCCGGGGCTCAAGATGCGCGCACGGGACGGCAACGAGTATTGCCGCATGCCAATCGTACGGGAAACGCTTCCCAACGGCCGCAGCTACAACACCATCGACCTCGGCTACAGGTATGAATCCGACGATTACCCGGCGATCACTATCCCCGACAACCATGTCTTCCTGATGGGCGACAATCGCGACCGTTCGGCAGACAGTCGATTTTCTATCGAGGATCGCGGTCTTGGCGGGCCCGTGCCTTGGGAGAATATCGGCGGAAAGGCAGAATTCATTACCTTCTCGCTCGACGGTACGACGCAGTTGTGGAACCCGCTGACCTGGTTCACAGCCCTGCGCGGCGGGCGGGCGGGAACGAGCCTGCGTCCTGAACAGACAGAGTAGCTTTTAGACCGGGTTGCCCTAGCGCAGGGCAAGCGGGGGGCGGTTCTTATTGGCCGGGAACCATGCCGGGCGGCAACTCGCCAGGAGCGCCCTGCTGGCTCTGCATCTGCTGCTGGAGCGCCTGAACTTCGGCCATGCTCTTGAAATCGATCAGCTCGACATCGAACAACAGCGTCGAATTTGCGGGGATCCGCTCGTTCGCCTGCGTGCCATAGCCAAGTGCGGGCGGAATACAGAGCTTGTAGCTGCCGCCGCGCTGCATCAGTTTCAGCGCTTCGGAAAAGCCGGGTACGAGTCCCTGAACCGGAAAAGCCGCTCGTGGGTTGGCATCGAACTCCTTCCCGCTCGCAAGCGTGCCCTTGTAGCTGACCAGAACAACGTCTGTATCGGTCGGCTTGGCGCCGGCACCCGGCTTTACCGTCTGGAACTGGAGCCCCGACGCCGTTTTTTCGATTTCGCCCTCAGGCGCAAATGCCTTTGCACTGCATGCGCCGGCAACCGCCTTTTCCGTTCCCCACCAAGCCGCACCGCCAGCAATCAGGACGGCCAGTGCGACGCCGCCCCAGAGTTTCGCGAGCGAGCCCTTTTCGACGGGCGGAATCGGAACGGTCGTAACGGACATGGAGCCCCCTGGTGCCTGCATTGGTCGGGCGACCCTAGCGGCGCAGCCGCGCCGCGTCAGCCGGAAACTTCTTAGCGGACGCCGTCGCGCTCGGCGCGCTTGCGGTCCATCTTGCGAGCACGACGGATCGCGGCGGCCTTTTCGCGGGCGCGCTTTTCCGACGGCTTTTCGTAATGACGACGCAGCTTCATTTCGCGATACACGCCTTCGCGCTGCAGCTTCTTTTTGAGCGCGCGCAGCGCCTGATCGACATTGTTGTCGCGAACCATAATTTGCATAAAGTCGTCACACTCCGGTCAATTCAGCAGGAACGTGACAAAACGCACGTTCGGTTCAAATGGCAAAAACAAAGGGATCGTCGTGATACGTATCACGCCGTTCGTCGGGCGCCACTAACAGCGGATTCGCTGAATTTCAAGGGCCAAGCGACTCTTTGGCTGAACCGCAGCCTACAATGGAATTCAGTATCCGGTCATGCTGGCTATGCGACACCCCTCCAAGCGCCTGGAGTAATTGGTAGGGCGCCGATGGAGGTTGATATGAAGATGGTTTCCAGTGTTTCGCTGATTGCAGCGGCGGCTGCGACGACAATCGCGGCGGCCGCGCCTGCAATGGCCGATAATGGACGCCATCGGGGCCATGACGGGATCGATGCCGGAGATGTGATCGCGGGCGCCCTGATCATCGGCGGGATTGCGGCTGTTGCTTCTGCGGCGTCCCACGGCGATCGCGGGTATGACCGCAGATATGATCGGGGCGGATATGACTATGGCTATTATCGGAACGGTTATGGCAGCCGCGTTGCTGTCGAGCAGTGTGTCCGCGCGGCGGAGCGGGACGCGAGCCGCTTCGGCAGGGCTCGTATCACCGACGTGACCTCGATAAACCGGATTCGCGGCGGATATGAAGTGCGGGGGCGCCTGGTCGTGGCCGGTCGCGGCCATTGGACCCGCGGTTATGACGGGTGGGACCGCTACGGATATCGCTATGACCGTTATGGACGGGACTATGACAAGGGCAAATTTTCCTGCCTGTCTCGATTTGGCAGCATTCAGGATGTCCGCCTTTCAGGCCTGCGCGGCTCCTATTATTGATGTTCCGGAACCGGCAGTGCGTCATGATTGACGTACTGCCGGGGAATTTGGTGCAATACGGACGCGTTAACCATTGTCCTTAACGATCTGATCAATCCCGCATGAGACGTTTCCCCCATCGATCGCGCCAGGGGGAATGTCATGGGGAAAATCTTCAAATCCACTTTAGCTGCGGCCGTCCTTGCCGCTTTGCCGGTCACGTCCGCTCAGGCGGCATGTTGGGGCGAGCACGCGATCAATGCCGCGAAAATTCGGGACATGGAAACGATGTTGATGGTTTCCGCGCTGCGCTGTAGATCCTCGGATCCGACCATTCTTCCAGCCTACAACGCATTCATTCGCTCAAGCCGCGTCGCGCTGACGCAGGTCAACGATACATTGCGGCGCCAGTTTGCCGATCAGGGCGGGCTGAATGGCTATGATCGTTATGTGACATCGATTGCCAACCGCTATGGAGCGGGCGCCGAAGGGCTGAGTTGTGTCGACATGGCGTCGATCCTTTCCGCTGCGAAGTCGGAGGCCGGATCTCTTGTGGGATTGGCCCGCCTTGCGACGGCGGCCAATGTCGAACCGGTCCTGACCGACCGTCGCTGCACGATGGTTATCGCCACTCGCAAATAGCATATAAAGAAATCTTTATATTTGCATTTGCGTAACGGCGAGGTTAGGGGGCGGGCCATCTCACCCCTAGCCGGAGACCCGTTGTGGCCGCGAATGATTATGTGATTTCTGACATTGCCCTTGCCGATTTCGGACGCAAGGAAATCGACATTGCCGAAACTGAAATGCCGGGCCTGATGGCGCTCAGGCAGGAATTCGGCGCGAGCAAGCCGCTTCGTGGTGCGCGGATCACGGGCTCGCTTCATATGACCATCCAGACGGCAGTGCTCATCGAGACGCTTGTCGATCTGGGCGCCGAAGTGCGCTGGGCAACTTGCAACATATTCTCGACCCAGGATCATGCTGCCGCCGCGATCGCGGCCCGGGGCATTCCGGTTTTCGCGATCAAGGGCGAAAGCCTGGCCGATTACTGGGACTATGTCGGCCACATCTTCGATTGGGGCGACGATCATACCGCCAACATGATCCTCGATGATGGTGGTGACGCAACAATGTTCGCGCTCTGGGGGGCGCGGGTCGAAGCCGGCGACATGCTACCCGAGCCCGGCAACGAGGAAGAAGTCGAATTCCAGCGCGCGCTGAAGGCGTTCATCAAGGCGAAGCCCGGCTACCTCTCGCGCTCGGTCAACGCGGTCAAAGGCGTTTCCGAAGAGACGACGACGGGCGTCCATCGCCTTTACCAGATCGCGCGCGACGGGAAACTTCCTTTCCCCGCGATCAACGTGAATGACAGCGTGACCAAGTCGAAGTTCGATAACCTGTACGGCTGCAAGGAATCGCTCGTGGATGCGATCCGCCGCGCGACCGATGTGATGCTTGCCGGCAAGGTCGCCTGCGTTGCCGGGTTCGGCGATGTCGGCAAGGGCTCGGCTGCATCGCTCCGCCAGGGCGGCGCGCGCGTCATGGTGACCGAGATCGATCCGATCTGCGCGCTCCAGGCCGCGATGGAAGGCTATGAAGTCGTGACGATGGAAGAAGCCGTGACCCGTGCCGACATTTTCGTGACGGCCACCGGCAATGAAGATGTCATCACCGCCGATCACATGAAGGCGATGAAGAACATGGCGATTGTCTGCAACATTGGCCATTTCGACAGCGAGATTCAGATCTCGGCGCTCTCCAACTATAAATGGGACGAGATCAAGCCGGGCACGGACGTCGTCGAGTTTCCCGATGGCAAACGCATCATCGTCTTGGCCAAGGGGCGTCTCGTCAATCTGGGTTGTGCGACAGGGCACCCGAGCTTTGTCATGTCGTCGAGCTTCACCAATCAGGTGCTGGCGCAGATCGAGTTGTTCACGAAGTCCAGCGAATATGAGAACAAGGTCTATGTTCTGCCGAAGCACCTCGACGAAAAGGTGGCCGCGCTGCATCTCGAAAAGCTCGGCGTGAAGCTGACCAAGCTCTCGTCCAAGCAGGCAAGCTATATCGGCGTGCCGGAACAGGGGCCGTTCAAGCCCGAACATTATCGCTACTGAGCTTGCCCTTCCAGAACCGGGCGGCAGCGCTTAAGGGATAGGCATGTCCGAGAGCCTGTGCCTATGCTGACCCTGTCGCACACCATGGCGGTGCTGATCGGTGCCGTGATGGCGATATGGCTGGGACTTGCGGTCTGGGCGGTCTGGACGGGCTTGAAGCTGCGGAAGCGGGCGGAATTCTCCACCAGTCAGGCGGATCGCCTGGCTTCGCTGCTCGAGTCGGCCCCGGCGCTTCCGCTGATGGTCCGCAACGACGGGCGGATTGAGGCGCCGGACCGCTTGGCGGACTGGTTGGGCTTGCCCAAGGTTCCCAATTTCGTATCGGACCTTGCCGGCCATAATTGCGGCCTTACCGATGACGATGCGTCTGCACTGGTGCGCGACGTGTCGGCCGTCCAGCGGACGGGGCGGAGCTTCACCCGGGCGATCCGCGCACAGGGTTCCTCGCGTACGCTCCTTGTCCGCGGTGCACCGGCGGCCGTGCGGTTGGGTTCGAACGGTGCGGTCATCCTCTGGTGGTTCGACGCGACCGAAAGCCAGGCGGAGATTGGACGGCTGGGCGAAGAAAGTGCACGCCTGAAGCTCGCCTTCGACCGCCTGTCGGGGCTGATAGAAGCCGCACCGATGCCTATGTGGCACCGGGGGCCGGACATGCGCATTGCGCTGGTGAACAACGCATATGTTCGCGCGGTCGAGGCGGAGTCAGCAACCGATGTGATCGCGCGTGGGCTTGAGCTGGTCGATGCTGGCACCGAGGCCAGCCCGCTCGCCGCGCCGCAAAGGGCGCGCGAAACCAACCAGCCTGTCAGCCGGGTCGTGCCGATCACGATCGCCGGCGAGCGGCGCGCGGCAAGGATTGTCGACGTTCCGCTCGGCGATGCGGGCGTGGCAGGATTTGCGATGGATGTCGAGGAAGTGGAGCGGGCTAACACGGCTTTCCGGCGCTTCGTTGCCTCCCAGCGCGACACGCTCGACCGACTGTCGGCGGGTGTCGCACAATTCGGGGCCGACCGGGTGCTGCTGTTCTGCAACCAGCCTTTTCAGCGGCAGTTTGCACTCAAGCCCGAATGGGTTGCCGAACGGCCCGATTTCGACCGGTTGCTCGACCGGATGCGCGAAGCCAATCGCGTCCCGGAAACGAGGGACTTTCCGGGCTGGAAGGCCGAGCGGCGCGAATGGTTCACGGCAACCGAAGGAGCGCAGGAAGAGAACTGGCTGCTCCCGGATGGCGCGCATTTGCGGATTGTGGCCCAGCCGCTGCCCGATGGTGGGCTTCTGGCGATCTTCGAGGACCGGACGGAGCAGGCGCAACTGGCCAGTGCCCGCGATACGCTGCTTCGCGTGCGCACAGCCACGTTCGACAACATGTTCGAGGCGGTTGGCGTTTTCGAATCGGATGGGCGGCTTCACCTCTGGAACAACAGCTTCAGACAGGTCTGGGATTTCGACGAGGAGTTCCTCGCCGGCCATCCGCATGTCGATGCGCTGGCGGAGGTGGCATCGTCGCGGCTCACCAATCCGTCGCGAGGCGCCCTGATTCGCGAAATGGTCCGCGCGGCAACGGTCGAGCGGCAACAGCGCAGCGGACGACTGGCGCTGAAAAACGGCCGCCACTTCGAATTCGCCGCTGTGCCGCTTCCGGACGGGAACGCCCTGTTCACCATGCTCGATATCTCCGACAGCCGCAGGGTCGAAAGCGTCCTGCGCGAGCGGGCGGATGCCCTTGAAGAAGCCAACAAGGTCAAGACCGCCTTTGTGGCTAATATGAGCTATGAGCTCCGCACGCCGCTCACCTCGATCAGCGGATTTGCGGAGATGTTGCAGCAGGGCTTTGGCGGCGATCTCCCTCCGCAGGGGCGGGAATATGTTGCGGCGATTCTCGATTCGGCGGCCCGACTCGGCGGCCTTGTCGATCGCGTGCTCGATCTGACCCAAAGCGACGCCGGACAGTTGCCCCTCGATCGCAAGCCGGTCGATCTTGCAATGCTGCTGCATGATGCAGCGCGCGATCATCGGACGACGGCAGTCGCGAAGGCGATCGATCTGGCCGTGGAAATCGATCAGCAGGTCGGCATGATCAACGGTGATGCGAAACGATTGCGCCAGGCGGTCGACCATTTGCTCGAAAACAGCCTGACCTATACCCCCAAGGATGGGCGCATCCTTCTTCATGCCGAAGGGGATGCCGAGCGAGCCGTGATCATCGTTTCGGACAATGGTCCAGGGATGGACACGGCACAGCAGACCGCAGCGCTGGACCGGTTCAGCCGGGTCGACCAAGCCCGCGAAGCTGACCTTTCGCTGGGCCTTGGCCTTCCTCTAGCCAAGCAGTTCGTCGAAACGCATGGCGGTAGCATGTCGCTCGTCTCCGAGCCTGGGCAGGGAACGCTCGTTCGGATCGAACTGCCACGATGATCCTTCGCGATGCCGAGGCGACCGAAGCGGCTGGTCGGACGTTGGCAAGGACTCTCCGTCGCGGAGACGTGATTGCGCTGTCGGGCGATCTCGGTGCGGGCAAGACATGCCTCGCGCGTGGCATTTTGCTGGGCTTGGGATTTGACGGAGACGTGCCCAGCCCCAGTTTCGCGCTTGTCATTCCCTATGCGCCGCCAGCCGTCAGGATTCCGGTCTGGCATGTCGACCTCTATCGGCTGGAATGTGCGGAGGAAGCTGAGGAGCTTGGTCTTGACGACGCCTTGTCGGACTTGGCGCTATTGATCGAATGGCCCGAACGGCTGGGCGATCGCCTTTGGCCCGAGGCCCTGAAAATCAGGCTGGATGATATTGGAACGGGTGCGCGGCGCTTGACAGTTTCGATCCCGCCGTCTTGGGAGACGCGATGCCCGTTTCGATGATTCCGCCGGAAACGGCCCCCGGATTTCTCGCCCGTGCTGGCTGGTCCGGCGCGCAGATATTGCCTTTGGCCGGAGACGCTTCGTTCCGGCGCTACTTTCGAGCCGTACTGGGAGACCGACATGCCGTCCTGATGGATGCGCCTCCTCCTCATGAGGATCCGAAGCCCTTCATCACCGTTGCGCAATGGCTTGTAGAACAGGGTTTTTCCGCCCCGCGCATCCTCGCGGTCGATCTCGATTTGGGCTTGGTGCTGATCGAGGATTTCGGAGCCAGCCGGATGCGGGAAGCGATCGACGCGAACCCTGCGCTCGAACGCCCGCTTTATCGCGATGTGACCGAATTGCTTGTGGACCTTGCAAAGAGGCCCGCCATGGCAATCGCGCCCTATTCGCTGGCCGATTATCAGCGTGAACTTGGCCTTTTCACCGAATGGTATTGCCCGGCAGTAGGGCTTTCGCCCGATCGCGAGTCCTATGAGGCACTCTGGTCCGAACTGCTTGTCCCAGTTCTCGCCGCGCAAGCGAATCCCGTGACAGTGCTGCGTGACTATCATGCCGAGAATATCATGCTGATCGAAGGGCGCGAGGGGCGTGATCGGCTCGGCCTGCTCGATTTTCAGGACGCGCTTGCCGGGCATCCGGCCTACGATCTTGTTTCGATGCTGCAGGACGCTCGCCGGACGGTATCGCTGGAAATAGAGGCGGAGATGTTCGCGCATTACCTTTCGCTTGCGCAACCGGCGGATGGGTTCGAGGCGGCTTATCACCTGCTCGGTGTTCAGAGGAATCTCAAGATTCTCGGCATTTTCACAAGGCTGTGGAAGCGCGATAACAAGCCGCGATACCGAGCCTTCCAGCCGCGCGTCTGGGCCTATGTCGAGCGGAGCCTTGCGCATCCGGCTCTCGCGCCGGCCAAGGCGTGGATGGATGTCCATGTTCCGGCCGGCAAGCGTGCGCCCGCATGGGAGGCATTTGTCGAATGAGCCGTGTCCGCAAGCCACTGACCGTCCGGCCCAAGCTCGAAGCAGAAGTGCCGAGCACCGCAATGGTGATGGCGGCGGGCAAGGGAACGCGCATGCGGCCGCTGACCGCGACGCGCCCCAAACCTTTGATCGAGGTCGCAGGTACAACGCTCCTCGATCACGTCCTTGATCATCTACGCGCTGCCGGTGTGGGGCGGATTGTGGTGAACGTTCATTATTTCGCGGATTCGCTCGAAGCGCATCTCAAGTCGCGTGCGCGCGATTTCGATGTCGTGATTTCTGATGAACGCGACGAGCTTCTCGAGACCGGGGGCGGGCTGATGAAGGCGAAGGCGCTGCTGCGCGACGACCCCTTTCTGTGCGTCAACACTGACAATTTCTGGGTCGATGGGCCTGTCGACGGTATCCGGCTTCTCGCCTCGCAGTGGGACGATGACCGGATGGACGCGCTGATGCTGCTTGTGCCGCTCGCACGGGCGCACAACCATAGCGGCCGGGGCGATTTCCAGATGGACCCCTGGGGCCGCCTGTCGCGCCGAAAGCCGGGCCGGATGGCACCCTATGTCTGGACTGGCATCCAAATGCTCTCGCAACGCCTGCTTGTCGATCCGCCTGCCACAGTATTTTCGACCAATGTGTTCTGGGACCGCGCAATTTCCGTGGGGCGTTGCTTCGGCGTTGTCCATCAGGGGCTGTGGTTCGATGTCGGGACGCCTGCCGCAATTCCCAAGACCGAGGCAATGTTGGCCGATGGCTGATCGGCCCGGTCCGGCCGTTTACACGATCCCGCCGATACGGGCCTTTGCCGATGCGCTGGTGGCCGGCATCCTTGCGCGGCATGGCCGCGACCGCATGGCACTTGCAGAGGGCACGATTCTTGTTCCCAACAACCGGGCAGGGCAGGCGATCCGCGAAGCCTTTGTACGACAGGCCGAACAAGGTTTGCTCCTGCCCAGGCTCGTGGCCGTTGGGGATAGCGAGCTCAATGAAAAGGCAGGCGCGGCGCTCGACGCGATCGGCGACGAGCCGTTGCCTCCTGCAATTGAGTCGCTTCAGCGCCAGCTTATCCTTGCGCGTCTCATCCAGCGCGATCGGCATGTCGACGGTGCCGAAGCGATGCGCCTCGCGGCCGATCTGGCGCGCACGCTTGACCAGCTGATCGTCGAGGATGTCGCGCCATCGAAACTTCGCGAACTCAACCTCTCCGGGGAGCTTTCGACGCATTGGAATACCTCTCTGGAACAGTTGAAGGCGATCCTCGATTTGTGGCCGCGGGAGCTTGAAAAACTCGGGCGGATCGATCTTGCGGACCGGCGCAACCGCCAGCTCAAGCAAGTGGCAGCGCGCTGGCGCCAGGATCCGCCAAAGGGTTTCGTCGCAGCAGCAGGCATCAGCACCGCCGCGCCCGCAGTGGTCGAGTTGCTTGCCACTGTCGCGCGAAGCGCCAATGGCGAGGTCGTGCTTGCCGGCCTCGATCTGGACATATCGGATGAGGAATGGGCGGCGATCGGTGGCAGCGAGGCCGAACCGGCAATCGAAACGCATCCACAGTTCCACCTGCATCAGCTTCTGTCGCGCATGAAAGTTGGTCGCGGCGAGGTCCAGCGGTGGAAGTGGAGCGGCGATATCGCCTCCACGGCAAAACGTGCCCGGGCAATCAGTCACGCCTTCGCTCCGGCAGAGGCGACACGGAACTGGATCGAGCTTGAACAGAAGGACCGTAATCTGGCGGGCGTCACCGCGCTTGAGCTGAGCAATCCGGCGGAAGAGGCGCAGGCCATCGCCCTTGCCATTCGCGAAGCAATCGAGCGTCCAGCGGAGACGGTGGCGCTTGTCACGCCCGACCGGGATCTTGCGTCCAGGGTTTCGGCGCATTTGCAGCGCTGGCAGATCCAGGCCGACGATTCGGCGGGGCAAAGCCTTGCGGCAACCCCGAGCGGGACGCTGCTGCTTGCCTTGGCCGAAGCGGCCGTGGAGCATTTTGCACCTTCCGCGCTGCTCGCCCTGTTGAAGCATCCATTGGTCCGTCAGGGCGAGGAGCGGCGGGAATGGCTCGATCGGGTTCGCAAGCTCGACCTTGTCGTGCGGGGACCGCGCCCTGCCCCGGGGCTGGAAGGGATGGCGCAATTCCTTCTGGGCGGGGACAGTCGTACACGGCCCAGCAGGCAAGGAGTGCGGGATTGGTGGGCCGACACGTCGACAGTCCTAGCGCCGCTTGAACGGATGGCAGACCGGAATCTGCCCGGGATGATCGCTACGTTGCGCGAAGTGGCGGGGGCGCTAGCCGGAGAGGCGCTCTGGTCCGGACCTGCCGGACGGGAGCTGGCTGCACTGATTGCCGAGCTCGAACTGGGCGCGCCGCAAGGGCCCGAAGGCATGTCACTGGCATCTCTGCCGCAAGTGCTGCGGCAGTTGATGGACGGGATTGCCATCCGCCCAGGCTATGGCGGACATCCGCGCGTATTCATCTGGGGCTTGCTGGAAGCGAAGCTGCAATCGGCGGACCTTGTCATTCTTGGCGGCCTCAACGAAGGAACCTGGCCACAACTGCCTGCGCCCGATCCCTGGCTTGCGCCCCGGATCAGGCGGGAACTCGGCCTGTCCAGCCTTGAGCGCCGGATCGGCCTTGCGGCGCACGACCTGGCCAGCGCGCTCGGCGCACCTAGCGTGCTCATGACGCGGGCCCGGCGCGACGCGCGAGGTCCGACGATCGCCTCACGCTTCTGGTTGCGCCTCGAAACGATGACGGGGGGGCTGGAACCGCCCCAAACGCCCTATGACGGGATCGCGCAAGCGATCGATGCCTGTACCGGCAAGCCGGACCGCGCCCAGCGCCCAGCGCCCTGCCCACCTCTGGAAGAACGGCCGCGCGAGATATCCGTCACTGCCGTGGATCGGCTGAGTGCCGATCCGTTCGCCTTCTACGCAAGCGCGATGCTTGGCCTGAACGCCCTTGAGCCCGTCGATGCCGATCCCGGCCCGGCGTGGCGCGGCAGCCTGATCCATGGCGTGCTGGAACGTTGGGCAAGGGACGATGGCTATCGTCCCGGTGCGTTGGTCGCGCGCATGGAAGAAGCGCTCTCGGACGGCACGATCCATCCGCTTGTCCGCGCACTCTGGCTTCCGCGTCTCAGCGAAGCTGCTGAGTGGATTGAACAACGCGTGGCTGAGCACCAAGCAGAAGGCAGAACGCCGCTTGTAGCTGAGAAGTCGGGACAGGCCGAAGTTGCGGGTGTCAAAATCCGTGGGCGGGCCGACCGGATTGACCGACTGGCCAATGGACGGCTGGCGATCGTCGATTACAAGACAGGGGAGGGGCCGAACAACAAGCAGGTCGCCGCCGGCTTTGCCATGCAGCTCGGTCTGATCGGCCTGATCGCAGAGCAGGGCGGTTTCGAGGGCGTGACGGGTGAGGGTGGTGCATTCGAATATTGGTCGCTCGCACGAGACTCGAGAACGGGGCAATTCGGGAAGGTCACGTCACCGGTCACGGGCAGGACGGCCGTCAAGGAGCCGGAGGCGTTTGTCGAATTCATTGCAGGCAAGTTTCGAGAGGCCGCTGGGAAATGGCTTACCGGAAACGAGCCGTTCAAGGCGAAGCTCCGCCCCGAATATGCTTGGGCCGATTTCGACCAGCTGATGCGGATGGAAGAATGGCAGGGCCGCGATGTCTAAAGCCGATACCCATAAAGCGTTTCCGCGGCTGAGAGGCGAACAGGCGGACGCGTCGCATCCGGCGTCGAGCGACGTCTGGCTTTCGGCATCTGCCGGTACCGGCAAGACTCAGGTCCTTACCGCGCGCGTACTGCGTCTTCTCCTCCACGATGCGCGCCCGGAATCGATCCTTTGCCTGACATTCACCAAGGCCGGCGCCGCCGAAATGGCTAACCGCATCAACGAGATTCTCGGCGCTTGGGTCCGCTTGCCCTCGAACCTGCTTTTCAAGGACCTGGAAGCGCTGGGCGAAGAGTCTGGCCCAGAAGCAAGGGCGAAAGCACGGACGCTTTTCGCCAGGGTACTCGACGCGCGCGGCAGCGGGCTGCGCATCCAGACGATTCACAGCTTCTGCCAGTCGCTGCTTGCCGGCTTTCCGGCAGAGGCCAGCCTGATTCCCGGCTTCAGGGCGATCGAAGGGCGCGAGGAAGCCGCACTTGCCCAATCGGTGCTGGCCGAAATGGTGGCAGATGCCGAGCGGAGTGGGCAGGTCAGCCTGATCAGACGGCTCCAGCAATTGAGCCGTAGGTTGGGCGAAGACGGTACGCGGAGGCTGCTGGAGCGAAGCGCGCGCGACCCGGAGGCGATGGAAGCACTGGGACCCGCCCAGGGTATCGAGTCTTGGGTCCGCCGGACGCTTTCGAACGGGATCGAGGATATTGAAGGTACGGTGACGACCGCCTGTTCCGATGGGGGCTTTGATCGGGAGTCGCTCGATCGCGTCCGTTTGCTCAACGCCGAGTGGCGGACAAAGGCGGGCACTCCCAACGCGAGTGGGCAGAAGTCGGCAAAAATCATCTCGGATTGGCTTCGATTTGATAACGCGCAAAGGTACGCGGCGCTTCGTGATCTCAGGCTGGCTTGGCAGACAAGCGATGATACGCGTCGCATCACTATTCCGGAAGATCCGGACTACACTCGATTGGTCGACGGGTTAGACGATTGGTTGTTGCGCTTGTTGCAGTTGAAGAGTGCTGCGGAGATCGCGCCGCACCTCGCCAATGCCCTTACGGTCGGCCAAACCTATGCCCGCGCTTATGCCGACGCAAAGCGCGCGGCGGGAGTCGTCGATTTCAACGACCTGATCAAGCACACCGTCAAGCTGCTGGAAACGCGGGGTATGGGAGACTGGATCCGCTACAAGCTTGACCAGACGACCGACCATGTCCTTGTCGACGAAGCGCAGGATACCAACGCCCGGCAATGGGACATCGTGAAGGCCATCGCGGGGGAGTTCTACGCCGGCGAAGGCGCCAGAACGGGAACGGTCCGGACCCTGTTTACGGTTGGTGATTACAAGCAGGCCATATTCGGTTTCCAGGGAACCGATCCCAAGGAGTTCGAAAAGGCCAAGGCCCATTTTTCCGATCTTGCGGCGAGTGCGGAACGGGACGTTCTCGATCTTTCGCTGGCGCAATCGTTCCGTTCGGGACGGCCGGTGCTGGACCTCGTAAACCAGCTCATCGAAACCATATCCCCGGCTGCAATGGGACTGGACACGCCTCCCCGCCGGCATATCAGCGCAAGGGCGGGACAATCGGGCAGCGTAACACTCTGGTCGCCTGTGGAGCCGAACCTGCCCGGCGTCGAAGACGATGGCGCAGAGGAAAGCTGGCTTTCGGATGCCGAGCTGAAATTCTCATCGGACCTTGCCGAACGCATCTGGAGCTGGACACGCGGACCGGACCGGCTTCGCCTGCGCAACGAAGCGCGCGATGCCGAACCGGGCGATGTCCTCATTCTCGTGCGCAAGCGTGGCGATCTCGCACGGACGATCGTCTCGCGCCTCTATGAAGCCGACGTTCCCGTGGCGGGCGTGGACCGCCTGAGGCTCAATGCGCCGATAGCTGTACAGGATCTGATGGCCTGCATCCGTTTCGTCCTACAGCCCGATGACGACCTGAACCTTGCGTCGCTCCTCGTCTCGCCGCTCCTGGGCTGGTCGCAAGCAGATCTGTATGAAAGGGGCAAGCAGCGCACCGGTGTTTCGCTCTGGCAGCATCTGGGGGAGCACAAGCCACAGGTGCTGCTCGATCTGCTTGGTGTGGCTGACCTCACGACGCCGCACCGCTTTCTCGAGGCAATTCTTTCCGGCCCGATGGAGGGTCGGCGCAAATTGCTCGCGCGGCTTGGAGACGAAGCGCGCGACCCGATTGAGGAACTGACCAACCAGACGCTGGCGTTCGAGCGCGAGGCGACGCCATCCCTGCAAGGGTTTGTCGACTGGTTCGATCGTGGCGCGGTGGAAATCAAGCGCGATTCGGCTCAACCGGGAGGCGCGGTCCGTGTCATGACGGTCCACGGTGCCAAGGGGCTGCAGGCCCCGATCGTCGTTCTCGCCGATGCCACAAGTGATCCTGATTTCAAGGTGTCGCGTGAGCTTGATTGGGAAGCTGATGAAGTACTGTCCTTGCCGATATTCCGACCGCGTAGGGAAGAGCTGTCGGGCTCGCTGAAGGCGTCCGCGGAGGCCAGCGACGTGCGTGAGCTCGAAGAAAACTGGCGGCTACTCTACGTCGCGCTCACCCGCGCCGAAGAGCATTTGTTTGTCGGCGGTGCGCTCAAGCCGCGGCAGCATAGGAGCGGCATGGGCGAGAATTGCTGGCACGTGCAAGTTGATCGCGCGATGGCGGCAATGGGGATCGACCAAATCGAAGGCACGCGCACGCTTATTCATCATGAGGCGGAACCCAGGGCGTCCGAACCGACCCGAAAAAACGCTGCGCCAATGGCTAGATTGCCCGAATGGCTGCGATCGCCTGCTCCCGAAGAGGCCCGCCCACCGCGCCCCCTGGCGCCGTCCGCAATCCTGCCCGCCGATAGCGTTTCAGATCCGCCGCCTTCGCCTGAAATGCGGCTGGCAGCGGAGCGTGGCGCTTTGCTCCACGGCTTGTTCGAGCGTCTCCCCGCTGTTGATCCTGCAAGGCGGCCTGAAAGCGCGGACAGGTGGTTGCGTGAATCCGCGGGCGTGAACGACGCGGTAACGCGTCAGGCGCTTGTCGCCGACGCGCTGCGTGTTCTCGAGGAATCGGCCTTTGCGGCGATCTTCGCGCCCGATGCGCTGGCGGAGGCCCCGTTGGCCGGCGTCGTGAACGGGGAGGTGATTGTCGGCACCGTCGACCGCTTGCTAGTGGATGAGACACAGGTGCTGGTTGTGGACTTCAAGACCGGGCGACGCGTGCCCGAATCGGCCGATGCCGTCCCGGCCAATTACAAGGCGCAGATGGCAGCCTATGTTGCAGTACTTCGGGGCATTTTTCCCGACCACCATGTCCGCGCCGCATTGCTTTACACCACCGAACCGAGGCTCATTCACCTGTCCGGCGCTGATCTTGAGTCACACAAGCCCGGCTATGGCGATCAACGGGACAAATTGGCGCCAACCGGTTGAGAATGTCGGAACGGCTGCCTAAATTGGGTGCCAAGCAAGGAGAATCCCCAATGGCCACCAAGAAGATTACCGACCAGAGTTTCGCAACCGATGTGATCAATGCGGGCGGGCCTGTGCTCGTCGATTTCTGGGCGGAGTGGTGCGGGCCGTGCAAGATGATCGGACCGAGCCTCGAAGAGATCAGCGACGAGCTTGCGGGCAAGGTGACGATCGCCAAGATCAACATCGACGAGAACCCCGACGCTCCCTCCCGGTATGGAGTGCGCGGAATCCCGACAATGATCCTGTTCAAAAACGGAACCCCAGCGGCGACCAAGGTTGGCGCTGCCCCCAAATCGGCACTGAAGGGGTGGCTCGAAGCCGAACTCTAGCAGCGGAACTTAAGGTGCGTCGGACCAGCGTCGCTCGAGATTGTCGCGAATGGCCCTTAGCCGGACATAATTGTCCGGCGCCATCTTCAGACCTTCGAGCCCTGCGACGTTGTTGAGCTCGAACAGGATCTCGCGCTTCGCGGGATCGGAAACGAAGCTCTGGATGAAGGTGAGGCCGACCAGCCGTTCTCCGCGCGTTACGGGCTCCACTTCGTGCAGCGTGGTCGAGGGATAAATCACCGCGACGCCTGGAGCTTCCTTGAAGGAAACCGGAGTCATCCCGATCATCACGCGAAGTGCGCCGCCATCGTAACTCGCCGGATCGTTCAGAAAGACTGTGCAACTGACATCGGCACGAACGACGCCGCGCGGAAACTGCATGAGCGCCGCATCGGTGTGGAGCCCGTAATGCATGCTTGGTTCATAGCGTGCCAATAGAGGTGGGGCGATCGCCTTGGGAAGCGTGAAATCCCGAAACTCCTCGCTCGCAAGGAGAGCCTGCCGCAGGATTTCGCCTGCCTTCTCCTGTCCCGAGGAATCGTGGAGCTGAAGATTGTTTTTGACGGTAGAGTGCGGGTTGGAGACCCGTCCGTCGACGAACCGTGACGCAGCTGCGATCTCGCGAAGCTGCGTCACTTGTTCAGGCGATAGGACCGGGATCAACCGGAACATTGGCCGCGGCCTGCTATTCGGAAGTTTCGGCTGCTGAGACTTCTTCTTCGGTTGCAGCAGCCGCTTCCGCGGCAGGTGCCGCTTCGGGCTCTTCGCCGGCGATCACGCCGGGTTCGGCGTTCGGATCGAAATCCTCGATGAAGCCTGCGGTGTCCTTTTCGAACATCTGCGCCATAACATCGACGCCCTGCGACTGAAGTTCTGCTTCTTCCGGCGAGCGGGCGACGTTCACCTTGACGATGACGGAGACCTCCGCGTGGAGCGAAACCTTCACTTCGTAGACGCCGATCGCCTTGATCGGCTTGTCCAGAACGACCTGCTGGCGAGTGACCTTCTTGCCTTCGGCTTCCAGCGCCTCGACAATGTCGCGCACAGCAACCGAACCATAAAGCTGGCCGGTGTTCGATGCCTGACGGATCAGGGTGACGGCGGTGCCGTCAACGGTCTTTGCGGCCTTTTCGGCTTCACCGCGTTTCGCTTCATTGTCTGCAACGATCTTCGCCTTGTTGGCTTCGAAGACCTTGAGATTGGCCGCGTTCGAGCGGAGCGCCTTGCCGCGCGGCAACAGGAAATTGCGGGCAAAGCCGTTCTTGACGGTAACAACGTCACCGATCTGGCCAAGCTTTTCGACGCGTTCGAGCAAAATGACTTCCATCGTTCTTGCTCCTTATTTCACGAGATAGGGCAGCAGGCCGAGATGGCGTGCGCGCTTGATGGCCTGGGCGAGCTCACGCTGCTTCTTTGCGGAAACGGCAGTGATGCGCGACGGGACGATCTTGCCGCGTTCGGAGACGAATCCCTGAAGCAGGCGGACATCCTTGTAATCGATCTTCGGCGCATCCTTGGCGGCGAAGGGGCAGCTCTTGCGGCGGCGGAAAAATGGACGTGCCATGATTATTCATCTCCTCCGAACATGTCGTCGCGACGCGGACGATCATCACGGTCACGGCGCGGACGATCTTCGCGATCGCGCCGATCGGATTTGCGCATCATCACCGACGGGCCGGCTTCGTGCGCGTCGACCTTCACCGTCATGTAGCGGATCACGTCTTCGTTGATCTGGGTCTGGCGCTCCAGCTCGGCGACGACCGTGCCCGGTGCGTCCAGCTCAAGCAGCACATAGTGCGCCTTGCGGTTCTTGGCGATCTTGTAGGCGAGGCTGCGCAGGCCCCAGGTCTCGGTCTTCACGACCTTGCCGCCATTCTTCTCGATGATTTCGGTGGCGTTCGCCGCCAGCGCGTCCACCTGGGCCTGGGCCAGATCCTGACGCGCAAGAAAAACATGCTCGTAAAGAGCCATAAGTCTTGCCTTTCCATGCCGATCGCTGACGCCGCACCATGCGAACGCCCCTCCGGCTTTCTTCGATTCCCTTCCGGGAGGCGCGCCATTGGCGGAATTCAGCGACAAGTGCAAGGGGAAAGCGGGCAGGGTCCGATACGCAGCGCGGGAGAGCTAGGCTCCGTCCGCAGCGGATGCGGCACGGATTGTCCCGAATTGGAACAATTATTGGTTAATTGCGCAATGGCCGCCTGTTGGAGAAAGCCGCGCCCTGCTAAAATAGTTCGTCCTCTCGATTCGAGTCGCAAACGAAAAGGGAGATTCCAGTGAACAGAAGCATGATTGCTGCCGGCATTGCGGCGGCGTTCCTGGGGGTTTCGCCCGCCTCTGCCGCGTTGATCGTCTGCGCGGCGCAGAATTGCGGCACCACTAACGAGAACCTCTTGTTCAATACGGGCGTGCAGACCGCAACGACCGTTTTCGGGACGACGAATGCCGGTACTGCGGTCACGGTCATGGGTACCAACACGCTGGTCGCCCAGGGCGGCCAATCGAGCGTTACCGGCACAAGCGGTGTCTTGACAGGCAGCCTCAATTTTTTCCTGACGAACGGGGGATCGTTCACGGCCTTCGAATTCAACCTTGAGGGCGTGCCAGGCAATCCGCCGCCGGCCGAAGCGACCACCGTGACCTTCACGATCACGGGCGCGAACGGGGTGCTGACGACCACCTCTCCATACCCGATCTACGCTCTCGCCGGAAACGGGAACAACTGGTTCAGCGGCTATACGACCGGTGGGGACGTGATCACGGATATTGCCTTCACGCTGAATCCCACCGGGGCCGCCGTCGATTCGCTGAAACAGGTGCGGCTTGGCGGTGTTTCGGTTGTTCCGGAACCGGCCACCTGGTCGATGATGATCCTGGGATTCGGCCTGATAGGCGTGACGGCTAGGCGCAGACGAAGAACGCTTCCCGCGTATTCCTGAGGGGGCCGCTAAGACCAGCATTTTCTGCATGGCCGCGCGCCTGCCTTGACACGCGCTCTATGTTCGTGAGCCTTTGCGCCTAGGAGCAGGGTGCATGACTAACGAACATCACCTCAAAACCGCGGAAACCGACCCGGTGTGCGGGATGGCGACCGATCCCGCCCGCACGACGCACCGTCTGGAGCACGAAGGGCAGATGCATTATTTCTGCTCCGCCGGTTGCAAGGCAAAGTTCGCGGCCGATCCGGCGCATTATCTCGCGGGCAAGGGAAATGCGCCTGCCGCTCTTCCCGAAGGCACGATCTACACCTGCCCGATGCATCCCGAGATACGGCAGATCGGGCCCGGCTCGTGCCCGATCTGCGGGATGGCGCTGGAGCCCGAAACGGCATCGCTCGTTGAGGGGCCTGACCCGGAATATCTGGACATGCGACGGCGGTTCTGGATCAGCGGGGCGCTTTCCTTTCCATTGTTCGCCTATGTCATGAGCGAAATGCTCATGGCCAGGCCGTTCGCGCCGGGGCTTCCCGCAAATACCGTCCGCTGGCTGCAAATGGCCGTCGCGACGCCCGTCGTCTTTTGGGGCGCCTGGCCTTTTTTCGTGCGCGGAGCGCAATCGCTGCGGAGCCGCCATCTCAACATGTTCACGCTGATCTCGCTTGGCGTCGCGGTGGCTTATCTCTTCAGCGTGGCCGCGGTGCTGGCGCCGGGCGTGTTCCCCGCATCGTTTCGCGACATGCACGGGCAGGTCGGGGTGTATTTCGAGGCAGCGGCGGTGATCACGACGCTGGTCCTGCTCGGCCAGGTGCTCGAACTCCGCGCGCGCGGGCAGACTTCGGGGGCCTTGCGGGCTCTCCTCGAACTTGCGCCGCCAAAGGCCTTGCGCGTCACGGCGGACGGAGACGAGGAAATCTCGCTCGACATGGTCAAAGAGGGGGATCGGTTGCGCATCCGCCCCGGCGACAAAATTCCCGTCGATGGCCGGGTCCTTGAGGGATCGAGCAGCGTCGACGAGGCGATGATAACGGGCGAACCCATTCCGGTCGCCAAGCGGCCGGGGGGTCCGGTGACGGGCGGGACCGTCAACCAGACAGGCAGCTTCATCATGGTGGCCGAACGTGTCGGCAAGGATACATTGCTTGCCAAGATCGTACAGATGGTGGCGGAGGCGCAGCGCAGCCGAGCACCGATCCAAAGGCTTGCCGACCAGGTTTCGGGATGGTTCGTGCCGCTTGTCGTGGCGGTTGCGCTCTTGACGTTCGGGGCCTGGGCGCTTTGGGGGCCCGAGCCCGCGCTGGCCTATGGCCTGGTGAACGCAGTTGCCGTCCTGATCATTGCCTGCCCCTGCGCGCTGGGGCTGGCGACACCGATGTCGATCATGGTGGGGGTCGGCAAGGGCGCGCAGAATGGAATCCTGATCAAGAACGCCGAAGCGCTCGAGCGGTTTGAAAAGGTCGATACGCTGGTCGTGGACAAGACAGGCACGCTGACACTGGGCCGGCCGGAACTTGTGAGCGTCGAGCCCATAGGCGCGATCGATGAGGCGGGGCTGCTTCGGCTTGTGGCGGCAGTCGAACGGCAAAGCGAGCATCCGCTGGCCGCTGCTATCGTCAGGGGAGCAGAAGACCGTGGAATCCCCCGGGACGAAGCATCGGGCTTCAAGTCATTGACCGGCATGGGCACCGAGGCGCTGGTTGCAGGGCGCAAAGTTGCCATCGGAAACGAGAAGATGATGACCCGCCTGGACCTTCTCGACGACGCTTTGGTTGCGCAAGCCAATGCATCGCGAACCCAGGGACACACTCTCATGTTCGTTGCGGTGGACGGAGTATCGGCCGGGCTTATCGGCGTCGCCGATCCGATCAAGCCGACAACGATCACTGCCGTTTCCGCCTTGCGCGGCGAAGGTGTGGATGTCGTCATGCTGACGGGAGACAGCGAGGCAACGGCGAAAGCCGTCGGCGCGGCCGTAGGGATCGAGGATGTTCGTGCCAATGTTTCACCCGAGGACAAGCATCGGATTATATCGGAGTTGCGACACGCGGGCCGAGTCGTCGCAATGGCGGGTGACGGTGTCAACGACGCGCCCGCGCTTGCAGCGGCCGAAGTCGGCATTGCGATGGGAACGGGGACCGATGTCGCAATCGAAAGTGCGGGGATAACGCTAGTCAAGGGAGACCTTATGGGCCTTGCCAAGGCGCGCCACCTGAGCCGGGCGACAATGCGCAATATCCGGCAGAACCTGTTCTTCGCCTTCGTCTACAACGCCTTGGGCGTTCCGGTGGCAGCGGGGCTGCTCCATCCGGCATTCGGGCTGTTGTTGAGCCCGATGATCGCGGCAGCCGCGATGAGCTTTAGCTCGGTTTCGGTGATCGGAAATGCGCTGCGATTGAGGCGGCTGGCCCTGTGACGGAGCGGGCGGAAGCGAGGGGACTCGCCTCCGCCCGGTGCATCAGTTTCCGGTCGAGACTGGCGCGAAGTTGGCATGGACCAGCTTCCATTCGTTGCCCATTTTTACATAGACGCGCGTCGATTTGGCTGTGTTGGCATTCGTCTTGCCGGATGCATCCCGACGGATTCCAGCGAAATTGTATGTGAGAATCGCCGTATCGCCATAGACCTGCACTTTCGGATTCTGCATGTCGGAATAGACCGCCACGTCATTCCTGCCGAAGGCATCGGTCATCGCGGTGGCCATTGCCTTCCCCTCGAGCCGGGTCGGATAGTCCGGGTTGAACTCGGTATAGTCGTCGGCCAGCGATACATTCTGCTCGGCACCCGATTTTCCGGCAATCTCTGCCGCCCATTGCGCGCGCGCAAGCGCCATGACGGCCGCGGCAATCTGTGGGTTGTCCGCAGCGGGCGCGGATGTGGCAATGAGCGAAGCTGCGGCGGCAACGCAGCCGCCGCGCACAAGATGTGCAACTTTCATCGTTCTTCTCCTGACTTTGATGGTCCAACGCGACAAAACGCAACTGAACGTGACAGGCGGACCCTGATGGATTCACGATCGCTTGGCATCGTGTCCATCTATGGGCAAAGGCTGCGACTCTAAGGGCTTGGAGTCAACCCGCTTGACGGGCTTGCGCGCAAGCGTTCCGGTTTCTAGTCGGGGCTGCGAAACAATCGGGGAGCGACAATGCGCGCATTCATTTTTCCGGGGCAGGGCAGCCAATCTGTCGGCATGGGCAAGGCGCTGGCCGATGCCAGCGCCATTGCCCGCGAGGTTTTCGAGGAAGTCGACGATGCGTTGGGGCAAAAGCTTTTCCGCCTGATGATCGAAGGGCCGGAAGATCAGCTGACTCTCACGGAAAACGCCCAGCCCGCGATCATGGCCAACGCCATTGCAACGCTGCGCGTGCTGGAAAAGGAAGGCGGGATCCGGCTGGCGGACAAGGCGCAGTTCGTGGCGGGGCACAGCCTTGGCGAATATTCGGCTCTCTGCGCTGCCGGGGCGCTTGATCTGGCGACCACGGCACGGCTGCTGAAGCTGCGCGGCCAGGCCATGCAGGCGGCTGTGCCGGTGGGTGTCGGAGCGATGGCGGCTTTGCTGGGCGCGGATATGGAAAAGGCGCAGGCGCTGGCCGATGCGGTGGCCAAGGGCGAAGTCTGTGCCGTCGCCAATGACAATGATCCGTCGCAAGTCGTGATCTCCGGACACAGGGGCGCGATCGAGCGTGCGATCGAGCTGGTCAAGGATCATGGCATCAAGCGCGGAATTCTCCTGCCGGTCTCGGCGCCGTTCCATTGCCCCCTGATGCAGCCGGCGGCCGACGCAATGGCGGAGGCGCTTGCCGGATCGGCGCTGCGAGCGCCGCTCGCTCCCCTTTATGCCAATGTAACTGCGGCTCCCGTTGCTGATGCCGACACGATCAGGGCGCTCTTGGTCGAACAAGTGACGGGCCGCGTGCGCTGGCGCGAGAGCGTGATTGCGATGTTCGATGGCGGCGTGCATGACTTCGTGGAATTCGGGGGCAAGGTCCTTGGCCCCATGGTCAAGCGCTCCGCGCCAGACGCCAACACGACAAGTGTGATCTCGATGGACGACATCGAAGCCTTGGTGAAGGAATTCTAGACATGTTCGATCTTACAGGAATGACTGCGCTGGTGACCGGTGCTTCGGGCGGGATCGGATCCGCGATTGCAGCGGCACTTGCGGGGCAGGGTGCCCGGGTTGCGCTTTCGGGGACGCGCGAAGAGGCATTGAAGGCGGTTGCCGCGACCTTGCCGGGCGATCCGCTGATCCTGCCGTGCGACCTCTCGGACAGCGCGGCCGTCGATGGCCTTGTTCCCCGCGCCGTTGAAGCATTGGGCGGGCAGCTCGATATCCTCGTCAACAATGCCGGCGTGACGCGCGACAATCTGGCGATGCGGATGAAGGACGAGGAATGGGACACGGTTATCCGCGTCAATCTCGAGGCCGCGTTCCGCCTGATCCGCGCGGCATGCAAGCCGATGATGAAGGCACGCTTTGGGCGAGTGATCACGATTACCAGCGTCGTGGGAGCGACGGGCAATCCGGGGCAGGCCAACTACGCCGCATCGAAGGGCGGGCTGACCGCCATGTCGAAGGCGCTGGCCCAGGAGCTGGCGAGCCGCAATATCACCGTCAATTGTGTCGCGCCGGGATTCATCACTTCGCCGATGACCGATGTGCTGCCCGATGCCCAGAAAGAGGCGCTGACGGCGCGAATCCCCGCCGGCCGGCTTGGTGACGGTCAGGATATTGGCGCTGCCGTCGCATATCTCGCCTCGCGCGAAGCCGGCTATGTGACCGGCCAGACGGTCCACGTAAATGGCGGGATGGCGATGCTTTGACCCGCTTCGGCGGACGGGGTTTCCCGACCGTCACCTGGCCGTGGGGGGTTGCCAGTCTGCCGCGCCCGCTTTAGGGCGAATTCAAATATTGCTCACACATGAACGAGAAGGACTATCCATGAGCGAGACTGCCGACCGCGTAAAGAAAATCGTCGTCGAACATCTCGGTGTTGAAGCCGAGAAAGTGACCGAGGAAGCAAGCTTCATCGACGATCTCGGTGCAGACAGCCTTGATATCGTCGAACTCGTGATGGCGTTCGAAGAGGAGTTCGGTGTCGAAATTCCCGACGATGCCGCCGAGAAGATCGCGACCGTCAACGACGCGATTGCCTATATCGATTCGAACAAGGGCTAAGCGGACCAATTCGGAACCCCGAGTGGGAGCCGGTGAATTCTCAAAGCGGCTCTCCGTTGATATGACGGGGGGCCGCTTTCATGTGAAGGGAATGCAATGCGTCGAGTAGTCGTAACCGGATTGGGGCTGGTCACGCCGCTGGGTGGCGATGTCGAGACAAGCTGGGCCAATCTCATCGCCAGCAAGTCGGGCGCAGGGCCGATTACGCGCTTCGACGCGTCGAACCAGAAGTGCCGCATTGCCTGCGAAGTGAAGCCCAAGGAGCATCCCTGGGGTTTCGACGCCGACAAGCGTGTCGACTTCAAGGTCCAGCGCCAGGTCGATCCGTTCATTATCTATGGCATCGATGCCGCGGGCCAGGCGATCGAGGACGCAGGGCTTCTCGACATGACCGAGGAGGAGCGCTTCCGTGCAGGCTGCTCGATCGGTTCCGGGATCGGCGGATTGCCTGGGATCGAGAGCGAATCCATCGTCCTTCACGAGAAAGGACCGGGGCGTGTCTCTCCGCATTTCGTGCATGGGCGGCTGATCAACCTCATTTCGGGGCAAGTCTCAATCAAATATGGCCTGATGGGCCCCAACCATGCCGTGGTGACGGCCTGTTCGACCGGCGCGCATTCGATCGGCGATGCGGCGCGGATGATCGCGATGGACGATGCGGATGTCATGCTCGCCGGCGGCTCCGAATCGACGGTCTGTCCAATCGGGATTGCGGGCTTTGCGCAGGCCCGCGCGCTTTCGACCGGGTTCAACGATACGCCCGAAAAGGCCTCGCGGCCCTATGATCAGGCACGCGACGGCTTCGTGATGGGCGAAGGCGCCGGTGTGGTCGTGCTCGAGGAGTATGAGCGGGCAAAGGCGCGCGGCGCGAAAATCTACGCTGAGGTGATCGGGTATGGCCTTTCGGGCGACGCCTATCACGTAACGGCGCCGCATCCCGAAGGTTCGGGGGCGTTCCGTTCGATGCAAATGGCGATGAAGAAGTCTGGCCTTGCCCTTACCGATATCGATTATGTCAATGCGCACGGTACATCGACGCCGCTTGGCGACGAGCTTGAGTTGGGCGCGGTGCGCCGCCTATTCGGCAATGCGATCGGTAGCCTGTCCATGTCATCGACCAAATCGGCGATTGGGCACTTGCTGGGTGGCGCGGGCGCGGTCGAAAGCATTTTCTGCATTCTCGCCATGCGCGACCAGATTGTGCCGCCAACGCTCAATCTCGATAATCCGAGCGATAGCTGCTCGGGAGTCGATCTGGTTCCGCACGTTGCGAAGCGGCGTCCGGTCAAGGCCGTTCTCAACAACAGCTTCGGTTTCGGGGGAACCAACGCCAGCCTGGTGATGCGGGCGCTCTGATGCGCCTCTGGCTGGCCCTGCTGGCCGCGCTTCTGCTTACAGCCTGTTCGGGCGCCGCAGACAAGGATGTGACCGTCGTCGTGCCACCGGGCTCGAGCCTCAAGGCGGCCGCGCGCGTGCTCGAGGAACAGGGCGCAATCGATTCCGCGTCGGGCTTTCTGCGCTACGCCAGGGTTTTCGGATCGTCCGAGCCGATCAAACCTGGGGAGTATGAAATCAAGGCCGGGATGGGCAGTGGCGATGTGCTTGCGCTTCTCCAGTCGGGCAAGACAAAGCAGCGCTTCGTCATCATTCCCGAAGGCACGCCGAGCGTCATTGTCGCCGACAAGCTGATGGCGGCCGAATATCTTATCGGCGGTGTTGCGGTTCCGGCGGAAGGAAGCGTCCTTCCTGATGCATATTCCTACACCCGGGGCGAAAAGCGCAGTGTCGTCCTCAGGCGGATGCAGGAGGCAATGGCGAAGACGCTTGCCAGGGCCTGGGCTGACCGCAAGCCGACAACAGTCGCGCGCAGCCCGGAGGAAGCGATCATCCTTGCCTCGATCGTCGAAAAGGAGACGGGCAAGGCAAGCGAGCGGCGGACGGTCGCGGGCGTTTATTCGAACCGCGTGCGGCTGGGGATGAAACTCCAGGCGGATCCGACAGTGATCTATCCCGTAACGAAAGGGCGCCCATTGGGCCGACGCATCCTGAAATCGGAGCTGGCGGCGGACAACGGCTATAATACCTATGCGAAGGCAGGCCTGCCCGCTGGCCCCATCGCCAATCCGGGCAAGGCCTCGATCGAGGCGGTCCTCAATCCGGCACCGACCCGCGCGCTCTATTTCGTGGCCGACGGCACGGGCGGTCATGTCTTTGCCGACACGCTCGAGCAACACAATGCGAACGTCCAGAAATGGTATGCGCTGAGACGTTCGCGCGGGGAGATGTAGGGGCAGGGAATTGCCGGCGGTGGTGCAATCATCTGCACCACCATCTTGCCGGTCTCGTTGATATTTTCGCCCGGTCGCGCTATTCAGCATCCGCGAAAGACATATACGCCTTCGGACCCCCAAATCGTTACAGCGGTTGGGGGCCAAATCGTTCTGGGGAGCGAATTACAGCCCCCTCCCCATCCCGTGCCCTACTTGATGCGCGTCACTTCGACGATCTTGAGAATCAAGGTCGCGAAGGCGAATAGCGCACCAAGAAAGAGGCATATATCTGCGAGGGACATATACTCTCCTTCACATGCAGCTTGATGGCTGCATCCAGAGTTATGCGCCGCGAGAGGTTTTGGATGACCGGGAAGGTGGCGTTTCCTGCACTAATTCACCTGCCGCTCGCGCCCTTCCCAATAGGGTGCGCGCAGGTCCTTGCGTAGGATCTTGCCGCTAGCGTTGCGGGGGAGGGCGGCGATCACGTCGATCGACTTCGGAACCTTGAAACCGGCGATCCGCTCGCGCGTCCAGGCGATGACATCGGCTTCGTCGATCGTGGCGCCCGGCTTGGGCACGCAGACGGCCTTCACGGCCTCGCCCCATTTATCGTCGGGCACTCCGACAACGGCGACTTCGGCAATCGCCGGATGGCCATAGATCGCGCTTTCGACTTCGGCGGGATAGACATTCTCGCCGCCCGAAATGATCATATCCTTCACCCGGTCGTGAATATAGAGATAGCCGTCAGCATCGAGATAGCCGGCATCGCCGGTACGGACCCAGCCGTCCGCGCTCATGGTCCTGGCCGTCGCTTCGGGCAGGTTCCAGTATGATATCATGTTGTTCGAGGAGCGTGTGATGATCTCGCCCACGTCGCCCGTCGCCACTTCATTGCCGGCGTCGTCCACCACCTTCAGTTCGACGCCGGGCAGTGGCTTGCCCGCCGCGCGCATGCGGGGGCTGCCGTTCGGGTCGTGGTCTTCGGGTGGAAGCATGACGACAGTCCCGGTCGTCTCGGTCATGCCATAGGCCTGGAGAAATTGCGCGCCGAACACCTTGATGCATTCGCGCAGAAGCTCAAGCGGGATCGGCGCGGCGCCGTAGATGATATATTTGAGGCGTGAGAAATCCGTCGCTGCGGCTCGCGGATGGTTGATGACCATCTGCAGCGCGGCGGGCACCATGAAGAAGCGTGTCACGCCACCAGTCTCGACCGCATCGAGCACGCCGCCGGGTTCGAACTCGGCCATGATATGGCCGGTAACGCCTGCGGCCAGCGCCATGACGCCGAGCCCGGTCCCCCCGATGTGCGCGCAGGGCATGCACATCAGCACGACTTCGTCATCGTCCCAGCGCGACCAGGGCAGCCCGGCATCGAGCGACGGGATGCGTAGTCCGAACAGGTTCCGGTTCGAAAGGACGGCTCCTTTGGGATTGCCTGTCGTGCCCGAGGTGTAGAGCTGAAGCACCGCATCGTCGGGGCCAGCGGCTTCGAACGTGGTGCGCGGGCTTGCCTCGATCCAGCGCCTTGTCGCGTCGGCACCGAGAACGCGTTCGACATGAACCAGATCATTCCGGATCGCCTCTGCGACCGCATCAAAGCCGGGCCCCATAAAAAGCAGCCGAGCCTTCGTGTCGTTTACGATATAAGCAATTTCGACCGGGGCGAGCCGCCAGCCGACCGGGACCATCACCACGCCGATCCGTGCCGCTCCGAAGAAGAGCTGGTAGTAGAGGTCACTATTCTTGCCGAGCCAGGCGATCCGGTCGCCCTTCTTCAGACCGGCTGCTAGAAGCGCCGAAGCGACCTTGGCGGTTCGCTCTTCCAGTTCCCCAAAGGTCAGCGTACGATCTTCCTCGCGCAAGGCCAGGCGATCCGGGCGATCCATTGCCCAATGAGTGATGAAATGATCGAAGCTCAGCAACGGTGGCTGAGTTGATTGGCTCTGGGGCATCGCTCTCTCGATATGATTCTTTTTCTTGTCTGGAGGCTAGGAGATAGTTCGGGATGCGCAAGGGGCAAGACGGGCATTCTTCGGCTCAGTCCGGGTGACGTAAAGATTTGATCAACCAAGATTGGCTATTGGTAGTGACGGGACAGGCGAAACGGGTAACAGGAATGGCCGCGACGGCAGAAAACGAATATCGCTGGAATCATGACGGCCGCCGGGCCGAACGGCTTGGCGTACAGATGCAGGCGGCGCTTCGCCCTTCGGGATCGACCAGGTTCGATGTCGACGTGATCGACATGTCGGTAATCGGTGTCGGCTTTGGAACCGCATCGAACCTGAACATCGGAGACCGGGTCTGGCTGACGGTGCCTGGAATGACAGGCCTTGAGTCTTACGTCGTCTGGCGCCGTGGGCATCGTTATGGTTGCGAATTCGCGGCACCGCTTCACAAAGCGGTTCTCGATCATATCGTCAGCCAGTTCCGTATGCCAGGCAAAGCCAGCTAGCTGGCTTTGCGGAGGGCCACTGTTCCAGCCGAGTAGCCGGCACCGAACGAGCAGATGAGCCCAGCATCGCCCGGCTTCAGGTCCGCGCTGTTCAGGTGGAAGGCGATGATCGAGCCTGCCGATGAGGTGTTGGCATAGGTATCGAGCACAGTCGGGCTTTCGTCGGGGGTCGGTTCGTGGCCCAGTACGCGCGTCGCGATCAGCCGGTTCATGCCGGCATTGGCCTGATGCAGCCACATGCGACGCAACGCATCCGGCGCTATGCCGAGTTCGGATAGCTGTGACTGAATCAGTTCGGCAACCATCGGGACCACTTCCTTGAAAACCTTGCGGCCTTCCTGGACAAACAGCTTGTCCCGGTCATCGCGGCTTTCGGGGTGCGTGCGGTTGAGGAAGCCGAAATTGTTGCGGATATTGTTCGAGAATTTGGTCTTGAGCCGTGTGCCGAGAATGTCCCAATGCCCGGCGGGCGCGATGGTCTTGTCCTCGACAAGGATCGCCGTCGCCACATCGCCGAAGATGAAATGACTGTCCCGATCCCGCCAGTTCAGATGGCCCGAACAGATTTCCGGATTGATGACGAGGATCGAGCGCGCGTGGCCCGCACGAATGAAATCGGCCGCGGTCTGGATGCCGAACGTTGCTGAGGAACAGGCGACATTCATGTCGAACCCGAAGCCATCGATTCCCAGCGCATCCTGGATCTCTACGGCAATCGCCGGATAGGCGCGCTGGAGGTTGGAACAGGCGCAGAGTACGGCATCGACATCCTCCGGCCTGCGACCTGCACGAGCAAGTGCATCGCGCGCGGCAGCGACGCCGATTTCGGCGAGGACGGAAATGTCTTCATTGGGTCGTTCGGGAAAGCGCGGGCACATCACGTCCGGGTCGAGAATCGGCCCCTTCGAAAGCACATAGCGCGCCTTTATCCCGCTGGCCTTTTCGATGAACTCCACCGAGCTGTGCGGCACGGCCTCGACGGTCCCGGCAGCGATCGCTGCAACATTCTCGCTATTGAAGCGATCCGCGTAGAGATTGAAACTTTCGACAAGCTCTTCGTTCGAGATGCTGTCTCGTGGTGTGAAAAGGCCAGTTGCGGAGATGACGGGCTGGAACATGGATGGGTCGACCTGCGGACTATTTTGGTTTCAATTGTCCTATCTTCGACAATCACGAAGTTCAATTGAAGCTATGTGACAACAGCTAAATTGCTGCTTGCTGCGGCATGCATCAAGGTTAGGATCGATCACCCGTGTTGTGTTGGGGTTTGTCATTGAAGGGGATGATCATGCAACACACCGTAACTCGTTTGACGCTTGCCGCCTTTCTCGCCAGCCAGATTTGCGCACCAGCGCTTGCTCAGACCAAACCGGCACCCCAGCCCGAAATTCAGCCGACGCCGCTTCCGGCGCCCAAGCCAACGCCAAAGCCTCTTCCGAAACCGCTGCCCAAGCCGCGGCCCAAACCAAAACCGCTGCCCAAGCCGGTCCCGCTGCCTCAACCAATTCCCGAGACCAAGCCAGTTCCGCTGCCGCAGCCGGTGCCCGAAACCAAACCAGTGCCCTTGCCGGGGCCGGTCTATGGCAATGGCGGCTATGCGGCGACCGTGCGCTGCGAGGCGCGTGGCAACCTCCCCCGCCGCTGCAATGTCCGGCACGAGAACAGGGTGGCGCTGATCGACCGGCATGATGGGAAATGCCGCCAGAGTCGCGACTGGGGCTATGACCGTTGGGCAATCTGGGTCAGCAACGGTTGCCGGGCGACTTTTGCCTACGGCAACGGAACCTATTGGCCCGAGCCCGAAAAGGACAAGGGCCCTAATGCCGGCCTCATCATTGGCGGGGTCGTGGTCGCGGCAGGCTTGGTCGCCTTGCTGGCCTCGAAGAACAAAAAGCCCAAGGAAGAGGCCGAACAGGCCGGCACGCCACCCGAGCCCGAAACGCCCGCCACTTTCCCGCCCCGGCCTCCGGCGGCGATCACGGCCGATCTTTCGACGCTGACGGCCGCGCAGAAGCCGGCAATGCAGACCTGCCTGTTCCAAGCATCGCAGGAAATCGGCGCGACCGGCGGGACGAAACTGAAGCTTGACGGGATCACGGAAATCCAGCCGGGCAATGGCGGCTGGCGCTTCCGGGCCAAGCTGATCGGGACCTATCCGGACGGAGACCGTGAGTTGCCGATCTATTGTCGTGCAACATCGACCAAGGTCGTGCAGCTCGACTTCGGCAGCTGATTGCATTCGGCGCGTGTAAGTGCGAATGTTCGGCCATGGCTGAGATACGCACTTACACCGCCTCGGCAACGCGCGCCGGGATCGGTTTTGGCAGCGCGCTTGCAATCACGATTTCGTGGAGCCTTCACAAGTCGGTCCTTTGGGCCGTGATCCAGGGTTTCCTGTCCTGGTTCTACGTCATCTACTATCTTCTGACCCGGTAATGGCGGACGACCCTTATGTGCTACCTGAAAGCACGCTTGAGGAGCGGTTTCTGGCAGCGACCGGCCCGGGTGGGCAGAATGTCAACAAGGTTGCAACCGCAGTCCAGATTCGGCTCGATGTCTTCGCTTTGAGGCTGGCTCCGACTGTCTATGCGCGGTTGAAGGCGCTCGCTGGCAGCCGCTGGACCAATGAGGGAGAAATCGTCATCACTGCGCGCAGTTTTCGTACACAGGAAGCCAATCGCGCCGATGCGCGCGAACGGTTGACCGCGTTGGTCGTCAAGGCGCATCGGGCGCCCGCACGGCGGATCAAAACCAAGCCGTCGCGATCGGCGAAGGAAAAACGGCTCGCCGGAAAGGCGATCCGCGGAGATGTCAAAAAGGGGCGCGGCAAGGTGAGTTTCGACTGATGTATGAATTCAGGATCGACACAAGTTCTAAGGCGGACCTCTATCGCGACCTTCTCTCGGCACTCGATGCGCTGACCGCGACCGAGCCCGATCCAGTGGCAAACATGGCGAATGCCGCAGCCTTGATCTGGGAGTATCTTCCAGATCTGAATTGGGCGGGGTTTTACCGGCTGATTGGCGATGAGCTCGTATTGGGGCCGTTCCAGGGCAAGGTTGCCTGCATTCGCATCGCGTTGGGGAAGGGCGTCTGTGGAACGGCGGCAAGCACGCTGCAGACCCAGATCGTCGCAGACGTTCATGCGTTCCCTGGCCATATCGCTTGCGATGCGGCATCCGCCTCGGAGCTTGTGGTTCCGATTGTCCGCAATGGACGGCTGGCGGCTGTGCTTGACCTCGACAGCCCGGAAACCGGTCGTTTCGATGCCGAGGATGCGACCGGCTGCGAGGCGCTGGCGGAGGTGCTGGCCGATCGGATCTGACCCGCAACGGGACAGATTCGATGCTATATTCTCCGGAAATGGAATATTGCAGCGAGTTGAAATATGATTATCATCTCAATTGGAATCCGCCGCTGTAAAAGCTGGTTGGATTTCGGTCCTCACCATTGGACTGAATGAAAATGGGGATGACTGGGGGAAATTTTTTTGACGCCACCTCGTCGATATCTCGACGGATGCGTCACGTTTGGAAGCCCCGCCCGTAGCAGCGCCGAGCCTGCTGGTCAGGCAAAGCGCGCCGAACGGGGCAAAGGCCCGGCCGCTTGGGGGAGTGGCCGGGCCTTCTATTCTTGAGGATCAACTCAACCGGTCGAGCGCATCGTTGGTCAACGAACCCGGCACGATCATGACCGGGCATGGCAAAGTGCCTGAATCCGCGCCAGCAAAATGGCTGACGAGCGGTCCGGGATTGCCGCTTTTCGCGGCCGCCAGAACGAGAGCGCCAATATCGGGGTTTTCGGCAAGCGCGTTGCGGATGGCGGTGACCGCGTCTCCGGTCTTCACGGAAATCTTGGGCGTGATCGGGCTTTCCTGGGCCAGCGTATCGATTGCGTGGCGGACAATTTCTCCGGCATGCTCGCGCGCCTCATTCTCGATTGTTGCCTGGACGGCACCCCAGGCAACAAATTCCTGCGGCGGAATGATTACGAGAATTTCGAGCCCGCCTTTCGTCTTGGCGGCGCGGCGGGCGGCGAAGCGCAACGCGATTTCAGCCTCTTCCGTCTCGTCGATTATCACCAGATAGGTGCGCATTCGCTTGCCCGTTATCCCCCAATCGACCCGATGTTGCGTAGCCTGCGTCAATTAATCGGTCTGTGCAAGGCCTTGCCTCTGGCATCGACAAGCGGTTGCCGTTACGTAAAACGCCGCACACGCAAGAACAGGTGAACCGCTCAATGCCGATCGAACTCAAAATGCCCGCCTTGTCACCAACGATGGAGGAGGGCACGCTCGCCAAATGGCTTGTGAAAGAGGGGGATGAGGTCAGATCGGGAGACTTGATAGCCGAAATCGAAACCGACAAGGCAACAATGGAGTTCGAGGCCGTCGACGAAGGGATAATCTCTTCGATCCTGGTTGCCGAGGGAACGGAAGGCGTAAAGGTCGGTGCCGTCATCGCCCTGATTGCCGGTGATGGGGAAGAAGCAGGCGCGAAACCTGCGCCAAAGGCAGAAGCGCCCAAGCCCGAGGCAGCTCCGGCTGCCATGCAACCGGCACCTGCTCTCGCGGAAGCGTCAGCTCCGGCCAAGACTGTTTCCGGCAATCGCATAATTGCTTCGCCGCTCGCGAAGCGGCTCGCGGCCGCGCGGGGAATCGATCTTTCGACCGTGAAGGGATCGGGGCCGAATGGCCGGATCGTAAAGGCCGATCTGGAAGGTGCGCCAAGGGCGGCCGCTGCGCCGGCTCAGCCAGCGGCTCCCGCCGCGGCGCCAACGCCCTCTGCTGCACCGGAGGCCAAGGCCGTCTGGTATGATGACACCATTCCGCATGAAGTGGAAAAGCTCTCCAACATCCGCAAGACGATCGCGCGGCGCCTGACCGAGGCGAAGCAGACCATTCCGCACATCTATCTCACGGTCGATATCAGGCTCGATGCGCTGCTTGCGCTCCGGTCCGAACTCAACGCCAGCCTTGAGGCGCGCGGAATCAAGCTGTCGGTCAACGACCTGCTGATCAAGGCGCTGGGTGTGGCGCTCGAACAGACGCCCAAATGCAACGTCACCTTCCTCGGCAACGAGATGGTGACGTACAAGCGCGCCGACGTTTCGGTCGCGGTTTCGACGCCGACGGGCCTTATCACCCCGATCATCCGTGATGCGGGCAATATCAGCGTCTCGAAGATTTCGACCGACATGAAGGAACTCGCGGGCCGGGCGAAGGAAGGCAAGCTCCAGCCGCACGAATATCAGGGCGGCACCGCCAGCCTTTCCAACATGGGCATGTATGGGATCAAGCAGTTCGAAGCGGTCATCAATCCGCCGCAGGGCATGATCATGGCGATCGGCGCGGGCGAGAAGCGCCCCTATGTCGTCGATGACGCGCTGGCGATGGCCACGATCATGAGCGCGACCGGCAGCTTCGATCATCGCGCCATCGACGGCGCGGACGGCGCCGAATTGATGAAGCTCTTCAAGGAACTGGTGGAGAAGCCGCTGGGGCTGGTGGCCTAGATGGTTGCCGACGGAGTCGCCCATGGCTGATGGTTCCCCTGATTCGATTCCGTTTCGCATCGTCCGTCGTCTTGTCGCGCCGGCGTTGCTGGCGGGCGTGCTGTCCAACTTCGCCATTTATCGCATGCTCGGGTCTGACGAATCTCCGTTCCGGGACTGGAAGTCGATGGCGATGATGGCAGCGATAGCCCTTGTGGGCATGCTCGTTGGCGGCATCCCGGCACTGGTCATGCTTAACCGCGCGCGCGCGTCTGGTGTCGTGCGGGTCGCGGCGTTCATTGTCGCGGGCATAGCAACCGGTGGGGCGATCGCGCTGACGATTGCCTGCCTGATCGTGGACGAGGGGCAGCTCGGCTATATCAAGTACGGGCTTGCCGCCGGGTTGGTCGGCGGGCTGGTCTGGCTGATTTTCAACATGGACCTGGCGCGTCGGCCGGGCAATGGGAGCATAACTTGACCGAACAATATGATCTGATCGTCCTGGGTTCAGGACCCGGCGGCTATGTCGCCGCGATCCGCGCAGCCCAGCTTGGCCTGAAGACCGCGATCGTCGAGCGCGAGAATCTCGGCGGAATCTGTCTCAACTGGGGCTGTATCCCGACCAAGGCCCTGCTTCGTTCGGCGGAAATATATCACTATATGCAGCACGCCTCGGCCTATGGCCTCGCGGCGGAGAAGATCAGCGCGGATATCGACGCCGTGGTGAAGCGTTCGCGCGGTGTTGCGCAGCAGCTCAACCAGGGCGTGACGCACCTGATGAAGAAGAACAAGATCGCCGTCCATATGGGCGATGGCGCGATCACGGCGCCGGGCAAGCTGACCGTTACCAAGGACGGCAAGGCGGAAGAGCTGGCGGCGAAGAACATAATCATCGCAACCGGCGCCCGCGCGCGCGACCTGCCTTTTGCCCCGGCCGACGGAAAGCGCATCTGGACCTATCGTCATGCAATGGTCCCGCCAGAAATGCCGACCAAGCTGCTCGTCATCGGGTCCGGCGCGATCGGAATCGAATTTGCGAGCTTTTACAAGGATATGGGTGCCGAAGTTACGGTCGTTGAAATGCTCGATCGCGTGGTGCCGGTCGAGGATGCCGAGGTTTCCGATTTCCTTGAAAAGGCGCTCACCAAGCAGGGCATGACGATCATGACCGGCGCGGGCGTCGAGGAACTCAAGGCGAGCGCCAAGGGCGTATCCGCAAAGATCAAGGCGAAGGGTGGGAAGGTCGTGTCGGGCGAATTCAGCCACGCGATCGTGGCCATCGGCATTGTCCCAAATACGGAAAATATCGGCCTCGAAAAACTCGGCGTGAAAACGACGAAGGGCCATATCGATACCGACGCGATGTGCCGGACCAACGTGCCGGGCCTGTGGGCGATCGGCGACGTGACGGCTCCGCCCTGGCTTGCGCACAAGGCCAGCCATGAAGGCGTGATCGCGGCCGAAGCGATTGCCGGCGACCATCCGCACGCGATGGACCCGCTCAACATCCCCGGCTGCACTTATTGCCACCCGCAGATCGCGAGCGTGGGCCTGACCGAAGCGAAAGCGAAGGAGACTGGATACAAAGTGAAAGTGGGGAAATTCCCCTTCATCGGCAATGGCAAGGCGATTGCGCTGGGCGAGGCGGAGGGCTTTATCAAGACCGTGTTCGACGAAGCGACCGGCGAACTGCTTGGCGCGCATATGATCGGCGCCGAAGTGACCGAACTGATCCAGGGCTATGTGGTCGGCAAGACGCTTGAGACGACCGAGCGCGAATTGATGGATACAGTGTTCCCGCATCCGACGCTGAGCGAAATGATGCACGAAAGCGTCCTCGGGGCCTATGGGCGAGCGCTGCACATCTGATCGAGCAACGCCCATTTGACATCGGCATGGCTTTGGCCGGATACACGACGTCATGAGACGTACCGTTGGTCTTGCCCTTGCCAGCATGCTGATCCTGCCTCCGATCGCGCACGCCCAATCGAACGGGCGTGAACCTACTTCCCAGCCTTCGCCGCCGCCGCTCCCGCATTCGGCACAGAACCCGGCCGGCGGTTCGACGACGCTTTCCCCGCCTCCTCCGCCTCCACCCGGACCGGGACGGCCGTCTCCTGGTGGCAATGCGCTTCATGGGCTCGTCGGCTACCGGGATGTACAGGTCCAGGCTGGCCCCGGCGAAATCGAGCCGCCTGTTACGGGCTATGGTAATGAGGCGCTATGGGACGCGGGGAGCGCTCTTGACAACCCGTCGAATACCCACTCGTCCGGTGCTGACGCATCATCGACCGGCGAGGGCTCGACAGCTGGGGCTCCCAACCGCTAGCACCTCCCTTTGATACAAGGGAGATTGGTATGCGGCGGGTGTTTTTTGCTTTCACAATTGCGATTGCGGCTCCTGCCGCTGCAGAAACCGTTGCGATCAGCGCAGCCAGCATGATCGACGTGGTGGCCGGCAAGCGTATCGAGAAGCCGGTCGTCATCGTGACCGATGGCAGGATTACGGCGGTTGGCCAGCAGGGAAACCTCCAGGTACCGGAAGGCGCGAAGCGGATTGACCTAGGAAGCAAGACGCTGCTCCCCGGCCTGATCGACATGCATGTCCATCTGACCGCACTCGCCGAGATCGGTGGCTATAACGGCTTCAAGCATACGGACAGTTTCTGGAGTGCGGTGAGCGTCGGCAACGCGATGAAGACGATCAATGCCGGCTTCACAACGGTCCGCAATGTGGGTTCCGACCAGTTTCAGGATGTCGGCCTGAAGGAAGCGATCGACGGTGGTTGGGCGGTCGGGCCGCGGATCGTGCCGGCGGCCTATGCGATCGGCGCGACAGGCGGGCATTGCGATAGCAACGCACTGCCGCCGCAATATGACCGGCAGGAAGCCAGTGTCGTCAATTCTCCCGACGAGGCGCGGGCCAAGGTGCGCTGGTTGCACAAATACGGCGCCGAAGTGATCAAGATCTGCGCCACGGGTGGCGTCTTTTCGCTCGGCGACTCTGTCGGTGGCCAGCAGCTGACTCTCGAGGAGATGAAGGCCGTCGCCGATGAGGCGCACATGCTCCATCTGAACGTCGCTGCACACGCGCATGGCGACGAAGGAATTCGAACGGCGATCCTCGCTGGCATCGACACGATTGAGCATTGCAGCCTTGCAAGCGATGAAACGATCAAGCTCGCGGCACAGCGCAAGACCTGGTTCTCGATGGATGTCTATAATGACGACTATATTCTCGCGACCGGCACGGCGAACGGCACCGAGCAGGAAAGCCTCGACAAGGAAAAGGAAATCGGCCTGAAGCAGCGCCAGACCTTCCAGCGTGCGGTGCGGGCGGGCGTTCCGATGGTCTTCGGTTCGGACGCCGGCGTCTATCCGCATGGAGACAATGGGCTGCAGTTCGCCAAGATGGTCGAATGGGGAATGACCCCGTTGCAGGCGATCCAGGCCGCGACCCTCAATGCCGCGCAGGCGCTTGGCCGCGAGAGCGATGTCGGGGCAATTGCAGTTGGCCGTTATGGGGACTTGATCGCCGTCAAGGGCGACCCACTTGCCGACGTTCGCGCGCTTGAGCATGTGGACGTGGTCATCAAGGGCGGGGCGGTCGTGAAGGCTGCACAGTGAACGACGGCCCCGGCAACGATAGTATTACGGTAGCCGCGCAAACGCCGGTCGTGCGCGGGGCACTTGTATTTGGGCTGGTCTTGATGGTCCTTGCAATCGCGCTTGGGGTGCTTGCAGCCCTGAAGGCCGGATTTCCGGTCGAACGGGCGATCATGAAGGCCGTTGCGCTTCGCGAACATGCGACGCCCCACATCGCGATCTCGCTGGTCCAGTGGGTTTCCTGGTTCGGCGAGCCTGCGCAGCGCAGCCTTGCGATGGTCGCCTTCGCCGGGCTGCTCTATTGGCGCAAGCGGCCCCGGGCGGCGCTGGTGATGGCCGTCGCGCCGCCAGTTGCCGGGGCAACATCAAGCCTGCTCAAGGAGGCGTTCGGGCGTGCGCGGCCGGACCTGGTGCCGCATCTCGATACAGTCACCAGCCTGTCCTTTCCCAGCGGGCACGCAACGAACGTCATGGCGATATACCTCCTCGCCGCGCTGCTGCTGGCGCGGGCGCGACGGCCGCTCTGGATCGGCCTTGCGCTGCTGCTGGCGGCAGCGATCGGCACGTCGCGTCTGTTGCTCGGCGTCCATTGGCCCAGCGACGTGCTGGGGGGCTGGCTCTGGGGCGCGGGCTTCGCGCTTATCGGCTTGCGGCTGGCGCGCCTCAAGGAAGGCGATCAGAAGGAGAAGCGCAGCCCAATCCTGACGTCGCGACCGGAAAGCGGGGCATAGTCCTTCAGGAAGCTCGCGTGACGGCGGGCATCGACATCGAAGATGTTGTTCGCCGAAAGCGTCAGATCGAACTTCGAATCCGTACCGAACGGTTTCAAGGCAAGCGACGCATTGACCAATGTATAGCCGCTGGTCGGCGTTTCGAAGGCGGCGATCCGGTCCTGTCCATCGACCCATTCGACCTCGACCCGGCCGGTCAAAGCGTCCGACTGCGCTTCGATCCCGCCGAGCAGGCGGAGCGCCGGAATGCGGGGCAAGGGCCCCCCGCCCTTGATCGAGGCGCGGGTGAAATCGCCCACGCCGTCGAGATTGATGGCGAAGGCGCCGACCATGCCAAGGCGGACCGAAGCCTCCACTTCCGTGCCATAATATCGGGCATTGGCCTGGCCGAACTGGAACACCGGCAAGTCGTCCTGGATCGCCCCAGTCTGGGTTTCGAAAATGAAGTCGTTGAACCAGCTGTAGTAGAGCGAAGCCGAAAGCGAATATCCTTCGCCCTTGCCGCGCAACGTCGCTTCAAGGCCGGTCGATTTCTCCTTGGTGAGCGTCGGATCGCCGATCTCGAACGCCTGCGTTCCGGCGTGCGGGCCGTTGGGATAAAGTTCTTCGGCCGAAGGCGCGCGCTGCGTATAGGCAGCGTTCAGCCCCGCGCGCCAGCCGGGCGCGAATTCGATGTTTGCCCCGAGCGAGCCCGAAAGTGCCGTGAACTTGCGGCGGATGTCCGGGTTGCCCAGAATGGCGTCGGCATCGGCCGAAACGATGGAATGCTCCACGCGCCCGCCTGCCTCCACGCGTATCGCGCCCAGATCGAAGGACTGGACAGTGAACAGGCCGTATTGCTGCGATTTGCTTTTCGGCAGGAATTTCTCTGCCCCGACAATGTCGAGCGTGCGGATAACAAGCTGCGAACCGACAGCGCCCTTCCAGCCGCCGCGCTCCCGCTGGACCAGTTCCAGCCGCGCCTCTCCACCTTTGTTCCTGAAGGTCGTGCCGATAGCGCCGTCTTCCTCCAGCTCGTTATGCCTGTAAACGGCATAACCGCCCCTGAGCCGCACCGCTTCCAGCAGGCCGCCCGCAGGATTGATTTCCGCGCGGCCATCATAACGGGTCTGCTTCACGTCAAGCCGCACCGCTTCCGCCTCGATCGCTGGATCGAGCGAGTAGCGGACCGGCACGCCGTAAAGGCTGTCATAGCGGCTGACCGAAAAGCCGAGATTGGCGTTGCCCGTCACATAGGCCGCGCCCCCGGCCACTTCCCATGTCCGCCCCGCGCTGTTGGGCAGCCTGCCTTTCAGGCCGGCGAGCGCCGCAATTGCCGGATCAGGGCTTGCGGCGGCCTGCGCGCGCAGGGCAGGGGTCAGGACAGCGCCCCCGATTTCCAGATCGTCCGTCTTCAGATAGCTGGCGTCGAAATGGAGGACGAACCGGTCGCCAAGCGGAACGTCGATCCGCGCGCCGCCCGACCGCTCGTTCGCGGCGGAGCCATAGGTGGCAAGGCCGTCGACATGGACAGCCTCTTCCGGCACTTGCCTCGGAATCCGGCTGTCGATGACATTCACCACCCCGCCGATCGCCGATGATCCGAACAACAGCGCGGAAGGGCCGCGCAGCACTTCGATCCGGTCGGCGGTCAGGGGGTTGATGACAACGGCGTGGTCGACGCTGGTGTTCGACACGTCGAAGCTGCCGATCCCGTCGGCCAATACGCGGACGCGTTCGCCCTGGAAGCCGCGCAGCACCGGGCGCGAGGCATTGGGGCCGAACGATGTCGCCGAAACACCTGCTTGGTGCGACAGGGTCTCGCCGATCGTTGGCTTCAGTTCGCGCGCAAGGTCTTCGCCAGCCACGACCGAGGTGCCGGAGAGCAGGTCGGCCTGGTTGCGGCCGAGAAGCGCGGTCACGACAATCTCCCCGCCCTCCGCGTCGTGATCGCCATGTCCCTGGTCGGGCGCTTCCTGCGCAAGCGCGGGGGCAGCGAGGGCGAGCAATGCTGATGCACAATAAAGCGATATGCGACGCGGCATGGGGGATTCCTGCTTGATGTGATAATGTGACATTGCCCCTAGAGGCAATGTTACACCATATCAAGACACTTCGTCGAAGCCCTGGTGCAGTTGGTCGGGTGCTGTGTCAGGCCCGGGGCAGGATCGCGATTCGTCTCTGGTGCTCGAACACGTCGAAGGCCATTCTGAATGCGATTTCCAGATTGGCCGCAGTCATGGTTTCGCGCACGGGACCGAGCGCCACGACTTTTCCCTCTTTCAGGATCAATATGTCGTCTGCAAGCGCCGCAGCGTCGAGCTGGTGAAGGACTGCAACCACACCCTTGCCGCTTGCGGCTGCCGCCCTGAGCAGCGTGAACAGGTCGCGCTGGTGCGGCGGATCGAGGTTGGCAAGCGGCTCGTCTGCGAGAATCCAGTCTGGGTCGCCTGCCACGACACGCGCCATCTTGACCCGTGCTCTTTCGCCCCCCGACAACGTGTCGATGGTCCTATCGGCGAGTTGCGCAGTGTCGGTTGCTGCAAGCGCGGCCGACACGGCCTCCGCATCGATGACCGAAGGCGCTGCGAGCCGGTTGCGATGCGGCAGGCGGCCGAGCGCGACCAGTTCGCGCACCGTGACATTCCAGGCCGGCTCGCCGTCCTGCGGCAGATAGCCGATCCGCCGCGCCCGCTCGACCAGCGAGACGGCTTCCAGCGGCTGGCCATCGAGTCGGACGGGGCCGGGCAGCAACCCGGCAAGCGCGCGGATCAGGCTGGTCTTGCCAGCGCCATTGGGGCCGATAATCGCGGTCACGCGGCCGCATTCCAGGGCGAAGCTGATATCGTCGAGGACCGTCCGTCCCCCGAGCGTCAGTGTCAGGTGATTCGCGCCGATCATGAAGCACGGCTCCGGATGCGGCCAAGCAGGAGGAAGAAGAAGGGCGCCCCGAGCACTGCCATTGCAATGCCGAGCCGTACCTCGCCTGCTCCGGGAACGAGGCGAACAAGGCTGTCTGCCGTCAAGGTCAGGACCGCGCCGCCAAGCGCCGATGGAACGAGGATCGCCGACGGGCGTTCGCCGAACATGCTGCGGATGAAATGCGGAACGATCAGGCCGACAAAGCCGACCACGCCCGAAACCGCAACCGATGCCCCGACGGCCAACCCGACGCCTGCGACGATCAGCCATTGCTCGCGCGTCGGGTTGAACCCCAGGCTTCGCGCTGCATCCTCACCCAGCGTCAGCGCGTCGAGCCCGCGTCCGGTTCCGAGCAGGATCATGCCACCGAGCAGCATGAAGGGCAGGGCGTGAATTACATCGTCCATCCCGCGATCGGTCAGCGCGCCCATCAGCCAGGCAATGATTTCGCTGGTCGCAAAAGGATTGGGCGAAATGCTGATGAGAAACGCCGTCAGCGAGCCGGCCAGCGTCGAAAGCACCATACCGGCAAGGATGAACCCCAGCGGCCCGCCGCTCCGCCCAGCCATCGCGGCAAGCAGGAGCATTGCCAGCGCGGCCCCGAGCATCGCGCAGCCGAACAACCCCATCGGATGAGCTGTAAGTCCGAGGAAGATTGCTGTCACTCCGCCCAGCGCCGCACTCGACGAAACGCCGACCACGGTAGGATCGGCCAGCGGGTTACGGAGATAGCCCTGCAGGACGGCGCCGGAAAGCCCGAGAACAGCGCCGATGCCAAGCCCCAGGATCGCCCGAGGGAGCCGAAGTTCGGCCATGATCCAGCCGTCGGCATTGTCGGCGAACCAGTCCGAAGGGGCGATCCAGACCTTCCCGGCCATCAGCGAGAAAAGGAAGGCTGCACCAACCAGCAGGACAAGCAGCTTCCTCATGACGCCCTCGCGCCGCGCAAGCGCTGCATTGCTTCGATCACGGTGGGACCGCCGCAGAAAAGCAGCCGGTCGGGAAAGGCGATGATGCGGGTCCGCCCGGCAAGGTGGCGCAGAACACGCTGCCGAAGCGCCAGCGCGCGTGCGTCTTCCCCGATGCCTGAAACGGGTGTGAAGATGACATCGGGAGGATCGCGCAGGATTGTCTCGAGCGGCAGGATATCCCATTGCTTGAGGCCGTATCTGGTGCTGGCGTTGCGGAAGCCCGCGCGCTTGAGCATCTCATCCTGGATCGTTCCCTTGCCGGCAACGAAGCCGCCCGTCTGCCAAATGATGGCGCTTTGAGTGCCGGGGGTGGGGCGGGTAGCCTGTTTCATCCGGTCGATGAGCGCCGCGCCTTGCGTGTCGCGGCCAATGGCTCGGGCGATGCCTGCGACCTGCGCCTCGCTCTCATCGAGGGTGGCCGGAACACCAAAGCTCCGGACCGGGATTCCGGCCTTTTCGAGTGCCGTGTTTGTACCAGTCGAGGCATAGTTTCCCGACAGGACAAGACTCGGCGCTGCCGCAAGGATTTCCTCGGCACTGGTGCCGATGGCCGGAAAGCGATTTGCCCAGTCGAGCGGGGCGGAACTGCTTTCCGGTTCCTGCGAATAGCGGCTGATCGCGCCAATGCTGGCGGGATCGGCGATTTCGGCAAGAATGCCGTCGATACAGGGGTTGTTCGAAACGATCCTGCCGGGCGCGATGGCCGGCCCCTGCGTGCAACCGCCAAGCAGCAGCAGGGGCCAGATCATCCGCATCAGAATTTTGCCCGGACTCCGGCATAGGCATTGCGGCCATAACTGCCATAGCCCGAGACCGTCTGGTATTTCGCATCGAACAGGTTTTCCACCCGGCCGAAGACCTCGATGGCGGCGTTGAGCGGGTATGACGCCCGGATCGAGGCGAGCGTATAGCCATCGAGGCGACGGGTGTTCGAAAGATTGTCGAAACTGTCGCCGGTGATCGAGACGCCGGCCCCGATGGCGAGCTTGAACGGCGATTTCCAGTCGATCGAGAGGTTGGCATTGTCCTTTGGCCGCCGCGCGAGACGGTTTCCGAATGTCGCGTCCGCCGAACGGCTTTTCGCATCGACAAGGCTGTAGTTGGCGTCGATCCTGAGATTCGGTGCGGGGCGCAGGGCCAAGCCAAGCTCAAGCCCCTGCGACCGCGCCGCCGCAATATTCTCCGATTGGAACGTCACGAACGAGAAAGTGATGAGATTGTGGCTCGTCCGCCTGTACAGGGTGGCAGATGCGGCGATCAGCCCGTCGAGGACGCTGTGTTCGACGCCGAAATCGAAGCTCTTCGCCGTTTCGGGCTTGAGTGCGGTATTGCCGAACGGAAGCAGCGCCTCTGTCAGTGTCGGGGCGCGGAAGCCTTCGGCATAAGTGCCGCGAAAGACCGTGCGTCCTTCGTCTGGCGTGTAGGCGAAATTGGCACCGAACGTTGTCTGACCGCCATATCGGCTGTAGTCGTCATAACGGACGCCGCCCGTCAGCGTCAGGCCGGCAAGAGGCTTGAGGATAAGCTGGCCAAAACCGCTCGTGACGTTGGCCTTGGCGGTGTCCGGGGCCGAGCCGCCGCCTGCGGGGAAGAAAGTGCTGGCAAAGGTCCGCTCATGCTCGAGTCCGAAGACCAGAGTCGCGGCATCGGCGATGTCGAACGCGCCATGATATTCGAACCGGTCGATGGTGCCTTTGAGTGCATTGACGTTGAAGCTGAATGGCACGTTCGGTTCGCTTCCCTTCCGATCGAGATCGGTGCGGGTATAGGCGAGCCGGTTGCGGAACCGGCCATCTGCGAAACTGGCATTGATCCCGGCATAGCCGATGAACTGCCGGTTCCGGGTTTCCGGGAACGTATCAGGCGTTGCGCCGAAGGGGTCGTCGAATTCCACCCGGCCGCGATTGAAATAGGCCCGCAGGTCGAGCGAAAGCGCATCGGTAAAGGCAAGCTTCAGCTTCCCGTTCGCCGAAACATTCCGGTATCCGTCACGCTCGGTTCCCGCAGCCAAAGCGGAAATCCCGTCGGTGCGGAAGATGCCGCCGCCGATGCTGCCGGAGGCGATGCCGCTGGTCCCCGAAACATTCGCCTGTGCTTCGGCGGTGTTGCGATATCCATATTCGGCGCGGGCATTGACCGCGAGCGCTTCGGTCGGTTCGAGCGTCTGGATATTGACCACGCCGCCGATGGCCTGACTGCCCCAGATGACCGAGTTCGGCCCGCGCAGCACTTCGACGCGGCCGATATTACCCGTCAACAGCGAACCGAAGTCGAATGCGGCATTGGGGCTCGACGGATCGTTGATGCGCGCGCCGTCGATTAGGACAAGCGTCTGCGAGGATTCACCGCCACGGATGAAAGTACTGGTGACGCCTCCGACCCCGCCATTGCGCGCGACGCGGACACCGGGGACGGTGCGCAATATGTCGCTGATGACGTTGGTCTGGGTGCGCTCGAGTGCAGCGCGATCGATGACAGTGATTGCCTGACCCGCTTCATCTCGCTGCTGCTCGACTCCGGTTGCGGTGACGACAATGTCGCTTGCTTCCCGCGCATGTGCGGCCCCTGGCACAAGGGCGATAGCGGCTGCGGTGCATTTCAGAATTTTCACGGTTTTCTCCTCATGACGTTCAACAACGTGCCGTCACGCGAGGAAAACCCCGATCGTCCGTGTCTTCCCGCACGGGCGAAGGACTGGCCGTCACAAGCAGGTCTCCTGGCTCCCGGGTCGTTGCGTTCCTTCACCTTCCCGGTTGCCCAGTGGTATCACGAAGGAAAACTCGCCGGTCACAGTTGCGGGAACAGCGCCGGATTTTGACCGGCTTCCCTTGAAGCCTCTTGCGAGGCACCTGTAACGATGTCGCCGATAGGCCCGGGCGACACAGCAATCAACCCCCGCCACTTGACGTATGCGTAAAGCTGCGCTCCAGTCGGGCGCAGAGGAGAATGCAACATGGCAGGTGTGCTCGAAGGTGTCACGATCATCGAGATGGAGGGCATTGGCCCGGCGCCCTTTTGCGGAATGATGCTCGCCGATCATGGCGCGCGCGTCATCCGGGTGGCGCGGCTGGGAGCACGCGATGCGAAGGGTCGCGATGTGCTCGGCCGGAATCGCGAGCGTATCGAGGCCGATCTCAAATCGCCGGAAGGGATCGCCACCGTCCGCGAACTGGCCAAAGCTGCAGACGGGATCATAGAGGGGTTCCGCCCCGGCGTGATGGAACGGCTCGGGCTCGGACCGGACGTGCTGCTGGGGGACAATCCGAAGCTGGTTTACGGCCGGATGACCGGCTGGGGGCAATATGGGCCGCTGTCCCAGGCGGCGGGGCATGACATCAACTACATCTCGATTTCAGGAAATCTCCACGGTTATGGCCGCCCGGACGGCAAGCCGACGCCTCCCACCAATGCGATCGGGGATTTTGCCGGCGGGGGAATGATGCTCTCCTTCGGGATGGTCGCGGGCATTCTCAACGCGCGGGGCACGGGAAAGGGCCAGGTGATCGACTGCGCGATGACCGACGGAGCCGCCGTGATCCATGCGATGCAGTGGGGCTTCCGCGGCATGGGAATGTGGGAAGACACGCGCGGCGTGAACATGCTCGATACGGCTGCGCATTTTTACGACACTTATGAGTGCGCCGACGGAACCTTCATTTCGATCGGATCGATCGAGCCGCAATTCTATGCGCTGCTTCGCGAAAAGGCGGGGCTTTCGGATCCGGCTTTCGATGCGCAGATGGACAAGTCGGCATGGCCTGCGCTCAAGGAAAAGCTCACGGCGCTCTTCAAATCAAAGCCGCGCGCCGAATGGTGCGCCTTGATGGAAGGGACGGACGTCTGCTTCGCGCCGGTCCTCTCGATGGCCGACGCACTGAAGCATCCGCACAATGTTAAACGGGGCACGTTCCTGAACGTCGATGGCATCGACCAGCCGGGCCCGGCGCCGCGCTTCCTGGGAACACCCGCACCGGCTCCCATGGGGCGCAAATGAGCGTCTATCTGGTCGCGCAACTGCGGTTCACGGATCGTGCGGCCTATGATCGCTACCAGGCGGCGTTCTGGGGCGTGTTCAGCAAGTTCAACGGCAAGATACTTGCTGCCGATGAGCACCCGGTGACAGTAGAGGGCCATTGGGATCGAGAAAAAATTGTGATTCTCGAATTCCCTGATGCAAATTCTGCAGATGCATTTTCGGCTTCGCCGGAATATGAACTGATTTCGCGGGACAGGAAGGCCGGGGCAGACGCGGTTGTTCTTCGTGTTCAGGGTTTCTGAGTGGGGGCAAGTATGGGCAAGCCAGGACTTCCGGATCGTGTCGCACAACTCCTGGTCGGATTGGTAGCCCTGTTTGCGCTCGCGAATGGCGGGTTCATGCTGTGGGATCCATTTGGCTGGTATCAGGCCGTGGGAACGGTGAAATTCACCGGGCCGCCGAACCAGCATTTCATCCGTGACATCGGCTTGGCCTATTTGACGTGCGGCGTGCTTCTGGCGTTTTCGGTGCCTAATCTTTCGACTCGCTGGCTCGCTGCCTTCGCCGGCAGCCTGTGGCTGGCGGTCCATGGCCTGCTCCATGTGTGGGAGTTCATGACCGGCGTTTGCGCCCCCGGCATATTCTGGCAGGACGCGCCGGGCGTGCTGGGGCCGCCCTTGCTTGTATGGGCCGCACTTGGGATTCTATTCGCGCAGCAAAAGATATCGCCTGCTGGCGTTCCGAAACCGCTCTTCATGGGCGCCGTCGAGAAAATGGCGCCGGGCGAAATCGAATATCTTCGGGACGTGGCGGCCGCGCCGGGTTATGCGCTCGAAAAGTTCAAGCATTTCATGCCGGTGACGGCGCACCGGTTCGAAGCACCGGCCGATCTATTTCATATGGCAAGGATTGGCGCGACGCTTGTCGAGGACTGCGGCCCTTGCGCGCTGACGGCGGCCGAAGGTGCCGTCCGCGACGGTGTGGACAGCGCTTTGGTCAATGCAGCGCTGGCAGCGGAGCCGCCGGAAGGCGATCTGACTATGGCGTTCGTCTTCGGCGCTGCCATCGCGCGCCAGTCGCACGAAGCCTTCGCTCTCGGCGATGCCCTTGAAGAATCCTATGGTCGTGCCGTCAGGCTTGAGCTGGCCCTGACGGCCGCCACGGTGCGCGCCTATCCTGCCTTGAAGCGCGGCTTGGGCCTTTCGAAGGCTTGCTCGCTCACGCTATTGAGCGTCGAATAAGGACCGCTGGAAATCCATTGCCACCTGTGCCCGGTTCGACGGAAGGCGCTCGCTTTTCGACGAAGAACGGATTGTCGCTTCATCTCCTACGCCCCCCAGCCTATGAGCGACGCAATCTTGCTAAAGGAAGTGCTTATGAAATTGCGATTGATTCTTGGCGCTGCAGCCTTGGCGCTTGCTACCGGAAGCGCTCCGGCGATGGCGGCCGCAGCGGGAACGGGCGCTGAGCCTGCCGTGACAAAGCCCGAGCTTGGCACGTTCGGCGTCGATACGGCGGGAATGGATAAGACAGTGGCCCCGGGCGACGATTTCTACAAGTTCGTCAATGGCGCCTGGGAGAAGGTGACTCCGATCCCGGCCGACAAGTCTTCATGGGGCGGCTTCGCGGTCCTGCGCGACCTTTCGGACCAGCGGACGCGCTCGATCATCGAATCGGTTTCGGGCCAAACCAATGCGCCGGGGTCCGCCGGCCAGAAGGTTGGAGATTTCTATGCAAGCTTCATGGACGAAGCTGCAATCGAGGCGAAGGGGCTCGGCGCTATCCAGCCGCTGCTTGCGGAGATCAACGCCATCCAGACACCGGCCCAGCTCGCGCAGATGTTCGGCAGGGCGAACCGGCTGGGCATCACCAATCCGATCGGGATTGGCGTGTTTCAGGATCTGAAGGACAACACGACCTATTCGGCCTATCTGGGGCAGGGCGGGATCGGGCTGCCCGATCGCGATTATTATCTGGAAGACAATCCCCGGTTCGTCGAAATCCGCGCCAAATATGTCGCCCATATCGGCAACATGTTGAAACTGGCCGGGTTCGCCGACAGCGCGGCCAAGGCCCAGCGGATTTATGACCTTGAAAAGAAGATTGCGACCGCGCACTGGACGCAGGCCGAGTCCCGCCAGATCGACAAGCTCTACAATCCGGTTGCGGTAGGTGATCTCGCCGCGAAGATGCCGGGCTTCGATTGGGCGGTCTACCTGAAGGCAACCGGCGTCGATGCGCTGCCCCAAGTGATCTCCACCCAGCCGAGCGCGCTCACGGCTGCCGCCGCATTGTCGTCAAGCGAGCCGCTCGATCTCTGGAAGGATTATCTTACATTTCATACGCTCGAAGCCGCCGCGCCCTATCTGAGCAAGGCCTTTGTCGAAGAGAATTTCGCTTTCACCGGTGCGGTCCTCTCCGGAACACCTGCGCTCAAGGAGCGTTGGAAGCGAGGCGTGGACTTCGTCAATGCTTCGCTGGGCGAGGCCGTTGGGCAGCTTTATGTCGCGAAGTATTTCCCGCCGGCGGCGAAGGCGAAGGCCGATGAGCTGGTGCGCAACCTGCGTGTCGCGATGGATGCGCGCCTCTCGCGTCTTGAATGGATGGCGCCCGAGACGAAGGTCAAGGCGCGCGCGAAGCTTGCCGCCTTCACGCAGAAGATCGGCTATCCGGAGACATGGCGGGACTATTCCGCGCTTCGGATCGTGCGCGGCGATGCCTTGGGCAACGCCATGCGGGCGACCGAGTTCGAGTATAACCGCAATCTTTCCAAGATCGGAAAGCCGGTCGACAGGGGCGAATGGGGGATGACGCCGCAGACCGTCAACGCCTATGCCAATCCGCTGCTGAACGAAGTCGTGTTTCCCGCCGCGATCCTTCAGGCACCCTTCTTCGATCCGAATGCAGACGATGCCGTCAACTATGGCGGGATCGGCGCGGTGATAGGCCACGAGCTGAGCCACCATTTCGACGATCAGGGCCGCAAGTTCGACCCGCAGGGCAACCTTTCCGACTGGTGGACGGCTGAAGACGTCAAGCGGTTCGAGGCCTATACCGCGCGGGTCGTGAAGCAATATGGCGAATATGAGCCGCTTGCGGGAAGTCATGTGAACGGCGAACTGACGCTGGGAGAGAACATGGCGGACCTGGCGGGTGTGAATGTTGCGCTCGATGCCTATCACCTTTCGTTGAAGGGCAAGACCGCGCCGGTCCTGAGCGGCTATACGGGCGACCAGCGCTTCTTCCTTGGTTTCGGCCAGATCTGGCGAACCAAGTATCGTGATGCGAACCTGCTCCAGCGTCTGACCACCGACCCGCATACGCCTGGCAATTTCCGCGCCTATGTCGTGCGGAATCTCGACGCTTGGTATGCAGCCTTCGGCGCCAAGCCCGGGCAAAAATTCTATCTGGCGCCGGCTGACCGTGTGAAGGTCTGGTAATGCTATGAGTCCCGGGGAAGCGCGGCCTTCCCCGGCTTCAATCGACCACAGCCCGGTCCCCCATGAGGTAGCGCGGACCCGCGCCGCGTCGTGCTGCCCGGTCCTGCGGATTGTAAAGCCTGCACTTCTTCAATGAGAGGCAGCCGCAGCCGATGCAGGCGTCAAGCAGCTCGCGTGTCCGTGTGAGCGCGTGAATCCGCTGGTCGAGCCGCTGGCGCAATCCCTTGCTGATGCGGGTCCAGTCTGTCGCATTGGGCGTGCGGCCTTCGGGCAGGCGGGCAAGCTCCTTCCCGATCTCCTCGATCGACAGGCCAAGCTGCTGCGCGATGAGGACGAAGGAGACACGCCTAATGTCCGAACGGAAAAAGCGCCGCTGTCCGCCAGCGTTGCGGAAGGGGGTGATCAGTCCCTTGACCTCGTAGAAGCGGATGGCCGAAACCGAAACGCCGGCGCGGGCGGCCAGCTCCCCGATCGAAATCACGTCCTTTGCTAGCATTGCGCCGCCCTTCAAAATCTCTTGACCTCAACCAAAGTTGAGGTTGCACAAGCCTTGCGTCAACCCGAATCATGAACAGGATTTGAAGGAACGCGCAATGGCTTCGCCCTTTATCGAGCATGTGAATCTGACCGTCAGCGACCCCGCTCGCAGCGCTCAAGTGATGGAAAAACTGTTCGGCTGGCATGTGCGCTGGCAAGGGCCGGCGCGTGACGGCGGGTGGACGGTCCATGTGGGCAGCGACACTGCCTATCTCGCACTCTATACCAATGACCGCGATGGGCCGTCCCCCGATACCTACAGAAAAGGCCGACCGCTCAACCATGTCGGCGTGCAGGTCGACGATCTCGACGCTGTCGAGGCGAAAGTGATCGCACTCGGTTTCGATCCGTTCAATCATGGCGACTACGAGCCCGGCCGCCGTTTTTACTTCTACGATTCAGACGGCATCGAATTCGAGATTGTCAGTTACGGCTGAGGGGCGAATCCGCTTCCCCCTTGTTCAATCTGGCTCTAGCAAAGCGCTTCGGCGGCAGTTGCAGAGAGGGAGGAACGAGTGAACGCATCGGAACTGGCCGCGATGTTACCCGAAGGCTCGCTATTCGCGGCTTGCCGCGCCGACGAACTGGCCGACCTGCTCGCACTTTCGAGCCGCCACGACATGAAGAAGGGCCAGACGCTTCTTCTCCAGGGCGATCCGGGCGACCAGATACTGATCCTGCTTTCGGGCAACGCCAAGGTAACGATGGTTGCCCAGAACGGACGCGAAATCACGCTCGATTATGCCGATGCGGGGGCGCTGCTCGGTGAGATTGCGGTGCTGGACGGTGGCGAGCGATCCGCTTCGGTTATCGCACTTTCGCCCGGCAGCTATCTGCGGTTGACGCGCGCCGCCTTCGAGGCGTTGGTCGAACGCCAGCCGGGTATCGCTTGGCGCCTGCTCAAAGAACTTTCACGCCGCTTGCGGCAGACGAACATGACGGTCGAAAGCGATCGCGCTTTTGCCTCCGGGCCAAGACTCGCGCGGTTCCTCCAGCGGCTGATGCTATCGGAAACGGCGAACGGGCGGCTGCGGCTGGACCTCAGCCAGAGCGAGCTTGGTGCCTTCGCGGGGATGAGCCGCGAGAATATCAACCGCCAGCTTTCGGCCTGGGCGGATGCGGGTATCATTGCACTCGAGCACGGTCAGATCCGCGTTCTGGACAGCGGCTTTCTCGCTGAAATCGCCGCCTCTTCGGATTAGTCGAGCACATCCGGGTTATTGCGCGCTCATCCCGCCGCTTCGCCATTGACAGGATAGGGCAGGGCATTGTTAGGCTGCGGCCATCAAACGCAGGACATTTCCCTAATGAGCGAAGAAGCGACATCCTCCACCCCGGCCAGCGAAGAAGACTCCAAGCGCAAGGCCAACATGCTGAAAGCAGGCATCGGTATCGGCATTGGCTCGGCCGCCATTGTAGCTGCCTTGCTCTATTCGAATAGCGCGCGCCGCAAGAAGGGCGATACCAAGGTCAATACGGAAGAAGCCGAGGACTAGGAATCCGCCTTCGCAGCGGTTTTTGTACTCCGCCGTGCATCCGTCGCCGGCCCTGCAACAGTAATAGCGATGTCCGCGGGCGCTGCGGAGTATTGGCTCCCTCGGGCACCGTCTTTTCTGTAGCGAGGGTTCCTGTATGTCCGGACTCGGCCGGGTTTTGTCCGCCCGCCAATCGATCGTCACTGTCCACGCTGATATCGAGATCGTGGCCCGGCAGAGGCGGCCCAATTTCGTGCGGATCTCCGAGGCGACGCTCGCCATCGTCGCGCGCATTGATGCGCGTGAGCAGGAAAGCGTGGAAATGTACGATCCGCGAGAGGCCGCGCGGTGATGCTCGACCTCAAATTCCTGTTGCTGGCTGCCCTCTATCTTGCAGGTGGCGTTGGGCTCGGTATCTATATGGCGATCAATGATGATTTCCTGCTAGCGCCTGCCCATGCGCACCTCAATCTGCTGGGCTGGGCGTCATGCGCGATCTTCGGCCTGTTTTATCGTGCTTATCCGCACGCGGCCGCGACCCGCCTCGCCAATGTGCATTTCCTGCTTGCGGTCATTTCCGCGCTGATCCTTCCGGTCGGCATTGCCGTTTCGATCCTGACGCATGACCCGATTCTGGCGATCTTCGGCTCGCTCGGCTGGGCGGCCGCAGTCCTCTGTTTCATCGGCGTGGTGGCAGTCGAGATCAAGCGCGACCGGCGAGCCTGAGAAAGATCAAGTGATCACTTGATCTTTCTCAGGCTTATGAACGTCTTGAAACGTCGCAGCAGCGCGTTTTCGTTGAGCACGCTTTCGACGAATGCTGCATAGGCATCCATATCCGGGACGGCCGCACACAGGATGACATCGGCTTCGCCGCTATCGTGGCGGCAATCCTCTATTCGAACACCGTGCGCCGTAAGAAGGGCGATACAAGGGTCAGGAAGGAAGACACAGAGGATTAGGAACAGTAGGGGACACCCGATTGGGTATCACCGTTGGTTGGTTAGTCGGACGGACATAGTTTCAATTGGGGATTAAGCAAACTGTTGCCGCAACTCGTCGTTATGCAATTATTGTCACCGTAATTCTGGAAATTCTGTCCGTAATTCCGGAGATAGGCCAACCGTCCGCACAAATGCATCCCGGGCCGCCCCCCATTGTACGAATGCCCTCAACGTTTCCAGAGCCAAAAGAGTATTCCCGCATTGATGGCTGGGGCGACGAGAAGGCTCGGCACTCCTGGTAGCCCGATGCGATCCGCCACCACATTCCAGGGCAGCCCCAACGGCAGGAGGAACGCGGCTGAAAGCGGATCTTTCTCCTGCCCGAACCAGCCGAAAGTCCCGATCAGGAGAAGCAATAGTGCGATTGCATAGAGACCCGCGAAGACCAGGAAAGCCCATTTCATGCCAATTCCTCCAGCATTTGACGTGTCGCAGGCTTCGGGCCGAACCGAGCGCCAGCGATCAGAGCGCTCCTTCGCTGCCGGTGAATTCGACGTCGCCGATCGATCCGTCCTTGTAGCCAAGGCAACGCCAAGGTGCGGTAGCGTCTTTCGCATTCACATAAATGCCGATGGCTGCTTCGGATTCTTCAATGTGGTTGGTCCCCGTCACAATGGCTCCCTGTTTCGCAACCGCAGCCTTGCACTTGTCTTCCAGGCCACCTTTTCCGCGGATGATGTCCTTCGGCGCAGTTGCTACTGACGCGGTCCTGGGGGCGCCTTCATCCATCCCGGCATTCTCGTCGCCCGTCGGTATGGAGACGACCGTGATGCCTTCCACCTTGCCGACTATCTTCCCTCCGAGGGTCTTAGCCGAGCTTTCGGTCGGACAGCCAACCAGTATTGCGCTTGCATCCAGCCAGTCTGAAGTGGCAGCGCTTTCGCCCAATCGTCGACATAAGCCGCCACTCGCCGGATAGCCGTCGCCGATCACCCTCAGACTTTCAGGAAAAGATGCCGCAATTTCGACCGTCTCGGCCGGCACCTCGGTGTTGGCTTCACTCGTCGAAGAGCTGGGCGTTTCGCCGGATCCGCACGCCGCCAAGCCAAGGCAAAATGACAGTGTGAGGCACGTACCGAACAATTGTCTGTTGCGCATCTTCAATCCTTTCGGTCAAAGGACGGGGCCTCAGTGGACGAAGCGCGCCACCACGTCCCGGTAACTGCGGCTGACCTTAACCTGTGCGCCCGATTCGAGCACCAGGAAACATTCGCCATTCGTGTGCGGCTTCACTTGCTTGACGAGGTCGAGATTGACGATCGTCGAGCGGTGGACGCGTTGGAATTTTCGCGGGTCGAGCCGCTTTTCGAGGTCCTTCATCGTTTCGCGGAGGATCAGCGTGTCGCCGCCGGTATAGATGCACATATAGTCGCCCGCCGCATCGATCCGCTCGATACTGTCGACCTCGACGCGGAAGATCTGGCCCTGATCCTTGATATTGATCATCTTCTCATAGCGGTTGACGGCCAGGGTGTCGGACGCATCGACCAGTTCCTCATGCGCCTCGGGGGCGTGTTCGGCGAGCACTTCCTTCAGTCGCTCGGCTTCTTCGACGCCGCGCTTCTCGGCGAGCCGCTGGCGGACGCGTTCCATCGTGTCGGCAAGCCGCTCCTGCTCGACCGGCTTCATCAGGTAATCGGTTGCCTGGGCCTCGAAGGCGCGGATTGCGTGATCCGAATAGGCGGTCACGAAAACAAACAATGGCGGCTCGACCTCCATCAGGCCTGAAACGACCGAAAAACCATCGAAACCCGGCATTTGGATATCGAGAAAGACAAGGTCCGGCTTGTGCGTCTTGATCGAACGGATGGCTTCGCGGCCGTTGAGACAGGTGTCGATCACTTCGACATCGGGATGTGCCTCGAGCCGCAACTGAAGGCCCTGGATCGCGAGTTTCTCGTCATCGACGAGGATTGTACGGATGGTCATGCTGTTTCCTGCTCGCGGTACGGAATGTCGATCATTACTGAAAATCCTCCGCCCGCCTGGTTGCCGAATTCAATGCGTTGATCCTCGCCATAGGCTTGCGCCAGCCGGTCGCGGATGTTCGCAAGGCCCACCCCTGTTGATGCATTCGGGCGCTGGACTGCGCCGTTCAACCCGCTCCCTGTGTCGGATACGGTAATCTGCACGCGATCTCCGACCAGCCGTGCCTCGACACTTATGTCCGCGCCTTCTTCCTGCGGTGTTACAGCATATTTGATGGCATTTTCAACCAGAGGTTGCAGAAGGAGCGATGGCAGGCGCGCCTTGGCGGCCGCGTTGTCGATTTCGAACCTGGGCCGCAACCGGTCTTCGAACCGCATCTTCTCGATCTCGAGATAGAGCTTCAGCGTTTCCACTTCCTGGGCGAGCGTCACTTGCGCGGTCGGCTCGTAAACCAGCGTGTAGCGCAGGAAGGACGACAGCCGCGAAAGCATCGCATTGGCGCGCTCGGTCTGCTTCAGAAGGACGAGAGTCGAGATCGAGTTCAGTGTGTTGAACAGGAAATGCGGGTTGAGCTGGTAGCGCAGCATCGCGAGTTGCGCTGACGTCGCCTGGCTCTCAAGGGCGGCGAGCTGGTCCGCCTGCTTCTCGACGATCAGGTAGAAATTGATGCCGTAGTAGAGCGCGGACCATGCGCCGAGCAGCAGCGTGTTGATCGTTACTGAACCAAGGAAAAGAGAGCCGTTGAAGCCTGCGCCTTCCCGGTTCATCATGTTGAACATCCAGGCATCGATTGCCGAATATGCGGCCACTGCGGCCATCACGACGATGACGGACCCCCCCCAGGTGGCGATCGGTTTACGGTTGATCAGCGACCGGAAAATCGCGCCCATGACCAGCGTGATGGAATAGCCAGCCGCTGCCGAAACCAGCACGGGAATGATAAACGACAGGCTGACGCCATTGCCGATGCCGGAGGCCATGCGTAGCATCAGGTAGAAGGTCCAACCTGCCGATTGGAGCATCCAGAACGCCCGGTTCTTGTCGTCGAAAAAGGGTTGGGAACGCAGCCCGGGTATTTCCATGGCTTCGTCCTAACCCAATTCGGCAGCGGATTGAAGCCGCCCCGGTCGCGCGTTATGCTCAGTGCAACGATAAGGAGATGCCACAATGTCCGAAGGCGCGCGCGCAACATTCCACGACATGAGCGAAAGCACCCAGCAGGACTGGGACACGATCATGACGTACGCCGTTCCCTTTTCGCGCAGCGGCGGGCGGCGCGTGCTCGATCACCTAAAGCTGCTCGGCGGAGACTATGGTGGTTTCGCGATCGACCGGCTGCAGCATTGTCTTCAGACCGCGACCCGCGCGCATCGCGACGGGCGGAGCGAAGACTATGTCGTGATGGCGCTGCTCCACGATATCGGAGATACGCTTGGCGCCTATAACCATCCGGACATTGCCGCAGCGATCCTGAAGCCCTTCGTTTCCGAGGAACTCCACTGGATTGTCGAGCATCATGGCATCTTCCAAGGATACAATTTCTTCCACTATCTGGGGCTCGACCGGAACATGCGCGAGCGGTTTCGCGGCCATTCCCATTTTGAGGCGACTGCCGAGTTCATCGACAAATACGACTGCCCGGCCTTCGATCCGGCTTATGATACGGCCCCGCTCGAATTCTTCGAACCTATGGTCATGCGGCTTTTCGAGTTTCCGCTGAACAGCATCTACAAGAAGGAAAAGGAAGCGGCCTAGCGATCGGTCAGGGATCGATCTCCAGCTCGAACGGAGTGGCAGGCAGATCGTCGGCGCTGTAGAGGTTGGTGACCGGCGAGTTCGCCCAAGCATAGCGAACCCTGCGGGCACCGGGGGCATTCGCGTCTTCGAGAATGACGGTGTCATCTTTGGCTGTGGCCGGGACATAGGTGCAGCTGACCGCGCACACTTCAAAGCCAATTGCCATGTTCGAACTGTACGTCCTGAGTCCGCCATTGGCATTTCTGAAATGCATGACAAGGTCGTTGCCGGAGCGCACCACGCGTGTCGGTTCAGGGCCGCCCGGCGTTATGGTCTCACCATAGACAACCGCGCGGGCGTTGCGCGCGAGCCTCTGGCCGATGATCGTTTTCTGCGCAGGGTGGATGTCGGACCGGTCGCCGAAATCGATGCTGACCGTCAGCGCGGCATGGGGGTCGGCGCTCACAACGCGACGTTGGACATCGCGCAATGCGGCCCAATTCGATTCGACTGGTCGCGTCGCAACGGATCCGAACGCGGCGAGCTGAACGATCAGGAAGGGTAGCTCCGGCTCGCGGAAGGCCGTGCGCCAATCGCGCATCAATGCGGGAAGCAGCCGACCATATTCAGCCGGATCATAGGCGTTGGATTCACCCTGGTACCAGGCAACGGCCTTGATCTGATAGGGCGCGATTGGGGCAATCATCGCATTGTAGAGGTTGGCAAGGCCGTTCGGCTTTGCCCAGGGTTCGTTCGGCAGTCTGCCGCCTGACTTCGGTTGGCCGCCAATGCGGTAGCGCCATTCCGCATCGAGTGGCCGGGATGTGCCGTCGGCGAACAGGAGTTTTCGGTCTTCGGGCTTTCCCCACAATCCGCCACCGCCGCCTGTGTCGAGCACCCGGACGGCGACGACATTCTTTCCAGCCTTCAAGGTGCCGCGTGGCACCCGATAATTGCGCGGCGTCTGCCATCCGTTGCCAGCGCCGATAGCCTTGCCGTTTATCCACGTCACATCTGAATCGTCGATCGGGCCAAGGCTGATCGCAGCCGCTGAATCGGCTTCGGCCTTCGAAAGCGTGATAGTCTGGCGATACCAGACAATTCCGTCATAGCTGGCAAGATCGGGGCGGCCTGACTCCTCCCAGCTTCCGGATGCCAGCAGTCTTCCCCAGTCACCGTCTGCAAATTTCGGCGAGATCCAGAGAGCGTGCTGCGCAGCGTCCGGCTCGCTTTCCTGCCACCCGTCCAACGCTTTTCTAGTCCATGAGGCCATGGCAGTTTCCGGCGATCTTGCATACGTCTCAAGCGCATCAAGCCCTGCGTCATAGGATTTCAGCGTGCGCAACCCCGAGGCGCTGATCCACGCCTGAGCTATCGTACCGCCCCAACTGCTGCTGATCATCCCGACCGGGACGTTCTGGCGTTCCTGGATGCTGCTCGCCATGAAGTAGCAGACTGCCGAAGTGTCTCCGGTCGTCGCTGGCCCGGCAATTTGCCAGACCGCCGGACTGCCAAGATCCTTCAGAGGGGCCAGTTGACTGTCTCGGGCTATGGTGGTGAATCTCAGCTTTGGGTTGATTGGCATGAAAGCTCCGCCCCATGTGCCCGTTGCGTATTTGACGAGGAACTCCATGTTCGACTGACCGGAGCAGAGGAAGACGTCTCCGACCATGATGTCATCAAGGCTGGTCTTGTGGCCCTCGTCGTCCTCGACGCTCATTGTGAATGGGCCACCGGCCTTCATCGCCGGGAGATCAGCCTCCCATTGTCCGTCAGTTCCGGTCGCTACAGACACGCTCGCATTCTCAAGGCGGATCGTCAGTCGCTTGGACGGGGCGCCCGTCCCCCAAACGTGCACTTGACGGTCGCGTTGCAATACCGCGTGATCGCCGAAAATTCTTGCGAACCGAGGGCTATCGGCGGCGTTAGCGTTCGTCGGGAGCAAGGACAGGAGTGAGGCCAGCATGACCAACGCGCGAACACGGAACGTATCCGCACCGAAGCAACGACCTCTTTCGAAAATTTGGGTTCTCATCGCATATCCCACCGAGAATCGGCTTTGAGGCTCAGCCACTTCTACCGCTCCGGTCAACAAATATCATATTGCTTGTAGTGGAACCGGTTACATGCGACGATACCAAAGCAGATAATGCGCAATCCGGCGATGGTGGTTCGTCACTCGCAGCCGGAATAGAAAGCGTATGGGCGAGCGCCGGCGGGAGAGGGCGGTTGGCAAAGGTTAGGCTAACGAACGGATCGAAAGCCTTCGGGGCTGTGGAAGTGCTTCGCGACATCAATCTCGAGATCGAGGATGGTGCTTTTGTCGTGTTCGTCGGCCCTTCGGGGTGCGGCAAGTCAACACTTCTGAGAGTGATTGCCGGATTGGAAGAGCTTACCAGTGGTGAGGTCGAAATCGGCGGTCGTGTGGTCAATGGTGTGGCGCCCGCGGATCGCGGCATTGCGATGGTCTTCCAGTCTTACGCGCTCTACCCCCACATGACGGTACGCGAAAACATGGCTTTCGCACTGAAACTCCAAGGGCTGCCGCGCGAGGAAATCGAGACGTTTGTCCAAGGTGCAGCAGCGACGCTCGACATCGGGCACTTGCTTGACCGCAAGCCGCGCCAGCTTTCGGGGGGGCAGCGCCAACGCGTCGCCATTGGTCGGGCTATTGTCCGCAAGCCGCAGGTATTCCTGTTCGATGAGCCGCTCTCCAACCTTGACGCCGCGCTGCGAGTGCGGATGCGATACGAGTTCGCCGCGCTTCACAAAACACTTGGAACGACAATGATCTATGTCACCCATGACCAGGTCGAGGCCATGACGCTTGCAGACAAGATCGTCGTGCTTTCGGCTGGCCGGATTGAACAGGTAGGGACTCCGGACGAACTTTATGCCCATCCGGATACGGTCTTTGTCGCCGGGTTCATCGGATCGCCAAAGATGAATCTGTTGTCCGCGACGCTTGTCTCGAACAACGAGACCGGTGCGGTTGTCCGCCTGGCGAACGGTACGGAAATCAGGACCGGAATCGATGCGAGCCGGGCAGCGCCAGAATCTCGGGTAACGCTTGGGATCCGACCGGAGCATATCGTTCTTGACGACGACCTGAATCGGATAGACGCCACCGTAAGGCTCGTCGAATCGCTGGGCAGTACGCACTTTGGATATCTCGAAATTGTGGGTGAGGACGAGCCTTTGATCTGCGCCCTTTGCGCGCGGCGAGGTGTCGATGTCCCGGTCGGGGTTTCCTTGCCTCCCGACCATCTTTACCTGTTCGATTCAGCAGGAAAGGCCTTTGACCGCGGGCGTGTCCAACGCGTGAGCGCGGCGGCATGACATTGTGCCCTGCCTTCGCTTCGAGCCTCTTGCCAATCGTTCATGGAAACGGTTACATTTATTTACGCGGCATGCAGCAGGCGCTTAGGGCGGTGGTCGAGCGGAGCAAGACGAGAGGGATGGGACGTCGATGGCAACCGTAACGATCAGGGATGTTGCACGGATTGCGTCGGTCTCGGTCGCTTCGGCTTCCCGGGCGCTCAACGGGCACGCCAATGTTACCGATGCGACCCGCGCCAAGGTTCTCGAGGCTGCGGCGTCGCTGGACTATGTACCGCATCTGGGTGCGCGAAGCCTCGCAACACGGCGATCGAATACGATCGGTGTCGTCCTCCCCGATCTCTTCGGCGAGTTCTTTTCGGAGATCATTCGTGGCATTGATTTTGCCGCGCACCGGCGGGGGCTTCAGCTCCTGCTTTCCAACATGCATGGCAATGCCAAGGAAACGGCGGCGGCGCTTCGGGCCATGCGCGGGCGCGTCGATGGGCTTCTGGTCATGTCACCGCAACTTGATCCGGATTTTTTGTCCGACAATCTGCCAAAAGGATTTCCGGCTGTCATTATGAACGGTCCGGCAGACGGCAGTGGGCACGCCTCGATTTCGATCGACAACAAGGCCGGTGCATACGGCGCCGTTGCGCACCTTGTTGCACAAGGCTGCCGCCGTATCGCTCACCTGGCAGGCCCGAAAGGAAATACCGATGCCGAAGAGCGTGCAACGGGGTTTCGCGAGGCTATGGCTCAACTGGCGGGGGAGGGCGCCCCTGTTATCCTGTCAGGCGATTTCTCCGAAGAAGCGGGAGTTGCTGCAGGGCGCGCGATCCTCGGCACCGGCGTTGACGGCGTGTTTTCTGCAAACGACATTATGGCGATCGGATGCATGACCGCCTTGATCGAGGCTGGTGTCGCCGTGCCCGCTGATGTCGCGGTAATCGGCTTCGACGATGTTCCGATTGCGCGCTACGTCACTCCCGGCTTGAGCACGATGCGTGTTCATATTGCCGAACTTGGTGGTCGGGCGCTGGATCGACTGGTGGAAGCCATCGAAGGAAAGGCCGGGGCGATTGATGAGCACGAGCACCTTGCACCCGAACTGGTCGTTCGTGGCTCGACCGATCGATCGCTGACGAACAGTCGAAGGCAGGCGCCGAAAAGTGGGGGAGTGGCGTGAGAGCGGTCCGAAACACGCTTTACGTCGCATCCGCCTCCGCCACCGCGCAAGAGCGTTGACCGGCAAAAGGAGAGTTCATGCACACCCGCCGCGAATTGTTGGAAGGATCGGGGCTGTTCCTCGCAGCGCTTGGAACCGGCTGCACGGTTTCCGCGCGTACCATACCGCGAGACGGGGTGCGGCTGGCCAAGGACGTGCAAGAGCGGAGCTTTCGTTTCTTCTGGGAAACGGCAAATCCTGAGAACGGGCTGGTTCCCGACCGCTGGCCCTCACCTTCCTTCAGCAGCATCGCTGCGGTCGGATTTGCGCTGACGGCCTATCCGATTGGCGTTGCTAATCGGTGGATCACGAGAGCTGAGGCCCGCGAGCGCACGCTGACCACGCTGCTATTTTTTTCCCAAGCGCCACAGGGCGATGGAGCGCGTGGCGTTACGGGCCATAACGGTCTCTTCTATCATTTTCTCGATATGCACAGTGGAGAGCGTTACCGCTCGGTCGAGCTTTCGACGATCGACACGGCGTTGCTCATTGCCGGCATGCTGTTCGCGCAAAGCTGGTTCGATGGCGACGATCTGGATGAGCGCCGCATCCGCTCGCTGGTCGATAGTATCTATGCAAGGGTCGACTGGCGCTGGGCCTCTCCCCGATCGCCCTTTGTTTCTATGGGGTGGCACCCCGAGAGCGGGTTCATTGACGCCGACTGGGATACATACAGCGAGTGCATGCTGATTTATCTGCTTGCACTTGCCTCACCCGATCATCCCATTGAACCGGAGTGCTGGGACCAGTGGACTGCGCGATTCGAGCCGCAATGGGGCAGCAAATGGGGGCGACCGCATATCCAGTATCCGCCCTTGTTCGTGCACCAGTACAGCCATCTCTGGGTGGATTTTCGAGGTGTCGCCGACAAATACATGAAGGCCAAGGGCATCGACTATTTCGAGAATAGTCGCCGCGCCACCCATGCCCAGCGAGCCTATGCCGTAGCAAACCCCGGCGGATTCGCGGGCTATGGCGACGACATCTGGGGGATCACGGCGTGTGATGGCCCGGGCGATTTCAAACGGACGATCGGCGGGCGTGAACGGCAGTTCTTCGGCTATGCGGAGCGAGGGCCGGGTTCGCGTGACGACGGGACGATCGCGCCAACGGCTGCCGTGACCGCTCTCGCTTTTGCGCCGGAGATCGCTCTGCCTGCGGTCGAAGCGCTCCACCGCGCCTATGGCTCGGCCGTTTACGGCCAATATGGGTTCCTTGATGCCTTCAACCCTACGCTCACTGATCCTTCGGCCCGGCTCGACCATGGACGGATCGCACCGGGCGCGGGCTGGATCGGCCCCGACTACCTGGGCATCGATCAAGGCCCGATCGTTGTCGGTATTGAAAACTGGCGGACCGGCTTGGTGTGGGCGACGATGCGCAAAAATGTTTATATCCGACGCGGACTGGAACGCGCCGGTTTCAAGGGCGGCTGGCTGGGATGAGACTTGCTGTCCTTTTCCGGATGCTGATCGCGCTGAGTCTTGGAAGCTGCAGCAGCGCACCGGAGAAGACTGTCCTTACGATCTGGGGAATGGGGCGCGAGGGTGAAGTCATCGGCAGTCTCATCCCCGGCTTTGAACGCGAAAATCATGGAATAACCGTCAGGATACAGCAAATCCCGTTTACCGCCGCACACGAAAAGCTGCTGACGGCCTTTGCTGGAGATTCGCTTCCGGATATGGCGCAGCTCGGCAACAGTTGGGTTCCGGAATTTGTCGCTTTGGGCGCGCTGAGCCCGCTTGATTCACGATTGCAAGCTACGCCCGAAATTGAGCGTGCGGACTATTTTCAAGGCGTGTGGGATTCGAACATCGTCGATGGCCGGCAGTATGGCGTGCCGTGGTATGTCGATACGCGCCTGCTGTTTTATCGTCGTGACTTGCTCGCACAGGCCGGTTTTTCACGCGCGCCGCAAGACTGGGATGAGTGGCGCCGGCAGATGGTGGCGATCCGCAAGCTTGTCGGACCGAAGAAATATGCAGCTTTCCTCCCGCTCAATGAATATGAACCGCTGATCGTCCTTGGTCTTCAGCAACCGGATGAAATGCTGCGTGACGATGGCCGCTATGGCAATTTCCGTAGCCCGGGGTTTCGGCGCGCGCTGGCCTTTTATCTGGGAACGATGAAGTCAAGACTGGCTCCGGTCGCCGCGAACACCGAAATTTCGAATGTCTGGGACGAATTCGATCGCGGGCTTTTCAGCTTCTACGTGACGGGTCCTTGGCAAATGGGCGAGTTCAGACGGCGATTGCCCGCCGGGCGGCAGCATATCTGGATGACGGCGCCGATGCCCGGTCCCGACGGGCCCGGCGCCTCGTTCGCCGGTGGATCGAGCCTCGTGGTGTTTTACCATTCCCCCCGGCAGAACGCAGCGTGGAAATTGATCGCTTATTTGTCGCGGCCTGATATCCAAGTGAAATTCAATGAGCTGACAGGAGATCTGCCGGCACGAATAAGCGCGTGGCAAGCGCCGACGCTGAGCCGCAACACCTATGCCAAGGCCTTCGCGGAGCAGCTCGCGCGTGCACGCGCGACCCCCAAAGTGCCCGAGTGGGAACGGATCGCGACGGAGGTCCGGCTCGTTGCGGAATCAGCCGCCCATGGAAACCTGACGCTGGATCAGGCCGTGACGGAAATGGACAGGCGTGCAGATGAAATTCTCGCCAAACGCCGCTGGATGCTGGCGCAGAAAGCCTCAAGATGAGCCGCGAGAATGCCGCCTGGGTCTTTGTGGCACCGGCGCTTGTCGCGCTCGGTCTGTTCTTCTTCGTGCCCGTGCTGGCTGCGCTGGCCCTGAGCTTCACCGACTTCGACATTTATGCTCTCGCCGATCTCGGGAACCTGCGGTTTATCGGGTTCGATAACTATATCCTGTTGTTAAGGACGCCGCTCTTCTGGAAGGCGCTTGGCAATACGATCGAATTTGTCGTCCTTGGCGTACCGCTGTCGATCGCTCTGTCGCTTGGTGCGGCTTTGTTGGTCAATTCGAAGCTTGCTCGCTTCAGGGACTTTTTCCGCACCGCCTATTTCGCGCCGGTTGTAACTACGCTCGTCGCCGTCGCCGTGATCTGGAGATACCTGCTGCATACCAAATACGGGTTGGTCAACTGGGTGCTTGGCGGGATCGGGATCGGTCCGATTGACTGGCTTGGCGATCCGCACTGGGCAATGCCTGCGATCGTCATCTTCGCGGTGTGGAAGAATTTCGGATATAACATGATCATTCTGCTCGCCGGGCTCCAGACGGTTCCGGAGGAACTCTACGAAGCTGCGACGATCGACGGGGCCGGGAGATGGGGGCAGTTTCGCCACGTTACGCTGCCAGCGCTCGCGCCTGTAATGTTGGTGGTCTCGATTCTGACAATGGCGGGCTACTTCCAGCTCTTCGCCGAACCTTATGTAATGACACAGGGCGGCCCAGTCGAAAGCACGGTCTCGGTCCTCTATTTCATGTACGAGCAAGGCTTCAAATGGTGGAGCCTGGGATATGCGACTGCGGTAGCGTTTGTCCTGTTCCTCATCCTGTTCGCGCTGACGCTGGTCCAGCTGCGTGTTTCCAGTCGGTGGAGCGATCAATGAAAAGGGGCGGCGTCCTGACCAACGGCCTGATGTGGGGGTTGGGTGTCGTTACCCTTGCACCGCTGCTGTGGATGCTTGTGGTTTCGGTGATGCAGCCGGGCGAGGCGGCCCATTTTCCGCCACCACTGATCCCCGCGCAGCCGACGCTGCGAAACTATGCCACGCTTTTCGCATCGACCGATATGGTGCGCTATTTTGCCAATTCGGCAGTGCTGGCAATCCTTGCGACTTTGTTGTCGCTTACCTTCAATGTGACGGCCGGCTACGCCTTCGCCAAACTGAAGTTCCGCGGCCGCGACCGATTGTTCCAGTTCCTTCTGACGGCGCTCGTCATTCCCGCCCAGGTTGCGATGATACCGCTCTACCTGATCTGCAAGCAGCTGGGGCTCGTAAACAGTTTTGGTGGGGTCCTGGTTCCTTCGATCGCCACTGTGTTCGGCATTTTCCTTGTTCGGCAATATGCGCTGGCGATTCCCGATGAAATGCTCGAGGCAGCGCGGATCGATGGCGCAAGCGAGGCGCGGATTTTTCGCGTCATCGTTTTGCCCACCTTGTCCCCGATCCTGGTGACGCTCGCGACATTCTCCTTCCTGGGGTCGTGGAGCGACTTTCTCTGGCCGCTAATCATCCTGAACGATGCACAGAAGCAGACGTTACCGGTCGCGCTGGCCAATCTGAGCCGCGAGCATGTCCAGGACTTCGAACTGATGATGGCGGGAAGCGTCGTGACGTTGCTGCCAGTGCTGCTGCTGTTTGTACTGTTGCAGCGCCATTACGTCTCCGGCCTGCTTGCCGGGAGTGTGAAAGGATGAGGATCGACGTGAAGCGTTTCCTGTTCTGGATAGCCGCCCTACTAACAATGGAGCCCCTTATGGCCGCCGACAGCCCCTTACAGGAGGGCCAGTATCCGCAGCCTGCGGCAGAGCCGGGTGACTATGCCTATCAATTGTTCCTGCCGCGCGGTTACCTTGCGTCGGGCAAGCAGCAATGGCCGCTGATGATCTTCCTGCATGGATCTGGCGAAAGCGGGAGTGATCTGGAGCGCGTAAAAATGCATGGCCCACCGAAAATTGTTGCCGATCACTTGGGATTCCCGTTCATCCTTGTCTCGCCACAGACAGAGACCAACACCTATTGGGACGTTGCACGCCTTGACCGTTTGCTTGCACATATTCGCAAGACCTATCGGGTCGATCCCCATCGCATCTATCTGACCGGCCTCAGCCTTGGCGGACGTGGGACCTGGGTCTGGGCAGCAGCGCGGCCTGAAGTGTTTGCGGCTGCAGTCCCCGTCGCCGGTTGGGGTGACGAAGCTTCGGCTTGTGCAATCAAGGACATGCCAGTTTGGGCCTTTCACGGCGATAGCGACGACGCGGTGCCGCCGGCCGGCAGCTTCCTGACGGTGGAGGCCTTGCGCAAGTGCCGCGGCTCCGTGCCGCCGCGGCTCACTATTTATCCCGGTGTCGGGCACCCGTCCTGGGTGCCGGCCTATGACGATCCCGCGCTTTATCGCTGGCTGCTGGAGCAGCGACGAGAGGCGCCGGCCCCCGAACCGAAGAAGGACAAATAATGGGCAAGACAGCTTTTCCAGACAACTTCCTCTGGGGCTGCGCGACGGCTGCCTATCAGATCGAGGGATCGCCGCTTGCCGATGGCGCGGGTGCCAGCATCTGGCAGCGCTTCACTCACGACCCCCGCCTGATGGCAGCCAAGGGCGATACGGGCGACATTGCCTGTGACCATTATAACCGCATGGAGGACGACGTCCGGCTGATGAGGGAGCTGGGGTTGCAAGCCTATCGCTTCTCGGTGGCTTGGGGACGGATACTCCCCGACGGAACCGGAAGAGTCAACGAAGCCGGGCTGGGATTCTACGAGCGGTTGGTCGACGCGCTGCTTGAAAACGGTATCGAACCCCTGTGCACGCTCTATCACTGGGACATGCCGGCGGCGCTCGACGATCGCGGTGGCTGGCTGAATCCTGACAGTGCTGACTGGTTTGCGGACTATGGCCGAATCTTGTTCGACCGGCTCGACGGGCGAGTGAAAAAATGGGTCACGCTAAATGAGCCTTGGGTTGTCACGGACGGGGGCTATCTCCACGGGGCGCTGGCGCCGGGCCACAGGAACATGTTCGAAGCCCCGATAGCCAGTCATAACCTCATGCGGGCTCATGGAGCCGCCGTGAAGGCCTATCGAGAAATGGGGCGTCACGAGATCGGGCTGGTCGTGAACATCGAACCCAAATATCCTGCCTCGAACTCGCCGGAGGACTTGGCAGCCACGAGGCGTGCCGAAGCCTACATGAATCGACAATATCTCGATCCTGCGATCCATGGTCGTTATCCACTCGCGCTAAAGGAGATTTTCGGCGAGGCCTGGCCGGACTGGCCTGCCGAGGACCTCGCCTTGATCCGTCAGCCGATCGATTTTCTCGGCGTGAATTATTATACCCGCAACGTGACTACAGCTGACGGTAGCTGGCCGCTTGATGCGGGGCCAGTGCGGCAGAAGCAAGCGACCTATACCGAGACGGGATGGGAAGTCTTTCCTCAGGGGCTCACCGATGTGCTGGTCTGGATTCGGGACAACTATGGCAATCTGCCGCTCTACGTCACCGAGAACGGCGCCGCCTTTTACGATCCACCCGACGCTGCAAACGGGCGTGTCCAGGATCCGCTGCGCATCGATTATCTCGACAGCCATATTTCCGCTGTGGGTGCAGCGATCGCGCAGGGCGTGGATGTTCGGGGCTATATGCTCTGGTCGTTTCTCGACAATCTTGAATGGGCATTGGGTTATTCGAAGCGCTTCGGCATTGTGCACGTGAATTTCGAGACACAGGCTCGCACGCCCAAGGACAGTGCGCGCTTCTATGCGGACGTTATCGCGACAAACGGACGATCGCTTACGGGACGCCCGGAGGGCGTGTGAAGGAGGAGCGGGCCATGGCCGAAGCAGGACGCCCAAATGCACCATTGAAAGCCATTACCATCGTGGGCGGCGGCACTGCGGGATGGATGACGGCTGCGCTTCTCTCCAAGCTGCTTCTAAACGGCTATGAGATCAGGCTGATCGAATCTGACGAGATCGGCATCATTGGCGTCGGCGAAGCGACGATCCCCGCCATCCGGACGTTCAATCACCTTGCCGGCGTGGACCAGATCGAGATGATCCGCGCTACCCAGGCGACGTTCAAACTGGGCATTGAGTTCGTCAACTGGAAAGACATAGGCGAGAGCTATATTCATGGCTTCGGCAAGATCGGGCAGGACTTGCTGTGGCTGCACACGCATCAACTTTGGCTCAGAATGCGCGAGAAGGGGGCGGTCAAGCATTTCGACCATTACGCGCTCAACTGCCTTGCCGCCCGCAAGAACCGCTTCTGTCCGCCCGATCCACGCAACCCTGGCTCGCCTTTGGCCGATATAGATTATGCCTTTCATCTCGACGCCTCGCTCTATGGCGCGTTCTTGCGCAAGCAGAGCGAAGCACGGGGGGTGACCCGGATAGAGGGTAAGATTGTTTCGGTTCGACAGCGGCCGGACGACGGCTTTGTAGAGGCAGTCACGCTCGCCGACGGCAGGGAGATTTGCGGCGACCTGTTTGTCGACTGTTCGGGCATGCGCGGCTTGCTGATCGGGCAGACGCTTGGCGTCGGATATGAGGACTGGAGTCACTGGTTGCTGAACGACCGCGCCTATGCGGTGCCCTGTGAGAGCGTAACCGAATTGACACCTTATACTCGCTCGACTGCGCGTGAGGCCGGTTGGCAGTGGCGCATCCCGCTTCAACATCGCATTGGCAATGGCCATGTCTATTCGAGCCAGCATCTCAGCGATGATGAAGCAGTCACGATCCTCCTGGCAAATCTTGATGGGAAGCCGCTTGCCGATCCCAGACAGGTTCGCTTCAGGCCAGGCAAAAGGGACAGAGGATGGGAAAAGAACGTCGTCGCGATCGGTTTATCAAGCGGGTTCCTGGAGCCGCTAGAATCGACGAGCATTCACTTGATCCAGACGAGCATATTAAGGCTTCTGGCGCTGCTTCCGGGGCGTGGGTTCAACCAGGCGGACATCGACGAGTATAACCGCCAGCATGATTTCGAATTTTGCGACGTCCGCGACTTTATCATTGCCCACTACAAGGTCACCGAGCGCGAGGACACCGCCTACTGGGCCTACGTGAAGAACATGTCGGTACCGGACAGCTTGGCGGAACGGATTGCGCTCTTCGAGTCTTCCGGACGCTTCTTCATTCATGGAAAGGCAGAGCTCTTCCGCGAGGAGAGTTGGGTACAGGTGTTGCTGGGCCAGGGGCTCAAGATGCACTACGATCCGGTCGTTGACATGATCCCTGAAGCCGATGTCGTGGACTTCCTGCGCGATATCGAGGAGGTGATCGCAGACTGTGCTGAGGGGATGCCGGCCCATTCCGCTTATATCGCACACCACTGCAAGGCACCGGATGTGTCAGGGATGGCAAGCACCGCGGCGCGCTGAAAATATGGATTGACATCAACAACGCAAGCGAGCTTAAAAGGCCTTGCGTAAAGGTCATGTAAGTCATACGTGAAATTGTAACCGGTTACATCATCGGGCAGGGAGAGGAAAAATGACAAAATTCGGCACTCGGCACTCGGGCATTGCACTGGGCATTTCTGCGGCGGCAGTTGCCACCGCGCTCTCCTGGTCGACGCCGGTCATGGCCCAGGCAACATCGACGCTGCGAGGTCATGTGGAGGGTGCCGCTGCCGGCACTACCGTGAAGGTGACCGACACCGTCACGGGACAGGTTGTCACGACCACCGTCAATGCGGATGGCGACTATGTGCTTGTCGGTCTTCGTCCCAGCACTTACACCGTTGAGGCGACGGGCATCGAGGCGCAGACCATCACGGTTCCGGTCGGTCAGACTGTGAACTACGATCTCGGCTCGGCTGGTACGGATATCGTTGTTACCGGCGCGCGCGCCGCTCGGGTCGAGCCACGCACGGCAGTCATATCGACCAATGTGAGTTTGGAGCAGATCGAGAATCTGCCGCAGAACAATCGCAACTTTCTCAACTTCGCGGCTCTGGCGCCGGGGGTCCAGTTGCGGGCGGGAGATGTCCAAATCCAGGCAGGCGCCATCAGTTCGGACAACACGAATGTGTTCATCGATGGTCTGAGCTACAAGAACCAGGTCAACCACGGCGGCGTCGCTGGGCAGAACTTCTCGCAAGGAAACCCGTTCCCGCAATTGGCAGTCCAAGAGTTCAATGTTGCGACACAGAACTTCAAAGCTGAGTTCGAACAGGCCGGTTCGGCAGTTATCGATACGGTTTCAAAGACTGGCGGCGCGCAGTTCCACGGTGAAGCGTTTATCGAATGGCAACCCAAATCGTTCATCGGGCGCCCGTTCTTCGACCGGCCGGGCGAAGCCAACAACCCGACCGGCGCGAACAAGAAGCCGCCTTATGACCGCAAACAATATGGCGCGGCACTTGGCGGTCCGATCGTCAAGGACCTCCTTCATTTCTTCTTCGCTTTTGAAGGAACCAAAACGCGGCTTCCTTCGGCTAACATCAACCTTTTCCAGAGCTACACCGGAACCGTCACCGCAGAGGATCAGCGGTTGATCACCGAGAATAATGGAAGTTCGCCACAGTCGTTCAACCAGAAGCTCTATTTTGGCAAGCTAACGCTGTACGCTTCTCCGGACGATACGATCAACGGCTCTGTCTATATCCGCGACGAGCAAAATCTGCGGGACTTTGGGGGTGATGCGATACCGTCGCACGGCCACAATATTTCGAACAAGGTCAATACGTACCTGCTGCAATATACGCATCGCGGAGATAGCTGGGTCAATCAATTCCTGGCGGCATACACCACAGTGTCCAACGGTACCCCGCGTGTTTCGGAAGGCCCCGAAATCATCCTGACTGACGGGACGTCCTTCAACGGGACCCAGGCCAGGATCGGCGCGAGCGACTTCGTTCAGAACGACAACCAGCGCAGCCTGATATTCAAGGATACAGTTACCCTAACGCATGGGACGCACACGACGAAATTTGGTGGAAAGCTGTCGTTCAACACGCTGAAGCGGCTTGAAGATCTCAACAGCAATGGCACTTATTTCTTCGATGCCAACACCTATACGGGCTTTGCATCGTCGACTCCTTATGGCGCCCGCATCTCGACCATTCCGGTCCTGCCGGCCACGGCGCACGATACGCAGATCGGCCTTTTCATCCAGGATGACTGGCAGCCGGACGATCACTGGACGATCAATGCAGGCTTGCGCTGGGATTTCGAGAGCAACGCGACGAACGTCAATTTCGTAACACCGCCGAACATCGTCGCGGCGTTGCGCGCCTATACGGGCTGGCAGGCTGCGGGCATCAATCCTGACGACTATATTTCCACCGGCAATAACCGTAAGCCGTTCTATGGTGCATTCCAGCCGCGTCTCGGCGTTTCATACGATGTGCACGGCGATCGCGATCTCGTTTTCTTTGCCGGTCTTGGCCGCTACTATGACCGTTCGCTGTTCATTGTTTCCGGTATCGAAACGATCAAATCCTACTACCAATCGATCTCGACTCTGACCGCGACGCCCGGCAATCCGGTGCCCAAGACGGTCGATGCACTTCGCGCAGCTGCGATTGCGCAGGGCTTGGGCGGCAGTGTCTGGCTGCTCAACAACAAGACGCGCACGCCCTATTCCGATGAGTTGGATTTCGGCATCCGCAAGCGGTTCGGGCAGATTCAGACCGCGCTCACCTTCTCGTACATCAAGTCGCACAACATCTTTCAATATGTTCGCGGAAACCGGCTGCCTGACGGCTCCTATCCGAGCTTCAACGGCATCCCGGTGGTGATCGACAACTTCCCGGCCCAGGGACAGCTTCCCGGGTTCAATGGCAAGCTCAACATCGGGCAGAGCCGGGGCAAGTCCACTTATGCCGCAATTTATCTGACGGCCGACAAGCCATATACCGATGCTTCGGGGTGGGGTTTCACCACAGCATTTACCTTTAGCCGGCCACGCACGAATGTTGGCACGGAACTTGGTTCGGACGAGTTCTTCGCCGGCCCCCGTGTGGACCAGTTCGGTAGGGAATATGTCAACGGCGTCGAAAAATGGCGCTTCGTGGGAACCGGAATTGTCCGGTTGCCATGGGACATCAAGGCATCGTCAATCATCACATTGTCTTCTGGCCCATCTTTTGGTTCAGTCTACGGTTTCGGCCTGCCGACGCAGGTCGGGGGGCAGTGCTGCATTGCCAATCTGGGTGGTCTTCAATATCCGAAGAAGACTTTTGGTTATGCCAATGTCGACGTGCGCTTGGCCAAGACGTTCAAGCTGCCTTGGGGCCATGACGTGACGGTCGATTTTGCGGCCTTCAACATCTTCGACTTTGTCAACCGGACCTATTCGTCATGGGGTGCGGGTTTCAGGCCCTACGACTCCGCGACGGGCACATTCGGAGCGCCGAGCGGCCAGGAAAACAGCACCGTCGCCAACAATGCGCGGAGCTTCCAGGTGAGCGCCAAGTATAAGTTCTGATCACCTGGTCGGTGCCGCGTGATATGGGGAGGGGGGCCGGAAGTTTCCTTCCCCATATCTTTCGCGTTTGCGTTAAGATCCGCACGCTCAAGCGGTGGCAAGGCACCTTTTTATTGAACAAGATGATGGAGTAGAAATGCCATGAATTCCCCGAGGCTGTCCCGCCGTGCCTTGCTCTTGGGGGTTTCCGCGACGGGCCTTTTGGCTGCGGCAGCGCCCGCCCTTGCCCGACCGCGCGCTTCGCAAGATGCGCTGATCGATCGCCTTCTTGCGAGCATGAGCCTTGAGGAAAAGGCCGGTCAGCTTAGCATCTATAGCGACCCGGTCCGTGGCGAAGGCGGCAATTTCAATCCCGGCCTGACGACACAGGATATGGAGGTGCTGAAAGCGCGAATTGCGCGCGGCGAGATGGTTGGCCTGTTCAATGGCGTTGGTGCTGCCTCTGGTCGCGAGCTTCAGCGTGTTGCCGTCGAAAGGTCGAAACACGGGATACCGCTCATCTTCGGCGGCGACGTCATTCATGGATGCAAGACGGTATTCCCGATCCCGCCGGGCGAGGCCGCAAGCTTTGAGCCGGAGTTGGCCGAACGGACCTCACGCGCGGCGGCGCTTGAAGCGAGTGCGAAGGGCATCCACTGGACCTTTGCGCCAATGGTCGATGTCGCGCGCGATCAACGCTGGGGCCGGGTGGCCGAAGGATCGGGAGAAGACACCTGGCTGGGAGAAAAGTTCGCACGCGCACGAGTCCGTGGCTTTCAGGGGGATAATCTGAAGGATCCGACGCGCGTGCTTGCCTGTCCGAAGCATTTTGCGGCTTATGGCGCGGTGCAGGGCGGAATGGACTACAATACCGCCGACATACCCGAAACCACGCTGCGGCAAGTGCACCTGCCACCGTTCAAAGCGGCTTTCGATGCCGGGGCATTGTCGACGATGTCGAGCTTCAACGACATTGGCGGCGTGCCGGCAACGGGCAACCAACATTTGTTGACCGAAATCTTGCGTTGGGAATGGGGCTTCAGTGGGCTCGTCGTGTCGGACTACACGTCGGAGGAGGAACTGATCCTTCACGGTTTTGCTGCCGACGGGCCCGATGCCGTGGTAAAGGCACTTACGGCCGGTTGCGACATTTCGATGCAGAGCGGGCTCTACTACAAGCATATCCCGGAACTGGTGCGCAGCGGAAAGCTATCGCTGGCCGTTGTCGATCGTGCGGTTCGCCGCGTGCTCGAGGTCAAACGTGCGCTTGGCTTGTTTGAGAATCCTTACCGCTCGCTCGACCCTGAGCGTGAGGCGCGGGATATTCGCAGGCCCGAAACCGTTGCCCTGGCACGCGAAGCAGCGCGCAAGTCGATCGTCCTCTTGAAGAATGAAGGCGATCTCCTGCCGCTGCCGAAAACGGGCAAGGCAATTGCGTTGATCGGGCCATGCGTCTCGGATCGGGGTGACTTGCCCGGACCGTGGGCGGTCTTCCCGGATGTATCGACTTGCGTGACGATCGAGGAGGGCTTCCGCGCCGCGCTCGGGCCCTCCGCTCGGTTGAGCGTGGTCCGCGGTTCGGACTATGAGGCTCCGCTCGATGGCGGGATTGCTGCTGCTGTCACCGCTGCGAAGACTGCCGATATTGTCGTGCTTGTTGTCGGCGAAAGCTCCGCAATGTCTGGAGAGGCTCAAGCGCGGGTCGATATTTCCATCCCCGCGCCGCAGATGGCGCTTGCCGAAGCCGTTGCCGCAACCGGGAAGCCAGTCGCCCTCCTTTTGAGGCACGGTCGGGCGCTGGCGCTGACAGGGGTGTTGCGCAACATGCCGGCGATTGCGGCGACCTGGTTCCTTGGCTCCGAAACAGGAAATGCCATAGCCGACATCGTGTTCGGCGATCATGCGCCGCAAGGCCGGTTGCCAGTCAGCTTCCCGCAGGCATCCGGACAGGAGCCCTTCTACTACAATCACCGCAATACCGGGCGGCCGCAACTGACCGAGGACAAGGCCTACAAGGCGCGCTATCGCGAAGTGGCGAACGCCGCGCTCTACCCTTTCGGCCATGGGCTGACTTATTCGCGCATTGTCTATGGTGACACGAAGGTCGCAGCCAATATCCTTATGCCCGGATCGAAGCTCACGGTTTCAGCAACCATTGCCAACACCGGCGCACGGGCAGCGCATGAAGTGGTGCAGCTCTATATTCATGACCGTGTGGCCAGCATCACGCAACCGGTTCGGGCGCTGAAGGATGTGCAGCATCTTGACCTTGCGCCGGGGGAAAGCCGGACTGTGACTTTCTTGCTCGGTGCGGACGATCTCGGCTACGTCCATCAAGACATGAAAACGATTGCAGACCCCGGCGCGTTCGACGTATGGATCGCGCCTTCCTCAACCGGGGGGACGCCTGCGACGTTTGTCCTGTCCGCCTGAACCGGCATCGGAGTAGCCAGATGAACCGTTTCGTCGCCCTTGGAGCATTGCTGTCATTGGGGGCGTTGCCCGCATACGCGGCGCCGGTGGATCGCTATGTTACCGAACAGGGTGGCACTCGGATCGAAATCAGTGCGCCGCGCGCCGATATCGTTCGCGTCCGGGCCGGGCAGTCGGCGCTCCCCGAAGATGCGTCATGGGCCGTTTCACAGGAAATCCGCTCTCACCTGGTTCCGCTTGAGGTGAGCGAATCGGGCGATATTGTCGAATTGCGCACTGCGGCCGTCCGAGTGAAGCTGGATCGGAGAACGCTGGCGTTGACGGTTGAGGATGCCGCAGGGCGGGCGATCCTGGCCGATGCGCCGGGCACAGCAATGGCGTTCGAGAATGGGGGCTTCCGGCTGCGCAAGGCGATGCCGCGGGATGAGCATTATTTCGGATTGGGTGACAAGACCGGATCGCTCGATCGGCGTGGCGGGGCGTTCACGATGTGGAACACCGATGCGTTCGGATACACGCCTTCGACGGACCCGGTTTACAAGTCCGTGCCATTCGTGATCGGCGTTGATGAAAGCGGCCACAGCTTCGGGCTGTTCGTCGACAATGTTTGGCGCAGCTACTTCGATTTCGGGAAGAGCGAGCGGGCGGCCTTTTCGTTCGGCGCCGAGGGCGGGCCGATCGACTATTATGTGATGGCTGGTGCCGATCCGAAGGATATTGTGCAGGACTACGCCTATCTGACAGGAACGGCGCCGCTCACGCCGATCTGGGCACTGGGGTTCCAGCAGTCGCACTGGAGCTACATGACCCAGGAAGAGGCCAGCGGCATCGCTGATCGCCTGCGTGCCGACCGGATTCCTGCCGACGTGCTGTGGCTCGATATCGACTATCAGGACCGCAACCGGCCCTTCACGGTCAACACCAAGGCCTTTCCGGATCTTGCGGGGTTGGTGAAGCGCCTTGCGGAGCAGGATCTGCATCTGGTCGTTATCACTGACCTGCATATCGCTGCTGCGCCGAACCAGAGCTACTCGCCCTATGAAAGCGGAATGGCGGCGGACTTTTTCCTCAAAAGACCTGACGGCAAGCCCTATGTGGGGCCCGTGTGGCCGGGCGATGCGGTGTTTCCCGATTTCAGCCGTGCGAAGGTACGCGACTGGTGGGGTGCACAATATGCCGATTTCGTGAAAATGGGCATTGCGGGTTTCTGGAACGACATGAACGAGCCGGCGATCTTCAACACGCCGACCAAGACTATGCCGCTCGATACAGTTCACCGGATCGAAGAACCCGGTTTTGCATCCCGCGCGGCAACGCATGCGGAGATGCACAACGTATTCGGGATGCTTAATTCGCGCGCGACTTATGAGGGTGCGCTGAAGCTCGCTCCGAACCTGAGGCCGTTCGTAATGACGCGCGCTTCCTATGCCGGGGGGCATCGTTATGCCGCAACCTGGACTGGCGACAATTCGTCGAGCTGGGCGCACCTCAACCTCTCGACGACGCAAATTGTCAGCCTTGGCTTGTCAGGCTTTGCATATTCCGGCGCCGATATCGGCGGGTTTGCTGGTGATCCGCCATCGGCCGAATTGCTTACACGATGGATCGAGATCGGGGCGTTCAACCCCATTTTCCGAGACCATTACCAGAAGGACAAGGCCGCACAGGAAGTATGGGTTCATGGACCCGAGCATGAAGCGATCCGTCGCCGCCATATCGAGGAGCGGTACCGGCTGATGCCCTATATCTATGCATTGGCCGAAGAGAACAGTCGGACAGGCCTGCCGCTTATGCGGCCGGTATTTTTAGAATATCCCGAAGTGGTGGGTAAGGGGAGCCGGCTTGGTGGAACGGAGAGCCAGTTCTTGCTTGGCCGCGACTTGTTGGTGGCGCCATCGCCCACCGGCGAGTCTCCGGCGGCCTATCGCATCAACCTGCCGGGTGTGGGCTGGTACGACTACTGGACGGGTGCGCGGATTGCCGCGACGACGACTGAGGAAACGCCAAGGCTTGACCGGCTGCCGGTTTTCGTCCGACCGGGCGCCATCGTGCCGAAGCAGCCGCTGGTCCAAAGCGCGGTCGAAACGCCACAAGGCGACCTCGAGCTTGCGGTCTACCCCGGCGAGGATTGCAGCGGTTCGATCTATCTTGATGACGGTGTAAGCTTTGCCTATCGGAGCGGGGCCTATCTGCGCCAAACCGTGCGGTGCGACGCGCACGGGCTGACGTTCGAAGCGCGGCAAGGGCGATTCAAGCCTTGGTGGCGCGGCATTTCGATCGTGATGCATGGCTGGGATGGTCCGGCACCCAAGGTAACATTTGGCGGCAGGGCTGTTATGGCATCAGTCGATCCGGAAAAGCGGACGCTCCGCTTCACGCTTCCCGATATTGCACGTGCAGGCAGTGTCGCGATTGGCGGCCAGCCCTGATGAAGCCCGAACTCCATCGCATCGGCCGAGCGGAAAGCCCGCTGGTGGTCGTCGACGGAGTCAGTGGTGCGTTGGAAGAGATCGTGGACATAGCGGCGGAGTTGGCACCATTCGATCGCCGTCACGGTTCTTACTATCCTGGATTGAGGCGCGTGATCGGCCAGAGCGACGAAAAGGCATCGGCTTATGTCGATCGCTTGCTTGGGGATATCTCACCCTTTGTCGGGGGCGCGTTCGACGCTGACGGGTTCGACTTGATCGAAGCGAGCTTCTCGATGGTCACGGATCCCCCTGAAGCGCTTTTTCCTGCACAGCGCGCACCGCATTTCGATTCGCTCGATCCCGATTATCTGGCCATCCTTCATTATCTTTGCGACACGCGCGGCACCGGTACTGCATTCTACCGCCAGCGCGATACAGGGATTGAGAAAGTCGACACAGACAATGTCGACGCATTTGTCGCTTCGGCCAAGCGCGACAGTGCGAAGCTTTCGGGCTACACCGTTTCATCGAACGACTATTTCGAACAGGTCGCGACGGTCGAGGCGGTGCCCGATCGACTGGTGATCTACCAGGGATGCCTTCTCCACTCGGGCATCATTCCATCGGGCATGGGTTTCAGTTCCGATCCGCGTGCCGGACGGCTGACCGCAAATTTCTTCGTTCGGGCCCATCGCGGTCGATGAGGCGAGCCGCGCTTTCTGTGGTTCTTGTCGCAGGCGTGGCTGCGGCGGAGTCCTATCCGCCCGGGCGGCGGACCTATGCCAATCCGATCGACATCGACTATCGGTACAATTTCGAGCAGGCGAATGAAGGCATTTCCTACCGCACCGGTGCCGACCCGGCGATCGTACGACATCAAGGCGCTTACTACCTGTTCCTGACACTGGCAGACGGATATTGGCGCTCGACAAATCTGGCTGACTGGACTTTCGTCAAGCCGAGCCGCTGGCCGTTTCAGAGCATCGTTGCGCCGGCGGTATGGTCCGACGGAGCCCGGCTCTACGTCATGCCGGCAACGACCGAGCCTGAGGCCATTCTCGTCAGCGACGATCCGGCGAGCGGGAAACTCGAATTCCTGACCCGGCGAACGCCGCCGCTTCCCGGCGCGGTGGTGCCCGGCCTTGAAGATCGTATTGAGCCAGGCCAAGTTCCTCCGGGGCCGTGGGATCCCGCGCTGTTCCGCGACGATGACAGCAAATGGTATCTCTATTGGAATTCGTCGAACGTCTTTCCGCTCTACGGCGTCGAGCTCGATCCTGATCGCGCGCTGGCCTACCTCGGATCGCCAAAGACGTTGATCGGCCTTGATCCCTCATCACACGGTTGGGAGCGCTTCGGCAGGGATCATAGCGGCACGATGTCTGATGGCACCCCGGTCAAACCCTTTGTCGAGGGTGCGTGGATGACCAAGGTCGACGGGCGCTATTATCTGCAATATGCGGCGCCCGGCACCGAATACAACGCCTATGCGAATGGCACCTACGTTGCCGACAAACCACTCGGGCCGTTCTCCTATGCGCCCTACAATCCGGTTGCGTATAAGCCGGGCGGGTTCGTCGAAGGCGCGGGACATGGCTCGACCTTTCAGGATGCCTATGGGAACTGGTGGAACACGGGCACGCCGTGGCTTGGGAACAACTGGACATTCGAACGTCGGATCGCGATGTTTCCGGCGCGCTTCCATGCTGATGGCCAGATGGAAGTCTCAACCCGGTTCGGCGATTTTCCCCATTACGTTCCGGACGGGAAGATTGCCGACCCCGAAGCGTTGTTTACGGGCTGGATGCTTCTGTCCTACCGCAAGGCGGCACAGGCGTCCTCGGCGATCGAGCGGCATGGCGCTGATCAGGTGACGGACGAGAATCCTCGGACGTTCTGGGTTGCCGGGCGAAATGCGCCGGGGGAATCGCTTAGCGTGGATCTTGGCGCTGTGAAGACACTCAGGGCGGTGCAAGTGAACTTTGCAGACTACAAGTCGGGGCGTTTCGCCGATGCTCCCGACGTCTATACCGAGTTCCGCCTTCAATCTTCTCTGGATGGGCGTGAGTGGCACCCGCTTGCCGCGACGGGCGAACCACGGCGAGACCGGCCCAACGCCTATTTCGAACTGCCATCGCCAGTCAGGGCGCGCTTCGTGCGTTATGTGCACGGACATACCGGTGCCGCGACGCTTGCGATCAGCGACCTGCGCGTGTTCGGCAAAGGGGACGACGCAACGCCGCCTCGGCCTTCGTCTGTGACTGCTGCCCGAGATTGCGATCCGCGCGATGCGAAGATCGGCTGGGATGCCGTGCCAGGGGCAACAGGTTATAATGTGCGATGGGGTATCCGTCCCGATCGGCTTGCACTCGCCTACCAGATATTCGCGGATCGAGCAGGCGAGCCTCGTTCAAGCCTGACGCTACGCGCGCTCAATGTGGGCCAACCCTATTTCGTGGCCGTCGAGGCGTTCAACGAAAGTGGCGTTTCGAGGATTAGCCGGATCAGAAAGCTGGAGGCATCATGCGTGCGCTAGGATATTTCGACTATCGCGTGTACGGAGCGGAAGTAAGCGGCGCCGCTACGGCAGAGCCAGTACGAACATATTTTCGATACAAGGGATTTTACATCAAGGGATAGGAAGCTGATATGGCATTGACTGGGGTTGCAACATCGAACGACAGCGGCGGAGACCCGAGCGAAAGCGAGAGCGTCGATGCTCCCGAACTGCGCCTGTTCGTCATGGCGCTCTTTTTCATTTTCGGGGGCATTACCAGCCTCAACGACGTGATCATTCCGAAGCTCAAGGAACTGTTCACTCTCAACTACACTGAAGCGATGCTGGTGCAGTTCTGCTTCTTTACCGCCTACGCCGTGATCGGCATTCCGGGTGGCTGGCTGGTCAAGCGCATCGGCTATATGCGCGGGGCCGTGGCCGGGCTATTGACGATGATGGTCGGCTGCCTGCTATTCGTTCCCGCGTCGAAGAGCGCAGCCTATCCACTATTCCTCTCTGCCCTGTTCGTGCTGGCGAGCGGCGTGGTGATCGTCCAGGTGGTGACGAACCCGCTGATTTCCCTGCTTGGCCCGGCGAAAACAGCGCATAGCCGGCTGACGTTCGCCCAGGCATTCAATTCGCTTGGCACTGTCGTGTTCCCGAAGGTGGGTACAACCCTGATTCTGGGCGGACTGGCGGCAGTTGCAGCCACGGATCTTACCGGTCCTGCGCTCGATGCCTATCGCGTTGCCGAAACCCAGACGGTGGTGAAGACTTATCTGGGCCTCGCGGTTGCGCTCGCCGTGGTCGCGGGGGTCGTATGGATGAACCGCAACCGGCTGAAGGGCGAAAAGCATGAGCAAAGCTCTCTCCTTGGCGGGCTTGCCTTGCTCAAGCGCTCCCGCTTCGGCTTCGGCGCGCTTTGCATCTTTCTTTATGTCGGCGCGGAGGTTTCCATCGGGTCTCTGATCGTCAATTATATCGAGCAGCAAAGCGTGCTCGGCGCGAGCCAAGCGGAGGCCGGCTCGTATATCCCCTACTATTGGGGAGGAGCGTTGATCGGGCGCTTCATCGGTTCGGCGGTGCTTCGGATGGTCAGCCCGGGCAAGGTGCTTGCCTTCAATGCCGTCGGCGCGGTGCTGCTGATTATGGTTTCGGCGAACAGCCAGGGCACGATAGCTGCTTGGTCGCTGCTAGCAGTTGGCCTGATGAATTCGATCATGTTCCCGACGATCTTCAGCCTTGCCTGCGAAGGGCTGGGCAAGAGCGCGGCCGACGGATCGGGTATCATCAATGTGGCCATCTTCGGCGGTGCGGTTGTGCCGTTGCTCACGGGCGGGATTGCGGACCTTACCGGCAGCCTGGCGGTGTCGCTGACGCTTCCGGCAGTGTGCTACGCGATCATCGCCGGATATGGCGTGTTCGCACGGCACCCGGCCGCGAAGGACTCTGCTGTCGCGCCGGCGATGATTTGAACGATATGATGGACCGCGCTGACTCCGCCTAGGGTGTCAGCGCGGGCATCTCGGCATCGGGCAAAGAGACGCCCATGATTCTTGCCAAAGTGGGCGCAATGGCGCGCATGTCGATCTCGCCATAGCTCTTCCCGGCGGTCACACCCTTGCCCATAATCAGGAAGGTCGAGCGCATCTCGGTCGATTGCGGGAAATATCCGTGCATGCCCTTGCTCTTCGACGGAGCGACCAAGGGGGCACTTGCTCCGTTGAAACCGGCCGCATAGGCGCCGCGCTGGAAATCGACATAGAATGCAGCCTGTGAATTGCCGCCCAGGGCCGCGATATCCTTAGTCGCTGCGATGCTCGCGATTCGCGTTGTCGGATCGGCCTTCAGTTTGGTCAGGAACGCCTCCACCTTGGCGGCAAGTGCGGCATCGTCCGGTCGGGCGAGGACGACAGCCACCGAGCCGCCTGATGGCCATGGCATGGCTTCCCATGTTGAGACTTTGCCATTCGCGTCGAGCGTGATCAGACCGGTATCGATAAAAGCTCGGAACAGGCTGACTTCGGTATCGGTCGATGAAAAACCGTGATCGCTAGCAACCGCAATGACTGCATCGGGATGGGCCGCCAATTCGGCCTTCACCAAGGCGCCTACTATCCCATCGATCCGTTCGAGCACGGCATGGGCGTCTTCGGTCCCCGGTCCCTTCCCATGCTGTTCATGATCAAGCGCCGTCAGATAAACCGTTGCGAAACCGGGCTTCTTTCTGGCGATGAGATCGACAGCGAAGGATCCTCGGTTTTCATCGCTTTCAATGCTTTCATCGATGCCAGCGGCATAGGCGCCAAGCCGGGTCTCCATCTCCTCCAGTAGGCCGGGCGTCGAAAGCGCAGCCATGAGCGCCGCATCATCGGCGTGGCCGGTTCGCCAGATTTGCGGCAAGTTCCATGTGATGCTTTTCGCGCCCACGCTGACCGGCCAGTGGACATTGCCAACGGTCATTCCCGCCTTGCTAGCCGCATCCCAAAGCGTCGGAACGCGAAAGGCGCTGGCATACCAGAACCAGCCGCTTTGGTTGATCTGCATCGGATCAAATGTTGTGTTGCCGACAATACCGTGCCTGGCCGGGCTGGTGCCGGTCATGAGTGTCGCATGACTCGGATAGGTTACGGTCGGGAGTACGCCGCGTACGCCTGACGCGCTCCCTCCCTCTTTCACGAAGCGTCGAAGGTTGCGAATCTTCAGCCCCCGCCTGTCGGCATCGAGAACGTCGCCGGGCCGAAGCCCGTCGATCGAAATGAACAGCACGGGTGCTGCCTGCGCCGCCACGGGCAGAACACAGGCCGCGACGGCGAAGGCTAGCACCCGTCCCATCAGAAGCCCGCCTTCAGCGTGACGAAAAACTGCTGCGGCGCGCCGGCAAGGAGCGTCTGGTTGTCTCCCCGATTGCCGAAGCCGTTCGAACCGATCGTTGCGACATATTTCTTGTCCAACAAGTTGGTCGCATTAATTTGAAGCTCGATCGGCTTGGCGGTGCCGAGATCGAAACGATAGCCGAGCGTCGCATCGACGATCAGGCGGCCAGGTACCGACTGGTCATTCTCATAGGTGAAGAACCGGCGGCTGATATAGTTGGCGCCAACGCGGCCGAAAAGACCGTCGCTATCGTAACTGATTTCACCGCGCAGCAGGTGCTTTGGCGCATCCACGGTTGTCTTGCCTTTCGTTGCAGCCAGCCGGACTCCGACCGCGTTGAAGACATCGTCGCGGTAGGTGGAGTCGTTATAGCTGTATGACGCGAAGAGCGTGAGCCCGTTGCCAATCCGCCAGTCGGCGGCTGCTTCGATGCCCAGCGAGCGGACTGACCCGACGTTTTGCAGGACCGACGGGTTGCCGACGATTCCCGCGCCCGTTGCAATACCAAGCAAGCGGTTGCGGAAATTGACATAGTAGGCCCCGATCGTGCCGTTGAAATGCGGATCATGATAGCGGGCGCCGATTTCATAGGTATCTGACTCTTCGGGCTTCAGCGTACCGCGGATCGCGTTGAACCCGGCTTGGGTCGTCGAGAAGGGGCCGCTGGTCGCTGAAGATACAAAGGCGCGCGTAACCTGCGTGAAGCCTGCAAACAGCTCGGCAGTGGTCCCGAGTTTGTAAGCGGCGCCGACGTGTGGCTGGAACCAGTCGCGTGAGTTGATGTTGCCCGCCGGCAACGCACCCTGGATCACCGGCACCGCTTCATTCTTCACGCTGAAACCCTTCCAGCCGATATTGATCGTGGCATCGCCGAAGGTCAGCTTGTTCTGCACATAATATTGCAGCGTGTCGGTGTTGAAGTTGAAATCCCATTGGGTGAAGAAGGGGTTGCGCATGAAATTACGCGCGCTGCGGCCCGGGGCGGTCCGGCTCGTCAGGCCGTAGAAGCGCCGTGATTGGCGGAAATCATTGTGTTCATACCAGCCACCGACCGTCACTTCGTAGTTGTCGAATTTTCCGTTGATCGAGCTGAACAGGCCGCCGCGCTGGATGTCGTATTCGGTCGTGCGGACCGAGATGGGCGCGCCACTCGGGCTCGCCACATAGGGCGTGTACCAAGTGCCTTGCCCGGTATTATCGTGATAGTAGGTCTTGATCCTGAAGGTCACGGCATCGTCGAGCGGCGCCGTTAGGCCGAGCGCGCCGAGAGTGTCCTTGCGCAAGCCCGATGCGTCGAAATAGGCATCGTCGACGCTGGTGAACGGCGAGGGATAGACAAGGCCCGCCGCAGGGTTGGTCGCCGGGCCGCCGGTGTCACCGCGATTGGCCGCGATGTCGGCAATTTGCACAGCCAGCGGATAGTTGGCGGTAAGATTGTCCCAATTGTAGCCGAGCCTGTTGATCATCTCGAGCGAGAGATCCTGATAGTCCTGCTCGACGCGGTCGGAATAGCTGAAATAGGCGTCAAACTCCGCCCCGCCGACTGGCACGACTGCCTTGGCATTGACGATGCTCTGGCGCTGAATGCCGAAGCCCTTCCATTTGTCGGCATCGATATAACCATAGGAAATATAACCGCGGGCGCCGTCGGGAGTGCCCGCATTCAGGCGTACAAATGCGCGCTTCGTATCCTCGCTGCCATAAGTGAGATTGGCTTCGACTCCGAATTCGCCCTTCGGATCGAGCGAGAGGAATTCGAGCGTGCCGCCCAGATTGTTGGTTGCCTGGGTGCCGATCGAACCGGCCCCCTGGGACACGCGCGTCACCCCAATATTGTCCGAACTGATGGCACGGCTGATATGGAGCCCGTTATTGTTTCCGTAGGTGCCGTCACCAAGCGGTATGCCGTCGAGATTGAAGCCCAGCTGCGTTTGGCTGAAGCCACGAATCGAGACGCGTTCGGACCATTCATAGTTGCCGAACGGGTCGGCGGACTGGAAGTTCACGCTCGGCAGCTTTTCGATTGCCTTGAGCGGGCTCGTGCCCGCAGCGAGGATTGTCAGATCCTTGTTGTCGAGTTCCTGCACCTGGCGCGTTTCGCCACGTCCAAACACGACGATTTCGTCGCTGTCAGCAGCGGCTTCCGCGTCGCTTGGCGCGGTTTGGGCGGTCGCCGGTACGGCCCATAGGAATGTTGTGGCAAGCAGAACGCGGACCTGACGTCGCATGATTGTTTCCTCCTGGAGATGTCTGGAGGCGCCGCGCTAGTCGGCAATGATGACAGCGATGTGCAGCTTTGGTGACTGTTCGACAAACGAACGGCGCAACTTATGTGACAGTCGATCTGGCGGATAACTTAGCGTAACCGGGGTGGGTGCACCTTATCAGTGATATCGGTATCGCTCGTCGCATCGCCGGGGCCACCGCCGCCGATGTCGAGTTCGATCCTATAGTGCCTATGATCCGCCGCCAGCCAGGCGAGGCCGCCGAGGCCGCCCATCAGAACACGCTGCAGACCAAATATTATCGACAGCGACAGTGCTGCTTCGGACGCGACGCCGGCACTTCCCAGGAAGACGACAAACGCAGCTTCGCGCAGCCCCCAGCTTCCGAGTGAGATCGGAATCATGGCGATGAGCAGCGCGGCAGGTGTCAGCGCGAACAGAGTGAAGAACGGAATGCCGAGTTGCAGGCTCGCCGCCAATGCTGCCAGAACCCCGACCCGAACGACGTGCTGGGCGGCGGCAAGCAGCCAGGAGGCCAAGGTGTGGGCGCCGGAATGATTAACCCGGCGGAAATCCTCCGCGAGCGTCAACAGTCTTACTGACACCCTGTTGCCCGCAAACTGGGCGAGCCACGGTATCAGGCGGAAGCCCGTATAGGCGGCGAGCAACACCGCGACGCTTGCTCCCGCTATCAGGATCAACGTCAAACGTTCGACCGTGTCATCGATAAGGTTGAGGGCGATGGGGAGGCCAAGCAGAATGACGGGAACCAGTGCTGCAAACGACATCAGCCGTGCCGCCAGCACCGACCGAAGTGCCGTTCCGAGCGGAGCACCGAGCCGCTGCATCTGCACCGTCCTGAATATGTCGCCGCCGAGCGTCGATGGGGCGAGGTTGCTAAAGAACCAGCCCACCAAGCTGTACAGAAGCGACGGAACCAGCCGTACTCTGTGACCAAAAATCCGCATCACGGTGCAAAAGGAAAGGGCGTCCAGCACCGTTATCGCGAGTACAAGGGTGAGCGACACTGCCAGCCAGAAGGGTTGCGCCTTGCGGAACAGCGTAAGCATGCCGGCAAGATCCACCCTTTGCGCGATCAGCCAGAACAACGATGCTGTGATGGCGAACTTGATCAGGAATTTCGCACGGCGATCCATCCTCGGGGCATAACAGGTCCTCGCGCTCTTGGGGAGCAACCTTGCTCGTCTCGATTCGGGACGTTGCGATGCCAAGATTCCGACCTTCAATTCGCGTAGCCTGGATGATACGTGCGGCAGTGTTGGGAGGGGCTTGGAAATGGCGGATGGCGGCACAGGCAATCGTCGCCTACTGATGATAGCACTTGACTCTGTCAGCCTTCCGTTCATTCGTGACCATCTTCACCGCTTGCCCAGCCTGAAATCGTTGCTCGATCGAGGGGAATGCCGTGCCTTGGAAACCTCGGCGAAGTTTCTTAGCGCGTCGCCTTGGCCGACCTTCACATCGGGCCTGTCGCCGGGCGAGCATGGTCACTACTATCCGTTTCAATGGGACGCGGAGAAGCATCTCTGTCGACGCGTGGCCAAACATGTCTGGTCGCGTCACTTCGAGTATGAGCCGTTCTGGCACCCCATTGCCCGCCAGGGCATCCCGACCATCGCCTTCGACATTCCTTATGTGGCGATCGACAAGGATCTGCCCTGCCTGCAGATCAGCCACTGGTCGTACCAGAGCACTGGGGCGGCGGAGACCTCCCATCCGGAGGTATTGGCCGACATTCGCAGGCGCTTTGGCCATCGGCCTATCGGAGCAGAGGTTCCGGTGCCTAAGACGGCCGTGCAATGCCATGCCCTTCGTGACGAGCAGATTCGCGCGACCAAGGCCAAGGGCGACGCCATACTGTATCTGCTCGACCGGCCGTGGCAGCTTTTCCTTACTGGATTCTTTGAAGGCCATCGGGCGGGCCACAACCTGTGGCCTGTGGCAGGGGATTTTGCCTCGGATGCGGCACCTGACGCACTGATCGAGGTTTATGAAGAGCTCGACCGTCAAGTGGGGCGCATCCTCGAACGCGTAGGAAGCGACGGCCACGACACATCGGTAATGTTGCTTGCACTCCATGGCATGGAGGCCAACCGGGCGCAGAACCATTTCCTCGGGGAAATTCTCGATCGACTGAATCGGTGCTTTCTTGGTGAGCCCCTCCCGCGAGGTGACCGGGTGCGTGCGCCGAATGTCATGACCTACCTTCGGTCGGCAGTTCCGCACACGCTGCAATATCATGCGGCGCGCATGCTTGGAGAAGATGTTCAGGACTGGGTCCTGAACCGGGCGCTCGTCGCAGGTCGCGACTGGTCACGAACGCCTTCGCTTGTCCTGCCATCCGGCGGTGAGGGGTTCATTCGCCTCAACATCAAGGGGCGCGAGCGGCAGGGTTTCTTCGAGCCCGGAAGCCCGACGCTTGATCGATATGTTTCTTGGCTGCGTGATCGCCTTGCCGAGATTCGAGTGGCTGACACAGGCGAGCCGCTGATCGACAGGATACTGCTCTCAGACGAGCACTTCCCCGGTTCGCGCCGTCACTATCTCCCGGACATTATTCTAAGCTGGAAGCCTGACGCGCCCGCCGAGCGAGTAACATCTTCCGAAATCGGAGAGATCGAGATGAAACTCGATACCGGCCGGGGAGGCAACCATGTCGGTGAAGCGTTCTTTATCGCAACCGGCGCAGAAGAATTTCTCGCCAATGCGCGGGATATAGGAGATATTGCCGAACTCGGTGGACTGGTCGCGCGCCATTTTGGACGGCCAGTTCCGGAGGCTAGGGCGACACTGGCCATCCAGACATCGGAGTGAAAGGAAGAATTCAAATGGAGGCGGGCAAGGGGAGTTGGCTGCGAGGCATGACTGGCTGCTACCTGCCGTTCCTGTTTCTCACCGTCCTTCTTCTTTGGCCGCTCTTGCTAAATCGACATCCCTTCTATGTTTCGGATAGCGCAAGCTATCTACGCGGTGGGGAGTTAGGCTTTGGCACTGCCCTTCTCATGCTGGACGAATGGTGGCGGGGGCTGTTTGGATCAGGCGTCGCGGCGGATGCGGGGACGCAAGGCACGGTGTCTGCGGCGGTCGGGCAGGCTGGGGGAATGCGGTCGCTTACTTACAGCCTGATCACCTATTTCTTGCGCATGCCGGGCCATAGCTTGTTCGCGCTCGTGGTTTTTCAGGCTGGCGCTGTCGCCTTTTTGGTCCTTGTGGCCAAGCGACTGATGGCGCCGCAGGCAAACAGGTGGGAGGTCCTTGCCCTGATCCTTTGCCTTGCATTTTTGACACCAGCAGGGTGGAGTGCGGCCACCGCCATGCCGGACATATTTGCCGGCGTAGCCGTTCTGGGGTCGATTCTCTTGACGCTTTTCCTCGAACGTCTAGGCCACTGGGAACGGATCGCGCTTGTCCTGCTGCTTGCGCTTTCCATATCGGTGCACGGGAGCCATCTGCCGCTTGCGCTCGGGACACTTGCCGCCGGCGCGGCGGCCCGATTCATCTTGCGCAGGCCGGGGTGGGCGCAGATGTTCAGAGACGCGCTCTGGTTCCTGAGCGCACCCCTCCTCGGTTTATCTGCGATGCTCACCTTGTCCTACGTAGGATTTGGAACGGCGAGCCTCGCGCCGAAGCGTTATCCGATACTGCTCGCTCGTTCGGTCGCGGACGGCCCCGGGCGGCTCTACCTGCAGGCCCACTGCGCGCGCGATCGATATGCGATATGCGAGGTATTTGGCACGGATTTCCCGACACAGCCGCGCAAGTTCCTCTGGGAAAGGGACGGTGTCCGGTATCGAGCCACGCCAGAACAGATGGAGCGCATCCGCAAGGAAGAAGGCCCGATCGTGCGAGCGGCAGCAGCGGAATACCCCATGCTGCAATTGCGCAGTTCGACAGGCAATGTCTTGCGGCAATTCGTGAGCTTCGGGCTTGGTAAGGTCGATTTCAGGTCGGCGTTCGTTACCGGACCGACGGGGCGTGTCGAATTGCTCGAAGTCACGAAGGATCGTCCGCGCTTGCGGCTCTGGATGTCGGTTGTGATCTACATTGCCTTTGGCGCAAGCCTGGTAGTCTTTTTCCTCCTGCGTCGCCGCCTCTCGCGCCCGGAATCGGCCACGCTCCTCGTCGCATTCGCCGGGTTAGCGGGCAATGCGGCAATCTGCGGAATTCTATCTGGCGTGTCCGACCGGTACCAGGCTCGTGTGGCTTGGATAATACCGCTCCTCGCCATTCTTATGCTGCTGAGGTGGCGGAATGATCGAGTGAGGCAAGTGTCGTTTCCGGAGGATCAAGACCTATCCTTCTACCCTGTGAAACTTTCTTCGTCGTGAACGCCGTTCGAGCCTGGGCCCCTACGTCCTTGGTTAACGCTGCCTACACGCGTCGGACTGTATTACTGATTGCAATATATAGAAAATTGCAGGTCGGTTACGCTGGTATTGCGCAACGTGCTATCGAAGGCGCAGTCCGTATATACCCGTATTCCCGCGGATCTTGGGTTGAGGCAGAAGGGCTCAGGTCTTGGTTGTGGCGATACGGGCAGGGCACATATCCGGGATACGGGAGCAATGTTGCTGAGACTCAGTGTATGTTTCGCTGATATCTGGTCGAACGGTGCTACTGCCCTACCTTGGATGGCAGCTAGGTCGCGATCCGTGGTCTTTGACAGGTTTGCCACATAGGGTCGGCAATGGCGCGTGAGACCGAAATCAAGCTGGCCACGACGCCGCAGATGCTCGATGCGCTGAAGCGCGACGCGCGCTTTGAAACGGCGTCCGTCGAACAACCGTTGGTTTCGACCTACTTTGACACCGTCGACCGAAAGCTTGCCAATGCCAATGTGAGGTTGCGCGTCCGTACCGGCAGAGAGTGTTTCGAACAGACCTTGAAGCGGGCTCGCGACGGCGGCGTTCCCGCAGCGACCCGGATTGAGTACAGCTGTCGCACGACGTGCGGGGAGCCAGAGCCTTCAGCCTTTCCCGATTCGGCACGCCGGATCATCAAACGCCTCGCCGATGGGCAGAAGTTGGTTCCGATTGCGCGGACGCGCGTTGCTCGCGACGCCCGGACCATCCGCTATCGCCGCGCAACGATTGAGGCCGCTTTCGATCAAGGTGTAATCGAGGCGCAGGACAAGTCGAACGAAATTTGCGAGCTTGAGTTGGAACTTAAGCAAGGGGCTCTGCGAGACTTGCTTGGCCTCGCACGAAGGCTGCCATTGGGGCCGGACCTGTTTTGGTCGGTTAGCAGCAAGGGCGGGCGTGCGGTAGGTATGTCGTCCGGGCTGCAAGAGCGCCCGTGCAGACCCGATCGGATCCTGCTGCGGCCGACAATGCCCATCTCGGCAGCGTTCCGGAGGGTCGGCTGGAACTGCCTCAACCACCTCCTGCGCAACTACAGGCTCATAATCGATGCCCGCGACGCCGAAGCATTGCATCAATGCCGCGTCGCACTTCGCCGCCTGCGGATCGGGGCCGCGATTTTCAGTCACATCGTGGATGTCGATGAAACGGCACTGTTGATGGCGCAGTGGAAGGCAGTTGCCGATACCTTGGGTCAAGGGCGGTCGCTGGATGTTGCACTCGCGAGAGTTGCGCAGCAGGAACCGATGGACCCGCAATACGTCCACCCGGCAAGCGCGGCCCTCAATCGCTTGCGCGAGGCAGCTTATGACGAGATTTCAGGGCTGATGGGCGGCGCATCCTTCCAGCGTTTGCTATTTGATACCGCGCTCTGGATCGAAAGGAATGCAAACCGTCGTGCGACCCGACTGGCCGGAGGCAGAGACAAGCTCCCTGCTTTCGCTTCGAGCTTGGTCAGGCGGCAACGCCTGCTCTTGAAGGCGCCGTTGCGGAGGATGGGGTCGCTCGGCCCAAAAGCGCGACATCGGTTGCGTATCAAGGTAAAGCGCCTGCGTTACACGACCGAGTTTTTCTCTTCGGTCCTGAAGACGCGGGGCACTGCGAAGCGTCTGCGGGCCTTTCTGATGCTTCAGGAAGCTCTTCAGGACCAGCTTGGCGACCTTAACGATCTTGCCCATGGCAAGGTGCCGGCGATTGCCGGCACAAGCAGCCTCGACGCGATCGAGAAAGCCGTCGTGCAGGCCCTCGAGTCAGAGAGCCATATCGTTCGGTTGCCGACAGAAAAAATGCTCATAAAGGCTGCCGGGCAGACCGGGCGAGCCCTACTCCGGGCAGGAAAGCGCTTGTCCTGATCGCCCCATCAGCAGTTAATTTGTGGCATCATTCGGTCTTGTGCGGGGCCTCGACCGTGACCAGAAGTTCCTCCACGTCCTTAACGGGAAGCGCCGCGTAATCCTTGTTGATTTCCGCGATGATGTGCTGCCGGACCTTTGGCGTATAGGATTTCCGTAGCGCGCTCAGCGTTTTGGGTGCAGCAATGATGACCACGCCTACGGCAAGTTCGTCGGTGTAGCGGTTCGTCAGACTTGCGGCTTCGCTCGCGAATTCATCCTCGGCCCGCTGATGGAAATCAGCCGTGTCGTAGGAAGCCCTTCGTCCTCCCGAACTGGAAAAGCTTGTGCCGGGTTCGTCGGTTCCCAAATCGGCCGTGTCAGGAACATCTTGAGCTTTTTCGACGATAAGTTGCAGGTCGGGCGCCAGTCCGCGCCCCCTATTCCGGAATAGCGAGAAACGACCGCCATCGGCAACCAGGACAAGTGCGTTGTGAGGAACGAGCATATCGATACCTCCAAACCATGAAAGTAGCGTCACATTGGGTTAAGTTGAACTTTATCAGTCTAGCCTCGACAACGCTCCGCCGGCATTCGGGGAATCTACCTAAATATTGAGTCGATCCCACGACCGACCAATCACCCCGAGGCGTTGATAGGTAGTCCTCCTGATTGCTGCCACTCGCGGGGCGCGGCAGGATCGAACAATCGACTGGTGGAGAAATGCATGATCCAGACCGCGCAAACCGGCAGCGGTTTCGATGGGCCGTTGATCGAGTGGAACCGCCTTCCTCCTTCGCACCTGCAAGCCGCGAAAAGGCAGAACCGTGGCGCCTGACGGACATCATCCGTTTCGCAACCGACGCGAAGCGGGGCAGGTTCTGGCGGACGCGACGCGGCACTTGAAAGACACCAACCCAGTTGTCCTCGCGCTCCCGCGCGGCGGGGTGCCGGTGGGATTCGAAGTGGCAAGGGCACTTGGTGCGGAATTCGATGTCCTGTTTGTCCGCAAGATTGGTGCGCCGGGCCATGCCGAGCTGGGGATCGGAGCCATTGTCGACGGGGCTAATCCCCAGATCGTGCTCAACGACGAAATCGCGCACATGACCGGCGCCACGCCCACCTATATTGAGGCTGAAGCCGCCCGGCAGCTCGCAGAACTCGAACGACGTCGAAATGCGTATCGCGGCGGGGCGAAGCCTGTGGACCTGAAAGGACGGACGATCATTGTTGTCGATGACGGCATTGCCACCGGCGGAACGGTGAAGGCTGCCTTGCAGGGCCTGCGCCTTGCAAGCCCCGCCCGCCTGATACTGGCTGTTCCGGTGGCGCCAGCCGAAAGCCTTTCCGCGCTAAACAGGCTTTGCGACGAAGTCGTATGCCTGATGAGCCCGTCTCCATTCTATGCCGTTGGCGCGCATTATCTCGATTTTTCACAAACCACCGATGATGAAGTCATTCACCTTCTGTATGTCGCTTCGCACAAGGCTTCAGAGCGGAATTAGCTGCCCGATGCACGCTATGCTCCTTACCCGACCCAGTGAACCCTTAAAGTGGACCGAACTGCCAGACCCCTTACCTGCGCCGGAAGAAATCCGCATCAGGGTGTCGGCATGCGCCGTCTGCCGGACCGATCTTCACGTCGTCGACGGGGAATTGCCCGATATCAAATTGCCTGTCATCCCCGGGCATCAGATTGTGGGTCGGGTCGACGCGTTGGGGGCAGGGGTTTCGGAGCTAGAACTCGGCCAGAGGGTGGGCATACCGTGGCTTGGTCACACCTGCGGCGTCTGCGCCTATTGCCGGACCGGACATGAAAACCTCTGTGATCGCCCGCTCTTCACCGGCTGTACGAGGGACGGTGGCTATGCGACAGCTGCCGTCGCCGATGCCCGATATGCATTCCCGCTGGGCGAAGAAGGCAGCGATGTGGAACTGGCGCCGCTGCTTTGCGCGGGCCTTATCGGCTGGCGCTCTCTGGTGATGGCGGGGGAAGCGCGCAAGCTGGGCCTTTATGGCTTCGGAGCGGCGGCCCATATTGTGGCACAGGTTGCCAAATGGCAGGGACGGGAGGTTTTTGCATTTACACAGCCTGGTGACATCGAAACTCAGGAATTTGCGCGAACTCTGGGGGCTGTCTGGGCGGGCGGCTCTGATGAATCTCCCCCCGATTTGCTCGACGCGGCCATCATCTACGCCCCTGCAGGGACGCTGGTTCCACTGGCGCTCAAAGCTGTTCGAAAAGGAGGCAGCGTGGTTTGTGCCGGTATCCATATGAGCGAGATCCCGGCCTTTTCATATGATCTCCTCTGGGGTGAACGACGTCTCGTTTCGGTGGCTAATCTCACCAGGCAGGATGGTGTCGATTTTCTTTCGCTGATTTCCAAGGTGGGGGTAAAAACAAAGACGACTACCTATGCACTCCGTGACGCAAACCGGGCGCTGGACGATCTTCGTGCCGGCAGGTTCGATGGGGCTGCGGTTCTCATGCCGTGACATACGGCATCAGTATACTCCCTGATATGGCGGCTACACGAGGCCCGATAGTTTGATAACAAGAATACTGGCTGGAATTGAATGTAACGAGGAGGAGGCAAGGACATGAAATCGGTATTGCTGCATATCCAAGACGATGCGGGCTTCGAGGCCCGGCTGCAAACGGCGCTCGATGTTGTGCGTGCATCGGGCGGACATCTGACGTGTCTCTATGTGACTCCGATCAATGCTTATGTCGCTTTCGACAATTTCGGTGGCGTGTTCGTCATGAACGACGTGCTCGAGCAGCTCGAGAAACACAAGGCGGAGTTGAAGGTGCGCGTGGAAGCGCGCCTGAATGTCGAGGGCATTTCTTGGGATTACGTGGAATCTACCGCCGATCCCGCCCAGGCCGTGATCAGCAATTCGGTGCTATCCGATCTGATCGTGATGAGCCATCCATTGGGTGACAAGCCTCAGGGTATCGCTCATGCCTTGGTTGGAGATGTCGTCATGGCGGCAGCGACGCCGGTCTTGCTGGTGCCGGATTCCGCGAAGAGCCTAGATACGGTCGGCACTGCCGCTATTGCCTGGAACGGCAGCTATGAGGCCGCTCATGCCCTCCGTGCGGCGCTCCCGCTTCTGAAAATGGCAGGCAATGTCCACATCATCTCGGTGACGGAAGGGCGGGATCACGAATTTCCGTCGATTGCAGCATCGGAATATCTGGCGCGTCACGGAATCAAGTCCGAGCTTCACGAAAAGAGCGGTGCTGCGGGGCCCGTTGGCCCGGCGCTAATAGCGACTGCCGCGCAACTCGGTTCGCAGTATCTCGTCATGGGCGCTTATGGCCATACGCGCGCGCGCGAATATCTGTTCGGCGGTGTGACGCGCGACCTGCTCAAGGACTCGCCCATACCCCTGCTGCTCGCGCACTAAAGCGGGCGGGGTGGCAGTCGGCTAGGCTGCACATCCTTTATTGCCTGTGGTTCCGCCGCCGTCGCGGTTGTAGATGTCAGGCAGGATGGCGACGCGACCATCCTTGCCGACATCTGCCGTGAAATAGGTGACATAGACGGGCATCGATTTCGGCAAGGCGTAAGTTTGAGTCTCGCGGCCTGCCACGATCGCATCGATCTTCTCTCGGGGCAGGCTGATGTCCAGCAATGCGCTGGCAAAACCAAGCGCATCGCCAACGCGGATGCAACCGTGGCTGAAGGCACGGGCATCCTTCAGGAACAGATCCTTCGTCGGAGTGTCGTGCAGATAGACGTTAAACTGGTTCGGCATCTCGAGCTTCATCTGCCCGAGCGAATTGTCCGGTCCCGGCTTCTGGCGATAGCTGCCCTTGCTCCAGACATAGCCGCGGCGCCGGGCCTCGGCCGGGTGTCGACGAACCAGCGCGCCAACGCTTTCGGCGACGATGCTTTGGGGAACATTCCACCACGGATTGAACGTCACGCCCTTGACGAAGGCTGCAAAGGTTGGTGTCGGCGTCTTGGGCTTGCCCACGATCACGGGCCAAGTGCCGAACTTTGCGCCGTCTTTCCAATAGCTCACCTCGAAACGGGCAGCGTTCACAATCAGGAAATTCTCGCCGAGATCGACCGGCAGCCAGCGCCAGCGCTCCATATTGAGCGCCAACTTCGCACGGCGGGCGGTGTCGGTCTCCGTCGCATAGGCGGCCCTTAGTGCCGCGTAATCGGGATGGTGCGGGATCAGTAGCGAAAAGAAGAGGTCGATGTCTTCGCGCGCCAGCATGAACGCCAAGTATGACGGCAGGTCGTATTGTTCGTCGACCGCCGGCATATGCCAGCTCCGGCGTTGCGCTTCGGATGCGCAACCGAGAAGGTGCATCCGGGCCAGTCGAAGCGCCAAATCGGTTGCGGCCTTATCGATAGCTTCTTCATTTCCTTCCGCGAGCGCCCTGTCGAGCGCATCGGTCGAAGGTTGGGGGAGGGCATCTAGCGGCGCTGCAATGGCCCAACGGCGTAGTATCCTCGCCTGATCTTCCGGCCACTTGGGAGTGGGTGCGTTTGGGGGGGCTGCAGCACCGCAGGTCAGGAGCGCAACTGCGATCAAAAGACACTTTCTCATGACGAAGACCTGCCTTGCTCCATTGAATGGCTCAATCAGGGCTATTACCTAACTGTCAAACGGAAATTGAAAATCGGGTCAATCGTATTGAATAGACGTAATTTTTTGACTGCCGGTGCGGTGGCATCGGCAACGTTGTGCGTTCCACGGGTTTTTGCGGCCATTGTTGGAGACCGTACCCCAGACCTTTTGCCCCGCGCGCTCGCGGCGCTTGACCGGCACGGCGCCAAAATCGCGCACCGCGACTGGATAGGGATCGTCGATTTCGGAAAGGCTTCGCGTACCAGGCGCTTCTATCTTGTGGACCTTGCGGGCGGCCGGACGACCAGTCTGCTTGTCTCTCACGGGCGGGGCTCCGATCCGGGCAATAGCGGGTGGCTTCAATCTTTCTCCAATCGGCCGGGGTCTGAAGCCTCCTCACAGGGCAGCTTCCTGACGGGCGACACTTATTACGGCAAACATGGGCGCTCCCGACGCCTGAATGGTCTTGAGGCATCGAACGATCAGGCTGCACGCCGCGCCATCGTCATTCACTCAGCATCCTATGTGAGCGATGATGTGGCCGAGCAGAGTGGCCGGATCGGTCGATCTCAAGGCTGTTTTGCCGTTGGCGGGAGCGAACTCGATATCGTGCTAGCTCGCCTTGGACCGGGGCGCCTGCTTTTCGCCGCCAATTAGGGCGGATTTCGCGCTAGTTCGTGCTGTGTAGCACCGCCACGGTTCCGGCGGGAATGGTCACATAGACCAGTCCCGCGCCATTGGCTGTCGTGGTGGTGGTCGTGTACGCCGCACCGCCGGGGCCTGCAAAGGTAACATTGTATGCAGTATGGCTCGCGCCCGATATTTCGACTGTGGATCCGCCCGGCGAGTAGATGGCGATCACTTCCGATCCATCGGGATTCTGGAAGTCCAGCGGCATGTCCGACCCGAGGAGCGGCGTGGCCTTGTAGGCTCTGGCACCCGGCCTTGTTTCTCGTTGCACAAGTGCCATACGCGAGAATTGCGGCGTCAGCGCAAGTGCGCCGGCAGGATCGCGCCAAAGGATCGCACCATTTCCTACTGCGCTTGCGGAACTGGCCTTCGCCGCAGCTGCATAGGATTGCCATGCCGTAGCTCCACCGAATTCCATGTCTTTGAAGAAATTTTCGACACTGGCGTCGACATATTCGAGCATTGCAGTGTCTATCCCGAGCGACGCGGCTCGTTGACGGATTGCCGGCAACGCCTGATCGGCCCCCGCGCCGTCATAGCGGTGATAGGATATCGTGTTCAAAGCTGCCTGAGCGCCCGCGATGCTGGCGATACCGTCCAAGAAACTGATTGTAGAACCCGCTACGGATGCAGAGGGCGCTACGATCTTGGGATTGATGCCGGCAGCAGCCAGTCGCGTTTTCGCTGCAAGAATGGCGCGCCCGATCGCTTGGCCAGACCACCCGTCTCCGTTGTCGGGCTCAAGGATGATCTCGAGCGTATCGACATTTATGCCGTATTTGTCACGCATCCGCATCGCGGCAAGCGTAATGAGTTCCGCGTATTCATCCGGTGCGCCAGAAAAGGAAAGTGTGCCCTTGAACGCCGTTCCACCGAAATCCACAAAGCAGAGGTTGATCGACAAAGTCTCGTTGCGGGCTGCCATCCGATTGCGCATCGGTAGGACAAAATTCTCGATATAGTAATCGAACGAAGGCCACTGGAATCCGGCGGCATTTGCTATTGCGGGGTTCGAATTATCGTTGAACTTTTCGTAATAATGGTCGCGATTGGCCGTATAGGAAAGCTGTCCGTTCACAAACTGGGTCCAGTAGTCGATGGGGTTTTCTACGCCGCTGCGCAGTTCGACCCGCACGCGCGTGATGCCGGCATCGTCCACCAGTTTTTGCACGATGCTGTCGCGGCTCGCGAGCCATGATCCGTCGTACCGATTGTTCGCCTTGTCGAACTCCCAGAATCTTGCGGTTACTTCCCAGCCCGCGAGCAGCTGGCCAGGACGATTATGGTCGATTGAAATCCTCGAGGTGACATTTCCCGGCGGGGTTGACCCGCCGCCTGACGAACTTGAGCCTCCTCCTGATGATCCCCCGGCGCCGGTCGCAGCGCCACCGCCACTCCCGCAAGAGGCAAGCAGCGTCAGCGCTCCCACCATCGCTGCCAAACGAACGAGTCCTTCGAATTTTCTCATTTAATGATGGTCACCTTGAGATTTCCCACGCGTGAATCATTTCCCCTGTCACAAGGCATGGTGAATATTTGATGAACCTGTTCGGGTTTTCTGCCGCGTGCTCGATTTTACGGGGTGGGCGCTTGTGAGTTCATCCATGATGGTTTGGGAGTGTGCGGGGCTTGGCGTGAAACGGAGACGTTTGGTATCGATGGGACGGTTGGGTAGTTGGTGGCTTGGACATAGATTCCATGTTCGGCAAGCAGGTTGTCCGAAATGCGCCTGGCGGGCCCTGTACGGAAATTGCTCCGTCGACCTCTGGGGGGCAATCGCGCCGTAGGCTTGCCTTCTCTTTTGGTTGTCATACGGACGTTGACGCTTCGCGTAACCGCTCTTATCAATCGATTGCATAATCGAACCGAGACATGTTGGGAGAGCGTTTGCGATGTTGAGACATATGCTAGGGTGCGCGTGTGCCGTGATCCTTGCCGCAGCCTCGGATGGCGAAAGTTTCGCCGCTACCATCTCCTCTCCGGACAATAAGATCGTCGTTTCGGTGGATACCGATAATGAGGGCAGGGTGACCTACAGCGTTACCCGGAATGGCAAACTGCTGATCGCGCCGTCACATCTTGGTTTCCTGTTGACCGACAGTTACCCGATGACGCGCGGCTTCGCGCTCGAGAGTGAGGAAAAGGCAAGCGGCGACGATGTCTGGGAGCAACCCTGGGGTGAGCGCCGTCTCGTTCGCGACAAATATAACGAGCTTCGCGTTCGCTTTCACCAGACCGCCGGGCTCAAGCGAGTGATGGTCCTCCGGTTCCGGCTTTTCGACAACGGCATTGGCTTTCGCTACGAGCTGCCCGACCAGCCGAACCTCAAGATAATGAACATTGCAGAGGAATTGAGCGAATTCACGGTCGCGAGCCCGGGCAAGGCCTGGTGGATCGTTGCGGGGGAGACGACCCGCTACGAACAAATCTATCAGAAAACTCCGATTTCTGCGGTTTCGACAGCACACACGCCAATCACGATGAGGCTTGAGGATGGGACTCACCTGTCCTTTCACGAAGCCGCTCTGGTGGATTATGCGGCCTATTGGTTGAAGCGCACGGAAGGGCAGCGATTCCGTACAACGCTATCGCCTTCGTCACGCGGTGCGAAAGTTGTCCGCGGCACGCCTTTTGCGACGCCCTGGCGGACGATCCGCATCGCCGACAATGCGGCGGGCCTTGTCGAGAACGATCTCGAACTGAACCTCAACGAACCCAACAAGCTCGGTGACGTAAGCTGGTTCAAGCCTGCGAAGTATATCGGTATCTGGTGGGGAATGATCACGGGCAAGTGGAGCTGGGCATCCGGCCCGAACCATGGCGCGACGACTGCGCGTGCCAAGCAGTATATCGATTTCGCGGCCCGGTACGGTTTTCGCGGTGTCCTGATCGAGGGCTGGGACAAGGGCTGGGACGGGGAATGGTTCGGCCACGGCGACGAATTCAGTTTCACCCAGGCCTATCCCGATTTCGACCTCAAGGCTGTGACCGACTATGCCCGGGCAAAGGGTGTGCATCTGATCGGACATCACGAAACCGGCGGGAACATTGCCAACTACGAAGCGCAGCTCGACGATGCGTTTCGGCTTGATTCGAGCCTCGGCATTGATGTCGTGAAAACTGGCTATGTGGCGGATGCCGGCGGCATAACTGCGCCGGGCGACAAGCCCGGCGAGGTGCGGATGGAATGGCATGACGGCCAGCGCCAGGTGCAACACCATCTGAAGGTGGTCGAAACGGCAGCGAAATATCATGTTGCGGTGAATCCGCATGAACCGGTCAAGGATACTGGGCTGCGGCGGACCTACCCCAACTGGGTCGCCCGTGAAGGCGCGCGCGGAATGGAATATAATGCTTGGGGCCAATTCGCCAATCCGCCCGAGCATGAGCCGACTTTGGTCTACACCCGGATGCTGTCCGGCCCGATGGATTTCACGCCCGGAGTCCTTTCACTCAAAGGGCAGAACGATGTTGCCCTGGCGTCAACACTGGCCAAGCAGCTTGGGCTTTACGTCGTCCTTTATTCGCCCATCCAGATGGCCTCCGACTTTGTCGAGGAGCTGGCGAAATACCCCCGCGAGCTTGCGTTCATCAGAGCGGTTCCCGCCGACTGGTCTGAAAGCCATTTGATCGCAGGTGAAGTCGGCGAGTTTGCAGTGTTCGCCCGCAAGGACAGGAACAGCAACGATTGGTATGTCGGCGGCGTAAACGACGCGAATCCGCGCGACGTGACGTTGTCGTTCGGTTTTCTTGAGCCCGGCAAGCGCTATGCGGCCGATATTTATCGCGACGGGGAGGGGGCAACCTACCTGACCGAAGCGCGGCACAACATTGCCATCGAGCGGAGGACCGTGAAGCGGGGCGATGTTTTGCCAGTGCACCTTGCGGCGGGAGGAGGATTCGCGATCCGGCTAAAGGCCGCAAAGTGATTGCCGCCCGGGCTGTCAGGTCGACATCCTGACGACAAGTTCCGGCCTCATGATGACGGGGCCGGGCTCTTCTCCCGCAATTCGTCGCAGGAGAAGGTCAACGAGGTACGCGGCACCGGCATTCAGATCCTGGCGGATGGTGGAGAGCCGGGGTACGGTGATTTCGGAGATTGCCAACCCGTCAAAGCCGATCACGCGTACATCGTCGGGCACGGATAGGCCAATTTCCGATAATACGCTGAGCGTGGCCATCGCAACGGCATCCGATGCGGCAACGACGCCCTGAGGCATGACGCCGCCCGGGGCGAAGAAGTTTGCAATATCAGGCCGGGCGGCTTCCGCAGCCAGCCTGGCCGGAAGGATCATAAGCTTGTCCACCAGGCCCGCCCGGGCCATCGCGTCCCTGCAGCCTTCAAGCCTCTGGCCGATTTCAAGCGGGCGTGGATCGCCCAGGAAGGCAAGACTCGTGCAGCCGCACTCGATCAAGTGGCTGGCCGCCATATCGCCGCCCAAGCGGTTGTCGGAACCCACCGAGCAGTGCACCTGGCCATGCGAATGGCCGCCCCAGACCACCAGCGGACGATATTTTGCCGCGACCTGGTCAAGCACGTCCGCCTGGTCCGACTGCCCGATCACGATCACACCATCGACCCGTCCCGAATCGATGAAGCGATCGAGCCAATTCGGGTTCGACGGCATCACCCGCGAAAGGAGAAGGTTATACTCGCGTTCGGCAAGCGCATCGGCCAACAAACCCAGCATCGTCATGAAAAAGGGATCCGAAATATGCTGGCCCGTTTCATGATCCAGCGGAATGACAACGCCAATCGCGCCCGTCTTCCGGAAGCGCAGGTTTCGTGCCATCGCGTTCGGCCGGAAATCATGCGCAAGGGCAAGGGCCTTGATCCGCTCGCGCGTTTTCCGGCTGATAAGCTGGGAATCCGCGAGCGCGCGGGAAACCGTTGCCGGGGTAACACCGGCAAGGTCAGCCAGTTCCTTGATATTGCGGATCGGAGCCATGCCCCGGCCGCCCCCGCCGTCAGGCATCGGGAAGGCGTGCCATGGCGTCCTCGAGCATGCGGCGGACCACCGCGCGGGCTTCGTCCACGGGCAATTCCTGATCGTGGCGTAGCAGTCGCCAGGCCTGGAAGCTCAGGATGACGTCGATGCCGCGGGCGCCTAGTCTGTCTTCGCGGATCGAGGCGGGAAGCAAGGCTTCCACCGTCGCACTTTCGAGCCGTCGCATCCGCTTGTAGTCCTGCATCAAATAGTCGGACTGAAAGCGCTTCACGCTTGAGGAAATTCGGTAAGGTAGGATCGTTTCGAAAACGCGCGCGCGCTTGTCGGCCGTGTAAAGCATCCGTTCCTTCCAGGTATCACCCTTGGGAACTTCCATGATGATGGGGATGACCCTGGCTTCGATGGCATCGCACATTTCGCGATAGAGCGCGTCCATGTCGTCGAAATGCCGGAAGACCGAGCGGAGCCCGACCCCGGCCACCTCCGCCACGCGCGCAGCACTTGGCGAAACGTCGCCATTGCCGACCAGCTCGAGCATCGCCGAAACGATCCGCGCCCGGCTCGAACGGCTGCGCTCGCGCCGTCCATCGGCTTCGCGGCTCGCCTCGTCGGCAGCGTCTGGAGCGAACAGGATCGTCATGCCATCCTCCCTTGCGCGTCTGCGCCGCCATGGCAAGAGGGGGAAGCAGGCAATGGCGCCGCCGCTACCTCAGCGTCGCGGAAGATGCTTACGTCGAATCCCTTGCGCGCTATCAAATCGCCGAGTCCATTGATGTCATGCTGACCTCCATGTGCCGGAGTGTCACCAAAAGCCACCGGTAATGACGTCATCGGACATTGACCGTCAAGCAAATATCCAACACTTCTCGCGAAGTAGGACGCTGTCTTCATCATGGAAAGGTCAAGTTGATGCGCTCGTTTGGATATTCTTGTTTGCTTGCACTGGCCGTCGCGACTGTATCGCAAACGGCCTATGCGGCACCTCGCACAGAACGTGTGGCCTTTGCGAAGGGTACATCCTCAAAGACCCTGAAAGGAACGATCAAGGGCTACGACTATGTCGATTATGTGATTGGCGCACGAGGGGGGCAGCTTCTCACGGTCAATCTGACGACGAATCGAAGTTCCAACTTTTTCAATATCATGGCCAAAGGGAACGAAGCGGCCTATTTTATAGGATCGAACTCCGGTAATGGTTTCCGCGGCCCTGTCCCGGCGTCTGGCGATCAGGTGATCCGGGTGTATTTGATGCGAAATGATGCGCGACGTGGCGTTGCCGCAGCCTACACCCTCAAAATTTCGATCGTCGATTGAGGTTCCTGACAGTCCTCGGGCGCATATACGCCGTGGCCTGCCTGATCAGTCTCGTGCTGATAGCGGTCAGTTCCCTGGGCTTGTTTGGAATGGAAGAAGATCCCTTGTCAGCGGTCTTTGCCGTGATGCTTGCGTGGCCATGGAGCGCTTGGCTGACCGGATTTGAAAGCGGGTCTCCGGTCGCTGGCATGGCGGTCCTGGCAGGTGGAATGATACTCAATTTGGCGATCATCTTCGGGGTGGCGAGATTTCTCCGATCGCGCGTCAGTTAGGCCCCAGACAGGAAAGATGGGAAAGTGCAGGTCATGAAAGCAGGAATTTTGACCATCCCGTCGGTGGCCCTGCTTACTTCGGTAGCAACCGTCATGCTCCAGGCCAAGGCAGAGGCGGTGAACGCGAGCGGTCTGGTTGTGCTGGCCGGCACGGTTTTCTGGTTCTTGTGGGTGCAGACAATATGGCTGGCGGAGCATCTGGGCCTGGCGCGTGGGCGCAGCGCCCTGATAGCCTTCCGAACCTTTGTGAAGGCTTCAATAATCAACGGCGCAGTCGCGACTGTCTATTTTGTGTGACTCGTGACGGACCAGGGGAGGGCCTCCGATGAAGCGTTCATTGCCATGCTTCGCTTTTCTGACGGCGGCCTTAATCAACTTGTCCGGATGTCAGCCCAAGTCCATGGGGCCGACCGTCGGCAACCTACCGTATTCCGGGCTGGGTGGAACGTCCTGGAAGTTGGTAGAAATCCAGTCAATGGACGACAGCCAGGGCACCATGCGGCCAGAAGATGGCGCGAAATACACTCTCCTGTTTGGAAAGGACGGCCATCTGGTTGCGCGGTTCGATTGCAACCGGGGTGCGGGACCCTGGAGGAACGACATTGCGAACGCGACCGGGGGATCTCTCGAAATCGGGCCGCTGGCTGTTACAAAGGCCCTGTGCCCTGCTCAATCCCTTGGCGAAATGCTTGAACGCCAGATTGTTTATGTTCGATCATTCATCCTGCGCGATGGCCGGATGTACATGAGTCTGATGGCTGATGGCGGCATCCTGGTGTGGGAGCCAATAGATGTGCCCAATTAGGGCAAGTGCCGCGAATGAACAGGTGTATCGATGGTAGACGGGTTTGGCAGGGGCAAGGCGAGGCTGGGCTGCCTGTTGGCCCTGATCGTCGTCGCACCGACCACACATGCCATCCCGCCGCCAGTCGAGCAGTTCAGCGCCGTTTGCACGGCACCTTCCTACGCATCGGACCAACTCGTTTGCTCGGACCCCGCGCTTCTTAAACTGGACCATCAAATTGCGGACCTTTTGGGCAAACAGGAGCGGATGGCATCGCCCCCCACTTCCGAATATTTCGAAAGCCAGGCGGATTGGTTCAGGCGACGAAGCCGATGCGCATTCTCGGTGGCGCATAGGCAATGTTTGATTGAGGCCTATCAAGACCGATTGAAAGTGCTTTCACCGCTCCACGAAGAGCCCCGAAAAGAGAACCGGTCCCTTATATGCGACAGCAGTACGGGAATTGCAGAAGCCGCTGCGATTTCGAACAGTGACGGCTATCTGACACTGATCGGGAAGGGCCGGATCTTGGCAGTCGCCTCACCTGAAACCGACGGCGCCATCTGGCGCCCTTTCGTCGGCTGGAAAATGAAAAACCAACGAGTGAAGCTTACACTGCTGAGCGGCACCAAGATCATTTGCAGGGTGACCGTTTCGAAAAACTAGCTGTCAAGGAAAGGGAGTATCATGAACCTTCAGCCAAGATTCCTTTTTGCAAACGCACTGCTCTCGGCGCCAAGCGGCTTGGCAATTGCATGCAGCCTACTGATCGCCGCACCGGCAAGGGCGGGACCGACCGACAATTGCGTTGCAGGCGCAAGCGCCCTTTCGCTTGAATGCGGTGCGGGCTCTACCACGAATGGCATTCGTGCGGTTGCGGTCGGCCCGAATGCCGTTGCGACGGCCAGTGATACAACTGCCATTGGCGAGAGCGCGGAGGCAAGTGCGCCCGATGCTACCGCCGTTGGCAGGAGTGCCCGGGCCAAGGGCGTCAGGGCGACCGCGATCGGGATCGGCACTTCAGCCAGCGCGGTGGATTCCAGTGCGTTTGGCCAGCGAGCGATCGCAAGCAACGGCGGGGCGACAACTGTTGGCGCCTCTTCACTCGCCAGCGGCCTTCAGTCCAGCGCATTCGGTAGCGCCGCGAACGCGACAGCAGACGGGGCAAACGCGTTGGGAGCCGCTGCTCTCGCCTCTGGCCTGCGCAGTCTTGCTGTGGGAACCGGCGTATCGGCGAGCGGCGATTCTGCCGTCGCCGTGGGAGATGGCGCGTTCGCTAGCGGCAGCAATGCGATCGCGGTCGGACTTCAGGCACGGGCGATCGCGCCGAACGTAATCGCATTTGGAAACGCGTCGCAGGCTACAGGATCAGGGGCCGCAGCATTTGGAGCGCAATCGCGCGCGTCAGGAGTGGACTCCGTTGCACTTGGCAGCACGGCATTCGCGATTGCCAGCAATAGCCTTGCTCTTGGACATGCAAGCGTCGCAATCCGCGGCGCGCTATCCAGCTACGCGGCGTTCGGAATGCCGGGAACGCAGAATTCCGACGGCGAAGTCTCGTTCGGCTCGCTTGCCATTCGTCGACAAATAACGAATGTCGCGGCGGGAAGCCAAGGGAGCGACGCCGTAAACCTCAGCCAGTTGCAGGGCGGGTTGGGACTTGTCGGGAGCGGAGCCGCGCAGGGCCTTGGCGGCGGCGCGGCCTACGATCCTCTCACCGGTCAATTCACCGCTCCGACCTATGCCGTGCTGGGCTCAAACTACAATGATGTCGGCTCGGCACTGGGCGTGCTCAGCGGCCAAGTCAGTACGAATACGACCGACATTGCGGCAATCGGCGCCAATGTGACAACCTTGACGACCCAGGTGAACACCGGCGCCATCGGACTCGTGCGCCAGGCAAATGGTGCCGCGCCAATCACTGTCGGAGCCAGCACAGGCGGAACGTCCCTGAGTGTGGCGGGAACGGCGGGCAACCGGACATTGACCGGCGTGGCGGCTGGATCAATGGGCGCTGGGTCAACCGATGCTGTCAATGGAGCGCAGTTGGCGGCCACCAATCAAGCCGTGGCGGGCGTCGCTGCCCTGGTTGTCGGGCAGGCGCTGGGCGGCTTCACTTCGAACGACACCAGCGGGGCGTTCATTCCCAGTGCGACGGGCACTGATTCGGCAGCGGGCGGCGCCGGAGCCTCAGCGGCCGGCACCCGGTCGCTTGCGGTTGGCAACTCCAGTCAGGCAACCGCGGCGCAGGCCGTCGCACTTGGCAACAGCGCCGTTTCCACTGGTGCCAATTCGGTCGCCCTGGGCACGGGATCCACCGATGGCGGGGAAGCCAATGTCGTTTCAGTCGGCAATGCCGCCACGACGCGGCGGATAACCAATGTATCCATGGGCGCCCGTACGACGGATGCCGTCAATCTCGGACAATTGAGCACCAGCGTGAATCAGAGCTTGGCGGCGGCAAATTCCTATACCGATGCCCGGATTGCGCAGCTTGGCTTCGATCTGCGAAAGGTCAATAGGGATGCCGACGGTGGCACCGCTGCCGCAATGGCCCTGGCAGCAATCCCGCAGAGTTTTCAGGCCGGCCAAGGCATGCTCGGGGGCGGGGTCGCCGTGTGGCAGGGGCAAACGGCCTTCGCGATTGGAATCTCCAAGACAGACGACGAAGGGCGTTATGTCGTCAAGGCCGGCGCAACATACAACAGCCGAGGAGAAGGCGGTGCGAGCGCCGGGGTGGGTTTCGCGTTCTAGGGCGACGAAATTGTGTCATGACGAAGCCGCCTCGGGGCGGCGGCTTATGCTCGCTCTCCATTGCTGATCAGCGACATTATCACGAGAAACCGACCCCTGGCATTGATGCGACAAGCAAACGATCTGTCCCTCCGCACGATACCCCGATGCATCGAGGATCGACGTCAAGCGATCGAAAATTTGGTGAGCCCTGCTGGATTCGAACCAGCGACCTACTGATTAAAAGTCAGTTGCTCTACCGACTGAGCTAAGGGCCCCACCAAGCGCGCTCCCCTATGCGGCGGGGCGCTTCCGGTCAAGGCGCGCCTTGAGTTGGCGGACGGAGAGGCCGGAAATCGGGTCACGCCAGCCTCCTGCGATGTCAGCAAGCGGTCCGAGCACGAATGCGCGTTTGCGGAACTCGATATGCGGCACGGTCAGGTCGGGCGTCGCCCAGATACCGCCCGACCAGAGGATGATGTCGAGGTCGATCACTCTCGCCTGCCAGCGCTGCCCGCGCTCACGCCGCCCCAGTTTGCGCTCTATCCGCTTGAGCCGGGCGAGCAATTCACTGGGGTCGAGTCGGGTTTCGACAATGGCGGCGGCATTGGCAAAGGTGCGCAGCGACGGGCCGATAGGGCGAGACCGGATCGTTGCGGACCGCGCCAGCAACCGAACATGCTTGCGGCCGAGCTTGGCGAGAGCCTTTGCGATGACCCGTTCGGGCGGCCCGTGGCGTACATGCCGCTGGTTCGAACCAAGGGCCAATGCGTAGATGCTTCGCATGATCAGCCCAGCGTTTTTGGGCTATGGCACGTCATACATCCTCGACCAGCCGCCCATACATATCGGGCCGCCGGTCCCGGAAGAAGCCGAACGTCGCGCGATGTCTTGCGATCCGGGCAAGGTCGAACTTCGCGTCGAGTACGCCGTCCTCTCCGTCGCCCATTTCCGCCGTGAGGTCGCCGCGTTCGTCGGTGATGAAGCTGTGGCCATAGAAGCTCATCGCGCCTTCGCTGCCTGTCCGGTTCGCCGCCACGACCGGCACGACATTGGAAACGGCATGGCCGATCATCGCGCGCCGCCAGAGGCGCGATGTATCCAGTTCCTCCGCCGCCGGCTCGTCGCCGATCGCGGTGGGGAAGAACAGCACGTCCGCTCCCATCAGCATCATCGCGCGCGCGGTTTCGGGGTACCACTGGTCCCAGCAGATACCCACGCCGATCGTGCCGTAGCGCGTCCGCCAGACCTTGAAGCCCGTGTTGCCGGGCCGGAAATAAAATTTCTCTTCATAGCCCGGGCCATCGGGGATGTGTGTCTTGCGATAGACGCCCATGACCGCGCCCTTATCGTCGATCATGGCCAGGCTGTTATAGAAATGCGGGCCGTCCGCCTCGAAAAAGCTCGTCGGGATATAGACTTTGAGCTCGGCGGCGAGTGCCCGCATCGCCTGCACGGCCTTGTGTTCGGATACTGGCTGGGCGCGTGCGAAGAAGCGGTCTTCCTCGGTCTGGCAGAAATAATGGCCTTCGAAGAGCTCGGGCGGCAGAATGATCTTTGCCCCGCGACCGGCGGCCTCGCGGACCAGCGCGGAGACAGCCGCAATATTCGCGTCGATATCGTCGCTGAGCGCAAGCTGGAGGGCGGCTACGTGCATGGCGCTCATAGTGAAGGCACTTGCTGGCTGATGCAATGGAACGAACCGCCACCGGTCAGAATATGGCTCGCGGGCAGGCCGACAGTCTCGCGATCGGGGAACAGCGTGGCAATGGTAGCCACAGCCGCGGCATCGCTCGGCCCGCCATAGGTTGGAACCACCACGGTTGCATTGCCGATATAGAAATTCATGTGGCTGGCGGGGATGATTTCGCCCTCGGCCTCGTGACGTCCTGCGGACGGGATGGTGACAATCTCGACCGGCCACTCGCGCGCTCTGGCCAGGGCATCTGCGAAGACGCCGGCGTTGGGGTCGTCTTCGCCAAAGGGCTCGGGCAGCGCGAGCTTTCCCGGCCCTACAAAGCGCGCGATATTGTCGACATGGCCATCAGTATGATCGTTCTTCAACCCGACGCCCAGCCAAAGCACTTGCTCAAGCCCAAGATCGGCGCAGAGCCTGTCTTCTATGTCGCCGCGGGCCAGTTCCGGGTTGCGGTTGGGGTTGAGCACGCATTGCCCCGTGGTGATGCACAGCCCGGCGCCGTCGACGTCAATCGCGCCGCCTTCGAGGATCCAGTTTTTCGGCTCGCGCATGATGCCCGATTGTTCGCAGAGCACGCTCGCCACCAGATCGTCGAGCGGCGAGGGGTATTTTCCGCCCCAGCCGTTACCGCGATAGTCGAGCGCAAGATGGCCATGCTCGTTGCGGATGATGATCGGCCCGGTGTCGCGCAGCCAGATGTCGAAAAACGGCGCCGAGACGATCTGGGCGCAGTCGCCGGCCAGCGCGTGCGCCGCCTCTTCGGCAAGGCCGTTCGCACACACGAGCTGGACCTTTTCGCCCCGTCCGCCGGCATGAACCGCGCGGGCAAAGGCCGCCACTTCTGCCTGCGCGCCTTCAAGGTCGTCGAGCCAGAGATCGACAGCACTGGGAAAGCCGATCCAGACACTGTCATGCGGAGCCCATTCGGGCGGTTGGTAGCGAGTCATGCAGGCGCTCTAGCCGCCCCTGTGTGACGGGTTCAAGTCGAGCCCCTTGCCCTTGAACCCCGCAGCCTATAGAGGCGCGGCCAAATCCAACCCCTCAAGTCCAATGGAGACGACCAGACATGGCCGCCAATCGTACCTTTTCGATCATCAAGCCCGACGCCACGCGCCGCAACCTGACGGGCGCGGTCACCAAGATGCTGGAAGAAGCCGGGCTGCGGGTCGTTGCCTCGAAGCGCATCCACATGACCAAGGCGCAGGCCGAAGGCTTTTACGCGGTCCACAAGGAGCGTCCTTTCTTCAATGACCTCGTGGCTTTCATGACGTCTGGCCCGGTTGTCGTGCAGGTGCTCGAAGGCGAAAACGCCGTCCAGCGCAACCGCGACATCATGGGCGCGACCAACCCTGAAAATGCCGCCGAAGGGACGATCCGCAAGACTCTTGCCGAATCGATCGAGGCCAATTCGGTCCACGGTTCGGACTCGGATGAGAATGCGGCGATCGAAATCGCCTATTTCTTCAAGCCGGAAGAAATTGTCGGCTGATCTAGCCCTGGTGAGCCGGCTCGCCGATGCGGCGGGCGCGGCAATCCGGCCGTATTTCCGTGCCGAATTCGGGCTGGAAATGAAGGCTGATGCAACGCCTGTGACGCTCGCCGACCGCGCGGCAGAAGCGGCGATCCGTGCAATCCTCGAAACCGAACGGCCGGACGAGGGCATCATCGGAGAGGAATATGGCGCCACACGCGAAACCGCGTCGCGTCTATGGGTCCTCGATCCGATTGACGGCACGCGCAGCTTCGTCGGTGGCCGTCCGATCTTCGGAACGCTGATTTCCCTGATCGAGGATGGCATGCCCATCCTTGGGCTGATCGACCAGCCGATCACTGGCGAGCGCTGGATCGGCGCCGCCGGGCAACGGACACTCTTCAACGGCAATCCGGCCAACACGCGCCGCTGCGCAACGCTGGCGCAGGCCGTGCAGGCCACCACATCCCCTGCGGCTTTCTCGGAAGATCGCTTTCGCGCCTTCAAGCGGTTGATCCCGGCGACGCGGGACACACTTTATGGGGGGGACTGTTATAATTACGGGCTCGTCGCGATCGGCCAGATCGACCTTGTCGTCGAGTCCGGCCTCAAGCTCCACGACTTCGCGGCGCTCGTTCCCGTCGTGGAAGGGGCGGGGGGCGTCATGTGTGACTGGGAGGGCCAGCCGCTGACAAGCAGCAGCGATGGGCATGTCATTGCCTGCGGCGATGCAGCATTGTTGCCCGAAATCCTCGGGCATCTGAACGGCTAAGTCATGGCCGGGGTGGCTGTCCGATTCGCCGTGCCAGACGAGCGCCTTCGCCCCTTCCTTTCGACCTACTGGGAAATGTCGATATCGGGCGACGGCTCCGTCGACGACATGATGCACCCTGAATGGGCGAACATCAGGGTGCCGATAGACGGGCAGTGGCAATTCGGCCCGTCAGGCGATTCGCTTGTTCATTTGCGAAACGCAATCATCCACGGCCCGACGAGTCGGCCCACCTTCGTGCGCGGCCGCGCCGGGAGGGCATTCGGAATCGGGGTGCTGCCGACCGGCTGGAACCGGTTCTGGCGTGCAGACGCGAGCGACTATGCCGATCGTGTTGCACCTCTCGAGGCGATCCTGGGCGCCCGCGCCGACTCTCTTGAAACTGCCTTGCAAGAGGCGCCCGATTTCGAGCGGTGCGTCGAGATCGCGGATTCGTTCATGCTCGGCATGCTGGACACCGCCACGCCAGCGCATGACGATGCGCAGGTCCGGGCATTGTTCCAGGTCCTGATCGACCCGGCCAGCGCCACAGTCGAGCAGATCACGTCCACGCTGGGTTTGCCCCAAAGCCGGCTTGCGCGGCTATCAAAGCGCGGATTTGGCTTTCCCCCCAAGGTCCTGCTCCGCCGGCAGCGCTTCCTCAGGATGCTCGGCACGCTCCATGCCCGGCCATATGACGAATGGCCCGATTTCCTGGACCCGCAATATGTCGACCAGAGTCATATGATTCGAGATTTTCAGCGGTTTCTTGGTCTGGCGCCGAGCCGCTATTTTGCACTCCAGCGGCCCATGCTCGAGGCGGCCACAAAGGGCAGGGCCGAACTGCTCGGTCAGCCGCTCCAGGGGCTCCACCCACCAAGAAATTGACGTTCGCTAGAATTCGTCGGCCAGGAAATGGGCCTTCTGGAGGCGGGCGGGGGCGATGTGCGACCAGCTCTTGCGCAGCCATTCGCCGATATGGCCCCAGTCGATCCCGCCAAGATCGAGCCGGATGCCGATCCAGCCCGAGGGGCCGAGATAGGCCGGCCTGTAGTAGAGGTCGGGCTCCTGCTCGATGAGCATCGCCTGCTCCTCCGGGCCGCTCGTCTTGAGAAGCAGGCCCGTGACACCGTCGTGATGACGATCATAGGTGAAGTAGGCGAAGAATTTTCCGCCCTTCACGAAGAAGCCCGGCGAGCCGTGCGATGTCTTTTCCTCCACCTCGGGGAGTTGGAGCGCCAGTGCGCGGATCTGGCCGAGGATCCAGTCAGGCGATGACTCGCGGCTGACATAGTCGGCCACGACGCGCGAAAAGAGCTGGTGTTCTGCAATCAGGACTCGGTTGGCAAGCGTTTCGGGCGTATCATCCGGCAGGATCGCGACTTCCGTTTGCCCGAGCACCGGCCCGTCATCGAGTTCGGCCGTGACGACGTGGACCGTGCAGCCGGAGACGGTGTCGCCGGCCGCAATCGCGCGCTCGTGGGTGTCGAGGCCCTTATATTTCGGAAGAAGTGAAGGGTGGATATTGAGGATGCGATCGCGCCACTCGCTGACGAACGTCGGGGACAAAAGCCGCATATAGCCCGCCAGCACGACATATTCGGTCTGCGCCTTTTTGAGGCGGGCCGTGATGATTGCGTCGAATTCCTCGCGCTTCATCCCCTTGTGGCTTTGCGCGAAGACCGGGATGCCTTCGGCCCGCGCGAGCTTCAGGCCCGGCGCTTCCGTATCGTTGGCCGCCACAAGGACGATTTCGAACGGGCATTCAGGATGCTTCGCCGCATAAACCAGCGCCGCCATGTTGGAGCCACGGCCCGAGATGAGCACCGCGACCCGCGCCTTAGCCATGATGCGTCGCGCTCCATGCGGCCCGTGCCGACCAGGTGTCGGCCGAGCCCGTGACGGTGCAGCCCTTTTCACCTGCAGCGATATGGCCGATCCGATAGACTTGCTCGCCGCTTGCCTCGAGCGACTGCGTGACGACTGCCGCATCGGCTTCGGCAACCACGATCGCCATCCCGATCCCGCAATTGAAGGTGCGCGCCATTTCCTCGGGCTCGATATTGCCCTGCGCCTGAAGGAAAGCCATCAGTCGTGGCTGCTCCCAGAGGCTTGCATCGACATGAGCGTGGAGCCCGTCGGGAAGGACTCGCGGGATGTTTTCGAGCAGTCCGCCGCCGGTGATATGCGCCATTGCATGAATGCGGCCCGCGCGGACTTCGGGCAGCAGCGCCTTCACATAGATTCTCGTCGGCGCCATCAGGGCGTCGATCAGGAGCAGGTTCTGGTCGAACAGGGCAGGGCGATCAAGCTTCCAGTTCTTGTCCGCCGCCAGCCGGCGTACAAGCGAAAAGCCGTTGGAGTGGACCCCCGAAGAGGCGAGGCCGAGAATCACGTCTCCCGAGGCGACCTTGTCCGCCGTCAACACCTGGTCGCGCTCAACCGCACCGACGCAGAATCCCGCCAGGTCATAGTCGCCATCGGCATACATGCCGGGCATTTCCGCAGTCTCGCCGCCGATCAGAGCGCAGCCCGCCTGCTTGCAGCCTTCAGCGATGCTGGCGACAACCCGTTCCGCCACGGCGTTGTCGAGCTTTCCGCTGGCGTAATAATCAAGGAAGAAGAGCGGTTCGGCGCCCTGAACGATGAGGTCGTTCGCGCACATCGCGACCAGATCGATTCCCACGCCATCGTGATGACCCGAATCGATGGCCAGCTTCAGCTTTGTGCCCACGCCGTCATTCGCGGCCACCAGCAGCGGATCGTTAAAGCCCGCTGCCTTGAGATCGAAAAAGCCCCCGAAGCCGCCGAGGTCCGCGTCTGCGCCCGCCCTGCGGGTCGATTTGGCGAGCGGTGCGATAGCCCGGACAAGCGCGTTGCCTGCGGAGATTGAAACCCCTGCCTTGGCATAGGTATAGGGTTCGTCCTGATCATGTCTGTTCGTCATCGCGCCTCCCGTATCCACAACGCGCTTGGAATTCCACGATTCCATCGCCAAAAGGACCGCGTGATCGATATTTCCCGTTTTTTGCGACCCGTTCCGCTTGCATTTGCAATGATACTGGCTGGCGTCGGCGCCGGTGTCATCGCCCAGATCGAGGGCGGGGACCGCGGAGTCGCGCCGATCGACAGTTCGTCGGACTTCGAGGTTTCGGGTATCAGGGTCGACGTTGCGGCAAAGAATGCGAACGCTGCACGCTATGGCGGCTGGCGCGAAGCACAGCGCCAGGGCTGGCGTTTGCTCTGGAACAATGTGCACGGCGGTGGCGCGCCAGGACTGAGCGATTCGGCGCTGGATTCGATCGTGGCGGGAATCGTGGTCGAAAACGAGCAGGCAGGCCCCAATCGCTATATCGCGACATTGGGCGTGTTGTTCGACCGGGTCAGGGCCGGCCAGATCCTGGGCGTCAGCGGATCCTCGATTCGCTCCGCACCGCTGCTCGTTATTCCTGTTCAGTGGTCGGGCGGCACGCCGCAGAGTTTCGAGACACGCACCGAATGGCAAAAGGCTTGGGCGCGCTTCCGCACGGGTGGAAGCTCGATCGACTATGTGCGGCCCAGTGGTACCGGGGCTGACCCGCTTCTGCTCAACTATGGCCAGACGGGCAGGCCAGGGCGGCGCTGGTGGCGTATGTTGCTTGACCAATATGGAGCGGCCGATGTCCTCGTGCCGCAAGTCAGGCTTGAACGGATGTGGCCAGGCGGACCGGTTATCGGTCATTTTTCAGCGCGTTTCGGCCCCGATAATCGCCCGCTTTCAAACTTTGTCCTGCGCGTCGGATCAAGTGCCGGGATTCCGCGGATGATGGACGAAGGCGTGCGGCGTATGGACCAGATGTTCTCTCAGGCGCTGGCGGACGGACGACTCCGTCCGGATTCGTCATTGGTGATCGAGCAACCGGTCGATGTCGAGGCTCTTCCAACCGAAGAGGCGCCCGTCGAGGAAGCCGCTGATGGCACTCAAGCCCCCGACGGGGCAGCCACGACGGCGGGGGTCGCCACCTTTTCGGTGCAATATGATACGCCCGATGTGGCGTCGGTCAGCAGCACGGAAGCGGCAGTGCGCGGAATCGCGGGCGTACGTGCGGCGTCGACCGGTAGCCTTGCTTTGGGCGGTGTCTCGGTCATGCGCGTTACCTTCACGGGCGACCTTGCTGCGTTGAAGGCGGCTCTTTCAGCGCGCGGGTTCAGGGTACAGGAAGGGGGCGGCGTGCTCCGCATCAGCCGTTAGGATTATGTCGCAGATCGCCCTGCCGTTTGACTGGCCAGCGCCCGAAGATGCCGAAAGCTTCATTGTTACGGCCGCGAATCGTGCCGCTGTCGATGGCATCGACCGCCCTGGAAGCTGGCCGGTCCGCGCGGCGATCTTGACAGGGCCGCGCAAGTCCGGGCGTTCGCTTCTGGGTCGAATTTTTGCCGCGAAAACCGGCGGCACGCTCGTCGACGATGCGGAGCAGCATCGCGAGGCAGAGCTGTTTCATCGCTGGAACCTCGCGCAGGAGGAACGCAAGCCGTTGCTGCTCATCGCCCTGTCGCCACCGCCCATCTGGAAGGTCCGCCTGCCGGACCTTGCCTCGCGGCTTTCGGCGACACCGGTGTTTACAATTGAGGAACCTGACGACCTTCTCGCCAAAATGCTGCTGGAAAAGCAGTTTGCCCGGCGCGGGCTCCAGATCACGCCCGACACTACGGCCTATATCGCCAGTCGGATCGAACGGAGCTATGTTGCGCTGATGCGTGTTGTCGATGCGATCGATACGGTCGCACTTTCGCAACATCGTGCTGTTACAACGAAGCTGGCGCGTGCCGTTCTCGAAGAACAGCACCTGATGGGTGATACGGAATAGGGTGAAGAATGCTCAACGAGTTGGAAGCGTGTGAAAAGGCTGGAGCCGGAGGGGGCGTACCTGCCGATTCCAGTGCGCGCTATTTCAATCGCGAGCTGAGTTGGCTGGCTTTCAACCAGCGCGTCCTCGAGGAATCTCTGAATTCGGCGCATCCGCTGCTGGAACGCCTCCGCTTCTTGTCGATTTCCGGCAGCAACCTCGATGAATTCTTCATGGTCCGCGTTGCGGGGTTGAAGGGTCAGCAATTGCAGAAGATCGAGGAACGGAGCGTTGACGGGATGACGCCGACGCAACAGCTTCTCGCGATCGCGCGCGATGCCGATGCTTTGATGGCTGCCCAGCAGATTCAATGGGCAAGGCTTGCCTCCGAACTGGGCGATGCCGGAATTACGGTTCTCAACGAAGAGGCCATTCAGGGGGAAGTCGCAACTGTCCTTGAACGCCATTTCCGAGACCAGATATTTCCCGTGCTCACACCGCAGGCGCTCGATCCGGCACATCCTTTCCCGTTCATTCCGAACCAGGGGCTGAGCCTGCTCCTCGACCTGAAGCGCTTGTCCGATGGCGAGCCGATCCGTGAGCTTGTGATGATTCCCGCCTCCTTGCCGCGTTTCGTTCGCATTCCGGGGCGCAAGGCGCGTTACGTGACCATGGAGACCCTGCTCCGTCGTTTCACGGGGCTGCTGTTCCCCGGATATGAGGTTCTGGGCGCGGGCGCATTCCGGATCATCCGCGACAGCGACATCGAAATCGAGGAGGAGGCCGAGGACCTGGTCCGCTATTTCCGGAGCGCGATCAAGCGCAGGCGGAGAGGACGCGTGATCCGGCTCGAAGTCGAGACGGGGATGCCCGAGCAACTCGAGACCGTGGTCAAGAACGAGTTCGGCGGCAACGATGCGATCATTTCGGAAACTGGCGGTTTCCTGGGGATAGGCGACCTTGCGCAGCTCGTCGACGAAGACCGACCGGACCTGAAATTCACTCCCTACACGCCGCGCTTTCCCGAGCGGATCCGCGAGCATGATGGCGATTGCTTCGCGGCGATTTCCGCCAAGGACATTCTTGTTCATCATCCTTATGAAGCGTTCGACGTGGTGCTGGCGTTTCTCAACCAGGCGGCGGCCGACCCGGACGTCGTGGCGATCAAGCAGACGCTTTATCGCGCCGGCAAGCAATCGGCGGTCATCCGTGCGTTGATCGATGCGGCCGAGGCAGGGAAATCGGTAACGGCTGTGGTCGAACTCAAGGCCCGTTTCGATGAGGAGCAGAATCTTCTCTGGGCGAACCAGCTCGAACGCGCGGGCGTCCAAGTGGTTTATGGCTTCATCGACTGGAAGACGCACGCCAAAATCTCGATGGTCGTGCGTCGCGAGAACGGCAAGTACCGCACCTATTGCCACTTCGGCACTGGCAACTACCATCCGGTTACCGCGCGGATCTACACCGATCTGAGCTTCTTTACCGCAGACCCGCGGGCCGGGCGCGATGCCGCGCAGATATTCAACTACATCACTGGTTATGTCGAGCCGTCAAAGCTCGAAATGCTGAGCATGAGCCCAAAGAATCTGCGCTCCTCGCTGTTCGATCTGATCGACGCGGAGATCGCCAACCAACGGGCCGGCAAGCAATCGGGAGTCTGGGCCAAGTTCAATTCGCTGGTCGATCCCGCGATCATCGAAAAGCTTTACGAAGCCAGCGGCGCCGGAGTTCCGATCGACCTGATCGTGCGCGGCATTTGCTGCTTGCGGCCGGGAGTTCCGGGCCTGTCGGACAATATCCGGGTCAAGTCCGTGGTCGGGCGCTTCCTCGAGCACAGCCGGATCTGGGCTTTCGGCAATGGGGCCGCGCTCCCCAACGACAAGGCAAAGGTTTATATTTCGTCAGCGGACTGGATGCAGCGAAACTTCGATCGCCGCGTCGAATACATGCTGCCGATCGAAAACCCGACAGTCCATGATCAGGTTCTGGACCAGGTGATGGTTGCCAATCTGCTCGATAATGAGCAAAGCTGGGAATTGCAGGCGGATGGCCGCTATGTTCGCATCGCGCACGGAGAAAAACCATTCAATCTCCACCGGTATTTCATGACGAACCCGTCTCTGTCGGGGCGCGGCGCGGCGCTCGACAAGGCATCGGCAGTGCCGAAGCTCAGCTTCAACAGGAAGAAGTAGCCGCGGCCCGACGCCACGCCGTCATCGATATCGGATCGAATTCGGTCCGTCTTGTCGTGTTCGATGGCCCTCCTCGAGCACCTTCCGTCCTATTCAACGAAAAGGTCATGGCGGGTCTTGGGCGCGGAGTGGTGGCGACGGGGTTGCTCGACTCCAGAGCGATGGAAACCACGCTCAACTCGCTATCGCGATTTCGCTACATCGCTGGGCTGATGGGCGTGTCTCAGCCGATCACAGTCGCGACGGCGGCCGTCCGCCAGGCAAATAACGGGGCTGAGTTCCTGGATGCAATCCGTGCACTTGGGCTGCCCGTTGAGCTTTTGTCGGGAGACGAGGAGGCTGATGCCGCCGGATATGGCGTCATTGCCGGTTTCGAGAATGCCACGGGTATTGTTGGTGATCTTGGAGGCGGGAGTCTCGAACTTGCGCATGTGGCTGGTGGGCGGGTTCTGGAACGAGAATCCTTTCCGCTCGGCGTGTTGCGCCTTGGCGCGATCCGTGAGCGTGGTCAGGGCGAGTTGCGCAAGCATGTGAAGAAGCTCCTGAAACCAAGAGGCTGGACTGCGCTGGGGAAGGGACTTCCCTTCTATCTTGTCGGCGGTTCGTGGCGGTCGCTTGGTCGAATTCACATGTACCTCACGCGCTACCCGCTACCAATCGTTCATCATTATCAAATGCCGCCCAAGGCTGCCGCTACTCTTGTTCGGGCGGTGTCAAGATTGGACCGCAATACACTGAAAGAAAACAATATTGTTGCGAGTGCGCGTTACCCTGCGATGGCAGATGCGGCGGCGCTTCTGGCCGACCTTGTCCGCTTGACGGGGCCGAGTTCGCTGATCGTCTCGGCGACCGGACTACGCGAAGGGCTGCACTATCGGCAACTGCCTGAACGGGAACGGATGCTTGATCCGCTTATCGAGGCGGCATGGGCCGAGGGGGAACTTCAGGGACGTTTTCCCGAGCATGGCGATCTCCTGGACCAATGGATATCGCCGCTTTTTGCTTCCGAACCCCCGATCGACCGCAGGCTGAGACTGGCAGCCTGCCTTCTTGGCGATATCGGTTGGGCCGCGAACCCGGATTTCCGCGCCGAACGGGGTCTGGAAGTGGCCTTGCACGGCAACTGGCTGGGCCTCGACGCGCGCGGGCGTGCCATGATCGGGCAAGCACTGTTTGCAGCCTTTGGTGGTGGGAGCGCTCACCCCGAAATCCTTCGCAAACTTGCGACCGACGATGACCTGATTCGCGCGCAAAGCTGGGGCCTTGCGATGCGTCTTGGTCAGCGGTTGAGCGGCGGTGTGGCCGCTCCCCTGAAGGCCTCCGGAGTCTCCGCTTCGGCGGGGCAACTGGTCCTTACTGTCAAGGGTGACGCGGAGTTACTGCTGGGGGACGCGGTAGAGCGCCGGTTGAGGCAATTGGCGAGCGCAATTGGGAAAACCCCAGAAGTCAAACGCTTGGCCTAGTCAAGCCCGTCGCTCAGCCGGACTGTTCGTCGCTCGTGCGCGTCATGCACAACTTGCCGTCAAGAACCGCGAATGCCAGTTTGCCTTCCACCAACGCCAGCGCGTCGCGACCGAATTGGTCGAACCTCCAGTCTTCCAATATTGGCAGGCCGGTTCGCTGCCCTGCGGCAAGGAGCTCAAGCTCTTCGGAGCGAGCGAGCAAGCGCGCCGCCACATTGATTTCACGCGAGCGAATCTTCAGCAGCAGCTTCAGCAGGTCCGCGACGAGCGCGCCTTCCTTGCCCAGCCCTGGTTTCTTGTCTTCGCGCGGCGGCATTTCATCCGCCGGGAGCGGCTCGGCCCCTGCAAGGACGGACATCAGCCGTCCGCCAATGTCGTTGGCCGCCCAAGCAGGGGAAAGGCCGCGAACCTTTGCCAGGTCAGCCTGGTTGCGCGGCGGGTGTGCGGCGATGTCGGCCATCGTCTCATCCTTGATGATTCGCCCGCGAGGGAGATTCTTGTTCTGCGCCTCGCGTTCGCGCCAAGAAGCAACGGCCTTGAGCCGGCCAAGCAGTTCCGGTTTGCGGCCCGCGACGCGGATACGCTTCCAGGACTGGTCGGGGTCGTTCACATAATTGGCCGGATCTGCCAGCCGTTCCATTTCCTGATCGAGCCAGACGCCGCGACCTGTCTTGCGCAGCCGCTCGAGCATCTGTGGAAAAAGTGCAGAAAGGTGCGTGACGTCGCCAATCGCATAGTCGATCTGGCGCTTGTCGAGCGGGCGGCGGGCCCAGTCGGTAAAGCGGGCGCCCTTATCGAGGTGGATGCCAAGCCAACTGTCGACAAGGTTCGAATAGCCTATCTGCTCTCCTTGCCCGAGCGCCATCGCCGCGACTTGCGTGTCGAACAGCGGATGCGGCGTTCGTCCGGTAAGATTATAAACAATTTCAATGTCTTGAGCACCAGCATGAAAGACTTTCAAGACATTTTCGTTGCGCACCAGCAGATCGAGCAGCGGGCCGAGATCCAGCCCTTCCTGCATCGGGTCGATCGCTGCAGCCTCTTTCGCGTCGGCGATCTGGATCAGGCAGAGTTCGGGCCAATAGCTGTTCTCGCGCATGAATTCGGTATCGACCGCCACAAAAGGCGATTCGGCCAGCCGGGCACAAAGATTTGCGAGTGCAGCGGAGTCCTCGATCAACGGATGAATATGCATGACGCCCCATAACGCGTCCGTTCCGCTTGACAAACAGGGCGTGCATCGCTGTTAGGCGCATCAACCATTTTTCCGATAGAATTGACGCTTCATGCACGCATATCGCACTCACAATTGCGCCCAGCTGCGCGCCGCCGATGTTGCCCAGCGAGTCCGCCTGTCCGGGTGGATCCATCGCAAGCGCGATCATGGCGGACTGCTCTTCGTCGATCTCAGGGACCATTACGGCCTGACGCAGATCGTGACCGATACGGATTCGGACGCTTTCAAGATTCTTGACCGCGCCCGTGCCGAATCGGTTGTGACGATCACAGGCGACGTCGTGGCACGCGACGGGGCGACCGTGAATACGAACCTTCCGACCGGCGAGATCGAAGTCCGTGCGCGCGAAGTGGCTGTCCAGTCGGCGGCCCAGGAACTGCCGATGCCGGTCTTCGGCGATGCCGAATATCCCGAGGATATCCGCCTGCGCTATCGCTTCCTTGACCTGCGGCGGGAGCGGCTCCACGCCAATATCGTGCTGCGATCGAACGTCATTTCGTCGATCCGCAGGCGGATGATCGATCAGGGCTTCACCGAGTTCCAGACCCCGATCCTCACTGCCTCGAGCCCCGAAGGCGCGCGCGACTATCTTGTGCCGAGCCGTGTCCATCCGGGCAAATTCTATGCGCTCCCGCAGGCTCCGCAGATGTTCAAGCAGCTGCTGATGGTCGCCGGGTTCGACCGCTATTTCCAGATCGCGCCCTGCTTCCGCGACGAGGATGCCCGTGCCGATCGCAGCCCCGGCGAATTCTACCAGCTCGATTTCGAAATGAGCTTTGTCACGCAGGATGATGTCTTCGCGGCAATCGAACCGGTGCTTCATGGCGTGTTCGAGGAGTTTGCGAATGGCCGGACGGTTAGCCCCGCGCCATTCCCGCGCATTCCGTTCCGCGAATCGATGCTGAAATACGGCTCCGACAAACCGGACCTGCGCAATCCGCTCCTCATCACCGACGTGACCTCGCATTTCCAGCAATCCGGATTCGGACTTTTCGAAAGGATCGTTGGCGAAGGCGGCGTGGTCCGAGCGATCCCCGCGCCGAAGACGGCAGAAAAGAGCCGGAAATTCTTCGATGACATGAACGAATGGGCGCGATCCGAAGGCCATGCCGGGCTCGGTTATGTGACCCGCAAGGGCGGCGAATTCGGCGGCCCGATCGCCAAGAACCATGGCGAGGAGGGCATGAAGGCGATCTACGAGGCGATGGGCCTCGGGCCCGATGACGGCTGCTTCTTTGCCGCCGGCAAGGAATTGCAGGCCGCCAAGCTCGCCGGCGCTGCTCGGACTCGCGTGGGCGAGGAGCTGGGGCTGATCGAGCAGGGTTGCTTCAAATTCTGCTGGATCGTCGATTTCCCGATGTTCGAATATGACGAAGAGGCGAAGAAGGTCGATTTCAGCCACAATCCCTTCTCGATGCCGCAGGGCGAACTGGAGGCGCTGGAGACCAAGGACCCGCTCGATATCCTTGCCTATCAGTACGACATCGTGTGCAATGGCGTGGAGCTGTCATCAGGCGCGATCCGGAACCACAAGCCCGAAATCATGTACAAGGCGTTCGAGATTGCGGGGTATAGCCAGGAGGACGTTGACACCAATTTCTCGGGCATGATCAACGCCTTCAAGTTCGGCGCTCCGCCGCATGGAGGCTCCGCGCCGGGCATCGATCGCATCGTGATGCTCCTCGCCGACGAACCCAACATCCGGGAGGTGATCGTCTTCCCGATGAACCAGAAGGCCGAAGACCTGATGATGGGTGCGCCGGGGCCGGTAACGGCCAAGCAGTTGCGCGAACTCAATATTCGCATTGTGGAACAGCCCAAGGTCGGATGAGCGCGGGCCAGCCGGTCGAGCATCGCTTCGCTGCACCGGCGGGGGAGATTTGCTGGTTCGAATGGGGCCAGGCCGGGCAGAGGCCTTCGCTGCTTCTGCTTCACGCGACCGGATTCCACGCGCGCTGCTGGGATCAGGTCGTAGCGGCCCTGCCGCCCGGAGCTCACATAATCGCGCCCGACTTGCGCGGCCATGGGCGGAGCTTTCGCCCGGACTCCATCGGAAATTGGTCGTATGTCGCAGACGATGTCGCAGCCCTTGTAAGTAGCCTGTCAGCAGGCCCCCTTATTGTGGTCGGACACAGCATGGGCGGGTTCGTCGCGGCGCTGGTCGCGGCCCGGCTACCGGGGCGGTTTTCGTCCCTGCTGCTGGTCGATCCCGTCCTGATGCCGCCCGGCCACTACAGCGCAGCGGCGGAAGACGCCGAGGTCGACCCTTCCGATCATCCCGTCTCGCGCCGCCGGAACGCGTGGGACAGCGCCGATCAGATGATCGCTCGTTTTGCGGATCGGCCGCCCTATAACAGCTGGAAACCCGAAGTGCTGGCGGACTATTGCCGTTATGGACTGGTTCCGGCGGCGGATGGCGGGCTCGAACTGGCCTGCCCGCCGCACCTCGAGGCGTCGGCCTATCTCGGGAGCGCGGGGCGCGACATCTATCCGCTGATTGCCAAGATCGACTGCCCGGTCACGGTCCTTCGCGCGCGCAATGGGGAGCGCGCGTCGGCTCTGGATTTCTCGATAAGCCCGACCTGGCCGGAGCTTGCCGCTCATTTCCGCCATGGCCGCGATGTGCACTGGCCCGACCTTTCGCACTTCATCCCGATGGAAGCCCCCGAGCGGCTGGCGGCGCTGATCGTCGAGCAAATGGCCGGACAACAGGGTTAACCGGTTCGCCAAGCCTGCCCGAACTTGGTATTGGCGGGCAAAGCAAAGGGCCAATGGCGATGACGATCAACCTTTCGGATTTCGAACGCGGCGACAAATATGAGGGCGATTATGACGCCGACCTGCTGGCCCTCCAGAAGCGGCTGGCGCGGATACAGGTGGCGCACATCATTCACGGGCGCTCGGCGATCATCGCCGTCGAAGGGTGGGATGCATCGGGCAAGGGCGGTGCGATCGCGCGGCTGACATCGGGCTGGGATCCGCGCTGGTTCGAAGTCTGGCCCGTCGGCGCGCCGACCGAGGAAGAGCGCGTCCGCCATTTCCTTTGGCGCTTCTGGAAACGCCTGCCGGGCAAGGGTGAGATCAATATCTTCGATCGCACTTGGTATGGCCGGGTGCTCGTCGAGCGGGTCGAGGGCTTTTGCTCGGAAGCCGAATGGAAACGCGCCTATGACGAGATCAACGAATTCGAGGCGCAGCAGAAGGACAATGGTGTCACGCTGGTCAAGCTCTTCATGCATGTGACCCAGGAGGAACAGGACAAGCGTTTGAGGGAACGGCTCGAAAATCCGTGGAAGCGCTGGAAGACCGGGGCGGAGGATTACCGCAACCGCGCGCGGCGGGCGGATTATCTCGATGCCTATCACGACATGTTCAAACGCACCGACACGCGCTGGGCGCCGTGGATCGTGATCGACGGAAACCACAAGAAGGCGGCACGGATGGCGGCGCTGACCGCGATTGCCGATGCGTTGGAGAAGCAGGTGGATATGACGCCGCTTGCGGCCGATCCGGAAGTTGTGAAGTTGGCCGAAGCGGCGCTGGGGATAGCGATCCGAGATCGGGCGGATGTGGGTGAAGCGGATTAGCTAGCCACAGTGTCAACTTTGGCGAAGGTCAAATTTGAAAGGTTCGTCGCTATTAGTCTCGCAACGGCTCTGATAGAGCATGCTCGATAAATCTAGAATTATAGTTGGAACTATCGTGCCGTTTACACCGTTTCATCTGGGACCTGGCTCAATTTTCAAGGCGATCGGTGGTCAGCGGTTTAGTTTCATGATCTTTGGCGGCTCGCAAATCCTAATGGATGTGGAGCCGTTAGTAAGAATAGTGCGCGGGGATGCATTTCTTCACGGGTTAAGCCACACAGTTGTAGGCGCTTTTGCGGTAGCCATTTTGGCTGCCATCGTGGGGCGCCCTGTTAGCAACTCGGTGCTTCGGCGCTGCGCGATGGGCGATCACCAAGTTGTCTGGCGCGTGGCATTTATCAGTGCATTGGTCGGCACCTACTCGCACGTCGGTTTGGACGCTGTGATGCATAGAGACATGCGTCCGTTCTGGCCGATCATTTACGGGAACGGCTTCTTGGGAGTTATCTCGGTTGGAACTCTGCACCTGTTGTGCGTAGCGTTGGGCTTGTTGGGCGGTAGTGCTCTCACCTTTATGACTTTGCGCAACGCTAAGGCATATCCGGATAGCTGATCGCCAGCACTTCCCATGCCTTCTCTCCGACCGGAAGGACGACACGCCGGACATCGCCGACGCTCGCACCCCGCAACGCCCGGGCAATAGGCGAATTCCAGCCGACGCGGCCTATTGCGGCGTCCTGCTCGTCATCGCCGACCAAGGTCAGTGTGCGTTCGTTATCGTCTTCATCCGCAATCGTCACCGTCGCGCCGAACAGCACGCGGGACTTGTCCGGCTGCCCGGCCGGATCGACCACGCGCGCTGCCTTCATCCGGCGCGAAAGCCAGCCAAGCTCGCGGTCGATCTCGCGCAGGCGCTTCTTGCCGTAGAGATAGTCGCCATTTTCGGAGCGGTCGCCGTTGCCCGCGGCCCAGCTGACGACTTCGACCAGCTTCGGGCGTTCGTCGGCGAACAGGAAATCGTATCGCGCCCGGAGTGCTGCGAGCCCTTCGGGTGTGATGTAGTTCGGCTGGTCCGCCAACGCTATTTGGCCTTGCGCCGCACCGCTTCGGCTGCCGCCGTGCTTGCCGAGCTCGCGGCCTGGCCGACCTTGCGCACCAGTTCCTGCACCTGCGCACGCGCGGCATCGGCATTGACGCCCAGCGCATTGAGTTGTTCCTGGCCGGCCTCGCGTGCCGCCTTGGCGGCCTTACCGGCCTGTTCGCGGATCGATTTCCCCGTCTTGCCGAGCACATCGTCTTCGCGCTTCGTGCGGGGGATGAGCGCTGCAACAAGGGCGCCGAGCGCGAGGCCGCCCGCCAGCGCGGCAAAGGGGTTCTTGTCGACGCCCTCGGTTGTCCGCTCCGCAGCCCGCTTTGCACGCGCGCGGGTGGCAGCCGCCGCGTCGGCTGCCTTTGCCTGCATGGCCTTGGCCGCTTCCTCGGCAGTCGCCTTGGCCGTCTTCAAAGCTTCATCCGCCTTGCTCCGGCCGGATGCGATGGCGGCGCTCGCCTTTTCCCGGGCTTCGGCATAGCGCGCTTCCGCCTTCTGGCGCAGATCATCAGTCATGTTGTTCTCCCTGGCCCAGACGCTTGTTCAGGGCCTTCAAAATGGGGTTGCGGAAAAGATAGGCAATTGAGGTTGCCGCGACGCCGAGTGCAAGGACGGGCCGGAACCGCCCGTTGGAAAGCGCGGCCACGCCAACCTTCATGGCCTGCTTCTTTGCTTCATCGGTTGCCGAGCCGAGCAGGGCTTGCGGCTGGGTCCGTTGGCGCACCGTTTCGAGCGTGGCCTCGAGTTTCTCGCGGGCCCGCTCCGCTTCCGCCTTGCTCTCGTCGACCGTGCTCATCGTTCGTCCCTCGGTTTGAGCGATGCCTTGATTCGCCGCATGCCGAACAGGGCGAGCAGCCGTCCGATCACAAGCGCCCCGCCGCTGACCGCGACCACCGCCCAAACGATGCCGATTCTCGGCGCCAGCATCAGGATCAGCGCGAACGGTAGCGTCAGCATCGTGCCCAGCATCAGTGCCCAGCCGAACCCGACCGCATAGATTGCCGGCTGGGCGTACTCGGCCCGCTCACCCAATTCGGCTTTCAGATAGCTTGTCTCGGCAACTACAAACGCCGTGGCGTCATCCGCAAGCTGGACGGCAAGCTCCTTCAGCCCGGGGTCTCCCGGGCCGGTTTCCGATTCGGGAAGCGGGGCGTCGGCCATTCAGGCGTCGTCGTCGCTTCCGCCGGAGCGGAAGAGCCGAGTCAGGACGAAACCGATGGCGGCTGCCGCGCCGATCGCGACGGCGGGCTTTTCGCGCACGAACTTGCGAGTGTCCGCCACGAGATCGTCAATTTCCTTGCCCTTCAAAGAGTCGGCCACGCCTGAAACAGCGGTCGCCGCGCGGCGCGCATAGTCTCCATATTGCTTGCCGAGCCGGGAATCGACAGCCTTGGCCACATCGTCAACGAAATCGGAAATGCTGAACAGCGAATCAGTCGCCTTTTCCTTGCCAGTGGTCGCGTATTCGCGCGCCTTCTCGCCGGCCTTGCCGACAAATGCCGTTGCCTGGTCCTTGAACGTTTCGGCCGTGGCTTCGGTCTTCAGCTTGACGGGCTTTACCGCCCTGACCGTCTTCTTTGTCACAGCTTTGGCCTTGGGCGCAGCTTTCTTTACGGCGGCCTTAGCAGAAGCAGTGGGGGAGGGTGCCTTTGCCATGGAATGCAACTCCTTCGATAAACGGTGGCGGTCAGGCCCGCCATTTGCCTCCAACAGTGAACACCGATATGGGGCACGCCCATCACCGATCAACCGTTGAGGCCCACATATAATGACTGCCATCCTCGATATCCATGCCCGCCAGATCATCGACAGCCGAGGCAATCCGACCGTCGAGGTGGACGTCATGCTCGAAGACGGTTCATTTGGCCGTGCGGCGGTTCCTTCGGGGGCTTCGACCGGCGCCTACGAGGCGGTCGAAAAGCGCGACGGCGACAAGACCCGGTTCCTTGGCAAAGGTGTCGCGCACGCCGTCGAGGGCGTGAATGGAGAGATATGCGACGCGCTCACTGGGTTCGATGCGGAGGATCAGGCCGAACTCGACGCCAATCTGATCGCGCTCGACGGAACGGAGAACAAGTCGCGGCTCGGCGCCAATGCACTTCTGGGGGTTTCACTTGCGGCGGCAAAGGCGGCCGCGGATTCACGCGGCCTTCCGCTCTACCGTTACGTCGGAGGTGTTTCGGCGCATGTCCTTCCCGTGCCGATGATGAACATCATCAACGGCGGCGCCCATGCCGACAATCCGATCGATTTCCAGGAGTTCATGATCATGCCGGTCGGGGCGGAAACGCTCTTCGATGCCGTGCGGATCGGTTCGGAAATCTTCCACACACTGAAGGGCAAGCTGCACGACAAGGGACTTGCGACGGCAGTCGGCGATGAAGGCGGCTTCGCCCCGAACCTGGCGTCGCCGGCCGATGCGCTCGACTTCATCATGTCGTCGATCGAAGCAGCGGGTTACAAGCCGGGGGACGATGTCGTGCTGGCGCTCGATTGCGCTGCCACCGAATTCTTCAAGGATGGAGCCTATCACTTGGAAGGTGAGGGCAGGGTGCTCTCGCCCGACGAAATGGCGGGCTATCTTGCCGATCTGGCGGCTCGCTTCCCGATAGCGTCTATCGAGGATGGGATGAGCGAAGACGATTTTGAAGGCTGGAAGGCGCTGACCGACAGGATCGGCGCTAAGGTCCAGCTTGTCGGCGATGATCTGTTCGTCACCAATCCGAAGCGGCTCGCCGATGGAATCAAGCAAGGCCTGGCCAACTCGCTGCTGGTGAAGGTCAACCAGATCGGTACCCTTACAGAGACCCTGGCCGCGGTCGATATGGCCCACCGCGCGCGCTACACGGCGGTCATGTCTCACCGTTCGGGTGAAACAGAAGATTCGACGATCGCTGACCTCGCGGTCGCCACCAATTGCGGGCAGATCAAGACGGGCAGTCTCGCCCGGTCGGACAGGCTAGCCAAGTATAACCAATTGATCCGTATCGAGGAGGAACTGGGCAGCGTCGCCCGTTACGCGGGTCGGCAGATTTTTGCGCGCTAGGGGTTGATTCGCCGAATCGCTTGTGATTCAAGGGGCTGAATGAAACAGGCGAAACGACTTCTACAGTTGCTGCGGTCGGCCATGTGGCCCGCCATGGCCCTGACGATTATCGCCTTTTTCGGCGGCTATGCCCTGTTCGGCTCAAACGGTGTGCTTGCCTGGGGTGACTATAGCCAGAAGTACGAGGTGCGGAAGGCCGAGCTCGCGGCCGTCAGCAAGAGGCGGAACGAACTGGCGCATCGGGTTGCCCTTCTCGATCCGCGCCACGCCAATCCCGATCTGGTCGATGAGCTGGTTCGCAAGGAGTTGGGGCTGACCCAGCCCGACGAAGTCATCATTCCGCTCGATTGACGTTCGGTTTCCCGTTCTTTTTACCGATCTGGTGATTGCCCTTCGGGCGTTCGCTTGCCTATAGACGGCCTTTACGTAGCGTATTCCGTTCCCAACCGGCGAAAGGGTCCGTCTTGGCCAAAGCTCCCGCAAAATCAGCTGAATCATCGCCATTGGCGAAACCGAAACGTTATCAGGCGACGACCGGCGAGTTGCTGCAGTTCTACAAGACAATGCTTCTTATCCGCCGGTTCGAGGAGCGCGCTGGGCAGCTTTACGGCCTCGGCTTCATCGGTGGCTTCTGTCATCTCTATATAGGGCAGGAGGCGGTTGCGGTGGGCCTCCAGTCTGCGCTGACGCCGGGCAAGGACAGCGTCATCACCGGCTATCGCGATCATGGCCATATGCTCGCCTATGGGATCGATCCCAAACTGATCATGGCGGAACTGACCGGTCGCGCGGCGGGCATCTCGCTTGGCAAGGGCGGGTCGATGCACATGTTTTCGACCGAGCACCGCTTCTATGGCGGGCACGGGATTGTCGGCGCGCAAGTGCCGCTTGGGGCCGGCTTGGCCTTTGGCCACAAATATTCTGGCGATGGCGGGGTCTGCATGGCCTATTTCGGCGATGGGGCGGCCAATCAGGGGCAGGTTTACGAAGCCTTCAACATGGCGGCGCTCTGGAAACTCCCGGTCATCTTCGTGATCGAGAATAATGGTTACGCGATGGGCACCAAGGTCGATCGCTCCAGTGCCGAAACCGATTTCCATTTGCGTGGAACCTCGTTCAGGATCCCGGGCATGCAGGTCAACGGGATGGACGTGCTCGAAGTGCGCGGCGCTGCCAATGTCGCGCTCGATTATGTGCGCGGCGGCAATGGCCCGTTGCTGATGGAGCTCAAGACCTATCGCTATCGCGGGCATTCGATGTCGGATCCGGCGAAATATCGAAGCCGCGAGGAAGTGCAGGATGTCCGCGAGAAATCCGATGCGATCGAAGCGGTTAAGCGCGACCTTGCCGCCGCGGGCGTAGGCGAGGATGACTTGAAAGCGATCGACAAGGAAATCCGGCAGATCGTGACCGAAGCGGCGGATTTTGCAGAAAGTTCTCCCGAACCGGAAGCGAACGAACTTTATACCGATGTGCTCGTGGGGTCCTATTGATGGCAATCGAACTCAAAATGCCTGCGCTTTCTCCGACGATGGAGGAAGGGACGCTTGCCAAATGGCTGGTCAAGGCCGGCGACACCGTCAAATCGGGCGATATTCTTGCCGAGATCGAGACCGACAAGGCCACGATGGAATTCGAGGCCGTCGATGAGGGAACAATCGCCGAAATCCTGGTTTCCGAAGGCACAGAGGGTGTCAAGGTCGGCACGGTGATCGCGACCATTTCGGACGAAGGCGAGGCGGTCGCTCCGGCAGCCCGGGCACCCGAGCCGGTCGTCACGCCGCCGCCCGCGCCCCGGACACCCGCTCCGACACCGGTCGCGCCGCCCCCGCCGCCTAGCGATGGGCCGGTCGTCAAGATGACCGTTCGCGAGGCGCTTCGTGATGCGATGGCGGAAGAAATGCGCGCCGATGACCGCGTTTTCGTCATGGGCGAAGAGGTTGCCGAATATCAAGGCGCCTACAAGGTGACGCAGGGGCTTCTTGAAGAGTTCGGCCCACGGCGCGTGATCGACACCCCAATCACCGAATATGGCTTTGCGGGGATCGGGACAGGCGCGGCAATGGGTGGCCTGCGACCCGTTGTTGAATTCATGACATTCAACTTCGCAATGCAAGCCATTGATCACATTATCAATTCGGCCGCCAAGACCAACTATATGTCGGGCGGGCAGATGCGCTGTCCGATCGTGTTCCGTGGCCCGAATGGTGCGGCCTCGCGCGTTGCGGCGCAGCATAGCCAGAACTATGCGCCCTGGTATGCGAACGTGCCCGGCCTGGTGGTGATCGCGCCCTATGACGCGGCGGATGCAAAGGGCTTGCTCCGGGCAGCGATCCAGTCACCCGATCCGGTTGTCTTCCTGGAGAATGAACTGGTTTATGGCCGCAGCTTCGACGTTCCGGTTGGGGATATCGTCCTGCCGATTGGCAAGGCTCGAACTGTTCGTTCCGGTAGCGACGTCACGATAGTCAGCTATTCGATCGGTGTCGGGCTCTCGCTCGAGGCCGCCGAGCAGTTGGCGGCGGAGGGGATCGACGCCGAAGTGATCGACCTGCGGACCCTGCGTCCGCTCGACAAGGCGGCGGTCCTCGAAAGCCTGTCGCGGACCAATCGGATGGTGGTGGCTGAGGAGGGCTGGCCGGTCTGCTCGATTGCCAGCGAAATCATGGCCATTTGCATGGAGGACGGGTTCGATGATCTCGATGCTCCGGTCGCACGAGTCTGCGACGAGGACGTGCCTCTCCCTTATGCAGCAAGCCTTGAAAAGCTAGCGATTGTGGACGTACCGCGGATCGTTGCGGCCGTCAGGCGCACTTGCAATCGCTGATCAGGTGGCGGTGAAGTTGTTGCAACTGTGCACTGGCGCGGCAGGATTGGGATTGTAGACCCCGTCGCCACCAGCGGGCCCGGCAAGATCGCGGTCGTCGCGGACCACGAACGAGGCTTCGAAGCGGATCGTGCGGGCCGGCATGAACATCGTGCCGAACAGCGCTCGATAATCGTAGACGATTTCGACGAACATGACGGCTGTGTTGGGCGGCGCGGTAATGCGCGCCGACGGCGAGCCCATGCCGAGGAAGCTCGTGCCTGTGGCGCCCGTACCCTGCGCACCATAGGCTGAGGTCACATTTTTGGTGCCGACGCACCGCTGCCAGTGAATCCACTGGCCGCCGCTAGCATTCTGCTCGAGGCTCGAAAGGATCACTCGACCGTTCGAAGTAAGGTTGAGAGAACCCGTTTGCTTGATGAGGCCGACAAAGCTGTCATTGACATCCGACTCGCGAATCTGGACCGTCGAGAGCGCGCTTTCCAACCCGACGCGCGACATATTGTCGGCCAGCGCAAGCGCGGACTGCGAGATCCGCTGGTTGACGGTTGCGAGGTTGGTCATCTCGACCCCATACCCGCCGAGCACCATGAGCAGTGGAAGCGCATAGGCGAATTCGATCATTGCCATGCCGCTTGTGTCGTTGCGCAGCCCGCGCAGGATGCGGCGGAAGGGAGTGATGGTTCTGGTCATGTGCATATCGCCGTCACTGGATAAGTCGTCTGCGTGCCGTAAGGCTGGTTGCGCAAAGTCGTGGTCGCTGAAATGGTCTGGTTCGCCGACCAGCCCAGCAGGCCGTGCATCGGAAAGAGGCGGGGATAACTCACCGACGCGGTGTAGGTGACGATATCGTCAGACGTGCCCTGCCCATTGAGGCCGACATCGGCATCCCAGTTCCCGTTCCCATTCTCGTCCTGGAAGCACTCGCCGGCTTCCCGAGTGCCGTTTCCGTTATTGTCCGTGAAATTCTCAGCGGCGCCCGCGCGCGTGAAGCTTGAATAGCTTTTGCGCGTGAACGTCCATGTTCCGTTGGGCACCACACGCGAGACCTGCGTCTGTACCTGGGCATTGAGGGCTGTTCCCGCAGTCGAGCCGGTTTCGAGCGTCGCGTCGCGAGCGGCCTTCTGCACTTCGCCCTGGAGAACCGAGGTGGCATAGGCTCGGAAGCCAAGGTCGAACGTGCCCATCATCAAAACGAGCAGGGTCGGCGCAATGAACGCGAACTCGATTATCGTCATGCCGCGTGTGTCGGCAGAGATCCGTTTGAGGATCGAACGTCTCACCGCGACAGCCTCAGCTTGGCGATATTGGCGGCGATCTGCTGGAACTGGGCGGTCAGCGCAGCCGTATCCGTAGCGACAAATGCCTTTCCGGAGTCGGCGCAGCTGACGAGCGTTGGTGGATTGCTGGTGCCGAACGCTATCGTCCACACCGTAATGTTGTTTGCGCGGGCCTGGTTGCACAGCGCTTGAAAGCGGGCATTGTGCCGGCTGATAAGATCCGAAGTCGAGGGCGTGACCGCAAGGCCCGAGACGCGCCGGTCGGATTCTTCATAGCCGTGCGATGTGTAAACGGTCGGCGGCGTGTTCATCATGCCGTCGGTCATGAAGATGATATGGCGGCTGATCGGGCGCCCATTTGGCGCCGTCGTGTTTTCCGAGGCGAACAGGCCGTTGGGCGAAATCAACCGCACGCCCCATGCCATGCCAAGATCGTGGAATGTATAACCCGTCGCAACAAGACCGTTCACATAGTCTTGCATGTCGGTACGCGTGCGAACCGCGAGTTTGCTGGCTTCGGTGGGGCACGAATAGGAGTTTGTCGGGCTACGATTGGTTGTGACGTTGAGCTCTTGGCTGAACCCGCCACCCGCGCTCCGGTCGTAGATCAGTTCGTTCCACATCGGCCGCCAGCTGGTGTCGCTGCTGCTCGGAATCGTGTTGACGTCCAGGTCGTATGCCGTGCTTGGAATAGTGGTGTAGCTGCTCTGTGCGTCTGTGGTGCGTTCCTCAATGCAGCCGTCGAAAGTCGTGGATGTACCGACGACTGTGCTGCCCGGCGTGTTTACAAGGTCCACCATGTTGTAGGCACGCGGGTCGGTCACGGTGCCAGTGGGAGCGGAATTGCCCGTGTAGGCCGTCACCACATTGCCCGCTTTGTAGTTGCTGGCATCATAGGGGACCGGCATGTAGCTCCAGCTGGTGAAGCCATATCGTCCGTTCTGTGCATAGACCGTCGTTGCCGTCCGGTATTTGCGTGTGCAGCTCTTGGTGCCTGAATAGGAGGCAGTGACACGCTGATATTGAGTCTGGACGACGGTTGCCGGCTGACCTTCCTGGAACACGTCGTTCGTCGGAATACTGGGGTTGCCTGCCGGGTTGGGATTGAAGCCCGTGAACGACGTGTTGTTGCCGTATTTCGTGCAGTTGGAATTGCTGATGTTGACGCCATAGGTCTGGTTAGTCCAGCCGCTATAGGTCGTAGTCGGCGTCCAACCGTCCAATGTCATATTCGCGACACGCGACTGATAGGTCCAATTGTCGACCAGCCAGCCGGATTGCAGGATCGGCGTGTTGGTGAACGGATCTATCCCAATATTGACTGCTGACGAGTAGGGTACGAATCCGACACGAAGGCGCGCGTTTGCTGAGGTCGCGGCACTGATTGTGTCGTAGAAACTCATAACGGCAGACCGCAGGCCGACGATCTTCGATCCGGGGCCAGAGCCGCAATTGCTGTCATCGGGGCAGTCGGCCATCGATCCGGTGACGTCGAGGACAAGCATCACATCGGTATTGGCAATTTCGAGTCTGGCGTCGCATACCACGTTCAGGTCGATCTGTGTGTTGCCGAAGATCTGCATCACTGCCATCGGCACGCGCGCTGTGGCCGTGCCGGTGACTTGGCCATCGTTGGTTCGTGACGGAGTGAAGCTCACATTGGTCGTGCCGAACGAGCCCGACGGGAAATTGTTCGAAAAGAAGGCAGTCGCCCGGCCAGCAGCCACATCGTCAAGCGTGGTTCCCGTCATGTATTTGCGTCCGGCGAGAACGCCCGCGTCGCAGGCCTGCTGGAGGCGCGACTTGACGAGATAAGTGCGGCCCATATCCACGCCTGCACCGATCATGGCGGTTAGCGGAATGATCGCGCCGGCAACGAGCATGAGCGTGTTGCCCGCGGTGTTGCTGCGAAGACGGCTGATTAGTCCCGGTGCGGAAGCCCTGTCAGCAGGCAATGCGGAACGTTCTTTCATTGTTGATCCCCGACCAGAATGCTGGTTCATCGTCCGGCCTTGGACCGGAGACGGCTAACGCGGGTTGAAGTGACAAGGTTAACGGGATTTTTGCCATGTACCGGGCTAAACGGTCGGGAACCGGAATGATTGAGCTTGCCCCCGAACAAATTCTGGCGCTGGCCTTTTGTCCGCGACGCTTGCGCGAGCCCTATGGACTATTGCTTCGATTCGATCGCAGCTTGGGGCGAGCGATGCCGCATTTGGGTCCGCCGATCGTGGGGCAGGTCCGCCTCGCCTGGTGGCGGGAGCAAATCCGTTCATCGCCGGGTTCCGGAGCTCCCGACCCTGTTCTCGATGGTCTTGGCGACATGATTGGCAAGCATCCGGAGGCAAGGGCGGGCCTGGCGGCGCTCGTCGATGGCTGGGAAGCGCTGGTCGCCGATCCGGAACTCTCGGGCGATCGCTTGCTCGAATTCGCGAAGGCGCGCGGCGGAAGCCTGTTTCGTGTCGCGTGCATCATATCGGGGGGCGAAGCTGGGGAGCCGGCCGACCGAGCTGGAACGCTTTGGGCGCTTGTCGATTTCGCGCGTCATTGCAGCGATCGCGACCTGGCAGCGCATGCCCTGGCGCTTGCCGGGGCGTTCGGCGGCGCGCCCCGTGAACTCCCACGCGCGCTCAGGCCGTTTGCCATCCTTGCCCATTTTGCCGACCGCGACGCGGCTGGCGGCCTTGAACGGATGCCCCGTCCAGGATCGCCACGCCGCATTGCCCAGGCTTGGAAATTTACCTTCGGATTGGCCTGATACTGCATCGGAATCGCCCGCCTCGCGTGTTTCAGGGTAAAGAGTGGAGGGCTGTTGCGATGTGGCGATACGTGGCGGGTGGAATGGCGGCCTTGCTGGCGACAGTGGCAGGGACGCTCTTGTGGTCAGGGCTGGCCGGCACGAAAAGCCTAGTCGGCGCGCCGCCGTCCGCAGCCAATGCGCCGCTCGGGCCGGTCGACGTCGCGGCTCCCCTCGAAGCGAGCGAGAAGACGCGGGAGCAAAGGCGGTTCTCACGCTACGACGCCGATGAGAATGGTGCGGTCAGCCGCGAGGAATATCTTCTGTCGCGTCGCAAATCCTATGCGCGGCTTGACCTTGACGGAGACGGCAAGCTCTCGTTCGAGGAATATGCGGCAAAGGCCGCCAAGAAATTCGCCAGCGCCGATCGCGACCGGACCGGAGCGCTCACGCCAGGCGAATTCCTTGCGACGCGGGTCGCGCGCAAGTTCGGGTCCAAGGGTAACTGCCCGCCGCCCCTTCGGGCGGCCCCTGAAACGGGGGGCGATGACGGCTAGGCGGTGAGCCATGATGCTAGATCGGCCTTTGCCCGATCGGTATAGCCGCGCTTGCGATCCGCCTTTCGAATCTTGTCTGGCAAAGGCGGGAAAAGCCCGAAATTGACGTTCATCGGCTGGTAGGTCGCGGAATCGCCTCCGCCCGTGATGTGGCCGAGCAGGGCACCCAGCGCAGTGGTGGGCGGTGGCAGAGGCATCTCCCGCCCGGCGAGTTCCGCAGTCAGGAATCGGCCGGCGAGCAATCCGACGCCTGCACTTTCGATATAGCCTTCGCACCCGGTGATCTGCCCGGCAAAGCGGATATTGGGGCGGGACTTGAGCCGCAGAAACCCATCGAGCAGCTTGGGCGATTTGATGAAGGTATTGCGGTGAAGCCCGCCCAATCGTGCGAACTCGGCCTTTTCGAGCCCCGGGATCATGCGGAAGATCCGCACCTGTTCGGCATGTTTCAGCTTGGTCTGGAACCCGACCATGTTCCAGAGTGTGCCCAACGCATTGTCCTGCCGGAGCTGCACGACCGCATAAGGCCAGCGCCCGGTTTTGGGATTGTCGAGCCCGACCGGTTTCATCGGGCCGTGGCGCAGCGTCTCGATCCCGCGCGCGGCCATCACTTCGATCGGCATGCACCCGTCAAAATAGGGCGTGCTGGTTTCCCATTCCTTGAACTCGGTCTTTTCGCCCGCCAGCAGGGCTTCAACAAAGGCCAGATACTGGTCCTTGTCCATCGGGCAGTTAATGTAATCCTTGGTGTCGCCTTTGTCCCAGCGCGAGGCCATCCAGGCGACATCCATGTCAATCGTCTCGTGATAGGCAATCGGCGCCAGCGCATCGAAAAAGGCCAGCGCTTCCTCTCCGGTTTCGGTCCCGACGGCGCCTGCCAATGCGGCCGCCGTCAATGGGCCCGTTGCGATGATTGCCGGGCCTACGGGCAGCGCGTCGATGCGCTCGCGGACAAGCGTGATGTTGGGATGGCCGGCAATCGCGGCCGTGACGCCTGCCGCATAGCCCTCGCGATCGACAGCCAGGGCCGAGCCTGCGGGAACGCGATGCTTGTCCGCCTCGCGCAGGATGAGCGAGCCCATCGCCCGCATTTCCGTATGGAGCAGGCCGACGGCGTTACTTGTATCGTCGTCCGAACGGAATGAATTCGAGCAGACCAGTTCGCCCAGCTGATCGGTCTTGTGCGCGGCGGTTGCTTCCACCCCGCGCATTTCGGACAGGCGGACCCTGATCCCGGCTTCGGCGAGTTGCCAGGCCGCTTCCGAGCCTGCGAGGCCGCCGCCGATGATATGGACTTGGTGTGTCATGCGCGATGCCGCTATGGTGTTTCGATCGAAAAGGCGAGGGGGGAGATGCCATGAACGAGCAAGGGTCGCTGGCGCGTATCGCGTTGATCGGTGCAGTGATTGCCGGCACCAGCTATCTCTATGTTGGTGCTACGGGTATGTCCGGGCCGCTCGCGGTCGCATGGAAAGGCGCGGGCGTCGGCCTGCTGGCGGTCTATGCGGCGCTTCAGGCACGCAGCACCGATGGCTGGCTGATCGCGCTGGTCATGGTTTTCGGGGCCATTGGCGACGTGTTGCTCGACGCAGTCGGGATGACGCCAGGCGCGGCGGCGTTCGTCGTTGGCCACATTTTCGCCATCGCGCTTTATCTCCGCAACCGGCGGGGCAGCCTTTCGTTCAGTCAGAGATGGCTTGCGACGCTGGTTCTTCCGCTTTCCGTCCTGATTGCGGTCTGGTCGGTGCCGCAAGATGTCCGTGCTGTGGTCGGGACTTATACGGCCTTTGTCTCCAGCATGGCGGCCGCGGCGTGGATCAGCCGTTTTCCTCGGTATCGCACGGGTATCGGCGCGATGATGTTCCTTGCCTCCGACCTGCTGATTTTCGCGACCATGGGGCCGCTGGCGGGCAGCGCCTGGGCGGGCTTCGCGGTCTGGGCGCTGTATTTCGCCGGGCAATTTCTGATCGTGCTGGGCGTCACGCGCACGCTGGCCGGAAACGCTGGTTCGAGCGGTTAGTTCTCGCCCAGCCCTTTGGTACGGACGACAGCCTTCATCGGCAGCGAGCCATAGAGATGCGGGAACAGCGCTCCGCCGCGCGACACTTCCCAGCGGATGGCATCGCCAAGCATTTCGAGATCGACCTCCGCATTTACCAGACCTGTCTGCCCCGCGAAATGCCTGTCGAGCGTGCCCTGCACCTGATCCGCGGTGGAGAGATGGATATAGCCGTCCGAGAGGTCGACCGGTGCGCCGTCGAAGACGCCGTCCGCCTCGAACTGCGCCCATTGCTCCGCAGTCAGGATTTTGAAGGCGGTGCGGCTCATGCTTCCGGCGTGTCTGACGCTTCTCCAACGGCTTCCGGCGCCTCGACGCCCTCGTCGTCGCTTTCCTCGATCAGTGCCGCGCTCACCACATGTTCCTCATCGGCCACGTCGAACAGTTTCACCCCTGCCGTATTGCGGCCGATCACGCGCATTCCGGCGATTTCCATGCGGATCATCTTCGCCTGATCGGTGACGAGCATCAGCTGTTCGCCGTTCTTTGCCGGGAAGCTCGCGACGACGGGGCCGTTGCGACCGATATTGTCGATATTGGTGATGCCCTGGCCGCTGCGGTTGGTGCGGCGATATTCATAGGCCGAGGATCGCTTGCCATAGCCGTTGGCGCAGACGGTCAGGATGAACTGTTCGCGTTCTTCCAGTTCGGCCATGCGTTCGGCGGAGAGCGTCGGCTCATTCTCATTGTCCTTCCAGGGCGCGGCGCGGAGATAGGCTTCGCGTTCTTCCTGGGTCGCGCCGGAACGGCGAAGGATCGAAAGCGAGATGACTTCGTCATCGCCCTTCAAGGTCATGCCGCGCACGCCCGTCGACGTCCGGCTCTGGAATTCGCGGACATCGGTTCCTTCGAAGCGGATGGCCTTGCCCGCGCGTGTCGCCAGCAGCACGTCATCGTCTTCGGTGAGGAGGGCGACGCCGATCAGCCGGTCGGCGCTGTCTTCGTCGAACCGCATCGCGATCTTGCCGTTGGATGGCACATTGGTGAACGCATCCATGCTGTTGCGGCGCACCGTGCCCTTGGCTGTCGCAAACATGACGTGGAGCTTGCCCCATTCCGCTTCATCTTCGGGAAGCGGAAGGACGGTCGAGATGGTTTCGCCCTGCGCGAGCGGCAGGAGGTTGATCATCGGCCGACCGCGTGTGTTCGGCCCGCCTTCGGGCAAGCGCCACACCTTCAGGCGATAGACCTTGCCCGCGGTCGAGAAGAACAGCACCGGCGTGTGCGTGGACGTCACGAACAGTTCGGTGACGACATCCTCATCCTTGGTGGCCATTGCCGCGCGACCCTTGCCGCCGCGCCGCTGCGCGCGGAACGTGTCGAGCGTCGTCCGCTTGATATAGCCATCGAGCGTGACCGTTACGACCATGTCCTCGCGCTCGATCAAGTCTTCATCATCGACGCCGTCGAAGGCGGCGGTGATCTCGGACCGGCGCGGGGTTGCGAATTCCTCGCGGACGGCGATCAGTTCCTCACACATCACGTCATAAAGCTTTGCCCGATCTGCAAGGACGCCGAGCAGATAGGCAATGCTGTCGGACAGCTCCTTCAGTTCCTTGCCGATCTCGTCGCGGCCGAGCGCGGTCAGGCGGTGGAGGCGAAGGTCGAGGATCGCGCGGACCTGGACATCGGAGAGGCGATAGGTGCTGGCCCCGGCCACGTCCTGGTCTTCGACGGCCTCGACGAGAGCGATATAGGGCGCGATTTCGGCGACCGGCCATTCGCGGGCGCCGAGCTTTTCGCGGGCTTCGGCGGGGCTTGAGGACCCACGGATCATGCGGACCACTTCGTCCAGGTTGGTCACTGCGATCACGAGGCCAAGCAGGACATGGGCACGGTCGCGGGCCTTGGCGAGCTCGAACTTGGAGCGCCGCGTGATCACTTCCTCGCGGAACTTGACGAACGCCTCGATCATGTCGCGCAGCGTCAGCACTTCGGGGCGGCCGCCCCGGATCGCAAGCATGTTGGCAGGGAAATTGGATTGTGCGGGCGTATGCCGCCAGAGCTGGTTCAGCACGACTTCGGTCGAGGCGTCGCGCTTCAGGTCTATGACGATGCGGACGCCGAACCGGTTCGATTCGTCACGAATGTCCGAAACGCCTTCGACGCGCTTTTCCTTCGCCGCTTCGGCGATCTTTTCGACAAGCGCATTCTTGCCTTGCTGATAGGGGATTTCGGTGAGGACGATGCTGCGCCGGTCCCCGCGGCCTTCCTCGATCTCGTGCCGGCAGCGCATTGTTATCGAGCCCTTGCCGGTCGTATAAGCCGAACGGGCTCCGTGCGTGCCGAGAATCAAGGCACCGGTCGGGAAATCGGGGGCAGGGACGATTTCCATCAATTCTTCCGAAGTGATCGCGCCATTGTCGATATAGGCGAGCGCGGCATTCACGACTTCGCCCAGATTGTGCGGCGGAATGTTCGTGGCCATGCCGACCGCGATCCCGCCCGCACCATTGACGAGAAGGTTCGGGAAGCGCGCGGGCAGGACCTGCGGCTCGCGCTCCGACGCATCATAGTTTGGTTGGAAGTTGACGGTGTCCTTGTCGATGTCGTCCAGCAAGGCATCGGCAGCCTTGGCCAGCCGCGCTTCGGTATAGCGCTGCGCGGCGGGTGGATCGGGATCCATCGAGCCGAAATTGCCCTGGCCGTCGATCAGCGGCAGGCGCATTGCCCAATCCTGCGTCAGCCGAGCCAGCGCGTCGTAGATCGCCTGGTCGCCGTGAGGGTGGTACTTGCCCATCGTGTCGCCGACGATACGGGCGCTCTTCTTGTAGGCCTTGTTCCAGGCATAGCCGCTCTCATGAGCGGACCACAAAATCCGGCGGTGAACGGGCTTCAATCCGTCGCGCACATCGGGCAGCGCGCGCGAGACGATGACGGACATGGCATAGTCGAGATAGCTCGACTTCATCTCGTCAACGATGTTGATCGGGGTGATATCCGAAGGGTCGGCGAGGACGTTCTCGTCGTTGCTCAAGGTTTGTCTTTCTGATGAGATTCGCTGGTAAATTCCCTAGCCGCTGGTGTCGAAAAATACCAGCCCCGAGGGCAAAATCGGTGGTTCAATCGCCGTTCAGCTGAAGGCCGCAATAGGGCGCGCCATCTGTTCCGGTCTTGTGCGTCTGCCTCTGTGGGACTAGCGAGGCTTGGAGTGTCACGGGCCGGGATGCCCGCTTGCAGGAGGATGACCATATGAAACTGGTTTCAAAGGCTTCGCTGGGACTGGCGTTGGCCTTGGGCATGATCGCGACCGGCGTTGCAACGCCTGCCGAGGCCAAGAAAGAAAAGGCGCCCGCGCAATACGCGCCGCAGCTCGGCAAGGAGTTCCGAGCAGCGATCGGTGCCGCGCAGGCAGCCGCAAAGGCAGGGAACGCGGCGGATGCGACGGCGAAGCTCGCGGCAGCAGAAGCGCTTGCGACGCAGCCTGACGAAAAATTCTACGTTGGCGCCATTGCCTATGATGTGTTCAAGATTACCAAGGATCCGGTAGCCGGGCGCAAGGCGATCAACCAAATGATTGCCGCCAATTCGCAATTAGCATCCAATACGGCGGAACTCAATTTCGTGTCCGGCAACATGGCCTATGAGGCGGGCGACTATCCGGATGCCATCGCGAAATTGAGCGAAGCCGATCGTCTGGGCTTCAAGGGCGTGGACCGGTTGCTGAGGCTGGCCGAAGCGCACTTCAAGCTGAACCAGTTCCCACAGGGGCTCGCCTTCGTCGATCGTGCGGTCGCCGAATCCGCGGCTGCCGGAGAGAAGGCGCCCGAATCCTGGTACGCGCGCGCCGCATCGGTGGCATACAAGGCAAAGCTGCCCTCCGAAGTCGCCAAGTGGACAGCAGCGCAGGTCCGCGCCTATCCGACCGCGGAAAACTGGCGGAGCGCTTTGGTCACGTATCGGGACGGCGCGCACCTCGACGGGCAGCCGGCGCTCGATCTTTTCCGTCTCATGCGGTTGACCAAGTCGCTTGCGGGTGAACGAGACTTTTTCGAATATGCGTCGCTGGCCGTTGACCGCGCACTGCCGGGTGAAGCGAAATCGACAATCGAGGAAGGCTTTGCAAGCGGCGTGGTAAGCAAGTCGAGCCGCGCCGTGAACGAAGTCCTGACACTCGCCACCAGCCGTATCGCCGCCGACCGCGCGTCGATCAGCGTCAGCGAAAAGGCCGCGAACGCCGCAGGCGCGACTGGCAAGCCGGCCGCCGGTGCGGGCGACGCTTACCTGGGTTATGGCGAAGATGCGAAGGCCATTCCGTTCTACAAGACGGCGCTCCAGAAAGGGAGCGTCGATGCGGACCAGGTCAATACACGGCTCGGCATAGCGCTGGCCCGTTCGGGGCAGAAGGATGAGGCGCGGAAATATCTTTCCGCCGTCGGCGGTGTGCGGACCGACATTGCCAAATACTGGCTGCTCTACGTCGACCTGCTGCCGTAGGGTATGCGCTTTGGAAAAAGGAAAGCCCCCGGAAATACACCTCCGGGGGCTTTCTTCTTGAGCGCGACCAAGCGCTTGGGAAATGACTGTGTGCTGTCGAAGTTGCGGGATGATGGAATTCCTTGCAAGGCGTTTAAACATCAATGGCGGGTTTCGAGGCGGATTAACCACATTTCGCGCGCCTGTCGCCTTGCGGATGTCCCATTCAGGGACTGTTTTTTGTGTGCCGGGCGGGCGCGCCGCATGGCGTGTAACGTTCAGGGCGCCCGAAACGAATCATCCCGGTCGGAGGGCGGTGGTACCGGGTCGCTATAGGAGGTGTGCTCCGCTCTTCGGCACGTTCCCCTTCGCGACGCCGACAGCATGGGTTGTGCGGGGCAATCGCCCTCACTATAGGCGCGCTGCATCGGCCACCGAACAGTCGACTTCATGGTCGCCCGGTAAGTGAGAGGAAATGAGCGTAGTATGACGTCCGCACTCAACCACCCGAGCGACGAAAGACCGGACATGGCCGGAGGTGATGAGCCGATTGACCGAAATTATCGGCCCACCGACGCAGAACCCTTCATGAATCCACGGCAGCTTGCCTATTTTCGGAAAAAGCTCCTGGCCTGGAAGGAGGACATTCTTCGCGAATCGCACGACACGCTCGTCACGCTGCAGAACGAATCGCTCCGCGAACCGGACGTGACCGATCGCGCATCGAGCGAGACGGACTGGTCTCTCGAACTACGGACCCGCGATCGCCAGCGCAAACTGATCGCGAAGATCGAGGCCGCCCTGCGGCGAATCGAGGACGGCGAATATGGTTATTGCGAAGTCACGGGAGAGCCGATTTCGCTCGCGCGGCTCGAGGCCCGGCCGATCGCGACCATGACGATCGAAGCGCAGGAACGCCACGAGCGGAACGAGAAAATCTCACGCGACGAATAGCGGTTGGCGATTTTGCTCCAACCGGACAAGCTTTAACGCCGCTGCGGAGCGGCGGGCGGCACCTCTTCCTGATGCTCGCGCTCCTTGGCTTCACGCTCTTCCTGCTTGCGAATCTCTCGGCCGCGATTGCGGTCGGCCTCTTCCTGGCTTGTGGTGGTCGCGTCCACGACAGCGCCTGCTGCCTTGATCGGCGCGGTCACGACCGTCTTGACGACGCTGCCCACGCATCCGGGGGTGAACAGGGCGGCGGAAAGGGCCACAAGCAATCGCCAATTCATGCGTTTCTCCTCGATGGAATGGCACTCTAGCAAGGGCGCTGCCTCGGGCAACCGGCCGGGACTCAATTGAACACGCTTGACGCCCGCCGTGCCGCGCTCCTAAGGGGCCCATTCCTGAAAGATATGCGGCCCAAGGCCGCTGTGGCGATCGTAGCTCAGTTGGTTAGAGCGCCGGTTTGTGGTACCGGAGGTCGCGGGTTCGGATCCCGTCGATCGCCCCATTTTTCCTTGAGAAATTGAACGTGAAATATTATTGCGCGTGTTCGAAACTATCGAACGCGCAACGGAGTTGACTGATGACTTCCCCTTGGGACCTCCCCGATTTCGACGATCACGAAGCCTTGCACCTGGTCCGCGATTCGGCCTCCGGTCTTACGGCGATCATTGCCATTCACTCGACTCACCTGGGGCCGGCCGGCGGCGGGACGCGCTTCTGGCACTATGTGGATCGTGAAGCGGCGATCACCGATGCGCTGCGGCTGTCGCGCGGAATGAGTTACAAGAACGCAATGGCCGGTCTTGCGATGGGGGGCGGCAAGGCCGTGATCCTCTCCGACGCCAAAGGCACAAAGACGCCAGAATTGATCGCGGCCTTCGCGCGCGAAGTCGATTCGCTGGGCGGTCGTTACGTCACGGCGCAGGACGTCGGCATGAGCGCGGAGGACATGATCGCCATTTCCAAGGGCACGCGCTTTGTGTCCGGCCTTCCGCCCAAGGAAGGCGGGGCGGGTGGCGATCCGGGACCGACGACCGCCAAGGGCGTGTTCCTGGGCGTGAAGGCAGCCGTCAAACGTGCGCTCGGCAAGGACGATCTTGCGGGCGTTCATATCGCGATCCAGGGTGTCGGCAGTGTCGGTGGCGGCCTTGCCCGGCACGCGGCAGCGGCAGGTGCCAGGATTACGCTTGCCGACAAGAATGGCGATCATGCCCGTGCCCTCGCAGCCGAAATCGGTGCGCAAGTCGTCACGGCAGACGAGATCATGACGATCGAGGCCGATGTCTTAAGCCCCTGTGCGCTGGGTGCGATCCTGACCGAGCAGAGCATTGCCCAACTGAAGGTACCGATTGTTGCCGGTGGCGCGAACAACCAGCTGGCTACGCCCCAGGATGGAGACCGCCTGCAGACACGCGGAATTCTTTACGCGCCCGATTATGTGATCAACGCAGGCGGGATCATCAACGTGGCGCTTGAATATCTGGGCGGTGGAGATCGGGCTGCGGTCGAGGCGAGCGTCGCCAAAATCCCGGGACGCCTGAATGCGATCTGGGACGGAAGCGCGGAGACCGGGCAGAACCCGGCGCGCGTGGCGGATGCCATGGCGCAGAAGCTTATCTGTCGAAGCTGACAACCGCCTCTTTTCGCGCAAGATTTGATGGTCTAGAGGGCAGGCTCGATGCACGCCTTTGCCAACCCTGCGCGATTCCTGAAGATTGCCCGGCCGCTGACACCAATATTGGGCTGGCTTGGTGCTGCGCTGATCCTTGCCGGGGTCTATGCCGGGTTGTTTGTCACTCCGCCCGATTACCTGCAGGGCGAGACGGTACGCATCATGTACATCCATGTGCCGGCGGCCTGGCTCGGTATGGCCGGATGGAGCGGGATCGCGATTGCAAGCATCACGCAGCTTGTCTGGCGGCACCCGCTCGCGGGTGTCGCCGCACGCGCGATCGCGGTGCCCGGCGCGCTTTTCACGGCGCTGTGCCTCGTGACGGGTTCGCTCTGGGGGCGACCGGCTTGGGGAACCTGGTGGGAATGGGACGGGCGCATGACCTCGATGCTTGTGCTGCTGTTCCTCTATTTCGGCTATATCGCACTCGCCAATGCGGGTGAAGACCGCACCTCCGTCAGTCGGGTAACGGCCATTTTCGGGATTGTCGGGGCCGTCAATATCCCCGTCATCAACCGATCGGTCGTGTGGTGGAAATCGCTCCACCAGGGGCCGAGCATCACGATGAGCGGCTCGACCATAGCGCCCGAGCTGCTCTGGCCGCTGGGCCTCACCACGATTGGCTTCTCGCTGCTGTTCGGCGCGATCGTGTTGATGCGGATGCGAGCGAATCTTGCCGAGGCAAAGGTCGAGGCGCGCCTGCGCAGGCTGGCTGCTGCATGAACCCCTGGCCGTTCGTCGTCGCAGCCTATACCTTGACCGGACTTGGCACGATCATTGTCGCACTATTGAGCTACGCTGCAATGCGCCGGGCCGAAAAGAAGGTGGATGACCTGTGAAGCCCAAGCACCAAAGGCTGACACTGGCGCTAGCCGCGCTCGCTACGGTAGTTGGAGCAGGCTTGCTTGCAGTCTCGGCGCTGAGCGACCGGGCGGCCTATTTCTATTCGCCGGCCGACCTCGCCAAAGCCAAGCCCGCGCCGGACGCAGCGATCCGGCTCGGCGGCATGGTCGCGGACAAGTCGATCGTTCACGAAGCCGATGGCGTGACGATCCGCTTCGTCGTCGAGGACGGGGCCTATACGACTCCTGTGCGGTTCAAGGGGATCGTGCCGGACCTGTTCAAGGAAAATTCGGGCGTTGTGGCTGAAGGAAAGCTTGGCGCTGACGGAATTTTCGTCGCAACCAATATCCTTGCCAAGCACGACGAGAATTACAAACCGCCGCAAATGGCCGGTTCCGAGCACAAGACCGAGACACTTGCCCGATGATCGCGGAAGCCGGGCTTGGATTGTTGTGGATCGCGGCCGCGCTTGCGATCATGCAATTGGGGCTTGGCTGGGCCGCGGTTGCGCGCAAGCAGGACCAGCAGCTGCCGGGCATCCGCGCGATAGCCGTTGCGCAAGGCATTCTTGTTGCGCTGTCATTCTTCGCGCTGATCTGGCTGTTCCTTCGATCTGACATGTCGGTCGCGCTGGTTGCGGCGAACAGCCATTCGGCCAAGCCCTGGCTTTACAAGTTCGCCGGAACATGGGGAAATCACGAAGGGTCGATGCTCCTCTGGGTCACGATCCTTGGCGTTGCCGGCTCAGCCGTCGCGCTGTTCGAGCGTGGTCTGAAGGCCTCGACGTTGATCGCAACGCTCGCCGCGCAGGCAGCGCTCAGCATTGGCTTTTATGCGTTCCTCCTGTTTTCCTCGAACCCCTTTACCCGGCTCGTGCCGGCACCGGCGGACGGGCAGGGGCTCAATCCATTGCTGCAGGATCCCGGCCTCGCCTTCCATCCGCCGACGCTCTATTTCGGCTATGTCGGCATGTCGGTGGCGTTCAGCTTTGCAGTCGGCGCTCTTGTCACCCGTGATGTCGATCCCGCCTTTGCCCGCGCGATGCGGCCCTGGGTGCTCGGCGCATGGATCTTCCTGACGCTCGGGATCACTGCCGGCAGCTATTGGGCCTATTATGAACTGGGCTGGGGCGGCTGGTGGTTCTGGGATCCGGTCGAGAATGCATCGCTGATGCCCTGGCTCGCGACGACGGCGCTGCTCCATTCGGTGACCGTGCTTGCGACGCGGGACGGCCTGAGAGCATGGACGGTCATGCTGGCGGTCGTTGCCTTTTCGATGTCGATGGTTGGGACTTTCCTTGTTCGTTCGGGCATTTTGACAAGTGTTCACAGCTTTGCCGTCGATCCGACGCGCGGCAGTTTCCTGCTGGCGCTGCTCGCCATTTATGTCGGCGGCGCAATGACGCTGTTTGCGCTCCGCATCGGCACGGTGCGCGAAGGCAGCCAGTTCGATCTGGTCAGCCGCGAGGGTGCGCTGGTCGTAAACAACCTGCTGCTCTCCGCCATTCTCGGCATCGTCTTCGTTGGCACGCTCTATCCACTTGGCGTCGAAGCGGTGACGGGTGAAAAACTGTCGGTCGGCCCCCCTTATTTCAATGCGACGGCGGGACCGATCACGCTTTTCCTTGTCCTCGTCATGATCGCAGGGCCGCTGATGCGCTGGCGGCGGGATCGGCTGGCGGTACTGGTCCAGCGGCTTGCAATCCCGATCCTGGCGATCGCGCTGGCGTTGCTGGCGCTTGTGATTGCAGCGCCCGATATAGGTTTCCTGCCCTTTCTTGGCCTGATGCTGGCCGGAGGCGTGGCAATCGGCAGCGTCGCGCCGCTCTGGGGCCGCAATTTGCGCCGCACGCCGCTCTTCACCTGGGGCATGGTCGTAGCCCATCTGGGCGTTGCCGTCAGCCTTGGCGGCATGGCGAGCGAAACCGGCTTCATCAAGGAAGTGCTGATCGCGTCCGACATCGGAGAAAGCCACAAGGTCGGACCCTACGACGTGAAGTTTGCCGCACTCGAGCCCGTCGCGGGGCCGAACTGGACGGCGCTCGAAGCGACGCTCGAGGCCCGGCGTGGCGGGGGCGCACCGCTGATCCTCAAGCCGCAATCGCGGATGTTTTCCAACCCGCCGACCGAAACCAACGAGGCTGCGATCCAGACTGTCCTCGACGGGCAGATCTACCTTGTCCTTGGCAAGCAGGAGCCCTCGGGCCGCTGGCAGCTTCGCATGTGGTGGAAGCCGTTCGTGACGCTGATCTGGCTCGGCGGTGCGATGATTGCCTTGGGCGGCTTCCTTGCGCTGGTCGGGCGCTTCCGCCGCGACCGGCTTTCAGGGCGGGGGAGGGCGAGCGAATGAAGCGCGTCTCGCTCTGGCTGCCCTTTGCCATATTCGTGGCCTTCTTCGGCGTGGTCGCCTATGGCCTGATGAAGCCGTCCGATCATGTCATCACGTCGAAGATGATCGGCAAGCCGCTTCCTCAATTCGCGCTCCAGCCCGCGCATGAAGGCCAGGATGGCCTTTCGAGCGCAAGTTTCATGGGAGGTCCGCCACGGCTGCTCAACGTCTTTGCCAGCTGGTGCATTCCCTGCATTGCCGAGGCGCCGGTGCTGATGCAGTTGCGCTCGGCCGGCATTGAAATCGATGCAATCGCGATCCGCGACCGTCCCGAAGACGTCGCGCGCTTCCTTGAAAGGAACGGCAATCCCTATTCGCGGATAGGGTCCGACAGTGTCGGCAAGGTCCAGATTTCGCTCGGCTCGTCAGGCGTCCCCGAAACCTTCGTCATCGACGGCAGGGGGATCATCCGCCACCAGCACATCGGCGATATTCGAGAGGATGATATTCCGGAAATCATGAAGGCACTGGAGGCGGTGAAGTGAAGCGGCTTGCCCTGCTGCTGGCTCTTGCCGCTCCTTTGAGTGGGCTCGAGGCCGATTCTTCGATGCCTGCGGCCGAATATGCCAATACCCAGCTTTCCGACCCGGCCAAGGAGAAGGACGCGAAGGCGTTGATGGAATCGATCCGCTGCCTTGTCTGCCAGGGCCAGTCGATCGCCGATTCCGACGCCGATATGGCCGGAGACATGCGCGCGCTGATCCGTCTGCGGATCGATGCGGGCGAAAAGCCCGAGGCGGTCAGGAACTGGCTTGTCGAGCGGTACGGCAATTGGGTGACTTACCGGCCGCCGTTGCAGGGTGCGGGCAGCGTCTTGTGGATAGCGCCTCTGGTGTTCATTGCCCTCGGGGCGTTTTTCGCGCGCGGGCGTTTCCGGCGGAGGACGAAGGGCTGATGGGCTGGATCCTGTTCCTCCTTATTGCGACCGCGACTGGGCTTTCTCTCTGGCGGATCGGCAAGCTCGACCGCAGCGCGCTCGAACTGGTCGGGGCCGGGCTGTGCCTGGCGCTTGCCGGCTATGCCTGGCAGGGTAGCCCCTCGGTTCCGGGCCATCCGGTCAAGGCAGCGGATGCGGCCGATACCGGAGTAGTCCCCGACGACCTGCGCAAGACCTTCGCTAGCAGCATGAACGCTGAAGGCCAATGGCTCAGCCTGGCCGATGCCCTGATCCAGGCGGGGCGGCCGCGCGCGGCTGTTTCCCTTCTTGCCGAAGCGACGCACAAGGCGCCGCTCAACCCCGACATCTGGGTTGGGCTCGGCAATGCACTTGTCGTTCATGGCGGCGGGCAGATGTCGCCTGCCGCGCAGTTCGCATTCGAACGGGCCGCACAGATAGCACCCAACCACCCCGGGCCGCCCTTCTTTCTGGGGCTTGGGCTCGCCCAGGCCGGCAAGTTGGGCGAGGCAGGCGAGGTCTGGCGCGGGCTCCTTGCGCGCGCTCCCGAAGGTGCGCCGTGGAAGGCCGATCTCGAGAAGCGCCTTGCCGAAATCAACCAGTTGCCGGGCGCGCCTGCCACGCCTCCAAATTCCGTGGCACCTTGAAACTTGCACTGCATTGCCGGGCGCATTGGGCTATGCTAGGGCGCGCCACCTTTGCGCGAGTTCAGGCGAGTTGGGGTCCTTGCACGTTGAATTTCCGAGAGTTTTCCAGAAATGAGTGACGCTGAAACGACCGGCGACTCGCACGAGGAGTCGCAAGGACATCAGGCAGGCGGGTCACTCGCCAAACTGGTTGTCGGGGCCGTGGGCGTCGTCTTCGGCGATATCGGGACCAGCCCGATCTACGCGTTCCGCGAAACTTTTGTCGGCCACCACAAGCTGCTGGTCGATCCGGCACATATTTATGGTGTGCTGAGCCTGATTTTTTGGTCGATGATGATCGTCGTGACGTTCAAATATGTCACGATCATCATGCGGGCCGACAACAAGGGTGAGGGCGGAAGCCTGGCCTTGCTCGCGCTCATCAATCGCCAGAGCGAAGGCGCGCGATGGTCCACGCCGATCGTCCTTCTTGGCGTGTTCGCAACCGCGCTCTTCTATGGGGACAGCATGATCACGCCGGCAATGTCGATCCTGTCGGCATCAGAGGGCCTTGCCGTCGTCAACAGCGGCTTCGGACCGTGGGTTGTGCCGCTGTCCGTCGGTATTCTGGTTGGGCTGTTTGCGATCCAGTCGCGCGGAACGGCGACAGTGGGTTCGTACTTCGGCCCGGTGATGATGATCTATTTTGCGTCGATTGCCGTGCTCGGAACAATCCATATATTCGGAAACCCCGGCATCATTTGGGCGCTGAATCCCTATTACGCGATTTCCTTCTTCGTCGACGAACCCACGGGCGCATTTCTCGCGCTCGGCTCGGTCGTCCTCGCCATTACTGGCGCCGAAGCGCTTTATGCCGATATGGGGCATTTCGGGCGCAGGCCGATCGGCATATCCTGGCTCTGGTTCGTGATGCCGGCGCTGATGCTGAACTATCTGGGGCAGGGCGCAATGATCGTCAGCGACCCTTCGGCGATCGTCAATCCCTTCTTCCTGCTGGCGCCTGAGTCGATCCGTATCTTTCTCGTGCTGCTTGCCATGCTTGCCTCGATCATTGCCAGTCAGGCTGTCATTTCCGGCGCCTTTTCGCTGACCCAGCAGGCGATCCAGCTTGGCTTCATCCCGCGCATGCGGATCAGGCACACAAGCGAAAGCGCGGCGGGCCAGATATACATCCCGGTCATCAACTGGGCGCTGATGTCGATGGTCCTGCTGCTCGTCCTTTTCTTCCGTACTTCGAGCAACCTCGGCGCGGCCTATGGCATCGCCGTGACGGGCGCGGTGTTCATCGACTCCTGTTTGCTTTCAGTCGTGCTGTTCAGCCTCTGGAAGTGGAACAAGTTGCTTTCGGTCGCGGTGCTTGCGGTCTTCTTTACGGTCGATACGGCCTATCTCGCCTCCAACCTCACCAAAATCCCTGATGGCGGCTGGTTCCCGCTGCTGATGGGCCTGATTGTCTTCACGCTGCTGACAACTTGGGCACGCGGGCGCAAGCTGATGATGGAGCGGATGCGCGAAGCGGCCATGCCGATCAAGATCTTCATCGATTCGGCCGCCACTTCAGCGGCGCGGGTCCCGGGCACAGCGGTGTTCATGACTTCCGCAGCGGATGGCGTGCCGCACGCGCTGCTCCACAACCTGAAGCATAACAAAGTCCTGCACGAGCGCGTTATCCTGTTGACCGTCAAGATTCCGGATGTGCCCTTTGTCGACCCAGCCAAGCGCTGCAAGATGGACGACCTTGGAAAGGGCTTTCACCGCCTCGTCCTCAAATACGGGTTCATGGAAGAGCCGGACGTGCCGGCCGCGCTTGGAACGATCACGAATTGCGGTCCGGCCTTCAAGATGATGGACACGAGCTTCTTCCTTGCCCGCCAGACGTTGCTGCCATCGTCGCGGCCCGGAATGGCGATCTGGCGCGAAAAGCTCTTCTCGTGGATGCTCCGGAACGCGGAAAGCGCGATGGAATTCTTCCGCCTGCCGACAAACCGCGTCGTGGAACTCGGCAGCCAGGTGGAAATATGATCCGGCCCATTTCGGCCGCGAAACGGTTGACCGCCAAGCCGCCTCTGCTATAGGCGCGCTTCCCGAACGGGGCGGAGTAGCTCAGCCGGTTAGAGCAGCGGAATCATAATCCGCGTGTCGGGGGTTCGAGTCCCTCCTCCGCTACCAACTTCCAATGTCCGCATGCATCCGCACGGTTCCGCTTGTATCCGGGAGCGTTATTGAAAGCGGCAGAATTCTGTGTTTCACGGTCGCGTCCGGCGACCTCGTGCGCCTTTATGCTTCCGCTTGGTTCCGTATGTAGCCAGCAGGGGAGTGGGGGTATTTTGGGGGTATTTCTCAGAAGGTGGAAATTGCACGATACCGCCAGAGAAGATAGAGGAGAATGCGTAAGATTTATAACGTAAAATCACAATATTATGTATGGTTTTACTGGAATTTTTTTCGCAAGAACCACCGTAAAGGTCCCAATTTCCGTCAGAATGTGAGTCGCGGGTAGGGATTCACGGGAATGTCAGCTTTGTTCGACGATCCGCTTAGTCCGCTCGCGAAAACAAATTGGGGTAAGCCGACATCCCCGTCCGTCCACAGTGACGGCAGCAACGTGCCCTAGAACTGGTCGTTCAAGGGTTGTCGCCGCCTGTCGACAATCAGACATCGTTTCACTGTGACTACTGCGCCGTCCAACCGCCATCGACCGGGATGGATACACCGGTGACATTGTGCGCTGCCGGGCTGCACAGCCACAGCGCCAGACTGCCGATCTCCGCCGGGTCCGAGGTACGTTGGCTGGGCTGTTTTTCCGACAGCAGGCTGGCGATGGCGGCGTCGCGCCCGACGCCCAGCGCCGCGCCACGTTCGGCTATCTGGGGTTCGATGATCTCGGTCTCGGTCCAGCCGGGGCAGATGCAGTTGACCGTCACCCCACCGCTGGCGCGATTTCCGGCGGAAGCATATTCCAGCGCCGCCACCTTCGACATACCGACCAGGCCGTGCTTGGCGGCGCAATAGGGAACCTTGTGCTGCGAAGCGACGAGGCCGTGGACCGAAGCGATGTTGACCACCCGCCCGAAACCACGCGCCGCCATGCCCGGCAGCGTGCGCTGCATGGTATCGAAAGCCGCGCTCAGATTGACGGCCAAGATCGCGTCCCACGTCGCACGGTCCAGCTCGGCCAACGAAGCCGTCTTCTGGATGCCGGCATTGTTCACCAGTACGTCAATGGGGCCCCAGCTTTCCAGCTCGTCCATCATTGCCGCGATCGCCGCTGGGTCGCGCAGGTCCGTATCGAAAAAGCGTGCTTCAGGAGCCCCAGCGGCCGTCAGGCCATCCGCCACCGCTTCGCCTTCCTTGCGCGTGGCCAGCCCATGCACGGCAATCCGCATGCCCGCGCCTGCCATGGACCGCGCGATGGCGAGACCAATGCCCTGGACGGAACCGGTTATCAGGGCAGTTCTGCCCTCAAGAGAGCTCAGGCCATTCATTGGTCTTCCTTTCGGGGATTGTCGGCGATCATTCTGCGCAACTCGGTCTTGAGCACCTTGCCATAGGCGTTCTTGGGCAAGGCGGACACGAACAGGTAGCGCTTGGGACGCTTGAAACGGGCGATACGGTCCTGGCAATGCGCATCGAGGGCGGTCGCATCCGCACCGGCATCGGCCTCGAGCACCACGACGGCGACTACGTTCTCGCCCCATTCGGGATCGGGTTCGCCGATCACCGACGCCTCGGCGACAGCCGGGTGCGTCAGTAGCGCTTCCTCGACTTCGCGTGGGTAGATGTTGGTGCCGCCAGAGATGATCACATCCTTGGAGCGATCCTTGAGCGTGAGGAATCCGTCTTCGTCGAGCGCGCCCATATCACCCGTCCACAGCCAGCCATCACGCAGGGCAACGGCGCTCGCATCCTCATCGCACCAGTACCCCGCCATCACCGGCGCGCCGCGCACGACGACCTCGCCGGTCTCTCCTTGCGGCATCGGCGACCCGTTCTCGTCCACCACCGCAACATCAACGCAGGATTGCGCCACGCCGACTGAGGCGGCGCGCTCGGCCCACCGAAGGTGTTTGCGGTTGGCAAGCAGTGCGCGCGACAGGACGGTGATCGCCATCGGGCATTCACCCTGGCCGTAGATCTGCACGAAGCGCGGCCCGAACCATTCGAGCGCGGCCTCGATATCGGCCAGATACATCGGTCCACCGCCATAGACGATCGTGCGCAGACCCTTGCCGTGCCAGCTTACCTCGCGCGCGGCGGCCAGCAGGCGGGTGACCATGGTGGGGGCCGCGAACATGTGAACCGAGCCCAGACTCGAAGCGAGATCGATAATCTCCGCCGGATCGAACCCGCCCGAAGGTGGTACCACATGCCGTGCGCCTTTCAGCACATGCATGAAATTGTAGATGCCCGCCCCGTGCGACATCGGCGCGGCGTAGAGCGCGGCATCTTCCGCCAGCACAGTATCGACATCGGCAAAATAGGTCAGCGCCATGGAAGTAAGCATCGCGTGGCTCATCATCACGCCCTTGGGTCGCCCGGTCGTGCCGGAGGTGTAGAACAGCCATGCCAGGTCGCTGCCCGCGCGGGAAGTAGGCGCGGGCAGCGGCGCGGTATCGCCCGCATCGGGCGTTACGAGCTCGGTGCGGTGGCCTTCATCGGCGCAATGGCGGGCGATCTGTTGGTCGGCTCCCGGATCTGCAAACAGCAGTTTTGCCCCCGCGTTGACGACGATCCAGGCGGCCTCTCGCGAGTGCAGCTTGGCGTTGATCGGCACTACTGCGCCACCGGCATACCAGACTGCATAAAGCGCGATCAGATAGTCGGTGCTATTTTTGCAGAACAAGGCGGCGCGGTCTCCCGGCGCGAAACCGTGGTCTTGTTGAAGCCTAGCGGCGAGGCGCGCAGCCTGATCGGCAAATTGGGCATAGTCGGCCACGACCTGCATACCCGTAAGCAGCGCGGGCCGCTCGGGCCAAAGGTGCGCCGCGCGATGAAGCCAGAACGCGAGGTTCATGCCGCGCTCCCCCCAGCCAGTCGGCCCTCATAGGCGGCCCAGTCGCGGCGCAGGCTTGGGCCGGCCAGCGCCATCAACAGGGTCGCCATCCCATAGAGACCGCGCCCCAAGCCGCCGAGACCAACGACATAGTTGATCGGCGGGAACGTCGCGGAGGCCATTGCCCACGGATCGCCAAACCGCTCGCGCCAGGAGCGGGCGAAACGGGCGAAAATCTTGGGAATTCTGGCGCCGGCCACTTCCCCCTGGTAGCCAGCTGAGCCGAGCACCATCGAGGAGACGAAAGCCTCAGGCATCATTCCAGCCCCGAAATGGCCAAGCCACACGGCATTGATCTCCCCAGCAGAAATGCCCGCATCGGCGATTGCCTCGCGCGCGGCCTGGGCAATCAGGTCTTTCAGCGAGATCTCGTCGTGCCATCCGAACAGCGTGTGCCCCCAGCCAACGAGGATCGCGCTCATGCGGCGGTCCCGGCGCAAACCTTGTCGATGAATGCCTCGATTGCGGCCAGTGCCTCGGGCTCGTCGAGCATCGGCGCGTGGCCCACTCCGGCCACTTCCACGACGTCCATCCCTGGATGGCGCGCGCCCATCTCCGCGAGTGTGTCCGCTGAGAGAATGTCGGAAATCGCTCCCCGGATCGCCAGGATGGGGAGCGGCTTCAGCTCATCCCACATTGGCCACAGGTCGGGCGGCACGGCGCTAGGCCGATCGCCCTTGAGCCCCTCGCCAATTACCGGATCATAGGCGAGGCGCGGCACCCCGGCCTCGTCCTCGCGAAACAGGCGACGGGCAAAGGCCATCCATTTAGCCTCGCCGTAGCCGGGAAAGGCATAGCCGTTGGTGTCGCGGCAATAGGCAGCGGCGCTGGCCCAGTCGGTGACTTCGGCGGTCTTGCCGACATAGCCGGCAATGCGATCGAGCCCGGCTTGTTCTGCCATCGGACCGATATCGTTGAGTACGATCCCACGATAGGCGGCAGGTGAAAGCGAGCCCATGATCATCGCCATCAACCCGCCCATCGAGGTGCCGATCAATACCGGTCGATCTAGGCCAAGCCGTGCGATCAGGCCCAGCATGTCGCCGCAATAGGTGGCCGGCGTGTAGTTGACCGGATCGCTTTCGTTTTCGCTCCACCCACGCCCGCGCTGGTCCACCGCGACCACGCGGTAGCGGCCCGCCAATTGCTCTGCCAGTTCCGCAAAGTCGGCACTATTGCGCGTCAGGCCGTGCATCATCAGCAAGGCCGGCCCTTCGCCCGGATAGTCGCGTGCATAGAGCCGCAATCGCCCGTCGGCGCTGGGATAGAACATATCCTGGAAACTTCCGGTCATCGCCGCCTCCGGTTGCCGGGGTGCATCTGTCGCGCCGCGGCTGGGCAGGGTAACCGCCCAACCGCGTTCGACCCGATCAGAACTTGTAGCCGATCGTGAAGGTAAATGTCCGCGGCGGTCCGAAGAAAGCGGTGACGTTGTTCTCCAGCCCCAGGGTCGGGAAGTAGTAGCCCGAAGTCTTGTAACGTTTGTCGGCCAGGTTCTTGCCATGGACACCTAGCGACAAGCCATTGTCGAGCTTCCACACGATCGAGGCATCGAACAGGTCGTAAGCCTCCTGGTCGATGTCCGGTGTCGGCGTCTCGAACTGGGTAATCGAGCTCTTGTGCGACCACGACCCGATCAGGTTGAACCTGCCCGCACCAAGATCGGTCGAATAGCTGAGCGCAGCGTAGGACTGGAACTTTGGTGTGTTCTGGATGCGGCGCTGATCGGCGACATTAATGCCATTGACCATGAACACCTTGTACTTCGGATCGAGCAAGCTGCCATTGGCGATCACGCGCAGGCCGGAGACCAGTTCGTAACTGCCTTCCAGCTCGACACCTGTGATCCGCGCCTTGCCCGCGTTGGTTACCGCACCGACAAATCCGTCATCGATCCCGTCATTGTTGGAGTCGATCGGCAGCGAGCCGGGGACCTGCAAGTCCCTGTAGTCGCTATAGAAGGCGGCGAGGTTGATGTAACCGCCCGTAAACCGAGTCTTGATCCCGGCCTCGTAGCTATCGAGGATTTCCGGACTGTAGCCATTGACGACATCAGGCGTGGCGAAGTTCGCGCCGCGCGGATCGAAACTGCCTGCCTTGAAGCCCCGGCTCCATGAAGCATAGAGGTTGAGGTTGTCGTTGGGCTCGAAAGCAATCACCGCGCGCGGGCTGAAGTTCTTGAACGTCCGGCTTGCCTGATAGTCGCTAGTAGCTCCCAGGAATATGGCCGAGCTATTCCCGAAGAACGGCGAACCGATGCCCAGGTAATTTGCACGGAATATGTCTGCGGATCGCTTATCGTTGGTATATCGGCCACCGACAGTGACCGAAAACTGGTCAGTCAGGTCATAGGTCAGATCGGCGAACGCGGACCAAGCCTTGGTGTTGACCGACCCGCCGGTGTAGGCGGTAAGAGGCGCACCGAACGCGATCCGCCCGAGCTGGCCCAATACGACGTCGAAATCATTCGATGCCTTGGCGTCGAGATAATAGAAGCCGATCACACCATTGAGCCGGTCGCTTTGATAGAGCAGTTGAAGTTCCTGGCTGATCTGTTCGTTGTTGTAGACCACCGGTGCGTCAAAATCGTCAACAGCCAAGCTGTCGAAGTCGATCACTGACGAGGTGTCGTCCTTGCGCCAGGCAGTGATCGATTTGAGCGTGATATTGTCACTCGCCTCGAGTTCGATCAGGCCGTAGACACCCCCGGCCTCCACCTGGTTGCGCCCGCCAATACCTCGCGTCGAAGCGTTCGTCGCTGCTCCAGCATAGGTATCGTAGACGTCGGCGGTGACTGGTGTGCCCGAAATGCGACCGGGAAAGGGTCTCCAGCCAGCCACCGGATTGGACTTGTCAAACGTATAGTCACCCGAAATGCGAATGAAGAGGCCATCGGTCGGTAGCAGTTCGAGCGTGCCGCGCAGGGCCATGACCTTCTTGTTGTAATTGTCACGACCGGTGGTGAAGTTCTCGCCATAGCCGTTACGGTTAAGCGTCGCACCGGCTATGCTGAGCCGGATCGAGTCAGTGATCGGCGCATTGGCCTTCACCACTGCATCGATCTGGCCGTAAGTACCGACAGACAGGCGCATATCCATCGAAGGCTCGTCGCCGATCCGGGCGGTGACATATTTGATCGCGCCGCCAACGGCGTTGCGCCCATAGAGCGTGCCCTGCGGGCCGCGCAGGATTTCGATCCGCTCGACGTCATAGACATCGAGCAGCGCGCCTTGCGGGCGGGCCATGTAGACATCATCGACATAAAGCGCGACACCAGGCTCGAACCCGGCAAGTGGATCCTGCTGTCCAACACCGCGGATGAAGGCAGTGAGCGTCGAGTTGGTGGCGCGCGAAGGTTCGATCGTCACACTGGGGGCGGACTGGGCGATTTCGCTGATGTTCTGGATGCCGCGATTGGAAAGTGCTTCAGCGGCATAGGCCGAAACCGCCATCGGCACGTCGATCAGCGATTCCTCGCGGCGGCGCGCTGTAACGATGATTTCGCCGCTGGCGGAACGGTCTTCACTGGCTTGGTTGGCGCCTGCCGGTTCGGACTGCGCCTGCGCAGGTATGGACACGAGCGCCGCGCCCGCAACTGAAGCCATGAACCCCCGGCGCAACGCGCCCTTGGTGATCTTGAACTGGGCCATTGTTACATTCCCTCCCGTTGGAAAACATGGGGCGCTGTTCCGCGCCTCCAAGATTTCAACGTATGTTGAATATTATAGGTAGTCAACTAAATTTCAACACACGTTGAATTGCGGTTTTGGCACTATGCGCCTAGGCTGGTCACATGGATGCACAGACCCACCAGGCTCACGCAGGTGTCGACAGGCCTGCCGCTCGCAAGACCGACAACGAACGTGCGCAGGCAGTCCTTGACGCTGCTGAGGAGTTATTTGCCCTGCACGGCTATGACGGCGTGACCGTGCGGCAGATCGCCACACTCGCTGGCGTCGATGTAGCCTTGCCAAGCTACTACTTCGGATCCAAGCGCGAATTGCTCGATGCTGTGTTCGAGCGACGCGCGATGCTGTTCAACAAGGCTCGCAGTGATGCCCTGGATGAAGTGGCCGGGCGCTGGAAAGACACTCCCCCACGTCTGACCGAAGTGATCGAGGCGTTCCTGCGCCCGGTGGCCGAAGCGCAGTTGTCGGGTGATGCAGGCTGGCGCAATTATTGTCGACTCGTCGCCCAGGTGAACAGCTCGCCGGTCTGGGTGCAGATGATGACCTCGCATTTCGACGACCTGATCCGCAAGTTCATCAACATGGTCGGCAAGGCCTTGCCACAGGCGCGGGCCGAGGACCTCTACTGGGCATACCATTGCCTTTCCGGCTCGCTGTCGCTGTCAATGGCCGATACCGGACGCATCCAGCAGTTGTCCGGAGGGCTCTGCCGGTCGGACGACTTTGCGGCGCTCTATGAAAAGATGGTGGTACTCTATGTCGCCGGCTTCACCGCAATTGCAGCTACTCACGACAAACCCTCTTAATCTCACAGGGCACAGTGCTTGGTACTTGACGCGAAGTTCCGAGTCCGAGCCCCCATTCAGTGAGAGACAAAATCGAATGGGCGGCGCACATCATCCGACCCGATTGCTCGGGGCGCAGCCATAAGCGATAGCTTCAATGCACATCGTTGCGGAAGGTCTCATTCGCCAAGGCCTGGCCAAAATCCGGCAAACACGTATCGCATCGCGTGGGGCCTGCTGACTCGTACGTTGGAGACTTCACGTGCGCCTTTGGCGCCCGGAACCCCTTCATGGTGGCTGAACGGTCGCTTTCTGCGTCTCCGCTGCCGGAACCGGACGGTCCGGTTCCGGTCTAGCTTCACCTGAAAACCGGCTCATGAATCTTGGGCAGGTTTCGACGGACGACTTCGAGATCGCGAAGGTCGGCTATGTCGGCGTCAGGCGCCTTTCGCGAACTTTTGAACCTTGATGTCGCCTTCATGCTCACGTGTCTGTGCTAGGTCATAGGCCGTCTGCATCCGGAGCAACGTATCGGCCTTGACCCCAAACGCCTTCTCGAACCGAATGGCCATGTCGGCCGAAAGCTTTGCATTGCCGTTGAGCAAGGTGCTGAGCGCCTGCCGGGAGACGCCGAAGTGCTCCGCCAAAGCCGTCACGCTCACTCCGACAGGCTCAACGATTTCAGTCTTCAGCCAATCACCGACATGAACGGTAAGCGACGGGTGCATTCTAAGCGCCATGATAGTCCTCCAAATCCAAATCGATCAGTGCGTCCTGTTCATTCACGCCAAAAGTCATGCGCCAGTTTCGCGTCACGGTCATTGACCAGGTGCCCTTCCGGTCGCCCGTCAGTTCATGCAGCCCAAAGTTTGGCGGTACCACCAATTCTGCGAAACTTTCGGCAGCGTCGATGTAAGCAAGCATCTTGCGCAGCCGCCCCACATCTCCGACCAGACCTTTGGCGTTGCCAGTTTCAAAGAAGCGCCGCAGCCCTTTGTGCCGGATGCTCTCAATTTCCATGCGCCACTGATAATGCAGGCATCGTTGAATGTCAAGTGTCGCGCGACACTTGTCTAACGCTCCGCTTCAGCCAGCCCCATCTCCTGAATGGCCATCCCGGGCACTGGAGAAGCACAATGGGACATTCAGACCTCGACCCTGCCGTACGCGAGCGACGCCCCTGGAATGTCGGCAAGAACATCGGCCCTAAACGCCCTCTCAAGCCGCGCGACATTTGGGCAATTCGCTTCTATCTCGACGAACATCGGCGACTGCGCGACCGAGCGCTGTTCGATCTGGCCATCGACAGCAAATTACGGGGTTGTGACCTCGTCAAGCGTAAGATCGGCGATCTGGTTAGTGGTGGACACATTCGGAACCGCGCGACCGTTGTCCAACAGAAGACTGGTAGGCCGGTCCAGTTCGAGATCATGTCCGAGGCCAACCGGAGTCTGGGAGCTTGGTTAAAGCATCGCGGCGGCACCATCCTGGATTTTGTGTTCCCAAGCCGCATCGACTATCTCGGCCATCTTAGCGCCCGGCAATACGCGCGGCTTGTCGATGAATGGGTCTCAACAATCGGTCTCGATAGGCGAGAGTATGGTACTCACTCGATGCGGCGCACAAAGGCCGCGCTGATCTACAAGGCCACCGCCAATCTGCGAGCTGTGCAAATCCTGCTCGGCCACACAAACATCGAGAACACTGTCCGATACCTGGGCGTTGATGTCGACGATGCTCTGACTTTGTTGGAGCGTACTGAAATCTGAAAGCCAGCCAGCCTTGGGCCATGTCCAGGGCTGGCAAACACCTGATGAATGTAGGGCGGCTTCCAACAAACCGATCCGTGCCCGCGAACGTCGGCTTTGTTGGCGGTCCCAGTTTATCCGACGACGAGTGACAGTGCCATCCCTGATGGCTGGATCGTAATGGACCTACCCCAGTCGAATGATAAGAAATCCTGTTCGATCCCGTCGGCGAAGATAACGCCGCCATCGTTCATGTGTGATGTGATCGCCAGAGGCTCGTGGGTCAATTTGCCAGCGCGCATGGAGGTTCCGGTCGCCACACTCGGGAAAGGTTCGCGTACCAGCCAGGCCAATGCGCGTTCGTCGGGTTTGAGCTGGATAGCGTTATGTGTCGCATCCATGATTGATCGTGCCCACCCGGTCGCGCCGGTGCCAGTGGCAACAATGAGGCCGCTTGAACTCTGCTCTTCCTCCACTTGACCGTCTCCGATCCGATATCGCGCCGACTGGTGACTGCGATGGCCGACGAACAGCTCGTTGAGCGCGCAGAGGCGCTCGCCGGTATCGAGCGCGGCCTCGGCCATGGTTCTGCGCTCGATGATTGCGTCTCCGTTGACTGCACATGGCAGTAGCCGAGAAAGCTGATCGACACGGTGCCGCACCAGCACGCCATCATAAAGATCGGGCGCCGGATTGACGCCAATCACGGGCTGGCCGGTCAGATATTTCGCCACATTGGGGATCAGTCCGTCCTGTCCGACTGCAATGACCACATCTTCGGTGGTAAACAGAAACCGATCCAGATCGGCCCTCCTCACCAGGACTTGCCGCCATTCGCTGGGTACCAAGGTCCTCGCCCTCCCAATCACGGCGGCAAAGGCCTGATGGCGGGCCTCCAGCACTTCAATGTTCTGCCCCCGTGTTCTGAGAAAGAAGCGTGCCTGTTCGACCGTCGCATGGCGGGCGAGCAGTAGCTCATAATCGGTCTCACGGATGACGAAAACCGCGCGGGGAGCAAGGGTTGCCATCTGTGCCTCCTATCTGGCTTCGATGGCAGTCGCTGGTTTCATCGCGAACTCACGCATAACGGCGGCCAGAACATCGGGCGTGACATTCAGGTGCTCGATCGTATCGAGTTTGCCAGCCAGTTCGCGCGCTGCCAGTCCCATGAGGACACTTGCTGGCAGGTCGCGGTAGACCGCAATATGAGCCTGCTCGGCTTCAGCCTTCGCGCTTTCGACGGTCCGGATGCGATTGGCCTCGGCCTCGGCTTCGACCTTTGCGGCTTCCGCAATACCGGTGGCGCGGTTGCGAGCATTGTCCGCCTCTTCGGCGATCAGCTGCTTCTCTCGCCTTGCAAGTTCGACTTTGTTGGCTAGTTCATTTTCGGCGATCGCCCGCTCCTTGTCGACCGCGAGTGCTCGGCGTTCGAACATCGCTTCGTCGGCCTTCTGCTGTAGGGCCTCGAAGGTTGGCGTCTGCAGTGCGCGCTCCAGTTCGCTGCTGGGCGCCAGATTGTTGAGGCGTACCGACACGATTGCGAGCCCAAGTTCGTTCAACACCGGTTCGCTTGCCAGGATTTGTTCAAGGCGCTGACGCAACGGCTCGATTCCGGCATCTAGCAACTCACGCACGGTCGCACCCGCAAGATAGTCAAGCGCAGCCTGGTTCACGAGTCCGGTCAGTCGTGCCTCGATCCGCTCGATGGGCTGCCTGACATGCTGGCCGTTCAGAAGATCGATGGTGAAATCGATGCGTTCGGCAAGCTTTTCAGGGCCCGCGACGCGCCAGCCAAGGGCGCCCTGGACATTGACGTCCTGAAAGTCGGCGCTGCGTCCCTTGACGAAAAGGGTCATTTCGCGGTCATCCATCGGGATTTCCACAATGCTCGTCACGTCAGGGCGGAACCAGAACACGATGCCCCGACCGCTCTGGCGTACTTCACCATTCCGATAACGGATGACGTGATGGCTAGCGTCGGCCCGCAAGCGTGCAATGACGGGGAATTTAGTGATAACAGCCATTGTCCTTCTCCTTCTTTAATCCTTGCGTTGATAAAGTTCTGCGGGACGGAACGAGGCTCCGGTCTCCCGTTCGCCGGTTCCTTCGATCCGTCCCTTGTCGAGCATCCGCCTTCGGAACGCTGGCTTGTTGAAGCGCGTACCTAGGATCGCTTCATGGACGTCCTGCAACTGACGCAGTGTGAAGCGTTCGGGGAGCAATGCGAAACCAACTTCCGAATAGTCGAGCTTGCCGCGCAGCCGCTTGACGGCAAGGGCAATAATTTCTGCATGATCGAAGGCAAGAGGGAGCTCTGTCCCATCCTCTCCGCACGCGGTTACAGACCCACCAGTCTCACCCTCCCACGGGATCACAAGTTCCGCGAGCATGAGGTCGGCGCTGCTCTTGAGCGACGCGGCAAAGCGCTCTGCCGGCAGGAGTGCGAAATAGACCACGGTAATGACACGAGTACGCGGATCGCGGTCTGGGGCGCCAAAGGTGTAGAGCTGTTCCACATAGGCGTCCGGGATATGCGCCTTTTGATCAAGGACACGCCTTGCCGCATCGTCCAGTCCTTCCTTGATGCCCACAAATCCGCCCGGCAGCGCCCAGTCACCCTGAAACGGCTGCACCGGACGTTGCTGCAACAATGCGGCAAGCTGGCCATCGACAATCGTCATGAGAACGAGATCAACGGTAACCGATGGGCGCGGATAGGCCTCGGGATCGTAGCTTTCGAGATATTCCGCTTGGCTCATAACATCACCTTATGCTCGATAAGGTAATTCGTAATACACATATTAGATATATGTCAACAGGTAATAATGCGATTTTGCTGCGGGAGGCAGTAGGTCGATGAAATGGGAAATCGCTTCGACTGCTATCGCGCCCGGGTCGGCCGCAAGCCAATGTCCGCTGGATTGGGCCCTTAAGGCTCCGCTCGGTTTTTTGCTGCCCCTAGGTGACGCCCAATCCGGTCCTTCGTTGTTCGATCAGGCTAGGTGAACCGACGGCAAGTTTCGAGAAGCTAAATCCGATATGCGAACGTCTGCAATGTTCGCGCTTGTCGTCAAGCAAAGCCTGCGGCTTGTTCCGCTTGACGGCATAGCAACGCTATCATTAAACAGCTGCATGGGGAATAAAAGTGCCAGTGAATCAGCGGCGACGCGCAATCGGATCGTAACTGCGGCCCGGGCGCTGTTTGCTGCAAAGGGGTTTGCGGGGGCCACAACCAGCGAGATTGCGCGGTCGGCGGGGCTGACCGAAGGGGCCTTTTTTCATCACTTCAAAGACAAGCGCACGCTGCTGACGGAGGTGGTTCAGCAAATCCAGCGCGAATTTGCCGCCGAGGTTTTCAAATATGGTTCTGCGGGCAAAGACGCGTTTGACAGGTTTATCCTCGGCGCTCGAGTTTCGCTCGAGCTGTCGCAACGTCCCGAATATCTGCGGCTGGTGCTGGTCGAAGCGCCTACCGTGTTGGGCGGCACCACGTGGCGCCAAATTGATTCTGAAACTTCACTTGCCGTACTTGAACCTGCGCTAACCGCTATCGCCGGGGGAAAGGACATTTCACCGGCGAAACTGAAGCCGATGGCGCTGATGATCTTGGGGTTGCTCAACGAAACCGCTTTTGCCTTGGCGCGCGGAGATAGCGGCATAACAGCCGACGACGTAATCGCGTTTCTGGAAGAATCGATTCGCGATTGGGTGCGACGCCCCGGTTGATTCTTGGACGGGTGACCGCAAAAAGTTAGCTTGGACGATCCACTCAGTTGTGTCGGCCTGTCCTGCACATTCCGCAGAAATAGAAAAGAAACAGCGCCTGAGCCAAGGCGCCAGAGAGACATAGTAGCACTATCTTTACAATCATAGTGATACTATCTATAAACAACCTCATTTTGTGACCCGGTGGCTTCCAACCCTGTCTGTGGCCGCCCCTATGGAGTTATCTAAAAGTGCAGTGTGATTATCTGATTGTCGGCGGTGGCACCGCTGGCTGTGTTTTGGCGGACCGATTGTCAGCGAGCGGCAAGCATCGCGTGCTGCTCGCTGAGGCGGGTGGCCGCCCGCGCAACCCCTTTGTCAAAATACCGGCAGGCTTTGCCAAGCTGTTCAAAAGCGCATGCGACTGGGATTACAAGACTGCGCCGCAAACACTCGCTGGCAATCGGCAAATCTACGTCCCGCGCGGTAAGATGCTTGGCGGCAGCGCCAATATGAACGCGCTGATCCACCAATGGGGCCATCCGGCGGATTTCGATGGTTGGGCGGTGGCAGGCTGGGGCTGGCAGGATGTGCTCCCCATGTTTCGCAAGCTGGAAAGTGAGCTGGCTTTTGAGATCAACCGTCATGTCCACCCGGCGGCATCAGCCTTTGTCGATGCGGCGCGACAGGAACTGGGCCATGGTTATATGCGATATAACAGCAATATTTTTGAAGGGGCCTGGATATCCGAAATCGCCACGCGCAACGGAAAACGGCGAAGCGTTTATGAATCGCATTTGAAGCCGGCACTGCGCCGCCCGAACCTCTCGGTGATCACCGGAGCAAAGATCGATAAGGTGCTGTTCGAGCATCGTAAAGCCGTCGGCGCCAGCCTGATGATCGACGGCGAAGCGCGCGTTGTCCGCGCTAGCGCAGGAGTCATCCTGTCAGCGGGCGCAATCGAAAGCCCCGCGCTGCTGATGCGCTCAGGCATCGGCGGAGGCGGTGATCTGCAAGCCCTGGCCATCGAGACGCTGGTACACTCCCCACATGTCGGGCAGCATCTGCAGGACCATCCGATGGCGGTGCCAACTTTTGCGACTGCACACAACAACACCTACAAATCGGCAGAATCGCTGCCCAACCTGCTGGATTACCTGTTCCGCAAGAAAGGCCCGCTGGCGTCCAATGCGGCGGAAGCGATCGCCTTTGCTCGCTCCTCGTCCGCGCAGAAAGCCGTCGATATAGAACTGCTCTTTGCCCCGCTCGAATGGCGCAAGGAGGCGCTGGAGCCGCCTGCGATCCATGCTTTTTCCATCGGCGTGGCTATCGTTGCGCCGCAATCGCGTGGTCAGATCAAGCTCGCTTCGGACGATGCCCGACTTGCACCTGTTATAGACTTTGGTCTGTTCTCCGACGCCAAAGGCGCCGACCGCAAAGCGATGCTGGCCGGAATGCGGCTGGCGCGCAAGGTGGCGGCGACCATTCCCCTCGTCGGACACCTGGCTGGCGAACATGCCCCCGGCATCATCGCACAAAGCGACGAGGCATTGTGGCGCTGGATCTGCGAGGAAGTGCAGACCGTCTATCACCCCTCATGCAGCTGCCGGATGGGCGATGCGGCCAATGCTGTGGTCTCCCCGAAGCTCGCCGTGCACGGCACCGAAAGGCTGTGGGTCGCAGACGCCTCGGTGATGCCCAGCCTGGTGCGCGGCCACCCCAACACGGCTGTTGCCATGATCGCCGCGCGCGCCGTCGGCTTTATCGAGACAGTCTGATCCGATTTTTCCAACCGTCATTCGCGACCCGAACCCAAGGAGCCCCCTCATCCTGAGCCAGAAGAGCTAATTACAAATCCAATCATAATCTCCGGCCCAGCTCATAGAGTGAGCGCGCCGCTCCAACCAACAATCCGCCGTCCGGCGCCTGCAAAAGCCATGCTTTTCCGGGTTGGCTTCGCGCGGCCAAATTAGAAGGAAGTAACAATGAACAGAAACAGCAAGTTTGTAACCGCATCGCCGCTTGCACTCGCTACAGCGATCATCCTGATGAGCGTCAGCCCGGCACATGCCGATGAGACGCCGGAATGCAACACCGGCCCGGCGCTCGCCAGCTTAGAATGCGGCATCGGCGCGAACGCAACGGGTGAAAACGGAGTGGCCGTGGGCGGCCTAGCCAGCGCGGGTGGCACCAGTTCGACGGCGGTCGGCCCGGTGAGCTCGGCTGAAGGTGCCAATTCGACCGCTGTAGGCGCGGGCTCGTTCGCTTCCAACGCGGGCGGAACAACCGCACTTGGCGCCAATGCCGTTGCTGGAGACGATGACAGCGACTTCGGCGCAACCGCCGTAGGAATTAGCGCAGAGGCGACCGGAGTCAGCGCAACAGCAGTCGGCAATGATGCCACCGCCAGCGCCTTCCGCGCCACCGCGCTGGGCACCGATGCCGATGCAACGGGCGAGGATTCGGTCGCGATTGGTAACCAATCCGACGCAACAGGCTTGGGCGCTGTGGCGATTGGCAACGCATCCGATGCTACCGAAGCAGCTGTAGGCGTAGGTTTCAATGCCGATGCACGCGGCCTCGGCTCAATCGCCGTCGGTCAAAACAGCGACACGACGGTGGAAGCCGTAAATGGTCTCGCCATCGGCAACGATGCCAATAGCCGTGCTCTCAATGCAGTGGCAGTAGGCCCAACGGCGGACGCAAACGCAGAGGGCAGCGTTGCACTGGGCGCAGTGGCGCAAGCTGACGGTTTTGAAGCAACCGCGCTTGGGGCTGATTCCAATGCTTCTGGCACGCAATCGACCGCTGTCGGCAATGCCGCGAACGCATCGGGCAGCCAGGCAGTCGCTGTCGGACAGGGCGCCAACGCGTCGGGCTTTGAGGCTATTGCCATCGGCGAAGAGAGCATCGCCAGCGCCGACAATGCGATTGTCCTCGGCTCTGACACCATCTCCAGCGCAGAGCGCGCCATGGCGCTGGGCACCGAGGCGGAGGCTCGCGGCATCAGCTCGGTCGCGCTGGGTTCGACCGCCATTGCGCAATCCGACGACGCCGTTGCCATTGGCACCAACGCTGACGCTTCGGGCGGCGCTGCGGTTGCAATTGGCCTTGATAACAGCGCAGTCGGCAATGGCGCCGTCGCGATTGGCGATCCCAATGTCGCGGTCGGCACCGGTGCGCTTGCCATCGGCGCGAACAACAGCGCGATGGGCGATGGTGCAGTAGCGCTGGGTGACCAGTCGCTGGCACAGGGCCTGTCAGCCGTTGCGCTGGGCCAGAATGCCGATGCGCAGGGGCTGGGCACGCAGGCGCTGGGCCTGAATGCAACGGCCGCTGGTTTTTCGGCGATCGGCATCGGCGTGGGCAGCAACACGGTTGGCGATAACAATATCGGTATGGGCAGCAGCGCGGTTTCGATCGGCCTCACCAGCGTTGCCATTGGTAATGCCGCGGTTGCCAGCGACGATGACTCGGTGGCGCTGGGCGATCAGGCGCAGTCGACCGGTTTCCACTCGACGGCTATCGGCGGCGAAGCGGTGGCCTCAGGTCGCGGGGCGCAGGCGTTTGGCTGGCAGGCTCGGGCGACGGGCGATATCTCACTCGCCGTCGGGCATCAGTCTAATGCCGCCGGCAACGGAGCCTCCGCCATCGGTCGTGCCGCGAACGCCGCATTCGACAACTCGACTGCGCTGGGCGTCGGCGCCACCACCACCCGCGCCAACCAAGTGATGCTGGGCGGCACGGACAGTTCGGTTACCGTCGGCGATATTGCCGGGAGCACCGCAGCCCAGGTTGGCCCGACCGATGTGGTGACGGTCGATGCCAGTGGCACAATCGGACGCGATGTCACCATTCGTCCTGCCATCTCAGCACTCCAGGCATCCGACGCGGCCCAGAACGCGGCGTTAGCAGCCTTGGGCGGGCTGAACATCAACAACCGGCTGACGACGATCGAGGCCGCGCAAATAGCGCTGTTTGATTTGGCTAGGACCAACCGCAAGGAAGCACAGCGGGGGATTGCCGCTGCGGTCGCGATGGCTGATGCGCCATTCCCGTCCGCTCCGGGCAAGACAAGCTATGCTGCCAATGGCGCGGTCTATCGTGGGGAGTTGGCGATGAGCTTCTCGCTGATGCACCGCATCGACAGCGATACGCCCTTTGCCTTCACCGCAGGCGTTTCGCACAGTGGCGGTAAGGACACCGCCGTTCGCGCAGGGATTGCCGGGGAGTTCTAACCACCCCCAGACCCGGCATCAGTGGTGCGACGTGACCTGTGAAGGGTCGTGAACGAGGCATATCACAGGCCCGCACCGCTGACCAAAGGGGGATAGGCGACCATCCCCCGGCACCCGCCCGTTTACTCTGATGAGCGGCGGGCGGGTGTTTTTGATTTCCGGGACCAGCCGTGAATGAAATGCCGCTTTGGAGACAACCGGGTAAGGGATGAGCGTCCGAAAAGTTAGCGTTTGCCGCACTGCTCTCAAATCAATTCATCGAGAGTAATGCCCAATGCTTCGGCCAACTTCTTGACCGTCTCGATCGAGCCGTTCTTCCGTCCGGCCTCGATATCCGCGATCTGCACCCGGTTGACATTCGAAGCATCGGCGAGGGCGGTTTGGGTAAGACCCCGAAACTCCCGCCAGACGCGCAGAGGGCTTTCGCCGGAGAGCATGCGCTTCACGAATTCGGAAGGAATCAGCTCCTCATCTCCGTTTGCCAACTGCACCAGAGCACGGTCATAGGCTTGCAGATCGGCCAGCTCTTCGGCGGCAGCCTGCAAGCTGCGATATTCCTCAAGCGGGATCGAAATCATTTCACCCATATCTGTCTCCATCAACCGTAGATGCTGCCACGTGGCCCTATATCGAGAACCGCCAGAACAACGCCGTCATCATTCATGATCACGCGCCAATCACCCACTCTTAAACGGATACCTTCCCGTCCCTTGAGAGCCATGACATTGTTGGCCTGCGAGGATGGGTCGGCGGCGTATTGCTCGATCTTCCCTATGATCCGTTCGGCTGCGCCCACGGGCATCTTGCGAAGGGCGTTCAATGCAACCCGTGTGTAGGTGACTGACCTCATCGCTTGCAGTGTGGCTCATGGCTTCAATGTAGTCAATGGCTACACTTGGTGGGAATGGACAAGCGAGTGCCCCCAATGTGGATCGCGTCATGCTCTCATGTTATCAAATATCCACAAAGATTTCGATTTTGCGGGGATTTGGAGCAAGTGCTCGGCGAAGTAAATTCCATTGATGCCCAGTAGAAAGCTACCGAGTCCGTTCTCGCGAGCCTGAGCCTGTTCGAGAAATGGGGCGTGACGGACGAGAAGGCGGCCATACTGTTGGGGATAGAGTTGCAGACCTATCGGCCTTGGAAGGGGCAGGGGGTCGGCAAGTGTTCGTCCGAGTGTCGTGCTCGATTATCGAACTTGATGGGTATTCACAGCGCGATCAGGACGGTTTTCGGGAGCCGCAGCGGGCCTATTCGTGGATACGGACGGACAATGCCGCCTTCGGCGGTGAGAGCGCACCTCATCTCATGCTGGACGGTGAGCTGGCGGACATCATGCGTGTCCGGCGCTACCTGGAAGCCGAACGTGCTGATGGGTGATCGCCAAAGCGGAAGGTGCGGTGACCGGCGCTGAAAACTGGGCAAATCGCCGCATGAAACATGCGGTTTGCCGCATCGAAATTCTGGGGGGTATCAGTGGGGGTATTTTGAGCGCTACCCTCAGGAAAAATATTATATATCAATATAATAAGTCTCCAAAAAATATTCCTCCTCCGCTACCATTTCCGTGATCCAAAGGCTTGGTTCGGTGACCGTGCGGCGCTGTCGGAAGAGCGTTCGGCGGAAAAGCAAATGATTCGCCACTTCGCCGATTTCCATGGTGACCCCTACGGGAATCGAACCCGTGTTTCAGCCGTGAAAGGGCCGCGTCCTGACCGCTAGACGAAGGGGCCGTCAAAGCGAGCCGCGCGCTTACCAGAAAAGCCGCGCGGGTCAACCATGTTTGGAATGGCAAACGGCCTGAAGCTTGTTGCCGTCCAGATCGCGGACATAGGCGCCATAGTAATGCGGGTGATAATGCGGCCGCAAACCAGGAGCGCCTTCGTCGCTTCCGCCGTGCTTCAGGGCCGCCGCGTGAAAGGCATCGACGGTTGCGCGATCCTTGGCGAGAAAGGCGACATGCGTGCCGTTGCCATGCGTCGCGGGCTTTCCATCGAATGCCGGACCGATGAATATCTTTGGCCCGGTGGGCTCGCCATAGGCAACGCCCCGGTCGTGCTCGAAGAACAGCGGTTGGCCCAGCGCGGCCATCACAGCCTGCCAGAACGGTTTTGCTTGCGCCCAATCGTTGGTTCCCAGAGTGATATGGCTGAACATGGCGCGATTCCTTTCTTAATCGGCAAAGGCGATATCGTCTATGTGCAGTTCGGCTGCCGGACGCGCTCCCCAATCGTCGATCCTCGCGCGTCCCGCCACCCAGAGCTTCCGGTCGCGGCCCGCGCCGAGCAGCGATTGGCCGAGCGGGGTCTCGGCCTGTCGGAACGCAACGGCTTTCAAAGACCTGCCATCGTCGCCCGCCATCACCGCACGCACATGATTCGTCCCGACGATATCGGCCTTGACCACGCGCATCGGCCCGGCGGCGATCCGGGGCGCGGGCCATCCCATCCCATAAGGGCCGCCTGCGTCAAGCGCTTCGACAAGCGAGGGCGTCACGCCGCCGGTGCTTACCACCGCGTCGAGCAGCAGGTTCCGTTCGTCGCCGGCACGGGCAATGTCGGCCGCCAGCCGGTCCTCAAGGAAGTCGGCGAGCGCATCGATCCGGCTGGCGTCGACTGTCAGGCCCGCCGCCATGGCGTGGCCGCCGCCCGCGACAAGCAACCCCGCATCCTTGGCGGCAAGGACCGCAGCGCCGAGATCGACGCCTGAAATCGAGCGCCCCGATCCCTTGCCGACACCGGCATCATCGAGCGCAATGACGATCGACGGGCGGTTGAATTTCTCCTTGAGCCGCCCCGCAACAATCCCGATCACGCCGGGATGCCAGCCGCGCCCGCTGACCAGTGCCACCGCCCGGTTGCCCTGGCCCACGGCAAGCGCTTCGGCTGCTTCCTGGACATCGGCCTCGATTGCGCGCCGTTCGGTGTTGAGCCGATCCAGATCTTCAGCAATGGAGCGCGCTTCGTCGGGGTCCGTCGTGGTCAATAGCCGCACGCCAAGGTCCGACTTGCCGACGCGGCCGCCGGCGTTGATTCTGGGGCCGAGCGCGAAGCCGAGGTCCGAACAGGCGGGCGCACGCTTGAGGCGGGATGCGGCGATCAGCGCATCAAGCCCTATATTGCGCCGCGCCGCCATGATCTTGATGCCCTGCGCGACGAACGCGCGATTCAGCCCACGCAGTTGTGCAACATCGGCCACAGTCCCAAGTGCGACGATATCCAGCAGTTCGAGCAGCTTCGGTTCGGGTCGATGGCGAAAATACCCATCGTCGCGAAGGCAGCGGATGAGGGCTGCTCCAAGCAACCACGCCACGCCGACCGCCGCCAGATGCCCGAAGACGGCGCCTTCATCTTCGTCAAGCCGGTTGGGGTTCACGAGCGCAAAGGCCGCAGGAAGTTCGGTCGCGCATTTGTGATGATCGACGACGATCACATCGACGCCGGCGGCCTTGGCCATCTCCATCGCTTCGAATGCCTGCGCGCCGCAGTCGACGGTAACGATCAGTCTGGAACCGCCCTGTGCAAGCCTCACAAGCGCTTCACCCGACGGGCCATAACCCTCCATCAGCCGATCGGGGATATAGGCTCCGGCTTCCAGCCCAAGATCGCGCAACAGACGTATCAGCAGCGCTGCCGACGTGGCCCCGTCGACATCATAATCTCCAAAGATCGTTACCTTTTCGCCTGAGCGGACTGCCTCCGCGAGCCGGTCAGCGGCCCTGTCCATGTCCCGGAAGATCGACGGGTCGGGCATGAAATCGCGAATCGTCGGGTTGCGATAGGCAGGCAAGGATTCGGGCGGGCAACCGCGCGCGAGCAGGATCTGGTCGACCAGATCGTCGCAATCGCCGGCCGCCCCGCGCCACGCCCAGACCTGGCCGGTAACCGAGCGAGGAAAGGAGAGGGGAGAGGCCATTCTGACGGCTTAGGCGGAAGGCGACGGTTGCCGCAATCACTTACTTGGCGGCTGCGCCTTTTCGGGCGGTGGCTTTGCGTCGAGCGAAAGCCCGTCTCGGTCGAGCTTCACGTTGATGCCGACATCGCCGACATTCGTGTCAAGTGAAATACTGCTGTCGTTGCCAACCGTGATCGTGCCATCATTGCCCAACTCGATCGGCGGCAGGACAGGCGTTTCCTCGGTTTCGTCTTTGGCAGGCTGGTCCGGTACAGGGGGAGCAGCGCCGCTTACCGCGCGACTCATGAAATCTCGCCAGATACGGGCTGGCACGTTGCCGCCATTGATTCCGCGTAGCGACGTGTTGTCGTCGTTGCCGACCCAGACGCCGACAACGAGATCTCCGGCAAAACCGATGAACAGCGCGTCACGATTGTCCTGGCTGGTCCCGGTCTTGCCAAAAGCATCGACGCGCAAAGCAGCCGCATGTCCCGTTCCTTCGCTGATCGGGGCGGCCAGAAGCTCGAGGAGCATGTTCTCCGTTCTCGATCCAAAAGAGCGCTCGGACGAAAGGATCTTGCCCAGAAAGCCACGTTCTTTGGCGGGGATCGCGTGCGGGGTTACCGGATATTGCTTTGCTGCAACGGCCGCATAGGCGGAGGTAAGCTCAAGCAGGGTCACGCCCGAAGTTCCGAGGGCAAGGCTGGGGTCGGCGGAAAGCGGGCTCTTGATCCCCAGGTCGCGCGCGGCCTTTACAACCGCTTCGCCGCCCAGTTTCTCGTAAAGCTTGACCGCAGCCACATTGCTCGATCGCGCAAAGGCCTGTTTGAGCGTGATTTCGCCGCGATACCGCTCTCCGCTGTTCTTCGGGCGATAGCCGCCCGTCAAGATCGGGCTGTCGTCGATCATGCTGTCGGGCGTCATGCCGGATCGGAGCGCTGCGAGATAGACGAACAGTTTGAAGGTCGATCCGGGCTGGCGACGCGCCTGGGTCGCACGATTGAAGGGCGATTGGTCATAGGACCGCCCGCCGATCATCGCGACGACCTCGCCATTGGGCCTCATCGCCACAAGGGCCACTTGGGCCCGGCCGAGCGGCGCGCCGGCAATCGCCGAGCGCGCAATCTTCTGGAGCCGGGCATCGAGCGTGGTCTTGACCTCCTGCGCGCCGTAGGACTCTTCTGCGACAGCTCGCGCCTGCGGCATGGCCCAGTCGGCAAAATAGGTGCCAGTGGGCAATCCCGGTGTGACCCGGTGATCGATCGCCGGAAATGCCGTGGCCCTGGCCTTGGCGTCGGAGATGAAACCCGCAGCGGCCATGGCATTGAGCACCATCCGCGCTCGCTTTTGCGCAGCCTTGGGATTTTTCGTCGGGGCAAGGCGCGACGGCGCCTGGACAAGCCCCGCAAGCATCGCGGCTTGCGAGAGTGTCAGACGTTCGGGCTGGCGGTAGAAATAATGGAGCGATGCGGCTCTCAGGCCGTAAACATTGTCGCCGAAATAGACGTTCGAAAGATAGCGTTCGAGAATCTCGTCCTTTGTCAGCCAGGCCTCGAGCCAGAACGCGATCAGCATTTCACGGGCCTTGCGCGTCAGGCTGCGCTTGGGTGTCAGGAAGGTGATTTTTGCAAGCTGCTGCGTGATCGTGCTGCCGCCCTGTGTGCCGCCGTCGCCCAGATTGTTGATCGCGGCGCGCGCCAGCCCGCGCGGGTCGATCCCCCAGTGCGAATAGAAGCGTCGGTCTTCAATCGCGATAAAGGCCTGCGTCACATGATCCGGCAGCTTCGCGACCTGGACGGGCTCGGCTATAACAGCGCCGTTGCGCGCGAAGGCCTGGCCGTCCTTGGCGAGCAGGGTGAGCTGCGGCGGCGCGATCGGCTGGAGTGATTTGGAAAGCGGCGCCGTGACCACAAGCCAGAGAAAGAGCAGGACGAAAAGCGCTGCAGAGGCGGCAATTCCGCGCCTGATCCATTTCCAGCGGACGGCCCATAGCGACGGCGGGGGAGGCGCAAGCGCTGCCTCTTCTTCATAAGGCGCAATCCAGTCGCGACCAAAATCGGGATTGTCGGTGTCTAGCGGCGGGCTGGGCATCAAGGCTGTATTACAGGCCTATGACAGCACTGGCGAGAGAGAAATTAGCTACGTACACCCTTGTGATGTTCACCTTTTACCCAGCGCACCGTGCCCGAGCTTGCTCGCATCACCACACTTTCGGTGGTCATCGTTCCGTTCTTGAGGCGCTTCACACCGTCGAGCAGCGAACCGTCCGTCACGCCCGTCGCGGCAAAGATGCAGTCTCCCCGCGCCAGCTCCTGAAGGTCGTAGATGTGATCGAGATCTTCGATACCCCATTTGCGGGCTCGGGCTTTTTCATCGTCGTTCCGGAACAACAGGCGTCCCTTGAACTGGCCGCCCACGCAACGCAGCGCCGCCGCCGCCAGAACGCCTTCGGGGGCTCCGCCTGACCCCATGTAAACGTCGATCGTCGTGTCCGGGTCGGTGACGGCGATCACGCCCGCCACGTCTCCATCGGGAATCAGCATGATTCCGCAGCCGATACTCCGCAGCTCCGCAATCAGTTTTTCGTGGCGCGGTCGGTCGAGCACGCAGACGATGATCTCGTGGGGCTGGACGCCTTTCGCCTTTGCCACGGCCGTCACGTTTTCTGTTGGGGTCTTCGCGAGGTCGATGATTCCTTCGGGATATCCGGGGCCGACCGCAAGTTTGTCCATATAGACGTCAGGCGCGTTGAGAAGGTTTCCTTCTTCGGCGACGGCCAACACGGCAAGGGCGTTGGGGCCTGCTTTGGCGGTAATCGTGGTGCCTTCGAGCGGATCGAGAGCGATGTCAATTTTCGGACCCGTGCCGATCGCGCTCCCGACTTTTTCGCCGATAAACAGCATCGGTGCTTCGTCGCGCTCGCCTTCCCCGATTACGACGGTGCCGTCCATCGCCAGTTCGTTGAGCGCCGCCCGCATCGCTTCGACAGCGGCTGCATCCGCCGCCTTTTCATCGCCACGGCCGATCAGCTTGGAGGCCGAGATTGCCGCAGCCTCGGTTACGCGCACCATTTCGAGGACAAGGACGCGATCAAGGACTTTTGACGGGGTGACCATTGGAATTGTTATCCTCTGCAAGGAGACGTGCCACGCCGATAGGCGAGGAGTATTATAATGTCGAGAATGGCATTCATTATGTCGCTGCCGATTGCCGGTGAGAAATTGCCTCCGGAAGCGTCGCTGCCATTAGAATCGTCATTGCGAGCGAAATCGCCAGTGCTCGCCCCGCCCTAGAAATCGAGAATCGGCATCATGATCGGTGCGCCGACAAGGCTTGGCGAATCCGACAGCGCGGAAAGCGCGGCGGCCACGGCGCTTTCGGGCCCTTCGTGCGTGGTCATGACGACAAGAACGCCGCCGCCGGGTGCTTCGCCGCGCTGGATCATGCTTTCGATCGAAACGCCGGCATCGCGCATTGCGGCCGTCAGTTCGGCAAGGACGCCTGTCCGGTCTGCGACCATGAAGCGCAGATAGGCCCGCCCGATCCTCTTGCCCGGGTCGGCTGCGCCGGGATGTGCAAGGCTCGCGACTGGCATGGCAAAGGCCGGTCCATATTCTCCACGCGCGATATCGATCAGGTCGGCAACGACGGCGGATGCGGTCGGCCCTTCGCCGGCCCCGCGGCCTTCGAAAAACAGCCTGCCGACAAAATTGCCCTCGGCGACGACGGCATTCATCGACCCAGCGACATGAGCGAGCGGGTGGCTTGCGGGAACTAGGCAGGGATGAACGCGCTGGAAAAGCCCTTCCGCACCCGAAGCTGCGAGCCCGACCAGCCGGACACGGAATCCGAGCGCCCGCGCTTGCGCTATGTCTCCGGCCAGGACGTCGCGGATTCCAGTGATATGGACTGCGTCGAAATCGAGGCGCGTGCCAAATGACAAGGTTGCAAGGATGGAAAGCTTATGTGCGGCATCGATCCCGTCGATATCGAAACTCGGATCGGCTTCGGCATAGCCGAGCGCCTGGGCATCGGCGAGAACGTCTGCAAAATCGTGACCTTCGCTTTCCATTGTCGTCAGGATGTAGTTGCACGTGCCGTTCAGGATTCCGTAGACATGGGTGATCTCGTTGGCGGCGGCGCCTTCGCGCAACCCCTTGATCACGGGGATCCCGCCAGCGACGGCCGCTTCGTATTTCAGCGCGACATCGGCTGCCTCTGCCGCCTGCGCCAGTTCGATGCCATGATGGGCGATCATGGCCTTGTTCGCCGTGACAAAGGCCTTTCCGGCGGCAATGCTTGCCCTCGACAACGCAAGCGCCGGACCGTCGGACCCTCCGATCAGTTCGACGACAACATCCACATCGTCGCGCGAGGCGAGGGCAACCGGATCGTCGCTCCAGCCAAAGCCCGAAATGTCGACGCCCCTGTCGCGATGCCGGTCGCGGGCCGAAACAGCGACGATCTCGATCGGGCGGCTCGCGCGCCGGGCAATGAGGTCCCGATTGGCCTCAAGCAGCTTGATGACGCCGCCGCCAACTGTTCCCAATCCTGCCAATGCAACGCGAAGCGGCTCGCTCATGCCCAAATTCCCTCAAAATTCGAGGCTCTCTAGGCGGCGGCAACGGCGATGAAAAGGCCGGACCGCAACAAAAAAAAAGGGGGCCGCGTCGGGAACGCGGCCCCCTATCGGGTCATGACCACGATCGGGTCAGTTACTGGCGAGGGCAATGCCGCCCGGAACGGACGCCACCTTGCGCTGCGCGGAATTCACGGCGTCTTCGTAGCATTTGTTTCCATTGACCATGGCCACGAGGCTGCGGTCGCCTTCGACGATGCATACGCGCTTCGCGGCAAATGAAATACGCCGTGCCAGGGCTTCACGCCCCGCCGCGCTGGCGAGGTTCAGGTCGGCCGTGCGGACGGAAGTGGAGGATGTCGCTGCCATGGCAGGTACTGACGATAGGGCGCTTGCGATGGCGGCAAGGGCCAGGACGGACTTTTTCATTTTAAATCTCCTCGAATTTTTGGCTGTGCCGCAGCGGAGTTAAGGGATGGGGGACGCTGCGGCACAGTCAGGTGTTTAGATCATCTTGCCGGAGCCGGCCTGTCGCGTTCGACCAACGTGCAAGTGTATTAGACAAATAACACAGGTAGGCGGCGAATGCCTCGATTCCTTGGACAAGCAAGCCGGTTTGTTCGACGAGCGGAGTCAAAGGCTGGCAAGTTGGACGTCGATTCCGCGAACCGCGAGCTGCTGGCGCGCACCGCCGATTGCGCGGTTGTAGCATTCGGCGGCGTCTGACGTACGTGGGACGTTGCGGATGTCTACAATATTGCAGACAACGCGGGCGGCGTGCCTGACACGGAATTCCAGCTTCTTTCGATCGGCTGGCTTCGACAGATCGAGGTCGTGAAACCTCACGACCTTCTGCCTCGCGACCTGAGTGACACCGGCCTGGGCGGGAAGCGCCGCTCCAAGAACGGCTGCCAGAGCTGGAAGAATAATGATCTTACGCATAACCAATCTCCTCGTTTCAGGCGCCTTGGGGGAAGGGGGGTGGCGCCTGGAAAATGGACTAGGCGAGGCGATTCGGCGTGTCTTCCGCTATTCGATTACAGTTGTAATCAGTTCGACGAGCGTCCGCTTCTGATCGACGGACGTGTGCCGCGCTTTCGGCCACTTGCGTCTCACGAACATATGTGGAACAGAGAAAGCCATGTTGACTCATATTTCGGTGCGCGGCGCGCGCGAACACAACCTGAAGAGCGTCGATGTCGATATCCCGCGCGATACGCTGACGGTCATTACCGGGCTTTCGGGCTCGGGAAAGTCGAGCTTGGCATTCGATACGATCTACGCCGAAGGGCAGCGGCGCTATGTCGAGTCGCTTTCGGCCTATGCGCGCCAGTTCCTTGAAATGATGCAGAAGCCCGATGTCGACCATATCGAGGGGCTCAGCCCCGCGATCAGCATCGAGCAGAAGACGACGAGCCGCAATCCGCGTTCGACGGTCGCGACCGTGACCGAGATCTATGATTATATGCGGCTCCTGTGGGCGCGGGTCGGGATTCCCTATTCGCCGGCAACGGGCCTGCCGATCACGGCGCAGACTGTCAGCCAGATGGTCGATCGTGTCATGGCCCTGCCCGAGGGCACGCGCGCTTACCTGCTCGCGCCTGCCGTGCGCGGCCGCAAGGGAGAGTATCGCAAGGAACTCGCCGAATGGCAGAAGGCGGGCTTCACCCGCGTCCGCATCGACGGGCTGTTCTTCGACATCGAGGACGCCCCCGCGCTCGACAAGAAATACAAGCATGACATCGAGATCGTGGTCGACCGGATCGTCGTCCGCGAAGGGATAGAGACGCGGCTGGCGGATTCATTCGAAACCGCACTGAAGCTCGCCGAGGGGCTGGCCTATCTCGACCTCGCCGATGCGCCCGCCGAGCCGGTCGAGGCCCGGCAGGCCCTGGGCGACAATGCCCCCCCGGGCCGGATCGTGTTCAGCGAGAAATTCGCGTGTCCGGTCTCGGGCTTTACGATTCCCGAAATCGAACCGCGGCTGTTCAGCTTCAATGCCCCGCAGGGCGCGTGCCCGGCGTGCGACGGGCTGGGCGAGAAGCTCTATTTCGACCCCGAACTGGTCATCCCCAACGAAGCCCTTTCGATCAAGGCCGGGGCGATCGTGCCCTGGGCCAAGTCAAACCCGCCCAGCCCCTATTACATGCAGGTGCTGGCAAGCCTCGCGCGGCACTATGATTTCTCGCTCGACACTCCGTGGAACCAGCTGCCTGACGCGATCCGAGACGTGATCCTCAACGGCTCGGGCGGGACGGTGATCCGATTGACCTTCCAGGACGGCAAGAAGAGTTACGACGTGAACAAGTCGTTCAACGGCGTGATCGGCAATCTCAACCGTCGCCTGCTCCAGACCGAAAGCGCCTGGATGCGCGAGGAGCTGGCGAAATACCAGGCCTCGGCCCCGTGCGAGACCTGCGGCGGCGCGCGCCTGAAGCCCGAGGCGCTGGCCGTCCGGATCGCGGATGCGACGATCAGCGACGCCGCGCGGCTTTCGGTGGTCGATGCGCACAAATGGTTCGGCACGCTCGATGAACGTCTGAATGACCAGCAGCGCCAGATCGCCAGGGCGATCCTCAAGGAAATCAACGAACGGTTGGGCTTCCTCAACAATGTCGGGCTGGATTATCTCAACCTCAACCGCACCTCGGGCACGCTTTCGGGGGGGGAGAGCCAGCGCATCCGCCTCGCCAGCCAGATCGGCTCGGGCCTGTCGGGCGTGCTCTATGTCCTCGACGAGCCCAGCATCGGCCTCCACCAGCGCGACAATGACCGCCTTCTCGAAACGCTGAAGCGGCTGCGCGATCTCGGCAACACCGTCATCGTCGTCGAGCATGACGAGGATGCGATCCGCCACGCCGACTACATCCTGGACATGGGCCCCGGCGCGGGCGTCCACGGCGGCGAAGTCGTGGCGCGCGGTACGCTGGCGGACATAGAGGGTGCCGAAAACAGCCTGACGGCAGACTATCTCACCGGCCGCCGCGAAATCCTTGTCCCGAAAAAGCGCCGCAAGGGCACCGGCAAGAAGCTGACCGTGAAGGGCGCGCGCGAAAACAACCTGCGCGACGTCACCGCCTCGATCCCGCTCGGCACTTTCACTTGCGTGACGGGCGTCAGCGGCTCGGGCAAGTCGAGCCTCACGATCGACACGCTCTACGCCGCGTCCGCGCGCGCGCTCAACGGCGCCCGCCTCGTCGCCGGCAAGCATGAAAAGATCGAGGGGCTGCAATATCTCGACAAGGTCATCGATATCGACCAGTCCCCCATCGGCCGCACCCCGCGCAGCAACCCCGCCACCTATACCGGCGCCTTCACCAACATCCGCGACTGGTTCGCCGGCCTCCCCGAAAGCGGCGCGCGCGGATACAAGCCCGGCCGCTTCAGCTTCAACGTCAAGGGCGGCCGCTGCGAGGCGTGCCAGGGCGATGGCGTCATCAAGATAGAGATGCACTTCCTGCCGGACGTCTATGTCCAGTGCGATGTCTGCCACGGCAAGCGCTACAATCGCGAAACGCTGGAAGTGAAATTCAAGGGCAAGTCGATCGCCGACGTGCTCGACATGACGGTCGAGGACGCGGTCGAATTTTTCAAGGCCGTCCCCTCGATCCGCGACAAGATGGCGATGCTGGCGGAAGTCGGCCTCGGCTATGTCACCGTCGGCCAGCAGGCAACGACGCTTTCAGGCGGGGAGGCGCAGCGCGTGAAGCTCGCCAAGGAACTCAGCCGTCGTGCGACCGGCCAGACGCTCTATATCCTTGATGAACCCACGACCGGCCTCCATTTCGAGGATGTGCGCAAACTCCTCGAAGTCCTCCACGCGCTGGTCGAGCAGGGCAACACCGTGGTGGTGATCGAGCATAATCTCGACGTCATCAAGACGGCCGACTGGATCCTCGACCTCGGTCCCGAAGGCGGTGTGAAGGGCGGCGAGCTGATCGCCGAAGGCACGCCGGAGCAAGTGGCGGAAAATCCGCGGAGCTATACCGGCGGGTATCTCAAACCGCTGCTGGCGCGGGGGAAGCGCGCGGCGGCGACCGAGCTGGAGCTGGACGCGGCGGAATAGGGGCGAGGCACGCTGCATGAGCATCGGGCAGACGATCGAAGTTCATGACAGGATGCAGTCCGGCTATCGCTATGTGCTGTCCGCGCCCGAGGGGCAGGAATTCGATCCGTCGTTCCAGCCTTTCTACACGCCGTCCCAGATGCTCGAAATGGGCGTGTTCGAGGGGAAATATTGCAACGACTGCACCGATGAACTGCCGCGCAGCTGGTTTGAAAAGGCAAGGATCGGCCCCGTCGCCGATCCGGCGCTCAACTATTTCGGGGTGAAGAGCAGGCAGCCCCTGCGCGTCTGGAGGGAGAATGGCTGGATCTACGGCCCCGATCCGCGCGGCTGGTTCCAATGGTATTACCGCTATTATCTCGGCCGCCGCCTGCCGGAAATCGACGCAATCCAGATCAGGCGCTGGCGCGGCTTTGCCCGCCACGCCGCGCAGATACGCGCCCATTGCCTGCCCGGGGACATATTCTGCCGCCCCCGCCAGCGACAAGCCTTGCTCCAATGGTCCCACGATCCGCTGATCTGAAATCCGACGGGGCGGGCCGGCTTGCTCGATAGCGCCATATGAACTGCAAGCCGTGGTACCGAGTTATGGGCATGCGGCGGCAACGCGTTTCACGCGGACAATCTCACCACCCCCGCCCATCCACCTCCCGAACCTCAACCCCCGCCATCACCTCCTCGTCAAACATCCGCACATTCACGCCCATCCGGTCGAGCGATCGTCCCGGCAGCGGCGCCCAGTGGGTGGTTGTTCCGCAGGTCGTGCAGTGGTGGGTGGAGAGCCAGGTTTCGTCCAGGTCGGCGCGGATATAGGCGGCGATGGCGCCCGGCGCGGCTTCGATCCGCACTTCCGCCACCGGAAAATAGCACCAGAGCGCCCCCAGCGTGGTGCACAAGGTGCAGTTGCAATCATTGATATAGTCCGGCCTGCGGGGCAGGGTAATGCGCACCGCGCCGCAATGGCAGGTGCCCGTGATCGGCGTATCGGTCATTGGTGACGTACCTCCTGATAATTTTGACGTAAGGCGTTGGCCAGCGCGGGAGGGTGTTTAGCTGCATCGTCATTGCGAGGAGCAAAGCGACGAAGCAATCCAGATTGCCGGACAGCGTGCTGGATTGCTTCCCCCGGAACACGTCCGGGGTCGCAATGACGGGTGACGGGCACCCCTCCTAAAACAACCCTAACTGCCGCGCCCCCAGATCCCCCGCGAATTCCAGCCGCACCTTGCGCGCCGCGTCCACGGCATTCCGGTAATGCACCGACCCGAAGCGTTCGGCCTCCTCGAAGCGCAGCGGGGACCATTCCTCGCCCGGATAGACGGCTTCGTAGATTGCGCGGGCTGCGTCGCGGAGCTGGGTATCGTGGTGCATGTCGGCCTCCCTCGCCGGATGTGCGGTTGGGGCTGAAGGCGCAAAGGGGCGTTTCGAAAGGCGGCACACCGTTCGAATTCCTCTTTCCTACAGCCGGGTAAACATGCTTTTGATCCCTATTTGTTCTCTCGTCAAGGAGCGAAGCCACGAAGCAGTCCAGAATGCCGGGCATTTTACTGGACTGCTTCTCCCGGAACAGGTCCGGGGTCGCGATGACGATTGGGGGTGGGCTGGCTGCCCTCAGTCTTCCTGCCGCTTCATGCGAGGGCTGCGGGCCAGCGCGGTGATCGCGGCGGCGGCGATTTCGGTTGCGAGCAGGCCCTTCAGCGCGTCGATCAGGCCCTGGCCTTCGCGCCGCAATTCCTTGGGGATCTTGATGCTGCCCACTTTCTTGGGGATTTTTGGGCCTTTCGGCCGCTTTGGGCCCGTTGGCTTGTCGCCCTTGCGGGCCTTCTTTCCGTCCTTCGCCATGATCGACTCCGCGATTGTTCAAGTGTATTATTTATATAATACACGATCGACCGGATTTCAAGGCGGCTAGTTGCCTCCTGTGGGCGATGCCGTTGCCGGGGCGGCGGGTTTGGCGGCGCGGTGCGTCGGGAAGGAGGCGTCGTGCGTGTCGGCGGGCGGAGCGCCTGCTGCCGCGGTTTCGCTAGCCGGACTGCGTGGCGCCGGGGCTGCCGCAAGGACGGGCGCGGCTGCGGCGGGCGCGGGTTGTGCGGCCTCGGGCGCCGGCTCGTTTTCGGATGACTCCGCCGGGTCCGGCTCGGTCACCGCCGTCGGATCGGGCTGGGTCACGGCGGGCAGTGGCGGCGGCGGGGGGGACTCGTAATTCTCTTCGGGCGGAGGGATCGTTTCCGCCTGTGTCGCTGCGGGCGCGCGAGGAGTAATGACCGTGTTCACGGCCATGGCGATCCCGAACAGGGCGAATGCCGCCACCACGATGAACGCCGCAAACGAGACGCTGACCTGGCGGGTTTCGGTTTCGGGCGTGGGGCCTTCGAATTTCATGCGCGCGACTCTTACCCGCCAAGGCTTAAGGATCGGTTGCATTGACACCAATGTCAGTTGAACCGCTCCCCGCGCTGTGCCATCGCTGTTTCCAACGATAAGAGGAGAGAGCGATGAACTTCCAGTTTTCGGAAGAGGCAGAGGCACTGCGCGATGAAGCGCGCAAGTTCCTCGCCGCGCAATCGGGCCGCGACAAGGCCCGCGCGGTGATGGAGGGCGATGCAACGCACGATGCGGCGCTCTGGCGCCAGATCACGGAGCTCGGCTGGACCGGCCTGCGCATCCCGGAAGAGCACGGCGGGCTGGGGCTTTCGGTCCTTGAGCTTTGCGTGCTCGCGGAAGAAGTGGGCCGGGCGCTGTCTCCGGTTCCCTTCACGTCCTCGGTCCTGATGGCCACCGAATTGCTGATGGCCAGCGGCCACGAAGCGGCGCAGGCAGCCTGGCTTCCGAAACTCGCAGACGGCTCGGCAATCGGGACAGTCGCATGGATGGAAGGCGATGCCGCAAAGCCCGACGGGGCGCCCCGGCTTATGTGCGTCTGCGATCGCCTGACCGGCGCCAAATTGCCCGTGGCGGATGGTCTTGCGGCCGATTTCGCAATCGTCACCGCCCGCGACGGAGATGGCGCGCTCGTCATCGCCCTTGTCGACCTGTCCGCCGAAGGGGTGGTCCGCGCGCCGTGCGAAACCGTTGATCTGGTTCGCAAGTCCGCAAGGCTGGATTTTTCGAATTCGCCGTGCACCGTGCTCGCACGCGGCGACGAAGCGGAACGGCTCCGCGCGCGGCACCTCCAGGGTACGGCCGTGCTGCTCGCCTTCGAAGGGCTGGGCGGAGCCGATGCCGCGATGGAAATGGCTGTCGATTATGCGAAGGAGCGGATCGCGTTCGGCCGCCGCATCGGGGGCTATCAGGCCGTCAAGCATCGCTGCGCCGATATGTACATCAAGAACCAACTCGCCCGCAGCCACGCCTATTACGGCGCCTGGGCTCTCCTGACCGGTGCGCCCGAGCTTGCGCTCGCGGCGGCTGGCGCCCGGGTCGCGGCGATTGATGCGCTCCAGTTCGCGGCGGAAGAGAACGTCCAGCTTCATGGCGGCATCGGCTTCACTTGGGAAAGCGATTGCCAGTTCTTCTACCGGCGGGCGCGGCTGCTGGCCCTGAGCCTCGGTTCGCGAACTTTCTGGTCCGATCAGCTCGTCCGTGCGCTTGAACAACGCAACACCGATCTCGCGGCCTGAGGAGAGAGAGATGGATTTCGAAGATACCCCCGAAGAAGGCGCCTATCGCACACAGGTCAGCAGCTGGCTTGCCGCCAATGCCGCCGAATACAAGACGCCCTATGAAGGCGATGTCGATCTGGTTTCCCGCGCCAAGGCTTGGCAGGCGAAGAAATTTGCCGCCGGTTATGTCGGGATCACTTGGCCCAAGGTGCTTGGCGGGCAGGGCGGAACGCCGATGCAGCAGATCATCTTCGGGCAGGAAGAGAGCAAATACTGGGTGCCTTCGGGCATCTATGCGATTGGCCTCGGCATGTGCATCCCGACGGTTTTCACACACGGCCGTCCGGAGATCATTCAGCGCTATGTTCCCGCCGCGATGCGCGGGGAAGAAATCTGGTGCCAGCTCTTTTCCGAGCCCGCCGCAGGGTCCGACCTTGCGGGCATTCGCACCAAGGCGGAGCGTGACGGGGGCGACTGGGTCGTCAACGGTCAGAAGGTGTGGACGTCCGGTGCACACCGGGCGGATTACGGCATCGTCGTCACGCGAACCGACCCGACCCAGCCAAAGCACAAGGGGCTGACCATGTTCATCATCGACATGCACGCGCCCGGTGTCGAGGTCCGCCCGATCAAGCAGATGGCCGGCGCGAGCGAGTTCAACGAAGTCTTTTTCACGGACGTCCGCATTGCCGACGATCACAGGCTCGGCGATGTCGGCGATGGCTGGCGCGTATCGCTGACGACATTGATGAACGAGCGGCTTGCCGTTGGCGGAAAGCCGGTCAATTCACCAGATGCCCGGTCGATGATCGAACTGGCGCGGGCGATCGAAGCCGATGAAGGCAACATGCTCGAACAGACCCATGTCCGCCAGAAGATTGCCGACGTCTACATTCAGGATCGCGGCATCTCCCTGACGCGGATGCGGACGATGTCGGCCATCTCGTCAGGGCGGACACCGGGTCCTGAATCGAGCATCTCGAAAGTCGTGGTCGCGAAGCTGATGCAGGATATGGGCAGTTTTGCGGGCGACATGGCTGAAAGTGCCGGGCTGCTCGCCGGAGTCGATGCGTCGCCGCTGCCGCACCTTGAGGCGCTTCGGCAGGGCTATTTCTGGTCGGCAGGTTTGCGCATCGCCGGCGGTACGGATGAGATCCTGCGCAACATCATTGCTGAACGCGTGCTCGGCCTGCCGGGCGATATCCGCCCGGACAAGACCGTTCCGTTCAACGAATTGCACAAGGTGATCAGCTAAGGCGTTACGATGTTGAACACATTGGGCGGCGTTTCGATTGCAGCCTGCAAGGCTTCGATCGCCGTGCGGTCTCCTTCGACCTTGAGCCCGGAGGCCTCGAGCTGCGCCAAAGGGAGTTTCAGGAAGAACAGGCCCAGGAAGAATTGCCGCGGACCCGTCAGCGTCACTACGGGCTTGGCATGTGCTTCGCCCATTTCGGCGATCATGACGGCGTTCTCGACCGTGATCCGCGCCTTCTCGTCGCGGTCCGCGAAATGGAAATTGAGCGCCAGCGCTTTCCCGCCGATCACGGCAGGATCGAGGCGCGTCGCAATCGAATCGAGCAGCAGGCCGGTCGGGATCGCCGAGATCAGGTCGAGGCTTGTCGTCCCGACGCTCGCCTTGGGCCCTTCGCGCAAGTCCCGCGCTGCGGAAAGGAACATGTTCCGCCATGTTGCCGCTTCGGCCTGATAGCCCTGCTGCTCATATGAATCCGCCAGTAGCGCCTTGGCAGCTGTATTTTCGGGATCGGCGAAGACAAGCTGATTCAAGATATCCGAAGACCAGCGATAGTCGCCGCTGACCATCGCCGCCTTGGCCAAAGCCACGACCCGGCCTGCACCGCCCATGGCATCGACATAGCGCTTTGCTCTTTCAACGGGCGTGTGCGGATTGAGGTTCGCCGGATTGGCATCATACCAGCCCAGATAGCGCTGATAGATTGCTTTCGAGTTGTGGCTGTAGGTTCCGTAATAGCCCCGATTGGTCCATTCGTTGGTTAGCGCAGGCGGTGGAATCAGGGCTTCGGCAATTTCGGCTTGAGTCAGCCCCTTGTTCATCAGCCGGACCGTCTGATCATGAAGATATTTGTAGTTGTCCCGCTGCAGCGTGAGATAGGTTCGCACTTCCTCCTTCCCGAAATGCGGCCAGCAATGGCTTGCCGCAACGGTCTCGGTCCGATCGCCGTAAAGACGGATCGCTTCGGTCAGGTAATTGGCCCAAGCAAGCGCATCGCGGACCTGGGCGCCACGTGGGGTCAAGATATTGTGAAGCGAGCAAGTCGCGATTTCCCCGATCAGGAGCGTTCGGCGCTCCGGAAGCATGACGTTCAACTCCGCTGGTGCCTCGCTTTCAGGCACCATCTGGAATTCGAGCGTCACGCCGTCGATCATACGCGTCTCTCCCGTTCTCGTGACCGTATCGCTCGGCGTGAGCAAGGTGATTTCTCCCGCCGCGACCGCCGTGCCGATGCCAGAGCCCATCTGTCCGTGTGCGCCGGGCGCAAGTGCACTGCCGAACTGGAACGACGCACGACGGCCCATTGCGGGCCCGCCAATTACGTTCTCCGATGCAGTTTCCTCGGTGAAATGTTCCGGCGCGATAATCGCGACCTTCCCTGACTTCACATCCTCGGGCGAAACGATCCCACGAATGCCTCCGAAATGGTCCGCATGGCTGTGCGTATAGATGACGGCGACGACGGGTTTTGTCCCGAGTTGCTGATTGACAAGTTCGAGTGCGGCAGCGCTGGTTTCGCGATTGGTGAGCGGATCGATCAGGATCCAGCCCGTCCTGCCACCAATCACCGTCATGTTCGAAAGGTCGAATCCCCGAACCTGCCACACGCCCTCGGCCAGTTTGAACAGGCCATTCTTTCGCAGGATTGACACGTGCCGCCACAGGGCGGGGTTGACCGTGGCCGGTACGTCGCCCTTCATCCAGTCATAGGCAGCAAGATTCCAGACGGGCTTGCCGTCCTTGTTGCGGATGATCGGGTCGGCACGTGTCGCAATAAATCCCTGCGAAGCAAAAGCGGCATCACTGCCGTCGTCCTTCGGAAGCGCGGCGCGCGCGGCGGCTTGGGCGGCGATCGTCGCCGGGCTGGCCGGCTTCGCAGAGAAGTCGGGTGTTTGCGCAATAGCGGTTGCGGACAGCAGTCCGAACAATGCGGGTCCCATCCCGCGAATGCGTGCCAAGGTCATCTTTCTCTCCCCGTTATTGTTGAAATCAGTGTTGGCCAATCGCCGAACGATTGGAAGCAAAATATGGGCAGATAAATCGACAGGATCGATTAGTCTTACCTTATCAATCGGTTTTCTTTCTTAGTCTAGATTGTTCATGAGCGGGCCACGCGCAGATGCGCCGAAACCCATTCACGGAGAATGAAATGCTGAACCGCCATGTTCCAAATGTCACATTCAAGACCCGCGTCCGCGACGAAAAAGTTGGCGGACCAAACCCTTTCCGCTGGCAGGATGTGACCAGTGACGAAATTTTCGCCGGCAAGCGCATCGTTGTTTTCGCGCTTCCGGGTGCGTTCACGCCGACTTGCACGAGCGAACAGTGCCCAGCCTACGAAGCCAGTTATGACGCGCTGCGCAAGGCCGGCGCGGACGAGGTTTACTGCCTGTCCGTCAACGATGCGTTCGTGATGTTCCAGTGGGGCAAGATGCTGGGTATTGAAAAGGTGAAGCTGTTGCCTGACGGTTCGGGCCACTTCACGCGCCGGATGGGTATGCTGATCGACAAGGACCACCTTGGCTTCGGCTATCGCTCGTGGCGCTATGCAATGGTGGTCGAGGACGGAAAGATCGTTGCCTTCCTCGAAGAGCCGGGCATCAACGATGACGGCTCCGATTCCGACCCCTATGGCGAGAGTGCTCCGGAAAAAGTGCTCACTTGGCTCGAGGCGAATGCCAAACCTGAACGGGCTGCGGCTTGACGGGCTAGAGGCGGAGGCCTTCGGTCTCCGCCAATCCGGCCATGATGTTGAGCGTTTGCACCGCCGCTCCGGCAGCGCCTTTGCCAAGATTGTCGAGCGCCGCGACAAGCCGGACCTGCGTATCCTCTGTGTTCGAGAACACGAAAAGGTCTAGTCGGTCCGTGTTTGCGGCGTGCTCGATCGTCAAATTGGCTTCGCTGAACCCCCAGACAGGCGATACGATGGGGCTGCCCTCATAATGTGCAGAAAGGGCCGTGCGGATCGCCTCGGAGGACGGTTTGCCAGGCATTGCCCCCACCTGAAGCGGTACGTCGACGATCATCCCGCGATACGTGTTCGCCACCGAAGGGGCAAAAAGCGGTGCGTGAGCGAGCCCGGCGTGGCGCTGCATCTCGGGAACGTGTTTGTGCGCAAGGCCAAGTGCGTAAGTGCGCCATGCTGTGTCGGTGGCGCTGGATTCAAATTCGGCAATCATGGCTTTGCCGCCGCCCGAATAGCCCGAAACGGCATTGACGGTGAGCGGCCAATCAACAGGAATAAGGCCTTCGCGCACCAGCGGCGTCACGAGGGCGAGGAAGCCCGTCGAGTAGCAACCCGGGTTCGAGACGCGCTTGGCATCTCTCAACAAGTCCATCCCGCGACCGCCGATTTCGTGAAAACCGAAGGTCCAATGCGGCGCCGTGCGGTGCGCGGTCGAAGCGTCGATGATTCTGGTCCGGCCATTTGTTACAAGCGCCACTGCCTCGCGAGCGGCCTCGTCCGGGAGGCACAGCACGACGATATCCGCGTCGTTTAACGCCTCGCGCCGGGCACCGGCGTCTTTGCGCCGGGCTCCGTCGATTTCGATAACGGTAACGTCCGTTCGGCCCGCCAACCGCTCGTGGATTTCAAGGCCGGTCGTCCCGTGACCGCCGTCGATGAAGACGCCGGTCATTTTCCGGTCCGCCGTCGGGCAAGGATTGGGTCCGGATGATCCTTGCCGATCCGGCCAACGACGTCAGCCAGGGGCTCGATCAAGGTCCGCCCGGAATGCTCCGTGGCGTGAACCAGATTTTCCGCATCCGCCATAATCCCTACATGGCCGGGGAAAAAGACGAGGTCGCCCCGCTGGAGCGCCGCCCCGGCAGGCAGGTTATTTCCCAGCACGGACATTTGCATGTCGCTGTCGCGTGGCGCTGCGATACCGATCACCGCCAGGCTGCGCTGGATCAAGCCTGAACAGTCGATTCCACCGCCGCCGCGCCCGCCCCAGACATAGGGCTGGTCGAGGAAGTGCTTCGCCGCTTCCACGGGATCGGCGGGCAACGGGTCCGAAATCGGTTGGGCGGCTTCGGTCAAGACCTCGGCGAGGACATAGCCGACATAATGATCGTGCTTGCAGTAGCCCCACGCCCAGCCACCTGAAACATCGAGCAGCATGAACGCCTCGCCTGCCAGAAGCTCCGAAACCTGCCGGCCTTCGGGTTTTTCGCAGACCGGGGTATGGAGAACGGCGCAAAAACGTTCGACCGGGCTGGCATAGTGCGGAGAGAAGTGCTTGCCCGCGAGCGAAACATCGGCAAGGTCGCCCCGCATCGCATTGACGCGGGGGTCGAGGGCGCGGGATGGCCCACTGAGTGAAAAACTGTGGCGCACATGCGGCATGATGGCGCGGCATGTAGACGAGGGCGCGCTGCAAAGGCAATGGCGGCGAGACAGTAGGCTGGGCCCGCCGCCCCCGGAGTGCGAAAGTCTAGTCTTTCAGGTCGGCGGGAACATGGCCGCCATTGGCCGCTAGTTTGTTCATTACCTGGCGGTGCAGCCATATATTCATCGAGGCGGAATCATTCATGTCGCCCGTATAGCCCAGCTCGGTTGCAAGCTCCTTGCGGTTCGAAAGGCTCGAATCGAGGCCACACAGCTTCATGAGGTCGACAATCGATGTGCGCCAGTTCGTCTCGTAGTTCACGGACGCGGCTGCGGCAGTGAGGATCGCCTCGATATCCACCGGCCCGGGGGTGGGTGCTGGAGCGGGTGTGGGCGCTGCTGCTTGTGTCGCCGCAACGGGCGCCGCCTGCGCGGCCTTGCCGAAAATGGCGTCCTTGATCATGCCGAAAATGCTCATATCGATACTCCCATACCGTGCCAGACACTCGAATCGTCATGGCTATTGTTGAGGACCTGATGCTACAAGCGTAAGACACGCAATACCAACGGATTTGCGTGGGTTTTGGTCAGTTGGGAGTAAGGTCATGGATATATTGGGAAATCTTTTGCAGGGTGCACTTGGCGGCGGTGAGCAGGGCAGTTCCACGCCGCAGATCGACGTCGGCGGCCTTGCCAGCCAGTTCGGCCTATCTCCCGATCAGGCCAATGCCGCGGTTGGTGCACTTCTCCCTGCCGTGCTGGGCGGGCTGCACAAGACCGAGGAGGGCGGCGGTCTGGGCAACATTGCGGACATAGTTGGCGCCATGGGAGCGCCGCATCAGGATATTGATGGCGGCAACAACATTTTGGGACAGATTTTCGGATCGAAAGAGGTCAGCCGCCAGGTTGCCGGCCAGGCTTCGCAGCAGACCGGCATCAGCGATACCATTTTGAAAGCCATGCTTCCCGTTGTAGCGGCGCTCGTCGCCCAGCAGGTATCCAAGAAGATGGGCGGCGGGGTAATGGGCGGGCTGGCCGGATCAGTCCTGGCGTCGGTTGTCGGCGGTGGCGCTGTCGCTCAGGCTGCCCCCGCACAGGGAGGTGGCCTGGCGGACGTCCTTGGCGGACTGGCAGGCGCGTTCACCCAGGGGGGTGCTCAACCGACGGCGGCGAATCCACTCGACTCGATTCTCGGCGGCTTGCTCGGCAAGCAATAGTTAGACGGCTGGATAGCGTGCCTTGAGCACGGACCAAACGGCGCGGAGGCCGAGTGCCTCCCCGCCTTTCGGTCGTCCGGTCTTGGCGGTGGCGCGCCACGCCCAAGTGTCGAGATGCGCCCAGACGGTTCCCGCAGGTACGAATTTGCGCAGGAACAGTGCCGCCGTAATCGCACCCGCCATGCCGCTTTCCGACGAATTCGCCACATCGGCAATGTCGGATTTGAGCATGTCGTCGTAGCCGGACCAGAGCGGCAAGCGCCACACAGGGTCGTGCTCTGCGACCGACGCCTTGTTCAGCGCGTCGGCAAGGTCGTGGTCGTTGCTGAAGAGCGCTGGCAAGTCGGGCCCGAGGGCAACGCGCGCGGCACCCGTCAATGTGGCGAAATCGATAATCAGGGCCGGATCGGCTTCTGCGGCCTTGGTCAGCGCGTCGGCAAGGATCAATCGCCCTTCCGCATCGGTATTGTCGACTTCGATGGTCATGCCGTTGCGTGACTTCAGAATGTCTCCCGGGCGGAACGCATTGCCCGCAATCGCATTCTCGACCGCTGGTATGAGCATGTGCAGCCGCACCGGAAGCCGCGATTCCATGACCAGTTTTGCAAGCGCGAGCGTATGCGCCGCGCCACCCATGTCCTTCTTCATGATCCGCATGCCGCTGGCCGGCTTGATGTCGAGACCGCCTGAATCGAACGAAACGCCCTTGCCGATGATCGCCACGCGCGGATGGGCGGGGTTGCCCCATTCGATTTCGATCAATCGCGGGGCATGGTGCTTGTCTGCGGCCTGGCCGACGGCGTGAATCATGGGGTAACCCGATTCGAGATCATGTCCTTTGGTTACAAGGGCTGCAGCGCCGAACTGTTTGGCGATCGCTTCGGCCTGATGCTGCAATTCCGTCGGGCCCATATCGGCGGCGGGAGTGTTAACAAGGTCGCGAACCAGTGCCGTCGCTTGGGCAACGCGGACATGATCCGCGATGGTCGCGGGTTCGCTGGTCAGCAGTACACGCTGCGGCATGGGTTCCGGTTTGGCGAGATAGCGTGCGAAGCGATAATGGGCGAGCAGCCAGCCCAATGCCATTCCGCCTGGATTTCCCCCTTGCAGGCGATAGACCCCCTCCGGAAGCCGGGCTGCAGCGCCGGCAAGCGTCCACACGCCGCTATGTTCGACATCCCCCAGCACGACCGACCAGTCGGCGCTCGTGTCGCCCGGAGCGATCAGTATTTCTCCCGGCTTTGCCTCAAAACGGGCGGCATTGGCTGCTATCCTGATCCGCTCGGGCTGCGCAGAAAGCCAATCGGCAAATCCGGCCTTTGCGACGATTTCGATTGTTCGCGCCGATTGACCCTGATCCGGCTGAAGAAGGGCTGCAAAATCCGTCATGACGCCCCCATGCCAAGCTGCGCCCGCTTCGTCGAGCCGTTTGATTGCCGGCCCTCGCTGGGCTAACGGCTTGAGATGGTTTCGAACAAGGCTCGACAGGTTGCATCGCTCCCCTACCGGACGAACGCGGAGGGAGAGGTTGAGGTCATGCTCATCACATCGCGGGAAACGAAACGCTGGGTCATTCCCAAGGGCAATGCCATGGCCGGGCTGAAGCCCCACGAGGCGGCAGCGGAGGAGGCGTTCGAGGAGGCAGGGTTGACCGGAGTTGGATGCCCGGCTCCCCTGGGATCGTTCGCGTATGATAAGCGGCTTTCGCGAGGCGGGGTGCGGCCCACCAGTGTTCAGGTGTTTCCCCTTGCTGTCATCCGTCAGGCCGAATCCTGGCCGGAGCTGGGCGAGCGGGAATGCCGGTGGTTCAGGCTACCCGAAGCAGTGGAAGCGGTCGATGAACCAGAGCTCAAGCTCATGATCGCGGAATTTCGCATGCCGACACCACCGGTTGTGCAGGCGCGGAGTTGGCTGCTAGACCGGCCACGGACATACGGAGAAGGGGGAAGGGTGATGCGCTGGTTCCAGGCGTTGATGCCCAGGCAAGGGCGGTTTTTCGATCAGTTTGAGGCCCATGCCGCGACGTTGGTGGCAGGTGCCGACCTGCTTGGCAAACTGCTGCAGGGGGACGGGGACATTTCGGCCTATTGCGCCGAAATCGAGGCACACGAACATGACGCTGACGAAATCATCCGCGAAGTCCTGCGCGATGTGCACCGCACCTTCATTACGCCGTTCGACCGTACCGCAATCACCGGCCTGATCGGCTCGATGGACGATGCGATCGACCAGATGAATGCAGCGGCGAAGACGATTTCCCTCTACGGCGTCACTGAATTCGATCCGCACATGCGCGATATGGGAGGGATCATTGTCGAGGCAGCCCGCCTGACCGAAGAAGCGGTTCCGCTCCTTCGGGCCGTGGGGAAGAACGGCTCGCGCATGATCACCCTGACGGGGCGTCTCGTCCAGATCGAGGGGCATGCCGACGAAATCCACGAAGCCGGTCTAAAGAAGCTTTTTGCCGAAAAGGCAAAGACGGACCCCATGGGATTCATCATCGGTCGCGAAATCTATGGCAACCTCGAAAAGGTCGTGGACAAGTTCGAGGATGTCGCGAACGAGATCCAGGGCCTTGTTCTCGATCACGGCTGACAAGGGGATAGTGGATGCATGAGCTGGCGCTTCCGCTCCTCATAGGACTGATCGTCGTTGCGCTGGCGTTCGACTTTCTGAACGGTCTGCACGACGCGGCGAATTCGATCGCGACCGTGGTCGCGACTCGCTTGCTTGGCCCGGTCAAGGCTGTGGCGTTTGCAGCCTTTTTTAACTTTGCGGCCTATTTCCTTTCGGTCGCGTTCCCGAGTTTGCACAAGGTTGCGGAAACGATCGGAAAAGGAATCATCGACAAGGATTTGGTCACGCCGTCCGTTGTCTTTGGCGCGCTGGTCGGCGCCATGTTCTGGAATGTCGTGACGTGGTGGCGCGGAATTCCGTCGTCATCGAGCCATGCACTCGTGGGCGGGCTGGTCGGGGCCGGCGTTGCGCATGCAGGCATGAGCGGCATCCAGTGGTCCGGCCTCAACAAGACCATCGTTGCCATTTTCCTGTCGCCGATGCTGGGCATGTTTCTTTCCATGCTTGTGATGCTGCTGACCAGCTGGCTGTTCAAAGGCGCCACGCCTCGAAGCGCCGAAAGCAGTTTCAAGCTGCTGCATCTTGCCTCGTCGGCAACCTATTCGATCAGCCACGGCCTCAACGACGCGCAGAAGACGATGGGCGTCATTACCGTCCTTCTTTATTCGACAGGCTATCTTCAGGGCGATTTCCACGTGCCGCACTGGGTGGCGGTAAGCTGCTACGTGGCGATCTCGCTTGGAACCCTGTCGGGCGGATGGAAGATTATCCAGACCATGGGAACCCGCATAACGAAACTGTCGCAGCACCAGGGCTTCAGTGCTTCGACGGGTGGTTCGATCATGGTCTTCGCAGCGTCGCTGCTCGGCATCCCTGTATCAACGACGCACACAATCACCGGGTGTGTGATCGGTGCGGGCACCGCTCGGCGCACCTCTTCCGTACGATGGGGTGTGGCGGGCAACGTCATGACCGCCTGGATCATCACGATCCCGGCCTCGGCTACAGTGGGAGCCCTGTTCTACGGTTTGACGACGCTGTTCTAGTTGCCATGACCACTGACTACGGAATCGCCGTCGAGGGCGCACTCGCCCAAGGCAATATTCCCGAAGCGGCGAGACTTGCGGAAGCGGCATTGGATGCGGGGTTGAATGACTCGCTATTCTACAATCTGGCCGCATGGCGCTGCGAGACCAGCGGCGACTACCCTGGTGCGGAAAAGCTGCTTCAGCTCGCGCTTCGCCATGCCCCCGACGATCAATATACATTGATCGGGCTTGCAAGCTTGAGACGAAAGCAGGGTCGCGTCGATGAAGCTATTGCATTGCTCGACGTGGTAATCGCTTCCATGCCCGAAAATCCCGGGGCTAAGCTGGAAAGGGCCTATGCCTTCGAAGATGTGGGGCTCCTTGAACGGGCTGCACAGGATTATCGCGAGGCCGCCAGTCTCGACCCCAATGCGGCGCCTTCCCATGCGGGGCTGGCGTCCGTCTGTTCGAGGCTGGGACGAATTGCGCAAGCAAGGGAGGTGGGCCAGGTCGCGCTGAGACTTGATCCCGCCAACGTTACGGCCGTTTGCGCACTGGCACGGTGCGACTTGGAAGATGGGAACCCGTGCGATGCTATCGATCGACTTTCTCCTGTGGCGGAATCCGAAGGCATGTCCCTCACGGACAGGATCATCCTGCTGGGGTTGCTCGGCGATGCCCATGGCCGACTGGGACAGACTGAATCCGCATTCGCCTTCTATAGTGAAGCTAAGGCGCTCTTTGCCAGCGCAGATCGCCGGGACGGGGGTTCGGTAACGCAGCGAGCGTTTATCGAGGCCTTGACGAACGAAATAGAGGCAAGCCGCGTGGACGATTGGTGTTCCCCGGTTTCGTCATCGACCAGCGCAGGCCATGTGTTCCTCATCGGCTATCCAAGATCCGGCACGACCTTGATCGAATCTGTTCTGGCGACAATCCCCGGTGCCGAGGCGGTGGAGGAACGCCCGACATTGCACGAAGCCGATATGGCATTTCTTTCGCCAACTTTGAGGCTCGACCGGCTGATGAAGCTGAGCCGGGATGTCGCGGACGATTTAAGGGCGGCCTATTGGAAGCGGATCGAGCGACTGGGCATAGAGCCCGGGGCAAAGCTGTTTGTCGACATGGATCCGCTAAAGGGCATCAAGCTGCCGCTCATCTCCAAACTGTTTCCCGATGCCCGCATCATAGTGATGCGGCGCGACCCGAGAGATGTGGTCTGGAGCTGCTTTCACACGAATTTTGCGCCAAGCGCTGCAGCGTATGAATTTACGTCGCTGGAGGATGCGGCGCGGCATTACGATGCCTTGATGACTCTTATGGAGCGATGCTTCGAGAAGATGCCGCTTCGGCGCATTGAGGTCCGCTATGAGGACCTTGTGGGCGATTTCGACAAGGCGACGAAGCGCCTCTGCAAATTTCTCGAAATCGATTGGAGTGAGGGCTTGCGCAATTTCAACGAAGTGGCCGTTCGGCGGGACATTACCACGGCCAGCGCATCGCAAGTGCGCAAACGGCTCTACGACGGCGGCGGTCAGTGGAAGCGTTACGGACCCCAGCTGGCCTCCGTCCTGCCTATCCTCGAACCCTGGATAAGAAAATTCGGCTATACTGTTTGAATAACCGAACCGAACAGATCATGCTCATCGGCCTCTTCGATCAGCACCTTCACCACATCGCCTTGAGCCACCCGGTAGGCATCGCGCAGGAAGACGGAACCATCGATTTCGGGGGCATCGGCTTTTGAGCGCCCGGTGGCGCCACCCTCCTCGTCGACCTCATCAATGATCACGTCGAGGGTCCGCCCGACCTTGGTTGCAAGCTTTGCAGCGGAGATCGCGGCAGTCTTTTCCATGATCCGCGCATAACGTTCTTCCTTGACCTCCTCAGGCACAGGATTTGGAAGCGCGTTGGCCGGCGCTCCCTCTACCGGTTCGAAGCGGAACGCGCCGACGCGGTCGAGCTGCGCTTCGTCGAGCCAATCGAGAAGATACTGGAAATCGTCCTCGGTCTCGCCGGGGAAGCCGACGACGAAAGTCGAACGGATCGCGATATCGGGGCAGATCTCGCGCCAGCGCCGGACGCGCTCCAGAACCTTCGCTTCATTTGCCGGCCGCTTCATCGCCTTGAGAACGGAGGGTGCGGCATGCTGGAAGGGAATGTCGAGATAGGGCAGGACCAGCCCTTCGGCCATCAGCGGAATGACCTGGTCGACATGCGGATAGGGGTAAACATAGTGCAGCCGCACCCATGCGCCGAGCTTGCCGAGTTCACGGGCAAGATCGGTCATATGCGCGCGCACCTGCTGTCCCTTCCACTCCCGCGGCTGGTGACGGATATCGACGCCATAGGCCGATGTATCCTGTGAGATGACCAGCAGCTCTCTTGTCCCCGCCGCGACGAGCTTTTCCGCCTCGCGCAGGATGGCGTCGGGACGTCGCGAGACGAGATCGCCACGGATGCTCGGGATGATGCAGAAGGCGCAGCGATGGTTGCAGCCCTCCGAAATCTTAAGATAGCTGTAGTGGCGCGGCGTGAGCTTCAGCCCTGCCTCGGGGACAAGATCGACAAAGGCGTTGGGAACGGGCGGCGCTGCCTCATGCACTGCCTCCACAACCGCCTCGTACTGCTGCGGTCCACTGATCGCGAGAACTTCGGGGAAGCGCGCACGGATGACATCGGCCTCATTCCCCATGCATCCGGTCACGATCACCCGGCCATTTTCGGCGATAGCCTCTCCAATTGCTTCAAGGCTTTCTTCCTTGGCCGAATCGAGAAAGCCGCACGTGTTGACCAACACGACATCGGCGCCTGCATAGTCTGGGGACAGGCCATAGCCTTCCGCACGCAGCTTGGTCAGAATCCGTTCGCTATCGACAAGCGCCTTGGGGCAGCCGAGCGAAACCATGCCGACTTTGGGTGGGGGAGGGAGCGTGATGGCCATGATCGGTGGCGCCCATAGGCGTGTTCGCCGCCAATGTCATCCGCAACATGTTATGCCGGGTCAGGCAGGCACGATCCGTTCAATACCGCCCATATAGGGCTTGAGTACGGTCGGGATCGAGACGCTGCCATCCTCATTCTGGTAATTCTCGATCACGGCCACGAGCGCACGACCGACGGCAAGACCGGAGCCGTTCAGGGTATGGACGAAGCGCGTGCCTTTCTCTCCTTCGAGGCGGAACCTTGCGTTCATCCGGCGCGCCTGGAAATCTCCGCAGTTCGAGCAGCTCGAAATCTCGCGGTAGCGCTGTTGCCCGGGCAGCCATACTTCCAGATCGAAGGTCTTTTGCGCGGCAAATCCCATATCGCCGGTGCACAGCAGCATGCGACGGTAGGGGAGTTCAAGCCGTTCGAGCACAGCTTCGGCACAGCCAGTCATCCGCTCATGTTCGGCATCCGAATCCTCGGGCCGGACGATCGAGACAAGCTCGACCTTGTCGAACTGGTGCTGGCGGATCATCCCCCGCGTGTCGCGCCCGGCAGCTCCCGCTTCCGAGCGGAAGCACGGCGTCAGGGCTGTGAAGCGCAGTGGCAGTTCGCCATCGGCAAGGATTTTCTCGCGGACGATATTGGTCAGGCTCACTTCGGCCGTCGGGATCAGCCAGCGGCCGTCGGTCGTGCGGAATTGGTCTTCGGCGAATTTGGGCAGCTGGCCGGTGCCGAACAGCGCCTCGTCTCGGACAAGGACGGGCGGGGCGATTTCCTGATAGCCGAACTCGCCCGTATGCAAGTCGAGCATGAACTGGCCCAGCGCTCGCGAGAGCCGTGCAATTCCGGCCCGCAGATAGGCGAAGCGGGCCCCGGACACGGCCTGTGCGGTCTCGAAATCAAGGCCAAGGGAGGCACCGACGGCATCATGCTCCTTCGGCTCGAAATCGAAATTGCGGATGGTGCCCCGCTGGTGGACGAGGGCATTGTCGTTCTCGTCGGCTCCTGCCGGAACACTCTCGTCAGGCAGGTTCGGGATCGCCGCGAGCCTGTCGTTGAGCGCCGCAAGCGCTTCTCGCTCGTTCGCTTCAAGCGCCGGCATCCGGTCCTTGAGTGTCGCGACCTCGGCCATCAGCCGGGCGGCTTCGGCTTCATTCTTCTGTGCCTTCGCGATTCCAATCGCTTTCGACTTCTCATTCCTTTCGGCAAGGGTAGTTTGCAGGTCTTGCGTCAAACCGCGCCAGCGTTCGTCAAGCGCAACAAGTTCGGCTCCCGCAGGCGTCACCCCGCGCCGGGCAAGTGCCGCATCGAAGGCTTCGGGATTTTCACGGATCAGTCGGATATCATGCATGGGCGTGCGCTATGGCGCGAGGCTTGGCCCGCCGCAAGCGGATTGCTCAATCCGGGTCGACGGGAACGCCAGGGATATTCTTCGACGTCCGGATCGTCAGCGAAGTCTTGACCCCCGCGACATTCGGCGCGGTTGTCAGCGAGGAGGTGAGGAAGGACTGGAATTCCTGCAAGTCGCGCGCGACGATCTTAAGAATAAAGTCGATCTCGCCGTTGAGCATATGGCATTCACGGACCGGCGCCAGGGTCGCGACATGGTCCTCGAAAGCGCGTAGGTCCGATTCAGCCTGACTCTTTAGGCTAACCATCGCAAAAACAGTAATCGTGTATCCGAGCCGCGATGCATTGAGCGCTGCGTGATATCCCTCGATGATTCCATTGTCTTCAAGAGCCCGCACACGGCGCAGGCAGGGTGGGGCCGTGAGCCCGACATGCTCCGCCAATTCGACATTGGTCATGCGCCCGTCGGACTGCAACTCCGCGAGAATCCGGCGATCGATCCTATCGAACGAAACTTGCGCCATAGATATCGCATCCTTTCTTATGACACGTCTTCGCTGTAATTTTGTTACGATGCAAGGACATTGTGCCACTTTGCGACGCTTCTGTTTCAATGCTTTCCGCAACGGCTGCAAGGCGCTATCGATTGCAGCGGGGACGGAGACTTTATATGGGCCGCGCAACCCATGCGTTTTGACGATCGCCTTGCCACCCTGCTGATGCAGCCAGCGGCCGACGCTGCGGCGAAGGCTGCCTTATGGGTGCAGATTGCGGACATTGTCTCGCAGGAGCGCGATCGGCTGTCGGCTCAGCAGCATGAAGCGGGCTTCGAGAGGCTACATGCCTGGCGGGATCATGTATCGCTGGCGCGCCGGAGGGCCACGGCGCTCGCGCTATCTCATCACCCAGCGACGGCCGAAATGGTCGATCTGTTCGCGCGAGACATGCCGCAAGTGGCAGCGCCCCTTCTGATGCACGCGCAGCTTTCGGGGGAGGAATGGTCGCGCCTTATCCCCGCCTGGCCATCGACCAGCCGGGCCTTGCTTCGCGAAAGACGCGATCTGCCCGAAGAAACGAAGCGGCTCCTGTCCGCTTATGGCAAGTTCGATTTCGCGCTTCCCGGAGAGGCGGGAAGTGCGGAAGCAATCGAGTCGACAATCCAGATTCGCGATCTTGTCGCGCGTATCGAGGCGTATCGCCGCGATCATCCCGCTCATGCGGTGGGGGTACCCAAACCCGCGCAGCTTACGTCCTTCCGCTTCGAATCGGGGGGCGATGGGATCGTCAACTGGGTGGAAGGCGCGCCGCGTGGTCCCCTGATCGGCATTTCGCTTGCAGATATGGCGGAACCCGGCGGCTATGGAGTCGATGGCCAGGCGGCCGGCGCCTGTCGCCAGCGTGCGCAGTTCCGCGACGCGCATCTCGAAGTTCCCGGAACGGGCGAGGCATCCGGCGCCTGGCTGATATCCGCCAATCCGCTGTTCAATCCGGGAGACGGGCGTTTCCTTGGCTATCGTGGCGTTGCCAGGCGCCCGGAAGCGAGCGCCGCAGGTTCGACGAAACTGCTTGGCGGCGGCTTGTCCGCCGATTCGGTTCGCCAGCTTGCGCACGAGCTGCGAACGCCGCTGAACGCCATTCGCGGCTTCGGCGAGTTGATCGAGTCGCGCCTGCTGGGTCCCGTCGCGCAGCATTATAGCGAAGTGGCACACAAGATTGTCCGCGATGCATCGCGCCTCATGGGCGTCATTGACGATCTTGATTCGGCCGCCCGACTCGAGACCGGTGACTGGCCGGTGACGACCGGATTTGCCGATGGCATCGATCTTGGTGAAATCCTCGAAAGCGTAGCGATGGAGCTGAGGCCGCTCAGCGACGAACATGGCGCCAGAATCCGCTTGGGGGTCGGTCGCCACCTTCCCCAAGCCGAGGCAGATTATGTAACGTGTCACAGGCTCATCGCGAGACTTTTGTCTGCTTCGATCGAGCTGGCGCAGCAGGGCGAGGAATTGACGGCCAAGCTTGAAACCGCGGTTGGCGGGATTGCATTTCACGTTGACAGGCCGTCGCGCATCGTCGGGTTTTCCGCCGATCAGATTGTCGCCACGGCCTCTGTCGGTGATGAAACCGGCCCGGGCGATCTCGCGCTTGGTTTGGGTTTCACGATGCGCCTGATCGACGCCATGGCCCGCCGCGCCGGAGGGAACCTCGAGATTGCGCGCGACAGGTTCAGCCTGTTCCTGCCCGGTATCGCCGAGAGTTCCAGCGAAAACAAGGAAAGCGGCTAGGCCCGGAACGGGAAACGTGCCGGCCTTTTTCCGAACTGGCTTGCGCCTTCAGCCACTGCTCCGCTATCGCGCGGGCGACGACGGGCGTGGGCCTGTAGCTCAATGGTAGAGCCGGCCGCTCATAACGGCTTGGTTGGGGGTTCGAATCCCTCCGGGCCCACCAATTTCCCTTGCACTCGAAGCCATCCCCGCCTAGGCGGCAGCGCGTCGGGGAGTGGCGCAGCCTGGTAGCGCATCTGTTTTGGGAACAGAGGGTCGCAGGTTCGAATCCTGTCTCCCCGACCATTCACTCTCTTTGACCTTGATCAAGGTATTCAGGCGGCCGCGACTATTATCGTACAGGGATGGGCATGACCAAAGCCAGTTTGCGGAAATTGTGGTTCCAGGTTCACAAGTGGCTAGGCATCAGCCTCGCGGTTATCTTCATCCCCCTGTCTCTGAGCGGCGCTACGCTGGTCTGGCACGATACGGTTGACTCCGCGATCAATCCGCAACGGCGGGTTTCCGGGGATGGCACTGCAGCGCTCGCGCCGTCGGCCTATATTGCGGCGGCAAAGGCGCATATGGAAAACGGCCAGCAAGTTTCTGCCATGCGTTTCGAGGAAGGGCGGGCGCTGGCCATTACCGCGACAAACTTGCAGTTGCCGGAAGAATCCTACCGGCCGCTCAAGCGCACCATAATCTGGCTCGACCCCGCCGACGCACACCTTGTGGACAAGGCCGCCAGCAATTCCGGATTCATGCGGACAATGGAGGAACTGCACGGCAGCCTGTTCATTCCCATGTACGGCCGGCCGATCATCGGGGTCATCGGCATTGCCATGCTCCTCTCGTCGATCAGCGGCCTTTGGCTGTGGTGGCCCGTCAAGGGCAGCTTTTCAAAGGGGCTGAAATGGCGGCGCGGCAATGACACCTTTACCAACCTTCACCATCAGGCTGGCTTCTGGATCTGCGTTCCGCTTGCAATGCTTTCGTTGACAGGCGTGTGGATCGCGTTTCCCGAAATCGCCGCGACTCTTTCCGGCACAAGTGCTCCAAGCCTTGCGGAGCGTATGGTTCGGATGCGCGCTAGGCCGCTTCCCGTGACGAATCTGGCCGTGGATGCCGTGCTGGCCAAGGCGCAGGCGGAAAAGCCCGGCCCATTGGCCGCGATAAGCTGGCCGACCGAGCTTGACCCGGCATGGAAGGTTTCGATCCGGACGTCCGGCAAGCCGGCGGAAATGGCGGTTGATGATGCCACGGGCGCAGTCAAGGCCGCGGGAGGGCGTCCAGGGCGAATCGGAATGATCCTCCGCCGCATGCACGACGGTATCGAAATGGGTCCCGTGTGGCAGGCCATGATCTTCGTTGCAGGGTTGATGCCCACCTTGCTGGGCATCACTGGCCTTGTGATGTGGTGGCGGGCTCGTGGGTGGCGCGCCGATATCGCTCGTCGAAGCAGTCGGTCTAAAGTTCAAACCTGACGCCTTGCGCCAGTGGAAGCTCGCGGGAATAATTGATCGTGCTCGTCTGCCGGCGCATATAGGCTTTCCAGCTGTCCGATCCGGACTCGCGTCCTCCCCCGGTTTCCTTTTCGCCCCCGAAAGCGCCGCCGATCTCGGCGCCCGAAGTGCCGATATTGACATTGGCAATCCCGCAATCGCTGCCTGTTGCCGATAGAAAGGTCTCGGCCTCCCGCATGTCGGTCGTAAAGATGCTTGAGGAAAGCCCCTGCGGCACGGCATTGTGAAGCGCAATCGCTTCGTCGAGTACCGTGTAGCGGAAGACATAGAGAATGGGCGCGAATGTCTCTTGAAGGGCGGGGCCCGAATGATCGGGCAACTCCACGATAGCCGGCGAGACATACACGCCATCGCGCGCCAGCCGTTCGCCGCCTGTCACTTGTCCGCCTGCCTGTCGGGCTGCGGCAAGAACTGTCTCCATCTGGCGAAAGGCGGCTTCGTCTATCAGCGGGCCGACCAGTGTTTCCGGATCGCGAGGGTCTCCGATCGCGATCGAAGCGGCGGCTGAACGCAGCCGCGCAACAAAGTCGCTGTACAGGCTTTCATGGATGAACAGGCGCCTCAGAGATGTGCATCTTTGCCCGGCCGTGCCCATGAAACCAAACGCGCAAGCTCGTAGCGCGAGGTCGGGATCGGCTGATTGAGCGACAATCGAGGCATTGTTCCCGCCCAGTTCAAGCAGCGAACGGCCGAACCGCCGTGCGACGCGTTCGCCAACGATACGCCCCATTGCCGTGCTTCCCGTTGCAGATACCAGCGCGACATGGGAATGGTCGGTCAGCACGGCTCCGATTTCGGCGTCGCCGAGGATGACGCCCGCAAGTCCATCTGGAGCATCTGTACCAAACTCTTGAACAGCCTCGCGCAGGATAGCCTGCACGGCCAATGCCGTTATCGGCGTCTTTTCCGAAGGCTTCCAGACAACGGTATCTCCGCACACAAGCGCAAGCGCAGCATTCCAGGCCCAGACCGCTACCGGAAAATTGAAAGCCGAAATGACTCCAACGACTCCCAATGGGTGCCAGCTTTCCATCATGCGATGCCCTGGACGTTCGCTGGCGATCGTCAGGCCGTAAAGCTGGCGTGAAAGGCCGACAGCGAAATCACAGATGTCGATCATTTCCTGGACCTCGCCAAGTCCTTCGGAAAGCGGTTTGCCGCACTCGATAGTTACTAGGCGCGCAAGTCGCGCCTTATGGTATCGCAACCGCATGCCGAATAGCCGAACCAGTTCTCCGCGACGTGGTGCCGGCACCGTTCGCCACTGTTGGAACGCGCGATGCGCTTGGTCGATGATGGTGGCGGCGCCCTCCGGGGAAGTCCGCCGAACCGACCCCGCTTCGCGACCGTCGACGGGGCTCGAAACCGGCAAGTCTCCACCGAACGAAATTCCGAATTCAGCGCCCAGTTCGCGCAGTTCGTCTGAGGCGGCGATCATCATGGCTGGCTTGCGCTCGCGGGCTCGGCGGTCGCATTCTGCGCGCTGGCTTCCTCGCGCTTCGCGGCATTCTCGATTTCGCCGATCATCTGGTCTGTCGTGGCGTTCGCCGCACGCTCGAGCGATTCCGCCTGATTGGCGATTGCCGCCTCATTGCTTTCCTTCACTTGCCCGCCGCACCCGGCAAGCAGCAGGCAGGCGCCGATAATCGCCCTCATTGGTGTTGCCCCGCCATCAGGTCTTCGGGCGCATTGGCAACTGCCTCCAGCGCCACGCGCCAAGCCTCCACGTTCTGGGAGAGCTGTTTCGGATCGATCTTATCGAGCGTGTCGTCGGCGGTGTGATGAATGTCGAAATAGCGAGTGCCATCCTGCCCAAGCGATATGACGGGAACGCCTGCCGCAACCAGCTGGCCCACGTCGGCACCGCCGTCTTCGGCTTCCCGGCCCGGTGCGACCCCGAGCGGTGCCAGCGCAGAAGCCAGGCGTCCGGCAAGCGGCGCCGCAGCAGCGGGGAGTTTGGTCTGCAAACGCCAGACGCGGTCTGCCCCAAAGTCGGACTCCCCGACCAGGGCATGGCGTTCGCCCCTGTGCTTCGCGTAATAGGCAGCGCCGCCAAGCCCGCCATGCTCTTCGGCGCCCCACCAGACGACGCGGATTGTCCGGCGCGGCGTCCGGCCCGAATCGAGGATCGCCTTGGCAGCGGCGGTGGTGATGGCAATACCCGCACCATCGTCGATCGCGCCCGTCCCAAGATCCCAGCTGTCGAGATGTCCGCCGATCAGGATCATGCCGGCATCAGGATCGCTTCCGGGAATTTCGCCGATCAGGTTTCCGGACAATTGCTCGCCCACGAATTGGGGCGTGAGGACAAGGGCCATCTGCAAGCCGCCGGGATTGCGCGCGTCCGCTCGCTCGATCATGTCGGCATCGGGATTGGAGACAGCCGCCGCCGGAATGGGCGCGACACCCGCCTCCCAGTTGGTGAGTCCGGTGTGCGGAACGCGGTGATTGTCGGTGCCGATCGAACGGATCAGGAAGGCGGCGGCTCCCTTGCGCGCGGCAAGGTTTGGCCCGGAACGCCGCAGCGCGCCGAAATACCCGTAGGAGCTGCCATCCTGGGTCGCCTTCATCGCGTGACCGACATAGACGATCTTGCCTCTGACAGCTGGGTCGGGCGCTGCCTTGAAGTCGGCGAAAGTTCGAAACACGACAACATTCGTCTTGAGCCCGGTTTCGGGGGTGGCGCCGCTGCCGCCCAGTGCCGTGATGGCCAGTTTGTGGGGATAGGGCTCAGTGAGGTACGCCGTCTCGATCCCGCGCACCCAGGCTTTCATCGGAAACGGCTCGATCACAACATTCTTGAAGCCGAGCGCCTTGAGCTTCTTCATGCCCCAATCGCGCGCCCGCGCTTCGGCTTCGGTGCCGGCAAGCCGTTGCCCGACCTCTGTGGTCAAGCCCTCGACAATCGACCAGGCAAGATTCTCATCGGGAGCGGCTGAAGCAGGATCGGCGAAAAGGAGGGGCAGGGGGGCAATGGCCAGACAAAGTTTTTTCATGGCCGCTGGCTAACGCGTCCACGCGGGTTTGCCAATGGCCGGGCAGTCAGCTAGGGAGCCGCCAAATCCAGCACCACCAGACTGAAAGACCGACCGATGGCCGCGCAATACGCCTTTGTGATGAAGGGCATGATCAAGACCTTTCCGGGCGCACAGAAACCGATCCTCAACAATGTGAACCTGCAATTCTATCAGGATGCGAAGATCGGCATCGTCGGGCCCAACGGTGTCGGCAAGTCCACGCTGATGAAGATCATGGCCGGGATCGACACCGAATTCACGGGCGAGGCCTGGCCGGGCGAGAACATCACTGTCGGTTATCTGGCGCAGGAGCCGCAGCTCGATCCGTCGAAGACCGTACTCGAAAATGTGAAGGACGGAGCCCGCGAGACGGCCGACATGCTCGACCGGTTCAACGAGATCAGCATGCTGATGGCCGATCCGCCCGAGGATGCCGATTTCGATGCGCTGATGAGCGAAATGGGCGAGCTTCAGGAAAAGATCGATGCGGTCGATGGCTGGACGCTCGACAACCAGCTCGAAATCGCAATGGAAGCGCTGCGCTGCCCGCCTTCGGACTGGGGTGTCGAGAATCTCTCGGGCGGCGAAAAGCGCCGTATCGCGCTTACCCGGTTGCTGATTCAAAAGCCCTCGATCCTGCTTCTCGACGAGCCGACCAACCATCTCGACGCTGAAAGCGTCCAGTGGCTCGAAAACCACCTGAAGGAATATCCGGGCAACGTGCTGATGATCACGCACGACCGCTATTTCCTCGACAATGTGGTGAACTGGATCCTCGAGCTCGATCGCGGCCGCTATTTCCCGTACGAGGGCAATTATTCGACCTATCTCGAGAAAAAGGCGAAGCGCCTCGAGCAGGAAGAGCGCGAGGATGCCGGCCGGCAAAAGGCGATCAAGGACGAACTTGAGTGGATCCGGCGCACGCCCAGCGCCCGCCAGACCAAGAGCAAGGCGCGTATCAAGGCCTTCGACCAGCTCGTCGAGGCGCAGGAAAACCGTGCGCCCGGAAAGGCCCAGATTGTCATCCAGCTCCCCGAGCGGCTCGGCGGCAAGGTGATCGAGGCCAAGGGCCTTTCCAAGGCCTATGGCGACAAGCTGCTGTTCGAGGATCTGAGCTTCACGCTCCCGCCCGGCGGCATTGTCGGCGTGATCGGCCCGAACGGCGCCGGTAAATCGACGCTGTTCAAGCTCATCACGGGGCAGGAACAGCCCGATGCGGGCACGATCGATGTCGGCGATACGGTTCGCCTTGGCTATGTCGATCAGTCGCGCGATGCGCTCGATCCCAACAAGAATGTCTGGGAAGAAGTCTCGGGCGGCAATGAGCGCTTCTATTTCGGCAAGCATGAGGTGAACACGCGCGCCTATGTCGGCGCGTTCAACTTCAAGGGAACCGACCAGCAGAAAAAGGTCGGCCAGCTCTCGGGCGGCGAGCGCAACCGCGTCCATATGGCGAAGATGCTGGCGGCGGGCGGCAACGTCCTCCTGCTCGACGAACCGACCAACGACCTCGACGTCGAAACGCTGCGCGCGCTTGAAGAGGCGCTCGAGGAATTCGCGGGCTGCGCGGTCGTCATCAGCCACGACCGCTTCTTCCTCGATCGCCTCGCCACGCACATCCTCGCCTTCGAGGGCGACAGCCATGTCGAATGGTTCGAGGGCAATTTCGAGGCCTATGAAGAAGACAAGCGCCGCCGCCTCGGCGACGCGGCGGACAGGCCGACACGGCTGGCTTACAAGAAGCTGACGCGCTAGCGCCCCACGGTAACGGTCGTTTCAGGCGGCTCCGGATGCCGCCTGATGCCGATGCCCTTCATCCACAATTTCAACGCTTCCCAGTGAATGCCCGCGACCACGCGCAGCGACAGCAGCGGCAGGTCAAGGATGAGGCCGAGCAGCGCCCCGTCCGAAAGCGCCCGGCGCTTGCCGGAAATGCTCGCGACGATCAGCTTCCCTGCCGCATCGCTTCCGGTAACGGTTAGGCTCACGGACTCGCCCGGTGGCTTCAGCGCGAAATCGTAGCGCATGTCCATGTCCATGAAGGGGGAGACATACAGCGATTTGATGCAGCTCTGACGGATCGCACCGTCCGCATCGGCTTCGGCCGCGATCGCATAGAAGTGCCGGTCCCCAAAGGTGTTGGTCACTTCATAGACCGTCGCGCAAAGCCGCCCGTCGCGCGCATGGCAGAACCAGGTCGTGATGGGATTGAAAACATGACCCATCATGCGCGGCATGGTCAGCAGGCGGATCGGGCCGCCCTCGAAAGCAATCTCCGCAGCACGAAGCAGGGCTTCGATCTGGCCACGAAAGTCCTTGCCCGAACGATCGCCATAGTCCCTGTCATGAAACGCGATGACATTGAACCGATTGCGTGAAAAGAGCCGCAAACGGCCAGCCAGCGCATCCAATTCGTCAATATCGATCAGCAGTTGGGCCATCCGGTAGCGGAGCCGGTGCGGCTTCGGCCGGAACCGCTGGTGCACAACGGTTCCCGTGTAGAGGGCAGAAACAGTCAAGCGGCAATGTCCAGTTGCACGGGCGGCATGTGCAGCCGGTCCGATGGGTTGGTGAGCGACCAGGGCCGCTGCGCGCCGAGCGCTTCGGCAACGGCAAGTCCGGCCTGCAGCCCGTCCTCATGGAAACCCGCCCCGAAATAGGCGCCGCAATACCAGGTGTTGCGCTCCCCCTGGAGCGGCCAGAGCGCCTTTTGCGCGGCAAGTGCGGCATTGTCGAAGATTGGGTGATCGAAAACGATGCTGTCGATCACGCTGCCCGGGCGGGGGGGCTGGCGGGGGTTGAGCGTGACGATCAAGGGGCGGGGATCGTCGATCCCTTGCAGCCGGTTCATCCAGTAACTGACGCAGAGGTCGTTTGTCTGGCCGTCGCGGCTGCGGCGGCCGAGATAGTTCCAGCTCGACCAGGTTTGCCGCCGCTTGGGCATCAAGGCGGTGTCATCATGCATGATCGCGGCGTTGCGGCTGTAGCGGAATGCGGAAAGCAGGCGGCGCTCGGTCTCCGATGGATCGCTGAGCATCGCCAGCGCCTGATCGGCATGAGCGGCTATCACGACTTGATCGAACCGTTCGGTTTCGCCAGCCTGGTCGGTAATCAGGACCCGGCCGCCCGTCCGCGCGATCCGGGCCACGCCGCGATTAAGGCAAATCCGCCCTTCGAACCGGGCAAGCATCGCATCGACATAGGACCTGCTGCCTCCCGCAACGGTGCGCCAGCGCGGGCGGTCGCGAATCTTGAGCAAGCCGTGATTTTCGCAAAAGCGGATAAAGGTTTCGGCGGGGTAGTCGAGAATGGCAGGCGTTGGCGCGGACCAGATGGCCGCAGCCATCGGAAGAAGGTGATCGTCGCGGAATGCGCGGCCATAACGATGCTCGGCCAGGAATTCTCCGAGCGTCGCAAGGCCAAGCTTTCCGGCATGTGACGGAGCTTCCCGGTAAAAACGGAAAAGATCGCGCAGCATGGACCAGAAGCGCGGGCTCACCAGGTTGCGGCGTTGGGCAAACAGGCGCTTCAGGTCCCTGCTGCCGGAATATTCGAGCGCCCCATCATCCAGAGAGACCGCGAAAGACATGTCGGATGCCTTTGTCTCGACGTCCAGATGGACAAAAAGCTGGGCAAGATTGGAATAGGTCGCCTCGTTATAGACGATGAAGCCGGTATCGACGGGTATGGTGCCGCGACCATCCAGATCGACGTCGATCGTCCGGCTGTGCCCGCCCGCCCGCGTGTCACGTTCGAACATCGTCACGTCATGGCACTGTCCAAGCATCCATGCTGCGCTCAGCCCCGAAATGCCGCTCCCGATCACGGCGATGTGTGATCGGTGGCCATTGTTCGGCGGTGCCCGGAAGACCGGATTAGTTTCGTTCGCTCGATCCATTTCCAACCTCGATGTGCATCGAAGCGAACAAAATGCAGCCTCGATGCATCCAATACCGTCGAAATGCGGGAATGGATGAGTATCGGCATTCGAACGTGATGGAGAAGGTGATGGCAGATTTGGCGTCTGACGGATTGGCAACCCGCATCGTCCGCTGGGCGGAGCGCACTGCACTGCCTGATATCGTCACACGCACTGGCATCTGGGGCTTGTGCGAGCGGACGGCGCGCAGGCTGGCCGTGCAGGGCAAGGAGGGAGAAAGCGCTTTTGCCGCCGGCATGTCGTCCCGTCCGATTGCCGAGCACGCCGCTTCGGCAAATGAACAGCATTATGAGCTCCCCGCCGAGTTCTTTGCGCTCGCGCTTGGGCCCCGGCGCAAATATAGCTGCTGCTTCTACCCCGACGCCTCGTCATCCCTTGCCGAAGCCGAAGAGGCGGCATTGGCCGCGACGCTGAAGCGGGCGCAACTGCATGATGGCCAGGATATTCTCGAGCTGGGGTGCGGCTGGGGTTCGCTCAGCCTCTATATGGCCGAACACCTTCCGCGTGCCCGGATTACTGCCGTTTCGAACTCGGCATCGCAGCGCGACCATATCGAGGGCGTCGCGAAACAGCGCCGTTTCAGCAACCTGCACGTCGTGACAGCCGACATGAACGACTTTGAAACCGATGGGCGGTTCGACCGCATCGTTTCGGTCGAAATGTTCGAGCATATTGCCAATTGGGATGCCTTGCTTGGCCGGGCAAAAAATTGGCTCAAGCCCGATGGAAAGCTGTTCGTCCACATCTTCATGCATGCAACGACCAGCTATCGCTTCGATCATCTGAACGCGGCGGACTGGATCGCGCAATATTTCTTCACCGGCGGAATCATGCCGAGCGAAAAGTTGATGTGGCATTTCCCACAGTATTTCGAGATCGAGGAACAGTGGCGCTGGGGCGGATCGCACTATGCCCGCACCGCGCGGGACTGGCTGGCCAATTACGATCGGAACATCGGCGATGTCCGCCGTATCCTGAAATCAGTCTATGGCTCGGACGCCCGCCTCTGGGAGCGGCGTTGGCGGCTATTCTATCTCGCGACTGCCGGCTTGTTCGGCCATTCGGGCGGCAATGTGTGGGGCGTCGGCCATTATCTGCTGAGTCCTGCGGCTTGATATTTTTCACCAATGCTCCGACGTGCGCGACAAACCCGAAACCCCTCGAATCCTGCCTTTTCTGCCTGATGGGCAGGCCTTTGGCGCACCACGCAGGCGCGCCGGAAATGTGCCAACGGACACTCTCAACTAAGGCGGTTTTGGCCCAAACAGGGGGCAGAAATCGATTCTGTCGCTCAGGCCGGTTCGAATTCGCCGTTCGCTGGGTCGAAGACGTACAATTCGCCCTCATCGATGGCGAACCATGCGCCGTGAAGCGCAAGGCTGCCCTCTGCTTCGCGTTCCCGTATGCAGGGAAAAGTCCTGAGATTGGCAAGGCTGACCTTGACCGCTTCGTGTTCCATCGCGCGGATTGCCCCCGCGCTTGGTTCGGAGCCGTGTTTCCGGACCACTGTTTCGCGCGCTTCGTCGAGCATCTCGATCCAGCGAGAGATGAAACCGCCTTCGCCGGGCTTGGCGTGCTTGAAATTCTGCGAAAGTGCAGCGGAACAGCCGCCGCACGCTCCATGCCCCATGACAAGGATCTCGGAAACCTCAAGCTGTGTCACGGCGAATTCGAGCGCCGCCGAAACACCATGGCGACCGCCGCCAAGCTCGAACGGGGGAACAAGGTTGGCAACATTGCGCACGACGAACATTTCTCCGGGAGATGCATCGAAGATGATCGAGGGATCGACCCGACTGTCCGAACAGGCGATGACCATGATGTTCGGCGATTGGCCTTCGGCAAGTTCCGCCCAGCGGCTGCGCTGGGTCGCCCAGCCGTTGCGCTGGAAACGGCGATAGCCCGAGATCAGGTCTGCAAAACCGGTCATGCGATATGCGGTAGGGGTGGGGGCAGGGGGTGGCAAGTCCCCTTGATGGGCGCTAAGGCGCGCTCATGAACCTGCCTGCCAAACAAGAACGCGCCCGCAAGCCGGACTGGATTCGGGTCAAAGCTCCCACTTCTGTCGGCTTTGCCGAAACGAGGGCGCTGATGCGCCGCCTGAACCTTGCAACGGTCTGCGAGGAGGCCGCGTGCCCCAATATCGGCGAATGCTGGACAAAGAAGCACGCCACGGTGATGATCCTTGGCGATACTTGCACCCGAGCCTGCGCATTCTGCAATGTAAAGACGGGGATGCCGCGCGCGGTCGATCCGCTTGAGCCCGAGCATGTTGCGACCGCTGCGGCCGAACTGGGTCTTCAGCATATCGTGGTGACATCGGTCGATCGCGATGACCTGCCCGATGGCGGCGCCTCGCAGTTCGTGAAAGTGATCGAGGCGTTGCGGCGGACCACGCCCAGCACGACGATCGAGATTCTCACGCCCGATTTCCGCAACAAGGTGGAAGCAGCTGTGGAATCGATTATTGCTGCGCGACCAGATGTTTACAACCATAACCTCGAAACCGTGCCAAGACTGTACCCGACCATTCGTCCCGGCGCGCGCTATTATGCATCGCTGCGCTTGCTCGAAAGCGTCAAGCGTCACGATCCGTCGATCTTCACCAAGTCGGGCGTGATGCTCGGGCTGGGCGAGGAGCGGATGGAAGTGCATCAGGTGATGGATGACATGCGTTCGGCGGACGTCGATTTCCTGACGATGGGCCAATATCTTCAGCCGACGCCGCGTCATGCGAAAGTCATCGATTTCGTGACGCCGCAGTCCTTCGATGCCTATGCCGCTATTGCTCGCGCCAAGGGATTCCTGCTGGTTGCGTCCAGCCCGCTGACGCGGTCGAGCTATCACGCCGATCGCGATTTTGCGGCAATGCGCGACGCCAGGGCACGGCATCTGGCGGCAACCGGGCGCGATGCCGCGGCATAACGAGAAGCGCGTGCTGCCCTGGTCGGCAACGCAGATGTTCGATCTGGTAGCCGATGTCGGCCGTTATGGGGAATTCCTGCCCTGGGTGAGCGCCGTGCGCGTCCGCTCGAACAGCGAGACGGAGATGGTCGCGGACCTGATCGTCGGTTTCAAGGGGTTGCGCGAGAATTTCACCTCACGCGTCCACAAGGCGCGGGCGGAAAGCATCAGGGTCGACTATGTCGATGGCCCGCTCAAGTTCCTCCACAACGAATGGCTGTTCGCGGATTTGGTCGACGGCCATTCGACGATCGATTTCACGGTAGATTTTGCGTTCAAATCCAAGATTTTCGAGTCGCTTGCGGGACAAGTGTTCGAACGCGCTCTCAACAAGATGACCGACGCTTTCGTCGGCCGCGCCGAAGCGCTTTACGGCATCAGCAATTCGAGTGCGACGAGCGCCGCCTGAAGCCGGATCGCGCCACGCCCGATATTGCCGAACTGTCGCGTGTCGGCGGTCACGTCCTCGGGATCGGCTCCCTTAAGCGCGCGGGCGAACACAACGGTGCCGACAGGCTTTTGCTCGCTTCCTCCGTCGGGCCCCGCAATCCCCGTGACGGCAACGGCAACGTCTGTACCGGCGAGCGCCAGCGCGCCTTGCGCCATTCCCCACGCCGTCGCAATCGATACGGCACCGAAAGTCTCCAAGATATTCGAATCGACTTCCAACAGGTTCATCTTGGCTTCGTTCGAATAGGTTACGTAGCCGGCTTCGAACACGGTCGAAGATCCCGCGACGGCGGTTAAGGCCGCCGATACCAGCCCGCCGGTGCAGCTTTCGGCAACCGCAACACGCCGTCCAGCGGCAATATTGGCCGCAATGACGCGCCTAGCCGCTTCGATGAGGACTGGATCAAGGCAATCGTCCATCGCTCTACTTTCTGCTCGCGACCTCTGGGCACATCCGCAAAGGGGACTTGCCTCGCTTCTCCACGTCTCCGAATTCCATCAGTGTGGTGACCAGCATCGCCATGTTCCGGGCCGGAAGCGGCTCGAGGATGTCGACGAGTCGGTCGATCTTCGGGCAATCGTCCGATTTGACCTTTTCGGCCAGCCCTGCCCCAAGCGCCGCATCGACAAGCCCGCGCGCAGCAGGTTCGCCGAAAGTATCAGTCAGGTCCAGGCCGGAAATCTTGCCAAAGGCCAGCCGCGCGACCGGCCACGCCTTGTCGGCCTCGATCTGGTACCGTGCCGCGATGATCGGCCCGGACTGGATGAGGGCCGTGGTAGCCGGAAGAGCAGGCGTGCACTTCGTCGCGAGCCCTCGAATCGCGGAGGGGAGGGCGTAGGTGACCAAAGCTTCGGCCTCCGGCTGCGTCAGGCAGGATTTTGCGGATTGCCCGACTGCTTGGCCGGGGACAGCCGCCAGCGCCGCAATGATCAGCATGTTTTTCATTGTCAGATCCTTACCGTTGCAATCGCTTGTGCAGCAATGCCTTCGCGCCGTCCGGTCAGGCCCAGGCCTTCTGTCGTCGTTGCCTTGACGCTTACCCGATCCATATCGATGTTCAGCAAATCTGCCAACCGTGCGCGCATCGCTTCCCGGATAGGGCCGATCTTGGGAGCTTCGCAGATAATTGTCAGATCGACATGGTCGATCGTTCCGCCGCGTGCGGCGACAAGGTCGCACGCATGCGACACGAACAGCGCCGATGCCGCGCCTTTCCACCGCTGGTCGCTCGGCGGAAAATGGCTACCGATATCGCCTTCGCCGATCACCCCCAGAAGCGCATCGACCACCGCATGGAGCGCCACATCGGCATCTGAGTGCCCGGAAAGGCCGTGGTCATGTTCGATCTTGAATCCGCAAAGCCAAAGCGGTTTGCCGGGCTCCAGGCGATGGACATCGAAACCCATTCCCGTTCGGACTGTCCGCGAAGCGGCAAGCCTCCGCTCGGCAGCGGCGAAATCTGCGGCAAGCGTCACCTTTTCAAGCGCCGGGTCTCCCGCGACAACCCTGATCTCATATCCCGCAGCACGAGCCATTTGCGCGTCATCCGTCGCGATTCCGCCCTTCCAGTACAAGTGTGACGTCATGATGGCATCGAAGTGAAAGGCTTGTGGCGTCTGAACCCGGACAAGCCCGGTCCGATCGACCACATCGCCCAAGGCCCCGTCTTCGCGCGCCAAGGTATCGACGACCGGCAGGGCAGGAAGGGCTCCATCGACTTCATCGAGCGCTGCGATCAAGCGATCGATCACAATGGCATCGAGAAACGGGCGCGCCGCATCGTGGATCAGCACCTTCATCACGCCGGCGCCGGACATCGCCTCGAGACCGGCACGGACAGAATCCTGGCGTTCGGCGCCACCGATAAGCAAACCGGAAATCGCCCGGGACCCCAGCGCGGCCCGTGCGAGTTCTTCCTGACCTGCGCCGATCACCAGATAGACGCAATTTACGGCAGGATGCGCAAGAAAGGCGTCGACGGAATGCGCGAGCAGTGCCTTGCCTCCCAACACCGCGTACTGCTTGGGTATCGCGCCACCAGCGCGGTCGCCCTTTCCGGCAGCGACAATCAATGCAGCTGTGGTCATGCGGGGCCCTTAGCTTCGTGACGCGCAGTGCGGAAGAGGTGTTGCGCTGCAACATGAAATTCGGTAGTGAACTGCCGATTTTTTAGGCAGATTATGCGGATATTGCACCCCATCTCGATCGGACCGGTCCGGATTGAAGCCCCGGTTATCTTGGCGCCCATGACGGGCGTTACGGATATGCCGTTCCGCACGCTTGTCCGCCGTTTCGGTTCAGGCCTCAACGTTACCGAGATGATCGCGAGCCAGGCCATGATCCGTGAGACGCGCCAATCGCTGCAGAAAGCGGCCTGGGACAGTGTCGAGGAGCCCGTTTCAATGCAGCTCGCGGGCTGTACGCCTGCTGAAATGGCCGAGGCTGCCAAGCTGAACGAGGATCGCGGCGCCGCGATTATTGACATCAATATGGGCTGCCCGGTCAAGAAAGTCGTCAATGGAGAAGCGGGTTCAGCCTTGATGCGGGACCTGAAGCTTGCCGCCAGCATCATCGAAGCGACGGTAAAGGCCGTCAGCGTTCCCGTTACGGTCAAGATGCGCATGGGGTGGGATCATCATAGTCTAAACGCCCCGGAGCTGGCACATATCGCCGAGGATCTGGGGGCAAGGCTTGTCACTGTTCACGGCCGTACCCGCTGTCAGATGTATCGTGACAGCGCGGACTGGGCCTTTGTACGCAGGGTGAAGGAGGCTGTGAGGGTCCCTGTCATCGTCAATGGCGATATCTGCTCGGTCACCGATGCTGAAACGGCGCTTGCGCAATCCGGCGCGGACGGCGTGATGATTGGGCGAGGGGCTTATGGAAAGCCTTGGTTGCTTGCGCAGGTGATGGCAGCGCTAACCGGACGCGCGATCCCGAGCGATCCCTCGGTCGAACAGCAATATCATTTAATTACAGCGCATTATATTTCAATGCTCGAACACTATGGAGAGCATGTGGGCGTCAACATGGCGCGCAAGCATATCGGCTGGTACACAAAGGGGCTGCCGGGATCAGCCGAGTTCCGCAACCGGGTCAACCAGATCGGGGACTCACGGACCGTGCTCGATGAGCTTGAGCGTTTCTACTCTCCGTGGTTCAGCCGCGCCGCGGCCTGACGTGAAGACTAAGCCCGACGCATCCGATGTCCTTGTCGCGCTGCAGACCGCGGTTCTCATCATCGCCCCCGAGGGGCGCATTGCTGACGTCAACGCGGCGGGAGAGGCCGTCCTAAACACAAGTGCCACACATCTGATAGGTCGTGAACTGACCGAAATACTGAGTGTGCCGCCCGGTTTCGACGCCGCAACCATTGGACCGTTTGCCGCGTATGAGGTCAATCTTACAACAGCGCGCGGCGCAAGTTTCCGGGCAGATTTTGTTGTAACTCCCTTTGCAGATTGGCCCGGCTGGCGGCTTGTCGCGATTCATGCCGCCGCTTCCGCCTATCGAATGGGGCACCGGCTGGAGCGGGCAGGTGGTACGCGTAGCGCAATCGGGGTAGCCGCAATGCTGGCGCACGAGATCAAGAACCCGCTCTCGGGCATTAGAGGCGCAGCCCAGCTTCTCGAAAGCAAGGCAAGCAAGGAGGACAGCCGGATGACCCGGCTGATTCGAACCGAAGTCGACCGGATCGCGGGCCTTCTCGACCAGATGGAGGGATTTACGGACACGCGGCCCCGGACGCCGGCACCGGACAATATTCACGAAATCATTGATCATGTCCGTCAGGTCGCGCAAAGTGGGTTTGGTTCCGCTCTGAGGATTGTCGACAGCTACGACCCGTCATTGCCGCCTGTGTTGGTCCACCGCGATTCACTTGTCCAAATCCTTCTGAATCTTCTAAAAAATGCGGCCGAGACAGCGTCTGAAGGCGAAACCCGGACGGTACGGATCAAGACGGCATATCGGCAAGGTGTGTCGCTTGCGGTGGAAGCCGGGCAGCGCAGGCGATCGCTCCCGATCGAGCTCTGCGTGATGGATGACGGGCCAGGTGCGCCGCCCGAGCTGGCTGATGACATGTTCGATCCATTCGTCTCGACCAAGAAGTCGGGCAGGGGGCTTGGGCTGGCCATTGCGGACAAACTGGTGCGCGACATGGGGGGCATCATCCAATATGCGCGGGAAGGAGACCCCGAAATGACCGTGTTCCGTCTGTTGCTCCAGCGCGCCGAGAAGGAAAAGGCATGACAACCGGTCGCGTTCTTCTCGTTGACGACGATGAGGCCATCCGAACGGTTGTTTCTGAAGCCTTGCGCCGCGATGGACATGAAGTCGCCGCAGCCGGCACGGTCGCGGAACAAGCTCGCCAGCTTGACAGTTTCGCGCCGGACCTGCTGATCACTGACGTGGTTCTGCCCGATGGCAACGGGCTGGACAATGTATCGGCTATCCTGGCGCGCCACCCCGACATGCCTGTCATTGTCCTGTCCGCCCAGAACACCTTGTCCACGGCGGTCCGCGCAACTGAGCAGGGGGCTTTTGAATATCTGCCCAAGCCCTTCGATCTCGATGAGCTTTGCCGCGCCGTCCGGGACGGACTGCGACGCAAGCAGGCCCAATCGGCCTCGACCCAAGCGACAGAGGATAATGGCGGCCTTCCGCTCATCGGGCGCTCTCCCGCGATGCAGGACGTCTATCGGACCATTGCCCGAGTGGTACCCAACGATCTTTCCGTCCTGATCCTTGGTGAATCGGGCACGGGCAAGGAACTTGTGGCGCGGGCAATCCACGATCTAGGTCCGCGAAAGTCCAAGCCATTTGTCGCCGTCAACATGGCGGCTATTCCGCGCGAACTGATCGAGGCGGATCTGTTCGGTCATGAACGTGGAGCATTTACCGGTGCGCAGAGCCGAGTAGCCGGACGTTTCGAACAGGCGGCAGGCGGCAGCCTTTTTCTGGACGAGATTGGCGACATGCCGATGGATGCCCAGACGCGGCTGCTGCGGGTCCTGCAGTCCGGCGAATTCACGACAGTCGGCGGAAATCGGCCGATCCGTGCCGATGTCCGAATCATTGCGGCGACCCACAAGAACCTGCCGGAACTGATAGCCGCCGGAACCTTCCGAGAAGACCTTTACTATCGGCTCAACGTTATCCCAATAACCTTGCCGCCCCTCCGGCAGCGGGGAGAGGACGTTGCCCTGCTTGCACGCCATTTCCTGGACATCGCCGCGCGTGAAGGACTGCCGCGCAAGCGCCTCGATGAGAGCGGAAGCGCCCGCCTCGTTGCACATGATTGGCCAGGCAACGTTCGCGAGCTTGAAAACCTCATGCGCCGGCTGGCGGTCCTGTCCCGTCATGACGTCATATCAGCGGGTTTGGTCGAGCAGCAGCTTGATGCCGCCCAGGACCAGGCTCAACCGCTTCCGGAAGCGCACTTCGCGGATGAGGGGCTTTCGCTTGCGCTTGAACAGTATTTGTCGAATTATTTTGCGCGCCACGGCAAGGCGCTACCGCCCGACGGACTTCATCAGCGCCTATTGGAGACTGTCGAGAGGCCGCTGCTCAGGGCAACGATGGTTGCGGTCCGCGGAAACCAGATTCGTGCCGCAAAACTATTGGGGATAAATCGCAACACGCTGCGCAAAAAGCTGGTTGATCTTGGCATCGATCCGTCACTGGGTCGCGGTGGAAAGGTTTGAACCAAGGTTGGTTTGCGATTCTGGCCCTATAGAGTGTGTTGGAAATACAACGGTTACGTTGTAACGATGCAACAATGAGCAACGCATCGCCTTTGGCCTTGGAACGTATGCCCCGTTGGTTGGCGGTAATGGCAAGGCGGCGCGGCTGGCTACCCTATGTCGAACTTGGAGCTTTCGTTTCGCTCGTCGTTATCGGGGTTGTCAGCTACCTAGTCCTGACGGGAGGGCAGCCGGGCCAAAGGCTGCTGACGCCTCCGCTGGTTGCACTCCTGCTTGTCGCAAATCTCATACCGGCCATCGCCCTGATCGTGCTGGCGGGTCGGCGCATCGCAATGAAACGCGCCGCCAGTTCTTCTATCGGCGGTCATGGCCGGTTGCATGTCAGGCTGGTCGCGCTTTTTTCTCTGATCGCTAGCATCCCCGTATTGTTGCTCGTGATTTTTGCCTCGCTGCTGTTCCAGTATGGTGTCGAATTCTGGTATTCGGACAGAGCGCGCAACATGTTCGAGAACGCGAACACGCTTGCGCAGACCTTCTACAATGAAAAGCAGGAACGGATCATTCGGGAAACCGAGTTGATGGCGAGCGATCTCAGCTTCAACCTTTCGGTTGCGCCGATTGACAGCAAGGGTTTCAACGAGAATTTCGCCTATCAGGTCTATGTGCGTGAGCTTTCGGAAGCGGCAATTGTGCGACTGACTCCGAAAAACGGGTCACAATCACTTGCCCTTGTTAACCCGTACGACCGCCCCACCGAAAACTGGGTTCCACCCGCGATCGCCCAGCAGTTGCGCGCAACGCGCAGGACGTTTTTTCAGGATTCGGGTGGCCGTATGCAAGCGATTGCTCCGTTACCGGGTGCTCCAGATGTTTTTGTCTATGCCGCCAGGGTGAGTTCGCCTCAGGCTCAAGAGCAAGCCAAGCGCTTTTCTCTGGTCCTGAAGAGCTATGACGATCTCGTCGAGCGATCGCGGACCTTGCAGCTTCAATTTCACGCGGCGCTATTGCTGATTACGCTCCTGATAGTCGGGATTGCAGTATGGGTCGCGCTGAAAGTGGCTGATCGCCTCGTAAAACCCGTTGGGGAGCTCGTGAATGCTGCTCAACGCGTGACCGCCGGGGACCTCACGGCGCGTGTCGAGGAGCCGCCGACTCGCGACGAGCTCGGCGTTCTCAGTAGCGCCTTCAACCGCATGACCGACCGCCTGGAGGCGCAGCGGAACGAAATCATCGCCGCGTCAGACCTGATAGACCGCCGCCGCGCTTTCATTGAAGCAGTGCTGTCCGGTGTGACCGCTGGTGTCATTGCCCTCGGCGAAGATCGGCGCGTGAGAATCATGAACCGGTCTGCGATCGAGCTGCTGGAGGCCGAACCGGATTCGACGCTGCCCCTGTCCCAAATCGCACCCGAGCTTAATGCCATGCTCGACACCGGCGAAACTGAAGCCATTGTTCATCTGGCGGGCAAGGACGAGCCCCGGACACTCGCCGTCAAGATTACGCGCGACGAGCAGGGCCATGTCCTGACGTTTGATGACATCACGGCGCAGTTGACCGACCAGCGGCGGGCAGCCTGGGCCGACGTCGCCCGGCGGATTGCGCACGAGATCAAGAATCCGCTGACACCGATCCAATTGGCCGCCGAACGGCTGAAACGCCGCTTCGGGAAAGAAATACAGACGGATCCCGCGACCTTCGAGCGCCTGACCGACACGATTGTGCGGCAGGTTGGCGATTTGCGGCGCATGGTCGATGAATTTTCTTCATTTGCGCGAATGCCCAAGCCCGTTTTTCATGAGGAATCCTTGATCGACATATGCCGACAGGCCGTTTTCCTGCACGAGATCGCGCATCCGGCGATCCGCTTTTCGATCGAAGCGCCGGATCCCAGGTTGCAACTGGTGTGTGACCGCAGACAGCTTGGTCAAGCGTTGACCAATCTCGTAAAAAATGCGGTGGAAGCCGTCGAGGCCAGCAACACGACAGATGGGGCCATATGTGTCGCGATGGAGAAAGCTCCGGACTCGGCGATCGTCCTGACGGTTTCGGACAACGGCATCGGATTGCCCAAGGAACGCGCACGCCTTGCCGAACCCTATATGACAACGCGTGAGCGCGGCACCGGCCTTGGCCTCGCTATCGTCAAGAAAATCGTGGAAGAACATGGGGGTGCGCTCGCCTTTTCGGATCGGGAGGGAGGTGGAACAATCATCACCCTGCGATTTGACGGGCTAAGCGCGAATGAGGCCGACCGAGGAGAGGAGGCCGTTCCACTTGGAGATGCCGGCGCGTCGCTGCCCAGCGTGCTCACTCGCAACGGAGACCGATAGAAATGGCGCTCGACATCCTGATCGTCGACGATGAAAGCGATATTAGGGAGCTGGTTGCCGGCGTGCTCGAAGACGACGGCTACGAGGCCAGGAGCGCGGCAGACAGCGATTCCGCGTTGGCAGCCATTGCCGATCGCCGTCCTTCGCTGGTTTTGCTCGACGTATGGCTGAAGGGTTCGCGTCTGGACGGCCTCGATCTGCTCGACGAAATCAAACGACGCGATGCCTCGCTTCCTGTCCTGATGATATCTGGCCACGGCAACCTGGATACGGCGGTTGCAGCCGTCCGGCGGGGCGCTGCCGACTTTATCGAGAAGCCTTTCGAGGCGGAACGCCTGCTGCATCTTGTCAGCAGGGCGACGGAGACTGAGCGCTTGCGTCGTGAAAATGCGGCTTTGCGGGCGCAGGTCGGCTTCGATGACGAACTGACCGGGACTTCAAGCGCGATCAATGCGGTACGCGCGACTCTCAAGCGTGTTGCACCAACCGGGAGTCGCGTACTGCTGACGGGGGCCGCTGGCGTTGGCAAGGAAGTCGCCGCGCGCCTGCTCCACAATTGGAGCCCGCGAGCCGTCGCGCCTTTCGTCGTGGCAAGCGCTGCCCGCATGACGCCCGAGCGTGTCGATGAAGCGCTTTTCGGGGTTGAACGCAGCGAAGCGGACATCAGCCCCGGACTAATGGAGCAGGCCCATGGCGGCACCCTGTTTCTCGATGAAATCGCAGATATGCCGCTGACGACCCAAGCCCGTATCCTGCGGGTTCTGACCGACCAGAGTTTTACGCGCGTCGGTGGCACGCGGACGGTGAAAGTCGACGTTCGCGTGGTTTCGGCGACATCGCGTGACTTGGTTGGCGAGATCGCCGCAGGTCGCTTTCGTGAGGACTTCTATTACCGGCTGAACGTTGTGCCGGTCCATATTCCCGCGCTTGCGGAGCGGCGTGAAGATATCCCGGTGCTGGCGGAACATTTTATGGCCCGCTTTGCCGCGGATCGGCGCATTCCAGCACCGATTTTTGCGCCTGATGCGGTTGCGGCGCTTCAGGCCTATGACTGGCCAGGCAATGTTCGCCAGCTTCGCAACATTATCGAGCGCACGATCATCCTTGCCCCCAGCGACCGCATCGATCGTGTGGATGTGGACATGCTGCCGCAGGAGATCCTCGGAGAAGGTGGCGCCGTTACGAATGGCGCCGCAAATGCGATGATGGGGGCTCCTCTCCGGGAGGCGCGCGAAACGTTTGAGCGCGAATATCTCCGCGTCCAGATTCGGCGCTTTTCTGGGAATATTTCGCGCACGGCGACATTCATCGGGATGGAACGCTCGGCACTTCATCGCAAGCTCAAGATTCTGGGCATGGTAGAATTGCGCAGCGAAGATGAAGAACAGGGCTGACGTTAGCGCTTCAATCGACTAAGGATCGCAGGCGTCCGGTACATGGACGCAGACGATGCCGCGTAACGGCACAAGCGCGGGCGACGACCCGCCAAGACCAAGAGGTTGAATTATGCCCGAAAAATCGAACAATCTTCAGGATATATTCCTGAATAACCTGCGCAAGAACAAGACCCCGGTCACGATGTTTCTGGTCAAGGGCGTCAAGCTGCAGGGAATCATCACATGGTTCGACAACTTTTCCGTCCTTCTACGCCGCGACGGCCAGAGCCAACTGATCTACAAGCACGCCATCTCCACCGTCATGCCGGCGGCGAGCGTTGACTTGATCGGCATTGCAGCCCTTTTTGAGCAGGGTAATCGGAAGCGGGGCCTCCAGGATGCATTCCTCGGGGCTGTTCAGCGGACGCAGAATCCCGTGACGATGTTCCTCGTCAACGGCGTGATGCTCCAAGGGGACATTGCTGCGTACGACCTGTTCTGCCTGTTGCTCCAACGCGACGATTTTGCCCAGCTGGTCTACAAGCACGCGATCTCGACGATCCAGCCGACGCATCCGCTCAACCTCGCCGAAGAGGGCGAAGCGGACGCCGCTTGAGCGTTTTTCAACGGCAGGATGATGATGGCGTCGCGCGTGGCGCGCGAGCGTTGGTCGTGCTTCCCGATTTCGGGAAGAGTGGCCTGCGCAGTGCCGAGGCGCGGCTTGAGGAGGCCGTCGGGCTTGCCGCCGCGATTGGTCTTGACGTGCGCGATACCACCGTCTTCAGAATCCGCGCGCCAAAGCCTGCGACGCTGTTCGGCGCTGGTCAGGTCGATACACTTTCGGCCAGCGTCAATGCCCATGAGGTGGACGTGGTTATCGTCGATGGCACGCTGACTGCGGTCCAGCAGAACAATCTTGAAAAATCTCTTCAGACCAAGGTCATCGACCGAACCGGCCTGATCCTCGAAATTTTCGGCGAAAGGGCGGCAAGCGCGGAAGGACGGCTGCAGGTCGAAATCGCGCATCTCGACTATCAGGCTGGGAGACTGGTGCGTAGCTGGACTCACCTCGAGAGGCAGCGGGGCGGCTTTGGCTTCCTTGGCGGTCCCGGCGAAACGCAGATCGAGGCGGACCGGCGGATGATTCGCGACCGTATGGCAAAACTCCGCCGCGAGCTCGCCGACCTGACGCGGACGCGCAAACTGCACCGCGATCGACGGACTCGCGCGCCCTGGCCGACGGTCGCGCTCGTTGGCTATACCAATGCAGGGAAATCAAGCCTGTTCAATAGGTTGACTGGCGCCTCTGTGATGGCGGAGGACCTGCTTTTCGCGACGCTTGACCCGACCATGCGGCAAATCTCGCTGCCCGGAGTTGAAAAGGCCATCCTGTCGGACACGGTCGGGTTTGTCTCTGAACTTCCGACCCAACTTGTTGCAGCATTTCACGCCACGCTCGAAGAAGTCATCGATGCGGACATCATCGTTCATGTTCGCGATATAGCGCATCCCGATACCGAGGCCGAGCGCGAGGATGTCGTTCGCGTCATGGCTGAAATCGGCGCTGGCGGGGAGGAGGGGGCCCCTGTTATCGAAGCCTGGAACAAAATCGATCTGCTTGACCCCGAGACGCGTGCGATCCGCGAGGCCGAAGCTGCACGTCGCGACGACGTCGTGTTGATCTCCGCACTGACCGGGGAAGGTGTCGACGCGCTCGCCCGCCGCCTGTCGGATCGCCTGACAAGCTCACATCGCATCCGTCGTATCGAACTGAATGTGGCCGATGGCGCAGCTGCTGCCTGGCTGTACGCCAACGGCACGGTAGAGGAAGAAGTGCTGAACGGCGAGCGGATGAGCATCAAGGTCCGACTGTCGGACGTAGACTTCGCTCGGTTTCAGGCGCGGTCATTCTCCTGAGCCTGCTTGGCAGCCTGCCAGAGTTTTTCCTTTTCTTCGAGTGTCAGCGCACTGAAAGCCCCGCCGCCCAACCGCTCCGTTGCGCGGAAACGCTGCTCGAACTTCATATTCGCTCGCTGCAGCGCAACTTCCGGATCAATCCCCAGCTTTCGTCCCCAATTGACGACGCTGAAGAGAAGATCGCCAAGTTCGTCTTCCTGCCCGTCATGATTGTCGGCCTGTTCAAGTTCGGCAAGCTCCTCGTCAATCTTGGCCCTTGCGCCATCAGCATTGGGCCAGTCGAATCCGGTTCGAGCGGCTCGCTTCTGAAGCTTTTCGGCCCGTAGCAATGCGGGCAGAGCCAGGGCGACACCGGCAACGGCGCTGGCGTCGCCGTCCTTTTCGGCTCGCTCGGCTTCCTTGATGCCCTCCCAATCGGCAATCGAGCCTTCCGGTCCAAAAACATGCGGGTGGCGCCTGACCATCTTGTCGCAGATCGAGGCAATCACATCGCCCAGATCGAATGCACCGCGTTCCTCTGCCATCCGGGCGTGGAACACGACCTGGAGGAGAAGATCGCCAAGCTCGTCCATTAAGGCCGCCATATCGTCGCGCGCGCACGCGTCGGCCACCTCATAGGCTTCCTCGATCGTATAGGGCGCGATCGAATTGAAATCCTGCTGCACATCCCAAGGACAGCCGTCGTCGGGGTTGCGCAATCGCGCCATGATCTCCGCCAAAGGGCGGATTTCTGCGTGAGGGGGGTCTTGGGGCTGGCGCATAGATAAGTCCGATAATATACATTATGTAAAATATTGACCCGGCCGTGAGGGCCTTCAGGGCTCCAAGACCATTTCGCGACCCTCCACCCGCCAGCTCTTAAGCGACGAAAGAAAGTTCATTCCAAGCAGGTTTACATCGTCTTTCATGTCAGCGGACACTAGGATTGAATGATCCTTTCGCACTATCCCGCCCAGATCAAGCGTTCCAATCTGTGCGCGCCGCATCATTGTCATGCCGTTGGCCGTCTGGATTGCGACCGGAAAGCCGGTATCGTCGATTGCAACGCTGGCAGCCCGTGCCTCGGCGAGCGACATCGTGGACGTTGTCGCGCCGCTATCGATCATGAAATTGACCGTGTGCCCATTAACCTGCGCATCGCCATGAAAATGTCCATCTTCGCCCATGAGAATGCGAATAGCGCGGCCGGACCGGACCGGCGTTGCAGGATTGATCTCCCGCACAATCTGTTCCCACACCTGCCCCGCGTCGCCTCGGAACGAATATAGAACAATGATTCCTGCAAAGATTGCGATCCAGGCCAGCGCGTATTTGAGCGTCTGGCGAAGCGGTAACCTGCGCGCGGCAAGACTGGACGCAACAAGCACGAGAAACAGCAGCGCATAGATGAGCCTGGCCGTCTGGTCCGCGCTCATTCTGGGTGGGCCTTTGCAAAGAGGCGGAAAAAATTCGCACTTGTCTGGGCAGCCAGCGCTTCGACGGGCACGCCCCGCAAGCCTGCCAAAAAGCGGGCGGTGTCTGCAACGAACGCCGGTTCGCAAGGCTTGCCCCGATGCGGAACAGGGGCAAGGAACGGCGAATCGGTTTCGATCAACAGCCGGTCATCCGGTACGCGGTTTGCGCTGTCCTGAAGCGCATGGGCATTTTTGAATGTTACGATACCCGATATCGAAATGTAGAGGCCGAGGGCGAGTGCCGTTTCCGCGAATTCTTGGCTAGCCGTGAAGCAATGGATCACGCCCGAATAGCTGCCCTTCCCCATCTCGTCGCCAAGGATTTCAGCCGTGTCAGCCTCTGCATCGCGTGTGTGGACGACCAAGGGCAACCCGCACTCCCGCGCCGCCGCGATGTGTGCGCGAAAACTGGCGCGCTGGCGCGCCCGATCCGAATGGTCGTAATAATAATCAAGACCGGTTTCTCCGATCGCGATCACGCGCTCGTGTCGGGCCGCCGAAACGAGCTTTGCGGTGTCAATGTCGGGATGCACGTCTGCCTCGTGCGGATGGATGCCGATCGACGCCCAGATGCCAGGATAGCCCATGGCAACGGCCACCACATCGTCCCATTCGCGCTCTCGCGTCGATATGTTGAGCATCCCCGTTACGCCCGCGGCCTTGGCACGGGTAAGGACGGCCGCCTGGTCCTCGACCAGCCCCTTGTAATTGAGGTGGCAATGCGAATCGACGAACATCAGGCCGCCAGTTCGAGCCTCGGGAACACCCCGGAAGGTGCGGGAAGCGAAAATCCTTCCTTAATTTCCGTTCCTAACGCATTGAAATTACGTATGTCTTCTGGTTGCGCCAGAAGATCGAGAATCCGGCCCGCGCCTTCGGGAATGATCCACTGCGCAAGGATGGCCAGTTGACGGATCGCTTCTGCCGTCTTGTAGAGAATCGTATCCGCGCGCGCAGGGTCTTCCTTGCGGACGGCCCAAGGCGCCTGATCCGCGAAATAAAGGTTTGCGGCGCTCATAGCCGCCCAGATGGCTTCGATGGCTGAATGGAGCGCCAACTCCTCCATCGCGCTCTCGACGGCCGCTTGCGCTGCCAGGATTGCCTCGGAAAGCGCGGTGTCGGCAGGATCGGGCTTTGATGGGTCCGGTACCTTTCCGCCGCAGTTCTTTGCAATCATCGACAGGCAGCGTTGCGCCAGATTGCCGAAATTGTTAGCAAGGTCCGCGTTGCAGCGCGCGACGATCGCTTCTTCGCTATAGCTACCGTCCTGACCGAAGCTTACTTCGCGCAGAAGGAAATAGCGAAGCTGGTCGACGCCGAACGTTTCGGCCAACTCCATCGGATCGACGACATTTCCAGCGGACTTAGACATTTTTTCGCCGCCCCGTGCCAGGAGAAAGCCGTGTCCGAAAACCTGCTTCGGCAGTGGCAAACCCGCAGACATCAGGAATGCGGGCCAGTAGACGGTGTGGAAACGGACAATGTCCTTGCCGATCAAATGGATATCGGCAGGCCAGTAGCGAGCAAATTCGCCAGTCGTGTCAGGATAGCCCACGCCGGTCATGTAAGTCGTGAGTGCGTCGACCCAGACATACATGACATGCCCAGGAGAACCCGGGACCGGAACGCCCCAATCGAAGCTGGTCCTCGAAACGCTGAGATCCTTGAGGCCGCCTTCGACGAAGCGCAGCACTTCGTTGCGACGACTTTCGGGGCGAATGAAGCCAGGATTGTTGGCATAGAGCTTGAGCAGCGGCTCCTGATATTTCGAAAGGCGGAAAAACCAGGTTTCCTCGGTCGTCCATTCGACTGGTGTTCCTTGCGGAGAGAGGCGCACGCCCCCTTCCCCGTCGACAAGCTCCTTTTCATCGTAAAAGGCCTCGTCACGGACCGAGTACCAGCCTTCGTAGCGATCAAGATAGAGGTCACCAGATGCTTCCATTGCTTTCCACAATGCGATGCTTGCCTCGTGGTGACGCGGCTCAGTCGTGCGGACGAACTGGCTGTAACTGATATTCAGTTTTTCGCACATCTCCTTGAAATATCCAGACATTTCATCTGCAAGAGCGCGAGTCGCGACGCCAGCTCGAGCGGCCGTCTGCACCATCTTCAGGCCATGTTCGTCGGTTCCGGTAATCAGCCTGACCTCGCGCCCGGAAAGACGGTGGAACCGTGCGATTGCATCGGCTGCAATGGCTTCATAGGCATGACCGATGTGCGGCCGGCCATTGGGATAGCTGATTGCGGTGGTGATATAGAATGGTTCGCCAGACATGCGGTCAGGCTTTAGCGCGGTTCGCTCCGGGAACAAGGGCCGCGACATGGCCGGCGAGCGAGAATACCGTCATTTGGGGGTCGAGCGACTGGCGGACCGCGCTTTCTGCCAGGCTGCGTGCCGCGGACCAGGCGTCGAGCGCGACCTTCAACGCTGGGCCCTGCCGCTTGCGTGCTTCCTGAGCAATGAACGTCGGCGCGCGGCCCAGAAAGGCTTCGTAGCGACGCTGTGCGGGTTTGGCTGATAATGACTGCGCCAATTCGGTCCGTACCGCATTATGGGGGTCGCCGTCGCGCGCGATTGATTGCAACGCCGCGTCCAGCCCGGCAAGATCCAGCCCGGCCAGGCCAAGCGCCTGTCCTGGAGAACCCTCCCCGGCATCGACCAGCGCAGAAAGTTCCGATTCCTCGATGTCCGGCAAGTTGCGGTGCAGGACGATCCTCATCGAGTCACTGTCGAGTGCGTCGAATCGGAGCGTCCGGCAGCGCGAACGGATGGTTGGAAGCAGCCGCCCCGGTGCGTGGCTGATAAGCAGGAAGATTGTGCCTTGCGGCGGCTCTTCGAGGTTCTTGAGCAGCGCGTTGGCCGCGCCGCGCTCCATGTCGTCGATCGAGTCGACAAGAACGATTCGCGACCGCGAATAGGAGGGTGTGAGCGCAAAGGTCGTGCCGAGCGCGCGCACCTGTTCGATCGTGATGTTCCGAGCCCGCTCGAGATCGGCAGGCCAATCGCGCCGCTCGATCTCGCGGACTGTCTTCATATCCTTGGGCAAGCGATCGAGCAGGATGAAGTCAGGGTGAGTATGGGCATCGACGAGTTTGCCTATGGGGTGATTTTCGGGGACCGAAAACCCATCGCCGGGTAGTGTTGGCCCAGCTGCTTCGCAAAGCAGCCGCTTGGCAAGCGCCGTAGCGGCCGTCGCCTTCCCCACGCCTTTCGGACCGGCGAAGAGCCAGGCATGATGCATCCGGCGACCGCGCATTGCGGCGAGGAAGTCGGCGACCACGGCCTCGTGTCCGATCAGGCCGTTCACAAAAGGCCCTCAAGGGCGCTCATCAGGCGGGCCGTCACTTCGCCCGGATTGCCAGCAGCCGATACCAGCCGGAAACGCTCCGGCGACGCCGTAGCCATTTTTCTGAAGGTTTCTGCAACATCCCGATGATATTGGCTATCCTGGAGCGCGAAGCGATCCGCCTTGCCCCCGTCGCGCACATCCGCGCGCGCCGCAGCCTTATCAAGATCAAGCGTGAGCACAAGTGTGCGGTCCGGCAAGAGTCCCTCGCTGCCGATCGCGTGCAACGCCATGATGTCGGCATCGCTCAGGCCACCCGCTCCACCCTGATAGGCGCGCGTCGAATCGACGAATCTGTCGCACAGGACCCAGTCCCCGCGAGCAAGGGCCGGTCTGATTGTCCGTTCCACGTGATCGGCTCGCGCCGCGGCAAAGAGCAGCGCTTCGGCTCGCGGGCTCCAGCGATCGGCTGCGCCACTCATAAGCAGCGCTCGTATTGCCTCTGCGCCTGCGCTGCCTCCTGGTTCACGCGTCGTCACAACCCGATGGCCTTTGGCCCGGATTGCTTCAGCCAGAGCAGGGAGCTGGGTCGATTTGCCAACCCCCTCCCCGCCTTCAAGCGTAATGAATTTCGCGCTCACCCGCCGAAGAATGACATCAAACCGGCCCAGACGCGACCGAAAAAGCCCGCTTCAGAAACAGCCTCTTCCGCGACCAGCGGCATAACCTGCGGCACGGTGTCCGGTGTCGTGACGACAAGATCGGCGATATGCTGACCCTTGGCGATGGGTGCCTTGACCGGGCCATCGTACACGACCTTCACGCTCATGTTCGCTGAGGCTCCTGTCGGCAAAGTCACGGCAATGTTGCGGGGCGCGATCAGCCCGACCTTCGACGCGCTGCCCATCTGTACTTCTGCATGTTCGACCAGCTTGCCCGCGGCAATGAGGGGCTTCGATTCCCACGCCTTGAAGCCCCAGTCCATGAATCTGACCGATTCGGTGATGCGATTGTTGAAGCTGTCTATCCCGGCTACGACCATGACCAGCCGGCGGCCATTCTGCTCGGCGGAGCCGGTAAAGCCGTAACCTGCCTCGTCGGTATGGCCGGTCTTGATGCCGTCCGCGCCGGGAATCCTGCCAAGGATCGGGTTGCGGTTGGCCTGCGTGATGTCCGCACCCGCGCCCATGGTCTTGCCCCAAGTGAACTGCGGCAGGCTGTAGAACTTCTTGTATAGATCGGGCGTCTCATCGATCGTCGCACGGGCGAGTGCTGCAAGATCCTTGGCGGTGGTGTAGGTCACACCGCCATCGGGCCAGCCGTTCGCGGTGCCATATTGTGTATTGGCAAGCCCAAGACGCTTCGCTTCCGCGTTCATCTGCGCAACGAACGCTTGCTCGGTGCCGAACATGCCCTCAGCCAGCACGATGCACGCATCGTTGCCCGAAAGTGTCACGATGCCGTGCAGCAGGTTTTCGATGCTCACTTCCTCTCCCGCCGAAAGGAACATGGTCGATCCGGCCTGCGGCCCGTGCCATTTTGCCCAGGTTTCGGGGCGGACGGTGAATTTCTGGTCGAGCCGGAACTTGCCTTGCTTGATCAGCCGGAAGGCAAGATGCGCTGTCATCATCTTGGCCATCGAAGCGGGCGGGATACGCCGGTCGGCGTCCTTGGCATAAAGGACCGCGCCCGACGACAGGTCGATCATGTACGCAACAGGCGCAGCCGTTTCGAAAGGCGGCGCAGCGGCATTCACGGGGATGGCAATGGCAAGGAACGCGGCTGGCAGCGCAATGGGGAGTTTCATGTGGGCCTTCGACTCAAGGGGTGATCCTTCTGCCGCGATAGCCCTTTGCCACGAAAGGGCCAAGCCGCGCTAACGCTCAACGGCATCGGCAAGGAGGCCAACCGAAAGAGCGTAGAAATTGGAGCAATTATATTCCAGGATTACGCGATAATTGCCGGTCAGCAGATAGGCAGTAGCGCCCGGGCCATCGGGTTCCAGCAAGGTCGCGAGGTCCGTCTCTTTGAGGCCGCGTGTTTCAAGCGGCGTCACACCGATCGAGCGCCATTCGGCCATTGTTTTCCACTGGCTATGCCGCTCAAACACCCTCGGGCAGCGCGGTGGCGCGAGCCGGTTGGCCAGTGCAGTTCGGTCAAGCGTTTCCGGGACGACAGCGGGGACGCCCCAACTCTGCCCTCTTCGCCAGCCGGCGGCGACAAAGTAACTGGCAATGGAGGCCAGTGCATCAGCGTCGCTGGACCAGATATCCGCCCGGCCGTCTCCGTCGCCATCGCTGCCATATCGCATATAGGTCGAGGGCAGGAACTGCGGATATCCGGTTGCGCCTGCCCAGCTTCCTTTCAGTTTTTCGCGTGGAATGCCCCTGTCGATGAGCTTCAGCGTCGCAATGAACTCACTCGCGAACAAGCTGCGCCGACGGCCTTCATAGGCAAGCGTCGCGAGCGAGTTCGCGAGGTCGAAATTCCCCGTATAGGCGCCATAGTCGGTTTCGTGCCCCCAGATCGCGACCAGGATCGACTCGGGAACGCCGGTCTGGTTTTCAACCTTTTGCAGCAGCGGGCGAAGCGCCTGGAACTTTGCTCGCCCCCTCCTGATGCGGGCTGCATCGACATGCTGGGCGGCATAGGGCGCAAATTTGGGTATGGGCGAGTTGGGAGGGCCGCCGGGCTGCGCTCGATCGAGATCAACGACGCGCTGGCTGAACCGAAGCGTCGGAAAGACCGCATCGGCTGTGGTTGACGAAACGCCCTGCGCCAGGGATTCGGATCTCAATTGAGCGATATAGGTCTGAAAGCCATCTTCATCCTGCGTTTGTGCGCTCGCAGCGTCGAGCGCCAGTGGCAGGCAGACCAGGACGACGGCCGCGCGAATTTGGTAACCCCGCATCCCTCTTTAGATGCACGATCATGCCCGCGCCGTCACCCCCATTCGTCGTGCCGCTTGCACCCATGGCCGGGTCTCCGCTATGCGCCGCCGTCTCGCGGACAGGTGGCCGAGTGGTTTAAGGCACCGGTCTTGAAAACCGGCGTGGGTTCACGCTCACCGTGGGTTCGAATCCCACCCTGTCCGCCACCTACCCAGAAATTCGTTACAACCCGCTCCACTACGCGCCAACTTCGCGGAACTGGTGCCCGTTACTCAAGCGGTTGGGATCCGAATGGCAGCTGCCATTGGGGTTGCAGGGTAACTCCACAACGAACCAACTGCTTCTCTTCGAACGCTTCCACATCCTCGATGCGATAAACTGCCCTGCCCCCCCCGATCTTCATTGGATCGCATAGCCAAGGAGCAGCCCGCCCAAAGCGGAGACGCCGAGAACTGACAAGACATTCCATTTTGATCGGAAGAGCAGAACGGTTGCGGTCAAAGCCAAAACCGCTGCACGCCAATCAAAACTGGTTAGGTCGGGAAAGAGTAGTGTCAGCCTCCCAATGGGTTGCTCGAGGACCCTTGAAAAAAGCACGTGCAGGGCAAACCAGACAGATAGATTGGCGATCACTCCCACCACGGCGGCGGTTACCGCGGCAAGCCCGCCTTTCAAGCGGTGAGCGTGCTCCAATCGCTCCATCCATGGCGCGAGCGCGAAGATCCAAAGAAAGCAAGGAACAAAAGTGACCCAGGTGGTCAACAGCGCGCCGAGCGCCCCGGCAAAGAGTGGGGAGAACGGTTCGGGAGACCGGAATGCGGCGAGGTAGCCCACGAACTGGGTCACCATGATCAGTGGCCCAGGCGTTGTTTCAGCCAGACCCAATCCGTCGGCCATTTCACGGGCACTGAGCCACCCGAACACATCGACGGCCTGTTGCGCCATATAGGCGAGAACAGCGTACGCCCCCCCAAAGGTGACGATAGCGAGCTTTGAGAAGAACAAACCCACATCCCAGAGAACATGAGAAGGGCCAAGTAAGGCAAGAACCGCTGCCATAGGTGCAATCCACACGACTATGCCTATGCCGACAGCGCGGACGCTGGCTCCCCACGGCCTCGGAGCGGTAGGAGGCGGGCCGTCATTCTGCTTCAGCGCAAACAATTCCGGGCGGATTGCGGCGATCACCGTGCCGACTGCACCGGCTCCAAGTACCACCAGAGGAAACGGGAGATTGAAAAGAAACAATGCTACAAATGCAACGACGGCCAAGGCCCTCTTAGTTGGCGCGTTGAGAGCTCGCCCCGCTACGCGCAACAAAGCCTGCAAGACGATCGCCAGTACTGCGGCCTTGATGCCCAGGAATATAGCGGAGAACCAGGAAAGCTCAGCCGCGTAGCCATACAAAATCGACAGAGCGAGAATGATGAGCGCCCCGGGGATGACAAATAGAAGCCCTGCTGCAAGGCCTCCACGCAGCCCATGGAGCTTCCACCCGATCCAGATAGCCAGCTGTTGTGCTTCAGGCCCGGGCAGAAGATGGCAGAGGTTCAGCGCATGAAGATACTGGTCCTCTGTAACCCACTTGCGACCTTCCACCAGTTCACGATGCATTAGGGCGATCTGGCCAACCGGTCCGCCAAAACTCAGGCAGCCGATACGGGCGGAAACCCGGACTAGTTCAATAAAACTTGGGTGATCCAATTCTTCACGCACAGCCAACACAGACCTTTCCATCCGCTAAGCGGGCCAAGAAAGGCAACACTTGGGCTGGCGCCTATCCGGGAGGTTGCTCAATCCCGATTAACGAAAACTGCCCGAAGACTGATACAAGTGCAACCCCCATCATTTGTGCGAATGGTCATCCGCAATCACCGACCGCAGGCTTCCTAAGGCTCGCGTTTAGCTTTGATGCGTTTCGAGGAGAGAGTTGAGTTCGAGTCCCTCTTCCATCGCCATGTTTCTGTCCGAGTGCGTCCCGTATCGTCTCGCCGGTAGCCTCTGCCGCATGCAGCCGAAACCGCGTTAGCGAGGGTATAGGCGAAAGGCCGTATGTACGGCTGTCACCTGAACGGGAATGCTTGCTCTCATGACGCCGCTGGTCCAGAATTCGGATACACTATGAACACACAGTCTTACAGGAAGGGGTTGCCTCTTGCCACGGCGAGGCAAGGCCTGCTGGCGCAGCTCGTTGCGCGTCGTTTCCATGATCTGATTGACCGGATGGACACTGGAATCGTGTTCGGGCGGATTGAAGCGATGCTGCCTGACGGAAGCTTCCGCATCGTGGGTGGGCAGAAGCCGGGGCCAGTCGCAAAGATTACGCTCAATCGCTGGCGCGCATTGGTACGGCTTGTCCGCTCCGGGTCGGTCGGTTGGTACCAGGCCTGGGAGAAGGGTGAATGGGAAAGCCCCGATCCCGTACTGATATTCGACCTCTTCATGCGCAATCGGGCAAGTCTGGGCGAAATGGGCCGATCGTCGGGCCTCTCGCGCCTCGCAAAGGTCGCTGCGCATGCGCTCAACCGCAACAGCCGGCGCGGCGCGAAACGCAACATCATCGCCCATTACGATCTGGGGAATGACTTCTACCGGACATGGCTCGATACGACCATGAGCTACTCGAGTGCGATCTTTGCCGAGCCGATCAGAGGGGACGAGCCGCTCGAACAGGCCCAGCAGCGCAAGGTTTCGCGCCTTATCGAGCGACTGGCATTGGCGCCCGGCTCCGATATTCTCGAAATAGGGTGCGGCTGGGGTTATTTGTCACGTTATTGCGCCGGAATGGGCCACAAGGTGACCGCGATCACGCTTTCGCCCGCGCAGAAGCAATGGGCCGAAAACGCAGCACGGGTCGAGGGTGTGACACCGGACTATCGACTGTGCGACTATCGAGACATAACGGGGCAGTTCGATGCTATTGCCTCGGTCGAAATGGTCGAAGCCGTGGGCGAGGCTTATTGGCCGACCTATCTCGACACGATTGCGCGCAGCTTGAAACCCGGCGGGCGGGCCTCGATCCAGTATATCGCGATCGACGATGCGATTTTCGAAGGATATGCGGCGAGTGCGGATTTCATCCAGACCTATATCTTTCCCGGCGGCATGCTGCTTTCGGAAAGACGGTTTCGCACGCTCACCGAAGCCCGGGGGCTGAAATGGGAAGCGCCCGCATATTTCCCGCTCCACTATGCCGAAACGCTGAAGCGCTGGCGCGCCCGCTTCGAGGCGGCAGCGAAGGCCGGGCGGCTCCCTTCCGGCTTCGACGAACGGTTCAGGAACTTGTGGCGCTATTACCTTATGTATTGTGAAGGCGGATTCCGGGGCGGCGGGATCACCGTTGGCCAGGTCACGCTTGTGAAGGAGGGGAAAAATAATGCGGAAATGGATATTGGCGCTGGCCCTGCTACAGACGGCAGCTGAGGCTCAATCGGTTGCGGATCTGCCAAAGGATCAGAATGTGCTGTTCTGGACACAAGACCAACGCGATACTGCCTTCCGGGCGATGGACCAAATCGTCAAATCGAACACGATTGCGGCGGGCGGCCCGGTGCTTGCCTTGGTGCCGGGAAAACCGATCAAGCTCGATCTCGACATCGATGCGTTCATGCGGCACCAACGCAATGCGGGGCTGATTATCATCCAGGATGGCAAGATCCGGTTCGAGAAATATGCCCTGGGCTACGGCCCGGAAGGCCGCTGGACCAGTTTTTCGGTGGCCAAATCGCTGACGTCCACGCTCGTCGGGGCTGCGGTAAAGGACGGCTATATCAAGAGCCTCGAGGATAAAGTGACGGTCTATATGCCTGACCTGCGTGGCTCGGCCTACGACGATGTCACCGTGCGCCAATTGCTGACGATGACGTCGGGTGTGAAATGGAACGAGGACTATACCGATCCCAAGTCCGACGTCGCGCTTTTCAATCTCCAAAAGCCCGAACCGGGCGTGGATATCACCGTCAGCTACATGCGGAAATTACCGCGCGAGGCACCAGCGGGGAGTAAATGGGTCTACAAGACCGGCGAAACCAACCTGATCGGTGTGCTGGTCTCGAGCGCGACGGGGAAGACGCTGTCCGCCTATCTTTCAGAAAAAGTCTGGAAGCCGTTCGGGATGGAGCGGGATGGCGCCTGGATGCTTGGTGCAACGGGCCATGAGATCAGCGGGTGCTGCATTTCCGCCACGCTACGGGACTATGCGCGCTTCGGTATGTTCATTCTTGGCGGTGGGATGGCCGGAGGAAAGAAGGTCCTGCCTGACGACTGGCTGGCCCTTGCTACAACCAAGCAGGCCGATATCGCCGTTCCTGGCCGCGGCTACGGCTATCAATGGTGGACGAATGACGATGGCAGTTTCGCCGCGCAGGGCATTTTCGGGCAGGGAATCTTCGTCGATCCCAAGCGAAAGCTGGTCATTGCTTCAAACGGCAACTGGCCTCACGCGACCGATCCCGAAGGAGTCGGGGCAGAACGCCTGGCCTTTTACGAGGCGGTTCAGCGGGCGGTCGACAGCGAAGAGTGATTGACCGTGCCGTGGACCGCAACGATGCGGTCGTAGACGGCAGTGTTCAGCAACTGGTCGAAGGCACAGCCGACGCGCGCACCGTCGTTCCAGATCACCTTGGCCTGGAGACTCGACAGGCTAGGTAACGTGACCCAGCATATCGCGCCGGGTCGCATCCCCGTGACCGCGTCGCAACAAAAGCCGCTGATCGAAAGGTCGTAAACGGTCACTTCGAAGCCGGGGGAACCAGACGCGCGCAGCTTTGCCGGAAGGCGCATAAGCGCCCTCGTTCCGCAACGGTCTTCCTGGGCGACCGTGTGATAAGATGAATATTCGGGCATCGATCATTCCTGACAATGCTGGTCCCGGAAGCTGGTTTACGTGCAAATGCCTAATTCGGGCCTACCGATTATGGTTAATCGACGCGCTCGCGATGCCCGGTTTCGAAACCGTGGATGACCAAATCCCGCAACCTTTCGCCGACGACCGAGGGATTCTTGACAGTCATGGGATCCTCGCCGGGATAGGCTTTGGCCCGCATTCGCGTTCGCGTCCGGCCCGGGTCGACGATCGCGACTTTCACACGGCCGATATTCCTGTTCTCTTCGGCATAGCAACCAAGAAGCATTTCGAATGCAGCCTTCGAAGCGCCGTAGCCGCCCCAATAGGCATATGGCCGCTGCCCCGCGCTCGATGTCAGGCCGACGAGTCGTGCGGAATCCGCCTTGCGAAGCAGGGAATCGAAAGCTGCGATCATTGCCTGTTGCGCGCTGATGTTGAGTGTCAGCAATTGGGCGAATTCCTTCGAATCGAAATGCTGCACCGGACCCAGTGTTCCTAGCATCGCTGCGTTGAGGACGAGGATATCCAACCTGTCCCAACGCCCGGCCACGGCCTGTGCCAGGCGCCCGATACTTTCCGGGTCGGTCAGATCGAGCGGAGCAATGGTTGCCGTACCTCCCGCTTGGTGAATCCGTTCTTCCACCTCTTCAAGGTCCTTGGAGGTGCGCGCCGTCAGGATGACGTGCGCACCCGCCCCGGCGAGGGATTCCGCCGTTGCGGCACCGATTCCTCGAGAGGCGCCCGTGACGAGCGCCACTTGTCCGTCAAGCAATCCGGACATCAGACCACTCGTTCGGCCAGCAGGCTCAACTGGTTCTCCGGCGCGATCTCATCCTGGTCGGTCAACCGGGTCGGATAATCGCCCGTAAAACACGCATCGCAATATTGCGGGCGGATATCCGCCCGATGATCCTCGCCCAGCGCCTTGTAGAGGCCGTCAATCGAGACGAATGCCAGGCTGTCAGCATGGATAAAGGTCCGCATCTCCTCAAGATTGTGCTTCGCGGCGAGCAATTTTGAGCGCTCGGGCGTGTCAACGCCGTAAAAACAGCTGTGCCGAGTCGGCGGGCTGGCGATCCTTAGATGGACTTCTGTCGCACCGGCATCGCGCATCATCTGAACAATCTTGAGGCTGGTCGTGCCACGCACGATCGAGTCATCGATTAGGACGATGCTCTTGCCTTCGATCAGCGCGCGATTGGCGTTGTGCTTCAGTTTTACGCCCAAATGCCGGACCTGATCGCCCGGCTGAATGAAGGTGCGCCCGACATAGTGCGAGCGGATGATCCCGAGTTCGAACGGAATTCCAGATTGCTGGGCATAACCGATGGCGGCCGGCGTTCCACTGTCCGGGACCGGAATGACTAGGTCGGCCTTGACCGGACTTTCGATTGCCAATTGAGCACCGATTGCCTTGCGCACGGAATAGACGCTGGATCCGTCGACGATCGAGTCGGGGCGTGAAAAATAGACGTGCTCGAAGATGCAGGGCCGCGGGCTGATCGCGGTGAACGGCTTGATCGATCTTAGCTGCCCGTGGGAGACAATGATGATTTCGCCCGGGTCAACTTCGCGCTCATAAGTCGCGCCGACAACATCAAGAGCGACGGTTTCAGATGCAAAGATATAAGCGTCACCCAGCTTGCCCATGACAAGCGGGCGGATACCCAACGGATCGCGGCACGCGATCATGCCTTCGGGTGTCAGGCAGATCAGCGAATAGGCGCCTTCGACCTGTTTCAGGGCATCGATGAACTTGTCGAGCAAGGTACGATAGGTACTGGTCGCGACGAGGTGGATGATGACTTCGGTATCGCTGGTCGACTGGAAGATCGCTCCGCGTCGCACCAGATCGCGCTTCACCGTCATTGCATTCGAGATGTTGCCATTGTGCGAAACCGCAAAGCCGCCCGAAGCGAGATCCGCAAAGAGCGGCTGCACGTTGCGGAGAGAGGTTTCTCCGGTCGTCGAATAACGAACATGGCCGCAGGCGACATCTCCCGGCAGGCCATTGATGATATCGTCGCGGTCGAAATTGCCGGCTACGTGTCCCATAGCCCGGTGTGAATGAAAATGCGCTCCGTCCCAGCTCGTAATGCCGGCGGCTTCCTGCCCCCGATGCTGGAGCGCGTGCAGGCCGAGGGCGACGACGGCGGAGGCGGTATCCGCACCCCAGACGCCGAAAATCCCACATTCTTCGCGAAGCTTGTCGTCATCGAACGGATGCGTAGTGAACATTGGGAATCGCCCGATCGTTGCGCCGTGCCGCGCATATAGGGGCTTGTCTCCATTTTGTAATGCCCATTGGCAGGAAAAGTCGGTCGGCAAGAAATCCCGACACCTCAAGCGGCTTGCCCTGCCCTGCCAGCACCGTAAAAGGCAGAGATGACCAATGTGCGCGAAACCAGCTCCATTCTCGATCCGCGATTTGATTCCAACGGGCTGATCACGGCCGTCTGCACTCACGCCGAAACCGGAGAAGTGCTGATGTTGGCGCACATGAACGCGCCGGCTCTGGAAATGACCGTCGAAACGGGCAGGGCGACCTTCTGGTCGCGTTCGCGTGCGGTGCTCTGGGTCAAAGGCGAAACATCGGGGCATTTCCTCAACGTGATCGAGACCCGCATCGATTGCGACCAGGATGCGGTCTGGCTCAAATGCATTCCCGAAGGGCCAGCATGCCATACGGGCGAGGCCAGTTGCTTCTATCGCAGGATCGACGGGAAAGTGCTCGTGCGGGATTGACCCTTACGTATACGTAAAGTAACAGGTACTCATGTCTATTGCGACCGTTGAGGTAGCCGATCCGCGCGACCGGCACCAATATTCGATTTCGGATCTCTCGGATGAGTTCAAGATCACGGCCCGCGCGCTGCGATTTTACGAGGACGAGGGACTGATATCTCCGATCCGGCGCGGATTGACTCGAATTTACACGAAACGCGACCGTGCCCGGCTGGCATGGATTCTCAGGGCAAAGCGCGTCGGCTTCAGCCTCGCCGATATTCGCGAAATGATCGATCTGTACGACATTGGCGACGGTCGTCACGCCCAACGGCTGGTGACGATCGAGAAATGCCAGGCGCGTATCGATTTATTGAAGCGGCAGCGCGTCGACATTGATGCTCATATTGATGAATTGTCGCGTTTCATCGATATTGTAAAAAAGGCGGACGCGTCCGGCGACGCCTGAAAGGCTTGTCACCCGGAGAGACCCCTTGCCTCAATATCATGCTCCCGTCCGCGATACGCGGTTCATCCTCGAACATGTCGTCGGGCTTGATCGCTACACCAACCTTCCCGGCTTCGAGAACGCAACGCCCGAGCTTGTCGATGCAGTTCTGACCGAGGGCGGCCGAATTTGCGAGGAAGTACTGTTTCCTCTCAACAAGTCCGGCGATGAGGAGGGGTGCACGCGACATCCGGATGGGACGGTGACGACGCCCAAGGGGTTCCGTGAGGCCTATCAGGCCTATCGGGAGGGCGGTTGGGTTGGCCTGTCGGCGCCCGAGGAATTTGGTGGCCAGGGACTACCGCACGTGATCGGCACGGCAATGGAAGAATTCCGTATGGCCGCAAACCAGTCTTTCGGCATGTATCCCGGGCTGACTATGGGCGCGGTGGCTGCGATACTCGTCAAGGGTTCGGACGAGCAAAAGGCCCTGTACCTGCCCAAGATGATTGCCGGTGAATGGGGCGGGACAATGAACCTCACCGAATCGCATGCAGGCACAGATCTTGGGCTCATTCGGACACGCGCCGTGCCGCGGGCCGATGGCAGCTATGCCGTCACAGGCACGAAAATCTTCATCTCGAGCGGTGAGCACGACCTGACGGAAAACATCATCCATCTCGTTCTCGCCAAGACGCCGGATGCTCCCGAATCGAGCAAGGGGATATCGCTGTTCATTGTTCCAAAAGTGCTGGTGAACGCTGATGGCACGCTGGGCGAACGGAACGCGGTAAGCTGCGGGTCGATCGAGCACAAGATGGGCATCCGTGCGCAGGCAACCTGTGTAATGAATTACGATGGCGCAACGGGCTATATGGTCGGCGAAGAGAACAAGGGGCTGGCAGCCATGTTCATCATGATGAACGCTGCCCGCCTCGGCGTCGGCGTACAGGGCCTCGCCCAGGGCGACATCGCCTATCAGAACGGGCTTCAATATGCCAAGGACCGACGTCAGGGCCGTTCTCTCACCGGTGCCAAGGATCCGCAGGAAAAGGCCGACACGCTTCTCGTCCATCCGGACATTCGCCGGATGCTGATGGAGGCCAAGGCACTGACCGAAGGGCTGCGTGCGCTATGCCTGTGGGGTGCGCTTCAGGTCGACCTCGCGCATAGCGGCGCGACCGAGGCGGAGCGCCAGACGGCAGACGACCTGATCTCGTTGTTGACCCCCGTCATCAAGGGCTATGGCACCGACAAGGGCTATGAAATCGCGACCGCGATGCAACAGGTCTATGGCGGGCATGGCTATATCGAGGAATGGGGCATGAGCCAGTATGTCCGCGATGCCCGCATCACCCAGATCTACGAAGGGGCCAATGGCGTTCAAGCGCTGGATCTGGTGGGGCGCAAGCTGGCCCAGAATGGCGGACGGGCCGTCGGCGCTTTCTTTGCGCTGGTAACGTCGGAAATCGAGGCCGCGAAGACGGTCCCTGCCCTTTCGGACTTCGCGACGCGACTCGAAAAAGCCCTAGGGGACCTTCAGGCCGCGACGATGTGGCTGATGCAGAATGGCATGGCCAACCCAGACAATGCCGGTGCCGGTTCAACGTCCTATCTGCACCTGATGGGAATCGTCGCTGTCGGCCTTATGTGGCTCAGAATGGCAAGCGCAGCACAGTCTGCATTGGACGCGGGCACCGACGAGAAAGCATTCATGGAATCCAAGATTGTGACGGCGCGTTTTTTTGCTGAGCGGATCATGCCCGACAGCGGCGCTCTTCGCCGCAAGCTCGAAGCGGGCGCGGATGCGGTCATGGCCTTGGCGGTCGAGAATTTCTGAGCGGAGACTGGATGAAGCCTTTCGTTATTGCCGCGCTGGCGGTGGCCATCGCCCTGTTCCTGTTTACGCGTTTCGTTGCTCCGCCGACCCAGCTCGACATACTCGACCGGGCCTGGCCGGGTGCCAACAAGGCGGAGCTTCTGGGTGCGGACCTTTCGTTTGATGCCGCCAGCGGACAAAAGCTCAATATCTGGGGCATCAAGGATGCAACGGCAAAGAAGCCGGTTCTCATATTCTTCTATGGCGGGGGCTGGGCGAATGGCGAGCGTTCGCAATACGGGTTCGCGGCCAGGGCTTACGCCAACAGGGGCTTCATTACGGTCCTGCCCGACTACCGAAAAGTTCCGCAGGCCCGCTTCCCGGTCTTCAACCAGGACGCGGCCGCGGCGGTGCGGTGGGTTCATGACAACATCGCTCGTTATGGGGGTGACGCCGATCGGATCGTCCTCGCCGGGCACTCGGCGGGCGCATATATTGCAATGATGCTGGCGCTGGATCAGTCCTACCTCAGGGCAGCTGGCGTGAGCCCTCATATTGTCCGGGCAGTCGCTGGCCTTTCCGGGCCATATGATTTCTACCCATATGACTCGCGGCGGGCGATCGATGCAATGAACGCCTGGCCAAGGCCCTTGGAGACGCAACCCATCACCTTTGCTCGCAACGGGGTGCCTCCGGTCATGATCGTTACGGGAACCGCTGACGACACAGTCAAACCGCGCAACGCGATTCTGCTTTCCAGGAGGCTGCACGAGCTGGGCGCCCCGGTCGAATTCAGGGCCTATAACGATCTTAACCACGAAGATGTGGTGATGGCGCTCTCAAAGCCTTTCAGGAGCAAGGCACCTGTCTTGCAGGACAGCGCGGATTTCCTCATGAAGGCGGTCCAGAAGCCGCAATAAGGATTTCCTGTGTTGAGCGATGCGCAACTGATCGCCGTGGGCAAGCATATTGCGCAAGCGCTCGACGCCCCAGAAGCCAGCATTACCGGGGTGCGCCGCTTTCATGGCGGGGCTTCTCGCGAAACCTACGCCATCGACGTTGAGGTGCGGGGAAGCCAAAATGCGCTTATCCTTCGTTGCGATCCGGGGGACAGCCTGATCGAAACCCCTCGGGCACTCGAATTCGCAGCCTATCACTCGTTCAAAGGCAGCGATGTTCCGGTTCCCAGCGCGATCAGTCTTTGCGAAGATGCAACGCTGATTGGTTCGCCCTTTTTCGTGATGGAGCGCATCGAAGGCGGCGAGGCCGTCAGCCCTTTCACCGCGGACGCTTATGGCGCGTATCGCGACGCCATAGGCCGGCAGTTTTTTGATCTATTGGGAAAGATCAATGGGGCAGATGCGCTTTCGAGCCCGCTTGCAGCGCGGGTCGAATGCCCTGCCCTCGACCGGTGCTGGGCACGCGAACTCGACTATTGGACCGGGCAGATCGAGAAGAACGCGCTTGAGCCAGAACCGATATTGATGGCCGCGATCCGGTGGCTTCGCGCCAATCCCCCGCCCCCGGCCCAGCGGCTTTCGATCATTCATGGCGACTTCCGGAATGGTAACGTCCTTCATGACGGAGCCGGTCATATTGTTGCGGTGCTCGACTGGGAAATGGCCCATATTGGCGATCCGCTCGAAGATCTCGCCTGGGCACTCGATCCATTGTGGAACTTGCAGGATGCCAGCCGGGCGGCCGGGCTGATCGAGCGCAGCGAGGCGATCCGCCTTTGGGAAAGTGCAAGCGGCCTTCGCTTCGACGAAGCGGCCTTCACCTGGTGGGAAATGTTCGCAACCGTCAAAGGCATGGCGATCTGGATTTCCTCCAGCCATGCTAGCGTTGCGGGCATCAATACCGACCCTGTTCTCGCTTTTTCCGGCTGGTATCCAAAAACAATAGGAAATCACGTCCTTGCGACCCGACTTGCGAGGATATTCGCATGAAACCTGGGGTCGACCAGCTCCTGATGTCGCTCGCAACGACGCTTGCCACGCGGATTGCTCCGGAACTTTCGCCGGACTCTTACGCGACCGGAGACGCACGAATGGGGGCAATGCTGGCCGTGCTGGTCGCTCAGGAGGCTGAGCGCGCGGCAGACACTCTGGTGCGCGAGAACCGAGAGATGCGGATGCTCTTCCTCGCGGCATCGCGGATGGATCTACTACCCGCGATGCGCGTTCGGCTTGCCCACGACGCGGCTCTGGAGGAAGCGGATCTCAAGCTCTCGACGCTTTCTGCGGCGCATGACCGGTATTCAGAAACTCTGACGCTTCTTCAGGCAAGCATCGAGACTATCGATGAGGAATGGGCGCTGTCTCTGAACCGTGAAATCTGGCAGTATTTGCTCCGCAACACCGAGGCTCGGCTGCTGGCCCTGCCGACGGCCTAGCACAAAAGAACAAATGCCCGGACTGTTTCCAGTCCGGGCACCTGCGTGACGATTCCGTCAACCCCCTTTTTTGGTTTCCGTCTCAACACAGCCTGCCAGTTATTCCAGCTTTGGCGTGGAGCCGTTCACCTCCCCGAACCATGGCATCACGTTTCGGAAGCCTTCCGCTAGGGAAACTGAACCAATTTGTCATCGTCTGAATGGTGGACCCGAGTCGATTTGGCACCCACTGTGTTGATTTCGCCACAGTCCCACCGGCTTGCCAGCGCTTCACCCGCGCATTAGTGCCGCTGCATGATCCTTTCGCCCCATGAGCGCATGATCGCCAAACGCTATCTGCTTCCCGGGCGCGGCGAAGGCTTCATCTTTCTGGTGGCGGCCATCAGCCTTTTTGCCGTGATGTTGGGCGTGGCGGCGCTGATTGTCGTGATGAGTGTGATGAACGGATTCCGGGCCGAACTTTTTGACAAGATTGTCGGCCTCAACGGGCATGCCGTTGTGCAGGGCTATGGAGGCAAGCTCCCGGACTGGCGCGAAATCATGGCCGACGCAAAGGCGACGTCCGGCGTAACGAGTGCAACCCCGCTGATCGAGCAGCCGCTGATGGCGAGTTATCAAGGTCGCGTGGAGGGCGTGCTGGTGCGCGGGATGACGGTGCACGATATCCGCACAAATTCTTCTATCCGCAACAAGGTGTTAGTGGGCAAGCTTGCCGAACTTGTGCCCGGCAGCGGCAATGTCGCTATCGGAGCACGGTTGGCTGATGCATTGGGTGCTCAGGTTGGCGGTAGTATCAGCCTCATCTCGCCCGACGGTCAATCGACGCCGTTCGGATCGGTGCCGCGCATCGTGAGCTACCGCGTCGCTGCCATCTTCGAAGTCGGTGTCTATGACTATGACAAGGCCTTCGTCGTGATGCCGATAGAGGACGCCCAGCAACTCCTCTTGCTCGGCGATGCGGTCGGCATGGTAGAGCTGAACACCACGGATCCTGACAGGATCGGAACGATCCTGGCGCCCTTGGCCGAAAGAGTTGGCAACAAGGCCGTGATCACGGACTGGCGGAGCATGAATGCCTCGCTGTTCGAGGCGCTGGCGGTTGACCGCGTCGTTTCCTTCGTGATCCTGTCGCTGATCATCCTGGTGGCGGCGTTCAACATCCTTTCCTCGCTGATCATGCTGGTCCGGGCGAAGACGCGAGATATTGCGATTATAAGAACTATGGGTGCCTCTCGCGCCAGCCTGGTCAGGATTTTCATGACGGTCGGCATCGTCATCGGAGCGCTGGGGATTGCAGCAGGCGTGGTCCTGGGATTCGTGATCCTCTATTTCCGGCAAGGCATGGTGAACGGCATCCAGTTTCTCACCGGCCAGAACCTCTGGGATCCATCGATTCGCTTTTTGACCGAGTTGCCGGCACGAACAGACCCGCTGGAAGTGCTCGGCGTCGTCCTGATGGCTTTGGTGCTGACGATTCTTGCCACGCTTTATCCCGCCTTCAAGGCCGCTGGCACCGACCCCGTGCAGGTGCTGCGCTATGAGTGAAGTCCTGATCGTATCCGGGCTCGAGCGGAGTTTCACGCAAGGCAACGCAACAATCGAAGTTCTGCGCGGTGTCGATCTGGCGATTGGCGCCGGAGAAATCGTCGCGCTACTGGGGCCATCCGGATCCGGGAAGTCGACGCTCCTCCAGGCCGTCGGGCTGCTGGAGGGCGGCTATTCCGGCTCGATCCGCATCGGATCGGAAGAAGCCGCCACTCTCGACAATGACGGGCGAACCCGGCTTAGGCGGGACAAGCTTGGGTTCGTCTATCAGTTTCACCACCTTCTTCCCGATTTCTCCGCGGTGGAGAACGTGATTTTGCCGCAACTGATCCACGGCGCGAGCGGCACCGAGGCCGAGGCGCGGGCATCTTCGCTGCTCGGCGCGCTTGGATTGTCTGGCCGTCTCGATCACCGACCCAGCCAGCTTTCGGGCGGAGAACAGCAGCGCGTTGCCGTCGCTCGGGCGCTGGCCAACCGCCCTGCCCTGATCCTTGCCGATGAACCGACGGGCAATCTGGACGAGGCAACAGCCGATATCGTGCTGGGCGAATTCCTGAAGCTTGTCCGGGGTGAAGGGTCGGCTGCCCTGATCGCTACACACAATGAGCGGATCGCCACCCGGATGGACCGCACGCTCAGGCTCCAAGACGGGATTCTCGCGCTCCAGCATTGATTGCCCCCCTTATTGTACCCATATAGCGGCCCTATTGCCTTTTGGAGCGAGAATGACCCAGCCCTATCCCGTTCTGCCGTTGCGTGACATCGTCGTGTTTCCGAGCATGGTTGTGCCCCTGTTCGTAGGCCGCGATAAGTCGGTAGCGGCGCTCGAGCAGGCCATGAACGCGGACAAGGAGATTTTTCTTGTCGCGCAACTGGATCCTGCACAGGACGATCCCGGCCAGGACGACCTTTACGATCTTGGCGTGATTGCCTCTGTCCTTCAGCTCTTGAAACTTCCCGATGGAACGGTGCGTGTGCTTGTCGAGGGCAAGCAGCGTGCAACGCTCTCATCGCTGGCCGGAAGCGGCGATTTCCTGACTGCGACTGTCGTGCCCGTGGCCGATGAATCTGCGTCGGGCACCGAAGTGACCGCGCTGATGCGGTCCGTGGTCGACCAGTTCGAAAATTATGCCAAGCTCAACAAGAAGCTTCCGGCTGAAACCGCCGTCCAGCTGTCCGAGATCGATGAGCCTTCGCGCTTGGCAGATTCGGTCGCCGCCAACCTTTCGCTGAAGGTAAGCGACAAGCAGTCGCTTCTCATAGAGCGCGATCCTGTAAAGCGGTTGGAGATGGCCTATGCCTTCATGGAAGGCGAACTGGGCGTCCTCCAGGTCGAAAAGAAGATCCGCGGCCGCGTGAAGCGCCAGATGGAAAAGACGCAGCGCGAATATTATCTCAATGAACAGTTGAAGGCGATCCAGCGCGAACTCGGCAACGAAGGCGAGGACGGCGAAGGCGACGAGCTTGCCGAACTGGGCAAGAAGATCGAAACGCTGAAACTGTCGAAGGAAGCCCGCGCCAAGGCGACGGCCGAACTCAAGAAGCTCAAGGCGATGGCGCCGATGTCGGCCGAGGCAACCGTCACGCGCAACTATCTCGATGTGCTCTTGGGCCTGCCCTGGGGCAAGAAGTCGAAGCTCAAGAAAGACATTGCCGCGGCTCAAGCCGTGCTCGATGATGACCATTACGCACTTGAAAAGGTCAAGGATCGCATCGTCGAGTATCTTGCCGTCCAGGCGCGAACCTCAAAGCTCAAGGGCCCGATCCTCTGCCTCGTCGGCCCTCCGGGTGTCGGCAAGACTTCGCTTGGACGTTCGATCGCCAAGGCGTGCGGTCGCGAATTCATCCGCCAGTCGCTGGGGGGCGTGCGCGACGAGGCGGAAATCCGGGGTCACAGGCGCACCTATATCGGTTCGCTGCCAGGCAAGATCGTGACCAACCTGAAAAAGGCTGGAACGATGAATCCGCTCTTCCTGCTCGACGAAATCGACAAGCTCGGTCAGGACTTCCGGGGCGACCCCGCGTCGGCATTGCTTGAGGTTCTCGATCCCGAGCAGAACAGCCGGTTTCAGGACCATTATCTCGAACTCGATATCGACTTGTCCGACGTGATGTTCGTGACCACCGCCAACTCGTTGAACCTGCCGCAGGCGCTTCTTGACCGGATGGAGATTATTCGGCTCGAAGGATATACCGAGGACGAGAAGGTCGAGATTGCCAAGCGCCACCTGATCGGGAAGCAGGTCGAGGCGCATGGACTAAAGCCGGGTGAATTCGTTCTCACTGATGAAGGGCTGCGGGCGCTGATCCAAGGGTATACCCGTGAGGCCGGTGTGCGTACGCTCGAACGGGAAATTGCGAAGCTCGCACGCAAGTCGCTGCGTCGGATTCTCGAGGGCAAGGCCGAGAAGGTCGAGGTCACGCCGGAAAACCTTTCTGAATTCGCGGGAGTGGTGAAGTATCGTCACGGGCTTGGCGAAGAGGAAAACCAGATTGGCGCCGTTACAGGGCTCGCCTGGACTGAAGTCGGCGGCGAATTGCTGACCATCGAGGCGGTAACCGTTCCTGGGAAAGGCGCGGTCCGGACAACCGGCAAGCTGGGCGAGGTGATGACTGAATCCGTCCAGGCTGCGCTCTCCTTCGTGAAGGCGCGCAGCCCGGCCTATGGCATCAAGCCCAGCCTCATTGCGCGTAAGGACCTGCATGTTCACCTGCCAGAAGGTGCGGTGCCCAAGGACGGTCCGTCCGCCGGCATCGGCATGGTCACGGCGATGATATCGACGCTAACCGGCGTCGCCGTTCGCCGCGATGTCGCTATGACGGGTGAAGTCACGTTGCGCGGCCGCGTCCTGCCCATCGGTGGCTTGAAGGAAAAGCTGCTGGCGGCAATGCGGGGCGGGATCAAGATGGTCATCATTCCCCAAGAGAATGAGAAGGACCTCGTCGATATTCCGGTGAATATTCGGGAGGCGCTGACGATCGTTCCGGTGCGCCACGTCGATGAAGTTCTGGCCATCGCCCTTACGGAATCGCTGCATCCGATCGAATGGACAGAGGCCGACGAGCTCGCCGCGCAGCCCCCTGCGGGTCTTGGTGGGGCGGGTGAATCACTGCCGCACTGAGATTCTGTCGAAAAATAGTAACAAAATGTCGGATTTCGGCTGTTTTTCGTGTGAATCCCTTTGACAGCGGTACGAGGGTTGGAGTTAGGTGCCCGCCGGATTGACAGCGAGTCATTCTGAAACCATCTGATAGGGGGTTCGTCAAAATGAACAAACAAGAACTTATTTCGTCAGTTGCCGATGCCTCGGGCCTTACCAAGGCGGACGCCAGCAAGGCTGTCGAAGGCGTTTTCGACGCCATCACCGGAGCCCTCAAGAAGGGTGACGAAGTTCGCCTCGTTGGTTTTGGCACCTTTTCGGTTTCCAAGCGCAAGGCTTCCACCGGTCGTAACCCCCGCACCGGCGAGCCGATGAAGATCAGCGCTTCGACCCAGCCCAAGTTCAAGGCTGGCAAGGGACTGAAAGACGCCGTGAACTGATCATTGCCTCCCCCGGGAGGTGCAAATTGACAGGCGGGCAGCACCTTCGGGTGTTGCCCGCTTTTTTTGTGCGAGTGGCGGCCTTGTGTTTCCGGGCGTCCTTGTCTAACGGCCAGCCAGCAAAGCGCGGGCGCGTAGCTCAGTGGTAGAGCACACCCTTCACACGGGTGGGGTCGCAAGTTCAATCCTTGCCGCGCCCACCACGCGTTTTGCAGCTATAGCCGATCTCTCCAGGCCCACGATCCCCAGGATGCACATGAGCAATCTTCACTTAGTATTTGGCGGGCGTGTCAAGGATCCCCGCACGCTCGATTTTGCCGATCTTAAATCGATCGATATCGTCGGCATGTTTCCCGACTACAAGTCAGCCGAGAAGGCCTGGCGCGCAGCCGCGCAGCGCACTGTCGATGACGCCGAAATGAAGTATGTGGTTGTCCACCTTCACCGACTGCTGCAGCCCGAGATGCTGGAACGAGCCAAAAAGAGCTAGATAAACTCGATCTTCGAGACGAGATAGTAGCGATCGCCCGACGGCACCGTCACTTCGACTTCGTCATCGACCTTGCGCCCGATCAGGGCGCGGCCGAGCGGCGAATTGTAGGAGATTTTCCCGGTCTTGGCATCGGCCTCGGGCTGTCCAACGATCTGGTATTTGATCGGCTTGTCATTCTCGTCGAGCAGCGTGACTGTCGCGCCGAAGACGATCTTGTCGCCCGAAAGCGTCGACGGATCGATGATCATCGCGCGGCTGAGCTTGTCCTCAAGATCACCGATCGACGCTTCGATCTGGCCCTGACGTTCCTTGGCTGCATGATATTCGGCATTTTCCGAAAGATCACCATGCGCGCGGGCTTCTTCGATGGCGTCGATGATTTGCGGACGCTCTGCCTTCAGGCGCGCCAGATGCTCGGTCAGCATCTTGTGCCCTTCGAGGAGCATCGGCATCTTGTCGACTGTCGCCATCTCTCAAACCTTCATTCGTCAAAAGAACCACATCAAGCGGCTCCGGCTGGAGGCCGCCCGCCCGTTCACCTGAATTGTCGGGATCAGCGTGCGCTAGGGGAATGATAAGACTGAAGCGTCCGAACTTCAAGTTTTCTCGTTCGCAGCGCAGCAATTCCCTGCGTAGCCGCGACCGATGCCGACGCGGTGGTGAAATAGGGAACCTTGCCCATCAGGGCCGAACGGCGCAGCGATTCGCTGTCTTTCAGCGACTGCCAGCCCTCGGTTGTATTAAAGATCAGGTCGATCTCGCCGTCCTTGATCTTGTCGACAATATGCGGCCGCCCCTGCGCCACTTTGTTGACCCGTTCGACGGCAATCCCCTGCCCGGTCAGGTACTCAGCCGTCCCGCCCGTCGCACAGATCGAAAAGCCGAGATCCACGGCATTGCGCACCGCAGGCAGGATCACGGGCTTGTCGCTGTCCTTTACGGACACGAACAGCCTGCCTCCATCGGGCAACACCATGCCGCCGCCAAGTTGCGCCTTGGCAAAGGCCATCGCGAAATCCTGGTCGACGCCCATGACTTCTCCGGTCGATTTCATTTCCGGCGAAAGCACCGGATCGACACCGGGAAAACGCGCAAAGGGAAAAACCGCTTCCTTGACCGCGATATAATCAACATCGAGGTTGATCTGAGGAAGTGACTTCAGCTTTTCACCGGCCATCACGCGCGCCGCGATCTTTGCGATTGGCGCCCCGATTGCCTTTGCGACGAAGGGCACGGTGCGCGAAGCCCGCGGATTGACTTCGATCAGGTAGACCTCGCCATCCTTGACCGCGAACTGGATGTTCATCAGTCCGCGAACCTCGAGCGCACGGGCGAGCGCTTCGGCCTGTTTGCGAATTTCGGCGATGATATCCTGAGGCAGGCTGTATGGCGGGAGCGTGCAGGCGCTGTCGCCCGAATGGACGCCTGCCTCCTCGATATGCTGGAGGATGCCGGCGACAACGACATCGTCACCATCGGCGATGGCATCGACATCGACCTCAATCGCATCCCTCAGGTAGCGATCGATCAGCACGGGGGATTCTCCCGAAACCAGAACCGCCGTCTGGATGTAATTCTCCAGCTGCGCCTGGGTGTCGACGATTTCCATCGCTCGCCCACCAAGAACATAGGACGGCCGCATTAGCACCGGATAGCCGATGCTTTCGGCCACCGCGATGGCTTCTTCGCGGCTGCGCGCAATACCGTTCGCTGGCTGCTTGAGCCCCAGCCGGTTCACCAAGGCCGCGAACCGCTCACGATCTTCGGCCAGGTCGATGGCATCGGGCGAGGTTCCAAGGATGGGGATGCCCGCTTCTTCCAGCGCCTTGGCGAGGTTTAGCGGCGTCTGCCCTCCGAACTGGACGATAACACCCTTAAGCGTTCCCTTCAGCTGCTCGACATGGAGTATTTCGAGCACGTCCTCGGCCGTCAGCGGCTCGAAATAGAGCCGGTCGGACGTGTCATAGTCGGTCGAGACCGTCTCCGGGTTGCAGTTGACCATGATCGTCTCATATCCCGCGTCCGAAAGCGCGAAGCAGGCATGGCAGCAGCAATAATCGAACTCGATCCCCTGCCCGATCCGGTTCGGACCGCCGCCCAGGATGACGATCTTTTCGCGATCCGAAGGCTGAGCCTCGCATTCGGGTTCGCCAAAGCTCGGGGCTTCATAGGTCGAATACATATAGGGCGTCTTCGCCTCGAATTCGGCCGCGCAGGTGTCGATCCGCTTGAATACCGGCCGGACGCCCAGCTTGTGCCGCAGCGCGCGGACTTGCGCCTCGGTGACGCCTCCGGTCATCGCCCGGACCGTCTCGGCGATCAGGCCGGAGCCATGCGCCACGGCGCGGCCCATTCCGCCAGGCAAATTGGCGGATTCGAGCGCCAGGAAGGCCAGCCTCTTGTCCGAAAATCCCATCGCCTTTAGGCGACGCAGCTCTTCGGCATCCTGAGGCAGGCCATTGGCCGCGACGTCCTTCTCTGCAGCGACGATCTCGGCGATCCGTTCAAGAAACCAGCGGTCATATTTCGCAATCGCGTGAACCTCGCCAACGCTCATCCCCTCGCGCAAGGCTTGCGCGGCTACCAACAGGCGGTCGGGCGTCGGGCGCGAGAGCTCGGCAATCAGGTCATCGCGCGTGGCTCCTTTCAGCGCATCGACATAGTTGAACCCGGCCAGCCCTGTTTCGAGGCCGCGAAGCGCCTTTTGCAGCGATTCGTGGATATTCCGCCCGATCGCCATCACTTCGCCGACCGATTTCATCGCAGTCGAAAGCAGCGGTTCGGCACCCTTGAACTTCTCGAAGGCGAAGCGCGGGATCTTGGTGACGACATAGTCAATCGTCGGCTCGAAGCTCGCAGGCGTCGCGCCGGTGATGTCATTGTCGATCTCGTCGAGCGTATAACCGACCGCCAGCTTCGCCGCGACCTTGGCAATGGGGAAGCCCGTCGCCTTCGAAGCGAGCGCCGAGGAACGCGAAACGCGCGGGTTCATCTCGATCACGATCAACCGGCCATCCTTGGGATTGACTGCGAACTGTACGTTGGAACCGCCTGTTTCAACACCGATTTCGCGCAGGCAAGCGATGCTCGCGTTGCGCATGATCTGATATTCCTTGTCCGTAAGCGTCAAAGCAGGAGCGACCGTGATCGAGTCCCCGGTATGGACGCCCATCGGGTCGATATTCTCGATCGAGCAGATAATGATGGCATTGTCGTGCCGGTCGCGCACGACCTCCATTTCATATTCCTTCCACCCGATCAGCGATTCCTCGATCAACACTTCGGTCGTGGGTGAGGCATCGAGCCCGCCAGCGACGATCTGGAGGAATTCGTCGCGGTTGTAGGCAACGCCGCCGCCGGTGCCGCCCATCGTGAAGCTCGGGCGGATGATCGCCGGCAGGCCGGTGCGTTCGAGTACCGCGAGCGCGTCCTCGATCGTGTGTGCAATCCCCGAACGCGCGGATTCCAGCCCGATCTTGTCCATTGCATTGCGGAACTTGATCCGGTCCTCCGCCTTGTCGATTGCTTCGGCATCGGCCCCGATCATCTGGCAATTGTATTTGGCGAGCGTGCCGTCATTGAACAGCGCGAGCGCGGTATTGAGCGCGGTCTGCCCGCCCATTGTCGGAAGGACGGCATCGGGCCGCTCCTTCTCGATGATCTTGGCGACCACCTCAGGCGTGATCGGCTCAATATAGGTGGCGTCCGCCAGCTCGGGATCGGTCATGATCGTCGCCGGGTTCGAATTGACCAGGATGATCCGATAGCCCTCTTCCTTGAGCGCCTTGACCGCCTGAGTCCCCGAATAATCGAACTCGCACGCCTGCCCGATCACGATGGGACCCGCGCCGATGATGAGGATGGAGGAAATGTCAGTGCGTTTGGGCATTATTGACTCTCTAAACGGAAACCTGCGCGCTTCGCGGCACCAAATGCCTCGACAACGCTGCGCGCACCTTCTTCGACAAACTTCCATTCGACAGCTAGGAAGCTAATGTCGCCAGACTGTCCTGCTTTCGATTTGCCATATTGATCCAGCGCGAACACAAAACATGGAATGGCAGCGCGAAGCCCTGAGGGAATAAACATCTGGTCAACTAGAACAGCAAGGTTTTCGCGCGCTCTCAAGTCATCAAACACCTGACACATCAGCTCTTCGTAGGTCAGTTGCTCGCCCTGCGAAGTCTCGCCGTGTCTACCCAACGCTTTGGCCAACCTCGGCCGATCGCCAACCATTTCGCAGTAGTCGATCATCTCAGCCAACCAGTTTCGATCGAGCGCTTTCACCTTTCCCTCTCCATCATCTCCACAAACCGCTCGAACAGATAATGGCTGTCCTGCGGGCCGGGCGAGGCTTCGGGGTGGTATTGGACGGAGAAAGCCGGCCTGTCGGTCAGTTCGAAGCCGCAATTGCTGCCGTCGAACAGGCTGACATGCGTTGCGCGGGCGTTGGCGGGGAGCGTTTCGGCGTCGACCGCAAAGCCGTGGTTCATGCTGGTGATCTCGACCGCGCCGTCGGTGAGGCGCTTGACCGGGTGGTTGGCGCCCCTGTGGCCCTGGAACATCTTGACCGTCTTCGCGCCGACCGAGAGGCCGAGCATCTGGTGGCCGAGGCAGATGCCGAAGAGCGGCTTGCCCGTTTCAAGCCATTGCCGGATCACCGGCACTGCATATTCGCCCGTCGCTGCGGGATCGCCGGGGCCGTTCGAAAGGAACAGGCCGTCGGCTTGGTGGCGCATGATGTCGTCGAAACTGGCAGTCGCGGGGACCACTGTTACCTCACACCCGACGTCAACAAGATTACGCAAGATATTGTGCTTTATGCCATAATCGACGGCCACTACCTTGGGGAGACGGCCGTCGCCCCCGCGAAGGCGGGGGCCTTTGGGAGAGTTTTGCGCCAAATCCCCGGCTGGCCCCTGCCTGCGCAGGGGCGACGCGGCGGCCAGATGCCACAACCCCTTGTCCCAGTCATAGGATTGGAGCGTCGTCACGTCCTTCGCGAGATCCATTCCCTCCAGCCCCGGCCAGGCACGGGCTTCCGCGAGCAGCGCAGGAATGTCGAACTTGCCCGCTGCCGAATGCGCAATCACTCCGTTCGGCGCACCCGAAAGCCTGATCTTGCGGGTCAGCGCGCGCGTATCGATCCCCGACAGCCCTACCCGTCCGTTCGCCTTCATCCAGGCATCGAAATGCTGGGTGCTGCGGAAACTGGATGGGTCGGTCACATCCTGCCTGACGATGGCGCCGAGCGCATGCGGGTTGGTTGCCTCGATATCCTCCGGGTTCGCGCCGACATTGCCGATATGCGGGAAAGTGAAGTTGATGATCTGCCCGGCATAGGAGGGATCGGTCATGATCTCCTGATATCCGGTCATCGACGTGTTGAAGCAGACTTCGCCGACCTTGTGCCCCTCAGCTCCAAAGCCGCGGCCCCAGACCACTTCGCCGGATGCCAGCACCAATACGCCCGTCGCGCCGTTCGGATCGTAGCCCGACACGGTCAGGCGGTCCGATCCGAACCACCGGGATGCGGCGCGCGCGTAAAGGTGGGGTCGGCCATGATGGGGTCGCTCCGAAACGGGGGTTGTAACGATGTCGTTAAGAGCCGTCCGCTAGAGGCGGCAAGACGCAGCGTCAATCTGTTAAAAGCTGAATCTTCGCGCTAAGGGACGTCTTTCCCGATTTTTGAGAGAGCAGATGATTCGCGAGCGTATCCAAGCCGCGCAGATCGAGGCCATGAAGGCTCGTGACGCCCAGAAAACAGCCACTGTCCGCCTGATGATGGCAGCGATCAAGAACCGCGACATCGAGGCGCGTACTGGCAAATCACCAGCAGATGATGACACGCTGGTCGTCGAGGTGCTGCAGAAAATGGTCAAGCAGCGGCGCGAATCGATTGAAATGTTCACCAAAGGCGGTCGGCAGGAACTTGCCGACAACGAGGCGGCCGAAGTGGCCGTTATTGAGACCTTCCTGCCCCAGCAATTGAGCGAGGCCGAGACAATCGCGCTGATCGAGGGTATCAAGGAGGAAACCGGCGCCACCAGCGTCAAGGACATGGGCAAGGTCATGGCGCTCCTGAAGGACCGCCACGCCAGCGCGCTCGACATGTCGAAGGCAAGCGGCCTGGTGAAGGCCGCGCTCAGTTAGTCCCCCTCCCGCAAGCGGGAGGGGTTAGGGGTGGGCATGGCCTTCAAACCAAGAAATACCCGAAAAGCGCAGCAACTCCGGGCAGAGGCAACGCCGGCAGAGCGCGAGCTTTGGCAATATCTTTCGGCGAGCAGGCTGGGTGGATACAAATTCAGCCGGCAGATTCCCATTGGCCCCTATGTCGGCGATTTCGTTTGCCGCCAGTTGAAGTTCATCGTTGAACTTGACGGGTTTTCGCATGAAACTTCGGTGAAGCGGGATGAATATCGCACGAAATATCTGGAGCGGGAGGGCTACCATGTCATCCGCTTCCTGAATGAGGACGTTTTCAACAATCTGGATGGGGTTTTGACGGCGATCAGCGAAGCGTTGAAGGCACTGCCCACCCCTAGCCCCTCCCGCAAGCGGGAGGGGGATCAACAGCCGTGACGCTATCTCCGCAATGGCTTGACGAACTGCGCGCGCGAACCCTGCTGTCTGCGCTTGTCGGCCGGACGGTCAAGCTGACCAAGGCGGGGCGCGAGTACCGGGCTTGCTGCCCCTTTCACAACGAGAAGACGCCAAGCTTCTACGTCAACGACGAGAAGGGCTTCTATCATTGCTTCGGCTGTTCGGCGCACGGAGACGCCATTCGCTGGATGACCGACCAGCGCGGCCTGCCCTTCATCGACGCGATCAAGGAACTTGCCCAGGCCGCAGGAATGGAAGTCCCTGCTGCCGATCCGCGCGCTGCCGAGCGGGCCGAGCGGGCGAATTCGCTTTATGACGTCATGACAGCGGCGGCGGACTGGTTTTCGCAAGCATTACAAGGAATTGAGGGGGCCGATGCGCGTGCGTACCTCGAAAAGCGGGGGCTGAAACCGGAAACGATCAAGGCTTTCGGGATTGGTTATGCGCCCGATTCAAAATCCAAGCTAAAGGCGGCACTGGACCGGTTCGGCACGGACAAGCTGGTTGAGGCGGGTCTGCTGATCGCGGTCGACGAAAAGGAGCCCTATGACCGGTTCCGTGGCCGGGTCATGATCCCGATCCGTGATCCGCGCGGACGCGTCATTGCCTTTGGCGGGCGCATCCTAGGCGCGGGCGAACCCAAATATCTCAATTCTCCCGATACCCCGCTCTTCGACAAGGGGCGCACGCTCTACAATCTTGACCTTGCCGCCGCCGCATCGCGCAAGACCGGGCGGATCATTGTCGTCGAAGGCTATATGGACGTGATTGCGCTGGCGCAGGCAGGCATCGGCGATGCCGTGGCGCCGCTCGGCACCGCATTGACCGAACACCAGATCGAGCGCCTGTGGCGTCTCGCCGATGTTCCCATCCTGTGTTTCGACGGCGACGCGGCGGGGCAAAAGGCGGGACTGCGGGCGGCCTTGCGCGCCCTGCCCCATCTGGCACCGGCGAAATCTCTTGCCTTCGCGACGCTGCCCAAGGGGCAGGATCCCGACGATGTCGTCCGCAAAGGTGGCGCGCCTGCAATGGAAGCCTTGCTGGCGGAACCGGAGCCATTGGTCGATCGGCTGTGGCGTTCCGAGGCCGAAGCGGCACCCTTGCGAACCCCGGAAGATCGCGCCGGCTTCCGCCAAAGACTGAACAATCATGCCCAGGCAATCGGGCATGGCGACGTTCGCGGCCAGTATCTTCAGGAATTCCGTGCGCGGTTCGACGCACAATTCGCCCCCATGTCGCTGCCGCGTACGCGCTTTGTGCCCGGACAGCGGTTCCAGCCCGAGCGTCCGCTAACCACCAAGACTCGGTCGATCGGCGGCGGCGGCGTCGCACCTGTCTTTGCGCGAGCGATTCTTGCCGGGCTGCTCCGCCATCCCTCGGTGATCCTCGCCTGCGGAGACGCGCTTTCGATGCTGGCAATCGAGGATGAAGAACTGGATCGCTTGCGTCTGATTCTGCTCGATGCGGCATATGATGGGGTAATGCTTGATTCTGACGCCCTGATCCCCATATGCGACTCGGCAGGTTTGGGAGAACTTGCTGCCAGCCTCATGGAGTCAAACGGGCTTGCCTTTTCGTTCACGCGAAGGCAGGCGGATGCCGAAATTGCCCGACGCGATCTCGGCATGGCGATTGAGGCTCTTGCGGCCCGCCCAGCTCTTGATGCGGCGTTGGCGGCAGCAACGGCCAGGTTGGCCGAAAAGTGGGATGAAAGCGGCTTTGCCGAGCAGATGAGACTGGTCGAGGCGTTGGGGGATGCGGACCGTAAACTCGCAGCTCTTGCTCAAGGCGAAGAAGAATAGACAAGGGACGTAACAGATAGATGGCGAAAACAGTTGAAGCAGCCGAAATCGCGGAAAAGCCGGAAACCGGCGATGCTCCGCTGATCGATCTCAATGAAGCCTCGGTCAAGAAGCTGCTCGCACGCGCCAAGAAGCGCGGATACATCACTTATGACGAATTGAACGCAGCGCTCCCTCAGGACCAGATGTCGTCCGAGCAGATCGAGGATGTGATGTCCGCGATCAACGAGATGGGTGTCAACATTGTCGAGAACGACGAAGCGCTCGACGATGGCGAGGAAGCCGAGCCCGAGGAAGAGATCGAGGCTGTCGATCAGGCGGACGGCCTTGGCGCGGATTCCGTTGGCGAGAAGAAGAAGGAAACGGTCGATCGTACGGACGATCCCGTTCGCATGTACCTGCGCGAAATGGGTGCGGTTGAGCTCCTGAGCCGCGAAGGTGAGATCGCGATCGCCAAGCGTATCGAGGCAGGCCGCGATACGATGATCCTCGGCCTTTGCGAGAGCCCGATCACGTTTAACGCCATCATCGAATGGTCGACCGCGCTGAATGAAGGTACGATGCAGCTGCGCGAAATCCTCGATCTCGACGCGATGCTTTCGAAAGACCCAGCACCGGAATCCTTGACCGAAGATGGCGAAAGCGCTGAGGATGGAGAGATTTCCGAAAAGACTGCCGGCCCGTCCTACAAGGACGAAGACGATGTCGAGGAGGAAGCCTCATCCGACGACGAGGACGATGTCGAAGGGTCTTTGACCGAACGTCGCGCCAAGCGGCCGACCGACGACGACGACGAGGATAACACGCTTTCGCTCGCCCAGATGGAGGAGACGCTGAAGCCGGCGGCGCTCGAGAAATTCGCAGCGATCACTTCGCTCTTCAAGAAGTTCTCGAAAGTTCAGGCGGCTCGGATCGAGGCGCTTTCGGTCGGCAACGATTTTCCGAAATCGGAAGAGAACAAGTATCAGAAGCTGCGCGAAGACCTGACTGGCCTTGTTGAAAGCGTCCAGTTCCACGGCGCCAAGATCGAATACCTGGTTGACCAGCTCTATGCCTTCAACCGCCGCCTGACCGCGCTTGGCGGCCAGATGCTGCGCCTTGCCGAGCGACACAAGGTACCGCGCAAGAGCTTCCTCGACGGCTATATGGGTCACGAGCTCGATGAGAACTGGCTGGAGAATGCCAGGGCGATCGACAAGAAGTGGGCCGCCTTTGCCGAAGCCGAGATCGATGCGGTCGAACGCATCCGCGCGGAGATCGCCGAAATCGCACAGGCGACGGGCATGTCGCTCACCGAGTTTCGGCGGATCGTCAACATGGTCCAGAAGGGCGAGCGCGAGGCCCGGATCGCCAAGAAGGAAATGGTCGAGGCGAACCTCCGGCTCGTCATCTCCATCGCGAAAAAATATACGAACCGTGGCCTACAATTCCTTGATCTTATTCAGGAAGGTAATATCGGGTTGATGAAGGCGGTCGACAAATTCGAGTATCGCCGCGGCTATAAGTTCTCGACCTACGCGACGTGGTGGATCCGGCAGGCAATCACCCGTTCGATTGCCGATCAGGCCCGCACGATCCGCATTCCGGTGCACATGATCGAAACCATAAACAAGCTGGTTCGTACCAGCCGCCAGTTCCTTCACGAAAGCGGGCGCGAACCGACGCCCGAGGAAATGGCAGAACGGCTCTCGATGCCGCTGGAAAAGGTCCGCAAGGTGATGAAGATCGCCAAGGAACCGATCAGCCTTGAGACGCCGATCGGCGACGAGGAAGATTCGCATCTCGGTGACTTCATCGAGGACAAAAACGCGATTATTCCGGTCGATGCCGCAATCCAGGCGAACCTCAAGGAAACCGTCACGCGTGTGCTTGCCAGCCTGACACCGCGCGAGGAACGTGTGCTGCGCATGCGCTTTGGCATCGGCATGAACACAGATCACACGCTTGAGGAAGTCGGCCAGCAGTTCAGTGTGACTCGCGAGCGTATTCGACAGATCGAAGCGAAGGCGCTCCGGAAACTCAAACACCCCAGCCGTAGCCGCAAGATGCGGAGTTTCCTTGACCAATAGGATGGCGGTTTGGACGTCTAATAGTTAACTGGAGCGGCCCGGCGGCGAAGCCCCGGTTAACGCGCCGCAATCTTTTGCGCCCGTGGTTGTTAACCGACTTGATATTTGGGCATTTTTCTGCGTTTGGACGCGCCAGTGGTGCGACGAACGGCCGCCTCTCTCACCAATTCCCTAACGCAGCGTAAACCCTGTATTTACGTGCTTCGTATAGACCGTTTCCCTTAGTCACGACGGCAAGCATTTCCTGGCATTGTCGGTAAGGGAAGTATCATGGCGAGTATTGCACCAAATCTGCCGGATCAGGGGGGCGCTACAGACGTGTTGTCGCAACTCGTTGCTGCAGAAGGAACGGGTTCGCACCTCTATGCCGCAAGCGTAGAGCTGCTGAGCGGCCGGTTTGCGACACGGAATCTTGCGGATGCGGTCCACTATCTGTGCACGCTCCATGGGCGCCAGCCGGGTGTCGTCGACCATGCGGCAGTGCGCACCGCCCATTCCGCTGCCCGTCAGTGGGTGCTCCAGGCGATCGACGGCATTGTCGTCGAGCGCGGATTTCTGACAAAACTGGTTGTTGCTGCTGGCCCCCTGCCTTCGACACCTGGCCAGGCCCAAAGCGAAGCTGCCGTTATCGGGCAGCGCCATGCGCTTGAAATGCTCGCCCAGTCAGATCGAGACGGATGCGCGATCGGCGCGGCGATCGGCCTTGTGCTGGATTGGAGAGCCGTGCGTGGCCTGCTGAACGTCGCAGCTGAACGGCTCGGAGTTCCAACACCAGCCTGCACCTTGCCTCCGCCGACCGCTTGCCATGAGTTGGTCGTGGCGCTTTCAGAGTCACCGGCCGTCGAACGGGCAATGACCTTCGGCTGCGCGCAGCTCATTGGCCAACATCGGGGACTCTGGGACCTGCTTGAAGCTCGGCAACTAGCACGGGCGGACCTCTAGCACGCTTGGGCTGCCGCTAACCCGAACGACTTTAAGGCTTGCGCCGCCCCGAAAGCGTGCCTATCGCCAGACGTAACTTTACGTTCACGTCAAGAGCAAGGGCAAGGGATGCGCTTTTCAGGCACTCAGGATTATGTAGCGACAGACGATTTGAAGGTCGCCGTCAACGCGGCGATCACGCTTCGCCGTCCCCTTCTCGTCAAGGGAGAACCGGGCACCGGCAAGACCGTTCTGGCGGAAGAAATTGCCAAAGCTGTCAACGCACCGCTGATTTCCTGGAACATCAAGAGCTCGACCAAGGCGCACCAAGGCCTTTACGAATATGACGCTGTGGCTCGCCTCCGCGATGGCCAACTTGGCGATGAGCGCGTTCACGACATCAAGAACTATATCAAGAAGGGCAAGCTCTGGGAGGCTTTTACTTCGGAACGGCTTCCCGTCCTGCTAATCGACGAGATCGACAAGGCCGATATCGAGTTTCCCAACGACCTCCTGCAAGAGCTGGATAGGATGAGTTTCGACGTTTACGAGACTCATGAGACGATTGCCGCCAGGGAGCGGCCAATCGTCGTGATTACGTCGAACAACGAAAAGGAATTGCCCGACGCATTCCTGCGCCGCTGTTTCTTCCACTACATCAAATTCCCGGACAGAGACACGATGCAAGCAATTGTCGACGTTCATTTTCCCGGGATCCAGAAGATACTTGTCAGCAAGGCCATGGACGTATTTTACGAGGTGCGCGACGTGCCCGGGCTCAAGAAGAAGCCCTCTACGTCGGAACTGCTCGATTGGCTGAAGCTGTTGCTCGCGGAGGACATGCCGCTAGACGTGCTCCAGAACCGTGATCCGACCAAGGCTATCCCTCCACTCCACGGCGCGCTCCTCAAGAATGAACAGGACGTGATGCTCTTTGAGCGTCTCGCATTCATGGCACGGCGGCAGCAGGGCTAAAATGTTCTTCAACTTCCTCGATGAGCTGCGCGCTGCTGGTATACCGGCCAGCATGAAGGAGCACCTCATCCTTCTGGAGGCGCTCGACAAGGACGTGATCGAGCGCGATCCTGAGGAATTCTACTATCTGTCGCGCGCCGTGTTTGTGAAGGACGAAGGGCTGCTCGACCGGTTTGACCAGGTCTTTGCGAAAGTCTTCAAGGGAATCATTACAGCCTACGGCGAAAACAAGGCCGAAATTCCCGAGGAATGGCTAAAGGCCATCGCCGAAAAATATCTTACGCCTGAAGAGATGGAAGCGATCAAGGCGCTGGGTTCGTGGGAAGAGATCATGGAGACGCTCAAGAAGCGGCTCGAGGAGCAGGAAAAGCGCCACGAAGGCGGGAGCAAGTGGATCGGCACTGGCGGCACCTCTCCCTATGGCAATTCGGGCTACAATCCAGAAGGCGTCCGCATTGGCGGCGCATCGAAGCAGAAGCGCGCGATCAAGGTGTGGGACAAGCGCGAATTCCAGAATCTGGACAACACCAAGGAGCTCGGCACCCGCAACATCAAGATCGCGCTCCGCCGCCTGCGCAAGTTCGCCCGCGAAGGCGCGCTCGATGAGCTCGATATCGATGGCACCATCGACGGCACCGCACGAAAAGGCTGGCTTGACATCCAGATGCGCGCCGAACGCCGCAACGCCGTCAAGCTCCTGCTGTTCCTCGATGTCGGCGGCTCGATGGACCCGCATATCAAGCTTTGCGAGGAACTGTTCAGTGCGGCAACCAGCGAATTCAAGAATCTCGAATTCTTCTATTTCCACAATTGCCTTTACGAAGGCGTGTGGAAGGACAATCGCCGCCGCTTCTCCGAGCGAACCCCCACATGGGACGTACTTCACAAATTCCCGCACGATTACAAGGCGGTGTTCGTCGGCGATGCCGCGATGAGCCCCTATGAAATCAGCCATCCCGGCGGTTCCGTCGAGCATTTCAACGAAGAAGCCGGCGCGGTCTGGATGCACCGCGTAACGACAACCTATCCCGCGGCTGTCTGGCTAAATCCCACCCCCGAGCAGCACTGGGGCTATTCGCAATCGACCAAGCTCATCAAGGAATTGATGAACGACAGGATGTATCCTCTGACGCTTGCCGGGCTTGACGATGCGATGCGGTCGCTGACGCGCAAGCACTAACCGTCTGGCCCGGCGCTCGATTCTGAGCGAGGTCGAAATTCTTATCGAGTCGATCTCTCACAGCCTGGCGACACGCGAGGTAGCGATCAAGACATTGAGCGACATGCTCTTTGACCTGCTTCGTATTTGAAGTGAGCAGCGAGCGTCAACCAAACGGATTGTCGATCGAAGGCGGCGGGATCGAGAACCAGCGCGGCCCCTCAGCCGTCATGTGGAAGCAATCCTCGAGCCGAACCCCGAACCTCCCTGGGATGTAGATGCCGGGTTCGTTTGAAAAGCACATGCCGGCTTCCAGCAAGGTGGTTTCACCATGCACGAGGTTTACAGGCTCATGCCCATCCATCCCGATGCCATGGCCAGTACGATGCGACAGCCCCGGAAGTTTGTATCCCGGGCCATATCCAAGGCTTGTGTACCAGGCGCGAACCTTGTCGTCGACGGTTCCCGCAGCCGCACCGATCCGTGCCGCGTCGAGGGCGATTTCCTGGCCGCGATGGACTTGCATCCAGACTTCGCGCTGCGCCTTTGTCGGCTCGCCAAAAACAAATGTTCGTGAGATATCGGAAGTGTAACCATGAACGGTGCAGCCGCCATCAATCAGGACGACCTCGCCTTCGCGCACTTCCTGCGGCTTGCCGGAACCGTGCGGGTAAGCACTCGCTTCGCCCAGTAGTACGAGGGGAAGCTCGGATTCGCCGCCCAAAGCAGCTGTTGCTTCCTGAATCATCCGTCCAATATCCTGAGGCATCATCCCTTTTTCGATGCGCGGGGCCGTGTGTCGGAACGCTGCAATCGTGATATTCGCAGCTGTCTGCATCAACGCGATTTCCGCCGGTGATTTGTGCATTCGACAACCACGGACAATTGCCGCGCCCGAAACCAGCGTTGCGCCGGGCACGGCGCGCTGCAATCCATCAACAATGAAATTCCGAACAGTCTCCTCGATGGCGACCGGGTAGCGGTCGAGCTTACGCTCTTTCAGCCAGCCGGCTACCAGCGCCAACGGGCTCTCATCTTCGTTCCAGGTTCGGATTTCGCCGGGGATGGATAGCGTTTCCCGGATCGAAGGCGCCTCGAAGAATGGCGTGACGATCAGCGCCTCGCCATCCGCCGGGACTACCGCGGCCGTCATCCGCTCGCTTCGCCACCATTCGACGCCGGTGAAATAGACAAGGCTCGATCCAGGTTCGACGAGCAGCGCGCCGACGCCTGCCGCGCGCATCAGAGTCTGAGCCATTGCTAGGCGTCGAGCGTGCTCATGAGGTCCGATGCGGACCGCCCGTTCGGCCAGATTAGGGAGGTTTGTGCTTGCCGCTACTGGTGCCTTGGCGGTCGAGGCCGCCGCAGCGAAGACTCCGAGAAGGGGCGCGCCCGCAAGCATGGTGCGACGGTCGATCTCAAACATTCGCGATGCTCCGCTATTCGCCGCTGGTGCTTCCAGTTTCGGGGTACTTCGAGAGGTGCTCGTGGACGATAAGCCAAGAGCGGTTTGGCTGTTGTCTGTAGACATCGGTATAGCGGACACGCGCCGTGACCGGCCCCGCCTTGCCAGCAAATTCAACCGTGGCCACGCCCGAAGCGATGAATAGGTGATCCCCAAAGAACTGGAGATGCCGCTTGCCGGGCAAGAATTTCGTAGGCTGCATCGCGACGAAACTTTCGGTCCATTTCGTTGCCACTGCATGGTCGTCCGTCGGGTCACCCTGCTCGGGATCGAACAGCACGGCATCGTTGGCGTAGTGCTCCATGATCCGTACCGGATCGCCGGAGGTAAAGGTACTTTCCGCTGCGTCGATGATTCTATTCGCTTCTTCGTCGGTAGGCCGGGGCAAAGAGGCAGGCATGCAACTCACCAGCATCGCGGCACAGACGGCCACAACAATGCGCATATTCATTACTTCGTCCTCTCAGTAGCATCGAGCGCAAGGCGCCAAGTCTCGTCGAACCCGAAGATGCAAAGCAATCGCCAGAGGCTAAACTTATGGCCCAGCAACGCAAGAGATTTGCGCGAATGGTTTTCAATAACACAGAAACGATGCGCGCTCATTCAGCCAGGCAGCTTCGTCGGCGAGAGCAAGAAGATCCAGGTCGGCAGGCGTTCCGGCCGGATCGTCGACCCATTCGCGAAGCTTGGAACTACCATTGATGACGTCTATTGGAAGCTTGCCGGTTTCATACTCATAAGGAAAATCGCGCCAAAGGTCATAGCCGGGATAAAGATTGCGAGTGGCTTTGAACGCCAGCGCCTGGACGCGCCACGGCCGGAACGCCTGATGGTCGTAGCCCGGCTCTTCGGTATGGATCTGTACGCCGTGGCACAATTTGCCGACATGCTTGTGGAAGGTCGGCTCGAACCAGCATTCGCGGAAGTGACAGCCTGCCAGCCACTCCGGTGCCAGCGAGTGCATCTCCGCCAAAACGGCGCGCGCGTCGATATCGGGCGCGCCAAACAGCTCGAGCGGTCGAGTTGTCCCGCGCCCTTCGGACAGCGTCGTGCCCTCCAGCATGACAGTTCCGGCATAGGCGCGTGCCATCCACAAATTGGGGGCATTGGGGCTCGGATTGATCCAGATGCGCCCTCCCAATGGCCAGCCGAAGCCGGGGCCTGTATCGGGGCGGTAGTCCTCCATTTCGACAACGCGATAGTCGACATCGATCTTGAGCGTATCGACGAACCAGAGGCCCAACTCACCGAGCGTCAATCCGTGGCGCATCGGCATCGGACCCGCCCCGACAAAGCTTTCCCAGCCTGGACGCAGTGTCAGGCCCTCGACCGGGCGCCCGGCAGGATTGGGCCGATCAAGCACCCATACCGACTTGCCATGCGCCGCTGCGGCCTCGAGCATGTACCGAAGCGTGGTGATGAAAGTGTAGATCCGGCAGCCCAAATCCTGAAGGTCCACCAGGATCGTGTCGAACGTCCCCATCATCTGGCCCGACGGCTTGCGGACCTCGCCGTAGAGGCTGAAGACCGGAATACCGTGAACCGGATCGTTGAAGTCCGGAGATTCAACCATATTGTCCTGCTTGTCGCCGCGCAGGCCGTGTTGTGGTCCGAATGCCGCGGTGACGTTTACACCACAGGCAATCAACGCATCGAGCGAATGAACTAGGTCTTGCGTGACGGACGCGGGATGCGCGAGCAGCGCGACGCGCTTCCCTTCAAGGGGTTTGCGCAGCGATGGATCGGAAAGGAGGCGGTCGATACCGAACTTCATGTCGCCCCCGGTGCCGGAAGCGTTAGAGCAAAGCAATCCCTGTGATGGAAGTCGGGTTTCCCAATTGGATGGGCGAGCGCCCAATAGGATTTGGTACCGTCCTTCGCTTCGATGACCGCCGAGGCGCCAATCCGCTTCGGCCAGGGAGCGGCGCAGGGGGAGATCGGCAGGTCGACGCGAAGTGCGAGACGCTCTTGCGAACATTCAATCGATACCGTTGGCGGAACCATGGAGAGAGGCGTCATTCCCTTCCGATACGAAGCAAAATGATAGGCTGCCCAACAGGTAGAAGGCGAAAAGTTGAACTCGCAATAGTCCCCGTCCGACGAGAGTGCGAAAAGCTCGAAGCAGGTGGTCGTCCAGAGATTGTCGGTTCGGGCGGCCAACACGGGCGATGGGAGGCTGAGTTGCGCGATATCACCGATCACGACATATTCGATGGCGGCGGTCTGGTTTTCGGAGAGTGAAACCTTGACGTCACAGCTCGAAACCGCTGGCGCACGTGCGCCCGGATGGCAGACAAGCGGCCGTTTCGCCAAAACCCTACTCAATCGCAATTCCCCATGCTAAGCGCCCGCGCGCCATGACCAGTTACAGATCAGACCTCTTAAACACGCTCGATGCGCGGGGCTACATCCATCAGGTGACGGATGCCGCAGCGCTTGACGATCTTGCGACGAAGCAAGTCGTGCCGGGCTATATCGGATTCGACGCGACGGCCCCGTCGCTGCACGTCGGGTCGATGGTCCAGATCATGATGCTCCGGCGGCTGCAGCAGGCGGGGCACAAGCCGATCGTTCTTATGGGTGGTGGTACAACGAAAGTGGGCGACCCTTCGGGCAAGGATGAAAGCCGCAAACTGCTTTCAAATGAGGAGATCGACGCCAATATTGCGTCGATCAAGCGCGTCTTCGAGCGATTCCTGACCTTTGGCGACGGCCCCACCGATGCGATCATGGTGAACAACGCCGATTGGCTCGACACGCTCGAATATGTTCCCTTCCTGCGCGACGTGGGCCGGCATTTCACGATCAACCGGATGCTGGCATTCGATTCGGTCAAGCTCCGGCTCGAGCGCGAGCAGCCACTAACCTTTCTCGAATTCAACTATATGATTCTCCAGGCCTATGATTTCCTCGAATTGTCGCGGCGCGCGGGGTGCCGCCTGCAAATGGGAGGATCGGACCAGTGGGGCAATATCGTGAACGGGATCGAACTCGCGCGTCGGATCGACGCGGCCGAAGTATTCGGGCTGACCACGCCTCTCATCACCACGGCTGACGGCGGCAAGATGGGCAAGACGGCCGCCGGCGCCGTCTGGCTCAACGAGGACGCGCTTCCAAGCTACGATTATTGGCAGTTCTGGCGCAACACGCAGGATGCCGATGTGGGCCGTTTCCTGCGCCTGTTTACGGATATGCCCGTCCCCGAGGTGGAACGGCTCGAATCGTTGCAGGGTGCAGAAATCAATGCGGCGAAGATTGAGCTTGCGAATGCCGCGACGGAATTGTGCCGTGGCCGGGAAGCCGCCGAGACCGCAGCCGAAACGGCCCGCAAGACCTTCGCCGAAGGAGCGACCGGAGGCGGTCTTCCGACGTTTGCTGTTAGCGAGCCGTCGATTTCGCTTGTCGACGCGCTGGCCAGTCTCGGGCTGGTGGCCTCGAAGGGAGAGGCGAAGCGCCTGATCAAGGGAGGCGGCGCCCGGATCGATGGGGTACAGACTACGGATGAAGGTGCGCGTGTTGCGATCGGGTCCGAACCGGTACGGATTTCGGCAGGAAAAAAGCTACACGGGGTGCTGGTTTCAGCTTAAGGTTGATGGTGCATTAAGCGTCAAACTTATCGGGCGCTTAGAGGGATGCGCATCATATTTCCGTCTTCGAGATAGAGGACTTTACGATGACGACAACACCTGTCACGCTGGCATCGCGTGTATTTGCGGTGGATCGGCGATCTTCGGAGCGCGTAGACGTTGCGCTCTGGGTCCGGATCCGCGTTCAGGGGCAGCCTGAACATCCAGCGCGCATAGCGAATATTTCGCGCACCGGTTTCATGGCAATGACGCCCTGCCCCGTCTATGACTATGCACCGGTTCTCGTGGAGCTACCACGGGTCGGCTGGGTACGCGCTACGACGCTGTGGTCGCTTGGCGACAGGATTGGCGGCGAATTCGAACACAGTCTGGAACCGGACGATTTTGCCAAACTGCGCCCATTTTTCATCTAATTTCGTCGGGCTTGGCCCGAAATCAGTATCCAGGCGTACAACGAGGAACGGGAATGTCGGCGAAGACATGACCAGGCAGCGGGGGAACGCTAGCTGGAGAATAATGGGTGCGCACACTACCAACTATGTCGGACGAAAAGCGGTCAGAGGAACGCCGGGCGCAACCGCGCCAGAGCGTGCTGTTCCGGACGGTCCTGATCGATTCGGAAATCGAGGGCGAAGCCGCCGAAATTATCAATATCGCGCGCTTGGGGTTTCTGGCGCGCACTCCGCTCGAGCTAAAAAAGGAAAGCCTTGTCCGCCTCGAAATGCCGGTAATCGGGATGGTTGAAGCGAGTGTCGTCTGGTGTGGCAATGGGCTGCTGGGTGGGCGCTTCGTCAGACCGATCCCGGAATCCGCCTTTTCGAATCTGCTTCAAAATCTAGCCTGAGCGAAGCAGGCCAACGGCTGCATCGCGCTCGAATAGGTAGAGTGCAAGCCGTGCTGCTTTACCCCTCTCTCCTTCCAGTCCCCCGTCCCTGTCGACCAGAAGTCGGGCATCATCCGTCGCGGGCTGGACCAACGAAGAGACAAGCTCGGGAGTGGCCAACCGGAACTGAGCTTCTCCGGACTGACGGAGGCCAAGGATTTCGCCAGCTCCGCGAAGGCGCAGATCCTCCTCTGCTATTCGGAATCCGTCGTTGGTTTCGCGCAGGAGAGCAAGCCGCGCACGCGCTGTCTCGGTCAACGCTACGCCGCGTAGAAGGAGACATACGGAGTGTTGTGCCCCACGCCCCACCCGTCCACGGAGCTGGTGCAGCTGCGCCAAGCCGAAGCGTTCCGCCTCCTCCACAATCATCAACGTAGCGTTCGGAACATCGACGCCGACCTCGATCACCGTTGTCGCGACGAGAATGGCAAGTTCGCCTTTCTGGAAGCGTTGCATAACGGCATCCTTTTCGGGCCCCTTCATTCGCCCATGAACAAGGCCGATCCTGTCTCCGAAACGATGCCGAAGCGCTTCGGCGCGAGCCTCCGCCGCAGCGCGGTCGCTGGTCTCGCTTTCCTCGACGAGCGGGCACACCCAATAGCCCTGTCCGCCCCCCTCGATATGGCGAGCGAGGCCGTCGACGACTTCACCGATCCTTTCGACTGACATGACGCGCGTGTCGATCGGCTGGCGCCCGGGCGGCATTTCGTCGAGCCGGCTGATGTCCATCTCGCCATAATGCGTAAGCGTCAGTGTGCGCGGGATGGGCGTTGCCGTCATCACCAGAAGATGGGACGGCGTCTCCGCCTTTTGTGTGAGAAGAAGTCGTTGAGCCACTCCGAAACGATGCTGTTCGTCGACCACGGCAAGTGCGAGTTTCTTGTACGTCACGGCTTCCTGAAAGATCGCATGTGTGCCGACAAGGATGTGTATCGAACCGTCGGCTAACCCCATCATTGTCGCTTCGCGCACCCTTCCCTTGTCACGCCCTGTCAGGATCGCGACGTTGACCGGCAACCCAGCCAGTTGGCCACGCAACGTTTCATAATGCTGTCGCGCCAGGATTTCGGTTGGCGCCAGCATTGCACCCTGGGCCCCGCATTCGACCGCCACCAGGAGCGCGTGGAGCGCCACCAGTGTCTTTCCCGACCCGACATCGCCCTGAAGCAAGCGCACCATGGGCGTTTTCTGTGCCAGATCGCCCTCGATTTCGGAAATCGTCCGCCGTTGTGCGCCTGTCAGTACATAGGGCAGCCTCAGCATGTCGCGCAGGTGTCCATCGCCCGAAAGCGGCATCCCCATTCGCCTCCGCGAAGAGGCGCGGACTAGCATCAGGGCCAATTGGTTTGCAAAAAGTTCATCATAAGCCAAACGTTCGCGCGCTGCGGCGGTTCCCGGCTCGTGGTGGACGGTCTTGAGCGCTGCGAGCCAGCCCGGCCAATGTCGCGCCGCAAGAAGGCCAGGCTCAATCCATTCGGGCAAGTCCGGCGCGCGCGGCATGGCTTGTGCCATCAACTGCCCCATCCGGCGTGACGTGATTCCTTCCGAAAGCGGATAGACCGACTCGCTTTCGGGCAGTTTTGCACCTTCGCCAAGCGAAAGAACGTAATCGGGATGAACAATCTGCCGTTCCTGCCCGTAATGCTCGAGCTTTCCCGAAACGAGACGCTTTTCCCCGAGCGGAAGGAGCTTGCGTGCATAGCCGCCCGTATTGCCGAAATAGGTGAGCGTCAGGACATCGCCCTGGCTGTCCACGGCAAAGATCCGAAACGGACTGCGCGGCCCGCCTTGCCGATATTCCGTTGGCGTGACTTCGATGCTGATCACGCTCCCATCCGCTGCATCGTCAAGCCGGAAGACCCGCTGCCGGCGGACCAGCCCGGTTGGCAAATGAAACAGTAGGTCGACCATGCGTGCCAACCCAAGCTTCGCCAGCGGCCGGGCAAGCGCCGGGCCTATGCCTTTCAGCACTTCGATCTCGGCAAAGAGCGGGTTGAGCAATTCCGGGCGCATGTCTATCTGGTGCACCCATAACCCAGCCGGCCGCGCAGTTCAAAATGCGCGACCGGCCAATTGCTGTTGGACCAAATGGATCGCGAAACCCGTCTCAAACGCCTGAAATTCCGCAGCCATCATCGCGGTACTCGCGAGGCGGACATGATGATCGGTGGCTTTTTCGACGTTCATGCCGAAGGGTGGAACGAAGGCCAGATGGACTGGTTCGAAGCGTTTCTGGAGGAACAGGACGTCGATATCATGGCTTGGGGAATGCGCACCCAGCCGGTCCCTGAAATTTGGCAAGGCGAGTTGATCGAAGCCTTCCAGCGGCTCGATTTCATAACGCCCGCAGCCTGAAATGGATCGTCTTCCTCGCATTCTTGCGTCTGACGCGCCGCTGACACTGGCCGGTGTGCCGGCAGGTTTCCTTCCTTGGCTGCTAACCGACCTAGCCCGCGCTGCGCCGGGACGCGCGATCTATGTGGCGGCGGACGAGGCCGCGATGCGGAGCGCCGCGGACACCGCGCAGTATTTTACGCCGGAAATCGAGATATTGTCATTCCCGGCTTGGGATTGCCTGCCTTATGATCGCGCATCTCCGTCATTGCGCACCACGTCGGAGCGACTGGCCTGCCTTGCTACGCTCCAACGGCCCAAGTCCGGGCCGCAATTGCTGGTCACCACGATCAATGCGATTACGCAACGCACGCTGACTCCCTTTCGAATCCGCCAGTTTTCGGCGCAATTGAAGCCTGGCGCGAGGATCGACCGCGACCAATTGGCGGAGATGCTTCAGGCCAACGGCTATGTTCGCAGCGACACAGTGGCGGATTCGGGCGAGTTCGCCATTCGCGGCAGTCTGGTCGATCTGTTTCCTTCGGGCGAAAGCCATGCGCTTCGCCTCGATTTTTTCGGTGACGAGATCGAGAGCATCCGGGCTTTCGATCCTGCCGACCAGCGCACCGTGGGGCGTGTCGAGCAGTTCACATTGCTTCCGGCATCCGAGGCCTTGCTCGATGAAGAGGGCATCAAGCGTTTCCGCAGCCGTTACCGCGAAACCTTTGGCGCGACCGCCACGGGCGATCCGCTGTATCATGCGGTTTCGGAGGGGCGCAGGCTTGCGGGGATGGATCACTGGTTGCCGCTGATCGAGGAAAGGCTGACCACGCTTTTCGATCATATCGGCTCTGGCTGCGTGATTGTCCGCGATTCAGGCGTCGCTGGCGCGGCGCAGGCGCGTTTCGAGGCTATCAGCGACTATTACGCCAATCGTGTTCGCGCGCAGAGCAGCGATCCCGGCAGTTACCGTCCGCTCCCACCCGATGGGCTCTATCTTGCGTTGAGCGAATGGGATGCCGCTATTGCCGATCATCCGATCCATCTCGCGTCACCATTCTCCGAGCCCGAATCCCCCGGCGTGATCGATCTCGGTATCACCGCAGCAAGAGATTTTGCGGCCGAGCGGACCCGAGGCGACAATATCTATGAAGCGGCCGTCGCACATGTCGCATTGCAGCATCGTGAGGGGCGCGGCGTGATCCTCGCATCCTATTCGGGCGGGTCGCGCGAACGGTTGTCGGGGCTGCTCGCCGATCACGGCCTGGCGGGCGCCGCCAGTGCAGAGAGCTGGCAAGAAGCGCAAGGGATCGCCACGACCCGCCGCACGGCCCTTGCCGTTCTGCCGCTTGACCACGGTTTCACGACCCCGAACCTTGCCGTTCTTACCGAACAGGATTTGCTCGGAGATCGGCTCGTCCGCCGGGCCCGGCGGCGTAAGAGCGCTGATGCGTTTCTCAACGAACTGGCGACGCTCACCCCTGGCGACCTGGTGGTTCATGCCGAGCACGGGATCGGCCGTTATGACGGCCTGACGTCAATTCCTGTCGGAAATGCGCCGCATGACTGCGTTGCGCTGAGCTATGCAGGCGGGGACAAGCTCTACGTCCCCGTCGAGAATATCGACGTCCTTTCGCGCTACGGCAGCGAAAGCGAGGGTGTCGGCCTTGACAAGCTCGGTGGTGTCGGCTGGCAGGCTCGCAAGGCGCGGATGAAGGAACGCATCCGCGAAATTGCAGGGGAACTGATGGCAACAGCGGCCGCCCGCGCGCTCCGCACCGCCGATGTCGCGGCACCCGATACCGGCGCTTATCCCGCCTTTGTCGACCGTTTTCCCTACAACGAGACAGACGATCAGGACCGCGCGATCGGCGACGTGATCGATGATCTATCCGCGGGCAAGCCGATGGACCGGCTCGTCTGCGGGGATGTCGGCTTCGGAAAGACTGAGGTCGCATTGAGGGCCGCCTGCATCGCCGCGATGGCTGGACTGCAGGTTGCTCTGGTCTGCCCGACAACCCTGCTTGCACGCCAACACTACAGCAATTTCGTCGAGCGCTTCCATGGCTTTCCGATCAGGGTTGGACGCCTTTCGCGGCTCGTGCCGGCGGCCGAGGCAAAAGCGGTGCGCGAAGGGCTTTCCGACGGAACGATCGACATCGTTGTGGGGACGCATGCCCTCCTTGCCAAGGGCGTGGCGTTTAAGCGGCTTGGCCTGGTTATCGTCGATGAGGAGCAACGCTTCGGCGTCGTCCATAAGGAGCGGTTGAAAGCGCTCAAGACCGACGTTCACATGCTTACGCTGACCGCGACGCCGATCCCGAGAACCTTGCAGATGGCAATGTCGGGCCTGCGCGAGCTTTCTGTCATTCAGACCCCGCCTGTCGACCGGCTGGCGGTGCGCACCTATGTCATGCCTTGGGATCCGGTGGTATTGCGCGAGGCGTTGCTGCGCGAGCACTACCGTGGTGGCCAGAGCTTCTTCGTTACACCGCGCATAGCAGACCTTCCCGATATCGAGCAGTTCTTCCGGGACCATGTTCCCGAGCTGACTTATGTCGTCGCTCACGGCCAGATGGCCGCGAGCGAAGTGGAGGAGCGGATGTCAGCCTTTTATGACCGCAAGTATGATGTGCTGATTTCGACGACGATCGTCGAAAGCGGGCTCGATATTCCAAGCGCGAACACGATGATCATCCACCGCGCCGACCGTTTCGGGCTTGCCCAGCTATACCAGCTTCGTGGGCGGGTCGGGCGGGCAAAAATCCGCGCTTACGCCTATCTGACGACGCCGCCCGAGCGGATCATGACCGAAACCGCTGAAAAGCGCCTGAAAGTGCTGTCGGACCTCGACAATCTTGGCGCGGGATTCCAGCTTGCCAGCCACGATCTCGACATCCGCGGCGCCGGAAATCTGCTCGGTGACGAGCAATCTGGCCATATCAAGGAAGTCGGCTTCGAACTCTATCAATCGATGCTGGAGGAAGCGATTCTCGAGGCCAAGGCCGGTGGTATCGCGGAAGCCCGCACTCGCGACCTCTCGCCGCAGATCACGGTCGACGCACCAATCCTCATCCCCGATGACTATGTCCCCGATCTCGATCTCCGCATGAGCCTCTATCGGCGCATCAACGATATGGAGACCGCTCAGGAAATTGAGAGCTTTGCAGCAGAACTTATTGATCGCTTTGGAAAACTTCCCGAGGCGACCGAAAATTTGCTGACAGTCATGAACATCAAGCTCAACGCCCGCAAGGCGCATGTGGCAAAGATCGATGTCGGTCCGCGCGGCGCCTTGGTGAGCTTCTGGAACGACAGTTTTCCGGATCTTCCGGGGCTCCTGGCCTATGTCTCGCGACTCAGCGGCGTCGCGAAGCTGAGGCCCGACAGCCGCCTGTCGATTTCAAGGGCGTGGAACGATCCGCGATCAAGGTTGAACGGCATCCTTCAGTTGTCCAAGGGCTTGGCCAAGATCGTCGCCTGAAGTCGAAGAAATGGCTGGCGCACTTTCATCAGGGCTTTTACTGGCTTGGATAATAACCGAATTTCGTACCGCAGGAGCAAGACCCGATGGCCGACACCCTTACCTTCACCCTCGAAACCGGTGACGTCGTCATCCAGCTGCGCCCCGACCTCGCTCCCGATCATGTTGAACGGATCACGGAGCTTGCCAGCGAAGGGTTTTATGACGGCGTGGTTTTCCACCGCGTGATCGACGGTTTCATGGCGCAAGGTGGGGATCCGACCGGAAGTGGCATGGGTGGCTCCTCCAAGCCCGATCTTGCAGCGGAATTCAGCCGCGAGCCGCACGTTCGCGGTGTCTGCTCAATGGCACGCGCGGCGAACCCGAACAGCGCCAACAGCCAGTTTTTCATCTGCTTTGACGATGCCCGCTTCCTTGACGGGCAATATACCGTCTGGGGACAGGTCATTTCGGGCATGGAACATGTCGATGCCCTGCCAAAGGGCGAGCCGCCACGCAGCCCCGGCAAGATCATCAAGGCAACAGTCGACTAATCCGAAAGGCTGACAAGCCAGTCGTGGAATATCCTGACTGGCTCCAGCTGCAACGCACGCGGGCGGCAGACGAACCAGTAGCTGTAGGGGCTTTCGACATCGGCGTCGAAGATCTTGACGAGGCGTTCGTCGTGGGCGTCGTCAAGATGGCTCTGGTGCATGAAGGCTATGCCCAACCCCTGGGCCGCGGCCTCCAGCATGAGTTGGCCTGAGTCGAAATGGTCGATAGCGGCCGGCTCAAGATCCTTGATCCCCAGCGCCTTTCGCCATGCCTCGAACGTATCGGGCATTTCTCGATGGATCAGGACGGTCATTTCGGAAAGCTGCATGGGGTCTGTGATCGCGTGCGGCCCCTGCAGCAAGCGGCGCGCGCCTATCGCCAACACTGTGTTGCGATCGAGTCTCCTGGCGTAAAGCGCCGGATCGATCTCCCGAGAAAGGACAATTGCGGCGTCTAGGCCGTCACCCAAGCGTGAGACCCCATGAGCCGCCGTATCGACATCGATGTGGAGCGACGGATGCCGTTCCCTGAGTTCCGAAAGTCTCGGAAATAGACGCTGCGCCGCAAAAAGCGGAAGCACGCCGAGGCGCAGCCGCATCACGGGGCTCGGGCTTGTGAGAGTCTCGATGGCATCCGTGAGCGAATCGAGTATCGGAGCCACAAGCTGCATGAGCTTATCCCCATCCTCATTCGGGACAATGGCCTGGTGACGACGATCGAACAGCGGCCTGCCAACAAACCGCTCTAGCGACTGGATTCTGCGGCTTAGAGCCGGAGAGGATAGCGCCAGTTCCTCCGCTGCGGCCTTGACGGAACCTAGACGCGAGACATGGACGAAAGCTTCAACACCGGCAAGTGACGGCAGACGACGCATGAGATTATTCTCCCCTATTGGGTGCCGCATCTAAGCGATAGATGCAGTAATTGCAATTACGGTTTTTTATTTCGCATTTGCACAATATGATTGTGCAGTGCAAACAGATCCTGCCTTTCAGGCATCCTCTCCTATCAAACTTTCAAGGGTCGGTTCCTCGGAGCCGGCCCCTTTTTTTGTGCCCTCACACGCCCTATCTTGATCCCGATGTCGAGTGTGGAAGCGGACAATGGCCGATACAGAAAACAATATACACAAGTTGCAGGTGGCCAATTCCAAGCCGGAAGAGAGTGGCCACGGCCTTGCCCGCATCCCGCGAGACGTAATGAGCGCCCTTGGGCTGCTCGAGGGCGATGTGATCGAAATTGTGGGCAAGCGGTCCACAGCGGCCCGCGCCATCCTGCCCTACCCGGAAGATGAAGCCCTTCGGGTCGTTCGCCTCGATGGCCTGTCGCGCATCAACGCTAATGTCGCGACGGGAGAATTCGTCGAGATTCGCAAGGCCGAGTGGAAGCCGGCGCAGCGCGTCGTGTTCGCTCCGGCCCAACAAAATCTTCGCCTGCATGGCTCGGGAGTGGCGTTGAAGCGCAATTTTGCAGGTCGTCCGCTTTCTGCCGGAGACGTGGTTGCCACCGCAGGGCAACAACAGGTCGATCGCAGCGACATGCCTCCGCAGCTGCGACAGATGCTCGCGGCGCCCGCATATGCCCTGCAGGAGATCCGTCTTACGGTCGTTTCGACAACGCCAAAGGGCATCGTTCGCATTGATGCCGACACCGAAGTTGAGCTGCGCGCGGAATATCAGGAGCCTTCGGACGCGCGGCGGGTCGACGTGACCTACGATGATGTCGGCGGCATGGCTGAGACGATCGATGCCTTGCGCGAAATGGTGGAACTGCCGCTGCGCTATCCGGAACTGTTTGAAAGACTTGGCGTGGACCCGCCAAAAGGTGTCCTGCTTCACGGCCCGCCAGGAACCGGCAAGACGCGGCTGGCCCGAGCGGTTGCGAATGAAAGCGCGGCGGAGTTTTTCTTGATCAACGGGCCCGAAATCATGGGTTCTGGCTATGGCGAGAGCGAAAAGAAGCTGCGCGAGGTCTTCGAAAAGGCTGCAAAAGCCTCACCGGCGATCATTTTCATCGACGAAATCGATTCGATCGCGCCGAAGCGTGGCAATGTGACAGGAGAAGCAGAAAAACGGCTGGTCGCGCAGTTGCTGACGCTGATGGACGGGCTTGAACCGCGCACCAGTCTGATTGTCATCGCAGCGACCAACCGCCCTGAAGCGATTGACGAGGCCTTGCGGCGCCCCGGCAGATTTGACCGGGAAATCATCATCGGCGTGCCCGACGCGCGGGGGCGGCGCGAAATTCTGGCCATCCACACTCGCGGTATGCCGCTCGGCGACGGGGTCGACCTGGCCGAGCTGGCGCGAACGACTTATGGTTTTGTGGGCGCAGACCTCGCCGCCCTGACGCGCGAAGCTGCGATCGAAGCCGTTCGGCGGATTATGCCGATGCTCGACTTGGAGAATCCTTCGATCCCGCAACAGGTGCTCGACAAGCTCTCGGTTACGCGGGAGGATTTTCAGGCAGCGCTGAAGCGCGTCCAGCCTTCGGCCATGCGCGAAGTGATGGTCCAGACACCGGACGTACGCTGGGAGGATCTGGGCGGGCTCGATGAGGCGCAACGCAAGCTCAAAGAGGGTATTGAACTGCCGCTCAAGGATCCCGAAGCGTTCCGCCGCCTCGGCATCCGGCCGGCCAAGGGCTTCCTTCTCTATGGCCCTCCCGGCACCGGCAAGACCCTGCTCGCCAAGGCCGTCGCGCGCGAAGCTGAGGCCAATTTCATCGCAATCAAATCGAGCGATCTCCTCTCCAAATGGTATGGCGAAAGCGAGCAACAGATTGCTCGCCTGTTCGCACGGGCCCGCCAAGTGGCACCGTGCATCATTTTCATCGACGAGATGGACAGTCTGGTGCCTGCGCGCGGAGCCGGAGGAGCCGGTGAACCGCAGGTCACCGAGCGCGTGGTCAACATGCTTCTTGCGGAGATGGACGGCATCGAGGAAATGCAATCAGTAGTGGTGATTGGCGCGACGAACCGCCCGACGTTGATCGATCCAGCCTTGATGCGGCCGGGCCGGCTTGACGAACTCATCTATGTTTCAGTGCCAGATGCAGCAGGACGAAAACATATCCTTGGCATTCACACCAAGAAGATGCCTCTGGCCAAGGATGTCGATCTTGGCGCGCTCGCCAACCAGACCGAAAAATTTACAGGTGCCGACCTTGAGGATCTGGTCCGTCGCGCGGGGCTTGCAGCGCTTCGGGAATCGATCAAGTCGAAGAAGGTGACCAGTGCGCATTTCGAAACCGCGCTCCGCGACACGCGTGCTTCGGTGACTTCGGATATGGAGCGCGAATATGAAAAAATTCACGCGCAGCTGAAGATTGACGCGTTCAAACCGACGCCCTCGATCGGCTTTATCGCTCCCGGGATGGTAACTCCTCGGGGGCCGAAAGATTGAGCTTGGTGAGGGCGTAGGGAATCATCAGCAGCATGACGCCAGCGGCGAAAAGAAAGGGCAGCGGCCGCGACAGTTCATAAAGACCGACACCGATGGTCGGCCCCAGAACGAACGACGCGCCGTTGATAGAAGTGACATGCCCGGCAACCAGGCCTTGCAGGCGCCGGCCGACTGCCAGCGAAGATCCCGCGGTGAAAGCGGGCCGCGTGAAACCAAAGCCCATCGAAGATAGCGAATAGCCCGTTGCGATGCCGTACAGGCTCGTCGCGCCGGATGTCCCCGCGAGGCCCAGAACGGCAAGGGCGAGGCCGACGATCATCATCGTCCGCGGGTGCAGGTTGAATAGCGGGATCAGTCCCCATTGGACGAGCAGCGCTGCACCCGCCCCCGACATCAGAACAAGACCGATCGCCTGCTGCGTGGCAAGTTCGCTCACTGGCAGGTGAAGGCGGTCAATGACGAGGAATCCCATTGCCGCGCCGGTCATGGCCTGGGCATGTCCCATGATGAGGCCGGCAAGCATCCAGGGCCAGATACTCGGATCACGCAGCTTGAGCTCTGCGTCGACGCGCTCGGCTGCCGCTCCGGTGATACTCGCCCCCGTCGGGGCGCCGCCGAGCGAGGGATATGATACATATGCGCCATGCGCCGCGCCAGATTCCATCGGGTCAGCTGGTAGCCAGCGTGTTGCCGCCAGCGCCGTCACCAGCCCGAACATCGCAAAGACAAGCGCCGGCCCGGCCAGCCCGACCACCGGCAAGACGAGATAGGGGGCGATCGCCGGACCAAGGATGGTGCCGAGCCCAAAAGCCGACCCTAGCATCGTCAGTGCCTTCACGCGCTCGTCACGGCTTGTCCCCAACGCGACAATGGCTTGTGCGGCCGGAGGCGCGGCGGATCCGAACAGGCCATAGATGACTCGCGCTGTTATGACGCAAACCATCGTAACGATTGGACTGATCCAGCCGAGTAGACCGGCCAGAAGGATCAGGCCGACCAGCGCTATCGAAAAGGTGAACCCGGAAATGCCGAGAATGACCATCGCTCGCCGTCCCTGACGATCCGACCGGCGCGCCCAATATGGTGCCGCAAAAACCCATACCAGCGCGGAAACTGAAAAGACGGTGGCGATCACACTGTCTGGGACGTGGATCGAACGACCGATCGCCGGAAGAACCGACTGAAGCGCCGTATTTCCGGCTCCGGTGATCAACATCACCATGAACAGGATCGCAAAATCACGTCCGACGCTGGCTCGATTCGTCTTCACCGGACCGCGTTAGGGATGATAAGCGCCAAGCGGAAGACATTTGCGGCTTGCCAAGTCCACGCGCATTTGCGAACGCGAAGGAACGTTAACCGCCCCGGGAAGTACATGACCGCTCGATCCGCCGGACTGGCCTCAAAAATGCGCGTGCGCCGGTGGCTCGGCCCATGGGCGATGTTCTTCAAAGGGTTTATCAAGCATCCCGTGATGGTCGGCTCGATCATCCCCTCATCGGATACGCTGATCGCGCATATGTTGAGCCGGGTCGACTGGTCGAAGACGCGGCTTTTCGTCGAATATGGTCCCGGCGTTGGTACCTTTGCGCCTCACATTCTCAAGCGCTTGGCGCCCGATGCGACTTATGTCGCGGTTGATACCAATCCGGACTTCATCGAATATCTGAGGGCGACGATCACTGACAGCCGGTTTCGGCCAATCCTCGGTTCCGCGGCGGACGTCGAACAGATCGTGTCGGACAGTGGGTTCGACCATGCGGACTATGTTCTGTCCGGCCTTCCTTTTTCGACGCTGCCTGCCGGTGTCGGTCCTGCCATCGCTGCTGCTACGGCACGTGTCTTGAGGCCCGGTGGCGCGTTTCTTGTGTACCAGTTCCGGGCCAAGGTTCGTGATTTCATCGCTCCCTATTTCCAGCGCATCGACCAGGGAATGGAGTACTGGAACGTGCCACCTTGCTGCCTTTTTTGGGCCTGGAAGGATTAACGACGCCTCAGGCTGATCGAGCGCGTGACCGTAAAATCCACGGTCGAAACGATGAAATAGGCAAGCAGCCAGCGAAATCGTGCGAACCAGGTCGAGCGGGCCCTATGCTCCGCGCTTGTGATCTCGTCACAATAGGGGATGTGGGCGCTGACCAGCCTGCGCACTTTTCCGGCGAAGCCTGAATCTTCTACCCGGACCATGACCTCACCATTGATGTAGAGGCTGCGCATGTCAAAGTTCGCCGAGCCGACGTAAACGGCGTCATCGGCCACAATCAGTTTGAAATGAAGCCTCTGTGGCAGATATTCGTATATGCGGACGCGGTTACGCAACAGTCTGCGGTAGCAATGTCGCGCAGCGGAAACGGTTGCCATATTGTCCGATCGCGCCGCTGAAATCAGACGCATTTCACCGCCACGCCGTTCGACGTCGGCAAGCCTCCTCAGCATTCCCCAATTGGGCGCAAAATAGGCCTGAACCATGTCGAGTTGCTTGGCCGCCGCTATATCCCTGCGCAGGCTGAGGGTGAGCGGGCTGAGGCGGCTGAAGGGGCCGTTGTAAAGCCAGCGCAGGGCGCCCGATTTGTCGCTGCGGCGCGACAACAGATGCAGAAGCATCCGCAGCGTCGGCCGTTCGGACACGGTCCAGCGCCGCAGTCCGTCGAAATAGCGCGCCAGCCTTGCCGCAGCTGGTCCGTCGATCCTGAGGGAAAGGTCATGCCAACTGCCGCCGCCGGGATCATCGGCATAATAGTCCGCGAGCACGTTACTGCCGCCCACAATGGCCCGCGATTCGTCTGCAATCACAATTTTCTGATGATTGCGAAGCAGATACCCGCGCCCCCAACGGGGATTGAAACGCCCAAAGTGGATCCCGGCGTCGATCAGTGGCTGGAAAAGCGAATCCGGCCAGTTCGCGCTACCGAAGCCGTCAACCAGCAACCAGACCCGGACACCCCGTAGCCGCGCCGACATCAGCGCCTCGCGGACCTGTGCGGCAACCTTGTCGTCGCCGAAAATGTAGAAACAAAGACGCAGGGTCGATTGGGCGCCGGCAATCAGATCAAGGAGAAGTGCCAGACGTTCCTTGCCGGATATGGCCAGCCTGAGGCCGTGGCCGTCGACGTCGGCTTCGATCGGATCAAAATACGGAATCTGGCCCATGTCCAATTCTTGCCCGGCAAGGGTATCTGATGGCAAGCAAATGCTGTTTCCTTTGACTTTCCGCGCCTTGCCAATTAGGGAGCCGCTGATTCCATACATTCAAGTTGAGAAGGTAGCTGCCCCATGGCACGCGTGACTGTTGAAGATTGCGTCGACAAGGTTTCGAACCGTTTTGACCTTGTCCTGTTTGCGGCCCAGCGTGCGCGCCAGATTTCCGGCGGCGCCGATCTGACCGTCGATCGCGATCGCGACAAGAATCCCGTCGTTGCGCTGCGCGAGATTGCAGACGAGACGATCGTGCCCGAGGATCTTCAGGACGCAATTGTCACAAACCTTCAGCGCGTCCGCATCGACGACGACGATGTGATCGATGAAATGGGCTCGCTCAGCCAGTCTGCTGAAGCCCTTCGGCTGACGGCCGCCGCGCCGCCGCGCAACCAGAATCTGGGTGGTGATTCGGACGCTTAAGGGTCAAGCGACCGCGCGCAGGCGCGACGCTCCTATGTCTTTGATATCTTCGGCGTGCATCCATCGCAGGTCGTGAAGGCCAAGTTCGCGCCCGTCATGTGCACGGATGGCGACCTTGGCAATAGGCTGGCAGTCGCGTTCGTCGACCAGGACGGGGTTGGAAATACATCCAGTTTCCCAGCGTTCGCCCCACTGGCGGAGAGCAAGCATGGCTGGTAGCAGTTCGGCGCCCTTCTCTGTTAGGCGGTATTCAATTTTGCGACGGTCATCAGGAAGCGGCGTGCGCGCTAGTATACCATTCTGGACGAGTCGACCCAAGCGATTCGCAAGAATGTTTCGCGCGATCCCCAAGGTCGACTGGAACTCTTCGAAGTGATGAAGCCCATTGAAGGCGCCCCTCAGTATCAGGAACGACCAGCGCTCACCCATTGCCTCCAGCGCGGCGGGAAGGCCACACTCCGCCAATTCCGAGAGATTTTCCTTCAGTTGTCCCATCTCACTCTCCAGCCAGGTAACCCGGTCTTTGTTCGCAACCTAACGCAAAAACCGTTTGAAACCAACCGTACAAAAAACATATAAGTTTTTAGTTGCAACTTACAACTTAATGCATTAGGTAGCGATTCGCAACTGATTAGAAAGGACCTCCCCTCATGACCCGCATTGTTGCATTCGCCGCTGCCTTCAGCACGTCGGCACTTCTCTTTCTCGCCACTACCACACCTGCCCTTGCACAGGGTAGCGTCGGCTATCAGCTTATCCCTGCCATCGCACCTGCCAGCGGCGAAGCCTTGGTCTCGAGCGATGTAATCTGGAAGCGTTCTGGCGAAGGCTATGTTGCCCCCAAGGCTAACAGTCGCGCCGCGATCGTGTGCGCACAAGCAGCCAAGAAGATCGGCAAGGTTGCCAGCTTCACTGCCGATGGACAGGCATTCGATGAAGCGGCACTCGCCAAGTGCAACGAAAAGGCCAAGTAAGCCTAAGTCTATATCACACCCTCGCACTTCCAAACTCCAGCCCCTCTCTCCCACCCCCGGAAAGAGGGGCTTTTTGCGTAGGTCGACGCAATTCCGGGCATGACTCGGCGCTTGCAGGAGACCAAGACCTCCGGCATTGAACCGAAACAAAGATCCGGAAATTTGCCCGCATGACACTATATGGACCAACGTCGAACAGCTTCATCTCACAGCGCCTGCGCCTCCACTACGTCGATTGGGGCAACAGTGATGCCCCGCCGCTTTTGCTCGTCCATGGCGGCCGCGATCATTGCCGGAGCTGGGATTGGGCGGCCGAAGTGCTCCGCAAGGACTGGCACGTCATTGCGCCCGACCTCCGCGGGCATGGCGACAGTCAATGGTCTCCTGATGGCAATTATGAGACGGCGTCTTTCGTCTATGATCTTGCGCAGCTAATCCACCAGTTGAACCTTGCACCGGTCACGATTGTGGCACACTCCATGGGTGGCAACGTCGCCATTCGCTATACGGGACTCTATCCCGAAAATGTCCGCAAACTGGTGGCGATCGAAGGGCTTGGCCCCTCTCCTGCTGTTCAGGCGGAACGTGACGCGATCGGCATTCGCAGCCGCTTCCGTCAGTGGATCGAGGACAAGCGCAATGCCTCCGGCCGATTGCCGCGGCGTTACAAGACGCTTGACGACGCGCTCGACCGTATGAAGACCGAAAACACGTATCTGACCGACGAACAAGCCCGCCATTTGACCATCCACGGCGCGAGCCGCAACGAAGATGGCACCTGGAGCTGGAAGTTCGATAATTACCTCAATGTCTGGGCGGTTTTCGACATGCCGCGCGAGGATATTCACGCGATCTGGAAGGCGATTACCTGCCCTGTCCTGATGATGTATGGAGCCGACAGCTGGGCATCGAACCCGGAAAAGGACGGGCGGATCGCACATTTCAACACTGCCCGCGTCATCGAATATGAGAATGCGGGCCATTGGCTCCATCATGACCAGTTCGACCGGTTCATGGCGGACTTGCAGGATTTCCTTTAGGACCGGGAGGTCGATCCAGCGATGTATTCCCTGCTATCCGGCTTATCTGTTATAGAAGCGTCCTCGTTCGTAGCCTCGCCGACTGCAGGGCTTTATCTCGCCCAAATGGGCGCGGAGGTGATCCGCGTCGACCAGATCGGTGGCGGGCCGGATTTTCAGCGCTGGCCCAAAGCGGCAAACGGCGCGAGCCTCTATTGGGAAAACCTCAACCGCGCGAAGAAGTCAGTGGCACTTGATCTTGGGCGTCCCGAAGGTCGCGAACTGCTTCAGGCACTCGTTGCCGAGACCGGCCAGTTCATCACCAATTTCCCCGTCAACGGCTTCCTTTCGCACGAAGTGCTCGCCGCCAAGCGGCCCGATCTCGTCACGATCCGAGTGATGGGGACAGCCGATGGAGACCCGGCGCTTGATTACACCGTCAATGCAGCTGTCGGCCTTCCCGACCTGACGGGCCCAGGTCCCGAGCCTGTGAATCATGTCCTTCCTGCGTGGGATTTGCTAACCGGCGCTTACGCCGCTTTTGCAATGTTGGCCGCGCTTCATCATCGCAAGGCGAACGGCCAGGGACAGGAAGTCCGGATCCCGCTTTCGGATGTCGCGATCGGGTCTGTCGCCAATCTCGGAATGCTTGCGGAGATGCTGACGACCGGGATCAACCGCGCAAGGCTCGGCAACACGGTTTATGGCGCTTTCGGTCGCGATTTCCTGACTGCGGACAATATCCGGCTCATGATCATGGCGATTACGCGGCGCCAATGGACCGGTCTGGTCAACGTGCTTGGCATCGGCACCGAGATTGCTGCGATCGAGTCTGCGCGCAATGTGTCTTTCGCGACTGACGAAGGTGTCCGGTTCGAGCATCGCGATGCGCTTTTCCCCTTGGTCGAGAACTGTGTTGCCAATCGCTGCTATGCCGAACTCAAGGTCGCGTTAGATGCCAATGGCTGCTGTTATGGCCCCTACCAGACGATGCAACAGGCAGCTCAGGATCCCACCCTTGTCGGAAACAATCCCGTCTTCAACATTTCCGCCAACCCGAGCGGAGTGTACTATCCTGCAGCAGGTGCGATTGCGTCGATCCCTCAGCTCGAGCGCCAACCGGCGCTTGCCGCACCGCGCCTTGGCCAGCATACAGATGAGATGCTCGAGTCTATCCTTGGCCTTTCGCCCGTTGCGATCTCGATGTTGCACGACAAGGGGGTCGTAGCGCGGGCATGACGAAGGATTATGCTCCCATCCGCGAGGAAGTCGCCAAGCTGTGCCAGCAGTTCCCGGGGGATTATTGGCGAAAAAAGGACAGGGTGCGCGCCTACCCTACCGAATTCGTCGACTCACTCACTCACGCAGGCTATCTAGCGGCGTTGATCCCGGAGGAGTTTGGCGGAGCCGGGCTTCCGATTTCTGCAGCGGCGGCAATTCTCGAGGAAATTCAGCGACAGGGATGCAACGGCGCCGCTTGCCATGCGCAGATGTACATCATGGGGACACTGCTCCGCCATGGATCGGAGGACCAGAAAGCGACCTATCTCCCCAGGATTGCGACCGGCGAATTACGGCTTCAAGCGTTTGGCGTAACCGAGCCGACAAGCGGTACCGATACCTTGTCGCTAACGACCACGGCGATGCGCGACGGCGATCACTATGTGATCAACGGCCAGAAGCTCTGGACCAGCCGGGCCGAGCATTCGGACCTGATGCTCCTGCTTGCTCGTACAACCCCGCGCGAGGAGGCGAAGAGACGGACTGAAGGCCTTTCGGTCTTCCTCGTCGACATGAAGGCTGCGCTCGGGAACGGGCTGACGATCCGCCCCATCGAAACGATGATGAATCACGCCACCACCGAAGTCTTTTTCGATCAGCTTCGCGTACCCGCTGCCAATCTGGTCGGCGAGGAAGGCCAGGGCTTCAAATATGTTCTGTCGGGGATGAATGCGGAGAGGCTGCTTATTGCTGCCGAGTGCATCGGGGATGCCAAATGGTTCATCGAAAAGGCCACCGCCTATGCAAAGGAGCGTGTGTTGTTCGACCGCCCGATTGGACAGAACCAGGGCGTCCAGTTTCCGATTGCACGGGCCTATGCGCAGATGCGGGCGGCGGAGCTGATGGTCGCGGAAGGGCTGCGTAAATATGAGGTCGGCGAAAATGCCGGTGAGGAAGCGAACATGGCGAAGATGCTCGCGGCGGAAGCCAGCTGGGCCGCCGGCGAAGCTTGCATCCAGACGCATGGCGGGTTCGGCTTTGCGACCGAATATGACATCGAGCGCAAGTTCCGTGAGACACGACTTTACCAGGTTGCGCCCATTTCGACGAACATGATCCTGTCCTTCCTTGCCGAGCATGTCCTTGGCTTGCCGCGGAGCTACTGATGAAGGATTGGATCGGACGCGAGTCGATCCAGCACGATGTGCTGACGCCGGGGCTCCTTGCCCGCTTTCGGGCGGCGCTGGACAGCAAAGAGTCCGGCGAGACGGGAGGGCAAGGCATCCATTGGTGCCTCTGCCTTCCCGATGTTGCGACATCCACGCTCGATATAGACGGGCACCCGAAGCGAGGAGGCTTCCTGCCACCTGTTTCCCTCCCCCGCCGGATGTGGGCCGCAAGCAGCGTGACTTTCCATCGGCCGATTGTCTCGGGCGACCAAATCGAGCGGCGTTCGACGATTGCCGGGATTGCGGAAAAGGATGGTACCAGCGGCCGCCTGGTGTTCGTGGATATCGATCACGATACAACGGCGAGTGGCGTTCCGATCGTCAGCGAACGGCAGACGATCGTCTATCGCGAAGCGGCAACAGTGGCCCCCGCACCCCCTGGCAGCGCCGAGCCTGATTTGGCGCAATGGCAATGGCATCGAATGTTGACGCCGTCCGAGACCTTGCTTTTTCGCTATTCGGCACTGACCTTCAACAGCCATCGGATTCACTATGATCGGCTTTACGCAACAGAGGTGGAGCGCTATCGCGGCCTCGTCGTTCACGGGCCGCTGACCGCGACGTTGCTGCTTGATCTGGCGGCTCGAGAGATTGGCGCAAACGCTCTCGCCAGCTTCTCATTCCGAGGGCAGTCTCCTGCCATTGCAGGCGAACCGCTCCACCTTGTCGGAAGGCATGAGGGAGAGATTATCGCTCTTGCAGCGCTGGGTGGCGACGGGCGGACGATCATGTCCGCTGAGGCGAAGGGCAAAGTTAGGCCATGATTTCAATTTGCCCGCTGACACCCGATGATTTTGCTGCGTGGGAACCGCTATGGCGCGGTTATCTGCGCTTCTACGAGACCAGTCTCGACGAAGAAATAACCCGGCTGACCTTCGAGCGCCTGACGAGCGAAGAATTTCCGATGCACGGCTTCCTAGCTCGCGACGAAGCCGGTCGCGCGATCGGTATGGTCAACTGGGTCACGCATCCCGCCACTTGGGCGCGCGGCGACTATTGCTACCTTGAAGACCTGTTCGTCATTCCGGAAGTGCGAGGCACAGGCGCCGGACGAGCGCTGATCGAGGCTGTCTACGATGCGGCAGCAGAGCTGGGCTGCGCAGCCGTCTATTGGCTCACGCACGAAACCAATGTCGAAGCGCGCAAGCTGTATGACCGCATCGCCCAACGATCAGGCTTCATCCATTACCGCCACAAGCTCTGACCGCGAACTCAACCAATCCTGACGCTTGCCCCGCCGTCGACGGGAAGCAAGGCGCCGGTCACAAATTTCGCTTCGTCAGACGCCAGGAACAATGCAGCATAGGACGTATCCCAGCCACTTCCCATCCCGCCTTTCAGCGGCACGCGTTTGTTGCGCTCGGCACGCACTTCCTCGATCGGGCGCGCCGTAGCCTCCGCTATTGCGGCGACGGCCATCGGTGTATCCATCAAGCCGGGCAGGATCGCATTGCAGCGAATGCCGCAGCTACCATTGAATTGCGCCACACTGGTTGTCAGGCGATTGACGGCGGCCTTCGACAATTCATAGGCCAATTGGAAACCGCCCGCGACCGATGCCAGCGAGGAGATGTTTACGATCGCACCAGACCCGGCTTCGCGCATCGCAGGAAGGGTCGCACGGATCATCTGCCACATGCCTTTCAGATTTACGGTCATTGTCCGGTCGAAGGCGTCGTCTGTCAGGAGATGGGCGGGCCCGTCCCCGCCCCCGCCGACGCCTACATTGTTGACAAGGATGTCGATCGCACCCCAGCGCGCCAAGGCGGTTTCTATCGCCGCGCGACATTCGGCATCCTTTGCAATATTGGCACTGTGGGCAAAGCCGGCACCTCCCTCAGCGGCGATCAACTTAGCCGTCTCTTCCGCGCGGGCAAGATCCCGGTCAATGCACATCACGTCGGCACCCTCACGCGCAAAGAGAAGTGCCGTGGCACGACCGTTGCCGATCGTTTCGCCCGGCTCTTGCCCCGCCCCGACGACTATGGCGCGTTTGCCCGCAAGTCTGCCGGCCATGGTCAGAAGCCCTTAAGGGCAGGATCGAGAGTCTGCCCCTCATCGAGCTGGACCCCGAAGCTGTTCAGCAGCATCGAAACCTGCGTGTACTGACCGACGGTGAATATGAGATCCATCTTCTGGCGCTCGGTGAAGACGTCGAGCCCCGCCCAGCTATTTCCGCTAACAAAGAAGTTGCCGGTGAGATCGTCAACCGCACGCAGGATCGCCCGATCGCGCTCGTCCCAGCCCTCTGCCTCGGGCCCGCCCTTGATCCGTTCGACTTCGGCATCGGTTAGTCCCGCGTCGATGCCGATGGGCACGTGCTGTGTCCATTCGTAGCCCGATTTGCAGTTGAACCCGGTACGCAGGATAGCCAACTCACGATCCCGCGACGAAAGGGAATTGCGTTTCGAAAGGATGTAGCCGCCCCATGACAGGAAGCTGGCCAAAGCCTTCGGCGCGCGCGCCATCGTGCGAAAAATATTGAGCACCCGGCCCGTTCCGAGAAAGGGAGCCAGCGCGTCTTTCTGTTCGTCGTCAAGCGTGTTCAAATCCAGCGGCGCAATCCGCGGTGCAGTCAGGCGCATATCCTTCTCCGGCTTTGATTTTCATTCGCACGATTTGCTTCCCATCCGTAGTGCCGCCTGCCATGATTGGGAAGCAAGCGTTCAACTCTATTCCTGGAACGACCATTGACTGCCGAAGACGACCTGGAGCCGATCGGCACCGATACCGGCGTTGACCGGCTGACTCCTGACGACAAGGAGAATGATCGTTTCGTCGCGACTAATCTCAAGCGCAACTATCTTGCGCATTTCTCGCATGGCATGTTCGGGATGACCGGCTTTCGGATGATCTACGCCCCGACCTTCGTTCCCGCCTATCTTTACATGCTGACCGGCTCGTCTGTCCTGGTCGGCCTTTCGCAAGCACTCCAACAGGTCGGCGCGGTTCTGTCTCCACTCCTCAGCGCAAGCGAAATCGAAGACAAGAAGCGGATCCTGCCCAATGCAATGCGCAACGGCACGATGATGCGCGTGCAGTTGTTGGGGCTCGCCCTGTCCGGCTGGTTCCTGCCGGCCGCATGGCTTGTTCCAGCGACAATGCTTTTCCTTTTCCTGCTCGGCTACTATTCAGGCGCGCAGCGCGTGTCGTTCCAGATGCTGATGGCGAAGGTCATCCCGCTCCAGAAGCGCGGGCGGCTGCAAGGCTACCGAAACCTTGCGGGCGGCGGCATCGCCGCAGCCTTGTCCTGGTGGGCAGGCAGCTTGTTGATCGAGAAAAATATCCTCGGAAACGGCTATGCGACCACGTTCATGCTCAGCTTCGTTCTGACAAGCATCGGCTTGGCCATGCTTGCCCTTTTCATCCGCGAGCCGGACAATCACCGGGCTCGCCCTCCTATGCGCCTGACGGATCGCCTTCGCGAATTGCCGGGGCTTCTCTCGGAACCGAACTACAGAAACTTTCTCATTGCCCAATTGTTGACGACAGCGGGGCGGATTGCGGTGCCATTCTGCATTCTTCATGCCGGAGATGTCATGCACATAGACGGCAAGGCCCTCGGCCTCTTCTCGCTGGCGTTCCTCGGGGCCGATACACTCTCCAATCTTGTATGGGGCGCGCTTGGAGACCGCAAAGGATTTCGGCTGGTCTACATCCTTTCCAACATCATCTGGCTCGGCGCGTTTGCTTTGATGCTGATGGCGAACGATCAAAGCGATTTCGTGCTGGGTTTCATCGCGCTCGGGGCGGCAATATGCGGATATTCACTAAGCCAGCAGACGCTTGTTCTTGAATTTGGTTCGCGCGAGGATACCCCAATGCGCCTCGCGCTTTCGACAACCGCTGAAACCTCCGTGGCGGCTATCGGCCCGGTCATAGGCGGTATCATCGCTGCGGTGTACGGGTTCGTTCCCCTGATTTGGATATCGATTTGCCTGGTCGCCGCAGCGTTGGGTGTGATGCTTTTCAGCGTTCGCGAGCCGCGATATCAGTACGATGTATAAGGAAAAGAGAACGTTCGCAAGGCAAGGTGGAGTGGAGTGGAGTGGAGAAGGCGTGAGCAGTTCGGCAGCAGAATCAACAGTCGCCGCAACCAACAAGGCTTGGCCGGTGATGAGCCTGGCTGAGGTCGAGGCGGAGCTTTGTGCGCCAGGGCAACGTTTTGAAATGGAAACGGTGACTATCAGGGAAATTCCTACGCGCGTGTGGAAAAATGCGCTTCCCAACCTTGCAGCGCTTGCCAGGCATGGCCGCACGCACGGAGAACGCCTTTTCACCATCTATGGCGAGGAGAGGGTTACATACGACGCTTGGTTCCGCGCGGCTGCCCTTCTGACGCAGGAGTTTCGCAAGCGCGGGATACGGAAGGGCGATCGCATTGCACTCGCCATGCGGAACCTGCCCGAATGGCCGGTCGTGTTTTTTGCGGCAACAAGCATCGGCGCGATCTGTGTTCCGCTCAACGCATGGTGGACCGCCGGCGAGTTGGCGTACGGTTTGGCAAATTCGGGAGCGCGGGTGCTTGTCTGTGACGCGGAGCGCTTCGGGCGCGTTGCGCCGTACCTTCCGGAACTTCCCGAATTGCGAGACGTCATTGTCAGTCGCGCCGCGACCCCGCTTCCAGACGGTGCGGAAGCGCTCGAAGACGTAATCGGCCATCCTGGTGGCTATGCCAGCCTACCTGAGACAGAGATACCGGATGTCCCCGTTGCGCCCGACGATGATGCAACCATTTTTTATACGAGCGGCACGACGGGAAACCCCAAAGGTGCGCTTGGGACGCACCGCAACCTGCTCACCAATATCCTGTCGAGTGGCTATGGCGCCGCACGGGCCGCGCGGAGGCGCGGGGATCCGGTCCCTATCTCGGCGCCAAAGGTCGGCCTGACCGTCATTCCGATGTTTCATGTAACGGCATGCAGCGCCGGACTTATGGGCGCTGTCGCGGCTGGCAACACCATGATCTTCATGCACAAATGGGATCCGGTCAAAGCATTCGAAATCATTGAGCGCGAACGCGTGAATTCGACTGGCGGCGTGCCGACAATTGCCTGGCAATTGATTGAGCATCCCGATCGCGGCAAATACGACCTGAGTTCGCTCGAGGCGATCGCCTATGGCGGCGCACCCTCCGCGCCCGAACTGGTGCGAAAGATCCGTAACGTGCTCGGCGCGCTTCCCGGCAATGGTTGGGGGATGACCGAGACCATGGCGACCGTAACGGGTCATTCGGCGGAGGACTATCTCAATCGCCCCGACAGCGCCGGCCCGCCCGTTCCCGTCGCCGATTTGCGGATCATGGATGAAGATGGCGCGACCATCCTCCCGGCAGGCGAAGTGGGCGAGTTGTGGGCGCGCGGACCGATGGTCGTCAAAGGCTATTGGAACGCCCCCGAGGCCACCGCTGCGACCTTTGTCGATGGTTGGGTGCGGACAGGCGATCTTGCCCGTCTGGACGAAGAGGGCTTTTGCTACATAGTCGACCGGGCAAAGGATATCGTCATCCGGGGGGGAGAGAATATCTATTCGTCCGAAGTTGAAAATGTCCTCTATGATCACCCGGCTGTTACCGATGCCGCGCTGGTCGGCATTCCACACCGGACCCTGGGCGAAGAACCGGCTGCCGTGGTCCATTTGGCACCGGGCCATTCGGCCTCCGAGAGTGAGCTGCAGGACTGGGTCCGATCGCGGTTGGCTGCATTCAAGGTCCCGGTGCGAATCCTGTTCTGCGAGGAAACACTCCCGCGCAACGCCAATGGCAAGATTCTCAAAAAGGATTTGAAGCCATTGTTCGAAGGTAGCTCAGGGTAGTGCCGAAGATCCTGAATTGGACGTATGACAAGACGTTCACATCAGGATAAGGCGCCGAAACGCCGCAATCGCTTTTGGGGGACTGATACAGATGGATAGCGCCGCAGCATTTGAGGAAGACCGGGCGGCGAACCAGCTCAGCCGGTCGCTCAAGTCCCGCCATGTATCGATGATTACATTTGGCGGTATCATCGGCGCCGGGTTGTTTGTCGGGTCCTCGACGGCCATCAGCACGATCGGGCCCGCTGCCGTGCTAAGCTATGCGCTGGCCGGCTTTCTGGTTCTTCTCGTGATGCGCATGATTTCGGAAATGGCGATGGCCATCCCTGGCGTTCAGACCTTCCCCGATTTCGCTCGCGAGGGGCTGGGCAACTGGGCCGGGTTCCTGGTTGGCTGGCTCTACTGGTATTTCTGGGTTGTCGTGATCGCGGTGGAGGCCATTGCCGGCGCCAAGATCATCTGCGGCTGGTTTCCCCAGTTCGAAGTCTGGCAGGTCGGCGTCGTGCTGATGGCAATATTGACGGCAGTCAACCTCCTCTCGGCACGCTCCTATGGCGAATTCGAATTCTGGTTCGCGTCGACGAAGGTTGTCGCGATTGTCGTCTTTATCCTTGTTGCCGGCGCCTATGCATTGGGGTTGACTTCGCCGTCGGGGCAGACCTTTTCCAACCTGACTGCGCATGGCGGCTTTGCGCCGGCAGGCACCGCTGCGATCTTTGCGGGTGTCGCGACGACCATCTTTTCTCTATGCGGCGCCGAGATCGCGACGCTCGCGGCTGCGGAATCCGAAGAAGGCGCGCGGACGATCGCACGGATGACGATTTCTGTATCGGCCCGCATCCTCATTTTCTTCGTCCTGTCGATCCTCATGATAGTCTCTGTCGTGCCATGGAACGAGATCGAAGTCGGCGTTTCGCCTTTCGCCCATGCCCTGCGCGCAATGGGATACCCCGCAGCCGACCTGGTGATGAACATGATCGTTCTCGTCGCAGTCCTGTCCTGCCTCAATTCGGGGATCTACATCACGTCACGCGCCATGTTCGGCCTCGCGCGGAACGGAGACGCGCCGCAATCCTGCATCATACTGAGCCGTTCGCGGGTCCCGGCCCGTTCGATCCTGATTGCCAGCCTGTTCAGCTATGGCGCACTTGCCGCCTCGGTGCTGTCGCCCGACCGTGTGTTCAATTTCCTCGTCAATGCCTCGGGCGCGATCATGCTGTTCATCTATCTGTTGATCGCCATTGCCCAATTCCGCCTCCGTACCAAGTTCGAGGCAGAGGCACCGCATCGCCTGCTCATCAAAATGTGGTTCCACCCCTATGGCACCTGGATCGCTATTGCGGGGATGGCCGCCGTTCTTGTGCTGATGGGCTTTTCGAAGGAACACGCCATCGAGCTATGGACGAGCATTATCGTTACCCTTGTCTTCGTCATCGGCTATTGGGTCCGCAGCCGCGCTGGCGATGGCGGTCAACCCGGCCCGACCGCTTGAACCACCTCGATACTCTTTCGCTTTCTGGAGCACGCCGTGAAACTCGAAAACGATCCGCTTGCCGCGTACTGGATGCCGTTCACGGCCAATCGCGCTTTCAAGGCCAACCCGCGCCAGCTCGTCCAAGCCAAGGGCATGTATTATACCAGCAGCGACGGCCGCAGCATCCTCGACGCAACTGCCGGCCTCTGGTGCGCCAATGCCGGGCATTGTCGCCCCTCGATCGTCGAAGCGATCCGCAAGACGGCTGCCGAACTGGACTATGCGCCGTCCTTCCAGCTCGGCCATCCGCTCGCCTTCGAGCTGGCGTCGCGAATTGCGGCGCTCATGCCGGAAGGGTTGGACCGTATATTCTTCACCAATTCCGGGTCGGAGTCCGTAGATACCGCGCTCAAGATCGCTCTTGCCTGCCAGCGTGCGCGCGGTGAAGCGGGCCGCACACGTCTGATCGGGCGCGAACGGGGCTATCATGGCGTCGGCTTTGGCGGGATCTCGGTTGGAGGGATCGTCAACAATCGACGGCAGTTCGGAACCCTGCTGACAGGCGTCGATCACCTGCCCCATACGCATGATCTTGCGCACAACGCCTTCACCCGAGGGCGCCCTCAATGGGGCGCTCATCTGGCAGACGAACTCGAACGGATCGTTGGGTTGCATGGGGCGGAAACGATCGCGGCCGTGATCGTCGAACCGATGGCGGGATCGACCGGCGTGCTCGTGCCGCCCCTCGGCTATCTTGAAAGGCTGCGGGAGATCTGTACGAAGTACGGCATCTTGCTGATCTTTGACGAGGTCATCACCGCCTTTGGCCGCATTGGCGGAGTGACGGCCGCCGGAACGTTGGGCGTTACACCCGACATCATCACGATGGCCAAGGGCCTCACCAACGCAGCCGTGCCGATGGGCGCCGTCGCGGTCAGCCGTGCGGTCCACGATTCGATCGTTGAAAGCGCGCCCGAAGGGATAGAGCTATTTCACGGCTACACTTATTCCGGCCATCCCCTTGCTGCCGCTGCCGGAATAGCGGCGCTCGATCTCTATAGGGACGAAGGCCTGTTCAACCGTGCGTCAGAACTCGGTGGCTATTGGGAAGATGCCGTTCACAGTCTCAAGGGCAAGCGCCATGTGATCGATGTGCGTGACATTGGCATCGTCGCCGGAATCGAACTTGAGTCGCGCCCCGGAGCGCCGGGCAAGCGCGCAGCTGAGTTGTTCCAAAAGTGTTTCGACAGCGGGCTGCTGATCCGCGTGACGGCCGATATCGTCGCGCTTTCCCCGCCGCTTATCCTCGATAAGGTGCATATCGACGAAATGGTCGGCCGGATCGCCGAACTTGTCGAAGCGATCGACTAAGCATCCAATGGCTGTCGAAGACGAATTGGTCGAACGGCTGGGCGCGCTGGGTATTGCCTGGGCGATCTGCGAGCACGACGCTGTCTTTACTGTTGAAGCCAGCGCGCATCTTCATGGTGAAATCCCCGGCGCGCACACCAAGAACTTGTTCCTCAAGGACGCGGCGGGCCAATTCTGGCTGGTCACTGCGCCGCACGACTCCCGTGTGGACCTCAAGGCACTCTCCGGCGTGATCGGCTCGAAGAAGCTCAGCTTCGGAAAGGCCGAAGACATGGAGCGGCTGCTCGGTATCTCTCCGGGGTCCGTTACCCCGCTGGCAGCGCTGAACGACAAAGACGGCCTTGTCCGAATTGTCCTCGATGCGAGGCTGGCAAGGCATGAACGGGTCAACGTTCACCCATTGCGCAACACAGCGACGATCGGCCTCTCGGGCTCTGGCCTGACTGCATTTCTTCGCGAAACCGGGCATGATACTCTTATTGCAGAGGTTCCGACCCAGCCATGAGCGTCAGCGTTTTCGAACTCTTCAAGATCGGCATCGGGCCGTCAAGTTCGCACACCGTGGGGCCGATGATTGCCGCGCGGCGCTTTTGCGAATGGCTTGAGGGGCAAGGCCTGCTCGGCGCGACGGCCAAGGTGTCGATCGACCTTTATGGTTCGCTTGCCCTGACCGGAAAGGGCCATGGGACGGATACAGCCCTGATATTGGGTCTGACGGGAGCCGCGCCGGCCAGTTTCGAAGTCGACTCCCGGCCGGGCATTCTTTCGTCCGTTGCGGCCGACAAGCGCGTTGCCTTGCTTTCGCGGCACTTGGTGCCCTTCGATCCCGAAGCCGACATCCGCTATATGCAGCGCCAGCGCAAGCCGTTCCACAGCAATGCGATGACCTTCCGGTCGCTTGATGCCGCCAATGAGCTGCTGGGAGAGCGGACGTACTATTCAGTCGGCGGCGGCTTCGTGGTCGATGAGGACGAGGCGGCAAGCAACACGCGTGCGCTTGACCTGACCGAAGTACCATATGACTTCGAATCGGGCGCTGATCTGCTCGCGCTTGGCGCTGCGACCGGAATGAGCTTCGCTGAAATCGTGATGGCCAATGAATGCGCGCGACGCCCAAGCGCTGAAGTCGAGGCCGGGCTCGATGCGATTGCCGCCGCGATGGCTGACAGCATCGACCGTGGCTGCCGCCAGACCGGATGCCTGCCCGGTGGCCTGAATGTCAAACGCCGGGCGCCTTGCCTCACAGTCGAACTGGGAGCCCGTCAGGAAGCGCACCTCAACGATCCGCTTGTCGCGCTTGACTGGATCAATCTCTGGGCGATGGCAGTCAATGAAGAGAATGCGGCGGGAGGGCGAGTCGTCACGGCGCCAACCAATGGTGCGGCTGGAATTGTCCCGGCGGTGATGCGCTTTCATGATCGTTGCTACCGCGGGACCGTTGAAACCCGACGCATTTTCCTGCTCACGGCCGCAGCAATTGGCGCGCTTTACAAACGCAACGCTTCGATTTCGGGCGCTGAGGTCGGATGCCAGGGAGAAGTTGGCGTGGCCTGCTCGATGGCAGCCGCCGGCTTGACCGCTGCACTTGGCGGAACCAACGCGCAGGTCGAAAATGCAGCCGAAATCGGCATGGAACACAATCTTGGCCTTACCTGTGATCCCGTCGCCGGCCTGGTCCAGATTCCCTGCATCGAGCGGAACGCCATGGGAGCGGTGAAGGCCGTTGACGCATCGCGGCTGGCGTTGATGGGAGACGGTTCGCACATGGTCAGCCTTGACAAGGTTATTGAAACAATGCGTCAGACCGGCCTCGATATGCGTGACAAGTATAAGGAAACGTCACAAGGCGGCCTTGCCGTCAATGTTGTGGAATGCTGATTGTGGGAGATTGGGAATGAAGACACGCGCTGCTGTTGCCTTTGAAGCGAAGAAGCCTCTCGAAATCGTCGAACTGGACCTCGAGGGGCCGAAGGCAGGCGAAGTCCTGGTCGAGATCATGGCAACCGGCATCTGCCATACCGACGCCTACACGCTCGACGGGTTCGACAGCGAGGGGATTTTCCCGAGCGTGCTTGGGCATGAAGGCGCGGGCGTGGTGCGTGAGGTCGGCGCGGGCGTCACCTCGGTCAAGCCTGGCGATCACGTTATCCCCCTCTACACCCCCGAATGCCGCCAATGCAAAAGCTGCCTTTCGGGCAAGACCAATCTTTGCACCGCCATCCGCGCGACACAGGGCAAGGGGCTGATGCCCGACGGAACCAGCCGCTTTTCCTACAAGGGCCAGACCATTTTCCACTATATGGGCTGCTCGACCTTTTCCAACTTCACTGTCCTGCCCGAAATCGCTGTAGCAAAGATCCGCGAGGACGCGCCGTTCAAGACAAGCTGCTATATCGGTTGCGGCGTCACGACCGGGGTCGGTGCGGTTGTGAACACCGCAAAGGTTCAGGTTGGCGACAATGTCGTGGTATTCGGCTTGGGTGGTATCGGCTTGAACGTTATCCAGGGCGCGAAACTTGCGGGCGCGGGCAAGATCGTTGGGGTCGACATCAACCCCGACCGCGAGGAATGGGGCCGGAAGTTTGGCATGACCGACTTCCTCAATTCCAAAGGCATGAGCCGCGAAGAGACGGTTGCGAAAGTGGTCGAGATGACCGACGGAGGCGCCGACTTCACATTCGATGCCACCGGTAATACCGAAGTGATGCGCACCGCGCTTGAGGCCTGCCACAGGGGTTGGGGCACTTCGATCATCATTGGCGTGGCGGAAGCAGGCAAAGAGATCGCCACCCGTCCCTTCCAGCTCGTCACTGGGCGCAACTGGCGCGGCACGGCGTTCGGCGGCGCCAAGGGCCGCACCGATGTTCCCAAAATTGTCGACTGGTACATGAATGGGAAGATCGAAATCGATCCGATGATCACGCATGTCCTTTCGCTTGATGAGATCAACAAGGGGTTCGACCTGATGCACGCAGGTGAAAGCATCCGCTCGGTCGTCCTGTTCTAGTGACGACCGTCGCGGACATCGTCCAGGCGCACCGGAGGCGCGAAGGGCCGCTGCTTCCGATCCTGCACGATGTTCAAGCGCAATTCGGCCATGTAAGCGAGGATGCAATCCGCCAGATTGCAAATGCGCTCAATCTCACACGGGCGGAAGTTCATGGTGTCGTAAGTTTCTACCATGATTTCCGCACCGTACCTGAAAACAGGCCGATTATTCGCATTTGCCGGGCGGAAGCCTGCAGGGCACGCGGCGTCGAGGCGTTGATGCCCGCTATTGTCGCGGCGGCGGGAGATCGGGTTTGTGTCGAAACCGTCTATTGCCTTGGCCTGTGCTCAGCCGGACCATCAGCAATGACAGGAAGCGATGTGCATGCCCGGCTTACGGAAGAGTCGATCATGGCGTTGGTGGAGGCTTTGTGAAGATCCGCATCTCCGACGATGCCGTCGCGCTGGCCTGCGGCGCCGATTCTGTCGCTGCGGCCTTTACCAAGGCTGGTGCCAACGTCGAGCGGGTTTCGAGCTGGGGGATGCACTGGCTCGAGCCGTTGGTCGAAGTCGATGGGCGTGGCTTTGGCCCGGTCGGCCCAGGCGATGTGCGAGCGATACTCGACGGGACCGCTCCGTCAATCGGAGCTATTGCCGAACACCCCTTCATTGCAAGGCAAACCCGGCTGACCTTTGCACGTGCCGGGAAGACGTGCCCGCTTAGCTTGGATGGTTATGCCGCAACCGGCGGCTGGCTGGGGTTGGAAAATGCACGCGCGCTGGGCCCTGGGGGCATTGTCGAAAGCATTATCCAGTCCGGCCTCCGTGGTCGCGGCGGCGCAGGCTTTCCGGCGGGCATCAAGTGGCGGACTGTGCAAGTAGCGTCCGGCACGCGCAAATACATCGCGTGCAACGCCGACGAGGGAGACAGCGGCACTTTTGCCGACCGGATGGTGATGGAGGGCGATCCGTTCATGCTGATCGAAGGCATGGCGATTGCCGGGCTGGCCGTCGGCGCTGAAAGGGGGTTCGTCTACATTCGCTCCGAATATCCGCACGCGATCGCGAAAATGGAAGCTGCCGTGCGGGCGTCGGCGCCTCTCGTTGCGCCTTTCGGCATCGAGATTCGCACCGGTGCGGGCGCCTATGTCTGCGGCGAGGAAACTTCGCTCCTGAACAGCCTCGAAGGCAAGCGCGGCGAAGTGCGGGCCAAACCGCCCTTGCCTGCGCACGAGGGGCTGTTCGGCTGCCCGACGGTCATCAACAATGTGCTGACTCTTGCGGCGGTTCCATGGATCATGGCCAACGGCGCGCAGGGCTATGCCAACTATGGAATGGACCGATCGCGTGGTACGATGCCGATCCAGCTTGCCGGCAATATCAGATATGGCGGCCTGTTCGAAACCGGCTTCGGGCTGACGCTCGGTGAACTGGTGTACGAAATCGGCGGCGGAACTGCCAGCGGCCGCCCGGTCCGAGCCGTCCAGGTTGGTGGTCCCCTCGGGGCCTATATTCCGACAAGCCAGTTTGACCTGCCGTTCGACTATGAGGCCTTTGCAGCAGCCGATGCACTGATCGGCCATGCCGGGATCACCGTGTTCGACGATACCGTCGATATGGCGGAAATGGCCCGCTTCGCGCTTGAATTCTGCGCCGCCGAAAGCTGCGGGAAGTGTACTCCCTGCCGGCTCGGAAGCGTGCGTGGAGTCGAGACTATGGACCGCATCATGGCTGGCGAAGCCGTTGAAGCCAATCTTTCACTGGTCGCCGACCTTTGCGAAACGATGAAATATGGTTCGCTCTGCGCGCTTGGAGGATTTACGCCCTACCCCGTGATGAGCGCGATCCGGCATTTCCCGGAGGATTTCGGGCAGGGCACTGCCCCCGCAGCCAAGCGACAGTGAACGCGCCCGCCGACAGCAAGACCGTGACGGCGCGGCTCATCGGCCTTGCCGAACCGGGAGATCGCGATATTGAACGACGGCTCCCGATCGAGGCGCCCATAGCGCTTGAATATAGCGGAATTGGTTATGCCGTGATGATGGCGACGCCTGTTGATATCGAAGATTTCGTCATCGGCCATGCGCTCGCGGAAGGACTCATCAGCTCATTAAACGAGGTCGGCATTGTTGATGTCAGCATGGTGAAAGGCGGCTGGGTCGCCCGCGCGCAACTTTCGGAGGCAGCGACGGAGGCGATTCATGCCCGGGCGCGGACGCGTGTCTCGGACAGTAGCTGCGGCCTCTGCGGCGTCGAGAGTATAGAGGAAGCGCTCCGGCCCCTCCCCCGCGTTTCTTCCCGAACTCGGGTGCGCCGGGAAGCGATAGCAAAGGCTCTTGCCGACATCCCAGCAAATCAGGTGCTCAACCGGGCGACCGGTGCAACCCATGCGGCGGCCTATTGCGAACCGGACGGGCAAATCATCTGCATCCGCGAGGATGTCGGGCGGCACAATGCCCTCGACAAGCTGACAGGCGCGATGGCACACGGTTCTCGGAGCATGACCGACGGCTTTGTCCTGACGAGCGCTCGGGGCAGCTATGAACTGGTCGAAAAGACCGTACGCATAGGTTGCCCGATGTTGGTGACGATTTCGGCACCTACAAGTCTGGCAGTAGAGCGCGCGCGCGAAGCCGGCTTGACACTTCTGTCGCTTGCGCGACGCGATTCAGTGCTGATCCTGAGCGATCCGCATGATAGTATCGAGCCAGCGGAGACGAATGATGGGTTTTGAACGTCAAGCCGATTTCGGAACGCCGGAAGTGCACGATGGCGCGATGGCGACGCTCACTATCGATGGCCGCGAAGTCACCGTGCCCGAAGGAACAAGCGTGATGCGCGCGGCGGCCGAGCAAGGAACCGCGGTTCCGAAACTTTGCGCGACCGACAGTCTTGACAGCTTCGGCTCATGCCGTCTCTGCCTTGTCGAAATCGAAGGGCGCAAGGGCACGCCTGCAAGTTGCACCACCCCGGTCGAGACGGGGATGGTCGTCCATACCCAGACGCCGCTGCTTCAGAAACTCCGCAAGGGCGTGATGGAGCTGTACATTTCCGACCACCCGCTCGATTGCCTCACCTGTGCCGCCAATGGCGATTGCGAGCTTCAGGACCAAGCGGGCGCCGTCGGCCTGCGCGATGTCCGCTATGCGGCTGTTGCGACCCATCTCGGCCAGGAAAAGGATCAGTCCAATCCATATTTCGATTTCGAGCCTTCCAAATGCATTGTCTGCTCGCGCTGCGTGCGAGCCTGTGATGAAGTGCAAGGGACGCTGGCGCTGACAATCGAAAGCCGCGGCTTCGGCTCAAAGGTCTCGGCGGGTCTCGCATCTGACAACTTCCTTGAATCCGAATGCGTCTCGTGCGGCGCTTGCGTCCAGGCTTGCCCCACCGCGACACTCATCGAAAAGAAAGTCGCCGAGATCGGCACACCCGAGCGGAGCGTCGTCACCACCTGCGCCTATTGTGGCGTGGGCTGCACGTTCCGCGCCGAGATGCGGGGTGAGCAACTGGTGCGGATGGTCCCCTGGAAAGACGGCAAGGCCAATCGCGGGCACAGCTGCGTCAAGGGCCGATTCGCCTGGGGCTATGCTCAGCATCGGGAGCGCATCCTGAAACCCATGATCCGTAGCAACATCAGTGAACCTTGGCGCGAAGTCGAATGGGAAGAGGCATTCGCCTATGCGGCTTCAGAGTTGAATCGGATCAGCGCCAAATATGGGAAGCACGCGCTCGGGGGAATCACATCCTCGCGCTGCACAAACGAAGAGACATTCCTGGTCCAGAAGCTGGTCCGGGCGGGCTTCGGAAACAACAATGTCGATACTTGCGCCCGGGTTTGCCACTCGCCGACCGGCTATGGCCTGAAAACGACCTTCGGAACATCTGCCGGTACGCAGGATTTCGACAGCGTCGAGGATTGCGACGTCATGCTGGTCATTGGCGCAAACCCCACGGACGGCCACCCGGTCTTTGCCAGCCGGATGAAGCGCCGGCTGAGGCAAGGTGCAAAGCTGATCGTCATCGACCCCCGCCGCATCGATCTGGTCCGAACACCCCATGTCGAGGCGGATTATCATTTGCCGCTACGCCCGGGCACCAATGTCGCGGTACTGACCGCGATGGCGCATGTGATCGTTACCGAGGGACTCGCCAACGAGGCTTTCATCCGTGAACGCTGCGACTGGGACGAGTATGCCCACTGGGCCGAATTCGTGAGCGAGCCGCGCAACAGCCCTGAGACGCTAATGTCGGTAACGACAGTGCCACCCCAATTACTGCGTGAGGCGGCAAGGCTCTATGCGACTGGCGGGAATGCTGCGATCTACTATGGCCTTGGCGTAACCGAGCATTCACAGGGTTCCTCGACCGTGATGGCCATCGCCAACCTTGCGATGGCGACGGGCAATATCGGCAGGCGTGGCGTCGGCGTGAACCCGTTGCGCGGCCAGAACAATGTTCAGGGCGCGTGCGACATGGGCAGTTTCCCGCACGAGCTTTCCGGATATCGCCATATTTCCGACACGGAGACGCGGCGACTTTTCGAGGCCGATTGGGGCGTTTCACTCAATTCCGAGCCAGGCCTACGCATCCCCAACATGCTCGATGCCGCGACCGACGGCGTCTTCAAGGCGCTCTATTGCCAGGGCGAGGACATTCTCCAGTCGGATCCCAATACAGCGCATGTCTCGGCGGGGCTCGCCGCGATGGAATGCGTCATCGTCCACGATCTATTCCTAAACGAAACCGCGAACTACGCGCACATCTTCCTCCCCGGCTCAACTTTCCTCGAAAAGAACGGCACCTTTACGAATGCCGAGCGGCGTATCCAGCCGGTGCGCAAGGTGATGACGCCAATGAATGGCCTTGAGGATTGGGAGGTTACCCAGCGGCTTGCCCAAGCGATGGGGCTTGACTGGAACTATGCGCACCCGTCCGAGATCATGGACGAGATTGCGCGCCTGACGCCAACCTTTGCAGGCGTCAGCTTCGATAGGCTGGACGCAGAAGGCTCGCTCCAATGGCCTGTCAATGCCAACGCACCCGACGGCTCGCCGATCATGCATGTTGACGGGTTCGTGCGCGGCAAGGGCAAGTTTGTCGTTACCGACTATGTGCCGACCGACGAGAAGACCGGCCCGCGCTTTCCGCTGCTCCTCACCACGGGCCGAATCCTTAGCCAGTACAATGTGGGCGCCCAGACCCGGCGGACCGAAAATGTCGCTTGGCACCCCGAAGATCTGCTGGAGATGCATCCGGTCGATGCCGAGGACAGAGGCCTCAAATCGGGCGACTGGGTGAAACTCGCCTCGCGATCAGGCGAGACCACGTTACGGCTCAAAGTTACCGACCGGGTTGCTCCCGGCGTCGTCTATACGACGTTCCACCATCCGGCGACGCAGGCCAATGTCGTCACCACGGAATATAGCGATTGGGCCACCAACTGTCCCGAATACAAGGTCACTGCCGTGCAGGTGGGTGCCTCCAATGGCCCCACCGACTGGCAGGAGGATTATGAGGCGCTTACCCAACGCTCGCGGCGAATCGAACATGAGGTTCCGGCGGAATGAAGACCGCTGACAAGCTTGTGATGATGGCGAACCAGATCGCAGCCAACCTCGCGCATGAGCCGGATCCGGCAGATGCTACCGCCGAACATATCCGGCTCTTCTGGGACCCGTGGATGAAAGCAGGCCTCAGGGACGCGGGCCTCGATGCGCTCACACCGGTCGCGCGAGCGGCATTCGAGAAGATCCTGGCCTAGGCGGCCAGCGCCGTCAGCCCGTCCTTGTACGCAAGCCCGAGACTGTCTGCGACGGCTTGATTGGTCACGAACCCTTTGTGCACGTTGAGCCCAGCCAGCAGCCCCGCGTTGTTGCGGATCGCGTCGAGTCCCTTGTTGGCCAGCGAAAGGCCGAAAGGCAGTGTCGCATTGTTTAGCGCGTGACTCGACGTCTGCGGAACGGCGCCCGGCATATTCGCGACGCAATAATGAATGATCCCGTCGACTTCGAACGTCGGGTCGGCATGGGTCGTCGGGTGGCTCATTTCGAAGCAGCCGCCCTGATCGATCGCGACATCGACGAGCACCGAATGCGGCTTCATGCTGCCGAGCATCTTGCGCGTGACCAGCTTGGGCGCACTGGCTCCCGCTACGAGCACTGCACCGATCACGGCATCAGCGCTGGCAATTTCCGTCTCGATCGCATCGGTCGTTGAAAAGCGGGTCCGCACGCGACCCTGGAACATATCGTCAAGTTGGCGCAAACGAGGAATAGAGCGATCGATGATCGTCACTTCCGCGCCAAGTCCAACAGCCATCCGCGCCGCATGGGTGCCGACAACGCCACCGCCGATTACGACGACCCGTCCCGCCGGAACACCTGGTACACCCCCGAGCAATACGCCCGAACCGCCGTTGGAGCGCCGCAGCGCGAGCCCGGCGGCCTCAATCGAGAGGCGTCCAGCAACTTCGCTCATAGGCGCCAGCAGCGGCAAGCTGCCGTCACGGTCCGTAACGGTCTCATAGGCGACAGCGGTGCAGCCCGAGGCAACCAAACCCTTTGTCTGTTCAGGGTCGGGTGCAAGGTGAAGATAGGTAAATAAGATCTGCCCTTCGCGCAGCATGACCCATTCGCTTGGCTGGGGTTCCTTGACCTTCACGATCATCTCGGCCTTGGCGAAAACTTCGGCCGCATCGGCAGCGATGGTCGCACCTGCCTGCGCATAGGCCGCATCATCCGCTACAATGCCGGCGCCCGCACCTGACTGAACAATCACCTCATGACCGCGCGAGACATATTCGCGGACCGAGGCCGGCGTCAGGCCAACGCGATATTCGTGAGTCTTGATTTCGGTTGGAACACCAATGCGCATGAGGGGTCATCCTTCAAATCACTTTGAACCCGATATAGCTGACATGACGCAACCGATCTCAGCGAATTATGTGGCAATACCAATATTTTTGGACGAAAATACACAGCAATTTTCCGATAGGCGATTATATTCCGCGTCATGGACCGAATCGATCACAATATACTTCGTCAGCTCGTGGGGCATGGTCGCAGCACCCAGTTCGAGCTTGCCGAAGCAGCTTCCCTATCACCCAGCGCGGCCGCACGGCGGCAAAAATCGCTTGAGGATGCCGGAATCATCTCTGGCTATCGAGCGGATATCAACCTGCGCCGGCTCGGCTACACCGCAACCATATTCGTTTCGATCACGCTCGACAGCCAAAGCGAAGAAGCGATGGCTGCCTTCGAAAAGGCCGTCACCGACAGCCCATCAGTCCTCCGCTGCCACTTGATGTCTGGCCGGAACGATTATCTGGTGACAGTCACGGCTCGCTCGATCGAGGACTATGAGCGGATCCACAGGCAGGAGATTGCCACCCTGCCCCGCGTCGCGCGGATCGAAACTGCCTTTGCCCTGCGCGAAGTCGTCAACCGCTCCGTGCCGCCGCAGATTCTAGGCGGCTGACGGGATCGCTCGAAGCACGGGCTCCGCCGCGTCCAGTGCAGCCCTGATCTTGCCAACCAACTCATCGATTTGTTCGGTCGTGATCGTAAGCGGCGGGCACATGACTATGCTGTCGCGAATGCCGCGCACCATCAGGCCGCCGGAGATGCACAGGTCGCGCACGATCGGTCCGGCCTTGCCTTCCGCACCGCCGAAACGAGCACCAATTGCCTTGTCCGCCACGATTTCGACCGCACCCAGCAACCCCACAGAGCGCGTTTCGCCAACCAGCGGATGCTCGTCCAGAGCTGCGAGCGCCCTGGCAAGATAGGGACCCGTCTCCGTGCGGGTACGCTCCACGAGGTTCTCGCGCTCCATAATCTCAATGTTCCGCAACGCGACAGCGGCAGACACCGGATGCCCGGAATAGGTGTAGCCATGAACGAAATCGCCGCCGGTCTTCAGAACTTTCACAATCTCTTCCGACACCGCCACGGCCGAGATCGGCAGATATCCGGATGACAAGCCTTTCGCCATCGCGATCATGTCGGGCTTTACGCCCATCGTCTCGTGGCCCCACATGTTTCCGGTGCGTCCAAAGCCGCAAATGACTTCGTCGCAGATTAGAAGAATGCCATGTTTGCGGCAGATCGCTTCGACCAATGGCCAGTAATTGGCAGGCGGAATGATCACGCCGCCAGCTCCTTGTACCGGCTCCCCGATAAAGGCAGCAATGTTTTCGGGCCCGACTTCGAGGATACGGTCCTCTATCGCCTGCGCGCAGACTGCTCCGAATTCATCGGGACTCATGTCGCGCCCTTCATTGAACCAATAGGGCTGACGCACATGCTCGACGCCCGGAATGGGGAGGTCTCCCTGCGCATGCATTGCCTTCATGCCGCCCAATGAGACGCCCGCCACGGTGGAACCATGATAGGCATTCCAGCGGCTGATGAAGATCTTGCGCTTCGGCTCGCCCTTCGTCTTCCAGTAATGACGGACCATCCGGAAGATCGTATCATTGGCCTCGCTGCCCGACGCATTGAAGAAGACGTGCGGCAGGCGGTTCTGCGTCAGCCCGGCGATCTTCTGCGCGAGGAGAACCGTAGGTGGCGTCGCCGTCTTGAAGAATGTGTTGTAAAATGGCAGCTCCCGCATTTGTTCGGCAGCAACGTCGGCGAGCTCGTTCCGTCCATAGCCGATATTCACGCACCAAAGCCCGGCCATGCCATCAAGGATGCGATTGCCGTCCCCGTCATGGATATAACAGCCTTCGGCATGAGTGATGATCCGGCTGCCGCCAAGGTTTTCTATTTCCTGCCAATCGGCCTGGGCGGGAAGGTGATGCGCGATATCGAGGCGGCGAAGTTCTGCGATGTTGTAATTGCGAGGCATTGGAAATTCTCCGGAATTGGTTGATCTGATCTCGGCCGGTTAGCGGACCGACGTCCGGGCTCAGGGGATAGGCGCTGTGGTCAATTTATCGCCTCGAAGGGTCCGGCCAAGAAGGCTGAAAAAGGCCTGACTTTCCGGATAGCGCTCGGTTTGCCATTCGGGGTGCCATTGCACGGCTACGACCGGTGCGCCGGCAATCGTCGCCGAATACGCCTCTACAAGACCATCGGGCGCGCGAGCCTCCACGTCCAGCGACGCGGCAAGATCCGCAACGCCCTGATAGTGAACCGAATTCACATCCAGGCTGGTGCTGCGATAGAGCCCAGCGAGAACTCCCCCGGGAGCCAACGCAACCGGGTGGCGATGATCGAACATCGCTTCGAAACCAGCGCCGTCAGGGGCATGATGGCTTAGCGGGGCCCCCGCCGAGCTCGTATCTCGGCGCAACGTGCCGCCAAGGGCGACATTGATTTCCTGAAAGCCGCGGCAAATGCCGAAGACCGGTTTCCCGGCATCGATCATCCTGCCCACCATGTTGAGAGCAATCTCGTCGCGCGAAGGATCGAACGGCCCGTCGCCGCCATCATCGCTGTATCGCGCCGCCTCTATGTTCGACGGACTTCCGGTCAGGAGTATGCCATCGAGGCGAGGTGCCACTTCCACCGCCGTCATCAACTCGGGCAAAGAGGGGATCAACAACGCCGCGACGTCCGCATAGGTCATCGCTGAACGGACATACCGATCCATCACCGCCTGAGCGGTTTCCGCGCCGACCATGCGGTTGCAGCAAATGATACCAAGAACGGGACGCGCAGTCATGGGCGAACGAGAATCCTAAAATTTGATCATGATGTGAAGCGGGGACGTATAATACTCAAGGCTGAAGACCGATAGGTCCGGCCCGGAACTCGACAAATTTTCACCGACATGCGGCATTTCCACTCTGTCGACGTCGTGCGTATTGTCCGAGGTCGCACCATGATGGCTGGAATTCCGGTCGTCAGAATTCCAATCTTGCCGTTGTTGCAGGCAGCAACCGTTCAGGCCAGAAGCACAACCGGGCTCGAAGGATGCCAATGGAGAGAAACCTTCTCGTCCCAGGTAAATTCGTCCTGATCGAAACGCGAGAGGTTCGCTCGCGAAACGCGAACCATGCGCCCACTGTCCAGCTTCACCTCATAAAGTGTGCAATCTCCCAGGTAAGACATGCCTGTGATCGTCCCCGACGCGACATTGTGCCCGTCCGGTCCACTTTCGCCAACCGCATCGCCCAGCCGGCAAAGGATGATCTTTTCCGGCCGGATGGCCGCCCAGACATTGCCCTCGTGCGGCCCAGTCACCCCGTGATTCAGGAAAATGCTTCCCACCTCTGGGCAGTCGACAACAGCCCGTTCCGGTTCGTCCACCGTCAACCTGCCTTCAAAGATGTTTACCGAGCCGATAAAGTCCGCGACGAACCGATTTGCCGGGTATTCATAAAGATCCGAGGGTTTCGCGAGCTGCGCGACATGGCCCTTGTTGATCACGCCGATCCGGCTGGCCATCGACAGCGCCTCGTCCTGATCATGCGTCACGGTAACGAACGTTATGCCGACCTTGTCCTGCAATTCCGCCAGTTCGAACTGCATCTGCGCTCGCAGTTTGGCGTCGAGTGCGGAAAGCGGCTCGTCAAGCAACAGCACTTTGGGCCGCATCACGAGGCTCCGGGCAAGTGCGACGCGCTGCCGCTGCCCTCCGGACAATTGATCGGGCATGCGCGCGCCCAGCCCATCAAGCTTGACGAGCGCGAGCGATTCCTCTGCCCGTTCCCGGATTTCGGGCTTGGATACTCCCGCGATCCTCAGGCCGTAGCCCACGTTTTCCAGCACACTCATGTGCGGAAAAACAGCGTAGGATTGAAAAACCATATTGACCGGGCGCCTGTTCGGCGGGACCCCGGCCATGTCCTGCCCGTCGATCAGTATTTGCCCCTCAGTCGGCAATTCGAAGCCGGCGATCATGCGCAAGAGTGTGGTTTTGCCGCAGCCCGACGGCCCAAGCATCACGAAGAATTCGCCCGCCTCTATGTCGAGCGAGACATTATCGACGGCAACCATGTTGCCGAAGCGCTTGGTAACGTTCCTGATCTGGATGATGGGCTCAGTCATTAACGCAGTCCTGCCTCCCCGGAAATATCCTGTAACTTCAGGGCAATAGTCGTGAGAACGATAGTGAGAAGGATGAGCAAGGTCGACACGGCATTGACTTCCGGCGTGACCGAGAAACGCACCATGGAATAGACCTTTACCGGAAAAGTCGTCGTGTTCGGGCCACTTGTGAAGAAGGTAATCACGAAATCGTCGAGGCTGAGCGTGAAGGCGAGTAGCGCTCCTGCGATGAGCCCCGGCTTCATGTGCGGCAGTAGCACGTCGCGAAAAGCCTGCCACTCGCTCGCCCCAAGATCCTTCGCCGCCTCCTCTTCTTCCTTGTTGAAATTCGAGAGCCGCGCACGGACGACCATCGTCACGAATGGGAAGCAGAACGTGATATGGGCAATCGTGATCGCGCTCAGGCTCAAGGGCCACGGCAGATCGCTTGGCCATTTGAGCGCGGCAAAGAACATCAGCATTGCAACGCCCATGCAAATTTCCGGCACAACGATGGGCAGGGCCATAGTGCCTTCGACTCCGGCCTTGAACGGAAAACGGAACTTCCACAGCATCACAGCGGCAAGCGCACCCAGTATCAAGCTGAAAATTGTCGCGAGCAAAGCGATTGTCAGCGAATTGCCGAGCGCCGCCATCAGGGCTTCGTTCTTGAACACCTTGGCATAATATTTGAACGTGAAGCCGCGCCAGACGATGTTCGCCTTGCTGTCGTTGAAGCTGAAGACGAACAACACGAAAAGCGGAGCGTAGAGAAAAAAAGCAACGGCCGCGATCCAGCTCCGCATCCAGAGCCGCTTCGTATATTCGAGTGGGGCAACAGGCTTACGCACGAAAAAGCTCACTGTCTTGCCTCCGCCTTGCGGTTGCGGAGCGCTTGCAGTGCGATCAGGATGAATGTTGCGTACATCAGCACAAAAGACAGGGCAGCGCCAAACGGCCAGTCATTGGCGCGCTTGAACTGGCGCTCCACAACATTGGCGATCATCTGGCTGTCCGTTCCTCCCATCAGGTCGGGCGTGAGGTAGGAACCCAACGCCGGCACGAATGTGATGATCACGCCCGAAATGATCCCCGGCGCAGCCAACGGTACAATAATCTTGTTGATCGTAGCCCAGTGGCCAGCACCAAGATCGAGGCTGGCCTCAATCAACGACTTGTCCAACCGGTCAAGCGCCGCATAGAGCGGCAAGACCATGAAGGGCAAGTGGACGTAAACCAGCCCGAACACCACCGCGAAATTATTGTAGAGCAGGGGCAACGGCTCGAAGTCCCCCAACGGCGCGAATCCGGCAAACGCAATCAGCGCGCTCGCCTTCGCCCAGAGCCAGCCGAGCAACTGGTTCACAACGCCCCGAGTGCCCAGAAGAGAAAGGAGCGCGTAAGTCCGGATCAACAGGTTAGTCCAGAAGGGAAGCATGATCAGCAAGAGCAGCCAAGGTTTCCACCGGGCGCTCGCAAACGAAATCGCCATTGCGATCGGAAACCCGACAAAAAGGCAGATTGCTGTGGTGAGCGCGGCGACAGCAACCGATTTGCCGAATATTTCCAGATAGAGCGGCTCAACTGCGCGAACATAATTGGAGAACGTACCGGTGAACTTGATCGTCGTCAGGCCTTCGTTACTGCCGAAGCTGAAGGCCCACATGATCCCCAGCGGCACGATGAAGAACAGAAGCAGCCATAGCGTCGGGGCCAGCCCCACCGCTGCAAACAGGCCCCGCTGCTGTTTCCAGTCCTGCATCGCGCCGCTACGGGATCAGGCCGCACGGACGCGCGTGAACGCCTCTTCGTAGAGCGGCTGCATGTCGGCCCTGAACCGCGCATATTCGGACTTGGCGATGACGTCTGCTGGCGGGAATATCACCTTGTTGTCGGCATAGTCCTTACCCATCAGCTCCTTCGTTTTCATGTTTGGAGTCGGATACTGGATGGTTTCCGTGATGCCTTTGCCAACTTCGCCGTCAAGAATATAATTGATGAAGGCATGGGCGTTTTTGGGATGGGGAGCGTCCTTGGGTATGCAGAGCGTATCCGAATTGAGCTGGCTGCCTTCCTTCGGCACGATGAAGTCGATATCGGGATCCTCGATCATCTTCTGGGCAATATCGCCGTTATACTCGAGAACGAGATCAACTTCGCCCTTGACCAGCAAATCCTGACCGTTGTCTTCGTGGAACGCCTTTACGAAGGGCTTCTGCTTGATCATCATCGCTTCGATCGTTTTCACGTCCGCCGGGGTCAACGCATTCACCGATTTTCCGAGATATTTGCCATAGAGGCGGAACATGTCACCGGCTTCGGAAAGGAGCGCGATCTTCCCCTTGTACTGGTCGGAGTCGAAAAGAACCTTCCAGCTATCTGGGGCCGGATTCACCTTCGACTTGCGATAGCCGATACCCAGCACAAGCCAGGTGTAAGGCATTGAGTACTTACGCTGTGGATCATAGGGAACATCGATAAAGGTCGGGTCGACGTTCGCAAAATTGGGAATCTGTGCCTTGTCGAGCGGGATAATCATGTCTGACTGGATCATGCGTTCGACAAAATCGTTGGAAGGGACGATCACATCGAATCCCGGATTGCCAGCCCTCAGCTTGGCGAACAGCTCGTCGTTGGTGGCAAAAAGCGACATGTTGACGTCCACCCCGCTTGCGCCTTTGAAGTCGTCTAGCGTGGTTTCACCGATATAGGTGTCCCAATTGTAGAAATTGAGTTTTGGCTCTTCTCCGGTAGAAGGAATCTTGGTTCCCGCGCCGGTCTTCGCCTTGTCGCTGCATCCCGCAAGCGCCCCACCAAAGCTGATTCCGATGGCCGCTGCACCAAATCCCTTTAATAGCGACCGTCGGTCGGCAATCAGCTGCTTCAATTTCGTCTGCCCGTCCATATACAACCCCTTTCAGCGCCACGGTGTCTGTCACAGGATGAACCGGATTCGTGCTGTAGCAAAGCGATTTGTGACGCTTCCGTGTTCTCTTGACCGCGCCGGCCAGTCGACCAGCCGCGTTCACACCATATTGAAGCACGCGCGACGGGCAAGTGGCAGTGGGTTAGCTCAATCCAGGTCGTTGAAAAAAGCCGATTGAATGGGGTGAATATCGCCTCTCGGCAAAATGCGTAATTTCCGTGCCATTGCTTTAGCCCGGCAACTGCAATGATTGTGGAAAAGGCCCGAAATACCAGAACCCAGCGTTGACTTTTTGTGCGTCGCAACATAGATGCCCGACCTTGCCGCGACCGGCAAAACCCCAATATTATAGAGACAACAATGCGTCCGCTGATTTTCCTGAGCCTTTTCAACGCCCTATTTTCACCGCGTGCCCGCCGCCGCTGAGGTCTGCGCCGCGCTCAGGCGGTTCGCAAACACCAGTCGTAATCCAGTACCGGGATCGTAGCGAAAAAGCGTTCCTGTTCGGTGCGCTTGACGATGCTGTACATCTCCACGAACCGCGCGCCCAGGTGCTCTTTCATGATCGCCGACTGGGCAAAACGCTCAACTGCCGAAAACCAGTTTCCAGGCATGGCTGGCGCGTCCGACTCTGCCTCATAGCCATTGCCGGTAACTGCCAAGCCTGGATCAAGGCTGTTTTCTATTCCGTGGCACATGCCGGCGAGCATCGCGGCCATGGCCAGATAGGGATTTGCATCCGCACCGCCGATTCGGTGTTCGACGTGCCGCGTTTGCGCCGGCCCCGCCGTCACGCGAAAACTGACGGTGCGATTGTTGACGCCCCAGGTCGGTGCGACGGGGGCGTAGCTGTTCGCCTTGAACCGTCGATAGCTGTTAGCGTTTGGTGCGAAGATCAGGAATGCATCGGCCATCGTCGCCTGCATCCCGGCAATAGCGTGACGGAGCAACGACGTGCCCGTCGTGTCTTCACTGGCAAAGGCATTTTGCCCTTCCCCGTCAAGCAGCGATGCGTGAAGATGCATGCCGTTTCCGGCACTGTGTTCAAACGGCTTGGCCATGAACGTCGCTTCAAACCCGTGCTTGTTGGCGACAGCCTTGACCATCCGTTTGTACATGATCGCTTCGTCGCAGGCACGGAGCGCATCGGCCTTGTGCGCCAGCGTCATCTCGAACTGACCCTGTCCGTATTCGGCAATGCCGGCTTCAAGCGGCAGGCCCTGAATATCCGCGGACGCATAGAGATCATCAAAAAAGGGTCGAAAATCCTCCATTTCCTGAAGGCCGTAAACCTGGATATCGTGCGGCGTAAGCCCTGTGACCGGCGATCGCGCCGGCGAGGGGCGCCCATCCTTCCCCCGCTTCGCGTCAACCAGATAGAACTCGAGTTCGACCGCAACATCCGGCGTGTAGCCCAGCCCGGCAATCCGGTCGACGACACGGCCCAGCACGTGGCGTGGATCAAGATCGTTCGGCGTACCGTCAAGTTCGTAAAACCCCGTCAGGAATTGTGCGGCCTTTGGACCCGCCCAAGGAGATGCCACGAGCGTGCCCGGTATCGGCCAGACTTGACGGTCCGCGTCGCCATCTTCCCAGACGAGCCCCGTCTCTTCGGTGTCACGCCCCGTCGTATCGACGATCACAACCGATCCGGGAAGGAACCGTCCCGCTTTGTACACGGCCAACGCCTCATGCTTGCGCAGGCGCTTGCCGCGGGGAACGCCGCACATGTTCGTAAAAATGATATCTACTGAATCGATGTCCGGGTGCGCGGAAAAAAAAGCCTCTGCCTCGGCCATCTGCGCGATCTTGTGTGAAGATTTGACGGTCATTCGATATCCAGTTCCATGAAAGGCTGCCAAGGGCAAGCGCCCTGTGACTACCTATCCGTTCATTCTTCGAGCGCATTCGCCAACGCATTCCACCAGCCGTGCGATCTGACGCGCCGAAGTTTCGGGGCTGACCAGCATCATGTTGTGAAACGGCGCGAGAAGAATCCCGCGATTGACAAGCATAAGGTGCAACAATGCCTCGCGTTCATGATCCATGGCTTGCCTCGCCTCGGTTCCATTTCGCGGGGGAATGGGTGAGAAGACCAGCTCGACCCGGGCACCGACATTGCTGACATGCCAAGGCAGCCCTTGGCCCGCGATGACCGAATTCAAGCCCGTTACAAGCTGTCGCGCATGCGCGGTCATGTGCGCATAGGCGGTCTCTGTCATGACCTCCCCGAGCATCGCCCGCATTGCGGCAATGGAAAGTGCATTCGCAGAAAGCGTCGTTCCGATCCCCGAATGGCCAGGCGGAAGTGCCGCACGTGCCGCCGTCATTCGTTGGGCGATTTCTTTCGTGAAGCCATAGACTGCACAGGGGACGCCCCCGCCGATCGACTTGCCGATGACCAGCATGTCTCCCGCTGGTCCGTTTGTCGCGCTATGCCCACCCGGGCCTGACGAGATGGTATGCGTCTCGTCCCAGACCAGAACAGTCCCTGCCCGTGCTGTTGCCTCGCGAAGATATTCCAGGAAACCGGGTTGGGGCAGGACCATGCCGACATTCGTCATGACCGGTTCGGCGAGGACACAGGCCATGTCACCCGCTCCAAGCGCTGCATCGAGCGCCGCGCGATCGTTGAATTCGATGGCCGTAGTCGTCGCCGAGATGTCGTTAACCTGCCCAACCAGGCTGCGCCGTGTTTCCGGCACGCCGTTGCGCAGATCGACGAACACGTCATCCACGGCGCCGTGATAGCAGCCATTGAAGACCAGTATCCGGCGGCGCCCCGTCAGTTCGCGGCACCAGCGGATCACCGCCCGGTTGGCTTCGGATGCAGTCGTCGTCATTTGCCAGAACGGGAGTCCGAACCGCTCGGCCAGCAACGCGCCGACCTGGTCCGTTTCGTCTGCCGGAAGCATCGTGCTGACTCCAATCGCTGCCTGGCGTGCAATCGCGGCAGCCACCGGAGGCGGCGAATGACCGAACATGGCTGCGGTGTCGCCGAGGCAGAAATCGTCAAGTCGCTGCCCATCGATCGTCCTCAGCTGCGCGCCTCGCGCTTCCGCGACAACAAGCGGAAAGGGACTGGGCCAGTCGCGCATCCAGTGGAACGGCACCCCCTCGTGCCAATGCCGCGAACGATCGGCCGCGTGCGCAGCCGATCGAGAATTGGCCGAAACAAAGCGCGCCAACTCCTCCTCGCGCAACCCGTCCATTCCGTGCCCTCGTGTCACAGCCGATCTCTCAAGGCATACCAGAGCAGGCCCAGCGTCGCGAGCGGGCGCCGCAGATATCTCCCGCCGGGGAAGCGCCGGTGCGGCAAATCGGCAAAGAGATTGAAGCGCCTGGGAATCCCGTTCAAGGCATCGACAATCAATTCTCCGGCAAGCGTTGTCAACAGCGCCCCATGCCCCGAAAATCCGTGTGCAAAGTAGCAATTTCCAATGCGCCCGAAATGCGGGAGCCGGTTTGCGGTGACTGAGACCGCCCCGCCCCAACCATATTCAATCGGAACATTTTCGACCGATGGGAACAAGCGCACCATATAGCCGCGAACAAAGGCCGCAATATCTGCCGGCGGTCGCTGCACATATTTTTCCCCGCCGCCAAAAATCAGCCGCCGATCGGCGGAGAGTCGGTAGTAGTTCAGCACGAAGCGGCTGTCCGCCACCGCCACGTCGGTGGGCAACAAATCAAGGGCCTGCAAGAGCGGCAGCGGCGCCGTTGCAACATTGTAGTTCATGATCGGCACGGTGTAACGGCCGAGGTCCGGCATCAAGTCGCCCGTCCAACTGTCGCAGGCAATTACAACGCGGTCCGCAAAGACCGACCCGTTTGCGGTCACAACCTCGAGCGAACCGTTCTGAAGCAGCCGCGTGACGCGGCTTTGTTCGAACAGGCGCGCACCCGCAGCCAACGCAGCCTCCGCGAGCCCGAGAGCGTAGTTGAGCGGATGAAAATGCCCGCCATTCCGGTCGAGAACGCCCCCGTGGTAATTTGGTGTGCCCACATAACGCGGCATGTCGCCGGGCTTGACGATCTGTAACGACTGGTCGCCCATTTCGCGTTGACGAAACTCGACTTCCCGGCACATTTCCTCGAAATGCGCCCTTTTGAATGCGGCCTCGAGATGACCATGCTTCAGGTCGCAGGCGATGCCATGTTTCGCGATGCGCTGATGCACCGAGTCCCGGGCTGACAGCGCGACTCCGAACAGCGCGCGCGCACGTTCCATCCCGAACGTCGCGGCAAAATCGCGCATAGGCCATCTCAACCCCGGAATAAGCTGCCCGCCGTTCCGCCCGGAGGCTCCAAAACCGATCCTTTCTGCCTCTAGCAGAACTACCGACATGCCCGCTTCTGACGCGGAAAGTGCCGTCGAAAGCCCCGTGAAGCCTCCGCCAACCACGCAAAGATCGGCCTTGTGGGCCCCTTCGAGCCTTGTCAGTGGCGCAAACGACCGAGCCGAAGCGGCGTAATAACTCGTATTGGGCGAACGCGGCATTGACGGTCAGACGCGCAGCAACAGATGCTCGCGCTCCCAGGAGCTGATCACCGATTGGTAGTTGAACAGCTCGCATTCCTTGATGGCATAGAAGATGTCGAAAAAGTCCTCGCCAAGCAGTGCCTTTACTGGACGGCAGTGGCTGAACCTGTCCAGCGCGGTCTCAAGCGTTCGTGGTAGCGTCCGCGCACGATTATAGGCGTTGCCCTCAATGCTTTTCGGCGGCTGCATGCGATCGACCATTCCGATATACCCGCAGACGAGCGAAGCCGCGAAGGCGAGGTAGGGATTGGCATCCGCCCCCGGCAGCCGGTTCTCGATCCGCCTGTTACGGGCGTCGGAAACAGGCACGCGCAGTCCGCACGAGCGATTGTCGGCGCCCCATTGTACATTGATCGGCGCATCGGAATCGGGCCGCATCCTCCGAAAGCTGTTCACATTCGGCGCGAACATGGGGCTGACCTGGGGCAGGAGCCGGGCAAGACCAGCGATATAGCTGCGAAAAAGGACGCTGTCCTTGCCGCTCGAGGTGCTGAACAGGTTCTTGCCCGTCGCTTGGTCGAGCACCGATTGATGAATATGCATCGCGCTGCCGGGCTGGTCGCTCATCGGCTTGGCCAGGAAAGTCGCATAGACCCCATGCTCCAGTGCGACTTGCCGTACGATCCGCTTGAACAGCAGCACTTCGTCGGCCAGACGAAGCGGATCGCCATGGAGGAAATTGACCTCCAACTGCGCGGCGCCCGACTCGTGAATCATCGTGTCGATGTCCAGCCCGGCTTTTTCGGAGAAATCATAGATGTGCTCGATGATATCCTCAAACTCATTGACAGCCTCAAGGCCATAAGGCTGGCTTGCTGTCTCCGGGCGACCTGACCGCCCCGACGGTGGAACGAGCGGGAAGTCCGGATCCACATTCTTCGAAACCAGGTAGAATTCGACCTCGGGCGCGACGACAGGTTTCCAGCCTCGGTCCTCATAGAGCTTCAGCACGCGTTTCAGGATCATGCGCGGCGCGAAGGAAATCGGAGCCCCGCTCCTGTCGAACGTATCGGCGATCACATAGGCTGTGGGCGTAGCGAAGCCCGGCGCCTCGCAGATCGTGTCCGGATCTGGAACCATTATCTGATCAGGATCGGTTTCCGGCACGATATGGCCAATATTCTCGGGATATTCGCCATTGATCGTCACTGTGAAAATGCTGCCGGGAATCCGAAGTGTTCCGTCTTTCACGCCCGAAAGAAACTTGCCTGCGGGCAGGACTTTCCCGCGCTGCACCCCGTTCATGTCGGGGACAATGCACTCGACTTCGCTTACACCATGATCCGCGATCCACGCGGCCAAACTGATAGACATGCTATGCCTGCGCAGGCGATTATGTCCCGCACCCTTCCCTGTTCCAATAGTTCGTCCGATCCGGAGATCTTGACTGATAAGGCCGAGCAACTCGCCCAACCTTCATCATGATTGCCAGTCCAACAGCTCAATTGCAACCGATTGGAAATTTCGATGATCTTTTACTGTGTTCGCTCAATGCACTGAACACGTCCGATTGACCCGCCCCTGATGATACGACATTCATAGTGTCAATATACCGATGGCGACTCGATTGCCCGGCTCCGGGAGAAGGCAGGAATGACCAAACGAACGAAATGGATCATCGCAGCCGTCGCAGTATTTGGCGCCGCGGCCATGGCCCTGAAAGGCTATCAGGCAGCGATCGGCACCGCACTTTACCGTGCCGCCGTAAACAAACGGGCTGGCTTCGACGCAACGGCCAACTTGCCCGACGGCCTGCATATCGCGCTCTGCGGCACGGGCTCTCCCCTACCCAACCCAACGCGCGCAGGACCGTGCAATGTGGTGATCGCGGGCAAGCACATGTTCGTCGTCGACGCGGGCGAAGGAGCAGCGCGGAACATCACGCTGATGGGATTGCCGATGGCTCGGGTCGAAGGCGTCTTCCTGACCCATTTTCACTCGGATCATGTCGACGGCATCGGCCCTGTCATGCTATTGCGCTGGACCGGAGCAAGCGCAACGACGCCCCTTCCCGTGCATGGTCCTTCTGGTGTCGATCAGGTGATTGCCGGTTTCAATTCGGCGTACAAGATCGACAATGGCTATCGGACCAGTCACCACGGACCAGCTATTGCGCCGCCTACCGGGGCCGGGGCCATCGCAGTTCCGTTCGCGCTGCCCGAACCAGGCAAAGGCAACACAGTGCTGGTGTATGACAAGGATGGGCTGAAGGTCACGGCCATCCGCGTGGATCACGGCCCTGTTTCTCCCGCCGTCGGCTACCGTTTCGATTATAAGGGGCGTTCTGCCGTAATCAGCGGGGATACGTCCAAATCGCCCGCCCTGATAGCAGCCGCAAGGGGCGCCGATGTGCTGGTACACGAAGCATTGCAGCCAAGGCTCGTCGGCCTCTTGACCGCTGCTCTCGATGCCAAAGGCATCAAAAACACCGCACAGATCACGCGCGATATCATTAACTACCATACCACGCCGGAGCAGGCGGCGGACTCAGCGCGTGAAGCCGGTGTGCGGCAGTTGGTCCTAAGCCATCTCGTGCCTACGCTTCCCAATCGCTTCTTCTATCCGGCGTTTCTCGGTGACGCACCGGAGCGCTTTGGCGGTCCGATTACGGTGGGCGAGGATGGGATGCTGTTTTCGCTTCCCGCAGGGAGCAGGGAAATCGAAATGAAGACGCTGCTGTAAACGTGGCCTTTCAGCGCCGAGCCAGTCCCTTCTGCTCCATCCGCCATTTCAACTGGCCAAACCGGTCCTGACCGAAGAACGGCTCCCCCTCGAAGACCATGAGCGGAACACCATAGTGACCGCCCTCGCGTTGGGCGATCTGGTTGGCAGCAACCACAGAATCAAGCCTTTCCGCTTCGGTTTCGACCTGCCGGTCGAGTTCGGCCAAGTCGAGCCCGGCGCGCTCGGCTGCCTTTGCCAGATAGTCGCCTTCATTCCAGCCGGTTACCGTGCCGCTCCAGATCAGGCGACCAACCTCTTCGATGAAGGCCAGTCCCCTGCCCCGCTCGGTCGCCGCAACACCAAGCCGCGTCAGGCGATAGATATAGGGTTGTTCCTTTGGATAGGTCCGCGTTGCCGCGTCCATGACTACCGGATCGGGATTGGCCCAAGCGAACGGAATGCACTCGAACTGCGCGCTGCGGAATATGTCGCGCATGAAATAGCTGAACCAGAGCGGGTCGCTGTTCGAAAAGAATTCCGGCTGGCGCACCGCGATCGGGTAGACGGGACGCAAGTTGCAGGTCACGTCATAATCCTTGACGAACGTGGCGATCCGGTCGGTCACGAGATAGGAGTAGGGAGACCGGAACGACCAGAACAGGTCAAAGCTGAGCGTCATCCGAGAGTTCCCTTCGTCCTGATGTTGAGCTGTCCGGCGAGGCCCGCCGCCCGGTGCTTTGCTATCTCCTGATAATCGGGATTCTGAATCATAGCCAACATCGCGGCTCGCGAAGGATATTCGGCCAGCGCGACCATGTCCCACAATTCTTCGACTTCCCCGAGCAACAGTCCGGTGACGGGACCCGCATATCCGGCTTTGCCGCCGACGGCCTCTATGTGGCCACGAACGGCCGCGCCGTAACGCAAATAGGCTTCGGCACCGGTCAGTCGCGCATCCAACCCATCAGGATATTCGGCATGCGGCTTGAACTTCAGCAGGTTGATCATCACGAACGGTCCGTCTTCCTCCCCGCCAAAAAATGCGGCGGCTTGTTCAGGACCTGGGCTAACCGCGTTGACTACATCCATTTTCTCTCCTCCGATATAATGGCACTATTCATGTCATTATCGAGTGCCTGTCAACCTGCACCGCTGGCAACCCATCATTAACCACACTTGGCTAAGTCTGCCCTGCTTAAGAAAAGCGCCGCTTAGCCGTCTTTCTTACTGCCGCCGCGGAGGGACGTCTTGAAAGTATTGTCTCATAGCTGGGATAGCCCTGCCTCACATGGCGCGGACCGCAAGCTTGCGCTGAGGATCACCGCGATCCTGACGACGTTGGCAATCGCGGTCATTGTTGCTGCCGTTTACGCAGGAATCGCGATGAATTCGGCTGCATTGGGCATCGAGTCCGGCATCATCGAAAAGGAAATCAATCGCGTCGTTATCAAGACTCTCGACGAACAGAAAAGTGTCGCCCTGTGGGACGAGCCATTGCAGCGCCTTGCCGAGCGCGACCTCGACTGGGTCGACGAAGAAATCGGGACCTATCTGTCAGGCACATATGGCCACGACCTAGTCATCATTCTCGATGGCAATGGCCATATCGCATATCAACATGCCAGAAATTCACGTGCGGGTTCCGTTGCGCAAGCGCTAAACGTCGCCGCGCCGCTTCTGGCCGAAATTCGTGGTGGCCCTCTGCGGAATTGGGTCAAACGCGATCGTAATTTCCTGACTCAGGCAGCCAGTGACAGCACGCTTGCAGGAGCAGCAAAGCTAAGGGCCGGCGCCAACGTCCTCCAACTTTCGGGCGAAGCCGCGGTCGTCAGCGCAATGACGATTACGCCAACTCACGACCTATCCCTCCTAACCAGCAATCCGCCGATCATTGTCTCGGTGCTTCGTTTGACGCCGGACCGACTAACGCGGATCGGAGACGACGTTAACGTCCGAAATCTTCACCTCATCCCGCACGACTCGGATGCCAGCGACGGGCTCATCACGCTCAAGGCAGATGACGGAAGCGCGATTGGCGCGCTTTCATGGACCCCGCAATTGCCCGGCAAGGCATTTCTGACCGTGCTGCTGCCGGTCCTGCTGCTTGTCACATTAGGCGGCGTCTTGATGGGCCACTATCTGATCGCGAAAATCACCTTGCTTGCAGGCCGTCTGCGGCTCTCGGCCAAGGAGGCCCGCCGCCTGGCCTATGAGGACCAGGTCAGCGGCCTGCCGAATCGCCGGGCTTTCCACGATGGCCTCACAGGCCGCTGCAGTGCGCCTCAACGCCCTTTTGTCGTCGCATTGGTCGATATTGACCGATTCAAGGAAGTGAACGACACATATGGCCATGAGACAGGCGACCGTTTGATCGAGGCCGTCAGCGCACGCCTGAAGGAAGAGTTCGGTGATTGGGGCCTTGTCGCGCGGCTCGGCGGCGACGAATTCGCGATCATGGGGCTCGTGAACGAACTGAGCCAGGTGGGGGACGTCAAGCGCAGGCTTGGCAAGCTGTTTGAAGCCCCATTCCAGCTCGGCCCATACAGAATCCTTTCTTCCGCGTCGCTTGGATTGTGTGCGGTCACCGATCGCGAGATCAAGCCGGGCAGCGTCCTGCGCAATGCCGACACCGCGCTTTACGAAGCAAAATCCCGTGGTCGGCGCCAAGGTGTGGTCTACTCCGAGCAAATGTCCAATGCCGCGCGTGCGCGTCGACTGATCGAACGCGACCTTCAGCACGCTATCGACAATGGAGACTTGTACCTAGCTTACCAGCCGGTCCAGTCACTCGGCTCAAGCACAATTGATGAAGTAGAAGCGCTTATTCGGTGGCGGCACCCGCAACTCGGCGAACTTTCACCCGACGCCTTCGTGCCTATTGCCGAGCAGTCGAACCTTATCGTTTCTCTCGGGCAAGCCGTGTTCCGAATGGTGCTGGAACAGCTAGGTCGATGGCCTCGAATGCATATCTCGATCAACCTCTCTCCCCGCGAACTGCGATCGAACGAGTTCCTCCGCTTCGTGCGCAATGGATGTCGCGACCATGGCGTGGCGCCAAATCGCGTGACCTTTGAGATCACCGAGGGCGTTGCTATCGACGACACGGGCAAAGCGAACCTCATTCTCGAATCGCTTCGCGCGATCGGTTTTCGGATCGCGCTGGACGATTTCGGCACGGGCTATGCCTCACTCTCATTTCTACGAACCTTTCCCCTCGACAGGGTGAAGCTCGACCGCTCGCTCCTGATCGGTGCGGACGCGGGCATCGCTGCCACCGCAGTCTTCGAAGGCGCAGTCGAGATAGGGCGCAAACTTGGGCTGGAGGTCGTGGCGGAAGGCATCGAGTCGGAAGAACAGCTCGATCTCGTCCGCAATGCGGGCTGCACTCATGTTCAAGGCTATCTGCTTTCCTCGCCGCTGACGCCCGAGGAAGTCGAACAGCATTTCGGCATCGAAAGGGTGGAAACAGACCACCGGCAAGCCGGCCGCAGACAAGCCTGACTCTCTCTTTCAACGGCTGGCCGGAAGCGCTCCGTCAGGCACAAGCGCCGCCATCACATTCTCGACCACATCCTCGACACGAACCAGCACCACAGGCCCGGACTTGCCGCCAAACGGCGCGCAGATGAATTGGTTGATATTGACGAAGCCCCCCTCATCGGTCGGCATCACGCGAGCGCCTTCACCCTTTCTCCACAACAGGATGGTGTCATATCCGTCTGGGAAAATGTTGCCCGCCATCCGCGAAACGCTAAACTCGTTGCTTGTCGGCGCTGTCCCGAAATCGGTAAAAACGGTCGCTGCCCTGAATGCATCTCGTGGTGATACGCCGAGTATCCACAGCTGGTAAGCCAACCCGAGTCTCATCGCCGCGCGAAGGGACAAGAGACTTGTCGAGCCGGCAGCTTTCGCCTTTCCGTCTTCCTCATGCCAAGGAAAGACGCCCTTGACGAAATGATCGCGCATCGTACCCAGATTCCATCCCGTCGCCGCCGCAACCTGACGCAAGGTGAAAAGCGGTGTGTCCATGTCCGACATGATGTCTGGCGCGGTCCTTAGCCTAAGGAGCAGACATTAGGTTCTTCATTCCAAATTGCAACACACCCCGCCGAACAAAGTGCCAAACCGCTTGACGCCGATCTGCCAAAAGCCAAACATGCATCCATGACAGACAAGATTCCAGCCGACCCCTTTGCCATGTTCCGCGACATGGTAAACCAGTGGGAAAAAGCCGCCAACGAATATGGCGGCAAGATCGCCGGGAGCAGCGAGTTCGCGCAAGGCATGCAGGGCGCCACGGCAATTTCGATGCAGATCCAGCAGGCCGTGCATGAAGGCATGACAAAGGTGCTGGCCGCAACGAACATCCCCAGCCGTGAAGACGTCGCAGCGCTTGGCGCTCGTTTAGGGGCAATCGAGACGCAGCTTTCGCGGATCGAAGCAGCGCTTGGCGCCACCGCGGCCAGCCCGGCGACACCGAAGCCAAAACGCACAAAGCAACCGCCTTCCAAGCCGAAATGAGCGAGGCCGACCTCCTTGAACGCTCGGCGGCCGAGTTCGAGCGCGCCATGCAGCGCAATATCAAGGGGCTCGGCTACTTTTCGTCACCGGCGCCCGTCCTGGGCGCAAGTGCGAAAGAAACACTGATTTCGCGCGGGACGCTGCGTCTCTATCACTATCACCCGATGTCGGACGAAGTCTATCGCGTCCCCATCCTGCTCGTGATGGCCACAACCAATCGAGGCTACATCTTCGATATGGTGCCGGGCCAGAGTTTGGTGGAATTCCTTCTCAAGGCCGGTTTCGATGTCTTCATGATCGATTGGGAAGCGCCGCGGGCGGACGAAAGTCATCTCGGGCTGGACGATTATGTTCTCGACTTCGTTCCAAGCTGCGTCTCCCGCGTCCTCGACGAAACCGGAGAACCCGATCTTACGGTGGTCGGCTATTGTTTCGGCGGCGTACTCTCTCTGCTGTGGGCCGCGCTCCATCCGGGGGCGCCGCTCAGGAATCTTGTAACCTTCACCACGCCCATCAATTTCAAGGGCATGGAGCTGTTCCAGGCTTGGTCGGACAAACGGTTTTTCGATGTCGACCGGCTGATTGCGACCTACGGAAACTGCCCGGCGGAAATGCTTTATTCGGCGTTCGACATGCTTCGACCCGGTGCGCGCATCGCCGGCAACATCCGCCTCTGGGACAATCTCTGGAACGATGAGTATGTGAAATCGTTCCGGATGTTCGACCGCTGGGCGACCGACATGCTGCCTCTGGCCGGGCGCTACTTCAAGGAAACGACCGAACGGTTGATGTGGGACAATGCGCTCTACGAAGGCCACATGGATGTTGCCGGGCGCAAGATCGACCTGGGTAAGATCAAGGTTCCTTTCATGCATGTCGTGGCAGAGCACGACCACATCGTGCCCTATGAGGCGTCGCGGCATCTTGTCCCGATGATCGGGTCTGCGGACAAACAGGAAGTCATGCTGAAAGGCGGGCATGTCAGCCTTGTGGCGGGCGCGAACGCGATCAAGCGGCTCTGGCCCCAACTCGACAATTGGCTGCAGGAGAGAAGCCTTTGAGCGATTATCCCAAGATGGTCGATTGCGGCGGAATGGCTATCACCTTGACTCCGTTCGAGGCTACGCACCTGGGTGCGGTCCGAGAGTTCGCCCAATCGCTCCCGCCGCATGACCTGCTGTTCCTTTCGCGCGATATCCAGCACCCGAAAGTGATCGGCGCCTGGATCAATTCGATTGCCGACGGCGAAATCAGCAGCCTGGTGGCGCTCGATGGCGACAAGGTTGTCGGTACGACCGCAATCGTTCGCGATCTGCTTGGTTGGTCTTCCCACGTCGCCGAACTGCGTATCCTGATTTCGGAGGATATGCGCGGCAAGGGACTTGGACGGATATTGCTCCAGCATTGTGTCACCGATGCTGTCGATAATGGTGCCGAAAAGCTCATGGCTCGTATGACGCCGGATCAGCGCGGCGCCATTCAACTCTTCGAAGAGATGGGATTTCGCGGCGAAGCGATGCTGCGCGATCATGTCCGCGACAGGGATGGGAAAGTACACGACCTTGCGATCCTTAGTCTCGATGTCGCGCGCGTCGGTGCACAACATGGCGCTTTCGGCTTTTCAGAAGCGCACTAAGCCGGAGAGACTGACATGTTTGCACGACTCATCACGACTTTTGCATTTCTTCTTGCGATCCTGGTTCAACCGGCGAACGCGGCACCCGGGCGGCTCGTCGCTGCATCCCCGATGGCGTCGGCGGCGCCACGGAGCAGCGGTTGGCGGATTAAATACGAATCGCGCGATTCGGGAGGGCAGACCATACAAGTCGCAGGCGTTGTCTTCACACCGCAGGGCAAGGCGCCAGACGGGGGCTGGCCTGTCATTGCCTGGGCACACGGAAGCTGGGGGGTCGAACCGCAGTGCAATATCGCTCTCAAGCCAGCATTGTGGACCGTATCGCCGTTCTTCAAAACGCTGCTTGAGCGCGGATATGCAGTTGTGGCGACTGATTATGCGGGCTTCGGCATGGGTGGGATCCACCCCTATCTCGTGGGGGATGCAAGCGCTTATGCCGTCATTGACGCAGTCCGCGCCGCAGCTCAGGTGCAAGGGGCCAATACCGGGCGGCGCTACGCCGTTTGGGGAGAATCTCAGGGTGGCCACGCCGCGCTATGGACTGGCGAAAAGTCCCCGTCCTACGCCCCCCGCTTGACCCTTGTCGGCGTTGCCGCGGCCGCACCGCCGACCGATCTCGCGGCAAATCTCGGCGGCAAGACCGATCCGACCGTGCGTGCGTTTCTGACTGCCTATGTCGCCGCCTCGTGGGAGCAATATTACGGCGCAGACCTCCGTACCTTCACGGGTCGGACAGGAGCCGATCTGATCCGCAAGCTTTCGAAAAACTGCGTCGATATCAAGGGATTCAAGTTTAAGACGCAGATCGGCATATTGCGGCTTCGCGGTTTTCTGAAAAGCGTCGATCTGCCAGCAATCGAACCGTGGAGCACGCTCATTGCACGCAACAGCGTGCCCCGCACACCGCCAAGGGCTCCGCTTCTCATCGCTCAGGGTGGCAAGGACGTGATCGTCGCGCCCGACGTAACCCGCGAATATGCAAAGGGGCTTTGCAAGCAGGGGAAGAAACTGCGCTTCCTCTGGATGCCATCGATGGAGCACCCCCAAAGCGCCCGCGACACGGCAGGGCAAACGATCGACTGGTTCGACGATCGCTTTGCCGGAAAGCCCGAAGCCGACGATTGCGGCGGAGTCTGACCTGCCAATGACAATGCTCGAAGGCATTCGTATCGTCGATCTGTCGAGCGTGGTTTTCGGCCCCTACGCAACGCAGATGTTGGCGGACATGGGCGCGGAAGTGATCAAGGTCGAGCCGCCGACTGGTGAGGTATCCCGCTATATCGGGCGTCGCGCGAATACGCAGGGCATGGGCGGCAACCACATGACGCTGAACCGGGGGAAGAAGTCGATCGTTCTGGATCTGAAGCAGCCCGATGATGCGGAATCGCTGCGCAAGCTGATCCGCACAGGCGACGTCTTCGTCCACAACATCCGCACCCGGGCGATTGAGAAGCTCGGTTTCGGCTACGAAGCGGTCAAGGCAATCAAGCCCGACATCGTCTATGCCCATTTCACAGGTTTTGGGCAGGATGGGCCGTACCGCGACCTTCAAGCCTATGACGATGTGATCCAGGCCGCCACGGGCGCGACGACCCTCCTCCCCCGCGCCGACGGCATTCCGCGCCCGCGCTACCTGCCGTCTCTGATCGCGGACAAGGTCGCCGGGCTTTACGGCGCGCAGGCCATCCTTGCCGCTCTTGTCCACAAGCTCCGCACCGGTGAGGGCCAACATGTCGAAGTGCCGATGTTCGAAGCCTTCACCAGCTTCAACATGGTCGAACATATGCAGGATGCGACGTTTGATCCGCCGCTGGGCAAGATCGGCTATCACCGCCAGATGGACCCGCATCGTCAGCCCTTTCCAACGGCGGACGGCTATATTTCGATCGCCCCCGGCAGCGATGACAAGATCATCCAGCTCTTCGCGCTGCTGGGCGATCCGGAAGTCGTGAACAAGCCTGAACTGGCGACCCCGCGCGACCGGTTTCGGAATACCGAGGCCTTGTACGGCGAAATAGGCAGGCTGACCGCAATGAAGACGACCGCCGAGTTGATGACCATCCTGACGGCAAGCGGTTTTCCCGCAATGCCGGTGCGCGATCTGGCGGAAGTGTTCGACGACCCGCATCTGGTCGCGACGGGCTTCTTCAATTCCCGCGAACACCCGACCGAAGGGCGCTTCCGCGAAATGCGTCCGCCGATACGCTTCAGTGCCGACGCGGGCCGCCAACTTGGCTTCGCGCCTGGCCTTGGCGATCACAGCGCCGACCTGCGCAAGGAGCTAGACGACCTCGAATAGCCCGGCAGCGCCCATCCCCCCGCCGATGCACATCGTCACGACAACGCGCTTCGCGCCACGGCGCTTGCCCTCAATCAACGCATGGCCCGTCAGGCGCGAGCCGGACATGCCGAACGGATGTCCGATCGCGATCGCACCGCCGTCGACATTGAGCTTGTCATTGTCGACCCCCAGCCGGTCGCGGCAATAAAGGACCTGAACAGCAAATGCCTCGTTCAATTCCCAAAGGTCGATATCCGCCACACTCAGGCCGTGGCGTTCAAGCAGCTTGGGAATTGCGAAGACGGGCCCGATCCCCATCTCGTCGGGCTCGCAGCCTGCAACCGCAAAGCCGCGGAACACACCCATGGGCGTCAGGTTCCGCCGTGCTGCCTCGGCGGCCGACATGACGACGCACACGCTTGCCCCATCCGAAAGCTGGCTGGCATTGCCTGCGGTCACCGTGCCGCCTTCATAGACAGGTTTCAGGCCGGAAATGCTTTCGAAGGTGGTGCCGGGGCGCATCCCTTCATCCCGGTCGAGCGTGACGATCTCTTCGCCCGTCACGTTGCCGTCCTTGTCCTTTATCTTCTTGGTGACAGTAATCGGCACGATCTCCTGCGCGAGACGCCCCGCCTCGAAGGCTGCAGAAACGCGTTGCTGCGATTGGGCGCCATATTCGTCCTGCATTTCGCGCGTGATGGCATAACGCTTCGAAACATTCTCGGCCGTGTCGATCATCGGCAGCATCAGATCGGGCCGATGTTCCTTCACCCAATCCGAATGATAATGCTTGAGGTTCTTGTTCGGGAGAACAAGCGACACGGAATCGAGCCCGCCTGCAACATAGATGCCCTCTTCCCCGGCCATGATTCGCTGCGCGGCAAGAGCAATCGTCTGCAAGCCCGAAGAGCATTTGCGATCCAGCGTCATTCCCGGCACGGACACCGGAAGGCCGGCACGGAGCGCGGAAACCCTTGCAATGTTGTTACCAGTCGCGCCTTCGGGATGGGCCGAGCCCAACAGGACGTCATCGACCTCTCCAGGCGCGACGCCGGCGCGCTCAATCGCGGCTGTAATCACGTGCGCCGCAAGGTCCGAACCATGCGTGTCGGTCAGTGCGCCACGATGGGCCTTCCCGATCGGTGTACGGGCGGTTGAAACGATAACGGCGTCCTGCATGGCATTCTCCAAATCCTCAATCTCTGCTTTCCCTCACTTTCGGGAAATGGCAAGTGCTGTTCATGAACAAGCGCTTCGTCGATCTTTCCATTCCGATCACGAACGACGTGATTTCCGATCCGGACGTGATGCGGCCGAGCATCACCTACATGACGCATGACAACACATGGCAGCAGATTGCGTCCTTCTTTCCGGGCCTCACGCGCGAAGACCTTCCCGATGGCGAAGGCTGGGCCGTCGAGCAGCTTACGCTTTCCACCCATAACGGCACGCACATGGACGCACCCTGGCACTTCCATTCGACTACGGACAGTGGGGCAACCCCTGCCCCATCGATCGACGAGGCACCGCTGGATCTGTTCTTCAGGCCCGGCGTGAAGCTCGATTTTTCGGATCGTCCCAGTGGCCATGTGGTTTCGGCAACCGAAGTCGAGACAGAGCTTGCCCGGATCGGCCACGCCCTCCAGCCGCTCGACATCGTGCTGGTTAGGTCCGGCGCTATCTACGGCACGGATAATTTCATCGATCAGGGGTGCGGCATGGGGGCGGAGGCAACGCTCTACCTCACAGAACGCGGCGTGAAAGTCGTCGGCACCGACGCCTGGAGCTGGGACGCGCCCTTCAGCCATACCGCGAAACGCTGGGCCGAGAGGCGCGACCCTTCGATCATCTGGGAAGGCCATAAGGCGGGGCGCATCCTTCCCTACTACCAGATCGAGAAGCTGACCAACCTTGCCGCGCTGCCCGCGACGGGCTTCACGCTCTCCTGCTTCCCGGTGAAGATCGCCCGGGCCAGCGCGGGGTGGATCAGGGCAGTGGCGCTGATCGACTAGCCGCCGGCTGTCGTGACGGCGTAGAGCGTCCAGACAATCAGGATCGCGTAGCTGAGCCAGGTGCCGATCACGGCGATCTTGCGGTCGAGCGGAGGCTCCGTGCTCATCGGCGCATAGAGGCCGAAGACATGGCAAACTCTTGCAAACACAAATAGAGCCGCCACCACGGCCAGCGCTTGGGAATTTGCGTTCGGTTCGAGCAGGCCGATCATGATGATGGCAAGCGGCGCGTGCTCGGCAAGGTTTCCATGGCTGCGGCTTGCGCTGATCAATCGGGCATTGCCGCCGCCGTCGCCAACAGCCGTTCTGGACGCCATGCACTGACGGACCGTGTCGATCGCCGTAGTGAGCAACAGGAGCGCACAGAGCGCCGCCGTTACTGCCGTAATCGGTAATGCCATCCTTTTGTCCTCCTCCAAGTGCGTCGCCATTGCGACGTCACTCCATTTCGAGGACTACCGCGTCGATCACAAGACCGTCCCGGTCGCGGCGTTCAGAGATTTGGCCAACCCTGCCGTTTCCGGTCGCAGCGCAAAAGTTCGACCGGTTCGTCGATTGCCTCTGGTAAGTTGCGATCGAGGCCCTACCGTCGCGCGACACGGAAAACCGGGGACAGCACATATGAGTATTGCCGAGGCAACGCCAGATTTCGAGATCGAGGCAGACCGCAACGACCGTGCTTTTCTGGGGCACCCGAAAGGGCTCGGCTATCTTGCGTTCGTTGAGGGATGCGAGCGTTTCTCATATTATTCGATGCAGACGCTGCTCGTTCTCTACATGGTCAAATATCTGTTGCTCCCCGAGCATGCGAGCGGCGTGATCGGGCTCGAATCGCTGAGAAGCTGGTATGGCGGGATTGACGGGCAGCCCTTCGCATCGAAGATTTTCGGTGATTATACATCGCTGGTCTACCTGACGCCGATCGTCGGCGGGCTGGTCGCGGACCGCTGGCTCGGGCGGCGTCCAACGCTGATCGCCGGCGGATTGATCATGGCCATTGGCCACTTCCTCATGGCATTTGAGGCAGCATTCCTTTTCGCCCTGATGTCGCTCATCGTGGGCGTTGGCCTGTTCAAGGGCAACATCGCAAGCCAGGTAGGGGAGCTTTACGGCCCCAACGATTTGCGCCGGGCCATGGCGTTTCAGATATTCTACATCGCGATCAACGTGAGCGTGATCGCCGCACCCCTGATCTCGGGAACCCTGGGCGAGAAGGTCGGCTGGCATTGGGGCTTCGGCACTGCGGGCGTCGTGATGGTCCTGGGGCTGCTGCTCTATCTCGCGGCGGGGCCGTGGCTGCCCGCCGACAATCGCCCGTCCAAGGCAGCAAGCGCAAAAACCACGGAACCGATGACCCGGCAGGATTGGTTGCGTGTCGTTGCGGTGATCACGCTTGTGCCCGTCATGGCCATCGCGCTGCTGACGAACCAGGAGATTTTCAACGCCTATCTCGTCTGGGCCGACGAACATTTCCAGCTCACATTCTTTGGCAGCACCTTGCCGACAAGCTGGATGATCACGATCGACGCTGCGGCAAGCTTTTCAATGCTCGCTGCGGTTGCCGCATTTTACGTCTGGTATGGAAAGCGTCGGCAGGAGCCCGACGAGCTCGGCAAGATGATTATTGGCAGTTTCTTTACGATTGCGGGAGGGCTGTGCCTGTTCGTGGCGGCGGCGACCCAGGGCGACGCAAAGATCGGCCTGTTCTGGCCGCTGATGTTCCACATTCTCAACAGCATCGGGTTCGCGCACATATTGCCGGTGAGCCTCGCTCTTTTCACGAAGCTTGCCCCGCGTGCGCTCAATGCAACGGTGATCGGAATCTACTATCTTGCCTTTTTTGCCGCGAACAAGATCGTTGGCGAGGTCGGGACCTGGTATTCGTCGATGCCGACGACAAGCTTCTGGCTGTTCCATGTCGCAACCGCGGCTGTCGGGCTTGTTGCCTTTGCGCTGTTCAAGCTTTTTCTGGCAAGGCGGCTGATGGGGGCGGCGGAGCCTGCCCTGGCCTGACGGCGCTGTTTCCTCCGACTATTCCATTTCGAGGATGACCGCATCGACGGCCAGGCTATCCCCTGCAGAGGCATTCAGGGACTTGACCACCCCGGCCTTTTCCGCGCGCAGGATGTTTTCCATTTTCATCGCTTCGACGACTGCGAGCGGCTGTCCTGCCTCCACATGATCGCCTTCGCCGACATGCAAGGCAACCAGAAGCCCCGGCATCGGGCAGAGAAGGAAGCGCGAGAGATCGGGCGGGATTTTCTCGATCATGTGCGCGGCCAGCGGCGCGACATGGGCCGGGAGCACGCGCGCCTTGTGGTTTGCCCCCCGGGCGGTGAGCGTAAAGCCGGTGCGCGTCTTCGCGATCTTGACGGCAAGCGGCGTCTCCCCGATCTCGGCATCGACCAGCCGGTCCCCCGGCGTGTATTCCATCGCCAGGTCGAGCGGCTCCCCATCGACGCTGACCTCATCTCCCGACAGGACGACATCGTGCGCGACGCCTGCGATCAGCACCTGCCAGGCCGAAGGCGGCGCGAGCCGCTTGCCCAGTTGCCCGTCGACCCGACGCGCGCGATCCGCTTCCGCCGTCGCCGCGAACGCGGCAATGGCCGACAATGAGCGCAACAGCTCAGCAGTGGCAGGCGCTCCGCCGAAACCGTCCGGATATTCCTCAGCAATGAACCCGGTCGTCAGCTCGCCCTCGCGGAAGCGCGGGTGCTGCATGATTGCGGAGAGGAAATCGATATTGTGGCCCAGTCCCTGGATCTCGAACTGGTCGAGCGCAAGAATCTGCCGGTCGATCGCTTCCGCGCGCGTGTCGCCATAGGTGATGAGCTTCGCGATCATCGGATCGTAATAGATCGAGACTTCTCCGCCTTCCGCCACGCCGTCGTCGACGCGGACGCCATCGTCTTCGACAGGCGGATTGTAACGCACCAGCCGCCCGGTCGAGGGGAGGAAACCGCGATAGGGGTCCTCCGCATAGACGCGGTTTTCGATTGCCCAGCCGTTCAACTGCACATCATCCTGCGCGAATGGCAGTTTCTCGCCCGCTGCCACGCGGATCATCTGCTCGACGAGATCGACGCCGGTAATGCATTCCGTTACCGGATGCTCGACCTGGAGCCGGGTGTTCATTTCGAGGAAATAGAAGCTCTCGCCGCTCGGATCGGCGCCGCTCACGATCAGCTCGACCGTCCCTGCCGAATAATAGCCCACCGCCCGCGCCAGCGCGACGCATTGCTCGCCCATGGCCTTGCGCATCGCCGGCGTCACGAAGGGCGACGGCGCTTCCTCGACGACCTTCTGGTGGCGCCGCTGGATCGAGCATTCGCGTTCGTTGAGATAGACGATGTTCCCGTGCTGGTCGCCCAGAATCTGGATCTCGATGTGGCGCGGGTTGAGGATGAATTTCTCGATGAAGACCCGATCGTCGCCGAAGCTCGCCAGCCCTTCGCGCTTGGTCGCCTCGAAGCCTTCGCGGACATCCTTCTCGCTATAGGCGAGCCGCATGCCCTTGCCACCGCCGCCGGCGGACGCCTTCATCATCACCGGATAGCCGATCTCGTCCGCGATCCGCACGGCATGCTCGGTGTCGTCGATCTCCCCGACAAAGCCGGGGACGACGTTGACGCCCGCCTCGAGCGCAAGCTTCTTGGACTCGATCTTGTCTCCCATCGCCGCAATCGCACCGATCGGCGGGCCGATGAATGCGATGCCGTTGTCGGCCAGCGCCTGCGCAAAGCTGGTGCGTTCGGAAAGGAAGCCATAGCCGGGATGGACGGCTTCAGCGCCGGTCGCCTTGCAGGCTGCGATGATCTTGTCCACCAGCAAATAGGACTGCGCGGCAGGAGAAGGCCCGATATGGACCGCCTCATCCGCCATGAGCACAAACGGGCTGCGCGCGTCGGCATCCGAATAGACCGCGACCGTCGCTATCCCCATCTCCTTCGCCGTGCGGATGATCCGGCAGGCGATCTCGCCGCGGTTCGCGATCAGGATCTTCTTGAACATATTATTCTGCCGCTTCCAGAATATTGGCCCGCATCGGTTCCTCCGCTTCCATTGCCCGAAGCCCGAGCCGAGCAAAAAGGGCGGCGTCGCGGCTGTCTCCGGCATTGGCGCTGGTCAGCAGCTTGTCCCCCGTGAAGATCGAATTGGCCCCTGCCATGAACGCCAGTGCCTGCGTCGCGTCCGACATGCTTTCGCGGCCGGCGGACAGGCGGACCATCGATTTCGGCATCGTGATCCGGGCGACCGCGATCGTGCGGACGAATTCGATATCATCGATCATTGCGAGCGGCGTATCGGCCAGCATGTCGCCCAGAACGGTCCCCTTGATCGGAATAAGGGCGTTAACGGGCACGCTTTCCGGGTGCCTCGGCAATGTCGCCAGCGCGTGGATGAAGCCGACGCGGTCCTCGCGCGTCTCTCCCATGCCAACGATTCCGCCGCAGCACACCGAAATCCCGGCGCGGCGAACTTCCTTCAGCGTATCGAGCCGGTCCTGGAACGTGCGCGTGGTGATGACGTTGCCGTAATTCTCCGGCGAGGTATCGATGTTGTGATTGTAATAATCGAGCCCGGCCACGCCCAGCAACTCGGCCTGTTCGCGGCTGAGCATGCCGAGCGTCATGCAGGTTTCCATGCCGAGCGCGCGGACGCCTTCGACCATCTCGACGATCGCCGGCATGTCCCGGTCCTTGGGGTTGCGCCACGCGGCGCCCATGCAGAAGCGCTGCGAACCCGCCGCCCTGGCCTCGCGGGCCGAAGCGAGCACGGCCTCCACATTCATCAGCTTTTCCGCCTTGAGGCCGGTTTCGGCATGCGCGGACTGGCTGCAATAGCCGCAATCCTCCGGGCATCCGCCGGTCTTGATCGAAAGCAGGGTGCAGAGCTGGACCTCGTCCGCCGTGTGGTTTTCGCGGTGGACGGTCTGTGCGCGATACATGAGTTCGGCAAAGGGCAGGTCGAACAGGTCCGCGATTTCTGCACGGGTCCAGTCGTTTCTCGGGGTCATTCGGTGGCTTCCTGTTCGGGGGGCATATTGTGTCCAAGCAGGCGGAGGACATCCGCTGCGCATTCGACGACGTTGGTGCCGGGGCCATAGATCCCGACGACGCCGGCGTTCCTCAGAAACTCATAATCCTGCGGCGGGATAACACCGCCGGCGAAAACCTTGATGTCGCTCCGCCCTGCTTCGCGGAGCAGGCGGATGAGTTCGGGGATCAGCGTCTTGTGCCCGGCGGCAAGCGAAGAGGCGCCAATAGCGTCGACCTGCTTTTCGAGCGCGAGCGCAAGCGTTTCCTCGGGCGTCTGGAACAGCGGGCCCGGGATCGCCTCGAACCCCATGTCCGTGAACGCGGACGCAATCACGTTCGCCCCGCGATCATGCCCGTCCTGCCCCATCTTCGCGACCAGCAGCCGCGGCTTGCGGCCGAGGCGGCGGCTGACGGCATCCACGCCATCGACCACTTGGGCATAGCGTGCGTCGTTCGCATAGGCCTTGCCGTAGATGCCCGTGACCGGCGCCGGCACTGTCGCGTAACGGCCGAAAGCGGCCTCCATCGCATCCGAGATTTCGCCGAGCGTCGCTCGCGCCCGCGCCGCCTCGATGGCCAGCGCCAGCACGTTCGCCCCTTCACGCGCGCCGTTCGTCAACGCCTTGAGCGCCGCCTGGCACGCAGCTTCGTTGCGCGACGCCTTCACCGCGCGGATGCGCGCGACCTGACCCTCGCGCACCTTCGCATTGTCCACCTCGAGCGTGTCGAGATGCTCCTCGCTCGCCGGCTTGTACTTGTTGACGCCGACGATCACGTCCTCACCCCTGTCGACCCGCGCCTGTTTGGCGGCAGCGGCTTCTTCGATAATCCGCTTCGGCATGCCCGTCGCCACGGCATTGGTCATGCCGCCCATCGCATCGATATCCTCGATGATCGCCCATGCCCGGTCGACCAGCTCGCCGGTGAGCGCCTCGATATAGAAGGACCCGCCCAGCGGATCGACGACCTTCGTGATCCCGCTTTCCTCGGCCAGCACGATCTGCGTGTTGCGGGCGATGCGCGCCGAAAAGTCCGTCGGCAGCGCGATCGCTTCGTCCAGGGCGTTGGTGTGAAGGCTTTGCGTTCCCCCGAGAACGGCCGCCATCGCCTCGATCGTCGTGCGGATGACGTTGTTGTAAGGATCCTGCTCCTGCAGCGACACGCCCGAGGTCTGGCAATGCGTGCGGAGCATCTTGGAGCGTTCGTCCTTCGCGCCCAGCCCGTCCATCACCCTGTGCCACAAGGTCCGCGCGGCGCGCAGCTTCGCCACTTCCATGAAAAAGTTCATGCCGATACCGAAGAAAAAGCTCAGGCGGCCTGCAAAGGCATCGATATCGAGCCCCGTAGCCATGGCGCGCTTCACATATTCCTTGCCATCGGCAATGGTGAAGGCCAGTTCCTGCACCGCCGTCGCCCCGGCTTCGTGCATGTGGTAGCCGGAAATGGAAATACTGTTGAATTTCGGCATGTTGGCCGAAGTATATGCGATGATATCCGAAACGATCCGCATTGAGGGTTCGGGCGGATAGATATAGGTGTTGCGGACCATGAACTCCTTCAGAATGTCATTCTGGATGGTCCCGTCGAGCTTGTCTTGTGAAACCCCCTGCTCCTCGCCCGCGACGATGAAGAAAGCGAGGATCGGGATCACCGCGCCGTTCATCGTCATCGAAACGGACATCTGGTCGAGTGGAATTCCGTCGAACAGGATCTTCATGTCCTCGACGCTGTCGATCGCGACGCCGGCCTTGCCGACATCGCCCACGACGCGCGGATGATCCGAGTCATAGCCGCGATGCGTCGCGAGGTCGAAGGCGACCGACAAGCCTTTCTGGCCAGCCGCGAGGTTGCGCCTGTAAAAGGCATTCGACTCCTCGGCGGTCGAGAATCCTGCATATTGCCGGATCGTCCAGGGCCGCCCGGCATACATCGACGCACGGACGCCGCGCGTGAACGGCGCAAAGCCCGGAAGGCCGGGATTCTGCGCATCATCCGCCGTATAAAGCGGCTTGACCTCGATCCCTTCCGGCGTGTGCCAGGTCAGGTCCTTGCCCTTGACCTCCTTGGCCGCCGCAGCCTTCCAATCGTCGATATCCGCCATCTTATTTGCCCTTGAACTCCGGCTTGCGCTTCTGGAGGAAGGACATGCCACCCTCCATCGCATCGGCGCTTGCCCCTGCGATCCGCTGCCCTTCGGCTTCGCGGAGCAGCGCGCTGGCATAGTCGCCATCGAGCGCGGCCGCGATATTCTGCCGCATGATCCCGAGCGCCAGCGTCGGGCCATTGGCCAGCCGCGCCGCAAGCGCCTGCGCTTCTTCGGCCAGCGCGGCATCGTCGACGCATTTGTAGATCAGCCCCCAATCGGCCGCCTGCTCGCCCGAAATCTTCTCACCCAGCATCATCATCTGGGTCGCACGCGCCTTGCCCAGCAGCCGCGTGAGCATCCAGCTTGCACCGCCATCGGGCACCAGCCCGATGTTGACGAATGCCTGCAGGAAATAGGCGGACTTGCCCGCAATCGCGAAGTCACTGGCCAGAGCAAGACTGCACCCGACGCCTGCCGCCGGGCCGTTCACGGCCGTGATGACCGGAACATTGAGCCGCGCGAGCTTGAGCATCGTCGGGTTGTAATGCCGCGTCAGCGCGCCATAGGGCCCGCCGCCACCAGCGAGCTTCGCCCCCTCACCGCGCGCCGCCAGATCGGCGCCCGAGCAGAATGCCCTGCCCTCGCCCGTGATGAGTACCGCGCGAGCACCGTCCAAGGCGTCAAGCGCTTCGGAAATCTCGTCGAACATCTGCGGCGGCGCAGCATTGAGCCGTTCCGGGCGGTTGAGGGTAATGGTCGCGATATTGTCTGCAATGCCGAATTTGATCGTTTCGTAGGTCATTCTTCTATCTCTCCAACTATCCAAACCCGTCATGCTGAACTTGTTTCAGCATCCATGAACTCAAGCCCGCCAGGCCTTGCACCATCGTGATCATGGATCCTGAAACGAGTTCAGGATGACGATAAGGCCGGCCGCGCACTAATGCCCTTTCGGCGTCTCCATGATTTCGGTCAGCATCCCGCCCATGTCCTTGGGGTGGACGAAGAAGATCAAAGTCCCGTGCGCGCCGATCCGCGGTTCGCCGAGGACCTTCTTGCCCATTGCCTCGAATTCGGCCTTTGCGGCGTGGATATCGGGCACTTCGAAACAGACATGATGCTGACCGCCGAGCGGATTCTTCGCAAGGAAACCGTGAATCGGCGAGTCCGCGCCCAGCGGCTCGATCAGCTCGATCTGGGTGTTGGGCGTATCAACGAAGCAGACCTTCACGCCCTGCGTCGGCATGTCGAACGGCTCATGGATTTTCGTCGCCCCCATCACATCGCGCCAATGGGCAATGCTGTCAGGGATGGAGGGCGTTGCCACGCCGATATGATTGAGGCGACCTAGTCTCATTTCAAACTCCCATCTAAAAGACCCCAAACCCAAATTGGAAAGGCTAGAGTGCAGAAAACAATCCATACGGTACAAAACCAGAATCGCATCGGCTGTGTCTTGCGATCAAACGGTCCCCGGTCACGAATGCTACCGAAGAAAACCATCTTTTGAGCTGCCCATCCTCGGTGACCCCGGATGCCCGCCATCCAAGAGATCCCAAACATGAGCAAACCAATTAGCGGGTGGCTCATAACGGAATATTGTCATGCTTCTTCCACGGATTCTCGAGCGTCTTGTTCCGCAGTTTCCGCAACCCCAATGCAATCCGCCGCCGCGTCGAGTGCGGCATGATCACCTCATCGATGAACCCCTTGCTCGCCGCCACGAACGGGTTGGCGAAGCGGTCTTCATATTCCTTGGTCCGTTCGGCGATCTTTTCGGGATCGCCGATGTCGGAGCGGAAGATGATTTCCACCGCGCCTTTCGCGCCCATCACCGCGATTTCGGCGGTCGGCCAGGCAAGGTTGAGGTCGCCGCGCAAATGCTTTGACGCCATGACGTCATAGGCCCCGCCATAGGCCTTGCGCGTGATCACCGTGATCTTGGGCACGGTCGCTTCGGCATAGGCAAAGAGCAGTTTCGCGCCATTCTTGATGATGCCGTTATGCTCCTGGCTGACACCGGGCAGGAAGCCGGGCACATCGACAAAGGTGAGGATCGGGATATCGAACGCATCGCAGAAGCGTACGAACCGCCCGGCCTTTTTCGAAGCCGCGATATCGAGGCAGCCTGCCAGAACCATCGGCTGGTTCGCGACCACGCCCACCGTCCGCCCTTCGATGCGCCCGAAGCCGACAATGATATTGCCCGCATGCGCCGGCTGGATTTCGAAGAAGTCGCCCTCGTCGAGCGTCTTGCGGATGACCTCATGCATGTCATAGGGCTGGTTGGCATTGGCCGGGATCAGCGTGTCGAGGCTTGGCTCCGCGCGGTCCCACGGGTCCGCCGTCGGCCGTTCGGGAACCGGCATCCGGTTGTTTTCCGGCAGGAAGTCGAAGAAATCGCGCGCGGCGAGCAGCGCTTCGATATCGTTCTCGAACGCGACATCTGCTACGCCCGATTTGGTCGTGTGCGTGATCGCGCCGCCGAGTTCCTCTTGGCTGACGACCTCGTTGGTGACGGTCTTCACCACATCGGGCCCGGTCACGAACATGTAGCTGCTGTCCTTCACCATGAAGATGAAGTCCGTCATTGCAGGGGAATAGACCGCCCCACCCGCGCATGGTCCCATGATCAGTGAAATCTGCGGCACCACGCCCGAGGCCAGCACATTGCGCTGGAATACTTCGGCATAGCCGCCAAGACTGGCCACCCCTTCCTGGATGCGCGCGCCGCCTGAGTCATTGAGCCCGATGACGGGCGCGCCGACCTTCATTGCATTGTCCATCACCTTGCAGATCTTCTGCGCGTGCCGTTCCGAAAGCGAGCCGCCGAACACGGTGAAATCCTGCGAGAACACGAAGACCAGCCGCCCGTTGATCGTTCCCGATCCGGTGACGACGCCATCGCCCATGATCTTCGTGTCCTGCATCCCGAAATCGGTGCAGTTATGCTCGACATACATGTCGAGCTCCTCGAACGAGCCTTCGTCGAGCAGGATGTCCAGCCGCTCGCGCGCGGTCAGCCGCCCCTTGGCGTGCTGTGCGTCGATCCGCTTCTGCCCGCCGCCCATACGGGCCGCCGCCCGCCGCTTTTCGAGCTCTGCAATATTGGAGGACATGAGTTTCCCCTGTTCGCAAAGCGCGCGTTTTCGGCGCGTTTGCGGCAAAAGGCAAATGTGAATTTGCAAACTTGCAAATATGGACTTTGCAAAAATCCGGATTTCCGCTACGTCATTGTCATGACGAAGCGCCGGATTTTCGCGGGCGAAAGACTGAAGCAACTGCGTGACATGCGCAGCCTGAAACAGGCTGACATGGCGGCGCGGCTGGGAATCAGCGTGTCCTACCTCTCCCAGCTGGAGCATGACGACAGGCCGTTGACGCCGCCGCTGCTCGAGGCGCTGGCGCGCGAGTTCCCGCTCGATTGGGAAAGTTTCGAGGAAGACGGCGCGACCCGTCGCTTTGCCGCCTTGCGCGAGGCCGCGGCCGATCCGGTCTTCACCAACAGCCTTTTGCCCGAACAGCTCTCCCGCTTCGCGGAGCAGCAGCCGGCGCTGGCCGACCAGTTCATCCAGCTCCACGCCGCCTATCGCCGCCTGGGCGAGCGCATCCAGATCGTCGACGAAGCCATGTCGAGCGACAATGCGGGCGGCAACCGGTTGCCGTGGGAAGAGGTTCGCGACTGGTTTCACGATGCCGGAAACTATGTCGACCCGCTCGATCGCGCCGCAGAGACGCTTGCCTCGCAGCTTGGGGGCACTTCACCGAGCATTGAAGCGCTGGAACGCTACCTTCGGCACGATCTTGGCATCTCGCTGATCTATCAGAGCGCCGGAGGCTTGCGCGATTTCGACGCGACGATGCGCCACCTGATCGTCGACCAGGGGCAGCCGGCCGAAAGCCGGCGTTTCCAGCTTGCGCACCAGCTTGTCGCCGTCGCGCTACGGCGCGAAATCGCCGGTGTGGTGGAAGGCGCGCGCCTGCGCACGGCGGCGGCGCGGCAATTGCTGTTCGTCGGGCTGGCGAACTATGCGGCAGGCGCGCTCCTGATGCCCTATGCCCGGTTCCGCGAGGCCGCACGCAGCATGCGGCACGATATCGATCGGTTGCGGCAGAGCTTCGGCGTCAGTTTCGAACAGGCCTGCCACCGGCTTTCGACGCTGCAAAGGCCGGGGCAGCGCGGCATTCCCTTCTTCTTCTGCCGGGTCGACATGGCAGGCAACATCACCAAGCGGCATTCGGCGACGCGGCTCCAGTTTGCACGGTTCGGCGGCGCCTGCCCCTTGTGGATCGTGCATGAGGCCGTCGCGATCCCGGATCGCATCCTTGTCCAGCTGGCCGAGACGCCCGATGGCGTGCGCTACGTCTCGATGGCGAAGGGGCTGGTGAAGCCTTCGGGGAGCTATGACCGCAGCCCCCGCCGCTATGCCGTGGCTTTGGGCTGCGAGGCGGATCATGCGCGCGAATTCATCTATGCTGACGGGCTGGACCTTGCGTCGGACCGGGCGGCAACGCGGATCGGCATATCCTGCCGCCTCTGCCCCCGCTCCGACTGCGACCAGCGCGCCTTCCCGCCTTCGGACCGCGAGATCATCGTCGATCCGGACCGGCGGGATGTCGTGCCCTACCGGATCGGCTAACTCAGACCTTCACGATCCCGTGTTCGATCAGGCTTTTCGCCGTATCGACAATCACCTGTTCAGGTGGACGCGCGACCCAGCCAAGCACTTCCCTGGCGTGTGTCGCATCCATGTTGCGGACGTTGCCCAGTTCGCCCACGACCTGCTTCACGACCGGATCGAACAGCGCAACGATCCGGACCAAAAAATCGGGAAGCGTGCGCGTCGGCACCTTCTTTGCCCGATCGCCCATATTGGCTTTCAGGATTCGGGCGACATCGATCATCTTCAGGAACGGTCCCGAACAGACAAAGCGCTCCCCGGCCATATCGGGCGCATTGAGCGCGCGGACATGAAGATCGGCCACATCGCGGACATCGACGATGCCAAAGCCGAAATCCGGGCAACCGGGCAACGCGCCCTCGAGCAGCTTTTTCACGACTTCAAGCGAAGGCGAGAAATCGCTGCTGACAACCGGCCCCAGCACGGCCGCCGGACAGATCGCAACATATTCGATGCCCCCGCCTTCCGCCGCCACCCAGTCTCGCGCCGCGCGTTCAGCGATCGTCTTCGATTTCACATAGGCATAGACATCGGGCCCGTCGACATTGGTCCAGTCCTTTTCGGTGTAGGTCCGGTTCCCCTTGCCATGGCCATAGGCAATGGCCGCCGCGGACGACGTCATCACGAAACGCTTCACTCCCGCTTCCTTTGCGAAGCGCAATGCCCGCAACGCGCCTTCACGTGCCGGCTGGATCAGTTCGTCTTCATGTTTCGGAGCATGGGGCGGGATTGGGGAGGCAATATGCGCGACATGGCTGCATCCGGCCATCGCTTCTGCCCAACCTGCGTCGTTCATCAGTTCGGCTGCGAAGAATTTGACCTTGCTGTCGTCAACGCCAAGCGATTTTCGGACTTCGGCCTCCCGCGCGAAGTTCCGGATCGTGGTGCGGACCGTCCAGCCTTCCCCCACCAACTGGCGGATGATGAAGCCACCGATATAGCCGCTGCCCCCGGTGACCAAGACTGTGCCTGCCATGCTGGTTCTCCTCAATTTTCTGGAGAGACTAGTAGCGAATTGAAACGCGTTCAATCGCCAATCGGGGCTTGCCCTGAACGGCGGGTTAGCCAATAGACGCAACAGCGAGATGGAGTGCAGGATGGACGGACAGGACCTTTTCCCGGTTCCCGCAGAATGGGCCAAAAAGGCGCGGATCAATGCAGAAAAATATACGCAGCTCTATGGCCGCGCGCTGGGAGACCCGGGCACGTTCTGGCTCGAACAGGCAAAAAGGCTCGACTGGATCAAGAGGCCAGAAATCGCTGGCGACTGGTCATTCGACGCCACGACTTTCCACATCCAATGGTTTTCCGACGGCAAGATCAACGCGGCAGCCAATTGCATCGACCGCCATCTCGCGACCCGAGGCGAACAGACCGCCATCATCTGGGAGCCGGACGACCCCAAGGAGCAGCCTCGTACCTTCACCTATCGGCAACTTCATGCGGAAGTGTGCCGCTTTGCGAATGTCCTGAAGGCGCAGGGCGTCGAAAAGGGCGATCGCGTCACCATCTACATGCCGATGATTCCGGAAGCAGCATTCGCGCTGCTTGCCTGCGCGCGGATCGGCGCGATCCATTCGGTGATCTTCGGTGGCTTTTCCCCGGATTCGATCGCCGGGCGCGTCCAGGATTGCGATTCCGCTTATATCGTCACGGCCGACGAAGGCCGACGCGGCGGCAAGACTGTCCCGCTCAAGGCCAATGTTGACGAAGCGGCCCCGCAATGCCCCAGCCTGAAGCGCGTCATCGTCGTGAAAGCGACCGGCAACCATGTCATCATGCAGCCGGGGCGCGACATCTGGTATCACGAAGCGGCCGCCTTGGTGCCGGACACCTGCCCGGTGGAGACAATGGGCGCGGAAGATCCGTTGTTCATTCTTTACACGTCGGGGTCGACGGGCAAGCCCAAGGGCGTGCTCCATACGACCGGCGGCTATCTCCTCTGGGCCAGCCTGACGCACGAACTCGCCTTCGACTATCGCTCCGGCGACATATGGTGGTGCGCCGCCGATATCGGATGGGTCACGGGGCACAGTTATATTCTTTACGGCCCCCTTGCGAACGGTGCGACCACGCTCATGTACGAAGGCGTGCCCAACTGGCCCACCCCGAGCCGGATCTGGGAGGTCGTGGACCGGCACAAGGTGCAGATCGTCTATACGGCCCCGACCGTGCTGCGCGCGCTGATGCGCGAGGGTGACGAATATGTTACAAAAACATCGCGCAAGTCTCTGAAACTGCTCGGGACTGTTGGCGAGCCCATCAACCCGGAAGCCTGGCGCTGGTACCACAGCGTTGTCGGCGAAGGGCGGTGTCCGATCATCGACACCTGGTGGCAGACCGAGACCGGCGCCGCGCTGATCGCGCCCATGCCAGGTGCGACGGATCTGAAGCCGGGCTCCGCCACAAAGCCGATGCCGGGCATCGAGCCGCAGCTTGTCGATGCCGAGGGCAAGGTGCTGCACGGCGCGACCAGCGGCAATCTGTGCATCACGCGCAGCTGGCCCGGCCAGATGCGGACAGTGTGGAACGATCATCAGCGCTTCTTCGAGACCTATTTCACGACCTATCCGGGCAAATATTTCACTGGAGACGGCGCGCGGCGGGACGAAGACGGCTATTGGTGGATCACGGGCCGCGTCGATGACGTCATCAACGTCTCGGGGCACCGCATGGGGACCGCGGAAGTCGAAAGCGCGCTTGTGCTGCATCCGAAGGTGGCGGAAGCGGCGGTCGTGGGCTTCCCGCACGATATCAAGGGTCAGGGAATCTATGCCTATGTGACCCTCAATGCCGGCGACACCGCAAGCGAAGACCTTCGCAAGGAACTGAGCAGCTGGGTCCGGAAGGAAATCGGGCCGATCGCCACGCCCGACGCCATCCAGTTCGCCCCGGGCCTGCCCAAGACCCGATCGGGTAAGATCATGCGCCGCATCCTCAGGAAGATCGCGGAAGGCGATGTGAGCAACCTTGGCGACACGACGACACTCGCCGATCCAGCGGTCGTGGGCGATCTGGTGGCCAACCGGGTGGGGTGAAGCGCCCTATTTGAGCAGCACCAGTTCCTCCGCCATGCTCGGATGCAGCGCGACCGTATCGTCGAAGGCAGCCTTGGTGAGCCCTGCTTTCACCGCAATTGCCGCCGCCTGAAGGATTTCCGAGCTGTCCGGCCCGATCAGGTGGAGCCCGACGACCTTTTCTTCGGGCCCGGCGGTGATCATCTTGTAAAGCCCGCGTTCCTGGCGGCCCGAGACGACATTCTTCATCGGACGGAAATCACTGCGATAGACTTTCACCGCGTCGCCGAATTCCGCGCGCGCCTGCGCCTCGGTCAGCCCGACACCGGCAATCGGCGGGCTCGCGAAGACCGCCGTCGGGATTGCGCGATAATCGACGGTGCGTTTCAACCCGCCAAAAACCGTGTCGGCAAAGGCATGGCCTTCGCGGATCGCAACCGGCGTGAGCTGGACCCGGTTGGTCACGTCGCCGACCGCATAAATGCTCGGAACCGAGGACTGGTTGTATTCATCGACAACCACCGCGCCTGCCTTGTCGAGCGTCACGCCCGCCGCTTCGAGCCCGAGTCCTTTGGTATTGGGGTTGCGGCCGGCCGCGCACAGCACAAGATCGGTCTCGAAGCGCCCTTGCTCGCCGCCATCGACGATCAGGCAGCCATCTTCACCGCGCGCGATGGACTTCAAGGGGAAATTGAAGCGAAGGTCGATCCCTTTCTTGCGCGTCAGGCCGACAAGATGATCGACAATCTCCTCGTCATAGCCGCGCAACATCCGGTCGCCACGCGTGACAAGCGTCACATGAACGCCAAACGCATGCAGTATCCCCGCAAATTCATTGGCGATATAGCCTGCGCCGACGATCATCGCGCGCCGCGGCAGCGCCTCCAGGTGGAAGATTTCGTTCGAACTGATCCCGAGTTCCGCGCCCGGCACGTCGGGCCGCGCAGGCCAGGCACCGGTTGCAACCAGGATGATCTTTGCGGTGATTTCGCGGCCGCTTGCCAGCCGCACGGCGTTCGGCCCCGTCACTGTCGCACGCTCGGCGAATATCTCGACGCGATTATTGTCGAGGCCTTGCGTGTAAAGGCCCTCAAGCCGCGTAACGTCCTTCTGGACCAGATCGCGCAGGCGAGGCCAATTGAAGCTGGCGCCTTCTATATCCCAGCCGAAGCTCGCGGCTTCGTGCAGGTCCTCGGCGAAATGCGCGCCATAGACGAGCATTTTCTTCGGCACGCAGCCGCGAATGACGCAAGTCCCCCCAACACGATATTCCTCGGCAACCGCCACGCGCGCGCCATGCTGCGCAGCGATCCGCGCAGCCCTGACACCGCCTGAACCGGCGCCGATCACAAACAGGTCAAAATCGAAAGTCATGTGGATGCTCCGTTCCGGGTGGCGATTTAGGAGGGCAGGCGCACCGCCGCCAATGCCTTTTTGCTATCAGAGTAATCGATATGGCTTTCAGCGCGGGGCAAGCCACAGCTTGTGGCCCGGGAAATCGGTGACGATCACGAAGTGCCGAAGAATGTTTACGCCGATATTCACGTCGCTCTGGCTGTCCTGTTCATCGATGGCCGCGCGAACATCGGTGAAGATCTTGCCGGCAATGGTAATGCTGGAGAGCATCACGATATCGCGGTCGATCGATCCCCCGATCCCGCCGCCCTTTTTTCGTTCGATCACCCGGCCCGGGGCGCCGATTCCCAGTCGGTCGGCAGCCTGCCGCCCGATCAACACCTCGCTGCCATTGCCAAGGTCGAACGCAGCCTGAATCCCTGCATGCCCCTCGATCGTGACGGGAAAGCCTTCGATCCCGCGATGAGTAGCCAGCGGCAGCAACGTGCCCTTGGCCTTAGCAGCACTAACGAGCCTGCGGATCGTGCTGCGCCCAATATCCAGGCGGAAGCGCCCGGCATCGAAAAATTCCCGGCCGAGAATCATCTGCACCTTGCTGCCGACAAGCCGCGCCGAAAGATCTTCGAGATCGAGGACAGCGACCGTCAGGCCCTTGAGATCGGTATCGGCCGCATGGATGTTCACGCCTTCGGCAAAGCGCACCTTGTCTTCGCCACCCGAGCCTTTGACGGACTCGCCACCAGTCAGGGCAAGGTTTAGCGATTTGGCGAGATCGTCGTCCACCAGCGTCGCTTCGGCGGCGGAATCGAGTAGCGCCTCGACTTGCCTGCCATTCACGGTCACGGGGATGAACAACCGGTCGCCACGCACCACAAGCTGGCGCTCGCGATCCGCTGCAACGGCAGGAAGCGAAACTCCGAGCGCGAGCAGCGCAAGAACGAGATTGAACCGCATGACCACGCCGCCCCTTTCCTATTCGAACGCGCGTGCCATGAGCGCGTTGGTCGACGCATCGAAAGCGGCCGCATCGCTGTCCATTGCCCGGGCCATTTCCTTGCCCAGTTCGACGCCGAACTGGTCGAACGGATTGATGCCGAGTAGCACGGCGTTCGCAAACACCCGGTGTTCGTAAAAAGCGATCAGCGCGCCCAGCGTGCGTGGATCGAGCCGATCGAGCAGAAGCGTGGACGAAGGCCGGTCCCCTGCATAGGCACGCGCGCCGTCCGGATTGGCGCGCCCGGCCATCAACGCCGCGCCCTGGGCAAAGCAATTGTTGAGCAACTGGCGGTGATGCGCGTCGTCGAGATCGTGGCCGGGTTCGATGCAGGCAATGAATTCGACCGGCACAAGTCTCGTGCCCTGATGAAGCAGCTGGAAGACTGCATGCTGGGCATCGGTCCCCACGCCGCCCCATGTGATCGCCGCGGACTGCCTTGCAAGCGGTTGGCCATCGGTGGTGACCGATTTGCCGTTCGATTCCATTTCGAGCTGCTGGAGATAGGACGGCAGCAGCCGCAACCGTTCGTCATAGGCGAACACAGCGCGCGTTTCGCAGCCGCGCGCCTGCGCATAATAGAGGTCCGCACACGCCGCAATGAAGGGGGCATTGCGGGCAAGCGGCGCAAGCCGGAAGTGCCGGTCCATTTCGGCCGCGCCTTCGAGCATTTCCTCAAAGGCGCTCCAGCCAAGCGCGACGGCCGCTGGAAAGCCGATGCTCGACCACAGCGAATATCGCCCGCCGACAGTCTCCGCGAATGGCAGGATGCGTGTTTCGTCCACGCCCCAGTCAAAGGCTTTCTGCGGGTTGGCCGTCAGCGCGATCACACGGCCCTGCGCGTCCTCGACCCCCGCCGCGATCATCCAGTTCAGCGCGCTTTCGGCGTTGAGCATCGTTTCGGTTGTCGTGAACGTTTTTGACGCCACGGCAAGCAGTGTCTTGTGGGGATCGAAGCGCTCGAACACTTCTTTCAAAGCCGCGCCATCGACATTCGAAACGATCGCGACATCGTAGCGCCTCGCGTCGCGGCCAAGGGCGTCGACAAGCAGGTTCGGTCCCAATGCCGAACCGCCGATGCCGATGTGAAGGATGTGCCTGACGTCGCCCAGCGCGCCCGCCTCTATCGCATCGATCAGGCTGCGCATCCTTCCGTGAAAGGCTTTGGCCCGCTGAACGCTCTCGGCGGCGCCTTCGCCGCGTTCCGCACTATGCTCCGCCGCGCGGCCTTCGGTCGGGTTTACGATGCGCCCGCAGAACAGGTCGTCGCGCCTTGCAGGGAAGTTGCGCGTAGCCGCAAGAGCTTCGAAACCGGCCAGCAAAGGTTCGGTGAGGTGCGTCTTCGCCCAGTCGAACCAGATTCCCGAAACGCCAAGGGACAAGGCTTCGACACGACCGGGATCGGCGGCGAACAGCTCAGCCAGCGAAGGGCCGGGCCCGCCATCGAGGAATGTCCAATCGCCCGCGATCATAGCTGCCTGTCTCCCTGTCGCATGAGCCTGCCTCCTAAACGGGATAACCGGCGCAAACCAGCCCCGCTTGACGCGGTGCCGACAAAAACGCAGAGCGCAAGGCCATGAGCAGACCACACACCACCGCCAAACAGGAAAGCAGCTTCACCGCATTTCTGGTAAAGCTCGCGCTTTTTGTTCTCGTCCTGCGCAGCTTCGTCTTTTCGCCGTTCAGTATTCCATCCGAATCGATGCTGCCCCGCCTGTTGATCGGCGATTATCTGATCGTCGCGAAATGGCCTTACGGCTTCACGCATTATTCGATTCCCTTTTCGCCGCCGTTGTGGAGTGGGCGGATATTCGGGCGCGATCCCGAGCGCGGCGATGTCGTGGTGTTCAAGGCCCCGCCGAACCAGAACCAGGACTATATCAAGCGCGTGATCGGCCTTCCCGGAGACCTGATCGAGGTCCGGAACGGCCAGGTCATCCTCAATGGCACGCCTGTCCCGAAGAGGCGCATTGGCGATTTCGTCGAGCCGCTGACGGACAATAGCGCATGCAAGAAATCGGACGCCGTCGAGTTCCGCGAGAAGGCCAGCGACGGGAGCGAGCGCTGCCGCTATCCGCGCTATCGCGAAACCCTGCCCAACGGAAAAAGCTACGACGTGCTCGATCTCGGCACGATACCGGCAGACGATACGCAAGTCTTTTCGGTTCCCGCAGGCCATGTCTTCCTGATGGGCGACAATCGCGACCGGAGCGCCGACAGCCGCTATCCCGCCGTCGAAGGCGCGGGGATCGGTATCGTCCCGACCGAGAACATCGTCGGCCGAGCATGGTTCTCGGTCTTTTCGACCGATGGCAGTGCCGAGTGGCTGAAGCCCTGGACTTGGTTCTCCGCTGCCCGCTGGAAGCGCATCGGCGAGGGCTTTTGAGCGACGTCACGGCCTGGCTCGAAGCGGCGCTGGGCGTCACGCCGCGCGATCCATCGCTCTATCTGCGCGCGCTCACCCACGGCAGCCACGGGGCGGAAACCTATGAGCGGCTGGAATTCCTGGGCGACCGCGTTCTGGGGCTCGTGATCGCCGACTGGTTATACGCCACGTACGACAGGGAAGCCGAGGGAAAGCTGTCGTTCCGGCTCAACGCGCTGGTGACGCGAGCGAGTTGCGCGCAGGTGGGCCGCGAAATCGGGGTCGTCCCTCATATCCGGCTCGGCAAGCAGGCGCGCGACGACGGTGCCTATGACAGCGACAATGTCATCGGCGACGTGATCGAGGCGCTGATCGGTGCGCTCTGGCTCGATCACGGGCTGGGGCCGGCGCGCGCCTTTATCCGCAGGCACTGGGCAACGCTGATGGAAGGACACCAGAGCGCGCCGCGCCATCCCAAGTCCGCGCTCCAGGAATGGGCGGCGGCGCACAATCGCAAACCGCCGGTCTACACGATCACCGACCGTTCGGGCCCGCACCACGCGCCCCGCTTTACGGTCACGGTCTCGCTCGGTTCTGCCGGAGAATCCTCCGCTGAAGGCAGCTCGAAACAGGAAGCCGAGACTGCCGCCGCCGCCGCCCTCCTCGGAAAGCTTGCATGACACATAAGTGCGGCGTGATCGCCATTGTCGGCGCGCCCAATGCGGGCAAATCGACGCTCGTCAACGCGCTGGTCGGGCAGAAAGTCGCGATCGTCTCTCCCAAGGCGCAGACGACACGAGTCCGGCTGATGGGCATCGCGATCGAGGGGGAGGCGCAGATGATGCTGGTCGACACGCCCGGCATTTTCGAGCCGAAACGGCGGCTTGACCGGGCCATGGTGCAAGCGGCGTGGAGTGGCGCGTCAGAAGCCGACCTCATTGCCCTGGTGGTTGACGGAAAGGGCGGGCTTGGCCCCAAGGTCGAGCCGATCGCGCAAGCCTTGAAGGACAGGCCCGAGCCGAAGATCCTGATCATCAACAAAGTCGACATTGCCGACAAGGCAAAGCTCCTCGTCCATGCCGAGCGGCTCAATCAACGGGCGAAATTCGACGAGACATGGTTCGTCAGCGCCGCAACCGGCGATGGCCTCGCGGAACTCAAGACCGCGCTGGCCAAGGCCATGCCCGAAGGCCCTTGGCATTTTCCCGAAGACCAGGTGTCCGACGCGACCGACCGGATGAACGCGGCGGAAATCACGCGCGAACAGCTCTATCTCCAGCTTCATGCGGAGCTGCCCTATGCAAGCAGCGTCGAGACCGAGAAATATACCGAGCGCGAGGACGGCTCTGTCGAGATCCATCAGCAGATACTGGTCGAACGACCCAGCCAGCGCGCGATCATCCTCGGCAAGGGCGGCGCGCGATTGAAGGAAATCGGGTCGGCCGCGCGCAAGGAAATCGCACAGGCCGTCGGACGGCGGGTGCATCTCTATCTGCATGTGAAGGTCAATCCCAAATGGGACGACGACCGCGCTCATTACCGCGACATCGGGCTCGACTGGGTGGATTAAGCCAGCATCTCCGCCACCCATTCAGGCACCAGAACCCCAGCCCTTCCCAACCGGCTTTCATGAAACATCTGACTCCCTTGTGAGGGCTCGAGATTGAGTTCGAGCGTCCTTGCACCGCAGCTGCGCGCCGTCTGGACATAGCCCGCAGCCGGATAGACCGCGCCCGATGTTCCGATCGAGACGAAGAGGTCACAGCGCCGCAGCGCGGCTTCGATCTCGCCCATACGGTATGGCATTTCGCCGAACCAGACGATGTCGGGGCGCAGCGCGGGCACGCCGCAGGAGGGACAGGCTGGCCGGTCGAGCAGGCTCGCCCGCCAAGCATTCCGCGCATCGCACGCCGTGCACCAGGCCGAGAGATGCTCGCCGTGCATGTGGATCAACCGCTTTGCCCCCGCACGCTCGTGCAGGTCGTCCACATTCTGCGTCACGATCGTCAGCTCGCCCGGCCACACCGAATCGAGGTGTGCCAGCGCCCGGTGCGCGGCATTGGGTTCCGCCTTCTGGATATTTTCGCGCCGCATGTCGTAGAAGCGCAGGACAAGGTTGGGATCGCGGGCAAAGGCTTCGGGCGTCGCAACATCCTCGACCCTGTGCTGCTCCCAGAGCCCTCCGGCATCGCGAAAGGTGCCGATCCCGCTTTCGGCGGAAATCCCCGCGCCGGTCAGGATCACGATATTGCGGATGTCGTCCATCTCGCGCATGAAGCACGGGAAGGAAGGATCAGGCAAGCATGACGAGCATCGGCATTATCGGCAGCGCGGGCCGCATGGGGCACGCACTCGAAGTGGCCGCCGTGGAAGCAGGAATATTCGTCGCCGGGGGGATCGACAAGGATGGCGATCCGATCGCCCTTGCCAAGATTGCAGACGTGCTTCTGGACTTCTCCTCGCCCTCCGCGCTGGTCGGTAATGTCGGCGCGGCCGTTGCGGCGGGCACGCCGATCCTTGTCGGCACCACTGGCCTTGAAGAGCATCATCACCAGGCAATCGACGATGCCGCGCGGCACGTGGCCGTTCTCCAGACGGGCAACACGTCGCTTGGCGTCACGCTGCTTGCGCGGCTGGTCAAGGAAGCGGCCACCCGGCTTGGCGATGATTGGGATATCGAGATTGTAGAGGCTCATCACCGGATGAAGGTCGATGCCCCGTCCGGCACCGCCATAATGCTGGGCGAAGCGGCAGCGGCAGGACGCGGGATCGACCTTGCGAGCCACTCCGAGCGGGGTCGCGACGGCGTGATGGGCGCCCGAGCCAAAGGCGCAATCGGCTTTGCCTCACTCCGGGGCGGAACCATTGCAGGAGACCACAGCGTCCTGTTCGCGGCTGACAATGAGCGGATCACGCTTTCACACCATGCGGAAAACCGTACCATCTTCGCTCGCGGCGCGATTCGCGCGGCAACCTGGCTCGTTCGACAGCCTGCGGGCCGCTACACGATGGATCAGGTGATCGGGATCTGACGCAGGCCCTTTCCAACCGCTCACTTGGACCGCTGGTCAAACAGCACATGCGCCACAGCCAGGGCTGAGAGAGCGCCGGCGAACTGGGCCACAACAAACCCTGCGACATTGGCTGGCGCAATACCGGCAAAACTGTCTGACAGGCTTCGCGCTACCGTAATCGCCGGATTGGCGAAGCTCGTGGACGATGTGAACCAGTAGGCCGAAACAATGTATAGCGCGACGCTTGCTGGCACCCAGGCGGGCCGGTGCCGCGTCGTGCCGAGAATCGTCACCAGAAGCCCGAAGGTGGCTATGGCCTCACCCGCCCATTGACCTGAGCCGCTCCTGACCTTTGTCGAAAGTTGAAGGATCGGCAAATCGAACATCAGGTGGGCGGCCCAGACTCCAGCAATGCCGAAGGCCAGCTGTGTCACGACATAGCCAACGCATGTTGGCACATCGATTTCGCGCCGCAATGCCATCACTGCGGTTACGGCCGGATTGAAGTGTGCGCCCGAAATCGGACCGAGCATGGTAATGAGGACAAAGAGCATCGCTCCCGTAGCCACTGTATTGCCAAGCAGCGCAATCGCGACATTTCCACCCGCCAACCGTTCGGCCATGATGCCCGACCCGATGACAGTGGCAAACAGGAAGAATGATCCCAGCCCTTCGGCCAGAAGGGCGCGAAACCGAGCCGGCATCAAACCTCCGCTCGCGCCGTCGATCCCTCGGTCGCCCCGATGTCACGCAGCCGGGCCTTGAGCGTCATCGCGTCGAGCGCGGCGATCGGCAGTTCGAGGAAAAGGTCGATCCGGTTGCGCAGATAGCGCAGCGCCGTCACGAAGGCATCGCGCTGCCCCTCTCCTTCAACGGCGGCAGGGTCTTCGATTCCCCAGTGCGCGGTCATCGGATGGCCGGGCCAGATCGGGCACGTCTCTCCCGCCGCATTGTCGCAGACGGTGAAGATGAAATCTATCGGCGGCGCGCCTTCACCTGCAAACTCATCCCAGCTCTTCGATCGCAGCCCCTCGGTCGAAAAGCCAAGGCTCGACAGCACTTGGAGCGCCATGGGATGCACCGCGCCCTTCGGGAAACTTCCAGCGCTATAGGCCCGGAAGCGCCCCGCTCCGTCCTTGTTGAGAATCGCTTCAGCCAGAATCGAACGGGCCGAGTTGCCGGTGCACAGGAACAGGACGTTATAGACCCTGTCGCTCATGGCCGTTCACCCGCAGCAGGAAGGTGCAGGCGCGGCCATGGCCGGCGCGCAGCACGACCCTTCCGCCGCGTTGGCGGAGGCCAATTGCTGCAACGCAGGGCTTTCGCCGTATACCGTGGCATCGCCGTGCGTCAGGAAGGTTTCCCAGACGACCCCGTCCGGATCGGCAATCCAGCTTTTTTCGGAGCGAGCATAGCAGCAGGTCGTCGCACCCTCCTCTAGCACAGGCGCGTCAGCCGCCTTCAGCCGGGAATAGACCTGGGCAAGCTCATCGCCGTCCTCGACCTGGATGCCCAGGTGCTCGATTCCCTTGGCGGCATGACGCCCGGCGGAAATCGCGAAGTTGACGCGCGGATCCTCAAGCATCCACTTGGCGTAATCATCCTTGGCCACGGTCGGCGCCGCGCCGAACAGGGTCGAATAGAAACCGATCGATTTTTCGAGGCTATCGACCCCGACATGAATATGCAGGCGTTTCATGCAGCATTCCTTTCTTCGTTATCGGAGGTGCAGGCAGTGCCGGGCGCGCAGGCCGCGCCGCTGCAGCAATTTTCCATGAGATAACCGACCAGCGCATTCATCGCGGCATAATCGGCACGGTAAATCAGCGAACGGCCGACGCGCTGCTGCGCGATCAGCCCGGCATGATTCAACTGTGCGAGATGGAACGAAAGCGAGGAATTGGGCACCCCAAGCGCTTCGGCCAGCGCACCCGCAGAAAGCCCGTCAGCGCCTGCCTGCACAAGCCGCCGGAACGCCTCCAGTCGATGCTCTTGCGCCAGAGCGGCCAGCGCCTTGATCGCGAGATCCGAATGCATTCAACCTCCGTTTGATTCGATATTCGTGGAAATATCGAACTATTGAAGGGAGTCAAGATACATTTCGAGTTTTATGGAAATATAAGGACCGCGGAATGGCCTGATCCCAAGGGTGTGGCTTACGCGGAGCGTAATATTCGCGCCGGCGTCCATGTCCGCCGCCGCCGTGCCTCCCGATCGGCAATCGTCTCGCCTTCGAAATCCGCCGCCACGGCCGCGCCGAACCGGTCGCGCTCGTCCAGTGCGGGGACATTCGCCACACCGTAAGCGTTTTTGCCATCCCACCAAATCGCCGCGACGAACACACCGCATCGATCGCAAACGTGAAAATCGGTGATACCAAGGCCGAAACGATAGGGCTCCGGTGTCCCTGGAGGCAGTGTCAATTCCAGCAGTCCATCGGGATCGGAAATCGCGGATGCCCGATGACGTACGCAAAACCCACACTGATCGGCGCGCGGCACGAAATCCTCGATCGCGCGCTGTGTTTGCAACCTCACGGATATCCGCCCGCAATGGCATCTGCCGGAAATGGGATTCATGCGACAATTATGGCAACGAGCAGCTGCAGACGCAACGAAAGCCGGCAGAGGATCGCGACGCCGCGCTCAGGGTCCCGCTGCGAGCCGTACCGTCGTCGCCGCGCTCGTTGCGAGGAGCCCGCCTGCAAGGGCTAGGTCTTTCAGGAACATCGTCCGTTCGACCTTGTTGCCAAGATCGAAATGAAAGACGAACGCAGCAAGGATGCAGAACAGCCCCAACGCGAGCGCGGCCCATCGCACCTGATATCCGAACATGAGCGCAAGGCCGGCGCCCAGTTCCAGTCCGATCTCGCCATAGATAATAGTCCGGGGACATGGAATTCCGCCATGTGATCGAGATAGGGTTGCGGGGTGGCGATCTTCGATATTCCCGCAAGGACGAAAAGCATTGCAAGGAGCGCTCGCCCGACAATGCCCGTGAGAGTTCCGATATCCATGAGACCCTCCTTCATTCGGTTCCTGAATTCGCCGCAGCTTCGTAAACTGGCAGTCTGGGCAGCGAGACAAACAGCAGCGCATCGGTAATCGCTTCGACTTGATGGCCGCCCCCTGGCGGCGTGTAGAGATAGTCGCCCGCCCGGAAATCCTCGCCGCCAACGCGGATATGCCCTTCGAGGACGTAGAATTCCTCTCCGCCCGGGTGCGTGTGCCATGAGCCGAGCGTTCCAGCCGAAAAGCGCGTCAGGGTGGAAACACCGCCTTCTCCATGCATTCCCAGGACGACAAATGCCGATCCCGGATCGTGATCGACCCAACGATGATCGGCCGGACGCATGGCGATACCGCGAATTTCTGACGCTTCAGGCATGCGCTCCTCCGGGAATACGCGATTCGAATATCGCTTTGTGATATTAATATCACTTGTTAGAGTCAAACCCATGACCATCCCGAAGCCAAAACGGAAGCGCAACACGCGGCAAGACCTTGTCGAGGCGGCCATTGCCGAATTCGAAACAGTCGGTTTCGAGGGAACGAACACGAACCGCATTGCACGCGCGGCGGGCTATGCCCCGCAAACCTTCTATCGCCACTTCGACGACAAGACGGCGATGTTCCTGACAGTCTATGAGCAATGGTATCGTGACGAACTTGCGCAGGTGGCGGGCGCGCAATCGCGCGGAGAGGCGGCACGCATCATCGCGGAGCGGCACCGCGCCACACTGAGGTTCCGCCGCTCGCTCCGCCAACTCGCATACAGCGATCGCAAAGTTGCTCTTGCCCGCGCGACAAGCCGCAACCTGCAGATTGACAGGCTGGCGACCATATCCCCTGGACGGACCCGCACCGAGCTTGCGGCTGATCTTCTGAAGATCGAGCGTCTGGCCGATGCGATCGCCGAGGGTGAATTTGAGGATCTCCAAATCGGAGCGAAGGGCGCGCTGTCGGAACTCGCGCAACTCCTGTTCTGGATCGACACCGATTGAGGGCTTGGCCCTTGCCCTCCGCCCCCTCTCCAAGGCATGGCGAGCACATGAAAAAGGCCGATATCTTCGAATTCTACCGCAGGCTGGCCGAGGACAATCCCTCTCCCGAAACCGAACTTGCGTTCGGCAACACTTATCAGCTGCTCGTCGCGGTCGTGCTCTCGGCGCAAGCGACTGACGTCGGCGTCAACAAGGCGACACGCCTGCTCTTCGAGGAGGTCAAGACGCCCGAACAAATGGTCGCGCTCGGCGAGGCCGGGTTGAAACGACATATCAAGACCATCGGCCTGTTCAACGCCAAGGCGAAGAATGTCATTGCGCTGTCTGAAATGCTGGTTACCGAACATGGCGCAGAAGTCCCCGCCGACCGTGACGCGCTTGAAAAGCTGCCCGGCGTCGGCCGCAAGACCGCCAATGTCGTCATGAATTGCGCGTTCGGTGCGGAAACCTTTGCGGTGGACACCCACATTTTCCGCGTCGGCAATCGCACCGGCCTTGCGCCTGGCAAGACGCCGCTGGCGGTTGAAAAACAGCTTGAGGCCAAGACCCCCGCCCCGTTCCGCGTCGGCGCACATCACTGGCTGATTCTTCATGGACGCTATGTCTGCAAGGCACGAACGCCCGAATGCTGGCGCTGCATCGTGGCCAACCTCTGCTCGTTCAGCCCCAAGTCAGAACCGAAGGCAAATAAAGCGAAAGCAAAGACTTAAGGAGGAGATCATGATACGCAAACTTGCTCTTGTCGCTCTTGCATCGCTGCTTGGCACTGGAAGCGCTGCCATCGCGAAGCACGAGCCCAAGGCACCCCCCGAAGCGCGCGAAACCGGACCAGCGGTCGATTGCCTTCCGATCGTGCAGATTCGCGAAACCCGCGTCCGCAATGATCAGGTGATCGATTTCCGCACCGGCGCAAAGAAGTGGTACCGCAACACATTACCCAGCAGCTGTCCGTCGCTGGGATTTGAGGAACGCTTCCTTTACAAGACCTCGCTCAGCCAGCTTTGCTCGGTCGATATCATCACCGTGCTTCACACCAACGGCGGCACGCTGACTCAGGGCGCAAGCTGCGGCCTTGGCAAGTTCCAGCCGGTCGAACTGGTCAAAGCCGCGAAATAGGTTCGTGCAATTGGGGGTGGCGCGCCTCTTCCGGCCCTGCTAACGGCGCTGGCTCCGGCACCCGTAGCTCAGCTGGATAGAGCGCTGCCCTCCGAAGGCAGAGGCCAGGGGTTCGAATCCCTTCGGGTGCGCCATCTTCTCGTGGCCGATGGCATGGCACCTCCGCACAGAGACAGGGGAATGACGATAGCGGCCGCAGAAAACTCTCCTCCCCGCCCGCGGCGCAAGCAGGCCGACCGCACGGCGGAGACCCGCGCCGCGCTGATCGAAGCCGCCATCCAGGTCATTTACCGCTCGGGCTACAACAGCGCGACCACCGCAGCGATTGCCGATGAGGCGGGCGTCAGCCGCGGCGCCATTCTCTATCATTTCGGCACGCGCGCGCAGTTGATGTCGGATGTGATCGCCTCGGTCTATGAGCACGAACATCAGCAATATGAACGGCTTCAAAAGCACGGCCATGACGGATCCGCGATCGACGAGTGGCCCGACATGCTTTGGGAAGTGCTGAGCCAGCCCTCGGGCATGGCCGTGATCGAGATTCTCCAGGCTTCGCGAAGCGATGCGGAACTTGCCGAACTGGTGAGGCCGACCCAAGAACGCATCGAACTCATCTCGGCAAGGGGCATGCTCGGTCGCTTCGGCTGGACGGACGAAAAGGAAATGCTGGCCGCTGTACGGCTGTTCGTCTGGGCGATACGCGGCCTGTCGATTGCGCAGGTCCTGGCTCGAGACCCGTCGGAAATCGAAAATTCGGTGCGCTTCTTCCGCAAGCTCGTCGCGCAGGCGTTCGGGTCGCCCACGCCGCCTGAAGGCCGCTGAAGTCAGATCCCAAGCCTGTAGTAGATGACAAAGGCGCGCGGGTTGCCCGGACGGCCAAAAGATGCGCCGCCCATCTGCAACCCGCCCTTGCTCAAAGACGCCTGCACGACGGGGCTTTGCAGCAATCCCCAGAATTGGCCGAGATCCTTTTCGGCCAGCATCGTCGGCGCCGATCCCGAAACCTCGCAGATGGTGCTTGCACACACGATCTTCATCGGGCCGCCGAGGTCGATATAGGGAAGTTTGACCATGCTGGCCCGAATCGCCGCTTCGCTCTTCGAGGCCCACTCCGGATTGCGTGGCTCGGAACGGACAAGCTGCCCCATATCGGCCGGCGGACTTTCCGTTCCCGCGCCGGCTGCCGGGGCGGGCTGCGCTGCCACAAGCGCCGGCGCTTGGCCGCTGCCGTCCGACGGCTGGACCGGGTCGTCGTCGCCATGCAGGGAAATATACAGCGCCGCCGCGACCAAACCCGAGGCTACCGCCAGTGGAACGAGAATTGCGGATGGCCGCATCGCCGGTCACTCCTCGCAGCGAGATGGCACGGTCAGGGAACAAGAGCTCCCGAAGTCTGGATCGTCAACGGACGGATCGGCACGCCATCGCTCCACAAGCCATTGAAGCGATGCTCGGGCGTATCGCCCAACCCATACTGGCAATTGGTTCCCGAAAACGCGCAATCACGCATTGCGTCGAAAGATTTCCAGACGAAATACCAGTCATAAGCATCCGTCGGTTGCGACTTGGAAACACCATGCGCGGACGACAAGGCGGGACTTCCATGGCTATCCGCAAATGTCTCGACCAGATTTTTTGCGGAAGCCGGAATGTGGGTGAGCCTGGGGAAGAAAGCGTTACATCCTCCCGTGGCACTTACACTTTCGGATCCCGAATGGCACTGCACCAGCGCGCTTGACGGAATGCCCGCCATGCTGGCATCGAGCGTGTGCTCGAGATTGGACCCGTCGCCATCGTGCGGATCGTCGAGGAAAATGACACGAGGCTGCGGCAATCCCAGGCTTGCCCAGCGGTTCGTCAGGTTCGCGGTGATAATGCCGCCGAAGGAAAATCCGAAATAGCTTGCCTTGTCGAGCTGCGGCTGCACGCGATCCTGGTTCGACTGCAATAGCGCGATCCCGTCCCTTATGCCCTTGAGCGCGGAAGAAATGCAGCCTTCGGGATTAAGCAGATAGCCGAGACAGGGGGTCAGGATCGTATCCTGATAGCGTGGGTAGACCACGACATTGCCCTTGCGGACCGTGTGCGTGATCAAATCCTTCATCGTGTCGTAGCCCGATGTCTCGAAATAGCCATGGGTGATGATGACAAGTGGCGCGGAAGCGGGCTTCGGCGACAGCGGCTCGAACACATAATAGGCATTGAACCCGAAACCACCCGCTGTCACTCGGACGCCTGCATGTGAGTAGTCGGCTCCGCCAGGGCCGGAGGCCGGCTGAGCAGGCTGCGTTATGGTTTGGGCAGCGGCAGGCGCGCCAGCGCTTACAACGGCAGCCAAGGCCGCAATGGTGCATTTCGTGCGCGAATAGCAAGTGCTCGACTTGGACATCAGACATCCCTCCTGCTTGGTGCCAACGGCTAGCCATGTCGGCCCTTCCATTTTCGACGAATCGCGCCGGCGGCTTGCAAGCGTCGCGAACATGTCAGGTAATTTACATTCATTCAAGATAGTAAGTTTAATAGCTTTCTCGGTCGCCGCGACCGGCGGCTGACTACTCTCCACCCTGCAATCGGGTTGTTTCGCGTATTGCCGGATGCTAGCCATTCCACCCAAGGACGATATTCAGGGATGGCTGTGAATCCCTTGGTCCTGTCCGGGGGGAAAATGGGAAACAGGCGTTCCAATCTCTGGCCGCTGGCATCGATCGCAGCACTGGCCGCCGGTTACAGCCCAGCCCCGGCCCAGACCCCAGGCAATGTGCCGACACGCGAGGAAGTGATTCGACGCCCGCAGCCGTCAGTTGCCCCCGCGATCGCTTCGCGCGTCGTTGTCGAAGACGAAATCGAGCGCGGGCCCTGCCCGCTTTCCGATCCCGCTTATGCAGACCTGACCTTCACTTTGTCGGGCGCCGAATTCGGCAATTCGCAAGGTATTCCGGCAGAAATATTGCGCCCCGCCTACCAGGCCTATGTCGGGCGAACCGTACCGCTTTCAGCCATATGCGACATCCGCAACGCCGCAACCGACTTGTTGAGGCGCAAGGGCTACCTTGCCGCCGTCCAAGTGCCGGTGCAGCTGATCGAGGGCGGGATCGTCAAATTCGATCTGATCGTGGCGAAAATCGTCGCCTTCCAGATTCGCGGCGATGCTGGAAAGGCCGAAAGACGGATTGCGGGCTACCTGGCCGCGCTGAAGGGTCAACCAGTCTACAACGCGATCGATGCGGAACGCACTCTTCTGCTCATGCGAGACATGCCGGGCTATGACATTCGACTGTCCTTGCGCCCGGCGGGAACCAGTCCCGGCGATATGATCGGCGAAGTACAGGTGATCTACACGCCGGTGCAGGCCGAACTGAACGTCGACAATTTCGGCTCCCACGCCACGGGACGCTTCGGCGGGCTTGCGCAGCTTCGCTATAACGGGCTGTTCGGGAGCGGCGATCGCACGTCGATCGGGTTTTACTCGACTGCGGATTTCAAGGAGCAGCAGGCCGTTCTCGCGGGAGAAGAGCTGCAGGTCGGGCATCAGGGGCTGACGATTGGCGCGGACGTGGCTTATGCTTGGGCGCGGCCCTTTTTCGGCCCCGGCAGCGATTTCAAAACCCGAACATTCGTGGCAACGGTCCAGGCCCGTTATCCGCTTGTTCGGCGGCAGGTAAGGAACATCTCGCTGGCAGGCGGGCTCGACTGGATCGACCAGCGGGGCAGGTTCGGCATATTCCCGACTTTTCTCGACAAGTTGCGCGTCGCCTATGCCCGCATCGACTATGATCAGGTCCAGGCGGCCAGCATTGCGAGCCTGAAAGGCTATTCGGCATTCGAACCGCGCTGGAGAATCGGGGGATCACTTGAACTCCGGCAGGGCCTCGGCATTTTGGGAAACACGAGAAATTGTGGACCGGGCTATGTCAATTGCTTCGCGCCGGGAGTCGTTCCGCCCAGTTTCTTCGATGCGGACATGACTGCATTCATTGCACGCGCATCGGGGACTCTGGAATTCCGCCCAAGCCCCGCACTGGCTTTCGTGATCACTCCGCGCGCGCAATACTCGCCGCATGCGCTGCCTGCCTATGAGGAATTTTCAGCGGGTACCTTCACGGTCGGCCGCGGGTACGACCCCGGAACCCTGACGGGCGACAGCGGCATTGGCGTTTCCGGCGAAGTCAGGCTTGGCAGCCTGGTGCCACCCTCGCGACGCGGTACGGCGATCCAGGGCTATGGTTTTCTCGATTCGGCCTGGCTGTGGAACGAGGATTTGGGAACGCTGGGAGACCCGCAGCACCTGCTTTCAGCCGGCGGGGGCGTCCGTGCCGCGATCGGCGACCGGTTCAACCTTGAAACCTCGCTTGCCGTTCCACTTAAGCGCATCGACTTCCTGGGAAAGCGGGGGGAGGTCCGCCTGCTTGTAAACCTGTCAATGAAGCTGCTGCCCTGGAACCGTCGTTAGCGGCATTGCGGCGAAATTTGGTGCGCCCGGCGGGATTCGAACCCACGGCCCCCGGATTAGGAATCCGATGCTCTATCCTGCTGAGCTACGGGCGCGCCGGGAACCGGTTAGGCCCGGCACTCCTCGGGGTCAATTGCGCTTTTCCGGAGGAATGACGGGCAAGGGCAAGGGCGATACGGCGATGCCGTCTTCGATGAGCGCCTTGGCCTCCTCTCGCGTCACTTCGCCATGTATCGTCGTTCTCTCAATCTCGCCAGCGTCCATGGCGCGCGCCTGACTGTCGAATTGCCGACCGACCCACTGCGAACCCTGGAGCAGCTTCTCCTGCGCTTCGGCGAGAGCAGTAAGCAAAGCCTTTACTTGTCCGTCATCGGCATTGGCCGCCGCTGCGACAGTTTTTTCGGATCCCGCATTGCCCTTTCGCGGCACTGCTGCCGCCATCGCCGCTTTGGCAATATTGCGCTCCCCACAAACGGGGCAGATCAACAACCCTTTGCGCCTCTGCTCCTCGAACGCCTGCGAACCTGCAAACCACGCCTCGAAGACATGCCCACCCGATTCACATTTGAGATCAAAAACAATCATGAGGTCACCCGCGCGACCGGGACCGCCTTCCGGTGCAGCAGGACAGGTATCTGCGCCCTCACTTCGTCGCCGCGTGCCCGGTCAATTTCGGCAAAACCGACCCCCGGTTCATCGCCCATGTCAAGGACGACTTCACCCCACGGATCGACCACGAGCGAATGTCCATAGGTCGTCCGCCCGTCCTCGTGATGCCCGGTTTGCGCGGCGGCGATCACCCATGCCGCATTTTCAATGGCACGGGCGCGCATCAACACATGCCAGTGCGCACGCCCCGTGGGCGCGGTGAATGCGGCGGGAATCGAGAGGACTGTCGCCCCGGCAGCGCTCAACCCCGCATAAAGCGCGGGGAAACGCAAATCGTAGCAGATGCTGAGCCCCAACCGCCCAATCGGCGTATCCGCAACGACTGTCTCCTCGCCGGGCGCATAGGCCGCGGACTCGCGCCAGCTTTCGCCGCTCGGAAGGTTAACGTCGAACAGGTGCATCTTGTCGTACCGGGCACGAACCGCTCCGGCCGAATCGATCAGGAAACTTCGATTGACCAGCCGTCCTTCCGATCCGCCCAGCAACGCCAGCGAACCCAGCTCGACCCAGACCTGGTGCTTTGCAGCGCCCTCACGGGCGCGCGCCAGCACAAGATCGTCTTCCTCGAGCCTGACATGCGCGCTGGCCCGCTTGCGGTCTCGATCGAGCAATCCTGACATTTCCGGCGTAAAGAGCATCACTGCCCCGCCCGCTGCGGCGGTTCCGATTGCAGCGTCGAGAACGGCAGCGTTCGCTTGCGGGTCGATCCCGCTCTGCATCTGCGCAAGCGCGATCCGCATCAGCCGCTTGTTCGGCCCAGGAGCGGGTCGAGCCCTCCTCGCGCGTCGAGCGCGGAAAGATCGTCCGATCCACCCACATGATGACCGTCGATAAAGATTTGGGGCACGGTCGAGCGGCCATGCGCCCGCTCCACCATCGTCCGGCGGAGCGCAGCGTCCATCGTCACGTCGATTTCCCGAAAGCTGACGCCTTTCGACTCGAGCAGCGCCTTCGCGCGCGTGCAATAAGGGCAAAGGAATTTGGTGTAGATCTCGATATCGGCCATTTGCATCTCCGCAAACGGAGATGTGGTGGCCGGGCCGATATGTCAATCTTGTGTCAATTTGCAGCGCGGTCCAGCAGCACGCGCGCCCAGCAGAGGACGACAACTTTCCGCGCACCCGATCGCTTGAGCGCACGCGCACAGGCGTTTGCCGTCGCGCCGCTGGTGTAGACGTCGTCCACGAGGAAAACCGTCTTGTCCGCAAGTTGACTCCGGAACTGCGGCGCCACCGAAAATGCGCCGCGAACGAGGCGATCCCGTTCCCGGGCGTCCGCGCCGCGCAGTAGTGGCGTAGATCGGGTCCTGGCCAGCGCGTCGAGGCGCAGCGGCAGGCCGCTTGATTTCGCCAGATGTGCCGCAATCAGCGCAGACTGGTTGAAGCCGCGCCGGAATATTCTCCAGCGATGTGCCGGCACCGGCATCATCAGCCCCGGCTCGCCCGGCATCCGGCCTGCCAGAAGCCGGGCGATCAGCCTCGCCAGCCCGATCCGCCGGCCATGCTTGAGTTTGAGGGCAATCGTCCGCGCCAATTCGCCATAGGCCGCGACCGCAAACACGCCGTCATGATCCGGAGCCCGCTCAAGACAGGGCGCACAGACCGTGATGTTCGGCGCAACCGGCGTACCGCAACTCTGGCAGCCCGGCCCGGTCAGAAAGTCCAGCGACTGCCAGCATGACGTGCAGAGGAGCAAATCGGCGCTCACTACCTGGCCACAGCCCGCACATCTGGGCGGAAGCGCAAACGATACGACCTTCCCAAACACATTACGCATAAGACGCCTTGTTGCGTCGCTTCGGCCGTTGCACAAGGCCTCCACCATGATGCCGCCCGAGATATTCGACCGAAACGCGCGACGCCTCTCGAGAAACTGCATGCTGCGATACCCTGCAGAGGACCGCTGGATCGTCGCACGCATGGCACAGGACCTTCTGGACCGGCTCGATGCCGTCCGGGTTCCCTTCGGCAACGTACTGGTCATTGGCGGAGCATTGGCGGGGCTTCCGGCGGAATTGGGCGAACGGGGTATTTCCTGCACAATAGCCGATCCCGGTTTTGCACTTGCAGGCGCCTCCCAAAGCGTCATCTGCGATGAAGACCGGCTTCCGTTCGCAGATAACAGCTTCGATCTCGTTATGGCGGTCGGCACGCTCGATACCGTGTCGGACCTACCCGGCGCGCTTGCCCTGATCCGCCGCGTGCTTCGCGGCGGCGGCCTTTTCCTCGGTGCGATGATGGGTGCAGGAAGCCTGCCGTTCCTCCGGTCCTGCATGCAAGGGCGTAACGACGGCGGCCCCGTCGCGGCTCGATTCCACCCTCAGATCGATGTCAGGGGCGCAGGCGACTTGCTGGCGCGCGCTCGGTTTACCCTGCCGGTTGCGGAGAGCGAGCTTGTATCGGCACGTTATCGTTCGCTCGGCCGGCTGGCAGCGGACCTGAGGGCAAATGGATTGACGAACTGCCTCGCGACGCGCAACCCCCTTGACAGGGCTGCCTATGCCCGGACCGCCGCGCAATTCGTAGACCCGATAGTCGAACAGTTTGCGATCCTGACGCTCACCGGCTGGGCGGACCCCGTCGTTAGATAAGTCTTTCCAGCAGGTCTATCAGCGGCCCGTCTGCCGGCGGCATCGGCAGCGTGCGCAAATCGGCAGGATGAATCCAACGCAATTCCGGCGCTTCCCGCGGCGTTGCCACGCCGCGCCACTCCCGACAGGTAAAGAGCAGCAGCAAAAGGTGGGCCGTGCCCAGCGGCTCGCTGGCAAAACAGGCTGACTTCAGGTCCTTCGGATCAACAAGGATTCCAAGCTCCTCTTCCAGCTCACGCACAAGGGCACGCTCGATCCGTTCGCCGTCTTCGACCTTGCCTCCAGGGAATTCCCAGAGCCCGGACATGGGCTTTCCCGCCGGCCGTTCCTGAACGAGCACCCTGCCATCGCTATCGATCAGGGCAACAGCAACAACCAGAATCGTCCCGCGCGCCAAAGCCCCACCCCGATTAGCAATTTGTTAACATCGGCCACCCTATCCCATAGTCCCCGACCAGGGAACAGAAGACCGGGAACAAATCATGGCAAAAATTCTGTGCGCAGTCTTGCGCGACAGCAGAGGTGCGACTGCCGTCGAATACGGCCTGATTCTGACGCTGATCGTTGTCGCGATGATTGCTTCGCTCACAACCGTGGCAACAAAGACGACCGACATGTGGAACAATGTCGCTGACGTCGTCAACAAGTCCTGATTCACTGCCGCCAATCTGCAATAGACGCCGGACGCTATCAAACAGCCGACCGGCATGATCATCACGGTCAGGGTCCGGTTCGCCAACCGCGCGCGAGCAAGACTGCCTTGCGCGCCACCCGCGGCCTACAATCCTACCCGGAACTGCCCCAATAATTCTGCTTCCGGTAACCATCATTCGCCCGGCAAGCCTGTCAACCTCGCGGAAATGCCGTCCCCGTTAAGAAGTTGGAAACCTCTTGCTCCTAGACGACTTGGTGTTGTTTCGGGAAACACCTCGTAACAGCCGGGTAGTTGAAGTCTGAAACTTAGGAGACCACCATGTCTTTCATTCGCAAGTTCGTTAAGAATTCCAAGGGTGCTACTGCCATCGAATATGGCCTGATCGCAGCGCTCATCGCTGTTGCTGCCGTTTCGGCCATGTCGACGCTCGGCGGCAAGCTGTCGACGACGTTCAACAACGTCAGCAGCAACCTGAAGTAATCCATAGCCTTCAACAGCTACGGAAACGAGGGGCGGCGAAACTTCGGTTTTGCCGCCCTTTCCGTTTTGTCGATTGGATCCATGAGCCGGCAGGAAATTCCGCCTCGGACACGTGCAAGGCACCACGGACCACGCTTACAATTTGTAAACTAATCATTCCTAGGCTTGGCCCGTCGTTTCGGGAAAATTCGACACACGGCTTAGCTGTGTCTGAATCTTAGGAGGCCAATATGTCGTTCATTCGCAAACTCGTACGGAATTCCAAAGGCGCTACCGCCATCGAATATGGATTGATCGCCGCGCTTATCGCGATTGCCGCTGTCTCGGCAATGTCCACGCTCGGTGGGAAACTGTCGACGACGTTCAACAATGTCAGCAGCAACCTGAACTGATCAGCAGTTCATGTAGCTGTTCAATACGGGGCGGCGAAACCAAGGTTTCGCCGCCCCTTCGCTTTTTCCAGCGAGCCTGTTTCTATCCCGAGACGATTATCTTCACCTTCTGCCCCGGCTTCAGGACAGCGTCGGCTGGCAAGGCATTCAAGACGCGGAAACGCTCGACTTTAAAGTCAGTATAGGCCATTTGCGCAGCCAGGCTGGCGAGACTGTCCCGCGCCCTGACCGTCACGACGCTGACCCTTTTCGGCCGGATCGAAGTCGCCTCGGCGACCGAAAGCCGTCGCAAGCTATCGAAAAGCGGATTGAACGCACCGTCCGCATTCACAGGCGTGATCGCGACGAAGTGAAACGCGCTGCTGCTCGACAGTTCATAGGCGTAGACCGTCACGATGACCGGACCGGATTGCGTGTTCGCCCGGGCCGATGCGTAGGCCGCGTTGAGGCCATTGACCTGCCGTGTCCCGATGTTGCCATAGTTCAGCGTAGTCTGTCCGCCCACGGCCCGGAAAGCCGCATCGACATAGCTGCGTAGGTCGCCGTTGTAAGCCGCGCCAGTGAACTGTGCTTGCCCCACGGAGCTTGAAATGATGACGGCCTTGGGCGTGTTCACCATCGAAAAGCCTGTCGGGGCGTCGAAGGCCAGCCTGAGGTCCGGATGCCTGAACGAACGCCCTTCGATCACGCCTTGATGTGGGTCGTCATCATATACCACGCCATCGATCGCTGAAAGGAACGCGTCTCGGTTGCGTGCTTTCCCGGTTGCCGGGGTTAGATTTGCCCTTTGCGCCGCACGCGTCACCCGGCTTGCGGGATCGGGGTGTGTGCTGGCCCATTCGGGCAGTTCCTTGTCCCCCTTCCCTTGCAGCCTCGTATCAAGCGCCGTCTGGGCCGCAAGCGAGGCCAGCATGGTTGAAGACGCCATCGGGTCATAGCCCGCTTTGCCCAGGTAGGAGACGCCGAGATCGTCGGCCTGATACTCCTGCGATCGCGAATATTTGAGAACGTAACGCTGTGCGAGCGAGCCGGCGAGCTGCTGACCGAGCTTCGCTCCGTCATTCCCCGCAACCACGGCCCCCACGACGGTCCCGAGGATCATGCCGAGTGCGCCCTTGGTTGCCGCATTCTTGCGCTGTTGCGCGTGGCGGGCGGCGACGTGGCCCACTTCGTGGCCCATCACTGAGGCCAGCTCCGCTTCATCGTTCATGAGTGCGAGCAATTCACGGGTGACGTAAACATACCCCCCGGGAATGGCGAAAGCATTGCTAACGGACGAATTGAGCAGCGAAACCGTAAAGGCGCCCTGTGTGCCCGCAAGCCCGGATTGGAGCGCAATCTTCTGTCCAACGCGCGTCACATAAGCCGCTTGGGGGCCATCATAGAGCCCGCCGAACTCTGCCAGCAGCTGCGGATGCGCCTTGGCGCCGGCGGCCCGGTCGCTTGCCGTCATCGGCTGCGCAACAGGAAGCGGCGCGGGCGCGCTCGCGCCGATGGCAAGCCAGGCCGTGCCGACCAAAAGGATGTTTCGCATGGGGCTATACTCCTCGCCGTTACAAGTGCGCAGCAGGGAATTTGCGGCTAGAGCGCGCCCATCGCAAGGAATTTCCGCCGTCTATCCGCACGAAGCGCCGGGCCATCCATCGCAGACAGCTCGTCAAGAGCCGAATGAATGGCTTTGCCCAGCGTGTCGATCGCCACCTCCGGCGAGCGGTGCGCGCCGCCGACAGGCTCTGAAACGACGGTATCGATGATGCCAAGACGATGAACGTCGCCCGCCGTAATCCGCATCGCCTCAGCCGCTTCCGCCGCCTTGTCGGCCGTCCGCCACAGAATCGAGGCGCACCCCTCGGGCGTGATGACCGAGTAAATCGCGTGCTCGAACATCAGCACACGGTTGGCTGCGGCCAAACCAACCGCACCGCCCGAGCCCCCTTCGCCAACGATTGCCGCCACGACCGGCACGGTCAGCTCCAGCGTCGCCTGCGTGGAGCGTGCGATGGCTTCAGCCTGACCGCGCTCCTCCGCCTCGATCCCGGGGAAGGCACCCGCCGTATCGACAATCGTCACGACGGCGATGCCAAACCGGTCGGCAAGCTGCATCAGGCGGACGGCCTTTCGATAGCCTTCGGGTTTTCCCATGCCGAAATTATGCTTGAGCCGGCTTGCCGTGTCGTTTCCCTTTTCGTGGCCGATGACCATAACCCGGCGCCCATTCATGCGCCCGAATCCGCCCATGATCGCCTGATCGTCGGAAAAGGCCCGGTCCCCGGACAATGGTACGAAATCCTCGATGAGGCGACCGACATAATCCTTGAAATGCGGGCGCTGCTGGTGCCGGGCGACCTGGGTTTTCTGCCAGGGCGTGAGCTTCGCATAGGTATCGCGCAAAAGACGGTCGGCCTTGGACTCGAGCTTGCGAATCTCGGCGTCGATATTGGTCGGGCCGCCTTCTGCGGTTTCCTTCAGTTCGGCGATCCGGGACTGCAATTCTGCAATCGGCTTTTCAAAATCGAGATAGGCGATCATGCGACGGGGTTAGGAGCGGCGTGCGGCGGCGTCAACGAGTGGATGCGCGCGTTCGACAAGTTCGACAAGGCGGCGGCTGTCGACATGGGTATAGATCTCGGTTGTGGCGATGTCGGCATGACCGAGCATCGTCTGCAAGGCACGCAAATCCGCCCCACCTTCGAGCAAGTGAGTCGCAAAGGCATGGCGCAGGACATGCGGGCTGACGCGCTCGGGCGGAATCCCTGCATCTTTCGCCAGTTCCTTGATCATCTGGAAAAGCCTTACACGGCTCAGATGCGCCTTGCCCGATGGAAAGAGCCAGCTAGAGCCGGTAGGACGGACCTCCGTCCAGCGCGCAACGGCTATCCGCGCGCGATCGGAAACCGGCACCAATCGCTCCTTGCCGCCTTTCCCGCGAAGAATGGCGAACGGCCGGTCGCTGACGATCGCCCGCAAATCGAGCGAGACGAGCTCGGTGGCGCGCAGGCCCGATCCGTAGAGCAGTTCGACAAGCGCCGAGAGCCGCAGCGGCCTCGTCCTGTCTCCCGCACGGTTCAGCCGTATCTCGATTTCGCCGAAGAGCCGATCGACATCGTCCCGGCTCAGGATTTTGGGCAGCGCCCGGCGTGTGGCTGGCCGGGCCAGCGCCGCTTGCGGATTTTCCACCCTCAGCCCCTCGTCCGCCAGAAAACCGAAGAAGCGGCGCAAGGCAGCCGATTTCCGCGCAAGGCTGGAGCTTGCAAGGTCCGACCAGGCCGCGGCAAGCCGTCCGAGATCTTCGGCTTGGGCGTGGCCGAGTCGCCCGCCGAGAAACTCGGATGCCGCCGCAAGGTCGCTTCCATAGGCCAACAGGGTGTTTCGTGACGCCCCGGCCTCTGCCGCCATCATTTCGAGAAACCTCTCGATGAGCACGGCATCGGCAACCTCGGGCACCGCTAACTCCTCGTAAGCGCTTCAGCTGCGATCATTCGAGCCTCGGGACCCATCCCCGCCGCATTGAGCGCCGAGACGACCCTGTAGAGATGCGTGGGAGCCACCTTGGACCAATCCGAGCCCCCAAGCCCCAAGGCGCAGAGCAATGCAACCGTTGCGGGTTCACGCGCCGCCACGGCCCGGTCGAGCGCGCGTGTCCAAGGCGTCTGCCTTTCGATGGCGACTCCCCAGCTCTTCGAAAGCTCCGATATTTCGGACGGGTTCAGGCGACCAAGCCCTGCCATTCCTGCAAAAAGCAGCCTGCCGCGCAGCCCCGTATCTCCGCCAAGCTTGCCAGCGAAGGCTTCAACCCGAGCCCGACTCCACTCAACAACGTGTCCGGGAGCGCCGACGGCCAGCAAACTCCACGCGCCCATCCCGTCCGTGCTGGTGATGCTGCCGATGACCGGCGCCCATTTTGCCGCCTGCACGTCCAGCCCGGCAGACATCATCGATTCGATGAGCGGCGACACATCCCCGCCGATCGAGGACGCGGGATCGAGCCTCGCCACGGCCCGCGCTGTCACAATCAGTCTCGCATATTTACCGGCTTCGTCGAGCGACTGCTCGTTCCAAAGCGACCGCATGGCATCGACCCGGTCTGACTGATCTACTTCGTCATAGGTTTTGCGCAGCCAGTCCTGCGGAGTTCCGGAGATGGCCGAGGCATCAGTAACATCGGCAACCTGACCGTAGAAATCGACCAGCGCCGCGCTCGAAAACACGCCAAGGGCCGCAGCGATGTCAGCATCGTGCATCCGCTTGTCGACCGCAACCAGCGGCGCCCGTGCGCGCCACGCGCTGACCCGCAGGCTGGTTCCGCTCAGGAGCCGGTCCGGGATATCCACCGCGGTGGCGTTCGCAAGACCGAAGCGCCAGGCGGTCAGCACCGGGACGTCATCCCATTGGATTATCACGGCACGACGGGTGTTGATCCCGGCCCCAACCACCTTTTCCGCCAGGAGGCCGTCAATGCCGCGCGACGAGCGGGCCTTTGCGGTGTCGATCAGCGCGCTGGCCTGAGCCGACTCCCCAGAAAGCGCTGCGCACATCGCCCGCGCGAAAGTCCATGACGGTTCCGTGCTGATCGCCGAGGCCGGCTCGACCATCGGGCACATTCCTGCAGGATCGGCACTTGCGAGCGATGCCTGCATCGCAACCTGGAACATCTTCGGGGTATATTGGTCGACATCGACGCTCTGGACGAGCGCACGCGCTGCATCGGCCTCTCCCATGCGCAGCAACAGCCATGCGCGCTCTGCCACCCAGTCCGCACCGCGAACGCCGCGCGGCGTATCGACCTTGCTCAGCAGCGCCCGGCGCAACAGGATCGATGCCCAGCGCGAGGCAATCGGCGCGGCGGTCTTGCGCATCAGGTAGGAAAGATACCGCCCGTCTGCGTTGCCAAAGGCGTCCGCTCCCATGCCGCCATCGCCGGCGCCAAGGATGCCGACCTGCGCCGTCGATCGGTGCATACCTGCCGGCAGATCCTGCAGGGTCGAAAGGTCGACGGGCAGTTCTTCGCCTTCGGCAAGCGTTTCATCCTCCGAAGTGCCATCGGCTGCTGCAACGTCGTCGGAGGCATTGCCGGGCGGCTGGATCGAATCCGGAAGCAACTCCGCCGGTTTGCTTTGGTCGGTTGCAGGCTTCTTGTCCGGCGCCTGGACCGGATCGCCGAAGCCCGGCGGGAGGAGCGACTTGGGATCATCCTGCCCGATCGCCGGAATCGCCGAAGCCAGCGCAACGCACGAAAGCGCCGCAAGCAACCAAGCTTTATTTGCCAAGCGCATCGATCGAGACCGCCTTTTCATGACGGGTGAGCGGCTGCTCCGAAACCCGGCCTGCCAGGAAGATCATTGCACCGACAATTACCAGGACCAGCACCAGCCACTTGATCAAACGAGTCATGACGAATTCAAATACCTTGTTTCAAACCGGCGTCGCTTTGCCCGGCGACACGGCCTGTGTATAGCCCCTCGCGCGATGAACAGTGAAGCAAATTTGGCCCGCGCGAAAAGTCGGCGCCCGATTATCCTTGTCGGCCTGATGGGCGTCGGCAAGTCGACGATCGGTCGCAGGCTCGCCCAGCGCCTCCAGATTCCGTTCGTCGATGCCGACCACGAGATCGAGCGGGCGGCGGGGTTGTCCATTCCGGAAATCTTCGAACGCTTCGGCGAAAGCCATTTTCGCGATGGCGAACGGCGCGTCATCGCCCGCCTGATCGATGGGCAGCCGAAAGTGATCGCGACCGGCGGCGGCGCTTTCATGAATCCGGAGACCCGGGCCTTGATCCTCGATCAGGCCATCTCCGTCTGGATCGACGCCGAGATCGGCGTCATCGTCGACCGTGTCGGAAGGCGCGATAATCGACCGTTGCTCAAGGGGAAGGACGCGCGGCAGGTTCTGACTGAGTTGGCCGCGACCCGAAATCCCGTCTATGCGCTCGCCGACCTGCACGTGCGCAGCCAGAGCGCGCCGCACGATGCGACCGTGAACGCGATTGTGGAGAAGCTGGCATGTCTTGCATAAGGGTCGGGCTGGGGGACCAGAGCTACGACATCGTGATCGAGCCCGGTGCCCTCCGCAATGCTGGAGAGCATTTGAGACCGTTCCTTCGCAGCAAGCGTGCCATCGTGGTGACCGAGCGAAACGTGGGCGACGAAGTGCTGCCTCTGCTCGTATCGGGCCTCGAGGATGCGGCGCTCGAAACGATCACGCTCGACCCCGGCGAAGGCACGAAAAGCTGGCAGCAGCTTGAGCGGCTTTGCGATTCCCTGCTGAATGCTGGAATCGAACGGAGCGACCACATCATTGCACTTGGCGGCGGCGTGATCGGCGATCTGACGGGCTTTGCCGCCGCAATCATCAAGCGCGGCTGTCATTTCATCCAGATCCCGACAAGTCTGCTCGCGCAGGTCGATTCCTCGGTCGGCGGCAAGACCGCGATCAACAGCCGGGCGGGCAAGAATCTGGTCGGTGCCTTCCACCAGCCGTCGCTGGTGTTGATCGACCCCGAAGTGCTCGACACGCTGCCCGAAAGAGAGATGCGGGCGGGCTATGCCGAAGTCGTAAAATACGGCCTGATCGGCGATTTCGATTTCTTCCAATGGTGTGAAGCGAATGCCGCGTCGATCATCGCCGGTGATCGCACCAGCCAGGTCAGGGCCATCGAAACGAGTGTGCGCGCCAAGGCCGCGATCGTCGAGGCCGATGAACGCGAAACGCTCGACAGGCGGGCGCTGCTCAACCTCGGCCATACGTTCGGGCACGCGCTGGAGGCTGAAACCGGGTTTTCAGACGATTTGCTCCACGGCGAAGCGGTCGCGGCAGGCATGGCGCTGGCCTTCCGCTTTTCCGCGCACCGGGGACTGTGCAGCGCACAGGATGCCGAGCGCGTGTCGGCCCATCTCCGCGCGGTTGGCCTTCCCGACGGACTTTCGGCCGCAGGCGTCGATGCCGATGGCGATACGCTCGTCGCGCACATGCTGCACGACAAGAAAATGTCGGGCGGCACCCTGCCCTTCATCCTGACGCGCGGAATCGGCCAGGCCTATGTCGACAAGTCGGTGTCGCTTGCCGAGGTCGCGGCATTTCTCGATGCCGAAATCCGGTAGGCTATCCAGAGCCAGCCAAGGATCATCAGGCTTCCGCCGATTGGGGCCGTGGCCCCCATCCAGCGCGGTCCGCCCAGCGCCAGCGTGTAAAGGCTGAAGGCGAAGATCAGGCTGCCGGCAAGGAGCGCCAGCGAAGGCTGCGGAAACCTGCGGGCCGCCGCGAATACCGCAACCGCATGGACAAGCTGGTAGGCTCCGCCGGTCTTCAACCAGTCGACAGCCGGTCCGCTTGCCCCGTGCGCACCGAACGCCCCTGCGGCGATGGCACAGGCCGCCGAAAGGCAGGCCGCGGCTTCAAGCCATTTGTGGTTCATGCCGTCGCATTCTTTCTTGGAGGAATATAGAGCGGTGGCGGGCCCGCGCGCAGATTGCCGGCCTCTCCCTGCGCATCGAGCCGCATTTGGTCCTGTTGGCGATAAAATTGCTCCGCGCTCAGAATTTCTGCGCCTTCAAGACCCATCGCCTGCAGCACGTCGATCCCCATGCGGATCGCGGACTCGAAGACTTCCCTGACCGTCCCTGCCAGATCGAGGTCGCGCACCGCCAGAAGCTGCCGCCGGTCGAACGCCCGCATGAAGACGGCAGCCTGCGGGAAAGCCGAAAGGATCGGCGCCAGTTCCTTTTCGCCCAAGGCCGGATCGTCCGTGCAGAAGGCAATGACCTGCGCCTCATCCGCGCCTGCCCGGCGGAGGAGGTCGATCCGGCGGCCATCTCCATAATAGACCTTGGCGCCGAACGAATTGCTGAGTTCGATCTGCTCGGGCTTGATATCGACCAGCGTCACCGAGACCCGCCCGGCCATGAGGATCTGGGTGACAGTCTGCCCGAATCGCCCGAAGCCGACCACGATCGCGCGCGATTGCTGCGCCATTTCCGGTCCCTCAAGCCCTTCCTCGCTGTGCGGCCGGACATATTCGAACCGCCGGGCGATCATCAGCAGGAACGGTGTCGTTGCCATCGATAACGTGACCGTGGCACCGAACAGGCTTGCCGCCTGCGGCTCGATCAGCAGCGCGGCCTGCGCCTGCGCGAATAGCACGAAGCCGAATTCGCCGCCCTGGCTCAGGAGGAGGCCCAGCCCGAAGGCCGGGCGCCGGTCCATCCCGAAGGCCCGGCCAAGGCCGAAGATAACGGCGATCTTGATGCCCACCAGCGCTGCCGCCATGCCGATCACGAACAGCGGGTTGGCAAGGATGGCCGGCACGTCGAGGACCATCCCGACGGCCATGAAGAACAGCCCGAGCAGGATCGAGCGGAACGGCTCCACATCGGCCTCGATCTCATGCCGGTAGGGCGAATCCGCAAGCATCACGCCCGCGATGAAGGCGCCGAGCGCGGTCGAAAGATGGAGCGCTTCCATGACCGCAGCGCTCGCGATCACCGTGAACAGCCCGACCACCACGAAAAGCTCGCGCTCGCCCAGCCGCCCCGTCAGCCTGAGCAACGGACTGATCAGGAAACGACCCGCCAGCACAAGCCCGGCAATGGCGAATACCGTCGCCAGCGCCAGCTGCCAGCCCGGCGGCGTCGCGGGATCGGCCGGCGCGCGCGACAGGGCGGCGATGATCGTGATCAAGGGCACGATCGCCAAATCCTGGAACAGCAGAATCGAAAAGGCCCGCTCTCCGAACGGCGTGTTGATCCGGCCCGAGGATTTGAGGCTTGGCAGCACTTGCGCGGTCGAGGACAGGGCAAGCGGCAGGCCCAGCGCAAGCGATGCGCCTAGAGTGAAGTCCGCCGCGATGAAGATCATGGCGGCAAGCGCCAGGCCCGCGACCGTCACTTGCGCAAGTCCCAAGCCGAAAATGTCGCGCTTCAGCCGCCAGAGCCGCGCGGGATTGAGTTCGAGCCCGACAAGGAACAGCAGCAGCGCGATCCCGATCTCGGCGATGCCCAGCTTCGATTCGCCGCCGCCGACCAGCGCAAGGCCATAAGGCCCGATCGCGACACCCGCGAGCAGGTAACCGAGCACCGCGCCCAGTCCCAGCCTCCGGAACGGCATGACGAACAGCAGCCCCGCCCCCAGCAGCACGACGCCTTCGCGCAGGATCGAGGCCGTTTCCATGGCGCTAGCCCCCCGCCGTTGCGGCCGCTTCGGCAGCGGCCTCGAACGCGAGCAGTATGGCCGCGTGGCGGCCGCTGTGTTTGCGTGCGGCTGCAAAGACGTCAAGGCCCGGCCAGTCGCCCGGCCCGTCGGCTTCGCCTTTGAGAAAGGCACGGAGGGAATCCCGCGCGCCGGCAATCTCGGCGGCGGTCCGGCCCTGCGCGTGTCCTGCCATCAGCGCCGTCGAGGCCTGGCCAAGCGCGCAGGCATGAAGCTCTGCCCCAACCGCCTCGACCTTGCCGTCCCCATCGACGATCACATCCACCCGCACCCGGCTGCCGCATGTCGGGGACCGCTTTTCGACCGAGGCCTGAGGGTTTTCGAGCCGGTGGAGATTGGCCGTCGACGCCGCGAGTCTCAGGACATCCAGGGAATAGAGCGGCGTCGTCACGCTGACCTGGCGGCGTCGCCCCCCGAGTCCTGCTGATGCTCGACAAAATCGACCAGCGCCCGCGAGGTCGCGTTGAGCAAGGGATAAGTGCGCGATTCGGTCATCCAGTCGGGCCGCTCCGATCGTCCGCCGTAAAATGTATTATAGACCAGTGAGGCGAAGAGGAAAATCAGCGTCGCGCCCATCAGCCCTTTGAGCGCCCCGAAGCCCAGGCCCAGAAGCCGGTCGAAACCGCCCAGCGCCGACTTTCTCGAGGCGCTGCCCATCCGGTTGGCTGCATAGCGGCCGATCATGAAGGTAACCCCGAAGACAATCGCGAAGGCAAGGACGGCCGCCCCACCCTTCGTGCCCACCGGTCCGGCCAGTGCAGCCGAAACCGGCGCATGCGCAGCCTTGACCGCTACGATCGCCGCCACCCAAGCAACGAGCGACATCGCTTCGGTCACGAAGCCGCGCATCAGGCCGCGTATGCCAACGCCCCCAACAAGGAGCAGCACAACGATATCGAGGGCAGTCATGTGCGCCTCATAAGCGGTCGGCGGCGGATGTGTCGAGCCTCAACCCCGGCGCAGCAGAAAGTCCACCAGCCCGCCCAGCCGCGAAAAGCCCGTAATGCTGAGGCCATCGCGCTCCCCGCGAGTCGAGGCCGGAGCCAGCGCCTGCTCGAAACCGAGCTTCGCCGCTTCCTTCAATCGCAGCCCGGCAAGCGAGACGGGCCGCACTTCCCCGGAAAGCGCGATCTCGCCAAAGGCAATGCTGGTGGCGGGCACCGGCTGTTCCGAAAGCGCGGAGATCAGCGCCGCCGCGACCGCAAGATCGGCCGCCGGATCCGAAAGCCGGTATCCCCCGGCGACGTTCAGATAGACTTCGCAGGTCGAAAAGCTGAGCCCGCAGCGCGCCTCGAGCACGGCAAGGATCATCGCCAGCCGCCCGCTGTCCCAGCCGACCACGGCCCGCCTCGGCGTCGCCCCACTCGCAAGCCGGACGACAAGCGCCTGGATCTCGACCAGCACGGGCCGCGTGCCCTCAAGCGCCGGGAACACCACTGTCCCCGCCACAGCCTCGTCCCTGTCCGTCAGGAACAGCGAGGAGGGATTGGCCACTTCGCTGAGGCCTGCTTCCTCCATTGCGAAGACGCCGATCTCGTCCGTCCCGCCGAACCGGTTCTTGATCGCGCGGAGAATGCGGAACTGGTGGCTGCGCTCGCCCTCGAACGACAGGACCGTATCGACCATATGCTCGAGCACGCGCGGCCCCGCGATGCTGCCGTCCTTGGTCACATGGCCGACCAGCACAAGCGCCGTCCCGCGTTCCTTGGCGAAACGGATCAGTTCCTGCGCCGACGCGCGAACCTGGCTCACCGTGCCCGGCGCGCCTTCGATCAGGTCGCTGTGCATCGTCTGGATCGAATCGATCACCAGCATTGCCGGCGGATTGCCGTTGCCGAACGTCGTCAGGATGTCGCGAACCGAAGTTGCCGCCGCAAGCTGGACGGGCGCATCGCCCAGCCCCAGCCTCTGCGCGCGCAGCCGCACCTGGTCCGCCGCTTCCTCGCCCGAAACATAGGCGACAACGCGCCCCGCCTTCGCCAGCCGCGCCGCCGCCTGCAACAACAGCGTGGACTTGCCGATTCCCGGATCGCCACCGATCAGCGTGGCAGAGCCCGCGACGAAGCCACCGCCCAACGCCCGGTCCAGCTCGGCAATTCCGCTTGCCATCCGCGCGGGCAGCGGCACATCGGCATCGAGCCCGACCAGCACCACTGGCTGCCCGCCGCTTTGCAGATCATGCCGCGCGCGGAACGGGGTCACCACCGAAGACGCATCCTCGACGATTGTGTTCCACCCGTTGCAATCGAGGCACTGCCCCGCCCATTTGGACGCGACCGACCCGCAGGACTGACAGACATAACGCCGCTGCGGCTTGGCCATTTCATGCTCCATTCCAGAACTTATGGGGAACATAACGAGGACATGAGGAGAGGTCAAGCGCCCCATCTCCCAATTGTCATCCCGGCGAAGGTCGGGACCCATGAACGCAGGCCCATCCAGACGGAACACCCAAGCTGGTCGCTTTATCCTTGAAAGACAATGTTCATCGATCCCGGCCTGCGCCGGGATGACGGGGAGGGAGCGGCAATCTCGATCCCAACCCGAACCGCTTCCACTTATCCGGCCAGATGCCCCCGGAACCAGTCGGCAAGTTCGTCCTCCGAAAGCTCGCCCGCCGCGAGCGCAAGGAAAGCGACGACCAGTTCGGCATCGCTCGCCTCAAGCGTATAGCCGTTAAGGGCAAGGAAGGTTTCCGAAACCACCGCCGCCGTTCGCTTGTTGCCGTCGACAAAGGGGTGATTGCGAGCGATCCCGAAGGCATAGGCTGCCGCCAGCGCTGCCGCATCGGGCTCCCCATAGGCGGCAAGGTTCGGCGCGCGCGCCATTGCGCTGTCGAGCAGGCGGGCATCGCGCACGCCTTCCCCGCCGCCATGTTCGGCCAATTGCTCAAGATGCGCCGCTTCGGCTACGCCGAGCGCAACCCAGATCCAGTCCTGTGCCATCGGATTACTTGGCGAGTTCGGCCAGCGCGCGCTTGCGCCGTTGCATCACCGCACGGGCAGCCGCCATCTGCGCATCGAAATCCGCCTCGGGCGCGGAAATCTCGATCCCGCGCGGCGTCTTGGTGACGGAAAGCGTCTCGCCAACCGCCGTATCGAGATGCGCCAGCAATTCCCTCGGCAGGATCACCCCTGCCGAATTGCCGATCTTCGTGACTTTGAGCTGCATGTTCATACGCGCGTTATAACAGAGTTGGGATGAGGGTCAAGCGGCGTGGCGGGCGAGTGGGCGCGCTTGGCATAGAGTGGGCGATATCATATTGGGTGTCCCCGTTGCCGGTTGGATTGGCTGGAAAATCGGAGGCTAGGTGGCCAGTGACCGTATTCCCAATCTCAACCCTGCCATAGGGGGGCATGCCAGAATGAAACGACAAATATTGATGGGAATAGCGGCTATCTGCCAGAGTACTTCCGCCTATGCCGGAGTAACGCTTTGGCAGAACATTTCGCTGGGGATGACCTATGCGGAAGTTCAAGCACTCTACCCAGCGCAGGACGGCCAAAGTGGTGTCGTCCACAAGGCGACAGCGATAGGAATCAAGCGCTTTAAGATTACGAGCGAATGTGAGGGTCGCGTCAATATTCGCTTCGAAGGTGGAGTAGCGAAGTCGGTGGATATCGAAGCGCCAACCGGTATATGGGCGTTGGCACGTAATGATACGAATTGCGACCGCATCATCCTGAATGCACTAACGCGGAAATACGGCGATCCTAATCGCTTCCGCCGCGACGTCACGGAAGGAAAATGGATCGACACAGAAGATAAGAAGTATGTATGGGTGACGCCGGACGGCGTGGATATTCGCCTTGAGTTGAGCGATTCTGATCCCGAATACATTATCACTTACACGGCACAGTCTGTGGACGCTGCCTTATAACATTAACAATTGCAATAACGGCAACTGGAATTCCGGTGACAGTTTGTTTAATCCCGAATTCCCGACCCAATCCGGCAACGGGGACACCCAATAGGGTGTCCCCTACTGAAGCCAGTGGGGCGGAATGGCATAGCTCCCTCCGTCCGTCCGCTCACCGGAACATCCCAACGACAGCATTCCAGAAATTCCCGAGAACAGTCAGCACATAAAGCGTGCCCAGCACCCAGAACAGGGCGCTCAGCCAGAAGGGTTCGCCGGGCGGGTCCTTGTCCTGCTGCACGCCGGTCTCCCAAGGAGGCCGTGCGGTTTGCCTCCGCATCGGCGCATCCTTCGATCGAGTGATCGGGGAGTTCAAATACCGGACATAGTCGGTCCCTGTGCCCTTTAGGCCCGAAAGCCCTGGACATGCGACACAAGCTCCCCGACCCGGAAAGGATCAGGGGGCGGTAAATTATCGGTCTTACCAAACCGTATGTCCGGGGATTTGAAGCCCCGGAAGCCGTGCATACCGGCTCCGCTTGCGAAGATGTCCGCAAAGCCCGCGCGACGCAAGGGGCGCTGCACTCCGCGCGGATCACCGCAGTTCGGCGTTCAACCTCCCGGCTAGGATCTCCACCAGCCAATCCGCAAAGACCTGTACCCGTTGGGAAAGGAGGCGGCGGTGCGGGTAAAGGAGAGTCATGCGCATCGGCGCGGCACGGTGATGCGGCATCACGTCCACAAGCTCCCCCGAGGCCAGCTGGTCCTGCACATCATAGGCGGGAATCTGGATCAGCCCCAGCCCCGCGCGGCAAGTCGCGATATAGCCCTCGGCGCTGTTAACGGTGACGCGCGCCGGCAACGGAAACGTGTGAGCCGTGCCGTCCTCCATCCATTCCCAGTCCTCTACCTTCCCGCTCGAAGGCGATGCATAGCCGATCATCATGTGCCCGGTCCGCAAGTCTGCGATCGATTGCGGCACGCCGTGCCGGGCGAGATAGGCCGGGCTCGCAACATTGACCAACGGCAGATGCCCGACATGGCGGGCAATGAGTTCGGAATCGCTCAGCGGGCCGACCCGGAGCGCACAATCCACATTCTCTCCGACAAGCGAAACCGTGCGGTCCGTCATTCCGAGCTGGACCTCTATCTCGGGGTATTTTTCGAGGAAATCCGGCAAGGCAGGCGCAACGATCAGACGCCCGATCCGCCCCGGCATATCGACATGAATCTTCCCGCTGGGCCGGGCACCCTCGATCCGGAAGATCGTTTCCGCTTCCTCCACATCGGCAATGAGCTGGATACAGCGTTCATAGAATGCGCGACCCTCCTGAGTGGGCGAAACGACGCGGGTCGTCCGGTTGAACAAGCGTGCGCCCAGCCTTGTCTCGAGCATGGCAACGGCCGTCGAAACGGTCGAGCGGGGAATATTGAGTGTCGCCGCCGCTTTGGTGAAGCTGCCAGCCTCAACCACTCGCGCAAATACCCGAAACAAATCAATGCGATCCATGCTTCAGGCTACCATTGGTCGGAATTTGCGACAAGTGGTGTCGAATATTCGCTGTTTATGCGGGATCGTCCAACAGATTAGAGGCCGCCGCTCAACCCAAAGGAGACTTGAATCATGGCCGATCACAGCATTGCCGGCAAAACCGTTCTGATTGCGGGGGGCGGCAAGAATCTGGGTGGATTGCTTGCAACGGACCTTGCCGAACGCGGCGCGAAGGCAATCGCCGTCCATTACAACAGCCCGGCGAGCGCCGCCGAAACGGCGCTGACGGTCGCGGCCATCAAGGAAGCGGGCGCAGAGGCTTTCGCGTTCCAGGCCGATCTGACGAGCGCTGCCGCGATGGAAAAGCTCTTTGCCGATGCGAAGGCGGCCATGGGCAGCATCGATATTGCCGTGAACACCGTCGGCAAGGTGCTGAAGAAGCCTATGGTCGAAATCAGCGAAGCCGAGTTCGACGCGATGAGCGACGTGAACTCGAAGACTGCCTTCTTCTTCCTGAAGGAAGCGGGCAAGCATGTCAGCGACAATGGCAAGGTGTGCACGCTCGTCACCTCGCTGCTGGGCGCCTATACGCCCTTCTATTCGACCTATGCAGGCTCCAAGGCCCCTGTCGAACATTATACCCGCGCGGCTTCGAAGGAGTTCGGCGAACGCGGCATCTCGGTAACGGCCATTGGGCCCGGGCCGATGGATACGCCCTTCTTCTATCCGGCCGAAGGCGAAGATGCGCAGGCCTATCACAAGTCGGCAGCGGCGCTCTCACCCTTCACCAAGACGGGCCTCACCGACATTGCAGACATTGTTCCATGGCTGCGCTTCCTTGTCACCGATGGTTGGTGGATGACCGGCCAGACGATCCTCGTCAACGGCGGCTACACGACCAAGTAAGCCAACCCAGAAAGGAAGACGATATCGGGGCCGGGCTTGTTTCGGCCCTGACGGAGAGGGCCCCTCGCAGGGAAAGTCCGCGAAAGCGGTTGTATATTCCCGCGTACTTTGTGAGCAAGGCCCTCTCCACTTCGCACCTCTTCGGCGCAGCCCCCCCCACTCGACATTCGCGAACCCCGGTGCCACTCTGGCCGTCATGCGGGAGAAGGAACTCAGGCTCGCCCTTGTCTGCTACGGCGGGATCAGCCTTGCCATCTACATGCATGGCGTCACCAAGGAGATCTGGCACCTTGTCCGCGCCAGCCGCGCCTATCACAGCGGGCTCACGCCCGGCACGAAGGTCGAGGCGGTCTATGTCGAGCTTTTCAAGCTCATCGAGAAGGCCGGCCACCTGAAACTCCGCGTCCTGACGGACATTATCGCGGGCGCCAGCGCGGGCGGGATCAACGGCGTTTTCCTGGCGCAGGCGATCACCAGCGGCCAGTCGCTCGATCCGCTGACCGACATGTGGCTCGACAATGCCGATGTGGACCGGCTGCTTGATCCCGATGCGCGGCCGATTTCGGCCTTCACCAAATTCTGGGCGACGCCGATCGCCTGGCTTGCCTTCGGGCGGCGCGGCGGCACGGTCGAGCGGACGGTCGAGGCAGAGGGGCGTGAGGAAGTGCGCAGCAAGCTTTCGCGCTTCGTCCGTGCCCGCTGGTTCGCCCCGCCCTTTGGCGGGCCGGTCTTTACCGGCATGTTGCTCGACGCGTTCGACGCAATGGCAAAGTCGCAAACAGAGCGGCGATTGCTGCCCGCGGCCCAGCCGCTCGACCTGTTCGTGACCGTCACCGATTTTACCGGGCATCCCGAAACGCTTAGGCTCCACAGCCCCAGCCATGTGATCGAGACCGAGCACAGGCTGACGCTCTCCTTCAGGGACCGGGCGATGCGCGGCACGCATTTCGGGGATATTGCCGCGCTGACCTTCGCGGCGCGGGCGACGGCCAGCTTTCCGGGCGCCTTCCCGCCGTTCAACGTGTCCGAACTCGATACCGTGCTGGCGGATCGCGGCCGCACCTGGCCTGGCCGGGCGGAATTCCTCGACCGCGCGCTGCCGGGGCTGACGAAAAATGCCGAAACCACGTTGCTGATCGACGGATCGGTGCTGGCGAACGCGCCGTTCAGCCCAGCCGTCGATGCGCTGCGCGACCGGCCCTCACGGCGCGAGGTGGATCGTCGCTTCGTCTATATCGATCCCAAGCCCGGCATGCGCTCGGTCCGGCTGACACGAAAGGGCGATGCCGAGCTGCCGGGCTTCTTCGCGACAATTTTCGGCGCCATGTCCGATATCCCGCGCGAACAGCCGATCCGCGACAGTCTTGAGGCGATCGAGGGGCGCTCCTCGCGGATCAGGCGGATGCAGCGGATCATCGATGCCCTGCGGCCCGATGTGGAGGCCGCGATCGAAGCGATGTTCGGCCGGACATTCTTCCTCGACAGTCCGACCCCCGCCCGACTGAAGAGCTGGCGGAACAAGGCGCAGGAGCGCGCGGCGCGCGATGCAGGCTACACCTACGCCGCTTATGGCCATGCGAAACTTTCGCATATCGTCGAAGAGATTGCCGCGCTCGCCGCCCGGCAGGATCCCGAGCTGCGCGGCGCCCGGTACGAGACGCTCCGGCAATCGCTGTGGGACGAAGTCCGCCGGCGCGGAGCGGACATGATCTCCAGCGGCCTTGGCAAAGGGGCCAGCCCCGCCGCAATCGCATTTTTCCGCGCTCACGACCTTAGGTTCCGAATCCGGCGGCTGCGCTTCGTGCTGCGCGCGGTCGATGCGCTCCAGGTTCAGGGCAAGGTCGCCTCGGACGATGTCGAGCCGCTGCGCGAGGCGATCTTCAAGCTGCTGTCGCGCTATCTCGACCGGGAGGGGGTCGGTTTCTACGCGCAGATCAGTCACGAAAGCGCGGCGGCCATGCTCGACGATATCGAGGCGCAGCGCGGCCTGACCCAGCTCGATGCGGAAATCGACGCCGAATTCGCCCGGGCCTTCGGCAATTGTCCAAAGGGATCGCGCCGCTCGATCCTCTATGCCTATCTGGGCTTTCCCTTCTACGATATCACGACCTTGCCAATGCTCCAGGGTGAAGGGCTCGACGAGTTCGACCCGATCAAGGTCGATCGCATCTCTCCCGAAGACGCGACCGCAATCCGCAGCGGCGTTCTCGAAACGCTGAAAGGCATCCAGCTCAACAGCTTCGGGGCTTTTTTCAGCCGCCCCTACCGCGAGAACGATTATCTTTGGGGCCGGCTCCACGGCGCCGACCGGCTGTTCGATATCGTGGTGTCGAGCGCAGGCATCAATTCCGATCAGGCGGCGGCCCTCAAGCGCGAGCTCCTCTACGCCGTACTTGAGGAGGAGCAGCCCCGGCTGCTGAAAATCCCCGACTTGTTCGATTCGCTGCATCGCGAGATTGCAGCCGGGCCGCTTGCGGCCTAAATCAGCGCCACTGGGTCAACAAAAGAATGGGTGGGCAATGCAATTCCTGAAGACATTGTTCTGGGTCCTGATCGCGGTCGCGGCAATGCTGTTTGCATTCAACAACTGGACAGACACCGAAATCGCGCTCTGGAACAATATGGTCTGGGCCACGAAACTGCCGGTGCCGCTGCTCTTCGCGTTCCTGCTGGGCCTTGTCCCGACGCTGCTCCTCCACAGGACGACCCGCTGGAGCCTGAAGCGCAAGATTTCCACGATGGAGCGCGCCCTGGCAGACGTGGCATCGCCCGCGCCGGAACCGAGGTCCACCGCTGGAGCGCTTCCGCCCAGCGCCGCGCCGATCGCCGTCCCGCCGGGGGTGGCATGACATCTCCCATCTTCGTCGCACTCGACACGCCCGATCTGGACCGTGCGAAAGCGATTGCAGCGAGTGTGAAAGGCCATGTCGGGGGGATCAAGCTCGGGCTTGAATTCTTCTCCGCCAACGGTCGGGCGGGCGTGCGCGAAATGGCGGCGCTTGGCATGCCGATCTTCCTCGATCTCAAGCTGCACGACATTCCCAATACGGTGGCGAAGGCCGTGCAGGCGCTCCGCCCGTTGGAGCCTGCGATCCTGACCATTCACGCAGCAGGCGGCCGCGCCATGATGGAAGACGCCAAGGCCGCCGCCCCCGAAGGCACGAAAGTGGTTGGCGTAACCATTCTTACCAGCCTCGACGGAACGGACCTCGAATCGATTGGTCTCGATGCCGATCCTCATGCCCAGGTCGAGCGGCTGACCCGGCTGGCCAAGGAAGCCGGACTCGACGGCGTCGTCTGCTCGGGCAACGAGGTGAAGGCCGCGCGCAAGATCTGGAAGAAGGGGTTCTTCGTGGTGCCGGGTGTCCGCCCCGCCGACGGCCATGCCGGGGATCAAAAGCGCGTGATTACGCCGCGCTCGGCGCTCGATGCCGGGGCGTCGATCCTCGTGATCGGACGCCCGATCACACAAGCGAAAGATCCTGTCGCCGCCGCTCGTGCGATAGAAGCCACGCTCTAGCAACATGCCGGTCCAGGCCAAGATATGCGGGCTTTCGACGCCCGAAACGGTCGACGCCGCGATCAGGGGCGGGGCAAGCCATATCGGCCTCAATTTCTTCCCGCCCAGCCCGCGTCATGTCGATTTCGAACGGGCGCGCGCGCTTGCGGCGCGGATACCATCCCATGTCGGACGGGTCGGCGTCTTTGTCGACCCGTGCAACTCGCTGCTCGACCAGGCGATCGAAGCCGGAGCGCTCGATATCGTGCAAGTCCACAAGACCACGGCTGGCCGTGCTGCGGCAATACGCGGGCACACCGGGCGTGAAACCTGGGCGGCAATCGGCATACGGACGGGACAGGACCTGATAAACGCGGAAAGGCTGGCCGGCGCAGCGGACTTCATCCTGTACGATGCGGCGCAACCCGAAGACGCTCCGCTCCCCGGCGGCATGGGCACACGGTTTGACTGGAACCTGCTCCAGAATTTCCGGCATCCCTTGCCGTGGGGCTTGGCCGGTGGCCTAACGGCCCAGAATCTTGCAGAAGCTGTGCGTGCGACAGGAGCCGGGCTGGTCGACACCTCTTCTGGCGTTGAATCGGCGCCGGGCATCAAGGATGTGGACAAGATCGCCGCATTCCTTAAAGCGGCGGCCAGCTTATGACACTTGCCAACTCACTTCGCACGGGTCCCGATGAACGAGGGCATTTCGGACAGTTCGGCGGACGCTATGTCGCCGAAACGCTGATGCCGCTCATCCTGGACCTCGAACGCCATTATGAAGCAGCAAAGGCCGACCCGGCCTTTGCCGAGCAGTTCGAAGACCTTCTGGAACATTATGTCGGCCGCCCGAGCCCGCTCTATTTTGCCGAACGGCTGACCGAGGAGCTGGGCGGTGCGAAAATCTATTTCAAGCGCGACGAACTGAACCACACCGGCGCACACAAGATCAACAATTGCGTGGGCCAGATCCTGCTCGCCATGCGTATGGGCAAGACGAAGATCATTGCCGAAACCGGCGCGGGCCAGCACGGCGTTGCAACGGCTACCGTCGCAGCCCGTTTCGGCCTCCCCTGCACCATCTTCATGGGCGCACGCGATATCGAGCGGCAGCAGCCCAATGTCTTCAGGATGAAGCTGCTGGGCGCGGAAGTGCATTCGGTCGAAAGCGGGTCCCGGACACTGAAGGACGCGATGAACGAAGCGCTCCGTTATTGGGTCGCGAATGTCCATGACACCTTCTACATCATCGGCACCGCAGCGGGGCCCCACCCCTATCCCGAGCTTGTCCGCGATTTCCAGTCGGTGATCGGCAGGGAAGCCCGCAAGCAGATATTGCAACGCGAGGGCCGCCTGCCCGATCTTCTCGTCGCGGCGATCGGCGGCGGATCGAATGCGATCGGCCTCTTCCACCCCTTCCTCGACGATGCCGGGGTCCAGATGCTCGGCATCGAAGCGGCAGGCCATGGGCTCGACAAGGAGCACGCCGCAAGCCTGACGGGCGGATCGCCAGGCATCCTTCACGGCAACAAGACCTTCCTGTTGCAGGATGAGGATGGCCAGATCACCGAAGCGCACAGCATTTCGGCAGGCCTCGATTATCCCGGAATCGGGCCCGAACATGCCTGGCTGCACGAGATCGGACGGGTTCGCTATGACAGCGTGACCGACGTCGAGGCGCTCGAAGGATTCAAGCTGCTTTGCAGGCTCGAAGGCATCATTCCCGCGCTCGAGCCCTCGCACGCCATTGCTGCCGTGATGCGCGTTGCGCCGAAAATGACTAGGGACCAGATCGTCATCGCCAATCTCTGCGGACGCGGGGACAAGGACATCTTCACCGTGGCCGATGCGCTGGGGGTGAAGATATGAGCCGCCTTTCCGCTGCGTTCAACAAGGGCCGCCCTGCCCTCGCGACATTTGTGACGGGCGGCGACCCGACGCCTGGCGATACTGGCGTTATCCTCGATGCACTCGTCGAAGGCGGGGCCGATATCATCGAACTTGGCATGCCCTTCACCGATCCGATGGCCGATGGGCCTGCGATCCAGCTCGCCAATTTGCGCTCGCTGGGCGCCGGCACGCGAACCGCGGATCTGTTCGCCATAGCGACGGCATTCCGCGAGCGGCACCCGGAAGTGCCGCTCGTGCTCATGGGCTACGCCAATCCGATGGTGAGGCGCGGTGCGGATTGGTTTGCCAACGCATGCCGCTCCGCCGGAGTCGATGGCGTGATCTGCGTCGACCTCCCGCCCGAGGAAGATATCGACCTCGGTCCTGCGCTTCGCGCCGCCGGAATCGACCTGATCCGGCTGGCGACGCCGACCACCGACGCCAAACGCCTTCCTGCCGTCCTCAATGGCGTATCGGGCTTTGTTTATTATGTGTCAGTCGCGGGCATCACTGGCCTCCAGCAGGCCGGCATTGAGAGCATCGAGGCGGCGGTTTCCCGACTGAAGGCAGCGACGCCGATTCCGATTATCGTCGGCTTCGGCATCCGAACGCCCGAACAGGCGGCGGCTGCCGGCTCGGTTGCTGGCGGTGTGGCCGTCGGCTCGGCAATAGTCGAGCTGGTCGGTGCGCACGGTGCCAAGGCGGCCGGTCCGGTTCGGGACTATGTTGCCGGCTTGCGACGCGCTATGGATGCGAAAACGGAGGAGCATGCGGCATGAACTGGCTCACCCGCGTCCGCAACGCCATTCCCTTCATCGCCAAGCGCGACACGCCGGACAATCTCTGGATCAAGTGCAGCGGTTGCGCGCAAATGATCTTTGCCAAGGAATATGAGGACAATCTCTCGGTCTGCCCGGTGTGCAACCATCACGGTCGGATCGGGCCCACGACCCGTTTCGAGCAATTGTTCGACGAAGGCAGCTGGATCGTCCTTGCCAATCCCAAAACGGTCGAGGATCCCCTCAAGTTCAGGGATTCGAAAAAATATGTAGATCGCCTGAAGGCCGCTCGTGCCGAAACCGGCGAGGCGGATGCGCTGATCAACGCGCAGGGCCGGGTCGAAGGCCAACCGATCGTCATCGGTGTTCAGGATTTTGCTTTCATGGGCGGTTCGATGGGGATTGCCGTTGGCGAAGCCTTTATCGCCGGCATCCGTGCGGCGATCGCCGCCAATTGTCCCTATGTGATCTTCACCGCATCGGGTGGCGCCCGGATGCAGGAAGGCATCCTCTCGCTCATGCAAATGCCGAAGATGACGGTCGGCGTGCAGGAGTTGCGCGACGCCGGCTTGCCCTATATCGTCGTGCTCACCGACCCGACGTCGGGCGGCGTGATGGCAAGCTATGCGATGTTGGGGGACGTCCATATCGCCGAGCCCAAAGCGACCTTGGCCTTCACCGGCAGGCGCGTGATCGAAAACACGATCCGCGAGAAACTTCCCGACGATTTCCAGACCTCGCAATATCTGCTCGATCACGGAATGCTCGACATGGTCGTCTCGCGCAAGGACCTGCGCGAAACGATCGGAAGGCTGATCGGCTATCTGGCGCCGCAGGGAGTGGCGGCCTGACCCGACGTGGCTGATCACGCGCAAAGCGACGATCCCGCCGTCCAGGCGCAACTCGACCGGCTGACGATGCTCTCGCCCGGCCGCGATGTGCTGGGGCTTGAGCGGATTTCGGAATTGATGGCCCGGCTCGGCAATCCGCACCGCTCGCTGCCGCCCGTCTTCCACGTCGCCGGAACGAACGGCAAGGGATCGACCTGCGCCTTCCTTCGTGCCAGCCTGGAGGCGGCGGGCAAGTCCGTACATGTTTATACCAGCCCGCACCTGATCCGCTTTAACGAACGCATCCGCGTGGCGGGCAAACTGATCGACGATGCCGTGCTGGCACCTTTGCTGTCCGAAGTCCTCGATTGCTCGGCGGATATTGCCCCCAGCTTTTTTGAGGCAACGACGGCGGCCGCCTTCCTCGCCTTTGCCCGCACGCCCGCAGATGCGGCGGTGATCGAGGTCGGGCTTGGGGGGCGGCTCGATGCAACGAATGTGATCGAAACGCCGATTGCCTGCGGGATCGCGCAACTCGGGATCGACCACCAGGCCTTTCTGGGCGACGACGCCGTGACGATCGCCGGCGAAAAGGCAGGCATTGCGAAACCCGGCGCGCCGCTCATCGGCATGGCCTATCCCAAGCCTGAGGCGCAGCGGATTGAAGAAATCGCCAAGGCGGCAGGCGCATCCTGGCACCCCAAGGGCCGCGATTGGGACGCAGCTCCCTACCGCGGCCAGCTTCACCTTCGAGACGCGAAGGGCAAGCTCTCTGTGCCCCTTCCCCGCCTGCCCGGTGCACACCAGGCAACGAACGCTGCGCTCGCTATCGCGATGCTCCGCCACCAGTCGGTGATTGAAGTGCCCGTAGCCGCCATCCGTGCCGCAATGGGCTGGGCAGACTGGCCCGCACGCCTCCAGCGCCTTTCCGATGGCCCCCTGACGGCACTTGTGCCCGGCGTCCCCATCTGGATCGACGGCTGCCACAATCCAGCGTCGGCGGAAGTTGTGGCCGAACAGCTGGATGCGCTGATCGGAAAGGACACGCCGCTCCACATCATCGCAGGCGTACTCGCGAACAAGGACGCCGAAGGAATACTGACCCCGTTTCTCGGGCGGGCGGGCTCCTTCCACACTGCGCCCATTCCGGGGCACTCACATCACCCCGCCGAAGAACTGTCGGCATGGCTGCAGAGTCGAGGGGCCGAAGCCGAGCCGGCAGCCGATGTCGGATCAGCGCTCGATTCGCTGGCAAAGGGCGCGCGAAGGCCGGGCGCGATCCTGATACTGGGATCGCTCTACCTTGCGGGTGAAGTGCTTCGGGAAAACGGGGAGCGGATTGAGTGACGTGCCGCCCGAGCGCTATTCCTCGCCCGCCGTGCCCATGGCGCTATCGACCATGCCATTGCGCATCATGATCCAGAACAGGGCTATGCCGGGAACGGCCAATATTGTCGTCAGCAGGTAGAAATTCACATAGCCGAAGCTTTCGATCATTGCCCCTGCAGTCGTGCCCGTTAGGAATCGGCCAACCACGCTCGCGCTTGCAGAAATCAGCGCATATTGCGCCGCCGTAAAACGCAGGTCGCAAAGGGCAGCGAAGTACGCCACCACCACCACGCCGCCATATCCGCTGGCAATGTTTTCAAACCCGATTGCCCCTGCCATGCCCAGATTGCTGTGTCCGGCCGCGGCCAGCATGGCAAAACTCAGGTTGGAAATTCCCATCAGGATCAAGGCTAGGAGGACTGAGCGCTTCAAGCCTAGTCTGGCATAGATCACCCCGCCAATGAAGATACCGATCAAATAGGCCCAGAAACCCACGCCAACATCGTAGAAGGCAATCTCGTCATTGCTGAAGCCAAGATCGTCGAACAGCAGCCGGAACGTGAGATTGGCGAGCGTATCGCCGATCTTGTGGACAAGGATGAAGATCAGGACGAGTAACGCACCTGCTCGCTGGAAGAATTCCCTGAAAGGCCCTTCGATCGAGTGCCAGACTTCGGCTATTCCCTTCTTTTCGATCGTAACGACATGGCGGGCGGGCTCACCCATGATCAAGCCGGTGAGCACTGCCGGCAACGCTAGCCCCGCGCACGCAATATAGGCGGCCGACCAGCCCATCCGTGCGGAAACGACCAGCGCCAGCGCTCCAGCGCCCGCCGATCCGATCCTCCAGCCATATTGAGACATTCCCGATCCGACCCCGAGTTGGTAAGGCTTCAGCGTCTCGATCCGGAATGCATCGATGACGATATCGAACGTCGCGCCAGCCACGCCGACCAAAACTGCCGCGACCACCGTAGCCCCGATGCTCGCCGCAGGGTCGACCAATGCCAGATTGATGACGGCAGCCATGACGAGCAGGCCCGAAAACAGGAGCCACGACACACGCTGCCCCAGTCGACCGATCAACGGCAGCCTTATGCCGTCGACGACCCACGCCCAGAATATCTTGAGATTGTAGACAAGAAAGGCGAGCGTGAATGCCGTAACAGTCTTCTTGTCTATGCCGTCCTGCGCCAACCTTGTGGTCAAAGTCGCGCCGATCATCGCGTAGGGAAAGCCCGAGGAAATGCCGACGAAAAACGCAGCGAGCGATTCCTTTTCGAAATAGGGCTTGATCGATGTCCACAAGGTCCGCTCACCCGACGTTACGGTTTGGCTGGCTTCGCTCAACGCACTTGCTCCCCGATCAATTTCGCGCGAACCTAGCGCCAAAATCGGCCAAGGATAGCCCCGATGAACATGCTTTCGCCCACCGATGGGCAATTGGCGTTGGCCCGGCAGATTGCCGACGGCGCCGGGCGCCCCAACCGCGGCATCACTCATGTACCCGCCAGCCGCTACACCGATCCGTCATGGTTCGCGCGGGAAAAGACCGCGCTGTTCGATGTGCTTCCCCAAATCATTGCGCCATCGGCCCTTCTTCCCGAGCCCAACATGGCGATTCCGCATGACAGCACTGGTCGACCGCTTCTAATCGCGCGCGACAAAGCGGGCGAGGCGCATGTGTTTCTCAATGTCTGTCGTCATCGCGGAACGCGATTGGTCGAAGGCGACGAGCCCGTCTGCGCCAGCCGTATCGTCTGCCCCTATCACGCATGGACCTACATGCTTGATGGCAAGCTCATCGGGATGCCGCGCCCGGAAACTTTCCCTGGCCTCGACAAGGGAGATTACGGTCTGAAACGCTTGCCGACGCGCGAAGCGGGCGGACTCATCTGGTTCTCGCCGGTGGAGGATGCGGATTTCAGCGAAGCGGATACGCTCGGTCGCGATTTCGATGCTTTCGGAATGGCCGGACTTCACCTCTTCCAGCGCAAGACGCACGACGTAAAATCGAACTGGAAGCTGATCATGGATGCATTCCTCGAAAGCTACCACGTTACCAGGCTGCACGCAGAGACGATCGGGCCGTTTTTCAAGGACGGGATCACGGCGGCGGACATGATCGGGGGGCATCAGCGCTCGGCGGTGGGCCGCGCGGCAGAGCTTGCCGATATCGACATGGGCAACTGGCCGCAACTGCGTTCGGCCGTGACTTTCGCCTACTCGCTCTTTCCGGCTGCGGAGCTGATCGTCAGCCCCGACTATGTGAATCTGATGGTCATGATGCCGCAATCGGTCGATCGCACGCTGGTCGAAGACTTCATGCTCATCCCCGAGCCGCCAAAGACCGACAAGGCTCGCGATCACTGGCAGCGGAGCTGGGATCTCCTCGACGGCGGCGTCTTCGGGTCGGAAGATTTCCGTGCGGCGGCGCTTGGACAGGAGGGCCTTTCCTCGGGCGCTGTCAGCGAACTGACGCTCGGAACGCTCGAAACCGGCATCCGTCAGTTCCACGACGCGATCGAAGCGCAGATCGGCTAGATATCTAGATATAGCGTGCCGCCACGATCCGACCTGCCGCCCCTTCGCGCAGCAGAATGGCATAGCGATCCGCGCCCCCCTGCTTCATGATCCGGCCCGGAACCGTGATCGTCGCGCTTCCGCCCTGCCAACGGCCCACTTCGGTCTCGGCCAAAACGACATTGGTATAGCGAACGACCCGCCCACCGTTCTCACCGGCGCCGATCCGCACCACCGCTTCGCTTTTCATCGCAACCACAAGCACAGAGGCATTGGCCCTCACAGCTTGGTCGATCATGATAGTACGCCCGCCATCTGCCGTCGCTCGCGCCGCAATAGCGGGGCCGGGCTTCTGCTTTTCCGCAGCAATCAGGCGACGCAGCTTGGCCTCGCTCGAACCTACGGCTGCGGCTTCTCCCTGAACCATTGCCTGTGGCGTGTAAACGCCCGACCCCTCTCCACCACGCGCGGCATAGCTGCGCTGCAGAGCAGTATTGGCTTCCCGCCCCAAAGTGTCTTTCCAGCCCAGATTGTCCCAATAGGTCACCGGTCGGGTGATCGCGATGATGTTGGGCTCTTTCGCCAGCTTTTCGATGAGCGCGTCTGCCGGAGGGCAGGATGAACAGCCCTGGCTTGTGAACAGCTCGACCGCGACGGGAGTCATTTTCGCAGGAGGCGTTGGGGGTGCGGCTTCGGCGGCCAGGGCAAGGAGCGCTGGAACAAGGGCAATGAGACGCATGGCAAATCCTCTAAAACCTGTCTAACGGCGTTCGCATGAAGCGTCATCCCGGTTACATCGCCAAACCCAGAGCCGCGCCGAAGAGCGACACACGCGAGGATCAGCGCATTGCCAAGCTGTTGGCGCGCGCCGGCATTGCGTCGCGCCGCGAGATCGAGCGGATGATCGCGGAGGGAAGAATTGCGCTTAATGGCGTCGCGATCGAAACGCCTGCGACCCTGCTGAAATCGCTGACCGGCATTACGGTCGACGGGAAAGCCGTCAAACCGCCGGCGGCAGCCCGGCTGTTCCGATACCATAAGCCAACCGGCCTCCTGACGGCCGAGCGTGACCCGAAGGGCCGCCCGACCATCTACGACCGGCTGCCCAAGGGCCTGCCGCGCCTGATGCCGGTCGGGCGGCTCGACCTCAATACCGAAGGGTTGTTGCTTCTTACGACCGACGGCGAACTCAAGCGCCAGCTCGAACTCCCGTCAACCGGTGTCACCCGCTCCTACCGCGCGCGTGCTTACGGCAATGTCACGCAGGCCCAGCTCGAAAGCCTGATGATGGGAATCGAGATCGATGGCGTCCGCTATGGCAGCATCAACGCCAATCTCGAACGGCGGACAGGTGCCAATGTCTGGATCGAGCTCAGCCTTGCGGAGGGCAAGAATCGCGAAGTCCGACGGGTGCTCGAACACCTTGGCTTGAAAGTCTCCCGCCTGATCCGCACCAGTTACGGTCCATTCCGGCTCGGGGATCTGCCTGTGGGGGGCGTTGACGAGATCAAGCAGCACGAGCTTGTGGCGTTCCGGAAGACACTGTGAGGATTATCGCCGGCCAGTGGCGTGGTCGTGTGCTCGGCGTACCCAAGGGCGATACGACCCGCCCGACGGCAGATCGCACACGCGAAGCACTGTTCTCGATGCTCGCCAGCCGGTTTGGCAGCTTTGAAGGGTTGCGCGTAGCAGATCTGTTCGCAGGCTCCGGCGCATTGGGGCTCGAAGCGCTTTCACGCGGTGCCGCCACCTGCACTTTTGTCGAGCAGGACCGGCAGGCGCTCGACGCCCTTCGCGCCAATGTCGACACGCTCAACGCCAAGGCGGATATCCGCGCCCAGTCGGTCATGACGCTTGCGCCGGCGCAAGAGCCGTTCGACCTCGTTTTGATGGATCCCCCCTATCGCACGAGTGCGGGGCAAGTTGCGCTGGACCGTTGCCGACGGCTGGGCTGGATCGCGGACGGCGCAATCGTCAGCATCGAAACGGAACGCGGCGAACGCATCGACGTGACCGGCTTCGCGATCGAAGCGGAACGGGTTTACGGCAAGACCAAAATCACCCTGCTGCGCCCATTGCTTCAATAATCGAGCCCCAATGCGAGCGCTGGGCCAGATCCCGGCTTTGCCTTGCCCGCCACACGGATGCGCCATTCGCCAGCCATTCTGAACCGGGCTTTTCCGAGGCGAAATTGCGCGGTGACGCTTGGCCCGACGTCCACACGAGAAACGCCCGGCTGGACCGCGCCCCATGCCCCGGCACTCACCCCGACTTTTAACCCGCGAATGGCCGCTGCTCCATGCTCGATACGCAGCGAGCCGTCGGCGAACCCGTCACGGCGTCTCAATCCGACAAGGCCAGCCTGAACATATCCGCTGAGCCTGAGCCCCCTCAAGACAGGCACGTCGTCGATCCCCGTCGCAACCAGGCCAGCAAAGGCATCGCGCCCGCCCTCATCCAGGCCGACCCTGCGCTCCACGATCATTTCGACCGGCACCTTGCCCTGCCGTCGGATGGCCAGTCCGACACCAGCCTCCTTTCCATTTGACTGCCGGAGCGGGGTGGAAACACGGACATTGGCTGAAACAAGAACAGATTCGAGGGGCTCGGCAAGGCGCCGCTGGACGCGAAACCCTGCCTGACTGCCCCCCAATTGCCCGTTAGGCGACAAGATCGCTCCGCCGGAATCCTGCCTGACGATCGCCCACGCCGATAACGCCCAAGGCTTCGGCTGCTGGGCGGACGACTTTGGTGCGGTATGAATTCCTTCGTGTGCCGAAGGTGAAATTGGACTCGAAATGGGAGCATCGCCCGCGAGTTCTTCAGTTAGATTGCGAGGTTCGATAGTGCCATCTTTCTTGCTGCCGAAAACCGAACCAACCTTCTGAAACCGACGGAGGACGAACTTGGGCTCGATCCCGGACCGGACACCGGCGAAGGCAGGCAAGCGCGACGGAACAGGGCTGCTGAAATTCAAGACCGCACTTGGCTGGGTTTTGCTGGCGGGGTCCAAAGGTTCGGCAAGGCCTTGCCGGACAGGATATGTTTCATATGCGATGCGAAGCCCAGTCCACAGGCAAAGCGTCATAACCAGATGCTGCAGTGCACGCGGCAACCTTCTTGCCGTCACGAGAGCGAATCCGGGAAGATGTGAGCCGTCTTCTCCCACTCGACAGCGCCAGTCCGCGTCTCTTTCAGATGCTTTGGGATTGCCCTGCGGACCGAAAGGATGCCGATTACATTTGAAACCGCGATACGCGGCACGGAAAACAGGCCTTCCTTCAAGCCATAGAGACGCGCGACGAACCAGGCCCGAAACGATAGACGCCAGAGCAGGATCAGCCCGTTCATCGTTGCAAGCGTAACGAGACCTTCACCGAAAGGGATCAGACGCGTCCCTCCAAGCCATGCGGTGGCGATCAACGGGACTGCCAAGATGGCGGCCGCGTAACCGGCAACGCTGACAAGAGCGGAGATTACCGGAATTCGGTCACGCATCCGCATCCAATTTTCCGCCCGGCCGCGGCCCCAGCCGATTCGATCCCAGCCCGCAAGGGCGATGCCAGATATCCAGCGCGTTTTCTGGGTCAGGGCTGGACCGAGCTCGGACGGGAAATATGCCGTGGTCGCGACCAGCCCGAACGCGTTTGGCGCGCGCACGCGAAGAAACGAGGTATCGAAACCCATCGCCGCAAGGCGCAAGCCGCATTCGTAATCCTCGGTCGCACAATTCTCGTCGAAGGGATCACCCTTGCTGTGGGCGGCCATGGCTTCGATCGCGTCCCTGCGGATCATGCAGCCCACGCCGGCGCTTGGCAGGCCTGCGCCAAGCATGTGGCGAACAACCATCGTCTTGCTGTGCGCCTCGGCAAACTCGTCGCAATAATGTCCGCCAACCCAGCGGCTTTGCCGGTTTGGCAAAGGAATTACCGGAAGCTGGATCATCGCATATCGCTCAACGAATGCGGCAAAGACCGAGACTTCGTGACCGTCAACGACATCTTCGGCATCGTGGAGAATGAAGCCCGCAAACCGGCGGGCGAACCGGCGCTCATACTCCGGAATCGCTCGATAGAGCGTGTTGAGACAGTCAGCCTTTGTCGTCGAACCGGCACGCTCAAGGACAACCAGGGACAGGGCCTCCCCCTCATATTGCCGGACGATCCGGATCGTCGGCGGGTCGCAGGAATAGCCTCCGACAAAGACGTGCACGTTCCGGCCCGCATATTGCGCCAGCGCCCTGTCGAGCATCTTTCCGATGACGTCCGCTTCGTCAAAGGCGGGGATCAGAACCGCAAACCAGGGATTGCCGGGACTTTCCGGCAAATGGTCGACCGAAAGAGGCAGTTCTCCCCGGCGGGCGTCAAGAAACTGATAGGCGGACCGAGCAAGCCAGAGCAGGTCGATAGCAATTTCATCGAGGCCGATGAGGAAATAGCCCACCGAAGCAAACAGCGCGATTTCGAATATGGGATCGCTGACAAGCAGATGCCAGGCCGTCATGCCATCATCACCTCCGCAGCCGTCAGGCTGCGTCTTCGGCTTGCCAGCGCCGGCGGCTCGGCCCGGCGGCAGCTAGGGACGCCTGACGGAGCGGCTCTTCAAAAGACCCGCCTTGCGATCGAGGTGAATGCCGACAGGCATGACCAGTAATTCGGGGACGCTCCAGAACGCGTGCAGCACGTCGTAAACGATGGGCTGCCAACCCTGAACGACAAGAAGGACGACATCCATTGAAAGGCTGGCGCAGTGGAACCCCAATACCCAAACCGGCCAATAGAACTGCGTCCTTCCTGCCACTGCGCTCAAGCCGCCAAACATGAGAAGATCGATGGCGAAAAGGTAGAGATCGATCGCCTGGCGATTGAGGGGATTCATGGCGGACGCCGGAAATGAACCCAGCCACGCAACCACAAAGAGACAGGACACGACCCTTCCCTCTTTCGGGCCCGCAATCGTAGCATATGTGCACGAAAGAAGCACCAATGCGAGAAACGACACATCGATCATGATCGCCCCCTGGGACCGTGGGGTTACATACGACGATGCGAGCGGACGGCATCACTGCCAATCCTAACCGTCGGCCGGAATTTTTCGATCGGCGGACAGCTGCGACAAGGCATGCTCCCGCACCGCCCGAGCAGATGAGCGCTTGAAATAGGCCGGCAATTCGCTGCAACCCCAGTTCACTTCCGCAAGATTGGTTTTGCGCTGAAGCACGACCAGCTGACTGTGAAGATTCGTAAAACTTTTGCGCGAATCCACCAGCTTCGATTGACCCGAGCTGATGGCCTCAAGCAGCCGCTGCTTGGTACGCGGGTCGACGCCAGCCTGAGCCGCAACCTCAAGGATCGAAACCGTCAGGCGCGCACTTTTCAGGAGCGTCTCATCGGCTGCATCGAACAATGCCGTGGCGTCTCCCGCTATGACGTGCCCGGCCGTAAGCTCAATCTTGATCATATTCGCCTCCTCGCGCCGAAACCTCCGGCACGTGCCCTTGTTTTCCCTCAACGAAAGGTCAGGACAAGGCGCGTATGCCAATCCTGAATATGAGCGCTCCAGCGACCAAGGCCATCGCACTGAACAGAGCCACCTTCCAAGCCGCTTTCAGCCTGCCTGCATGGCTCAAGTCATTCTCTCTCCCTCCGATGGGAGGCAGCGCCACCAGGTCGGAAACCCGAACGTGAAATCGGTCCCCGGTCTCGCCTGCCTCTGACGCGGCGATATCGACGGCGGAATTCCGATAATCAACGGGCGCACCGGGCCGCGATATAGGAAATATGAGTTTTATATCTTTTTGGCGTTCCCAGCGGACAAGGAGGAGCGCAGCCTCTCTCCGGCTCCTGACGCCAAGCATCCTGGCTGCTTTCGACACATAGATATCGACGGTCGTTGGAGCATAGCCCGTGATCATCGCAATTTCTTTGGACCTTCGCCCTTTTGCGACCAGCCGCAGGCATTCGCGTTGCGCAGGCGAAAGCTGGTTCAACAATTCTTCCAATACAGACTCCCTTCAGAATACCACTCGGCGCTGGATCAGTGCTTCCACGCCCTGACTGAGGAAGTCGTCGCCCTCATAGCCCCGATCGGTTCGAGTGGGAACGCGTTTGATGGCCGCCCCGCCAATCCGCGCCGCCGGCCCCTGGCATCCAAAAAATCGCAACAGGTGTTCATTCAGTTGAATTCTTACGCGGTCGGAGGAATTGGCGGTGCTGAACTGGGACGATCTGAACTTCTTTGGTACCATCGCCTCCGAGCGGAGCTTCCGGAAAGCCGCGACCAGGCTCAATCTTTCGGTCAACACCATCCGCGCTCGGATTGGCAGGCTCGAACAGGCGCTCGGGACAATCCTGTTCCATCGCGGACGCGAGGGATTGTCACTGAGCCCAGACGGGGTCGCGGTCCTTGGGATCGTACTCGAAATGGATGCGACAAGCCGTCGCCTTGTCACGCGCAGCGGCGCTCCCCTGCGCCATTCGGCCGATATGCTGACAATCGGCTGTTCCGAAGGGGTCGGTGAGTTCTGGCTGGTCCCGCAGCTACCGGCGCTGCAACGACAGGTACCAGTGAACGTCTCGTTTCTTTGCGAGACCGACCAGGATCGCATTCACTCGGCCGGGCGTGACATCTGCATCGGATTTGCAAGGCCGACCCACCCTGAAACCATCGTCTGCAAGCTGGCCACCCTGCATTTCGTACTCTGTGCATCAAAATCCTATTTGGAGCGGTTCGGGCGCCCGGATTCTTCCGATGACTTCGACGGCCATCGGTTCATCGTCCACGATTCGTACGGATTGACAGCGGAAGCGATGCAGCGGCTTGTCGGGGAGTCACGTGCACACCGCCTGATCTCGGGGAGCACGAATGGAATCCATGCGCTCCTGCAGGCGATTGCTTCAGGAGCAGGAATTGGCGCCTTGCCTACCTATCTGTGTGGGCTTTCGAGCGCTGTCGAACCCCTGGATCTTCCCATTCGGCTTTCGGTCGACCTGTGGCTTTCGTTCAACAGGTCGAGCATGTCCTCGCCGGCAAATCGCGATGCGATCGACTGGGTAAAGGGATGTTTTCGCTCGCCGGACCACCCCTGGTTCGGCGATGACTTTGTGCGTCCCCACACCGTCGGGATTCGCGGAGGCAATCCGTCCACCGGGCCCGAAGCATATGTCGGTTCGCTGGTGCCGGCTGCAGGGATCGAACCCGCGGCCCCCTGATTACAAATCAGGTGCTCTACCATCTGAGCTAAGCCGGCACTTGGCGGGCCATTTGCGCGAATTGTGGGGCTGCGTCCAGCCCCTGCAAGCGTAAAATCCTTACCGGATCCCAACATTGCCGGCGCCGGCCGCCTCGCCGCCGTTCACCGGGAGGTTGAGGAGCGCCGAGAGCTTCGCGCGGAATTTTGCGAGCTCGCTTCCACTCAGAAGCGAAGTCGAGGCGAACGTCGCCGCCATCGGGTTGACCACCTGCCCCGATCTGTAGACTTCGAAATGGAGATGCGGCCCCGTCGACAGGCCGGTCGAACCGACATAGCCGATCACCTGCCCCTGCACGACCCGAGCGCCGGGCTTGACGGCTATCCGGCTCATATGGGAATAACTTGTCCCGAGCGCACCCCCGTGGGAAAGGCGCACTTGGTTGCCATGGCCCCCTGCCCAACCGGCGAGCGTCACATTTCCGTCACTCACTGCCCTGATCGGTGCGCCATAAGGCGCCGCAAAATCGACGCCCCGGTGGAGCCGCGTATAACCAAGCAACGGATGGAACCGCATTCCGAACCCGGAGCTGATTCGGGCATAGCTGACGGGTTGGGCAAAGCGCCCGCCCCTGCTCCTGCCCACGCCCGAGGCTTCGTACCAGTCGCTCCGTCCGCCGACGTTCCACTGCAGTAACTGGGTCTTGCGCGAACCCCTGTAGAGCCCGGCATAGAGAAGGTTGCCCACTTCGGTTTCGCCGGTCGCAGCCCGGGCATGCTCGACAACAACGTCGAACCGCGCATCCGCATTCACGTCGCTGCCAAGTGACAGGCGAGAGGCAATCGCCCGGATATAGGCCTCGACGGCCTTGGCGGGGACCCCGGCCGCGCGCGCCGAACGGTAGAGGCTGTCCCCCACCTGCCCCTGGATACGAAGCGGTGTGCGATCGACAGCGATCGGCATGCGTTGCAGGATGAGCCCTGCGCCTTCGCGTCTTACAGCAAGTCCGAGGTCGAGCCGCGCGCGAAACGCGAGAAAATCGAGCGGTCGCGAAACATTCTGGTTGGGGCGTCTGCCAAGCGTAAGCTTGATTTGGGTCCCCGGCTTGATCGCGCCGAGGTCGGTCGCGCCCGCGACCAGACCAGCAACCCGATGTGCTTCACTCTCACCGACACCTGCACGTTCAAGCACACGGGCAAAGCCATCGCCCTGGCCGAGCGAAGCCGTCAATTCGAGGATGGGGCGCTCGGGGGCATTCGCCAGCGCGACGACGGCGTCGGTTGCCGCCATATGCTTGCCCGTATCGCCGCCCCATGCGGAGGGCGCGATGGTCTGCGCCCTGGTCTCTTCCCACGCTTCGGCATCTGCCCGGGCCGGAACCGCCATCGGCAAGGGTTGCAGCTTTGGAAAAAACAGGATTGGCAGGATGCACAGCGCGGTGCAACTCAACAGCCCGCGAAACCATGTCATCGAGCCGACATTGGCCCCCAGATCGGGAACCAAGTCGAGCCCCGAAAGATGTTCCGAAATTCGGTCGATCCGGCCCTGCCAGCCATTGCGAGGGACAGGCAACGCATGAGCGGCATTAAGCGTGAGCGTTAGCCCCGCCTGACCGAATCCATGTTCGCTGCGTTGAAACAAAGGCTTCCGCCCCCTCGACCCGTTATGCGACCAGCCGGAATAATGCCGGCGGGCCGGCAGTGTTTCTGGCCGTGTATGGTTAAAGTCAAACTAAGATCCGGCACGATATCGCGTTTTTGCGTTGAATCGTTTGATTTCGCCGCTGTGGCAGGCGGCCCCCTTGCAGGAATCGTCCCGGGCACCGATGTTCAGGGTATGCCGCGCGCTTCCGTCAAGGCCGTTCTTGGGCCAACCAACACCGGCAAGACCCATCTGGCCATCGAACGGCTCTGTGCGCATTCGAGTGGCATGATGGGGTTCCCGCTCCGCCTGTTGGCGCGCGAGGTCTATGACCGTGTCCGCGCCATCAAGGGCGATGCGTCGGTCGGGCTGATCACGGGTGAGGAGAAGATCCTGCCGCCGCAAGCGAATTGGCTGATCTGTACGGTCGAATCGATGCCGGTCGAGCGCGATATGGCCTTTGTTGCTATCGACGAGGCGCAATTGGGAGCAGACCCCGAACGCGGCCATGTCTTTACCGACCGGATGCTGAATGTTCGAGGGCGGGAAGAGACAATCATCCTCGGCTCGGCGACGCTGGCCCCCATCATCCGCACGCTTGTTCCAGACGCGGAGATCATCAATCGTCCACGTTTCTCGAACCTGTCCTACGCCGGGCCGAAAAAGCTCACGCGATTGCCGCCGCGATCGGCGATCGTCGCGTTTTCGGCGGAGGATGTATACGGCATTGCCGAGCTTATTCGCCGCATGCGGGGCGGATCGGCTGTCGTCATGGGTGCGCTGTCGCCTCGGACCCGGAACGCCCAGGTTGCAATGTTCGAATCGGGAGAGGTCGACTATCTCGTTGCGACCGATGCCATCGGAATGGGCCTCAATCTCGACCTCGCCCATATCGCTTTTGCCAGCCTTTCGAAGTTCGATGGAAAACGCCAAAGGCGCCTCCACGTCCCGGAAATGGCCCAGATCGCCGGCCGCGCAGGCCGCCATCAGCGCAACGGCACGTTTGGTGTCCTTGCCGGCGGGATGCACAGGGCCGATTTCACCGACATCGAGATAGACCGGATCGAAACGCACCGCTTCGCCCCGCTCGACCACCTCTTCTGGCGGGAGGGCAATCTCGATTTCTCAAGCCTGGAAGCGCTGGCAGCGTCGCTCGACGCGCCACCCGCTCATTCGATGCTGCGCCCCGCTCCTGAAGCGGTGGACCTGGCGGTGCTCAGGCGTCTTGCCGATGATGGGTCTATCCGGCAGCTAGCCAAAGGCGGACGTTCGGTTGCCCGATTATGGGAAGTGTGTGGACTTCCCGACTTCCGCCACATGGGTGCGGACTTTCACGCTGGCCAGGTAAAATCTATATTTCAATATCTTGTGAGTGGTTCCGGATATATTCCATCGAATTTGGTCGCCTCAGAACTGTCACGGCTTGATTCCGTCCAGGGTGACATCGGCAAGCTGACCGCGCGGATTGCCGCCGTCCGGACCTGGGCCTACGCGTCGCAACGGCCGGATTGGCTCGAAGACCCCCAACATTGGGCACAGCGAGCATCGGTCCTTGAACAGAAGCTGTCCGATGCACTTCATGAAAAGCTGACTCAGCGGTTTGTCGATCGTCGCACCACGCTCCTCGTGCGGAGCATGGCCGCCGAAACCGACGCGCTCGATGTCCATTTCGCCGAGGACGGAGCGATCACCGTCGAGGGTGAACCGCTTGGCAGGCTGGAGGGCTTCGAGCTCAAGATCGATCATGCGGCGCGCTTCGACGACCGAAAACGCCTCACCGCAGCGGTTGAGCGCCGACTCGAAAACGAGATGGAACGGCGCGTCGCCGCCCTGACGGACGCTCCGGATCGAGATTTCTTGCTTTCCACCGGGCATGGAGACCCTGTCGCTGTCACTTGGCGAGGCGCGCCTCTGGCTTTGCTCGCGCGAGGACGTTCTCTCTTCACGCCAGTTCTGAACCTGAGTCCGGCAACAGCCCAGTTGTCCATTGCACTGCGCGCCAGGGTGCTCGAACGCCTCAATCATTGGTTCGACAGGCTTGTCGAAACGAAGCTCGGGCCTCTACGCGGAATTCGCAAGCTGGCTGATGACCCAGGCACGCCGCCCGCGATGCGCGCATTCGCATCGCAACTTGTGGCTGCTGCCGGCGTGATGGAGCGCCAGGCCATCGAGAGCAATCTGCGCGAACTTGGCCAAGGCGAGCGCAGGCAATTAACCAGGGCCGGCATTGTCATTGGCGCACTCGATATCTTCCATCCGGCGATGCTCAAGCCGGAGCCAACGCGGATCAGGCTTGCTTTGCTTGCCATTCATGGTGGAAACCTCATGCCACTAGTCCCTGCAAACGCCCCCGCCGTCATCAGGAAACCGTCGCTCGAAGCCGGCGCCGGCGCGCGAAAGGCGGGCTATCGGACATTCGGCTCGCAACTGGTGCGGGTCGACCTCGTCGAACGGGTTTCCCGAACGCTCCATGAGCAACGCGGCGCCCAAGCGGCCTTCGCCCCCAAAGTCGTCATGGCCAAAGCGCTTGGTCTGGATGAGGCGACGCTTCGCCACGTCCTGCGCGAGCTGGGCTTTTTCCCCTGCGATCCGGCAAGCCCGGAGCTTTGGCGCTGGCGCAGCCCCGTCAGGCCCCGGCGATCTGCCCCCACGACAAACCCAAGCTTTGATGCCTTGCGGCAGTGGAACAAGGGAGCACCGCACTGAGGCTCGACAAATTCCTCTATTTCCTCCGCTTCGCAAAGAGCCGCGCCAAATCTGTCGCCCTGATCGAGGCAGGGCGCATGCGGATCGACGGCCGGCCGGTTTCAAGCATCCACGACGATGTCCGGATATCCCAGACAATCACCATGGCGATCGGCGATAATGTCCGCGTTATCCGCGTTCTTGCGATCCCGTCGCGCCGGGGCCCTGCCCCGGAAGCCCGAGCATGTTATGAAGACTTGATTGCGTCGGAGCCAATTGACGCGGGCGGCCGCTGATTCTAGGCGTTCGGGAACCAAATCGCGGAGATTGCGCAATGACCTATGTCGTAACCGAGGCCTGTATCAAGTGCAAATATATGGACTGTGTCGAAGTATGCCCGGTCGACTGTTTCTACGAAGGCGAGAACATGCTCGTCATCAACCCGAGCGAATGCATCGATTGCGGCGTCTGCGAGCCGGAATGCCCGGCCGAAGCCATCCTTCCCGATACCGAAAGCGGGCTCGAAAAATGGCTGGAACTCAATGCGACATTCTCCGCCAGTTGGCCGAACATCACCAAAAGCCGCGAGGCCCCGGCAGACGCCGACGAACACAAAGGCGAGGACGGGAAGTATGACAAATATTTCTCGCCGGAACCCGGTGAGGGTGACTGATCCCTTCGGGTCTGGAATTCAGCCATAAAAAAGCCGCCTGGAAAGGCGGCTTTTTTCAATTGCCCTGGCAGCAGTTCAGCCCTTCTTGAGGGTCAGCCCGCCAAAGCGCTTGTTGAAACGCGCCACCTGACCACCGGTGTCGAGAAGCTGGCCGCGGCCGCCGGTCCAGGCCGGATGCGCCAGCGGATCGATGTCCAGCGTCATCAGATCGCCTTCCTTGCCCCAGGTCGAACGGGTTTCGAACACGGTGCCGTCGGTCATCTGGACCTTGATCATGTGATAGTCGGGATGAATGTCATTCTTCACAGGTTTTGCTCCGGTTTGTGGCTGGTTTCCGACCAGCCGTGGATGCGAAGCGGGGCCGATAGCGGCTTTGCCGGCAAAGGGCAAGCGTCAGGCTGGCGGATCGGCGATCATGGCAGTGAAATTGGCTTCTGCCGCCACTTTTCCGTCGACAAGGGCACGGCCCGCGAACTTGCAGACGCTCGATCGTTTCTGGACGAACTCGACTTCAAGCCGCAATAGGCAACCCGGCTCAACAGGAGTCCGGAACTTCGCACCTTCGATCGCCATGAAATAGACGAGCTTGCCCGACCCGGCCAGGCCGAGGCTTTCAACCGCGAGCACGCCCGCCGCCTGGGCCAGCGCTTCGACGATCAGCACACCGGGCATGATCGGGCGTCCGGGGAAGTGCCCCGCGAAGAAGCCCTCGTTGATCGACACGGCCTTGATGGCCGTGATCGACCGGTCGAGGGTGATTTCCTCGACCCGGTCGACCAACAGCATCGGATATCGATGCGGAAGCGCCGCCATCACCGCCCGGATATCGAGCGGCCCGATGGCGGGCTTCGCTTGCTCGGCACCCTCCACCGGAGAGATTACCGGCCTTGCGGCTGCGGCTGTGCAGGGGCAGCGCCGGCCTGGCCCGGCTGCCATCCGGCTGGCGGCGTGATGCTGACGTTCGGGACAGTAACATTCAGTTCCGCAAGAACATCGTTGGTGATGTCCGCCGTCGGCAGAACCTTGATCGCGGCCTGCGGCTGGAGGAGGATGTTGATCCGCTTTTTCGCCATCGCAGTGTTGACGGCCGCTTCAAGCTTCATCTGGATCTGCTCGACTGCGTAGGCACGTGCGAGAGCAATGGGCGCGGAAATGGTCTGGACTTCGCGGTTCGCCGCCTGCTCGCGCTGCTGGAGCGTCGCAAGCTGCTGCTGCAGCGCTGCCTGATTCTGCGCTGCGTTCGGAGCCTTGGCAGCTGTCTGATAGGCCGTGGCCAAAGGCTGGAGTTCTGCCGTCAACGCCTTGGCGCGGGCGTCGGCCGCGTCGATCTGCGCTTTGTACGTTACCTTGATCTGGCTGACCGCCAATGTGTAGGCGTTGGACTTGGCAACCGCTTCTTCGAGATCGGCGATCGCGACGTTGGTGACGGTCTGAGCCGAAACGATGCCAGGCAGGGCAACGGCTGCAATGACAGGTGCTGCTGCCAGTAGAGCAGCCTTGAGCAGAATTTTCATTAGAATTGGGTTCCTACGTTGAATGTGAACAATTTCGTATCATCCCCAGGCTCCTTTAGCAGAGCCTTGGCTATATCAATCCTGAACGGACCGAAGGGTGATCTCCAGTTGAAGCCAAACCCGACGGAGAGGCGCGGCTTCCATGTGTCGCCGAGGAATACCTCGTCGAACGGAGCAAACGGAATGTCGGTGTTCGCGCAAACAGTATATTGATTGGTGGCTGACGGCGGTGAAGCCGGCGTCTGCAGCGTCGCAAACGTGACGGCGCCGGTCGACGTATTGCGGCACTGGAACTTGATGCGATTGTCCGCGGGATCGGTAAAGCTGGAAAGAGTGGTCAGACTTGGCCGCTTGACACTGAACACCGAGCCAACGTCCATGAAGATCGATGGCCTGATCCCCAACCCGGAAGCTCCCGAGCCCAGCGGAATCTCGAGCTCGACCCGCCCCTTGTAGTAGGCGCGACCGCCAAGCGCGTCGTCGGTGATCTGGTTCCGGTCGGTAATCAGAGAGCCGGCAAAAACATCATAGCGACGGCGCTGCACGCGGGGACCGACTCCGCGAATATCAAATCCCCGCATTTCCGGTTCGCCAAGGAAGAACCGGTCCGTCAGGCGGACCTTGTCGACCCCGGGGCCACGGCCCGAACCGAAGGGAAGCACATAGCCAGCCTCAACGCCGACCGAAAAGATGAAGTTTCCAAGCACCTTCCAGTATTTGTCGGCATCGAAGCGGGTCCGCAGATACTTCACGCTGCCGCCAAGACCCGCAAAATCCTGGCTCAGTACTGCACGTTGGCCTCCGCTCGGCCGCAGCCGATTGTTGAGATTATCGAACACGAGGCTGTAGCCGATCGATGAGGTCGTGCGCTTCCCGATGGCATCGCAAAGGAACCGGCCAGCCAACAGCGGATCGCATTGCCCGTTGAAGAAGAAGGTCTGACGGTCGAGCGTCACATCGTCCAGACTCACACCGTAGCGTCCCGCGAGCGAAACGAACTCCGTCAGCGGCACACCGACCCGAAGCTGGAAGCCCGTCGTCAACTGCTGGTATGTGGTGTTGCGGTTGTTCCCGATAAAATTGAAGCTGTTATAGTCGCGCCGAAACACGTCGCCGCCGAGCGCAATGTTCTTGTCGAGCAGGTAAGGCTCCGTGAAACCGAGTTCGACAGACTTCGAGAAGGTTGAATAATTGACGCTGGCGCGCAGCTCCTGCCCCTTGCCGCGGAAGTTCCGTTGGCGGATCGAGGCATTGATGATGAAGCGTTCGATCGAGGAAAAACCTGCCGAAAGCTGGAGTTCACCCGTCGATTGTTCCTCGACATTGGCCTCGAGGATGATGCGATCGGGCGCGGACCCCTGCTTCTGCTCTATTTCGAGCTTCTCCTGGAAGAAACCCAGAGACTGGATGCGGTCGGACGAGCGCTTCACCTGGAAACTGTTGAAGGCGTCCCCCTCCGCGACGCGGAATTCGCGCCGGATCACCTTGTCCTGCGTATTTGTATTGCCGTTGATATCGATGCGCTCGACATAGACTCGCGGCGCATCCCCCACCTTGAGGACGAGAGTCATCGTCTTCGATTCTTTGTCGCGGTCGAACTCCGGATTCACTTCCGCAAAAGCATAGCCGAACAGCCCGGCCGCCTCGGTCAAGCTTTCAACGGTATCCTCAACCAGTTTGGCGTTATACCAGTCGCCCTTCTTGATCGCGAGCCTGTCGGCCTGCGGCTTGTAGTCGCGAAGTTCGCTTTCCACCGAAACGTCGCCGAACTTGTAGCGTTCACCTTCCTCGATCACGTAAGTGATGATGAAGTCCTTCTTGTCCGGTGTCAGCTCCGCAACTGCCGAGACCACGCGGAAATCGGCATAACCCTGCGTCAGGTAGAATTGACGCATCTTTGCCTGATCATAGGCAAGCTTGTCGGGGTCATAGCTGGAGCCCGACGAGAAAAAGCGCGTAATTCGCGCCTGCTTCGTCGCCATCTCACCGCGCAGCCGACCATCGCTGAACTGCTCGTTCCCGAGGATATTGATCTGGCGGACCTTGGATTTCGGCCCTTCGGAAATCTCATAGACGACATCGACGCGGTTCTGGTCGAGCCGCACCATCTTGGGTTCCACGCTGGCGGCAAAGCGCCCCTGGCGGCGATAGAGTTCGACGATGCGGGCAACGTCCGCCCGAACCTTCGAGCGTGTGAAAATCTGCCGGGGGGCGAGCTTGATTTCCTTGTTGATCTTGTCTTCCTTGATTCGCTTGTTTCCCTCAAGGATGATGCGGTTGATGACCGGGTTCTCGCGCACCTCGATCGTCAGGTTGCCGTCATTGTCGCGGATTTGAACGTCCGTGAACAGCTCCGTATCGAACAGGTCCCGAATGGCCTGATCCAGCGTTTCGGTCGTATATGGGCCCCCGGCGCGCAGCTGGATATAGGACCGGACGGTATCTGGCTCGAGCCGCTGTGATCCCGCGACGTTGATCGACTTGATTGTTCCCCCGCTAACGGGTGCGGGCGTCAGGGCAGCGGGAGCCGCAGGCGCAGGCGCCGCAGACTGGGCCAAGGCCGGCAGTGCCGTGCCGAGCAAAAGCACGGCAATGGTCCCGCGTCCTAATTGATGCGCCTTGTATGCTGTCACGCGGTTTGCCTCTTCTACTCTCTAGCAGTGCGCGGAACGCCCTGCCCGAACCTTGTCAACCAATCAAGCCGGATAGCCGATGCCATAGCTCTAATGATGCGAAATCATTGAAAGTTACAAAGAGCATGAGTGTCATCAGCACGGCAAAGCCGGTGCGAAACGCCCAGTCCTGGGCCTGCGGGGGAACAGGCCGGCGAATAACGCCTTCAATCGTATAGAAAAGGAGATGTCCGCCATCGAGCATCGGGATTGGCAACAGGTTGATGAATCCCAGATTAATGGAGATCATCGCTATGAATCCGATAAACGGCACCCAGCCCAGAGTCGCAACCTGCCCCGCGAATTTGGCCATCTTTACAGGGCCGCTCATTTCCTTTGCGGAAAGATTTCCGAACAGGATCTGGCCAAGCCCATCGATTGTGGAGCGGATCACGCCGACGGTACGGTCCAGTGCAACACCGGGTATCTCGCTCAAGCCAAGCACAACGCGAGTCGGAGCGACCGGCCCAATCCCCATCGATCCGCGACGCTGGATGTTCCCGAAGCCATCGCGTGTTTCGACGTAAGCGGGCGTGGCAAGGATATGGAGCTTCCTGCCTTCACGCTCCACGCCGAAATCAAGCGCGACCTGCGGTCGCGCATAGACCGTCTCGTAGAGGCTCTCGAAATCGTCGATGCGCTTGTCTCCGATCGAGACAATACGGTCGCCTTCCCGGAAACCGGTTGCTTCCGCGACGGATCCGGCCTTTACGCTGCCAACGACACTCGGGATCCGCAAATCGCCAAATCCCGCCAACAGGCCCGCCAGCAGCAGATAGCCAACGAGGAAGTTTGCAAAAGGTCCCGCGGCCGTGATTGCGGCGCGCTGCCACACAGGCTTGGAATGGAAGACCTGGCTACGTTCGAAATCGGGAAGCTCTTTCCAGTCGTCGTCGGGCTGGCTGACGGCATTGGCATCGCCCGCAAAGCGGACATAACCGCCCAGCGGCATCCATGAAATTTTCCAGCGTGTGCCGCGCTTGTCGGTCCATCCCATCACTTCGCGACCGAACCCGATCGAGAAGACATCGGCCTTCACGCCGCACCAGCGCGCGACGAGATAGTGCCCCATTTCGTGCAAGAAGATGAGCGGGCCGATCGCCAGCAGGAAAAACAGGGCCGTCCAGAAAAAGCCGGGTGCTTGGATCACGCAATCACACCTTCCATAATCGTCGAGGCATGCCCCCGCGCTTCGGCATCGATTGCGAGAACTTCGTCAATCGATCCGGGCGCCGATGGCCCATAGCGATCCAGCACGCGCGCGACAATTGCCGCAATGTCGCCGAACGCGATCTCCCGCGCGAGAAACGCGGCCACCGCGACCTCGTTGGCGGCATTAAGGACCGCAGGTGCCGCGCCTCCGGCAATCATCGCCTCGCGGGCAAGCTTCAGCGCCGGGAAACGCGCCAGATCGGGCGTCTCGAAATCGAGCCTGCCGACAGCCGTCAAATCCAGCCGCTCGCACGGCGTATCCATTCGTTCCGGCCAGGCCAGGGTGTGCGCGATGGGGATCCGCATGTCGGCGGGGCCAAGCTGCGCCAGGACCGAACCGTCGACATATTCGACCATCGAATGGATCACTGATTGGGGATGGATCACGACATCGAGGCGCTCCGGCGCCATGGCAAACAGGTGGTGCGCCTCGATCAGTTCGAGGCCCTTGTTCATCATCGTCGCGGAATCGACCGAGATCTTGGCACCCATCGACCAGTTGGGGTGCGCGATCGCCTGTTCGGGCGTCGCCTGCGCCATCTCCGCCAGCGGCGTGGTGCGGAACGGCCCGCCGCTTGCCGTCAGGACAATCCGCCCGACGCCCTTGGGCGCGGAGCGATCGAGGCATTGAAAGATCGCATTGTGCTCGGAATCGACCGGAAGCAGCGTCGCGCCCGAATGGCTGGCGGCATCGATCATCAGCGTACCAGCCGAAACCAGAGCCTCCTTGTTCGCAAAGGCCAGCGTCTTTCCGCCTTCAAGCGCCGCCAGCACCGGCATCAGCCCGGCGCAGCCGACAATCGCAGCCATTGTCCAGTCAGCGCCGCGACGCGCAGCCTCGCTCACGGCATTCTCACCGGCCGCAACCTCGATACCCGTCCCCGCCAGGGCAGTCTTCAAATCGCCAAGTCGCGTTTCATCCGCGATCACGGCACATTTGGCCGACGTCGCCCGCGCGGCCTTTGCAAGGCCCTCGACATCCGAACGGGCCGTCAGGGCAACAATCTCGAAGGCGTCCGGTGTGCGGAGGATCAGGTCAAGCGTCGATTGCCCGACCGAGCCCGTAGCTCCAAGGATGGTAACGCTCCTGGGTGACGTCATGCCGCCAATCCCGCTGCAACCGCCAGCGCGGCAAGCGGCGCCGCGGTCACGAGCCCGTCGAGCCGATCCAGCACGCCGCCATGACCGGGAAGCAGGGTCCCGCTGTCCTTGACGCCAGCCCGGCGCTTCATCCAGCTTTCCAGGAAGTCACCCGCCTGTGCCGCGATCGCCAGGGCCGGCGTCGCCCAGACGAGAGCCTGCGGCAGATCCAGCCATTGGTGGAAAGACGCTGCAAGGATTGTCGCTGCCAGCATGCCGCCTGCGAGCCCCGCCCAGGTCTTGGAGGGGCTGATCGCGGGCGCGATCTTCGGTCCGCCGATGGCGCGCCCCGCGAAGAAAGCGCCGATGTCGGTCGCCCAGACCAGCGACAGCGCCCAGAAGGTCAGGATCAGGCCATTGCCGGGCAACTCTCGCAGCCAGAGCAGCGCAAGAATCGGCAGGCCGACATAGAGCAGCCCGGAGCCGAGCGCCGCATTCCGTGCGACCATCCCCACACCGATGGCCATTCCGGCAATCAACCCAAGGACAAAGAAGCTCGGGCCCAGCGCAAGCGGCGAAATGACTCCGAGCGGTATGCACAGCGCATACATCGCCATCCGTCGATGCTGGTCGGAAACCTTGAGAAGCGCGGCGAACTCGGAAATCATGATCAGGCCGCCGACCGTCGCGAGTATCCAGAAGGCCGTTCCCCCCAGCCAGACTTCGGCAACGGCAACGACGATCAGGATGGCGCCAACCAGAATGCGCTGGGTCAGTTCGGATGCAGGCGCTTTCGATCCCGTCACAATCCACCGAAGCGGCGCTCGCGCGCTCCATATTCGGTAATGGCGGCCGCCAGCGCTTCCGCCCCGAAATCGGGCCAGAGCGTATCGACGAACAACAGTTCGGCATAAGCCAGCTGCCACAAAAGGAAATTGGAAAGCCTTTGCTCGCCCGATGTGCGGATCAACAGGTCAGGCGGCGGCAATCCCTGCGTATCGAGCATATCTTCGATCATTGCCTCGTTGATCGCGGCCGGATCGAGCGTTCCATCCTTCGCCCGCTGTGCCAGATCGCACATGACGGAAACAAGTTCGGCCTGCGAGCCGTAGTTGAGCGCGATCGCCAGCGTCGTTCGCGTATTATGGGCAGTCCGCTCGATCGCGCCATCGATCAGGGCAACAAGATCCGGCGCAAGCGCCTTGTAATTGCCGATCACGCGCAACCGGACGCCGTTTTCCGCCAGTTCGTCAATGTCGGACTTGATGAAATGGCGGAGCAACCCCATCAGGTCGCTGACTTCTGCTGCCGGACGCCGCCAGTTCTCGGTCGAAAAGGCGTAAAGCGTCAGGACTTCGATCCCGAGGTCGCCCGCGGCACGCGTTACCGTGCGCGCCGCCTCGATTCCCTTGCGGTGTCCGGCAATGCGCGGCAGCATCCGCTTCTTCGCCCAACGGCCGTTGCCATCCATGATAATGGCAACATGACGGGGAACGGCGGCAGCGCCGCCCCCGCCGGCCGGGGCAGGTACGCTGCTCACTTGCCGAGGATTTCCTTTTCCTTGGCAGCCAGCGCCGCATCGATTTCCGCAATGGTTGCGTCGGTCAGCTTCTGGACATCGGCTTCGCTGCGCTTGCGATCGTCTTCACTAATTTCCTTTTTCTTTTCATCGGTTTTCAGATCGTCATTGCCATCGCGTCTTACGTTACGGGCGGCGATCTTGGCCTTTTCGGCATAGCTGTGCGCGAGTTTGACCAGCTCCTTGCGCCGCTCCTCGGTCATGTCCGGGATCGGCAAGCGGATATTGTTGCCATCGACGATCGGGTTGATGCCGAGCCCGGCATTGCGGATCGCCTTTTCGACCGGCGTCACGTTCGATTTGTCCCAGACCTGCACCGAAAGCAGCCGCGGCTCGGGCGCGGAAACGGTCGCGACCTGGTTCAGCGGCATGTTCGATCCGTAAACTTCGACATGGATGGGATCGAGCAGTGCAACATTGGCGCGACCGGTGCGCAGGCCGCCCAGATCGTGCTTCAACGCTTCGACGGCGCCGTGCATACGGCGTTCGAGATCGGCCTTGTTATAGGCAGGCATCAGGCTTGCTCCTCGTTCTGGACGATCGTCGATGTGCCCTCGCCCGCCAGCACCTTGGCAAGATTGCCCTGCTCGCGGATCGAGAAAACGACGATCGGGATATTGTTGTCCCGGCACAGGGCGACGGCGCTTGCGTCCATCACCTTCAGATTGTCGGAAAGGACCTGCTGGAAACCCAGCGTCTCGTAACGCTTGGCTGAGGCCACTTTCTTGGGATCGGCGTCATAGACACCGTCAACCGACGTGCCCTTGAACAGCGCGTCGCAATCCATTTCTGCGGCGCGGAGCGCAGCGCCGGAATCGGTCGTGAAATAAGGGCTCCCCGTCCCTGCGGCAAAGATCACCACCCGCCCCTTTTCCAAGTGGCGCTGAGCCCGCCGGCGGATATAGGGTTCGCACACGCTCGCCATCGGAATGGCGGACTGGACGCGCGTCTCGACGCCCAGATGTTCGAGCGCATCCTGCATCGCCAGCGCGTTCATCACCGTCGCCAGCATGCCCATATAATCTGCGGTGGCCCGGTCCATGCCCTTGGCCGCACCCGCCATCCCGCGAAAGATGTTGCCTCCGCCGATGACAAGGCAGAGTTCATAGCCGGCGTCCTTGGCAGCTTTCACCTCGCCCGCGACGCGAGCGACCGTTTCAGGATCGATGCCGAACGCCTGGTCCCCCATTGCCGCTTCGCCGGACAGCTTCAGCAGGATGCGTTTGAAGCGGGGGCGGAACATGCGCGCGGATCTCTTTCAGGTCAGTGGAAGGAAGAATGGCGCGCACCCTAATATGGGCGCGCGCCCTTGCCAAGCGGGGCTTAGACGCCAGCGGCGGCAGCGACTTCGGCAGCGAAATCGCTCTCTTTCTTCTCGATCCCCTCACCGAGCTGGAAGCGGACATAATCCTTGAGCACGATCGACGCGCCGGCTTCCTTGGCCGCCGCTGCCACCACGTCGCTGACCTTGGTCTTGCCGTCGATCACGAACAGCTGGTTGAGAAGCGCGTTTTCCTTCACGAACTTCGCGACCGCGCCATCGACCATCTTCGCAACGACTTCGGCGGGCTTGCCCGATTCAGCAGCCTTTTCCTGGGCAATCGCACGTTCGCGCGCGATCACGTCGGGCGCGATGCCGCTTTCGTCGAGCGCCAGCGGAAAGGCAGCCGCAACATGCATTGCAAGCTGCTTGCCCAGTGCCTCGAGCTTTTCGGCCGGAGCCGAGCTTTCGAGCGCGACAAGCACGCCGATCTTGCCAAGGCCCGGGGCCGCCGCATTGTGCACATAAGGCACAACCGCGCCTTCGGTGACGCTCAGCCGCCGCGCGCGGCGCAGCGTCTGGTTCTCTCCGATCGTCGCGATATTGGTGGTGAGCACATCCGCGACCGTGCCGCCCGAGGGGTAGCTGGCCGAAGCGAGCGCCTCGACGTCGTCGCCAGTCTCGAGCGCAAGCTCGGTCACGGTGCGGACGAAATCCTGGAACTGGTCGTTCTTCGCGACGAAGTCGGTTTCGGAATTGACTTCGACCGCCGTCCCGGTCGTGCCCTTCACGGCAACGCCGACAAGGCCTTCCGCCGCAGTGCGGCTCGATTTCTTCGAGGCCGTCGCCAGCCCCTTGGTGCGCAGCCAGTCGATCGCGGCTTCCATGTCTCCGCTGGTTTCGGCAAGCGCCTTCTTGCAATCCATCATGCCCGCGCCCGATTTCTCGCGCAGGTCCTTCACCATTGCTGCAGTAATCTCTGCCATGACAATTTCCTTCAAATCAAAGCCCGTCATCCCGGCGGAGGCCGGGACCCATGAACATTGCCGCTTCAGTATGTACCAACACAGCTTGGCACTTTTCCGGCGAGGCCGGTGTTCATGGGTCCCGGCCTCCGCCGGGATGACGATTAATTGTTACGCCTCGGGTGTCGCTTCCGCAGCGACGGCCTCAGCCGCGGGTGCTTCGTCCGCTACCGGAGCCGCCACTTCCTCGACAACGGCCAGCGCCTCTTCGGCCGGCGGCTCGTCCATCGCGCCGAGGTCAACGCCGCGCGAAGCAGCGCCCTGCTGCCCACCGCGGGTCGCGGCAGTGGCAACGGCCTCGCAATAGAGGCGGATCGCGCGACTCGCATCGTCATTGGCGGGGATCGGGAAAGCAATGCCGTCCGGCGAAACGTTCGAATCGAGGATCGCGACAACCGGAATGCCAAGCACATTGGCTTCCTTGATCGCGAGTTCTTCCTTGTTGGCGTCGACCACGAACATCACGTCGGGAATGCCGCCCATGTCGCGGATGCCGCCCAGCGACAGCTCGAGCTTGTCGCGCTCGCGCGTCAGCTGAAGGACTTCCTTCTTGGTAAGGCCGGCGGTGTCGCCCGAAAGCTGCTCTTCCATCGACTTCAGCCGCTTGATCGAGTTGGAAATCGTCTTCCAGTTGGTGAGCATGCCGCCCAGCCAGCGGTGATTGACGAAATGCTGGCCCGAAGCGCGGGCCGCATCTGCAATCGGCTCCTGCGCCTGGCGCTTGGTGCCCACGAACAGCACCTTTCCGCCACGAGCGGCCGTCTGGCTGACAAATTCGAGCGCGCGCGCGAACAGCGGCACGGTCTGCGACAGGTCCAGGATATGGACGCCGTTGCGATCGCCAAAGATGTAGGGTTTCATTTTCGGATTCCAGCGATGCGTCTGGTGTCCGAAGTGTGCGCCAGCTTCCAAGAGCTGATGCATGGTGACAGTCGGTGCCGCCATGGGGATAGTCTCCTTCCGGTTGGTCCACTGGGCAGCGAGAATGAGAGCGAACTCTCACACCGGTTTATGATGCCACCCATGCGGGATTGAGCGCGGGCCCTTAGCCGGGGTTGGTGACGGATGCAAGGGGGAACGTCGCCCCTGCGTGAGGCAGGGGCCCGTCCGACGCATTTACACCCAACTCCCCGAAAGGCCCCTGCCTCACGCAGGAGCGACGGAATTGCAAATATCCGCAATTGGGTGGGAAGCGAACGTTAGTTCTCGTTCAACAAAGACGGGTCAAACCAAACGTCTTCATGACCGACCGCGACTTGGAAGCGCCAACCGGCCGGCAGCCCGAGATAAGGGGCTATCTCAGGCAAGATTTCGTCTAGATGGGCAACGTGAATTGGCTGGAAGAAATCGCCAGCGGACGAAAGCTCCCGTCCTCCCCATATATACCAGCCAGTCGTGTCACCTGTAGGCGGATGACGAAGGCCATTGATCGGTTGTTGCCCCAATGTCGTCAAGGCTACACCGAGCTTCAATTGAGGTTGGCTCGGATGGAACTCTGCCCCAAACCGTTCGCATAAGGCGACCTGAGTATCGATCATAGGTGCAAGGCTAGGACAAACTCGCAAGTGTCCGCAATGGGGTCCAAGCGGACGTTGGCACTTAACGCCTTACGGCCCCACGCAGGAAATGGAACAAACGAGAAACTCCCACCTTGACACCGGAACTTTTGAAGAACATAAGAAGGAGAACAGAAGGAGAATATGATGCACATCCTCGGAATTCTGATGTTCCTGCTGGCGCTGATCATTGCTGGCGAAGTGATCCGGTCGACGCTCGCGGCCAATGGCGGGAAGATCCTCGCGGCGCTGGCCGGCGAGGTGTACACACCCGTCGTTCGCCTAACCTTTCCTGACCTTTCGGTCGTTCCGTTCCCCGATATTGCGCAAAGGCGCGCGGTCAGTCCGCCGCTTGCGCTGCCCTTAGCCGCTTGACCTTGGCGTAGCTGCGGATGCTGAACGGGATCATCGCGAGATAGACGGCCGAAACGCCGGTCAGCGTGATCCAGGGATCGGAGAAGAGCGCCGTACCGATCAGCGCCGCGAGCAGGATCGCCTCCAGCCGGATATGGCGCCTCAGCCGGACCGAGCCCCAGCTGTAGGTCGCGACGTTCGAGATCATCAGGAAGGCAATCAACGCCGCCCAGGGCGCGACGACGAAGGGTTCGCGAAACCATGCATTCTCGGTCACCAGCCAGAGATAGAGCGGCGCAAAGGCCAGCCCTGCCCCGGCAGGCGCCGGAATTCCGGTCAGGAACCCCGCCGATTTGTGCGGCTGGTCCGCCACATCGATCCGCGCGTTGAACCGTGCGAGCCGCAGCGCGCAGGCGACCGCAAGCGCCAGCGCAAAGATCCAGCCGAAACGCGGCAATTGCTGGAGCGACCAGAGGTAGAGAATGATGGCAGGCGATACGCCAAAGGCAATCACGTCGGAAAGCGAATCGAGTTCGGCCCCGAACCGGCTTTCCGCCTTCAACAGTCGAGCGACGCGCCCGTCGATCCCGTCGAGCACGCCAGCCACGACAATCGCGCCGATCGCCCGCTCCCAATCTCCGGCATGAGGATCGACGCCGGTTGCCGAAATGGCGTAGCGCACGCCCGTCAGCCCGAAGCACAGCGCCAGCGCGGTGATCGCATTGGGCGGGACGGCCCGAAGACTCAGGCCGCGCCGCGTGGCTCGGTCATCGTCGCTCAAAGGCGGACTCCGCAAACGCTTTCCTTGTCCCCGAGTATCCCGAGGACAGTTTCGCCAGCGACACAGCGTTGGCCCAGCGCCACTTTTGGCGCGGTCCCTTCGGGCAGATACACATCGACGCGGCTGCCGAACCGGATCAGCCCGATCCGTTGTCCTGCCGCGACCATATCGCCCGGCTTCACGAACGGAACGATCCGGCGTGCGACAAGCCCGGCAATCTGGGTGAAGCCGATCTTCACGCCATCGCTGCGTTCGACAAGGAAATGCTGGCGCTCATTGTCCTCGCTCGCTTTGTCCAGATCGGCGTTGAGGAACTTGCCTGCGATATAGACGACCTGCTTGATCGTCCCAGCAATCGGGGTGCGATTGATATGAACGTCGAACACGCTCATGAAGATCGAGACACGCGTGAACCGTCCCTCGCCCATCTCGGCTGCCAGCTCTTTCGGCGCCGTCACGCACTGGATCAGCGTCACCATCCCGTCGGCGGGTGAAACCACATAACGCTCGTTGCGCGGTGTCGTGCGGATCGGGTCGCGGAAAAAGGCAAGGACCCAGACAGTCACGCCGATCATCAGCCAGGCAAGCGTGCCCCAACCGATCAGTGCGACAAGACCGGTAATCCCGGCAGAGATCAGCGCGAATTTGCGCCCCTCGGGATGGACGGAGGGGAAACGCCATTTTACGCCCTCTCCGGGAGGGGCGTCCTTCTCTAGTGCGGCCATGGACGCGCGTTCTACGGGAGCGCTATGTCTCTGGCAAGCACAAGCGGTTGATTGCGCGCGCGCGCCGCCCTAGAGCGCATTTCGCATCGTGACGGAGAAAGCAGGAAACACATGGCCAAGATCAAGGTAAAAACCCCCGTCGTCGAAATCGACGGCGACGAAATGACCCGGATCATCTGGCAGTGGATTCGCGAACAGCTCATCCTTCCCTTCCTCGATATCGAGCTGGACTATTACGATCTCGGCATCGAGAAGCGTGACGAAACGAACGACCAGATCACTGTGGACAGCGCCCGGGCGATCCAGAAGTATGGCGTTGGCGTCAAATGCGCGACGATCACGCCCGACGAAGCTCGCGTCGAAGAGTTCAAGCTGAAGAAGATGTGGAAATCGCCCAATGGAACGATCCGTAACATCCTAGGCGGCGTTGTCTTCCGCGAGCCCATCGTCATCAAGAATGTCCCGCGCCTGATCCCGGGCTGGACCGATCCGATCGTCGTCGGTCGCCACGCGTTCGGCGACCAGTATCGCGCGACCGACTTCCGCGTCCCAGGCCCCGGCAAGCTGCGCCTCGTCTGGGAGGGGGAAAACGGCGAACGGATCGACGAGGAAGTGTTCGATTATCCTTCGTCCGGTGTCGCGTTGGCGATGTACAATCTCGACGATTCGATCCGCGATTTTGCGCGCGCCTCGATGAATTATGCGCTCAGCCGCGGCTGGCCGCTGTACCTTTCGACCAAGAACACGATCCTGAAAGCCTATGACGGCCAGTTCAAGGACCTGTTTCAGGAGGTGTTCGACGCCGAATTCAAGGACAAGTTCACCGCCGCCGGGATCGTCTATGAGCATCGCCTGATCGACGACATGGTCGCCTCTGCGCTCAAATGGTCGGGCAAGTTCGTCTGGGCCTGCAAGAATTATGATGGAGACGTCCAGTCGGATCAGGTGGCGCAAGGCTTCGGCTCGCTTGGCCTCATGACTTCGGTCTTGCTTTCGCCGGACGGCAGGACCGTCGAAGCGGAGGCCGCGCACGGCACCGTCACCCGGCATTACCGCATGCACCAGCAGGGCAAGGCGACGTCCACCAACCCGATTGCATCGATCTTCGCCTGGACCGGCGGTCTGAAGTTCCGCGGCAAGTTCGACGACACGCCCGATGTCGTCCGCTTTGCGGAAACGCTCGAAAAGGTCTGCATCAAGACAGTCGAGAACGGATCGATGACCAAGGATCTCGCCATCCTGATCGGCCCCGACCAGCCCTGGATGACGACCGAGCAATTCTTCGAAGCCGTCCGGGCCAATCTCGAAGCCGAAATGGCGAGCTGGGGCTAACCCCCGCCGTCAGGCGAATGAAGAACCCACCCGCGTAAAGATGACCGCCTCATGCATCATGAGGCTGACAAATGCCGTGGAACCTCGTTAAAGGAGGGGATGGCGCTCGAATATCAGTCGGCGGGATTCCGGGATGCGCTTGTCATACTGGGCGCGGCGGGGTTAGTTATTCCCGCCTTTGCGCGCTTTCGCATCACACCGGTCATCGGCTTCATTCTTGTCGGCGTTATTGCCGGGCCATTCGGGCTCGGCTCGCTGGTCAAGGATATGCCCCTCCTCCGTTTGGTCACAATCAGCGACCCTCACAGCATCGAGCCGTTCGCGGAGCTCGGGATCATATTGCTGCTCTTCTCGATTGGGCTTGAGCTGTCGTTCGAACGGTTATGGGCGATGCGAAAGCCGCTGTTCGGACTGGGCTCTGTGGAACTGGCGGGTTCGGGCCTGATCATTGCCGCGATACTCTGGTTGGCTGGAGAGACGCCGAATGCGGCTTTCGGGCTGGGGATGGCACTTGCCCTTTCATCGACCGCTCTCGTCCTACCGATTGCCGGAACGTCGAACGCGGTCGGCCGGCTGGCGCTCTCCATGCTGCTGTTCGAAGATCTTGCGCTTGTGCCGATCATCTTCATTCTTGGCGCAATGGGCCCGGCGTCGGGTGGCCTGGAAGGGTTGGCCACAACACTGGGCCTCGGAGCTGCGACCGTGATTTCCATGCTCATCCTTGGGCGTTGGCTGATCCCGCCGCTCTTTGCGCAGGCTGCGCGCACCAAGAATCCTGAACTCTTCCTTTCGGCAAGCCTGCTGATCGTGATCCTGGCGAGCGTTGCAACTTCGGTTGCGGGCCTGTCGCCCATTGTCGGGGCGCTTGTTGCGGGGCTCTTGATTGCCGAGACCAAGTATCGCGGCGAAGTCGAAACCGCCACCGCGCCGTTCCAGGGCCTTGCGCTTGGCGTGTTCCTGATTACCGTCGGGATGAGCATCGATCTCGAAATGATTGCAAGTAATGCGTTCGGGCTTGCCGCAGCTGTCGTTGGCGTGGTCCTGGTCAAGTCCCTTGTAACGGCGACATTGCTCCACCTTGGCAAGGTTGCGCGCGGCGTTGCGACGGAAACCGCCCTCCTTATGGCGGCGCCATCGGAAACCACCCTGATCGTCCTCGGCGCGGCAGCCACCGCCAAGCTGATTGCACCCGACACGGCGGCTTTCTGGCAGGTCGTGACGGCGATCGGCCTGACCATCACGCCCCTGCTTGCCCGGATCGGACATAGCGTGGCGCGGCGGATCGAATGGCGGCATGGCATGGCTGGCAACATCGAGGCCGGCATGGACACGGCCGAAGCTCAGACAATCCTGATCGGCTATGGGCGCGTTGGCCGAATGGTCGGCGAAATGCTGGAAACGCACGGTCGCCCCTATATTGCGCTCGAAGCGGATGTCGATTTGGTCACGGTAGCGCGGCGTGAAGGCAAACCGGTCAAGTTCGGGGACGCCGCCCGCCCCGCGATGCTCGACCGGTTGAAGCTCGAAAGCGCGAGTGCCGTGGTTTTGACGATGGACGATCCCGTTCAGGTCGTCCGCTTGACCGCCAGTCTAAGGAAGCGCTTTCCCGGTCTGACGATCGTCGCGCGCGCGCGAGACACGGATCACGCAGCCCAGCTTTATCGTGCCGGTGCGTCCGACGCCGTTCCGGAAACGCTTGAAAGCTCGCTCCAGCTATCCGAAGCAGTGCTCGTCGATCTGGGCGTGCCCATGGGGCCAGTCATTGCTTCAATCCACGAGAAGCGGGACGAACTCCGCGCCGCCATCAAGGAAGCCGGTGAGCTTGAGGAAATGCCCAGATTGGGGCCGCTGCGCCCTAAGCCGCAATAGCGGCGCGCACCGCCGCCAGTGCATCCGCCGCCTTGTTTCCGTCGGGGCCACCACCTTGCGCCATATCCGGCCTGCCGCCGCCGCCCTGCCCGCCTAGCGCACCCACCGCGGCCTTGACGAGATCGACGGCGCTGTAGCGGCCAACCAACCCGTCCGTGACTCCGACCGCGACGGACGCTCGCCCGTCATTGACGGCAACCAGCACGGCGATCCCGTCGCCAAGCCGGGTCTTCGCTTCATCCACAAGGCCCCGGAGCTGCTTGGGATCGAGCCCGTCAAGCACCTGTCCGGCAAAGGCAACGCCGCCGATATCTTCGGGGGCCAGCGCTTCCGAACCACCGCCGCCCATCGCCAGCGCCTTTTTCGCCTCGGCAAGCTCGCGTTCGAGCCTCCTGCGCTCATCGAGCAGGGCGGCGACACGCGAAGGCACGTCTTCGGGATTGGTCTTGAACGCACCCGCCACATCCTTGAGCAAAGTCTCGCGCTCGGTGAGCCAGAGCCGCGCAGCCTCTCCGGTCAGTGCCTCGATCCGTCTGACCCCGCTCGAAACCGCGCTTTCGCTCACGATCTTGAAAAGGGCGATGTCGCCCAGTGCGTGGACATGTGTGCCGCCGCAAAGCTCGACCGAATAAGCACCGTCCCCCATCGTCAGGACGCGGACCTCATCGCCATATTTTTCGCCGAACAATGCCATCGCCCCGGCCGCAATCGCGTCTTCGGGCGTCATCAACCGGGTCGAAACCGGTGCGTTGCCACGGATCTGCGTATTTACTGCCGCTTCGACGTCAGCGATTTCTGCCGCGCTCAGGGCGTTCGGGTGAGAGAAATCGAACCGGAAGCGATCCGCCGCCACGAGGCTGCCCTTCTGTGTCACATGCCCGCCCAGCCGGTTGCGCAGCGCCGCGTGAAGGAGGTGCGTAGCAGAATGATTTGCGCGGATCTGGTCGCGGCGCTCGGCATCGATCGCGAGATGCACCGTCTGGCCGATGGCGATCTGCCCGCTTTGAAGCGTGGCCTGATGCGCATGAAGCCGACCGAGCGGCTTGGTCGTATCCTCGACAACTGCAGATAAGCCATCCTCATTGGTGATAGCACCGGAATCGCCCATCTGGCCACCGCTCTCACCATAAAATGGAGTCTGGTTGGTGATTATGGCGACCTTGTCTCCGGCCTTCGCGCGCTCGATACGTGCGCCATCCTTGACGATGGCGACCACTTGTCCCTCGCCGGAATCCGATGTGTAGCCAGTAAACTCGGTGCCGCCCAGTTCATCGGCGATATCGTACCAGACTTCGCCGGATGCCTGTTCGCCTGATCCTTTCCATGCAGCCCGCGCTGCCGCCTTCTGCTCGGCCATGGCGGCATCGAAGCCCTCGCGATCGACATTGAGGCCCTGGGCGCGAAGCGCGTCCTCAGTCAGATCGTAGGGAAATCCGTATGTATCATAGAGCTTGAACGCGGTCGTGCCGGGAAGCGTGTCGCCCGCGGTCATGCCATCGGTCGCTTCTTCGAGCAGCCGCAATCCGTTGGACAGAGTTTGGCGGAAGCGGGTCTCCTCTTGCAGCAACGTCGCCTCGATCAGCGGCTGGGCGCGAAGCAGCTCCGGGTAGGCCGCTCCCATTTCAGAAACGAGCGATGGCACAAGCCTGTGCATCAAGGGCTCTTTCGCGCCCAGCAAGTGCGCATGGCGCATCGCCCGGCGCATGATGCGCCTCAGAACATAGCCGCGCCCTTCGTTCGCCGGAAGGACGCCATCGGCCACGAGGAAGCCAGAGGCTCGCAGGTGATCTGCAATCACGCGATGGCTTGCCTGCGTCTCGCCGTTCGTCGCGGTTGCCGTCAATTCGCCGCTCGCCGCGATCAATGCCTTGAACGTGTCGGTGTCATAATTGTCGTGCACGCCTTGCAGGACTGCGGCGATCCGCTCCAGCCCCATTCCAGTGTCGATCGACGGCCTGGGCAAGTCGCCGATCTGGACGTCGTTTTCCTGCAGGAATTGCATGAAGACGAGATTCCAAATCTCGACAAAGCGATCGCCGTCCTCATCGGGCGACCCCGGCGGGCCGCCAGGAATATGCTCACCATGATCATAAAAGATTTCCGAACAGGGTCCGCAAGGGCCGTCAGGGCCCATCGCCCAAAAATTGTCCTTGGTCGGGATCCGGACGATGCGCGTATCGGGAAGGCCCGCAATCTTCTTCCACAAATCGAAAGCCTGATCATCCGTGTGATAGACAGTCGCGGTCAATTTTTCGGGTGGAAGCCCCCATTCGCGAGTCAGCAGCGTCCAGGCGTGAAGGATCGCCTGTTCCTTGAAATAATCGCCGAAGGAAAAGTTGCCGAGCATCTCGAAAAACGTATGGTGCCTGGCGGTGTAGCCCACATTGTCGAGGTCGTTGTGCTTCCCGCCTGCACGGACGCACTTCTGACTGGACGTTGCGGTCGAGTAAGGCCGCGCCTCCAGACCCGTGAACACGTTCTTGAACGGCACCATCCCCGCATTCACGAACATCAGGGTCGGGTCGTTGTGTGGCACCAGGGGGGCGGAGGGCACCTTTTCATGACCGGCATTCCCGAAATAGTCGAGGAAGGAGCGGCGGATGTCATTGGTCGAAGTCATATCTTTGGCCGCTTAGGGGAGGCGACGGTCCGCATCAAGCGTTCCTCGACGGCACAGTCGCAATTCGGCACTTGCGACTCACGAGGAACAGGCGTCTGATGTCTTCCTTGCGCCTCGGCGCATATCGCCCCGGCGCCCCTTTATGAGAATAAGGAGGTGGATCATGGCGAGTACAGTCAACGGCGTAAGAGCGGTGGCCCTGGTTGGGCCAGCCGGGGCCGGAAAGACAAGTTTGGCCGAGGCGCTGCTTTTTGCGAGCGGCGCGATTTCGCGCCAAGGAGCAGTGGAAGCCGGAACAAGTGTGGGAGATTCCAGCCCGGAGGCGCGGGCGCGGCGCGCCTCCACTGAGCTCAACCTGTTCAGACTCGATTATCTTGGGGACAAGTTCGCCATCATCGATGCACCTGGTGCTGTGAGTTTCGCCGCTGACGGGCTGGCTGCGCTCGAACAGGCCGATATCGCAATCGTCGTGATCGATCCCGATCCCGCGCGCGCCGTGCTGGTCGAGCCGACGCTCAAGCGCATTGAAGCGCTGGGCCTGCCGCACGCAATCTTCGTCAACAAGATCGATTCGGCAAAGGGCCGGATCCGCGACCTGCTCGAAGCGCTCCAGCCACTGAGCGCCGCGCCGCTGATCGCCCGGCAAATTCCCATTCGCGATGGTGATGCCGTGACCGGCTTTGTCGATCTCGCTCTCGAACGCGCCTATCACTACAAGCCGGGCAAGCCTTCCGAGCAAATTTCGATTCCCGCCGAACTGGCCGAACGGGAATCGAGCGAACGGTTCCACATGCTCGAGCAACTCGCCGATCACGACGACGCGCTGCTTGAACAATTGCTCTCCGACGAAATTCCCGACATCCAGACAGTGTTCAAGGATCTGGTTTCCGAGACCCGCGCAGGACTTGTTGTCCCGGTCATGTTCGGGTCGGCGCTCAACGGCTTTGGCGTCCGCCGGCTGCTCAAGATGCTGCGGCACGAAGCGCCGGGCGCAAGCGACACGGCAAACCGGCTCGGGACCAATGGCAGCACCGCGCAGGTCTTCAAGATCGCCAATGGCGGCTCGGTCGGCCGCTTGGCTCTTGCCCGGATTCTTGGAGACGGGCTGGCGGAGGGCGCTGAACTCTACGCGGGCGACGGTGAAGCCGTGCGTGCCGGCGCGCTCTTCAGCATCCAGGGTGACAAGACGACCAAGCTCGCAAAGGCAGAACGCGGAGACATTGTCGCCATTGCGAAGGCCGATAATGCCCGACCCGGCATGTTGCTTGGTGCGCAGGCGCACGGCGATGCTTCGATCCGGCTCATAGAGCTGCCGCCGCGCAACGCCAGCCTTGCAATCTCCACGCGGGACCGCAAGGACGATGTCCGCCTGTCGACTGCGCTTCACAAGCTGGTCGAGGAAGACCCCGCGCTCGACTGGGGTCATGATGAGACCAGCCACGAAACCGTGCTGCGCGGAATCAATGACGAGCACCTTTCCGTCACGCTGGCGAAGCTCAAGCGCCGCTACGGTGTCGACGTCGATGTCCACCCGCCGCGGATTGCCTACAAGGAGTCGATCCGCAAGGGCGTGACCCAGCGCGGGCGGCACAAGAAACAATCTGGCGGTCACGGCCAATATGGCGACGTCGTGATCGAAGTGCGGCCGCTGCCGCGCGGTGAAGGCTTCCGCTTCGATGACAAGATCACCGGCGGCGCCATTCCCAAGCAATGGATCCCCGCCGTCGAAATGGGCGTGCGCGACGCGATGGAAAAGGGGCCTCTCGGCTTCCCCGTCATCGACGTGGCGGTCACGCTGGTCGACGGATCGTTCCACAGCGTCGACAGCTCGGAACTCGCATTTCGCATTGCCGGACGCGTGGCGATGAGCGAGGCCCTGCCGCAATGCCAGCCTTACCTGCTCGAGCCGATGTGCCACCTGGCCATCGACACGCCCAGCGGCGCGACATCCAAGGCGAGCTCGACGATCTCCAGCCGCCGCGGGCAGATACTCGGCATAGGCTCGCATCCCACCTGGCAACGCTGGGACCGGGTCGAGGCCATGATTCCCGAGGCGGGGCTTCATGGGCTCGATGCCGAACTGCGCTCGATGAGCCAGGGGCTGGCCAGCTTCGAGGCCCGTTATGACCACGTCTCCGAACTCAGCGGCAAGCTGGCCGAAGACGTGGTCAAAAAGGCAACGGTGCCCGCTTAGGCAAAGCTGTAAGGCCCGCCCTTTTCGAGCGCGCGTTGCCAGGCGGGGCGGGCGTGGACCATCCTGACGAACGCGTCGAGCTTGGGTCGCGTCGCGGTGCGGCCCTGCATCACGGCCACTTCGGCCGGAAAACTCAGCATGAAATCGGCCGCCGAAAGCCCGTTGCCGATGAAATGCCCCGCATCGTTCAGCTGGCTTTCCATGAAATCGAAATGGCTTTCAAGTTGCTGGACGATGCGCGGCATCAGCGGTGCGGCCGCGTCCCCGAGCCGCCCGGCATACAGGCCCAGCAGGATCGGCGTCATCGCCGACCCCTCGGCAAAATGGATCAGCTCAAGATGGCGAACATGATCGCCGGTTCCGCGCGGCGGGATATAGGCTTCGCCGCCATGCCGTTCGCAGATATATTCCGTGATCGCGCCCGATTCATAAATGACGCGCCCCTCATCCTCGATCACAGGTGATTTGCCGAGCGGATGCACCGCGAGCAGTTCGGGCGGCGCCAGATTGGTCACGGCGTCGCGTAAATAGTGCCGGATTTCATATGGCCTGCCAATTTCCTCAAGAAGCCAGAGTATTCTTTGAGAACGCGAATTGTTGAGATGGTGAACGATCAAGGTCATGAGCCCTCCCCCTATTTGTGCGCCGACCAAATCCATGCCGCCGCATGAAATAATACCGTCCCATTTGCCAAACGGTTGCACAAAAGTTGCGAGAGCCGATCGATTAGGTCTGATTTTTCCTGTTCTCCGAGATCGCGTATAATTGGCGCAGCGGGACCGATCCGCGAAAAATAGTCGATCGCGTCAGCAACGGGATCTTCTCCCGCGCCCGAAACAAAGGAAAAATCCAATGCTTCCGCCCGCGCATCCTTCCATCCGGCGCATTCAAGGATCGTACGGACATGATCCGGATCGGCAAAGGCGAACGGCCCCGGCGCATATCGCGGCATCGGCACCGGCGGGACCGGAAGCAACGCAGGGACTTCGCTTGCCCAGGCATTCTCGCTCCGATCTCGAAAGCAGGAAAAGACAAGTTGTGCTCCGGGAGCCGCAATCGACGAGAAATGGGCAAAGGCTGCCACCGGATCATCGAAGAACATCACGCCATGGCGGGAAACGATCAGGTTCGGCTGCCAATCGCCGCCCGCCCATGTGGTCGCATCGTGCACTTCGAACCGAATGCGAGTCTGGGTATTTCGCTCACGCGCGGCGGCCGCCAGATCCTCCGACAGGTCCACGCCAACGATGCTGGCCTCCGGCAGGCGGTCCGCAACGGCAAAGGACGTGGCACCCGCACCGCACCCGATGTCGAGGATTCTGGCGTCCGGCGAGACTCGCTCGGCAATCCTATCGACCAGCCTTGTGTTGAGTTCGGCAAGGCTGCGATCGGTGCGCTCCCATTCAGCGGCCCAGCTTCGTCCGACTGCACCTTGCCAGTCCGCTGCATTCGTCATTATTTGCCTTTCCGGTTTGTCGCGGCACGGGATGCTATCTCTCGGATCATTTTTGCCGCAGTGATTGCCGTGACGCCGTTTATATCGAAGCGGGGGTTGAACTCGACGATATCGGCTCCGACAATTTCTCCGCTGATGCCATCAAGGACCGAAAGAAGTTCGCGGACCGTGAGCCCGCCCGGCTCTGCGTGCGAAACGCCGGGTGCGCAAGCCGGATCCAGTCCGTCCATGTCGAGACTGATATAGACCGGTCCGGAAATATGCGGGATGCGATCGGGCGCGAAATGCCGCATCTCGACAATCTCGACCCCGAAGCGCTCGGCCTGCTCGCGGCAATGGCGGTTGAGCGTCCGGATTCCGACCTGCACCAGCCGGGCGGCAAGCCCGGCCTCCATGATCCGGGCAAACGGCGACGCATGAGAGCGGGGATTGCCTTCGAAATCCTCATACAGGTCCGGGTGGGCGTCGATGTGGAGGATCGTGACCAGGCCGTAATGGGCGTGGATTGCTTCCATGACAGGAAGCGTAATGGCATGGTCGCCGCCAAGCAGGATAGGGATTGCGCCACCCGTCAGGCTTGCGGCCACGGCGTTCCGGATCAGTATGTCGTCTTCGGGGCCTTCGCCGAGCGGCAAGTCCCCCCTATCCTCAAGCGTAAAATCCCGGCCAACCTCCATGCCGTTCTCACAGGCGAGATTGCCCCGATCGCTGCACAACGCCTGACGTATCAAGGGAGGAGCCAGCGCGGCGCCACGCTCGAACGAGCTGTTGATGTCGGTTCCCGCGCCGACAAGGTGGAAGAGCGCCTTCATGACATCTCCGTTATGGCACGCCCCCGCGATGGCAGAAAACAGGGCAAGTTGACAGTAAAACGGTTTCCGGACGAGCCCCTTTTCCAAAACCAAAAAGGCCCGCTGCGGGGGAAGCAGCGGGCCTCTGGTTGCTTGAAGCGTAACGCGATCAGATATCGTCGTCCGCTTCGGGTCCTGTCATCATCTCTTCGGCAACAACCTCGATCTTGCCGCGAATGGCCTTTTCAAGCCGCTCGGCAACTTCGGGGTTTTCCTTGAGATACATTTTCGAATTTTCACGTCCCTGCCCGATGCGGATCGAGTCATAGGAGAACCAAGCGCCCGACTTCTCTACAATCCCGGCTTTCACACCGAGGTCGAGAATTTCCCCGGTCTTCGAAATGCCTTCGCCATACATGATGTCGAATTCGACCTGCTTGAAGGGCGGCGCAACCTTGTTCTTCACAACCTTCACGCGCGTCGTATTGCCGACGATATCGTCCCTGTCCTTGATCTGGCCGGTGCGGCGAATGTCGAGACGCACGGAGGCGTAAAATTTGAGCGCATTGCCGCCCGTCGTGGTTTCGGGCGAGCCATACATCACGCCGATCTTCATGCGGATCTGGTTGATGAAGATCACGGTGCAGTTCGAACGGCTGATCGATCCGGTGATCTTGCGCAGCGCCTGGCTCATCAGCCGGGCCTGGAGGCCGACATGGCTGTCCCCCATCTCGCCTTCGATTTCGGCGCGGGGAACGAGGGCGGCCACTGAGTCAATCACCAGCACATCAATCGCATTGGAGCGGACGAGAGTATCGGCAATCTCGAGCGCCTGTTCGCCGGTATCGGGCTGCGACACGATCAGTTCATCGATGTCGACACCAAGCTTCTTCGCATAGCCGGGATCGAGCGCATGCTCGGCGTCAATGAACGCAGCCGTCCCGCCGCTCTTTTGCGCTTCGGCAATCGCATGAAGCGCAAGTGTCGTCTTGCCCGAGCTTTCCGGCCCGAAAATCTCGATGACGCGGCCCTTGGGCAGGCCGCCAATGCCAAGCGCGATATCGAGCCCGAGCGATCCGGTCGAGACAGCCTCGATCTCGATTGCCTCGCGCTGGCCAAGCTTCATCGCAGAGCCCTTGCCGAAGGCGCGGTCAATCTGTGCGAGTGCGGCTTCGAGCGCCTTTTCCCTATCCATATTTCCTGTTGTCCGTTCGGAATCGATCAGTTTCAGAGACGCTGCCATGGCCGTTACCCTCACCCGCCGCAAGCCGATTCCTGCGGTTCGCCATGTCGTGTATAACTTTTGTTCTATATGAACAAGGGGGGAACAAAAATATTTTCACTTTTCGTTCCGCAGGCCTCGAAGGCGCTTATTGGCGCGCGGTTGCGTTCGCCGTCAGGACATCGCGCACGGCCTCAGCAAGCTGCTGAACAGAGAACGGCTTGGGCAGGAACGCCATATTGTCGAGATCGATTGTCTTGCGGAGCTGCTCTTCGGCGTAACCTGACATGAAAAGGATCGGAAGCTTGGGACGGGATTCGCGCGCGTGGCGCACGAGCGTGGGCCCGTCCATCACCGGCATGACCACATCGGACACAAGAAGGTCGATATCCTCCCTCCCCTTCATCACCTCGAGCGCTTCCTCGCCATTGGCGGCCGTCACTACGGTATAGCCGTTGCGGGTGAGCGCCCGTTCGGCAACGGCGCGGACCATGTCTTCGTCTTCGACGAGAAGGATCGTGCCCGTCCCCCAGGTTTCCGAAGGCTTTTCACGCGTCCTCGCCAAGGCCGGCGCCGGCTGCGTTTCGACACGGTGAACCGGGAGGTAGATGACGAAGCTCGTTCCCTCGCCCGGCTTGGAATCGGCGAAGATGAACCCGCCCGATTGTTTGACGATGCCATAGACGGTGGAAAGGCCAAGACCTGTTCCCTTCCCTACTTCCTTGGTCGTGAAGAAGGGCTCGAAGATCTTGGGGAGCAGTTCAGGCGGAATTCCCGTCCCGCTATCCGACACGCTGAGCGCGGTATAATCGGCAATCGGCAGGATATCGCTACCGAGCTTGCGAACGTCCGCCGTCGAGACGGCATAGGTCTGGATAGTCAACGTGCCTCCGCGCGGCATCGCATCGCGTGCGTTGACGGCAAGGTTGACGATCACTTGCTCAAGCTGCCCCGGATCGGCCCGTACAGGCCCGAGATTGCGTCCGTGCTTGACGTTGAGCGTCACGGTTTCGCCCAGCAACCGCTTCAAGAGGTTCGAGATTTCCGAAACGATATCGGGCAGTTGCAGGATCTGAGGACGTAAGGTCTGCTGCCGCGAAAAGGCCAGCAATTGCCGCGTCAGCCCGGCGGCGCGATTGGCGTTGCTGCGGATCTGCTGGATATCGTCATAATCGCTGTCCCCCGGCGTGTGGCGCATCAGCATGAGGTCGCAATGGCCGAGAATGCCGGTCAGGATATTGTTGAAATCATGCGCGACGCCGCCCGCCAGCTGCCCGACAGCCTGCATTTTCGTGGCCTGCGCCACTTGCTTCTTGAGCTTCGATTCCTCGCTATTGTCCTTGATCGACAGAAGGACCGCCGCATCGCCCAGCCCGCGTGCGCCCGCGATCGTCAGCGCGACCGGTTCTTCCGGCTGGTCGCGCAAGCGCACGGCGATATCCCCCGTCATGGCCTGGCCAGTCGCAAAGCGCCGCACCGAGTCCGCAACTGCGGCCTTGTCTTCGCGCACTACGAGATCGCCCGGATAGATCGGCTTCGAATTGGGCGGCAGGCCGACCGCGCGGCAAAAGGCATCGTTCAGGAACAGGAAGCGCCCGTCGCGATCTGCAAGAGCCAACCCAAGCGGCAGGATGCCAAGCAGCGACTGAATATGCGCAATCCCGCCCCCTTGCGCGGCGACGTTGCTCTCGCTGTCATCGTCGAGCAGGATGATCAATGTCGGGGAATCGGGATTGTCCGCTTCGACCGGAACCTGAAGGAGCCGAAGCGGCATCCCCGCAGGGCCCTCTTTCATGAACCGGATCGCGCCATTCGCATCTGTTTCGAGAAGCGTGACGAAATCCCGTCCTTCGACAGATCCGTCAGACCGGCCGCTTGCGCGGAGCATGAAGCTCCGGCTCGCACTGCGGACTCTCCCCTCGGGGCCGATCAGGACGGCCATCATGCCTGCTTCGCCCATGCGCACGCCCGCCGGGCCTTCGATCAGGCGCTTGGCCTCTGCCGCTAGATCGATGGCGTTCGCCGTGTTGAAGCGCCAGACGAGATGATCCTCGTTCCGCCCCCCACGCAGCACTTCGGCGTCGAAGGTCATCAGTTCGCGTTGCAAGCCGCGATGCGTGCAGCGGCCATCGCGCCAGGCAACCCGGCCCGCCTGAGTCAGCGCGGCCGTATCGGCCTCGCTCAACCCCAGGGCAGGCGGCGCCGTCGGCCCGCCGAACCAGCTTTCATGCAGCGCATTCGCGCACACCAGGCGCCCGACCCGGTCGGTCACGGCAACCGCGACGTCGCCATTGTCCGCGGCTTCGCGCACCAGCGCCCAGTCGAAATCCACGCGCGCGACACCGACGGGCGGATAAAGCGTTCGCACGACCTGGAGGAGCGCGGCGAGGACCAGCGTCGTCGCTGCAAAGCCCGCGGCCATCAGCTCATCGCGGGATCCCCAGAACACAAGGCCCGCAGAACCCACTGCAGCGAAAAGAACGGCGAACAACAGGGCCCGGTCGCTGACCCCGGACAGCAGGCCCGGCTTGTGCGCTGTCGCGTGGTCGGCATCTCTCGCCGAGCTCGCCATCAGCCCGCCCTGGCGCGGTGGGCGCCTCTTGCCCGCCATTTGCGCCCGATATTCCAACGCCAGGCAAAAGAGGCCACCAGATAGCCGACAGACGCGATGACGACCGACATGACCAGAGTGCCCAGCGCCAACGGCCCGGACTTTGCCAGAAGCCATTCTGCCCAGTGCGTTGCGTCGCTCGCTGCCCGATGTGTCACATGCGGCGCCGGCGACATGGAATCGAGCCGCAGCATCGCAGCCCCCACGAGATAGGCGGCATAGTAGAACGGGGCGATGGTGAAGGGATTGATCAGCCACGTCACGGCTGCGGCGATAACCAGGTTCGCCCGCGTGGGTACGGCCGCAAGCGCTGCTACCACGGTATGGGCGACCGGAACGATTGGCGCGATCAGCAGCCCCACGGCGACGGCCCGGGGAACGGAGCGGCGGTTCACGTGCCAGACATGGGGCCGCAGCAGATGGTGCGCGAACGGCCGCATCCAGCGATTGGACTCAATCCACTCCCGCGTCGGAAGCTTGCGCTTGAAACTGGCGATCAGGCCACTCATCCGCGATCCTTCAGCAGGCGGGCCGCTTCGCGCTTCCAATCCTGCTCCTTGACATGCTCACGCTTGTCGTGCGCCTTGCGGCCCTTGGCAATGGCCAGTTCGACTTTTGCCCGTCCGCGCGCGTTGAAATAGATACTCAACGGAACAAGTGTCATCCCCTGCCGCGCGACGGCGCCGTGCATCTTGTTGATCTCTCGCTCATGCAGAAGCAGCTTGCGCGGGCGTTTCGGCTCATGATTGAACCGGTTTCCGTGGCTGAATTCTGGGATATTCGAATTGACCAGCCAGATCTCATTATCCTTCACCTCGGCATAGCTCTCGGCGATCGAGCCCTCGCCGAAGCGCAGCGACTTTACCTCGGTCCCGGTCAGCGCAATGCCGGCCTCGTAAGTCTGGTCGATGGCATAGTCGAAGCGCGCGCGCCGGTTTTCGGCAACGATCTTCACCTTGTCACTGCTGGTACGGGGGCGTGCCATCAGACCAGTCCTGCAACCTCCAGCGCCTTGTCGACCGCCTTACGCGCGCGTTCGCATGGCGGAGTCATCGGCAAGCGCAACTCGTCCGTCATCCAATCCAGAATCCGGGCGAGCGCGTATTTCGTTGGCCCCGGTGAGGCATCGAAGAAAAGGGCCCCGTGGAGCGGGTGCAAGCGATCGTCGAGCGCCCGCGCCCGCGCGAAATCCCCATCCTGGCATGCCTTCTGCACTTCTGCGCAAAGGCGCGGCGCGACGTTTGCCGTAACCGAGATGCAGCCGCCCCCGCCCGCGCCGTTGAACGCAACCGCCATGTCGTCATTGCCCGACAATTGGCAGAAATCCGCCCCGCACCCGATCCTGTGCGTCGAAACACGCGCGAGATTGCCACTGGCGTCCTTGATCCCGACAATGGAGGGAATCGAGGCCAGCCTGATCATTGTCTCCGGCTGGATGTCAGTCACCGTCCTGCCCGGCACATTATAGACAATGATCGGGAGGTCGTTCCGTTCGGCAAGATGGGCAAAGTGCGCATAAATGCCCTCCTGGTTCGGGCGGTTGTAATAAGGGGCGACAACCAGCGCAGCCGCCGCGCCAGCCGCCTTTGCAAACTCCATATGACGCACGGCGGTGGCAGTATCGTTCGAACCACACCCGGCAATCACCGGAACCCGGCCTGCGGTTTGCTCGATGCACAATTCGATGACCCGGTAATGCTCGTCATAGGACAAAGTCGCGCTTTCACCGGTCGTTCCGCACGGAACGAGCGCACTCGATCCGTTGGCGATTTGCCAGTCGACAAAGCGCCGGAACGCCTCTTCGTCGATCAATCCGTCGCGAAAAGGAGTCACCAGAGCCGGTATTGAACCCGAAAACATAGGACCAGTCCTTCAATTCGTAATCATTTTCCGCCATAATGCGAACATGATGACCAGTAATCTTTCAAAGCGGCCAGATAGGGTGGCATCCCCCGCCCTGTCCAGCACTGCGAAGCATATTGTAACACCAATGTTGCTGATCGGCACCGCACTTGCCTCCGCCCCCGCCTGTGCGCAAGCGGCCCAAATGGCCGCGATGCCTGTGCCGCAACCCGCGCGGCCGGCGGATCCCATAGCAAGCACCGTTTCTGAATGGCGAGCGCTCAGCCAAACCGGCACTTACTCCTTTTCGAGCTATGCCAGCTTCCTAATCAACCATCCAGGTTTCCCGGATGCGAACACGATGCGGAAGAATGCCGAGAAGGCGATCCGCCCGGACGGAGAGTCCAGCGACCAGGTCATTGCCTTTTTCCGCCGCTACCCGCCGCTAAGCGCGACTGCCAGCCTTCGCTTCGCAGAAGCGCTCTCCGCCCGTGGCCTGCGTGACGAAGCACGAACGGCGGCGCGCAACGCCTGGACCGGCGGAGCGCTTTCGCCCGAAGACGAGAGCCGAGTACTGACTGGCTTTACCAATGCAATTCTCCAGCCCGACCACGACGTGCGGATGGACCGGCTGTTATGGGATCGGGCAACGACCGCAGCGGCACGCCAGCTGCCATTGACAAGTCCGCAAAAAAGGGCGGTTTTCGAGGCCCGGCTGGCAATGCTTACCAAGGCGCCGGATGCGGCCGACAAATCCGCTGCTGTCTTTGATGGCGCAAGGAACGATGCGGGATTCCTGGCGGATCGCAACTGGTGGCAACGCAATACAGCGCAATTGATCGGGTCACGCGAGCTGCTGGCGGCCCCCCGCACACTGCTGAGCCCGCCAACAGACCCTGGAAAATGGCTCGATATCCTTTACGTCACGGCAAAAGCAGCGAGCAATGACGGGCAATATTCCCTTGCTTACAATATCGCCCGCCAGCTGCCCGAAACCTATCCGGCAGGGACAGTCGTCAGCGATCGCCCCTTTGCCGAGCGCGATACCTATACCGACCTTGCATGGCTGGGCGGACAGGCCGCGATGACCCAGTTGGGGCGTCCGAAGGATGCGATCGCGCTGTTCAGCCTCTACGCCAATGCGGCTCAATCTGCCCAGACCCGCGCGAAGGGATTTTATTGGGCCGGGCGCGCCGCCGAGTCTGCCGGCCAATCGGATCTGGCAACACAATATTACACCAGCGCGGGCATATATTTCGATCAGTTCCACGGGCAGCTTGCGCTGGAACGGCTTGGAAAGCGAGTCGCCCCGCCACCAGTTGCGCGCACGATCGAAATTTCGGCAGCCGAGCGTGCGGCATTTGAAAATTCCTCGCTTGTGCAGGCCGCCAAGTATCTGGGCAGGGAGGGCCTTTGGAAGGACCAGACGAGGTTCATCCGGGCCATAGCAGCCAAGGTGACAACGGACATGGATTCGATCCTGGCCGCCGAACTGGCCCAAAAGATCAACCGGCCGGACCTTGCGGTGATGATCGGCCGAAGTGCCCGTGCGGCCGGCCTGGGCGATTATCTTCGTACGGCCTTCCCCCAAGTCCAAGTGCCCGACGATATCGCGGGAAGCTGGACGATGATCCACGCCATCGCGCGGCAGGAAAGCCAGTTCGACCGTCAGATCGTCAGCCATGCCGGCGCCCGCGGCCTGATGCAGTTGATGCCGGGCACGGCGCGCGAAACCGCGCCTCGGGCCGGGTTGAACTATGATCCGAGCGCTCTCTACGACACGTCCTACAACGTCCGGCTCGGTTCGACCTATTTCGGGCAGATGATGGACCGTTACGCAGGAAGCTATGTACTTGCTGTCGCTGCCTATAATGCTGGACCGGGCAATGTGGATCGATGGCTGCGGACGATCGGCGATCCGCGCGCGGGAATGGACGTGCTTGCGTGGATCGAACGAATTCCGTTGTCCGAAACCCGCGACTATGTGCAGCATGTCCTTGAGAACGCAGTGGTTTACGACCTGCTCAACCCGCGCAGTTCGAACATCAAGAGCCCGACACCGCTTTCTTCCTATCTCGGCAAGCCCAAGCCAGGCTGATCGGTCCGCCCGAACTCAATGCTCCTTGGGCTCGACAGTCCAGTTCTGGCCGCGTGAAATCAACGCCTGAAGATCAGCGGTCTTGCCCTCCGACGCCTTGGCGTTCTGCGCGATGACGGCCGCCTCGAAGGTCGGGCGCGGATCGTCGTAAAGCACGCCCAAGGCCATCGGAAAGGCTCCGAACGGCATTTCGACCAGCATGTGCGCCACTGCGCGATTGGTAACGTCGTGAACGATCACACCTGCCGCCTGCCAGTCGCCATCCGCGACGTCGACGATCTTGAGGGTCAGCTTGTCGCTGTCCATCGCAATGCCCTTGGCGCCGCCCGCAAACAGCATCGGCTGGCCATTTTCGAGCCATAGCTGGTGATCGGCATTTGCCTTTTCGGTGAACGACGCAAACACATCTGCATTGTAAACAATGCAATTCTGGAAGATTTCGACAAAGGCAGCGCCCTTGTGCGCGTGTGCCGCCTTGAGAATCGACGGCAAATTCTTGTTCACATCGAACCCGCGCGCAACGAACCGTGCGCCGGAACCGAGGGCAAAGGCACAGGGCATCGCCGGACGATCAACCGAGCCGTAGGGCGTTGACGGGCTACGTGTCCCGATCCGACTGGTGGGCGAATATTGGCCCTTGGTCAGGCCGTAAATCTCATTGTTGAAGAGGAGTATCTGGCAATCGAGATTGCGGCGCAGCACATGCATCGTGTGATTGCCGCCGATGGACAGTGCGTCGCCATCACCCGTGATGATCCAGACATCAAGCTCCGGATTGGCAAGCTTCACGCCTGTCGCCACCGCCGGCGCTCGGCCGTGGATCGTGTGAAAACCGTACGTTTCCATATAGTAAGGGAAGCGCGAGGAGCAGCCAATGCCGCTGACGAACACCGTATTTTCCGGAGTCGCACCGATTTCGGGCATCGTCCGCTGAACGGCCTTCAGGATCGCATAGTCGCCGCAACCGGGGCACCAGCGCACTTCCTGATCGGTCTCCCAATCCTTGGGCGTGGATTTCGCGACGGGAGTCATGTCGTTCATGCGAGTTCTCCCTCAATCGCGGCTTCGATTTCAGCGATGCGGAACGGCTGGCCCGAAACCTTGTTGAGCGGTTTGGCATCAACCAGAAACTGGTCGCGAAGCACAGTCTTGAACTGGCCCGTATTCATTTCGGGAACCAGCACCTTGTCAAATCGCTTGAGCAGTGCGCCGAGATTCTCCGGAAGCGGCCAGACATGCCGGACATGGATGTGGCTGACATCGTGTCCTTTGGCCCGCGCACGGCGGACAGCCTGGTGGATCGGCCCGAAGGTCGAGCCCCAGCCGACGACCGCAAGCTTGCCGTTGTCCTCGCCCAGGCAGACATCCTGTTCGGGCACATGCGCGGCAATCCCGTCGACTTTTGCCTTGCGAATGTCGGTCATCGCCTGATGGTTGGTCGGCGCGTAGTTGATGTGGCCGGTATCGACTTCCTTTTCGATCCCGCCGATGCGGTGGACAAGGCCCGGCGTGCCCGGCTTGACCCATGGGCGGGCAAGCTTTTCATCGCGGCCATAGGGTTTGAACCCGGTGTCCGGCGCCGATTCGAGGAAAGTCACGGGGAACGGTTCGCGATCACCCATATCGGGCACTTTCCATGGCTCCGCGGCGTTCGCGATATAGCCGTCGGTCAGGAGCATCACGGGCGTCATGAACTGGGTCGCGATCCGCACTGCCTCGATCGCGCATTCGAACACATCCGCCGGAGAGCGCGCCGCGATCACCGGCATCGGCGTGTCGCCATTGCGACCATAAACGGCCTGATAGAGATCGGACTGTTCGGTTTTTGTCGGGAGGCCGGTCGAGGGGCCGCCGCGTTGCGAATTGACGATGACGAGCGGAAGCTCCGTCATGACCGCAAGCCCCATCGCCTCCCCCTTCAGCGCGATGCCCGGTCCGGACGAAGACGTCACGCCCAGCTGCCCAGCATAAGACGCTCCGATGGCCGAAGCGATAGCCGCAATCTCGTCCTCGGCCTGAAAGGTCGTCACCCCGAAATGCTTGAGGTTCGAGAGATAGTGGAGAATGGCCGAAGCCGGCGTGATCGGATAGCCACCGAAGAACATCTTCACCCCGGCAAGCTGGCACCCGGCTACAAGGCCATAGGCGACCGCTTCTGCACCCGTGATCGTACGATAGAGGCCCGGGGCCACATCGGCTGGTGCCAGATGATGCTGCGGGATGTGGATCGCGTGGCCCGGCTGGCCGATTTCGGCCGTTTCTCCATAGGCATGCCCGGCATTCAGCGCCGCGATATTGGCGTCGGCCAGAACCTTGTTCTTCGCGAACTTGCCGTTCAGCCAGTCGACGATCGGCTGGCGATCCCTGTCGAACATCCAGAGCGCAAGGCCGAGCGTCCACATATTCTTGCAGCGCAGCGCTTCCTTGTTGCCAAGACCGAACGGCTTCACGGCATCCATTGTGAGCTGCGAAATGTTGAAATGGATGAGCTGCCACTTCGCGAGGCTACCGTCTTCGAGCGGATTGGCCTCATATTCGGCCTTGCTCAGGTTGCGCGCGGAAAATTCTCCACTGTCGGCGATGATCAGGCCGCCCGGTCTCAAATCCTTCACATTGGTCTTGAGTGCAGCCGGATTCATTGCGACCAGAACGTCAGGGGCGTCGCCAGCAGTGTCAATCTCGTCTGATCCGAAATTGATCTGGAAGGCGGATACGCCGAACAAGGTCCCCTGCGGCGCACGGATTTCTGCTGGAAAATCCGGGAAAGTCGCAAAATCATTGCCTGCAAGCGCCGATGAGAGGGTGAACTGCCCGCCCGTCAGCTGCATGCCGTCGCCCGAATCGCCCGCGAAGCGGACAACGACCGCTTCTGTCGGGTGTATGCTGGCGCTGGAATCCTCTCGGTCGTCGATCTTGTGTGCGGCGGAAGCCATCAACTCTGTCCTGCGATTGTACCGTTGTTCGTGGGCGCTCTAGACATGGCACCCTTTGATCACAAAATAGTAAAACTCGGCGGCCACGCAATCTCTCTTTGCGCATGGACGAACGGCTTTGGGCGGATTAGTCCTGATGTGCAACGAAAAACGGAGAAGTTTGGATGGCTGAGCATTTCGTCCGCCCGGATGTGGCAATGTTCCTGCAGTTCTTGAACAGTCAGCCCGGGCCGAAGATGGAGGAACTGCCGCCCGCCGACGCGCGCAGCATGATGCTGGTGATGCGCCATGTCGCCGATGTCGAACGCGGAGACTTGGCGATCGTTCGCGATTTCACGATTCCCGGCCCGGCCGGCCCGATTCCGGCGCGGCTCTATGACCCGCGCGAAGCTCGTGAACCCGGGCCGGTCATGGTCTTCTTCCACGGCGGCGGCTTTGTGATCGGCGATATCGACACCCACGAACCCTATTGCGCCGAGGCCGCCCGCCAGCTCGACATGCCGGTAATCTCGATCGACTATCGCCTTGCGCCGGAGCACCCCTTCCCCGCTGCCCCGGAAGACTGCGAGGCAGCCGCGCGCTGGGTTGCCGACAATATTCCCTGCACGGGCATGATCCTTTCGGGCGACAGCGCTGGCGGAAACCTGACCGTCGTTACGGCTATGGCGCTTCGGGACAAGCCTGCCTCGGTTCCGGTCATTGCCCAGCATCCCATTTACCCCGCTGTCTCCGCTCACAATGACTGGCAGAGCTATCGCGATTTCAACGAAGGCTTTCTGCTGACTAAGGACGGCATGGACTGGTTCATGACCGCCTATGCGTTCGACCCGCAAGACCGGCGCGCTAATCCGCTTGAACATGATCATACCGGCATGCCGCCGACCCTCGTCGTTACCGCCGGCCTCGATCCCCTGCGCGATCAGGGCCGCGCCTACGCGGAAGCGCTGAAAGCTGCCGGCGTACCGACGGTCCACCGCGAGGCCGAAGGCAGCATCCACGGCTATATCAACCTCAGGAAAGGAATTCCTTCCGCACAGGGCGATATCGATGCCAATCTTGCCGCGCTGAAGGAGCTGCTCGCCGAGGTGATGGCCTGAGTGAAGACCGTCGACGACCTCCCCTATCGCCCTTGCGCGGGGGTGATGCTGCTCAACCGTGAGACGAAGGTGTTCGTCGGCCAGCGGCTCGATAATGCTTCCGACGCCTGGCAGATGCCGCAAGGCGGGATCGATCCGGGCGAAAGTCCCGAAGACGCCGCGATCCGCGAATTGGGCGAGGAAACAGGCATTGCACCGCATCTTGTCGACATCGTCGTCCGCTCGGCAGCCGAACATCTCTATGACCTGCCACCCCACCTGATGGGCAAGATGTGGGGCGGTCGCTATCGCGGCCAGCGCCAGACCTGGTTCCTCATGCGCTTCACCGGCACCGACGAGGATGTGAACCTCGCAACAAAGCATCAGGAATTCAGCGCATGGCGCTGGGTGGCACCCGATCAGCTCGAAAACCTGATCGTGCCCTTCAAGAAGGAACTCTACCGCAATGTCGTCGCCGAATTCTCACCCCATTTTTGAACCTCGCCCGAGCGGCTGGTGGGAGCGCAACGCCGTTCCGAAGCTGATCGGCTTTTGCTGCGCCCAGCCGCAGATCATGAAGGCGCGCAGCCGGATCGTGCCGGAGGCCGAAGGCGATGTGCTCGAACTGGGCTGCGGCGGCGGGATCAACATGCAGTTCTACGATCCCGCCCGGATCAGGAGCTTTTCGGGGCTCGACCCCTCCCCGGCGTTGCTCGATGCTTCGCGCGCAGCGGCCCAGGCCAAGGGGATGACGGCCGATATCAGGGGCGGCATCGGAGAAGCCATGCCGTTTGCGGATGCCAGTTTCGACACGGTCCTCGTGACGTTCACGCTGTGCTCCGTCGATGAACAGGCGCAGGTGCTGAAGGAAATGCGCCGCGTGCTGCGCCCGGGCGGCAAGGCGCTCTTCCTCGAACATGGCCGCGCGCCCGATGCGTCAGTCCAGAAATGGCAGCGCCGGATCGAACCGGTCTGGAAACGGATCGGCGGCAATTGCCATCTGACGCGCGCAATCACCGGCGCCTATGAAGCGGCGGGGTTCAAGATTGCCTCTGCGGACAAGACCTATATGCCAAAGACTCCGCGCCCGTTCGGCTGGATCGAGTGGGGCGAGGCGCGAAACTAGCCCTCGATATCCCCCACATGGCGCTTGCCCCGCCTTTCGGCGAGCGCGACCTGCTTGTGGCGCTCGGCATATCGCGCACGATCAGCATCGGTGCGCGAGGCCGCGCAATGCGGGCACTGGACGCCCTCGATATAGTCCTCTGACGCCCGCTCTTCAGGGCCAAGCGGCATGCGGCAGGCACGGCAGAGGCTGTGCTCGCCTTGCGCCAGCCCATGGCCGACCGAAACGCGTTCATCGAACACGAAACATTCGCCTTCCCAGAGGCTTTCTTCGCTCGGCACGGTTTCCAGATATTTGAGGATCCCGCCCTTGAGGTGCGCAACGTCCTCTATCCCTTCAGCACGCAGGAACGCCGTCGATTTCTCGCAGCGTATCCCGCCCGTGCAGAACATCGCCACTTTCGGCTTGTTGCCGAATTCATTGCGATGGGCGCGGAACCAATCGGGAAATTCCGAGAAACTGCGAGTTTTCGGATCGAGCGCGCCCCTGAACGTGCCGATCTTCACCTCATAATCGTTCCGCGTGTCGATCAGGATCGTCTCCGGATCGCTGATCAGCGCGTTCCATTCAGATGCATCGACATAACGCCCCACGTCTCGCGACGGGTCAATACCGTCCACGCCAAGTGTCACGATTTCCTTTTTTAGCCGGACCTTCATCCGGTGGAAGGGCGTCGCGTGGGCTGACGAAAATTTCACCTCGAGCGCGGCGCAGCCCGGTAGTCCGCGAATGTGCGAGAGCACGACCCCGATGCCGGACTCCGGCCCGGCAATTGTCCCGTTGATGCCTTCGTTTGCAAGCAGCAGCGTGCCCTTCACCCCGTTCGCCCGGCACAACGCCAGCAACGGCGGCTGCAGGGCCGCCGGATCGTCGAAAGGCGCGAATTGATAAAGGGCCGCGACCGTGATCAACCAGCCTTCACTTTCTGCCGGAACTTGTGGAGCAGAGGCTCGGTATAGCCATTGGGCTGTACGACGCCTTCGAAGATCAGTGCGCGGGCAGCCTGGAACGCGATGCTTTCGGGCGTCAGTTTCCTGTAAAGCGGATCGCCTGCATTCTGCGCGTCGACCTTGGCGGCCATCTTGGCAAGCGCCGCATCGACCTGGGCCTCGGTCGCAACGCCATGAAGCAGCCAGTTGGCGATATGCTGCGAGGAGATGCGTAGCGTCGCCCGATCCTCCATCAGGCCCACATCGTGAATGTCGGGCACTTTCGAACAGCCGACGCCTTGATCGATCCAGCGCACGACATAGCCGAGAATGCCTTGCGCGTTGTTCTCCAGTTCCTCGCGAACCTCCTCATCGGACCAGTTATGGCCTTTCGGCGCAACGGGGATCGTCAGCAGCGGATCGAGCCCCGGCGTCAGTTCCTTTGCCAGTTCTGCCTGCCGCGCGAAGACATCGCACTGGTGGTAGTGGATTGCGTGGAGCGTCGCGGCGGTTGGCGACGGCACCCACGCCGTGTTCGCGCCCGCACGGGGATGCCCGATCTTCTGTGCCATCATGTCAGCCATCATGTCGGGCGCCGCCCACATGCCCTTGCCGATCTGCGCCTTGCCCGAAAGCCCGCAGGCAAGCCCGATCTGAACGTTGCGCGCCTCATAGGAAGCGATCCAGCTCGTCGTCTTCATCTCGCCCTTGCGGATCATCGGCCCCGCCCGCATCGAGGTATGCATTTCATCGCCGGTCCGATCGAGGAAGCCGGTATTGATGAAGACGATCCTGTCCTTCACGGCATGGATACAGGCAGCAAGGTTGGCAGACGTCCGCCGCTCCTCGTCCATCACACCGACCTTCACGGTGTTGCGGGCAAGCCCGTAAAGGTCCTCCACCGCATCGAACAGGTCGTTGGTAAAGGCCGCTTCCTCGGGCCCGTGCATCTTGGGCTTCACGATATACACGCTGCCGGCACGTGAATTGCGGAGCTTTCCAAGACCCTTCAGGTCATGGAGCGCGCAAAGCACCGTAAAAACGGCATCGAGAATGCCCTCGGGTGCCTCGGCGCCATCGGGCAGCAAGACGGCCGGGTTCGTCATCAAATGCCCGACATTGCGGACGAACAGAAGGCTGCGGCCGTGGAGGACCACTTCGCCCCAGTCGCGATCCGCCTCCAGCTTGCGCGTCATCGTACGCCCGCCCTTCTCGAAGCTCGCCTTGAGATCGCCGCGCATCAGGCCCAGCCAATTCGTATAGGCCGCAACCTTGTCTTCAGCATCGACCGCGGCGACCGAGTCCTCGAGATCGACGATCGTGGTGAGTGCGGCCTCAAGGATGACGTCGGCGACATTGGCCGGGTCGGCCTTTCCGATGGGGTGAGCCGGATCGATCAGCAGTTCGATATGCAGACCGTTATGCCTGAAGAGCCACCCACCCGGCTTGCGCGCCACAAGCTGCGCAGGATTTGCGAGATGGGGTTGCTCGCCCTTCCAGTCGGCCCATTTCCCGTTCGTGAGCGGCACGGCTTCATCGAGAAACGCCTTTGCACGGGCGATAACGGCCGCCCCGCGATCCGCATCATAGCCTCCGGGCCTGGCCGGCGGCGCGTCAAGCGCGTCGGTGCCGTAGAGTGCGTCATAAAGACTCCCCCATCGGGCATTGGCCGCATTCAGGACAAACCGGTCATTGAGCGAAGGCACCACCAGCTGCGGCCCGGCCATTGCAGCGATTTCAGCATCGACATTCGCCGTCCCGATCGTGAACGGGGCGGGCTCGGGCACGAGATAGCCGATCTCGCGCAGGAACGCCTGATAGCCGCCCATATCGGCGATCGGCCCCGGATTGGCGCGGTGCCAGTCATCGATCTTCGCCTGAAGGTCGTCGCGCTTGGCCAGCAGGGCGCGATTGCGGGGCACGAAACCGTCAAGAATGCCCGCCAGTCCGGACCACAATGCCTCAGCTTCGATGCCGGTGCCGCGAAGCGCACGACTCTCAACAAATTCTGCCAGTTCGCTCGCGATGCTAAGTCCGGCGCGCGTTGTCATGCTGGTCATGGAAACCCCTTGTATAAATCAGGACTGGAACTTCCTGGGGAAGGGAAGATTCGCACGCGCGAGCCTATGCCGAGCGCTGCCCGCCTTTGCAAGGCATCGGATCACGCATCATTCACTGTCCCTGTCCGGGTCTGCCGACCGGGCCTTTCCCAGCGCGGCACGGAAACCCCGCTTATCGAGCCCGCCGCGTACGAGCACCGGCCCTATCAAATAGCCGGGCGTCCCGCCAAGCCCGAGCGAAAAGGCCTGCTCCGCGTTGCGTGCGATCTGCTCATCGATCCGCGCGCGGTTCCGGCCCAGATCGTCCACAAGCCGGGGCCAACTTCCGCCCGCCTCTTCGACAACGGCCCGCAACGCCGCAGGATCGAGAGCCCCTTTCCGCCTCATCAGCCCGTCATGGACCTTCACATAGATGCCCTGCATGTCAGCGGCTATCGCGACCCGTGCCGCTTCTTCGGACGCCCTGCCGAATATGGGCCAATCCTTGAATATGACACGCACGCGTTTGTCCTCGGCCAGCACTTCCTGCATGACGGCATTGGACCGTCGGCAGGCCGGACACTGATAGTCAGTGAATACAGCCATGGTCAGGTCGGCATTAGCGGGAGCAATGCGAGGCGCCTCGCGATCAGCGAACACCGCCCTCGTAACCGAAGTCGTTCCGATCTCGGTCCCGACCGGCGCGAAATGACGAAGCCCTGCCGCGATCATCGCGCCGGTGATCACTGCAACAGCAAGCTGCATTGCATCTCTGCGCGTTACCCTCATCCCACCCGATTAGGCGAAGCCCGAACAGGCGTCCATGGCACCCACCACTGGAGCGTGGGTTGGAGGGGGACTTTGAAGCGGCTATACCGCTTGCATGTCCCTACTGACCCAAGCCGAACAGGCGATCCTTGAAACCGCAGCCCAAGCGCCGATGCTCGAACAGGTCGAACTATGGGCAGCAACAAATTCCGGCACGGGAAACCTGACCGGATTGCGAACAGTCTCGAACCTTCTGGCGGATGCTTTTTCGGCGCTTCCGGGAGAAGTAACGCTGGTTGCGCCCGACCCTGTCGAAAATGTTTCGCCCGACGGAGCGGTAAGGATGATCGAGCGCGGGAAACACTTGCATGCGCGCGTCCGGCCGGAAGCTCCCGTCCAATTGCTGCTGACCGGACACATGGACACCGTATTTGCCGCCGATCACCCGTTCCAAACCTTGAAGTGGCTCGACGACGGGGTACTCAACGGCCCTGGCACAGCAGACATGAAGGGCGGTCTGGCAGTGATCCTTTCGGCGCTCAGGGCGCTCGAAGCGTCTCCGCTAGCGGAACGGATCGGCTATGATGTGCTCATCAATTCGGACGAGGAAACCGGGAGCCACGCCTCGGCCCGGCTGATTGCCGAACTTGCAAGAGGCAAGGTGGCGGCCCTCACCTATGAGCCCGCGCTGCCCGACGGTACCCTAGCCGGAGCGCGGCCCGGCAGCGGCAATTTCTCAATTGCCATCCACGGCCGCGCCGCACATGCTGGGCGCAATCCCGAAGACGGGCGCAACGCGCTTCTCGCCGCCGCAGACCTGGCGCTTCGCCTCAGCGCGGCGAAATCGTCGGGACTCAAGGTCAACCCGGCGAAGATCGACGGCGGCGGACCCAACAACATCGTGCCCGACCAGGCCATATTGCGCGTCAATCTGCGCCCGATGACACCCGACGACATGGCAGCGGCGGAAACCATTCTCAAGGAAAGCATTGCCGCGATTTCCCGCGAACATGGCGTCCACTGTCATCTTCACGGTGGGTTCAACCGACCGCCCAAGCCGATCGATCCGGCTGCCGAAAAGCTTTTCAACCTCGTGCGCGATTGCGGAAACGATCTGGGTCTGGCATTGGCCTGGAAAGCGACGGGGGGCGTTTGCGACGGCAACAATATCGCCGCTTGCGGCGTGCCCGTTGTCGATACGATGGGCCCGCGCGGCGGCTCCATTCATTCTGACAAGGAGTTTCTGATCGTGGACAGCCTGGCCGAGCGCGCGCAGCTTTCGGCGCTAACCCTGTTGAGGATCGCGGAGCGGGGCAGCGTATGACCTTCCGCATGCGCGCGGCGAACGCGCTCGACCTCCAGCCGCTTTACGAAATGGCAAAGCTGACCGGCGGTGGATTCACGAACCTGCCGCCCGACCGGAAATCGCTTGCCTCAAAGATCGAGCGATCGAACCAGGCGTTCGGCCGGGACGACGAAAGCATCGGAGACGATCTCTTCGTCCTCGTCCTTGAAAACACCGAAACGGGCGAAGTGCGCGGCACCTGCCAGCTCTTCTCCCAAGTCGGGCAGAAATGGCCCTTTTATTCCTACCGCATCGGGGCGCTGACCCAGCACAGCGAGGAACTCGGCCGCACTTTCCGGGCCGACATGCTGACCCTTTCGACCGATCTTGAAGGATCGAGCGAAGTCGGCGGGCTCTTCCTCCATCCGGGCGAGCGGGCGGGCGGGCTCGGCATGCTGATCGCGCGGAGCCGCTATCTCTTCATCCGCAATCACCGCGCCCGCTTTGCCGACCGCATTCTTGCCGAGCTGCGCGGCATCATCGACGAAGCCGGCGGATCGCCGTTCTGGGACGGCGTGGCGGGCCGCTTCTTCGGGATGAATTTCCAGGATGCGGACCAGTTCAACGCTGTCAACGGCAACCAATTCATTGCTGACCTGATGCCGAAACACCCCGTCTATACCGCGATGCTTCCCGAAAGCGCGCGCGCCGTGATCGGCCTGCCGCACCCTTCGGGTCGCGCGGCGATGCGGATGCTCGAGAATGAAGGGTTCCACTGGGAAAGCTATATCGACATTTTCGACGGCGGCCCGACGATGACCGCGCGCACCGACAATGTCCGCACCATTCGCGAGGCCGAGGACAGCGCGATCGTCGACATCCAACAAGGCGGGGAGACGAAGGTGCTGGCCGCGCACGGCAGGCTTTCGGGCTTCAAGGCGGCCTATGCCCATATCAGCCCGGTCGAGGGCGGCATCCTTATCGATCCCGAAGGCGCCGCAGCCCTTGGCGTCGGCAAGGGCGACACGATCACGCACATTGCGCGGTGGTGAAATGGCCGTCATCGAAATCAATTTCGACGGACTGATCGGCCCCAGCCACAATTATGCGGGGTTGAGCCTCGGCAACCTTGCCTCCGCGAAGAACGCCGGCGGGACATCCCAGCCGCGCGCCGCAGCACTTCAGGGCATCGAAAAGATGCGCGCCAATATCGCGCTCGGGCTGACGCAGGGCATATTGCTTCCCCAGTGCCGCCCGGATCGCGAATGGCTCGCCACGCTTGGCTGCACGCCTGAGACGGCGACGCCCGCGCTGCTGGCAAACGCGCTCTCCGCCTCGTCGATGTGGGCCGCCAATGCCGCGACCGTTTCGCCCGCCGCCGACACCGAAGACGGCAAATGCCACCTGACCGTCGCAAACCTGGTGACGATGCCGCACCGCAGCCACGAATGGCAGGGAACGCTCGCGCAGCTGAGACTCGCCTTTGCCGATCCGGCCTTCGCGGTTCACGGACCCATCCCTGCCCCCTTCGGCGACGAGGGCGCCGCCAATCATATGCGGCTTTCGGCGAGCCATGACGCGCCGGGCGTCGAGATCTTCGTCTATGGCGTGGCGGGAGGCCCCTTCCCGGCCCGCCAGCATGTCGAGGCTTCCACGGCAGTTGCGCGGGTCCACGGCGTTTCGCGCGCATTGTTCGTCCAGCAATCGGAGCAAGCGATTGCCGCCGGCGCATTCCACAACGATGTCGTGGCGGTGGCGAACGAGCGCGTGCTTTTCGCGCACGAACTGGCCTTTGCCGACAGGGACGGCTTCTACCGCGACTTGCGGGCGCTGCTGCCGCAGGTGGAGATCGTCGAAGTCCCCGCATCCGCCGTCAGCCTTGCCGATGCCATCCAGTCCTATCTGTTCAACGCCCAGCTCGTGACCTTGCCGGACGGCGGCCCCTCGGCTTCGCTCGGGACAGGCATGGCGCTGATCCTGCCGACCGAAGCACAGGACAATCCGCGCGTCTGGGGCTGGCTGCAGGAAATGGTTGCCGGCAACGGCCCGATCCGCCGCCTCATTCCGGTGGATGTCCGCCAGTCGATGGCCAATGGCGGCGGCCCCGCCTGCCTCCGCCTGCGCGTGGTCTGCGATCCGGCAACAGTCGATCCGCGCTTCCTTGTCGACGATGAAACGCTCGACCGGATTGCCGAAATCGTCTCGACTCACTGGCCCGAAACGATCGCGCCCGGCCAGCTTGCCGACCCCGAACTCTGGCACCAAATCGGCGCCGCCCGCGCCGCGCTCCTCATGGCGCTCGACCTTGGGGAACTGGCCTGATGTTGCCACGTCGCCCTTGCGCAGGCAGGGGCCTGTTTGAAACATTGGCACCCGACTCCCGCAAAGGCCCCTGCCTTCGCAGGGGCGACGGAAAATCGCGCAAAACCGTCGCTTAGCTTCCCTAACTTCTCGCGAATGAGGCGCGAACCGGGAAGTTAGCGAGGCCGGCCGCAGAACCGCTTCGCCGCCGGATGGTGTTCACTGTGTCAAAGAGCCAGATAGAACATTAAGGGAACATATGAAGCTGGTCAAGCCCAAACTTGAGGTTGGAGACGCCCCATCGGTAGGGGGCGGGGACACCCTATCGGGTGTCCCTGTTGCTCGATTGCTCAGACTGAAACCCGCACCGTATCGCGCCGCAGATCGGGATCGAGCACTTCAATCGTCAGCTGCGTCCGTTCGCCCGCAGCACCCGGCGGGGTATACCATTGGGTGACGATCCGCCCCGCTTTGGGGTCGGCCATCTCCAACGGGATGAACCCTACCGTATCCATTGCCGCGCGCCAGAGATAGGCGTTGACGCCCGAAGGCAGCTTCCCGGCCTTGCGCCCAGCATCCGCCTTGCGGACCAGCCGCTCTTGGTTCGAGCCATAGGCAAGACCCCGATCGAGATCGTTCTCCGCCCAGGTGCATCCCGAAAGCAACATGCCGAGCGCTGGAAGCAGGATCAGGGAGGGGTGCCGCATGCTTGGTCTCCTTTTTTCGAATGGGTGCATTGCACCGGCCGAATCGTGCCACAGCCTACAACGGTCATCGAACGCTTGCCCTCTAAAGCTAGGACATGCCCGAAGTCATGAAGCGACGGCAAGCCGGAAATTGGGTGAATTCGACGGAAGCTGCTTCGCTTTTCGCGAGTGCAAATGGCTTACAGCAGTCGATTTAATTTGCCGTGACAAGATTACAATAGCGCCGTGGAACTACCAAGACGGGGAAGGCTGGCTACGCACTCAGCTCGATCTGATAAGTGCATTTAGTAAACTGGCACCGTAATTCCTGTAATTCCTGCGGCTATTATTCAGTTTTGAAGACGTTGTCTTGGAATTCGTTCAGCAAATGCCCAGCCGCGACATCTTCACCAGCCCTGTAGCCCGCATAGGAGCGGTCCAGAATATCATTGAGAGTGGTGCGTTTTGACGCGAACTCTGGTTCGGGATAGGCGATTTCAACGCCCTGACGCAATTGTTCAAATGCGCGATCGAGATTCATCTGCTGATCGTCTGGCAAGAAGTCTCTGTAAGGAAACTGGTCTGGCGCATACGCCATTACATAGGCAATATGATCCCACAGATCGTCAACACTTGTCATAACGAACATTCAGCTTTCCTCACCGAACAGTTGAATAGCTTCCGCCCACGGGCCCGGGCCGAACCACGGTGATGTAATCACCACCAGAGTATTGCCCAAACCGCGTGATTTGCGTGCTATTATAGGCCTTAAATCCGACCGTCGCATCATAAATTCGATCCGCCGCCGGGATGCGAACGTCAGGTCGGACATAGAGGCCCGATCCGGAAGGGTCGCGTAACCAGGGAATTACGAGAATTACGGTGACAGGTGCAATAACCCCTAAATACCCTTCGGCTTCGGCCCGCGTTTTTGCGGGAGGAGCGGTTTGCCGGAGCAAGCCTCCATGTCGGCCAGCCA
>JAYRZE010000001.1:602500-2472477 GCA_041916635.1 Sphingomonadaceae bacterium | reverse complement strand
CGCGCGAGAGCCCACCGGGCGGCCAATAGTCTCGGCCTTGCGCAGGGCGGCATAGGTAAAAGCCTCATCGAACTCCTCTCCAAGAAAGCTCCGGAAATCGCCAATCCGCTCCAGCGCCGGTGCGACCCGGACGACATGATCATCCCGCCCCTGATAGTGCGCCCTCACACTCGACCATCGCCAGTCCTCCGGTCGTGACACCAGAATTACGGTGACAGGTGCAATAACCCCTAAATACCCTTCGGCTTCGGCCCGCGTTTTTGCGGGAGGAGCGGTTTGCCGGAGCAAGCCTCCATGTCGGCCAGCCACGCGCGAGAGCCCACCGGGCGGCCAATAGTCTCGGCCTTGCGCAGGGCGGCATAGGTAAAAGCCTCATCGAACTCCTCTCCAAGAAAGCTCCGGAAATCGCCAATCCGCTCCAGCGCCGGTGCGACCTTGACGACATGATCATCCCGCCCCTGATAGTGCGCCCTCACACTCGACCATCGCCAGTCCTCCGGTCGTGACACCAGCCGCGCACGGACCGGGTTCAGCGCGACATAGCGAAGGGCGGCGTGCAGATGCTGCTCGTCCATCGCCACCGAGCTGAAGCGGCCTTGCCACAAATGGCCGGTCACGCGCAGTCGAGCATTGACATAGCCGGTGTAGTGGCGGTGCACATGGCGAAAGGTCCGGCCCAGCCCATCGGCATCACGCGGCACGGCAATGATGTGGACATGATTGGGCATCAGGCAATAGGACCAAATCTCCACCCCCGCGCGCTCCGCGCCTTCGGCGAGCAGATCAAGGTAGAGAGCGTAATCGCCATCCTCAAAGAAGGTCCGCTCACGCCGGTTTCCCCGCTGCGTCACATGATGCGGGATACCAGGCAGAACCATGCGCGGCAGACGGGACATGAACCGGGGTTATCGTCGGCAAGGAACACTGTCAATAATTGGGGGTTATCGCACCTGTCACGGTAATTCTAATTGGGGGTTATCGCACCTGTCACGGTAATTCCACGGTAATTCAGATTTGCTCACGATCATTGTGAGCAGGATATTGCTCAACAGCCCGGCATTGGCAAGTTGCTACTACCGATGCAACCGGACACCCAACCGGGTGTCCCTTACTGACTGACGCCCCCCAAAAACTGTCGGATTAATTAACAGTTAACCATCCTCGTTAACCCCCAAATCCCGGTATTCCGCGCTTGGCGCGATCCTTGCTTAACCTTTTGATATGGGAGCGAAAATAAAGAGACTATTCGTCATCAAGACCAAGTGGGAAGCCTATGCCATCATCTATGCGCTGGCATTGGGTGCGGTCGAGCGCGGGATGATCTATCTCGACCGGTATCCGGGTTTTGGCGGCAAGCTTCTCTTCCTTGCCTGCACGGGCGCCGTCTTCATGGGCGGGGCAAAGATCCTCGACGCGGTGCGCGCTCAGGTCTGACCGGCCGCCGCCGCGACCTGCGCGGCATCATAACCCAGCAATTCGCCCAGGACTTCAGCGCTATGCTGCCCCAAGAGCGGCGGCGCGACGGGATCGACGACCGGCGTATCCCCCAGCTTCAGTGGCGATCCGATCAGCGGCACGCGCCCGGCAAGCGGATGGGCAACGCTCAGCACCATGTCGCGGGCAATCGCTTCGGGCGCGGAGAGCGCCGTGCGCACCTGGCGGACGGCACCGCACGGCACCCCGACCCGCTTGAGCTCGGCCAGCCACCAATCGCTCGGGTGCTGGCGGATCAGTTCCTGCAGGATGGGGATCAGCGCTTCGCGGTGGATCACGCGCGCGCTGTTGGTCGCGAAGCGTTCATCCTCGGCAATGTCGGGGCGCTTCAGCAGTTCGCGGCAGAGGTGCCCGAACTGGTGGTCGTTGCCCACCGAGATCACGATCGCGACATCGGCCGTGTCGAATGTCTGGTAGGGCACCACGGTCGGGTGGGCATTGCCGTAACGGATCGGTTCCTTTTCCGAGACGAGCGCGCCGGAGCCGACATTGGCGAGCATCGCCAGCTGCGCATCGAACAGCGCCAGATCAAGATGCTGGCCCAGCCCGTCCCTGTCCTTCGCGATGATCGCGGCAAGCACGGCCTGCACCGCGAACATGCCGGTGAAGAGGTCGGCTACCGCAACGCCGACCTTGACGGGCGGGCGGTCCGCATCGCCGTTGATCGCCATCATGCCGCCTTCGGCCTGGATGACATAGTCATAGCCCGGTTCGGCGGCGCGCGGCCCGGTGCGGCCATAGCCCGAGATCGAGCAATAGATGAGGCCGGGGAACTGCTTCGATAGTTGGTCATAGCCAAGGCCGTATTTATCGAGCCCGCCGAGCTTGAAATTCTCGACAAGCACGTCGGATGTGGCGGCAAGCGCCTTCACGGCCTCCTGCCCCGCCGCGCAGGACAGATCGATCGCGACCGACTTCTTGTTGCGGTTCGCGCAGAGATAATAGGCGGATTCGCCCGCCGCATCGGGCGGCCCCCAAGCGCGGGTATCGTCTCCTCCATGCGGATTTTCGACCTTGATCACTTCCGCGCCAAGGTCCGCCAGAATCATCGTGCACCACGGACCCGCGAGCACGCGAGAAAGATCGAGAATGCGGCGGCCGGCGAGCGGAGCTGGTCTTTTCGTCATCGGCGCACTGTCCTTGCCCGGCCGCAAATGTCAAACCCCGGTAGGAAGGAATTGTTACGCAAATGAGTCGTGTTCACATAACCGCCATGATCCGACCGCTAGAGATTCGGAACAATGTCTAATCCATACCAGCCCCGCTTGCTGTGCCAGACAGCCTTCATCGCGTTGATCGCGCTCGCCGAGCCAGCCCTGTCGCAGGAAACGACGCAACAGTCGGCGGGGACGGCAGAAGAGGACGTGAGCGACATCGTCGTAACGGCGCCGCGAATCCGAGGCTCAGTCGAGACAGATGTCCCGCCCGATCTGGAACTCGATCCTGTGGCAATCGAAAGCTATGGCGCGTCGAACATCACAGACCTGCTGGCCGCTCTTTCGACGCAGACGCGTACGGGACGCGGGCGCGGCGGTGGAGCTCCCGTCGTCCTGCTTAACGGGCGGCGCATATCGGACTTTTCCGAAATCCGCGACATCCCCTCCGAAGCAATCCAGCGCGTCGAGACCTTCCCCGAGGAAGTTGCCTTGAAATATGGCTATTCGGCCGATCAGCGCGTCGTGAATTTCGTGCTGAAGCCGGATTTCGCGGCCTATTCGGGCGAGGCTGAGTTCGGCGGGCCGACTTCAGGCGCGAGGAGCGACGCCCAGGTCCGAGCCACATCGCTCCGGATCGGCGAGAAGGGCCGCACCAACCTCAGCGCCCAATACAACCGCGCCTCAAGCATATTCGAAAGCGAGCGCGGAATCGTGCAACCCGTGCCAGGACAAGCCGAAAGCCGCACGCTCCGGCCCGCGACAGAGCAAGTCCAGCTCAACTCGGTTTTCAACCGCACGCTTGATGGCCGAACCGGTGCAACGCTGAACCTGAAGTTCGACCAGACCGATTCTGCGTCTTCCTTCGGGCTTTCGAGCTCTGGCTCGGGAACGTCCGGGCGGCTGGACCAGGATAGCCGCGCCCGCTCGGCCAGCGCAGGGCTGACCTTCGATGGAAGCATCGGCAAGTGGCAGTGGACCGGAACCACGACCTATGGCGTCGAAACCAGCCGCACGTTGACGGACCAAATCGCCGGGACGGGGCCGCGGGAGGTCGCACGCTCGCGTCAGATGACGGCCAATGCGATCTTGTCGATCTCGGGCCCGGTTGCGGAATTGCCTGCCGGCGCTGTCACGGCCTCGTTCCGCGCCGGGTTTGAGCGACGGCGGTTCAGGAGTTCGTCCGTCCGCAGTGGCGTCGCCCAGCAGGCCCGGCTTGGCCGCCGCGACACGACGACGCGAGCGAGCCTCGATATTCCGCTTGCCAGCCGGAAGCGCGACGTGGCGGCGGCGCTCGGCGATCTCTCGATCAACGTCAATGCGGGCTATCGCCATCTCGGCGATTTCGGCGGGTTGAAATCGTTCGGTTATGGGATAACCTGGTTGCCTTCGCGCAGCCTGCACCTGATCGCCAGTCTGTCAGCAGCCGAATCCGCCCCGTCACAGCAGCAACTGAGCAATCCGCTCGTCACTTCGCCCGGCACCACGGTTTACGATTATGCGCGCGGCGAATCTGCGCTGGTCACGATCATCGGCGGCGGCAATCCCCTGCTCCGGACCGAGCGGACCCGCGACCTCAAGATCGGGCTAAGCTACGACTTTCCCAAGATCGAGGGACTGTCGCTTTCCACCAACTATTACCGCAATCGTAGCAATAATCCGGTGTCGGCATTCCCCGAACTGACATCCGATATCGAAAACGCGTTCCCGGCCCGTGTCGTGCGCGACGCAACGGGCCGCCTGGTTTCGATAGACCGCCGCGCGATCAACTATTTCTCGACGGGCAGCGACGAACTTCGCTGGGACATCAATTTCTCCAAACAGATCGGGTCGCAAGGACGAGGCGGATTTGGCGGGCTGGGTGCCGGCGGCCCTCCGGGAGGGCGAGGAGGGCGAGGAGGCTTTGGCGGCGGCAGCCCCGGGAAACGCTTCCAGTTTTCGCTCGCGCACACGATCAAGCTCAGGGACGAGATCCGGATTGCCCCGGCCCTGCAGCCGCTCGACCTTCTCAATGGCGATGCGATCGGGCCTTTCGGGGGAACTCCGGAGCATCGCGTCGATCTTGACGGGGGTTGGTTCAACAACGGAGCCGGCATGCGCATCATGGCGTCATGGCAGAGTGCATCGACCCTCCGGGGTGGTCCAGGCCAGTCCGGCGGTACAACGCCCGACCTTCGCTTTTCGGGCCTCGCGACGATCAACCTCCGGCTGTTCCTTAACTTCGACCGGCGCAAGAAGCTGGTCGAGCAGATGCCGTTCCTGAAGGGCAGCCGTATCAGGCTACGGATCGATAACATCACGAACGCCATCCGCGACGTCCGGGACAATAGCGGCGCAACGCCGCTTCGCTACCAGCCGGGTTACCTCGACCCCGTGGGACGCACGATCGAACTGAGCTTCCGCAAGCTGTTCTAGCCGGCCGCGCCATCGTTCAGCTCGGCAAAGCCGCTGGGGCGATGCGGGCCGATCACGAGCTGCTCGACAATCCCGATCCCGTCGGACGAAGCCCCGCCCCCTTCGTGCCGCGCCGTGCAAAGCGTCTGCACATGCAGATTGGGCAGGAGCAGCGGATCGAGCGCATCGGGTCGGAAATCCTCGCGGGCAACGGCCAGATCGCCCTTCCAGCCGCCGTGCGTCCACTCGGGATGGCCGTAGCCAATCCCCTTCATCTGGAACTGCACGATCGGCGTCCAGACGATGGCATGATCGCGCGCCGAGGGATCGCGCACATCGAGCCTTACGGTACGGGCATGCCGCGTTCCCGGCAGCCAGTCGATCGTGAAGCGCTCATCCACCAGATGAAGTGCCTCGCCCTGCGCCGCACCGTCCATCGCCAGCGCGGCACGGCTGTTCCACGCAGCCCCCGCTTCATCTTCGTTCACATGGGCGAATACCGAGAGATTGGGAAAATTGGTCGGCGCCCAGAGCCAATAGAATTGCGGCATAACCATCGGCACGACCGGCTGCGGATCCTGCGCACCGATAGAGCGGATGCCCCAGCTCCGGTCGCGCGTGCCCAGCCCCTGCGCATAGTCGATCCGCTTTCCGTCGACCTCGACCCAGCCGGTCACGCGCGTGTTCTGGGTAAAGCGGGTCAGGTCCATGAACAGTCTCGGGCCGCTGCGGCGGGTGAAACGCGGCTCCTGCAACGGCGCGGCTCGCCCGGTGAAAACAAGGTCAGCCGAAATCCCGTCATGATCATCGAGCACTAACCGCACCTTATGCAGCGGTTCGATCACTTCGATCCGGATCGGGCCGACATGAAGGTCCATCCGCTCCATTCCCAGCAGGCGCGAAGCATGAAGGCAATGCTGGTTTCCGTCGCGCAACGTCGAGAAATGCGCGTCTGCAATGTTCAGGTGCGGATAGACGCCGAAAGCCGCAGCGAAATACCCGCTTCCGTCAGGGTTGTAGCCGCAGAAAAAGTAGCGGTCGTAGAAATTCCTGTCGGTTCCCGAAAAGGCAATCGGCTCCGGCGTCTGGTGGATCGGATAATCGTCGCCCTTGGTCAGCATTTTCGGCACTCCCTCTTCCGCCTCCAGTCAAGCACGGGATATGCAGGCCGTCCAGCGCCTTCCGACACGCTTGGCGGATTCGTTCAATCGCGGCCGAAACGTGCAATACGCCATTGAATTCGGGGCGCATGGCTTGCGCACGATGTGCAGGAAGGGAACTTGATCGTGATCCCGGAAACAAGACAGGACAGTTGCGCGACGCCAGAGAAGCCCCATGCGCCGGCATCGGGCTGTTTCGGCTATACCAAGGCGCATCTCGCCGCCCCGCGCTCGTGCGCGATGGACGCCGAACTGTTCGCGCGATACTATCTGGCGGCCGAAAGGCCTGCTAAACCCCGCCCGCCAATATCGGGCTGAACGCCCGGACGGCAGCCACCTCGCCTTCAGCGGCATTCCAGACGGCACCCGAAACGGCAATGAAGTCTGCACCGGCCGCTACAAGCGGCGCTGCGTTTTGCGGCGTGATCCCGCCAATCGCGACACAGGGCAGCGGAAACAGCGTCGTCCACCATCTGAGGATGTCCGGATCCGCGTAATGCTCGATCGGCTTGGTGCCGGTCGGGTAGAATGCACCGAATGCGACATAGTCGGCTCCCGCCTCACCCGCTTCCATCGCAAGGTGGCGGCTGTTGTGACAAGTGACGCCAATCTGCACGTCCTGGCCCAGCACCTGCCGAGCCTCGCGCGGGTCGCCGTCGTCCTGACCGAGGTGAACCCCGTCCGCCCCCAGACGCTTCGCAAGACCGATGCTGTCATTCACGATGAACGCCGTATCGTGATCCGCGCATATCCGCTGGAGCGGCTCGGCCGCCCTGGCGATCGCGTGATCATCCAGCCCCTTCAACCGCAGCTGGAACGCCGCGACCGGAGCCGCATCCAGCGCGGCTTTCAGCCGCTCCGCGAAATCGGGGCCGATCGCCGGCGGCGAGATGAGGTAGAGCTGGCACGGCAGACGCGCTTCCTTGTGGAAACGGTCGGCAAAGTCCGCGCCCGGATCCTGTTCGCGCATCGCTCGCCCAGTTCAGGCCTTGACGGTCGAGGCCTGGTAGATTTCATCGATGGCGCCGCCCAGCGAGGTGTCAAACTCCTCGTCGCTCATCGACGCGCGCAGATCCTCGAGCAGCGCGCGGCTGAAACTCGCGATGATCCCGCGATTCTTCGCCAGCTCGACACAGGCCTCGGGCCTCTTGTATCCGCCCGAAAGCGCAACCACGCGCAGCACGCGCGGATGATCGACCAGCGCATCGAAATGACCGGCCTTCACGGGCAGCGAGAGCTTCAGCATCACCTTGTCGGATCCGGGCATCGCCGAAAGCTGGCGGACCAGCTCGTCGAGCAGGATCGCGTCGGCTGCGGCCCGCTCCGGGCTCTTGATGTTCACTTCCGGCTCCAGGATCGGCACAAGACCTTGCGCCAGGACCTGGCGGCCGATTTCGACCTGCTGGGCCACGATGGCTGCAATGCCCTCCCGATTGGCCAGATTGACGACCGAGCGCTCCTTGGTGCCGAAAACGCCGAGCGCCTTTGCGCGGGCCAGCAGCGTATTCAGACCGGGCATCGGCTTCATGAGCTGGACGCCGTTCGCTTCATCCTCAAGCCCCTTGTCGATCTTGATGAAGGGCACGACGCCCCGATCAGTCAGGGCCCGCGGCACGGGAACGCCATTGACTTCGCCGTCCATCGTCCGTTCGAACAGGATCGCGCCCAACACCTTGTCCCCCGTGAAGGCCGGCGAGGTGATGATGCGGCTCCGCATGGCATGGATAAGGGCGAACATCTCCTCATCGCCGTTCCACGCGCCATCCTCGATGCCATAACCTTTCAGCGCCTTGGGCGTTGAGCCACCGCTCTGGTCGAGTGCAGCGATAAAGCCCGCGCCGCTTGCCACTTTTTCGGCCATATTCAGTTCAGACATGATCTTAAAAACCTCTCGAAAAACATTGATCGTGAATTACTAGGCCTCAAGCGCCTTTACGCCGGGCAACTCGCGCCCTTCCATCCATTCGAGGAAGGCGCCACCCGCCGTTGAAACGAAAGTGAAATCCGCCGCGACTCCGGCGTGGTTCAAGGCCGCCACCGTATCGCCGCCGCCAGCCACCGAAACCAGCGATCCTTCGCGCGTGAGCGCGGCTGCCGTCCGGGCCAGCGCAACCGTCGCGGCATCGAAAGGCGGTGTTTCGAACGCGCCCATCGGCCCGTTCCAGACAAGCGTCCGGCAGGTCTTCAGCACATCCGCCAGCGCTTCGACGGCGGCCGGTCCGACATCGAGGATCATTTCGTCCGCAGCGACTTCGTGGACATTGATTGTCCGCGTCGGCGGATTGACGGCAAATTCCTTCGCCACAACCACGTCATAGGGCAGATGCACCGTGCAGCCCGCGCTGTCCGCCGCGTCGAGAATGGCATCGGCTGTCGCCGTCAAGTCATGCTCGCACAGGGATTTGCCGACGTTCACGCCACGGGCCGCCAGGAATGTGTTGGCCATGCCGCCGCCGATGATCAGATGATCGACCCGCGCGACAAGGTGCCGCAGCACATCGAGCTTGGTCGAGACCTTTGCGCCGCCGACCACGGCCGCAACCGGCTTTTCCGGGCTTCCCAGCGCCTTCTGAAGCGCCTCAAGCTCGGCCTGCATGGCGCGGCCTGCAAAGGCAGGCAGGACATGCGCCAGCCCCCCTGTGGAAGCATGGGCGCGATGTGCCGCGGAAAACGCGTCATTGACGTAGAAATCGCCGAGCTTCGCCATCTCCGCGATCAGGGCGGGGTCATTATTTTCTTCGCCCGCATGGAACCGCGTATTTTCGAGCACGCAGATTGCGCCGTCCGGCAGGTCCTGCGTCATGACGGCAGCCCGATCGCCTGCGCAGTCCTCGAGGAAGCGGACTTCCCGACCGAGCACCTGGGCAAGCGGCGACACCACCTGCCGGAGCGACATTTCGGCATTGGCCTGCCCCTTGGGCCTTCCAAAATGCGCCAGAACCAGGACCTTTGCGCCCCGATCGGCAAGTTCGGACAAGGTCTGGACGGTCGCACGCAGGCGGGTATCGTCCGTCACCTTGCCGTCCGCCATCGGGACGTTGAGATCTTCACGGACAAGCACCCGCTTGCCCGCGATATCGCCCATGTCGTCCAGCGTGCGGAAGGCCATCAGATCAGCCTTGCAATGGCGCCCGCCGTATCGACCATCCGGTTCGAGAAGCCCCATTCATTGTCGTACCAGCTGAGCACTCGAACCAGCTTTCCTTCGAGAACCGCTGTTTCGAGGCTGTCCACCGTCGAACTGGCGCTGCAATGGTTGAGGTCGATCGAGACGAGCGGCTCGTCGGTATAGGCCAGCACGCCTTTGAGCGCGCCTTCCGAAGCCGCTTTCAGGATCGCGTTGACTTCGTCCTTCGTCGTGTCGCGCTTGGGCGTAAAGGTCAGGTCGACCATGCTGACATTGGGCGTCGGCACGCGAACGGCCGAGCCATCGAGCTTGCCCTTGAGCTCCGGCAGCACTTCGCCGACCGCGCGGGCCGCGCCGGTCGTGGTCGGGATCATCGACATGCCGGCGGCACGAGCACGGCGCATGTCCGAATGGATCTGGTCGAGGATCTTCTGGTCGTTGGTATAGGCGTGGATGGTGGTCATCAGGCCCCGCTCGATCCCGATGGCATCGTTGAGCACCTTGGCGACGGGCGCCAGGCAATTGGTGGTGCACGATGCGTTGGAGACGATCTTGTGATCAGCTGTCAGCTTGTCATGATTGACGCCATAAACGACCGTCAGGTCGACGCCCTTGGCCGGGGCCGAGATCAGCACGCGCTTGGCGCCCGCTGCCAGATGCTTGCCGGCGCTTTCGGCGTCGGTGAAGAAGCCCGTGCATTCGAGCGCAATGTCGATGCCGTTCGCGGCGTGCGGCAGGTTGGCCGGATCGCGCTCTGCCGTCACATGAATACGCCTGCCGTTGACGACGATGTCAGTGCCATCGGCCTTGACTTCGCCCGGGAAGGGACCGTGGACGCTATCGCGCTTGAACAGCATCGCATTGGCCTTCGCATCGGCAAGATCATTGATCGCGACCAGTTCGAGCCCGCAATCGGGGCGTTCGAGAATTGCCCGAGCGACAAGCCGTCCGATGCGTCCGAAACCATTGATTGCAACCTTCGTCGCCATATTCGAAACTCCTTTTAAGCTTTTAATCTAGCAGTGATTTGTGGAACGATCTTTTCGACCGTGAGGCCGAAATAGTCGAACAGCGATTCTGCCGGGGCCGAAGCGCCGAAACTGTTGATGCCGATATTCAGTCCGTCGAGGCCAGTATAGCGTTCCCAACCCAGCGTCACTCCTGCCTCGATCGAAACGATCAATGCATCGCGCGGGATGAGCCCGGCACGATAGGATGCGTCCTGTGCATCGAACAATTCGGTGCACGGCACGGAAACGACATCGCTACCGATGCCGGAGGCCTCGAGCGCCTTGGCCACATCGAGCGCCAGCGCAACTTCGGAGCCCGTCGCCAGCAGCACGACCTTTCGCGTATTCTCGGCCGCCTTCAGCCGGTAACCACCGCGCGCACAAAGATTGTCCGAAGCATCGAAGCGAACGGCCGGCAGGTTTTGCCGCGACAACGCCAGAAGCGAGGGGCCATCCGCCCGCTTGAGCGACAGCGCCCAGCATTCCGCCGTTTCCACCGCATCGGCAGGCCGGAAGACATTGAGGCCCGGCATGGCGCGCAGGCTCATGACATGCTCGATCGGCTGGTGCGTCGGCCCGTCTTCGCCAAGGCCGATACTGTCGTGCGTCATCACATAGACGACCCTCTGCCGCTGGATCGCGGACAGGCGAATCGCGTTGCGACAATAGTCGGAAAAGACCAGGAACGTCCCGCCATAGGGAATAACGCCGCCGTGGAGCGCCATCCCGTTCATCGCTGCGGCCATACCGAACTCGCGGATGCCATAGTAGAGATAGCGTCCCGAATAATCGTTCCGCGTCAGTGGGTTGGTCGATTTCGTCTTGGTGTTGTTCGAGCCCGTGAGATCCGCCGAGCCGCCAATCATTTCAGGTACGACCGCAGTGATCGCTTCCAGCGCCATTTCGCTCGACTTGCGGGTGGCGACATTGGGCTTGGTCTCACAGATCGAAGCCAGATAGTCCCGCATGGCATTGCCTTGCGGCAGTTCCCCCCGCATCCGGCGAGCCAGTTCCGTTCCCTGAGGATGCGCGGCAAGCCGAGCATCCCACGCCTCGCGCAAGGGGGCGCCTCTCCGGCCTGCCTCAAGCCATGTGTCGCGTACATCGGCCGGGATCTCGAACGGCGGCCAGGGCCAGCCGAGTGCTTCACGCGCCGCCGCGACTTCATCTGCGCCCAAGGGGCTACCGTGCGTCGCAGACGTTCCCTGCTTGTTGGGAGCGCCTTTCCCGATCAGCGTGCGGCAACCGACCAGCGAGGGCCGCCCGTCGGCCAGCGCGGCGTCGATCGCCCGGGCAATATCGGCAAAATCATGCCCGTCGCAGCTTTCGGTGTGCCAGCCCGCCGCGCGGAAACGCGCAGGAATGTCTTCGCTTGTCGAAAGATCGGTCTTGCCGTCGATGGTGATCTTGTTGTCGTCCCACAGCACGATCAGCCGACCTAGCCCTAGATGCCCGGCCAGCCCGATCGCTTCATGATTGATGCCTTCCATCAGGCAGCCATCGCCCGCGATCACCCAGGTCCGATGGTCGACAAGATCGTCGCCGAAAACGGCATTGAGGTGCCGCTCTGCAATCGCCATGCCCACGGCCATCGCAAGCCCCTGCCCCAGCGGCCCGGTGGTCGACTCGATGCCTTCGAGTTCATGATTTTCCGGATGACCGGCACAGGGGCTGTGGAGCTGGCGGAAACTGCGGATATCCTCCATCGTCGGTCGGGCGTAGCCGGTCAGATGAAGCGTCGCATAGGCAAGCATCGAGCCATGGCCTGCCGAAAGGACAAAGCGGTCACGATCGGCCCAGCGCGGATTTTGCGGATCGAACTTCAGATAGCGGGTGAATAGCACCATCGCGACATCGGCCATACCCATCGGCATGCCCGGATGGCCAGAATTCGCGGCCTGAACTGCGTCCATGGAAAGCGCCCGGATGGCGTTGGCAAGCTGTTGCGGCGCAGCGGTCACATGCGATCCTTTGCGGATGATACGGGAGGCGACTCGCCCACCCTGTAGGCGCGGTTCCTTTGTCGCGCGCGTGCGCTTGCGTCAACCGCTTGAAATTCAGCCAAGTTCAAGAGGGACTTGCTCCCCGATTCTGACATGCTATGCCCATGCCGATGAGCGATAATGGGGCGTTTACCGCGATTGAACGGATCGAACGCGCGCTGGCGCGGATCGAGGCCGTGTCCGCGTCTCCCCCGCAAGCCCCCGGCAACGACCTTGCTCTGGCCGAAATGACGGCGCGGCACCGCGCCCTGCGCGAGGAAACGCAACGCGCGCTGGCTGATCTGGACTCGCTCATGGCGGAGCTGTCGCATGGCTGAAGTCACACTTTCCGTCGGTGGATATCACTACAAGGTCGCGTGCCGCGACGGAGAGGAAGCGCATCTCGAGCGATTGGGCGATATGGTCAACGCCAAGGCGCTCGAAGCACGCAACGCAGTCGGCAACGCCAGCGAAGTGCGCCAATTGCTGCTTTCGGCCCTGCTCTTTGCCGACGAGACGCTGGAAAGGGGCCAAGGCAACCCTCCTGCGCCGCCCCCGGGGGTGCCCGGACGACTAACCGCTGCTCTCGAAACGCTTGCGGATCGAGTCGAATTGATCGCGACAAGGCTTGAGAAGCTGCACCAGCGGCCCTAGATTGGATTACGGCGGATACTGCCCGGTGCGCGCCTTTGAACATCCCTGAGGCGATTCAACATCCATGGGGGTTGTCCCTGCCCGAGCCCTGGTTTGGGTATATGATCCCCACCTGACGTTTACGGCGTCAGTGGATATTCCGGCAAACGGCCAGGGCGGTTCCGCCAACCGCATGAAAGTGACTGGGTGAACGACAAGAAGAATCTCAGAACCGAGTTAAGAAACGTCCGGAAAGATTTTGAAAAAAATCACTTATTCTGGCCAGCCGCCAACAGCACACCCGAACAATATCGCCGCACGTTGCGGTCTGCGAAAGTAGTTGCCGGCTACATCTGTTCGGGTTCCGAAGCCGATCCTGCCGGTCTGTTGGAAGAGGCCGTGCGCATGGGAAAGGTGGTCGCCCTACCCTGTCTTGCCGATCGCGCTGCCCCGCTCGTTTTTCGCAAATGGAATCCGGGCGACCCGCTCGAGTTGGCGCCGTTCGGCTTCCGCCAGCCTGCGGCATCGGCGCCCGAATACCGCCCTGACGTCATTTTGACCCCGCTCGTAGGATTCGACCGGGCGATGAACCGGCTCGGCCAGGGCGCCGGGCACTATGACCGCGCCTTTGCGGCCCTGCCGGATGCAAAGAGGATCGGACTCGCCTGGTCCGTCCAGGAATGCGCCGCGCTGGCGCCCGACCCTTGGGACATGCCGCTCGATGCCGTGCTCACCGAAAAAGAGTGGATCGCCGGCCCGCAATCGCGCATCAGGACCTGATGGAACCCAGTTGGCGCAAACCCGCGGGCATGTTCGCCATCCTCGCGCTCATCGCGGCGATCGCCGTTCTGGTGGCAAGTTTTGCGGAGGATATCGCGAAACTGCCGCTGGCGGCGCAAGGCCTTGTCTATGTCGTGTGCGGGATTGCCTGGATCGTGCCGCTCAAGCCGTTGCTGTCCTGGATGGAAACCGGGCGATTCCGCCATCCGCCCGAATAGGCGCGATCATCCATGATTTTCGAAAAATGGCGCGAGTGACGGGGCTCGAACCCGCGACCTCCGGCGTGACAGGCCGGCGCTCTAACCAACTGAGCTACACCCGCGAACGGTGTTGAGGCGCGGCTGTTAGGCGTCGGAGCAAAGGCTGTCAAGGCGGGGTCCGACAGGTGTATCTGTTAACCGGAATTGCCCCGAATTTGAGTTGAATGCAGGGTTTACCTTCGGCTGTCGTTCACGCAGCGCCCCCTAGGCAACGCGCCGCAACTCTCTATTTTCCGAATAGTTTCATGGAGTTGCCGCCTGACACCCCGGTCGGAAACTGGGTTAACCAAATATTTGCCGTTTCTGGCGCAATACCGCCCACCGTGGAACAATTTCGGGACGTGTATGCTGAACCCAAACAGCTGGTCGATCAGGAACGTGCAATTGTTGCGCGCCCTGCCGCTGGTCATCGTGACGGCGACGATCGGCTTTTCGCCCGCCGTCCGCGCGGCGGGAACGACTGCCGGCACCACCATCAGCAACACCGCGACAGCGACATACACTGATTCCGGCGGCAATCCGCAGTCCGCCAATTCCAATCAGGTCAACATCGTTGTCGACGAGCTACTGAACGTCACCGTGGCAACGGCCGATCCGGGCCCCGTCGTGGTGACGCCGGGCGCCACCAACCAAGTCCTGAGCTTTACGGTCACGAACACCGGAAACGGCTCCGAAGCCTTCGATTTGACCGCAACGACGGCAATCGGCGGGGACCAGTTCGATCCGACTGCAACGTCGATCGTGATCGATACGAACGGCAACGGCATTTACGATGCAGGTGTCGATACCGTCCATGTTGCGGGGACCAACGACCTGACGCTGGCACCCGACCAGTCGCAGCGGGTGTTCGTCCTTTCGACCATTCCCGGAGGAGCTGCCGACCTTGACCGCGGCGATCTCGACCTGACCGCGGCGGCGCGGACCGGAACGGGGGCGGCAGGCACGATATTCGCCGGACAAGGCCAGGGCGGCGGCGATGCCGTGGTCGGCACGACGGGGGCCGATGGCACCGATCGCGGCGCTTATGTCATCCAGAGCGCGACGCTGGCATTCGTCAAAAGCGCAAGCGTGCTCGATCCCTTCGGCGGCACCAAATCCGTCCCGGGCGCCGTCGTGACCTACACGCTGGTCGCAACGGTCTCCGGCACCGGCACGCTGGCCAACCTCGCGGTCGGAGACACAGCGCCTGCCAACACGACCTATGAGCCCGGCACCATCACGCTGCAGGGTGCTCCGTTGACCGACGCCGCAGATGCCGACGCCGGAGCCTTCGCGGCAAATGCTGTCACTGTCCAGCTGGGCTCGATCGCCGGCGGGCAGACACGAACCGTGACTTTCAAGGTGAGGATTAACTGATGCGTTTCCTGCTGTTCCTGATCGCGACGCTGGCTTCCGGTCATGCATACGCGGCCAACAATGTAACCTTGTCGAGCATGGTCCTCCTCGAGCGGACCATGACCGACAGCGCGGGACGCAACCGGGTCGTGCTGGAAGAACCAAAGACGGTGACGCCCGGCGACCGACTGGTCTTCATCCTTGCCTATCGCAACGCCGGTCACATCCCGGCGAGCGATTTCATCGTGACCAACCCGCTTCCCGCAGCCGTAGCCTTTCAGGGCAACGCCGACGGGGCACAGGTTTCCATCGATGGGGGCAAGAGCTGGGGAGCACTGACGACGCTCCGTATTCACGAAGCCGACGGCCATTGGCGCAACGCCCGGCCGGAGGATGTCACGCACCTGCGCTGGGCCCTCAAACAGGCGATCCCGGCGGGAGCCGAAGGGAAATTGAGCTTTCGCGGCGTCGTCCGCTGACAATCACGCCCGCCAACCAGTGCCAGCGGGACAGGCAAAGGCACGAACTTAGGGACAGGGAATGGGACCAATGACCAAGCTTATGAAACATCTGGCGGTTGCCGGTGGTGTTACGGCCGGGGTGCTGGTGGCCTCTCCGGCACTTGCTGCCGGGACGGCTGCAGGCTCGACCATCACAAATACGGTAACCGTGACCTACAACGTGGGCGGTGTCGCCCAGACGGCGATCAATGCCTCCAACAACATAACGGTCGACCGGAAAATCACGCTGACTGTTGCGGAGGTGGGGTCCGCAACGACGTCTGTCGTACCAGGCGCGAGCGCACAAGTGACGACCTTCACCGTTACAAACACGTCTAACGCGACGCTCGACCTCGGCCTGACCGCAGCCCAGCTTTCCGGCGGAAGCGCGGCGCACGGCGGCACCGACACCATCGACCTGACCGGGCTTACCGCCTACGTCGACAGCAACAGCAACGGCGCCTATGATGCGGGAACCGACCAGGCCGTCACCTATCTCGATGAAATCGCCGCGGATGCGTCGCGCACTATCTTCCTTGTCGGCAGTGTCCCCTCATCTGCCGTGAATGGCAACGTCGCAGGCGTCACACTGATCGCTCAAGCGCGTGAAAGCGGCGGTGCGGGTTCCCAAGGTGCGGTGGTTACCGAAACGGCGGGCGCCAACACGGCAGGCATGGATACAGTGTTTGCCGACGGTTCGGGCCCCGCGACCGGCGACGCGGCTCGCGACGGCAAGGCCAGCGACGACGATGATTACACGGTCTCCGCAGCCAGCCTGACCGTAACCAAACAAAGCCGCGTGGTTTTCGATCCCGTGAACGGCGCCACAAATCCGAAGATGATACCAGGCGCGATCGTGGAATATTGCATCATCGTTTCGAATGCGGCGGGAAGTGCATCGGCTGACAGCGTTGCGATCAGCGACCCGCTGCCAGCAGAAACGACATTCGTTGCCGCAAGCAGCAATCTGAACGGCACTTACACCGGCACAGTGCCGACCGGCACATGCAATCTTGACGGCACTCCGGGCGGATCTGTCACGGCTGGTACGCTCAACGGCACCCTGGGAACGATCGCCGCGGGCACAACCCGTACGCTCTATTTCCAGGTAACGATAAACTAAGGCAAACGGCAATGGGCCGTCCGGTGGCGTGTTTGAGCCATCGGCGGCCCTTTTGCTCGGCCATGCGTAGCGCGGTTAACCATATTTTGGTCCTCCTGGCGGGCCTGGCGACGATCATGACCGGATCGGCGCCGGTGCCGGCGCGGGCGCAAACGATCTCCAACATCGCGACAATCCAATGGGATGTCGGAGGAACGCGGATCGTCCAGAACTCGAACCGGGTCGACCTGGTTGTCGAACCGCCTCTACCGGTGCCGGCCTCGCTGACCACCTATCAGTTCGACGGATCGACCACTGCGCAAAGCCTGTCCCTCGCGACCACGCTTTGCCACGGCAGCACCGGCACTACGCCGGTAGCGCTGAACGGCGCCTTTGCCGGGCTCTCTCTGACGCCTGCTGCCGTGATTCCCACGACCCAAATCCATACCGGAGAGCCGCTGATCGTGGCGATCAATTCGGCGGCAGACAACAATAACCCGTCCGCCGTCGATATACTGGACATCCGCCTCGAAACGCCAGCCGGGGATTCGGAAACGCTCACTCTTTCGGAGAGCGGACCCAACACAGGCCTCTTCGTCGGGATGGTGCATACTGCGGCCTCACGGTCTGCCCCAACGCGCAACGATTGCGTGCTTTCGTTTGCCCCCGGCACCAGTTTCGGCCTCACCAGCGTCCGCGCCTCGAATGGCGCCGTGATCGCCAGTTCGACGATCGATATTCTGATCGACCCGTTCGGCATGGTCTTCGATAGTGGCGATGGCGCACCGGTCACGGGGTCGAGCGTGACTCTGATCGACGCGGCGACAGGGCAACCGGCGCAAGTCTTTGGCGACGACGGCGTCTCAAGCTTTCCATCCACTGTCGTGACTGGCTCGACCGTCACCGACGGCGGGGGCATAGCCTATGTCTTTCCGCCAGGGGAGTACCGGTTTCCCTTTGTCCGCGCAGGCACCTATCGCCTGCTCGTCCAACCGCCCGCGCCCTACATTGTTCCTTCGAAATCCACGCCCGCCGATCTGGCGGGCTTGCGGCGTCTGGACGGGCAGCCCTTCGCTCTTGGCGCCGGCTCTTATGGCGACGTCTTTACGCTATCCGACCCCTCGCCGGTGCGGGTTGACGTCCCGGCCGACCGGCCGGGCGGCACAATCATCCTGCGCAAGTCGGCCTCGAATGCCGTTGCTGCGCCGGGCGACCCGGTCCAGTACCGCATCAAGGTCCAGAATGGCGACGCGACGCGAAGCACGGGCGCGATCACGATCAGTGATACCTTGCCTGCGGAAATGCGGCTGAAATCTAACTCCATTCGTTACAATGGATTAGATATCACTTATGATATTACATCTGATGGGCGGAGCCTAAACGTTGCAATACCGCCTCTTTCCGGCGGCGCGAGTGGAATTCTGACCTATATTCTCGAAGTCCGCCCGGACGCCAGACCCGGCCCGACGCTGAACCGTGCCAGCGCGCGCGACAATCGTGGGGCGCAAAGCGCGGTTGCGGATGCGGCGGTACGAATCGCACGCGATGCGATCACCGACCGGATGACAATCATCGGCCGTGTCACCGATGGCGGCTGCTCGATCGATCCCGGGGCAGCCAATGGCCTGCCCGGCGTTCGCGTTATGCTCGAAGACGGGAGCTACGCGGTTACCGACATCGAGGGGCGCTATCACTTCGAAGGCGTGCTGCCCGGGCTTCACGTCGTCCAGATCGACCCATCGTCCCTGCCCCCGGACCAGATTCCCATCGATTGCACTAGGATCGCCAGAACGGCGGGAAGCGCAATCTCGCGCTTCGTCGAGGGCCAGGGAGGGTCGCTGGTGCGGGCGGATTTCCGGAGCGCGACAGGCAGGAATGGCGCGCGGCTGCAGGCCGATCCCGTGCGTCGCGCAGTCCCGCAATCCGACGCTGCCGCCGCCGGCGCGGACCGCAACTGGTTCACCGGACAGATGCCCGAAATCGGCTGGCTCTTCCCCGCGCCTGATCACAACCCCAGAACCAAGGCCGTCCGCGTGGTCATCAAGCACCTGCCCGGCCAGAGTGTAACCCTCTTGGCCGACGGCAAGCCCGTCGACGAACTGGCTTTCGAGGGCACAAAGAAGAACGGCGTTGAAAGCCTCGCCGTCAGCCAGTGGCGCGCGCTCGAGATCAAGGACGGCGATACCCTGTTCACGGCCGAAGTCCGCGATGCGAAGGGGACGCTGGTCCAAACTCTCCGTCGGACGGTCCATTATGCCAACAGCGCCCTTCATGCCGAACTGGTGCGCGAAAAGTCGGTCCTGATCGCAGATGGCGTGACACGCCCGGTCCTCGCGCTTCGGATGACCGATCGCGCCGGAAAACCGGTACGCAACGGACTGGTCGGCGATTTCGTTCTTCCGGCGCCGTATTATCCGGCAGTCGAGGCCGAAGCACAGGCGGCACGCCAGCTTTCCGGCCTCGAACGCGCGCGGCCGGTCTGGCGCGTCGAAGGTGACGAAGGCATAGCTTATGTCGAGCTCGAGCCGACCACGGCCTCGGGAGGCCTGTCGATCACCCTGCCCTTCCGCGACGGCGAAGTTACCCGCAAGCAGATCATCCAGACCTGGCTGACGCCGGGCAAGCGGCCCTGGACCATCGTCGGCTTCGCGGCCGGAACGACCGGGTTCAACACGCTCAGCGGTCGGACCGAAGGGCTCGGAGCCAATGGCGAGCATTGGTATAGCGATGCCCGTCTGGCGCTCTATGCGAAAGGCAGGATCAAGGGCAAATGGCTGATGACGCTGGCTTTCGACAGCGACAAGGCAAAGGATGAGGCCCGGTTCGCAGGTACGATCGACCCGACCGCCTATTATACGATCTATGCCGACCGCAGCGAGCGCCGCTACGATGCATCGAGCGCCCGCAAGCTCTACCTCCGCCTCGAACGCCCACAATTCTACGCGCTATTCGGCGATTACGAGACTGGAATCAACGAGCCGCAGCTGACACGCTACCAGCGCGCCTTCAACGGGCTTAAGGCCGAATATGGCAGCGAACATGTGCGTGCGACGGCCTTTGCGGCCGACACGCCCTACCGGCATCGCCGCGAAGAGATCCAGGGCAATGGCCTGTCCGGCCCCTACGCCCTTAGCGCGCGTGACATCCTACCCAATTCGGAGCGCGTGGTGATCGAAGTCCGCGACCGACTGCGCTCCGACCGGATTGTCGAAAGCCGCCCACTCGTACGCCATATCGATTACGACATCGACTATGCTGCCGGCACATTGCGATTCCGCGAGCCCGTTCTCAGTCGTTCCAGCCTGCTCGACCCGCAGTTCATCATTATCGACTATGAAGTCGACGGCGTCGGACAGCGCGTGCTCAACGCCGGTGGCCGGGCAAGCTGGGCCAATTCCGCCAAGACACTGACGCTGGGCGCAACCGCAATTCATGACGAAAGTGACGTTTCGAAGACAGACATGGGCGGTGTCGATGTACGTTATACGCCCAACGCAACCACCGAAGTGCGCGCCGAATTCGCGGCCAGCGGTTCCTCAGCGCGCACTCCGGCCACAAAACCCGCGAAAGGCACCTCAACGGCCTGGCTGGTCGAGGCCGAGCATCACGGCAAGGCGCTGGATCTGCTCGCCTACGCGCGCGAGCAGCAGGCGGGGTACGGGGTCGGCCAGACCAATGCGCCGGAAAACGGCACGCGCAAGTTCGGCCTGGACGGCCGATTGCGGATCACGCCCGAGCTTTCGGTCGTTGGAAGCGCCTGGAACGAGGACTATCTTGGCAGCGCCGCGCGGCGCACGGCAGGGCGCGCGCTTGCCGAATACCGGACACGCGCTCTCGACCTTCGCGCCGGCCTCGTAATAGCGAGCGACCGGCTCGACGACGGCCGCACGGCCAGCTCGACGATCGCTCAATTGGGAGCAACCAAACGGCTATTCGACAATAAGCTCGAACTTGATGCGCAAACCGAGTTGCCGATCGAAGGGCAGAATGAGAGCATCGACTTTCCCGCACGCCACAAACTGTCGGCTCGCTATGCCGTGACGGATTCGGTCACGCTTGTTGGCGGTTATGAGATCGCAAAGGGCGATTCGATCGACGCCCGCACGGCACGCGTCGGCTTCGACTTGAAACCGTGGACGGGCGGGCGGCTGGTTGCCAGTGCAAACCAGCAATCGACCAACGAATATGGCCCGCGCAGCTTTGCAGCCTATGGCCTGTCTCAATCGCTACCGATCGGACAGAGGCTGACAGTCGATTTCACGCTCGACGGCAACAAGACATTTGGCGGGATCGACCCCGCGCGCGTGCTCAATCCGGCGCATCCGGTTGCCTCGGGCGGATTTGCCGGTTCGAATGGCGTCTTGACGGAAGATTTCACGGCCGTGACGGCTGGCGCTACCTATCGCGGTACACAATGGAGTATTGCCGGGCGGGCGGAATATCGCGACGGAGACCTTGGCAATCGCTACGGCCTGACCTTTTCCGGATTGCGCCAGATCGGAGAGGGTCGCGCTTTCGGCGGGGCGTTCACCTGGTTCAAGGCTACACAGAAGGGCGGCCCACGCACTGACGCCAGAGCCATTGCCGTCAGCTGGGCCCACCGCCCGGACAACAGCCGCTTCACCCTTCTCGAAAAGCTCGAACTGCGTGAAGATCGGGCGCGCGGCGCGGTTTTCGGCAAACCCGGGCCCATCGGCGGGGCACCGCTCAACATCGATGGTGACGCAACCTCGCGACGCGTCGTCAACAGTTTTTCCCTGAACTGGTCACCCGTCCAGAAACGCGAAGACGGCACTTACCTGGGCCGCAGCGAGATTTCTGCCTTTTGGGGCACGCGCTATGTGTTCGATCGTTTTGGAGCTGACGACCTGAAAGGCTGGAGCAATGTGTTCGGCGCCGATATCCGCTTCGATCTCAGCGAAACCCTTGACGTGGGGGTGGCAGGCACAGTGCGCCAGAACCCCGGCGGACGGGCCTATGCCTGGTCCGGCGGGCCGACGCTGGGCCTTTCCCCCATGAAGAACGCCTATGTTTCCATCGGCTACAATGTCGTCGGTTTCCATGATCGCGATTTCGAAGCGAGCCGCTACACCCGCAGCGGGCCGTTCGTGACGTTGCGCCTGAAATTCGACCAGAACAGCTTTTCGGCCCTCGGACTTGGCGCTCGCCAAGGAAGCCGCTAGCGTGCCCCGGTGATCCGGGTTGCCAGTTACAACATTCGCAAGGCCATCGGTACGGACCGGTTGAGACGGCCGGAACGCATCCTTTCCGTAATCGACGAAGTGCAGCCCGACATCATCGCGCTGCAGGAAGCAGACCGGCGTTTCGGCGCGCGCAAGTCGGCACTCCCGCTTGAATTGCTGGACAATCATGGCGAACTTCGCCCGGTTCATTTTGCGACCGGCAATGAAGGCATTGGCTGGCACGGCAATGCCATGCTCGTCCGCTCGCACATCAAGGTCCTCGATTGCCGCCCGCTGGACATCCCCTCACTCGAGCCGCGCGGCGCGGTCCTGGTCGAATGCCGTGTCGGCAGGCACGACTTGCGCATCGTCGGCATGCATCTCGATCTGTCGGGCCTGTGGCGCAAGCGGCAGGTTCGTGCGATCCTCGATGCCGTATCGAAAAGGCGGGAAAAAATGCCGACGATCCTGATGGGTGATCTCAACGAATGGGCGCATCATCGCGGCTGCCTCGTGGAGTTCCTGCACGATTACAAGATTGTCTTCACGGGCCCGAGTTTCCACTCCCAACGCCCCGTTGCGCGGCTCGACCGGATCATGGTGGGGGAGGATCTGCGTATCCTCCGCTCTGGCACGCACAATACGGCGCAGGCAAAGCGCGCGTCGGACCACCTGCCCGTCTGGGCGGAACTGGCATTCTGAAGCGCGACCCGTTATCTTGCCCCGATGGACGCTTCGTCGCTTCGCATCGCGCTGTTCAGCGGCAATTACAACTATGTTCGGGACGGCGCGAACCAGGCGCTGAACCGGCTTGTCGGATATCTTCTGAAGTCCGGCGCTGCCGTGCGGGTTTATTCACCGACGATCGAGACGCCCGCCTTTCCTCCGACCGGCGACCTTGTAAGCGTGCCTTCGATGCCGTTGCCCGGGGGGCGCGGCGAATACAGGTTTGCGCTGGGCATGTCGGGATCTGTCAAGCGCGACCTCAAGGCATTCGCACCTAATCTCGTGCACGTGTCGGCGCCCGATTTCCTCGGCCATCGGGCGATCAGCTTTGCCAGAAAGCGGAACATTCCCGTCATTGCCTCGATGCACACCCGGTTCGAGACCTATCCGCGCTACTACGGCTTGGCCTTTCTCGAGCCTGCGGTCGAGGCGATCATGCGCCGCTTCTACCGGCGCTGCGACGCTGTGGTCGCGCCGTCGGAATCGATGGCACAGCTGCTCCGCGACCGGCGGATGAGTTACAATGTCGGCATCTGGGCGCGCGGGATCGACGGCGATATTTTCCATCCCGGACGCAGAGACATGGGCTGGCGGCGCGCGCTTGGCATTCCTGACGACGTACCCGCAATCGGCTTTCTTGGCCGTTTGGTGATGGAAAAGGGGCTCGATGTCTTTTCCGACGCGATCGATACGCTGAAGAAGCGGCAGGTTCGCCACAGCGTCATGATCGTCGGCGATGGCCCGGCCCGCGAATGGCTTCAGGGCCGGCTGCCGGATGCGGTTTTCACCGGGTTCCAGGGCGGCAGCGACCTGGGCCGGGCCGTCGCCTCCATGGACATGTTGTTCAATCCCTCGATCACCGAAACATTTGGCAATGTTACGCTCGAAGCCATGGCCTGCGGCGTTCCCGTGATCGCAGCGAAGGCCACAGGCAGCGAGAATCTTGTCGGCGATCATGTGACAGGGCGTTTGGTCAAGCCCGGCGCGGTTTCAACCTTTGCCGATGCGCTTGGCGATTACTGCGTCGACCCCGCACTGCGGGTCCGGCATGGCCGGGCCGGCACGGAAGCCAGCGCGCGCTTTGGCTGGGACAGGATCAACCAGGCGCTGGTCGATACCTATCTCCGCCAGTTGAGGTTACGCCACGATTAGAGCCGCTCAATCTTCTGCGATACTTCGTCGAGTAAGGCTGCGACTTCGTGGAGCGTTTCAGCCGTTACATCGTCGCGAGTCAGGCGATGCTGAAGGACCTGGCGCAGATTGCCCATGGCCCGCCGGATCGGCATTCCGTCCGTCCGTTCGCGTTGGGCGCCCATTTCAGCAAGCTTTGCCATCGCCGCTTCGACTTCTTCGGTCTTCTCCGTCAGATGAACGAGGCCCGCCTCGGTGATCGAAAAGCGCTTGCGCGAGCCTTCGGCCTTTTCCTCCTCGATCAGACCCATGTCCTGTAGCAGCGTAAGCGTCGGGTAAACGACGCCGGGGCTGGGCGCATAGGCGCCTCCCGTACGTTCCTCGATTTCGCGAATCAGGTCATAACCATGGCGAGGTGTCTCTTCGATGAGCTTGAGCAGCACCAACCGCAGTTCGCCCGAATCGAACACGCGACGACGGCCACCGCGTTCTCCGGCACCATGACGTCCGCCAAAACCGTGGCGGCCATGATGCCCCCAAATGGCATAGAAACCACGCGGACCACAGCCGCGCATGGCTCTTGCATAGAACATACGATTCTCCTTTAAGATGCTCTTTGTAGTTTTAAGATATATCTTAGATAGAATTTGTCAACCCGCTCCACAATGCGCGCCGAACGGCTATAGGACACAGCATGGCCGACCTGTTTCCCGATGCATCGCCGCGCGCCGAGGAGCGTCCGATGGACAATGCCCCGCTGGCGGAGCGCCTGCGCCCACGCACCCTTGGCGAGATTGTCGGCCAGGACCACCTGACAGGGCCAGATGGTGCGATCGGCCGGATGGTCGCGGCGGGAAAGCTCGCCTCGATCATTCTCTGGGGCCCGCCAGGCACAGGCAAAACGACGTTGGCCCGACTTCTCGCCGACGCCGTGGGCCTGCGTTTCGAAGCGATCTCCGCAGTCTTCTCGGGCGTCGCGGATTTGAAGAAGCTCTTCGCCGTCGCTCGCGATCATGCCCGCACCGGACAGCGCACCTTGCTGTTCGTGGACGAAATCCATCGCTTCAACCGCTCGCAACAGGACGGCTTCCTGCCGTTTGTCGAGGACGGGACGATCACCTTGGTGGGGGCCACCACGGAAAACCCCAGCTTCGAACTGAATGCCGCGCTTCTAAGCCGGGCACAGGTATTGATCCTGCACCGGCTCGATGCGACCGCTCTGGAAACGTTGCTCGCCCGCGCCGAGGCTCTGGAAGGCAGCCCCTTGCCCCTGACTCCCGACGCGCGGGCCGCCCTGATCGCAAGCGCCGATGGCGATGGCCGCTTCCTGCTCAACCAGGCCGAAACGCTGTTTTCGATCGACGTGCCGGAACCGCTGACACCTGCCGCGCTGTCGGATCTGCTGCACAGGCGTATGCCGGTCTACGACAAGGATCGCGAAGGCCACTACAATCTGATTTCGGCGCTTCACAAGGCGCTGCGCGGATCGGATCCACAGGCCGCGCTCTACTATCTCGCGAGGATGCTCGTGGCCGGCGAAGAGCCGCTTTATGTGCTGCGACGCCTTGTCCGCTTCGCGAGCGAGGATATCGGCCTCGCCGATCCGCAGGCGCTGGTCCAATGCCTTGCCGCCAAGGACGCCTATGATTTTCTCGGCAGCCCGGAAGGCGAACTCGCCATCGTGCAAGCCTGTCTCTATCTTGCGACCGCTCCCAAATCGAACGCCGCCTATGTCGCACAAAAGGCCTCATGGAATGCCGCGCGTGAAACCGGATCGCTGAGTCCCCCGGCCAATATCCTGAACGCTCCGACACGGCTGATGAAGGACATCGGCTATGGCAAGGACTATGCCTATGATCATGACGCCGAAGACGGCTTCAGCGGCGCGAACTACTGGCCGGACGGAATGGCGGCGCAGACATTCTACAAACCTCTCGAGCGCGGCTTCGAAGCGAAGGTTGCGGAACGCATCGCCTATTGGGACCGGCTGAGAGGGGAAAGGCATCCATGAACGGCCGCTATCGGGCTGCGGTTTGCACAGCGCTGAGGGGACCGGACTCGCTTCGCATCGAGGAAAGGGCGGCAGAGGCGCTCGGGGAGCACGAGGTGCGCATCGCCACGCGGGCTGCCGGCGTCAACTTCCCCGATCTGCTGATGACTTACGGACAATACCAGTTCAGGCCCGACCCGCCCTTTGTTCCCGGCATGGAAATTGCCGGCGAAGTGATCGAAATCGGCAGGGGCGTAAAGGACGTCAGACCTGGCGACAGAGTGATGGCAGGGGCAAAGGGCGGCGGCTTTGCAACGTGCCTGACCGTGCCCGCATCAGCCACAATGTCCCTACCCTCCACGCTCGATTTCGAGGAAGGCGCTTGCTGGCGCGCCGCGGCCGTCACGGCCTGGCACGCACTGCACGACAAGGCCGCGCTTCTGCCCGACGAAACGTTGCTTGTCCTAGGCGCGAGCGGAGGTGTCGGCATGGCGGCAGTCAAGCTTGCCAAGCATATGGGTGCATCAGTCATCGGCACGGGATCGAGCGCCGACAAGCGCGCTGCCATTCTTGCCGCAGGCGCGGACCACGCGCTCGATCCGGCGGAACCCGATCTCGCCGATCAGGTGAAGGAATTGACCGGCGGCAAGGGCGCAGACGTCGTGTTCGATCCCGTCGGCGGTCCGCTTTCAATCAAGGCGACCCGCGCCATTGGCTGGGGCGGACGGTTCCTGATCGTCGGCTTCGCGAGCGGTGAAATCCCTTCTTTTCCCGCCAATCATGCCCTGATCAAAGGATACAGCCTGATTGGTCTGCGCGCAGGCGAAGCGAGCCGACGGGACCCGGTTCTTGCCCGGCAAACAGCGGAGGCATTGACCGAACTTGCCGGAATGGGCGTGATGCGCCCACACCTCTCGCACCGCTTCATGCTCGAGGAGACCGCGCAGGCGCTTCGTGCGCTCCAGGATCGCAGCATCGTCGGCCGCGCGGTCATCGTCATGCCATGACGTCGTTCGGGCATTTTGCCGTGGTCGATTGGTCGGGAGCCGCAGGTCCGAGGCAGAAGGGCATCGCAATCGCCATCTGTTCGCCGGGAAAAGCTGCGCCGGTGCTGGTGCGGCCCGGCCATGTCTGGTCGCGCGAAGACGTGCTCGACTGGGTGCTGCACCATATGCCGGACGATACGTTGATCGGCTTTGACTTGTCGCCGGGCCTGCCTTTCATGGACCAGGGCAGCTATTTCCCCGGATGGAGCGAAAGCCCCGCAGATGCGCGGTCGCTCTGGGCCCTGGTCGAGCGCATCTGTTCGGAGGAACCAAACCTTGCGACCAACCGCTTCGTCGACCATCCGGAAGCGAGCCGCTATTTCCGGCGTCATGGCGGTCGCACGGGGGACAGGTTCGGCCCCGCAGCCGGGCGATTGCGACTTGTCGAACACCGGCAGCGTGAATGCCGGCTTTCCCCCTATAGCTGCCTCAATCTCGTCGGTGCGGCGCAAGTCGGAAAATCCAGCTTTACTGCGATGCGCATGTTGCACCGGATCGGAGGCCGCATTCCGGTCTGGCCATTCGATCCCGCACCACGCACTGGGCCAGCCATTGTCGAGATTTACACAAGCCTCGCCGCGCGCGCCGCAGGCCTTCGCAAAGGCTTGAGCAAGATTCGCGACGCAGCAGCACTCGATTCAGCGCTCGAACGGTTCGACTCGGAACCACATGCCGCGCTTGCATCTTATGACGATCATATGACTGACGCGATATTGACAGCCGCCTGGCTTCGGCTGGCGGCCGACGATCCGGCGCTCTGGTCTCCGCAAGGACTGGCCGCCGTAGCGGCAACGGAAGGCTGGACGTTCGGGGTTCCGTGAACCGAAGCAATCCTTCTTGCCGATCTCGCCGTAAAACGGCACACTGGCTGCCATAATGTAGGAGGAGAGAGATGAAACGACCCGGAGGAACGAGCCTTACGCTGGCCATGGCCCTGCTGCTTGCGGCGTGCGGCAAATCGGGCAATCCGATGGGCCCGAAAAAGGGCGAAGCGGACGTCAGGGAAACCGCATATCCCGAACAGGTCTACTGGGGCGACACGCATCTTCACACATCCAATTCCTCCGATGCTTTCAGCTTCGGCGTGAGGCTTGGACCGGAAGAAGCCTTGCGGTTCGCCATGGGTGAGGAAGTGACTTCCACGACGGGGATCAAGGCGAAGCTCGACCGGCCGCTCGATTTCCTCGTCATCGCGGATCACTCGGACGGGCTTGCCGTGATGCGTAAGATTTACGAAGCGCCGCGCCTGCTTATCCGCGATCCCCTGATCCGCCGTTGGCACGACATGCTTCAGGAAGGCCCGGAAGGTTCGCAGAAGGTTGCCGCCGAATTGATCGACGGCTTTTCGAAGCGCACCCTCCCGGCGTCGATGCTCGATCCGGTCGAGGCCGAGAAGCGCACGCGATCGACATGGACCGACCATCTGGGCATCGTTGAACGATACAATTACCCTGGCAGGTTCACGGCCTTTGTGGGCTTTGAATATACGCTGATGCCCAAGGGCGACAATTTGCACCGTGTCGTCGTATTCCGCGATGGCAAGGACAAGGCGGAGAAGGTTCTGCCCTATTCCTCCTTCGTCGGCACGACGCCGGACGATCTTTGGAATTATATGGACTCCTATGAAAAGGCGACAGGCGGAAAAATCCTTGCCATCCCGCACAACTCCAATGTTTCCAACGGCCTGATGTTCCAGATGACCCAGCCCGGCGGGGGCGCGATGACCGCTGCCTATGCCCGCCGCCGCGCAGCGCACGAGCCGCTGGTCGAAGCGACGCAGATCAAGGGCGACAGCGAGGCTCATCCGTTCCTGTCGCCGAACGACGAATTTGCAGACTATGGCAAGGCGGGCTGGGAGCTTGGCAACCTTACCATGGAAAGCAAGAAAACGCCCGACATGTTTGCGGGTGAATATGTTCGGGAAGCGCTGAAGCGCGGATTGCTGATCGAACAAAGGACCGGCGTAAACCCATACAAGTTCGGAATGATCGGCTCGACGGATTCCCATACCGCGCTTGCGACCGGGGATGAAAATAACTTCTTCGGCAAACACACCGGCGTCGAACCCAGGCCCGGCCGGGCAACCGAGCCACAAAATCTCGGCAGCCGCGTAGGCCGGTTTGGATGGCACTATCTCGCCGGCGGCTACGCGGGCGTATGGGCCAGGGCCAATACGCGCGCAGCGATCTTCGATGCGATGACACGCAAGGAAGTCTATGCAACGACCGGCCCTCGCATGCAGGTTCGCATGTTCGGCGGCTGGGACTTCGGAGCTGCCGATCTGAAAGGAAATTGGGTCAAGGCCGGCTATGCGCGCGGTGTGCCGATGGGCGGGGACCTGAAACCGGGCAACGGCAAGCCGACCTTTATCATCAGCGCCCTCAAAGATCCAATTGGAGCTAATCTCGATCGCGTACAGGTCGTGAAAGGCTGGGTGGACAAGGCCGGACAGCTGCACGAGCAGATTTACAATGTTGTGTGGAGCGCCCCGGATAAACGACCGTTGATGGCCAATGGGAAGCTGCCGCCAGTCGGAGACACGGTCAACCTGGCCAATGCGACTTATGCCAACACGATCGGGGCGGCCCAGCTCCAGACCGTGTGGAGCGATCCGAGCTTCGATCCGGGCGTCAAGGCCTTCTATTACCTGCGCGTGCTCGAAATCCCGACGCCACGCTGGGTTGCCTATGATGCCGTGCGGTTCAAGCTGAAGATGCCCCCGGAGATCCGCATGAAAGATCAGGAACGTGCCTATACCTCGCCGATCTGGTATACGCCGAAAACCTGAAGTGCATTGACGCACGATAAGAATAACTATCTTGCGCAGCGGACAACCGCAGGCAAAGGGGCCGCATGGCCAAAACCCTGACTCATCTCGAACGGCTCGAGGCCGAAAGCATCCACATCATGCGCGAGGTGGCGGCTGAAGCGGAAAAGCCGGTCATGCTCTATTCGGTGGGCAAGGATTCGGCCGTGATGCTGCACCTGGCACGCAAGGCTTTCTACCCCTCTCCTCCTCCATTCCCGCTGCTTCATGTCGATACGACCTGGAAGTTTCAGGACATGTATCGCTTGCGCGACCGGATGGCCGAGGAGTCCGGCATGCAGCTTCTCGTCCACAAGAATCCCGAAGCGCTGGAGCGCGGCATCAACCCGTTCGACCACGGCCCCCTTCACACGGACATGTGGAAGACGGAAGGTCTCAAGCAGGCGCTGGACCTGTTCGGCTTCGACGTGGCGTTCGGCGGCGCGCGGCGCGACGAGGAAAAGAGCCGCGCGAAGGAGCGCATTTTCTCCTTCCGAACGTCCAGTCACGTTTGGGATCCGAAGAACCAGCGCCCCGAGCTCTGGAACCTCTACAATGCAAAAAAAGCCAAGGACGAGAGCATCCGTGTCTTCCCGATCTCGAACTGGACCGAGCTCGACATCTGGCAATATATCCATCTGAACGACATCCCGATCGTACCGCTCTATTTCAGCGCAAAACGCCCGACAGTGGAGCGGGATGGGCTGATCCTGATGGTCGATGACGATCGCTTTCCGCTGAAAGGCGGCGAAGTGCCGGTCGAACGTTCGATCCGCTTCCGCACGCTTGGCTGCTATCCCCTGACCGGCGCGGTCGAAAGCACTGCCTCCACCCTGCCGGAAATCATCCAGGAAATGCTCCTTACCACGACATCCGAGCGGCAGGGACGCGCGATCGACAAGGATGCGGGCGATGCGAGCATGGAGAAGAAGAAGCAGGAGGGTTACTTCTGATGACCGATCCTGTTTACCGCACCGATGCATTGATCGCGGCTGACATCGAAGCCTATCTGGAGCAGCACCAGCACAAGTCGCTTCTGCGTTTCATCACGTGCGGTTCGGTTGACGACGGCAAATCAACGCTGATCGGGAGGCTTCTCTACGACAGCAAGATGATCTTCGAGGATCAACTCGCCGCGCTGGAAGCGGACTCAAAGCGCGTCGGCACGCAGGGACAGGAAATCGATTTTGCATTGCTCGTCGATGGCCTGGCCGCCGAGCGCGAGCAGGGCATCACGATCGATGTCGCCTATCGATTTTTCACGACCGAGAAACGCAAGTTCATCGTCGCCGATACGCCGGGGCATGAGCAATATACGCGGAATATGGTGACGGGGGCATCGACCGCCGACCTTGCCGTGATCCTGATCGACGCCCGGAAAGGCGTGCTCACACAAACGCGGCGGCATTCCTACCTCGCGCATCTGCTGGGCATCCGGCACATCGTGCTTGCCGTCAACAAGATGGATCTCGTCGATTACGACGGGCTGCGCTACGAGAATATCGTTGAGGATTATGCCTGCTTCGCGCGCGAGATCGGCATCGAGAACTTCACGCCCATTCCGATCTCGGGCTTCAAGGGAGACAATATCACCGGCTCGTCGGCCAACACTCCCTGGTACAAGGGACCAAGCCTGATTTCGATCCTTGAAGATGTTGAAGTCGACACAGATGCGGCCCAGGCCAAAGCCTTTCGCTTGCCGGTGCAGTGGGTTAACCGCCCCAATCTCGACTTCCGAGGGTTCAGCGGGCAGATCGCGACCGGGACTGTTTCGAAGGGCGACGCGATCCGCGTCCTGCCCTCGGGCAAGACATCAACCGTTTCGCGCATCGTCACGTTCGATGGCGATCTGGATGCAGCGGTTGCGGGTCAGTCAGTCACGATCTGCCTTGCCGACGAAATCGATTGCTCGCGCGGAGATGTGATCGCGACTGCGGATAACCCGCCACAGGCCGCCGACCAGTTCGAAGCAAATATCGTCTGGATGTCGGACGACACGCTGATCCCCGGGCGCGCCTATTGGCTCAAGCTGGGTACGCAACTTGTTTCGTCGACAGTCCACGCGCCCAAATATCAGGTCAACATCAACACGATGGAACATCTGGCGGCCAAGACGCTTGAACTCAATGCCATTGGCGTTGCCGAAATCGTGACGGACAAGCCGATCGTTTTCGAGGCCTATGGCGAAAGCCGTACGCTTGGCGGCTTCATCCTGATCGACAAGCTGACCAACGGCACGGTGGCCGCCGGGATGCTCAACTTCTCGCTTCGCCGTGCGCAGAATGTCCATTGGCAGGCCGTCGATATTGATCGAAACATGCATGCGGGGCTCAAAAACCAGAAAGCCGCCGTCCTCTGGTTCACCGGGCTTTCGGGATCGGGCAAGTCGACGATCGCCAACCTTGTCGAAAAGAAGCTCTACCGGATGAACCGGCACACCTTCCTGCTCGACGGAGACAATGTTCGTCACGGGCTCAACAAGGACCTTGGCTTTACCGAAACCGATCGGATCGAGAACATCCGCCGTGTGGGCGAAGTAGCGAAGCTCATGGCCGATGCCGGCCTGATCGTGATCACCGCCTTCATTTCGCCCTTCCGCGCAGAGCGCGAAATGGTCCGGTCGATGATCCCGGCAGGCGAATTCCACGAGATCTTCATCGACACGCCGCTAGCCGAAGCCGAGCGGCGTGACGTCAAGGGCCTCTACAAAAAGGCGCGTACGGGCGAACTCAAGAACTTCACGGGCATCGACAGCCCGTACGAGGCGCCGGTCAATCCGGAAGTAAGGATCGACACCACGAAGTTGACGCCCGAACAGGCGGCAGACCTGATCGTCGAGGCGCTGATCGGATGACGGTTGAGGAGTCCGATGTTCGCCTTGCCACCCGCCTCGCGACCGAAGCGGGCGAGCTACTGCTGGCGCTACAGAGAAATGGCGATCTCGAAGGCAAGCCTCTGGGCGCCGAGGGCGATCGCATCGCCAATGCCTATCTGTGCCGATCATTGCGCGATCTGAGGCCCGACGACGCGCTTCTTTCCGAAGAAGAAAAGGACAACGGAGAGCGGCTTTCCGCCCGCCGCGTGTGGATCATCGACCCGCTCGACGGCACACGCGAATATGGCGAAGGCCGGACGGACTGGGCGGTGCATGTGGCGCTGGCCATCGATGGCGTTGCAACGGTGGGCGCTGTTGCCCTGCCCGGCCTCGATGTCACGCTGTCATCTGGTGCCGCGATCAAATCGGCGCGACCAAACAAGCCGTTTCGCATGGTCGTCAGCCGCACCCGGCCAGCCGCCGAGGCGGTCGAGGTCGCCCGACTGATCGGGGCCGAACTGGTCCCGATGGGTTCCGCTGGAGCCAAGGCAATGGCGGTGGTGCGCGGCGAAGCAGACATCTACCTCCACACCGGCGGGCAGTATGAATGGGACAATTGCGCCCCGGTCGCCGTTGCTGAAGCAGCAGGACTCCATGTCAGTCGCGTGGATGGATCACCGATGCGGTATAACAACGCGGACACCAGCCTTCCCGACCTGCTGATCTGCCGGCCCGAATTGGCCGACATCGCGCTCAAGGCTGTCGCATCGCGCGGATGAAATCGACGCTGGATTGGCGATCGGCCTGCAGCCGGGCCCGGCCCAATATGGCGGCCCAATAGCTTTCGGAGCCGTGTTCGAGCCGGAGGGCATGTAAGCGGCGCGAATAGAGCTGCAGGTCGAACTCCTCAGCGATTCCGATCGCGCCATGGACGGCATGGGCAATCGCAGCGATCTGTGGTGCGGCGGAACTTGCAGTATGTTTCGCCACAGCGGCGACTTCGGAGGGCGGCTCCAGCCCCTGCGAACAGCCGATCTGCGACGCCATACGAGTCATGAGAACCTTCTCGCCCATCACCGCAAGCTGTTGCTGAATGACCTGCAACTTCCCTATCGGTTTGCCGAACTGAACGCGATCATTGGCGTAGGACAGGCTCATCTCGAGCATCTTTTCCGCCAGGCCGGCCATTTCGGCAGCGGCCAATACAGCGGCAAGAGGGCGGTCCAATATTTCCGACCCAAGCGCGCGCTTGACCATCGTTTCGGCAACGGGCGCGACGATCGCATGCCGTCCCAGCGCTCGGATCAAGGGTTCAACTTCGGCCAGCGTAAGCCCGGCCCCTCCCCTTTCCTCAGGGACCAGTGCATCGAGATAGCCCGACGTTTCGATTGCCTGCCATTGGGCCGACGGATCGATGCCGCGCCCGGAGATCGTCGCAAGCATCCGCTCGAAGGGTTCCATCAGCTCGTTCATCAGCGTAGCCCCAGTCCGCGCGCGATAATTCCTCGCAGGATTTCGCGCGTACCGCCGCGCAGCGAAAAAGCCGGCGCAATGTGAACCAACGTCATGATCGCGCGCCAAAGCTCTGGATCAACGAGTTCATCGGGATGGCTGGCAAGATCGTCCGCAATCAGCGTCGGAACGGATTGTTCGAACGTGGTCCCCAAATCCTTGACCAGCGACGCTTCGACAACGGGTCTTTCCCCCGCAGCCAGCCGGGTCGTGACCGCAACCGACAGCTCGCGCAGCACCGCAAGCTGCGCCGTCAGGCTGCCCACCAGCCGCTCGCGTGCCTCATTCGGCTCCTGCCGCGCGACATGCTGCACCCAGGCATCGAGCAAAACGGCGCTTGAGTAAATGCGCTCGGGCCCGCTCCTCTCGAACGCAAGCTCGGCCGTCACTTGCTCCCAGCCTGCGCCTTCATCGCCCAGAAGAGCGTCGGCGGGCAGATCTACATTGTCGAAAAACACTTCGTTGAAATCATGATCGCCATTGAGATCGAGGATGGGACGCACGCTTATCCCCGGCGCCTTCATATCGACGAGGAGTTGGGACAGCCCTTTGTGCCGGTCTCCCGCGTCACCGGAAGTCCTCACCAGCGCGATCATGTAATCCGCGTGATGGGCTCCCGAGGTCCAGATCTTCTGGCCATTCAATCGCCAGCCGGAGGACGTCCGCTCCGCGCGCGAGCGCACCGAAGCAAGGTCCGACCCGGAGCCGGGCTCGCTCATGCCGATGCAGAAGAAAATCTCGCCCCGACAGATCTTCGGGAGATAGAACTCGCGTTGCGCTTCGGTTCCAAAATTAAGAATGACGAGCGCGCTCTGGCGGTCGGCGATCCAGTGCATGCCGACGGGAGCGCCCGCACACAGCAGTTCCTCGACCACAACGAACCGGGCGAGCGGCCCACGTTCGGCACCGCCATATTGCTTCGGCAATGTCAGCCCAAGCAGCCCCGCCTGACCCATTGCCCGGCTGAAAACCGCATCGCCGCCCATCCAGGTCCGCGCACGTTTGTGAAGGGGCAGCGCCCCGATATGCGCTTCGATCAGTTCACGGACGATCGGGCGAAGCGCTTCGTCCTCCGCGGGGAGGGCCGAAAGCGTGAGATGGTCGAAATTCATTCGCCCCGAAAGACCGGCGCGCGCTTTTCGATGAACGCGTCGATCGCTTCGTCATTGTCCCTGGTCGCATGCGCCAGAGACTGCATCGCGGCCGACATTTCGAGGATGTTGGCGAGCGTCGCGGTCTGCCCTTCGCGCAGCAGCCTCTTGGTCATGCGCACCGCATGCGGCGGATTGGCGGCGATCCTGTCCGCAATCTCGCGGGCCTTTGCCATCAACTGATCATCGGGCACGACATGGGAAACCAGCCCATAATCGAGCGCCTGTCTTGCATCGATCATCTCACCCGTCAGCGCCAGTTCGGTCGCACGCGAAAATCCAACGATACGCGGCAGGAGCCACGCCCCGCCATCACCCGGGACAATGCCGACCTTGACGAAACTCTCCGCAAACCGGGCACTCTCGGCAGCGATCCGGATATCACACATCGTCGCGAGGTCGAGCCCCGCCCCGATGGCCGGGCCGTTGACGGCCGCAATCACCGGCACCTCGAGCGCGTGAAAGGCAAGAGGAAGTCGCTGGATGCCCGTCCGGTAATTCCGCCGCGTCTGCGCCGGAAGGCCTGCACGCAGGCCAACACCTGCTTTCATCTGCTTCAGGTCGCCGCCCGAGGAAAAAGCCGTGCCTGCCCCGGTGAGGATTACGACGCGCACGCCAAGATCCGCATCCGCGTCCGCCATTGTCGAAATCAGCGCATCGATCATCGCCAGGTCGGAGATCGGATTGCGCCGCTCGGGCTGGTTGAGCGTGACCGTGAGAACCGCATCCTGTTTCTCGACCAGAAGGGGTGAGGTCACGCTTTCTCTCCTTTGCCTGCCTATTCGAGGCTCTTGATGATGGCCGAGAAGTCCAACCCTCCCGATCCCGCATCGGCAAAAGCCTGATAGAGTTCAGCAGCGCGATGGCCCATGGGCACGTCCGCGTCAACGCTTTGCGCGGCTTCCATCGCCAGCTTCAGATCCTTGAGCATCAGCGCGGTTGCAAAGCCACCCTGATAGCCATTGTCTGCCGGGGTCTGCGGTCCGACGCCCGGAACCGGGCAATAGCTCGTCATCGACCAGTTCTGGCCCGATGCCTTGGACGAGATATCGAAGAAGGTCTGGAGATCGAGGCCGAGCTTCTTCGCAAGCTGGAACGCCTCGCATGTCGCGATCATCGAGGCACCCAAGAGCATGTTGTTGCAGATCTTGGCCGCCTGCCCGGCCCCGCTGTCGCCCGCACGGATCACGGCCTTGCCCATCGCGGAAAGGATCGGTTCGGCACGTGCGAAGGCCTTGGCCGTACCGCCGACCATGAACGTCAGCGTCCCGGCATTGGCCGCCGCGATGCCGCCCGAAACGGGGGCGTCGACCATGTCATAGCCTTTCGCTTCCGCATCGGTTGAGACCTCCCGCGCTGTCGCCACGTCGATCGTCGAGCAATCGAGCAAGACCGCCGTTGCCGGCGCATGGCCGATTACGTCACTCTCATAGACGCTCTCGACGATCTTTCCGTTGGGCAGCATCGTCACCACGGCATCAACGCCCGCCACTGCCTCACGCACGTTGGTGAAGGTCTTGCAGCCGTTCTCCATGGCTTTTGCCAGCGCCGCCTCGGCAAGGTCGAAGGCATTGACGGTGAAGCCCGCCTTCACAAGATTGGCGGCCATGCCGCCACCCATATTGCCGAGACCGATAAAAGCGATTGTGCTCATATTCCTACCTATCGTCATGCTGAACTTGTTTCAGTATCCATTGACGCCCAAGGCATCCGATCCTGACAGGCCAGTGTTCATAGATCCCGAAACAAGTTCGGGATGACGCCTACGGCGTCATTTTCCTGTCCAATTCCCGGCGCGTTTCTCGACGAACGCCGCCATGCCTTCCTTCTGGTCGGCGCTGCCAAACAGCCCGTGGAACAGGCGGCGCTCGAACGCCACACCCTGCTGCAGCGTCGTTTCGAACGCGGCGTTGACCATCTCCTTGGCCGCCAGAGCGGCAAGAGGCGCCATGCCGGCGATTGCTTCGGCGCTTTTCAAGGCTTCGGTAACAAGATCGGCAGCGGGCACCACTCGCGCCACGAGCCCCGAGCGCTCGGCTTCTGCGGCATCCATCATCCGGCCGGTCAGGCACATTTCCATCGCCTTGGCCTTGCCGATCGCGCGCGTCAGACGTTGCGAGCCGCCCATGCCGGGCGTGACCGCAAGCCTGATTTCCGGCTGGCCGAATTTCGCATTGTCGCCCGCGATGATGAAGTCCGCCATCATCGCCAGTTCGCACCCGCCGCCCAGCGCAAAGCCCGAAACGGCGGCAATCCAGGGTTTGCGTGTTGCCGTCACGCGGTCATAGCCGGCAAAGAAATTGCCGCCATACATGTCCGCGAAAGACTGGCCCTGCATTTCCTTGATGTCGGCGCCTGCCGCAAAGGCCTTTTCGGAACCGGTCAGGACAGCGCAACGCTGGCTGTCATCGGCGTCGAACGCACCGAAGGCGTCGATCAGTTCGGCCAGAACCTGGCTGTTGAGCGCGTTGAGTGCTTGGGGGCGGTTGAGCGTGACGAGCGTCACCGCGCCCTTCTTCTCCACGAGGATCGTTTCATAACTCATAGCGGCTTCCATTCCTTCTCCGCCGGCAACGGCGCGAATATTTCATCGAGCAAGGCGTCGGTCACGCCTTCGGGCGTCGCCGGATTCCATTTGGGTGCGTTGTCCTTATCCACGATCACGGCGCGCACGCCTTCGATGAAATCGTGACGCACAAGCACCCGCGATCCGATGCGATATTCCATCGCCATATTGTCCGCGAAGGACTCCATTTCGGCGCCTGCGGCCAGTTGCCGGAGTGCGACCTTGCAGGTCTGCGGCGATTTGGTCGAGAGCGTCGCTCGTTCCTTGATCGCCCATTCCGAGCCATCTGCCTCCAGCGCGGCGAGTATGTCTTCATAGCGATCCGATGCGAAAAGCCTGTTTATCGCCGGGATGTTTTCGACAATGCGCGCCTCCGGCGGCTTGACCGACAACTGGCCGAGAATGCCTTCGATCCGCTCGGGATCTTCGGCAATACGGGCCTTGGCTTCATCGAGAGACTCGGCAGGCAGGTAGTGCGTCGCCAGCCCGATCGCCAGGCATTCCGCCCCGTCGAGCCGCGCGCCGGTCAGCGCAAGGAAGCGCCCCACGCGCCCCTCAAGCCGCGAAAGATACCAGCCGCCGCCGACATCGGGGAACAGGCCGATTCCTGTTTCCGGCATCGCGAAGCGCGTGTTTTCGGTCGCGACGCGGAATTGGGCGGGCTGCGAAATGCCGACGCCTCCGCCCATCGTGATACCGTCCATGAAGGCGATGACTGGCTTCTCATATTCGAACAGCAAATGGTTGAACTGATATTCGTCATGGAAGAATTTGCGCCCTTCGACGCCATCCTTCAGCGCCGAATCCTGGAGAAAGCGGATATCGCCGCCCGCGCAGAAACCGCGCCCCTCGGCATGGTCGATGATGATGCACTGCACCTTGCGGCTCTTCTTCCACGCAAGCAGCTGCGCCGTCATCGCATGAACCATGCCGATGTTGAGCGCATGAAGCGCCGCCGGCCGATTGAGGCTTATGCGCCCGGCCTTGCCTTCAATCCTTGTGAGAACTTCCGCTGTCACTGCCGTGTCAACTCGCGCCCGACGATCATGCGCATCACCTGATTGGTCCCTTCAAGGATCTGGTGAACGCGCAAGTCACGGAAAAAGCGCTCGATCGGATAATCCTGCAGATAGCCATAGCCGCCATGGAGCTGGAGCGCGTCCGATACGATCTTCGAGCCATTGTCCGTCGCCAGACGCTTGGCCATTGCCGCGAATTTGGTCTTGTCGGGCGCGTTCGCCGTAACCTTGCAGGCCGCCATGTAGAGCAGCGCGCGCGACGCTTCGAGGTCGGTCGCCATGTCCGCCAGCATGAACTGGGTATTCTGGAAATCGGAAATCGGCTTGCCGAACTGCTGCCGCTCCTTCGTATATTTGATCGCTTCGTCGAGACAGCGCTGCGCCCCGCCGAGCGAGCACGCGCCGATGTTCAACCGCCCGCCGTCGAGCCCCATCATCGCGATGCGGAATCCTTCCCCTTCTCCGCCCACAAGGTTTTCCACAGGAACACGCACAGCATCGAAATTGACTTGCGCGGTCGGCTGCGAGCGCCAGCCCATTTTCTTTTCATTTGCGCCGAAGCTGACGCCCTCCATGTCCTTTTCGATCACAAGGCAGGAAATGCCCTTGGGCCCCTCCTCGCCGGTGCGGACCATCGTGACATAGACTTCGTTCGATCCGCCTCCCGAGATGAAGGCCTTGGAGCCGGTGACGACATAATGATCGCCATCACGCACGGCCCTGGTCTTGAGCGCGGCCGCATCGGAGCCTGAGGAGGGTTCGGTCAGACAATAGGACGCGATCTTGTCCATGCCCACAAGCTTGGGGAGATATTTCGCCTTGACCGCATCCGACCCGAACCGGTCGATCATCCAGCTTGCCATGTTGTGGATCGAGATGAAGGCGCTGGTGGAGGGGCAGCCATAGGCCATCGCCTCCATGATCAGCGCGGCCTCCAGCCGCCCGAGCCCGATTCCGCCGGATTCTTCCGAGACATAGATCGAGGCAAAGCCCAGCTCCGCCGCCGCCTTGATCGTATCGCGCGGGAAGAAATGCTTCTCGTCCCACTCGGCCGCATGAGGGGTGATGTTGTCGGCGGTAAACTTGCGCGCCATGTCCTGAATGGCAAGCTGGTCTTCGGTGAGGTCGAACTGGTTCAACATTGTGCACCACCCGCATCATGCTGAACTTGTTTCAGCACCCATGAACACCTTAGCGTCCGACCGTGGATCGGCAGCCGTGCGTATATATCCTCGCCAGCAGGCGCCACGGCACGCTTTACATCGGCGTCACGTCGAACCTGGTACAGCGAATCTATCAACATCGTCATTCCTCAACTGCCGCATTTGCGGGAAAGTACAGAGTCTTCAGGCTTGTTCGATACGAATTGTTCGCAGACATGCCAACGGCCATTGCCCGCGAGAAACAACTCAAGAACTGGCATCGCGAATGGAAGGCAAATCTCATAGAACAAGACAATCCTCACTGGCATGATCTGGCCGTGTCATTCGGGTTCGAGCCCGTCCGTTGAAGCCTGTTTTCATGGATCCTGAAACAAGTTCAGGATGACGGCAACGCCGTCACCCCATCGTCGGAATAACAAACGCATTCCCGCCCTCGGGCGATCCATCCGGCCAGCGTGCGGTGACGGTCTTGACCTTGGTCCAGAACTTCACGCCTTCCATGCCGTGCTGGTTGGTGTCGCCGAAGGCCGAGCGCTTCCAGCCGCCAAAGGTGTGATAGGCGACCGGCACCGGGATCGGCACGTTGATGCCGACCATGCCGACATTGACGCGCGCCGCGAATTCGCGCGCGGCATGGCCGTTGCGCGTGAAGATGGCGACGCCATTGCCATACTGGTGCTTGCTCGGAAGCGCGACGGCTTCCTCGAAATTCGACGCACGGACCATCTGCAGGACAGGGCCGAAAATCTCCTCCCTGTAGGACGACATGTCTGTCGTGACGCGGTCGAACAGGGTCGGGCCGATGAAGAAGCCCTCCTCATGGCCCTGCAGCTTGAAACCGCGGCCATCGACAACCAGTTCGGCGCCCTCGTCGATGCAGGTCTGGATCCAGCCTTCGACCTTGGCCTTGTGCGCCGCCGTCACGACCGGCCCGTAATGTGCCTCCGCATCGGTCGAGATGCCGACCTTGAGCGCGTTGATCGCGGGGATCAGCTTCGCCTTCAACCGATCTGCCGTTTCGTCTCCGACCGGCACGACCACCGGCAGCGCCATGCAGCGCTCTCCCGCCGATCCGAACGCCGCGCCGGCGAGATCGTTCACGACCTGGTCGAGATCGGCATCGGGCATGACGATCCCGTGGTTCTTCGCGCCGCCCATCGCCTGCACGCGTTTTCCGGCGGCAACGCCACGCTGGTAAACATAGTGAGCGATATCCGACGAGCCGACAAACGAAACGCCGCCGATCGCGGGATGATCAAGAATGGCATCGACCATTTCCTTGTCGCCCTGGACGACCTGGCAGATGCCTTCGGGAAGGCCGGCCTCGAGGAACAGTTCGGCGAGCCGCACCGGCACCGAAGGATCGCGCTCGCTCGGCTTGATGATGAACGCGTTGCCAGTCGCGATTGCCACGCCCGACATCCACAAGGGAATCATCGCCGGGAAGTTGAACGGCGTAATGCCGGCGCCAATTCCCAGCGGCTGGCGCATCGAATAGACATCGATGCCCGGCCCTGCCCCTTGCGTATATTCGCCCTTCAGGACGTGCGGGATGCCGCAGCAGAATTCGATGACCTCAAGCCCGCGCTGGATATCGCCCTTCGCATCGGCGATCACCTTGCCGTGTTCGGAAGAGAGCAGGCGCGCCAGCGAATCCATGTTCGCTTCAACGAGCGCCTTGAAATTGAACATGACGCGCGCACGCCGCTGCGGGTTGGTCGCAGCCCAGCCAGGCTGAGCCACGAGCGCCGCCTGAACCGCGCGCTCGAGCACAGCCGCATCGCCCAGCACAACCCGCGCCTGCACGCCGCCATTATTGGGATCGAAAACATCGCCGAAACGGCTTGATGCACCGCCGGCGCCACCGGCGATGAAATGGTCAATCTGTCTCATGTCTCACTCCTCGCCCCGTCCCTTGCACCGACGGCGCAGGTCAGACAAGCCCCTCACAACGGTTTGGGGGAACCCTTGCGTTTGGCAACGAAATCGAAAGCAATGCCAACCTTCGCGGCGATCTGGTCGGTGACGGCCCATTCCCCCGAGCCAACGCCAAATGCCGTTCTGTCGAGCCCGGTCGCACCGGAGACCCGCGCCACGTCATCCCTGATCTTCAGAGTGAACGCGAGCGTGACCGGCCGGCGCGCGCCATGAAGATCAAGTGTGCCATGCGCTTCGAACCGGTCCTGGCCAAGCGCGCGGATGCCGCTGGCCGTGAAGACGGCCTTGGGATGCGCCTCTGTATCGAAGAAGTCCGGTCCTTTCAGACTTTCATCGCGCTGACCGTCGCCGGTGTTGACGGAAGCGAGATCGACCGAAATGCGTATCGTCGTTTTTTCCGGTGCATCGGGCGTGAAGCGGATTGCAGACTGCCACACGCCGAAATGCCCCGTGATCGGAGTGCCCGTCCAGACTGCGGAAAAGCCAAGCCTTCCCCCGGGCTGCACCTTCCAGTCGGCCAGGGGCTGGGCAACGGCTTCGGTTTTCGGAGCCTCGGGTGGTTGTGCTACGGGTTCGGGCGGAGCCGGCATGGTCGGCACGGCCGGGGCCGGCTGGTTTTCGGGTGGTACGGCGGACGAAAAAGGGATCTGCCACCCTGCCCCGTGCGCAGCCCAAACGGCAAACAGTGCAAAACCGGCAACCCACGCGGCTCGCGCCTTGGTAACAGGCTCCGCCTTCATGAATGGAACCATCCGCCCAAGGATGTTCTCGTCCTTTACGAACTGATGCCGGAGCGCACCTGCGACATGGAGCACGAACAGGCCCAACCCCGTCCACGCGATCAGGTTGTGCACCCCTTCGAACGGTTCGTGCAAGGACCGCCCGATCGGCAGATGCGGCCATGGTATCGCGCCGAACAGAAGCGTCGGCACCTGGACCTTCGCCGTCGAGACAAGCACCCAACCAGTCAGCGGCCCAAGCAACAGGACTCCGTAGAATAGCGAATGGACGGCTCGCGTGAGGCGCCCGGCCCAGACAGTGTCGGCGATCGGGGCAGGCCGCTTGAATATCACGCGGATCACGAGCCGGACGATCGTCAGCAACAGGATCGTGATACCGACGGACTTGTGAAGCTGATAGGCCGCGAAAAGGCCGGGTCCGTCCGGGATATCTTCAAGCCGCCAGCCAAGCGCGAGCTGGAAAGCAAGCGCTAGCGCAATGGCCCAGTGAAGAAATATCGCGGTTCGTAAATAGCGCTCATGCGTCATTCGTAGGTGCGTAACGGATCGCCAGTCCGCCGTCGATTCCCAATCTATCCTATCTCATGACCGGCGCGTCGCCTAAGCCTCTAACTTTGGCCAATATTCGAGAATCCGCCGTTGACAGGACTTGTGTTCGTTGAAACAACTGCGCCAACCAGTCGAAACGGCCGGTTGGGAGACAATAAACACCGTGGTCGACACTATTGAAGAAGAAAAGGCGCTCTTTCCGGAGCGCGTGGGGGATAGGTTGCGCGCGTCCCGCACAAGGGCCGGGCTAGACCTTTCCGATGTTGCCAGTCGTACCCGAATCCCGCTCCGGCACCTTCAGGCCATCGAAGCCGGGGACTATTCTTCATTCCCCTCTTCGACCTATTGTGTCGGTTTTGTGAAAGCCTATGCACGCGCGGTCAATGAAGACGAACAGGCGCTGGCGCAACAGCTGCGCGCCGAGCTTGGGCAGGATGCCTATGGTTATCGCGCCGAGCTTCAGGATTACAACGATGCCGATCCGGCTCGCATTCCTTCGCGCACTCTCGCCTGGACCGCGGCTGCCATCGGCTTGCTCGTGGCAGTCGGATATGGCGTCTGGCGAACGATGCTGATGAGCGGGCCCGAGGTCGCGCCCACCGCGATCGAAACTTCCGCTCCAGCTCCGGCAACGCTCCCTGCGACGAGCCCGCCATCCGCAGCTTCTGCCGAAGTGGTGCTGACTGCGATCGAGCCTGTCTGGGTGCGCATCTATGACGCGTCGGACAAGGTTTTGCTCGAAAAAGAAATGGCCAAGGGTGAGCGCTATGTCGTGCCCGCGGACGCCAACAACCCGATGGTTCGCACCGGTCGTGCCCAGCTGATCGCCGTCACGATCAACGGCTCGACCGTGCCAGCTCTGGGTCCTGCCGAACGCACCGTCAAGGATGTCGGAATCAGCGCAGCTGCGCTCATGGCGAGGACCGCCACACCGGCACCACCGTCTGCCGCAGTGGCAACCACTCCGGCGACGTCGGACAAACCAAGGCCAGCCGTCAATCAAAGGCCGGCAGCGGAAAACACCGAAAGGCCGGCCCAGGAGCCGACGCCGCGGACGGTTTCGTCCCCTCCTGCGGCGACGCCCCAAGCTTCGGAGCCGGCGGCACCGCCCGCTGCCAATGCGACGGCGCCGACAGAACCACAGCCTTGATCGCGAGGGCGTGGTGCGCCACATGCCCAGCGACAAGCCGAATGATGTCAGGACAGAGGAAACGTGATGCGAAAGTTCACCATGGCCGCGCTATTGTTTGCAAGCACCGCAGCCGCGCCAGTCGTGGCGCAGTCCGACCCCCTTGCACAGCGCGTTGGCAAGCTCGAAAAAGAAATGACTGCAGTCCAGCGCAAGGTATTTCCCAATGGCGTCGCGGTCGAGCCCGAGATCGGCGGCGGCTCTCCGGCCGTCGCTGCTGGAAATCCGGCATCGTCACCAGTCGCTGACCTGAATGCTCGCGTTGACGCTCTGGAATCTCAACTTCAAGTGTTGACCGGCCAGGTCGAGACTGACGGCAACAGGCTGAGGAAGCTTGAAGAAGCGCTCAAGGCATCCGACGCGCGGTTGAAGGCGCTCGAAGGCACAGGCCCACTCGTTTCCAACGAGCCGGCGGCTGGCACCGCAGTGCAGAAGCCTGTCCCTGCCCCACAAAAGCCAGCCCCTGCGAAGGCAGCGCCCGCGACGAAAGTCGATCCAGATCGCAAAGCGGCAATCGACGCTATTGATATCCCGGCCACTGGCGATGCGATCGAAGATGCCTACACCTATGGTTTCCGCCTGTGGACTGCGAAACTTTATCCTGAGGCTCAGGTGAAGCTCAAGGAATTCGTGGCCAAATATCCGAACCACAAACGCGCGAGCTATGCCCAGAACCTGCTAGGCCGCGCTTATCTGGACGAGGGAAAACCCGCTTTGGCGTCAGTTGCCTTTTACGACAACTACCAGAAGATGCCGCGCGGGGAACGCGCGTCCGAAAGCCTGTATTGGCTGGGTGTCGCGCTGACCAAGCTCAAAAAGCCGGCTGACGCCTGCAAGGTCTTCAAGGAATTCGACGAAGTCTATGCGGATAAGGCGAGTGCGGACCTCAAGGCCAAGGTCGCCAAGGGCAAAACCGATGCAAAATGCGCTGCCTGAGGCAGCGGTCGAGAGGTTTCGGGGCGATCTTGAAAAGCTGATCGCGGCGCGTGAGGCGCGGCTGGGCATTGCCGTTTCGGGTGGGCCGGACAGCCTCGCCTTGCTCTTGCTCAGCAATGCCGCCTACCCCGGCCAGTGCTTTGCCGCGACAGTCGATCACCAGCTTCGCGCCGAAAGCGCCGGTGAGGCCCGCCACGTAGCGCGCATCTGCGCATCGCTGGGTATCCCCCACACCACCCTTACACCAAAAACGCCCATTACAGGGTCGATCCAGTCCTCTGCCCGCGCGGCGCGCTATGCGCTGCTCGGGCAGTGGGCGGACGAGAACGGGGTTAATGCGATCCTGACGGCGCATCATGCCGACGACCAGGCCGAGACAGTGTTGATGCGGCTCAACAGGGGCGCAGGCATTGGCGGGCTTGCCGGTGTGCGGGCCGTCAATGGCATCGTCGTCCGGCCGTTGCTTCATTGGCGCAGGCAGGAGCTGGCTGAAATCGTCGAACGCGCCGGAATTCTGCCCGTCAGCGACCCTTCCAATACCGACGACCGGTTTGACCGGGCCCGCATTCGAAAGGCCATTGCCGAAAGCGGTTGGCTCGATCCGGCGGCAATTGCGCGAAGTGCAACCGCGCAAGCCGAAAGCGATGCTGCGCTGGGGTGGATGGAAGACCGGCTATTCGCCGAACGCGCGCAGAAAAGTGTCGAATCGATCCGCCTCGTCGACCCGCTGTCGCTTCCGCAAGAGCTTCAGCGAAGGCTACTTATCCGCTGTGTCCGGGCGCTCGATGGGGACTGGCAGCCGAACGGTCCCGATATCCAACGCCTTGCCGAAACGCTGCGGCAAGGCGGAAAAGCAAGCATCGGGCGCCTCACGGTGCGTGCGACCGCGGATTCTTGGGAGTTTTCACCTGCCCCGCCTCGGCGCAAAAACTGACCAATTCACCATTTCGTTGCATTGTTATTCACCAATTCCGCCCTATCTAGCGTTCGAGAAAGGTATTTTCGCGCGATGAACGACGACAAGGAACCCCAGGGCATAAACCCGATGATGAAAAGCCTGCTGATCTGGGCAGGCATTTTGCTTCTCATTGGCGTGTTCGTTTCGGTATTCGACACACGGTCGCGCGACGCGAAGGCGGATGCCATCGCCTACTCGGAATTCGTCGCGAAGGTCGATGAGGGTTCGGTCAAGGAAATCGTTCAGGCGGGCGACGTCATCACAGGCAAGTTTAGCAATGGCGATACGTTCCGCGTCTATGCGATCAACGATCCGGGGCTGACCGAACGGCTCGAGCGCGGCCATGTCCGCTTTTCCGCTCGGCCCGAAGAAGGACCGAGCGTCTGGATGGTCATGCTCTACCAGGCCTTGCCGTTCATCCTGATCCTTGGTGTCGGTTTCTTCATCATGCGCCAGATGCAGAAAGGCGCGGGTTCGGGCGCAATGGGCTTCGGCAAATCGCGCGCGCGCATGCTCACCGAAAAGCAGGGCCGCGTCACCTTTGACGACGTTGCCGGCATCGACGAGGCGCGTGAGGAGCTTCAGGAAATCGTGGATTTCCTGAAAGACCCGTCCAAATTCTCCAAGCTGGGTGGCAAGATTCCGAAGGGCGCGCTGCTCGTGGGCAGCCCCGGCACCGGCAAGACGCTGCTTGCGCGCGCGATTGCGGGTGAAGCGAACGTTCCTTTCTTCACGATCTCGGGCTCCGACTTTGTCGAAATGTTCGTGGGCGTCGGCGCCAGCCGCGTGCGCGACATGTTCGACCAGGCAAAGAAATCCGCACCCTGTATCGTCTTCATCGACGAAATCGACGCGGTCGGCCGTCATCGCGGCGCAGGGCTTGGCAACGGCAATGACGAGCGCGAGCAGACGCTGAACCAGCTCCTTGTCGAGATGGACGGTTTCGAAGCGAATGAAGGTATCATCATCATCGCAGCGACCAACCGCCCTGACGTGCTTGACCCTGCCCTGCTCCGCCCGGGCCGCTTCGACCGGCAGATCGTCGTCCCTCATCCCGATATTGAGGGCCGGGAGAAGATCCTGCTCGTCCATATGAAGAAGGTGCCGCTTGCCCCCGATGTCGACGCCCGCACGATTGCGCGCGGCACGCCGGGCTTTTCCGGTGCCGATCTGGCCAACCTGGTGAACGAGGCGGCCTTGCTTGCCGCCCGGCTCGGCAAGCGGCTCGTTGCCATGGCGCAGTTCGAGGCCGCCAAGGACAAGGTCATGATGGGCACTGAATGGAAGTCGCTCGTCATGACCGATGACGAAAAGAAAATGACGGCCTATCACGAGGCTGGTCACGCGCTTGTGACCTTCCACGAACCCGCTTCGGACCCGATCCACAAAGCCACGATCATTCCGCGGGGCCGTGCTCTGGGCATGGTCGTCCGCCTGCCGGAACGCGACACATATTCCTATCACCGCGACAAGATGTACGCGAACCTCTCGATCGCGATGGGCGGCCGCGTCGCCGAGGAGCTGATCTTCGGATATGACAAGGTTTCGTCAGGGGCTTCGGGCGATATCCAGATGGCCACGAACCTTGCGCGCTCGATGGTGACGCAGTGGGGCATGTCGGACAAAATGGGCCCGCTCCAGTATGAAGAACAGCAGGGCGAGACGTTCCTCGGCTATTCGCAGACCCAGCGGCACAACATGTCGAACGAGACGGCGCAGCTGATCGACAGCGAGATTCGGGCGCTGGTTGAGGGCGGTCACGCCCAGGCTACCAAGATATTGAAGAAGAATATCAAGCAGTTGCACACGCTTGCCAATGCGCTTCTTGAATATGAGACGCTGACTGGTGACGAGATCGCCGCGCTCTTGAAGGATGGGACGCCACCCGACCGCAGCGGAATCGACCACGATCAGCCAAAGGCATTGAAAGCAGGCGGTTCTTCGATCCCGAAAACGCGCAAGCGGGGCATCGGCGGGGCAGCGGCTCAGGGTGCCTGAGGCGTAGCGTTACCCCGAAACGCCGAGAAGAAGAAGCATCACTCCGAACATCAGCAGCGCCCCAAAGGCGATGCCGATCAACGCCATCGTGCGCCAGACTGCCGCGAACACTCCGATGTCATAGGCGCCCCGCAACTGCGCGAACATGTGTACGGGCGGTGCAAGAGCGAGAATCGGGCCACGGACTTCCTGAAGCACGGGGACTTTCCCAAGGAGAGACAGGAGCACCAGCAATAGTCCCATGAAGCATAGCGAATAAGTGACGAAAATCGCATGATCATAGGCTTTGTATTGGCGACGGAAGATGAAGAGCAGCCAGACGAATGGAATCGATAACGGGATCAGCGCCCAACTGAATTTGTATGCATTTGACTGCATCTTGTAGAAGAGAAGCTTGGGATCCTTGGCGGCTTCGCGAACCGCTTTGTCAACAGCGGGAGACCCCGTAAGCACCTGGTCTGGGTCGATATCGATGCTCTTGGGAGTATCGCCACCGACGAATCTGGCTCCCAACTTCAGGGCAGCGAGGTCTTCGCGCGCGCTCTGTAGCGTCTTTCCCGTAACACCTGCCTTTTCCAGTGCGGCCACCCGCGCTTCGGCCTTGAGCAGTTCTGCCTTCAACTCTGCCTTTTCGGTGAGGATGCCTTCGTTCTTTGCGCTTGCCGGCGAACCGAACGGCGGCCCCACAAGGTTGAACGTCGCAAACATCAAAAAGACCGAGAACAGGAACAGCGCAAGCGGTGAAATGAAGCGCGCACGCTCACCCCCCACGTAGCGCCGCGTCAACTGTCCTGGCTTGAAGAACAGGAGCGGCAGCGTTCGCCAGATCTTGCCCTCGAAATGCAGGATCGAGTGTGTGAAGTCGTGCCAGAACGCCCCCAATGTGCGGTGCACATGAGCAGACTGTCCACATTCGTGGCAATATTTTCCTGCGAGAGCACCACCGCAATTCAGGCACCTTGCCTCGCTGCCTGTCGTGTCTTCGCCCGCGCCCGGCTCAACCGCGCGCGCAATCAGCCCTCCCGCTATGACGTCTCCGGCTGCTTCGATTCCTCCTGACATTCGATATCTATGCCATCGGCCCGCGCCGGTGTGAACCCGCCTTGCCCCCAACCTAGGATCCTTGCCGCATCGACGGCGCGATCAATCAAGGATTCGTCGCGAGGGACCTGCCCCTCAAGCATAAGCATGGCCAACCCGTGCACCATGGCCCATGACTGTATTGCACGAACATACTGAGCGTCGTCGCTCGTCCCCGGCGCGGCCAGTGCCGCAACATTGCGGCGAAGCAGGCCAAGCCCGGTGAGCTGACCGGTTGCCGGGTCAATCATGTCGAAGTTTTTCGCACGAGCCGTCATCAGGCGAAACAGCGCGGGGTTCTCCAGTGCAAAGCGGACATAGACTCGCCCGGTTGCGTCGAAGCCGGCCCTGCCGCCTCCTGCGGCCTCCTGGGCGGCCATCTGCCGCTGCGCCAATTGTACCCCGCCCTCGACCGAAAGCGCGGCCAGCAATGCCTGCTTGTCTGGAAAATGACGGTAAACCGCAGTCGGGCTGACGCCGACATTCCGCGCAATTTCGCGCAGGCTCAGGTGCTCCGCGTCACTCTCCGCGAGAAGGCGGAGCCCCTCGTCCACCAGAGCCGCGCGCAGATCCCCGTGATGGTAGCGACCTTTGACGTCTTTAATGTTGACACTGTTATCATTTACACTCATGTTGTCAGTGTAAACATATTTGAGTCGCGTTCAAGCACGAGGAGCACTGAAATGGCAAGCGCGGTCGAAACCCTTATTCGCAAGGCAGTCACCAAGGGCGTTGGAAAAATCTCCGAATTCAATCGTGAAAGGCTGCGGGAAGATGCGCCCAACCCCTTTCTGCGTGGCATCCACACGCCGATGTCCGACGAGCGGACGATTTCCGACCTTGCCGTGACCGGCACCATCCCGCCCGAACTTGACGGCCGCTATATCCGCATCGGGCCGAATCCCGCCGCGCCGCCGAACCCGGCGGCCTATCACTGGTTCACTGGCGACGGGATGGTCCACGGCGTGCGTCTGAAAGACGGAAAGGCGCTCTGGTATCGCAACCGCTGGATCCGCTCCAACGCAGTCAGCACCGCCTTGGGCGAGTCCCCTGCCCCCGGCCCGCGTCACGATGCGTTCGACACGGTGAATACCAATGTGATCGGCCATGCGGGTGCAACCTGGGCGATCGTGGAAGCCGGTGGTTATCCGGTACGCATCGACGATGAACTTGGCACGATCGCGCACGATCCATTCGGCGGCTCGCTCAAAGGGAGTTTTTCCGCTCATCCGCATCTCGATCCCGAAACGGGCGAGCTGCATGCCATCTGTTATGAAGCAACGGACCAGGGCACGATCCGGCATGTCGTTGTAGGGCGCGACGGGCGCGTTCGGCGTGAAGAACCCGTTTCGGTCACGGACGGCCCCTCGATCCATGACTGCATGATCACGCCCAGTTACGTGATTATCCTGGATCTTCCAGTCACCTTCTCAATGAAAGCGCTGCTCGCCGGGCACAACTTCCCCTATCGCTGGAATCCGTCGCACAAGGCGCGAGTTGGCTTGCTCCCGCGCGAGGGCAAGGGCGAAGACACGATCTGGTGCGATGTCGATCCGGTCTATGTCTTCCATCCGTGCAACGGATTCGAAACGGCTGACGGAAAAGTGATCCTTGATGTCTGCGCCCATCGGACGATGTTCGAAACCACCATCAACGGGCCGCATTCGCCGGCAACCCCCTTCGAACGCTGGACGATCGATCCCGTCGCTCAGTCCGTTTCGCGTCGGGTGGTCGACGCGCATGCCCAGGAATTCCCGCGCCCCAACGAAGCGCTGATTGGCAAGCCCTATCGCTATGCCTATGCCGTCGCCTTTCCGGAGAACGGCGAACCGGGCTTCGTTGCCGAGCCGATGATCTATAAGCACGATCTTGAGTCAGGCACGCGCGAGCTCCACGATTTCGGCGCGGGACATGTGCCCGGCGAATTCGTTTTCGTACCAAAGCCAAATGCCAAGGCCGAAGACGATGGCTGGCTGATGGGCTATGTCGTCAATCTGGAAACGGAAACGACCGACCTGGTGATTCTCGACGCCGCGAATTTTGCCGGCGCGCCGCAGGCTGTGGTGCGCATTCCACACCGCATTCCCCCCGGCTTTCACGGAAACTGGGTTGCGAACTAGCCCGGAACCTCTGCGCGCCTAGGCAAGCTTCATAGGTTGCCAGCGCCAATAGGTGAGTGATCGCCAGAGCCATTCGAGCGGGCCAAATCGGAACGTCGCAAGCCATATCGGGCTCCACACCAGTTCGGCTGCCCATATGGCTGCAACGACGAAATAGAGCTGATAGCGCTCGAACGCACCGAATAGTCCAAGGCCGAAGCCATAGAACAATATCGTGCAGATGATCGTTTGCGCGATATAGTTGCTCAGTGCCATCTGCCCCGTCGCGGCAAGTGCGCGTTGGAGGAAGCGAAGCGCCCCGTTGTGAATGAACACCAGCACGACCCCCAGATGGCCCACAACCATCGCGAGGCGGCTCAGTTCGTATGTACGATTGGCCTCGGCAAAGCCCAGCGGGGCAAAGTTGGAGCCAACCATCAATCCGAGCTCATGGAGACCGAGCGGAATACCGATCCCATAGCCACCCACTGCCATGAGAATGTAGGTTCGCAGAGGAAGGGTTGCGCCAAGCACGCCAAGCCGAAGGAGCCCCATACCCAGCAGCATGAACGGGATCATGTCGAACACCAGCCAGAAGGGCGCTCCCTTCCACTGGAAGGCGAAGCTGGATTGCAGCTGCCCAGTAACGGCGGACCAGTAGGACCCCCGATGCCAGCCCCTCTGTTCCTCGGCCTGCTCCGCGTCCGGCATGGTATGGGAAGTCAGGTCCTGCCAGGCCTCGATCGCCTTTTCCTGTGTCGAATCAAGTTTCGCCCCGCTCGCCTTTGCTGACTCGGCGGCAACGGCGGCCTGCCGCGCAATGACTGCGTCATTGTAGTCCTTCGCCTGCCAGACTGCCGCTACAGCCAAAATCGCAAGCGCGATCCCGATATTGATGCGCGGTGAAAGCTTCCGAAACGCAAAAAGCACCATGCCGCACAGGGAATAGGCAAACAGGATCTCGCCATACCAGAGCAACAGCGTCCAATGGACAATCCCGAAGACCATCATCCAAAGCATACGGCGAAAATGCACATCCGCCGCCATGACGCCGGCGCCTGCCTGTTCCATTCGCTCGATCAAGAGCACGATGCTGGCACCGAACAACAACGAGAAAATGCCCCGCATGGTGCCTTCGAACCCGACATTGATAATTTTGTAGGCGAGCAGGTTAAGGCCTTCGGCACCCCCTTCCACCAGCGGATTGTCGTAAGCCTGGCGGAGAAGGCCGAACGCAGTAATGTTCATCATCAGGATGCCGAGCACCGCAACGCCGCGAAGTATGTCCAGCGACTGGACACGCTCGGCCTTGCTGACCGGCATCATTGCCGGAACAGGTCCATTCCCATCTGCCATGCGCCATCTCCCCCTTGGGGGCACTTTATTGGAACAGGTGACGGGTACGCAGACAGCCCCCTATGTGCGTACCGCGAGAACCGATCGTACCGGGGATCCGCGACACGTGCAAGGCGACGAAAACTCGCTCCGTCAGATGGCGGCGGGGGCACTCACCACGCGCGGGTTGGCCGACCAGGTGAAGCCCGAATACATCTTCAGCTGCTTGCCGTTGCCCAAGTCACCACCCGAACAGTTGAGCAGCAAGTCAACACAATTTCTAGCCCACATGTTCATGACCGAGCTGTCCCACGCACCGAACCAGTCGGCATGGAGAGTGGAGCCCGGCGTCATCCTCGTGCCGTCCGCCATCACGTCCGACGAAAGGTGCCAAGCTTCCCAGGTCGAACCCTGGCTGTACCAAGCCCCCATCGTGAAGGTTGGAATCACGTAGGGATGCGTCGTCGGGCATTGGGGATAGCTCTGCCCGATATAGGCCGAATAGGCTACATGGCTGCGGTGATCCGCACTGTCGAGATTCTTTCCGTCCCAACATTCCGGGGCGGAAATGATCGCACCCACCTGTGCGGTTACCGGGCAGTTCTTCTGCGCCGTCGAAAGCGTATTGTAATGCCCGGAAACGGCGCCCGTGCCCTGACAGTTGAAGTAGCCGGCCCCGGTGGGCGTCGCGGCAGGATTGAGCATGTTGTAGCCAAAAACGAACCTCAAGCCACGCGGCAGATCGACACACGCGATGCCGATCTTGGCGCAAAGCGGGTCCGTTTTCGGGCGGCGTTTGTAATAGATGCTGATATAGTCAGGCTTGATGACCTGCCCCTTGTCATTCATCATCGCAGGCATCCAGTAGGCCGAGCGATTGAGCGGGCTATTGCATGTCGAGCTTCCGGTCGTCCTCAAGCTGGTATAGGTCGAACTTGCATTGGCACTTGTGTTCCCGAAATACTGATGCAGGTGCGATTTTCCCGGTTGACCCGGATAGACGATCGGATCGTCATAGGACAAATGACTGGCATTGCAGATGAAGCGGAAAGCACCGACGACATCCGGCAGTGCGCTAGCTGGAAGTGACCCAGTTCCCCACGAAGGAACCAGTTCGCCATTTACATCGAAATTGGACGCGATGTCGGGAAGCTGAACCGTCATCGGATCGTAGGTGCCGGAAGGCGCAGGGGCTGGTGCAGGAGCCGGTGCAGGAGCTGGAGCCGGTGCAGGAGCTGGAGCCGGTGCAGGAGCTGGAGCTGGAGGAAGTCGGCGAATCCGTTTGGCACCGGCCACAAACGTGCCAGAGACAACGGCCAATGCAATCACCGCGGCAACCGCGCGCTTGGACGACCCGGTCTTAAATCTTGTTTGGCTCATGACCACAGCTACCCTTGTGTCAAATGTTTGGATGAGCGTGCGGTCAAATGATTAATCACTGCCTAACCGCGCCACGACATTGATGGTTGCCCATTTATGAATGGCTGCCGCGCGATAAGGCCCGGAATTGCGTCGGATTGGCAGAATTGCGCCGACAATAATGCACTGGAACTGCCAAAAAAAACGCCGCCGGCCCTAAGGCCGACGGCGTCACTTTATTGACGATATTTGTCAGAAGCTTAGGCGAACGCCACCTTCGCCCGGCGGCGCATGGCCGTACCGGCAAAGCCAAAACCCAGGATCATCATCATCCAGGTCGCCGCTTCAGGAACCGGCGTAACGGGCCGACCAATCGCTGATGTAATAGCTCCCGCACCTGCGATGGACTGGTAGCGATCGACGAAGTTGCTGAGCGTGATCGATCCATTTCCCGGAGCAGTGGCAAAGTTGAGCGCAAGCGTGCCACTGCTGTTGTTACCCAGGGTAACGCCGGTACCGCCGCCACCGGCGCAGTTGTTCGTCCCGCCCCCGGCCTTGAAGCACACTTCCACATTCCCGAAGTTGGGCACATTGCCGACACCAACGGTATTAAAGATACCAGTCGACGAGGCCGAAGAAATGTTTGGCGTTGTATCGAAACCGAATCCCGAAACCCGCGACGCCGTTATCGGGGCCGAAGACGTATTGTGAATATTGTACGTCAGGTTGAACGTCTTGCCTGAATTCGTGATGTCGACGAAGCCGAAATCAATAGTAGAGGTTAACCCGCTGATGACACCCGGAGGCGTTCCTCCAAAACCATCAAAGTCAAGCGAGAAGCTCCCGCCCGAACCGGAAAGTGTCACAGATCCGTCAAGGTTTACGACGACGGCGGCATTTGCCGTCGAACTTGTTGCCGCAATCGCCAAGGCTGCCGCAAATGCTCGAATTTTCATGTCTCGTTACTCCAAAAATGTCTCTGCGGCCCGAATCGCGTTCCAGTTAACAAATTCCTAATACATCGTTCTCCCGCGCCTTCGACTCAAATGTTGGTAAACATATCCCCCTGAACACAGCTGTATCATCTCGGGACGAAATGACGGTCGGCTTGGCTGATCGCTCCGGCGGTGCATAGGATATCGGGCTACAGCGAAATCCTTGCGTTTTTGCGCAACTTTCCCCAAGGGCCAGCGCGTATGAAGCAGAAATGGACTCCCGAAAGCTGGAAGCGGCACGAAGCCTGCCAAATGCCAACCTATCCGGACCCGGCCGCTCTGGACCGTGCGACGGCGACGCTCGGCCATTATCCCCCGCTCGTCTTTGCGGGCGAGGCGCGCAACCTGACGGCCGATCTGGCGAAGGTCGTCGAGGGAAAGGCATTCCTTCTACAGGGTGGCGATTGCGCGGAATCCTTCGCCGAATTTCACCCGAACAACATTCGCGACACCTTCCGCGTCCTGCTTCAAATGGCCGTGGTCCTGACATTCGCGTCCAAGCTTCCGACGGTGAAGCTGGGACGGATGGCCGGCCAGTTCGCGAAGCCGCGCTCTGCCGACTTCGAAGAGATCGATGGCGTCTCGCTGCCCTCCTACCGGGGTGACATCATCAACGATATTGCGTTCGAGCAGGCCGGGCGCACGCCCGACCCGGAACGGATGATCAAGGCCTATTCGCAGGCCGCCTCGACGCTCAACCTGCTACGGGCCTTTGCCGGGGGCGGCTATGCCAACCTTCTCCAGGTCCATGCCTGGACGCACGATTTCATGGGCCGATCCCCCTGGACAAAGAAATTCAAGGATGTTGCCGACCGGATCAGCGAAGCGCTTGATTTCATGGAGGCTTGCGGGATCAATCCGGATACGGTGCCGCAGCTCAAGGGCACGGAATTCTATACGAGCCATGAAGCGCTGCTCCTGCCGTACGAGCAGGCGTTGACGCGGCAGGATTCGCTGACCGGCCAGTGGTACGACACCTCGGCGCATATGCTCTGGATCGGGGATCGCACGCGCTTCGAAGGGTCGGCGCATGTCGAATTCCTGCGCGGTATCGGCAATCCGATCGGCATGAAATGCGGGCCAAGCCTAGAGCCGGATGCGCTGCTGCGGATGCTGGACACGCTCAATCCGAAACGGGTTCCGGGCCGGATGACACTGATTACCCGCTACGGCCATGACAAGATCGAGGCGCACCTGCCCGCAATTGTCCGCGCGGTGAAGGCCGAAGGACACCCTGTCGTCTGGTCGTGCGATCCGATGCACGGCAACGTCGTCAAAGCCGCGAATGGCTACAAGACCCGGCCGTTCGACCGGATCCTAGCCGAAGTGCGCGGCTTCTTTGCCGTTCACCGTGCCGAAGGCACACATGGTGGCGGCATTCATATCGAGATGACGGGCCAGAATGTGACCGAATGCACGGGCGGCGCGATGGATGTTTCCGAGCAAAGCCTTTCGGACCGCTATCACACGCATTGCGACCCGCGGCTCAATGCAGGCCAGTCGCTTGAACTGGCCTTCCTGCTCGCCGAAATGCTCAACCAGGAGTTGTCGGGCCGTAAGGCAGCGGCCTGAGCCTCACGCCGGTTCGAACCCCAGCACCTTGTCGAGCGACAGGCGGCCACCGCCGCGTGCAATCAGCGGCAGCAGGATTGCCGCCCAGCTCAAATGGGTCGACCATGCGTCGGGGTAAACGAAGATCTGGATGGTCAGCGTCATGCCCAGCAGCGCGGCTGCGGCCGGTCGCGTGAACAACCCGAGAACGAGCAATATCGGGAAAAGATGCTCGGAATAGGTGGCGGCGTGCGCCGCGATCTCCGGCGGTACAAGCGGCAGGGCATATTCGGTTCGGAACAATTCATAGGTCGAAGGCGTGATATCGATCAGCCCCTCAACCTTAGTCCGCCCGGACAGGAAAAAGATCGCCGCAGCGCCAAGCCGGGCGACGAGCAGAAGAAATGCCTCCGGCATGACTGCCGCCAGCCGTCGGCCGGTATTGGCGTAATATCGGGCAAATTTCTTCATGTCAGTCTCCGGCTCGGGTCAACGCGGCGGGGAAAAGATCAGGCCTTGGGGGTCAGCGAGCCGAAGCCCTTGGGCGTCTTGATCTTGGTGCAGGTTCCCGCGGCGACAAGCTTCCAGGCGTCGCCCTGATAGTTGACTTTCGAGGTACCTGCACAGCTCGTCCCTGCACCGGCCTTGCAATCGTTCTTGCCGGCAAGGGAGACGCCATAGCATTTTTCCATGGGCTTCGGGGCGGCGGCCTGCGCGCTGCCGGCCGCAATGGCGACAGCAAGCGTGGCAGCAAGGACAGCGTGACTGGAAGACATCGATATTCTCCTGAGCAAAAAGAGGCGGGCGGCGATCAGAGGGGGGATGCGACCACCGCCCGGCAGCCCGATACGAACAAGCAGGACCACGACACGGTTTCGTCCCGAGAATGGATAAGGTTACACATCGTCCCGAAGGCGTGGTCCCCATGCAAATATATGCCTGTAACGATCCGGGCTGCGGCAGCGAAGTATGGGTGCCTTGTTGGCGCAACTCTCACGATTCAGGAGTAGACTCATGATTACCGTACGCAACACCGCAGGTTTTGCCGCCACGGCAGCGCTGATCGCCGTTTCAGCCGCCGCCGTCACGACCCCCGCCGTCGCTGCGAAGGGCGCCAAGCTCGTCCACTGCTATGGCGTGAACACCTGCAAGGGAACGTCCGACTGCAAGACCGCGCACAACGAGTGCAAGGGCCAGAACGAATGCAAGGGCCAGGGCTTCAAGGAAATGACGGCCAAACAGTGCACCGCTGCCGGTGGCAGCCTGACGGCACCGAACTGATTGATCCGGCCCGGTCGCGATGCGGCCGGGCCACTCCCCTACCCCACTGATCGACAGGCAACGACATGACAGCATCCGGCCTGAAAGGTTTTGGCCTCGGCCTGAGGCCTCCCCACTATGAGGAGTTCCTTGCCGGCCGAGTTCCGGTCGATTTTGTCGAAGTCATTTCCGAAAACTTCATGCTTGATGGCGGCCGACCGCTGCACACGCTGGAGCGGATCAGGGAAATTCACCCTGTGGCACTTCACGGCGTTTCCATGTCGCTCGGTTCGGCTGACGGCCTTGATCGCGACTATCTCCGACGGCTTCGCGCGCTGGTCGACAGGATCGAGCCGGCGGTTGTCTCCGACCATCTCTGCTGGACCCGGATCGAGGGTTTCAACTCGCACGATTTGCTGCCCCTGCCCTATACCGGCGAAGCGCTTGACCTGGTCTGCGCTCACATCGAGCGGGCGCAGGACGCGCTTGGGTGCGCGATGCTGATCGAAAACCCCTCTTCCTATCTCGATTTCGCGCAATCCGAGATGACCGAATGGGAATTCCTGTCCAAAATGTCGGAACGCACGGGCTGCTTCCTGCTGCTCGACGTCAACAACATTTATGTGAGCGCGACAAATCACGGATTCGACCCGCTTACCTACCTCAGCGGCATTCCCGCCGATCGGGTTCGCCAGATTCACCTGGCCGGGCACAGCCAAGGGCGCGACCGGCTGATAGACACACACGACCAGCCCGTCTGCACGGAAGTCTGGTCGCTCTATCAAAAGGCTTGCCACCTGATCGGTCCGGTCGCGACAATGATCGAGCGCGATGACAATATCCCTCCTCTTGAAGACCTGCTGACCGAGCTGGCCATTGCGCGCGACCTTGCCGGCGCGAGGACACAGGTGGCAGCATGAGCTTGCTCGAGACGCAGCGCAGCTTCCGCGCGGCCCTGACCGGCGACCTGGAGGACATTGTTGCCAATTATGGGGATGCGGCGGCTGCAAAGGGCCTTGCGGTCTATCACAATGCCTATCGCGTACAGCTGGTGGATTGCCTTCGCGAGACGTTTGAGCGACTGGACGCCTGGCTCGGCAGTGATGATTTCGCGCTCGCGGCACTGGTGCACATCGCCGAACATCCGCCGCACGGCTGGACGCTTGGCGTCTATGGCGAGGGCTTCGATGCCACACTCGCCCGGCTCTATCCGAACGATCCGGAGGCAGCGGAACTGGCCTGGCTCGAATGGGCCCTGTCAAAAGCCTTTACGGGGGCAGATGGGGTGCCGCTTACCACGAACAATCTTCCTTCAGTCGACTGGGATCGGGCACGGCTGGATTTCGCGCCGACTCTCCAGATCGCCGAGGCGACGACGAATGTCGGGGCCATTTGGTCCGCCTTGTCGGCAGGGGAAACACCGCCTGCGGCCGAAACCCTCCCCGTTCCGGCGGCGTTGCTGGTCTGGCGGCAAGACTATGTCCCGAGCTTCCGGACGATCGACCGGGACGAACGCCAAGCTTTGGAGCGGATGATGTCCGGCGCCATGTTCGGTGAGCTTTGCCTTGCCGAGGTCGAGCACTGGGGCGATGAGGAAGGAGTCAGGCGCTCTGGCGAATATCTGGGCCAATGGCTGCACGACGGCCTTGTAACGGGTGTGCGCAAAAGCGCCTGACCTTGACGCCCGGCGCTGCGAGGCATAAGGCCGCCCCGCCTTCACGGCCCCTTCGTCTAGCGGTCAGGACGCGGCCCTCTCACGGCTGAAACACGGGTTCGATTCCCGTAGGGGTCACCAGTCAAGCGTTTTATCTTGTTGTTTTTACACAATAAAATGCGATTTTTTGAAATTTTATCCCACAATCGTTCCCACATTTTGATCGGGATTTGGTGGAGCAATTCGGGGCGCGATGACATCGCCTCGGACTGTCGATGAACGCCCCAGCGCAGTGAAGCAACAGGATTCGGGGCGCGTTTGACGCGCCCCGATTGGCCTTCACTGCCGGGGCTGCGGTTCGCGCAGGACGATCTGGCCGCTGATCGGGATGACCGAGAGGATGAGCGACAGCCCCTTGCCGTCGCGGTGGGGCCATGCGGCTCCAACCTTGGTCCAGAAACTGTCGTCGCCCTTGTTGGTGACATGCCAGGCTTGGAAGGCCGGGGTCTTGGGTTCGGCTGTTGCTGCGGTTGAAGTTGTGCGTGCCATGATGAAATCCTTTCGTGTCCGTGTGGCTCGTTGCCACCCTCCGCAAAGCCGCGCGATCAAGGTCGGGCGTCATGTCCTACACGGGTGCGCTGGCGCACCGGCGCGGGCCGGACATTGACGCTCGACCGCGCGCGGTCAGGAAAGGGTGAATGAAAACGGGTTGCACGGAAACGAACGACGGTGGCCGCCAACTCGCGCTGCACCGGCCCTGTAAACACCCGCTACCGGGCCTCCGGAGTCGGCGGCTTCAAGGTTACTTCGCATTTCGTGGGCCGCTGAGCCTTGGCCGCCGCGTTCAGGCAATTGGCAATACGCTCGCGGCTGCTTTCGGTCATGCGCTCGAAGTCTGATCGTAACAGCCAGCGATCTTGGTCGGCGCGGGCCTGCAAGCGCTCGCCCGCAAACCACATATCGCCGCCCAAAATGCTCGTCGCGCGCTTTTCAGGCCAATGCCAGCTTTCTGGCGCAGCGGTTATGGCGAAGACCGGCAGGGCGATGGCGACGAAAGAGCCAACGACTGCACCGATCAACCCGGCCCGCCATAGCCAAGTGCGCTGCTCTTCGGCGGTTCGGGCCGATACAACCACGTCGGCGATTCGGCGCTCCGTTTCCCGCATGGTGCTGGTCGCTTTTGCGAGCGCCGAATGGTCGTCCGCTCGTGCGTCGGTGCCAGCCTTGACGATGGCATCGCTCAAGGCTTGGGGCGTCAGCCGCAAAGCGGGCTTCTCAGCCCATTTGGCGAGCTGATCGGCGGTAGCCTGCATCTGCTCGGAAATGCCTTCCAAAGTCTCGGTATAGTCGGGAATGACGATGCTCGCCGGTTCATCGGCGAGCTTCTCGACCGCAATCCGCAACAAGCCGACTTCGCGTTTGAGCTTTCGGAATTCCTTGCTGGCAGGATCGTTGCTTTCGATCTCCGGCGGCTTCGCGGCAATCACGTCTGGTTCCATCGTTCTTCTCCTTTACATACTGATGCCCAAGTCGCGGGCGCGACCGAGGCCGAGGTAATCGTTGAGCTGGCGGGCGATGCCGCCCGTTGCGCTGGCGTGGATGCCAAGCTCGACCTTGCGGTTTCGCAGAAGCGAATCGACTTGCGGGTCGCGCTCCAGCCCTTTTGCCATTGCCCCCATGCTAGCCGTGGTGGCGTCGGCGCGACGATAGTCTCCGGTGCGGAAAGACAGCTCGCGCTGGTGGTTGAGTCGCTGCCAGTCGCTCACAAAGCGGTCGGCGCGCATTTGCGGGTTGGTGCGGATTTCGGCTTCGAGCTGCATGGCGCGGATGGCATTGGCGGTGCGTCCGCTGGCGGCTTGGCCGACAAGTTCCGGTTCCTGCCGGAAGGCAGATGCTAAGTCTCGACCTGCGTTGGCCTTCAAGTTATTGAGGGCGGTATGGGCTTTATCGCGCGCGGCAATCTGGTGCGGCATGGCGTTTAAGCCTTTGGCCTGCGTTCGCCCGATGTCCTCAATGGCACGGGCGTAGCGTTCGACGTTGCGCTGCATGTTGAGCGGGTCAGCCTTTGGCTTCTGTTCGGTCGCAATGTCGCGCTGCGCTTCGGGTGCTGGGCGGAAGTTGGCAAAAATGCTCCGTGCCTTCTCCGGCACGATCCTTCGGACGATCTCGGCGACGCGCTCGCGGAAGGTGATCCCGCGCCGCTCGGCAAAGTCTCTCGCCGGTTCGTAATCGCTCGCCATGTCCTTGCCGCGTTCGCGGCTCAATGTGCGGACAAGTTTCGACTGGTCCGCGAAGTCATCGCGGCCATAGTGGAGGTCCACGCTGTCGCGGTGACGCGACAAAGCGACATAGGCGGAATGGCTGTCCATGCCGGGCGTGGCGAGGACGTGTGCGCGGTCCACCGTCATACCCTGCGCCTTGTGGATCGTGGCGGCGTAGCCGTGGTCGATATGGGAATAATCCTTTGTATCGAAGGCGACGCTGCGGCCATCGTCGGTGCGCACTGCCATCCGCTGCGGCGACGCCTGCTCGATGGTTCCCAACGTCCCGTTTTTCACGCCCAAGCTGCGCTCATTGCGCAGGAACATGATGCGGTCGCCACTGGCGAACCGCCGCTCGCCACGCTCGGCTTTGACGGTCGCGTCATCGCCAAGCGCACCGGCCTCGCGCATCCGCCCGCGCGCCGCTTCATTCAAGTCGCGCACCTCGTCATTGGTGTGGGTGAGGATGATGCGGGTGTCGTCCGGGCGCGCCTGCCGGTCACGATCCCAACGGTCGATCAGCTCACTACGCGCAGCCTCGCGCGTTTCGGCTGAATGGACCATGCCGCGTTCACCGTAAGCCTGAATCGCAAGCCCCGTGCGCCCGGTGGCAAGGCGCCGAGTGGCGTCCTGCTGCCAGCCGTCATGCTGGCGGCGGACCTCGCTGATTTCGACGCCACCATGCCGTTCGTGGATCGCTCGGAAAGCCGCGCCTGCTTCGATGGCCTGTAACTGTTGCGGGTCGCCAACCAGAACGACTTTTGCTCCGGCATCGGCGGCGCGAGACAGCACGCGCTCCATCTGGCGCGTGCCGACCATACCCGCTTCGTCGATTACCAGCACATCGCGCGAAGTCAGTTGCTCGCGGCCATGACCCCACTGATGTTCAAGGCTTGCGATGGTGCGCGAGGCAATGCCCGAACCTTGCTCCAATCCCTCGGCGGCAACGCCTGACAGCGCCGCGCCGCGAACAGTGTAGCCAGCGCTCTCCCAAGCCTCGCGCGCAACGCCAAGCATCGCGCTCTTGCCGGTCCCGGCATAGCCAACGACGATGCTGAGGCCGCGCGCATCGGTGACATGCTCGAACGCTGCGCGCTGTTCGCCCGAAAGCACCAAGCTGCGTTCCTCGGCGCGCGCCAAAGCAGCCTCGCGGTCGTGTCCATTGACGCGGTGCCGCTCGCGCTCCGCCATCAACTGCGACGCCTGCTGCAAGCGCTGCTCGGTATCGATCATCTGGCGCGATGTGAAGCGGTCGTTGCCGCGTCCGTCCTGACCCAGAGCAATCAAATCTGGCGATCCGCGCACTGCACTAATCGCCAGATCGAATTGCTCTTTCCCGTCGCTGTGCCGATGCACGAACATGGCAAGGTCGCGGCTCGTGAAGGTAGCTTGCTGGTGCGTGATTGCGTCGAGCGCGACATTCGGATTGGCGATGATCCGCTCGCCGTTGCGCTGCGCTATGGCGCGGTGTTCTTCGATCCGTTCGGCTTCAAGGCCGCGAATGCCGATGCGTGAGGCGGCGGGACCGATCTTGTCCTGCGGCTCCAGCGCAATACCTTGCGCTTCCAGACTGCGGTGATCGATCCGCGCGTCGATATCGAGTTCGGCAAGCCGTTCGTTGACGTGGCTTGCCCAGCGCTCGCGCCACTGCTCGACCAGTTCGGCCTTGTTCCAGTCGCGCACTTTCGCGCCGAAGCCATCGCCCTTCACTTCGCGCATGGTCAGCATGACATGCGCATGGGGCTTCGGCTCACCGTCCGCGCCTATATCCCAATGGACATTGAGATCGGCGATCATGCCCTTTTCAACGAACTCGGCTTGGGCAAAATCGCGCGCCAGTTCGATCCCCTGCTGCTTGTTCAACTCGCGCGGAATCGCGAACTCGACCTCGCGCGCAAGCTGCGCGTCTTTGCGCTTCTCCGCAGCCTCGACCGCGTTCCAGAGCTTTTCGCGATCAGCGAACTCGGGCGGCGCGCCCTCGGGCAGCATAACTTCGGAATGGACGACGCCATCCTTGTTGGTGAAGTCATGGTCGCGGTCGAGACGCTCATCGTGCAGCCGTTCGGCTCCGCGATAGGCTGCCGCCGCCACCGCACTGCGCCCGCTCGCGCGGCTGATGACTTTGACCGAGAGGTGGAAGATCGCCATGACGGCAATCCATCTACGCCACCAAGCGCACGTCGGCACGACGTATAAGCGCGCCCTCCCATGATAAAATCCTGTTCGGGACTAGGTGGTTTCAGACTGTCCCAACGCCATTACTGCAAAGCGCAAAGCACAGCTTTATATTCGGCGCATCACCACTCGATGGAGACAATAGATGCGCAAACCCATAGACATCGATTCGGAACTGAAGGTGCTCGCCGACAAAGCGAAGCAACTGAAAGAGCGCCGCGTCCAACAGCTTGGCGAGCTGGTCATCGCCACCGGCGCGGATGCGCGGGACGCGGAAACGCTCGCGGGCGCGTTGCTTGAAATCAAGGAAACCAACGACGGCGCACGAAAGGAGAGCTGGCGCAAACGCGGCGCGGCTTTCTTTCAAGGCACAGCGCGCAAGCGTGGAACGCGAACTGAACGCTTGTCCGAAGGCGCTCAGGCGACTGACAGCGGCGCGGCATCGGCTTGAAGCGCGAAAGGCCCGCACCGACATGCGCGAATGGCAGGTCAAACGGCGCGAGCGGACGCGGCAGTTGATCGAACTGGGCGGCCTTGTCGTGAAGGCCGATCTGGTCGAACTCACCAACGATGATCGCGCCACGCTCTACGGCGCGTTCCTCACCGTCGCCACCAAGCTGCGGGGCGATGAACGCGACCAGGCGCTGATGCTGTGGAAGCGCAAGGGCAAGCGGGCGTTTGAAGCTGACGCGGATGAAGTGAGCTAAGACGTAAGCGCGGTTCTAAGCAAGCGGGTCCAAAGTTCCCAACCATGCGACGAGCGCGATTATGGCCGCCGCCGTTGCCGCTTCGACAACGACGCTACGACGCATCGCCATAAGTTCGGCGCGGGGTTCGCCGGTTTGCCGGGCGTTTGCGAGTGCCGGGGTCAAGCGCCACCGGTTGAGCGCCGCCAGTGCGAGCATCGCGACGAACGCAGCCAGCTTGGCAAACAGAAGCTGGCCATATGGCCCCGCAAGGCTGTCGCCGATCCCATTCCAGCCGACGATCATCTGACCGTTGACGATTCCGGTGGCGATAATCAGCGCAACGCAAGCGGTTCCAATACGCCCGAACTGCGCAAGTGCGCGCGCCGCAATTGCCGGTCTGCCGGACGATGCTGCACCGTCCGATGACCGCAACAGCCACAGGAAGCACAGGATTGCTCCCAGCCAGATCGCGGCAGACAGCATATGGACGGTATCCGAAACGCGATGCACCGTTCCGGCCACGCCCTCCGTCGCAGCGGCATGGCCCGACCAGACAAGCGTTGAAAGCGACACTGCGCCAAGTACCGCGACGGCGCACAGCCGAAAACCTGTCCGGTCGGTGCGCCAGGCAAGCACCAACAGGGCCGTAACCAATGCCGCCAGCCGCCCAAGTGCGGCACGGCCTGCGTCGGTCTCGCTCACCATCGACAGGAGCATCGTTCCGTCGATCTCAGCCAGCGTCACGCCCATCATGTTGGCACTCATCACGATGAATCCGCCGACTGTGGCGCATAATGCGATGGCCGCAAGGATAGGTAGGAGCGCGCCCAATGCCAGGTTTACTGTTGCATCCGCCCGTTCGTTTGACCGCAAGGCATAAAGCGGAAAGGCAGCGATGCCGACAAGCAGCATCTGGCTCGCAAATTGTGCGAACCTGATGCAAATGCCGACCCATTCGGGCATAAGCGCTTACTTGACCTTGAAGCTGAACTCGCTGCCCATGCGGTGGCTGTCCGCGCCAGCTGCCGACCATTTGACGGTATAGCTTCCCGGCACCAGCGCCTTCTTGAGCAAAAGCGTCATCGACTTGCCATCCTTACCCATCTGCGACGTATGCGCCATCTTCATGGGCGGGTGATCTTTCATGCCGGGCATTCCGGTCATGATAACCTCGGTCTTGACCGTCGGTGCGATCAACCTTTCGCTGAGTTTGAGTTCAATGCGGCTTGGCTTTGCAACAGTCGCATTCGCAGCGGGCGTCGAAGCCGTCAGCTTGACATGAGCAAGCACCGCCGTCGGCAAGATTGCGAGTGACGCAGCGGCGACAGCGGGAATAAGGAACTTGAGCATTTGTATCTCCGTGGTGAGCTTTCAGAGGAAATACGCACGGGCAGCAATCGTCCCTCACGCAATGTCGCCTCGCCTGTTATGAGGGGTGAGATCATCCGATGCGTATGAGGATTTAGAACTTTGTCGAGAGTTGCGGTTATGAACGATCTTTTGCCCCATTTGCGCGATGCACCCGTGCCTGACGCATTAGGCGCGCTGGATGATGCGGTGTTGGCTGCACTCGCCACCCGCCGCCGCGAACAAGCGACCGGGCCGCGCCTGCTCGCGCTGGCGGCGCTGCTGTCGCTTGGCACCGGCGTCGCCGCTGGCAGCATATCGGGCAGTCCCGCAGTTGCTGCGCCCCCGCTATCCCCGTTCGCCAGCAACAGCGTGCTGGCACCTTCGACGCTGCTGGACCCGCGCTGAATGGTAGGCTGGAAGCGGATTACGCTGATTGCGGTCGTCGCTTTCGCGGCGGCGTTGGCGGGTGTTTTCATCGGCCGGGCAGTGTCCGATCAGCCGCGCCCTAGCGAAACCGAGCTCCATGCCCTGCTGCACAGCCGGTTGAAGCTCGATCCTGCGCAACATGCCAAGATCGAAGCCATTGAGGCGCGCTTCGCCGTCCGGCGCAAGGCGCTCGAACTGGAAATGCGCGCTGCGAACGCTAGGCTCGCGAGCGCCATTGAGGCCGAGCATGGTTATGGCCCGCAAGTGACAGCGGCGGTCGATCATAGCCACCATGTCATGGGCGAACTCCAGAAAGAGACGCTCGAGCATCTTTTTGCCATGCGCGCCGTCCTCAATCCCGAACAGGCGCGCATGTTCGATGCGACCGTGGTCAAGGCGCTAACCGCCGAAGCCCAGCCTTCACAGAGTAAGTGAGCCTCGATCTCTCCGAATGCAGCGATGCCGAGCTGAGGGCGCTTGCGCTCGGCGGAAACGAGGCTAGCTTCCGCGAATTTCTGGCGCGCTATAAATTGCCGGTCTATCGCCTGATCCGCAGCACCATCGGTGATGCCGATGAAGCGCTGGACCTGACGCAAGAGAGCTTCGTTTCCGCTTTCGCGGCACTCAAATCTTACGATCCGGGGCGATCCTTTCAGACATGGATTTCGCGCATTGCGCTCAACAAATGCCGCGATTGGGCGCGGCGGCGTGCGGTGCGCAGCTTCTTCACGCGGGCAGCCCCGATGGAGGACGGCCTCGCCGTGGCTGCCGAACAGCCCTTGCCCGATGCAGAAGCGTTCGACCGAGCCGAGCTGGCGCACGTCATGCAAGCAATGGCCCGCTTGCCGCACCGCTTGCGCGAGGTGCTGGTGCTGCGAACGGTCGAGGGACTTAGCCAGGCCGAAGCGGCGGAGGTTCTGGGGGTCAGCGAAAAGGCCGTCGAAACCCGGCTCTATCGTGCGCGGGGCCGGTTGGGCGAAATCTTGGGAGAAGATTGAGGGGTGGCGGCAAGGCGTGCGTAAAGAGGATATGGCAACCGACATATCGCTTCCGATGCAAAATCCCATGAATCGCCGCTCGCTGCTCAAGGGCGCGACAATGGCCGGGAGCGCAATGGCGCTTGGCGAGCTGTTCCCGGCTTGGGCGAAGAGCGGGTCACATGGGCTGCACGCTGTTGCCGGACAGCCGGGGACGCTCAACGGCCCTGAAATTGAGCTAAGCGTCGGCCAGTCGGCCTTCCGCCTCGGCAAGAAAACAGGCCATGCCTATACCGTCAATGGCACGCTGCCCGCGCCGCTGATCCGGCTTCGCGAGGGGCAGAATATCAAGCTGGTCGTGCGCAACACATTATCCGAAGACACGTCGGTACACTGGCACGGAATGCTGTTGCCTTTCCAGATGGACGGCGTGCCGGGGGTGAGCTTCCCCGGCATCGGTCCCGGCGAGAGCTTCACTTACGAATTTCCGATGCGGCAGCACGGCACCTATTGGTATCACAGCCACAGCCATATGCAGGAAGCAATGGGCATGTATGGCGCATTGATCGTCGATCCGGCGGGCGCAGACCCGATCAAATATGACCGCGAGCATGTGCTGGTGATTTCCGATTGGAGTTTCCAGCACGCCCACACCAACTTCAAGAAACAGAAGCAGAAGGCAGGCTATTTCAACAAGCGGAAGCAGACATTTGGGGGTTTGCTGAAGGGCAAGGATCAGCCGCTGTCCGAGCGAGTGATGTGGGGCCAGATGCTGATGGACCCGACTGATATCGCCGATGTGACCGGCGCTTACTACCATTACCTGATCAACGGCCATGACAGCATGGGCAACTGGACAGGTATTTTCCAACCCGGTGAGCGGGTGCGGCTGCGGATCATCAATGCGGCAGCGATGAGCAATTTCAACATTCGCATTCCCGGCCTGCCGATGTGGGTGGTGGCCTCGGACGGATTGCCACTGACACCCGTCGAGACTGATGAGTTCCAGATTGCCGTCGCCGAGACATGGGACGTGATTATCGAACCCAAGGAAGCGATCCCCTACGCCTTTATCGCAGAAAGCATCGACCGTTCGGGCCAATGCCGCGCGACACTTGCGCCGCAAATGGGGATGACGGCTCCCATCCCGCCACTACGCGAACGCCCGCTGCTCACCATGAAGGACATGGGCATGGATCATGGCGGGGGCGACATGGCCGGAATGGACCATAGCGCGATGGGGCATGATATGGCGGCGATGGATCATGGCGACATGAACATGCGCGATCCTTCGGTCGCGCCGCAGGTCAAGATGGGGCCGGGTGTCGCCAGCCTCGCGCCCACTCCGCTGGACCGCAATGCCGAGCGCCCAACCGGCCTGGAAAAGGTGCCGCACCGCGTGCTGACGCTCAGCCAGCTCCGCGCGCTCGAACCCAATCCTGACCAGCGCAAGCCGTCGCGCGAAATCGACGTCCATCTGACCGCCAATATGGAACGCTATATGTGGTCGATGGACGGCGTGAAATATTCGGAGAAGACCGAACCGCTGCCCTTCCGCCACAATGAGCGGGTGCGGGTGAACCTCATCAACCACACGATGATGCCGCATCCAATTCATCTGCATGGCCATTTCTTCGAAGTGGTGAACGGCCAAAAGGGCCAATATCCGCGCAAAAATGTCATCAATGTGCTGCCCGGCGCAAAAGTGACCTTCGATTTCACGGCTGACGCAATGGGCGACTGGGCCTTTCACTGCCACATGCTGATGCACATGCACGCGGGCATGTTCAGGGTGGTTACCGTGCGGCATGAGGAGAGCGGCGAATGAAGCTCGCTCTTGCCATTGCTGCCGGTCTTGCTTTGCCGGGTTCCGCCTTTGCGCAGGCGCATCAAGGGCAGCATGACATGGCTGCCGAGCCGGAAAAGCCAAAAACCCCGCCTGCCGAGGCCGACCCTCATGCCGGTCACGATATGAGTGGGATGGAAGAAAACCCGACCGCGCCCGCGCAGGCTGTCGATCCCGCTTGCCCGCCTGAGCACGCGAAAATGGGCCATTGCACGCCCAAGACAGATGCACCCGCGCCCGCTGCCGATCCCCATGCGGGCCACGATATGGGGTCAATGCCGAATGCCGAGCAGGACGGCGAAGTCGGCAGCGCACCCGCCCCGGCCCCGCCGGGCGATCACGTAGCCGATTCCATATATGGCGCGGACGTAATGTCGCAGTCCCGCAAGGAACTGGCCTATGAGGTCGGCGGCATGGGCTATTCGCTGGTCATACTCGATCTTGCCGAAGTCGGCTTTCACAAGGGCCACGAAAGCTACCGGTTCGAGGGCGAAGTCTTCACCGGCGGCAATATCAACCGGTTCGGCGTGAAGTTTGAAGGCGAAGGGGTTTTCGGCAAAACCATCGACGATCTCGAATTGCAGGCGCTCTATTCGCGCGCCATCGCGCCCTATTGGAACTTGCAGGCAGGTATTCGCCACGACATCCGGCCAGACCCGTCGCGCACCTACGCCGTGGCAGGTGTCGAAGGGCTTGCGCCCTACTGGTTCAAAATCAATGCCGCAGCCTTTCTGTCCAACAAAGGCGAGGTCCGCGCGCGCGCGGAAGGCTCCTATGACCTCCGGCTGACGCAGGAACTGATCCTCCAGCCCCGCATCGAAGCAAATTTGTCGTTCCAGGACATTCCGGCAATCGGTGTCGGTTCGGGGCTGACCGATTTCGAGGCGGGCCTGCGGCTACGCTATGAGATTCGCCAAGAATTCGCGCCTTACGTCGGTGTCGAATGGCGCAGGAAAACCGGCGATACGGCCCGTTTTGCAAGGCTTGCGGGCGATGACCCGGATACGCTCAGCGTCGTTGCAGGCGTCAGAATCTGGTTCTGATGGGAAAACGGACGCGCCTTCACCTTGCTGCAAGCCGTGTCCATAAATGGCTGGCACTCATTATCGGCGCGCAGCTCCTGATCTGGTTTTCCAGCGGCGTGCTGATGAGTTTCCTACCCATCGAAAAGGTGCGCGGCGAGCATCTCGTTGACCGCGAGCGCGTTGTCGCCGTTCCTGCTACGCCCGATCTCGTGTCGCCGACCCAGTTGCTCGCATCGGCCAAGGCTCCGGTCGAAAGCATCTCGTTTGTCATGCTTGCCGGTCGCCCGGTCGCGCAGGTGGCGACGGCGGACGGCATCAAGCTGTTCGATGCGGTTTCTGGCAATCCGCTGCCGCCGGTCGATGCGACGCTCGCCCACGCCATCGCCAGCGATGCGTGGAAGGCCCAGGCTAAACCTGACGCCAAGGTCATTAGCGTCCTTGCCGAAAGCCCGGAATATCGCGGCACGCTTCCGGCATGGCGGGTCGCCTTCGCCGATCCCGACAATACCAGCGTCTTCATAGCCGCCGACACGGGCAAAATCTCGGCGGTTCGCACCGGCACATGGCGGCTCTACGATTTCTTCTGGAGCCTTCACATCATGGACTGGAAGAACCATGAGAATTTCAATACATGGTGGCTCCTCACCTTTGCCATTGGAGGTCTTGTCATGGGGCTGGTGGGAACGATCTTGCTAGTCATGCGCTGGCCGATACGCCGCAAGCGGCGGGCAGCATGAAGGGACTGAGCCTCATGATTCTGGCCTTGGCGCTGGTGTTCCGCGCCGCGCCAATCTGCGCAGCCCCACCCGAAGCACCGCACGTCATAATGGCCGCAAATTGCGAGAGCATGGCTGATCAGGGCGCACCCGAGAGCGATCATGACAAGGGTAAGGCAGCACAAATCTGCCATGCCTGCGCCTTCGCGGTTTCCGAGCAACCGTCATCGCTCGGCGCGTGGTTCTGGAAAGCACCGGCGGTCCTAGTGCCGTCACAGCGCCAAATGGCAGGCACAATGCGCAAACCACCGACACCGCCCCCGCGCCTTGGTTCCGCTTCAACATTTCAACATTTCAACATTAATATTGGAGTTAAATCATGAAAACCAAATATCTACTCGGCGCGCTCGCGCTAACCATGTCCACCGCCGCCTTCGCCGCCGAACCGGCACCAGCGCCCAAAAAGGAATGCTGTTGCTGCAAGAAGGACGAACAGGGCAAAATGGCCTGTTGCAAGGACAAGGACGCCATATCCGGCGAACAGGGCCATGAAGGCCATGACATGAAGGATATGAAGCATTGACGAAAGATGCCGGGGGACGGGCAAGCGACCCCCGGCATCTGCCTTTTTTTCTCATTCGAGGAGTCGAATCATGATTACGAAAATTTCGCTCGTGCTCGGAACACTCGCGGTAGTCGGGACGAGTGCCCCGGCCTTTGCGACTGATGCTCCGAAAAGGGGCCATTTCGAATGGCTCCATTCTCCGCAGCCCGGACCAAATAAGTCAAATTTGCCTAATTACCGTCGCATCTGGATTGCGGATTCCGCGCCCGATGTGACGGTTGATGAGGGCCGGTGCATGACGATGGCCTGCTGTAATGCCGACGAGAAGCAGGCGTGAATGAAAAGCTGGAGGTCGGGCAACCGGCCTCCGGTCCTGCCGCTGGTAAATAGCCAAAAGATGTCCCGATCCCAAACATTCACGCCCGCCGCAGGACGCTTTCTGCCAACAAGCGCCTATGACCGACTCCTGGCGTTGCTCACGCGCGAAGCGCGTTGGCGGTCAGCGCTGCTGGAGGCGATTGCACCTGCGCCCGGTGAGCGCATACTCGATGTCGGCTGCGGAACCGGTTCGCTTGCCATCTTGATCAAGCAGGCGGCACCAGACACGATGGTTGTAGGGCTCGACCCTGATGAAGTCGCGCGATGCATTGCTTGGAAGAAAGCGGGGGAAGCGGGCGTAGGCATCGAATGGGAAAGTGGTTTTGCACGCGACGCCGGAAATTATGGCCAGTTCGACAAGGTCGTTTCCAGCCTTGTCTTTCACCAGGTACCGGTCGCCGAAAAGCGAGTTGGTCTTGCCGCCATGTTCGCCGCCACCAAGTCGGGCGGCACCATGATTGTCTGCGACTATGCTGCGCAAGGACGCTGGCTTATGCGTCAGGCGTTCAAGGTCGTGCAATCGGTCGATGGTCGAGCGAATACGCAGCCCAATGCCGACGGATTTCTTGAAGCGGAACTGGAACGTATTTGCGGCAAGCCGATCACCGCTGAGCAATCGTTCGACACGCCAACGGGAACCATTTCAATCTTCAGACTGCAAAAGGAGTCAGTAAAATGAAGGCAACCACCCTAGCGATGGCCATTGCGCTGGTTGCAACGCCAGCCTTGGCCGCGACCGAGGCGGTGATGCACCGCGACCCCGGTTGTGGTTGCTGCGAAAAATGGGCGGCACAAGTCCGCAAGGCATTCGGGCGCAATGTGCGGATCGTCGATGACGCCAATCACCCGGCACTGCAAAGACGGGTTGGCCTGCCTTCGCTATTGGCATCGTGCCACACCGCCCTGATCGATGGTATGGCGTTTGAGGGTCATGTGCCGGTTGCGGACATGAAGCGCGTGCTTGAGGCTAAGCCAAAGGGTGTGCGCGGCTTGGCGGTTCCGGGGATGCCAATAGGTTCGCCAGGAATGGAAGCCCCGGGCGGTCGCGCGCAACCTTACAATGTCATAGCGTTCGGCTCGGGACCGTCCACGGTGTATGCCCGCCACTGAGCCCGTCAGCGCGGCCCCATCGTCTCGATGATCTTGCAATCGGCGACGGTGCCGTGGCTGCAAGAACCTATCACTCGGCTCAATTCCAAACGCAGCGCGGTCAGGTCGCCAATCTTGCGGTCGATCTCGGCCAAATGCGTTTGCGCGATGCCATCGACCGCTTCGCAACTCTGCGATTTGTCATCTGACAGCGTCAACAGCTCGCGCACCGCTTCGAGCGTGAAGCCCAGATCGCGGGCGCGGCGAATGAAGGACAGGCGCGCCAGATGGTCGGTGCCATAGGCGCGATAGTTGGCGAAGGTGCGCGCGGGCGGCGGCAACAGGCCGATTTTCTCGTAATAGCGCACTGTCTCGACCTTGGTCGCGGTGGCGCTCGCCAGTTCGCCGATTTTCATGTCTTGACCCTGTAGTTGCTACAGGGTGTAGATAGCTGTCCGACTCGGAATTTGTCGAGAAGGATTTGAGCGTGTCAGACCATTGTTGCGAAAGCGCCTGCGGGAGCGAAACGGCCAAGGCCGATCCGCGCTGGCGGCGCGTTCTTTGGATCGCGCTAGTCGTCAACGCGACGATGTTTCTGGTCGAAATGGGCGCGGGCGCAGCGGCGGACAGCCGCGCGCTGCAAGCCGACGCACTCGATTTCCTTGGCGATGCGGCCAATTATGCGGTGAGCCTTGCCGTCGTTGGGATGGCGCTCGCTTGGCGCGCCCGCGCTGCAATGCTCAAATCGCTGTTCATGCTGGGCTTTGCCGCATGGGTATTCGGCAGCGCGGTCCTTGCTTTCGTAAACGGCGCATCGCCCGATCCGGCGACGATGGGGGCGGTCGGCGCGTTGGCACTCGCGGCCAACGTCGGCGTGGCGCTCATGCTGTTTCGCTACCGCACCGGCGACGCCAATATGCGCTCGGTCTGGATATGCTCGCGCAACGACGCGATTGGCAATGTCGCGGTGATGCTGGCGGCGCTCGGCGTGTTCGGCACCGGGAGCGCGCTCCCGGACCTGATCGTCGCCGCGATTATGGCGCTGCTCGCCCTGACAGGCGGCGTGCAAGTGCTGCGGCAGGCGCGCGGAGAATTGCGCACGCCCGAACTGGCGGGGCAGTCGTAACGTCATGCTTCAAGCCCTCCCCTTTTTGTCGATCATCGCCGTCGTCGCCGCGACATTACTGCGCGCGGTTGCCATCCGGCGACGCACCGGTGACCGCGCCTTTGCCTTCATGTCTGCCACTGGGATTCAACGCATCGCCGGAGTCAGTTTCGCTTTGAGCGTTGCCGCGTTGGTTCTGGCATCGGCGCTTCCTGCATCCGGCAGTTCGCTCGCCGTTGCCGTGCTGGCTGCAATTCTCGCGCTGGTAGGCTGCTTCATCGTAATCATTGCCCAGGTCCAAATGGGCCGCGCATGGCGCGTCGGGGTGCGGCAAGGCGACGCACCGCTATTTGTGACGCATGGTCTGTTCAAGTTCAGCCGCAATCCGATCTTTGTTGGAATGATCCTGCAAGGCGTAGCTGCCGCTTTGACTGCAAACGCCGCATGGGCTTGGGCGGCGCTGACGGTCTTCATCGGGTCATGCGCGGTACAAGTCCGTGTTGAGGAAGCGCATTTGGAAGCGAGCTTCGGACAACACTACCGCGAGTTTCGTGCGTCGATCCCGCGCTGGATCGGGATTGGCGGTCGAGCATGACGATGTTGATGCGCGAACGTGCCGAACTGCTGATCACCGCAGAAATGGCTGCCTATCACGCTGCCCGCGCTTCGGGCGACAATACCGCCGCGTGGGTTGCGCTCGAACGTGCGCATATCATCTCGCAACCCTATCTGGGGCCGCATCTCGCCAATCATTGGGCCATGCTCGGCTTCGCTTTCGATTTGCGCGATTGGCGGGAAGCGGCGGGGCAACTTGTCCGGCTGGCACTCGCGCCGCTCGGCGCGCTGACAGGGCGCATTCCCATCGGTAATTCCGGGCGCTCGAATGTGAGCGCGTTCAAGTCGATGCCGATTGCCGACGATCTTCTCGCCAAGATAAGTGGCGGGCGGGAGTGACAGTTTTCTTGCCCCGCCGTGCGGCGACTGCTAACCGCAAGGTCATGCGGGGTCGGACTACCAATCTATTTGTGCTTCTCGCGCTGATTTTCAGCGCGGTGATCGTTCCTGCGACCGCCCACGCACAGGATTTGAGAGAAGTCCATGCCAATGACATGCTAACCAACGTGGACCACAGCGATCACGAAGCCCCCGATCATGATGGCGATTTGCCTTGCCATGCGGTGGTGCATCATCATTGCAGCGTCGCACTTGCCTATGAGGGGCATGCGGTGACTTCGGAGCGGCTTGCAGCGGGTGAGTTGATCCCGCTCGCTACCAGCCCCGCGATGTCTAGTTTCGCACAGGCTCCGCCGACCGAGCCGCCCGCCGCCTGAACCTGACCGCCCGCGCGGCATGATGCCGCGCGACCCGTTCAAGGTTCAGGAGAATTTCAATGATTTCCAGATTGCGAGCGTTACTGCTTGCGGGCGCAATCGCCGCCTGCGGGCAAGCCGCTCAAGCCGAGCCCATCGCGCTCGGCGACGCCCTAGCCCAAGGCGTCCAGACTTCGCCCCGTGCGGCCCAGGCCAAGGCGCTCGCCGACGCCTCCGAAGCGCGGGCGCGGCAGGTGGGCGTTGCGCCCAACCCCGAACTCAGCCTTGAGGTCGAGAATTTTGCAGGGTCGGGCGCGTTTCAGGGGCTGCGCAGCACCGAGGCGACGCTTGCTCTGAGCCAGCGGATCGAACTCGGCGGGAAGCGCAGCGCGCGGCTTGGCGTCGCGCGGGCCGAACGCGATTTCGCCTTCCTGACCTACAAGGCGGCGCTGGCCGATCTCGAACGCGATATTCGCACGGCCCATGCCGAACTGCGCGCGGCGGAAGACCGTGCCGTGCTGGCACGCGACAACACGGCAGCCGCCGAAGAGCTGGCGCGCACTGCGCGGATATTGGTCGATGCCGGACGCGATCCGCCGCTACGCCAGCTTCGCGCGGAATCGCTGCTGGCCGAAGCCAGGGCGGAGCAGGCGCGGACATTTAGCGAGTTGCTGACCGCGCGCCGGCTGCTCGGCAGTCTGATCGGCAGCGACGATCCCGAATTGACCGCGACCGCCAGCGAGGACGCCGCCCCTGCTGCGCCTGCCCCCGACGCTACAAGCCTCAACGAGCAATTGGCGACGGCAGAGCGCGAAGCGGCCCGCGCTAGGGTGCAACTCGCACGTTCGGACGCGGTACCGGACATTACGGCGAGCGGCGGGGTGCGGCGGTTCCGCGAGAGCGGCGATACTGCGCTGGTCGCCGGAATCTCGATCCCGCTTCCCATCCGCGACCGCAACCGGGGCAACATCGAAGCGGCTGGCGCGGAGAGCAACGCCGCCGCGTCCGCACTGCTCCTCGCGCGGATTGATGCCAACCGTGCGCGATATGACGCACGGATGCTCTTGGGCGCTGCCGAGGTCCGCTACGAAGCACTGGCCGGGCTGGGGTTGCAACAGGCCGAGGAGGCGCTGCGGCTCGCGCACATTGGCTACAATGCGGGCAAGTTTTCGCTGATCGAACTGATCGACGCACAGACCGCGCTCACCACCGCCAAACTCAACCTCATCGAAGCGCGGCTCGACCGCGCTCGCGCGCTCGCCGCGCTCATCCGCGCGAACGCGCAGTGAAGGACCGTCTCATGGAAACCGAAACCAACAGAAACAAACTGATCGCAGGGGCCGCCATTGCCGCGCTCGTGCTAGGCGGGGGCGGCGTGATGCTGGGCCGCACCGTGTTCGCCCCGTCTGCCGCCACCGCGCCTGCCGAAGAAGGCGAGCATGGCGAAGAAGGCAAAGAGGAAGGGCATGTCGAAGGCCTCGTCGAGATGGACGATGCCCGCGCAAAGGCGGCGGGGATTGTGACCGAAGCTACGCAGGCGGGTGGCCTTGGTGCCGAAATCATCGCGCAGGGCGTAGTCGCTGCCGCACCGGATGGAGAGGCGGTGCTGACTGCCCGTGCCGATGGCGCGCTGACCAGGGTCGTCAAGCGTCTGGGCGACAATGTGCGCGCGGGCGAGACCATCGCCTATCTGGAGAGCCGCGATGCGTCGGCAATCGCAGCCGAACGCAGCTCCGCTTCGGCAAGGCTGATTGCAGCGCGCTCCGCATATGCGCGCGAGAAAAAACTTTATGAGGCAAAGGTGACGGCGCGGCAGGATTTCGAGGCAGCACAAGCAGTGCTGGCCGAGGCCGAAGCAGAGGCACGGCGCACCCAATCGGCGGCGGGCGCTGCCAAGATTACCGGCGATGGCCGGTATCTTGCGGTGACCAGCCTGATTTCGGGCAAAATCACCAAGGCCGATGCCACACTCGGCAGCTATGTGTCTGCAGGCGCTGAATTGTTCCGCGTCGCCGACCCGCGCAAGATCCAGATCAATGCCCTGGTGCTTCCCGCCGATGCGCAGCGCGTGCAGCCGGGCGACCGCGCGGTCATCGAGCTGCTCGGCGGCGAAACCGTCACGGCGACGGTGCGTGCAGCGACCCCCAGCCTTGACCCGGAAAGCAAGACGGCGACCATTGTGCTTGTCCCGGACGGCTCCGGCCAGCTCATACCGGGCCAAGGGCTGCGCGTGAGGATCATGCCGGGCAATGCGGCAGCCAGTTCGAGCATTGGCATTCCCGAAGAGGCAGTGCAGTCGGTCGAGGGCAAAGACGTGGTGTTCGTGAAAACCGCCAAGGGCTTTCAAGCGACCAACGTCGCGGTCGGCCAGCGCAGCGCCGGACGCGTTGAGATTGTCGACGGGCTGAAGCCCGGCGCCGTGATCGCGACCAAGGGCGCGTTCCTGCTCAAAGCCGAACTCGGCAAGGGCGAGGCGGAGCATTGAGATGATCGAAAAACTTCTCGATGCGGCGATCCGCTTCCGCTGGGGTGTGGTCATCGCCACGCTCATCGTCGCGGCCTTCGGTGCAGCGCAGCTTTTGAAGTTGCCGATCGACGCCGTTCCCGACATCACCAACAAGCAGGTACAGATCAACACCGTCGCGCCCGCTTTGGGGCCGCTCGATATGGAGCGGCTAGTTACCTTTCCGGTCGAAACCGCGATGGCGGGCATCCCCGGCCTTGAGAGCTCGCGCTCGATCTCGCGCAACGGTTTCAGCCAGGTCACGGTCGTGTTCGAGGAAAGCACCGACCTTTATTTCGCGCGCCAGCAGGTTGCCGAACGCTTGACCCAGGCCAAGGAAAGCCTGCCCGACGGCATCGAGCCGCAAATGGGGCCGGTGACCACAGGGCTTGGCGAAGTGCTGATGTATGTCGTCGAGTATGAGCCTGCGGGAACCAAGGCCAATCCGAAGATCGCGGGCAAACCTGGCTTCCAGCCCGATGGCAGCTATCTCTCCACCGACGGCAAGATGCTCACTGACGAGGTCTCGAAGCTCGCATACCTGCGCACGGTGCAGGATTGGGTGATCCGGCCACAGCTCAAAACCGTCGCGGGCGTAGCTGGAATCGACAGCATCGGCGGCTATGAAAAACAGTTCGTGGTCGAACCCGATCCGGCGAAGCTCGCAACCTACCATATCTCCTTCTCGGAACTCGCCGAGGCGCTGGAAAAGGCCAATATCTCGGTCGGCGCGAATTTCGTCGAACGCGGCGGCGAGGCGTTTCTGGTCAAGGCCGATGGCCGCATCCGCACGCTCGATGAAATCGGGCGCGCCACCGTCGCCACGCGCGGCGGCGTGGCGGTGGCGGTGCGCGATGTGGCGAATGTCCGTATCGGCGGCGATCTGCGCACCGGCGCGGCTTCGGAAAACGGCAATGAGGTGGTCGTCGGCACCGCCTTGATGATCGCAGGCGGCAACAGCCGGATCGTTGCCGATGCGGTTGCCGCGCGCTTGGGCGAAGTCGCCAAGTCGATGCCGCCGGGGATCAAGGTCAAGACCGTCCTCGACCGCTCGAAGCTGGTCAACGCGACGATCTGGACGGTCGAAAAGAACCTACTCGAAGGCGCGTTGCTGGTCATCGCGGTGCTGTTCTGGCTGCTCGGCAATATCCGCGCCGCGATCATTGCCACGCTGGTCATCCCGCTATCTTTCCTGATGATGGCGATGGGCATGAACGCCACCGGCACGTCGGGCAATCTGATGAGCCTTGGCGCGCTCGATTTCGGGCTGATCGTCGATGGCTCGATCATCATCATCGAGAATTGCCTACGAAGATTGGCCGAACGCCAGCATCATGAAGGCCGTTTGCTCAGCCTGACCGAGCGGCTGCACGAGGTCTTCGAAGCCTCGCGCGAAATGGTGCGCCCGACCATTTATGGCCAGGCGATCATCTTCCTTGTCTTCGCGCCCTTGCTCACCTTCACCGGCGTAGAGGGTAAGATGTTCTCACCGATGGCGATCACCGTCATGCTCGCGCTGGCGGGGGCTTTCGTCCTGTCTCTGACCTTTGTTCCCGCGATGGTCGCGCTGCTCATTCGCGGCGAGGTGGCTGAGAAGGAAGTGAAGGCCGTCGCCTACGCCAAGCAACGCTATGTGCCGCTGCTCGACAAGGCGGTCGCGCGGCCCTGGCCGTGGATCGGCGCGGGCGTTGGCGCATTCGTGCTGGCGGGCCTCGTCTTCCTGATGCTGGGCCGCGAGTTCATCCCGCAGCTCGACGAAGGCGACATCGCGCTGCAAGGCATCCGCATCCCTTCGACTTCGCTCAACCAGTCGCTGACGCTCCAGCGGCAAATCGAGAAGGCGGCGACGTCGCTCCCTGAAGTCGCTTATATGTTCTCGAAGACCGGGACGGCGGAGGTCGGCACCGATCCGATGCCCGCCAACATCTCGGACTCGTTCGTCATATTGAAGCCTAAGGACGAATGGCCTGCTGGGGTCGATACCAAGGATGAGGTGATCGAACGGCTCGAAGCCAAGTTGAAGCCGATGGTCGGCAGCGCCTTTGAAATCAGCCAGCCTATCGAGCTACGATTCAACGAGCTGATCGCCGGGGTGCGCGGCGACATCGCTATCAAACTCTATGGCGACGATCTCGACGCCATGAGCGCGACAGGCGCAAAGGTCGCCGCCGTCCTCAACACGGTGCCGGGCGCTGCCGACGTCAAGGTCGAACAGACCGAGGGCTTTCCGCAGCTCGACGTGAAGTTCGACCGCGATGCCATCGCCCGCTACGGCCTGACGCTCGAAGATGTGACCGATACCGTGGCGGCTGCATTGGGCGGGCGCGAGGCCGGGATCGTCTTCGAGGGCGACCGGCGGTTCGATATCGTCGTGCGCCTGCCCAATGCGGGCCGCGACGATCTGGACGCGGTGGGTGCGCTACCGGTCATGCTGCCGCAGGAAGGCACGTCGATACCGTTGGGTGCGGTCGCGAGCTTCGGCTTTTCCGAAGGGCTCAATCAGGTCAGCCGCGACAACGGCCAGCGCCGCGTCGTTGTCCAGGCCAATGTGCGCGGCAACGATCTGGGAAGCTTCATCGCCGAAGCGCAAAGCAAGGTCGCAGCCCAAGTGCAACTGCCGCCAGGAAGCGCAATCGAATGGGGCGGGCAGTTCGAGAATCTGCAAGCTGCATCGCGGCGGCTGTCGCTGGTCATCCCTATCGTCTTCGCGGCGATTTTCGGCATCTTGTTCGTTGCCTTGCGCGGGTTCCGTCCGGCGATTGCGGTTTATTCGGCAATCCCCTTGGGCCTCGCGGGAGGCGTATTCGCGCTCGCGCTGTGGGGACTGCCCTTCTCGGTATCGGCAGCGGTCGGCTTCATCGTGCTGGCGGGCGTCGGCGTATTGAACGGCCTCGTCGTAATGACCGCGATCAACCAGCGGATCGAGGCCGGGCTATCGGTCGCGCAGTCCATTGTCGAAGGGTCGCTCGAACGCTTCCGCGCCGTGCTGATGACCGGCATCGTCCCGGCCATCGGCTTCGTCCCGATGGCGCTCGCCACCGGGCAAGGCGCGGAAGTGCAAAAGCCGCTCGCCATCGTCGTCATCGGCGGGCTGATTACCTCGACGATCCTGACCCTCTTCGTGCTGCCCGCGATCAGCCAATTGCTGCTCAAGGGCCAGCACAAGCACCACGAGACAGGCGAATATGATGACGTTGACAAGTTCGGCGGTGAACTACCGGCATAGGAAGGATTGAACGATGGGCGCAGAACACGATCATGGTGGCGGTGGTCACGCCGGGCATAACCACGGCGCGGGGGCCAGCACAAAGCGGCTTGCCATCGCGCTTGGGCTGACCACGACGTTTCTCGTCGCGGAACTGGTCGGCGCGTTCGTGTTCGGCAGCCTCGCGCTGCTGTCCGACGCCGCGCACATGTTCACCGACAGCGCCGCGCTCGCGATTGCGTTGGCAGCAGTCAAAATCGGCCAGCGCCCGCCCGACGACCAGCGCACCTTTGGCTACCGCCGCTTTGAAATCCTTGCCGCTGCGTTCAACGCCATCCTGCTGTTCGTGGTCGCGGGTTATGTGCTGATCGAGGGCATTGGCAGGTTCTTCGAACCGAGGCCGGTTGAGTCGGTGGGGATGCTGATCGTCGCCAGCGTCGGCTTGATCGTGAATCTGATCTCGATGCGCATCCTTGCTGGCGGCAAGGAAGACAGCCTCAACGTCAAAGGGGCCTATCTCGAAGTTTGGGCCGACATGCTCGGCTCGCTGGGCGTGATTGCGGCTGCCATCGCGATCTATTTCACCAAACTCGACTGGATCGACCCGGTGGTCGCCATCGCCATTGGCCTGTGGGTGCTGCCGCGCACATGGAAGCTTTTGAGCGATACCACCCATATTTTGCTCCAAGGCGTGCCGCGCGGCTTCGACTTGAAGGCGATCCGCGGCGCGATGGGCGAAGTGGCGGGCGTAACCGGCGTTCACGACCTCCATCTATGGTCGGTCGCGGGCGACGATGCCAGCCTGACCGCGCATGTCGCGGTGGCCGAAGGTCGCGACGCCGAGGCCGTCCGCAAGGCACTAACCGAAATGCTCGAAGCCCGCTTCGCTATCCACCATGCGACGATCCAGACCGAAAGCGAGCCGTGCGGCGATGCGGAGAGTTTGCACGCCTGATTGATGGCAGTCAGTACGACCGGCTCCGATGCGTCTCGCAAATCAGAACTAGCGCCCCAAAATCCTCACGTTCGCCAAGGTGTGCGGCAATCGTGCGGACGCACTCGATGGGCAAGCCATTCTCATGCGCGACCTGACGCAGATAGTCGTCCCGGCACTCCGCCCAGCAAGCCCGATACATCAAAAGCAAATCGGTCATTGTCCCTTCCTTCCAGCTGAAAGCCGCTTGCCAGCGACATCCGGCTCTGCCTTCCGGCGAGGACGGGAGGGGGAGGGAAAACGGGAATCGACGCCCTGGCGGGGCAGCGGGCGCGCAGCGACCGCCACACGGGGGCGTCTATTCCGGTTTGGGAACGAGAGGGCAAAGCCCTTGGCATTCCCTCAAATCGGGAAAACGGAGGCGGTTAGCCTCCCCCCAGCCGCAACGCGGCGCAGGAACGGCACCCTTGTGGGCGGCGCGACGCCGCCGGATGGTGTGCGCGCGGGCCTGTGCGCCAGCGCCCATCCGGCAAGGAGAGAGGCAAGAGTGCCAGCGGGTCAGCGCAAAAATGCCGCGCCCTCAGGAGCGCCAAAGGCGCGGGACAGAGCGCGTCCTTGAACCTTCCCGCTCACTATCCCTGCTCCCGATCGCAACCCGAGTGGGCCGGGACTACCGGCCCGGTCCGCGCCAGCGGATAGAGCGGGTCGCCCAAAGGGCAGCGCAACAGGTGTCGCTACTTTGATCTGTCACGGAGCTAGAGGTCGCGCGCGAATTACAAGCGAATCGGCATGTGGCGGTCGCATCGCAGAAACCGCCGACTCAGACGTTAAATCCGGCCACACCCGGCGCAAATTTGCGTCGAAAGCATCGGCGGATGCGATCAGCCTTGGGAATCCGCTTCCGACAGTCGAAATTCTTTCCGCCGCGCCTTGCCCAACCTTGTCCCTCCAATGCCCGCCGCTGCCGTCTCTAGCCGTCCGCAAGCCGTCATTGCGCGATGCAACTCTTTGCGCGCCTGCGCTTGCATTCGTCGGAAACGCCCTTGCGCGGTCAATTGCTTCGGCCAATCTTCATCTCATGGGGAGCCAATGACTGTCACCGAATGAAAGAGCGTCCCATGTCAAACTCCGAAAAGATTATCCGCCTCAAGACCGTTCTGGCCCGAACCGGCCTCTCCCGCTCGACGATGTATCGCAAGATCAAGGAAGGCACTTTCCCGTGTCAGGTGCGGATCAGCATCCACGGCGCGGGCTGGCGGGAATCGGCCATCAATTGCTGGATCGACGATCCGGTCGGCTATCGCAACGAAAGTGCAAGGCTGTGAGCGAGCCGATCTGCGTCAGGATCAACGACGCCGCCCGCATGATCGGCGTTGGCCGCACCAAGCTCTATGAGTTGATTGCGGCCAACGAGGTCGAGACAGTGAAGCTCGGAAAATCGACGCGCGTCACCACCGCCAGCTTGCGCGAGCTCATCAAGCGGCAGCGGGTAGCGGAATAGCGGTGTCGTCCAGATACAGCGCCCATAGCGCCATCAACTTGCGCCGTTTCTCGAAAAAGTCCGTCCGTCGGTAGGCTGCTTCAACTTTGTTGGGCAGCTTATGCGCCAGCGCCTTATCGGCGACCTCCTTGGGAAAGTCGGTCATCTCCGCCGCCCAATCGGTGAAGGCGGAGCGGAAGCCGTGGACGGTAACGCCCGCGATGCCGTCGTCGCGCAATAGCTTGGTCATCGTCATATCGCTGATCGGTGTTTCGCCATTGTTGCTGAATACCAATCCGGTGTCGCTCGTGCGCGCATGCCAGCGCCCTCGCAGCAAGGCGACTGCGGGCGCTGACAGCGGCACGATATGGGTCTCGCGCGCCTTCATGCGCTCGCCGGGGATGGTCCAGACGCCTTTATCCAAATCGAACTCCGTCCAGACCGCAAAACGCGTCTCGTTCGAGCGGACGGCGTTGTAGATGGTGAAGCGCAGTGCATCGCGGCCCGTGGTCGGCGCTGCGGCTGCCAGCTTCGCCACGAGCGCCGGAACCTCCGAATAAGGCATGGCGGCAAGATGCCCCGCCTTCTCAAGCTGTCGGGGAAGCCCTTTGCGCACGGAACGCAACGAAACCTCATCCGGCAGCCACCCCTTGATATGTGCGAAGTCCAGCACAGCGCCGATGCGCTGTAGGATGCGCCGCGCAGTGTCAGGAACTTCAAGCCAGATGGGCGTAAGCACCTCAACGACCGCAACGCTGTCCACGGCATTCACGGCGCGCGCCCCAATGATCGGGAAGACATGGTTCTCGAAGCTGGAAATCCAACTGGTCTGCCGCCGGTTCTTCCAACCTGCTTTCAAAGAGTCGTAGCATTCGCGCGCCACCGCCTCGAAGCTCGGGATGACTTTGCGCGCCATCCGCCGTTCGGCAACAGGATCGCAACCCTCACGCACCTGCCGCCGCAAGGCCGCAGCCGCATTGCGCGCATCGGCAAGCGAAACCTCGGTTGCCGAACCCAAGCCATAGTCGCGTCGCTTGCCAGATTGCTGCATCCGCAGCACCCAAGTCCGCGCCCCGCTATCCTTGACCACCAAGCAAAGCCCCCGGCCATCGCAATGGCGACCCGGCTTCGCGTTCTTCACTTTCAATATTGTCAGCGCCATCGGTTCGATTCCTGCCTAATGCGTTCCCACATTCGTTCCCACACTTTGATGGGAATTCAGGCAAATCGGGGCGACCGACCGCGAACACTATACAAGTGAAATCCTTGATTTTACAAGGGACTTAGGGACGCCCTGAAACTGCTTGAGATTTAAGTTATACAACCGTAGGGGTCACCATCCGCAGGATATTGCGATTCTGCACTCAGCCCTTTGCTCCGGACATCGGAACACCCGACAGGGTCGCGGAACGCTGGTTGCCGACGCACCAATTTGCGCAGGCGGAGCGCGACGCCGATAATGTCTTGCGGCCGCACAAGCGCTAGGTAAGTTTGTTAGCAAGGGAAACGGGATGTCGGCTGCCGCAATCGCCTTTGACCGCTGGATCCGCGGTGCTTTCGTTGAAATGAATACAGCGCTCGAAGATCTTTACTTCGCGCAGGACGATCGCTCGAATGTCAACGGCGTGGGAAACGCGATCAAGGCCGCGATCCGCGACGAGGGACAGGTCCATGTCGTTGCGCTCTGGCAGGAAGGCAATACCGGCGACGGCTTCGAAAGCGGGTTCGACGTGTTGGGAAATGTCGGCCTCTACCTCGCATCGTTACGGCGGCACGAGTTGACGAACCCTGCGCGCGAGGATCGTTCGCCCTTTCCCGAAGCCTCTTCGCTCGCGCTTCATGTCGGGGCGTCGATCGGCATGGCGCCGCGCTTTGCAACAGCCCATCTCGCGACGCATAACCGGGCCGTCAACGGCGTGCGCAAGAGTTTCACTTCGCTCACCGACGAATTCCTTTTCATCGACGAGAACACGCGCGCGATCCTGAGCTTCCAGCGAGCCGCCGATGCGCTGGCCCGCGTCCTGCCGCTGGGCGTTACCAACCCCGTGGCCGATGTACAGTTCGCTGCCGCGGCGGAGGCATTGCGCGACGTGATCGCCATAAACAGGAAACTGTTCGAGGCGCTCGATATCGAGCGATTCTTCTATAGCGTGCGCCCCTATTACAAGCCCTATCGCGTCGGCCGGCAAGAATATCGCGGCGCCAATGCGGGCGATTTTTCCGGCATAAACGAGATCGACCTGCTGCTGGGGCTCTGTCGGGCCAACGACCCCTATTATGCTCAGCTCCTGGTCGACAAGATGCTGTTCATGATGCCCGCAGACCAGGCGCGGCTGCGCGATTGCATGGCGCACCGTAGCCTCCTCGACGAATTCCTGCGCGCGCTCGATACGGACGGCCCAGGCGCCGTGTGGCGGCACAATGCCGGCCAGTTTCTCGAAATCATCGACCTGTTCGGGGAAACCGCCCGGCAGCATCACGACCAACTGGTCGCCCGGTTCATCGAGCAGCCGGCAGACGCCCTGCCGGCGGAACGACTTCAAGGCATCACGGCGAGCGGGCCGCCGCTTGATGTCTTGATCCGCTCGCTTGCTTCGTTGCGCGACATGCGAACGGCCGCCCGGGACAGCGCGAACAAGACAAGGCACGACGACATTGCTCGCCTGCGTACCGCGCTAGACCGGTAGGGCGAGCGCCGCGCGGAGCTACGTCTGCCCTATGGCGCGGGTGCAACCCAGCGAAAGAATTCGAGATAATACCCTCCCGGGTCGCGGACGCGGAACTCGACCGTCCGTCCGCGACATCCGGGCTGGAATCCCTGGTCCAAGGCTTGGACGGCAGCGCTCTGCAAGCGCTGGTGCCACTCCTCAAGTCGATCGGTTTCTATGGAAAGCATGGTCCCCTTGTTCGCACCCGCAACAGGATACTGGCTGCCCTCCGTAGAGCCGACCAGCCCCAAGCGGTGGCTCGGCGTTATCTGGAACAAGGCCATCCAGTCTTCGATCATGACGGGCTGGAAACCGATCACGTCACGATACCAGCGAACCGCCGGCTCGAGTTGCTCATAGTAGAAGAAGGTGATTGCCCCGTCATAGGCGGGCACCGTCGGGGCATCTTCCGTCATCGGGACTTCGCCAGCCTCACTGGTGGAGGTCGATATTCTGCTCGATCCGGCCGAGCAGCGCACGGAGCGTATCAAGCTCGGAACGCGACAATCCGGCAAGCGCCTCTTGCTCGTGACGATGCGCGGTCGTCACGATCGCATCGAGCTTCTGAACGCCGGCCGGTGTAAGCGAGACTTCCGTTGCCCGCGAATCCCCTGCAGACACCTGACGCGTCGCCAGGCCTTCCTTTTCAAGCTGGGTAATGACGCGGCTGACCGTAGGTTGTTCCATCAAGGTGTGTTCCGCGATCTTTCCGATCGTGAGAGTCCCGCGCGAGCGCAAAACACTCATCACGCGCCAGCGCGAAGGCTTTACGCCCTGGCTTCGCAGCCTGGCCTGCAAACGCTGATTCAAGCGATTGGTCAGCCGATACAGCTGATACGGAAGGTAATCGTCGAGCCAATTATTCCCGCCCGAAGGCCCCGATGCAGGCGACATGCCTGATTGCATCTTTTTCCCCGCCACGTTCGTCACCAAGCCAGCCTAAAGGAACCCGCGCGCCGGTCAATGTCCGCGTTCCGGCAGCATTCGTCCAACGACACAGTTTGAGCTATATTTATAGACATTTTCATATATATTGACATGCAATTCGTCAAAGGAGTGAGAGTGAATGTCGGCAACCCCCGATTTTGAGCGGTTTCGAGCGCAGTTTCCAACGACTCTATCCAAGACATACCTCAACAGCGGATCTTACGGACTGCTAGCCGACAGCGTCCGCGCCGCCATGGAGCGCTATCTCTCAGACCGGATCGAACGCGGTGCGGACTGGGGTGGCTGGGTCGGGCTCGAAGAAGAGGTCCGCCGCCAGATGGCCGTTCTGCTCGACGCGCAGGCTGAGGAAATCGCAGTGACGGCGTCGGCATCTGCAGGCATGAACGCGGTAGCGAGCAGCGTCGATTTCGACCGGCGGCGCAAAGTGGTGGTCAGCAATTACGAATTCCCCACCAGTGCGCAGATCTGGCACGCGCAGGGAAAACGTGGCGCCCAGGTTGTCCATGTTCCGGAGGCAAGCGACCGGACCATACCGGTTTCGCACTTCGATTCCGCAATCGACGATGAGACGGCCATAGTAGCCCTATCCCATGTCTGTTACCGGCACGGCGGCAAGCTGCCGGCGGACGATATTCGTGAAATTGCGCGGATCGCTCATGAGCGGGGGGCGCTCGTCATTCTGGATTGCTTTCAGTCCGTCGGTACCGAAGCGATCGATCCCGGCGCGCTGGGCGTGGATTTCTGCGTTGGCGGGATGCTCAAATACCTTCTCGGAACGGCTGGAATCGGTTTCCTTTGGGTCCGCAAAGCACTGGCGGAAACGTTGGTGCCGACGACTTCGGGCTGGTTTGCCCAGGCCGACACGCACGCAATGGACATATTCGCCAACGATCCGGGGCCCGGCGCGAGGCGTTTCCAGGGCGGCACACCTCCGGTGCCGAGCCTTTATATGGCGCAAGCCGGGCTCGAGCTGATCCTGGGCTTGGGCGTAAGTGCAATCGAGGATTGCGTCCGCAAGCTGACCCGGCTTGCGCTCGACCGGCTTGCCCTGGAGAATATCGCGGTCGCGACGCCCGATGACGATGCGCGGCGCGGGCCCATGGTTGCGGTACGCGCTCGCGACGACAATGCACTGGTTGCAAGACTCATGGAGCAAGGCATCGTCACGTCATGCCGCGACGGGAACGTCCGTGCCGGATTCCATGCCTATAACAACGAGGCCGACATCGATCGGTTCATCAAGGGGCTTCGCGAAAGCGAGCTGTGCCTGGCGCGCAACGCGGTCTGATCGCCCGCACTGCCCTCAATAGTTCACCCCCGGATTGTCTCCCGGGTGGATCAATCCCACAACGTCCATACCTTCGGCGCTGACGCATTGCAGCGAATGGTGGTGCTTGCGCGGGAAAAAGATCACATCGCCTGCCGCAACCCGCGCCCGCTTTCCATCGTTCCAGATCACGCCCTCGCCTGACATGATGATCAGCGCCTCTTCATAGAGGTGCCGGTGCATTTCCGCCTTCGAAAGCGGGATATGGCCGATGAACTGCGTCGCCGTTGTCGATCCGACGCGCTTGTCGACGAGCAGCTGGAAATAGCGTGGCCCCATCGCGTGGCGCTGTTCCTCATCGATGCCCACGGTGCGATCGGGCCAGCGGGAGTCGAAATTGCCAGGCATTGCCGGAAGCTCGGCCAAAATATCGGTCGCGGGGCAGGCTGAAATGAAAAAGGTGAGCGGCGCTTCGCCGCCTTGTTCTGCGCGAAACGCTTCGCCGGCACGGACATAGACGCCGGTTTCCTTCCCGACGGAAAAGCTGCGGCCCGATATCTCCACCGTTCCCCGCCCAGACATGATCCAGAGCACGACGTCACCTGCCTGCGAGGCAAGGACGGGCGATTTTCCCACAACCAGTTCGGCATAGAATTGCGTCATGTGCTGCGCACCCATGTCGTTCGAGACCACCGTCCGGCACCACCAGGCTGGTGCTGGATCGCTCCGCGTTGCCGCTGCCTGAATGACGCAGCATGGTTCGTCGAGCAAACTCACGCACACCATGCGTATGTGCGACCCGCCTTCAGTTCCTTGTAAAACGGCTTGCGGCTGGCCACCACAGCGTCACTCATGCAAATTCTCCCAATTGTTTTGCGCGACGATTCCGATTCCATTGACTTGGCCTGAAACCTATTACAGGTTCAATCGAAGTCAAACCTTTTCATATGAAAATGTATGTTTATGTCATTCCCGTTTGCGAACCTGGGCTTTCGGCCAAATGTTAATCCGGCGCTGGCCGATGCGTGTAATAGGTCTCGACGTCCGCCTGGGAGATGGTGGCGCGCCTCTTGGTGGAACAATGGAATGGAACACAAATGCGGATCAAACGGCGCACATGGATTGCAGGCCTGATGGCCGCCTGCCTCCCGCTTTCGGGAGCGATACCTGCTTCGGGCGGGACGATGCGGTGGCCCGACCTGCTCGACCGGCCCAGGCCAAAAGCCGATATGCGGATTCCCTATGGGGCTGATCCGCTTCAATTCGTCGATCTCTGGCTTCCGAAGGGCAAGGCACCGCATCCCGTCGTCCTGATGGTTCATGGCGGCTGCTGGCAATCCGATATCGCCGACGCGAGCATCATGAACTACATTGCCGACGACCTGCGCACGCGCGGGATCGCCGTCTGGAATATCGAATATCGCGGTGTTGACCGGGCCGGCGGAGGCTATCCCGGAACATTCCACGACGTTGCGGCCGCGGCCGATCTGCTCGGCAAGGAGGCGCCGCGCCGTCATCTGGCCACCGATCGCATCGTCGCATTGGGACATTCGGCCGGAGGCCATCTGGCCCTGTGGCTAGCCGCGCGCGACCGGATTGCGCGCAGCAGTGCTCTCCATGGTGCAAAGCCGCTGCACATTGCCGCCGCAATCGCAATCGGCGGTTTGCCTGACCTTGAGGCGGCGCAGATCCCGCCCGGCGACACCTGCGATGCGGAACCCGTGCGAAAGCTGATCGGCGCTGCGACGCCCGAGCGCCCCAACCTTTACAGCGATACATCCCCGGCCGCGATGATGCCCTTTGCGACGCCGCAAATCCTTGTGAACGCAACGCGAGACCGGATTGCACCCCCCGCATTTGCGGAAAGCTATGCGGCAAAGGCCAAGGCCGCAGGCGTCGAGGTCCGCCGTGTCACCATTCCCGAGGAAGGACACGTGGAACTGATTGCGCCGGGTACCGCATCCTGGACGACGGAGCTGGTCGAAATCGAGCGCGCGCTTGGCCTGTCGAAGCAATAGGATGACCGGCATGCCCATGACCGTCGCCGACGTCCGCGCGCTCGACGCCTCGGACCCGCTTGCCTGTTTCCGCGATCGGTTCGCCCTTCCAGAGGGTGTGATCTATCTGGACGGCAATTCGCTCGGCGCCCTGCCCCGCTCCACACCGGCGCGCATCGCGGGGGTTGTGGAAAAGGAATGGGGCCAGTCACTCATCCGAAGCTGGAATGATCATGACTGGATTGGCGCGCCTGCCCGTATCGGCGACAAGATCGCCTCGCTGATGGGGGCCAAGGCAGGCGAAGTGATCGCTGCGGACTCGACGTCAGTCAACCTCTTCAAGCTCCTCGGTGCGCTTGTCCGGCAGAATCCGGGACGGAGCGACATCGTTACCGAAACGGGAAATTTCCCTACCGACCTTCACGTTGCCGAGGGTATTGCCGATCTGCTCGGGAAGCGGCTGCTCGCAGTCCCGACCGAGGCCGTGCCGGATGCGATTGGCGCCGATACCGCCGCGGTTGTGCTCAGCCATGTTCACTACCGCTCCTCCTATCGCCACGACATGAAGGCCATGACTGCTCATGCCAGGACAGCCGGAGCGCGCATCATATGGGACCTGAGCCACAGCATCGGCGCGGTACCGCTCGATCTCCATGCGGACGGCGCGGAACTGGCCATCGGCTGCGGATACAAATATCTGAACGGGGGTCCAGGGGCGCCTGCGTTCCTCTATGTCGCGCACCACCTGCAAGCCGCGTTGGTCTCCCCGATCCGCGGCTGGATGGGGCATGCGGTACCGTTCGAGTTTCGCGATGAATACAGGCCGGCGCCCGGCATCGACCGTTTCCTTGCCGGCACGCCACCCATCCTTGGCCTCGCCGGATTGGAGGCGGGAGTGGACATTGCGCTCGAAGCAGACCAACAGGCGCTGTTCGACAAGGCGCAGCGAATGTTTGCGCTATTCGCCGCGCTGATGGCCGAACGATGCCCCGAATTCCGCCTTGTTTCGCCCGCAATGGCAGCGGAGCGCGGCAGCCATATCTCCTATGCGCATCCGGAAGCGCGCGTCATCATGAACGCGCTGATCGCGCGCGGTGTGATCGGCGATTTCCGCACTCCCGATATCGCACGGTTTGGACTGACGCCACTCTACCTCCGTTTCGAGGACATATGGCACGCCGTCGATACACTCGCGGACATCACGGCGAGCGAGGCATGGCGCTCCCCCGAACATGCGCGGCGCGGCCGGGTAACTTAAAGGAATTCCGCCAAAATGGAAGTTAACTACTCCGCTTGAAAGTATTCGGATGCAATTTTTTGTATATTTTTCAAAAAATTTGCTAAAACGCCTTACAGCCCACCGATAAGCAAACTGGCTGTAAGGGGTTAACATCATGAAAAATCACGATAATTTCTGTTACAATATAACCAATATTGTAACACGGCGCAAGCCTATTTCTTGATTTTGATCCGATAAACCTATCCATCCCCGATTAATACTGAACGAGCGCGCTCAGCCACGGCAAGATCGGCGACGTGTCGCCCCGCATTTCCAACTCTTTGTTTTGAAATGGAATTCCTGCGACTCGATAATCCGGGTCCGCTTGGGCGCGGCCAGTGATCCGGCATCATTGCGGCGGATTTTTCCGGAGCCTCGAATGCGCGTCCCCACATCCTCGCGGCGATGTCCCGCTCCTCCGGCCCCATCGCGCTCGTGTAGATTGCGGTCGTTTTCATGTCTGCATGGCCGAGCCAGCGCTGGACCATGTTGAGCGGCACGCCAGACTGTATCGCGCTTACCCCGAAGCCGTGGCGGAGCCCTTTCGGGCTGGCGTGCGTGCCATTGAGCCCCGCGCGTTCCATGACTTCGCGGACCCGTCTGTAGCCCGTCATCCGCGACCACGGCCATATCCGCTCGCCATCTCTAAGGCGCGCGGCGCGAAGCAGCATCCGGAGGGACTGGAGCAGCGCCGCTGGCACTGGGATCGAGCGATAGACATGCCGCCTGCGCTTCTTAAGGCATTCAAATACAATGATTCTTGCTTCAAAGTCGATGTTTGCGGGAGTGAGCGCCAGGGCCTCCGAAATCCGGCATCCCGTCACGGCGATCAGCCAGCAGAAGCTGTGCACTGCAGGCTCATCGCGCCGCGCCTCACCCAGGAAGCGGCGGGTTTCGGATTGGGTCAGATACTTACGCTGACCGTCGAGATTGAACATTGTCCAGGACATGATTGGTTTACGACCCTCGTCTTCATCGGCTTGTTGTTTCACCAAAAAAGACCGGGCGTTTTGGGCCTGGAAAGTGACTGATACACTTTTGGTTATTCCGTCTCAAGTCCGGAGTTGATTCGGGGTTGAGGAGCGACCCGATATGGGAATGGTGGCGGTGAAAGCGGAGCGTCTATGGGCATCGGAGCCGGCGAAAAGCGGCTTCACTGCTCTTGGTAGTTCGATCAAGTCCACAGCGTCCACCCCGTCGGTCAGAATCCACAATCTCGATGAGATAAGCCGGGTTTATGGTCCGGGAGCGGCATTGGCGGCTTCCGATCATGTCAGAGAGTTTCTGAAACACCGATTGCGTAGCCGGGAGTCCCTTGGGTCGGCGGAATATGTGCTCCGCCAGTTGAGCGAAAACCCGGTTGCGTATGACGGCCAGCGCTTTCACATTTTCGTATCGCTTGCTCCCACGGGTGACACGGGAAACTGCGCAAACAAGGTCATGCCGACCGTTCACGGCAATCCAGCGTTCCCTGACGACGCTTGGTGTCGGCATTACCGCGCGGATATGGCGCTGGCCGTCAACCTTTTCGATGCGATGCGCGATGGGCGGCTCATGCTTGCCTGGCAGGCGATCGGCAGCGCCGAGAATCCTTCGGAAATTCTCTACCACGAATGCCTATTGAGAATTCTCAAGCCCGAAGGGCATATTGAGTCCGTCGGTGAAGCGATTGAAGCGGTCGAGCGGCTCGGGCTGGCACGCGCGCTCGACAGGTTCGTGGCGGAAAAGGTTTTTCGTGAGCTCCATGCCGCCCCGGCGAGGCGGATCGGTATCAACATGTCCGCGCAAAGCCTTGCACGCGACGGCTGGTGGAGACGTTTGGTAGCGGAATTCGAGGCGCACCCCCAGCTTGCCGCGCGGCTCTATGTCGAAATCACCGAAACCGCGCGGATACCATCGATCTCGGATGCGCTGGAGTTCGTGGCCGTGCTGCGGCAACTTGGTTGCCATATCGTGCTCGACGATTTCGGTGCGGGATACGCCTCGATACGCCATCTGCTTGCCTTCAAGCCCGATGTCGCGAAGATCGACCGCTTCTTCATCCATTACGCCAAGACGTCCGCGCAAGGCTTCGCGGCGCTTCGGCATCTGATCGGCCTGGCGGAATCGCTTGGCGCGATCGCCGTGGCGGAAGGAATCGAGACTGCCGCCGAAAGCGAAATGGCGCTCGAGGCCGGTTGCGCTTGGCAACAGGGCTACCACCATGGGCGCCCGTCGATTGCTCGGCCTTGGGGACTTGTTGGTGCTCCGGAACGGGACCGCGCCGGGCTGGGCCCATTTCAGACGAATGTCGAACGGGCGGCCATGGGGCGGAAGGAGGCGCTTGCCCCGGCCGAGTTGGCTCACAACGGCGCCGGATATTGAGGTTTCTCATGAACATTCCGAGACGAATTGCTTGTACGGTGCTGGCCATTCCCGGGGCCCTTGCCTCGGCGCCGGCGATGGCAGCGACCACGAACCCGGCGACGGTATCGCTCAGCCTGACGCTTCAAAACAGTTGCACATTGAGTGCGGGCGCGACGCTCAGTTTCGGCACGGCGACGGCCGGAACGGCGCAGAGCAACATCGACAGCCAGAGCACCGGCCTCACCATAGATTGTGCGGATGCCGTCTCTTCGGCAACGATCAACGTCAGCGCGGGGAACAATGTGGCCGCCGGAGGGCAGAGGCGGCTGAGGCAGGGCGCCACGGCCAACTTTGTCAATTATGACCTTTACGCCGATGCCGGTCGCACGACCAAGTATGACTCGACCACCTTTCAGACGCTCGGCAATGGCAACCTGTCAGCGGGCACGAGCGACATCATCATCTACGGGCGAATCCCCAGTGGAGCGGCGCTTCCAATCGGAAATGGAAGCGCCTTCACGGATACTGTATCCGTGACCGTAACCTATTGAACTTGAAGAAGAAGGACAACATCATGAAAAGACAGATCATCGCGGGAATCGTATGTGGCAGCGCCATCATTGCGGCGACGCCAGCCTTGGCCGCAACTGCCACCGGAACGTTGGACACGACGCTGACGGTCACGACGTCTTGCTCGATTGCCAATGGCTCTGCCGCGCTCGACTTCGGTTCGATCCCGGCCCAGACGCTGACGACGCCGCTTGATGCGGACACAGGTGCGACGCTCACCATAAATTGCGACGGTACGGCGACCTCGCCGACGCTTGCGATCGGCGCGAACAATCTTGTTTCCGGAGTCCGGGCCTTGAAGGAAACCAGCGGAGGGACGATTCCTTCGGTTCCCTATGCGCTTTACCAGGACGCGGGTCGTACGGCGGAATACACGATCGATCAGGCTTTCCCGATCTCGGCCTTCGCGGCCGGGTCGAATAGCGTGACGATCTATGGACGGATCGCCAGCGGAACGGTGATCGATCAGGGCAGTTACAATGACAATGTCAGCCTGACGATCACTTATTGAAGCCGAGCGCCGGACAGGAGGCGGGCAATGAGAATCCCGGTCGCACTTGCGGTTACCGCGCTATTTGGCGTGACGCCTGCAGCCCATGCGGGCTCGGTTTCCGGTACGCTCGACGTGACGATGACTGTCGCCGACAGCTGCAGCCTGGGAAGCGGCGGGGCCGGGAACAATGCGGTTCTCGATTTCGGCACACAGGACGCTGGGGTGAACAGTCAGCCGATCGACGGATCGAGTTCGGCTGGAGGAGACATAATCCTTAACTGCTCGATTGGCATTCCCGCACCGCAGATTGAGTTCACCGCGGGCGTCAATGCCAGCGGCAACCAGCGACGGATCATGTATGCTTCTGGTGCGGGGGAACCCAGCTTGATCGAATATAATCTGTATATCGATTCAGGCCGGGCCAACCCGCTGATCCCGATGCAGAAATACGATCTTGTCCCGGATGCGCTTTCCTCGGGATTGGCGGCCGGATCCAACTCGATCACAATCTACGGGCAGATTCCAGCCAATCAGACGCTCGTGAACACTGGAAGCGGCTCCTACTCGGATTCCGTGACGTTTCAGATCACCTATTGATCAGGAGGATCAGGCTGGTCGGACATCAAGCCGTACGCGGCAATGGGGCCGGAGTCGCCGAAAGGGATCGAGTTATGGGATTGGGCCATCTCTTGTTGGAGTCGACTCCCGGCCAGTGCGAAGTTTCAAGTCGCTTCGGCGGGTATGTCCTGCCGCTATTTCCTTCATTGCGATTTTCGCTCCCAGCCATGGCTATCGGCTCCGGAGCTGGAGCGGGGATAGTTGCGGCCCTTCCCCATCCGGCCAAGCCCTGCTCGAAAAATACCTCGACAATACAGGCGCGATGTTTGTGACGCTCTGGGCATATTTCCGTGCTGGAGCCATACCGCTCTTGCACCGAAGAACGCGCGCTACGGCGCTTGCGGCCATCCTAATGATGACCGCTGACCGTGCTTACGCCCAGGCTGGCCCTTCGGGCACGCTGACGGTGCAGATGCGCGTTGGCGATGCCGTGACAAACGGCGAGCCGGCAAGGCCGTCAAACGCGCGGGGTCGCGCGACACTGGCAGCAGGAAAAGGTGGAGACCCCGTGCCCCCGACCCCGGGCGGATCGAGTTGCAACGTAAACGTCAACAACGGATCATACGCGGATTTTGGTGCACTGATGACCGGCCCGGACAACACATTGCCCCAATTGGTCAGGTCTGCCGGCGTATTCATGATTTGCTCGGGTGGCGAATTCCCCCCCGGCAGCATCACCCCGGTGGAGATTGCACTGTTTCATGGCGCGTCTGCTGCCATTTCGCCGCGCTACATGACGCTCAACGGCCTACCCGCCAGCCAGGGCATCGAATATCAGTTGTGCGCTGATGATGCGGACTCTGCCTGCCAAACGCCGTTCCTCGGCCACAAAGCGATCGCCGAGTTGGTCGCAGTCGGTCCTAACCCGTTCGTGACTCGCGCGAGCGTGGTCTTTTACGCCAAACTCCTCGGTCCCTACCCCCGCAACATGCGGCCAACGTCTGGAACCTATAGCGATACGCTGACGGTTTACATATCCTATTGATGAATTGAGTAAATTGTGCGTGATACACTTAAGAGACTAGCGATCCCGTTTGCCGCAGCGTCTGCCATGCTGTTGAGCTTCGCAAAACCTCCTGCCGTCCGAGCCGCCTCGATCACGATTACACCCGTCGGCGTCGCCGTGATAGCGCCAGACAAGGCGGGCAATGTTAGCCTGATCAACAACAGCGACGCGACAACGCGGGTGCAGATCCGCATCTTTCGCTGGAAGCAGGTGGAAGGCAAGGAAGTGTTGGAGCCGACGCGCGACGTGGTTGCCAGCCCGCCAGTCGCTTCAATCCCGCCCGGCGCCAAATATACGCTGCGACTGGCGCGCGTGGCCGCCACACCGGTTTCGGGCGAAGAAAGCTATCGCCTGCTGATCGACGAGCTGCCACCGCCGATCGATCCCAAGGCGGGGGCAAGCGGCGTGCAACTCCTGCTTCGCGCATCAATCCCTGCCTTTTTCAGCACGAAGGACGCAAAGCCCGATGTCGAATGGCGGGTATGGAGCGCGGGCGGAAAGCTGCATGTCACGGCGACGAACAAAGGCCGTCGCCATCTGAAGCTGACCGACTTTACGGTGGAAGGGCCTTCGGGATCGACGAAGATCATCGCCACGGGATCGAATGCCTATGTCCTGCCAAGCTCTAGTTTGACCTATGAATCAGCGGTGGGCGCGCCTGCCTATGCCATCGGGACAGGAGTGACGGTGACAGCCGCCAAGGGATCCCCCGATGCGGTCCGTGCGACGTTGACGGTGGCGGCGCCCTGAGCCGCCGGGGCGGAGTCGTGGTTCGCGCATCGCCTTTCCGTTTTCTGAAGGCGGTCTTCGGGTTCGTCGTCGCCTCGCTCTTCCCGCAGGGCAACGCGTCTGCAGCACCCAGCCTTTCCGTCGACCCCGCCATTTTCAACGACGACAGCCTGGCAACACCGCCCCCCCGGCTCGACTATGACCCGAGCGTGTGGGCAGGAGGAGAACCCCTCAGCGCGAGTCTGGTAAATCGACCGGGGGTTCCGCCCGCCAATATGCAGCTTGGCGCCGAACCCCAGACGCTCGTGCTTTCGCCCATCATCAACGGCGAAGCGCAGGACGGCGTTTTTGCAGTGGAGCGAAGTGCAACCGGCATGCTCAGCGCCATCGCGGGAGATCTGCGAGGCGCGAGGATCAAGGTTCCAGCCGGCTTCACCGACACCGACCTCGTACCGCTTTCGAGCTTGCCCGGCCTACTTGCGGGTTACGATGAACCAAACCAGGCGCTCGCACTCGAAGTCCCTGACAATCTGCGCGATCCCATTCTACTGACGGTGACCGAGCCGCGAGACAAGACCGATCTTTCCCGTTTGCGGACCACGCGCAACATACAACTCAACTATCGGCTGCTCGGCACCACCTCGCTTGCCGGCGGCGGCCGCGAGTCGCTCGATGGCGATGTCGTGCTGGTGGCGTCGGACGGCTTCAGGCAGTTCGTGGGGACCGGCAGCTTCGGCACCGGGCGGGGCTTCGCACGCGGCGAAAGCTTCTTCCGGCACGAGGATCCTGCGCGCGCACGCACCTATAGGTTGGGAGACATTGTGACGGGCGCGGTCGGAATTTCGAACGCCATTCGCCTGGGCGGGATCCAAGTGCAGAGCAATTTCCAGCAACGCCCGGACATTTTCCGGGGACCGCTGCCGCAATTCGCCGGGACAGCGGCCCTCCCTTCTTCGCTCGACCTTTATGTCGACAGCCTCAAGGTCTTTTCGAGCAAAGTGCCACGCGGCCCGTTCCTGCTTCAATCGCTGCCGCGGATCAGCGGCCGGACGCTGAGCGTGACCACGATCGACGCCAGTGGTCGTGAAATCCGGATTTCCAGACCCATCTATTTCGCGCCTGGGCTCTTGCGCAAAGGGCTTGCCGAATATTCGCTGGAGGCAGGGTTTCCGCGGATTGGCGGATCAAGCACACTGGGTCGCTATCTCGATTTCTTCGGAAGCTCCGCCACGCTGCGCTACGGTCTCACCAATCGGCTGACGGTCGAGGGTCATCTGGAATCCGGCGGTGGCCTGATCAATGGAGGCGTGGGGCTGGCGGCTGCGTTCGGTTATCTCGGCGCGCTCAATGCGTCGCTCAGCCTCAGCGACGTCAATGGCAGGAACGGCGGGCGGATCTCCGCCGATTACCAGATCGGGCTGGGCGGCCTAAACGGATTCTATTCGCTCGTCCGCGAATTCGGCGACTACAGCACCTTGGGCGACGTGACCGCCCTTCGCGCGCTGAACGGCGCCCCCCGTGGCGGGCTGCCGTCATCCGGCGCGCGCAGGGAATCGATCGACCGGGCCGGAATTTTCTTCCAGTTGCCCTTCGATCCCACGACAATCGACTTGGCCTACAACCGGATCGACCTTTCCGGAGAGCAGACCCGCACTGTTGCTGCCGGTTTCTCCCGGCGGCTGACAGACCGGCTCTCGGTCAATGGCAATGCCCTTATGGATCTGGAGAACAACCACAACATTGCGGCCCGCCTGACCTTCAGCCTCCGGCTCGGACGATTCGCCAATGCAACGTTCAGTGGAGACCGCGTGCGCGGGACGAACAACTACGCCGTCACGCTGAACGGCTTCAACGCCGGGCGACAGGATCGCCTGGGCTATACCTTCAGGCAGCAGGGTGATGACAAAGGCAACGCCTTCCGCTCGGGAAGGCTGGAGTATCGGCTTCCCCAGGCGCTGCTAACCGGAGCGATCGACCAGACGAGGGGGAATGCCCGCGGCCAGTTCGGCCTTGAAGGTGCCGTCCTGTTCGCCGACGATCGCCTTTTTCCTGCCAATCGGATCGGTGAAAGTTTTGCACTCATCAAGAACGCCGGGCCTGGAGCCGATATACTCCAGAACGGACGACGCATCGCGCGCTCCGATAGCCGGGGCAATGCCTTCCTGCCCGAATTGGAAGCGTTCGACGAAACGCGCATCAGCCTTGATCCGACGCAATTGCCGACCGATTTCGAAGCGCAGAACGGCACGGAGTTCAACATCGTCACGGCCCGGCGGAACGGCGCGATCGTCGATTTCGGGGTGCGCAAGGTCTTTGCCGGGATTGTCGTGATCGTGAGCGCGGACGGCAAGCCCTTTCCGCCCGGAACGCAAGTGATGCGCGAAGGGCATGAGCCCGAAATCATGGGCTATGACGGCGAAGTCTTCCTGCGCGACCTGAAGGAAAGCAACGTCGCGACCATCGATCGTGGCGAGGCGGGGTTGTGCAACGCGACGTTCGCCTATTCGCAGGAGGAAGCCGACCAGCCAAGGATAGGACCGGTGATATGCCAATAGTTTCCACACAGTTGCGCGCCGCGCTTCGCTTTGTCTTCTCCGCCTTGCTGCTGTCCGCTCTGTTTGCTGCGGGAATCGCAAGCCCCCTGCCCGCCCGCGCCGCGACGACCGGGAACTGGCAGTGCACACCCGAACTGGAGGCGCTGGCACCCGTGCCGCTTTCGGCCGAGACACCGGCCGGTCAACGCACGGACCGCCGGACCGTCTCGCTCAATTGCACCTATGAGACGAACGGCACGGGTAACGCGCTTGTGACGTTGTGCCTTGCAGCCCCACTAGGCCTTCATCCGGATGGGGTTGTCCGTCAGATCAAAAGCGTCACCGGCGACTCTCGCGTCCATTATTCCCTGACCGCGGAACCCGGCAATGTTCCGGATATCCAGCCTTTCCCTTCAGATACGCTCTCCCCGGTGCTGAAACCGCTCTACACCGTGGCGATCCCCGGCGACGCTCCGGGGGTGCGGACCTTCCGACATCAGTTCAAACTCGTCACCGAGTTCGAGACACTGACGCTCAGGGGCCTGGATCCAGGCGATTATGCGGACATGTTGAGCGGCTTCGTCGCATCGATCCATGACGGAGACAATTGCGGCATGCTGCTTTGGGGCGCGCCGCGAGACCCGCTGGGCGAATTGGGGAATCTGGCCATCGCAGCGAGCCTTGCGCCACAATGCGGCTTCCTGGTGAACACGAATCTGGCCTTCGGGGTCGCATCGATCAGTGTCGCCGGACATAAGGCCCAGGGTTCGATGACGCTTGTTTGCCTCACCAACCTTCCGAATGTGAGAATCTCGATGGGGCCGGGAAATGCCCCATCAGCCAGCTCGGCCCCTGTCCGGCGGCAGATGCAACGCTCCGATGGAAAAGCCTTCATCCCTTACCTGATCCTGAAACCGGACGGGACCGAATGGAGCCAGGTGGGATCGATCATTCCCGGAACTCCGCTCGATGTACCGGGACTGGAGGGAGCGATGATCGGGATCGGCGGGATGATCCCTGCGGATGCTCCGATGCCTCCCACCGGTGACTATAGCGATGCTGTGGTCATCACGCTCGAGTTCTGAAACGGCCTAACCCCAAGCAGGAAGCGCCCGCATTTCGTCGACCGTCTCGGCGGCGTCGAGAATGCTCAGACCCGACCGGCGGGCACGATCGCGCATCTCCCTGGTCCGGCGCCCGCCCGGGAGAGCAAGGAGCGCGTCGGGCCGGCTATCCTCCAGCATGAAATCATCCCGCTCGAAATCGCCTCGCTTCCCTGCGGAAAAATTTGCGGGATAGCGGATCAGGCGGACGCCGTTCCGCCTCGCCCAGGCTTCTGCCGACACGCCCAGGCCCGGCAATCCTCCATGGATCAAAACCGACACTGGCGTCCGTGCGTGGATGCGCGAAAGCTCTCGCTCCACCAGCATCGAATCGTCAAAGTGGCGCCCGCCACACACAAGCAATCGCATGCAATTTCCTCGCCGGGCCCGACCAGCCCTTATTGTTCTGTGACTTGAACAACACGGATAGGTCCGAAATGGATGCGATCGCGGTTTACACGATTTTCACGACTCGTGCGGCGGCCGCTACGCGTCCAAATCCAGCGCATAGCCCGCCGAACGGACTGTCCGGATCAAGTCCGGGAGGCCGGGTAGATTTACAGCCTTGCGCAACCGGCGAATATGAACGTCAACCGTGCGCAGTTCGATATCGCTGTCCATGCCCCAGACAGCATCGAGCAGCCGTTCTCGCGAAAAGACACGGCCGGGATGTTCAAGGAAGTGACGCAGCAACCGGAATTCCGTGGGCCCGAGCTGCAGCGTCTTGCCGGCGCGCTTGGTCTTGTGTGCCATCGTATCGAGCTCGATATCACGATAGACGAGTGTCTGGCCCGCAAGCGCCGGGCGTACGCGCCGCAGGATTGCCGCAACGCGCGCCACCAGCTCGCGTGGCGAAAAAGGTTTGGTTACATAGTCGTCTGCACCGGTCTCGAGGCCGCGGATCCGGTCTTCCTCTTCGCCGCGAGCGGTGAGCATGATGATCGGAACGTTGGCTGTGTCGGTTGCGCGCCGCAACCGGCGGCAAACCTCGATGCCCGACAGGCCCTCAATCATCCAGTCGAGCAGGACAATATCCGGTGGCGCTTCACGGGCCAGAAGCAACGCCTCCTCCCCGTCGGGCGTGCGAACAACATCATAGCCTTCCTGCTGAAAATGCCAGTCAAGCAGCTCGGCGAGCGCTGTGTCGTCTTCGACAAGCAGCAGGCGTGGCTTGCTCATGCCTGGCCGCCATCGCCCTTTTCACGTTCGGCCGGGTGTGTGCCGGTCGCCGCGTAGTGGACCATTTCGGCAATGTTGGTGGCATGATCGCCAATCCGCTCGAGATTTTTGGCGACGAACAGCAATTGAGCCGCGCTCGAGATCGTGGAGGGGTTCTCCATCATGTGCGAAACCAGATTGCGAAAGATACTGTCGTAGAAATTGTCAACCTTCTGGTCGCGGGCAATCACTTCCGCGGCCTTGTCCGCGTCCCGCGCCGCGTAAGCGTCAAGAACATCATGGACCATCGACTCAGCAATCTCGGCCATCGCTGGCAATAGCGTGAGCGGCTCTATCTTGCCGCGCCCCTCAACTTCACCCGACCGCTTGGCGATGTTTTTTGCATAGTCGCCGATCCGTTCGACGACCCCCGAAATCTTCAGCGCAGCCACCACCTCGCGTAGGTCGTCCGCCATGGGTGCCCGCAAGGCAATGATCTTGATTGCGAGGCGATCTACTTCAGCTTCGAGTGCATCGATCTTACGATCGTCATCGACGACCTTCTGAGCCGATGCGCTGTCGTGACGGACCAGTGCCGACATCGCGCCCTGGATGCCGACTTCCGCGAGGCCGCCCATCTGCGCGATTAGCCCCCGCAACTGGCTGATATCGTCGTCGAACGATTTGACGGTGTGTTCGTTCATGTGCCTGCGCTCCTAGCCGTACCGGCCTGTGATGTAGTCTTTGGTGCGCGCTTCGCGCGGATTGGTGAAAATGTCCGACGTCGCGCCATATTCGACCAAGTTGCCAAGATGGAAAAACGCGGTTCGTTGGGATACGCGCGCCGCTTGCTGCATCGAGTGCGTCACGATCACGATCGCATAGCGGCCGCGAAGTTCGTCTATCAGCTCCTCGATACGGGCCGTCGCAATGGGGTCCAGCGCGGAGCACGGTTCATCCATCAGAATGACTTCGGGATCGACGGCGATCGCGCGGGCAATGCAGAGCCTCTGCTGCTGCCCACCCGACAACGCCGTGCCGCTTTCGCTTATCCGATCCTTGACCTCATCCCAAAGCCCAGCGCGCTTCAGCGAGGATTCGACAATCCCGTCCAGTTCGCTCTTGGTTGCGGTCAGGCCGTGGATGCGCGGGCCATAGGCGACATTCTCGTAGATCGATTTGGGGAAGGGATTGGGTTTCTGAAAGACCATCCCGACGCGCGCGCGCAACTGCACGACGTCCATTCCCGAAGTGTAGATATCTTCGCCATCAAGCGTGATCGTGCCTTCCACCCGACACCCCGCGATCGTATCGTTCATGCGGTTCAGGGCCCGCAGGAAAGTCGATTTCCCGCAGCCCGAGGGGCCGATAAAGGCCGTGACATGTTCGGTCGCGATATCGATAGAAACCTGGTCAATGGCTTTCTTGGCGCCATAATAGACCGATACGTCTCGTGCGGTCATTTTGAAGGTCTGTTCTGACATGTAATGCGCCTACCAGCGTTGTTCGAAACGGTTGCGGAGATAGATGGCGACCCCGTTCATGAAGATCAGGAACGCGAGAAGAACGATAATCGCGGCGGACGTGTTCTGGACGAAGCCCGTATCCACCTCATCCGACCAAAGGAAAATCTGCATCGGCAATACCGTTGCGGGCGCCAGAATGCCGTCGGGTGGCGTCGCGACAAAGGCCCGCATCCCGATCATCAAAAGCGGTGCCGTCTCGCCAAGCGCTCGAGCCATGCCGATAATTGTTCCCGTCAGGATGCCCGGCAGCGCAAGCGGTAGGACATGGTGGAAGACGACCTGAACGGGGCTGGCGCCGACGGCGAGAGCGGCATCGCGGATCGAGGGTGGTACGGCCTTGATGGCGTTTCGGCCCGCGATGACGATGACCGGCATGGTCATCAGCGCCAAGGTCATCCCTCCTACAAGCGGGGCCGAGCGCGGCAGGTGGAAGGTATTGATGAAGACAGCAAGGCCAAGCAAGCCGAATATGATCGATGGCACGGCCGCAAGATTGTTGATCGACACCTCTACCATGTCGATCCAGCGGTTGCGCGGAGCGAATTCCTCGAGATAGACAGCCGCCAGCACGCCCATCGGGAATGACAGGGCAAGCGTGACGACCATTGTCAGCAACGAACCCTTGAAGGCACCCCAAACGCCGGCCGTCCCCGGATCCGTCGAGTCCGAACTCGACAGAAAGGTCCAATCGATCCCGCCCGCGCCATTGGAAATCATCGTGACAATCAGGAACGCAAGAAACGACAGCGAAAGGACGATTGCCGCCGCACCGGCCCATTTGAACCGGCGTTCGGATGCATAGCGACGGGCGAGCCTGCGGCTCATCACCGGACTTTGCCAGAGGGAGGAATGATCAGTCATAAGCCTCCCGGAAGCGCTTGACGACGCGCAGCGCGACAATGTTGAGCAGCAGCGTGACGATGAAAAGCACAAGTCCAAGGGCGAAGGCCGACATGGTCTTGGGTGTGTTGAAATCCTGGTCCCCGGTCAGCAGGGCGACGATCTGGAACGTCACCGTGGTCATGCTTGCAAAGGGGTTGGCCGAAAGATTGGCCGCCGCGCCAGCCGCCATCACGACGATCATCGTTTCACCGATGGCACGGCTGATCGCAAGCATGACGCCGGCGACGATTCCGGGGAGCGCGGCGGGAACCAGCACGCGACGGATCGTTTCAGAGGTCGTGGCGCCGAGCGCCAACGAACCGTCACGCATCGACTGCGGCACTGCCGCAATGCTGTCGTCCGCCATGGAAGACACGAACGGAATGATCATCACGCCCATCACCAGCCCGGCCGCAAGCGCGCTTTCGGTGGATGGGTTTTCCATGCCCAGCTTGACGGCAAGGTCGCGGACAAGCGGCGCTACGGTAAGCGCGGCGAAATAGCCATAGACCACAGTCGGGACGCCCGCGAGGATTTCGAGCAACGGCTTCACCCAGGCGCGAAACCGCGCATTGGCATATTGGGTGAGATAGATCGCGCTCATCAGGCCGAGCGGGATCGCAACGATCATCGCAATGATCGCGCCGATGAAGATCGTTCCCCAGAAAAGCGGGATTGCGCCGAAATTTTCGCTAAGATCGGGCCCGCCCTCCGCCGTCGGATTCCAGTGGAGGCCGAAAAGAAAATCTAGGGGAGAGATGGCCGAAAAGAATCGCCCCGATTCAACGATGAGCGAAGCGACAATTCCGATGGTGGTCAGGACCGCCATCAGCGAGGCCAGCAACAGCACGAGCATCGTCAGGCGCTCGACCTTGGTCCGCGCCTTGAAACCGGCGTTGAGGCGCGTGTACCCGAAGGCCCCGCCGGCAAAGGCGACAACGAGCGTGAGAGCAATTCCGATCGAACCGAATTTCGCCCCCGCCGCCTTGAAAGCCGGAACCATGGCGTCTGACGCCGGATTGAACCCCGCGTCAATTTCGCCCCGCGCCAGCTGCGCCGCCTCGGAAAGGATCGCGTCGCGATCCATCGCCTCGGCCGGCAATGACCTTGCGGCGGGATCCGCCATGACCGCCGAATTGATCAATTGTGGAGAGACAGAGGACCATGTCGCCAATGCCAGCAATGCCGGAAGGATGGCCCACAGGGCCACGTACGCTCCGTGGTAGCGCGGCAGCGAATGGAGCTGGCGGCTGCCCGGTGTGGTCAGCTTTGCAGCTTTCGCACGCGCAGCCAGCCAGCCGACGAGGCCGAACCCGAGAACCACCAGTATCAGGAATGAGGATTGCATGACTGCTCCCGATCCGCCGCCGCGTGTCGCTACTTCAGCGTTGACGGGTCGAGCAGGGTCATGGCCTTCACGATTTCGGCATTCTGGGCGCGTACGGCGTCGGAGGAAATGACCATGCCCTTCTTCTTGAGGTAGCCATCAGGCCCCCAAGCCGACGCGAATTCCGCCGCAAATTCCCGAAGGCCACGGATGGATTTCAGATGGGCGGCCTTGATGTAGATATAGAGCGGACGCGCGCCCGGATAGGAGAAGTCCGTGATTGCGGCATAGGTCGGAATCACACCCGAAATCGGAATACCCTTCAGCTTGTCGGTATTCTCCTCAAGGAAGCTGTATCCGAAGATGCCGACGACATTCGGGTTGGCTGCAAGCTTCTGGACGATCAGATTGTCATTCTCGCCCTGTTCGACATAGGCGCCGTCGGTCCGGACTCCGGTGCAGATCGCCTTGTGCTGATCCTTGTCGCTTTCTTTCAGCGCCTTCATGGCGGGATCGCTGTCACATCCCTTTTCAAGAATCAGTTCCGCAAGCGCATCCCTTGTTCCCGACGTCTTCGGCGGGCCATAGACCGTGATCGGCAGTGCAGGCAGCTGGGGATTCACGTCCTTCCAGGTCTTCGCCGTGTTGGGCTTGCCGAATGGCTTTTCAGCGAGCGCCTTGTAGATGTCGACAGGCGTGAGCGCGAAGCCCGGGCCGCCCTTCGCTTCGGCAAAGGCTATACCGTCAAGCCCGACCTGGACCTCGACAATGTCCTTCACGCCATTCTTGGCGCAATCTTCGTATTCGGATTTCTTGATGCGCCGCGACGCATTTTCAATGTCAGGAAAACCAACGCCGACACCCTCGCAGAAGAGCTTCATGCCCGCACCGGTGCCAGTCGACTCGATGATCGGGGACTTGAACCCGGCATTTGCCTTGGCGAGGGCCTCGGCAACCGCCGTGCTGAAGGGATACACGGTTGACGAGCCCACGGCGCGAATCTGCTCGCGCGCACCGCTGGAGCTACCGCTGCCACCGCAGGCGGCCAACGCGGCCGAGGCAAGCAAAACGGCGGAAATCGAAGCAAATCTGGTCATCAGAATGTCCTTGAATGAAGCGCACACGACGCTGTTGAACCGGGCCCTAGGCAGGTTTCGTGCCACCAATGTTTCACTTATGTGACTCTTTTATGACATACGCGGATTCAGGCGCCGGGAAAGCGGACACGGACGCTCGTCCCGCAGCCCGGCTGACTGGCAATATCGAGCTGTCCGCGGTGCCGGGCGACGATATGCTTGACGATGGCAAGCCCAAGTCCGGTTCCGCCAGCATCGCGCGAACGGCTCGGGTCGACCCGATAAAAGCGTTCGGTCAGCCGGGGAAGATGCTCCGGCTCGATCCCAGCCCCCTTGTCTGCAACGACTAGACGCACATAATCGCTCTCGCGCACCACTTCGACCGACACGGGTTCGCCCGCGGCACCATGGCGGATGCCGTTTTCAACTAGATTGCGAATCAGCTGAGCCAACTGGCCGGCATCGCCTGGCACCATGGCTTCTGCGTCCGAGCCCGACGCCGCAGCGACGGCAACCTTGTCGTGCGCAGCGTTGACATCGGCCACGACCCCCCGTGCGATGCCGGCCAGGTCGACAATGTCGTCTGGCCTTTCGTGCTTGACCGCCTCGATGCGCGACAGCGACATCAGATCGTCAACAAGCTGCTGCATGCGGCGCGCCTCGCGCTCGACAATCCCGAGGAACCGCTTTCGAGTCGCAGCGTCGCCGCCGGCCTGCGGTTCGAGAAGTGTCTCGACATAGCCCAGAATGGCCGCAAGCGGCGTCCGAAGTTCGTGGCTGGCGTTGGCGACGAAATCGGTGTGCGCGCGCGACACATCCGATTGCGCGCTCAGATCATGCAACTCGATCAGCCTCCAGCCGTCATCGAGTATTTGCACCGAAAGTTCCCAGACGCTTGAAAGCGTCGAAAGGCCGCCGATCGAAACCGTGCCGCCCGCCCTGTCAGACAGCAGAGAAACCGCCAACGGATGCCGTATCGCAAGGCGAACGTCTTCCCCCACGATATGGGCGCCCAGCAGCCCCCTTGCTGCTTCGTTGGCCAGCGCAACGCGTTCGCCAGCGACAAGGACCAGCGGAATCCTGACCCTGTCGAAAAGCAGTTTCACACTGGAATTGAGTTCGAACTGCGCATTCATGATTGCACGCCCAATAGAGGCGCCGCGCCATACTGGCCAGACGGTTTGGTCACACAAATCACCTGCTTAGCTTGACTATAATAAGTATAGTTATTATCTGCACGACATGAGCGACAATTTCGGACAGATGCTTTCGGATGTTTCCCGGCTCCTGCGCCGTGCTTTCGATGAGCGTGCGCGAGGCATCGGCGTTACCCGCCCGCAATGGCAGGTGCTCACAATGCTTGGCCGTCATGAAGGCATCAACCAAGGCGGACTTGCCGAACTTCTCGAAGTGGAGCCGATTACGTTGTGTCGGATGGTAGACCGACTTCAAGAGGCCGGCCTTGTCGAGCGCCGACCCGACCCCTCCGACCGCCGCGCCTGGCGGCTGTTTCTTTCGGAAAAGGCCAATGCGCTGCTGGCGGAACTGCGGCCGCTTGCGCTTGGTCTGTTCGATGAATCGATGAACGGACTTGCACCTGCCGAACGCGACCAGCTGCTGGAGATGCTTGGGCGAATCCGCGCCAATCTTTCACGCCGCCCATCGCCGGATCTTGCCGCCAATGGCTGATGCAGACGCCCATATCGTCCTCGAAGACGTTATCCCGATCGATGAGCCGAAGCAGCCGAGCCGGTGGCGCCGTATGGCGCTCATGACAGCGGTTCCTGTTCTACTCGCTGCCGCCGGCGTGACATACTATGTCCTCAACGATCACTATGTCAGCACGGACAATGCCTATGTCCAACAGGACAAGGTTTCGGTCAGCGCGGAAGTCGGTGGCCGGATCGTCGAAGTCGCCGTGAAGGAAAACCAGCTGGTCAAAGTTGGCGACCTGCTTTTCCGCATCGATCCGGAGCCCTATCGGATAGCTGTGGCGCAGGCCGATGCGACGATTGCTTCGGCGCAGGTCCGACGGGTCGGAATGCGGACGGCCTACGAAGTCAGCGGCAACGACATCGAAAGCGCGCGTGAGGACATCGCTTTCTACGAAAAGGAGTATCATCGCCAGTCCGAGCTGATGCAACGCGGCTTTACGACCACGGCGAGGCTTCAGGCGGCCGAGCATGCGCTAAGCGACGCGCGCAGCAAACTCGCCGAAGCCGAAGGCGATGCCCAACGCGCCCGTGCATCGCTGGCCTCGGGCTCTGCCGCACCGGGGCAGGACCCTGCAATCGCTGCGGGGCAAGTCCAGCGCCAGAAGGCGTTGCTCGATCTTTCACGGACGGAGATCCGCGCACCTGTTGCCGGCACGGTGAGCCAGTCGGAACGACTCCAACTCGGTCAGATGATAATCACGGGCCTGCCTGCCGTCAGCATCGTTGCGAGCAGCCGATCGTGGATCGAAGCGAATTTCAAGGAAACCGACCTTGAAGACATGCGCGTGGGGCAGTCGGCCGAGATCAGCTTCGACGCCTATCCTGAAATGACGCTTCACGGGCATGTCGCGAGCATCGGCGCGGGCACCGGTTCCGAATTCTCCGTGCTGCCTGCACAGAACGCGACCGGCAACTGGGTGAAGGTCACGCAGCGCGTACCGGTACGCATTGCCCTGGACGAAAAGCCGTCTCGTGCAATGATCGCAGGCCTTTCGGTGCATGTCAGGATCGACACAAGCCGCAATGGCGGACGTTGAGCCCCTGGAAGAACGCCCGGCACTCGAGGCATCGAATCGTGGGCTGCTGACGATCGGCGTAATGCTCGCCATGGTCGTGGTGATGCTGGATACGACGGTAGCCAATGTCGCGTTGCCCCATATGCAGGCAGGCCTTGGGGCGACCTTCGATACCGTTACATGGGTGCTGACGAGCTATATCATCGGAACGGCCGTAGCGATGCCGATCACCGGCTGGCTTGCCGACCGCATCGGCTCCAGACAGCTCTTCCTGATCGCGGTGGGCGGTTTCGTCATCACCTCGATGGCCTGCGGCGTTGCGATGCATCTGGAAGAAATGGTGCTTTTCCGGTTCGTGCAAGGGATAACCGGCGCCTTCATCGGACCGCTTTCGCAAACGGCGATGCTCGATATCAACGAGCCTTCCCGCCAGGCACGCGCAATGTCCGTCTGGGGCATGGGCATCATGATCGGCCCAATAATGGGTCCGATCATCGGCGGCTGGCTGACCGAAAACTACAACTGGCGCTGGGTCTTCTATGTCAATCTTCCGGTCGGGCTTCTCTCGTTCAGCCTGATCTGGCTTTTCCTGCCGGGCAAGCCGCTTTCACGACGCAATTTCGATCTTTTCGGATTTTCGATGCTCGCCATAGCGCTGAGTGCACTCCAGCTCATGCTTGATCGGGGGACGGACCAGGACTGGTTCCATTCGACCGAAATCTGGATCGAGGCGATGATCGCCACATCGGCCGGATGGGTTTTCGTCGTGCATCTCCTGACCGCAAAGCGCGCGCTCATTGACCGGGCATTGTTCGCCAATGCGAATGTGTCCATCGCGCTCCTCTTCCAGCTCGTCATTGGCCTGATGATGATGGCCGTGATGGCACTGATGCCGCCGCTCCTGCAGCGCATTTACGGCTACGACGTGCTCGATACGGGTGTGCTGCTTGCACCGCGCGGGGTAGGTATTCTCGTCAGCATGTTCATTACCGGCCGGATCGCGGGGAAAGTCGATCCACGCTATATCATCATGACAGGCATGCTGATCGCGTCCGTTTCAATGTGGCAGATGACACGCTGGACCTTGGTCATGGATTGGCGACCAATCGTCATTTCAGGCGTGTTCCAGGGGCTCGGGATGGGCCTCTGCTTCATGCCGGTCAATTCGATGGCCTTCGCAACGCTCGATCCCCGTTTCCGGACCGAGGGTGCAAGCCTGCTCAATCTTTTCCGCAGCATTGGCGGGAGCGTCGGCATCTCGATCGTGACCGCCGTTCTTGGCCATAATGCACAGACAAGCCATGAGGACCTCGCTGCACACATCACGGCGTCGAGCATGGCTGTGATCGATCCGAGCACCGCCGAACGCTTCGGCGCGTTCGGCGACGCAGCAATGGCGATGGTCAATGCCGAAGTCACCCGGCAAGCGTTGATGATTGCCTATCTCGATGATTTCAAGCTGATCATGTATGTGCTGCTGGCTGCCCTGCCCGTCATCCTTATCATGAAACCGCCGAAACAGGCAGGTTTTCAGCCAAGGCAGACCACGGCCGAAACCGCCGCTCATTAGGGCACTGCATCAAATACAACCAACCCGCTGGCGTTGAAATTCACGCCTCCGTTTCTTTTCGTACCAAGATAGACATAACATATTATCTTCAGAATATGTCATAACATATTCTAAATAAAGATCTTTTGTTAAATTTCAGGCATTGACGCCTATTCAAATTACCCGCAAACTCGCCCGGCAGATGCAGCAAGGTACGGCGGAAAACGTCGGCCGCACCTCGGGAGACGGAACATGACGAAATTCGAACTTCGCCGCGCGACGGCGCTGGCGCTTCTGGTGGCCAATCCGGCCTTCGCACAGACACCCCCACCGGCCGATGACACGGCCGCAGCTGAGCCCGAAGAAATCTTCGTGACGGCTACGCTTAGGACGGAAAACCTCCAGGCTGTGCCGATCGCAGTCACGGCATTTAATGCCGCTTCGCTCGACAAAGCAGGCGTTCGCGATATCCGCGCGCTCGACCAGGTCTCGGCCAGCTTCAATCTCAACAGTTCGCAGACTGAAAGCGGCGGCACGACCTTGCGCGTGCGCGGCGTCGGCACGACCGGCAACAATACCGGCCTTGAAAGCGCGGTCGGCATCTTCCTCGATGGCGTTTATCTGAGTCGCCCTGGCATTGCGCTTGGAGACCTGCTCGACGTCACGCAGGTTGAGCTGCTGCGCGGGCCGCAAGGTACACTGTTCGGGCGCAACACCTCTGCCGGCGCGCTCAACGTCAAGACCGCGAAGCCCAACCTCAACAATTTTGACGGCTTCGCCAACGCGACCTACGGCAATTTTGACCTGTTCAACGTGCAGGGAGGCCTCTCCGCCCCGATCGTCGAAGGTGTGCTGGGCCTGCGACTTTCCGGCGCCTATCGCAACCAGGACGGCTTTCAAAAAAGCACGACAGGCGCCACCAGCAACGACCGCAATCGCTACATCGTCCGCGGGCAGCTTTATTTCGAGCCCAGTGCTGACCTCAATATCCGCCTCATCGCGGATTACCAGCGGTCCAACGAGAAATGCTGCGACGCCGTAATCCTGCAGGAAAGCAGCCTGGTCGCTGCGGGGGCCTATGCGGCCTATGGCCTGCCTGCGAACGGCGGCGCACCGGCAACCAGCCTTTCGGCGTTCAACAGCCGCACGACCAACGCAGAGCAGTTCCGCGACCGTATCCGCCAATACGGCATGTCCGCGGAGATCAATCTTTCGCTCGGCAATGCCGATCTCGTCTCGATCACGGGATTTCGGAATTCCAGGTCCTCGTCGCAGCAGGAAAGCGATTTTGTCGGCCTGAAGGTCTTCTCGACAGGCAAGGGATCGACGGCAAACCCGGGGACGACTGACAGCTTCACCAAGATCAAGACATTCTCGCAGGAACTGCGCATTACCGGTGACGCGTTTGACGAGAAGTTCCAGTATCTCGTCGGCGCCTATTATTCGGACGAGCGGATCCGCGAACGCGCAACGCTGACCCTCGGACCGGACTATCAGGCCTATATCAGCGCGAACCTGTTTCCATTCATTGGAACTGCACTTGCACCATTTGGCCCCAATCCGGCTCTCGTCTTTGCACAGGGTGTGAGCGCGGCAGGAAATTTCGCGAACAACGCCGACAAGCAGAATGGCCGCAACTTCTCGGTCTTCACCAACAACACGATTAAGCTCAGCGATGCACTAGCCTTCAACTTCGGGCTCCGCTATTCTGACGATCGCAAGCGCGGCGTCGGCTTCCAGATCGCGGCCAACTCACCGGCGTGCGCCGCTGTCCTCGACCCTCTAAACCCTTTCTTTCAGGCCGGATCATCGACTGCACCACTCTTTCCGCTCGTAGCCGGGCTCACCTGCTTTCCGTTTTCGACGCAGCAGAACCTGCCCGGCGCGGGCACACCCGCCAATCCGATCGCGCCAGCCCCGTTCGACAAGGTCTACAAGGATGACCAGCTGATCTACACCGGCAAGCTGACCTTCAAGCCGGCCGAGAATATCAACACCTATCTGAGCTATACGCGCGGATACAAAGCAGGCGGCTTCAATCTCGATCCGTCGGCGGCGGCGGGTGGTGCCGATCCACGATTCAAGCCCGAAATCGTCCGGGCCTATGAAGCGGGCATCAAGACCAAGCTGCTCGATAACGCGTTGACCGCCAATCTGGCCATCTTCCACCAGGATCTCAAAAACTTCCAGGTTCTGGAATTCACCGGCGTCCAGTTCCAGACATTCAACGTGGGCAAAGCCAAATCAACCGGCGCCGAACTCGAATTGAACGCGCGCCTCTCCCGCTCGTTGTCCTCCAATTTCGCCTATACCTACACCGACGCGCGTTATCCGAAGAACTGCGGCGCCGGAAGCACCAGTACGGTCGTGCTTTCGCTGTGCGGAAACCAGCTGACCAACGCGCCCAAGCACGTGGTGATTGCCGGGTTCGACTATGAGCATGATCTTGGTAACACCTTGAGCTTCGCCTTGAACGGGTCAATCCGCCTCGAATCCGATCGGCGGACGTCAACCCAGGCGGTGCTGGTCAATGGCCCGACTGTGCTCACGACCAAGAACCCGTTCGACATTCAGGATGGCAATGCGAAGATCAACCTTCGCGCGGGAATCGGCAGCCAGGACGGGCGGTGGCGTGTCGAAGTGTTCGGCAACAACATTACCGACGAGACAACCCGCAACGTGACCTTTAACGTGCCGTTACGCGGCGGCGCGTTCATTCCGGGAGCGCTTGGTACCAACGGCGGCGGAATCGCGCGCGGCGCTTTCCTTCAAGAACCCCGCACCTACGGTGTAACGGTTCGAACCAAATTCTGAAGTTGGCGGTGGCTTGGTGGGGCTCAATACCCCATCAGGCTCAGGACTTCCTTGCGGCTCCGGTGATCGTGCAAGAAGCACCCGAGAAGCCGGGAGGTCGTCATGGCGACGCCGGGAGTGCGAACGCCCCGACCCGTCATGCACCCGTGCGTCGCTTCGATAACCACCGCCACGCCCTGCGGCTGCAGATTGTCCCAGATGCATTGGGCGACTTCCGCAGTCAGTCTTTCCTGGACCTGCAGCCGGGCCGAATAGCCATGGAGTACACGCGCCAGCTTGGAAATCCCCACTACGCGATCCTTCGGCATGTAGGCGATCGATGCCTTTCCAACGATCGGCGCCATATGATGCTCGCAATGCGACTGGAAGGGAATGTCCTTGAGCAGCACCAGTTCGTCATAGCCGCCGACTTCTTCGAAGGTGCGGGTAAGGTGCAGTGACGGATCTTCCCCATAGCCGCGGCAATATTCTTTCCATGCGCGCGCAACACGTGCAGGCGTGTCGCGCAAACCTTCACGTTCGGGGTCCTCGCCCGTCCAGCGAATAAGCGTCCGGACTGCATCGGCAACTTCGTCGGGCACGGGAATCTTGTCAGCATCCGGAATTTTGTATTCGTCGGTATCAGCCATGGTTGATTGATAACCCTGCGCAGGCATCTGCGCCACATTATTTCCTCGATCCATGATGCAAATGAGCAACAATTGTGCTGCACATGACGATTGACGCTACGTTATACGGCGATTTCGACCAGTTTCAAAGTGAGACCCTTTGAAAACCGCCAAATTTTCGACGATTCAAGCATTGACGGGCGCGTAAACTACACGCAAACAGTCAACAACGGATGCAAAAATGCATCGTCTTGCCGAAAGATCGGTAGAAATAGGTGGGAGATGGACACATGAAAAAGCTTGAATTGCTTGGCGCGACTGCAATTGCCCTGCTTGTCGCGAACCCTGCTTTTGCGCAAACCGCACCGCAAGCGGACGATACCACGGCAGAAGAAGGGATCGGCGATATCGTTGTCACGGCGCAGCGCCAATCCGAAACCCTGCAGAGTGTTCCAATCGCGGTTTCCGCATTTTCGGCCGAAGCGCTTGAAAAGCAGCAGATCAAGAATTCAAGCGACCTCCAACTCACCCTGCCGAATGTGACTTTCACGAAGAGCAATTTCACCAATTCGAGCTTTACCATCCGCGGCATCGGCGACCTTTGCGTCGGCACCTCATGCGACTCCGCAACCGCCATTCACATCAACGGCACCCCGCTTCTGGGCACCCGCTTGTTCGAAACCGAGTTTTTCGACCTTGAGCGCGTCGAAGTCCTTCGGGGCCCGCAAGGCACCCTGTTCGGGCGCAATGCGACTTCTGGCGTGGTCAACTTCCTGAGCGTAAAACCGGACCTGAGCGGGTTTCACGCCTCGGGCGAAGCAGAATATGGCAATTTCAATGCCTATAAATTCAAGGGCATGGTCAATTTGCCGATTGGCGACACAATTGGAATTCGGCTCGCGGGCTTCTACACGAAGCGCGACGGCTATACGACGAACGTATTCGACAACTCGAAGGTCGATGACCGCGATATGTATGCCGTGCGCGGCTCACTCCGCTGGCAGCCAAGCGATACGACAACCATTGATCTTATGGGCTATTATTTCCGCGAAAAGGACAATCGCGCACGCATCCAGAAGCAACAATGCCAGCGCGACCCCACCGGCGTGCTGGGCTGCCTGGCGGGCCGCCGCGACTTTGGTGTCCTCAATGCGAACTCGACGTTTGTAGGGGTGTTGACCTCAAGGGAATTCCTCGCCGTGAACAGCATTCCGGGATTCTTCGGGCTGGGCAGCCTTTACGGTCCGGACGCCTATGCCAACTTTACTAACCCCGCCGATGTGCGGAAGGTCAATACGGACTTTACGCCCGAATACTTTACCAGCGAGCAGCAATATCAAGCGCGGCTTGAGCAAGAATTCGGGCCAATGAAGCTGCAATTGACGGGCTTCTATCACAAATCCGAGGTCGACTCGCGGCAGGACTACAACCAATCTATCCAGAATCGCGCGCTCTACGCAGGTGCCCCCAGCGCTACGGCGCCATTTGGCACGGGCCTCAACGCGCTGGCAGCGGCAGCGGCAGGACTCATCCCGGGGCTTCCGGCTGCGTATTTTTCACCGATTGCGGCAGCGGTCATACCCAATGGTCCGACGGGAAATCTGTGCACGTCCGATACCATCCTGACGCCTGACAACGGTTCCTATGGGGGCAACCGGATATGCTCAGCGACGCCACAGGATTTCGACCGCTCGAACGTCCGCTCGCGCGACTGGTCGGTGGAAGGAATCTTCACGAGCAACTTCGACGGAAAGTTCAACTTCCTGTTGGGTGGCATCTACGTTGATGCAAAAGCCCGCGATAACAACTACTTTGTCAACTCTTTCGGCATCGACTACCTGACTGGCCTGCTCGGCACGTTCAATGCGCTTGGCCGTGCCGGCTTGGCGGCGATCCCGGGTGCACAGATTCCGCCTCCAGGCTTCCTCGGTACGTCCTTGTACCGGAACAATACGCCTCGGTTCGACCTCAAATCATACGGTATCTTTGGTGAAGTCTATTTCGACATTTCCGACCGGATCAAGTTCACGGGCGGCCTGCGCTACAACCACGACAAGAAGTTCATTTCGGCGCGCACAACGCTCGCGAACTTCCTGACGCCGTTCGGAACGACGGATGTCTTCTCGTCGCCCTTCCGCTATGGCTATGCAGTCACGGGGGCTCCGACCAGTTCGCGGCTTCAGCCGTTCGACGCGGATCCGAAAACTCCCTGCACGATCAACACGACCACCGCTTCCGGTATCCTGACGGCGGCCAACGTCTCGGGATGCGAGGACTATCAGGACCGCTCGGTGACCTTCAGCGAAGTTACGGGCCGCGCGGTCCTGGACTTCCAGATCACGCCGAACAACTTGGTCTATGCGTCCTATTCGCGCGGCTACAAGTCGGGCGGTATCAACCCACCGCTTTCGCCGGTCTTCGCGGTTACGGACTCGTTCGAGCCCGAATTTGTGAACGCGTTCGAAATTGGCACTAAGAACACGCTAGCAGGTGGAAAGCTGCGGCTTAACCTGACGGCGTTCTATTATCAGTACCAGTCGCTCCAGCTGAGCCGCATCGTTGCGCGGACCTCGGTCAATGACAATGTGGACGCCGACATTTACGGCCTCGAGGCGGAAGCGGTCGTCAAGCCGAGCCGTAATTGGCTTTTCAACATCGGCGCTAGCTACCTTCACACCAAGGTTTCGTCCGACAAATTCCTCGGCAACCCTCGTGATCCTTCAGGCGGACGCTCCGACGCCGTTGTGATTAAGGACATCACAAACGGCTCGAACTGTGCGGTCCGCCCGAACATCGCTGGCAGCGCTGCCATTACCAATCAGTTCGTTGGCGTGATCAACACTCAGTTGGGGCTCCAGGCACCGACTGCGTTTCCTGCGGACGGTGGGATCGCTGGAACCGGAGCGTTCGGAATTTGTGGAATACTGACCGCTGCGGCAGCCGGAAACATCGGTGCCGCAAGCGCGGCACTCGCCCCGCTTCAAGCTGTGCTTAATGGACTTTTTGCAGGCGGTGTTGCTGGCCCCTTGCCGTTTACCATAGAGAATGCCGGCGTTCCGGTGAACATCAAGGGCAATGAACTGCCCCAGGCACCGAACTACAAATTCTCGATCGGCGCTCAGTATACGGCAGAATTCGACAACGGGATGACTCTCGTCCCCCGTGCCGACCTCACCTATACCGGCGACAGCTTCGGCAACATTTTCAACGGGAATGTGAACAAGGTGAAGGGCTATTCACAAGTGAATGCCCAGATTCAGCTCAACGGCAATGACGATCGCTGGTTTGCCCGGGCATGGATCCAGAACGTGTTCGACAATAACGCGGTGACGGGGCTTTACGTGGCCGACCAGTCGTCGGGCCTGTTCACCAACATCTTCACGCTGGAACCGCGCCGTTATGGCATCACGGCAGGCGTCAAATTCTGATTGCCTGACCTGATCGACTAAGAAGCCCCGGCATGGCGATATGCCGGGGCTTTCTTTTTGTCCGCAATGAAACGGTGGCGGCGGTTCAGCCGGCGGCGATATCCTTGAGCGGCCGCGACGCATCGGCGAGCGCGGCTTTGTGCAGAACCAGCCGCCCTGTGACGAGCGCCCTGCCCTGCACGTAGTCCTTGACGGCATTGACACAGTCGAGCGCGATCACGCGCCCCTGCTTGAGGTAGATAAGCGAGAAGCTTCGCTCTTCCGGATTGCCACGCACCACGATGCCATCATGCCCTGTCGAAAGACCGACGGTCTGGAGCTTCAAGTCATACTGGTTCGACCAGAACCACGGCACGGCCGAATAGGGCTGCAGATCGCCGCAAATGGCCTTCGCGGCGGTATTGGCCATATCGTTGGCATTCTGGACGGATTCGAGGCGGATCGTCGCGCCATCCGCGAATTCATTAGCGTGTGCCGCGCAATCGCCGATCGCGAAGACGTCGGGCAACGACGTCCGACAATACTGATCGACGGAGACGCCGTTGCCGCCGGTCGCACCCGCCGCCAGCAAAGGCTCTACGGCAGGAACGATGCCGATGCCCACAATGACAAGGTCGGCCGGAATGACTTCGCCATTGCCAAGCCGAACGCCAGTCGCCCGGTCCTCGCCCTCGATCGCGACCACGTTAACGCCCAAGCGAACGTCAACGCCGTGCGTGCGATGTTCCGCCTCGTAAAAGCGCGAAAGCGGTTCGCCCGCAACGCGCGCAAGGACGCGGGGCAGTGCTTCGAGCACGACCACCTTTTTCCCGGACTTGGAAAGCACTGCGGCCGCTTCGAGCCCGATATAGCCGCCACCGATGACGACAATCTGCCGCGCGTCTTCGGAGGCCGCCTTCATGGCGTCGGCATCCGCGCGCGTGCGCACGCCCTGAACGCCGGGAAGATCGCCCCCCGGAATCGGTAACATTCGGGGAGATCCGCCCGTAGCCCAGACAAGCTTTCCATAGCCGATCATTTCGCCATCGGCGGTCTTCACCGTGTGACCCTGAGGATCGATCACGATAACATGCTTGCCAAGCAGCATCGTAACTTCACGCTCTTCCCAGAACTTGGCGGGGCGGATCAGGATACGTTCGAAGGGCTTTTCTCCCGCGAAATACTCCTTGGATAGCGGCGGGCGTTCGTAGGGGATTTCAGGCTCGTCGCCGATCATGGCGATTGTGCCCTCGAACTTCTGCTGCCGCAGCATAATGGCAGCCTGCGCGCCTCCATGGCCGGCACCCACGATCAGGACGTCGAATTTCATCTGGCTCGCTCCCCCGGCGCTCATTCGTCATTGGCCACCGGGCTAAAGCGGCAGCGCCTAGGCGTAAAGATAGGAATTCCACTATGGCAAAAAGGCGGCATGGAAAAGATGGCGCGCCCGGAACGATTCGAACGTCCGACCCTCAGATTCGTAGTCTGATGCTCTATCCAGCTGAGCTACGGGCGCGCGGGAGAGGTGCCTTTAGTCGGGGGCAGAGCGGAGCGCAACCCCGTTGCGTACGAAAAGATGCGAGACCCTTTCGCCCACCGCAATCAGGCTCTAGTGACGAAGTATGATCACGCGCGTCACGGCTATTCTGGTCCTTGCCCTTCTATCCTCCTGCGCCGCACCAGGTGCATACCCGTCTCTGGCGAAGCGGCCGTTCGAAAAGCCTCAGCTTGCATCGCCCGAGGTTCCACCACCGCCGCTTCCGCCATCCGATCCCGCGCTTTTGGAGCGTATCGCCGATGCTCTCAAGCAGGCAAGGGACGGCGTGCCGGAGTTCGAGGCAGCGCTCCCGGCGGCGAAACAGGCTGCCACGCGCGCGTCAGGGGCCGCGCCGGAAAGCGATGCGTGGATTCAGGGGCAGCTTATGGTCACAAGGCTAGAGCGGACTGCAGGCGCGGCACGCGATGCCCTAGCAGCCCTTGATGATGAACGCCGTTTCCTTGACCAGCGACCGGGATCGCCCGACATTCCGGCCCTCCAATCCGCCATTGCTGAAGTCGAAGCGATCGATGCCCGGCAATCGCAGGCTATCGGTGCACTTCTCGCGTTCCTGAGATAAACTCGACCGCGCCTTTGTGTGTGGCGCCGTTACGGACATAGTGGGCCACTGCCATCTGGTTGCCGATTGACCAGCCTTCATCGAGTTCGCGCATGAAGCGGGCCGGCCTTCCACCCCACATCTGGCCTGTGGGTATGATCTTGCCCGGCGTCAGCATCGCGCCGGCAGCCAGCATCGCGTTCCGCTCGATCACGCAGCCATCCATGACAATCGACCCGAGCCCGACCAGCGCGCCAGTCCGTATCGTGCAGCCGTGCAACATGGCCATATGGCCCACCAGTGCATCATCCTCGATTATGGTTGGTGTGCCGTTCAATCCGCCTTCCGCCGAATCACAGTGAATCACCGTGCCATCCTGAACGTTGGATCGCGCACCGATCCGGATGAAGTTCACGTCGGCGCGCAGCACGCAATTGTACCAGATGCTGGCCTCTGCCCCGATCTCAACATCTCCTATGATGCGGCAGCCTGGTGCGATAAAGGCACTCGGGTCGATACGAGGTGACTTTCCGTTGAGCGGAATGATGCTGATGTCGGTCATGCGCGACGCCCTATTTGTCCCTCTTGTAAGGCTTCAGGATCGAAAGGATACTGGCGTGATCGTCCGTCCAGGCCTTGAAGCCGGGCCTCCCGCCAAGCGGTCGCCAGTGTTCGGCTCGATTTGATGCCATGAGCCGATCGAGGGTTGCCTTGTCAGGCGAAAAGGCGATCCAGAGCGACGGCGAATAATTGAGTTTTCGCTCTTCAGCCGTCGACTTGTAGTCGCGGGCTGCACTATACCAGCCCCTCGCTCCGGCGGCGGCCAAGACCGGCTCCAGGTTGAGGAACCGGTTGGAGATGTGGACCATTAGCAATCCGTTCGGCGCCAGGTGCCGGCGATAGGTGGCAAAGGCTTCCTCAGTCAGAAGGTGCATCGGAACGGCGTCTGACGAAAAGGCATCAATTGCCAGGATATCGGCCATGTTCCCACGCTCCGCGGCCAGCGTGAGCCTTGCATCGCCGATCGCCACCTTCACATTCGGAAGGCATTTGGAGAGAAAGGTGAAACGCTTCGGATCCGACGCTATCGTTACAATGGCGGGATCGATCTCATAGAATTTCCAGTGCTGGCCGGGCTTGGCGTAACAGGCCAGGGTTCCCGCACCCAGGCCGACAATGTCGATCCGCGCAGTTGGCCCGAAAAGCGTCGGCGCGGCGGCCATCGCAAGGCCAATGCCCGAACGCGGTGCATAATAGGTCGTAGGTTGGGTTTGCCTGTCCGGCGCCAGATTCTGGACGCCATGCACTGTCGTACCGTGAACCAGCAAGCGCGCATCCTTGCCAAGTGTCTGCATAGAATACACGCCGAAATAGCTGCGCGTCATCATGCCGGGTTCCGCTGAGAGCGCGATCTTCTTCCAGCCATTCAATCCAAGCATCAGGGCAGCCAGGCAAACGGCAAAGAGCAGGCGGTTGCCGAGCGACACAAGTGCCGCTCCAATAATGAGCGTCGCGCCGACTGACTGCACCAGCCATGGCGACGGTCCGTTCGGGAGCCCCCCCGAAACAAGCGAAATGAGCAGGACGCCTGCAGCAATGGAAATCATTGCCCCACTGGATCCCGAACCTCCCCATAGGCGTCTGCCGATGCCAAAAATGGGACTCGAAGCAAGCAAAAGCGATGCAGCGACGATGAGGATCGGGTGCTCATAGGTCCAATTGAAAAGGAGCGGCGCGATCATCGCGCAAAAGAGTCCCCCCAACACCCCGCCGACCGACATGGCGAGGTAGAAGCGAGTCAAGTGCTCCGGGTGCGGTCGCCGCGCGAACATTTCGGAATGCAACGCGACGGAGACCACGAACAGGTTGAGCAGGATCAGGAAAGCAAAGGAAAAGGGAAACCGGGTCGAATCCATGAACGCGCTGCAGCCCGCCATCAAGATCGCAAACGGCGCAACGCGCTTCAGCAAGTCCGCGAGGCGCCGGTTCACGGCAAATGCCACCGAAAAACTCAACAGGTAAAGGCCGAGCGGAAGCACCCACAACAAAGGCATCGCGACAATATCGGTCGTCAGGTGCAGGCTGGTCGATAGCATCAGCCCGGACGGCACTGCGGCGAGCACGATCCAGCGCCCGATCGTCGATCGATCCGGAATATCGGTTTGCTGGGCCGTGGGAGGAGCTGAGGCCGCGACTTTGGGCATCAGGAGAGCGGAAATGGCGACCAGCGCCATGATCGCGAGATAACCTCCGCTCCACATGAGGCTTTGGCTGGCCACGGGCAGAAGCGGCTCTACCACCAGTGGATAGGCAATAAGGCCCCCGAAACTGCCAACATTAGACGCGGCATAGAGCGGATACGGGTCCCCCCCACCCGAAAGCGCAAACCAGCGCTGCATCAAGGGCGCCTGCGCCGCTACGACGAAAAACAGCGGCCCGATCGAAGTTAGCAACAGGTAGGGTACCCAGAATATCGGATTGGCGTCAGCCGACGGGAATGCCGCCGTCAGTCCCACGGGTAGTGTCAAGGCGGCCGCCAGAAAGAGGGCAAGATGAATACCTGCTTGCGCTCTTCCCGAAAACCGCGCGAGCCAGTGCGCATAGCCATATCCGCCGAGCAGGAGCGCCTGATAGACTAGCATGGCCGAGTTCCAGACCGCCGGCGCGCCGCCCAGCCGAGGAAGGGCCATGCGGGCAACCATGGGCTGGACAAGGAAGAGGAGGAATGAGCCGGCGCAGATCGTGATAATGAAGCGGAGGCGAACGGCGCGGATTACGTTCGGCGCTTCAATTTCATGAGGCAATGTCATGGGGTCCCCTGTCCTGAAGCGGCGGCTTTAGCTCTTGTTCATTGCCATCCCGTTAGCATGAACCGGGCCGGGCGATGCTGTAGGTAATGTGCTGTTTAAGCGGGCTGCCGTCGGGCACATTCGGGTGATCGAAATCGAGCTGAAGATGGCGCTTCATCCCCAGTCGCTCCATCAATCCCCAGCTGCGTACATTGCCCGGCGTGGTAATGGCCCAGATGCGATCGTCGCGGAGATTCGCGAAACCCCAGTCGAGTGATGCCATCGCCGCTTCCCGGGCGTACCCCTTGCCCCACGCATGGTGAGCCAGGCGCCAGCCAATCTCGATCTTGCCCTCGATCGGCCCGACGCTTCCCAGAATCAGGCCGCAAAAGCCCAGAAAACAGCCATCTTCCTTTCGTTCGAGCGCCCAGAAGGTATGGCCGTGCAAGTCCTGCAAGTTCCGGATCCGCCCGATCAGCCCGTCCGATTCACTACGGTCAAGGAGCGGCCCAAGCGTCGCCATGACACGCTCGTCGCTGCTCATTGCGGAAAACGGCTCGAGATCGCTGTCGCACCAGTCACGCAGGTTCAGCCGCTCCGTCTCAATCCTGAATTCAGCCATTGAGAAGACGCGCAGCATGCGCTGCATGATAAGTCAGCACACCGGAGCACCCCGCCCTTCGGAAGGCCAGGAGCGTTTCGAGGACCAAGGCATCGCGATCCCCAGCACCGGCTGTGGTGGCGGCCTCTATCATCGCATATTCTCCGGACACTTGATAAGCAAAAACAGGAACTTGAAACTTATCCTTAACACGTTTTATTATATCAAGATACGGCAGTCCGGGCTTCACCATCACGCTATCGGCACCCTCGGCTATATCCAGCGCGACTTCGCGCAGCGCCTCGTCGCTATTGGCGTGATCCATCTGATAGGTCTTCTTGTCGCCTTTCAGAAGCCCGCGCGATCCGACAGCATCGCGGAACGGTCCGTAAAACGCGCTCGCATATTTGGCCGAGTAGGCCATGATCTGGACATTCACATGCCCTGCATCCTCAAGCGCGCCCCTTATGGCGCCGACACGGCCGTCCATCATGTCCGACGGCGCGATGATATCGGCCCCGGCATCGGCCTGAACCAGCGCCTGATCGACAAGGATCGCAGAAGTCTCGTCATTCAGTACATAGCCGCGTGCATCGACCAGCCCGTCATGGCCGTGCGCCGTATAGGGATCGAGTGCGACATCGGTCAGCACGCCCAGATCGTCACCCAGCGCATCCTTGATCGCGCGAATGGCGCGGCACATCAGATTGTCTGGATTGAGCGCTTCGCGTCCATCCTCGGTCCGCAAAGCGTGCGGCGTGTTCGGAAACAGCGCGACGCAGCAAATGCCCAGTTTCTGGGCTTCCCGGGCCCGTTTCACGATCCCGTCGATTGACCAGCGCGAAACGCCGGGCAGTGTCGCGATCGGCTCCTCGACGCCCATTCCCTCTGTGATGAATAGCGGCCAGATCAAATGGGCAGGCGCAAGATGGTTTTCGGCCACCATCGACCGGCTCCAGCCGGTCGAACGTGTGCGGCGCATGCGCAGGGCGGGAAAGCGGGCTTCGGTCATGATGACAATCGCTCTACACTAGGAAATTGAAACAGGAAATCGCTGTATTTTCTGGCGATTGCGAGTTGCCACCTGTCTGGAGGTCCAGCTTAAAGTATCTTCTTTATGTTCTCGAGGCGCAGAGGCGAAGCGCCACAACGGGCAACCCTGGTCACGGGATGAATTGAAACCGAGCTAGCCCAGCCGCGCCAGCGCCGCTGTCAGCCGCTCTGCCTCTGCCGCCTTTTCCGCGTGATCAGCGCGCGCCTTTTCAACTGCTTCGGGCTTTGCCCGTTCGACAAAGGCCGGGTTGTTGAGCCGCCCGGCGAGACTATCGCGTTCCTTGACAATGGCCTCGATAGCCTTGGCAATCCGGGCCCGCTCGGCATCGAGGTCGATCACGCCCGCCAGAGGCAGGACGAACATCGCTTCCTCGACAACAAGCTGGATTGCACCACCTTCGGGGGCCGCGCCACTCGAGACGTCATCAAGCCGTGCAAGCCGCGCAATTGCGGCCTTTTGCGACTCCAGCCGGGCTTTCGTGGCAGGCGAGGCATCCTGGACAAAGGCATTGAGCTTTGCCCCCGGCGCAATGCCCAGCTCGTTCTTGGCCGCACGTACTTCGCCGACAAGCGTAACCAGCCAGTCGACCTCGCCCTTAGCTAAGGCGTCCACTTCAGCTTTCGGCGACGGCCATTTCGCATGGATCAAGTCGTATTTCCGCGCGCCCAGGGCGTGCCACAACTCCTCGGTGATGAAAGGCATGAAAGGATGCAGCATGACAAGGATCTGGTCGAGCACCCAGCCTGCAACGGCCTTGGTCTCGTCACTCATCTCACCCTTTATAAGCTCCAGATACCAGTCGCAGAACGTTCCCCAAGCGAAATGATAGATCGCATCGGCCATCGCGTCGTAGCGCAGGTCGGCAATGGCCTTGTCGAGCTTCGCGAGCGTTTCCACGACTTCGCCGATGATCCAGCGGTTGACGGCCAAAGCTGCGGGCGGCGCTTCAACTGCCTTCGACGCGCCGATTCCGTTGGACTGGCAGAAGCGCGCGGCATTCCAGAGCTTGGTCGCAAAGTTGCGATAGCCCTCCACGCGCTTCTCATCGAGCTTGATGTCGCGGCCCTGGCTTTCCATCGCCGTCAACGTGAAACGCAGCGCATCGGCGCCATATTTGTCGATCAGCCCCAGCGGATCGACGGTATTGCCCTTGGATTTGGACATTTTCGATCCGTCCGCCGCCCGGACAAGACCGTGTAAATACAATGTCTTCCACGGTACTTCTTTCATGAAATGCAAACCTTGCATGATCATGCGGGCGTCCCAGAAGAAGAGGATATCGAAGCCCGAGATAAGGACATCGTTGGGGTAATGGCGAGCGAGCAGCGAAGCACCCTCGCCCGCTTCGGGCCAGCCCAGCGTCCCGAACGGCCAGAGCGCGGAAGAGAACCAGGTGTCGAGGACGTCATTGTCGCGGGTCAAGACGGTATCCGATCCGGCTAAAGCCTGAGCCTCAGCCTCGGTTTCGGCGACATAGACCGTTCCGTCCGCACCAAACCACGCCGGAATCCGGTGCCCCCACCACAATTGGCGGCTCACGCACCAGGGCTGGATATTCCCCATCCAGTTGAAATAGGTCTTTTCCCAAGTCTGCGGCACGACCTTGATCGCGCCCGAGCGCACGGCCTCGATCGCGGGTTTGGCAAGCGTTGCCGCGTCGACATACCATTGGTCGGTCAGCCATGGCTCGATCACCACGCCCGAACGATCGCCGAACGGCGTCTGGATGACGCGGTCTTCGACCTTTTCGAGCAGGCCAAGACCCTCGAGCAGCGCGACGACTTTCTCACGCGCGTCCTTGACGGTCAGGCCCAGCAAGTCCGCCGGAATCAGCCCGTCCGCCGTCTGGACGACGCGTGCCTCGGCATCGAGCATGTTCAGCATTTCGGCGGGCTTGAACCCTGCCCGCTTACCAACCTCGAAATCGTTGAAATCATGCCCCGGCGTGATTTTGACCGCGCCCGAGCCAAGTTCCGGATCGGCATGTTCGTCTGCAATGACCGGCACCAGCCGCCCGGTGATCGGCAGCCGTACTTTCTTACCCACGATCGCCTTGTAGCGGGGATCGTCTCCATTCACGGCGACGGCCATATCCGCGAGCATGGTCTCAGGCCGCGTAGTGGCAACCGAAATGAAGCCGCTGCCATCCTCAAGCGGATACTTCAGGTGCCAGAATTTGCCCTGCACCTCGATGGTTTCGACTTCGAGGTCCGAGATTGCCGTCTTCAAGCCAGGATCCCAGTTGACCAGCCTTTTGTCGCGATAGAGCAGGCCCTGATTGTAGAGATCGACGAACACCTTGATAACGGCTTTCGAAAAGCCCTCATCCATCGTGAAGCGCTCATTCGCCCAGTCGCAGCTTGCACCGAGCCGCCGGAGCTGGCGCGTGATCGCGCCGCCGCTTTCGGCCTTCCATTCCCAGACCTTGGCGATGAATTCGTCGCGGGTGAAATCGGTGCGCTTCTGCTGGCGCTCGTTCATCTGGCGCTCGACCACCATTTGCGTGGCGATGCCGGCATGATCGGTGCCGCAGACCCACAGCGCATCCTCGCCCTGCAGCCGGGCGTGGCGGATCAATATGTCCTGCAACGTATTGTCGAGCGCATGGCCAATATGGAGGCTGCCCGTGACGTTAGGCGGCGGCATGACGATCGTGAACGGCTCGGCATCGGGGCGCGACGGTCGGAACGCACCCGTTTCCTCCCAATGGCGATACCAGCGGGATTCGATTGCGGACGGATCGAAAGTTTTGGCAAGCTCGGTCATGACGCGCGGCCTTTGCCAGCCGCGCCGCCGACTGGCAACCCGATCAGATCAGGCTTTTACCGGTAATCCGCGCGATTTCCTTCGAGACCAGGCTCTCGACAAGCTGCGGCAGGTTCGCATCAAGCCATTCGCGCAACATCGGGCGAAGCATTTCGCGCACAAGGCCTTCGAGCGTGTCGGTTCCATGCACATCGGGCTTCACGATCAGCGCCGAAAGTGCGTCGAGCGCCGAACGGCTTGCCGTTTCGGCGGTTTGGGAAACGAGAGCGAACGGCGTTGCCGGGGTCTGAGCCTCGGCCATCGCATCCGGTTCGGGCGATGTTTCGGTCAGTTCGAGGATATCCTCCTCGACTTCCGCGGCATCGATCTGTGCGTCGGCGACAGGCTGCGGAGCTGCCTCCTCTCGTACCGCCGCACGACGCGAGCGCGGCGCGGAAAGCACTTTTGCGCTGTCTTCGGAGATGATCTTCTTGATAGAAGACAGGATATCCTCCATCGTCGGCTCGTTGCTGATATCGCTCATCATGCCCACCCTGACGTCACTATTCCCCCTTTACTGACGGATTTTGTGCCTGCGTGTCAACGGTTCGCGTTGCGACAGGCTTTGGCTTCGGGTCGCTATCCCAGTCCCAGACGCTGTTGCGCACGCGCTTGTAGTTGATTTCAGGGTCGTAGAGAGCGCCGCCGTCAAGCCCCAGATCGCGCGCCTCTGCCTGCCCCATCGCGGCCAGAAGCGTGAAGCCTGCGACATAGGCATTGCGCCGCGCGGAGACGAGTTGCACCTGAGCGTTCAGATATTCCTGCTCGGCATTGAGGATGTCGAGGATCGAGCGATTCCCCACCGTATTTTCGGCCCGCACGCCTTCCAGTGAGAGCGCGCTTGCCTTCACGGCCGCCTCGGACGAGACGATCACCGCGTTCGAAGCCTGAAGGCTTGCAAAGGCAGAACGGGTCTGGGCGATCACGCTGCGTTCGGTGGCGATCATCTGTTCGATTGCCTGGCTCGACCGCGCCTGCGCCTGGCGGACCTGCGCGCTCGGGGCGCCGCCCTGGTAGAGCGGCAGCGTCAGTTGCACACCGGCAGTCGCATTTTCAGACGTCTGCGAGGTGTTGAAGCCCGGAATGAACGACTGCAACGAGTTCAGGAAGTTCGCATAGCTCTTGTCCGCAACGAGCGAGACCTTCGGCATGCGGGCGGCTCGCGCCACGCCGATGTCATACCGCGCGGCATCCTGATTCTTCTTCGCGGCGATCAGGTCCGGATTGTTGGAAAGCGCCTTTTCGACGGCCAGGTCCGACGAAGCCGGCAGGTTTGGAAGCGGTGGCGGCTGCTGAAGTTCACCGGGTTCATCCCCGACCAGCTGAACATAGCGCTCGCGGCTGGCGATCAAATTGGATTCCGCGCCCTCGAGTTGGCTCTGTGCCAAGGCAAGCCTTGACTCGGACTGGGCGATATCGGTCCGCGTCAGATCGCCGACTTCGAACCGGTCTCGCGTCGCTTCCAGGTTGGTCCTGAGAACCTTTACCTGGCTGCGGTTGAGGCCGACAATTGCCTCATCACGCAAGACGTCCATATAGGCGGCAACGACCTGACTGAACACCGATGCTTCGGTTCCCCGCAAATTGGCCTGCCCGGCATCGACGCGCGAATCCGCTGCGCGGACCGCATTCTTGACAGCGCCACCTTGATAGACAGGGACATCGAAATTCAACCTACCCCCGATTTGACGCGCCGGAGACGCGCTGCTCGATGTCTGGATATTCTCGGTATAGGCGCCGGACAGATTCAGCCCCGGCATGCCACGGGATTTGGCGATAGGGACATTCTCGTCATTGGCGCGCTGCCCTGCGCGAGCCCCGGTGAGAGTGGGATTGCTGGCATAAGCCTTGGCCAACGCCTCGCGCAGTGTATCAGCTTCGGCAGCAGACGCCATCAAGCCAAGCGATCCTAACAATAAAAATTTGTATTTCAATCGCTTGATCATAATTTTTCTCTTAAAAACTGAAACCTGAAGGTGCAGAAAATCCAGGAAGCCGAACCGTTTCGAGATCGGCAAACGGGACCAGGGCCACGCCCTGCCCAGCCTTGCAGCCGCGCGCGAGCCGGGTCACCCCGTTGTCGACCAACCCCGTCAGCAATCGACCATCGTCGGAAAGCTGGGCCGCGATTGCGGCGGGCACAGCCTCGATTGCACCATCGATAAGAATGACATCGTATGGCGCACCCTTTCGCCATCCTGCTTCGAGCGCCCCGGTTACAAAAGTCACACCCGTCTTCTTGCCCAGTGCAGCACCCGCCGCCGCAGCGAGCCCCTCATCGACTTCGAGTGCTGTCACTTTCGCACCGAGTTCGGCGAGCAACGCAGCGGCATAGCCTGTCGCTGCGCCGACAAGCAGGACCTTTTCACCAGCCTTGATCTCCGATTCGACAATCAGCCGCGCCGTGACGAGCGGGGCATTAAGTGCGCGTCCGCCCGAAAGCGGGATCGGCACGTCGACATAGGCCAGCGCCATCCGCTCCGCGGGAACGAAGCGTTCGCGCGCGACGGCCTCCATCGCCGCGACGATGCGCGGGTCGCTGACATTGTTCGTGCGCAACTGGCTGGAGACCATTGCCGCACGCATTGCTGTAAAATCGAGTTCGCTCACAATTCGCCCCGTGCCACAAGTGTTTTACAAGCGCAATACACCTTGTTGCGCTGGCGTTGCATTACTGCGCCTTTGGACTTGCGCCAAGCATGATCGTCGCCTTGACAGCGGAGAAGCAAAAACGCAAAGGCGCTCGTCCCCCCGGCCCGATGGCGGAGTGGTTACGCAGAGGACTGCAAATCCTTGCACGCCGGTTCGATTCCGGCTCGGGCCTCCACTCCCTTTGGCAGCAGCGCCAGCGCCACGAGGCTGACCAGCGCCGCAAGGCTCAAATATCCCCCGACCCACGCCAATCCGCCGCGTTCGGCAAGCGCCTGCGCTGCAAATGGCGTCAAGGCGCCACCGAAAATCCCGCCCATGTTGAAGGCAATCGACACGCCCGTATAGCGCACGCGTGCCGGAAAAAGGCTCGGAAGCCACGCGCCGAGGGGGCCGTAGAGCAATCCCATCACGAACAGCGCCATTGCAAGAAAGGCGAAGATCGCCGCCACGCCGCCCCCCAGCATCGGCGCCAGCGCAAAACCGAGCGGAACGCCAAGGATGCAACCGACAGCCAGAACAAAACGCGGCGAGCGCCTGTCCGAGCCATAGCCCGAGGTGAGAATGCCGGCGGCGAGGAACAAGATCGCCACGAGCTGGACCGACAGGAACGTCTCGCGCGAAATGCCACGGGTCGTGGTTCCGTATCCGAGTGCGAAGGCCGTTGCGAGATAGAAAAAGGCAAAGCAGGAAACGGCCGCGAATGTTCCGCACACGATCTCCGGCGTGTGCCGGGCGAAGGCCTCGCGCAATGGCACGGCGGGCGGGCGTTCTTCCTCGAGCATGCGCGCAAAAGCCGGCGTTTCTGCGATCCGCAGCCTCACCCACAGTCCGACGATGACAAGCAACGCGCTCAACAGGAAGGGAATCCGCCAGCCCCAGCGCTGGAACTCATCGGGGTTGAGCCATGTCCCAAGCAGAAGGAACAGTCCGTTCGCCAATATGAAACCGACCGGCGCGCCGAGTTGCGGGAACATGCCGAACCGGCCGCGCCAGCCCGGCGGCGCGTTTTCAACCGCGAGCAACGCCGCTCCGCCCCATTCGCCGCCAAGGCCGAAGCCCTGTCCGAAGCGCAGGAGGCAGAGCAGGAATGGCGCAATCCAGCCCATCGATGCATACGTCGGCAGGAAGGCGATCAGCAGCGTAGATCCGCCCATGAGCAGGAGAGAAGCGACGAGAGTCGACTTGCGACCGATCCTGTCTCCAAAATGGCCGAAAACAATCGATCCGACGGGGCGGGCGAAGAAAGCGATCCCGAAACTCGCATAGGCCGCAAGCAACTGGGCGGAGTCGGATTCGGCGGGAAAGAAAAGCGGCCCGAAAACGAGCGATGCCGCCGTGGCGTAGATATAGAAATCGTAAAACTCGATCGCGGTGCCGACAAGGCTCGCCGCCAGTATTCGGCCGTTGCCGTTCGGTTGTTCACTCTCCGCCATCGTGCCCCCTCATCCTCGGCGCGGTCTTTGCGATGCTTGCGGGCCGCTTGTCCAGCACAAGCGCGAGGCGCCCGAAGACAGGCCTTTTGAAGCAAGCCGTTTTAGGCTAGCACCCTGCGGTCGGGCGGAGGGAGAATGTCTTTGCGTATATCAACGGCAATGGCATCGCTTCTCTGGGTTGCGGGCGCATATCAGCCTGCCGCCGCCCAGGTGGCGCGACCCAGCCTTGCAGACAGTTTCCGGCTCGGCAGCGGTGGCGGCGTGCTGTGCCGGGTCCAGACCCGAGGCCATGATCCGGCGATTCGCGACATGTTCGAACGGTCTTGGACGATCGTGTGCCGCGATGCCGCACGGCCGGTTGGCAAGCTCTATGTGCTCCGCGGTCCCGATGCGGAGGCGCGCCTTGCCAAAATCCGGACGAACGAAGCGCAGTGCCCAGCATTCGGAGCGACGGAAACCGTGGACGGTGTCGGCCCCGTCACGCTGCTGCATTGCCGGCTGAGCGGCATTGCGGTCGGCTACGTCGTCTATCTGCGGACCAAGGGCAACAAACTTTGGGTCGCCGAAGGGCTGTCCGGATATGAGAGCGCGCTGAAGCTTGGGCTCAGGACCGTCATTGCCGATCGCAACGTGCCCGGCCAGGTTTCAGTCGCGACGACATCGGTCGATGACCCGGCGGCCTTCGCCCGCGTGCAGGCCGGAACGCTCGACCCGGATCAGGCGCTGGCCGAAGGATACCGCCGCAACATCAGCGGCAACTATGCCGAAGCGGCTGAATTCTTCGATACGCTCCAGCAGCGCTCGGAGGGCACGGCGCCCGACCCCGACCGCTATGGCGAATATCTGGTGAACGGGGCGCTCCAGAAATCCAACCTCGGCGAATTTGCACAGGCCGATGCCATGTTCGCAGAGGTGGACCGCCTGCCCACCGGCGACCGCATCCAAACACGCCTGCGACGGAATTTCGAAGCACTGCACCTCCTGAATCAGAAGCGGTACGCCGAAGCGCTGGAGCGCATCGGCCGGGCGGTCATACTGCCGGGGGATAATCCGCAACTGGCCAACGGCATGATCGAGATCAGTGTGCAGCTCGCTGCCGAAATCAATGCGGGGGTTCCCTTGGCCCAGCGCGTCGACCCGTCAGGATCGGCGGCACTTACGCCCGAGGAACGCGCGATCTTCCTTGACGCGCAGGCGCTTCAGATCCGCGGCACCCTGTTACGGCTGCTTGGCAAACCCGACGAAAGCCGGGCTGCACTCGAAAAGGCAGGCCATGACGTGTTGGCGGTCCGCGACGGCAGGGTCGTCTCGGTGATCCGCCTGCGTTCCCAGATCCTCGCCGAAACCGCCCTCTCGACAGAGGCCGTGGGCGATACGGGCGAGGCCGAAGCGAAGATGCGCGAATCGCTGACATTGCTCGAAACCCGTTATCCGCAGACCATAGCCGTCAATGGCGCGCGGGCACGGCTGGCGGCGATGCTCGCCCGCCATGGCAAGGCGGCCGAAGCCATGGCCGAATACTATGGCGCGGTGAAGAATGCGGCGGACAATCGTGCATCCACGACCGGCCTCGGCAATTTGCTGAGCCCCTATTTTGCTCTACTTGCGGAACAGATGCCCCGTAATCCGGGGCTCGCGGACGATATGTTTCTTGCCGGGCAGACGCTGGTCAGGCCGGGCGTTGCCGACACACAAGCGGTCCTTGCTCGCGAACTGAGCGAAGGATCGGGCGAAGCGACTTCCCTTTTCCGCCAGGCCCGCTCGCTCGACCGCGATATCGAACGCAGCCGGATCGAGCTGGCCAGCCTGCTCTCCACGCCCAGCGACTCATCCGGCGTTCGCGAGGCGGTGGCGACGGTCCAGCGCGATATTTCTACTCTGGAAAGCGAGCAGGCGGCGACCCAGGCGAAACTGTCCGCCTATCCGCAATATCGGGCGATCTCTGGAAGTGTGCTGACTCTCGCCGAATTGCGTGCGGCGCTGAGACCGGGCGAGGCCTATTTCAAGTTGAGCGTAGCGGGCGGCCAAGTCTTTGCCCTGTTTGCCGATCAGGCGGGAGCAACCGGATACAGGGTGCCGCTGAGCGCTGCACAACTCGACGCGGCGGTCGATGGCTTGCGCGACACGATTTCGAAAGAGGAAGGCGGACAGCTTAACACCTACCCCTTCAATGTGGCGCTGGCCCGGCAGCTTTATCTCGATCTGTTCGGCCCCGTCGCTGCAAAGCTTGGGAGCGCCCGTCACCTGATATTCGAACCTGACGGCGCAATGCTGCGCTTGCCGATCAACTTGCTGGTCGCAAGCCAGCCCGGCGTTGACGCCTATCTTGCCCGTATCCAGGACCCGGATGCAGACCAGTTCGATTTTCGCGGAATCGATTGGCTGGGCCGCAGGCACACGGTGAGCACTGCCGTTTCGGCCCGAGCCTTTCGCGATGCCCGGAACACACCCTCGTCGAATGCTGCCCGCGAATATTTGGGATTTGGGCGGAATGCCCCGGTTTCCACGGCGATCCGTGCCGCTTCGACACGCGGGGCAAGTATCGGTGGCCCCGGTTGCCAATGGCCGGCGAGCGAATGGAACAAGCCTGTCTCGGACGCGGAACTGAGAGAAGCACAGGCCGCCATTGGAATCGGCCAATCGGCAATCGTAACCGGTGCCGGCTTCTCGGACACTGCCGTCATGGCGCGCGGAGACCTGGCCGATTACCGGATCCTCCACTTCGCTACGCACGGACTGGTGACGGCGCCACGCCCCGAATGCCCTGCCCGCCCGGCGCTGCTAACCTCGTTCGGCGAAGGCGATTCAGACGGGTTGCTGTCCTTCCGCGAGATATTCGACCTCAGGATCAACGCCGATCTCGTCATCCTCTCCGCCTGCGACACGGCGGGCAAAGCATCCATCGCGGCAACGCGGGAGGCCGGCGTCACGACGGGCGGCGGGAGCGCGCTTGACGGGCTGGTGCGCGCTTTCATCGGCGCGGGTGGCCGCTCCGTCCTTGCCAGCCACTGGCCGGCACCCGACGATTTCAAGGCGACCGAACGCCTGATCTCCGGCTTGTTCAAAGGAGCGGACGGGCAATCCGTCGGCGAAGCGCTTGCGAATGCGCAGCTTGGATTGATGGATGACGCCGCCACCTCGCACCCCTATTACTGGTCCGGCTTTGCCGTCATCGGAGACGGGGCGCAGGCCATGCTGACGAGGCGCTGATGCCCGAAGGGCAACCCGGCCGTTGGCGCCGGTCGCTGCAGGCCTGGCTGGGGACCGGATTGCGCCAGTTGGGCGTCTGGCGGCTCCTTCTGACCATATTGTTTCTGGCAGGGGCAGTCCTCCTCGCGCGCTATGGCTGGAAACTCCCGCTTGCGATCGAGGCCGAACGGGCGCTGTACGACTGGCGGCAGGTGCTGACGGCGGACAAAGTCGACCAGGACAGCCGGATCGTCATGGTCGTCTATACCGACGAGACGCTGGCCGCGACCGGCAAGCGTTCCCCGCTAGACCGGGCCATTCTTGCAAAGGCATTGAAGCGGATCGACAGCTTCAAGCCCAAGGCCATCGGTATCGACATTCTGATCGATCAGCCGCAGCCCGAGGATCCGACGATTATCAAAGCCTTTCAGGAGATCAGGACGCCAACCTTCCTCGCCTATGCTTCCGCTAGCACGGCTGAAGACAAGATGATGTTATGGCAACAGCAGTTTCTCGAGAATTTCCAGAAACAGATCGCAGCGGGGCCCGTAAAGCCCGCCAGCATCATGATCCAGACCGACGACGACAATGTGCTGCGCAGCTGGCCCAAGCTCCAGAAGGGGCTTCCGGATCTGTTGCCAATAACACTCGATCCCGCGAGCAAGGCAAGGTTCGAAAATTACTCGCGCAGCATCCGTTACCGTTTGCCGGCCTATAAAGAGCGCCCGGTCTTCGCCAGTATTCCGATCGACACTTTCGCCGAGGATACCCTTTTCCAGAGCCCCGAGGCGACCGAGCTCTTCCGCCAGCAGATTGCGGGGAAATATGTCCTGATCGGGGGCCAAATCCAGGACATCGACATTTTTGAGACGCCGCTCAACAAACTCACCGGCAAATCGACATGGGGCGTAGAAACCTATGCCCATATGCTGGCGCAAGAACTCGATGGCCAACTGGCGGAACCGCCGGCCGGATGGGTCAAGTGGCTTGCCGCGATCCTCGTGGCCGTCACGGGCGCGGTGACAGCGATTTCCAACGCGCGCCCTATCATGATTGCCCTGAGCGTGATCGGCCAATTTGCCGCCATTACCCTGATCCCTTTCTGGATGCAGGCGCGGGGAATCGACACGCAGGGGCTGCCCGCATTCGGCTGGGGCCTCGGCTGGTTCGTTGCCTTTGCCTCGGTCGGAACGGCGGCCCGCGCCATCGGTTCCGAGCAGCGCAAATTCGCCCAGAGCGCGCTCGGCAAATATCTGCCGAGGGATATTGCCGCCGAAATCCTGCGCGATCCGGACAGCCTTGCGCTCCACGGCGAAAAGCGCGAGATTTTCGTCGTTTTTACTGACCTTGAAGGCTTCACCAAACTGAGCCACGCGATCGAGCCGGAATTGGTCGCAACGCTCCTCAACCGCTATCTCGAGGTGCTGAGCAATGTCGTGCTCGAACATGGTGGCACGATCGACAAGTTCGTGGGCGATGCGGTCGTCGCCTTCTGGGGCGCGCCGATCAGCCGCCCCGATGACGGCGAACGCGCGGCGAAAGCGGCCTGGGCGATGTACCAGGCGGGCGAGGAATTTCGCAAATCCGTACCTGAGGGGGTGCCGGCGATCGGAAGAACCCGTGTCGGCCTGCACCATGGCGAAGCGATTGTCGGGAATTTCGGCGGAGAGGGCCGCATTCAGTACACCGCGCTCGGCGATTCGATGAATACGGCCTCGCGGCTCGAGTCGGCGAACAAGCAACTGAAATCGAGCGTGCTCGTCAGCCGGGAGGCCGCCGAGCTTTCGGGGCTCGACTGGTTCAGGACGTTGGGCCGGGTCGTCCTGCGTGGCCGCGCGACGCCTGTCGAGATTGCCGAACCCCGGCCCGATATGGCGCCCGAGGCCCTGAAGGCATTCAACGATCTTGCGCGGCGAGCCATTTCGGGGGATGTGTCCGCCATCACAGCGCTTGCCAACACATCTTCTAAAAACCCCAATGATGCGGCCCTGGCCAATTTCGTCTTTCGCTTGGCCCATCAGGAAGAAGGAGGCTATTTTGTCTTGGACTAGCAAATCGCTCGCAAGCCTGGCCACCGCGTTCGCGCTGGCGAGTACCGGCGCAGGTCTGGCAGAGACCATTGTCGTCAAGTCCACGGGGCCGTCCGCCCGGGCCTACCCGCCGGGCAAATCGATACCGGATAACAGCAAGGTCGCGCTCAAGGCGGGAGACTCGGTCACGATCCTTGACGGCCGGGGCACGCGCGTTTTGAAGGGGCCGGGCGTCTTCGCGACGACTGCCAGCACCGCAACAAGCTCAACGATCGGAGCGCTTCTGCGCAACACGGGCACCCGCCAGGTCAGAACCGGGGCCGTGCGCGGCACGGGTTCGGAAGCCGTCCGCCCCCCCAATGTGTGGCTAATCGATTCGAGCAAGTCAGGCACCGTGTGTGTCGCGGGCACTGAAACCGTTTCGCTCTGGGCACCGCCGCACGAAGAAGCCGCGAGCCTGACGCTGACCCGGCTTTCGGACGGCAAGTCGATTCCGCTCTCCCTTCGCCCCGGCCAGTCCGTCAAGGCCTGGCCGACCGCGGACATGCCGATCACCGACGGCTCGCAATTCCGCGTATCCGGCGACGGGATTGCCAATCCGGTCACTTTGCGCTTTGCGGCTCTGGGCCCCAACCCCCAGGGCCTTGAAGGCACGGCCGCCGCGCTAATCAAGGCCGGATGCACGGCCCAACTCGACCTTCTGATCGAAACCGTCGCGGTTCCGTCGGACGAGGAAACGCCCGCCGGTTGACGCGAACGCCGAACCGTTGGAATGGGCGCGGATGGAAAATTCCGCGCCCTTGATGCTTTTCAACAGCCTGACGCGTTCGCTCGAGCCATTCGTGCCCATTCATGAGGGCGAGGCCCGCGTCTATTCCTGCGGGCCGACAGTCTACAATTACCAGCATATCGGCAATATGCGCGCTTATATCTTCGCCGATACGCTTGGCCGCACGCTCAGCTTCAAGGGCTACAAGCTTACCCATGTCATCAACATCACCGATGTCGGGCACCTGACTTCGGACGCCGATGCGGGCGACGACAAGATGGAGAAGGCCGCCGCCGCACAGGGCAAGTCGGCCTGGGACATTGCCCGCTTTTACCAGGATGTGTTCGAGGCGGATCTTGCGCGCCTCAACATCCGCAAGCCCGCGCACCCACGCGCGACCGAATATGTCGAAGCGATGATCGACTGGGCGAAGGCAATCGCGCCGAAACATTGCTACGAGCTGGAAAGCGGCTTGTATTTCGATACGGCGACCGTCGTCGACTATGGCCGCCTCGCCCGCGCGGCAACCGAAGAAGGCGAAGGCAGGATCGAAAGCGTGGAGGGAAAGCGCCACGCGGCGGATTTCGCCATCTGGCGCAAGACTCCGCCCGGCGAAAGCCGCCAGATGGAATGGGATAGTCCCTGGGGCCGCGGCGCGCCCGGCTGGCACCTCGAATGCTCGGTCATGTCCGAAGCGCTGCTTGGCCAGCCGTTTGACGTCCATACCGGCGGGATCGACCACCGCGAAATCCACCATCCAAACGAAATCGCACAGAATCAGGCGCATGGCTGCGGCACGGGCAGCGGCGCCAATATCTGGATGCACAACAACTTCCTGATCGACCGGCGCGGCAAGATGTCGAAATCGAGCGGCGAATTCCTGACGCTGCAAGCGCTCGTCGACAAGGGCTTTCACCCCCTCGCCTACCGCCTGATGTGCCTTCAGGCGCATTATCGGAGTGAGCTGGAATTTTCGTGGGAGAACCTGGCGGCGGCGTTCACGCGGCTGAAGCGCATGGTGATGGGCGTCACGCAACTCAAGGAGCGCGCTTCGGGCGAACCTTTCTCGCAAATGCCCAAGGCGGCAACGGAGCTGCTTGAGCGCTTCGATGCAGCCGTTTCCGACGATCTTGGGTTGCCGCGCGCAGTGCCGCTTCTGGAGGAAATGCTTTCGCTCAAGCCATTGTCACCAGATGTGCGGCTGGCAGTCGCGCAACAGATGGACGGGGTGTTCGGTCTGAAGCTGCTTGAAACGGGCCGCGCGGATCTGCGGCTCCGCCCGGCAAGTGCCATGCTGACCGAAGCCGAAATCGAAGTTCTTCTTGCTGAACGCAAAGACGCCCGTGCGGCGAAAGATTTTGCCGCCTCCGATCGCATCCGGGACAGCCTGCTGGAGCAGGGAGTTGAAGTTATGGATGGCGACCCACTGGGCTGGGACTGGAAACTGGAGATCTGACATGAATAGCAAGGTTGTGGCCGTGCTTCCCGGCATCGCGCGCGGGCTTCTTGCCGATGCCCTGCCGGATTGGATCGAACCGCGCTTCTTCGTGACCAAGGAGGAAGCCTTCAACCTGGCGCCGAGCGGGGAAATCGGCTGGTTCGACATGTATGACAAGGGCGATATGGCGACGGCCATCGCGCAAGCCACGAGCATGAAATGGCTCAATTCCATCTATGCCGGTGTCGACGGCATGCCGCTCGCACTCCTTGCCGAACGCGGCGTGACGGTCACGAACGGCGCAGGCATCAATGCCATCACGATCGCGGAATATGTGATCATGGGAATGCTGACGGTCGCCAAGGGTTATCGCGAGATCGTCCGTGCGCAGGAGCGGCACGAATGGCTCCAGGATGCGCCCGGCAAGGCCGAGCTGTTCGGATCGAAGGCGCTGCTGCTTGGCTATGGCGCGATCGGGAAACTGATCGAAGAAAGGCTGAAAGGTTTTGGCGTCGAGACGACAGTGGTGCGTCGCACGCCCGGCCCCGGCACGCTTGGCCCCGACGCGTGGCGGGCGGAGCTTGGCACTTTCGACTGGGTGATCCTTGCCGTTCCCGCAACCTCCGAGACCGAGCGCATGATCGGTGAGGCCGAACTGTCCACAATGAAACCAAGTGCCACGCTGGTGAACATCGCGCGCGGGACGGTCGTCGATCAGGCGGCGCTGGTCGCGGCACTGCGCGACAAGCGGATCGGCGCAGCATTCCTCGACGTCACCGATCCCGAACCGCTGCCTGCCGAACACCCGCTCTGGAGCCTCGACAATGCCCATATCACGATGCACCTTTCAGGGCGTGCGCAGACGCTGATGTTCCATCGCGCAGGCCGACGATTCCTCGAAAATCTGGCGCGCTACAGGGATGGCGTACCGCTTCACCACATTGTCGATTTGAAGCTCGGCTATTGAACGTGACAGCCGCCGAACGCCGCGTTAGACAGTCGCCTTCTGTGCGGATTCACGGGTAAGCCGGAGCCGCCTTCACCGGCCGGGTCGCGGCGAATTTCAATCGCGCAACGCGCAAAACGGGGCAAGCGATCATGAGCCAGAAAGCATCCGATCTTTTCATCCAGTGCCTCGAGGATGAAGGCGTCGAATATGTCTTTGGCGTTCCGGGCGAGGAAAATCTGGACTTTCTCGACTCGCTTTCCCGATCGAAGAAAATCAGGCTGATCCTGACCCGGCATGAACAGGGCGCCGGCTTCATGGCCGCGACCTATGGTCGCCACACTGGAAAGGCCGGGGTCTGCTTGGCGACGCTCGGCCCCGGTGCTACCAATTTCGTGACGGCAGCTGCCTATGCCCAGCTTGGTGGGATGCCGATGATGATGATCACCGGCCAGAAACCGATCAAGAAATCGAAACAGGGCCGCTTCCAGATTCTCGACGTCGTCGCGATGATGGGACCGATCACCAAATATACGCACCAGATGGCGTCATCGGACAATATCCCTAGCCGGGTGCGCGAGGCTTTCCGCCTTGCCGAAGAGGAAAAGCCTGGCGCCGTCCATATCGAGCTTCCCGAAGATATTGCAGATGAACACACAGACAGCCTGCCGCTCAAGCGCAGCATCGCGCGCCGCCCGAGCGCCGACCCCAAGGCGGTCGCGGCGGCCGCCGCAAGGCTGGAAGCTGCAAAGGCACCGATCCTGGTCATCGGCGCCGGCGCCAACCGGACCGTGACCGGCAAGATGCTTCGCGAACTCGTCGAAAAGACCGGAATCCCTTTCCTCACCACCCAGCTGGGCAAGGGCGTGATCGACGAGCGCCACCCGCGATTCGTCGGTTGCGCGGCGCTTTCGGCCGGGGATTTCGTTCACCGAGCGGTCGAGGCATCGGACTGCATCGTCAATATCGGACATGATGTGATCGAAAAGCCGCCCTTCTTCATGCGGCAAGGTGGTGCCGAGGTGATCCATATCTCCGGCCGGTCGGCCGAAGTCGACCCGGTCTATTTCCCGCAGATCGAGGTGATCGGCGATATTGCCAACGCGATCTGGCAGATCAAGGAAGCCATCACGCCCCAGCCGCACTGGAATTTCGATTTCATGCTGAAGGCGCGGGCCGCCGAAGTGGCGCACACCGCAAGTATTTCGGGCGATGAGCGTTTCCCGATCTATCCTCCGCATCTTGTGAAACAGATCCGCGCCGCGATGCCCGATAACGGGATCATCTGCCTCGACAACGGCGTGTACAAGATCTGGTTCGCGCGGGGCTATGACGCGTATCACGCCAACACCGTGCTGCTCGACAATGCCCTGGCGACAATGGGCGCGGGCCTCCCGTCCGCAATGATGTCCTCAATGGTCTATCCCGATCGCAGGGTGATGGCGATCTGCGGCGATGGCGGGTTCATGATGAACAGCCAGGAGATGGAAACCGCAGTCCGCCTCAAGCTCAACATCACGGTGCTGATCCTCAACGACAGCAGCTATGGCATGATCCGCTGGAAACAGGCCAATATGGGCTTCAAGGACTGGGGGCTGACCTATGGCAATCCCGACTTCGTCAAATATGCCGAGAGCTACGGCGCCAATGGCTATCGCGTCGAAAGCGCCGAGCATCTCGACAAGCTGCTCAGGCACACGTTGGCGACGCCCGGCGTTCACCTGATCGATTGCCCGGTCGACTATTCGGACAATGACAAGATCCTGAACCGCGATATCAAGGAACTGAGTGCGAAGCTGTGAGCATGTTGAAGGACATCTACCCGCTCTACCTCAACAACAAGGCGGAACAGCCCAACGCCGATCTTGAGGTAACGGACAAGTTCACGGGCGAAGTCGCCTTCCGTTGCGCGCAGGCCGATGCGAAGACGATCGACACCGGAATCCAGGGGGCAGTCGAAGCGGCCGAGCCAATGGCGCGCATGGCAAGCTACGAACGGCAGGCGGTGCTCCAGCACTGTGTGAACCGATTCCGCGAGCGCTCGGAAGAGCTGGCCTATGCGCTTTGCGTCGAGGCCGGAAAGCCGATCAAGGACAGCGAGGGAGAAGTTTCGCGCCTGATCGACACCTTCCGGATTGCGACCGAGGAATCCATGCGGATGACGGGGGAGGTCCAGCCGCTCGATATTTCGCCGCGCGCCAAGGGTTATCAGGGCATCTGGAAGCGCGTGCCGATCGGGCCCTGCTCGTTCATATCACCCTTCAATTTCCCGCTGAACCTGGCGGCGCACAAGATTGCCCCTGCCCTTGCCGTCGGCTGTCCTTTCGTCATGAAGCCGGCCAGCCGGACGCCGCTAGGCGCGATCATCATGGGTGAAGTGCTTGCGGAGACGGACTTGCCCAAAGGCGCGTTCTCGATCCTGCCGGCGCATCGCGAAGGCGCGGACCTTTTCACCGAGGATGATCGGCTGAAGCTTTTGAGCTTTACCGGCTCGCCGGGCGTGGGCTGGGATTTGAAGGCGAAGGCGGGCAAGAAGAAGGTCGTGCTGGAACTGGGCGGCAACGCAGCCGTCATCATCGATCACGATGCCGATCTCGACGATGCGCTCGAACGCGTGATCTTCGGCGCTTTTTACCAGTCCGGCCAGAGCTGTATCGGCGTCCAGCGCATCCTTATACATGCCGATATCTATGACCGGTTCCGCGACATGCTGATCGAGAGGACGAAGGCGCTGGTCGCAGGCGACCCCAAGGATCGGAACACCTTTATCGGGCCCATGATTTCGGAAGGCGAAGCTAGACGCCTCGATGGCTGGATCCAGGAGGCGGTCGCGCTCGGGGCAAACTTGCTCTGCGGTGGCAAGCGCGACGGGGCAATGCTGGAAGCCACGCTGCTCGACAATGTCGACTGCAACACCAAGCTTAATATTGAAGAAGCCTTCGGGCCGGTTGCCTTCCTGATCAGATTCACAGAGTTCGCGGAAGCGCTCGACATCGTCAATGACAGCAAGTTCGGACTTCAGGCAGGCATCTTCACGCGCGACCTGTTCAAGACGCTCGATGCGTGGGACCAGCTCGACGTTGGCGGGGTCGTGATCAACGATGTCCCGAGCTACCGCGTGGACAACATGCCTTATGGCGGCGTCAAGGAGTCCGGCCTGGGCCGCGAAGGCATCCGGTTCGCGATGGAGGATATGACGGAAATCCGGAATCTGGTGATCCGCCGCCGATCCTGACCGGTGTGAACACTGGTTCGTAAATGGCAGGAATTCGAGCCGAATAATTGGGAAACACGGCGAATGCCCGCTTGTCTCGCGGGCAAATCCGCCTAAAAAGTCTGTCCTAGAACATAGGGGGTTGCATCGCGGTTTTTGTATTGAGCGACGCTCGGCTCCGCTGGGCGGACGGGGGGAGGCGGTGCAGAGCATGACCAATGCCCAAGCATGGAACAAGTGGCGGCCACTGATGCCGCTTTCGCTCTGTGCGGTGCTTGCCCTGGTCGCGCTTTTCCTGGGGGTTGCGTCAGGCAATACGCCGGTCAGCGCGGCTCTTCCCAACGACAAGGCCCATCTGGGCGTCGCAAGCTGCGCCGGTACAACCTGCCACGGCCGGTCGGAGGCCGACGGCAAGATTGTTCGCCAGGACGAAATCATGCGCTGGCAGGAACCGTCCTCGCCCACCGGCGCACATAGCCGCGCTTTCGCCGTTCTTTCCAATGCCCGCAGCCGGGCAATCGCGCGCCGGCTCGGGCTTGGATCCGCCACATCAGCGCCGATGTGCCTTGGCTGTCATTCGGATGCTGCTCCGGCGCGCGGCGCGCGTTTCCAGCAGTCGGACGGGGTGGGCTGCGAAGCCTGCCACGGGGGCGCTGCAAACTGGATCGACGTTCACAAGGCCGGAAATCACCGCGCCAGCCTGGCCGCCGGGCTTGTGCCCCTCGAAAACCCGATGGCCAAGGCGGCTGTCTGCCTTGATTGCCATTTCGGCTCGGCGGATGGCGGGCAGTTCGTGAACCACCGGATCATGGCGGCGGGGCATCCCCGCATATCGTTCGAACTGGACCTGTTCACGACGCTTCAGGCGCATCATGACGAGGATGCCGACTATGCCCGGCGCAAGGGCCGCTCAAACGGTGTCCGCGTCTGGGCCGTCGGCCAGGCAATGGCGCTCGATCGGGCGCTGGCCCTCTATGCCATTCCTTCGTTCGGTACCGAGGGCCCTTTCCCCGAATTCTACTTCTTCGATTGTCATAGCTGCCATCGCCGCATCTATGACAGCGAGACGTTCAACCAGACCATCGCGGATAATCCCGCGCGCCCGATTCCGGTCGGCATGCCGCCTTTCAACGATGAAAACATGATCATGCTGTCGGCCGCCGCACGTATCGCGACACCAGCACTTGCCGCGCGCTTCGATGCGGACAGCAAGGCCTTCCATGCGGCGCTGGCACGCGACCGGGGAAGCGCAGTCACAGCAGCAGCCAAGCTCAAGGCAAGCGCCAACGCGCTGCTCATCGCTTTCCAGACGGCGAGTTTCGGCCGCGACCAGACTTTCGCCATCATCGACCTTGTCGCGAGCGAAGCGATCAGTGCACGTTTCACGGATTATGAAGGCAGCGCGCAGGCCGTGATGGCGACCGACACCCTACTCAGCGCGCTGGTCGACAGCGGACAGGTTCAGGCAGCCAATGCCGCCGCCATCCGCATCGACATCAATCGCGCCTATGCTGCCGTCAAGGATCCCAATGACTATCGCCCTGCCGAATTCCGCCGCGCGCTGGGCAGCGCTATCAGGACTATCAGGACATTGCGTTGATGCGCTTCCGTTCCACTATCGGCCTTGTTTCGGCAGCGGCGCTTGTCCTTTCGGGGTGCGGAGGCGGCGGTGGAGGCACTACGCCTGTGGTCACGCCACCCCCTCCGCCGACACCAGCGACGGTGTACCAGGTTCCCGCGCAGGAAGCGCTGACTGTCAGCGATGTGCAGCAGATCGTCGCGCAGGCGGTTGCCGAAGCGCAGGCCCGAAACCGGCCAGCCACGATCGCTGTCGTGGATCGCGTTGGCAACCTGCTCGCACTTTTCGTCATGAACGGAGCCGATCTGACGCTCAGGATTCCGAACGTTGCGGCTCCCATTGGCGGGACCCTGCCGGGCTTGAGCCTTGGTGCACCGGCTGCCCTGCCTGGCGCTGTGGCCAAGGCGGTGACGGCGGCCTATCTTTCAAGCGGCGGAAACGCGTTTTCCACACGCACGGCCAGCCAGATCGTGCAACAGCATTTTCCGCCGGCACCGAATGCAGTCGGGCTTGAGAGTGGACCGCTGTACGGCGTCCAGTTCAGCTCGCTTCCCTGCTCCGACCTCGTTTCCCGCTACAATCCGGGCGGAGGACCCGCGGCGCTGATTGGCCCCAAGCGGACGCCGTTGGGCCTTTCCGCCGATGCAGGCGGACTGGCGCTTTACAAGAACGGGGTGGTGGTCGGCGGAGTCGGCGTCATGGCCGACGGCGTCTATGGTTTCGATCCGGACATCACCGACGTCGACAATGACGACGAGGAATATATCGCGCTGGCCGGCACCCTGAATTTCGAGGCGCCTGCGTCGATCCGTGCCGACCGGATCTCGGTGGACGGAACCCTGCTGCGCTATAGCGATGCGATCGTTGCCAATCTGCGGGCGAGCGGCCCCGCGCCCGCGTTTTCGGCCATCAATGGCGCCGTCGGGAATCTCTCTGCGCTGGCCGGTTACTCGAACGGCAGCATCGTTGCAGGTGCTCCCTATGGCAGCGAGGCTTCTGGCATCCGCGCGTCGACTGCCGCCGAATTCTCAAACCGCGATGCCTTTGTGCTCAGCGACGGAAGCGGGAATGACCGTTTCCCGATCCGCGGCGGAACGGATGGCGCGGCGGTCGGCCAACCCCTGACAGCTGCCGAAGCAAGAGCCATGCTGGAAGAAGCCTTCCTGATCATGAGCCGCGCACGCGCGCAAATCCGCCAGCCGCTCGATAGCCGAGCCCAGGTTTCGATTTCGGTTGTCGATACCTACGGATCGATTCTGGGCATTGTCCGCTCCCCAGATGCCCCCGTTTTCGGAATTGACGTTTCTCTGCAAAAAGCACGAACGGCCGCGTTCTTCAGCGGTGCGCAGGCGGCCAACACCCTGCTTGCCGATTCGCACCCAGCCATCAACGCGCGCATTCCCGCAGCGCGAACATTTTTCAACGACCCTGCGGTCTTTACCGGGAAGACGGCGTTCGGCGACCGGACGATCGGCAATCTCTCCCGACCCTATTTTCCCGACGGCGAAGTCGGTCGTGCGCCGGGCCCGTTCTCACCGCCGATTCAGAGCTTCAATCCTTTCAATACCGGCCTCCAGTCGGATCTCGTGTTCGACAACATCGTCGCGCATGTGGCCTATCTACTCACCGGAGGCGGAAGCGCGGACACACCGGCGCGATGCACGACCACGCAGGATGCAGTCCCCGGGCAGAACCGGCTTCAGAACGGCATCCAGATCTTTCCTGGCGCCGTGCCGATCTACCGGGGAAACATTTTGATTGGCGCAATAGGGGTTTCAGGCGACGGCATTGACCAGGACGACATGATTAGTTTTCTCGGAGCGAATAATGGCGGTTCGCGCGTCGGCGGGATCGGCAATGCGCCGGCAGCAGTGCGGACCGACCAGATCGTGATCCAGCTGCCCAACAGTCCGGGCGTCCGGTTGCGCTATATCAGTTGCCCGTTCGCTCCTTTCCTCGATACCAACACGCAAAATGTCTGCCAGGGCCTGTAGCCGTGCCAGTCAACGCGCCTCTCCTCCCGATCCTCGCCGCCCTGTCGGGACAGGCGAACCTGCCGTTCGAGCCAGGCTGGACAAGCGACCGGCACGAGCAGAAGCTGATCGCGGCGCTCGAATATGCGCCCGACGAACGCAGCGAGAGCGCCGCGCCGGGCGCTGAGGCGTCTCCGAAACCGGAAACTCCGCAGACCAGCGATGAGGGCGTATCGGCCGATGACAGCCTGCTTGACGGCAGGCGGCGGCCGGGCATCGAAAAACGCTTGCCCGAACGGATCCATCAGGAGAATGCTGGTGCGGTACGCGCGCCGCCACCCGAGGCCTTTCCGGGCGACTCGGACTTTCCAATTCCCGATCGCTGGCGCCTTTCCGAGACTCTCGGCCTTGCGCACAAGGAGCATTTCCTCGATCCCTACAACCAGAATACTTACAAGGGAGACAGGCCGCTCTGCATCCCTTCCGAAGATGAACAGGAACGCCGCGCCAAGGCCGGGTTGCCCAAATGCCATACGCCCGGTTTTCTGGGCCTCAAAAGCGAGGACTGGTTCCTTGTACTTGGCGCGACCTCTGACACAGTAGTCGAACCGCGCTCCTTTCCGATCCCCGTCGGCGTCCAGACGACAACCCGGCCCGGCAGCCTCGATGTCTTTGGGCGGAGCCATAGCGAGGTTCTGGCCCAGACCTTCATTTTCAGCGCTTCTCTGGTCAAGGGATCGACGGCCTTCAAACCACCCGAGATCGAATATCGCGTGGCGCTCGCACTCCAGGGCAATTATGTGAACGTGCCGGAACGGCGTGTGCTCTTTGTCCAGCCATCCAAGCCAAGCCATCGGTTCGACTATTTCCTGGGCGTCCAGGAAGCATTTATCGACTATCACATCCGGAACGTCTCGGATCGCTACGATTTCGACTCCATCCGGGTTGGCATCCAGCCTTTCCAGGCGGATTTCCGCGGCTTCCTGTTCAACGACCAGCAGTTGGGAATCCGCCTATTCGGCAATCGAGACAATAACCGCTTCCAATACAATCTCGCGGCCTTCTGGCGGCTGGAAAAGGACACCAATTCGGGCCTGAACTCGGTTGTCCAGCGCCCGCGCGACGATTTCGTTTTCTTCGCCAATCTCTACCGGCAGGATTTCCCGGCGGTTGGCATGACGAGCCAGATCTCGGTCACATACAACATGAACCGCGAAACCCGGATCGAAGTGGACGACAATGGCTTTCCGGTACGCCCTGCCCTGCTCGGCACCCTGCGGCCGCGCAAATATGACGTAGTTTATCTGGGCTATTCGAATGACGGGCATGTCGGGCGAATCAACCTGACCAGCAACGCATATTTCGCCCTCGGGCGGGACCGGAACAGCTTCTTCAATTCGCAACCCGCGAACATCCGCGCCTATTTCGCGGCAGCTGAAGCCAGCATGGATTTCGACTGGATCCGCGTCCGCGCCTCCGGCCTCTATGCCAGCGGAGACTCCGATCCCTACGACAAGACCGAAGGCGGGTTCGATGCGATCTTTGAGAACCCGATTTTTGCCGGTGCGGATACGAGTTACTGGATTCGCCAGACCATTCCCTTCGCCGGCGGCGGGCGGGCGATCGGGATCAACGGCCGGAACGGCATTCTCAATTCGCTGCGTTCCTCGAAGGAGCAGGGCCAGTCCAACTTCAACAATCCGGGAACGATGCTGGCCGGCGTCGGCGCCGATTTCGACATCACGCCGAAACTGCGGCTATCGACAAACGTCAATCACCTCTGGTTCGAGAATACCGCAACGCTCCAGGCGCTCCGCGTTGAAGGGAGCATCCCGAAAGCTATCGGGTGGGATATCTCGGCTGCGGCAATCTACCGCCCCAAAGCCATCCAGAATGTCGTCTTCCGGCTGTCGGGAGCGATGCTCGATCCGGGCAAGGGTTTTCGAGACCTTTTCACCAACGCGGGGCGCAATGACATCTATTACTCGGTCCTGTTCAACGGAATATTGAGCTTCTGAAATGGCCCGCCTGATCGCCTCTCCCTCGCGATTGCGCTTCTGGCTTCTGGCGCTGGCGCTGCTTGCCGTCACGCTGCTGTTCGGCGTGCGGTCGTTGGCGTCCGACGCCGAAAAACCGGTCAAGCGGGATTATTCCGCCGTGTTCTCAGCGCCAGCGCCCGAAACCCAGACGAAGGAAGAAGCGCAGGCAAAGAGCGCGGGCTGCATCACCTGCCACACCGCGTCAGACGCCTCGACCATGCACAGGACCGAAGCGGTGGTGCTTGGCTGCACCGACTGCCATGGCGGCAACGCGAACGCGCGCCTGACCAACCCATCGCTTGCCTTCAACGATCCCGCCTATATCGCGGTGCGCGACAAGGCTCATGCCCTGCCGCGCTATCCGCATAGTTGGGGTTGGCCTTCGTCAGCCAATCCGAAGCGGAGCTATGCGATCCTCAACAAGGAATCCCCCGAGTTCATCCGCTTCATGAACCCGTCCGACTATCGGGTGGCTCGCGATAGTTGCGGCGCCTGTCATATGGCCACGATCGAAGCGGCGGAACGCTCGCTCATGGCCTCGGGCGCGATGCTCTGGGGTGGCGCGGGCTATAATAACGGCATCGTGCCGTTCAAGAATTACGTGGTCGGCGAAGCCTATACGCGCAAGGGAGAACCGGCAAAGATCGTTTCGCCCGGCGATCCGCCCGGAACGGTTACGGCGGAGCAAAAGGCCCGCGGCGCCCTTCCGCTGCTCTATCCGCTCCCAACCTGGCAGACCGTCATGCCGGGTGATATCTTCCGCGTGTTCGAACGCGGCGGGCGCAATGTGAACACCCAGTTCGCCGAAGTCGGGCTGCCCAATTCGCTCGGGAGCATTCAGCGTCTCGAGGAGCCGGGACGCCCCGATCTCAAGCAATCGAACCGCGGCCCCGGCACCGGTCTTCGCGTCGCCATTCCCGTGCTCAACATCCACAAGACGCGGCTGAACGATCCCTTCATGTGGTTCCTCGGGACCAACGACCAGCCGGGCGACTACCGCCAATCCGGCTGTGCGGGCTGCCATGTTGTCTATGCCAATGACCGCGAGCCGCGGCACAGCCTCATCTGGGCCAAATATGGGCGCGACGGCCAGACAGCCACGGTCGATCCCACGATTGCCGCCAAGCTGGAGCCGGAGAACGGCCCGCCTCCCGCGCATGGTGGCGGTCACTATGGCAAGGCGGAAGGCACCGGCCATGACGTCGCGATGGTCAAGGAACGCGGCCACCCGGTCGAGCACGCCTTCACCCGCGCCATCCCGACTGCCCAGTGCATGAACTGCCACATGCACCAGCCCAACATCTTCCTGAACACCTTCCTTGGCTACACAATGTGGGACTATGAGTCCGACGCGCCGCATATGTGGCCGGCCAAGCAGAAATATCCGACCGCTGCCGAAGTCCGCGCGAGCAATGACCGAAACCCCGAAGGCGCCGCTGCGCGCGGCAAATGGGCCGATCTCGAATTCCTGCGGAATGTCTATGATCTCAACCCCGAACTCAAGGATACCCAATTCGCCGATTATCACGGGCATGGCTGGAATTTTCGTGCGATCCTGAAACGCGATCGCGAGGGCAACCTGCTGGATGCAGAGGGCAAGATCGTCGATTCGGACGATCCGGAAAAATGGCGCAAGGCCGGTGAAGGCAAGTTCGTCGAGCCCGGCACCAATCCCGGCAAGACCGTCCACATGATGGACATTCACGCCGAGAAGGGCATGCAATGCGCCGATTGCCATTTCGCGCAGGACGCGCACGGCAGCGGCCTGATCTATGGCGAAGTCGCCAATGCGATCGAGATCGGTTGCAAGGACTGCCACGGCACGGTCGACCAGTATCCGACGCTGCTGACCTCGGGCCCGGCCGCTCCTCCCAACGGCACCAACCTTTCCCTGATCCGCAATCCCGATGGCAAGCGCCGCTTCGAATGGTTCTTCGACGGCGCGGGCAATCGCGTCCTCATCCAGCGTTCGATCGTCGATCCGAAGCTCGAATGGCGGGTCAGCCTTGTGAAGGACAGCGTCGACCGGAACAGTCCGCATTTCAATGCAAAGGCCGCACGCGCCAAGCTGATGGGCGCGGTCAGCGCCAATGGACAGATCGGCTGGGGGCCGGGTATCGTCAGGGAAAACCGTGCGCACGGCGACGACAAGATGGCCTGCTTCACTTGCCACCTTTCCTGGACGACCTCGTGCGGCGGCTGCCACCTTCCCATCGAGGCCAACTGGAAGACCAAGGTCCACAAATATGAAGGCGAGGAAACCCGCAATTTCGCGACTTACAACCCACAGGTCGCGCGCGACGAGATGTTCCAGCTCGGTCGCCACCAGACGACCAAGGGCAATATCATAGCGCCGGTCCGCTCGACGTCGGCGCTGGTCCTGTCCTCGACCAACGTTAACCGCGAACGGATCTATATCCAGCAGCCGCCCATATCGTCAGCCGGCTTCTCCAGCCAGGCTTTCGCCCCGCATTTCCCGCACACGGTGCGGACGACCGAGACCAAGACCTGCACCGATTGCCATCTTTCGGCCAATGACGACAACAACGCGATCATGGCGCAGCTGATGCTGCTCGGCACCAATTTCGTGAACTTCGTCGGAATGAATGCCTGGACCGGCCTTGATGGCGGGTTCGAAGCGGTCCGCGTGACGGAATGGGATGAGCCGCAGGCCGTGATCGGCTCCTATCTCCAGAAATATGCCTATCCCGATTTTTATCGCCAGCATGTCGAACAGAATGGCCGCGAACTGAAGGAATGGACGCGCGGCGTGACATTCGACAGGCATCTCTCGGGCGAAACCAACCACAATGAACAATTCCGCAACGTCGTTCAGGGCACGAAGGACCGGGTCGGCTGCTTGCAGTTGCGCGGCGAATATATGTATGTCGCCGAAGGCAGGGGCGGGTTCCGCGCCTATGACGTCGCCTCGATCGCCAACAAGGGCTTTTCCGAGCCGATCGTCTCCGCGCCCTTCTCTCCGCTCGGGCAGGACATGCATGTCTCGACCGCGAACGCGACCTGCATGGCGCTGCCGACCAACCAGAATATCAGCGTCAAGCGCAACGACCATATCGTGAAGGACATCCCCGAGAATCTCGAGCAGGCCTTCCGCCCGATCTATCGCTATGCCGTCATCACTGACAGCGTCGAGGGGCTGATCCTTGTCGATATAGACACGCTGTCCGATGGCGAATTCCGCAACAATTTCTTCAAGCGCGCGGTGACCTGGAACCCGGACAATGTGCTGGCCGGGGCGCGGCACGTCACGCTGGCTGGCGATATTGCCTATGTGACCACCAAGGGCGGACTCGCCGTCATCGACCTGGCCGACCCGCTCCACCCGAAGCTGACGGCCAGCATCCCGCTCACCGACGCCCGCGCAAGCGCGATCCAGTTCCGCTATCTCTGGGTGAGCGATGCCGAAGGTCTTAAGCTGTTCGACGTGACCGATTTGCGCCACCCCGTCGCAGAGCCGCAAGGCAACGTCCTGCTCGCCAACGCCCAGCGCATCTACCTTGCGCGCACCTATGCCTATGTCGCGGGCAAGCAGGACGGGCTGGTCATCGTCAACATCACGCGCCCGCTATCGCCGGTGATCTATGCCAAGGAGACTTTCGGCGGGAAGATGACCGATGTCGAGGACGTGATCGTCGGCACGACCAACGCCTCGCTCTTCGCCTATGTCGCCGACGGGCGGAATGGCCTCAAGGTCGTTCAGCTAACGAGCCCCGAAAGCCAGCCCAATTTCTACGGCTTCTCGCCCGCGCCCAAGCCCGAACTGATCGCCTGGGCGCGCACGCCGTCACCGGCGGTTGCCCTCTCAAAGGGACTGGACCGCGACCGGGGTGTCGATGAGACGGGCGGACAGATGGCAATCTTCGGGCGGCTGGGCTCGCGGCCCTTCACGCGCTCGGAAATGGAACGCCTGTTCCTGACGCCGAGGGGCGTGCCCTTCAAGGTGCTCGATACGCCTGATATGCGGGAATATGTGCCGCTGCGGGTGACCGGAGAATGATAGGCTGTCAGGGTGATGTCGGACCAAGTCCGACCACACGCCTCCGCTTCGACCAATGAAGATAGGCTTCAACCAGGCCAATATAGAGCACGGCTTGCATCACTATGACGAGCGTGCCGACAATGATTGAAGGCGGATCGATTGAAACCGGGCCGATGGATTGGATGACGTCGCCCTTGACGCCGAATATCAATACGTTGCTGGCATTGTTGGTGAAATGCAGCATCCAGGGCACGAGCAGGGACCCTGTGCGCCAGGCGACCCATCCCCAGACCAGAGCCACGATCAGATAGGGTGCCATGCCGAGAGGATTGCCATGCCAGGCTTTCAGATTGCCGATGTGCAGCCACGCAAACACCAATGCCTGTATCAGTACGGCGACCCAGACGAGGCCCGTCAACCGGAGCACAGCCTGCAGGAACAGCCCGCGAAACAGGACTTCTTCAGCAGCAGTCTGCAGCAGCAACCCCAGGAGCGTCATCAGGATGAATGCCCCACCGGCGGAGCGGAGTCCGGAAAATCCTTCGTAATGGAAATTCAGGAAGGGGGGCGGGATAAGGCAAACAACCAGGCCGATGAGCAGACCGGCGCCCAAAAGCCGCCATGATGGCGGCCACGATGGCAACGCGACCGACCATGCCGGTCGAGCAAGGATCAGCCTCACAAGGATGAGAATGGCGACTAGCCCAGGCAGAAACGAGAACTCGGTCGCACCGTCGGGCGCCGCTGCCTTGCCTGTCAGGGATACTAGGCCGACAAAGAAGAACACCGGAAGGATGAAGACGGCCAGAAAAAAACCCAGAACCGCAACAAGAGCATAACGCCAGGGAGAGGCATTTCCACGACTTACCCAGTCGAGATAGTGCTCCGGACGGGCTTCTTGGCGAAAGGTTTCGTTCGACATCCCCACCCCCTCTTTTGAGATCTGCTACCTCCCGTCAATCGACAGGTTCGAAAGTCAATACGGTCCCACCCCTGGTCGAAAAAGTCATGCGGCCATCATAAAGCGAGTAGGTTCCGCCTCGCCCCAGGCTAGCCGCTACGCGTTCGCCAAGGCCTTCATCGTTGCAAAACGCCTCGGTCACGGCGATCGGCCCGAATTGCAGCCTCCCGTTGGACGGGCCAAGCGGTTCCATGTGCCAGCTGCCGGTTCCACGGTTGCAATCAATCTGGATGGACATCGCTCCGGACTTGTCGAGCGCAAGGCGGTATTTACCGAAAGGCGCCTCGCGTGGCTGAGCATTCGGGCCAGCGCGCTCATCAATCAGAAGCCACTCCGTTCCCGCAAGTGGCGCGCCCTGCGCGGCCTGGTCTCTATGAATCGCGCATCCACCAAGAAGCGCCAGAGGCAGCAGTGCGGTGAGCAAGGGTCGGTACATCGATCGTCTCCCGCGTGATCCGAAGGCATTCCTCGAGGCCGTCATGCCAAAATATGCCGGCAAATACCATCGGCGTCGAGACGGCATCACCAGGCGTGCCAAAGCCCGCCAAATGATCTAGGGGCCTTGGCATGGGACTGTGGGCCGTCAATTCCGGCCCTTGTGAACGCAAATCAGGGTTTGCCGAGCATGATGTGGGTAAAGGGTGAATTGCTGACGGATATCGATGCGCCGGGCGTCGATCCGACAGGCCAGCTCGAGCGGGCGGCGCAGCCCGTTCCGTTCGACCGCCGTGCCTGGTTCCGGCGCGTTAGGCGTCATGACGGCAGCGTGCCCTTGGCCTGCCGCGCAGCCTCCGAAGGCGCGCTGTGCTGGCTGTTCCTCAAGCGTGACGGCGCCGGGGCGGTCTCGTCGCTATCCAATGCGTTCAGCCACGCCTTCCGACCCGTCTTTTCCGGCAACCCGGACCCCGAACGCCAACGAGCCATGCTCGTCGCGATTGCCAGGCGGTTGAGAATGGCGAGGCCGCGCATTGCATCGCTCACGCTCTGGCCGGTGCCGGAAACAGGCGGTAGCGCCGACCTGTTGCTGGGCAGCCTGGCAGCCGCAGGATGGAAAGGCTTTGCGTGGGAAACGTCCGCCATCTGGACCGCCAACGTGGCCGGTCATTCCTTCGAAGCCTATTGGGCTGCCCGCCCCGCCCACGTGCGCGCTGCATTCGCAAACGAGGTTGCAAGGGCGAATTTCGAAACGCAGGTTTTCTCACGCATCGGGACCGAAGCGTGGGAAGCATTTGAAGGTGTCGCTCAAACCGGCACGTCATATCCCGGCGGAGAATCCGAATTCCTGAGGGAAACAGCGGCGGCAGAAAGCGAATCTGGCTTCGCCCGACTGGGCCTTTGCCGCGTGGATGGTGCCGTCGTCGCAGCGCAGTTCTGGACCGTCGAAAATGGCGTCGCGAGGCTCCTTGCCTCCGCTCGGAGCGACGACGACGCCGGCCTGTCGCCGCGAACCATATTAACTGCGGCGATGCTCAGCCACTTCGTCGACGAGGACAAGGTGCGAACCATCGATTTTGGGATGGAGCAAGAAGACGGCCGCGCAGACTGGGCAGACGATCGCGCACGCCTCTTTTGCCTGGAAGCCTATAACCCGGCGACGCTTGCGGGCCTTTGGGGAGCGGCAAGGGCCAAGATCGCCGAGCTTGTCCGACGCCGGATTGGCCGTAAAGCGAGACTTCGATTTATTCACTCATCGCGTGAATAATACTAAGTAACATTTTGCAATATATAGTATAGACTAGTTGCTATGAGCCGCGAAATCGGCGTGAGCCAGATATTTCTCCGCGTCAAGCGCGGCCATGCAGCCCATGCCTGCCGCCGTCACGGCCTGGCGGTAGATTTTGTCGGTCACATCGCCCGCCGCGAATACGCCCGGTACGTCCGTCCGCGTGCTTCCCTTCTCGACAAGCAGATAGCCGTCCGAATCCATCGGCAGGTGACCAACGAATATCTCCGTCGCGGGCTTATGCCCGATCGCAACGAACGCACCATCCACCTCAAGCGATGAAACCTTACCGGTCACTGTATCCTTGAGCGTCAGCGAGACGAGGCCCTCGGGATCTCCGCCGCCCACAAAGGCTTCGACGCCCTTGTTCCACAGGACCTTGATGTTGGGATGTGCGAACAGCCGGTCCTGCAAGATCTTTTCAGCGCGCAATTCGTCGCGGCGATGGATCAGCGTAACGTCATGACTATGATTGGTCATGTAGAGCGCTTCCTCGACCGCCGTGTTTCCGCCGCCGATGACGGCAACCTTCTTGCCGCGATAAAAGAATCCGTCGCAGGTTGCACAGGCCGAGACGCCCTTACCCTGCATGGCGGCTTCGCTTTCAAGCCCGAGCCACTTGGCCTGTGCACCGGTCGCAACCACAAGCGTATCGCAGGTGTAGAGCACCCCACCGTCGCCGGTCAGACGGAAGGGGCGCGATGACAAGTCCACGCCCACGATGATGTCATAGACCACCTGCGTACCGACATGTTCGGCCTGAGCCTGCATCTCCTCCATTAGCCACGGCCCCTGGATGACATCGCGGAATCCCGGATAATTCTCGACATCCGTCGTTATCGTTAGCTGCCCGCCGGGCTGGATGCCCTGGACGACGACCGGCTTCAGCCCCGCGCGTGCGCCATAAATTGCTGCAGAAAGACCTGCAGGACCCGAGCCGAGGATGAGCATGCGGGTGTGGATGGTGTCAGTCATGGGATAGACATTTCCAGAAAGAGGCCGACGATTCGCGGCTGGCTGGAGATAGGTTTGCAGACCCATGGCCGCAAGCCGTGGAAACGCTTTGGGCGGCCGTAGTTTTCGTTGCGTCCCGCAATAAGCAGTTGGTAAGACCCCGCACTTACCATGATGATGGTCTTCATCAGACTGGCGGTGAAGGAGACGGGATCGTTCGGCACACCGGACGGCGTCAGTGCGAGAGTAGAGTGATAGTGGTTTTTGTATGAGCATTTTGGCTATTTCCACTGCGGCATTGCTGGCCGGCGCGCCGGCCGATGCAGGCGGCACACAGCCGCCAGAACCCACGGTAGTGGACCAGACTGCCACGCCCTCGCCCGGCACGCCGCCAGCGCCACCTCCCGAAACCGGCGATCCCGCCCCCTCGGTGGAGGGCGCCGCGAAGACCGACACCTCCGTCGCCGATGATATCGAGCAGAGCCCGATCGTCGTAACCGCAGGCGCCCCCAACGATCCCGGCGATCCTATACAACAAGTCAACACAGCTGCGTTCGAGGTCACTCAGGCCGTCGACGACGCATTCGTTGCGCCCGTCTCGCTATCCTACAAACGCACCTTGCCGAAACCGCTTCGCACCGGGTTGCGTAATTTTCTCGGTAACCTTCGAGAACCAGTTGTTTTCCTGAACTTTCTGATACAGCTCAAGCCGGGCAAAGCGGTCGAGACGCTCGGCCGCTTCACAATCAATTCGACGATCGGTGTGGGCGGGCTCGTCGACGTCGCGAAAAAGCGTCCCTTCAACCTGCCACGCCGCCCGAACGGCTTTGCCCATAGCCTTGGCTATTATGGTGTAAAGCCCGGGCCTTACCTGTTCCTGCCCCTGATCGGCCCCACCACGGTGCGCGACCTGTTCGGGCGCTGGCTGGACCTGCTCGTGCTGCCCGTGGCCATCGGGAAGCCGTTCAACCGGCCCGTCTGGGCTGCGTCCACCTTTGTCGTCAGTTCGCTCGACGAACGCGCCGAATCCGATGAGAAGTTGCGCGCGCTTCGCGAAAACTCCGCCGATCCCTATGAAGCCGTACGCGATTCCTACCTGCGCGAGCGTCAGGCCGAAATCGACGAACTGCGCGGCAAACGCAGCGGTCCGGCCAGCCTGGCCCCGGAACAGGCGAAGCCGCCGGCTACTCCTCCCTCAAGCCCGCCGCCCCTAACGGAGTCACCGCCTGCGGGGCCAGCCGGTGAGCCACCGCTCACGCCCGGGATGCAGCCCATCACACAGGAACGATAATACAGGCTTGGTACTAATCGGCGGCTGGCGTCAAGTCGATGCCACATAGGCCCGGAGAAACTGGCTTCGTTCGAAGCACGATTCTACTGCCCTTCCCCTCTGACCAACCTATCGTGTTTCCGCTATCCCCCCGACAGGAGCGCGAATATAAGGGCAGCAAGCGCAGCCAACGCAGCGAAGCCGATCACGCGAATTTTTCTCGCTCCAGCTGCGGGATGTGCGGACTTTTCGTCAAGCGGGATAATGCGAGCCCCACACGAAGTGCAGCGGGACGCTGTATCATCTATCGGCTCAGCACAGCGCCAACACGATCTGGCCATTGCAACACCCCCTTGCACCCCGGCACCCGCCCGAGTGGTATCGCGAAGCGAAACTTACCGCCACCGATTTGCTGCTGCCAGCCGCGACTCAACGGGCGCGATTGACAATCTTGGCGAAAACGGCCGGATGCAGGGGAACGTCGAATTTGCAACCGATCATTAGGTCCAGCTCCCAGGCGACCCGGGCGGACAGAGCGTCCATTCCGGGTAACTTCAGCCACACCTGATCGCCCGAACCAAGTTTATGCGGCCAGTCTGTTCTGAAACCGCGCGAAGAAACGTCGTGCAGCTTCACGGCCGCTGTCGCGCCGCTTGCCACGCGCAACGTCGGCCCCTCAATATCGACGCGCTCACGTGCTTCCTGGCGTTGATGGGAAGCGCTGGCAGCCAGATCCGCGTCATTGCCTTCGAGTGCCATGATGGGCCTATCCTTTACTCATACATGTTTCAGACAATGTGTATTTGCCACCAGCTTGTCCAGATCGTCTCCCGGCGCGAACGAAAAACACCCAAGATCGGATACATCGCCCAGCCGGCAGAGCCACTGGCCATACATGCCAATTGTTATCAAGGCATTACGTGATTGCCCTGAGCATGTCAGCCGGACTGCGGGCATCGAAACCATAATCAAAGGTGATTTCACCCATACTGAAAGTTGCGGCACTTTCCGGCCATCAGAGCCACACAGGAGGAGCCGGAAATGGTTCGACGCTATCTGCCAATCGCGCTGACATTCTACATCGCATTCGTTTTCATCCAGTCGCTGTTTTTCAAATTCACCGATTCGGCGGAGACCCAATATATCTTCGGCACGCTCGAAGCCTGGGGCACATCGCTTGGCTGGCCGGGTCTGTTTGCCCATGACGGGATATTTTCCCAGTATGTTGTCGGAACGGGAGAGTTAGTCGCCTCGGCGCTGCTGCTTGCAGGCCTGCGTATCACGACTCTTCGTCCGCTCGGAGCAACGATGGCGCTGGGCGTGATTTCCGGGGCGATCTTCTTTCATCTCTTCACCCCGCTTGGCGTCTCGGTCGTTAATGCGGACGGGACGCGGGATGGGGGAGAGCTGTTCGCGCTGGCCTGTGGCGTTTGGCTGTCGGCCGCGCTTCTGCTCTGGATGAGCCGCGACACGATCGGCCGGATCCTTGTGCGGAAGGGCTGAACCATGCCAGCCGACCTGCTCCCTCTGATCGAGTCCGTGGCAGGCAGCCCGCTGCTTCTGGCGCTCGTCCTGTTTGGCGCGACTTTTGTTGCCGAAGATCTCGCCACTGTCGCGGCCGGAATCGTTGTTGCCCGGCTTGATGCGCCACCGGCAGGGGCCTTGGCCGCTGTCATCCTTGGCACGGCAATTGGAGATCTCGCCCTTTATGCGACCGGGCGCTGGGGCCGGAACACCCGAATGGGCATCCGGCTGCGCGAGCGGCCCGACGTCCGCAAGGCCGAACATTGGGTCGCGGCGCGCGTGCTTTGGTTGGTGTTCACGGCGCGCTTCATGCCGGGCTTCCGCCTCCCGGTATTCACTGCCAGCGGGCTTGTGAGCGCCCCTGCCCTGCCGGTTGCGGCCAGCGTTGCCATCACGACTCCCATCTGGACCACCGCGTTGTTCGAAACCGCCCGACGGGCCGGATCCGGCGGAGCGGAACAACTGGTGCAGACGGCGCTGTTCGCCGCTGCCTTCATCGCCCTGACAATCATTGCTGCAAAACGCCGCGCAAAGCTGGCGACCTGACAATTTTGGAGAGAGGATCATGAATCAGCAATATCGCGACCTACCCATTTCAAGCCGGTCGCCCGCAGCGATTGCCGCGCTCGAACACTTTGCGGACGAGTTGGTAAGCCATGGCGCCCATTGCGCCGTGATTTTCGATGCCGCGGCTGCCGACCCGGAATGTGCGCTGGCCCAAGCCTACGCCGCGGCCCTGTTCCTGACGGCAATGACTCGTGAAGGCCAGGTTCAGGCCGCACCCAGGATCGCCTTGGCGCGCGCGTTGATGGCCAATGCAAGTGAACGCGAACGGCACACCATCGAAGCCATCAGCGCGTGGGCGAACGGCGATGACCGCGAAGCCATCCGCACCTTCCGGACAATTGTGGAGATTTGGTCTTATGACCTGGTCGCGGCAAAGCTGTGCCAGGTCCTGGAACTTGGTGCCGGCGACTTTGCCGGAATGTGCCGGACTTCCGCGATGGTCGCTGGGGTCGATAATCGATCGGGCCATGCTCTGGGCCTCCATGCTTTCGCGCTCGAACAGGCAGGCGACCCCGAAACGGCCTATCGCTTTGCGCAACGAGCCATCGAACTCAGCCCCGGTCGCGATCCGTGGGCACAACATGCTGCCGCGCACGCCATGGCGGCGATGGGCCAGCCGGTCGAGGGCCGCGCCTTTCTTCATGCCCATGCGCCGGACTGGGAAAGATGCTCATCCTTCATGCTGACGCACAATTGGTGGCACGCCGCGCTTTTCTCAATCGAACTGGGAGACGAATCCGGCGCGCTCAATCTCTTCGACGAACGTGTATGGGGTGTTCGGAAAGAGCATTGCCAGGATCAGGTCAATGCAATTTCGCTGCTTGCCCGCCTCCACATGCACGGCGTTTCCACGAACCGCCGCTGGGACGATATCGCCGATCATGTCGAAAGCCGGGCGAGAGACCGGGTCAGCGCCTTCCTGGATCTTCACTATCTATACGCGCTGGCAATGGCCGGGCGCGGCGACGCGGCAAACGGGATGGTTGAAGCACTCGAGGCTTCATTCCAAAGCGGGCCGCTGTCCGGCCTCGCGCGAGGCATCGCGGCTCACGCCCGGGGCGACTATCTCGATGCTGCAGTCGCGCTCGGCGCAGCGCGGCCGTATCTCGAACAAGTCGGCGGCAGCAACCTTCAGCGCGATCTGTTTCACCGGATATTTGCCGACAGCATTCGCCGGATGCGGGTGGATTACCGTCGGCTCCCGAAGGCTGCCTAGAACAATGAGGCGGACCACTATTTCCGTCGCCGGAATGCCGCTGCCCGACCCGGACGCACCGCCCCTTTCTTTCTTCGAATTCTGGCCGGCGTGGGCATTTTATGGGCCTGTCTGGCTGTGGATCCTCGGACTGATGGTCCGTCACCGGAGCATCCGGATGCCGCTTCTGGCCAATCCGTGCTTTCCCGCCGGCGGGTTGGTTGGCGAGGAAAAGAGCGTGCTCTTTTCGCTTTTCACCGGCCCGGAGCGCGACCGGCTGCCGGACTGGATGCTTGTAAAAAAATGGCGAGGGTCTGCGGAACAGCAATTGCCGGTCGTCGAAAGCCGGATACTGGCCGCAGGGCTTTCCTACCCGCTGGTGGCAAAGCCCGATATCGGTTGCCGCGGCGCTGGCGTTCGCCCTCTGCGCGACCGGTCTGACCTTCTGCGCTATCTGGCTGATTTCCCAAATGGCGAAAAGCTCCTGCTTCAACGCATGGTCGATTGGGAGGGGGAAGCGGGCGTCTTTTACGCCCGCCAGCCCGGCCAGGCACGGGGAACCATAATTTCTCTGACGCTCAAATATTTCCCGCACGTCGTGGGAGACGGACGAGCGACCTTGCGTGAACTGATCCTCCGCGACTCTCGGGCCGGTCTTGTTCCGCACCTCTATCTCGATCGGTTCGCCGACCGGCTGGACCAAGTACTTCCCGTTGGTGAGGTGCAGCGGCTGGTATTTTCTGGTTCGCACAGCAAAGGCGCCGTTTTCCGCAACGGCAATGCATGGATCACCGAAGCGATGCGCGCCCGGTTCGATGCGATTGCCGATGGCATTCCGGAATTTCATTTCGGCCGCTTCGACGTGCGCTTTAACGATTTCGAAGCGTTCCGGCGCGGCGAGGATTTCGCGATCATCGAATTCAATGGCGCGGGCGCCGAAGCCACGCACATCTGGGACAGCAGCACCCGGTTGATCGACGCCTGGCGCGCATTGTTCTCGCAATTCTCCATTCTGTTCCGGCTTGGCGCGGCCAATCGTGCGCGCGGTTTTCGTCCGGAGGGCTGGCGGGCTTTTTTTAATCGCTGGCGGGCTGAAAAAACTCTCTCAGGACGCTATCCTCTAACGGAATGACGCTGCCCCCACCCCTTGACTGGTCCAAATCCGGAATCGGCCCCGGCCCCGAAGTCCCCGTCGACCGACGCGTAACACGCGAAAATTGGCGGCTATACCCTTTTTCGCGATGGGCATTTCAGCACACGCGTGAACTGGTGCCGTCTCGCGCCATCCGTCGAAGCCCGACGCCGCGTGAGTTGCCGATCGAGTCAGCGGATCTGGCTTCCTTGAGGCTTGACGACGGACTGGGCGGCACGATCGCCTGGGACGAGTTTGTGGAGTCCACGTATACCGATGCGCTTATCGTGCTTCGAAGCGGCGCGATCGTCTATGAGAGCTATCGAAACGGCATGACTCCGCAAACGCTTCACCATTGCTTTTCGGTCACCAAGTCCTTCGTTGGACTGATTGCCGAAATCATGATCGCCAGTGGCGAGCTCGATCCGACCCAGCCAGTTACGCGCTATGTATCGGAGTTGGCCGGAAGCGGATTTGCGGCTGCCTGCGTCCGCGACCTGATGGACATGACGGACGGTGTCGCTTTCGACGAGGACTATGCCAACCCCGACGCCGACGTGCATCGCTATTCGGCGAGTTACTGGACCCCCGCAATGGCCAAAGGAGGCGCGCGCGAGACTCTCTCTCGATTGACAGACAGCGAGGCCAGCCCCGGCCAGGTGTTTTCCTACCGGACGCCAGTTGCCGATGCATTGGGCTGGGTGATCGAACGCGCAGCCGGAATCCGGCTGGCGGACCTATTTGCGGAGCGCCTCTGGCGGCCCGCTGGATGCGTTGATGACGGGCACATGCTCGTGGATACAACAGGCCATGAAATCGCGGCGAGCGGACTAAATGTCACGGCGCGCGATCTGGCCCGGCTGGCATTGCTCATGCTCGACGAGAATCCTTCAATCCCGCCTGCCGTGCGCGGGAGCATATTCGCAGGCGGCGATCGTGCGCTCCTTGCCGCGTCGCGGCACGCCGAAAGAGCCGGGGGCTCCTATCGCAGCCAATGGTGGGTATCCCACAACCCGTATGACGGCATCTCTGCGCTGGGTGTCTATGGGCAACGTGTTTACCTCGAACCCAAGACCGGGCTCGCGTTGGTCCGGTTCGGCTCGCACCCGATGGCGTCCAACGCCTTCACCGACACGGTGCACCGCAACGCCATAGAGGCGTTGCGGCACGCGCTTTTCTAGGCGTCGATTTCGACCAGCTCGCCACCGAGGGTTTCGTGAAGGATAAAGCCTTCCAGCGGATCGGCATCCGCGCGCCAGGGAGCCTGCTCAAGCGTCGAAAGCGTGTCACGATATCCGGCTTGCCAGCGTCCCCGGATTCCGCTGGGGCTGAAGTCCACGTCCTTGCTGTGGTCTTCGTTGTCGAGCGCCGGAGCCATCAGGCGAATCACGTGCATCTTGGTCACGCAGCCATAGCTTGCGAGATATTCGAGATCCTGTTCGGGATAGGCGCCGGGCGGCACAAGTTGCGCAAGCTGGGTAATAACGTGCCGCAGCTTGTGCAATTGCCGCTGGCGGGCAATGTGCGAGTTGGAACGGCTCGAATACTGGACGTCCTTTTGCCGGTTCATCACTTCCCAGATGGACTTCGGCTCATCGCCATGCGGGTTCCATAGATGGACCGCAAAAACCATTGCATTGCGGCGTTGCAAATCGTCGAACACCGCTTCGACCGGCGTGTTCGAGACGATTCCGCCATCCCAATAGAGTTCACCGTCAATCCGGACCGCGGGAAAGGCTGGCGGCAATGCGCCCGAAGCCATTACATGCCTGACGTCCAGTGCCTCATCGCGTGAATCGAAATAGCGCATCTCGCTCGTCTGGACATTGGCAGCGCCCACGGTGAGCCGCGTGCCGGGACCGTTTATCAGATGGAAATCGACGAGATCGGTCAGTGTCTCGCGCAAGGGTTCGACCGAGTAATAGCCGGCGCCGTCCGGCCCGAGCGGCACATGCGGGCTGAGAAAGGCCATGGGATTGGGCGTGAAGAAGGCCGGTATCCCGGACATGATCGCCGACATTGTCCTCATCGGATTGAAGAAGTTGGCGGCAAGGCTCGCGGCAGGCGCTTCGAAGATGTGGCCGTGCTCCACGCGTCGCCAGAATTCGGTGAGCCGGTCCATCCTGTCCGCCGGGCGATTGCCGGCGATCAACGAAGCGTTGATTGCGCCGATCGATGTCCCGATGACCCAGTCCGGTTCAACCCCTGCTTCGTGAAGTGCCTGGTAAACGCCAGCCTGATAGGCGCCAAGCGCCCCGCCCCCCTGAAATACGAGGACGGTCTGGCCATATTGGGCGAGTTCGGTTTTGAGTTGAGTCGTCATGAGGAGTTCCTGTACGGATTCAGGCGTTCAAGGGTCGCAACGCCGGGCGGGGGATGAGAGTGGCGGGAAGGTCGGGCGCAACATCGCCGGTGATGAGGCGGGCACCGCGGGAGAATGTCAGATAGTTCCACAGCCAGTGTAGGCCGACGACCAAGCGGTTGCGGAAGCCTGCAAGGAACCAGATGTGCGCGACGCACCATAAGGCCCATGCGAGGTGACCTGACAGCCGAATTCGTCCAAAGTCAGCGACGGCGCGGCTTCGGCCAATGGTCGCAAGGTTGCCGTAGTTGCGATAGCGAAATGGCTTGGTGGCCTTGCCCTTGATCGCGGCACGGATTGTCCTTGCGACATGATAGCCTTGCTGCTTCGCAACAGGCGCCACGCCCGGAAGCGCGACGCCGGCCGAATCCACGCAAGCAGCAGTATCGCCGATAACGAAGACAGACTCCATCCCGGGAACCTTAAGATCCGCTCCGATCGGCACGCGGCCGGATTGATCGGATGCAACACCAAGCCATTCGGCAGCGCGCGAAGCCTGAACGCCCGCTGCCCAAATGGCAGTGGCCGCCGGAATGAACTCGTCACCGACCATCACGCCCTCTGCGTCGACCGATTCGACCCGCTCTCCCAATCGCACTTCGACACCAAGCTGTTCGATCGCAGTCCTGGCCTTGTCCGACAGCGCTTCTGGAAAGCTCGGCAGAAGCCGCGGGGCATGCTGGACGAGGATGATCCGCGAACAACGCGGTGTAATGCTGCGGAAATCGCCGGAAACGGATTGCCGCGCCAGCTCGGCCACCGCACCGGCCATTTCGACGCCTGTCGGTCCGCCGCCGATGATGACGAAGGTCAGAAGCGCATGGCGCTTGTCAGGATCGGTTTCGGTCTCCGCCCTCTCGAGCGCCATCAGAACCTTGCGGCGCACCGCTGTGGCATCTTCGATGGTCTTGATGCCCGGAGCAAAAGGAGCCCAGTCATCGCGACCGAAATAGCTGTGACGCGCGCCGGTCGCGAGCACCAGCCAGTCATATGCAATCGGCTCGTTGTCACCAAGAATGACGCGCCTGTTCTCCGTATCAACACCATAAACGCGATCGAGGACGACCCTGGTGTTGGCATTGTCCTTGACGATGGCGCGGATGGGCGCGGCAATGTCAGCGGGCGAAAGGCCTGCCGTCGCCACTTGATAGAGGAGAGGCTGGAAAAGGTGATGATTGCGCTTGTCGATCAGCGTCACATCGACTTCGGCTGTGCGCAGCCCCCTGGCTGCTGCAAGGCCGCCGAACCCGGCACCGACAATCACTACATGAGGTCGCCTGGCTTGCGCCATCAATGCCTCCCGTGCTCGGCCAGCTCGGCAAGAACGCCTTTGGCAGCCGGCGTCGCGGCACGTGGACGTGGAGCCGGCTTTGCCATGAAAATGTGGCGGATGACGTGTGGCACCTCGGGGCCGCGCAGGGGTTGCCGGTACATGCTACTGCGCCGTCCAGCCGCCATCTACGGGCAGGGCAACGCCGGTTATCGAACGTGCGGCGTCTGTGCACAGGAATGCTGCCAAGGCGCCAAGTTCGTCGACTTCGGCGAAGCGTTTGCTCGGCTGGGCGGCAAGCAGCACGTTGCGGATCACGTCTTCACGGCTGATCTTCCGGGCGGCGGCAGTGGCGTCGATCTGGTTTTCCACAAGAGGGGTCCAGACATAGCCCGGGCAGATCGCGTTGCATGTCACGCCATGTTCCGCGCCCTCGAGCGCAACGGTCTTGGTAAGGCCAAGAACGCCGTGCTTTGCAGCGACATAAGCGCTCTTGAACGGCGAAGCGACGAGCGCATGGGCCGAAGCAACATTGATGATTCGGCCCCAGCCAGCGGCCTTCATGGCGCCGAAGGCGGCCCGGGTCGTGTGAAAGGCGGAAGAGAGGTTCAGTGCGATGATTGCATCCCATTTTTCCGCAGGAAAATCCTCGATCGGGCTGACATGTTGAATCCCGGCATTGTTGACCAAAATGTCGACCCGGCCGAGTCGGTCAACCGTGTCGGTAACAAGTGCGGTAGCACCTCCGGCATTGAGAAGGTCCGCGCCATGATAGCCGACGCGAACACAAGTGTCGGCGGCCAGCGCTGCGCGCACCTTTTCGATTTCGGCTTGCTCGCCAAGGCCGTTAAGCATCACATCGGCCCCGGCTGCGGCCAGGGCACGAGCGATACCGAGGCCGATGCCACTGGTAGACCCGGTCACGACCGCGACACGGCCCATCAGTGGCAAGGCACGATCAGTGTGCGATTCTGTTGCGATATTCACAGTGCATCTCCGTCATTGGGTCTGATTTCGATGCGGCTTGTGCGACGGTGCGTCATGAAGATGAAATGCCGTTCGTGCATGAACTCCATGCCCACAAACGAATGTCCAGAAAGATCAGGTCACCCTAATTCGAATGGCGTCACCGGACCGGCGCACCCCCCCAACTCCCGCCTTCCGGCCCGGTGACGCCATTCGAATTCAGGAAAAGAAGGAACAATATAATGACCAAGACTCTTCTGGCGGCGCTTGCCGCTACTACATTCGGCGGATTTGCAACGCCCGCTTTCGCTGGCGAATGCGCGCCGGGCAATGTCGGCGCCAATCCGCTGACCGGCGCGGCGACCATGCCGAAAGATGTGACGGACACTGTTCTCGCCGCAATCGATCTCGGGCCGGAAATCAATGTGGACGGCCGCCAGTTGCGGACCCGTCGGCTAGTGCTCCAGCCGGGTGGCATCGTCCCGTTGCATAGCCATGTCGACCGGCCAGCCCTCATTATCACGATCAAGGGAGAAGTCGCCGAATATCGCAGCACCTGCACTGCGCCGATCGTTCATCGCGCCGGCGAGATCTCACGTGAAGCGGGCGGCATTTCCCATTGGTGGAAGAATACCGGAACCACTGAAGCCGTACTGCTCTCGTCAGACGTCTTCCACGGCCAGTAAGGCCCATTCGAATGCGACCGTGTGATCCCCCCTCATTGCGGTCGAAACCCCGGTGACCCCTGCACCGGCACACTGGCACCCCGCCTCTCCCCCATCCCGGGCGGGGTGCCAGCACAGGGCCAGGATCATATCTATGCGTAACCAGCAAGAGTTCGCTGTATCTGGCAAGATTTCGGACGATCGCTATCGCCGAGGAATCGAAATCCTCCTCCACATGTCACCCGAAAAGATGGACCTCGTCACAAACCGGCTTGCCGAAGTTGCACCGGATTTTGCCCGGATGGTTGTCGAATATGCTTTTGGCGACATATTTTCCCGCGACGGACTGGATCTGCGTGCACGCGAGCTGATCGCAATTGCCGTCCTCGCTGCTCGCGGCGACGCCACGGCGCAGTTGCGTGCCCATGTGGCATCGGCCGCGAAACTAGGGGTTGCACGAGCAGAGATCGTCGAGGCGCTGATGCAGGTTTCCATCTACTCAGGCTTTCCCGTGGTGATCAATGCGTTGTCGGTGTGCCACGACCTCCTGACGGCGACTGTCGATTGCGCGAAGTGCCCTGACCCGGCTCAGCCGGCCGACGTCGGCCAGTCGTGATAGCGAGCCTCCCGTATAAAAGCACCTACAGCCGGCGAGTGCGGGCGGCCCCGCACAGTGGCCAGAAACACGGTCCGATGGTACTCGGGATCAATCAGCGGCCTGACCACGACGTCTGGACTCGTGACCGACGATTCCGGGAAGAAACCGAAACCCAGCCCCGCCTTGATCATGCCCTGCACCCAGTCGTCGCGTGGCGATCGAAACACGATGCGCGGTTCGATTCCGCGATTCTTGAGGTCATCGCGAACATAACGGAAAACCTCACACTGCGAGCGGCTCACATAAGGCATTTCGTGCAAGTCGCTGGCCTGCACCGCCGACTTGGCGCTCAGTGGATGGTTCGGCGGAAGCAGGATGACAAACTTCTCCGCAAAAATCGGCAATTGGTGCAGCGTATCCGGAAGCGCTTCATGTCCGCCGACGATGGCTATCTCCAGGTCCCCCTTTTCCAGTCGCTCAATCATTTGCGGTGCCCCGTCGTCGATAATTTCGATCCCGACATCCGGATTGTTCGCCTGAAAGCGCGGAAGCAGGCCCGCAACGAGTTGCGGCCCGATCGTGCACATCACCCCGATCTTGAGCTTTATCTTCTTCAGTCCCCTGACGGCTTTCGCTGCATCCTTTGCGGCGCGCGTCTGTTCGTCGACGCCTTCGAGGTAAGGGAGCATGATCCGTCCAAGTTCGGTCAGATGGGAATTGCCCCGCTCGCGATTGAACAGCGGCCCGCCAAGCTCATGTTCCAATTGCTGGATGGCACGCGTCAATGCCGGCTGCGTCACATTGCACGCCTCGGCTGCCCGCGTGAAATTGAGCGTCTTCGCCAACGCGACGAAATAGCGAACCTGCTGCATTTCCATCGCAGGAAATCTCCCTCGTACAGATCGAACGACCCGACTCATCGTCAACAATCAGCGGCATTGCTGCTTAGGAAGGAGGCCCGCCAATGACAATCTCTCAAATTTCCGAAGGTCCGGTCCGCGCACTCTCGGTCCGGCTGGCCAACAGTGATGCCGACATCGCGGCAGCCCAGGCGCTTCGTTGGCAGGTCTTCTGCCAGGAACACGGTGCGATCGTCGACGGTGCGGCAGGTTGTCTTGATGCCGATCCGTTCGACGCTGTCTGCGACCACTTGCTGGTTGAGGACAGCGGCACAGGCGCTCCGGTAGTCGTCGGCACTTATCGCCTGCTGCGAGAAAGCGTCGCGCGCAGGCACAGCGGCTTCTACTCGGCCGGCGAATATCACCTTGACGGGTTGTCCGCGTTCCCGGAGCCCGACAGTGAATTGCTCGAACTCGGCCGGTCGTGCGTAGCGCCTGCCTATCGGGACGCCGGCACGATCCAGCTCTTGTGGCGGGGTATTGCAAGCTATCTGGAGTTGCATCGCATTTCGCTGATGTTTGGCTGCGCGAGCTTTCACGGGACGGATCCGTCCGATCACGCCGATATGCTGTCCTATCTTTACCACAATCACCTGGCCCCGCCGCACCTGAGGGCGAGCGCGCTGCCGGAGCGCCACGTTGAAATGGCGCGACTGCCGATCGGTGGCTATGACGCGCGCCAGGCGATGCGCAAGCTGCCGCCGCTTATCAAGGGCTATCTTCGTGTCGGCGCAATGGTGGGTAACGGAGCAGTGATCGACGCGCCGTTCAACACTGTCGACGTCTTCATGGTCATGCCCGTTTCGGCCATTTCTGCGCGCTACCTGGGTCGTTTCGGGGCCGCCGCGTAGGCCCCGAGCATGCTGGTGCGCACGGCCTCTGCGAGGCTTTTGCGATCGGAGAAACAACTTGCGCGAAGAGGCTCGAGAAAAGTCAGCCTGACAAGCGTCCGCTCCCTCGATACTCTTGCCGCGCCGGTCACAAGTTCATCGTCGTCGATCCAGGCCACTGCTCGCTGCCGCTCTGGCGACAACGCCGATCCGTCTGTGGCGAGGTAGCGGATCACGACCGGCTGGACGACATCCACAGCGTCCGCCGCCGCGAACAGGCTGGTCCGGAAAGGCAATATGCTCGTGCCGTCCGACGTAGTGCCTTCCGGGCATAGAATGACGGACCGTCCGGCGTGAAGCCTCGCCCGGATGAGGTGTGCCTGCGAATGGCTGCCACTGCGGTGTTCGCGCGCGATGAAAATCGGGCCGTATCGCCGGGCGAGCGGCCCGATGACTGGCCAGCGCTCGATATCGGACTTGGCGACAAAGTCGGCGTCGAGGGCCGCCGCGAGGACGGGAATGTCCGCCCAGCTGATATGGTTCGTGACGAACATGGCGGGCTTCACGGGTTCGCCCTCGACGACCACTTCAAGGCCGAAGCCACGTGTGATCCTGTCAAAGAAGCGGCGTTCCATCCGTCGTGCGGATGGGCTGCCCCGGCGCGTCATGAGCCATAGAGGAACAGCCCAAAGAGCAACCGTCAACGCTGAAAATGCCCGAAGCGGACCGGGTCCTCGAGTCAGGCCCATCGCCGCTCGACACGCATGGCCAACGCAATCATCGTGCACATGGCTGCAATTCCGAGCCATGCATAGGGGTGCAGCAAAGGCATGCCCACAAGAATGAGGCCATCATTGCCCCCCGGCAAGAGAAGGCTGCCCCAGCCCATCAGCATTCCGCCACCAAAACAACGCCCCAATTCCGAAACGCTGATCCGTCGGCTCCGGATGCTTCCAGCGGTCCAGCCGCCAAGCCAGGCGCCGGCAAGGAGAGCCGCGAATAGCGCGCTGCGAAAGCCGATATTTGCAACCATGCCCTTCGCCGCATCTGAAAGCAGTTCGGTAAAGGCCCATGGCCCGGCGATCAGGAAGAGAACGAGAAAGGTTACGCCGATCACGACGGTTGCCTCGTGCGGATGCCAGATCGTCCTGTCCGTCCGGCCGATTACCGCAGTCAGCCTCAAGGCCACCAGTGGGGCCAGAAGCCATCCCAGCCAGCTGGGAAGGTGGCTCAGCATCGATGCCTCGGTCAATTGAACCGGCACCGGCGGAGCAAACAGGATTGGCACGGTGATCGCCCCGACAAGGAAGCCGAGAGGCGTTGCGGCATAAGCCCACTCACCCGAACCAAGACGCGCAATTGCTCCGAACACACAGGCCCGGTTCAACCATGCTCCAAGGCCGAGCAATAGTCCTCCGGCAATCGTCCAGCCGCTGACGGCAACACCACTCGGCAGGGTCATCGTCAGCCCGAACGAGCGGGCAAGGAGAAGGCCCCCCGCAACCCACAACGCTGCTTCCAGCAGCGCTGCCAGGCGGAAAGCCGTACCCTTGTCGACAATTTCACCCACTGCGGCAACCGTGCATGTCGCGCCACGCTGGATCGCAAAACCCATGCAGCCGGCACTAAGCAGTGCAACAGCAGTGATGACTATGGCAGCCAGCACCTATCTGGTCACGCTCGAAGCGATCGAGGCTGCAACTTCGCTTGCCATCTTCAACTGTGCGTCGCGGTCTTTGAGAGCATAACGATGACCAATATAGGCAAAATCCGTCCAGGCGACAGTCACGCTGCCATCCGCCTCTTGAAGCACGAGCATCCGCACCGGCCAGTCGAGCCCGGCATAGCGATTGGCAGAAAGAAACTGGACACCGAGCGGAGGGTTGCCGAACAGGATGAGGCGCGAAGGGCGAATTGCGATATTCGCTCCGGCGCCAAGCTGCCCCTGATCGATATCCGCAAAGAAGCGGATTCCCTTGGCCGCAATATCGGCCTTGAGACGGGCAACGGTTTCGTCCACCCCATAAACGCTGCGGACGATCTTGACGCCTTCGGCCTCTGTCGTCGTCTCGGGCGAGGCGGTAGCGGCAACGGCGGGTTGGGCCGTGACCGGCAAGGTGATGGCCAGCGCCAGCGCAAGGCCAAGAGGAGAGAACTTCATGGTGATTCCTTCTTGAAAACCGTTCGATCGGGCCACGACAAGTGGCCGGCGTCCTCATCGCAGACCATAAGAAAGGCCGGAAATGGGGAATAGGCATGGGTTCAATTTCATTTTGTCATGCCAGCTGACATGGAGCTTCGGTCAGTCACATTTCGAATAGCAGCAATCAGGGCAGACGTCGCACCGCTTGCGCCGGATCAGCGGCGCAGCCCCGCAGCTTGGACACTTTGCCGATTTGCCAGGCTGCGCGGCCGGAGCCTGGGCGTTCTCTTGCACTTCGGTTTCCGTGGAGAGGATCGAGCCTGTTACGGCATTCGGCCTGTAAGTGGTCAGCCCTTTGCAGCCGAGGCGGCACCCCTCGGAATAGACTTCGGATAACGCATCGAAGCTGATATCTTACGGGCAATTCACGGTCTTGGAAATCGAACTGTCGATAAACTTCTGCGATGCAGACTGGGTAAGCAGGTGGTCGGACGGAGTAAGTGTCTGGGCACTGACAAAAAGGTCTTCCGGCGGAGGCCCTTCGCCGTGCAGTTCGCGCCAGACTCGCGCCGCATAATCCTCAACTTGTTCCTCACGAGTGATGCCGTCCGCCAGCCGAATCTTGCGGTGGTATTGATAGTCAAAGACCGGTTCGATGCCTGACGAGATACTCCCGGCGAGAATGGACGTCGTTCCGGTGGGTGCGATCGACGTCAGGCAGCCATTGCGCAGGCCATTGGCCGCGATCAACAGTCGTGCTTCCTCATCGAGCATGGTGAGATTGGGCGCGTCAAGGACTTGCGACGAATAGAGTGGAAACGTACCCTTTTCCTTCGCGAGCAAGGCCGATGCGTCGCTTCGCTTTGGCCTCACGCTCCTGCTGTTCCAGCGGATAGTGCGATAAGGCGGGATCGATCAGGATAGGCCAGTCGCCGGCCCGATCAACGGATTTCTGTCGCAAGTCGCATTAGGCATGACGCCTTGCGATAGCTTCAAAAACGGATTCCGAATGCTGCGACAGCCTGGTGCCGGTATAGACCGTCATGGAAATTTGCATAACGGTATTCCGATTTGACCAACCAGCGACGCCCGATCGCATATTCGATCCCACCACCAACTAGGAAGCCGTCAAGTGCGCCCGGCCTGCCAAAGTCGCGACTATGTTGCGCGGGACCGAGGTAGGAATATCGAACATAACTGTTGATGTAGCCGGCTTTTCCGTAGGCCAAGAGATCTTTGGACAGCAGCAGCCCTGGCCGAATGCCCGCATAGATGTCGCGCCCATATCGAACCGTTATGCTGTCTCCGGGAACGCGATAGCCCGAATACCGTTTTCGGGCATTCGAACTGCCAACCTCTGCTTCAAAGCCTAACATCCTGCGTCCGCGCAAATGATTGGTCCCTATTCCCACGCCATCCATTATCTCGGGGCCATCCTTGTCAGGCAGTTCCGACCAGTCCGCGCCCGACGCGATCGCAGCCCACGGCCCCGAGAATGCAGAACAATCCTTGGTTTCTGCTTGCACCGCTGAGCCATCCACAAGCGCCGCGGCCACCCCGGCAAATATCGAGAAACAGCGGCCGGCCCTGAACATGAGCAGTGTCCCGTGCAAATAGGTGTCGGAAAGTCGGACGTTAGGAAAGCAATCAAGCGGACATGCTACGTCGACCGCCGGCGAAATCAAACTTTTGATAGTGCGCGCCCGCTTCCAACGATAGCGCCATCGGAATTAGTCACCCACAAGATTCTAGGTTAGCGCGCGCGTTTGCGTGGGCGAGTGTTTCTCTGACCCATCGGTAACGACCGCTGCATCGAACAGGCCATCATCCGCTCGGTGAAAGCGCGGCAGGAACATGATCAGCACGGAGCACACCAACAAGGTGACACCTACGGCAATCAGCGCAGGTTTGTAACTGCCCGCCGCATCAAAGGCTAGGTCCATCACGAAAGGCGAGATGCCCTGCAACAGCATGATCATACCAAAAATTACGCCATAGATCTCGCCATAGGCCTTGAAACCGAAGTAGCGCGGGATGCAGAACGGGACGAGACCGTATTCCGTTCCGGCGCTCAGGCCCACCAATAATGCTCCCAGGATCATCATCTGGGGATCGGCCGTCGTGCCCAACAAGAGCACTCCACCGATGCCGGGCAGGATGAACAGACCGGCAATGCGCGGGCTCGCCACCCGGTCCAGTACGCCACCAAGAACCGTTTGCCAGACGGCATTGGCAGCATAGAGCGCCGACAGCGCGGCGAGCCCCGTCGCCATGCTCGCGCCCCGTTCGGCTACCAGTGGAATCATGTGCGTTATGATCGCAGAGATGGATCCGGCACCAACTGCAACACCCGAGAACAGGATCCAAAATGCCGGATGGCGCTGTGCCTCCGCACGCGAAGCCCCGCCCTGCAGTTCCGCAAGTGCCTCGCCCGCAGGCTGGGCTGCCAACGGCGCTTCTTTCAGTAACAGGAAAAACACTGGCAGGCCGACAGCGATCACGATGATGCCAAGGCCGACATACGCACCTCGCCAGCCATAGGTGTCGATCAATGCCTGGGCGACGGAAGGCATGACGACACCACCGATGCCGAACGCGACCCCGCCGGAAAGCCCGAGAACGATGCCTCTCCGGGCAAAGAACCACGTCGAGACCACACGCGCGAGGAGTACCGTGCTGGGCAGCGTGGCAAGCAGCCCCATCATTCCGAACAGCCCGTAGACGGCAAGCGGCGTCGCAGGGATCAGCGAGAGTGCCGCAACAGACAGGCCGAACCCGACGTTGCCGACCAACGCAACCGGCCTCGGTCCGACCCGGTCGATCAAACGCCCGGCCAGTGGATAGGCAACGACGCCAATAAAGCTCAGCAGGGTCAATACGAACGTAAATTGTGCACGTTGCCAACCAAGTGCGCTCGAAACCGGTATAAGGAAGTTTGAAAAGGTTGCATTGATGATCGTCGTCACACCGACGATATTTCCTATGCCGCATGCAATGATCACCAGCACCGAGCGGAGCGTCCAACGATCGACCTGTTCCTTGGGCATAATGCGTTCCTTGCTCAATTGACTGCGTTCATTTGCCCAATCTTCCGCGCCAGATGGTTACCCGACGTGACTGGAGCATATTTCGCGCCTTCCCCAAGGCAGCTCGGGATGCATTCGATCAGCGCGTCATAGTTGGGCTGGTGGAAGAAGATCAGCGACTGGCGCCGGCTGGAATTGGCTTGATCACCAGGCGGATTGACCACGCGATGCATTGTCGAAACCCACTGGTCGTTGGTCCACTGTGCCATGAGGTCGCCAATATTGATGATGAAAGCACCCGGAACGATGGGAACGGGCACCCAGCTGCCATCCCCGGTCTGAACTTCGAGACCGCCCGGCTTGTCCTCCGCTTTCAGGATCGTGATGCTGCCGTAATCAGTGTGAGCACCAGCCCGCAGCTGGCCTTCGGGAAGCTGCTCGGGCTGATCGGGGTAGTTGGACAAGGACAAGTTCGTCATGTGCTTGTCGATCTTGTCATCGAACCAGTGTTCGTCGAGGCCAAGCGCGATCGCGAACAATCGCATAAGCGTCGTGGCCAAATCGGTCATCGCGTCATAGTAGCGTTCCAGGGTCTCGCGCAGCCCGTCAATTTCTTCGGGATAAACATTGGGCAGAAATATTGCCCGCCCCGCATCGCTAGCAAAATAGGGGTCGGTCCAGTCGATGTGGTGCCGATTGATCGTAAATATCTCACGAAAATCCGGCGGCGTCCCTTCCTCACCGATCGTGTAGGCCAAGGCCGTCTGCTCGATTGCCGTATAACCGCGATAGGCGGTTTCGTAGGGCGACGCGTATTTGAGCTTGGTTTCGAGTGGCAGGTCAAAAAAGGACCGGGACAGTCGATCGAGTCGGTCGATCAGCTCTGCGTCGACGGCATGACCGGAAATCACGAGGAAACCGATCGATCGGCAAGCCTGATCGATTTGTTGCGCCACATGATGCTTCGCATCGGCGTCACCGGAATAATAAGGAGATATATCGATAACCGGCACTGGACCGCCCCGGAAAATCGGCTGTGAGGCAGGCGTCATGACAGTGGCTCCCATTATGATTCGTCCACTCCGAAGGTGATGGCCGACGCATGATCACGACCATGGCGGATGGAAATGGTGATGACCTGAGCATCGATGTGAGGCGTATTGATGGGATCGCCTTCGCTGGGATTGATCGCGAAAGCCGGAAAACATGCCCCCGCTATGGACAATCGAAGGCGCTCTCCGGCCGCCAGCGTAATCCGCGACATTTTGAGATCGACGGCAACCGCGCCCGGCCGGGTCATACGTCGCATCCCCTCGGCAAACGGCAGGACCGCGCCGCAAGCAGCCACCCGCGAAAGCGTGCAATGAAGATCAAATGAACTGGTATCTGCTTCAGCGCATATCTTCGCTTCAATCGCCCCGCAGATCGCAAGCGGTTCCGCCAACACCCCAGTCGTAAACGTCAGGACGTCGCCGCGTTGATCCACATCGCTACGGTCAATGGGCCCCGGCGGATTGCCGAGCCGACCACCGCGGGTTGGTGCGGGACGCCAGGGATCATGGACCAGCATTTCTTCGCCGGGAGTGTCGGGTGCATCGACCAACTTGCCTGCGTCAGGATCGACCGAAACACGACCATCACCCGAAAGGTACAGTTTTCGCGTCGCGCTCGGCAGCGATGTCCTTTCCTCCCAGTTACACCTGCCGAGATCGAACAGTCGCACCGGCGGCAGGTCTAGCGGCTTCCCCTTCAACCAATGGTCAAACCAGGCGATCTGGGCCCGATCCACAGCCGAAACCGCGTCCGGCCCGAAATCGTGCCCACCTACTACCCTCCCCCATGGCAAATGCGCCCAAGGACCAACTATCAGCCGAGTCAGATCGGCGCTCGAGCCATTCATGGCAGCCCATCCGGCGAGCGTGCCGGGCAAAGTGAAATCATACCAGCCGCCAATGAATAGCATCGGCAGTTCACGTGCCTTGAGCCCTTCTAAACGCGCAGCCGGTGCGATGCGTCTCCACAATTCGTCGCCCGGGCCGGCGTCAAGCCAGCGATAATAGTGGTGATATTCCGAAAATCGGGTAAGAACTTCGGGTCGAGTGGTGACGGGATCTCCGAGCGGAAGATTATTGGCCGCTGCGCGAAGCGCTTCATATGCCGCACTGTCTCTTTCATGCCGAGCGCTATCCGCCCCAACCTGAGCCGCCCACCCGACCGCTCCGGCGAGCAGGAGAGCATCGCCCTCCGTGACCATTTCCTCGCGCAGGTTCCAACCGATCATCGCAGGCGCGATCGCTTTCAGTTGGGGACCGGCTTCAGTCGCAGCAAGCAACTGGTTCATTCCCTGATAGGAAAATCCATACATGCCTACATGGCCTGTGGTACCGGGTAGCGTCGCGCACCACGCAATCGTATCCGCACCGTCCTCCGCTTCGTGTTCGAGCGTGGCGAACACGCCTTCCGACGTCCCGCGCCCCCGAACATCCTGTACAACAACAACGTAGCCTTGGGCGGCGTACCAGCGCGGGTGGGCATAAGTCACTGTAGCCGCCACTCGCCGGCCATAGGCCTGACGAAGAAGAAGGACGGGCCAGCGCCCGTCCCCTTCGGGCCGGTAAACGTCCGCATCAAGGCGCACACCGTCACGTGTGCGCATTGATCCAACCTCAACCGGGCGGACGCCTTTCGGTGTACAAGTCACCTAGAAGGCGAAGCCCACTCTGCCGATGAACTGCCTTGGCGGCACTAGTGCATCGAATACGGCCCCGACGCCGAAGTTTTCTGCATAGCGGGCCGCCACATCCTTGCTGGCCGTCAGATTGGTTATCTGCAGTTCGACGTACCAAGGCCCCTTTTTCGAATCGAACCTGATGTCCGCATTCATCACGAACTGCGACGGCACCTTGTCGGTCGCCGGATTATTGTACACGCGGAACCAGAAAGGCGCCCGGTAGTTGGCCTGAACAAATGCATTGAGCGTGCCGACCGAACCAATCTCACTGGTCTTGCTGAGGCTGACGGTTGTAGAAAACGGCGGGGTGCGGCCAAGCTCGTTCCCGGCAACGTCCTGGAACGCGGCTGCACGATTGGCCAGATCGGCAGGCGTGAAGATGCCATAGATCCGGTTGATCGTCTGAGCCACATACGGATCGAGCAGCATTACATGACTGTCGATCTTGCTATCCGTGACGGACGCATTGGCGTCGATGCGAAAGCCCGCCGGAAGCTGCAGAGCCAACTCCGCCTCAATGCCATATATATGGCTCTTGGGGATATTGGTCATGCCGCCAAGGTAGGGTGTGGGGTCCTCGGAATCGACCTGGAGGTTGCGGTAATCGTTGTAGAAGGCCGAAACGTTGAATCGCAGCGTGCGATCAAACAACTCGTTCTTGCTGCCAATTTCATAGGCGCGCACCAATTCGTGCTTGAAGGTGTTAGGAACCACCGTGGAGCCCGGATTGAGATTGGTGCCGCCAGGTTTCACGCCCGTCGAGTAGCTCGCGTAAAGTAGCGATCCGGGCATGATGTCCGCCTCGACGGAGACCTTGCCGGTTATCTTGTTGAAGCTCGTATAAAGCGGCACAGGCGGGTTATAGTATGTCGACGTGGGCGCGAACGACTTGTCCCAGCTGTAGCGCAACCCACCGGTCAGGCGCAGGCTATCGGAGAAGTGATACGTCGCCTGCCCGTAGCCCGCCACGGATTCGTGAACCATGTTCGCAATGCTCTCGAATGCGAGGCCCGCACCCCAAAGAGCGCCAAGCTCAGCCGGAGTGGGATTGAAGTTTGGCGTATAGGGAATCGGCGTCGCCTGCTGGACCTCGAAAACCAGATAACTGCCCTTGGTATGGAGATAGAACGCTCCCAATATCCAGTCGAACTTGCCGCCCGGCCGCGACGCCAGGTTGAATTCCTGAGTCCAGGATTTCGCGGTTCGATCGTTGATCGGAAGCTGGTCTTTCACACCGTAGAGCGCGACCGACTGGGCAAAGCTTAACAGATCGCCGGAACCGGCCGTATTGTAGTTTGCATCCTGATAGCTCGAAATCGACTTGAGCACTGCCGAACCAAAGTCATAGGCAATGGTGCCGGCAACCGTCTTGCTTCGTACTTTCTGCGGCGTCGGAAAATCGTTGCTTGTCGTGCGAGGGTCGGGCGCGGGGTCAAACAGGTTGCGTACCGCCAGCCCGTTAGAGTCATTATTGTAGAATTCGGCCCAGACATTGAACGACAAGCTGTCGGTCGCTTGCCACAGCGTATTGATGCGACCGGACCAGGTACGCTGATCACCCACATGGATGCCACCCTGGTTGGGTGCATACAGCCAGCCATCATGGGCTTCGCGTTGCAACACACCACGGATCGCAAACCTGTCACCCAGTGGAATGTTCACCATGCCACGCGCGCGATAATAGTTGAAACTGCCGTAGCTGCCCTCCCCGCTCGCGGCCAGCTTTCCAAGTATGGGTTTGGCCGTCGTGATGTTGAGCGCGCCGCCGTCGGCATTCTGCCCGTTGACGGTTCCTTGCGGGCCACGCAACACTTCCAATTGTGCGAGGTCGATGAAGCTTGAGGTCAGATTGGCCGGACTGGCGATATAGACGCCATTCTGCACCAGCGCGACGCCAGGCTGTGCGCTGTTGTTTTGGAACCCCTCGAAGCCGACACCCCTGATGGTCACCACCAGGGGGAAAGCGCCGCTGTCGCTGACGGTCAGGCCCGGCACCATCTTGTCGAGATCGAGCGTCGAACGGATATTGGCCTGATCGAGCTGAGAAGATGACAGCGCAGTAATCGCGATGGGTGTCTTTTGGAGGTTCGTCTCGGTCTTCTGGGCCGTGACAACGATTTCCTCGAGGCCCTTCCCTCCTTCGTCTGCCGCAGCTTCCTCCGCGTGCGCGGTTTGCGCGATCATGATGGCGAGTACCGCAGCAGATGCTGCGAGAGCTTTTCTGTATGTCATTTTACGCACAATTCCTCCTATGGTTAAATTTGGCGGATCTTGTGCCTCCCGCACCAGTTTGTGACTGGCAACACCCCCGAAATTACCCAATTCACTTGTTATTTTCTCAATATTGTTTTTCCATACGAATAAAATACTTTAGTTTTACTTTTGTTTTAGGATGTAAGATCATGATTTAACCTCCGCATCCCAACCTGGCATCTTGCCGGGATTGAACAATCCATAGGGATCCGCCTTCTTGCGGAAGGCAAGCTGAACAGGGTCCGCGACTTGCAGCCCTCCATTCTCGAGAAGGAAGGTATGAGGGTTGAAAACTGTACAGCCTTGCCGCCTGAAGACGTCGTGGATCTCCACCAGGCGCTGCGGGCTGCTGTAGCGCAGCAACGGAATGCCGAAGACCCCGACATCTCCCTCCAACCGCGCCATTTCGAGATGCATTGGCGTTTCATCGCCCAACTGGGCGATGATGGCCTTCACTGCGGGTATATAGTCCGAAGGAAAAGCGCACTGCAGATAGCTGATCGTGGAATCGCTGCCGATCGCGTGCAGCGTCGTATGATTCCAGCACATCTCATAGATCGGTGGAACTCGGCCGGTTCGCTCGTCCGGTCCTCGTGCAAAGACGATGCGTCCGCCCGCCGCACCGACAAGCGCTTCGAAGGCCTCAAGCGTGGATTCGCTTATCATTGCCAGAATCAGGGGGCAGGCAGTATCCGCCAGATCGGCGATAGGGCGGATAAATGCGGAAGTACCTGGCCCGTAAAAGGTAAGCTGTTTCTTGTCGACCGCATCATCCCGGGCGATTGCGTCGATCAGGTCCAGCGCGTGTTCGACGTCAGGCATTGCGACGATCCGGTCGTGCCAGCGCCGAACCGGGGCAAGCGCAAGTTCAACCTCAAGAATGATCCCCGTCGTACCGTAGGCGTGGATGGCCGCCTGAACATCGTCCCCGCGGAGCTCGACCGTCCTCGGATTCTCTTCGGCAGTCAGCACTTTCAGGCCCAGAACATTGCCCTTGCCGTGCAGCGTTCCATAGCCGATTGCGCCACACCCGCTCGATCCGCCGGCTACAAACCCTCCGACCGTCGCACTGCGCCAAGTCGATGGAAAGAAGCGCAATTCAAAGCCTTCCTTCTCGATCGCCTTGCCGACGTCGTACATCTTGGCACCGGCCTGGACGCGCACCACTCCGTCCCTGATCCAAACGACCTTGTCCAGCTTGGTGACATCAACCAGCAGCCCGCCCCGAAGCGGCATGGCTTGTCCGTAATTCCCCGTTCCGCTTCCTCTGACGGTGATCGGCAAGCGCCGCTCGACACCGTACCGGACAACGCGCTCAAGTTCCTCGACATCTTCGGGTACGACTATGATGTCGGCACGGACATCTTCGAGCTGCGATTTAAGTATGGGCGAGAACCAATAATAGTCACGAGACTTGCGCTTGATTGCGCTTTCGGAACGGTCGCTTGAGATGGGCGCCAGATCCTCGGCGACGCCGTCCCAGTCGATCCCCGTTCCCGAACAGGCGATTGCGGCGGTCATGCTGCCCTCCCATAAGTAAGCTGGAACATGTGCTGGATATGCTCGGCGAAAGTGATCGGGGACGGGACCTGCCCATCCGCGGGAATGCAACTCGGCACGCATTCGACTGTGTGGCTGTACGGCGGATTGAAAAAGCTCGCGACCGAATAGCGATCGCGCCCGCTCCGGTTATTGAGGACACGATGCGGTGTGGAGCGGTAAAAACCGTTGGTCATGCGCGGAATCATGTCGCCCAGATTGACGACAAAGGTGCCGGGAATGGGCGGCGCCATGATCCATTCATCGGCCAGGTTTTGCACCTCAAGGCCGCCGACATCGTCTTGCAGCAATATGGTGATGAACCCCCAGTCGGTATGTGCGCCACAGCCAATCTGGTTGGCAGCCACCTGATGTTGAGGCGGATAGCGCAGCATGCGTGTGGTGCAGCTTGGCTCGGTCAAGGCCGCTGCGAAATAGTCATCGGGAAGTTCGAGAGAGCGGGCTATCAAGCCGCCGAGGCGACGCCCCAGATCCATGATTGCGTCCAGATAGGTGTTGGCCTGCTCGCGAAAGCCGGGCAGCGTCGGCCACTGGTTTGGCCCTTCATATGCGACGCCGTCGCGGACCCACGGGTGCTCCGGACCCAAGTCTCGGCCAAGCATGAGGCTTTCCTTGAGATCCGGCGCCGATCCCTCATCCAGCGTCTGCAGCCCGATCGGCTCATAGCCGCGCATGTTCGTCGACTTTGCAATGTCGATCGCGAGCTTTGCTTCAAGTGGTTGATCGAAAAAGGCCCGTGCCGCAGCCAGTTCGGCATCGATCAGTGATTGCGGCACGCCGTGATCGGACACGTAGAAGAAGCCGATCTCCCGGGATGCCGTTCTCAGCTCCCTTGCCGCGTCGTCCCACATGTCGGCCGGCCAGCCCCGGTCGGCACCCAAATCGATCACCGGCACTTTCGACGCTACTCGGGGGGACTCATAGACAATCATCTCAATGACTCCCGCTCATGAGGGAGACATGCGCAGATACGATCTTCCAGCCCTTGGGAAATTTGACCCAAGTCTGACTTTGGCGCCCGATCGGCCCGCCGGGGGCCCGCTGGAACTCCAAATTGATGATCCCGATGCCAGTGCCGAAAGCTGTTATGTGGCTATTCACGACTGTACGTTGCGGGGACCCGCCTGGGCGCGCGGCGCGGAAAGCGGCGATCTCATCGATCCCATAGAGATTTTCGCCAACCCCCAGCCTAACGACATGAGGGGAGTGCCAGAACATGTCATCAAGCGTTTCAACATCGTTGGTCATGAGGGCGCGTTCGTATCGCGCATTCAGAGCCTCGAGTTCCGCGACAGTATGAGGATCATTGACCATCATAGCGCAGGCTCCATGATCGGCTGGGCGGGGGCCCTACAGGCCCTACTTTCGGGGCTGGAGAGGATCCCCCTCCGCTCCAGATCTGCAGCAAGCCGAAGCGCGAGATCTTCGCGCCAAGGAGCGGCAATGATCTGCACGCCCACGGGCAGCCCTGAAAGCCCCGCCACCGGTGCGCAGACGACAGGCATGCCGACCAGACTGAGCGGCTGTGTGAACAAGCCAAGGTTGGCTCGAACCGGGATCATCGTGCCGGCAACGCAAACCTCTGCTTCGCCGATTGGAGGAGCCTCGCAAATCGTGGCTGGAGCGATCAGGATGTCATAGTTATCAAAAAGCCTTGCAGCCTGATCGCAATACCAGCTTCGGAACCGATGTGCCTGTTCGACGACTGCTGCAGGCAAGAGCGCCCCGGCGATAAATCTGTCGCGCGTGGCACTATCGAAATCTCTGGCGCGACTGCGAAGATGGGTGAGATGCAGGCTACCCCCTTCAGCAGCGCTAATGCAGAACGCCGCAGAGCGAGCAGCGTCACTGCCCGGCAGTTCGACAATTGGCGGCGCATCGAGTGCCGTTGCAACCAAAGCCATCGCCGCAGCCACCGCTGGCCCGGCAGGCTGGGCAAACCAGCCACCCAGCCGCGCTACGCGCATATCCGCAGCGCCATCATCCAGACGGGGCAGAACGGGCGGCCCATCGTGCAGTACATCATAGGCCGCGCAAAGGTCCGCCGCGTTTCGCGCAAACAAACCGGGGCAGTCCAGGCTATCGACGAACGGGTACAGGCCATTCCGGTCAAGCCGGCCATAGGTTGGCTTCATACCAAACACGCCACAAAGCGAGGCGGGCACCCGGATCGAACCGTTGGTATCCGAGCCCAAGGTCAACGGCAGTATCCCCGCCGCCACGGCTGCCGCAGATCCGCCCGACGATCCGCCAGCTATTCTCGACGGATCATGCGGGTTTCGTGTCGGGCCATAATGCTCGTTTTCGGTCGAAAACCCGTAGGCAAACTCGTCCATGTTGAGCGATCCGACAAGGATGGCTCCTTGAGCTTCCATCCGGCGGACGAGTGCAGCATCCTCGCTGGCAGGATCGCGGTCGAGCAGGATTTTCGAGCCAGCGATGGTGACCTTGCCCCGGACGTCGAACAGGTTCTTGACGCCGAACGGAACACCGGCGAGCGGGCCGGGATCCCTCCCCGACAAGACCATTGCGTCCACCCGCCCCGCCATTTCGCGCGCTCGGGAAGCGAAAACTTCAGTGAAGCAATTTAGTGTGTCATCGAGATCCGTAATGCGCGCCAGGACGTCTTCGACGACCGCCGCAGCGCTTCGACGCGCGTTGCGCACGTCTTCGGCCAGCGCCAAGGCATCGAGTTCCGACCACTGCGACATCATGGCCGGACCCCCGAGGCAATAGGGGTCTCCGGCGGCAGTGCGAACGCCATCACGCGCGCGGCATGGGCAGCAAGAATCTGCGCGTTTGCCAAGATCCCGGGCAAGAAGTCCGGCGCTATCGGCAAAGCGACCGATTTCGCGCCAAGCTCGACAAAAATGGTCAGTTCGCGTGCATCGAGACCTATCATGACCGGGCCTCCAGCAGTTCGGCGACATCCCCGCCCCGAGCAACGAAACCGAAGCATTGCCTCACGTTGTAAAGCGCCGCTTGGGCGCAGAAGTCCGGCGACGTCGTCGCCGAACAGTCGTCAAGCAGAATGCAGTCATAACCTCGAAAGCTTGCGTCCTGGAGCGTGCACAGCACACACTGATCCAGGTTCACACCTGCAAAGAGGAGCGTCGTCGCGCCAAGGTTGCGAAGGATCGCGTCCAGATGCGTATCCCAAAAGCCGGACATCGAATATTTGGAAACATGGATGTCACCATGGGTATCGCCGAATTCGTCGACAATGGCTGCTGCCCAACTGCCCTGTTCCAGCACATGGGCACCATTGGCTAGGGAATCGCCCAAGCCACCGCCCGAACCCGCCGGATCATAAACATGCAGCGTTGACGGACCCAGGTTGAGAAGGTCCGGGCGGTTGCCCCAATTGACCCACACGACGGGGACATCGACATCGCGGCACAAACCGACAAGGCGCTGCAGCGGCTCTATGGGCCCCCTTGCCGGCGCCACGTCGACGCCAATCGAGGCGAGCCAGCCATCCGGATGGCAGAAATCGTTCTGCATATCGACGATCACGAGCACGGTCCGGGAGAGATCGAGCCGAAGATCCTGGGGTTGGGCCGGAATCGTCAGGATCCGGTTCGGCTGCGGATCGCGGACAAGGTCGACGAGGACTTCGTTCACGCGCCAGCTGTTGCGAGCCGAGCTGCCAAGGGGACGCATTGCCTTCATCGGCCCACCCCCTTCAGAACTGCTCTATCCTCATCGTCAAGAAAAGCCGGATCACCCGCCCGGATGAGCTCCGCAAAGCCTTCGTTCGGACTCATAAAGGTCAGTGTGTAGAGCTTGGTGACGCCCACATTTTCGATGACGTGCTCTGCGCCCGGCCGCAGCATCAATGCATCGCCCTTTGCAATCGGCTGAGCCACACCATTGCAGTGAGCTACGCCTTCGCCCGAGAGGACATAGAAGAATTCGTGCGCGATACGGTGACTGTTGGGGGGTGTTTTGCCGCCGACTTCGAAAATTTCGATTACACAGACAGGATCTATGCCGTCCTGCTGCGGATCGAACAGCAGAGCGAAATAGTTGGTATCGGATGGAGAGATGCGTCGTACGTCCACCCCATCGACAGACCGTGCCACGATTGCGTCAATGGCTAATGGGATATGCGCGTTCATGCTCGATGCCCGATGCGATCGAGGGGAAAGCGCATGACTTCGCTGACCAAATCAAGGAAGCGCGCGACGATATGGTCAGCGAGCACGCGCCCGCGCTCCGCGTCGGCGCCGGCCGCGTTCCCGCAGGCGCCGGACGGGTTGAGGTCCTGGGCCTGCCACCCGAAACCGAACCGCCCTTCCGGAGAAAGCAGGTCAAACTCCCCCTCCATCTCTTCGCCAAGAGAGCGAAAGTTGGCGGCCAGCCTCATGTCGACAAGGTCGGGCCGCAGGTGGAGCATGAGGGACGTCTCGATCTCGCCGCCGTGAATGCCGTGGCGACATTCTTCGGCCGTAAATAGCCCATCTGGCATCCCCATTGCATACCATGCAGCGTTGACGACCAGCATGTTGTGACGGACGCGAAGTTCGCGCGCCACGACGTCAAGAATCTGGGGTTGCCCCCCGTGGGAATTTAGAAGGATCAAGCGACGAACGCCGGCCTTCGCAACGCAATCGCCAATATCGACAAGCAACCCGATCAACGTTTCCACGGAAAGGGAAAGAGTGCCCGGAAAGGCGAGATGTTCATTGCTTTTGCCGATCGCCTGCAATGGCAGGGCCGTGACAGGCATATCGGCGGGAGCTTCGGCCAGAGCACGGTCAAGCAAGGCTTGGTTGATACAACTATCGACGCTGAGCGGAAGATGAGGCCCGTGCTGCTCGATCGCCCCGATCGGCAGCACTGCGACAAGATCCTTCGCAACCGCACCAAAGGCGCTGGACGGCATGTCCTGCCAGTAACGCTTCAGTCCGATTCGACCATCAACCACCTTGCTGACGACTCCTGTTCCGCAGTCTAGCTGCCAGTTCGCCCTTCCGGAGCCTCCAAAAGTTATCAGTATTTGCGTGCTAACAAAGCATCAATTTTAGCACATAGCGTTGCAATTTAGGCAACATTTCAGATTTATGGCAGAGAACATGTTGCGCCGCAGCATTGCTGCGTGCTTGCTATCGGGCTGAATTCCTACGATTCAAAGCGACAGGGCGACGCTGGGTGCCGGGCCAGTATAGTCCATGGCGATGATCAGATTTTTCAGCTTCTCTGCGAAAACGCTGGCCAGTGCATCGGGCTTGCGCTGATTTTCCACCACCATCAGGCGCTGCGTGTGTCTCGCAAATTCATGTATTGGCACATAGACGAGTCGCCCAGCCCGCCGTTCCGCCTCAATGTCGAACGGTGTCAGGAAGGTGATGTTCTCATCCCGCATCGCCATATGGCGCATGATTTCGATCGAATTGGTCTCTGCAACGGTCAAGAAGTCGAGGCTCATGCTTTCAAACGCATGACTGATATAAGGACGGATAGCCGTGGTTTCGTCCGCGAGCGCCAACGGATAGTCTGCACAATCCGCCAAGCGGAGCTCCGCCTCCTGCGCCAAAGGGTGCAGCGGGCTCATCACGGCACCCAACCGCCCTATCGCGGAGTGAACGACGCGAATGGCGGATCTTCGCGCCAGGTCGAATCCCAATCCAAGATCCACATCGCCGCTTTCGACGGCGTCCAGAATCTGATCTCCCGTCGTCATCAATCGCAACTTGAGCTCAACTCTTGGATTCTGCTCCCGAAATTCACTGATCGCTTGCGGAATGACGTTCGCGGCCAATCCGCTCATCAGGCCGATGCTCACAGATCCACGGCGCAGCCCCTTCAATTCTTCGATGAGTTCGCGCGTGCGGGCCAAGTCGCGAATCGTGTCTCGTACATGGCGTATGAGCAATTCTCCGGCCGCCGTCGGCGCAGTCCGTCGTCCCGAACGGTCGAACAACGGCACGCCGAGTTCCTCTTCAAGCGCAAGAATTTGCCGACTGATAGCGGACGCCGCGACATTGAGTTTGTCGGCCGCTTTCCGAATCGATCCCTGTCGTACGACTTCGTCCAGATAAGCAAGGAGTCGCGCGTGAAGCATCTGCGCTATGTCGACGTTATTCGAGCACAGGACAAGACGCCAACTCTAGCACCTACCGAAACCATAGCCGCCGCAACACTGCAGAGCGGCGCAGAAACTTCCTTCACCATGCAGCGACCTGCCCATCGCTGCGGGGATCGGCGGCACCTTCAAGCAAGCCCGAGCTATTGCGCACAATGGCGCCGGCGTGCCCCATCGCATCGCTGAACGGGGCGACCAGCTCTACATCATGCCCGGCGGCGCGAAGCTGCTTGTAGAGTTCGGGTGAAAAGCGATCTTCCAATTTCAGGCTGGTCGAGTCCTCACCCCATGTGCGCCCTAGCAACCATCGAGGCCGGGTAACGGCTTCCTGCAAGCCCATGCCAAAGCGGGCATAGCGTGTGAAAAGCGCCGCCTGCGTCTGCGGCTGTCCTTCGCCGCCCATCGTACCGTAAGCCATGACGCGTCCGTCGTCGAAGCGCGCCATGGCCGGATTGAGCGTGTGGAATGGTTTCCGCCCCGGACGAAGCGCGTTCCAGCCATCCGGCGCCAGTCGAAAGGACACTCCACGATTTTGCCAAATGATTCCGCTGCTTGGCAGCACGAGGCCGGAACCGAATTCGAAATAAGTGCTTTGTATTGCGCTCACCATGCGGCCATCCGCATCGGCCGTCGCAAACCAGGTGGTATCGCCCCCGGCAGGAGGTTGCGGCCATGGCAAGGCTCGGTCCGGATCGATCCGCGCAGCCATCGCGTCCAGTGCGGGGATATTGTCCAGCAACGCCTGGGGAGACTCCCGCATATAGCGAGGATCGCCGACATGGGCGTCGCGCCAGAGAAATGCCTGCTTCGTCGCTTCGACGAGGCCATGCACATGGACGAAGCTTTCAGCCTCGGAGGCCGCGAGCCGATCGAACAAGGCTATAATCAGCAGCGACGCGATCCCCTGAGTTGGAGGCGCCATGTTGTATAATTGTGTGTCGCGGCTGCGGATCGAGAGAGGCGCCGGGCGTTCGGCCCTGTGCAGCGACAAGTCTTCGGCGCTGACGGGGCTACCGAGCCTTGCCAGGTCGCTTGCGATAATCCTTGCGAGGCGGCCATGATAAAAGCTCGCCAACCCTTCCTCCGCCAAAAGGCGCAGCGTTTCTGCAAGGGCAGGCTGGCAAAGGATCTCTCCCTCGCCAAGCGGCTGGCCGGCCGGCTCGAAAATCGTCGCATAAGCTCCGGGCTGCCGGCGCAGTTCATCCCCCTTGGCCGCGGCGATTTCGCTTCCGCCGCGCGTAATGGCCACGCCCTGCTCAGCATAGCCTATCGCGGCCTGCAGGACACGCGCCAATGGCAAACTCCCGGCGCCAATTTCCAGAACGGCTTCCCAACCCGAGATGGTCCCGGCGACCGTGTTCGCCGCCAGGGGGCCACGCCAGGGTATGCTGTTCATGCCTCCATAAAGCGAAAGGTCCGCCGTACGAGCCGCTCCACCACAGGCGCTGACAGCACGCGCCGCGCCCGAAGGCTCAGCCACCAGCCAAAAGCTGTCCCCCCCGATGCTGGTCATATGAGGATAGACGACTGCGAGGCATGCAGCGACAGCCACTGCCGCCTCGGCCGCATTTCCCCCGTCGCGCAGCACATCAAGTCCGGCTTGCGCCGCCAAATGATGCGGTGCCGTCACCATACCGCGCGTTGCACGGACGCTGTAAAGCATCTCGAATAATCCCCTTCAAATTCGGGACAGGTCCCGAACGCCACGCTCAGCAGGCATCAAGCCTGCACTGGCAGACCACCGGGGGCGACGGAAGTCCGACCGTATCGAATCCAAGCTCGCTTTCAATGCCAGCAAGGCATCGCAGAAACCGGACTGAATGACGGTGCACTAACAAAGTGGTCGCGGCAGCGCAACGTCACATGGAAATTGCTAGGCATTGCCGCACCTTCACCTTGTACTGTTCCGGTCACACGCGCGCTGCGGTAGATATCCGGTGTCAGGCTTCTGCTTGAGAAGTGGAGTCTCCCCGAATTTCTTACAAACTCGGCCGTGAAGATGGCCTGCTCAATCAACTTGCCAATCTGGCCATCTGCCTCGTCCCGACGGGAGCTGCCATAATGATCGGGCTGACCTCGCGGGAGAAAGTCCCCCGCGGTGTCCGGCTGGCCGCGCTGCGACTGCTGGAATCAGATATCATGCCAATTAGCGTCAAAGTTCCGATCAGCTGCTCCGTTTCCGCTCGTAGCGCTCTCAATAGTGCCCGTACTCGGCTGGAGTTGATGTCCGGAATTCAGTATTTCAAATTGACCGACACACCATACCAGGCGGGCGGAGCATATCGATCGTTCGAGATCCCGAAGTTTCCGGCCAGGTCCAGCGCTTAGATCCCGTATTTCTCGCTGAGAATGTCGCGGCCGAATACCGCGATACCCAGCCGGCCATCGGACGGCTCATACGCGAGGCGCATGTTGACTACGGTGTAATTCTTTTCGTGCTCGTCAGGCGCATTGACCACCGTAAAGAAGAAATTCGAATTGTAGTGAAAATCCGCCTGAAAGGTGAACTTGCTGCCCGAGGATAATGGTAGGACATAGCGACCAAGCCCGCTCAGCCTGAGAAGGCTCTGGGTCAGACCCGTCACCTGCCGCAACGGAAGTTGGGACAGCCCTTTCAAGGTCAGGCAAAACTCGATCGCCTGGTCGGTAAAGCGCATCGGACGCCCGGGGCGGCCGCTCGGAACAGAAAACCAGCCTATGCGCGGATCAAACCACACTTCCAGCGAACCACGGCTCTTTAAGGCGGCGTAATATTTGGACCAATTGGTCGTGCGATATTTCGGAGGCGTCCGTCTGGGCATGCGGTCCATCGATACAAACCGATTTCTCATGGGAATCCAGTATGTTCGTTATACAACAAGGCCCAATGCCAGCAGGAAGCAACGCTGTCACACCATCCGCTTGAGGATATCGTCCTTGACGACGTAGTGATGATAGATCGCCGCCGCGACGTGCAGCGCGATCAGCGCAATGGCGAAATAGCCCAGTACCTCGTGCCCTTCACGGGCCAACCGGGTGATCGGCATGTCCTTGGTGACTGGCAGCTTTGGCCAGGGAACTCCCCAAAGCGCGATCGGGTATTTGCCGGCCGACGAGAAGATCCAGCCAGTGAGCGGCAGTACGAACATCAGGGCGTAGAGGCCGAGGTGTGCGAGCTTGGCGACAATCACCTGCGCTTGTGGCATCGTGGCGGGCCATGGCGGCGTCTTGAAAGTGAAGCGCCACCCTATACGCATCACGGTAAGAATCAGCACCGAGAGACCCAACGACTTGTGCAGCGCAACAGTGTTCCAGCTCTTGGGCAGTCCGTCATGCACAAGGCCCAGCGCAAGGTTCGCAACAAGCAGCACGGCAATCAACCAATGCAACGTGCGCGCGACGAGATTGTAACGAGCAACTTCTTCGGTGAGGGGCGTCATGGTCAGCGAACTCCGATCCCGGCCAAGAGCATGGGGAAGCAAGGTTGATCGGCCTGCCTGGTTGCGGGTCAGGACTCTTTCACCCGTTGTGTTCACATCGCGCAATCCCAAAGAAACCGATAGCACTATCGGAATTTCGAATGACGTAGCGAGAGTGGAGGTGCCGGTGGTCCAGCCCCGCACTATCTCGTCGCGCTCATGACAAAAGCGCGGGCAGGAGCCGGCTCCGTCGGCGCGACATCGATCATTCTATCCCGGCGATCGCCAGATCGATGTGATTTGCCCTGATAGTCTCCACCAGTGCCCGCGCCGGACCCCGGCTGGCTTCCCGGCCGACCATGATGGCGAATTCGACATCGCCCAGCGGCGGCAGGTGCTCGTCTCGGACTTGTGCCAGTGTCTTGGGCGCCAGCGAACGCGAATGCGGCGCAACGCCCAGACCGGCGGCGACCGCTGCATGAATACCACTCTGGGTGCCGCTGGTGCAAGCGAACCGCCAGGGTCGTCCCGCGCGCTCCAGCGCTTCGAGAGCGATCATCCGGGTAATCGCAGGCGGCGCCAGCACGATCAGCGGAACCGGCTGATCCGAATCGAGCGAGAAGGCGGGCGCGCCGATCCAAATCAACGGGTCGCGCCACACCAGTTCGCCCTGCTCGCTGCCGCGGCGTCGCTTGAGGAATGCCACGTCGATTTCTCCACGGTCGAACTTGCTACGCAGGTGCTCGCTCACGCCTACGGTCAGTTCTAGCTCCACTTTGGGGTGCGCGGCTGTGAAGCGTCTAAGCAGCCGAGGTAGTCCGGCCAGCACGACATCTTCTGACACTCCCAGCCTGAGTCGGCCGCTGAGATCGCTGCGCGCGAAATGTTGCAGCGCTCGATCGTGCGTGTCGAGGATCGAGGACGCGAACCCGATCATCGCCTCGCCGTCGGCGGTCAACGCCACGGTGTGCGTGTCACGAACGAGGAGTCGTGCGGCACTGGCGGACTCCAGCTTGCGTACGTGTTCGCTGACTGTCGACTGACGCAGTCCCAGAATCGCCGCAGCCTGGGAAAAGCTCAGCGTTCGCGCTACCGCCAAAAACGTGCGCAACCAGACGGGATCGAGCATTGCTTATTCCAATCTGCGATAGCAGTAATTCTTGTGAACGGCATTTACAATAACAGATGATGCCCTAGGTTTGGCGCATGGCCAAACTGACAAAGCTGATCGATCCCTACATTGCGATGATGGTCGCGGTCGTGGCGCTAGCCGCGGTCATGCCGGCCCACGGCGCCGCGGCACCAATCGCTGACGGTGCGGCAAACGCCGGGATCGTCCTGCTATTCCTTCTCTATGGCGCGCGACTTTCGCCGCAAGCGGCGCTGGCCGGACTTACCCAATGGCGCCTGCAACTGGCGATCCTGGCCTGCACTTTCGTGCTGTTTCCAATCTTGGGATTGGCGATGACTCGGCTCGTGCCGTTAGAACCTTCCCCAGCGCTGACCACCGGCATCCTGTTTCTCTGCCTGCTGCCCTCGACCGTGCAGTCATCGATAGCCTTCACCTCGATTGCCCGGGGCAATGTGGCGGCGGCGCTATGCGCCGCCTCGGCGTCCAACATGCTGGGCGTCGTGGTCAGTCCGTTGTTGGCCGGCTGGCTGTTGCACAAGCAGGGCTTCTCGCCCTCGCTGGGCCAAATCGGCGATATCGTTCTGCAATTGCTGGTGCCGTTCGCTGCGGGCCAGCTGTTGCGTCCGTGGATCGGAACATGGGTGCAGGATCACAAGCGGATACTGGGCTTTGTCGATCGCGGATCGATCCTGTTGATCATCTATGTCGCCTTTTCGCGTGGCGTAGTCGACAACATCTGGGAGCAGGTCAATATCAGCGATCTGCTGGTCCTGCTGGTCGTGTTGGTAGGGCTGTTAGCGGTCGTGCTCACGCTCACCTATCTGCTGAGCCACTATCTGATGCGGTTGACGATCGAGGACGAAATCGTGCTGCAATTCTGCGGGTCGAAAAAGTCGCTGGCCAGCGGTCTGCCGATGGCCAAGGTCTTGTTTTCGGGACCACAGCTGGGCCTAATCGTGCTGCCGCTGATGCTGTTTCACCAGATCCAGCTGATCGTTTGCGCTATCCTCGCACGGTACTATGCCATGCGGCCAGAATCGTCGCCATGAGCTGACGCTAAAATGCGATATCATGCCCCGGTGAGTTGGTCACGCAGGTGGGCGATACAGATCTCGATCAGCGGATTCGCCGACTTGGTGGCATGGACCATGTCGATTCTCGCGGTGGAGGCGTCCGCGATCGGTACCATACGGATTCCGTCCTCCGCCACGACCGTATTGACCGGGAGCAGCGCTACGCCCAGCCCGCCGGCGACCATCGCCTTGACCGTCTCGATATTGTCGCTGTCGGCAACGACAGTGGGGATGATGCCTCGCGCACCGAACAGCTCGAACACCAGATGCCCTACCGCGCCGCGCCCTTCGGTGATAATCAGCGGCTGGTCGGCCAGTTCGGCAAATGTAACCGACTGCTTGTCAGTCGCGGCCAAAGGATGCGCAGCCGGGACAAAAGCGGCCATCTCCACGGTGCCCAGCGGACAGCGCACAACCTTAGGCGAGAACATGTCGGGCTCGGTGCCTAGCAGAAACCCTATGTCCAGGCGGTCCTGATCGATGTGGCGCAGGATACGCCTACTGGTGGCGGTCATGACCTCGAAGCGGATGTCGGCAAGCTCAGCCCCGATGATTGCCATTGCGTGGACCAGCAGGCTACGGTCAACCCCTGAGTTGATGCCGATGCGCACCCGGGTCTCGCGGTTTCCGCGCAGTTGTTGACCCAGCAGTTGCAGATTGGCCATCCCGTCCAGCACCTGTTCGGCCTTTTCGAGAAACGCTTCCCCGACCGATCGGGCCTCGATGCCTCGCGGCCCGCGCAGGAACAGCGGAAATCCGATCTCCTCTTCCAGCAACCTTACCTGTTCGCTTACCGAAGGTTGCGAAACCGCCAGTTTCCTTGCCGCACGGCTGAAACTGCGCTCGCGCCAGACCGCGCAGGAATAGCGGAGCTGGCGGTCGTTCATCGATCGGTCTCCAAACCTGTTACAAGGGAGCGGATCAGTGCCACCGTCGGTTCGATCTGGGCTTCCAGCCGCGGCGAGAGCGGCTCAATGCCACGGACCAGTTCGATGCTCAGCATGATCGACTTCTCGATCGACCTGAGGACCACTTCCGACGAAGCGCAGGTTCTGCCTGCCAATAGCACGTGCGGCACCACCGACATGCCCAGCCCGGCGGCGACCATGGCCACCACTCCGCCGAGATCGTCACAATGGGCGATGATCTTGGGCACCATCTCGGTGTCGCGGAACAGCGCCGAGAGACTGGCACCAAAACCAACCACAGCATCGTTCACGATCAACGGTGTGGCAGCCAGCTCTTCCAGCGATACCGGCCCTTTCCCGGTCCGAGGCGAAAGCGCGACAAGCGGTACCTGGGCGATTGGCTGCGTCTGAATCGTCCTCGGAACCTGATCGCCCAATCCGCGCACGGCAATGCCAATGTCGATGCGGTCATTTTCGATCAGCCGCGCAATGCGGCGCGGACTGGCCACGACCAGGCTCGGTCGGAGATGAGGGGCCTCGGTGCGCAGGCGGGTGATGATCGGAACCGAAATCGTTTCGGCGAGACCGGCAGCGATTCCGATTCGCAGCTGCATGCCCGGCTTTCCGTTGAGTTGAACAACAAAGCCCTTGAGGTCGGCCAGATGCTGGACGACGCGGTCAACTTCCTTCAGGAACGTGCGACCGGGCAAGGTTGGGTGGACGCCACGGTTGCTGCGCTCAAACAATTCGAATCCGATCTCATCTTCCAGCAAGCGCACTTGATCGCTGAGCGACGGCTGGGATACGTTCAGCCTATGGCTCGCCTTGCTGAAGGAGTGCTCCTTCCAAACAGCGTGGGCGTATCGAAGCTGCCTGTCGTTCATCCGCCGGTATTCCTCGTGCCGGAAAATCGTCATTTAGCAAGTCATGCTATCGCAAGACCCTATAGGCAACACACATAGGCTGTGGCTATGCCTACATTGGGAAAAGCGTCTTGGCACTCTGGGGGATGTTCCATAAGCTCCATCAAATCGGCGGATAGACCGGTGCGGCAAAAGGGCAGAGCGCCCTCACCCGCACAGGGCTGACCATCACCTTCGGAACGCGCGGGGAGCCAAAGATGCCTTCCTACGAACTCAACCGGGCGATGCATGGAATTCATATAGACAAGGGCAAGGCCGTGCGCTTTGCTGCTGGCGACAATTCCGTGCTCGACGAATATGATCTGACCGAACAAGAGCGCGAGGCCTTGGCCACACGCGATTTTCCGCGCCTGTGGGCGCTCAACGCCCACCCGATGATTCTGTTTCATCTGTCGGCGGTGCTTAACCCGCGTGAGTGGTACATGCAGAACGTGGTTCCGAATATCAAAGGCGTGCCCAACATCTGGTACGATTATTACCGCGACGCTTCAGGCGAGACGGCCGAGTGAGGCCTGCCACCGGCCGAGAGCGACCCGTGGTGTCGCGCAGACCGAGAATTGGTCCGCGGGCAAGTCGGCTGCGGCTGGCCGTCTGGCGCCCGATCCTGCTTGCCACCCTGATCGGCTTGTGGTGGCTGCTGGCGATCACTGCGGGATCGGGGTTCATTCCAACCCCGCTCGAGACGGCGTGGGCGATGGTCGACTTGGCCAAGGGCACGGAATTGTGGATCGCGCTTGGATCGACAGCCGCGAGCCTGCTTGTCGGCTATGGGGCCGCGATCGTCGTCGGGGTCCCGGTAGGGATTGCGATGGGCGGGATTCGCAGTTTTGGACTTCTGTTCAATCCCTATGTCGATGCGCTCAGTTCGATGCCGCGCGTCGCCTTCCTGCCGCTGATCATCGTCTTCCTGGGTCTCGGCTTCTCGGCCAAGGTTTTCATGATCTTTCTCGGCGCGGTGATGCCAATCATCGTCAACACCCAGGCGGGAGTTCTGTCGAGCGATGGCGAGCTGATCGAGATGGCGCGATCCGTCGGTGCGAGCGACCGCACGATTTTCCGCACCATCATGCTGCCCGGCGCAATGCCCTACATCATCACCGGTATCCGGATCGGCGCCAGCCTGGCATTGATCAATACCATCGTCGCCGAACTCTACACTGCCGTCAGCGGCCTTGGCGGGCTGCTCTCAATCTATGGCAACAGTTTCCAAATGGCGCCCTACTTCGTGATTGTCATCCTGCTCGCGCTGTTCGGTCTCATCATCATGCACGGGCTTCGCCTGGTGGAGCGCACTCTGCTGCGCTGGCGCCGGGTGAGCACACAATAGGAGCTGAGCGGTTATGGCCACTATCGTGTCCGCGGTTGCATCTACGCACAATCCGAGGATCTTCTGGAATCGCGACCAGGCGGAAAAGGCAGAGATGGAGCGGCTGGAGGCGGCCTTCGCCACGGTTCGCGACCTGCTTGCCGAAAGTCGTCCGGACGTTCTGGTAGTGATGGCCAACGACCATATCGACGGCCTCTTCTTCGACAATATGCCTACCTTTTCGGTCGTCACCAGTCCGCGGGCGGCAGGGCCTCACTGGTACGAGGCGGAGATCATGAAGCTGCCGACCTACGACGCCGCAGTCGCGACCGAGGGCGCCAGGCGCCTGTTGCGCTCGGGCCGCGAGGAAGGAATCTATTTCAGCGAGCTGCGCAACTTCAAGGTCGACCATGCTTTCACCCTGCCGCTGTCGTATATCCGGCCCAAGGCGGATCTTCCGATCATTCCCATCGTGACCAACACCTTCGGCTATCCGCTCGCCTCGCAGGATCGATGGTTCGAGTTCGGCGCATTCCTGCGCAATGAGATCGCGCAGTGGCCACGCGAGATGCGCGTCGCGGTGGTTGCCTCATTCAACCTCGCGGTCGAGGTCGGCGGGCCGCTGGCGGGCAAGACCGATCCGGCCTTTACACGGTGGCTTACGGAGCAAATGGCCGCAGGCAACGCCGAAGAAATGGTCAGGACCCTGACCGTTCCCAATCTGGTACGCCAAGGCAATTCGACCGCCGAGTTTCTCAACTATATTGCCCTGCTGGGCGTACTGGGAGACCAGCCCCCAGGCTTCATCCAGACCAAACCCGTGCAGGGCGTGGGAACTTGCCCGGTCGCCTACTGGACGCTTGGTTGATGCACCGCCGCTCCCTGCTGTCGCTGTCGCTCGCCGCATCGCTGACTCTGCTTGGGCTGTCAGGCTGTGAGCATAAGCCGCAGGGCGAACAGCCGTTCCGGATCCTGGTGCCTGACGGGATCGTGCCGATTGCGCCGATGTCGGTTATCGAACTGGCTGACCAGCTCGGCTATTATCGTCGTGCCGGAGTGCGAGTTGAGTTCGTCCGTATCCAGGCGACGCCAACTGCGATAGCCGCGTTGAAATCGGGGCAGGGTGAGATGGCAAACGTCAGTCTGGATGCCGCGCTGCAACTGGTGGCCAGGGATCAGATCGACCTGAAGGCCGTGGTCTCTCCCGACAAGGCGTTGCCTTATGTCGTCATCGCGCGCGATTCGATCGGTTCGGTCGCGGATCTCAAGGGCAAAACGTTCGGAATCGGCAGGATCGGCAGCGTGGATTACCTGCAAACGCGTGCAGTGCTGGGCCGGCTGGGAGTGCCGGTGGGCGAGCTTAGCTATCTGGCAGTGGGCCTGCCCAACGTGCGGACGCAGGCCCTTGCTGCGGGCAGGATTGACGCGACGACAGTGACCGTCGGTACTTGGACGGCGATCAAGTCGAAGCAGGGCATGCGGGTTCTGATCGATTCCAAGAGCTTTCACGCTGCGGCTCCGTTTATCAGCAAGGTCAGCGTGGTGACACAATCTGTAGCCAAGACCCGCCGGCGTGAGGTCGCGGCCATCGTGCAGGCGACGATGGAAGCTTCGCGTGATTTCGCCGCGAACCCCGAACTGTGGGTCAACGCCATGCACAAGGCAAGGCCGGACGTCCCGCGCGACCAGCTCGAGCAGCTGGCCCAGGCCTATCGCGACAATTGGAGCGTCGACGGCGGACTTCCCGCCAGCGAACTCGAAGCGACGACCGACGCGCTCTATCAGACACCTGACTTCACGAGGCTACGTCGGGTCAATCCGCATGACTGGGTCGACCACAGCTTTATTGACGAGGCCGCAAAGCATCTGGCGGCAAGGGGAGTCGCCAAGTGACCGACACCACCGGCACTCCCGCCATCGAGGTGCGCAACGTCACTAAACGGTTCCGGCCGATGCACGGCGCGACAACCGTCACGGCGCTGCAGGACATTTCCTTCACCTGCGAGCGCAACAGCTTCGTTACCCTCGTCGGTCCGTCCGGGTGCGGCAAGACCACCCTGCTGCGGATGCTGAACGGCCTCATTGCCGCTGACGAAGGCGAGATCATGATCGACGGCCATCCCCCGCACCCCGGCATCGGAATGGGTTTCGTCTTCCAGTCGTTCCGGCTGATGCCTTGGCGCACCGTATTGGACAATGTCGGCTATACTCTTGAAGTGAACGGTTACGCGCCAGCCGAGGTACGCGACCGCGCCGGATCATACCTGGACCTGGTAGGATTGGCGCAATTTGCCAGTGCCTATCCGGGCGAGCTGTCGGGCGGCATGCGCCAGCGGGTTGCGCTCGCCCGCGCACTGGTGGGTGAGCCGCGTTATCTGCTGATGGACGAGCCGTTCGCCAATCTCGACGCACAGATGCGCGAGTTCATGCAGATCGAGCTGATGCGCATACTGCAGGACCGTGACGTCAACGTGGTTTTCGTCACGCACAGTCCGGACGAGGCAGTGCTGATGTCGGATCGCATCGTGGTCCTTAGCCCGCGGCCGGGACGGGTCGGCGAGATTATTGATGTCGACCTGCCGCATCCCCGTTGGCAGGGCGATCTGCGGATGACGTCACGCTTCGTCGAACTACGCGGCTATCTGTGGAACAGGATCAAGGCGATGGTGCTCGAGGATCCGCAATCCGAATTCTACGGCCGGGAAATCGGGGGCATCGGACGGACGGCCAGCGGAGACTGATCCAGGTGAGCGGCGCATGGGCCTCGGGCGAGAGAGCGGTGCTGGTTTCGGGGCATCCGCTTGCGACTGCCGCAGGACTGGACGTCATTCGAGAAGGCGGGAACGCGGTCGACGGCGCACTGTGCGCCGCGCTGGTGCTGCAGGTGGTTGCGCCGCACGCGTGCACACTAGCCGGCGATGCATTCATGCTGGTAGGCGATACCGGCGGTACGATCCACGGCCTGAACGGAACCGGTGCAGCACCCAGAGCGGCCGCGCTTGCGCCCGGCGAACCGATTCCCAGGCGCGGCGCTCGCGCCGCAACTGTTCCCGGGGTTCTGGCTGCAATCGCGGATGCTGCGGAGCGCTTTGGTACGGTTGCACTCGAACGCTTGATCGGACCGGCAATCGATCTTGCCGAGCAGGGATTCGACGTTCATCCCTATCTGGCTCGAAACATCGTCGAGCGCGCCGAACTGCTGGAACAAAATCCTGCCGCCGCCACCATGTTCCTGCCGGGCGGCGTGCCCTTGGCTGCGGGTTCCCGGTTGCGTCAGCCCGAGCTAGCCGGCGTGCTGCGCGACCTGTGCGACAGGGGAATTGATGACTTCTACCGTGGCCGCATCGGACAGCGGTTCGCAGCAGCGGTCGCGGCTGCGGGAGGCTGGCTCGACGCAGACGATCTGGCTGATCACCGTTCGTTGTGGCAGCAGCCGGTGTCGGCACCATTCCACGGTCACGAGATCATGACGATGCCTCCCAATTCCTATGGGCCGACGCTGCTGCTGCAGTTGCTGGCGCTGGAACGCGGGGGGATCGACGCGGTTGACCCCGATAGCGCCGAGTTCGTCGCCAGGGGCTTGCGCGCGCGACAGGCTGCCTATGGACTTCTGGCCGACACGATCGGCGATCCGCGGGAATGCGAGCCGATTGCACGCGCCCGATTGGACTATGCGGCTCATGGCGGTGAGGGACGCCAGAGCGGCTTCACCGAAGCGACCGATCGCTGCACCACCAATGTGGTAGCGATGGACCGCGAAGGCTGGTCGGTTTCGCTGATCGAGAGTATCTCGACGCCATTCGGTTCCGGGGTGATGCTGGACGGCCTCGGCATCGTGCTCAACAATCGTCTGGCCGGCTTCAGCGCCGACCCTGAAAGCCGCAATGCACTGGAGCCCGGTAAGCGCCCCGCACACACGCTGGCTCCATGCCTCGTGGTACGCGACGGCAAGCCGGTCGCCAGCATCGGCACCCCGGGAACAGTGGGCCAGACATGCGTGCTCGCCCAATTGCTGGCCCGGACGCTGGCGTGTGGCCAGGACGACGCTGAGGCGATCGCCGCGCCGCGCTGGTCGGTCGACATCGACGGAACGCCGATTGTCGAGGAAGATATGGATCCGGCGCTGGTCGATGCGCTGGTCGTCAGCGGCATCAGCACGCGCACCCGCCCGCAGGGCTTTGTCAGCTTCGGCTCGATCAAGCTCGTCCGGGCCGGCAACAACGGATTCGAGGGCCGCGCCGACCATCGCCGCAGCGCGGCAGCTGGTGCGGCCTAGCGACGACTATTGCAAAGGAGCTTTCGATGGAAGACGTGTTAAACTTTGAGATTGCCTGCTTGCAGACGGTTACGCGGCAGGTTTCCGTCGATGACGCCAATCAGCGCCACGAGGACATCAGCAGAAACATTGCCCGAATCTGCGAACTGATCGACTACGTTACTTCGTTCGGCAATTCCGAAGTGCGCCTGGTCGTTACTCCGGAATATGCAATCAACCCCAGCTTCCGCCGCCTCGAATTGAGCGAATGGTTGAACATCTCAACCACGATACCGGGTCCCTACACTGACATTTTGGCAGCCAAGGCAAAGCAGCGGGGCATCTATCTGGCGGTCAACCTATTCGAAAAGCACCCCGCCTTTCCCGACCGCTTCTTCAACTGTTCGCTGCTGATCGGACCCAGCGGCGACATCCTCATCAAACACTGGAAGAACAACAATAACTGCTGGGTGTTCCCCTATACGACCCCAGCCGACATCTATACGGAATTCGTCGAGCGGTTTGGTGTCGAAAATCTCTTTCCCGTCGCCAAGACTCCAATCGGCAATATCGGGCTCATCACCTGCGGCGAACTCGCGTTTCCCGAGAACGCGCGCTGCACGATGATGAATGGAGCCGAGATTCTCTGCCACCTTACGTCGGAGCCCAACAACATGAGCCACGGAGACGTGCGCAACTGGAAGGGACTACGCACCGCGCGCGCATATGAAAACAAGTGCTACCTCGCCGCCGCCAACATCGGCGTCTACGAGGGCGCGCTGCGTGGGCGCAACGACAGCCATGGCGACAGTGCGATCCACTATTTCGACGGCACGATCCTAAACACTATCAACGGTGCGGGCGAGGCCACCATCAAGACCTCTGTCAACATGAACGACTTGCGTCGCGCCCGGTCTAAACCGTTCCATCCCACCGTCATCCGCGCCGAAATGTATGCCAAGGAATATGCGCGCTGGCCTAGCTGGCCCAACGACGGCTTCGCCGACCGCCCGATCCTCAGTATCGAAGAAACGCGAGCGCAGTTCCATGCCCTTGTAGCTGAGCGGCGTCGCCTGGGCATCGATCGCGAGCCGACCTACTGACGCTCGCTATCAGTCTTGCCGATAGTGGCATTTGATATTCGTCTTGGCGACAAAATCGTCGGCCGATTATTGTTCAGACCAAGTCGAATGCCAGCGAATACTTCGATTGCACCGTTGCCGGGCGGTAGCATTCCGCACGCAACAAGATGGAGGCAAAATCATGCGAAACGGTTTTCGTGTTATTGACTCGGACAGCCATGTCACGCCGTCGCTCGAGGTTCTTTATAAGTACGCATCGGACGACCTCAAGTCGCGCTGGGATGTGTTGGCGCCCTATTCGCGCAAGATGAATTCGCCTCCGGGCCGCGGTCACCCGACACATGAGTGGACGACGCTCAAGGTCAAGCCGATCGCCTATGAACGGATCGCCGGGCAGCCAGCAGGCATCGAAAAGGAAGCCGAAAAGGGTGGAAAGGGCGCGGTCGAAGGGCGCGTTGAGAACATCTCGACCGAATTCTGCCAGGAGCGCATTCAGCACGACAACCCGCACGGTCGCCTCGATGACATGGATACCGAGGGCGTCGATGTTAACCTGCTCATCCCGGGCACGTGGGCGCCGGGATCGAGCGCGCTCGACACGCCTGTTACGACGGGACTCTACGACGCCTATCACGTCTACATGCGCGACTTCTGCAGCGCGGACACCGACCGGTTGAAGGGTATGTTCCTGGCAGCGGGTGGTGACGTCGACTGGTCGGTGCGCGAACTCAAGAAGATCGGCACGGAAGATTGGGTCTCGTGCGTGTGGCCATCGCTTCCTGAAGGCATGCCGATTGACGATCCGGCCCTGAACCCGCTTTGGGAGGTGATGAACGACCTTCATCTGCCGATCATGCACCACAGCTTCTTCTACGAGCCGCCCTATTTCCCGGGCTATCGCGACATCTGGGGCAATGCCGCCGTTGCGCGAACCGCCGCTCACCCTTGGGGGGCGCAGCGCAGCTTGGCATATGTCATCGCCGGCGGAATCCTTGATCGCTATCCCAACATCAAGGTCGGCTATTCGGAAACCGGCCACGGCTGGCTACCCTATTGGTTGTTCCGCCTCGACAGCCAGGTAACCTATGTTAAGGGTGTCGTGCCAAAGCTCAAGCATAAGCCGAGCGATTATGCCAAGATGGGCAGGATATGCGTATCGATCGAGACGCACGAAGGCGCTGGCATGACCAAGGCTGTCATAGATTTGCTTGGCGAGGACTGCCTGATGTATGCATCAGACTTTCCGCATCCCGAATGCGACTGGCCGCACTCGGTCGACAACGTGCTCAAATGGCTTCCGGAAATCGGCGAGCAACCGATGCGCAAGCTTTTGGGTGGCAATGCTGACCGGTACTTGCGGATGAGTTGAGGAGGTTTCGCGATGGCCGCACTGACCGATTATCGCGAAGCCTTGCGCTTTGTCGAAAAGGCCAAGGAGATCGGGCGTAGTCACGATACCGACGTGTCGGTGGCGATCGTCGATGCGGCCGGCCATCCAGTCGCGATGGTGCGGGGCAAAGAAGAAGCATGGCATGGGCCGTACATGGCTATAGGTAAGGCACGGCTCGCGGCTGCATTCCGCAAGCCTACCGGCGTTCTGGTGAGGTTGTGGGCCGATCGCCCCATGTATGCCGACAGTCTGAACCATGTCATCCCAGGCGGAGTGACGCTCAATCCCGGGGGCTATCCGATCTTTCGCGACGGACAGTGCATCGGCGCGCTGGGCGTGGGTGGCAATCGGCCTTCGATCGATGAACAGATCGCCGAAGAAACCGTCCTGGCGATGGGTGGCGGACCGTGGGAGAAGGACAAGCGGGGATGAAGAAGGTCGTGATCAGCACCGATGGGGCCCCGAACCCGACCGGTCCATTCAATCAGGCGATCCGTCTGGGCAACCTGGTTTTCACTTCGGGCCAGGCGGGGCGTAACCGCGAGACGGGGCAGATGGGCGATATCAGCGACCAGGCTCGGCGCTGCCTGCACAATCTGTCGGCGGTGCTGGAAGCCGCCGGTTCGGGATTGGAGTACGTTCTGAAGGCAACGGTCTATCTGCGCAATGCCGATGACTGGAAGGCCTTCAACGAAGTCTATCGCGAACTAGTGCCAGAGCCGCTTCCTGCTCGCTCGTCGGTCATAGCTGCGCTAAAGGCTCCGGACATGCTGGTGGAGGTCGAGATGATCGCCTACGTTCCCGGTGACGCCTGACATGAACCTGTCGCCGGGGGGGCGACCCGTACTAGACACCGACTTTCGCTCGGCGCTGGTTCGCATGGCCAGGCGGGGGCGGCTGGACGCCTACGCCGAACCGCTCGACAGCCGTCTGGAAGTTGCCGCCGTGATGAAACGATTAGACGGCGACAAGGCGTTGCTTTTCGAGAATGTCGCCGGGTCGTCGATGCCGGTGCTCGGCAATTTCTTGGCTAGCCGCAAGAATTGTGAGGCGGCGTTCGATCTGGACGCGACGCAGATTCGTCAATTCGTCGAACTGGGCCTCGGAACCCCGATCGCACCAGAACGCGCCGCAAGCGTGCCTTCGCAGCAGCGCATCCATCGCGATGGAATCGACATCGGATCGCTGCTGCCGGTCTTGCAGCATACCGCCGCAGACGCGGGACGCTTCATCACTGCGGGTCTGGTGATCGCACGTCATCCCGATACCGGCGTCTGCAATGCCTCGTATCACCGGCTGCAGTTGCTGGGCGGTAACGAGGTCGCGATCAAGATGGACTATGGCCGCCACCTACGCTCCGCCTTCGAACGTTCAGCGCAATTGGGGCGTCCGCTGCCCATTGCAGTCTGCATCGGCGCCGACATCGCGCTGCAGTACATGGCGGCGACGATGGGTTCGCAGCTTCCCGAGCATGTCGACGAATTGTGGGTGGCCGGCGGACTGGCGGGCCGACCGCTGCCGGTCGCCCCGGCGCTAACCCAGCCATTGGAGGTTCCCGCGGCGTGCGAGATTGTGATCGAGGGCCAGATCGAGATCGACCGTACAGTCGAGGAGGGGCCCTTCGGCGAATTCGTCGGCTATCTTTCGCCCAGGGGGGCAGCGCCCGTGGTGACGGTGAGCGCGATCACCACCAGGGACCGGCCCATCTATCACGCGATCAACGGCTTTGGTCGAGAGACTGTGATGCTTCGCAAATACGTGCTGGAAGCCAGCCTGATCAGAGCTTTGCGGACGGCCGTTCCGATCGTGCGCGACGTGGAGATGACCGCCGGGGGGTTGCACCGCTTTCACGCAGTAATCCAGGTCGAAAAGACCTCCACCATGCACGACGGCTGGCAACGGAACGCTATCCTCGCGTCGTTTGGTGCGCTCAAGGACCTCGATCAGGTGATCGTCGTAGACGAGGACATCGACATCCACGATCCCCAGGATGTCGAGTATGCAGTAGCCACCCGGGTCGAGGCATCGCAGGACCTCATAGTTGTGCCCGGTGCGCGCGGCCACGAATATGTCCGGGCAGGCGACGCAGGAATCCGCGCCAAGTTGGGAATCGATGCCACGGTCCGTTTCAAGGACAAGGATCGGTTTGCGCGGTGCGCATTTGCCGACATGGCGGTGACGTCGGACGACTTGTCGCCGGTCGGCGAGCGGATCTCCGGCATTCTCGGCGAGTAGGCGAGCGGACGTACTAGTCGGGCGCGCCCCATCGTTTCATGCCGGCGTCGAGACCGAACAGGTCGAGCATGCGCGCGACCGTGTGGTCGACGATATCGTCCAGGGTTTCGGGCTTCAGGTACCAGGCCGGCATCGGCGGCATGATAATCCCGCCCATCTCGGTAACAGTCGCCATGTTGCGGATGTGGCCCAGATGAAGCGGTGTCTCGCGCACCACCAGCACCAGCTTGCGCCGCTCCTTCAACACCACATCTGCCGCGCGTGTCAGCAGTGTGGTGGTGACTCCGCTAGCCACCTCTGCCAAGCTGCGGACCGAGCAGGGAACGATGATCATGCCCTCGGTCACGAACGAGCCCGATGCGATCGACGCCGTGAAATCCTGTATTGGATGGACAGTATCGGCCAGTTGGTGCAACTCGGCACGGCTGATGTCCCCCTCCTCCTCGCGAGTGAGTTCGCCGGCCCGCGAAACGACGAGATGGCTTTCGATGTCGAGCGCGCGAAGGCACTGCAGCGCCTTGACCGCATAGACGATGCCCGTCGCCCCGCTGACCCCGACAATGATCCGACGTTTGGCCATCTCCCCAGTCTAGCCGGTCTGTTCCAACCACACCACCTTTGCCGTGCGAGCGCGAAACGGACGCGGTTCCGACGCGGTCTGGCCTAGGTAGACGAACCCGCAGATATGATCGCCTTCCGTCAAACCCAATGCCACCTTGAGATCTGCATCATAGGCCGGGGCACCGGTCTTCCACATCGCGCCCAGACCCAAGGCTTCGGCGGCGATCAGCATGTTTTCGATCGCCGCGCCGACCGCGAGCAATTGCTCGACTTCAGGCACCTTGTGTTGCGGCCGCATGACCCCCGCAACAACGATGACGGTAGGGGCACGGAACGCCTTGTCGCGGGCCTTGGCGATGCGGTCCTCATCATCCATGCCGTCCGCGCGGGCGATCGTTTCCATCGCATTGGCAAGTACGTTGCGCGCTTCGCCTTCCAGAACGACAAAGCGCCATGGTTCCAGCCTGCCGTGGTCCGGTGCGCGAGCTGCCGCCGCCAGGATGATGTCGATTGTCTCGCGATCGGGAGCCGGATCACTGAGCCGGGCGGCGGTTGCCCGATTCATGATCGCCTCGATCGCAGAACCCGAAGTCTGCCTCACCTGAGCCGCACGCGAACGCCAGCCCAAAGTGTGCGCGGAGTTCCCAAGTCTATCGAACCTGCCTGATTGCGGGTAATGACTTCAGTGTTCGTCAGGTTTTCGCCGCGCAAGATGATGCTGAACGAATCGCTCAGCGGTATCTGAGCAAAAGCGGAGATCGTGGTGGCCGCCTTCAGGCTGTTCGTTTCGAGATCGTCCTCGAACTGGGCACTGACATGTCGCACCGTTCCCGATAGCGTCCAGCCCTCCGCCGGGTGCCAAGCTACCGAACCGCTCACCGCGACCTTGGGCGTCTGAGCCGGACGCTTGCCGTCGAGCCCCACCGCCGCTCCCGACGCCTCCACCTTGGCATCGGCTAGCACAAGCGAACCATCGAACGAGAACTGTCCGGCCTTGACCGACGAGCCAAACTCAAGTCCGCGAGCGCGCACCGCGTCCACGTTCTGGCGCTCGCGCAGGTTCACACCGATGGTGACGTTGGCGATCGCATCCTTGATCTTGTTGTCGTAGGCAGTGACCGAGAACGTTACTCCGGGCAGCGGGGTGATGTCGGCACCAGCCTCGAAGCCGAACAGCCTTTCGTTCTTGAGCGCAGCATTTGCCTGGGTAACCACCGGAAACACTGTGAAGGAACGGTAGAGCTCGTTGAGAGTCGGCTGACGCAAGCCAGTGTAGATCGCGCCGCGCAGCTCTATACCCTTGATCGCCTTGAGGACGGCACCGCCGCGAAAGCTTCCGGTCCAGCCCGACCGATCAGGATACACGGTTTTGGTGACGACTGTTGCAGCCGCGTTGATCGAGGTCAGCGAACCGTCCTTGATCGACCAGCGGTCGGCACGGCCGCCAGCGGTCAACAACAGCGGCCCCAGGTTCCAGTCATCTTCGATAAACACGCCGATGTCGCTGTTGCGCCCGCCCGCACGGCGCTGGGCCGTAACCGCGCCGGTTCCTCCGTTGTACGCCGTTTCGTAGCCGCTGCCGTCTGCCACCCGCACGTCCGCACCGATGCGCACCAAGTGCCCGCCGCCAACAGGTGGACGCACTTCAATCTTGCCGCCCGCACCGGTGCTGGGCGTGTTGCGCTGGTCCAGAGTCTTACGGAAACTGGTCGAACTGATGACGATATTATTGAAGTTGCGGGCTTGGATGTAGCCCAGAACGTCGAACTGCCACGCCCCCTTGCCGACGATGCGAAGACTGGCGTCCTGGCCGGACGACCCGGTATCCGCGCCTTCGAAGCGCAAGGTTCGGTTGTCTTCGAAGGCTAAGCCGCGTGCCTGCAGCTCGATGTCGGGAGCCAGCAGCGCTACCGCCCGCAACCCGACCGACCAGCTATCGAAACTCGCGCGGACGCTAGCCGGGACCCGTTGAGATTCGGGCGTCGTCCAGAAGCCCTTGCCTCGGTCCCAACGGCCGCCAATGATCGCAAAGCCATCGCCCAGCTTCGGGGCAAGCGTCCCTGAAAATTCTGTCTCCGCACGATTATTGATTGCCGCGTTGCCGGCGAACATTCCGAGCTGGTCCGCGTTCGCACTGGACAACTCAATCGTGCCCGCAACCGCGCCGGACCCGAACGCGCCCGCTCCGCCGCCGCGCGTTACTCGCGCACCACCGAGCCGCTCAGGGGCGATGGCGCTGAGTGGAATGTAACCGAAAAAGGGGTCGGCCATCGGCACGCCGTCCAGCAACACGAGCGTCCGGCTGGTGGCGGTGCCGCCCAAAGCGCGCAAAGTCACGCCTTGCGCGGAGGGGTTTGACGACCGGCTGTCTGAGCGACGGAACTGCTGAAAGCCCGACGCACCCGAAAGCGAATCTTCCAAGCGCCCCGACGAAGACTGCAACAACTGCGCGCGATCGATTTGCTGCACGTTATAGGCGGGGCTGCCTGGCGCGACCTTCAGGCCGCTGCCGGTCACAACGATAACGGCCTCCTCGTCGTCCTTCTTGTCCTTGGCGGTCTGCGCATATGCTGAACCGGAGCAAAGTAGGGCAAATAAAGAAGTGCCAGAAACTAAATTACGAACGCTACTATTCTTTTCCCCCATAGAAATTTTGCGCATACATTCCTCCAATCGCCTCCAATATATGAAGACGTCGTTCATTGTAACGTCCCTGAACCTGCTCTATTGACTTATTTAATATATTGTATTTACGAAGGTATTCCGCATCTTCGCCTATCGGTATTATAATTTACCGATGGCTCTATCTGTTTTGCATATGGCTCAACTATAGGCGTCATACCGTCTCCAGTGAGGGTACTTGCAAACTTTGCGTTAGTTCATAAGAGCTTAGCAGGCTGTCTAGCATCCGTGCCGACTTGTCCCAGTCATAGGTGCGGAAGCTGTGGCCCCGGGTGACGAAGGTCGCGCCGGCGTAGAACATCTCGTATTGCGCGTGCCTGCTGGCAAACTCGGAGCCGATGGCGTCCCATGCGAGTTTGAAGAACTTCACCCGCTGCTCCGAGTCGGCAATCGGGGACTGCTGCGACTTTCCGATGATCTCGGCGATTTCCGGGTTCGCAAAGTCCGCCTGGCTCGACGGCAGCATGATCAGGCCACCGCCGGCGAGATCGCGCAGCGTATTGAGCATCTTGCCGTAAAGCTGCTGGGTCAGTACCTGCGCTGAATAGAGCAGGTGAGCGTCGGGCACGAAGTAGCCGTTTACGGACCGCCCCTTGACTTCCATCCCATGAACCAGCCCGTCGACCATGGCCGCTTCCGCAGCCAGCTGGCCCAGCGCATCCTTGACGGGAGGCAGGCCGATGATGCCGTTCACTTCGGCAATCCGCCGCGCGATGCCCAGAAGAAAGCGTAGCTTCACCATCAGCCGGACCTGACACTGATAATTCTGCAGTACATGCGCGGGCGTCGCGTGGAACTGCTTCATCATCATCGCGGTGTCGCCGGCCACAAATACCCTGTCCCACGGCACCTTTACGTCGTCGAAGTAGATAACCGCGTCGTTCTCGTCGAACCGGCTCGCCAACGGATTGTCAAACTGACTGGGAGCCGACGCTTCGTACGACTTGCGCGACAGTAGCTTGATGCCGGGCGCGTTCATCGGCAACGCCAGGCTGACCGCATAGCGTTCGTCGCCCGGCCCCAGAGGCTGGATGCAGCTAACGAAAACCTCGTTCGCCATGATGCTGCTCGTCGCCAGCATCTTCGCTCCGCGCAGGGTCAGCCCGGCGGAGTCTTCATCGACGATCCCCGCCGTCAGATAGGGATCGGACTGGTCGTGTGCGGCCTTTGACCGATCGGCTTGGGGGTTGATGATGACATAGGTCAGGAACAGGTCGTTGTCCCTGGCATAGTCGAAATAGGCCGACAGTGCGGCCGCCCTTTCGGGTGAATGGTCGGCGAAGACGTCCAGACCCATGCGAAAGCCCGCAAGGCACGAAGCTACGTGATCGGGTGAGCGGCCCATGAAGCCGTAATGCGTCTCAGCCCAGGCCTCCATCGCCTGACGCCTGGCAAACAGGGTCGCATGGTCGACCGGCAATTCCCAGACTCGGTTGACGCGCTGCCCGCTCGAAGGACTGACCACCGTCATCAGATCGGCGTTGGCCGCTTGAAAATCGTAAAGCGCCGCGGCCGACCGCACCGCATTGCGAAAAGCATGGTGCTCGGTCACGTCGGCAACGCGCTCGCCATCAATGAAGACCGCGCGCCCGTCGCGCAGGCTTTCAAGATGCTCGCTTCCAGTCTTCATCGGTTCAAGTCTCCAACGAGGCGATCGAGTGATATCCACCGCGGTAGAACAACAGCGGCTCGCCATCTTCGCTGCGCTCGAAATGTTCGACCTGGCCGACCATGATCAGGTGATCGCCGCCATGGTAATTGGCGAAGGGCACACAATCGAAGCGGGCAAGGCAAGGGCCTATGCCGGCATAGCCGGCCGCGCTAATCACCGGCGCCAGGTCGGCCCACTTGGCGGTGCCTGCGCGGGCAAAGCGGTTTGACAGGTCCTGCTGATCGTGGCGCAGCACGCTGATAGTAAAGTTGGGCGCGGCAATCAGCGCCGGAAGGCTAAGCGCCTGCCGATCAACGCTGAACAATATTAGTGGCGGATCGAGCGAAACGGCGTTGAACGAACTGACGGTTATCGCCACTGGATCCTCGCCGTTCAGCGCCGGCGCTGAAACAACCACAACGCCGGTCGGGAAATGGCCCAAGGCGTCCCGAAAGGCGCGGAGCTGATCCCGATCCATGACCATCTCCGTCCCGTCAGGCCCGGCGGCGCCGTTCGGCCAGGAAACGCAGAAGCGACAGCGCCTCCTCGGTGCCCGTGACCAATCTCGAGATGTCCCGGGCGAACCGTTCGAAATCCTCGCCATCGAACGCAGCGAAGATCGCATCGTTGACCGGGCGCTGTGTCTCGCTCAACTCCTCGAGCAGGCGGTGCGCCTTGTCAGTCACCGACAGCCGCACCCTGCGCCCGTCGTCCGGATCGGGCTGCTTGGTGATGAGGCCGGCCTGGACCAGCTTGTTCGCTTCCACTGTCACGAACGCTCCGGACAAATGCAAGTGATCGGCCACCCGGTTGACGCCGACCTCGCCGGTTTCAGAAAGATGGTCGATAGAGATCAGGATCGAATAGGCCGGCCCGCCAAGACCGATCACCTCACCCAGCCGATTGCGGATCTCCAACAAGCGCACGCTGAACCCCAGCGCGTCGTGAATCGCCTGTCGGAACAGTTCGTCATTTCCGCCACTGAGAAGCTCCGATCGTCCTACCGTGAGTGTCACGAATCACCTCCTAGCGTGATTATAAACTAACTTTAAAAGCTATCTAGCATAGTTTTATTCAGCATAATAGTGGATTTCGAGCAGCAGGCAGCCGGTGTTGGATTTGAACGGTCCGTGGAACACCTGCGGCGGCCGACAGGCATAGGTTGGCGCCAGGAAATTCTCGCCCCCCTGACCTTGGGCGTCGTTGCCCACGGTCAGATCGCCCGAGACCAAAAAGACCTCTTCCCAGTAATCGTGGACGAATTGTGCAGTAGTGAAGACGCCGGGCTGGAACCGGAGCAACCGGGTGCGGCTTCCGGTCCTGGCCTGGGTATCCAGCGCACCCGACAGGATTTTCTCGTCGACGCCGCAGCCGGGGGGATAGCCTTCCGGAAGCTGCCATCCTTCGCCATTCATGGCAATGGCATGAAACTCGCTATGCTGCTTGGGAATTTGCATCAGCCGTGACCTCCGATGATGGGGAAAAGTTCGCTCGCAATGGCCAATAGGGCGTCGTCATTCATCGACTTTCCTGCAATTGTCATGCCGACGGGTTTGCCTTCGGTCGCGCAAGGGACTGAAATCGCAGGTATGTCGAGAAGATTCGCTACCGTGGAATTGCGTAGAATTCGGGCATTTGCCCGGTAGTAGGCCTCGTCCTCGATCAGCGAGGCAAAGCTTGGGGCAGTGCATGGGGTGGTTGGCCACAACAACGCGTCGTATCCGGCGGTCGCTTGCTCCACATCGCGGATAAGTTGCATCCGGGCTTGGTGCAGTTCGCCGATTGCATCGGCACTCATGCCCTCTCCCGGCCGGATTCGCGCCAACACTCGCGGATCGTACTTGCCGTCGCCGTCCGCGTCGAGGTGGGGCTCGTGCCATTGCCAGGCTTCGGCAGCGGCGAAGTTCGCCCGGCTCAACATTTCGGGGATCCGGCTCAGCTCAATCAAGTCGATGTGATCGATCGCGTAGCCCGCCGCAGCCAACCTCATTATCGCCGCCCCGAACGCAGCGGCCACATCTGGATCAAGTCCTTCGCCCACGTGCGACGCGACGACGGCCAGCCTTGGCCGCCCCGGAATTATGGCGGGCTGAGCAGGTCGAAGGTCTCGGATCGCGTCGAACATCGCCACACAATCAGCCACGTCGTGCGCGATGATCCCGACGCAATCAAGCGTGGTCGACAAGGGCAACACGCCTGTTCTGGTGATCGTGTCCGCAGTTGGCTTGAAGCCGACGAGCCCGCAGAATGCAGCGGGGATTCGAACCGAGCCGCCCGTATCAGTGCCGATCGCAATTCGCGCGATGCGGAGTGCGACAGAAACGGCGGCGCCCGACGATGAGCCTCCGGGAATATGCTCGCGGCCGGCGATCGCAGGATTGGCAGGGGTGCCATGGTGCGGATTAAGGCCGAGGCCCGAAAACGCGAACTCGGTCATGTTGGTGCGCCCCAGGATGACACAACCCGCTTGCCGCAACCGGGCGACCACGGGGGCATCGGATTCGGCGGGTGGCGCACCTTTCAGAAAGATCGACCCTGCCGTCGTCGGTAATCCGGCAAGATCGAAGTTGTCCTTCACCGTCACCGGGACACCAAGCAGTGGCCGCGCATCACCCTGTTCGCGCGCGCGGTCCGCCGCTTGAGCTTCGGCTCGCGCGGATACGTCCAGGCGCAGTGTGAAGACATGCGCAGCGGCGCTACTGTCCGCCAGCTCCTGCGCGGCCCTTATCGCCTCTGTTGCAAACTTCGCGGTCATGCCTCGACGATTGGCAAGGCGTCGATCACATAGCGGTGCCGCAAGGCCCGCCCTAGCCTTGGATCTGCCAGGCTAATCTCCATCGCTTCGGCAAACCGGATCTGTCCCATCACCGGCAATGTGCCGCAGAACATGATCGAACCGTCAGGTAAGGGACCGTGGCGTGATTCATAAAGCGCCCACAGATCGTCCGGGCGACGCAGCGCTGCGACCTTGCCTTGCTGGTAAGGGATGCCATCCTCGATCTTGGAGTTCGCAACGATCTCGTCCCAGTGGTCCACCACCTCCGCCCATTCCCACAAGTGCGTTGAAACCGGCTTCGCGCAGACCTGCTTGGAAAGCGTCACCCCGACGGCCTCGAGCTTCCGGTCGGTATGGTCCGATCCGACTCCGACAAACAGGTTGCCGTCGACTTTCACCAGCACCGCTTCCACCTCGCCCGATCCGTCGCGCCCAGCGACCTGGATCCACTCGGCCTGGGTCAAAAGCGATGCGGCGACGCGATAGAACATCGGCACCGACTTAGGGCGCGCCACCCCCAACGCCGCCAGCTCCTCGATATGCGCTTCCAGCACAGCTGTATCGCGGCCGGTCCACCCTGCGATAACCAGGTGCGTCGGTGTGACGTCCACTCCCCGTTCGCCCAAAGCTGAAACGACGACAAAACGCATGAGCGGCCTCTTTGATAACTAAAATGGCTTTGTATATAACCTATCTATGCAAATTAGATTCGAGGATGCAAGCGATATCGGCCACAATCGCCTTGGATTCGTCGGAGCAGTTGCCGGTATCTCATGCGGTACGGCGCTGGCTGTAATCGACGGAGCCATCGCGATTGTCGCATTGCCGACTCTGGCTCGCGATCTGGAGATCGCGCCTTCGCAGGCGGTCCTTGTCGTGGCAGTCTACCAGATGGTTTTGGTGATGGCCTTGCTGCCCATGGCAGCGCTTGGCGACCGGCTCAGCCATCGCCGGCTTTATCGCGGTGGGCAGATCCTGTTCCTCATGGCCAGCCTTGCAACCCTGGCTGTGAACTCATTCGGGTTTCTTCTCGCACTCCGTGCGCTGCAGGCCATGGGCGCAAGCGCAGTACAGGGCGTGACTGCAGCAATGATTCGCAACCTCTATCCGCGTTCGCACCTTGGACGCGGCCTGGGCCTCAACACGGCGATCGTCGCAGCGTGCGGCGCGCTGGCACCGGGGCTGGGCGGCATTATCCTGACATTCGCCGACTGGCGATGGCTGTTCGCGGCCGCTGCCCCATTCGCACTGCTGTCGCTGGTGTTGGGGGGGTTGTTGCCGCGACCGTTGCCGCAGTCCGACCGGTTCGATGCGCGCGGAGCGATTCTCGTTGCGTTGATGCTGGGCGCTGTCATGACGGTAATGAAGACGCTGATGGCGGGTTGGAATCGGGCGACAAATGCCGTCGTCCTGTTGCTGTCGCCTTTGATCATCGGGGTCGCCCTGCGCCATGAGATGCGCAGTCAACGCCCGATCTTTCCGCTCGATTTGTTGGCGATGCCCGCGATCCTTCTGTCGATCGTTGCGGGATTCTGTGCTTTCGCTGCCTCGATGACACTGATCGCTTCACTGCCGTTCGTTCTTGAGCATCAATATGGCTTCGTACCACGCCAAGTCGGGCTGGCCATGGCTGCGTGGCCCCTTGCGGCGATGCTGGTTGGGCCGGCTGCCGGCGCCGCATCAGACCGCATTCCGGCCGGACTGCTAGGCGGTGTGGGAATGATCCTCGGATGCGTGGGTATCCTTCTGACAACCCACCTGCACGACCACCCGACGCTGGGCGACGTCGGGTGGCGCATGGCCTTGACCGGAGCGGGATTCGCGATGTTCCTTGGCACCAACGTCCGCAGCATTGTTACCAGCGCGCCGTCCGATCGGGTGGCTGCGGCAGGCGGGTTGGCGTCGACAATCCGGCTATTTGGGCAAGCCGTGGGCGCGCTGATTGTATCGATCCTGCTGGCTGCGGCTCATCCGCTCAACGCCGGTCCGTTAGCCGCGGGCCTTGCGCTGCTTGCCGCCGGGCTTAGCTTGGCGCGCCTACGTAAATAGATCCGGCACGTGGTCCCGGCCCAGACCAAGTACCAACCCTGCGAGGCAATCGCCGCGAAGGGCGCTATCGGCCTAACGCTAATGCAGCTCGCCGTTGATCTTCACATCGGCTTTATCGAGATGCCAGCGCCGATGGCGAAAGCCGCGTATGGCGTTCACGCGCTGGCGGCGAATGGAGGCAGCGGAATGGATTGCCAAACCAGGCCATCCGCCCGGGCCACCACCACCCTGCCCTAGCCTCACCCAACCCTTCGACCGTGCCTTAGACAATATCGACCAAATCAGGCGATAATTGGACTGATCGGTCCAGTTATCGTAGAATGATGTCATCAGGATTGAGGAGGTGGAAATTGCAACACGCTATTTTCGTATAACCGGGGAAAGTGGAATGGCGGGAAACCCCTGACCTGCGTATCGAGCGAGCAGGACAAGCCTTGGTGCGCCCGATTATCGTCGGCCGCTGCGATCTTGATCTCGCTATGTGAACGGACTGCTCCCGATGCCGTCAGGTGCGCCGATCGGACATGAGATGATCGGGGAAGTAATAAACGTCGGCGACAAGGTTCGCACAGTAAGGCCAGGCGACTTCGTTTTCGTACCAGCCCAGATATCCTGTGGAAGCTGCGGCCCCTGCCTGCGTGGCCATACCAGCCGCTGTGCCTCGGTCCCATTTGGCTCACCCTATGGCATGGGGCGTGAAGGCGGCTACGGCGGTGGCCTGGCGGACCTCGTCCTTGTGTCTTTTGCCGATGCCATGCTCACGCACCCACCCGGAGGCGCCGATCCCATTTCCCTTATTGGTGCCGCCGACATGGGATCTGACGCATGGCGCACGGTTGGCGATGATCTTCGCGCTCACCCTGATGCCAAGGTCCTCGTTCTGGGAGGCATGCCTCCCGTGATCGGCCGCTATTCCACCGCCATCGCTGCCGCGATGCAGGTGCCTGTTACCTATGTGGATCCGGACCCCGTGCGCCGTAAGATTGCGCAAAACTATGGTGCCCAAAATCGCAACCGAAGCTTCCTATCTACCGACCGACGCAACATTTGACATCGTGGTCGTTGCCAACCCACGAGCAGAAGCCCGGCTTGAGGCTTTTGCCCGCGCAGCGCCTGCGGCGCTTGTCACGAGCGTAACTCCAGCGACCCACGGCAAACCGCAGGTCGACACTGCCCTGCTCTACCATCGCGGCTTGCGCTGGGTGATCGGACGCCCCGATTGCCGTCATTATCACGATGGGGTGATGCACGCTTGAGCGAACCACGGATTTGTTCCGGCTCGCGTTCCAACGCAAGTCGTGAAGTGGGATGACGCGCCGGATGCCTGGACCTCGGACGCGCTTTATGTTGCTGGTGTTCGGGACTAGTCGGATGAGATGGATGCGACACACGACAGAATTATCAAGGCGGGCCTGAAGCTCTTCCAGAGAGCTGGATATCATGGCACGGGCATGGCAGCGATCATGGCGGAAGCGGATGCCAGCAAGAGTAGCCTTTATCACCATTTCCCGGGTGGCAAGGAAGAGATTGCGATTGCCGCGCTGAGATGGCTAGTCGAACAGATCATCGACCATCTCGACTCCCTCGAACGAGCCGGTGCAACGGGCAGTGAGATGGTAGCGAGCCTAGCCGGACGGTCGATGGCGCCTGCAGGAACCGATAAACCGCTCAGGGGATCACTTGTCGCCGTCCTTGCTTGGGATTGCATCCCCGGACAGCCCGTTGTGGCGCAGGCAATTCGCAATGGGGTTGCAGAGATCATTGCCCGCCTCAAGCGCGGTTTCGCGCGCGAAGGCAAGAGCGACCCCGCCCACGCCGCCATCAACGCGCTTGCTCTCCTCGAAGGAGCATCGCTGATGACCCGTATCAGTGGGGCCCCGTTTCGCCTGCTGGAATGATTGGAAAAATGCTGTCAATCTAACGCGAACACATTTCCAACTGTGAGAAAACCTTCGACCCTTTTTGCATCTCAAGCGGCAATTACTCATCATTCGGCAAACACCGCAGAGGAACACCGTTGTCGGACTTTACCGCTGGTATCTGGCGTGCAGGGGAAAAATTTGTAGGCGTCGACGCCGACTGAAGCGGATTTCTGCAACGACTTCAGGAGGCTCAACCCAAGCAACGGCCCTCACTTGTTCGAAAAGGTGCCGGGACTGTGGTCCGCACGATTGTTAGCTCGCCTTCGGATCTCTTGGCGCCCTGAAGTACCAACGCCGCTCAATGGCGCGCGTAAGGCGATGGTGAAGCACGTGGTCCAGCGGATAGAACCAGATCAGCACTCCAACCATCATGGCCATCGCAGCGGGAGCCAGAGTCAGCAGTATCCGCATTCCGCCGAGCGTCGCCTCAGTCTGTGCCTGATTGGGCCGATACCCTATGCCATCAAGCAAAATGCCGACCAGGCCGACGCCAAGGCCAAGCGCCACTTTCTGGGTGAGAGAAACCAGCCCGTAGATCGCCCCTTCGGCACGCGCGCCTGTCTTCCATTCACCATATTCGACCGTATCTGGAATCATCCCCCAGAAAGTGAGGTAGACCGCACCGTTGGCGAACCCACTGACCCCCAGGATTAGCCAGAGCGCGGGCCCGAGCCTAGGTGCGACGGCATAGAATGCTAGCCAGTTGCAGACAGCCAGTGCCACGCCCGAAAGCCATGCGACACGTTTGCTCCTGCGCGCGGTAACGACGATCCAGAACGGTATCGAAACGGCAGCGCTTGCCGTAATGATCGTCAACGCGGGTGTGAGCGCAGCTTCCGAGCCCACATCATATTTGAGATAATAAAGCAGCGTCTTGCTTGCCATCGTGCTTCCGATCGATGCCAAAACCGTTGCAACGAGCAGTATCTGGAGCGGCGTATTGGCCCGCAGCATCACCAACATATCCCTGATTGCCGGAGCTTCGGGTGGAGCATCCGAACCCTCGCTGGTCTGGGAAAAGCAAAACATCAATATGAGAAAGGCAAGCGCGGCATAGACTAGGCTGAGCTTGAAGAAGCCCGCCTGCCCGCCGCCAAGCCAGCCGCTCAGTGGCAAGGTCATCGTCGCGAGGATCATTCCGCACGCCAGCGAGAACAGCATGCGTGCGCCGGCAATCTCCGACCGCTCCCGGCTGTCGCTTGTCATTTCAGCGGACAAGGCGATGAAGGGAATACCGACCACCGTATAGACAGTGCGGAACAGCAAATGGCTGACAAGCGCGTAGCCCGCAAGGGCATTGCCGGCGAGGCCCGTGGGGATGAACATAGATACGAAAGACAGGCACAGCGGAAGCGCACCGTAAAGCAGATAGGGCCGGTAGCGCCCGAAGCGGCTGCGGGTCCGGTTGGCGATGACTCCCATCATCGGATCAAAGACGCCTTCGAGGACGAGTGCAGCCATGATAATTGTGCCCGCGACACCCGGCGAAAGGCCAAGCACATCGGTGTAGTAATATAGGAGGAAGAGCGAGCAGAAGGTGAAGAACAGGTTCAGCCCGAAGTCGCCGATGGCATATCCGGCTTTGCGCCGCCAGGGCAGACGGGCTCCTCGCATCATTCTGCGCGCCGGATCTTCACGATGGTCCGCCCATCCGCCAACGGCAAGTGAACGACCTGGTGATCCCAAGTTACCGTCGCGAGGTCGTCATTGACGGTGACTTGGCACCCTCCGGGATACTGAACACGCGGCACATAGATTTCGGTCGGCTCGGCAAGCGAGGAGTCGGCATCAAAGACCAGCTCGAACCGACCGTTGCTGCTGTCGAAACTCTGGCTCAAGGGCGTGCCCTGGATGGCCCAGGCAAAGGGCCGGCAAAAGCCGGGTAGCGCACGAGCACCAGAATCCGGATCGCCTGGCGTCGTAGCCTGATCTGCCGACCAGACGGAAAGATCTTCCTGGTTCCAGCCATCGCCAATCATCGGATCGTTACGGTTAGAGACAGTGTAATTCCATTGCGTCGAGGAGAGAAGCAGCCTGTCGAGCGCATTATACATCAAATCGAGAGCCGCCGTTTGAGGGCTCCAAATCTCCGGTGACCGATCGCCCGCCGCCCAGCCTGCATAGGCTTCGGCACCATTCATGTCGTACTGGATGCCGCATTCACCGATGAGTGTCGGCGCACCGCCGTTCAGCGTGTCGCCCGCGGCCTTCAACAGGCCTAGCTCCTCGACATAGCCGTCCTCAATGCCCTTCCGCCCTTCGCGCACCGCACCCGATATGATATTGACCGAACGATCCTGGGAGAATTCCTTGGTGACAAGCGCGGTGACGTCGTACCAGTGGCTCGCATTCACCGACCGCTCCGGGCAGCCGTCGGGGAAACCTCGTCCGTCCATCGCGCTTAGCGGATCGATTTCTACAAATATGAGCCAGCCGGGCTTAATCTCCCGCACTGCACTGGCTACGCGATTGAAAAAGGGCATCATGTAATCGCGTTCTACCGAGACTGCCCGCCCCTCGAACGTAACGAAATAGTCCGGCTTTAGCGCGACCGGGTTGCCGTCCCTGCCGATGTCCCATGCGCCGGCGCTGCGGAACGGGTCGGTGCGCCCCGGCAGCCAGATCGGCACGCAATCCGCGTTCATGGTGAGCCGCCCGTCCGTACCGTGCCCCCCCAACGTCAGCACCGGAACGTCCCGACTGATCCCAGAGGCGACCGCAAGCCCGTCGAGCGGCGTCCAGGCTTCGCCGCGATAGCGCGTCATCGGTTTCTCGAGCGGGCGGCCGATATATCCGGTCCCCGGCTCGTTGAGCGTGTCGAACCCGATCACATTGTCGAGATGCGCGACGCGTTCGGCCAATGCGCGCATGCTGCCCAGATAGTGGTCCTGGAGGAAATCCTGGATATTGGCGTCACCAACCTTGCAGTCAGGCGCGAAATCGTTGCCGGCGAAAAACAGTGTCCAGATAATGCCGTTGGCGGGCCTGCGAAAATTGCCTCCCCAACTCATGACGGAATAGGCGTCCTGCCGTCCGCCCAGTCGGTGGTCATAGGCGTATTGCATTACATGGGCCGCACCCGCCACATGGAACTTGGTGAAGTCGAGCCCTGCTGCCTCGAGCGTCCAACCCGGCGCGCCATCACCGCCCGTCATCCGGCTCCAGACATCCTGATGGAAATCGATGAAGACTCGCAGGCCATGATTGCCGGCCCGGCGGCAGACCTCTGCATAGTAGTCAAGATAGGCTTCGTCATGCTCGCCCGGCCCGGCATGCTCGACGGCTTCCCAAGTCGTGAGCAATCGCAGGCAATTGAATCCCCAATGCGCAATGCGGGCCAGATGGCTGTCAATCTCGTCGAGCGGCGCGGGCCGACCGACGAAACTGGCAATGCGATGATCGGAAAAATCCGACGGAAGGTAAGTGTGGCCGTTTGGCGTAAACGGAACCTTGCAGTCCCCTCCAAGGTTGAGGCCGCGCAATATGACTGAGCGACCCGCCCGGTCCCTGAAGTTGGTGCCATCGATCGTCAAAGCCAAATCACGCATAACCGGCCCTTTCGATAGCCTGCCAGCCACAATCAAAACACTTCACGCTTCGTGCCCGGGATCGGAACAGCCTTCAGAAGCGCAAGTCGAACGTCGCGCCGAATGAGCGGTGCCAATCGATCGAAGGGATTGTCGCATAGGATTTGCCGCCACCACCATTGAAGGCCGTAATGGCATCGGCGAAGACCAGCGGGTAAGTCTTGTTGAGCAAATTGCGACCGAAGATGCTGACCCCCCAACCCCCAGCCTTGCTCCTGACGCCAATCCGACCCCCGAGCAGCCAATGATTCCCGGTTTCCAGGTTGGGATCTGGTGTCGCCGAAAAGAATTGATGCGTCTCAAAGACCAGATCCGACTGGATGAACCCCGTGAGTTTCGGATCCAGGTCGGTCGCATATTCGCCATTGGCCAAAATTCTGAGCTTGGGCGTATTTGCGAGCTGACTGACGGGCTGAGTGGTGCCCTGTGCCGAGCAGCTGCCGACACCCGGTACTTGTTGGGTATTGCAGGACACAAGGAACGTCGGTGAATAAACCGCACGATTGTATATCGCGCCGACATTGATCGAGAGGCCGGGCGCTGGCCGGCCGAATATGTTCAGGTCGAAACCGCGTGTGCGGATGTAGGGCGCATTTCCTTGGGCGAAGCCCGGCACAGGGTTCGCAGCGCTTGGCGCCACGAACACGGCCGTCTGAAAATCCTTCACCTTGTTGTTAAACAGCGAGAGCGTGACAGCCATTTTTCCATCGAAGAAGCTGCCCTTCAGACCCAGCTCATAATTCATCGGGATTTCCGGCAGGATGATTGGCTGGACGAGCGGCGGCGAAGCCGAATCATTGACCGCCGGGCCTTTGTAGCCACGCGCGGCGGTAAAATACGTCATGAGGCTGGGCGTCCACTGATATTGGGCGCCAAGCCGCCAGGAAAAATTGTTCGTCTTCACGCGCTGGTTTACATTCGCGATTAGCAGCGCCGGCACGAAAATGACGCCGAACGAATTGAGCGACGGTGTCGTCGTGGGGGTGAGGCTCATGCCATTGTCCTCAACCAACTCATCTGTGTAGCGTCCGCCGACGATCAGCGACAATTTGTCCGTCGCGTGGATGGTGGCCTGACCGAAGGCCGCATAGCTGCGCTGGAAGATGCTGATCTGGCTTACGCGCCCAACCCGGAGTGGCGAGGGCACAAGCCCGAGCGTACCAGCCTGAAAGATCTGGTCACGCGTTCGCGTGCGCGACGCGTAGAGGCCAGCAACAAAAGAGACGGCCTGGTCAACCGGAGACGCCAGACGAAATTCCTGGCTGAACGTCTTGACATAGCTTGGCGCCAGATTGGTGCTCAGAATGTCAATATTCAGTGCGTCGGTATCGCCGCCGAGCCCCTTATAGCTGAAATCGCCACTTTCGCGCCAGCGATTGGCTGTGATCGAGGTCAGCACGTAATCGCCGGCTAAGCGGTAATCGAGCTGTGCCGAAAGACCGTATGCGAGCGTTCGGGCCGTAATCGGCGTTTCACCTTCGGAACAATGCTGATCATTGTCGAGCCTGGCGACGATCCCGCAAGCCGCGAGACGCGAAGCCAGAAGCGGCGTCGCCACAATCGCAAAGGTTCGTGTGCCGACACCGTTGTCACTTCCCTTATCGACGTCGCCGATCAAGTTGACCGACAGATTGTCGCTTGGTTCCCAAAGCAGCCGAGCGCGTGCACCATAGGAATAGGCCCGGTTTTCGCGGCCGGTGCGCGTGTTAGTCACATAGCCACCCTGCTGCTCAAGATGCATGCCCACACGCAACGCAGCATTGCTGGCGAGAGGGGCGTTCACGGTCACGCGATCGCGCAGATATTTGTAATTGCCGACATCGGCATGGACGATCATTTCGAAACCGGCTGGGTTAGGCGCCTTGGTGACGATATTGATCACGCCGGCTGACGCATTCTTGCCGAAAAGCATGCCTTGAGGACCGCTCAGCACTTCGACTCGTTCGATATCGAAAATATTGTTGATCGCGGAGCGGCCCATGACCACACCATCGAGCACGACTGAGACAGCCGCTTCCGACGACCGAGCGAAACCGTTCGTCGAAACACCACGAACCGAATTCCCCGCTCCAAGAGCGGGGACCGCACGGCTAAGATCGGAAATGCTGGTGATGTTCTGCCGCTCAAGCTGCGTCGCGCCGACCACATTTACGGAGATCGGCACATCGAGCAGCCGCTCCTCCCGCTTCGTGGCGGTCACGACGATATCGCCAGCCGCGATGTCCGCCTCTGCGGCCTTTTGCGCACCTTCGGACGCCAGGGGAGTCTGAGCAAAGCCAGTACCTGCCCATGTCAACGCAGATGAAACCAGAAATGCCTTCGCAATCGCTCGCATTGTATCGCTCTCCCCTGTTCATCGCCTCGCCCCTCTTTGCGCGGGAGCGTTGCATGCAGTTCAACTTATCGACCATATGGTCAGCCACTTACTGACCTAATGATCAGCGAATTGCAAGTGCTTTTTGCGATGAGGCGAGAGACAGCGGCGCGAGCCAAGGGCTATCGCTTCTTGGGCGGGGCTCCCTTGATCAATTGCAACAACGCGTTGACGTAGTTTCCTACAAACTCCGGCTCGTGGGTATCGACGTCAATCGCCTTTTGCCAAAGCGGCCCCAACGCCAGAAAAAGCTGCGCGCCGCCTGTGAAAATGTTCTGGAGATAGATGGACTGAATCGGTGGCAGCACACCGGCCGCCACAAGCTCATGAACATACTGATCGAAATTCTGGATGTTCCGCCGGAGGTGGCGCTCAGCCAAATAGTCGGATCGCCAGCTTTGATTGACCCCCTCGATAAGCGGAATCAGCATGTAGGGCGGGAAACGACGGCAAACCTCAAAATAGCTGCGCGCATAGTCTTCAAATCCTTCCCAAGGATCTTTCGTCGACGGGCTACGTGTTTCGAAAAAAAATGCATCGGTTCGTGCAAAAATCCAATCGACTGTTTCCTTCCAGAGCTGCTCTTTTGAAGTGAAATGGTAGATCAGATTATTTTTGCGTACGCCAGATGTCGCCGCGATGTCGTCAAGCGCCACCCCATTATAGCCGTGCTTTGAAAACAGGTCCGCCGCCGCGACGAGCACGGCCTGCCGCGAATCCTCACGGCGCTGATCACGAACATTCAGTTTCTTTTTTGCCGGTGCTGTTTTCATCGGTCCGACGCTAAGCATCCGAGAAACGAGGTCAAGTCCATGATAAAAATATTTTGACCATTTGGTCAGCGAGTAATATGCTCGAGTCGTTGAGAAGAATGGAGAGGCGGACATGACCACAATGACAGACAGCGACGTGCAGGCGGCCGACGCCTTTGCCCGCAACGGATTTGCCATCGTCACTGATCTTGCAGACGCGGATACGCTGGTCGAGCTTCACCGGGTCTATGACGGGATGATCGACGGAACGATTCCCTGCCCCGGCACCGACCGCGAGCTTGGCGGGTTGACTCGGCAGATCTTGAGACCGCACCTGCATCATCCATTCTTTGAGAAGAACCCGATCCTCGACCGTGCGCGCGAACTTTCCAAGGCGCTCTTGGACATCGACAATCCCGAATTCACCTTCTCGATGCTGATTTACAAGCCACCGGGCCATCCCCATGCAACACCCTGGCACCAAGACCTCGCCTATGGCGGCATGCCCTTCACGCCCGCTGGATTAGCGATGGACAATAATGCGATCGTACAGTTCTGGCTGGCGCTGGACGATGTGAGCGAAACCATGGGCTGCATGGAATTTATACCCGGCGGACAGACTCATTGCGCCCTGCCCCATTATGTGATCAGCGGCGACCCCGAGGACGACCGAAGGTTGCTCGCGCTCGAAGACCCGGAGAGCCATATCGACCTCTCGCATGCCGTAAAATGTCCCCTCAAGGCCGGGTGGGCCACTGTCCACGGCTATACAACGCCGCACTATACCGGTCCGAACCAGTCTTCGCGCGGACGCAAAGCCTATATCTTCAGCTTCTCGAACCCCGCAAAGCTAGAAGCGGCGCGGCGCGAGATCGGAATGGCGGCATGACGATTGCTGGGCCGGCTGCAGCCGGTCTCACGGTTCGGACGATTGCGACCGAAATATCCATTGCGCGGGACATAACGGATGTCTGGGCAGTTCTGGTGGATTTTGCGGCCTATGGTCAATGGAATCCGTATATTGTCCGCATCGTCGGCGAAGGCAGGGTAGGCAGCACCATTACAGTCCATGCGGTACGTAACGAGAAGCAACCCGCATTGGCGCAGGAGATCGACCTTGTATCGATCGCTCCCTACGCAATGCGCTGGCAGGGCGGATTGCCGGACCGCAGTGAATTTGCCGGCGATCACTGGTTCGTGCTTGAGCCCACCGCCCCCGGAGAAACCCGGTTCAAGCATTATGAGCATTTCTCGGGTTCGCGCGTGGCACAGTTCGGCGCGGAACACGAGGTGGCTGTTGCCAAGAATTTCCAACGATTCAACCGCGCCCTGAAAGCTCGGTGCGAAGGCGGGCGGACAGCGGCCCGCCAAGGGGAGGAGAGAGAGAAATGCAGCGTCACCACGAATTGATCGGCATCGTTGCCGCACTGACCTTGTCCCTCGCGGAGAGCGAACCCGCAATGGCCGCTTCGGCACAAAGCCCCGTAATCAAGATCGAGAGTGGGTTGTTGCAAGGCACGCGCCAGAGCGGGCTGGTCGTATTCAAGGGCATCCCCTACGCGACGCCGCCCGTCGGCGATTTGCGCTGGCGCCCGCCTGTCGCCGCCAAACCTTGGCCTGGCATCCGGCCCGCAACGAAATTCGGTTTCGATTGCGAACAGACGCGGCGCAGCTGGGACGTCGGGCGGCCCGACGCGAAGATGAGCGAGGACTGCCTGACGCTCAACATATGGGCGCCGTTGAAGGTCCCGGCCAAGGGCGCGCCGGTCATGTTCTGGATCCATGGTGGCAGCTTTACGGCTGGGTCGTCGGCACAACCCGTTTATGACGGCGCAAAACTGGCCGCGCGCGGTATCGTTATCGTGACGATCAATTATCGCGTTGGCCGTTTCGGATTCTTTGCCCATCCCGCGCTAACGCGAGAAGCTGCAGGCGGGCCGGTCGGCAATTTCGGGCTAATGGATCAGCTGGCGGCGCTGCAATGGGTACAGCGCAATATCCGCGCGTTCGGAGGCGATCCCGGCAACGTTACAATCTTCGGCGAATCCGCTGGTGGCTCTTCGGTAAACATCTTCATGGCCTCACCTGCTGCGCGCGGGCTCTTCCATCGCGCCATATCCGAGTCCGGCGGCGGTCGGGAGGAAGCGAAATCGCTTTCGGAAGCCGAGGCGCGAGGCAAGGCCTTTGCCGCCAAGGCTGGCGTAACTGCGGATGATCCGGCAGCGCTCCGATCATTACCCGCCGACGTCGTACGCGGTGGTGCAGCATTAGAATCGGATGCCGCCACATTCATGGGTCCTTTCCTCGACGGGCACATCATTCAAGGCGATATCAATACGACGTTCTCGACCGGGCGTCAGGCGCCAGTGCCCTATATGGCCGGATCGAACAGCGATGAGATCGGTTTCCTCCCCGCTCCCATGCGCGCGCCTGCAACAGCATTCTTCAGCGCCCAGCTCGGGGCGGACCTGCCGGGCATCAAGACGGCATATGGCTCTGCACAGCAATTCGAAGCCGACGTGATGAATGATGCCGTTTTTGCCGAACCCGCGCGCAACCTTGCGCACTCCGCCAAAGCCAATGGTGCCTATCTCTACAAGTTCGACTATGTCGCCGAAGCAGAGCGGACAGCCTTGAAAGGCGCACCGCACGCCTATGAAGTAGCCTTTGTCTTCGGCACGCTCGAGACATTGAAATCGCCGCCGAGCGCTACCGATATCGCGATGGCCAACACCGTCGGTGACTATTGGGTTGCCTTTGCGAGAACCGGCCGGCCAGCCCCGTCGGGGCACCCCGCCTGGCCATCGATCGGCGCCGGAAAGTCAGACATGATGATCTTTTCATCGGCGGGCGCCCTTCCCGGCAACAGCGAGTCCGCAGCGCTCGACGCCCTCGCCGCTCATGCAGAGCGCAAAAAGACACTTGCGCGCTAATCTGGACTAGGGCGGATCGAGAACGAATCGTGCCGGTTGTCCCGATTGGGAGTCGGGCGCGATCCATATCTCGAAAGCTCCGGGCTCGGCGGACCTGCCGCCCTGCAGGTCGTCAAAAGTCAAGTCGTCGCGGCTGATCTCGAAGCTCGCTACCACGCTGCCATTCGCGGGAACTTTGTGCCAGCAAAAGGACTTGAGTTCCCTCACCGGGCGGATGCGCCGTGCTGCCACATCGTGCACATAAAGCTGCACGAGTTCCTCTGCGTCGCGTCCCGCCGTCTCAGTCAGGGTACAGCGCACCGTCAGCGCACCGTCCCAAGCCATATGGACGGCATCTGGCTCGGTCTGCCCATAGGAGACACGGCCATAGGTCAGCCCGTAACCGAAGGGATAAAGGGGCCCGTTATCGACGTCGATATAGCGGGTGGTAAAAATCGGCGATGTGGGCTCGGCGGGGCGCCCGGTTGCCTTTCTCGCGTAGTAGAGTGGGACTTGCCCGACGTGTCGGGGAAAACTCATCGGCAACCGACCTCTCGGCGCTGCCTTGTCAGTCAGGACATCCGCCACGGCATGACCGGTTTCCGTCCCAAGGAACCACGTCACCAGTACTGCATCGGCCAGATCGGAAAGTTCGCCGATAGCCAACGGCCGACCAGTGCGCAGGAGCACGACAACCCGCTTCGCGACCGCTCGCACGGACCGGGCAAGTGCGAGTTGAGGCTCGGGCACGCTAAGCTCTGCGCGAGAGCGGGACTCGCCGGACATATGCTGTCCCTCACCCAAAGCGAGTATGACCACATCTGCTCGGCGCGCGACCGCAACGGCTGCATCGATGCCGCCGTCCAGCGCGCGATCAATCTCGCAACCCTGTACAACGGACACAGCATCGCCCCCCAATGCGTCCGTCAAGCCCGTTGCAAGGTCGATTGACTGGTCATTATCGCCAAAGATCGCCCAGGCTCCGTTCAGATGGGACTGCTCGCGGGCAAACGGTCCGATGAGCGCAACCTTCGCCCCGCGTTCCAATGGCAAGACATCACCCGCATTCTTGAGCAGCACCGGACACCGGCACGCCGCTTCACGAGCCAGCGTGCGCAACGCGGGAGCCTTGACGTCGAGCCCCCGATAGGGGTTGTGGAAAAGCCCCAACGCCTGTTTCGCCTGCAATATCCGCATGACCGATGCGTCGAGCAGGTCCATCGTGATCGACCCGTCTGCAAGCAACGACGGCAGCTGCTCCAAATAAAGACCGCTTGCCATGCACATGTCCAGCCCGGCGTTGAAACACTGCCTTGCCGCTTCGCGCCGATCGGACGCAAAGCCGTGCGCGATGGTTTCGACGTCCGAATTATAGTCGGACACCGTGAAACCCCGAAAGCCCCAGCGCTGCCGCAGCAGCCCGGTCAACAGCGGCTGATTGGCCGACGCGGGAACGCCATCGAGATCGTTGAACGCTGTCATTACCGCGCCCGCCCCGGCTTCTATTCCGGCGCGATAGGGTGGCAAATAGCAGTCGGCCAAGGTCGTCGCCGAAAGCTCCGCCGTGTTATAGTCCATCCCGGACTCGGCCGCGCCATATCCGGCAAAATGCTTGACCGTTGCCATCAGGCGGCACGGGTCGGAAAGGTCATCTCCCTGGAAACCCCTGACGCGGGCGGCAGCCATGCGGCTGGCCAGCAGTACATCCTCCCCGCAACTTTCCATTGCCCGTCCCCAGCGGGCGTCGCGGCACAGATCGGCACCGGGCGCAAACGTCCAGTGTATGCCCTCAGCCGCGGCTTCGGCAGCCACAGCATTGGCAACCTCAGTCGCAAAGGCAGGATCGAAGCCGGCCGCTTCCGCAAGGGGAACCGGAAATATCGTCCGAAAGCCGTGAATGACGTCCGCGCCGAAGATCAGCGGGATGCCAAGTCGCGATTCTTCGACCGCGATCCTCTGCACGGTCCTTATCCGCTCCGCACCGGCAAGGTTGAAGACGCCCGTCACCAGCCCGGCGCGGATGTCGGCCAGTTGCTCCATCGGCGTTTCGAAGTGCAATGTCGGGTTGACGGAGTTGGCTCCAGTCCATGCGACGTCGGCCGAAACGAGATTGAGCTGGCCGATCTTTTCCTCAACTGTCATCTGGCCAAGGAGCAGCTCCAGATCCAATCCAGCCTCAGGTTCTTCCATCAGGATTTTCCTGGTCGCAGGTGAAGGTTCCAGAAGTCGACCTGCTCGGCCAGCGCTTCCTTCCCCTCGGGCGCCTCGGCCATCGCAACCTGAAAGCAATGTGGCATGCCTTCATAGAGTTCGAGACGGGATTCACCTCCCGCCGCACGGACCGCGCGATGGAGCCGAACCATGTCACTCAGCAACGATTCCTTGGTTCCACCCTGGATAAGAAGCGGCGGGAACCCCTTACCGAAATCTCCGTAAACGGGGGAGACATAGGGGTTCATGAAATCCGCAGGGTCCGCGTAGGCCTCCAGACATGGTTCGATCTGACGTGGCCTCAGGACCGGATCCGCCTCCGCCAGCGTGGTCCTGGTATCACCGCCCCAACCAAGGTCCGTGAGAGGAGATACAAGCATCGCGCCAGCCGGCAGCGGCAGGCCCTGATCGCGGGCCTTGAGGATAGATGCCGCAACGATGTTGCCCCCCGCGGACTCGCCGGTCATCCCAATACTTTCAGGTCTGATGCCCTGAGCAAGCAGCGCGCGATAGACGGCGATAACCTGGTCCGTGACCAGCGGCCAGCGCCCCCGAGGCGCAACCGTATAATCCACCGAAAGCATCCTCCTGCCCGTTGCTGCGGCAAGCAAGATCGGCACGGGCAGGTTCGAGCGGGCGCTTCCAAGCGCAAAGGCGCCGCCATGAACATGGATGATCACTGTGCCGTCATCGTCATGATCTTTCGGACGAACTTCGATGATTTTGCTGCCGCCCATTTCGGCGTGGACAACCGCAGGGCCAAAAATGCGGACGATTTCGTCAGCGCGCGCCAAACCCCGCGGCTCGTTGGCTTCATAGAGCGCCGCGAAATCAGCCGCTGTTTGGGGAGCGGGCGGAGGGGGAGCCAGGATGAACTCGCGATAGTCGGCAAATACCGCCGCGGCCTCGGGCGAAATCGTCGGCGGAACATGGCTCCGTCGCGGTTCGGAAAGGCAGCTGAGACCCCCGTCGATCGCAGCTGCCAAGGTCCGGTCTTCGTTCGCCATCGCTGTCATCTCCACCCTTTTCAATTTCGTTATACGAGTGCATGATGAAGTCAAGAATTGCCATGAGCTACCGGGTCGTCCAAGCCGACGAGCATCGGGTCTGGCGACAAGGGAGCGACCTTTTGAACATGCGAGCGCGGCAACGGGCAGCGACCCGGGCCTTGATCCTCGAGGCTGCGTTGCAGGAGTTTTCAGCAAACGGCTTTGACGGTACGTCGACACGAGCTATTGCCGCCAGCGCTGGCGTCCACCACGCATTGATAAAGTATCATTTTCAGACCAAGGACCTGCTCTGGCGCGCCGCCGTAACTTTCCTTTTCGAACGCCAATTGAACGAACTGGCTGCCTTTCCAGAACCCGAACAATTCGCTGACAAGCGCGAATATGCGCGCGAGATGCTGCGCCAGCGGGTCTATTACTGGGCCCGGCATCCGGAGCATGCGCGCCTCATGGTCCAAGAAAGCTGCCGCGATACCGAACGGCTCCGTTGGATGGTCGACACGTTCATTAGAGACACCAGCAACGCATCAGGAAAATTCGCTCAATGGCTCCAGGATGAAGGCTTGGTGCCGCAGGTTTCAACTCCAGTGCTGGTATACATTCTCGTCGGCGCGGCCCAACTCATCTACACGCTCGCCCCTGAGGTGCAGAAAGTCTGGGGGATCGATCCGGGCGACCCCGAAGTGATAGAAGCCCATGTCGACGCTTTGGCCCGGCTCGTCATAGGCACGCCTCACGGACAGGCTTTTCAAGCGTCGTCTGGCTAATCGTTGGCTTGCCCCTAAATCACTGCTTCGGCCCCATCTGCAGGCTAAGAGGCTCTCCCGGCCGCCTTTCTGCCCGCCATACGTCACAGAAACGCGACTGGTACGCCAGCAAGCCTGACCATTCTCTCGATGCAGAAGACTGGCTGGCGGAGCGGGAGTCCGCCTAACTATCGTCCAGCCGCATCCACATACCGCCACATAAACGGCTAAAATAGACGGATTTAGTGACGGACTGCCCGTTCGCTTGTCCGAATGCGTCCCGTTGCGTTCCCATAAAACCGCGCTATTATCGGGGAACAATTTTGGGAACGCGATGCCCGCGACGCCATTGGGGTGATCTTGGGCAGGTTCGGTTCCCTGACAGGGAGCCATAATGCCAAAGAAGCTCAGCAACGTGCTCACGCCCTTGGCGGTGAAGAATGCAAAGCCCGGTCGCCATGCCGATGGCGGCGGACTGCATTTGCTGGTGAAGGAAAGCGGTGCCCGATCATGGGTCTATCGCTTCATGCTCAGCGGCAAGTCGCGCGATATTGGCCTTGGCGCGGCTGGACCGGATGGCATTTCCCTGTCGCAAGCTCGCGATGCCCGCGACGCGCTGCGCCTCAAGGTGAAGGCGGGGATTGATCCCCTTGAGGAACGCCAGCGGGAGGCCGCTGAGGCGCTTGCGGCGTCTCAGGCGGCACAGGTCGCCGGAATGACCTTCAAGGCTGTGGCGGAAACCTATATCGGCGCGAATGAGGGAAGCTGGCGCAATGACAAGCACCGGCAGCAATGGAAAAACACGCTGGCCACCTATGTCTATCCGGTGATCGGGGAGTTGCCCGTTGCCGAGGTCGGCACTGCCCACGTCCTGAAAATCCTTGAGCCGATCTGGAAAGCCAAGGCCGAGACTGCCAGCCGCGTGCGCGGTCGCATGGAAACGATCCTCGATGCCGCCAAGGCGCGCGGATTCCGGGAAGGTGAAAACCCTGCCCGGTGGCGCGGCCATATCGCGCAAATCCTGCCTGCCCGCTCCCGGCTCACGCGCGGCCATCACAAGGCCATGCCATATGAAGCCATCCCGGCATTTGTCGGCGCGCTGCACAAGCGGGAGGCCGTGGCTGCGCTGGCGCTGGAATTTACGATTCTGACCGCTGCCCGCACTGGCGAGGTGATCGGCGCGAGATGGGATGAGGTCGATTTGGACAAGGCAATCTGGACGATCCCGGCCAGCCGCATGAAGGCGGGCAAGGAGCATCGCGTGCCCCTGTCAGCGCGTGCCGTTGAGATTTTGAAGTCCACACAAGGGCTGCGCAAGGAATGGCTATTCCCGGCGACCAAGGGCGGGAAAATGTCCGGCATGGCCATGACCATGCTGCTTCGCCGGATGAAAGTTGACGTGACCGTCCACGGCTTCCGTTCGGGCTTCCGCGACTGGTCCGCCGAATGCACCGGCTATGCCCACGAAGTTGCCGAAATGGCCTTGGCGCATACCATAGAGAACAAGGTAGAGCGGGCTTATCGGCGCGGCGACCTGTTCGATAAGCGGCGGCGACTCATGGACGATTGGGCCACCTATTGCGCCACGATCCCGGCGGCTGCTGCCAACGTGACGCCCATTCGCAAGGCTGAGGCCGGATAGAGTTTCACCGGGCAATCGGCCCGATGGAAGCGGGCCAGCCGGGGAAGGTAGTAGCTCCCCCGGCTGGCCCTAACCACAACCCGACTGCAAGGAGTCGAGAATATGGCTAGTGTTCCCATAGGCCGAGAGGCCCAGCCCGTCACCCTGCCGGGCATGATACCGCCCATGCCAGCCGTGGCGCGCATCCTGTCACGGTATGATCGCGGTAAGCTGTCGGCATTCGTGGCAGTCGCAATCGACTTGCTCGATGTGCTGGACGGCGATCCCGACCGGGAGGGCGAATGCAGCGAGGACGAAGTTTCGCGCTGCACTGACTTGGGCCGTCCGGTGCCCAGCGATGAGCCAGGATGCGACATTGGCGACGCCGGGGAGAATGCTTGGATTGAATGGCACACCATGCGCGGGAGCCAGAAGCGCGGCCCGAATATCACGCAAGCGCATGAGGATGCCGAGGACGACGATCCAGCCGGACAATATGATGAGGATTGCTGGACTGGCCCGGCGATGCCCGACCGTGGCGCTGGCTGTCCGATCAGCGATCCCGGCGAATATGAGGATGGTTTCTGAGTGCGGCTGGCAAGCTGCCGCCTGAGATAATAAATTGCGGGCGGGGATAGGCCGGCCAGCCGACAAGCGCGCATCCCACGCGCTTCCCCGCCTCACTTTGGGAGCCGCTAGGGAGGCGGGATGAGCGACAATTGGACACCTATCGAAAAGGCAGGGAAATACGGCGGCCCAATCGTTCTGATTGACCGCGAACCGATCATTCGCCGACTGCAAGATGGCCTGATCGCCTCCCGAGCTAAGTTAGCTGTGACTGTGCATCGGCCAAAGATTTACGCCGACACTTCCCATATTGAGGACCAACTGGCAGCGGCCATCGCTGGTCAATCATACCAGTGGGGTGATCCCGTCGAGGAACGGGAATCAGATATTGAACTGCCCGCTGCCTATTGGGCCAGTGACAAGCTCGGCCATGCTTGGCTCGATCTTTGGCACAGCGGCGATGCGCGACTTGAATCGGCGGACGGAAACGAGCGGGCCAGCTTGTATGGGCTTCAATTGCTGGACGTGGCCAAAGGAAACGGTCGGCGAGAGGGAAGCCCCCAGGTCGAAGCAAAGCCCAAAACCATGAGCGGTGACTTTACCGAGGGCGGGGACAGGCGATGGCTGCGAATATCGAGGGCCGTTCGCATACTGCATCGCATCTTGAAAACCCGGATCGCCGGGCAGGAACCGGCTCCGTGGATTGTTCCGCCAGCCGATCCCTTTGATGCCGATTGCGCCAATGCAACGCACCGGCATAGGCGCACGGCCCGCACGTCTCTCACCATGCGCCGCGCCTTGCTGTCTGGCGATTTGACCGCTCATCTGGTGAAGGATGGCAGCGCCCTTCCGCTTCCCGGCTGGGCTTGGGAAAATTCAAGCGCGGCAGAGAACGCCTTCAACTTCAACTGGCTTCCGCTCAATCCGTTGCTGGAGCATGGATTGCAGGAGTTTGGCGATTGGCGCTGCTTCGTCTCGCGTGCCGAGTTCAAGGAATGGGTTGCCGGATCAGAGTTTGCCGAAATTGGTGATCTACCGACGCTCCCCGTCCCGTTTGACCACGATGCGCGGCCCGATCAGCTTTCCTATCGGGAGCCGCCAGACAGGCCGTTTGTCGAGCTTACGCAGGCGTTGACGTGGATAGCCTTTGCCGTCTCGCTGAGCCGCGATGAGTTTAGCTTCACTGAATCATGCGGGTTTGGCCCATTCGCAGAGGGCGGCTGGCCCGATGCCTTGCGCGCTGCGATGGCCGATTTTGCCGATCAAGCCAGCGCCGGAAACATCCGGGTGCGCGGGCGGTATGTTGCAAACTACTCCGATCATACCGCCGCTGCACAGGCGAACACTGACTATCTTACCGACACGCAATCGCGGGACTTCGCGGCCTTTGACAGCCTCTATGGCGGGCTTGAACGCGGCGCTGGGCTGGTATGGGAGGGCGATGTGCTTGAGCGCGCATTGAAAGGACGCGGCGACGGCTGGCGCGACGTTGAGGTTTGCCGTGCCGAATTGCTAAATGCGTTTCCGGCAAGGATTGAAAGCACTGAGAAACCAACCGCGCAGCGCAAGCGCCCCGGCCCCGCGCCTGATCCTGATTGGCCCAACGCAATCGCAAAGGTGACGCAGGATTGTATCGCCGCTAGCTATACGCGGCCACTGAAGCGCGGCCAAAAAGCCGCAATTCAGACGATGCTTCTCAGCTACATGGCCGACAAGGACAAGCATTTCTCAGACGACATTGCGGCAAAGCACGCAGAAACGGTAATCGCGGCCCTTCCCGACAATTAGCGGATAACTATCGGCAAGTTACTCGCATCTGTCGGCAAGGGACGTGGCAGCATGGAGCATGGTTGAACAGCCTCGCACACAACAAGCGAGGTGCTTCAATGCAGTCCGTCAAACACGATCCCCCGAAGATCGGTTACAGCATTCGGGAAGCCTGCCATGCGTCCAGCCTTGGCCGGACGACGCTCTACAATCACATTTCGGCTGGTCGCCTCCGCGCCGTTCGCGTCGGTGGCAGGACGATCATTCCAGCCGAGGCGCTGCACGCCCTGATCGCGGGGGATGCCTGAGCCATGCCCCAGAAAAGCAAAACCCCGGCTGGCACCGGGGCTTCGCGCGATAGCTTTGCAGGCCTGTCGCTGCCCCTCTCTACCCCTCTTGCCATTCAGGCGCAATTCCTGATCGCAGCGCACCATGTCCGGCCCGAACTGGCAGCGATGGTCGCCGCGCTCGCATTTGGGGGAGGTGCCTATCATGGCTGATCCGTTCCCCCGCTTCCCCGATGCCGCACGCGCCTTGCTGGCCGTCGAATCCCTGTCCGAAAAGGAAGGGCAATTCTGCGGCGGCCTTGCCTTCCGCACTGCCCCGCTCAGCGACAAGCAGGCCAACTGGCTGCGCATCCTGCTTTCCCGCCATGGCCTTCCCGCACTGGCAGAGGGAGGCAAGCATGTCTGATCGCTATCCCGACATTCCCGGCGCAAGAGGCCCGGACGGCACCAGCCAGGACGCTGCCGAGGCCATCGCGCCTTGCGTTTCCTACCTTCGCCGCGTCGCCATGCGGGCGCTGGACGGGCTGGGCGAGGCAACCGTGCTGGAGGCCGTCGCCTTTGCCGAGGTCGCCCGCGAAAGCCTGCAACCGCGTTTCTCCGAACTGCGGGCAATGGGCCTTGTGGAACCGACCGGCGCACGTCGCCGCAATCCGTCCGGCAAGGGCGCGGCGGTGCTTCGCCTTACCGAAAAAGGGAGGGCCGCACTGTGACCGATCCCGTTTCGGAATTTCTCGATGCCATGGGGGCGGCTGGTATCCGCCCCGTGGAGCCAATTGCCGACAAGCTCGCTTCCGGCGATCCTGTCCGCTTCCGCGCCGATGGCGACAAGCCCGGACGGCGCAACGGCTGGGCATGGCTGCACCTCGACGGTGCACCCGCTGGCGTGTTCCGGCATTACCGGCTGGGCGTGCGGACGGTTTGGCGTGCGGGGAGCGATCCCCGTTCGCTGTCCCCAGCCGACCGGCGCGCGATCATGGCTCAGGCCCGTGAAAGCGAAGCCCGGCGCAAGGCGGAAACCGAGGCCAAGCAGGAAGGGGCGGCTGGTGCTGCCCGTGACCTGTGGCGCAGTGCACGCAAGGCCGATCCGGCGCATGGCTATCTGACACGCAAAGGCCTGCCCGCGTTCGGCATCCGGCAACATGGTGACGCGCTGCTTGTCCCCATGGTCGATTGCGGTTTCCGCTTTTGGAATGTCCAGCGCATCTATCCCGATGGCCGCAAGCTGTTCCTGTCTGGCGGGCGCACCGATGGGCTATTCTGGTCGCACGGCGCGTTTGTGCAGGATGGCAGGCCATCGGCTGGGCCGCTGGTGATTGGCGAAGGCTTCGCCACCATGGCAGCGGTCCACCATGCGACCGGGCACGGCGTTGTCGCGGCTATGTCGGCGCGCAACCTCGAAACCGTTGCCTGCACCATGCGCAAGCTGTTCCCCAGCCGGACGCTGATCGTCGCAGCGGACGATGACCGTCACCTATCGGAGAATATCGGGCTGGAAGCCGCTCAGAGGGCCGCTGAGTCCATCGGGGCGCTTTTGGCCACTCCGCTGCCCCTTGGGCCGGAAACGCGCCCAGCGGACTCGGGAGCCGACTTTGCGGACATTGCGCCTGCCGAGGTCGCCGCCCGTATCGCTCAGGCGGGGAGTGCGGGCCATGCGTAATGCGACCGCCCCCATGGACTTTGCAGATTTGGAACCTGATGACGTGGCCAGCCGCATCGCTGGTGCCACGCCTACCGGCACGGCCATTCGCGCGACGCCCTACCGCTGGCCCGATCCCCGTTCACTGCCAACGCGGCAATGGCTGCTTGGCCATTGGCTGCTGAGGGGCGAGGTTACGGCAATCATTGCTCCCGGTGGCACCGGCAAGAGCACGATCGGCACCGCGCTGGCGCTGTCCCTCGCATCCGGGCAACCGTTGCTTGGCAAGCCTCTCCCGCGCGGCCCGCAATCCGCATGGATCTACAACCTTGAGGATTCGCAAGACGAGCTGGACCGGCAGGTGTCCGCTGCCTGCCTGTTTCACGGCATAGTGCCGGACGACTGCCGAAACCGCCTTTGCGTCGATAGCGGTCTTGTCCAGCCGCTCTGCACCGCAACCGAGGATCGCGACGGCTTCGCCTTGGCCGAGGGCGTGTTTGCTCAGGTCGCGGCAACGGTGCGGGAGCGGGCAATCTCGGTCGTGATCGTGGACCCGTTCGTGTCCAGCCACACCGTGCGGGAAAGCAGCAATGAGGCAATCGACGCCATCGCCAAGCGATGGAAGCGACTGGCTCAGGAAACCGGCTGCGCGGTCGTGCTGGTGCACCATACCAAGAAGCTGGGCGGGCGTGAGGTGACGGCAGAGGACGGGCGCGGCGCGGTCGCCTTGCGCGATGCTGCCCGCGTCGTGCTGCCGCTCAATGCCATGAGCCAGGCCGAGGCTGAGGAACTGGGCATTACCGATCCGGCCTTGCGCCGCTCGCTGGTGCGCGTCGATACCGGCAAGGCCAATCGCGCTCCCCCGGACGCGGCAACGTGGATCAAGCTGGAAAGCCAGTGCCTCGATAACGGCGACGGCAGCGAGCCTGCCGATTATGTCGGTGTTGCCTGCCTTTGGGAAAAGCCGGACGTGTTCCACGGGCTGAGCACGTGGCACCTCTACCAAGTGCAATTGCGCGTCGCGGCTGGCCAATGGCGGGACAGTGCGCAGGCCAAGGATTGGGTCGGCCATGCTGTCGCTCAGGTCGCCGGGCTGTCCGCCGACAAGGACAAGGCCCGTATCAAGGCGATCCTCAAGACGTGGAAGCGCAACGGTGCGCTCAAGGTGGAAAGCCTGCCCGACAAGAACGGCGATGAACGTCCCTTCGTCGTGGTCGGTGATCCCGTGGACCCGGCTCAGGTGAGTTACCCGCACCCTGAAAAGTGCGGTGCGGAAAGTGCGGAAAGTGCGGCTGGCGACCCGTGCTGAACCCGTCCGCACCTTCCGCACTTCCCTTATAGGGAGTGCAGGTGGTGCGGGTGCGGGTGAGTGGAGGTTTCGGGCCTAAATCAAAGGTGCGGATATGACGGCGAAGAATACCAAGACCAAACCGGCGCGGCGGACCAAGGCAGCGGCCAGCGCCCAGCCGCAAGAGCGGACTGTGACGATCCCGTTTCCGGATACGGACAGCGAGGACGAAGCCAATCGCATTCTGGCGAGGGACGTTCCCGGCTGGGAAAAGCTCGACAAGGACGAGCGGGCCGAACTGCTGCGGCTGATCCGCGATCATCGCAAGCGCGGCGCACCGGCCAAGGTGAAGATGACCCGCAAACCCGATGGCGGCTGGAGCATCGAACCGACCGGCAAGAGCGAAATGCTGGCGCTGCTCAAGCTACACGAAACCTTCTCGGCCAATTCGATTGACCCGGTGAATGCGCGCGCAAACGAACTGCTCAAATATCTCGGCTCAGTCGGTGCCGACAATGAAGGGCGCTACAACGCGGCGCTATCATTTATCGAAAGCATGGCCCCGCGCGATCAAGCCGAGGCGCTGTTGCTGGTGCAAATGTATGTCACGCATGATGCCGCAATCCGGGCGCTTAGCCAGCTTGGATCGGCGGAATGGGTGCCGACTGCGCAGACATTCGGAAACCTCGCCACAAAGCTGCTGCGCACCTCTCAGGGGCAAATGGAAACGCTGGCCCGAATGCGACGCGGCGGGGAACAGGTCGTGCGGCACGTCCATGTCGATAATCGCGGTGGGCAGGCAGTCATTGCCGAGAACGTCCACACCGGGGGGAAGGAAAATGGAAAAATTGACGATCAATCCCATGCAACCGGAGCGGCTGGCATCGGCCCCGCGCTGCTTGGCGCGGACCCGTTCGGGAACGGCGTGCCAATCCCCAGCCGTGAAAGGGCGGAAGCGGTGCCGTATGCACGGGGGCACGAATCAGGGCGCGCCAGAGGGGAATAGCAATGCCCGGAAGCATGGCGCGCGCTCGGCCAGGGCGATGGCGGCGGCTCGATACCTGAGGGAGATTGCGCGGCTGGTGCGCGAAAACTGACGCAATCGACACCTGCTGGCTTCACTTGAGTCCAAGTAGATAAGAGGCAACTATCGCCACGAGATCAGACGAATCGGGGGCTTTATGGACGCGACAAACGCAGGAAAGAGGTTTTGGGCCGTCTATCTTAAGCGCCTTGTATTCGGCCTAGTTTTTGTCTTCGCCGCAGGGATCGCGTGGGAATGGGCTTTTTTCGAACCCTACGAGCGAAATGGGCTGCTCGCAGGCGTGTGGGCAGTCCTTATCTACCTTGCCGCAAGCATCGTCTTCGGGATCGTGAATGGACTAAGCGGCCTAGCCTATCTCTCGCTTTTTGGCGGGAGCGACATGAAAGAACTGGTGCTCGCCGATCTTCGAAACTCTCGCCTTCCGGCACCGCGACGGGACCAAGCGAAGCGGTTTGATTATCTCGCGGAACTGGCAGACGACGAAACTGAAGACGCGAAAGTGAGGGTTAGAGCGGGAGCACTGCACGCCGCCTATCAGATTGCTATCCAGCGGTCGGGGTTCCTAGGTGGTCTGGCGCTGGCCAAAGCAATGGACGAAGCGACATTGCGGTATTCCGCCGAAGCCCCGGAGTAGGGCAATCTTGCCCTTTTTTGATCGCCGATACCCCAAAACAATCGGCCAGCGTTCATCTTCGCGCATTTGCTGCGGGAGAGCACAATTCCAGAATATGAGTTGGAAATGATTGGCCGCAAACCGGCAGAAAACGGCGCTTTCGATCGAATCTACGTCGCAAGTCATTTTTGATTGAGAAGCTGCCACCTTCCGAAACTCGCACAAACCAGCCATTTCCAGCCGCGATCTGTCGCGTTCGGTGTGTAGGGGTTTCCAGCGTCCACCGCTGGCACCGGGCTGCATCCCCGAATTGGAATGCAGCCCATTGGCAAGCTGGTCCGGATGGATGCGACGAAGCGCAACAGCCGGTTATTGATTTGTTGGGAATCGGTGGATATATCCACCTCAACAAAGCCCGCCACGCCTCTCGACGATGCGCACCATGGCGGGCTACTTTGTTTTTGGCCTTGGCTCGCGCATAAGCCGACAATGCGCCATTTCAACAAGCCATCCAAATCGATCCCCGATCAAATCGCGTTGCTCCAAGAGCGCGGGATGGTGATTGAAAATGTCCAGCAAGCAACATGGGCACTCAGCCATATCAGCTACTATCGGCTGCGAGCCTATTGGCTCTATTACGAAGCCGATCCCGAATCCGGCAATCATGTATTCAAGGATGGGACGACACTGGAATCGGTGCTCGCCCTCTATGAGTTTGATCGCCATCTCCGGCTACTGCTCATGGATGCATTGGAGCGGATAGAGGTCGCGGCGCGCGGTGCATGGGCGCACCAAATGGCAATGGTCTATGGGCCGCATGGCTACCTCAATGCGGCGCTATATCCGCGCACGGATCGCTTTCAAGCCAACCTGACCCAGCTACAATCCGAATATGATCGCTCGCATGATGTGTTCGTCGATCACTACAAGCGCACCTATAACAACCCGCCATTGCCGCCTGTCTGGATGGCTGCGGAGTTCATTTCCTTTGGCCTGCTATCCAAGTTCTTCTCTGCCTTGGGGGGGCGCTCAGACCGCAAGGCCATTGCTCGCAGGATCGGCTTTGATGACCGGGTATTTCAGGGCTTGATGCATCACCTAGCGACGGTGCGAAACATTTGCGCGCACCATAGCCGTCTATGGAACCGGCGCTTCACCGTAACCTTTCCAATCGCACAAAATCCGGCCAGCCTTGCAGATACGATAGCCCCCGAAACTGATCGCAAGCTCTACAACACACTCTCGATGCTCTTGCACTCAATGGGGACAGTGGCCCCTGAATCGGACTGGCCAAGCCGTTTGACACGATTGATCGCGGAAAATCCGACCGGAGATTTTGCCGCCATGGGCTTTCCCGGCGATTGGCGGGAGCGTCCGCTGTGGGCGCATCTCTGCTCCGATTAGTCCGATGGCGTCCAGCCTCAAGCGCCAGACCTATCGGGGAGCGGTTATGGGAACCGAAGGCCTGATTTGAAAAAATATCAATAAAATCAAAGTATGGTGGCGGAGCGGGAGGGATTCGAACCCTCGATACGGTTTTGCCGTATACTCACTTTCCAGGCGAGCGCCTTCGACCACTCGGCCACCGCTCCGCATGCACTGGAAGACGCGCTCCCTAGTGCCGCCGGGGCTGGCGCGCAAGGCCGTTCAGGGCCCGGCGCGCCATACCCTGCCGCCCGAACGCGTTTCAGAACTTTCCGCTCAACTGGACGCCATACAGCCTGGGCTCGGCTGGAATGAATGTGGGGAAGCCGAACGAGCCCCCGGTATTGCCTGCATCAAGGAAATAATCCTTGTTGGTAAGATTGCGGGCAAAGGCGGACAATTCGAACGTCTCGCCAAAGGCAACGCCCGCGCGCAGGTTCACGAGTGTCACGGCTTTCTGTGACGTTACCGGGCTGTTCGGAACCTCGAAAAAAATCCTGCTCCGATAGGTGACGGTCGGCGTTGCAAAGAGCCGCACCCCTTCCGACAATGGCAGGTCAAGCGTCACACCGCCCGCCGCCTGGACTTCGGGCTGGAGCCGGAATCGGTCGCCTGCGAACACGCCGTTCGCGGCCTTGTTGTCGATGCCGCCGTCGATATAGCCGATGTTTCCGAAGAGCCGGAACCAGTCGGTTGCACGAATTTCCGCCTCGGCCTCAAACCCCAGATTGGACGCGGACCCGGCGTTCTCGGTGATTGCCCGCCCGTTCACGATCCGGGAAACCTGGAAATTGTCGTAGGTCTGGTAGTAAAGGCCAAGGCTCCCGGAAAAGGCTCCCCTGTTGGCTTTCAGGCCCACTTCATAGTTCCAGACATTTTCGGCCGGGATGGGCGTCACGACCGGAACAGGCCCACCCGAGCTCGATGCTGCGGAAAGGGAAACTACAGGTGAGCGGCGTCCCTTTGAAATGGTGGCGAACGCGTTCAGTCCTTCGCTCGCGCGAAACAGAAGATTGAAGCGCGGAAGGAAGGCCGTGAAGTTATTCGAGGCGGTGAACAATCGTCCGTTCGTGCTCGCAACCGGCAAGAGCCCTGCGTTGACGCCGAAGCGCGCAAGCAACTGCGAATTGGGCTGGGTCGAAACGAAGCCGCTCTTGCGCTTCTCATAAATCAATCGCGCGCCCGCGGTCAGCTCGAACTTCGGTGAAAGATTGAGCGAAGCATCGACAAAACCCGAGAAGCTGTCATTGTCTCCCCTGTTCTCGAATACCGATTGGTAAGGAAGCGCGGCGACGGCCCCGCCAGTCAGTCGCCCGGTTGCGACCGCAGCAGCAGAAAGGCCGTTCGCGCCCACGCAGCCGGGGTTGCCGGCCAAAGCGCGAAAGGCGTTGAATGCTGCGACGGGCGTGCAAATGATATAGGTGCCCTCTTCGGTCGAGAATGGCACGGTCTGGCGGCCTTCCTCGTGGAAATAATTGATCCCGAGCGAAACCCGAAGCCGGTCGTCGCGATAGGTTGCGCGCGTTTCATGGCTGGCTTGCCAACCCGCGGCATCTTCCGCGAATTCGAGCCACCAGGCCGCAGATCCGTCGGCGTCGAACACTTCAAGCGAATCGAATTCACGATAGCCGCTCACCTGCGTAATCGACCAGCCACCACCCAGATCATAGTCGAGAGTCAGATTAGCGTCATAGACGTCGCGGGTAAGACCGAGCCGATCCTTGCCAAGCGCGGTTCGGGACTGTGGCGAGCCGCCGAGAAAGGCGTCGCGAAATGGATTGGCCATGCCGCCCGGCGTCGGGAAAGTGCCCGAAACGAAGGCCGTGCCGGGATTTCGCTGTCGGTCATAAGTGAGAATCGCGGTCGCCGTGATGGCATCGCTGAGCTTCGCGCGGAGCGTGCCGCGTATGCCCAGCTGATCCTGGCCGTTCAGATCGCGCTGGTTGGGCGCGAGGTTGCGGACATAGCCGTCGCGCTTCTTGTAGGCGAAGGCGATGCGGCCCGAGAGCGTATCGCTGCCGGCGTTGAAAAATCCGCTGAGCAGTTTCTGGTCGAAGTTGCCGTAACCGGCCGTCAGTTCACCGGAGACTCCGGGCTTCGGGCGGGCGGAAATGATCGAGATCGCGCCGACTGCCGACGCCGTTCCGAACAGGGTCGCCTGCGGCCCCTTGATGACTTCCACGCGCTCGATATCGTAGAGATCCTGATAGGAACCGCGCGACCGCGAGATATCCACACCGTTGTAATAGAGCGTCACGCGCGGCCCTTCCTGGGCCGACCCGCTGTCCGATGTAATGCCCCGGATGACAACGCCCGGATTGTTGGCGCTCTGTTCCTGGATGTTGAGCCCCGGAATGTAGGACGAGAGTTCGTCCAGGTCGCTGACGCCGATTTCGCGCAACCGTTTGCCGGTGGCGGCCGAAATGGTGATCGGAACGTCGATCACGCGCTGCTCCACTTTCTGGGCTGTGACGATGATTGCACCATCGGTGTTTCCGGCTTCCGAAGGCGCCTGCTGGGCCAGGGCCGGCATCGAAACGCCGCACATGATGATTGCGAACAGTGCACGGGGGCAACTCATTCTGTTTACTCCAATTGGGTGTGTTGACGGGTCCACGCTGGGCAATTCCTGTTGCAGTGCAGCGACGTGGCTGTGACAATTCAAAGTCGGGGGATGACGCGCGGAATTCTCCCCGTTATCCTGGTGAAATGGCCCAATTTCTTGTTACCCTTCTCGCCCTGGTTTCGGATGCATCGGCGAGTGCGACCGCTGTTTCACCGGGGGAAATCGTGGCCGCGTCGCCCGATTCAGACTGGGTGGAGATTCCGCCCGATGACCTGCTGGAGATGACCCTCGCCAATGGCGGCGTCGTCACGATCCAGCTCGTGCGCGATTTCGCGCCCGTGCATGTCGCCAACATCCGAAAATTGGTGGCGGCGCAGTTCTGGGACGGCACAAGCGTCAATCGCGTGCAGGAAAACTATGTTGTCCAATGGGGCGACGCCAGCGAGAAAAAACCTCTGCCCGCAGGGCTCGGCGCCGCTCCGGCCAGCGACTATACCCGACCGCTCAAAGGTCTTGCTTTTCGCCCGCTTCCCTACCGGGACGCCTACGCCAAGCTGGTTGGACACGCAAACGGCTGGCCAGTCGCGAGCAACGGTAAGCAGGCCTGGCTGCCGCATTGCTTCGGGATGATCGGCGTCGGGCGCAACCTTGCCCCCGACACGGGAAGCGGCGCCGAGCTCTATGTCGTGAACGGCCACGCGCCCCGCCATCTCGATCGCAACATAGCTGTTGTCGGCCGCGTGATCGACGGGATCGCCGCGTTGACGGCGCTGCCCCGCGGAACTGGCACGCTCGGCTTTTACGAGAAGCCGGAAGAGCGGGCGGCCATCGCCAGCGTCCGCGCCGGAAGCACGCAACGCTGGCAAGTCATGCGGACTGGATCGAACAGCTTCGGCGTCTATACCAAAGCCCGCGCCAGTCGCCGCGACGCGTTTTTCAACATCCCCGCGGGAGGGGCCGATATCTGCAACGAACCCGTCCCCATTCGGAAAGCGCCCGAAGGCAAACATGGCTAAAAAAGCGTTGCTTTTTTGCAACGCACAATGAGCAACCGCAATTCGGTCGTGGATAACTAGCAGAACCGACTCGCCTGTCACATTCACGCAATATATTGGCCGGAGAGGGACTGCGGATCGCTTGACCGGGCCGATTCGCCAAAAATATGGGGAATTTCATATCATGAGACATCAGTTGTTCGCCGGCGCTGCATTGGCGGCGCTCCTTTCTCCGGTCGCGGTCTACGCGCAGGAAACCACCTCCTCGATCCGGGGACAGGTGCTCAGCGGCACCACGCCGGTTGCAGGTGCTGAAATCACCATAACGCACGAGCCTTCGGGGACTGCCTCCACCGTGACCTCCAACGCGGACGGTTCCTTCTCGGCAAACGGCCTTCGCATTGGCGGCCCCTTCACGGTGAAAGTCAGCGCTCCCGGCTATAGCGATGCGACAATTACCGACATTCAGACGATTGCCAGCCAACCCTTCCAGCTGCCGATCACGCTGTCTGCTGAAGGTGGTGAAGAAATCATCGTTACGGCATCCCGCGTTCAGGGTGCCGGCACCGTCTCTCAGGGACCAGCAACCGTATTGAGTGCGAGCGAGATTGCAAACATCGCAACAGTCAACCGCGACATTCGGGATCTCCAGAGGCGCGATCCCTTCGCTCGCCTCGACGATACACCCACCGGCGGTCGCGCCGTGTCGTTTGCCGGCCAGAACGCGCGCTACAATCGCTTCTCGGTGGATGGTGTGGCGATCACCGACAATTTTGGCCTGAACACCGACGGCCTCCCGAGCCGCCGCTCGCCCATCCCGTTGGACGCCATCGGTCAATTCCAGGCAAAGGTTGCGCCCTATGACGTGCGAGAAGGCAACTTCCAAGGTGGCGCGATCAACATCGTCCTTCGGTCCGGCAGCAACAATTTCCAGGGCACCGGCTTCTACGCCTATTCTGCTGACGAACTGGTCGGCAAGGAGACCAAGCCAGGGCCGGGCATTCCGACCGGTCGGGCGGCTGTGCCGAACTTCAAGATCCAGAACTACGGCGCAGAGATTTCCGGACCGATTATCCAGGACAAGCTGTTTTTCATGATCGCGGGCGAGCGCCTGCGGGGCGGTCGCCCGATTGCGGAAGGTCCCGTCGACAACAATTCCGGTACTGCCATTCCAAACCTGACCCAAGCTATTGTTGATCAGGTAAGCCAGATCGCGCAAAATGTGTACAACTATGACACCGGCGGCGTGCAGCGCAGCCTGGGGGACAAGGATGACCGCCTTGTTGCCAAGATTGACGCTAACCTCTCGGACACGCAGCGCCTTTCACTGACTTATACCTATGCCAAGGATGGCATCACGCTGCTGAACAACACGTTCTCAAACATCACGACGGGCAGCCCCGGCCTTGGCCTTGCATCGAATGCCTACACGCAAGGTAATCGGCTCCACACGGGCGTCGTTCAATTGAACTCGAAATGGTCCGACGATTTCTCGACCGAATTGCGTGGCTTCTACAAGAACTACAAGCGTATTCAGGACCCATTGCTTGGCCGTGGCTTCGCTCAGTTCCGGGTTTGTACGAACGCGGTCTCCGGAGGCTCGGCGACGGGCTGTGAAAACACCGATGCGAACGGAACCCCAATTCCGGCCAACAGCGGCACTGCTGCCGTCGTCTCGTTCGGCCCGGACAATTCGCGCCAGACCAATGCACTGAACAGTGAAAGCTTTGGAGGCTTGTTTCAGGCGCGCCTGACCCGTGATGGGCATGACGTTCGGGCCTTCGCAGAATATACGAACACCAAGATTTTCAACGCTTTCCTGCAGAACAGCGCGGGCAACTATTATTTCGATTCGATCGCGGACTTCCAGAACAGGCGCGCAAACTCATTTGCTTATGCAAACGCCATCCCGTCGCTCAATCCCGACGATTCTGCGGCGCAGTTCGGTTATCAGCTTTATACATTTGGCATCATGGACACGTGGGAAGTCGCGAACAAGTTGAACTTCTCGTACGGTGCTCGTTACGACCTTTTCGGAGGAAATGATCGTCCTGCAATCAGCGCCGCTTTTTCGGGGCGTTATTCGAATGGTGCGATAATTGATGGGAAGCGGACTGACCCTCTTACAAATATCGCGAATCTTCAGGGGCGGGGTTTGTTCCAGCCGCGCTTCGGCTTTGATTGGAAGCCGACAGACCGGCTGACCATCCGGGGTGGCGGCGGCATTTTCGGTGGCGGCGCGCCCGATGTCTATCTGTCAAACAGCTTCTCGAATACTGGTGTCCTGACCAACACGATTTCAACGAACCGCACGACCACGGGCAATGGTTGTACCACGCTGACTAGCGCGGCGGCCTGCACCGCTGCCCTCAACGGTGTTACCGGGACGAGTATTCCGAGTGCAGTCAATCAACAGTTGCTCAACGCAACAGTTTTGACGAACGCGACGGTCAATGCGCTCGATCCGAACTTCAAGATACCGTCGCAATGGCGCGCGACACTCTCGACGGAGTACAATGCCGATCTCGGCCCGCTCGGCGAGGGTTGGACCTTCGGCGCCGACCTGCTCTATTCGAGCGTACGCAATCAGGTATATTTCACCGACATCCGTTCAGTGCCCGTGACAGTGGCAGCCAACGCGCTGACACCAGACGGTCGGCAGCGCTATCAGAATCTCATCGATGGCCCAACTAGCACCAATACGAACACCGACATTCTCTTGACCAATACTAAGCAGGGCCGTGCCTATATCGGCGTACTTCGTTTCGAAAAGGTCTGGGATTTTGGACTTAATATCAATGGCAGTTTCACCTATCAGGATGTGAAAGATCGCGCGCCTGCCACCTCCTCGACCGCAGGCTCGAACTATTCAAACGGCGCCTTCGTAGACCCGAACAATGTCGCCTATGGTCGGTCGAACGACGAGATACGCTATTTCTTCAAGTACGGCGTCAACTTCGACCATGCCTTCTTCGGCGACTACAAGTCGACAATTGCGTTGTTTGGCGAAACGCGTATCGGACATCCGTTCAGCTACACGTTCCAAGACTTCGGTTCAAACAGATCGGCGGTCTTCGGCGTTACAGGGCGCAGTACGGCTACAGGCACTGCCGGCAACCGTTACCTTCTGTACGTTCCAACTGGCCTCGCTGATCCCAAGGTCCAGTTCAGCGATCCGGTCTTCGCGCAAGCATTTGACAATTTTGTTAATTCATCCGGGCTGAGCAAATATCGTGGTCGTGTCGCGCCGCGTAACGCGTTCAACTCCAAATGGTTCACGCGGTTCGACCTGCACCTTGCCCAAGAGCTTCCGGTACCCGCCTGGAACAAGGCTCGTATAACGTTGTTTGCGGATATCGAAAACTTCACCAACTTGATTAACAAGAAGTGGGGTCAACAACGCGAGTATGTGTTTCCCTACAATGCCGCCGTCGCTCAAGTGCAATGCCTGACGACCGCCGGCAACGTTACGCCCGTCGCTGGAGCGCCGACGGGCACCGTAGCCACCAACACGAGCCAGGCATGCGCACAGTACCGCTATTCACCGCTTGGCGGCACCACAACGTTCACTACACCGACTGACCAAGTGTATGTAAACCAGTCACTCTACGCGATCCGAGTCGGTATCCGTTTCGGGTTCTGATCTCAACGAACCGATCTCCGGAAATCCGCCGTCTCTCCACCGAGGGGCGGCGGTTTCCGTATCTGCATTCGTGAATTCGAATGCGAGGGCGAAATTTGTTTCGCTCAACCATCTGGAACGATAACAATGAATGCCGTAGGGGCACTCCGTCGCAACATGCTTTCACGAGCGCTGCCTTGCGGCAATCGATGTTGTGGGATTTCCGGAGAACGCATTCATGGCCTTTGTCGCAGACAAGCTCATCCTGTTCGGGGCGACGGGGGATTTGTCGCAGCGCATGCTCCTGCCTTCGCTGTGTGCACTGAATGCCGACGGGCTGGTGTCCGACGATCTGAAAATCATCGGTACGGCGCGCTCCGATCACGACGATGAAAGCTTTCGCGCATTTGCCGGCGAAGCGCTGGAAAAGTTCCTTCCGGACGAACGCAAGCCCGCAATTCCTGCCCTGCTTGCTCGGCTAAGCTATCAGGCGCTCGATGCTTCGCGGCCGGATGGGTTTCACGCGCTTGCGGAAAAGGCGGGAGCCGTGGACGATGGCCTTGCCATTTTCCTCTCAACCGCCCCTTCGCTGTTCGAGCCCACGATTGCCGGTCTCGCGCAAGCGGGCCTTGCTGGGGAAAAGGCCCGGATCGGGCTGGAAAAGCCGCTGGGCACCGATCTCGAAACAAGCCGCCAGATTAACGATGCCGTTGCGGCGGCTTTCCCGGAAGACCGGATTTTCCGTATCGACCATTATCTCGGCAAGGAAACGGTCCAGAACCTGCTGGCCTTGCGCTTTGCAAACATCCTGTTCGAGCCACTCTGGAATGCAAGCCATATCGAGCATGTCCAGATAACCGTTGCCGAGACCGTGGGGCTGGAAGGCCGGGTGGGCTTCTATGATGGCGCCGGCGCGCTCAGGGACATGGTGCAGAATCATATGCTCCAGCTGCTGGCGCTGGTTGCGATGGAACCGCCATCGAGCTTCGACGCAACGGCCGTGCGCGACGAAAAGGTGAAAATCCTGCGCTCGCTTCGCTTCCTCGGAGAAGGCGACAGTGTAACCGGACAGTATCGTGCGGGCGCGATCGCCGGCGCGGCCGTGCCCGGCTATGACGAGGAACTCGGCAAGGCTTCGGACACCGAAACCTTTGTTGCCTTGAAGGCGCATATCGACAATTGGCGCTGGAAAGGGGTTCCCTTCTATCTACGAACAGGGAAGCGGCTGCCCCGCCGCGCGACGGAGATCGTCATCCAGTTCAAGCATGTGCCGCATTCGATCTTTGCGGGAAAAGGGGCGACGACCCAGCCGAACCGGCTGATCATCGGCATTCAGCCGCAGGAGAACATCCGCCTGTGCGTGATGGCAAAAGTACCGGGTCTCGATCGCGGCGGCGTCCGCCTGCGCGAAGTGCCGCTCGACATTTCGATGCCCAATGCCTTTGCCGGCGTAAAGAAACGCATCGCCTATGAACGGCTGCTGCTCGACCTGATCGAGGGAGACCAGACCCTGTTCGTCCGTCGCGACGAAGTCGAGGCGCAATGGGACTGGATCGATTCGATCCGCGCGGGCTGGTCCGAGCGGGGACTTGCGCCCAAGACCTACACGGCGGGAAGCTGGGGGCCGTCAGCCGCGATTGCGCTTGCCGAGCGCGACGGAGTGACCTGGCATGAATAGCCTTGATCCCCGCATCGCAGCCGTAACCGAGCGAGTGGTTCGCCGCTCTAAGGACAGCCGCCAGCGCTATCTCGATCTCATCGCGCGCGAAGGCGAAAAGGGCACCAACCGGTCCAGCATTTCCTGCGGCAATCTCGCGCATGGCTTTGCCGCATCCGGTGAAGACAAGGCCGTGATCCGCACCGGTAGCGCGATGAACATAGGCATCGTCACCGCCTACAATGACATGCTCTCCGCGCATCAGCCTTATGGCCGCTACCCCGAGCAGATAAAGCTGTTCGCGCGCGAAGTCGGCGCAACGGCGCAAGTCGCAGGCGGTGTTCCCGCCATGTGCGACGGCGTGACCCAGGGTCAGGCGGGGATGGAGCTTTCGCTCTTCAGCCGGGACGTGATCGCCATGGCGACAGCCGTCAGCCTGAGCCATGCGATGTTCGAAGGCGGGCTCTTGCTCGGAATCTGCGACAAGATCGTCCCAGGACTGCTGATCGGCGCCCTGCGTTTCGGCCATCTGCCGATGATCCTCGTTCCGGCGGGGCCAATGCCTTCGGGTCTTGCCAATAAGGAAAAGGTCCGCGTGCGGCAGCTCTATGCCGAAGGCAAGGTCGGTCGTGCCGAACTTCTCGAAGCGGAAGCGGCATCGTACCACGGCGCAGGAACATGTACCTTTTACGGCACCGCCAATTCCAACCAGATGATGATGGAAGTGATGGGGCTGCACATGCCGGGGGCAGCGTTCGTCAATCCGGGCACGAAGCTGCGCACCGCCCTGACCCGCGCCTCCACACACCGGCTGACCGAAATCGGGATGCGCGGCGACGACTATCGCCCGCTTGGCGCCTGCATCGATGAAAAGGCGATCGTGAACGCCTGTATCGGCCTTCTCGCAACGGGCGGATCGACCAACCACGCCATCCACATCCCGGCGATCGCTCGCGCTGCGGGTATCCAGATCGATTGGGAAGATCTCGATGCGCTTTCTGCAGCGGTTCCGTTGATTGCTCATGTCTATCCGAGCGGGGCCGGCGATGTGAACCATTTCCACGCGGCAGGCGGGATGGGGTTTGTCATCCGCGAACTGCTCGCCGCCGGGCTGCTCCACCGTGACATCATAACCGTCGGCGGCCGTGATCTTGACGATTATGCGCGCGAGCCGGTCCTGGATGGAGAAGACCTGGTCTGGCGCGAGGCACCGATCCATTCAGGCGACGAGACGATGCTTCGGACGCCCGCCAATCCCTTCCTCCCCGATGGCGGGATGCGGCTCGTTTCCGGCAACCTTGGCCGCGCGACCTTCAAGACGAGCGCCGTCAATCCCGATTATTGGACGATAGAGGCCCCTGCCCGCGTCTTCCATTCGCAGGACGATGTCCAGGCGGCGTTCAAGGCAGGCGAACTTGATCGCGACATTGTGATCGTTGTCCGCTTCCAGGGGCCGCGCGCCAACGGGATGCCCGAACTCCACAAGCTGACGCCTGCGCTGGGCGTGCTGCAGGACAAGGGCTTTAAGGTCGCGCTGGTAACCGATGGCCGCATGTCGGGCGCTTCCGGCAAGGTTCCGGCCGCGATCCATTGCACACCGGAAGCCCTGAACGGCGGGAGCATCGCACTGATCGAAGATGGCGACATCGTTCGCCTGTGCGCGCATGAGGGCAAGCTTGATGTCCTCGCGGACCTGAACGGACGCAAGCCTGCCGCGCCGCCAGCCTTCCATGAGGGCGTCGGGCGCGAACTGTTTGCGCTGATGCGCGCAAATGCAGACGGGGCGGAACAGGGAGCGTCGGCAATGCTGGCGGCGGCTGGGCTATGACCAACATCGTCTCGGTCGATATCGGCGGAACGCACGCGCGCTTCGCTCTTGCCGAAGTCAGGGACGGGCGCGTTGTCAGCCTCGGCGAAGCAACGACGCTCAAGACCTCCGAACATGCAAGCTTCCAGACTGCCTGGGAAGATTATGGCCGGATCGTCGGTAAGGCGCTGCCGCGCGCCGTGGCGATCGCCATTGCCGGGCCGGTGCAGGGTGAGATCATTCGCTTCACCAACAATCCGTGGATCATCCGCCCCGCGCTCATCTGCGAAAAGCTTGGCGTCGATGCCTTCACGCTCGTCAACGATTTCGGCGCGATCGGCCACGCTGTCGCCCAAGCCGGAGACGACAATTTCCAGCATATGTGCGGGCCTGACGTGCCGCTTCCGGAAACCGGAACGATCAGCATTATCGGTCCGGGCACGGGCCTTGGCGTTGCCCATGTCTTCAGGGACGGCGCACAGTATCGGGTCCAGGCAACCGAAGGCGGGCATATCGACTTTGCGCCGCTCGATAGCATCGAAGATGCGATCCTCGCCCATTTGCGCAAGCGCTATCGCCGGGTTTCAGTAGAGCGCGTCGTTTCGGGGCCAGGGTTGGTCGAGATATTCGAAGCACTCGCGGTGATCGAGGGTCAGGCCATCCAGCGCTATGACGATAAGGCCTTGTGGCAACGCGGCCTGTCCGGCGAAGACAGCCTGGCGGCTGCTGCGGTCGACCGGTTCTGCCAGTCGCTCGGCAGCGTGGCGGGTGACATTGCGCTGGCGCAAGGCGGCAGTGGTGTCGTGATCGCGGGCGGCCTCGGCCTCAGGATCAAGGACGTGCTGCTGCGCTCGGGCTTTGCCGAACGCTTCCGCGCGAAGGGCAGGTTCGAGGCCATGATGGCCGCAATTCCCGTTAAACTCATTACGCATCCGCAGCCCGGCCTGTTCGGCGCAGCGGCTGCCTACGCCATGGAGCATTCCGAATGAAGGCCATTGAACTGATCATGCGGACAGCGCCGGTCATCCCCGTCCTCGTCGTGGACGATGCGAAGCACGCCAGGCCGATTGCCAAGGCGTTGGTGGCGGGCGGACTGAAGGTTCTGGAAGTGACGCTGCGCACGCCCGCAGCGCTTGACGTGATCGCCGAAATGAAGGCGGTCCCAGGCGCGATCGTCGGTGCGGGAACCGTGTTGAACGAAGCCGATCTGCGCGCAAGCATCGATGCCGGGGCGGAGTTCATTGTTTCCCCCGGCCTGACCGAACCGCTTGGCAAGGCCGCGATCGCCAGTGGCATTCCCTTCCTTCCCGGCATCGCCAATGCCGGCGATATCATGCGCGGGCTCGACATGGGCCTTGCCCATTTCAAATTCTTTCCAGCCGAGGCCAGCGGCGGCATTGCGGCATTGAAGGCGCTCGCCGCGCCATTCCACCAGTGCCGTTTCTGCCCCACTGGCGGGATCACGGCCACGACTGCGCCGAACTGGCTATCGCTCGATCCCGTCCTTTGCGTCGGCGGAAGCTGGGTGGTCGAAAAAGGCGCGCCTGACTGCGAACTGATCGAAGCCAAGGCGCGCGAGGCGGCTCTTCTCGCCTAGTCTTCGAAATTGTCGGCAACAAAGCGGTCGAGCAACCGGACGCCATACCCGGTTGCGCCCTTTTCCCACACGGCGCCGGGCTTCGCCGCCCAAACCATTCCGGCAATGTCGAGATGCGCCCATTTGACGCCTTCATCGACAAAGCGCTGGAGGAACTGGGCAGCCGTGATCGAGCCTCCTTCGCGGGGGCCCACATTCTTCATGTCCGCAATCGGGCTTTCGATCAGCTTGTCATAGGCCGGTGAGAGCGGGAAACGCCACAATGGGTCACCTGCGTCTTTCCCAGCCTTGATGAGCGAACCAGCCAGTTCATCGTCATTGGAGAATATCCCGGCATGTTCAAAGCCAAGCGAGATGATCATCGCGCCCGTCAGCGTGGCAAGATCGACCATAACTTTCGGCGCATATTTCTTCTGGACCCAGGTCATCGCGTCGCAAAGGACCAGCCGGCCTTCGGCATCGGTGTTGATGACTTCGATCGTCTGCCCGGACATCGAGGTCACGACGTCACCCGGTCGCTGGGCATTGCCGTCAGGCATGTTCTCGACAAGCGCGCAGACGCCGACGACATGAGCCTTGGCCTTGCGGGTGGCGAGTGCCAGCATCGTGCCGGCAACGGCCCCTGCCCCACCCATGTCCCATTTCATGTCTTCCATGCCTGCCGGAGGCTTCAGCGAAATGCCACCCGTATCGAAGGTGACACCCTTTCCCACAAACACCACTGGCGGCAATTTTGCGCCATTCGTTCCGTCCCAGCGCATGACGAGAAGCTGCGGCTCGCGTACGGAACCCTGCGATACGCCCAGCAAGGCGCCCATTCCCGCCGCCTCAAGCTCCTTGCGGCCGAGCACCTCGATCTCCACGCCAAGCTCGGCCAGCTTGCGGCACCGTTCGACGAAACTGGCCGGATAGACGATATTGGCTGGCTCGGTCACGAGTTCGCGCGTGAAAGCCACGCCTTCCGTGACGGCCTTCGCATGCGCCCAGGCGGCATCGCATCCTTCAGGTGCGCCGACGAGCATGACCGACTGGAGCGTCGGCTTCTGCTTTTCGGGGAGCTTGGTGCGGTACACATCATGCCGCCAGCCGCGCAGCACAATCCCTGCGGCAAGCCGCGCGACGGCATCGGCCGAGGGCTTCATGACGAGGCCCGAAAGGTCGATCACGGCCTCTGTCTCGCCCGATGTCAGCAGCCGGGCGGTCACGGCCGCGCCAAGCTTCTCATAATCTTCGACCGAACCTTGTCCGGTTCCCGCCAGAAGCACCCGCCGCGTCTGGCCGCCTTCGGTCACGAAGAAATCGCTGACACTTGCCGAATCGCCTTCGAATCGCTGCGTCGCTCCTCCGGCGCGCACCAGCGACACGTTTTCCGGCGACAGGCCGGGCAATGCCGCGCCGCTCAAACCGTCTTTGGCGACAGGAAGGACCAGCGCTCCCTTGTCGGGGCTCGATGCGGAAAACGAAATGGCAATCATTGGCAGTCCTCAAATGATGGGTGGCCGGACAAGCGGCGAATCGATGAAACAGGCTGTTAGCCTGCCAACCGCCAAGCCGCAAAACCGCGCATCGCCAATTGCGGCAAACGCCATCCGGTGCAATAGGCACGTCAGTATCACGCATGCATGGATTCTTGTGACCAATATTCGTCGTTCCGGACTGGCAGCGCTCGCTACGATGCTGGCAATGACAACTCCTGCGCTCGCACAGGAGGTTTCCAGAGCCGCACCGGTTTCGGAAACCGCCGAAGATGCCCAGATCGATTTTGCCGCAAATACGGTCGAATATGACAACGACGCGGATGTCGTCATTGCCAAGGGCGATGTGCTGATGACGCGCGAAGGCAACCGCCTGCGCGCCGACCAGGTTGCTTGGGATCGCAAGTCAGGCCGAGTAACGGCCAGCGGCAATGTATCCGTGACCAATCCGGGCGGCGACGTGGCCTATGGGGACAAGGTGGAGCTGACCGATACGCTGAAGGACGGCGCGGTCGAGAATCTGCTAATCGTGATGACGGACGGCGGACGGCTTGCCGCACTTCACGGCGCCCGAACCAATGGGTCGAGCCGGCTCGATCGTGCGGTCTACAGCCCTTGCGCGGTCGAGGATCCGAGCGGTTGTCCGAAAAGTCCCTCCTGGAAGATTACGGCGGGTCGTGTCGTCCATGATCCCGCCAAAAACAGGATCCGCTACAAGGATGCAAGGCTGGAGATATTCGGCCTTCCTGTCATTGCCCTTCCGGGCTTCTCCCATCCGGCGGATAATCGCGGCGGGTCTGGCCTGCTTGTCCCGGATATCCAATATTCCCGAAACAACGGTTTCGAAGTCTCCGTTCCCGTCTTCTTCAAGATCGCACCCAATCGCGATCTGACCCTGACGCCGCATCTCTACACTGACGCACTGCCCGCCCTTCAGGCGAATTACCGGGCGCTTCTCTCGAAAGGGGCTTATCAGATCGGGGGTTTCGCCACTTATGGCAGCCGCATAGCCACGGGCAGCGGCACCGCCGCCCCGTCGCGCGAGTTCCGGGGCTATCTCGATGCCAATGGGAGATTCCAGATCGACCCACGCTGGAGTGTTTCCGGTTCGCTCCGTGTCGTGACCGACCGGACCTTCCTGCGCCGCTACGACATATCCAGGGATGATCGGCTTCGTTCCACGATCGACCTGCAACGGCTGACGCGGACGAGCTATTTCTCCCTGGCCGGCTGGGGCTTCCAGACTTTGCGTTCGGGCGATCCGCAAGGGCAGATACCGATCGCCTTGCCGCTGGTCGACTATCGCAAGCGGTTCGATGACCCCGTGGCCGGCGGAAAGGTCGAACTTCAGCTCAACAGTCTCGCGCTCGGTCGCACCAGCGGGCAGGATACACAACGCAGCTTTGCCAGCGCACGTTGGGATTTGCGGAGGCTGACGAACTGGGGCCAGGAAGTTCAGTTTACGGGCTTTGCGCGCGGGGACGTCTATCACACCGACGAAGCGGGCCGGACCCTGACGGCAATCTATCGCGGCAATGATGGCTGGCACGGCCGCTTCATCGGTGCGGTCGCAGCCGAAATCCGCTGGCCGTTTGTCGGACCCGCGTTCGGCGGAACACAAAGGCTGACGCCGAGATTGCAGATCGTTGCCTCACCGAAAACTTCCAACCTGGCGGTCCCCAACGAAGACGCGCGCTCGGTCGATCTTGAGGACAGCAATCTCTTCGCCCTCAACCGCTTTCCCGGCTATGACCGGTGGGAGGATGGTGCCCGTGTGACATATGGCGCAGACTGGGAACTCGATATGGTGGGATTTTCGCTCCAGGCCAATATCGGCCAGAGTTACCGCCTGTCCAGCAAGCCCGCCATTTTCCCGGACGGTACAGGGCTGACCAGCCGTACATCCGACATCGTCGGGCGCACGACACTCAAGTTCAAGAGGTTTGTCAGCGTCACCCACCGCTACCGGCTGGACAAGGACAGTCTGGCCGTTCGTAGAAACGAGATCGATGCGACGATCGGTTCCGACAAGACTTACGCCGTCGTTGGCTATTTGAGGCTGAACCGCGACGTTGATCCGACAATCGAGGATTTGCGCGACCGCGAGGAGATCCGGCTCGGCGGGCGCGTGCAGTTTGCGCGCTACTGGTCGATCTTCGGCTCGGCAATCGTCGATTTGACCGACAACAGCGAAGACCCGCTTTCGCTTGCCGATGGCTATGAGCCCATCCGGCATCGGCTTGGGGTCGCTTATGAGGATGATTGTATCAAGCTCGGCATTACATGGCGTCGCGACTATGATCGGTCCGGCGATGCGCGTCGTGGAAATACCTATCAATTGACGCTATCCTTACGCAATCTTGGCCGCTAAACGCGGCATTCCACGAGAGGGGTGTCAGCATCCGTTCAGCCGTTTTCGGCTATCGGGTTGCCGAACCGGATTAAAAAATGTCAGGGCTTGCTCCACAATGACCTCATTTGTTCGCCGTAGTGTCCTGCTTGCACTTGCTGCTACCATTTCTTCCTTCGCCACCGCCCAATCCGTCAGCGACGATGGCGCGGTGCCCACGACCGCACTCAACCTGCCGTCCACGCTGACCACTTTCGGCAAGGTCGAGCCGACGCTGCGCAAGGCAACGGCGATCGTGAATGGTGAGATCATCACTGGCACCGACGTCGAGCAGCGTCTTGCGCTGATCGTCCTTGCAAACGGCGGAAGGGTTCCCGAGGAAGAGCGGGACAGGTTGAGGGTGCAGGTTCTGCGCAACTTGATCGATGAAGTCCTGCAGATTCAGGAAGCCAAGGCGAACAAGATCGAAATCACGCGCGATGACGTCGACAGGACCTACGCGCGCGTCGCACAGAACTTCAAGCGAACGCCCGAGCAGATGTCGGCATATCTGCGCGAGGTTGGGTCTTCTGATCGTTCGATCCGCCGCCAGATCGAGGCCGAAGCCGCTTGGAGCCGACTGTTGCGCCGCAAAGTCGAGGTGAACATCAGCGATGCCGAGGTCAACGGAATCATAGAGCGGCTGAAGGCCGCGCGCGGAACCAGCGAATATCGCGTCGGCGAAATATTCCTCTCCGCGACCCCGGAAAATGCTCAGGAAATCTTCGCCAACGGGCGCAAGATCATCGAGCAGGTGCGTCAGGGCGGGTCGTTTGCGGCCTATGCGCGGCAATTCTCCGAAGCCTCGACTGCCGTGCAGGGTGGTGACCTTGGCTGGGTCCGTGCCGCCCAACTTCCCGACGAGCTGGCCAAGGCCGTACAGGAAATCGAGGTCGGACAGATTGTCGGGCCGATCCAGGTTCCGGGCGGCTTTTCAGTCATCTACCTGGCGGACTCGCGCAAGGTGCTGACGGCCGACCCGCGCGACGCGGTCCTTGCCTTGCGGCAGATGGGACTTAGCTTCCCTGAGGGCATGTCGGCCACCGAAGCTCAGGCCAAGGCGACGGCCTTCGCGCAGGCCACGCAATCCATGGGCGGCTGCGGCAGAGTCGAAGAAACGGCCGCCAAGCTCGGTGCCGAAGTGGTGAATAACGATCAGGTGCGCGTGCGCGACCTGCCTCCGCCGCTTCAGGACATGCTGCTCAAACTCCAGGTCGGTCAGGCGACGCCCCCCTTCGGCTCGCAGAAGGAAGGGGTTCGCGTGCTGGTCCTGTGCGGACGCGACGATCCGCAGGTCGCGAGCGATCCTTCGTTCGAGCAGATCATGGCCCAGCTCGAGGAAGAACGTGTTGGCCGCCGGGCGCAGCGCTATCTCCGCGACCTGAGGCGGGACGCGGTGATTGACTATCGCTGATCCAATCGCTCCGCTTGCCGTTGCCCTTGGGGACCCGGGGGGAATTGGCCCGGAAGTCACCGCAAAGGCATGGGCGGCTCGCGAGATTGCAGGGCTTCATCCCTTTTTTGCGGTCGGCGATGCCCGCTCCATCGAAGCCGTCTGGAAGGGGCCGGTCAGCCGGATCACCGACCCGAGTCATGCGGCGCAGGTCTTTCCGACCGCGCTTCCCGTAATCCAGGTCGAGGATGCCGGAGCAATCTGCCCAGGCGTGCCCAACCAGGAAGGCGCAAGGTGCGCCCTGGCCTCGCTGGAAATGGCCGTCGGCCTTGCCCGATCGGATGCCGTCAGCGCGCTGGTAACGGGCCCCGTCTCGAAAATCTGTCTTTACGAAATCGGGTTCACGCATCCCGGGCAAACCGAATTCGTAGCCGAGCGGTGCGGTATCGCCTCCACGAATGCCGTGATGATGCTGGCTGGTCCCTCGCTAAGGGTCGTCCCGATGACGACGCACCTTCCGCTTGCTGTAGTCAAGGACAGGATAAGCATCGACCTGCTCGTTTTCAAAGGGCGGGCCACGGCGAAGGGCTTGACTCGCAATTTCGGCATCGAAAAGCCAAGGCTTGCCTTTGCGGGGTTCAACCCCCATGCTGGCGAAAGCGGCGCACTCGGCCGCGAAGAGATCGAAATCATCGCGCCGGCAATCTCCATACTCCGGGCGGAGGGAATCGATGCTTTCGGGCCGATGGCGAGCGATGCCATGTTCCATCCGCGTGCCCGCGCGACCTATGATGCGGCGATGTGCTGCTATCATGATCAGGCGCTTATCCCGTTGAAGACGCTGCATTTCGATGACGGCGTCAACATCACGCTTGGCCTGCCGATTGTCCGCACGTCGCCCGACCACGGCACTGCTTTCGACATTGCCGGCAAGGGCAAGGCGGAGCCCGGGGCTATGATTGCCGCCATCCGGATGGCGGCCAGCGCCGCGCACTGGCGAACACTCTGCCGGTGACGGCTACCCTTCCCCCGCTGCGCGAGGTGATCGCCCGTCACGGGCTGAAGGCGGACAAGGCGCTGGGGCAGAATTTCCTTCTCGACGGGCAGTTGCTTGACCGCATTGCCGCCGTTCCCGGCGATCTTCGCGATATCCCGGTTTATGAAGTCGGTCCGGGGCCCGGCGGCCTGACGCGCGCGCTTCTCAAGGCCGGAGCCAAGGTAACCGTCGTAGAGCGGGATCGGCGATGCATTCCCGCCCTTCACGAACTCGGCACCGCCTATCCTGGACGGCTTGAGGTCCGGGAGGGAGATGCGCTCGCCATAGCACTTGAAGACGTCTTGCCGGAAGGCGGCGCAATCGTTTCGAACCTCCCCTACAATGTCGGATCGGCGCTGTTCGTCCAGTGGCTGAGCGGGCGCCAATGGCCACCGCGCTGGTCGAGCCTTACCCTGATGTTCCAACGCGAAGTTGCGGACCGGATCGTGGCGCCGCCGGGAACGGAAGCGTTTGGCCGTCTTTCGGTACTGGCGCAGTGGCGCGCCCGCGCACGGATTGCGCTTCCAGTCCATCGCTCTGCCTTCACGCCGCCGCCAAAGGTCATGTCTGCCGTTGTGCAGGTCACCCCGGCCGAGCAGCCCGCCGGTGTGGCCATTGAGAGCCTGGAAGCAATCACCGCCGCTGCCTTCGGGCAACGCAGGAAGATGCTCCGGCAAAGCCTGAAATCGCTGCCGCTTGCCCTGGAGGCGCTCGAGGCGACGGGCATCGCCTCAGACCGGCGGCCCGAAACGCTCAGCGTCGATGAATTCGTCGCCCTGGCGCGGGCCTATTGCTGCTTGACCGGTTCGGAAACCACCGGCTTGGGCTGAACGGCCTGCGCCGACATCACCGGGGCTGCCGAACCCCTTTCGATAGCCGAGGCCAATTGTTGCTGTTCCGGGCAGGCCGCGATGCAAAGCTGCTTGATCCGGGCGAGATTTTCCTTCGCCTTTGCAATGGCGCCCTTCGCGACCATGGCTTCGCCCTGCCCAGAAAGCGCCGCCACGTCGTTCGGCTCGATCAGGAGCGCCTCACGGTAGAAACGGATGGCCTTGCCGGGGAGCCCCTGCTTTTCCGCCACGTCAGCCAAGGCGATGAATGCGCCGCGATTGCGCGGATCGACCGCAAGCGCGGTTTCCAGCAGGCCTGCGGCTTCATCGTACCTGCCCACGGCAACAAGCTGCCTGGCCTGCGCCACAAGCACGACCGACTGCGGATTCAGCTTCGAATCCGGCTTCTGGCCGTGGCTGACACTGGCGACCGTCAGCAAAGCAAGCGACAAGGCAAGAACAGGTGGCGAGAAACGCATAATATACTCCAGGCCGACAGACTTCCCCATGATTAGCAGTGTCTTGCCAGTCTTGCGACGAAAAAACCATCCGTCCCGTCATGGGCAGGTGTCAGCCGCTTTCCCGCTCCGTCCGCTACGCCGGGCAGATCGTCCAGCACCTCCGGCTGCCATCCCGGATTGTGGCGAAGAAATGCATCGATCCGCGCAGAGCCTTCCGCTTCGATCAGCGAGCAGACGGCATAGACCAGCGCCCCTCCCGGCTTCACCAAGGGGGCTCCAAGCGCCAGCACATGAGCCTGAAGTGCTGTCAGCCGGTCGAGCCGATCCGGCGTCAGCCGCCAGCGGGCCTCGGGATTCCGGCGGAGCGTGCCGCTGCCGGAGCAGGGCGCATCGATCAGGACAAGGTCCGCCTGCCCATTGAGATCCTGAAGCTGCTGGGCCTCCTGCCCCGGATTGAGCAGACGGCTTTCGATGCCGGATGCTCCGGCCCGTTCGGCCCGCGGGATCATGCGCTGAAGCCTGTCACGGTTCGTGTCGCACGCAATCAGGCGCCCTTCGCCGCCCATTGCTGCCGCGAGCGCGAGCGTCTTCCCCCCCGCCCCCGCGCAAAGGTCGATCGCGGTCATCCCTAGCGCGGCACGGCAAGCGGCCACGATCCATTGACTCCCGGCGTCCTGTATTTCGAACCGGCCTTCGATCCAGCCCGGATGGTCCTCAACACGGATGTTTCCGTGAAGCCGGATCGCATCCGGAAGGCCGGCTATGGCGTCGGCCCTGTCAAGGCCGGCAATTATGCTCTCGCGATCGGACTTCGCCCGGTTCACGCGCAAATCCATCGGCGCGCGCGACAGCAGGGCGGCATGATCCGCTTCGGGGATGAGGCTGCCAAGCCAGCCGGGGAGCAGCGATCTTTCCACCCTCGGCTCCCCTTCGGCCAGCGGCGCCGGGCCATAGGGAGAGCCATCGAAGAAGGACGGATCGCCCTCCAGCAAGCTGATCATCGCGGCCCGGCCGCTTTGCGGAACCTCTCCGAAGGTCCGGATTGCCGCATAGACATGCTCCCGGATCGCCCGCTTGTCCTTCGAGCCGGCATAGCGATGCCCGCGAACCCAGTCCCCGATGATCGTATCGGCCGCCGGACCATTGCGATGGGCGGATTCGATCACCCGGTCGAGAATCTCGATAGCGGCCTGGACGCGCGCCGCCGGTCTCATCGTTCAGCGGGTCGGATAATTGGGGGCTTCGCGCGTGATCGTCACGTCATGGACATGACTTTCGCTCAGGCCTGCATTGGTGATCTGGATGAAACGGGCGCGCTTCTGCAATTCCTCGATGGTAGCGGACCCGGTATAGCCCATGGCCGCCTTGATCCCGCCCACCAGTTGATGGATCACGTCGCTCGCCGGCCCCTTATAGGCCACCTGCCCTTCGACGCCTTCGGGGACGAGCTTCAGCTGGTCCTTGATGTCCTGCTGAAAATAGCGATCGGCCGAGCCGCGGGCCATGGCGCTGACCGAGCCCATGCCGCGATAGGATTTGTAGGCACGGCCCTGATAGAGGAAGGTTTCGCCAGGTGCTTCGGCCGTTCCGGCCAGCAGCGATCCGACCATTACGCACGAGGCACCCGCCGCCAGCGCCTTGGCGATATCCCCGGATGTGCGCAGCCCGCCATCGGCGATCACGGGAACGCCCGATTTGGCGGCTTCCGCGGCGGCATCCATCACTGCAGTCAGCTGCGGTACGCCAACGCCCGCCACGACGCGCGTCGTACAGATCGAACCCGGCCCGATGCCGACCTTGATCCCGTCGGCGCCTGCATCGATCAGCGCACGCGTCGCCTCCGCCGTCGCGACATTGCCCGCAACGATCTGGAGCGAATTGGAAATCTTGCGAATGCGCTCGACAGATTGGGCGACCATTTTCGAATGGCCGTGCGCCGTATCGAGCACGATCAGGTCGCACTCCGCGTCGATCAGCGCTTCCGTCCGGGCATAGCCGGCATCCCCGACGGTCGTCGCCGCCGCGACGCGCAGGCGCCCTCCGGCATCCTTCGTGGCATCGGGATAATTGACCGCCTTTTCGATGTCCTTGACCGTGATCAGGCCGACGCAACGGAAATCCTCATCGACAACCAGGAGCTTTTCAATGCGTCGCTGGTGGAGGAGGCGTTGCGCTTCGGACTGGTCGACACCCGCTTTGACCGTCGCCAGGTTTTCGTGCGTCATCAGTTCGCTGACGGGCTGGTTCGGATTTTCGGCAAAGCGCACATCGCGGTTGGTCAGGATACCGGCCAGCTTGCCGCTCGCTTCGACAACCGGAATTCCCGAAATCCTGTTTGCGGACATGATGGCCTTGGCTTCCGCGAGAGTCGCCGACGGTTCGATCGTTATCGGATTGACGACCATGCCCGATTCGTAACGCTTGACCTGACGAACGGCGGCGGCCTGTTCCTCAATGCCCAGATTGCGGTGAAGGACTCCTATGCCGCCAAGTTGCGCCATTGCGATCGCCATGTCGGCCTCGGTCACCGTATCCATGGCCGACGACAGGATCGGGATATTGAGCGTTATGTCGCGCGTCAGCCGGGTCGAGGTATTCGCCTGGCTTGGCAGCAATTCGGACGCGCCCGGCTGGAGAAGCACGTCGTCAAAAGTCAGTCCCAATCGGATATCCATGGCCAGCAATCGTCTTTCAAGAATCGAATCGTGGCGGCCCATGTAACCAGTCAATGTGACAGTGGCTAGAGCGGCCTTCTGCTCCCGAAGCCAACGCTGTGAGTGCGCGTCCATTTCCAGGCGGTGCCGGGCTTGCGACTGCGTCCGACCGTCTCGCTTTTCACTTTCCTATTCGAAATGTTCCATCTACGTTCCCTGGATGGCCGATTCTGCCCCTCCTGTCCTCTGCATCTGCCCCATGGCACCGCAAAGGGGTGGTATCCCACCCGGACGTGGCCTGACTTTCATCAACTTCCGGATGCGACTCGCATGATGGAAGCGTTTGCCATTGGCCTTGTCGCGCTCGGAATCGGAGCGCTGATCGGCTGGCTCGCGGGCAGCCGCAGGGCCGGAGCGCTGAAGGCCGAGCGCGACTTGCATCTGGAGAATTTCAGGGCGGCGATCCGCGATCTTGAAGGTGCCGTGGCGGAGCGCGACGCCGCGAAGCTCGATATCGTCAGGTTGCGGGCCGAACAGGATGCGTTCGAAGCGCGGCTGGCCGAACTGCGCGAGGCCAAGGACGCGCTTTCGGCGCAATTCGCCGAAGTCGGCAACCGGTTGCTGGGTGAGGCGCAGAAGCAGTTTCTCGAAACGGCCGACCGGCGCTTCAAACAGTCCGAGGAGAGTTCGGGCCAGGCGCTCAAGTCGTTGCTTCAACCGGTCAATGAGCGGCTTCAGCGCTATGAGGAAACGGTCGCGAAGGTCGAGAAGGACCGGTCCGAAGCCTATGGCAATCTGCAGGGCCTGATGGAATCGATGCGGGTCGGGCAGGAATCGGTCCGCGCCGAGGCCGCAAAGCTCGGCAACTCGCTGCGCAATGCCCCAAAGGCGCGCGGGCGCTGGGGCGAGCAGCAGTTGCGCAACGTGCTCGAGACCTGCGGGCTTTCCGAACATGCCGATTTCCAGACCGAAGTGAGCATCGAAAGCGGGGACGGACGGTTGCGCCCCGACGTCATCATCCGCGTGCCGGGTGGGCGGAACCTTGTGATCGACGCGAAAGTCTCGCTGAATGCCTATCAGGATGCGTTCGAGGCGGGGGAGGATGCCAACCGGCAGGCCTCGCTCGCAGCCCATGCCGCCGCGATGAAGGCGCATGTGAACACGCTCGGGCAAAAGGCCTATCAGGACCAGTTCGAGGATACGCCCGATTATGTGATCATGTTCGTCCCCGGCGAGCATTTCCTTTCGGCGGCGCTGGAGCAGGACGCCGATCTGTGGGATTTTGCCTTTGCCAAGCGCGTGCTGCTCGCAACGCCGACCAACCTGATCGCGATTGCACGGACCGTCTCGGCCGTCTGGAAACAGGAGAAAATGGCCGGCCAGGCACGGGAAATCGCCGAGCTGGGCAAGGAACTCTACGCCCGGCTCTCGACGATGGGCGGCCATGTCGGGCGGATGGGCAAGAATCTCGATACCGCCGTTTCGGCCTATAATGCGCTGGTCGGCAGCCTTGAATCGCAAGTCCTGACGCAAGCCAAGCGCTTCGAGGAGTTGAGCATTGACACAGGGGGGAAGGCGATCGAGCCGCTGCCGGTGGTCGAGCAGACGGCCAGGCCGCTGGTGAAACTGGTTTCGGGAGGCGACTCGAGTTAGCGACGACGCTGGTTCAGCACCTCATAGGCCATGACCGCCGTCGCCATTGCGGCATTGAGGCTGTCGGCCTTGCCGAGCATCGGCATCTTTACAAGAAGATCGCACTCCTTCTCATAAGCCTCTGGCAAACCTTGGGATTCATTTCCAATCAAGAGAAAGGTCGGAGCTTGGTATCGCGGGTCCTGATAGTCATTGTCGGTGTTGAGGCTGGTGCCGACCAGCTGGCCGGGGCCGGAACGGAGCCAGGCGATGAAATCCGCCCAGCGTGCGGTCGCGACCTTCTGCGTGAAGATCGCGCCCATGCTCGCGCGGACAGCCTCGACCGAAAAGGGGTCGGTGCAATCGTCGATCAGGATCAGGCCCCCGGCCCCCACTGCATCGCCCGTCCGCAGGATCGTGCCCAGATTGCCCGGATCGCGCAGCCGTTCGGCAACCAGCCAGATGCCCGCGCTTGCCCGGTCGAGAGCGTCGAGCGGCGTCAACATTTCAGGATAGACGCCAATGACCGCGCCGGGATTGTCCTTGCCAGAGAGCTTGGAGAGGATGTCCGTGGACGTCACGAAGACGTCGCCGCCGACCGCCTCGGTCGCCTCTGCAAGCTTCCGGACCAACGGATGCGCGCTGCTCTCAGGCGCGTGCCAGAGCATCCGGGGGGCAATGCCCGCGTCAAGCGCCTCTGTCAGGATCCGCAACCCTTCGGCAAGGAACAGGCCCTCGGCGCGGCGATGCTTCTTGTCGCGAAGGCTCCTGACCTGCTTGACCAGCGGGTTGGAAAAACCTGTGATTTCGCGGGGCACTCACTCCGCCTCGTGAAACTTGGCCTCGACCAGTTCGGCAAGCGAGGTGACCGCAGCCTCGGCGCCGTCGCCATGCGCGCGGATCGTGATTTCGTCGCCCATCCCGGCGCCGAGCATCATCAGCCCCATGATCGAGGTGCCGACGACCTTCGCGCCGTCCTTCTCCACTTCGATGCGCGCACCGATCCCGCTTGCCATCGTCACGAACTTGGCGCTGGCCCGCGCATGCAGGCCGCGCTTGTTGGTGATGAGAACCGTGCGGCAGGCAGCAATCATGCCGCTGCCTCTCCCAGCACTTCCGAAGCCACGGAGATGTATTTGCGGCCCGCCTCGCGTGCGGCGGCGACGGCCGCAACCACGCTCATCGTTCGCCGCGCTCCCTCGAGCCGGATCAGCATTGGCAGGTTAACGCCGGCAATCACTTCGACCCGGCCGGTTTCCATGAGCGAGATGGCAAGGTTGGAAGGCGTGCCACCGAAAAGATCCGTCAGGATGATGACACCGCGCCCCTGGTCCACCCGCGCGACCGCGGCAGCAATATCGGCGCGGCGCATTTCCATATCGTCGTCGGGGCCGATACAGATGCTTTCCACGGCATCCTGCGGCCCGACCACATGTTCCATCGCTGTCACGAATTCCACCGCGAGGCGGCCATGCGTCACCAACACCAACCCGATCATCAATTTTTCGCCTGCAAGCCTGTGTGTTATTGCCCCTGCCCCGACATGGCCTCGAACGCGTCATCCGCCGGGAGGCCAAGGTCACGATGGACTATGGTGGGGGAAAATCCCGCTTCGCGCAACCGGGTTGATATCATTTCGGCAATATGGACCGATCGGTGTCTCCCTCCGGTACACCCGAAGGCAACCGTCACATAGGTTTTTCCTTCTTCGCGATAGCGCGGCAGAAGGAAGAGAAGCAGGTCCGAAATCCGCGAAACGGCCTCGGTATAGGCAGGATCGGCACGGATGTGGAGCGTGACGGGTTCGTCCTGCCCTGTAAGAGGGCGCAGGTCCTCATCCCAGTGCGGATTGCGCAGGAAGCGCATGTCGAACACAAGATCGGCATTTCGCGGCAGACCACGGGCAAAGCCGAACGACATGACCGTCAGGACCGGGTCGCCTCCGCCTTGGGAGACAAAACGGTTGCGCAGTTCGAGCCTCAAGTCGTTCGTCGTGCTCGCGGTTGTGTCTATCACATGATCGGCCCAGCGCCGGAGCGGGGCGATCAACTCGCGTTCGCGGGCGATGCCATCGCTCGCCGGACGATCCGGGGCGAGCGGGTGCCGCCGCCTGGTCTCCGAATAGCGACGTTCGAGTTCGGCGCCGGAGCAGTCGAGAAACAGGATGGCGATATTCTCGCCGCTCTTTTCGCGCATCGCGCCGATCCGGTCGATGATCGCCTGCGCATCGAATCCGCGCGTGCGGCTATCGATACCGATTGCGAGCGGGCGGCTGCCTTGCGCACCTTCGGAAGGCCGCGTGTCGAGCAGGCGAGCGAGAAGCGCGAAAGGCAGATTGTCGACCGCTTCCCAGCCCATGTCTTCCAAAGTCTTGAGCGCGGTCGATTTGCCCGCGCCCGACATACCCGTCACCAGCAGGATGCGGTCCGGACGAGCGCCATCGTTCATGCGGCCGCCAGTGACTTCAGTATCTGCTCGACCTTGATCGGAGCCGATGCTTCGTGCGGCGCAAGAGCGAAAAGGGGCACTGCGATATCGGCAATGAGGCGTGTGCGGCCCGGTTCGGGCATCCGTGGCACCGGTTCGTCGATATCGACCACCAATGCAACGGGGACGGCCGTCTCATGGGGCATGTCCACAAGGCCGATGCCGCGAATCTCGATCCGCCCGCGAATGGTTTCCGGCGGTGTTGCAACCAGTCGTTTTCCCGATCGCGAAACGATTGTGTAATCGTCGCTGACCAGAACCGCGCCCCGATCGATCAGCCTGAGCGCCAGGTCGGACTTGCCGCTCCCCGGGCGTCCCGCAATGAGCACAGCGCGGCCACCGATCGACACAGTCGAAGCATGGACGGTTTCGGACGAAAGCGCAGTCATACCGGCTAAACCTCCAAGGCGGGCAGGCAAACCAGAATTCGCGCGCCCTGACGCCCGGTTTCTCGCGAAACGGCCTCGATGCTGCCATTGTGCCCGTTCACGATCGTCCGCGCAATCGAAAGGCCTAATCCAGAATGCTTTCCAAATGCTTCACTGTCCGGTCGGTCGCTGTGGAAGCGTTCGAAAATGGTTTCACGGGCTGTTTCGGGGATGCCCGGCCCATCATCGTCGACCGTGACAATAACCTTGTCGGCGAGGCGCGTAGCCGCAATCCGAACCACACCTCCCGCAGGTGAAAAGGAAACAGCATTCTCTAGGAGGTTTTCGATCACGCGGCTAAGTTGCGAGGCGTCGCCTCGCACCACTGCCGTGCCCAAATGGGGCCGGGCAAACGCGATCTTCACATCCTCATCGGTCGACCGTGCTTTGCGGGCTTCCAGGAGATTTTCGATCAAACGGCCCAGGTCGACCGGTTCGAACCGGGTGCGCGCGAGTTTTGCGTCGATCCGCGAAAGGTCGGAAATGTCAGTGATCAGGCGGTCAAGCCGATGAACATCTTCGGTAATGATGTCCTCCAGCTGCGCGCGAAGCTCGGGCTTTGTCACGGTCCGCAAGCCTTCGGCGGCAGAGCTGAGAGAGGCTAGCGGGTTTTTGATCTCGTGGGCGACATCGGCCGCGAAGGCTTCTGTCGCATCGATCCGCTGCCGCAATGCGTGCGTCATGTCCGAGAGAGCGCGCGCGAGAAGCCCGATCTCGTCGTTTCGCGAAGGGAGGCGGGGCACATTTACTTCGCGATCACGCCCTGCATGAACTCGTACCGCAGCGGAAGCCAACAGACGGAGCGGCTTAGCAATCGTCCGCGCCAGAAACAGCGAGAGCAGCGTCGACAGCAAGGTGACGAGCAAGATGACATAGCCGAGCCGCGTGCGCTCCGCACGAACGTAGCGCCTGATGTCCCGTGCATTGCGGTCGGTTCTCAGTGTCTGCCCCGTAGAGACGGGTGCAGTCGCCCAGATCATGTGTGTCCGGTCTGGTGCCAATTGCCAGCCCTGACCCAAGGCAGGCCATTTGTCGGGCTCATCGAAACCCTTAAACATTTCCGGTTCGCGCGCGTCGACCACGAACTCGATGGCTTCGTCCAACCAACGCGCCACATGTCTTTGCCAGGTCTCTGTATCCGGGTCGATCAATCGAAAGTTTCGACCGGAGATCGCCCAACTATCGAGAGTGATGCGGCCGCCATTGTCGGCCAAGCGGATTCGCGCACCTGTCTGGCGGCCAACTGTCTCAACAAAGGTTGCGCGCTCCAGAGGAGTCATGCTGGCGATTGCTGCCGAAATAACTTTTGCCTCGCTCGCTGCCTGACCGAGGCGCTCGTCGATCAGACGCGTCCGGTAGCTATCGAGGTAGAAAAAGCTGCCTGCCAGCAAGGCCATGGCAAATACGTTGACCGCGAGAATCCTCTGCCGAAGCGAAAGCCGTCCCGACCAGTTGAGACGCGATCCCGCAGGCTCAGCCTGCAGAGAAGCGATATCCAGCCCCGTAGAGTGTGTCGATTGCGTCAAAGTCCGGGTCCACTTGCCGAAACTTGCGTCTCAGCCGCTTGATATGGCTGTCGATCGTGCGGTCATCAACATAGACGTCATCCTGGTAGGCCGCATCCATCAACTGATTGCGGCTTTTGACGACATCCGGCCGATGTGCAAGCGCTTCTAAAATCATAAATTCGGTGACGGTCAGCGAAACGTCCTTCCCGTCCCACCTTACCCGGTGTCGCGCGGGATCCATTTCAAGCCGCCCCCGAACGATCGCCGCACCCTCACCCTCGGCATCATCAAGGCCGGTTTGGCGACGGTTCTCGGTCCTGCGCAGGACCGCCCTGATGCGCGCAATCAGCAATCGCTGCGAAAACGGCTTGGCTATGTAGTCGTCCGCGCCCGACGCAAACCCCAACTCTTCATCCATCTCGTCGTCCTTCGACGTGAGAAAGATTACCGGCATCTGCACTTTTTCATGTAGCCGGCTGAGCAGTTCCAGCCCGTCCATCCGCGGCATCTTGATATCGAAGATGCCAAGATCGGCGGGGTTGGCGGTCAATGCTTTCAGTGCGGCCTCGCCGTCAGGGTAAAGCCGCGTGCGAAACCCCTCGGCCTGAAGGGCAATCGAAACGGAGGTCAGTATGTTCCGGTCATCATCGACCAACGCGATTGTACAGTCCGATATGCCCTCGGGTTCGTCCGTCGTTGTCATGAATTACGCATAGGCGACCGGTCGGAACGCATCAACACGTTCGGTTAGGCATAAATCGGGCCAGCTGAATTTGACCTCTCAGATCGCCTCCCCTATTCGCCCCTCGACTCGACTGCATACGAATGCAGCGACACACAACTAGGTTCAAATGGAGATTCGACGTGGCCGATAGCGCCTCCAACAACCCGCTTGCGAAACAGGGGATCAGCACCTCTGCGACGCTGTTCTGCAACCAGGGCACGGCCCAGCTCGTGGAGTTGGCCGTCAGCCGTGGCGAGGGACTGTTGTCGGCAGACGGCGCGTTCGTGGTTGCGACGGGCAAGCACACCGGGCGCTCGGCGTCGGACAAGTTCATCGTGAGGGATGCCGAGACTGAAGATACCGTCTGGTGGGGCAAGACGAATGTAGCGATGAGCCCCGAACATTTCGCCGCGTTGAAGGAGGATTTCCTTGCTGCGGTTGCGAAGCATGACACGCTGTTCGTAGCGGACCTGTTCGGCGGCTCGCAGGCGGAACATCGCGTCAATGTCCGTGTGATCAATGAACTGGCTTGGCACAATCTATTCGTCCGCACGTTGCTCGTCCGGCCCGAGGCTTCGGAGCTGGCTGGTTTCGTGCCCGAATACACCATCATCTGCCTGCCGAACTTCCGCGCCGATCCTGCCCGCCACGGTTGCCGCAGCGAAACCGTGATTGCCGTCAATTTCACCGAGAAGCTGATCCTGATCGGAGGAACATCCTATGCCGGCGAAATGAAGAAGTCGGTTTTCGGCATCCTCAATTATCTTCTGCCTGCAAAAGGCGTCATGCCGATGCACTGCTCTGCCAATATCGGCCCCAAGGGCGACACTGCGGTGTTCTTCGGGCTTTCGGGTACGGGCAAGACGACGCTTTCTGCCGATGCCAGCCGCACACTGATCGGCGATGACGAACATGGCTGGTCGGATACGGCCGTATTTAACTTCGAAGGCGGTTGCTATGCCAAGATGATCCGACTTTCGCCCGAGGCCGAGCCGGAAATATTCGCGACGACGAAGCGCTTCGGCACGATACTCGAGAATGTCGTGATCGATCCTGTCACGCGCCAGATTGACCTTGACGACGACAGTCTGGCCGAAAACAGCCGCGGCTCCTATCCGATCGACTTCATCCCGAATGCATCGGAAAAGAATATGGGGCCGGTGCCGCGCAACATTATCATGCTGACTGCGGACGCCTATGGCGTGTTGCCGCCGATAGCAAAGATGACGCCGGACCAGGCCATGTATCATTTCCTTTCGGGCTACACCGCACGCGTCGCAGGCACCGAAATCGGCGTGACGGAACCGTCGGCCACATTCTCGACCTGCTTCGGCGCGCCTTTCATGCCGCGCCATCCGAGTGTCTATGGCAACCTCCTGAAGGAGCGGATCGCCAAGGGCGGGGTCTCTTGCTGGCTGGTCAATACTGGCTGGACGGGCGGCTCCTATGGCACCGGCAGCCGGATGCCGATCAAGGCGACGCGCGCGCTCCTCAACGCAGCGCTCGATGGCAGCCTCAACAATGCAGAGTTCCGCAAGGACCCGAATTTCGGCTTTGACGTGCCCGTTGCGGTGGAAGGGGTCGACAGCGCTATTCTCGACCCACGCACCACTTGGGCCGACAAGGCGGCCTATGACGCGACTGCACAAAAGTTGGTGCGACAATTCATCGATAATTTCGCGCAATTCGCGGACCATGTCGATGAAGGCGTCCGCCAATCGGCGCCAAAGGCCGCGTAGACCCTTTCGCCGTCACCTCGGCGCAGGGGGCCGGGGCCAGTCCTTACAAAGAGTCCCTCAGGGGACTGGATGCCGGCCCTCGCCGGTAAGACGGAGCATTACATGACTGAATACGAGCCAAGGCTGTTTTCCAGCGACGCCGAGATCGTCCGGATCGGTGAAGGTCTGCTCGCGCGGACACTACCGCGCGAAGACTGGACACATGAAGCCCATCTGGCCGCGTGCGCCTGGATGGTCCGCGACCGCCCCGATATTGCGCCCGAACGTGAAATGCGGGGCATCATTTCACGTTACAATGAAAGCGTCGGCGGCGTGAACAGCGATACCGAAGGCTATCACGAGACGATCACACAGGTCTTCATAAAGGCTGTGCGCGACCATCTGGGCGAAGTGGGGAGAGCGATTCCGCTAGCGGACGCAGTCAATGCACTCCTCCTCTCGGACCGCGGGCGGCGTGAATGGCCGTTGCGCTTCTATTCTCGCGAGAGGCTGTTTTCAGTACCGGCCAGGCGGGCGTTTGTGGCGCCGGATGCCGCTGAGTTCGCCTCGAAGTGACACCAGACGAGCAGCACCAAGGAAACCGGAAGCAACGGTGCCAGGTTGACGTAGGGTTCCGCCATCCAGAACTGGGTCAGTGTCGATAACGGAAGCAGAAAGAGAGGGATGAGTAGCCCAATATTCACGCCCTTTCTCACCAGCCAATAGAAGCTAACAACAAGCAGGACCTGATCGTATAAGTACAGATACGGACTCACCAGAACGCTGGCCGGGGCAAGAATTGCAGCGCGAGCCAAGGGGTCGGCAGTCGTCCGCCAAAGGCGCCAAACGACGGCGGTGGCAAGAATTGCGCAAGCCGCATGCACTCCCGAGGCGGTCGGTTCTGTGACACCAACAAGGCGCAGCGCTGCAAAAACACTGGCCATTTTGTGCCAGCCGACAAGACCCTCGGTCGTAATGGAACCAACCAAGGGTGCCATATTGTAAAAGCCTTGCCATGGAGCCGAGCCAAACGCCAGGAGACTCAATAGGATCAAGGTTGCGACACTCACTGTGGCACCGGCAAAGGCGCGCCACTCGCGTCCCGCGGCAAAAGCAAGGGGGAACAGTAATCCGAGCTGTGGCTTGATGGCCAGCAAGCCCAGAATCGCGCCAGCGAGGAAGGGCTGCTTGGCCAAGGCAGACATTCCTCCGATAAACAACGCGGCGGTCAACAGCCCATTTTGCCCAACGATGCCGCACACCGCGACTGGCGGAAAGGCAATGGCTTGCGCAATGAAATCCGGCATCCAGCGCCGAACGACCGCCACGTAGAAAGTGAGTGTCGCGCCGATCCACACTGACGCTGCAGCCCAGTAAGGAAGGAGTCCGAAAGGAAAGACAACCAGGAGATAGGGCGGGGGGTACGCGAAGGGCATTCGCGTGTCGAACGTGAACGCCCGCTGTTGCACGGCGTGATGAATTGCCATGTCGTAGGCATCGCCAGGACGGCCGGAAATTGCCAGGACTGCCGCTCCCCAGTAGCTCAGGAAGTCCATCAAATATGGGTAGCGGAAATTGACCGCCACACCCGTTGCGATTGCAATGAGCGAAAGAATTGCCAGCCAGCGTGCAACCCCGGAATAAGGCAACTTGGCGCTTCTCACGCGAGAATCGCTATTCCACGAGCAATGCCGACCCATCGCTCCCTATAACGCGGACCGGAGTGCCCGCGGCGACATCGGGACCCTTGGCAATCCAGACGCTGTCGCCGACCTTGACCCGGCCCTTGCCATTTTCGATCGCCTCGACGACCATCACCATCTCTCCGACAAGCCGCGCCCCGCGGTTATTCAACTTGGGGTCGGTAGACTCGATAGGGTTGAGGACGAACCAGCGACGCCCTGCATAGACTGCCGCGATGGCGAGGCTCGCAAAGAGCAGGACCTGGAAAGGCATTGAGATCGGCAGGACCAGCGCGAGCAGGCCCGTTGCGATCGCTGCAACCGCCAGCCAGATCATGAAAAATCCTGGCGCCACGATTTCGGCAATCGCCAGCACGACGCCGGCAACAAGCCAGAACCAGTTCGGGTCCCATGAGTTGATCCAATCAATCATCTCACTTGTCCTTGGCTAGCGCGTCTTTGGCAAGTTCACCGATGCCACCCAAAGTGCCGATCAATGAGGTTGCTTCGACCGGGAAAAGAATCGTTTTGGAATTGGGCGAAACCGCGAACTGCGCGACCGCATCGACATATTTCTGCGCGACGAAATAGTTGATCGCCTTGGTATTCCCACCGGCAATCGCGTCGGAAACCAGCTGCGTCGCCTTGGCTTCGGCGGCCGCCGAGCGTTCGCGCGCTTCCGCCGCGAGGAAGGCAGCGGCCTTCTGCCCCTCAGCCTCGAGGATCTGCGCCTGCTTCAGGCCTTCTGCCCGGTTGATTTCGTTCTGTCGCGCGGCCTCGGATTCGAGGATTGTCGCGCGCTTTTCGCGTTCCGCCTTCATCTGCCGCGTCATCGCGTTCACGATATCGGCGGGTGGGCGGATGTCCTTTAATTCAACGCGGGTTACCTTAACGCCCCACGCCTCTGTCGCCAGATCGACCACCGAGAGAAGCTGGGCATTGATCTGATCGCGCTTGGATAGCGTCTCATCAAGATCCATCGAACCCATCACGGTGCGCAGGTTCGTTGTCATCAGCTGCATGATCGCGACGTAAAGGTCGGACACTTCGTAGGCTGCCTTTGCCGCGTCGAGCACCTGGAAGAAAACGACGCCGTCCACCGCGACCATTGCATTATCTTTGGTGATGATTTCCTGCCCAGGGATATCAAGCACCTGCTCCATCATGTTCACCTTGCGGCCGACCCGATCGATAAAGGGCATGATAAAATTGAAGCCCGGCAAGGCCGTATGCGTGAAGCGCCCGAACCGCTCGATCGTGTAGACATAACCCTGCCTGACAACAGTAACGCCCATGAACAGAAACAGGATGGCCAGGACCATCACAACCAGCACGAATACGCCCATCACTTCCCTCCTGCGTTGGCGCTGCGGATATTGCCGTCTGGCGCACGATGCGCCAAGCATAATCGGATGAACCTTTCCGAATTCCTCGCGCCGCGCTCCGCACTTTATTTGCCCGCCTCAAACGCGCGCGCGATCGAAAAGGCTCGGGAACTGCCCAGCGACATGGTCATCCTCGATTTGGAAGATGCCGTGAAGCCTGGAGACAAGGAGGCAGCCCGCAAAGCGGCCTTTGAAGCAATAAGTTACGGATTCTCCGGGAAGACTGCAGCGATCCGCGTAAATGGCCCGGAAACGCAGTGGCACCGGGACGATCTTGAGGCTGTATCCGCCTCGTCCTGCGACCTGTTCGTCCTGCCTAAGGTGGAAGAGGCATGTGTCGCTGCAGACATTGCAAAATCCGTTGGAAAACCGTTGCTGACGATGATCGAGACGCCACGCGGAGTGCTGCGAGCAGTGGAGATCGCTTCCGCCCAAGGCATTGCTGGCCTGATTGCCGGAACGAACGATCTTGCCAACGCCCTTCATCTGCTTGGCTCAAGTGATCGCGCCGGATTGGGGCTCTCGCTCCAGCTGATCGTGCTCGCGGCGCGGGCGGCCGGCATCTGGGCGATCGATGGGGTATTCAACGACCTCGCCGACCCCGACGGTTTCGCGGCACAGTGCTCCGACGGGCGCGCATTGGGCTTCGATGGAAAGACCTTGATTCACCCCGGCCAGATCGAGGTTGCCAATCGCGTCTTTTCACCGACCCAGGCCGAACTCGAGGATGCCCGCGCGCTTGTCGCGGCTGCATCAGGGGGTGCCGAACGGTTTCGCGACCGGATGATCGAAACGATGCATGTCGAAATGGCCAGACGCCTTATTGCGCGTGCGGAGAGCGCGTCAACGCCAATCTAAATTTATCGCCGGCAGCTTCCAGAATTCTCAATGCGTATCTGGTGATATTTGCCAACATTTGGTGTAATGCGCCATGAACATTTCGAAGCCCCCCACTCCTGTTCCCAAAAAAGCCCAGAATTCAGCCATTTTCACGTTCTGGCACGGATGCTGCTTAGTGCCTTCTGAAATCGCAAGCTGGATCGACCGGCTCGCGTCAGAGGAGTAAGATCATGCAGCTAGTCCGTTCATTCGTCACCGATGAAAGAAACCTTTTCGGTGTTTGCGCTGCGCTGGGTCACGACTTCGGATTCAACCCGTTGCTGCTGCGGCTGATCTTCGGCGCAACGCTATTGTGGAATCCGGTCCTGGTAATTAGCACCTATGCCTTTGCCGGCCTTTTCGTGCTGGTGTCGCACTGGCTGTTTCCCGCCCCGCGGAACAAGCAGGCAACCGGAGAGACCCTCATGATCTGAGCGCGAACCCGGCCCCATTATTCGGGAACGGCCTCGCCACTGCCGCCGAATTCGGCCGGAAAATCGCGGAGCTTGGGCAGGCCATCCTTCATCGGCAGCACGGTTTCAGCATAGTTGATATGCACGCCCGGCTGGAATGGCAGGCCGGGCAGCGTTGCGGCGAACACATCAACAAGGCCGAGCGGCGGATGGTTCGCCATCAGGTGTCCACCGCACTTCGCGCAATATTTGCGCTCGCTGAGAGGGGTCTTGGCAAAAGTCGCGATGTTTTCCGCTCCGGACGTAACAGTGATGGTCTCCGGCTTCCAAAGCGAAAAGGCATTGACCGGCCCGCCCGACCAGGACCGGCACGATGAACAGTGGCAATATCCCATGCCTTCGGGCTCTCCCGCCACTTCGAGCGTGACGGCGCCGCAGAAACAGCTTCCGGTGTAGGTCATGATCAGGCTCCTCCTCGTGGGGATGCAAAAATCAAGCGGCCAGCCGACGTGCCTTTTGCAGCTTCTTCAGCACCATGTCACGCTTCAGCTTGGACAGACGGTCAATGAACAATATGCCTTCGAGATGGTCCATTTCGTGCTGGAGGCAGGTGGCGAGCATCTCATCCAGTTCCTGCTCATGACTCTTGCCCTCACGGTCGAGCCAGCGCGCGCGGACCGTTGCCGGGCGTTCGACATCGGCATACTGGTCGGGAACCGACAGGCACCCCTCATTGTAAACCGTCACTTCCTCGGAAGTCTCGAGGATCTCGGGGTTAATGAAAACCCTTGGCTCGCGAATGGTTGCGCCCGTTTCCTCATTCTTCTCCTGAAGGTCGATGACCAGCAAGCGCTTCGGCACGCCTACCTGGATCGCGGCAAGGCCGATACCGGGGGCGGCGTACATTGTTTCGAACATGTCGTCGATCAGCATCTGAAGCGTATCGTCGAACGCCTCCACGGGCGTGGAAACGGTCTTGAGCCGGGGATCGGGCGCTTCGATGATGGGCAGGAGGGCCATTGGGCTCAGGTAAGAATTCTCGCGGCGAGGGTCAAGAGACGGGCCGCCGCGCGCGGAGCGCCTGAGCCAAAGTGCCGTCGTCGAGATAATCGAGCTCTCCGCCGACCGGCAGGCCGTGCGCCAGCTGGGTGATCCGCACCGGATGCGATTCGAGCCGCTCGGCGAGATAATGCGAGGTGGTCTGGCCATCGAGCGTCGCGTTCATCGCAAGCACGACTTCGTCGACCTCCCCGCCCGCTACCCGCGCGATCAGCGTGTCGATGCCGAGATCCTCAGGCCGCACGCCATCGAGCGCCGAGAGCCGCCCCCCGAGCACATGGAACCTGCCGGGAAACAGACGCGAGCGTTCGAGCGCCCAGAGATCCGGCACATCTTCCACCACGCAAAGCATCCGCGAATCGCGGCGCGGATCGGCACAGATGCCGCAGGGGTTCGTCGTATCGACATTGCCGCACGTCTCGCAGGTCGACAGTTTCTCGCTGACGCCTTCGAGCGCGCGGAGCAGCGGCGCAAGCCCCCCTTCGCGCTTTTTCAGCAGGTAAAGCACGGCGCGGCGCGCCGATCGCGGGCCGAGGCCCGGAAGCCGCGCCAGCGCCTGCACAAGGGTTTCGATCTCATGGCTTGCCATCGCGAACACGATAGGGGCTTGCACAATGCCCTGCCAAGGGGTTGAGGGGGCGGATGAAGATCATTTTCATGGGAACGCCCGATTTCGCGGTGCCGAGCCTCGAGAGGCTGGTGGCCTGCGGACATGAGGTGATCGCCATATATACCCAGCCGCCGCGGCGCGCGGGGCGGGGCAAGGCGCTGACCCCCTCCCCCGTCCAGCAGCGCGCCGAAGCGCTCGGAATCGAAGTCCGGACGCCCGCCACCCTGCGCGATGCGGATGCGCAAGCCCAATTTGCCGCGTTCGAATCGGATATTGCCGTGGTCGCGGCCTACGGCCTGATCCTGCCGCAAGCGATCCTCGATGCCCCGCCATTGGGCTGCGTCAACGTCCATGCCTCGCTGCTCCCGCGCTGGCGGGGCGCGGCACCGATCCAGCGCGCGATCCTTGCCGGAGACGCGGAAACCGGCGTGACGATCATGCAGATGGAGGCCGGGCTCGATACCGGGCCGATGCTTGCGACCATCGCCACGCCGATAGCGGACAAGACCGCCGGGCTGCTGACCGCCGAACTGGCCGAACTGGGCGCGGAACTGCTAGTGCAGGTCCTCTCCGAACCCGAAGCCTATCCGCCACAGCCCCAGCCCGAAGACGGCGTGACCTATGCCGCCAAGATCGACAAGGCGGAGGCGCGGATCGATTTCCTCGTCAGCGCGCCGCAGGTCGAACGGCAAGTCCGCGCCTTTGCCCCGGCGCCCGGCGCCTTCTTTGAACTGGCCGGAGAACGCTTCCGCATCCTTGCCGCCAGTGCCGAAATGAGCGGCAGCGCGCGGCCGGGCGAAGTGATCGACGACCGGCTGGGCGTCCAGTGCAATCCCGGCGTGATCCGCCCGACGCTCATCCAGCGCGCCGGGAAGGCCGCGATGACGCCCGCCGAACTGCTGCGCGGCTTCGCCATCCCGGCGGGAACGCGGCTGGGATGACGCGGTTCCGCCTGACCGTCGAATATGACGGCCGGCCGTTCATGGGCTGGCAGCGGCAGGCGCACGGGCCGAGCGTGCAGGAAGCGATCGAGGATGCCGCCAGGGCCATCACGGGAGAAGAGATCGTCCTCCACGCCGCTGGACGGACCGATGCCGGCGTCCATGCCGAGGCAATGGCCGCGCACCTCGATGTGGAAAAGGCGCTGACGGCATTCCGGCTGATGGAAGGGATCAATGCCAAGCTCCGCCCTTGGCCGATTGCCATACTCCATTGCGTCGCGGTGGCGGAGGACTGGCACGCGCGCTTTTCATGCATCGGGCGGCGCTATCTCTACCGCATCGTCAATCGCCGCGCGCCGCTCGCGCTCGACAAGGGGCGGGCCTGGCGCGTGCCGCAGCCGCTAAACAGCGATGCGATGCATGACGCCGCGCAACTGCTCGTCGGGCATCACGATTTCACGACCTTCCGCTCGATCCATTGCCAGTCGGCGAGCCCGGTCAAGACGCTCGACAGGCTCGACGTCCGCCGCTTCGGCGAGGAGATCGAGATTGCCGCCGCCGCCCGCTCCTTCCTCCACCACCAGGTGCGCTCGATGGTCGGCTGCCTGATGATGGTCGGCCGCGGCCAATGGTCTGCGGCGGACCTGAAGGCAGCGCTTGAGGCGAAGGACCGCACGGCCCTGGGCTTCAACGCCCCGCCCGACGGGCTGTATTTTGTGGAGGCACGATACCCGGGTTAGGCCGGCCGCTCGCTCAGCAAGCTCCGCACCAGATCCTGCATCTTTGCGTCGAAGCGGGCGAGCACCACATGTTCGTCGGCATTGTCGAAATGGCTGACCAGTTCTTGCCCGTTCCAGCGATGAAGCGCGAAGGCTGGCGGATCGGCGATGATCATAGGACGGCCGTCGGGCTGTTCGGGGTCGATCCGGCTGAGGTCCAATGCGACTTGCGGCGCGGTCGAGGCGCAGATGGCGATGGTCTTGCCGCGCCAGCCCGCCGTTATCGAACGGTGGAGATGGCCGCAGATGATGCCGACAATCTGGTCGTGCCCGTCTATCGCCTCTGCCACGCGCTGGACCCAGGGCTCGCCCGGGTGTGTGTTCATCCACTCGACCCCAACCTCGACCGGTGGATGGTGCATGATGATCAGCGTCTTCGCGTCGGGTTTTTCGGCAAGCCTTGCCTTGAGCCAATCGGCCCGCGTTTCGCAGAAGGCGCCGCCGTGCCGCCCTTCCTCGAGCGTATCGAGGAAGAGGATGCGGAGATCGGGCGTTTCATGCTCGTACTGGACGAAACCGTCCGCCGTCGGCGTTTCGGGAAACCACTGGACGAAATTTTCCCGCACGTCGTGATTGCCGAGGCAATAGAAGACCGGAAAGGGGCAACCGCCAAAGGCATTGCGCAGCCGCCTGTAGGATTCGCCATCGCCTCGATCGACAAGATCGCCCGTCGCCAGAAGCATGTCGGGCCGCGGCTTCATCGCCGACAATTGGCGAAGAACCTGGTCGAGCCGCTTGCGGTTGAATTCGGCGGGATTGTCCGGCTCGAACCCCAGATGGATATCGGTGACTTGCGCAATCAGCATGCCGGCAGCACCTTCAACGCGCGCCAGCGGCAGCGGGTGCGAAGCGCGGCTGCCCCTTGGCGCGATCGACTTTCTCGCGCGCCAGCCACGGAGCGCCCGCGTCGATATGATAATCGTGGCACATCGCGCAGCTCGATTCCACGGGCGTCCTGACGGGCTTCAGCTTCGCCCCGCTTTCCCCGACATGGCACGTCCGGCAGCTTGCAAGGTCGGGCAGCAGCAGGTCGGTGGCCGCGCGCGACCGGTCCGCCGCGTGGCAGCTTCCGCAGGATTCGGAGCGGTGCGCATTGTGATCGAACCAGCCCTTTTTCATGTACCGATCGGGCTGGAAGACCTTGCGGATTTCGAACGGCACGGCGCCATTCCCGGTCGGTGTCGCGACATGGCAATCGAAACAGGCGCCGCCGCGCGAGAAGACCGCCGCGATTGCCGCTGCGGCCTGCCCGCCATAGGCCCGCGCGCCCAGCACATAGTCCTGCGCCGTTTCGGCGGCGGCATAGTCGCCCGGCCGCCTGCGGGCCATGCCGCCAAGGCTGATCGGCCTGTCCGGCCCGGTCGAGCGGTAGAATGCCCGGAGATCGGCCACCACTTGCGCCGGTTCGCCGTGCCTGAGCGTGCGGAAGGTTCCGCCGATCCGATCGAAGGCGAGGCTGTGGCACATGCCGCAATTGCGCTCCATCTCCACGGGCTTGAAGCGCGTGCCGTCGGCCGTCGGCGTGTGGCAGTCCTTGCAGGCAAGGCTGTCTCCAAAGCCGTATTCGGCCTTCATCGTCTGCGCCATGCGGGCAATGCTGCCGCCCTTGGCCAGATGGATGGCATGCGGGAATTTGAGGCCATTATTGTCCACCGGATGCGCGTCGAACGAAGTGCGGCGGTAGAGGCGATTCCCGCGCGCGTCTGTGCCGGCCGTCACAGCCAGCATGAATTGCGGGTGATCGGTTCCGAAATCGGATGCGTTTTTGAGTTTTGTGTCGGTCAGCCTTGAGTTGAGCGAGGCGTGGCAATCGGTGCAGAAGGCTTGCGCTGTGGGCGGCATCCGCCCTGCCCCTTCATGTTCGGTGTGGCAATCGACACAGCGCCCTGCGGGATGATTGAAGGCCGTCTGGAACAGGCCCTTGATCCGTCCTCCAAGGCCGGGGCCTTCCTTTGCCCGCGCGATCCGCGCCGGATCGGCATGAGCGTGGGCGTCGTCCTTGTGGCAGGTGAGGCACGCGGTATCGCGGACGGCTTCGAACTTGTTCACATGGCAGGCCTGGCAATTATTCGTGAGACTCTTGTGCGCAACGCTGAGCGGGCCGCTCGACCACATCCGGTCGGCGTGGAAGCCTGGAGAGCGCTTCGCCTGCCCGTGCGACGTTGCATAGGTGAAGATCGGCCAGATCAGGAAGATGAGCAGCACCGCGCCGATCAGGCCCCACGCGACGGGGCGGCGGCCGGGCAGCAGGCCTTTCAGCGTGAACAGCCCGATTTCCTCGCGCGCCTCGCTCGCGTCGGACAGGGCCTCGACCCGCTCGACCGTCAGGACGGGCGCACCCTCTTCTGCCGACACGCCGATACGGTGCCCGCCGAAGCGCAGCTCCGCACCGGTCGCGGGATCGATCCGGGCCTGAAGCGTGCTGCGGCCATCTACCTCGAACGGCAGGCCACAGGTCGACTCCACCTCGATCTGACCTTGCGCATCGCTCGCAATGCGGGCGTGGTGCAGCTCGACGGAAAGATCGGCAAGATGCACCTCGCTGCCCGCAGCGCGGCCGATCGCAATGGATGCGCCTTCATGCCTCGCCGTGCGAACAATCTCCCGGCCTTCGGCGGTGCGGGAGAGCTGGCGGACGATGAAGGTCATTGGCCCCGCCCCTACCAGTAGAAGAATACGCTGATGATGTGCGCAAAGAGCGCAGCGATCAGGGCGAAGGTGAGGGGCACATGGACATAGAGCCAGATTTCGAGCAGCGCCTTCAGTCGCAAATGCCTGCGCACCCGCGCCAGCATCGCTTCCTTGCGGGCGAGCAGTACGTCGATCCTTTCCAGCGGATCGTTGCCGAGATCGAGCCTGGAAGCGGTTTCGGCACGAATTGCCGACTGTGCCGACCGGGTCGCGCAATCAGGATAATTGCCCGAAAGCCGCCGCAACCACCCCCCACCAAAGGGATCCTGTTCGAGCGAGGGCCGCACCAGCTCAGCGTGGCGCAGTTCGAGCGGCTGGGCGGCGTCATGCAACTGCCGGTCGATCGAGCGCAGGCTTTCGAGCATCTGCGCTTCGGTCATCTCGTCGCGGTTGGCGCTCATTGCCCGGGGCAGCATGGCATAGACCGATACGCCGAAGATGCCGGAGAGGATTACGATCATCATCAGGCTATAGGCCAGCGTGTGGACGTTCCATCCGAACTGGAAGCCGGTGTGGAGCGTCGCGATGACGATCAGGCTCAGGCCGAGATAGACATGCGCCGAAGTCCAGGCCTTCAGCGACCAGGCGCCGGGCGTCATCGCCCGCTTGCGCACGCCCAGGAGCGTCAGCCAGACGATCAGGCCAGCGCCCGCCGTGCCAAGGATATAGCCATACCAGCTTCCGCCATTGGGGCGCGGCTGTACGTCGATCAGCAGATATGCGAGGATCGCGACCAGCGAGATCGACCCGGCGATCTTCAGCCACTGGAAATTGTTGTGCCGCATGAAGCCGTCATGCGCGCCGTCGCTGCGGACGCGGCCGGTCTGCATCGCGCGGCGCGGGGCTTCGCTCGCCATCAGCGATCCCCCCGCTCGAGCCGGGCGACCGTCAGGAACTGTTCCGGCGCGACGCGGATGGCAGCGCCGGTCGGGCAGGCGCGGACGCAGGCGGGCCCGCCTTCAAGGCCCGAACACATGTCGCACTTGATGGCTTTCTTCGCTTTTTCTTCGTCCGGGTCCTTGTTGGCATAGGACCAAGCCTTGCTCGGCTCGCCCGGTCCCGGCCCGGAGCCGAACAGCAGCCAGTTCAGCAGGCCCGGCTTTTTGGGCGGAACCGAGTCCATCCGGATCACCTTGTACGGGCAGTTACGCTGGCAATTGCCGCAGCCGATGCAGGTATCGTCGATGAACACCTCTCCATCCGGGCCGCGATGAATGGCGTTGGGCGGGCAATCGGCCATGCAGTGTGGATGCTCGCAATGACGGCACGAGGTCGGCACGTGGAGATGCGCATAGGTCCGCCCCGCCTCACGATCGAGCCGCGACAGGCCGTCATGGCTGTCCGCGCAGGCCTTTTCGCAATTGTCGCAGCCGACGCAGAGGTTCTCGTCGATCAGGAGGACGTCCGTCGCCTCGCCGATGCCATTCTCGACAAGGAAATTCGCGATGCTCGAATACATGTCGACCACGCCCGAGAAGCTGTCCTTCTTGGCCTCGACATAGGCGTTGAGATCCTGCCGGGTGGCCATTTCCTTCCTGAGCGTCTCGAAAAGCTCGGGCCGGGCAGCAAGCAGCTTGCGGAACGTTTCGCCATGCAGTTTGATCACTTCCGACTTGATTGCCGCCCGTACCGTCGCGGTTCGCCGCCCGCCCGCGATCAGCGCCATTTCCCCGACATAGGACCCGGCCGGCAGGTAGTTGAGGAACACGGGCTTTCCGCCCACGGTCTTCTCGACGACCATCGACCCCTGACGGATGACATAGATGTCGTCGCCTTCCTCGCCTTCGGTAATGATCGGCTTGCCCGCGCTGATCGTCTGGATTTCGTAATTGTCCAGAACATCCTTCAGGTCTTCGGACTTGAGGCCGGAACCGAACATCTGGAGCAACTGCCGTTCGGTCGAGATGCGTTCGATCGCGCGCTTGGCGGCAGGCACCGAGGACTGGAGCTTCAAGGCTGCCGTGCGGGAGACTTCCACGCAGATACAATCCGCCGCCGCGCCAACGGTCGCACCGCGGCGACGACCGGAAATCAGGCCGACCTCTCCGAAGATCGACCCCGTCGCGATGGGCACCGTCGCGCGAGGATCATCGGGATCGACCTGGACGCTGACCGAGCCGCTCGCAATCCCGAACAGCGACGATCCGGGATCGTTCCGGACAAAGATGGTTTCGCCCTTGCGATAGGACCGCGCCTCGGAATCGAGCATGAACTCGCGCATCTGGAGCGGAGAAAGCTCATTCAGGATCACGATGTTGGCGCGAAGGAATTCCAGCCATTCATCGACGCTTTTCCTGCCGGGCAGATCCTTGAACTTGGCTTCGAGGATTGGTTCGTCGGCAGGCTTCAGCCCGGTATTGCCGTTGATGAACTCGACCACGTCATGGCCCTGGTTCATGCAATGCTTGATGAGCGGATAGCCGGCGAGCGCACCGATCACGAAAATGCCGGGGTTGGTCGTTTCGAACGTCGGGGAGAGCTTCGGGTAGGAGACTCGGTCCTCGCTGGTGAATTCGACGCCACAGCCTTCGACGAACTTGCGCGGCGGTGCCGAGCCCATCCGCGCGATGATCCGGTCGCATTTCTCGCGGACCTCGCCGTCGGGCGTGTCGAACGTGATATACCCCTTCTCAACCTTGCACGGCGTGGTGCTGGCACGCACGATCACGCGGCCCGCATCGCGCGCGGCGAACAGCGCCTTCACATTGGCGTCCTTGGCGGTCGAGAATTCGGGCCCGCGATTTACGATCGTGACCGTGTTGCGCTGCTCGGGATCGGCCGCAAGGCCGAGGGCATTCTCAATGCCGGCATCGCCGCCGCCGATCACGCTGATATGTTCATCGACATATTCGCCTGGATCGTCGAGCTGATACTGGACGTGCGGCAAATCCCCGCCCGGACAACGCATCAGGTTGGGATTGCCCTGCGTCCCAATCGCAAGGACCACGCTTTCGGCCTTGATGGTATCGCCGCTCGTCAGTTCGAGGGTAAAACCCCCCTTCTTGCCCGAGATCGCCTTGACCTCTGCATTCATCCGGACATTGACCTTGTTCGCATCGGTCTGGATGTCCCAGGTATCGAGTACGGCCTCGCGCTTGCCCGCCGCGAAATCGACGTCGGAGCGCAGCACGAGCTGGCTTGGCGTCGCCATCACGTGCTTGCCCTTCTGGTACTTGTAGATCGTATCCGAAAGATGGTCGGTCTTTTCGAGGAGGATATGCGAAAGCCCGAGCTTGGCCGCGCGCGATGCCGCGCTCAATCCCGCGGGACCGGAACCGACAATGGCAATCCGGAATGGCTGTGACAAAGTTCCCACCCCCAATGCACTGGCCATATCGCCCGCAAAGCTGCGGGTCTGAAATGAATTCAGGTGCGAACCCTGCCCACCACTCTATCATCTTGAACGGGTTGCGCTAGACTGCAAAGAGCAAAATCCAATGACGGAGAATGGAATGGCTGCCGCAGCCGGAGAGAGTTCAAGGGCAACGCGGATCATCCTCCTCATCGCGGCCCTGATTGCGGTCGCGGCGGTTGCCATCGCTCTCTGGAAGCGGCAGGAGCCCGCCCCTTCCGCACCGGCCAGCGTGGTGCAAGACGCCCCCACAGACATGGCATCGACGATCGCCCGGCTCGAAGAACAGCTGAAGGGCAATCCTGGCGACGCAAAGGGATGGCGCGCGCTTGGCTGGGCGTTGTTCCGCACGGGCAAGTTTGCCGAGGCCGCCAGCGCCTACGCCAGCGCCGTACAGATCGACCCGAACAGGGCGGACGACTGGTCAGCGCTGGGAGAGGCCCGTGTGATGGCTGGTCCCGGCGACGTTCCCGCTGGCGCAAAGCAGGCATTCGAGAAGGCAGTTGCGCTCGATCAGAAAGATCCACGTGCGCGCTATTTCCTTGGCGTCGTCAAGGATATTGCGGGCGATCACAAAGGAGCAATCGCCGACTGGTTGGCCTTGCTGCGCGACACGCCGCCCGGCGCGCCGTGGGAAGCCGATGTCCGCCGACTGATCATCGATGTCGGCGCAAGGGAAAAGATTGACGTGACGGGCAGGCTCGCAGCCATCCGTCCCCCAAGCGGGGGCGCAGCGATTGCCAGGGCCGCCATCCCCGGACCAAGCACCGGGGACATGCGCGCCGCCGCGCAATTGCCCAAGGGCCAGCAGGATGCGATGATCCAGGGCATGGTCGACGGCCTCGAGGCAAAACTCAGGGCCAATCCTCGCAATGCCGAAGGGTGGATCATGCTGATGCGGAGCCGGATGTCGCTTGGCGAAACGGCCAAAGCCAGCGCAGCCTATCGTGACGCACAGGCGGCCTTTGCCGGCGACGGCACGACCCGTGCGCAGATAGACGCCGCCGCGCAGGTGCTGGGGATCAGGTAAGGGCCAGCTCGGCCACCAGTTGTTCAAGCGCACCTGTCGTCAGCGGCTCGGAGCAGAGAAAGCCCTGATAATAGTTGCAGCCTTCGCGAGCGAGCAGGGTCAACTGTTCTTCGGTCTCCACACCTTCGGCAATCACGGCCAAACCCAGCGACCGCGCCATGTCGATCACGCCGCGAACCACGATCCGGTCGCGGGTCGAACCCGCAATATCCTGCGCCAACTTGCTGTCGATCTTGAGATAGTCGAGGGGCAGCGCCTTGAGATAGGCAAGGCTTGAATAGCCGGTCCCGAAATCGTCGATAGCGACACGGCACCCGCCTGCGCGCAACGCGGCCAGCAGCGCCGCCGCGCTGGCCAGGTCCCTGATCAAGCCGCTTTCGGTGATCTCCACCGTCAGCCGTTCGCGCGGGAAGCCGCTGTCATCGATCATCGCAAGGAAACTGTCGGCAAACCCGGCCCGACCGATGTCCCCCGCCGTCACATTGACGGCCATGCGCAGCCCGGACAATGCCTCAGGCCATTGCGAAGCGAGCTGCGCCGCCCGCCGCTGGATGTGAGCCGACAACGCCAAGAGATAGTCGGACTGTTCGGCAACCGCAAACAGCGTGGCGGCCCCAAGCTCCCCGTGCTGGGGATGGCGCCAGCGCGCCAGGGCCTCGACGCCGACGATCTGCCCCGACGTCACGGATACCTGAGGCTGGAAAAGGACATCGATTTCGCCCCGCCCCAGTGCGGTGCGAAGGTCGGCCTGAAGCGATGCCTCTCGGACGGCACTTTCCCGCGTTTCGCTGGAGACCACCAGGATCCGTCCCTGGTCCGCCGCCTTCGCGTCAGCCAGCGCGGCACTGGCCCGCCTGAGGAGCTGGCTCGCATCCTCATCGGCATCATGGCTTTCAACCACGCTCACCCGGCTCGAAAGCGTGATCAGATGCGGGCCCGAAAGTTGCGGACGCTCAAGCTGAACCGCAAGCTGCTCGGCAAGAAGCATCACGCGATCGACCTCCACCGTCCCTTCAACACCAATGATGAATTCGGCGCCCGCCGTCCGCGCGACGATCGCGCGCTTGCCGCCAAGCTCGCTGACCAATGCCCCGACCTGGCGCGCGACCGACTGCAGGAGCATGTCCCCCGTGTCGCGTCCGAAGGCTGCGTTGATCATTTCGAAGCGCGTGATGTTGAGCAGGAGGATGTAGAATTTTCCCTGGCCCTGGCGCACCTCTATCCAGCGACGCGCGGCTGCGGCATCGCGCACGCCCGTCAGCGGGTCCCGACCACCGCGCGTTATCGCTTCGCTGTCATGATCGAGCTGCTCGATCGTGCCGAAAAAGAGTCCCCGCGCACGGTCGAGCCTCAGATGCTGTGCGACCCGCGCTTCCCCGCCCGCGCCGTCGGGAAGCATGTGCGTGAAAGCCGTCGGCCGGCCATCCGCCAGGACACGGCGGATCGCTTTCCGCGCGGCCTTGCGATCCTCAGCCTTCAACTGGCGAAGCAAGGCGAACATGCCCATCCCCCGCGAAGACCGGCCAAGACGGCGGCGCAGCGCATCGCTAAGGGCGGCCTTTCCGGTTTCGATATCCGCCTGCCAGGCGAGCACCCCATCGACGTCGATCTCGCGCCGGCGTTCGACAGCGTGAAGGCCGCCGGCAAGCCGGACTGCATGACGCTCTGCAAAGCGCAGCGTCTGGAGCAGCTCGTTTTCCTTGAACGGGCTCGCGAGATAGTGGGTCGCCCCCGCCTCGACGAGCGCATCGAGCCGATCGACGTCGTTGCGCGATACCAGCACAAGCAATGCACCGGCGTTGATTTCGACCGTATCGGCCAAGGCCCGCACTGCGGCAAGACCGTCCTCAAACGCGCCGCGTGCATCGACCACTGCAACCATGGCGGAGCTTGCAAGAAAGCGCTGTTCGGCATTGTCCGCACGGCGGGCGGCAATTGCCTGCCAGCCAGCATGCGACACCTGCGAAGCCAACTCGTCACGATGACGGAAAGACAGGACGAACAGGGGGGAGCCGGCAGCGCTGCCCGGCGGGGAGATCAGGCTCTCGGAATGTTCGGTTGCCCCCATGGACAGGTGATAGCTTGGCCGGAGCCGCACGCCAACACCCCAATCTTCTTGCCCGGCACGCACTCAGGGCTTAGCAGCGGATCATGGCTCATGCGTCGACCGTTTTGAACGATCAGTTCGGTAGAAGGATCAGCTATGTCCGGCTGTCGCTGACCGATCGTTGCGACATGCGCTGCCGTTACTGCATGGCCGAAACAATGGAATTCCTGCCGCGATCGGAAATCCTCAGCCATGAAGAGATCGGTGCGTTGGCCCGCGCTTTTGTCGCGCGTGGAGTTAAACGAATCCGGCTGACTGGCGGCGAGCCGCTCGCCAGGCGGGGCGCTGTCGATGTTGCCCGGGACATCGGGCAGCTTCTTGGCAACGGCCTGGACGAACTGACGATCACGACAAACGCCAGCCGGTTGCGCGAGCATGCAGCAGGACTGCGCGATGCGGGTATTGCGCGGATCAACGTAAGCCTCGACACGCGCGATCCGGACGGGTTCCGGCACATCACCCGGACGGGGGACCTCGCGAGAGTGCTGGACGGGATCACCGCCGCGAAAGAGGCCGGGCTGGGCATCAAGATCAACATGGTTGCGCTCAGGGGACTCAATGATCGGGAGTTCGCACCAATGCTGGAATGGTGTGCCGACCAAGGTTTCGACCTGTCACTGATCGAGACGATGCCGCTTGGCATGATCGAGGAGGACCGCACCGATCGCTTCCTGCCGCTCACGCAAGTGCAGGACGAGCTGGCATCGCGCTTTACGCTCATTCCGAGCACCTATCGCACCGGCGGGCCCGCGCGCTATTGGCAAGTGCAGGAGCTGGGGATGCACATCGGCTTTATTTCGCCGCTCACGGGAAATTTCTGCGAAGCATGCAACCGCATCCGCGTATCGGCGTCGGGCCAGCTTTACATGTGCCTGGGGCATGAGGAAAAAGTGGATCTTCGCGCCGCCCTGCGGTCTGGCGACCCAAATGCCGTGGACGTCGCTGTCGCCCTCGCGATGAACCGAAAGCCACGCCGCCACGAATTCGACCTCGAAACGCCCGCCACCGTACGCCACATGAGTGTGACCGGCGGATGAGCAGCGAAAGGAAATGGGCGCTGCTCGCCTCCCCCACCAAGGAAGCGCAGGTCGCGGCTCATGCCCTGCGCGCGCAGTGTGACTGGGTCGATCTGGCCGATGCGGAAATGGTCGTGGCACTGGGAGGTGACGGGTTCATGCTCCAGGTCCAGCACGCGATGCTTGAATCCCGCAGGATCGTGCCTGTGTTCGGAATGAATCTCGGCACGGTAGGCTTTCTGATGAACGAATGGCGCTCGAATGGCCTCGACGAGCGGATCGCGCGGGCCAAGCGGTTCAACGTATCGCCCTTGCGCATGGAAGCGGAGACGATCGAAGGCCAGAGGATTGAGCTTCCTGCGATCAACGAAGTCTCGCTGCTGCGCGAAACACGCCAGACCGCAAAGCTGGAAGTGTCGCTGAATGAGCGTGTCGTCATGCCTGAACTGGTTTGCGATGGCGTGCTCGTCGCCACGCCCGCCGGGTCGACGGCCTACAATCTTTCAGCCCAGGGCCCGATCCTGCCACTCGGCTCTGGATTGCTGGCTCTGACGCCTATAAGCCCTTTCCGCCCCCGCCGCTGGCGCGGCGCGATCCTGCCCGAAACCGCGCGCGTCAGCATCCGCGTGCTCGACGCCGTGAAGCGCCCGGTGAGCGCGGTCGCCGATCAGCGCGAAGTCCGCGATGTCCGCAAGATCGATGTGGCGATCGATCGTGCCTCGGCGCTGACTTTCATGTTCGACCCAGAACACGCGCTCGATGATCGTATAACGATGGAGCAATTTGTCGTTTAAGCGGGTTGCATTCGAGCGAAGCGTTGCTAATAGGCGCCCTCGCTTAGGCAATATTCCCCGGTAGCTCAGCGGTAGAGCATCCGACTGTTAATCGGACGGCCGCCTGTTCGAATCAGGCCCGGGGAGCCATCCTCCGACATTCCAATTTTCGCGGCGCAGCTGCCGTGGTGCGCCAGGCGCGATTTGCGGCGCAACAATCGGACCAAGGCTGGCATTTTTGTTGCGAATCTGCTACACAGTCCCCCGAGAAGCGTTTGCGTCCGCATTCGCGAAGGAGATTTTTTCACATCAAAGCCCGGGAAGCCGATCCGCTTGGCGGATTCTGGCCGCAGATTCTGCCCGTGCACTTCATTGGAAAGGTTTACAAACATGGCATCAAGCGCACTGGATTTTGTTGTTGGCGATTATGTGGTATACCCCAAGCATGGCGTGGGGCGTGTCATCGAGTTGCAGAATTCCGAAATCGCCGGAATGTCGCTTGAGCTTTATGTGCTGCGTTTCGAAAAGGAAAAGATGACCCTGCGTGTTCCGACGAACAAGGCGGAAAGTGTCGGCATGCGCAAGCTTTCCTCCGACAAGCAGATGCAGGAAGCGCTCCAGACGTTGAAGGGCAAGCCCAAGATCAAGCGCACCATGTGGTCGCGCCGCGCGCAGGAATATGAAGCCAAGATCAATTCGGGCGACCTCGTCTCGATCGCCGAAGTGGTCCGCGATCTGTTCCGCGCCGAAGACCAGCCCGAGCAGAGCTATTCCGAACGCCAGATCTTCGAAGCGGCGTGCAGCCGCCTCGCCCGCGAACTCGCGGCCATGGAGCAGGTCGACGAGCCGACCGCTGTCCAGAAGCTGATCGAGATCCTCAAGAAGGCGGCGGAAATCTACAACAAGACGGCTGCCACCGTCGACGTCTGATCGGCGCCTACTGAATTTGAGCTTGATTGCCATCCGGGGTATGTGTATTAGCTATATAATACACATACCCCGGAGAGCCCTCATGCGCCACGTCATCCTTGCCATTCCCGCCCTGATGCTCACCTCGTGCGGCCATACCGAAAGCAGCGTCAGCGGTTCATCTCCGATCGGCAGCCGTAACTTCGCCCTTTCCGATTTCGACCAAATCGTCCTGCGAGGCGCGGACGATGTAAACGTGGTTGTCGGAAAGGCTTTTTCGGTTTCCGCAACCGGGCCCGAAGCGGAACTCGACCAGCTTGAGATCGTTGTCGAAAATGGGGCCCTGAAGATCGGGCGGAAGTCGAATGCCGCATGGCACATCGGATGGTCGCGGAAGGACAGCCGGGGCGTGAAGATTACCGTGACGATGCCCTCCATTCGCGCTGCCAAGCTCGCCGGATCGGGCGACTTGGCAATCGACAAGGCCATAGCCGACGGATTCAAGGCGTCTGTCCTGGGGTCGGGAGACTTGCGGGTCGATCACGTCGAAGCGAAAAGCGTCGCGCTCAGCATCGCAGGATCCGGCGATCTCGAGATTGCCGGCAAAGCCGGAGCGGTCGACATCTCGGGCACCGGATCGGGCGATGTCGAGGCCGGATCCCTGGAAGCCGAAACCGCCGGAATTGCCGTCGTGGGGTCGGGCGATGTAACAGCGCGAGCAACCGGAAGCGCCTCTGTTTCCATTGTGGGATCGGGAGATGTTACAATTTCCGGTACCGACAATTGCAAGACCTCCAAACTTGGGTCCGGCACCGTCACCTGCAAGGCCTGAGCCCGCCCCCTCGACGAAGCACCCCGCAGCGCCTATGCCTGCGGGATGAAATTTCGACCGCACCATGTTGCGCTGACGGCGCTCCCGCTCATGATTTCAGCGCCGCTGACGGCGGCTGAAAAGCGCTACGCGATTCAGGATTTCGATCGTGTACAGGTGTTCGGCCCGTTCAACGTCACTATCCAGACCGGCCGCGCCACTTCCGTCATGGCGACGGGCGACCAACAGGCTCTCGACGCTGTTTCGGTGGTGTCGAGCGGCGGTGTGCTAACCGTCCAGACGCTTGCCAAGGCCCGATCTGCCTGGAAGGAGCAGCCTCATGCCGCCGCAAGGCTCATGGTCGTCATACCCCAACTCAAGGGAGTGAGGCTCCTTGGCTCCGGAACGATATCCGCGGCAGAAATGCGCGGTATTTCCAATGATGTCAGCCTGAGCGGGAGCGGCCAGATCAACATTGCGAGGCTGACCTCGGACGTGGCGACCGTCTTTCTCAGCGGCTCGGGGCGCATCACGCTTGCCGGAACCGCAAAGACCGCGAGCGCCAATATCACCGGGTCAGGTGATCTCGATGCTTCGCAGTTGAGCACGAGCGACCTCAAGATCATTTCTGCCAGTTCGGGCGTTATCAGGGCAAAGGCGCTGCGCACCGCCGACGTGAAGCAAAATGGCGGTGGGGAAGTCCACATTGCCGGACGCCCAAGTTGCATCGTGGATAACCCCGGATCAGGCACGACGCGCTGCGGGGAGTAGAGCCCGCAGAAATCAGACCAGGCCGATTTCGGCCAGTTGTTCGGTAAGCTCGGGCGGCAATGCTCCATCGCCACCGCTCAGTTCCGCAAGATCACGCGGCGCATCTGTCTCTGGCAGGTAGCGCCAGCCCTGATGGGCCCGGCGCGGAACGGGCTCGACTGGGATGAGCCGGGCGGAAAGGATGATTGCTGTTCGCCCGCCTTCCACCTCCTCGAAACCGAGTATTTCGCTTCGCGCGACAAGGCGGTGCTTCAAAATCCAGTATAGCGAGCCGCCGACCAGTTCTTCGTGCCGCTTCGGCCGATATCGGGTCGACAAACGGACAACGCCATCGGCTTCGCGCGAAGCGATCCGGGCCGCCAGCACGCCGTAATTGTCACAGGCAAAAGCAATGCGGGTGAGATTGAGCATGGTCAGCTCGCCAAACCAGCGAGCGACGCGAGCCCAAGGAAAGCGAAGAATCCCATGGAATCCGTGATCATCGTCACAAATACCGACGACGAGACTGCAGGATCGACGTCCATCCGGTCGAGAATGACGGGAACCATCACCCCGGCAAATCCCGCAAAGACGATGTTGGTCATCATCGCTGCCGCAATCACCGTCCCGAGCTGCGGATTGGCGAAAACCAGCGCCACGCCCAATCCGATGACCAAGGCCACGGTCGCGCCATTGAGGAACGCAACCCGGATTTCTCGGGCAATCGTCCTGAGCGTGTTCGAATGGGTCAACTGGTTCGTCGCAATAGCGCGAACGGCAACCGCCATTGTTTGCGTGCCGGCATTTCCGCCAACACCCGCAACGATCGGCATCAGCGTCGCCAAAGCGACCATCTGGGCGATCGTGCCTTCGAACAGCCGGATGATCGACGAAGCGACGAGCGCCGTGATCAGGTTCGCGATCAGCCACCGGACGCGGCTTTTGTAACTGTCGAGGATCGGTTCGTTGATGTCGCCATCGCCGGCGCCGGAAAGCTTCAGAATATCCTCGCTCGCCTCTTCCTGAATGATGTGCACCACGTCGTCGACCGTGATCATCCCGACAAGGCGCCCTGCGGGGTCGACAACCGCCGCAGAGATCAACGCATATTTCTGGAAGCGGAGCGCGACTTCCTCCTGGTCCATGTCGACGGGGATCAGCGTCTGCTCGCGCTTCATGACGTCCGACATGCCGACATTGCGCGGAGTGCGCAGGATCCAGCTCAGATTTGCGGTCCCGATCGGCTTGTGCTGCGGATCGACGATAAAGACTTCCCAGAAATCGGTCGTCAGGTCCTGGTTGTCGCGGAGATAATCGATCACCTGCCCGACCGTCATATGCTCCGGCACCGCAATCAGGTCGCGCTGCATCAGGCGGCCGGCGGATTCCTCCGGATAGGACAGCGCCTCTTCGATCGCCGCCCGGTCATCGGGAGAAAGCTCGCGCAAGACGGCGCGCTGGTCCTCCTCCTCCATGTCCTCGATAATCGCGACAGCATCGTCGGTCTCGAGTTCGCTCGCAATGTCCGCAACCTCGCGCGGGTCGAGCGTATCGATCAGTTCCTCGCGCACATGGTCGTTCAGTTCGGCAATCACATCGCTGTCGAGCAAGTCCGCGAGCGATGCTGCGAAATCCGAGCGCAGTTCCGAAGGCGCCTGTTCGAACAGGTCAGCGATATCGGCAGGGTGCAGCGGCGAAACGAGTTCGCGGACGCGTTCGTCCTCTCCAGCTTCGACAGCGTCGAAAACCTGGCGGACGAAAGCCGATTTCAGCTGATCGTCTTCATCGAGGTGGGGGTCCGCGACCAACTCTTCGGGGCGGATCGGATCAGCTTCGCTCATCTTTCCCTCCGCTACGGCTCGCCGCCCGACTAGTCCTGCCCGATCAGAAAGGCAAGGCTGGCGAGCGGAGGATTCCCGAGTATGAAAGGCGCATGACCAAGCCCTATCGCCTTTCCGTCCTCGACCAGTCCCCCATTGCCGAAGGATGCTCATCGGCAGACGCGCTAGCCAACACGATCGACCTTGCGAAACGCTGCGATGCGCTTGGTTATGACCGTTATTGGCTGGCCGAGCATCATGCCTCGCCGGGGCTGGCGGGTGTCGCGCCCGAAGCGCTGATCGGGCCGGTCGCGCTGGCAACGAAGCGCATCCGCGTCGGATCTGGCGGGATCATGCTGCCGCATTATTCACCCTTCAAGGTGGCGGAGACCTTCCGGATGCTCTCCGCGCTCGCGCCCGGGCGGATCGACCTGGGGCTGGGCCGCGCGCCGGGGAGCGATCCGCGCACCGCCTTCGCCCTCCAGCGCGATCGGTCGCGGCAAATGCCAGTCGACGACTTTCCCCGGAATCTTGCGGAAATCATTGCCTATCTTGGCGACGGCCTTCCTGCCGATCATCCTTTCGCACCGTTGCGCGACACATTGCCGAGCGGCCATGGCGGATCGCCCGAACTTTGGCTGCTGGGATCCTCCCCCGACAGCGCCGCCTGGGCGGGCGAAACCGGCCTGCCCTATTGCATCGCCGATTTCATCAATTCGGACGCGCCGCCGCTGGCGGATATCTATCGCCGGACCTTCCGCCCGTCGCGCTGGCTCGAGGCGCCGCACCTGATGGTTGCCACCTGGGTGATCGCGGCAGACACCGCCGACGAAGCGAAGCGGCTCGCGCTTCCGGCGCAGGTCATGTTCGCACACCTCGTCCGCGGGGAATTGATCGCGGTGCCGTCGGTCGAAAAGGCGGCCGAATGGGCCAGAAAAAGCCCGCTGCCCGAGCGGAACCGGCGCGTCACGCTCGGAACCGGAGAGGAGGTTCGCGAGGCGCTGGACGGCGTCGCACGCCTTTACGGCGCGGACGAATTGATGCTGGTGAACATCATGCCCGACCATGAAGCGCGGTGCCGAAGTTACCAACTTGTTGCCGAGGCTTTTGGTTTCGACAAGGCACGACTCGTGGATTCAGGCCGGTTTACGCAAAATTAACCTTTTCCCTTCATTACATTTTTGGTTAATAGAGCTTGCACTCGGCCGCCGGACAGGGGGTCCGGTTGCCGCAATGGACTTTCATAAGGGGGCCTGCCCATGCGTGTTTTGCTGATCGAGGACGAGCCGACGACTGCCAAGGCAATCGAGCTCATGCTCACCAATGAAGGCTTCAACGTCTATACGACGGATCTGGGTGAGGAAGGCCTCGATCTCGGCAAGCTCTACGATTACGATATCATCTGCCTCGACCTGAACCTGCCGGACATGCACGGCTATGACGTGCTGAAGCGGCTTCGGGTTGCCAAGGTCCAGACCCCGGTCCTCATTCTTTCAGGCGTCAGCGAAATGGATTCGAAGGTTCGTTCCTTCGGCTTCGGTGCGGACGATTATGTGACCAAGCCATTTCATCGCGAAGAACTGGTCGCCCGCATCCACGCAGTCGTTCGCCGCTCCAAAGGTCATTCGCAATCGGTCATCCGCACCGGCAAGCTCGCCGTCAATCTCGATGCCAAGACCGTCGAGGTCGATGGCAGCCGCGTCCATCTGACCGGCAAGGAATATGCGATGCTCGAGCTGCTGTCGCTGCGTAAGGGCACGACGCTGACCAAGGAAATGTTCCTCAATCATCTCTATGGGGGGATGGACGAGCCCGAACTCAAGATCATCGACGTCTTCATCTGCAAGCTGCGCAAGAAGCTGGCGCTGGCGTGCGGTGGCGAGAATTACATCGAAACGGTCTGGGGCCGCGGCTATGTGCTGCGCGAGGCCGACGAGGGCGAGGATTTCGCCCAGGTCGCCTGACTCTTTCCTTTCAGCAGTCCTTTCTACCCGGGGGGCGTAAGGAGGCCGGCGAAGCTCAGCTTTGCCGGCCTTTTTGCAGGAATCCCACAAAGGCGCGGCCGAAATCGGGCTTGGTGACGGCACTCATGTGATTGCCGGGAATTGAGATCAATTCGCCCTGCGGCAGAACCCCGGCGAGCGCGATTGCCGAGCCGTTATCCTCATCATCCACCCCGCAGACAATCCCGATCGGCAGGTCAAGCCCGGCGAGTACGGCTTCGGGCGTGTCAACGAACGTGTCGAGGATCAGGTCAAGCGCCACCGGATCGCCGCCGGTCGTCTTCACGAACGCCTCTGCCATCCATTCGGGGCTTCCCTTGGGATGCTTGCCGATATTGCGCAGGATATGGCGGAAATGATCGCGGCGATGCCCGGTCTGGACCAGTCCGTCGAGCCCCATGCCCGACAATATGGCGCGGCCCGGGCGCACGCCCCGCGCCAACATCCGCGCCGCCGTGCGTGCGCCGAGCGAGTAGCCGGCAAGGTCGAAATCCTCGAGCCCCAGATGGTCGATCAGCGCGAACTGGTCGTCAGCGAGAATGTCCGGCGGATAGGCGGACGGGTCGTGCGGTTTGTCGCTGTCCCCGTGCGCGCGAAGGTCGGGCATGATGCACCGGAACCCGGCCGCCGCGAGTTGCGCCGCCGCGCCATAGGTGATCCAGTTGGTGGTGGCATCGCTGATATAGCCGTGGATCAGGAGCAGCGGCCGCGCATCTCCGTTGGCAGGCCCCATTTCCCGCCAGGCGATTTGTGTGCCATCCGACGCGGAGAAATAGCGAACTTGCGTCGTGCTCATGCCGGCATTTCCGCGCCGGCATCCTTCCACCGCTTCACAAGCGGCGCATGCTCATCGCACCGTGTCGCGGGGAGGTGCGCCGTGTCCGACCATGCATCGTGTCGCGACTCCGCGCCGAAATTGCTGGTGGGTACGAAAGGAGAGGAATCGTCGAAACTGCCGACGGTCAGATCGCAATTCTCGCCATCGATAAACTCGAACCCCAGCGGCGTACCGCAGGCGTTGCAGAAAGGCCTGCGGGCGATGGGGGAGCTGTAATACCATTCCGGCTCCCGCTCCCAATGGCGTCTCACCTTTGGCAGATTCTTGAAGGCGATCGAAACGCCCCCGGTCGCACGCTGGCACATCCGGCAATGGCAGAGATAGGCGTCGTAATTCTCGATCTCCGCCGTGTAGCGGATCCTGCCGCATTGACAGCCGCCTGTGGCCCTTTCCGTCATCCTATGTCCTTTCCTATTTCAAACTCGTCCGCCAAGCGTGCAGGTCATCCGGCTGCGTATCAAAGGCGGGGACGCCGTCGGGGATCTGTATCCATGGCTGCTTCTTCGAAACCCACAAATGTCCCGCGGGCGAAATTTCGGCGGCGTGATCCAGGGTCCCGACCTTCAGCGTAGCCCATTCGCTCACCCTTGTGGGCCGATGCCAAAGACGCGTGCCACACTGCGAACAGAAATACGCAAACTTCGGCGCGCCGCTGAACGACGCTGTCTGATACACTGCAAGTTCGCCCGCGACGTCGATGTCATCAAATCGGACAGCGATCGACATCGAGAAGGCGCTTGCCGACTGTTTCTTGCAGTCCCCGCAATGGCACGCATAGGCCAACGGCAACGGTGCATCGAGGCGATAGCGGACTGCGCCGCACTGACATCCGCCCGAACATTCGGAGCCCACAACCAATACTCCATATTGACGTTTCTGCTCGCCTGGGTGATCTATAGACATAATACACCTTGAGCGAGGCGTTTCATGAAACCATCCATCCTCATTGCCATGGCGCTGGCCTGTTCGCCAAGCCTTGCAAGCGCAAAAAGCCCGACCGTTGCAATCTCCGACTGGAACAAGGGCCTTGCAGGCCCACAAACCGAGGTGATGGTACTCGGCACGGTTCACCTTTCTGGGCTGCCCAAGGATTTCAGGGTCGAGCGGCTCGACCCGCTTCTTGACAGGCTCGCCGCCTTCCAGCCGGACGTCATCACGATCGAAGCACTGTCTGGGCCAGATTGCGACATGTTGGCCCGTTACGAGACCAGTTATCCAGGAACGGCCAATGACTATTGCGCGAACACCGACGCGGCGCGAAAGGCAACCGGGCTCGATGTGCCGCAGGCGATAGCGGAAGTGAAGAAGACGCTTGACGCGTGGTCGCCGGCGCCGGCGCCCGCGGACCGCCGCCGGCTTGCCGCATTGTTCTCCGCAGCGAACGACAAGGCCTCGGCACTGGTCCAGTGGCTGCGCCTGCCTGAGGCAGAACGCCATGCCGGAGACGGCCTCGACGCGACACTCGTCGACGAGCTAAACCTGAGAAAGACCCGGATGAACGAGAATTACCTGATCGGGGCCGCGCTGGCGGCGCGCCTCGGACTGGAGCGGGTCTATCCGGTCGATGACCATAGCGCCGACAACATCACGGCAACGCTGGGCGCGGAATTCGAAAAGGCTATCACCGGCGTCTGGAAGACGGCTGGCGAGAACCTTGTCGAATTCCGAAAAAAGATCGATTCCCCCGCGCCCGGACAATCGATCATCGACTATTACCGCTTCCTCAACGATCCGGCTTCGCTCAGGACAAATATCAACGCGGATTTCGGTGCGGCATTGAAGGACAATGTACCGCCCTATTACGGGCGGCAATATGTCGCATGGTGGGAAACGCGAAACCTGCGCATGGTGGCGAACATCCGCGCGTCATTCGGCAACAGGCCGGGCGCGCGTGTCCTTTCGATCGTCGGGATGTCGCACAAGCCCTATTACGACGCCTATCTGGGAATGATGCACGAAGTGAAGCTGGTCGATCCGCGCACCATCCTCAGATAGTTGCCTTCACCCCTTCTTCAGGTGCCGCCGCCCGAGCAGTTCGGCGATCTGCACGGCGTTGAGCGCGGCTCCCTTGCGGAGATTGTCCGATACACACCAGAGCGCGAGGCCATTCTCGACTGTCGCGTCCTCGCGGACACGACTGACAAAGGTCGCATAGTCGCCCACGCATTCGATCGGCGTCACGTATCCGCCATTCTCGCGCTTGTCGACGAGCATCACCCCCGGCGCCTCGCGAAGGATGGATTGCGCCTGCTTGGCCGAAATCTCGTTCTCGAACTCAACGTGCAGCGCTTCCGAATGGCCGACGAACACCGGCACGCGCACGCAGGTTGCGACGACCTTGATCTTCGGATCGAGGATCTTCTTCGTTTCGACGACCATCTTCCATTCTTCCTTGGTGAAGCCATCATCGAGGAAGCTGTCGATATGCGGGATCACGTTGAACGCTATCTGTTTCGTAAACTTCTTCGGCTCCGCCGGGTCGCCGACGAAGATGTTGCGCGACTGTTCGAACAGTTCGTCCATCCCTTCCTTGCCAGCGCCCGAGACCGACTGATAGGTCGCAACCACGACGCGTGTGATCTTCGCCGCATCATGAAGCGGCTTCAAGGCCACGACCATCTGCGCAGTCGAGCAGTTCGGATTGGCGATGATGTTGCGTGCCTTGTAACCGTCGATTGCGTCCGGGTTCACCTCGGGTACGATCAGGGGAACGTCCGGATCCATCCGGTAGAGCGAGCTGTTGTCGATCACGACGCAGCCAGCGGCGGCAGCGACCGGTGCATATTTCTTCGTGGCTTCGGACCCGATCGCGAACAGGGCGATGTCCCAACCAGCCCAGTCGAAATGTTCGATATTCTGGACGCGAAGCTTCTTGCCCGTCTCCCCGAATTCGATTTCGTCGCCGGTCGAGCGCGACGAGGCAAGCGCCGCGATTTCATCGGCCGGGAACTCGCGCTCGGCAAGGATGTTCAGCATTTCACGGCCCACATTGCCTGTGGCCCCTGCGACTACGACCCGATAACCCATGTCTTCTTCCTTCTACCTTCAAATCAAAGAAAAGGGCCGGAACCCTGTGTGGATCCCGGCCCTTTCGGCGTTTCGTTCGGTCAAACGAGCGGGATCAGGCCTCCTGGCCCGTTTTCGTCTCACCGGTGGTAATGTGATCGCGACGCTCCGCGATGCGCGCGGACTTGCCGCGGCGGCCACGCAGATAATAGAGCTTCGCGCGACGGACGGCACCCTTGCGGACAACTTCGATCGAATCGATGTTGGGCGAATAGAGCGGGAAAACGCGTTCCACGCCTTCGCCGAACGAAATCTTGCGCACCGTGAAGTTCGATCCCATGCCCTTGTTCGAGCGCGCGATGCAAACGCCTTCATAGTTCTGGACGCGGGTCCGCTCGCCTTCTACGACGCGCACGCCGACCTTCAGCGTGTCGCCCGGACGGAATTCGGGAATCTTCTTGTCCGCGGTCAATTTTGCGATCTGTTCCGCTTCGATCGTCTGAATGAGGTTCATGCCTCACTTGTCCTTCTTGGTCTTCCGCCGCGCGTCAGAGGCAGGCTGGGCCCGAGCGCCCTCGTGGCGCTCCCAAAGGTCCGGCCTGCGTAACCGTGTATCTTCCTCCGCCCTTTGCTTCCGCCAGGCAGCGATTTTCGCATGATCCCCCGATCGCAGCACTTCGGGGATCGTGCGCCCTTCCCACTCAGCAGGTCGGGTATAGTGCGGATATTCCAAAAGTCCGTTTTCAAAGGACTCCTCGACACCGCTCGAAGCCGCGCCCATTACGCCGGGAAGCAAGCGAATGCAAGCGTCGAGAAGCATGAACGCCGCAGGTTCCCCCCCGGAAAGGACAATGTCTCCCATCGAGACCTGTTCGATGGGGCGGGCGTCGAAAATCCGTTCGTCAAAACCCTCGAAACGGCCGCAGAGAATCGTGATGCCGGGGCCTGCGGCGAGTTCGCGGACTCGGGCCTGAGTGATTGGCTTGCCGCGGGGTGTCATTGCGAGAATCGGGACGTCGGGTTGGGCCGCGAGGGCATGATCGACGGCGACCGCGAGGACATCGGCCCGGAGCACCATCCCTGCCCCACCGCCGGCCGGCGTATCGTCAACGGTGCGATGCTTGTCAGCCGCGAAATCGCGTATCTGGATCGGGGTGCAGGACCAGACGCCTTCCTCCAGCGCACGACCGGCGATTGAAACGCCCAGCGGGCCGGGGAACATCTCTGGGTAGAGCGTCAGGATTTGGGCGTGGAAGGTCATGGCTCGAACCACTCGCCCTTTTCTATAACCGCCGCAATATGGCCGAGTTGCAGGCGTTCGTATGGAACCGGATCAAAAATTCGGCCACGAATTGGCCATGTTACCAATCTCCAAATGAACAGGAGCCCTGTGAGGATATGAGGTTCATTCATGTTCGCGAACCGGTGCCAAGGCCATGATGCAACATCCCCGCCAAACTCTTTCCAAAGAGCTTCGGCAAATTCGTCAATATCGTCACCAGAAGTACGGATGTCGTGAGCGAGTGAACTGGTAGCGCAAAGATTCTTCAGTCCAGAATGATATTCGGCAATCCGGATAACACGATCAAGTACGCCGACCATCAAACCGTCCAATTCTCAACCTTCAACCCCGGCACATCGGCGAAGTCGGCTTCATTGTTGGTCACAATAATCGCATCCAGTGCTAGCGCATGCGCCGCCAGCAGACGATCGAACCGGGCGCGCTTGAATGGCAGCTTTGCATATTCCCGCGCCGCCGCCTCGTCGAAGGGAACCAGGGGGATGGCACGCACAAAGGCTTCCAGAACCTCCGGCGGCGGTGGCTTGCCAACATATGTGCCATAGGCGATCTCGGCAAAGCTGATCACCGAGATCGCCATTTCTCCTGCGGTACAGGCGGCAATGCGGGCCGTGAGCGCATCATGCCCTACATCCATCGCATAGACCGCCGAGTTTGCGTCAATGAGATAGCGGATCATGAAGCCGAAGCGGCCGCCTTGCGCGCAGCGATCGTGCTGGGACGCTCCTCGAAATCTTCACGAGGCGCCAATTTGATCCCGGGCGCCTTCCCGGCGAACCCGCTCACATCGATCATACGCTTCGGCTGTTCGACCGGTTCGACACGAAAAGTCATCTGCGCCTCCCTAACCATCCGTACTTCGGTACCTTCGGGAACGCCAAGCCCTTTGGGCAGGCGCAGCGCAACCGAATTGCCAGACTTGAACGTCCTGCCCGTATATTCCTCATTTTTTTCCACGACGAATCTCCGTATATACTTTATGTATATACTATGCCGCGAACATTGCGTCAATCACGAGGCGCTCAATCGACCATTCCGGCACAGCCTCCACCTTCATGGGCACCATGAAGCGCTTGCCGTCGGGGCGTTCGATCTCGATCACGTCGCCCGCACCGAAATTTTCGACGGCAACGCATTTTCCCATATCTTTGCCTTCGGTTGAAACACAGGGAAGGCCGATCAGGTCGGCGTGGTAATATTCGCCCTCAGCCAATGGCGGGAGGGCTTCGCGGGGAACGGTGAGTTCGGTGCCGCGCAGGGCCTCGGCGGCATTGCGATCGGTCACCTCAGCGAAACGGGCGATCATGCCGTTGCTACCCGGACGTGCGCTTTTCAGCGTCAACGCTCCATCGTTGAAGCACTTGTGCGCCGTCAGGCTCTCAAGCCCCTCGGCAAACAGCTTCAAGCGCACCTCCCCCGTCACGCCGTGCACGCCGATGACGACGGCAAGGGTGACGGGGCGGTGAGCCAAGGTTTAACCCTCGGCCTTTTCCTCGGTTGCTTCTTCGGCAGCCGGGGCTTCTTCGGCAACAGCTTCGACTGCAGGCGCTTCCTCCGCCGGAGCTGCTTCTTCAGCTACAGGAGCATCTTCAGCAGACGTGGCCTCTTCGGCAACGGCTTCGACCGGAGCAGATTCTTCGGCTGCCGCTTCTTCAGCCACTGCTTCCTCGACGACTTCGGGCTCGGGTGCAGCAGCGGCCGCTGCCGCGGCTTCAGCTGCCTCTTCGGCCTTCTTCGCCTGCTCCTCGAGGCGCTCGAGCGCCTTTTCGCCGGGCTTGCCCTTGTTCGGGTTGTTGCGGGCGGCGCGTTCCTTGAGGCCGGCGGCATCGAGGAAACGGGCGACACGATCGGTCGGCTGCGCGCCGACGCCCAGCCAATGCTTGGCGCGGTCGGTGTCGAGCGTCACGCGCTTGGCATCGTCCTTGGCGAGGAGCGGATTATAGGTTCCGATCTTCTCGATGAAGTTGCCGTCACGCGGTGAGCGGGCATCCGCGACCACGATCCGGTAATAGGGGCGCTTTTTGGAACCGCCACGCGACAAACGAATGGAAACTGCCATTTTGTGTCTTCCTTGTGTTGAACTGAAATTACCGCTTGAACATGCCGGGGGGCAGGCCGGGAATTCCGCCCGAAGCGCCACCGCCCATCAATCCTCCGAGCCCGCCGCCCTTGCCGAGCAGCGCGCCCAAACCCTTCATTCCGCCCATCTTGCGGAGCCGCTTCATTGCCGTGCCCATTTCCTGGTGCATCTTGAGCAGCTTGTTCACTTCCTGGACGGTCGTGCCCGAGCCATTGGCGATGCGGATCTTGCGCTTCGCGTTGACCAGCTCGGGCTTGACCCGCTCCTTCGGCGTCATCGAGCCGATCATCGCATCCATCCGGATCAGGATGCGGTCATCGACGCCCGATTGGGCCATCGCCGCTTGCGCCTTTTTCATGCCGGGCATCATGCCCATCAGCGCGCCCATGCCGCCCATGCGGCGCATCTGGCCAAGCTGGGCGCGCAGATCGTTCATGTCGAACTGGCCCTTGGCCATTTTAGCGGCGAGCGCTTCCGCCTCGTCCTGCTGGATCGTCTCGGCAGCCCGCTCGACCAGACTGACGACATCGCCCATGCCAAGAATACGGCCTGCGACGCGCGCGGGGTGAAATACATCCAGCCCGTCGAGCTTTTCGCCGGTGCCGACGAACTTGATCGGCTTGCCCGTGACGGCGCGCATCGAAAGCGCCGCGCCGCCGCGCGCATCGCCATCCATGCGTGTCAGCACGACGCCTGTCAGCGCCACTTGCTCGCTGAATGACTTGGCGACGTTCACCGCGTCCTGACCTGTCAGCGAGTCAACGACGAGAAGGATTTCCGCCGGGTCCGAAACCTGGGCGACGGCCTTCATCTCGTCCATCAGCTGGGCATCGACATGAAGGCGGCCCGCCGTGTCGAGCATCAGCACGTCGAAGCCCTGAAGCTTTGCCGCCTGCAGCGCCCGCTTCGCGATATCGACCGGTTGCTGTCCAGAAACAATTGGAAGAGTTGCAACGTCGATCTGCTCGCCAAGGACAGCGAGCTGTTCCTGTGCAGCCGGGCGATTGACGTCGAGTGACGCCATGAGGACCTTTTTCCGGTCCTTTTCCGCGAGCTTCTTCGCGATCTTTGCCGTTGTCGTGGTCTTGCCGGAACCCTGAAGGCCGACCATCATGACAATCGCGGGCGGTGTGACTGCAAGATCAAGCTCCGCGGCCTCGCTGCCAAGCATTTCGACAAGCGCGTCGTTGACGATCTTGACGACCTGCTGGCCCGGCGTGATCGACTTGAGGACCGACTGGCCAACGGCCTGCGCCGTCACGCTATCGATGAATGACCGGACGACCGGAAGCGCGACATCGGCCTCGAGCAGGGCAATGCGCACTTCGCGCATCGCCTCGCGGACATCGTTTTCGTTGAGCGCACCACGGCCACGCAGCCGGTCAAAGACCCCGCCCAGCCTGTCGCTCAAACTCTCGAACATCCGTTCGCTCCGATCACTTAGGCCCAAAACGCAAAGCGCCGGCGGACGAAACCTCGTCGGCCAGCGTCGCCCTCGGGCGGCCAAATCCACGCTTTCCGCTTGAAAAGCTGCGGCGCGCCTACAGAAGCGGCGCGCAAAGGTCAATCCGCGACGTGCGATTTGCTCTTAACCGCTTCTTCACCCCCACGGCCTTAAGCCCTGACCCTTGCAAACTCACTCCGGGGGCAATCGATAGTGGGAACCATGCTCAAGCGCGACGAGGCCGATGGCAAGAATGCCACACAAGCCGCCCAGAAAGACATATATACCGGCGCCGTCGTCATCGCCGCGATCATCATGTTCATCGGCACCGGGACATCGGTTCTTTCTTCTACAATAGATGCCATAGTCGGCACTGGAGTAGGAAGCGACCGTGTGCTCACGATCGCCCTAATTCTCAACATCGCGCTGATCCTATTCGGCTGGCGGCGTTACAATGACCTTTCGCGCGAAGTGGAGGAACGCAAGGCCGCCGAAGAGCGCGCCCGGACACTGGCGCTGCGCGATCCACTGACCGGCTTTCACAATCGCCGCTCGCTGTCCGAAAACGGCGCTGAAATGCTCGCGAAGGCCGTCCGTCGCGACAAGACCTTGGCCATGTTGATGCTTGATCTCGATCGCTTCAAGAACATCAACGACATGCACGGCCACGCAATCGGAGACGCGCTCCTGCGAGCGGTTGCGGCAGAGATTGCCAAGCTCATGCCGCCCAATTCATTGTCGGCACGCCTGGGAGGCGATGAGTTTGCCTGCGCGTTCATATTCGACCTCGCCAATCGCGATGTGGTGGACCGGGTAGCCGATGCCATTGTCACGCGGCTCTCCCAGCCCTTCGACGCAGACGGCATCTTCACACACATCAGCGTTTCGCTCGGCATCGCCCATTCGGACGCAGACTGCGACAACATCGATGCTCTCATGCGTCGCGCCGATATCGCCATGTACGCCGCCAAGCACCAGGGCCGCAATCGCACTGCATGGTTCGACGCCTCGATGGAACAGGCGCTCCAGCAGCGCAACGACCTCGAAACGGGTATGCGCAACGGGATTCCACGTGGCGAGTTCGTGCCCTATTTCGAACAGCAGGTCGATCTGACGACAGGCCGGCTGAACGGTTTCGAGATGCTTGCGCGCTGGGATCACCCGACACAAGGGATCATCCTGCCCGAACGTTTCATACCGATCGCAGAAGAGACCGGCATGATAGCCGATCTCTCGATATCCGTGATGCGTCAGGCCATGCTTGAGGCAAAGGGCTGGGATCCGTCGCTGGTCATCTCGGTCAATATTTCTCCGGCCCAGCTCAAGGACCCCTGGCTGGCGCAAAAGATCGTCAAACTGCTGGTGGAAACCGGTTTCCCCGCCAGCCGCCTTGAAATCGAAATCACTGAATCGTCGCTGTTCGAAAATCTTGCGCTGGCACAGTCGATTGTCGGCAGCCTCAAGAATCAGGGAATCCGCCTTGCGCTCGACGACTTCGGAACGGGTTACAGCTCTCTGGCACACCTCCGCGCCCTGCCCTTCGACCGAATCAAGATCGACAAGAGCTTCGTCCTTTCGATCATCGACAATCCGGAAAGTGCGGCGATCGTCAACGCGATCACGCGGCTCGGCGACAGCCTTGGCCTCTCGGTCACGGCCGAAGGCATCGAGGATGCGGCAATCGAAGAGCGTCTTCGCCAGCTTGGGTGCCACAAGGGCCAAGGCTGGCACTTCGGCAAACCCATGTCGATCGGCCAAACTCGGGCCCTTCTTGCCGAGCGCAATCTCCTTCCCTCGATGCGGGCCGAAACACGCGAAACCGATCCCCTCGATCAGGCGGCGCTTCCTATTCCCGGCGGCTTGCGCCGAATGGGCTGAAATTTCGGGGTTCGCACTTTTTCGATCACTAGGCTAAACGCCTCCGCGCAATGAAGACGCGGTTCCACAAGATGCACGGCTTGGGCAACGATTTTGTCGTGATCGACGCGCGTGAAGCGCCCGTTGAAATGACGCCCGCGCGAGCACACGCGATCGGAGACAGGCGAACGGGCATTGGCTTCGACCAGTTGATCCTGCTGGAGCCGTCGGACGTCGCTGATGTCAAGATGCGGATCTTCAACGCCGATGGCGGGGAAGTCGAAGCCTGCGGCAACGCCACCCGGTGCATTGCACTCCTAATGGAGAAACCTGCCAATATTGAAACTTTGGGTGGCATCCTCCACACGGAGCCCGGCGAGGCGGGCGCGACCGTGATGCTTGTTCCTCCCGCTTTCGACTGGGAACTTATCCCGCTCGCGATGCCGATGGATACGCGCGACATGCCGGTGAATTGGGACGCGCTCGCTCGCCCTGCGGCGGTTAATGTTGGCAATCCGCACGTCATTTTCTTCGTCCCCGACTCCGACGCTATCGATCTTGAGGCACTGGGGCCGGTCATCGAACATGACCCGCTCTTTCCCGAACGGGTGAACGTCAATGTCGCGAGCGTGGCGGGCAAGGATCATCTGAAGCTGCGTGTGTGGGAACGCGGCGTCGGCCTGACGCGGGCCTGCGGAACCGGCGCTTGCGCCACTGCGGTGGCAGCCATCCGGGCCGGAGTCGCAAAATCGCCGGTGAAGATTTCGCTTCCCGGCGGCGATCTCGAAATCGCCTGGGCTGATGGCGAGGCCATTCACATGTCGGGACCGGCAACCTACGTGTTTACGGGCGAGGCCGACTGGGACGATTTCGGTTGAGCGTGGAAGTCATCAATTTCGGGTGCCGCCTGAACCTCGCGGAAGGCGAAGCCATTCGAGCACGAATGGCAAACGAGGATGACCTGATCGTCGTCAATTCCTGCGCCGTCACGCGCGAAGCCGAACGGCAGGCCCGGCAGGCCATCCGGCAGGCAGCCAAGCGGCGGCCGGATGCAAGGATCGTCGTGACGGGCTGTGCAGCCGAGACGAGCGCCGAGAGCTTTTCCGCGATGCCGGAAGTGTCGGCCCTGCTCGGCAACCGGGAAAAGCGGGTCACTCCGGCTCTTCCCGCCGTATCGGGCGCGGATCATGCCCGCGCTTTCATCGAAGTGCAGAATGGCTGCGATCATCGCTGCACCTTCTGCATCATTCCACAAGGCCGAGGAGAAAGCCGGTCGATCCCGGCAGGTGCCGTCATCGACGCTGTTCGGTCTGCAGTCGATCGCGGACAGCAGGAGGTTATCCTGACCGGGGTCGACCTGACGAGCTATGGTCCCGACCTGCCGGGCAGCCCTATGCTGGGCAGCCTTGTCGAGAGAATTTTGAAGCACGTTCCCGACTTGCCGCGCCTGCGACTTTCCTCGCTCGATTCGATCGAGATCGACCCACATCTCGAGGAGATCATCGTCAACGAACGGCGGGTGATGCCCCACGTTCATCTGTCGCTGCAATCCGGCGACGACATGATCCTCAAGCGCATGAAGCGCCGCCACTCCCGCGCGCAAGCCGTAGCGCTGGTCGAACGCTTGAAGCGCCGGCGCCCGGACATCGCGATCGGTGCGGACATCATTGCAGGCTTCCCCACCGAAACAGAGGCGATGTTCGCGAACAGCCTGAAACTGCTCGACGATTGCGACATCGTCTTTGGCCATGTCTTTCCATTTTCAGCACGCCCTGGAACCCCCGCCGCCAGAATGCCGCAACTGGACCGCAAGCTCGTTCGGGAGCGCGCGGATCAGTTGCGCGCCGCATCCGCAGAACGAAAAAGCCGCTGGCTCGCCTCCTTGGTCGGCAGCAGGCAGACTGTGCTGGTTGAACTGGACGGCCGGGCGGGCCATGCCCCCAATTTCGCCAGCGTTACCCTTGAACAAAGGGCAGCGGACGGCAATATGCGCGGCACGATGATCGATACCCTTATCACCGGCTCGGACGGCCAGAGGCTGACAGGCATTCCCGCGTGAACGACACTCGCTGGCACAAGAAGCTGCTCGGCGGCTTCAGAAAGACGTCCGAGCGCCTCACCGAAAACCTGACGGGACTCGTCACCAAATCCAAACTGGATTCAGCTACCCTCGACGAAATTGAGGAAGCGCTGATCGTCTCCGATCTGGGCCCGGCAACCGCGGCAGCAGTCCGCGCTCGGCTGGCCGACGGTCGGTACGAGCGCGGCATCGACGAAACCGGCGTGCGCGAGGTCCTTGCTGACGAAATCGCGAAGGTTCTTGCCCCGGTCGCTGTCCCAATCGAGATAGAGGCGTTCCCCAGGCCACAAGTCATCCTTGTCATCGGCGTCAACGGATCGGGCAAGACCACGACGATCGCAAAACTCGCCCACCTGTTCCTCGAGCAGGACTACGGCGTCATGCTTGCCGCGGGCGATACGTTCAGGGCGGCAGCGATCGGCCAACTGAGGGTCTGGGCCGAGCGGCTGGGAGTGCCTATCGTCAGCGGCCCCGAAGGCGGCGATGCAGCCGGGATCGTGTTCGACGCCGTCAAGAAAGCCACCGCGACCGGGATCGACGTTCTGATCGTGGATACGGCCGGCAGGCTCCAAAACAAGCGCGAGCTGATGGACGAGCTGGCCAAGATCCGGCGCGTTCTGGGGCGGATAAACCCGGCTTCGCCGCACAATGTCGTGCTGGTTCTGGACGCGACCACGGGTCAGAATGCGTTAAGCCAGATCGAGATATTCAAGGAAGTAGCCGGCGTGACAGGATTGGTGATGACGAAACTCGATGGTACGGCGCGAGGTGGCGTTCTTGTCGCCGCAGCGGAGAAATTCGGACTGCCGATCCACGCTGTCGGCGTTGGCGAAACGCTTGAAGACCTCCGCCCGTTCGATGCGAATGAAATGGCGCATGTCATTGCAGGAGCAAGCGCGTGAGCGAGGCGCGCGCAAAAGGCACGCCGGGCTGGCTTCCCGCCGCGCTCGACTATGCGCCGCTCGTCCTGTTCTTCATCGGCTACAAGCTGTTGGGCGTGCTTGGCGGAACCGCCATCTTCATGGTCGCCATCGCGACTGCCGTCGTCATTTCCAAATGGAAGCTGGGCCGCATTTCCCCGATGATGTGGATGTCGGCAATCCTGGTGCTCGTCTTTGGCGGCCTGACGCTCTACCTGCATGATCCCAAGTTCATCCAGATCAAACCCACGATCATCTACAGCATCCTCTCCGCCATATTGTTCGGCGGCCTGTTGCGTGGCCGGGCGCTGCTCAAGGCCGTGCTCGAGCACGGTTATGACGGACTGAGCGACAAGGGCTGGCTCCTGCTTTCACGCAATTGGGCCTGGTATTTCGCGGCTATGGCCGTGGTGAACGAGATATTGCGCCGAAGCGTCGGGTTCGATGCCTGGCTGACGATCAAAGTCTGGGGCGTAACGATCCTGACGATCCTGTTTGCGACCGCCAACGTACCGATGCTCATGCGCCACGGGCTGGGCACGGCCCCCAAGGATTCAGCTCAATAGAGAGTGTCGCTTGAGGCAGTGTCGCAACTGGTCGTAGCTCAGGTTGAGCGCCTTTGCCGTCGCCCGCTGGTTATGACGGTGCTGGGCCAGCGCGGCCTCGAGGATCTTGCGCTCGTGGGCCAGAACGGCGCTTCGTAAATCGCCGATTTCCACAGCCTCCTCCGCCAACGGCGCGGACGTAGCCACCTCGGTCGAGGCCGACTTGGTATCTTCCACCTTGTTCGCCGTATCCTTCGGGGGTTGCAGCGGCCGCCAGGGAGAAGCAAACGGGTCGAATTCGATGGCGTCGACCGGCGCGTCCGGATCTTCCCAGCGATAGACCGCGCGTTCGATCACGTTGCGCAATTCGCGAACATTGCCCGGCCAGCCATAGTTTTTGAGCTGGGCAAGGGCCTGTTCCGAAAAGCCCGGCCAGCGTGTCCATTCCATTTCGGAGGCCATGCGCCGCCCGAAATGGTTGGACAGGACATCGATATCGCCCTCGCGCGCACGCAGCGGCGGTAGGGTGACGACCTCGAAGGCAAGGCGATCGAGCAGGTCGGCCCGGAAACGCCCCTTGTCCACGAGGGCAGGCAGATGCTCGTTCGTCGCGGCCACGATCCGAACATCGACCCGGATGGGGCGGTTTGACCCAATACGGGTGACTTCGCCATATTCTACAGCCCGCAGCAGTCGCTCCTGCGCTGCAGCGGAAAGAGTCGCCAGCTCGTCGAGGAACAAGGTTCCGCCATCGGCTTCCTCGAACCGGCCTTCACGCGCCTTGGTCGCACCGGTGAAGGCGCCAGCTTCATGCCCGAACAATTCGGCCTCGATAAGCGTCTCCGTTAGCGCGGCGCAATTCATCGTGACGAATGGCCCATCCCATCTGGGACTGAGCCTGTGGAGGCGTTCAGCGACAAGTTCCTTGCCGGTCCCCCGTTCGCCGATTACCAATACCGGACGGTTGAGCGCAGCGGCGCGGCTTGCCCGCTCGACGCTGTCGAGGAATGCCCCTGACTCTCCGACGAACTGACTGGTTCTATCCATTGCCATTTGTTAGTATTATTTCCCAACTAATAGCAAGATGAATTTGTCATGAACGCGGGAAAACCCCCAAGGAACCTTGGAATTCGGCCATTTTCAAAAATTGGCACGGCTCATGCTTAGCTGTTGGCAAGCCGGTCGCCCCGACTGGCAATATCAATGCCAAGGTTCATGGAGAACTGAAATGAATACGTACAATGGTTACAACCTCCGCGACAGCATCACCGCCGCCATCGGCAGCCTGACAGCTGTTTCGCTCAGCGTTCTGTTCGCCGCCACTTGCCTGATCGGCGCCGTTGGCCCGGCTGCTGCTGCCACCCCGGCGCAGACGCAGGCCCCGATCGTGATGCCGCTCGCATGAACGACCTGGTACCTGCCTCCCCCCCCAGGCAGGAAAGCCCTGGCCGGGAGAGCCACCCCACTCTCCCGGCCATCCGCCCCACCTATTATCGCCGCCACAAACCGCGTTTCAGTCCAGGAGTTTTACCAATGGGAATATTTTCAAGAACTCGCGACATCATCGCCGCCAACGTCACCGACCTTCTCGACAAGGCGGAGGACCCCGCCAAGATGATCCGCATGATCATTCTGGAGATGGAAGAAACGCTGGTTGAGGTGCGCGCCACGGCCGCCCGCAACATTGCCGACCAGAAGGAAATGCGCCGGCACATCGCCAAGCTCGAAAAACTCGAAGAGAGCTGGACTGAGAAGGCCGAGCTCGCGCTTTCCAAGGATCGCGAAGACCTGGCCAAAGCAGCACTTGTCGAACGCCAGAAGGCGACCGACATGGCCGAGCAACTCCAAACTGAAATCGGCGCGCTTGATGAGGCGCTGAAGGCCTCCGAAGCCGACATTTCGAAGCTTCAGGCAAAGCTGCGCGAAGCGCGGACCCGCCAGAATGCGATCATGACCCGGCTTGAATCTGCGCATAACCGCATCAAGGTTCGCGAAGCCTATGCTGGCTCGAAGGTCGAGGAAGCCTTTGCCCGCTTCGATGTCCTCGAACGCCGCGTCGACTTTGCCGAAGGCCGTGCCGACGCGCTCCACATGGGCCAGGAGCCCAAGAGCCTCGAGGAAGAGATCAACGAACTCAAGTCATCCGAAAAGGTCGATGCCGCTCTTGAAGCGCTGAAGGCCAGCGTCGCGAAGAAGGGCTGAGATCATGGATGAGATTATCGTCGCCCCAATCGTCGTCGGCATTCTCTTCATCGGGTTGCCCTGGCTGATCCTGCACCACATTACAAAGTGGAAGACGGCCGGGTCGCTGACCCGCGAGGATGAAAATCTTCTCGACGAGCTCCACGATATGGCCCGCCGCCTTGATGAACGCGTCAACACTGTGGAGCGCATCCTGACCGCCGACAATCCGAACTGGAAGACCGGCGAGCTTGAGCCGCCCGCACCGCGCATCAGCAACCGCCACTGACACATACAAACACTTCACCAGGAGGATAAGACAATGTCCGCAAGCCGCACCAAATTCTACCTCGACAAGCACAATGCCAAATGGCTGGGCGTCTGCTCGGGGATCGCCGATTACACAGGGTTCGACGTAACCCTGATCCGGATCGGCATGGTCTTGGGCACAATCTTCGGTTCTGGCACTTTGCTCATCGCATATCTGGTCATCGCATGGCTCGCCAACCCCAAGCCAACGGGTCTCTATGACACGCTGGAGGACCAGAAATTCTGGCAAGGCGTTCGCCAGTCCCCGGCTCGCACGACCCGCGATGTCCGCGCCAAGTTCCGCGATATCGACCGCCGTCTGGCCGATGTGGAGACCTACTACACGACCCGCAACTCAAGCCTGGCCAACGAAATTGACAGCCTTCGCTAAGGCCGGCACTCACACGGGAGAATGACGATGCAATGGGGTGGACCCGCATTTGTCCTCGCAATTATCGCAATGAGCTACGGCGCATGGATGATCACGAGCTGGATCAGGGCGAAGCATGGCTATCCGCTCGACAACGAATGGGGCGGCGCGGTTACCAAGGCCGATCCAGAGGCCGATCGCAAGATCGCGCTGCTCACGAGCGAGAATGACAAGCTGCACGGCCAGGTGTTGAGACTGGAGGAACGGATTGCGGTTCTCGAACGGATCGCCACCGATGTACCGAGCCGCCTTACCGCCGAAATCGAAAAGCTGAGATAGGAAAGCCCAGATGGAACCCGTTGACTATGTCATCACCCAGTTGCCGTGGATCGTTCCGGTGGCCCTCAGTATCCCGATCATGGCAATTGCCGGATGGATATACACGACGCGGCTGCGGATCAAAAACGGCTATCCGCTCGAAAGCAGCTGGGGCAAGCCGATCTACCCGTTGAACGACGCCGAGACCGTGGAACGCGTGAAGCTCCTCACCCAGGAGAATGCACAGCTCCGTGCCGAGCTCGGATCGGTCAAGGACCGGCTTGCGACGGTAGAGCGGATCGTGACCGACGAAGCCCATAGCCTGACGCGCGAAATCGAAGACCTTCGCCGCGCGACGGCAAATTGAGGAGATTGACAATGGCCGTCGATAATATCGCCGTGTTCATACCGATTGTTGCGCTTTCGATCCCGATCGTCGCGATCATTGCCCGAACAGTGTCGAAGCTGATCAAGCTTCGGGAAAAGCAGCTTGAGGTGCAGACCAACGAAACCGCCGAGCGAACCGCGCAATATGCCGCTCACACCGAACGGCTCGAACAAAGGATGCGGGTTCTTGAACGCATCATCACCGACAAGGGGATCGAAGTCTCTGACGAGATCGAGAGTCTCCGCAATAAACCGTTGAACTAGCAGAACTGCCCCAGGGAGAAGAACGATGAACGTTCCGGAAATGATCGTGATGATTGTCGCCATTTCTGCCGTGGCGAGCGTGTTGAGAGCGAGATACGGCATTGTCCGCCGAGGACGGGGCCGCCACGCGGAGGAAGTCTATGTCGGCAAACAGCTGCCCGATCCCGATGCAGACCGCATGCGCGAAGAAATCAGGACGCTGAAGGAACGCATCGCCGTTCTCGAACGCCTCGCAACCGACACCAGCAGCGCCGTGCAGCTCGATCGCGAAATCGAGAAGCTCCGCTGAGCCTCATGGGAAAGACAGGAGGTCGTTATGGACACTGCAACTCTCTACCTGATCATGGCGGCGGCCGGATTGGCAGCTATTGCTCTCGTCGCCTCGGTCAGCCTCAAGGGCTTCAAGGCCTGGCTTGACCTGAAGCGCGCCGAACTCGACGCGCACCGGGAAGGTCCAGCCGCACCCATTGCGAACAACCGCATCGAAATCGCGGACCTCAAGGAACGCATTCGCAAGCTCGAAGCCATCGCGGCAGGGGTGGACCTCTAAGGTCCTCCCCTGCTAGCGGCAGGCCATGCCCAGCCTTGCCGACCTGCAGGAAGAATATGAATTCCTCGATGGAGACGACCGCTATCGCCTGCTGATCGATTTGGGGCGGTCGCTCGATCCGATGCCTGAAGCACTAAAAACCGATGCTACGCTCGTCAGGGGTTGTTCGGCAAGCGTCTGGGTCTATCCAACCCGTCTCGATGATGGCCGGCTCCATTTCCTTGCCGACAGCAACGCCGCCATTACCAAGGGGATCATCGCCCTTGTACTCCTGAGCGTTCAGGATAAGCAGCCGGCAGCCATCCTCGAATCGGACATCGACGCGGCTCTGGCGCCCTTCGATCTTCGCAACCAGCTGAGCTCCAACCGCACCCAGGGTATTCCGAACATGATTGCGCTGATCCGGCAGACCGCCTCGCGCCTACTTTAACCAGAGCCAAATCTGCAATAGGATCAGACCATGTTCCGTCTGACGTTCCTGCCGCTCATGCTGGCCCTCGCCGCCCCGGCCCATGCCGCCGAGCGGAGCTTCCTGATTGCCGGGGAATCTTTCCCTGAGTCCGAAATCCTCGATGCACGGGCCCAACCTGAACTGGACGGCACTTCGTCCATCAGGATCACATTCGGCGAAGCGGCGTCGAAACGCATTGCCATTGTCACCGGCAGGCTGGTCGGAAAGCCCGCACATGTTGCTCTAGATGAAGTAACGGTTGCAGACCCGATCATGCGCGAGCCGATTCTCGATGGCGTTCTCCAGCTAAGCGGAGCCTGGACGATCGCCGACGCAGAGGCGCTCGCAAAGAAGATTTCGGGCAAGGATCCCCTGCCCGACAGCCTCGAGCAGTAGCGCCTAAAGCGCCAGTCTCCGCTCCTCGGCGGACCGCAAGACTTCATAGGCCATCTGAACTGCCTGGAAACGTTTGGCGGCTTCTTCATCGCCCGCGTTCACATCGGGGTGATTTTCCTTTGCGAGCGTTCGCCAGGCGGCCTTCACGGTTTCGAACTCCGCGTCGATTTCTAGCCCCAATATGTCGAGCGCACGCATTTCCTCGCGGCTGCGCGAGCCGTCGCCGGGGCCGCCCCAGCCATAGTGCTTCGCATCCTGGAACCCGCTCGCATCGCGGCGCTCGTTCGCTTCACGTTGGGCGGCCTCTTCCGCGCTCAAACCCTGAAAATAGTCCCAATTGGAATTATATTCCGCAGCGTGTTCGAGGCAGAACCACCAACGCTCGGGGCTATTCGGGGCCTTCGGCGCGGGCCGGTCCCCCGGGTTGGTGCAGCCGTGGCGATCGCACAACCGGACTTTGGTAGCCTCGCGCGAAGAGCCGTAACCGCGCCAGCGCGGAAAGCCCCAATCATCGGATCTCGTTTTTCTGGACATAGACTGACCTCCCTACCAAAAGGAGGCGGAAAACGAAAGCGCCAGAGGGTCTGTAAGCCGGGTTCTGTCCTCGCACTTGCATGCGATGGGCGACCATTCCTCTAGCCCCGGACTTGCATCCGGGGTCAAGCAACCAACCCGGGCGACTGGCAGGAGGATGCCGTGCGCCGCCCCTATTCGGTCTTGCTCCCGGTGGGGTTTGCCCTGCCGCCGCTGTTACCAGTGGCGCGGTGCGCTCTTACCGCACCATTTCGACCTGGCCGGCACGAATGCCGGTGGAGTATTTTCTGTGGCACTTTCCCTGGGGTCGCCCCCGCCGGACGTTATCCGGCACCGTTCCTCGCTGGAGCCCGGACTTTCCTCCCCCACGCGGTTTCCCACGCAGCAGCGGTCGCCTGACCCTCTGGCAGGCTGCCCTCTAAGCCATATCGGGGCGAAAATGCAATTATCGCTTGCTGTTCGCGGCTTTGAGCGCCTTCAATCCGGCCGCAACCGTCACGACGGGTTTGTATCCCAATTCGGCGCGTGCCTTCCGACCGTCAAGCGTGCAATCTCGCGACATGACCATTGCGGCATGCGCGGTCAGCGGTGGTGCGCCCTTAAGCGGAAACAGGCGCCAGATCGTCTCGCACAGCATTCCGCCGAGATCGGCGGCCCAAGCTGGGATCGATTTGTCCGGCAGCGTCAGGCCACGGCTTGCCGCCATCCCGCTGATCATCTCCTTCATCGAAATCGTGCCATCATCGAGAATGAAATAAGCTTCCCCGCCACGGCCGTCGGTCAACGCAAGCTCGATCGCATGAACCAGATTGTCGACATGTGTGGTTGAAGTCATCGCCGTCCCGCCGCCGATCCACATCCATTGCCCCGACTTCGCCATGGCCTCGACCGCAGGAAGCAGCGTCGTATCGCCCGGTCCCCAGATGAAACGCGGACGCAGGACGATGGTTTCGAAGGTACCCAGCTCGTTCGCGGCCAGAACGCGCATTTCCGCCTGCGCCTTGGTCGCACAATAAGGATAGGGTGAATCAGGCGAGAGTGGATATGTCTCGTCAGCGTCGCGGACATCCTGTCCATGCACGATAGCCGCTTCGGTTCCGATATGGATGAAGCGCTTGACGCCCGCGGCACGCGCTGCATCGAGCACCCGCTGGGTGCCCAGAACGTTCGCCTTGTACCAAGCATCGCGCGGCCCCCAGGGTTCGACAAAGGCAGCGCAGTGCACCACGGCCTTGCAGCCTTTCAGATGCGCTGCCTCGAGCGCGTCCAGGTCGCAGCGCACGGGCTTTGCTCCCATAGCCTCGATGGCCTTGTCGGAGCGTTCGGAGCGCGACATGGCCACCACCTTATGGCCCTTCGCGATCAAGGCGCGGGTTGCCGCGCCACCAACAAACCCCGATGCTCCGGTTACAAATATCTGCATCAATCGTCTCCCATCGGCCTGGGCAGCAGTAGGGCAAGCAGCTTCGCCCGGCATTCCCCGTCTATGATCCCGTCTATTGTGGCAGGCCGGAAGCGTCTTTGAAAAGCACGAACCGCCGCCAGAGGATCGGTCACGTCATAACCGAATCGTTCAAGCGCCAGCAAAAAGCCTGCGTCGGTCCAATGCGGATCCATCAGGTTCCTGGTCGGGCTGGGAAGCGCGAGACGGAGCTTTGCAAGCCGTTCCCAGGGAAAAAGTTCGCCTGGATCTTCCTTGCGCGCCGGCGCGATGTCCGAATGGCCGACGACATTCCCGCGCGTGATACGGTAGCGCAGCGTGATTTCCTGCATAAGTGCAACAAGGGCGTCGATCTGCGCAACCGGAAACGGGCGATATCCGAATTCATGGCCGGGATTGACGATCTCTATCCCTACGCTTGCCGAATTGACATCCGTCACGCCACGCCAGAAGGACTTGCCGGCATGCCAGGCCCGCTTGGCTTCATCGACCATCCGGACGACTTGCCCATCTTCCGCAATCACATAATGCGCCGAAACCTTGGCTTCGGGATCGCTCAGCCGGGCTATGGCCGAAGCCGCATCGGGCATCCCGGTATAGTGGAGAACGATCATCGTCACTGGCAGAGCCCGCTCATCGAAGTTCGGCGATGGCGTATCGATGATCGAGCTCATGATCCCTGCCCTGCTTCCTTCGCCTTAGCGGTCCTCGTCGTGACGATCGCGACACCGATCATCACGATCACCCCGCCGATGACCATTTGGGGCGTCAGCCGTGTTCCGAAATAGAGCGAGGACGCAATCACTGCAATCACCGGGGTAACGAGGGTAAGCGGGATCACGCTTGAGACCGGGTGGCGCTGGAGCAGGATGCTCATCGAGCCTTGCCCGATCACCGTCGAGCCCAGCGCGGAGAACAGAATCCAGCCAAAGGTGGAGAGCGGGAGTGCTGGAAGGCCGGCAAAACTTGTCGGTTCGAACCAGAGCGCAAAGGGAAGAAGAACCAAATTCCCGACAAGCCCTACCCAGGCATAGATCGTGAGCACTGGCGTCCCGATCAGCCGCCGCTGAATGAGAGAACAAAATGCCCAGACAACGCAGGATGCGGCGGTAAGGAGAATGCCGAGCTGCTCATGCACAGCCGCCGGATCGAACACCAGCAGGACGACGCCGCCGAAGGACAGCACAATCCCCAGGATCCGGGGGCCGTGAATTCTTTCGCCAAGGAAGACCACGGCCATGATCAGCGAAAACGGCACACCAAGCTGCCCCGCAATCGCCAGCGCACCGATATTGTTCGACACGGCAAGAGACAGGTTGACGAAGATGTAGAAAAGCGCGCCCGACATGAGCCCGAGCATAAGCAGTTCGCGCATCTTGCCAGGAATGATCCTGAGCGCGGGCAGGCAGATGACAAGAACCATCGCCTGACGCAGCCAAGCGGCCGTCAGCGGCGCAACAAGGTCCACGCCCATCTTCACCGCTATAAGATTCAGGCCCCACATCAGGTTCATGACGCAGGCGATCAGGTAATCCCTCGCCGTAAGGCCCTCCGGCGCAGAATAGCGTCCGACCGGATCGGGCTTCGAACTGTTCTGCGAATCCATAAGCTTCCCTAGACAGTCCCGAAGGAGGATGGAGAGGAAATTTATGCTGCCCGGATCGTCGCACCGAACAGGAGGAAGGGCTCGGAAGGATCGGAAGCCTGGATCGCCCCGCCACCGGACGTGGCGATCTTGTGCGCCAGCCAAGCCGCCGCCGCACGCGGGGCCAGCTTGTCCTCTTCTACCTGCCCCAGCAAAGCGAGCCTCAGTTCGGGATCGAGAACCAGGCGATCGCCCTCTGCGCGGATCACAATCTCAGTGATACCGTCGCGGGTTTCGGCGCCGACATCGAGCCGCCCGCCCCGGACCAGGGCGTCACCCGCAATCAGTGCCAAATTCAGCAGAAGCTTGATCGCCGGTTTGGTCAGCGTCGCATCGCCGACGAGCCAGCCGAGCTGAATCCGGCCGCCTGCTCCAAACACGCCCTCAATTGCGGTCTTTGCCTCGCGTGCGTCGACCTGGTCTCCAAAACCACCAGCGGCTCCGAAAGCGAGGCGGAAAAACTTGAGCTTGTTGGCAGAAGCGCGTGCGCTGTCCGAAAGCAGTTCGAGTACCTTGCCCCGCATTTCGGGATCATGCTCGTCGGCCAGCAACTCGATACCGTTATTGAGCGCCCCGACCGGGCTCAGCAAGTCATGGCACAGCCTTGAACACAAAAGGCTCGCAAAATCGATCGCATCCATTGCCATGATGTCAAACCCCCAGATCCGCTGTCCCATTGGCCGAAGCGGGCGGCGGTTGCAAGGCAGCGCGTTCAGTAGGCGGGAACAATCCCTACCTCCTCGTACGTGCCGTCGCCCTCCAGTATCCATGCCCTAATGCGGTTGTCCGCGATGATCAGCCAGAGTCTTTGCTTGCCACCGGCAGCTTTCCGGTCGCGCAACGATGGCTCGCCAACGCCGTTGGGATGCGAATGATAGCAGCCGATCAGCACAGGGCCGCCGCTCCTCTGAGCCTTGTGCGCGGCAATCAGCGAGGCTGGGTCGATTTCGAAGGTTTTTGCCGGATCGGCGGCCACGTTGGCGCAGGGCCGGATCGTTGTAACTTCTTCGTCCGCAACGCCGAACAACAGGCCACACACTTCGCGCTCCGGTGTTGCTGCCGCTTCGGCCAGCATTTGCGCCTGGAGCAGACTTGATATTCGGACCACCATCGCCACATCCCTAGGCGATGACAAAAGGGGGTTCCAGCGTGAACGCGACGATTTCGGCCGAGATGGAGGGCTGGCGGCTTGACCGCGCGCTCGCCACACTTGTGCCGACGCTATCGCGCGAGCGGATCAAGGCGCTGATTTCGACCGGCGAAGTGACGCTTGGCGGGATCGCGACGCGCGACCCTTCGGCCAAGGCGCGCGCCGGTGCCGCATATAGGCTCGTCATTCCCGAACCGCGCCCGGCAGAAGCCGAAGCGCAGGATATTCCACTCGATATCGTTTTCGAGGACGATCACCTTCTTGTCGTCGACAAGCCTGCGGGCTTGGTCGTCCACCCGGCAGCCGGCAACCTGGACGGCACTCTTGTGAATGCCCTGCTCCACCATTGCCGGGGCAGGCTGTCAGGCATTGGCGGCGTGGCGCGGCCCGGGATCGTCCATCGGATCGACAAGGATACGTCCGGGCTGCTCGTGGTCGCCAAAACCGATCGAGCGCATGAAGGGCTTGCGAAGCAATTTGCCGCACACAGCATCGAGCGGCGTTACCTGGCCATGACCAGTGGCATTCCGAACCCTCCCAGCGGCACGGTCGACGCCCCTCTGGCGCGGTCGCCGCAAAACCGGAAGAAGGTTGCGATCGCAGGGGCGGGCCACGGCAAGAGTGCTATTACGCATTACCGGCTGCTCCAACCGCTCCGGGATGCAGCGCTGGTCGAATGCCAGCTCGAAACGGGGCGGACGCATCAGGTGCGGGTGCATATGGCATCAATAGGCAACCCCCTGCTTGGCGACCCAGTCTATGGCCGGACACGACCTGCCCATCGCGAGATTCTGAAGGATTTGGGCTTTCACCGACAAGCACTGCACGCTGCGGTGATCGGTTTCGTTCATCCCGTTGATCGTAAAAATTGCAGGTTCGAAAGCAAAATTCCGGACGATATGCAGAGACTGTTCAGCATTCTCGGTGTATAAAGGCAGCAAGTAAGCGCCAGGCCATCAAGGCCGATGCGCAGGGAGAAGTTGTAAAAATGGCTGCAAAATCAGTCGCAGTGAAGTCAAATGTTCCTGCTACCATTCCCGCTTTGGGAAGCGAAGCGGGCCTCAACCGCTATCTGGCCGAAATCCGCAAATTTCCGCTGCTTTCGCCGGAAGAGGAATATATGCTCGCCAAGCGTTTTCAGGAACATCAGGATCCTGAAGCGGCGGCGAAACTCGTCACCAGCCACCTTCGCCTCGTCGCGAAGATCGCGATGGGCTACCGGGGCTATGGCCTGCCGGTCAACGAGCTGATTTCCGAAGGCAATATCGGCCTGATGCAAGGCGTGAAGAAGTTCGAGCCGGATCGCGGCTTTCGCCTCGCGACCTATGCGATGTGGTGGATCAAGGCTTCGATCCAGGAATTCATCCTGCGCTCGTGGAGCCTCGTCAAGATCGGGACGACTGCGGCCCAGAAAAAATTGTTCTTCAATCTCAGGCGGATGAAGAGCAATCTTGCCGCGTTCGAGGATGGCGACCTGCGCCCCGAGGATGTGAAGAAGATTGCCAAGGATCTGGGCGTTACCGAGGCCGAAGTTGTCAGCATGAACCGCCGCATGTCGAACGGCGGCGATACGTCGCTCAACATCTCCTTGAACGAGGATGGTGAAGGCCAATGGCAGGATTCGCTCATTGACGAACGGCCGCTGCAGGACGAAGCCTATGCCGATGCCGAGGAACGTGTGGTCCGACATGCGCTGCTCGCAGAGGCAATGGCCGCGCTCAATCCGCGCGAGCAGAACATCCTGACCGAACGCCGCCTGGTCGAGGAGCCAAAGACGCTCGAGGAACTGAGTCAGGCGCACGGCGTCAGCCGCGAACGCGTCCGCCAGATCGAAGTGCGCGCGTTCGAAAAGCTGCAAAAGGCCATGATGAAGATTGCCGGCGAAAAGCGCCTGCTGACGACCTGAGTCCGCTTATTCGATGCTTGCGGGCGCTGAGGAAGGAGCAGTGCCGGGAAGGCATTGCTCCGCAGCCCTCGGCATTTCGCGGCAATCCCACAGGCTCTTCTCCGGCGTCTTGCCCGTCAACTGGTAACTGAACAGGGCCGAGCCATGCTTGGCCCGGAACTCGGCCATGTTCGCCGGAGAATCCCCGCGACGCCAGCCTAACACGGTGCACCGAGCGCGATCGCCGCAGAGCGATCTTGCGACAAGCGTGTAGCTTCCCGGCGCGCGATTGAGATCGAGTGTGAGGCCGAACAACCCCTTGTCCGGATCGGAAACGGCCAAACTATTCCCTTTTAGATTGAACCCGCTGCCACCTGCGGGCCGGGGCACGGAAACGGGCGCGCCCAGCTGGTGGTTTGCGGCCTGTTTCTGCAATCGATCGACAAGCGCCAGAATCTCCGCATCGTCGGGCTTCGGCATGACGAAGGCATCCCCTTCGGCAGGGACGTGCGCGGGGGAGAGAGACGCAAGCTTGACAATAGTCGGCTCCACCACGCCCGGCGGGCGGCGCATCGCGGCGCGCTGCCCCCAGAATCCGCGAAACCGGAAGAACAGGTGCGTGCCGACCTGAGCGATCTTGTCGAGTGAGCTGCTCCAGTTCGGTACGACCCAATCGGTGTGATAGTGCGTGGCAAGGCCAACCGAGGGGTCGACCTTTCCACGCAAAGCCAGTTCTGCAATCGCCTGGGCACGCAACCAGGCCTTGTCCGACGGCGATCGGCGGACAAGGGCACCGTCGCAGGCAAAGGTGAACTGGCATCCCGTTTCGCGATCCTGACCCTGAAACACGACGCCGCAGACCGTCTTCGGGAATGCCGGGTGCATCAGGCGATTGAGAACGACCTGAACCACGCTCCTTTCGCCCGTCGTGTCATCGCCCGCCTCGTACCAGGCAGCGGAGGCGAGGCAATCGCGCGCGCGGTCGAAGTCGGGCCGCTTGCGATCGAAGAAGATGGGTTGGGCACGCACAAGCGGCGCTTTAGAAAAAGGCATGGCCGAGTTGATCGCACGCGCCTTGTCCGGAGAAATGTCGAGTAGCTGCACGGGCGCCACGACCGGCGGCCGCCGCACAAGGCGTGGCTCCTTGTCTGTCGGCCGGCGCGGATTCGAAATGCCTGCGACATACCAGCCCGCCAGCACGAGGATCACGCAGAATGCGAACAGACCCAACCTGTGCAACGGCGGGACGCGCGCCAGCCATGCCGCGCCATCTTGACTAAAGCGACGAACTTTTTCGCTCAATTCCATAACCGGAGCGGCATTGCACTGCCGCGCGGTCAAATCCAGCTATATTGCCTAGCCGTCAAGCGATGACAGCCTTTCGCTCGTAGCGGCGGCGGCGCATCGCACCACCCACGAAGCCGAAGCCGCCAATCATCATCGCCCAGGTCGAAGGCTCCGGTACCGATGCGAAGCCGAGCGAAACGGCTTCCTCATTCGTCAGCAGGAAACTGAACAGCCGGGACGTGACAAGCGATTGCCCCGCCGGGCACGCACTCCCGAGCGCGACCTGGCTCGCAACGCCGCCGACGCCAGAGGTGCAAACGTCGAACTGCTGCCCTGCTCCCGTCTGCGTCACCGAATAGTCGTTATCGGTCGCAAGGATAAGCGCAAGGCTGCCGTTCGCGAGGCGCGGGCCAAAGGCCAGCCCTTCGATCTTTTCAGGAATATCGATTCCGGCGGCAAGAAGTTTTGCCCGAATGTCGAGAAAGGCCGTCTTGGCAACCGGCGAGACACCGGCCGGCAATGCGTTCGATCCGGCCAGGCTGATTCCGGCAACGTTGGTTGCTCCGGTCAGATCGATAACGAACGCAGATTTCAGCGCGGACGGCACGGCAGAAGTCGGATCATCGACGCCCAAGCCGCGATTGTCGCGCTCGAGGACGATGAAGCGTCCGTCGGAAAGCGCATAAATCGCCGAAACGCCGATCGAACGGCCCTGGTTGGTTGCGCTGAAAGTGTTGCCGGGAACGATGGTGTTGAGCGATGCCACTGACTCCAGCTGGTAGATATATTGCTCGCTCGAAGTGCCGGTCGCAACATCGAAGACCACAATGCGGACGTTGCGGCTCAGCCGGCCGTCGCCCCCATTGCCTTCGTCGACGAGCGGATCCTGCATGACCGCATAGGCCTTCTTGCCATCGGCCGAAACGGTAAGGCCTTCGAACCCGCGATTGTCCTGACGGCCCGATTTGATCGTCGGGCGGCCCGAGACATAGTCGGCCGTTCCGTCCGTGAGCTTGGGAATCAAATTGGCGGGCGTCGTAAAGCTGCGGACCTTGTTCCCATTCGCATCAAACTCGATCACCGACGGGCCATATTCATCGGAAACGAGATAATGACCGTTGGGAAGCCGGGCTAGGCCTTCGGGATCCAGCGAGAGACCAAGCGTCGCATTGCTGCCGTTCAGGAGGAACGGATTGAGCCCTGAAAAGTTCGCACCCGAGCCGTTGGACAATATGGTAGTCGCGTTGAGCGAGAAATTGCTGATGGCGCCGGTGTTGTAATCGAAGGTCAGGCCGAACGACTGGATGCGCGGCGCATAATCGATCAGACCGCCGCCGGGGCCCCGATCGGTAAGCCCATAGAACTGGTTGGTCGCGGCATCATAAACAAGGTCGGAGCCGAAGCCGCCAAGACGGTTGGCGTTCGGAGTATTGCCAAGCAGTGAAAGGTCTGTTGACGAACCGCTGATCGCGATTTCGTTCACGAATGTCACCGCGACCGCCGGTGAACCGATCGCCATGCTGGCAATAGCCAGAGCGAGCCTTGAATTGCGCATGAATCATTCTCCCCGTCTGACAACAAGTGCGGTGCACAGTGACCGGGCTCGGTGACTCTCAGGCGGCGGATTAGTGACGTTTGGATGACGCGAGTCCCGTTTTGGGACGTTCGTCATGGGAGCGCGCGGCAACGGAATCGGCCAACTCAACAAGTCTTGCCGCACGCCAGCAGGGCTGGCTATGTGGCGATATGGCGGTGCGCAGGAACCGGAGTATCATTCGTCGGACGGGGTCGATCCTCGGCCGGGGCCTCCTCTATTTCGTCGCGGGATCAGCCCTTTGGGTCGTCGTTTACAAGTTCGTTCCGCCCCCGATCACGTTCACGATGCTGGGAGATGTGCTGTCCGGCCACAGCCTGCACAAGGACTGGATGAGCCTTTCGACCATGGACCCCGACATGGCCCGCGCCGCAATCGCGGGGGAAGACGGGAAGTTCTGCGTCCATGACGGCTTCGATCGCGAGGCAATCCTGAAGGCCGCCAAGCGCAACGCCAAGGGGGGCCGCATCCGGGGCGGATCGACGATCAGCCAGCAGACGGCAAAGAATGCGTTTCTTTGGCAAGGCGGCGGCTTTTTCCGGAAAGGCCTGGAGGCCTGGTTCACACTGTTGATCGAGACTGTCTGGGGCAAGAAGCGGATCATGGAAGTCTATCTGAATATCGCGGAAACCGGCATCGGCACCTATGGCGCCAATGCGGGGGCGCAGCGCTATTTCGGGCATGACGCCAGCACCCTTAGCCCGACCGAGGCAGCGCGGATCGCGGCGATCCTTCCCCTTCCCAAGAGGCGCGAAGCGGTCAGCCCCAGGGGCTTTACGCGCCGTCACGGCAACCGGCTGGCTGCCAATGTCGGCGTCGTCCGGCGGGACGCGCTCGACGCCTGCCTGCGCTGAACTAGAAAGGCAGCTTGAAGCCGGGCGGCAGCGGCAGGCCGCTTGTCATCTTGGTCATTTCCTCGTTCGCGACCGCATCGGCCCTCGTCCGGGCATCGTTGATCGCCGCCGCGACCAGATCCTCGACAATCTGCTTTTCGGCAGGGTTGAGAAGGCTCTCGTCGATCGCCACGCCAAGGATGCGCCCTTTGGCCGTCGCACGGACCTTCACCAGCCCGCCCCCCGCAATGCCTTCAACCTCGATCGAATCGAGGTTTGCCTGCGCCTGCCCCATCTGTTCTTGGACATTCTGTGCAATCTTGAGAATGTCATCCAGCGACTTCATGCAATCAAACTCCGTTGTTCTTCGCGTTCAAAATCGATCAATTCGGCGTCCGGAAAGGCCTGCATTGCAGCCATGACCGCCGGATCGGCCAATATTGCCTCGCGCGCTTCATTTTCGCGCTGCCGGTGCTGGTCGAGCAGCGAGGGCGCCGCGCGTCCCTCGGTAAACTCGACCTGCCAGGCCGTCCCGGTGAGCGATTTGAGCGCGGCCGCCAGGTCGCGCGCGAAATCGTTCGGGAGCGGCTTGACCGCGGCAAGGACCAACTCGGGCGGGGCATAACGCACAAGCCCGGCAAAATCGTGCAGCTGCTGCCCCATATGCGGCTTGCCATTGGTTTCGAGCAGCGAAATCAGGCCTGGAAAATCGGCGGGTACCGGGCAAAGCGAAGCGGAAGGCCCCTGCCCCGCCGCCGGAGCGACATTCCCGGGCACCGCAACGGCCTGCCCCCCTTCCAGCTTGCGCGCGAGTTCGCCCGGATCGGGCAACTGGCTGGCATGGATGATCCTGAGCAGCGCCATATCGGCGGCCTCGCCCGGATGCGCCGCGCGGGAAACCTCTTCATGGCCTTTGAGCAGCAACTGCCACAGACGGTGGAGCAGAGCGAAAGACAGGCTCGACGACCAGCCGTCGAGCGCCTCTCGCTCCTCGGCGGACTGGCTGGCATCTGCGGGCGCGCCCACTTTGGACAAGGTCGTGCGGTGCGTTAGTTCGAGCAGGCCGCGCAGCACCGCGCCGGGCTCCACGCCCAGATCGCGCTGTTCCTGAAGCGACGCGAGCGCGCCGCCCGCATCGCCCGCCAGCAACAGGCCGAAAAGCCGGCGAATGGCGCCCCGATCGGAAAGGCCGAGCATGTCGCGCACCTGCACGCCGGTCACTTCGCCGCCGCCCTCAAGCGCTGCATGTGCAATCGCCTGATCGAGGATCGAAAGCCCGTCACGCACCGAGCCTTCTGCGGCGCGCGCAATGAGCGCCAGCGCCTCATCCTCCGCCTTCACGCCTTCGGCTTCGACCACCTTCGCAAAATGCCGAGCCAGAAGGTCGGCCGAAATCCGCCGCAGGTCGAACCGTTGGCAGCGGGAGAGCACGGTCACGGGAACCTTGTTGACCTCGGTCGTTGCAAACAGGAACTTCACATGCGGCGGCGGCTCTTCAAGCGTCTTCAGAAGCGCGTTGAAGGCATTCTTCGAAAGCATGTGCACTTCGTCGATGATATAGACCTTGTAGCGGGCAGATACCGCGGAATAGCGCACGGCCTCTATGATCTCGCGGACATCGTCCACACCCGTGTTGGATGCGGCGTCCATCTCTACGACATCCATGTGTCGCCCTTCGGCGATCGCGACACAAGCTTCGCACTCATTGCAAGGATCGATCGTCGGCCCCTTTTCGCAATTGAGCGCCTTCGCTACCAGCCGCGCGGTCGAAGTCTTGCCCACCCCGCGAACGCCCGTGAGCAGGAAGGCATGGGCCAGCCGGTCGCGCTTGATCGCGTTGCCCAGTGTCGTGACCATCGCATCCTGCCCAATCAGCTCCGAAAAGCGCTGCGGGCGATATTTGCGCGCGAGGACACGATAGGCGCCCGCTGAAGCCGACTGAGGCGGCTCGCCAAGATCGAATCCGGGAAGATCGGAGGAGTCGGTCATCCTTTTCCTTCTAGTCGGCGCCCGGCCGATTGTCGAAGGGGGAAACGGCGATGGTCGCCGGGCCGCGCCCTGCAGCAGCCTCCGGGCGCTGTGTTGCTTGACCAAGTTGAGAGTGGCCTGAGCGCCCGATCCCGTCGCCGCGCCGTCGTCCGAATATCCGATTTCCGCCTGAGTCTCATGAAGGGGACCATTGGCGAAGAGAGGGAAATAGGAAAGGGGTTTTGCGGGGTTAGGGGAGCGGTAGGAGCCGGGCGACCCGATGCGAATTCGTTGTGGCTGCTTCCTTCCGGACCTGACCAGGTTGGCGAGTGCACCGTCCGCCCGACTCCCGCCGCGCATATGGCCGCGGTGGCGCTAAAAATCAACGCCCCTGCATGTTCCGGCTTTCGGGGGGGATCCGCACCGTCAAGCCGTCGAGCGCTTCGGTCAGGAGGATCTGACACGCTAGGCGGCTGTGACGCGTGGCGCAGGCCGCGAGGTCGAGCATGTCTTCTTCTTCCTCCCTTGCCTTCGGGAGCCGGGGAAACCATTCGGGATCGACGATCACGTGGCAGGTCGAACAGGCCATCTGCCCCTCGCACGTTCCTTCGAGCGGTTGTCCGATGGCCTGGCCCAGTTCGAGGAGCGACTGGCCTTCCTGCCCTTCTGCTTCGCTGACCGACTGGCCGTCGGCGCTCTGGAAGCGGACGCGGATCATGCGGCGATGGCCTGCTGGCCTTCAGCGGCGTGGAAAATGAGCCGCAGCGCCTCGCGCAACTCCGCGACAGTCGTATAGCGGCCGAACCCCAGCCGGATGCTCGACCGTGCCTCCCGATCGTCGAGCCCGATCGCGCGCAGGACATGGCTTGGCCGGCCCGACCCGCTTGCGCAGGCGGAGCCCGCCGAAAAGGCAATCTTGCGCAGTTCGGAGATCAGCCGCGCGGCATCGAGTCCCTCGCGCCGCAGATTGAGATTGCCCCTGTAGCGCGCCGTTGTGGAGCCGTTGATCGTCCACCCCTTGGGCATCAGGCCCATCGCCACGTCCCAGAGATGGTTCACATGGGCCTCGTCGCCCTCCCGGCGCTGTTGCGCCACTCTTGCGGCCACGCCGAACCCCGCGCAGAGCGCTGGAGACAGGGTACCCGAACGCAGCCCGCCCTCCTGCCCCCCACCGTGAATCAGCGGCTCGATTTCCACCCCGTCCCTGATCCAGAGCGCGCCGATGCCCTTGGGGCCGTGAATCTTGTGCGCGCTGATCGCGACGAGGTCCGGCCCTTCCGGTATCTCCATGCGGCCAAATCCCTGCACGGCATCGCAGACGAATAACGCGCCGGCTCCATGTGCTGCCGCCGCCAGCTCGGATATTGGCTGGATCACGCCGATTTCATTGTTGACGAGCATGGCCGAGACCAGCTGCGTGCCTTTGGGAATTCGCATGCCCGGATCGAGTAGCCCGTCTGCCGCAACCGGCGCCAGCCGGACCTTGCGCCGTTCCTTGCCGAGCCAGAGCGCCGTATCGCGCACGGCGGCGTGTTCGGTTTCCGCGACCAGGATGCCCCCGCGCCCCGGAATGCCGCGCAGGGCCCAGTTCAGCGCTTCGGTCGCCCCACTGGTAAAATAGAGGCGGCCGCCGCTCGGGAGCAGCGCGGCGATCGACTCCCGCGCCAGCTCGATCGCGGCAGCGGCCTCCCGACCCAGCTTGTGCGACGAATGGGGATTGGCGAATTTTTCGTCCAGCCAGGGCCGCATGGCAACACGCACTTCGGGTGCAAGCGGGGTCGTTGCCTGATAGTCAAGGTAGATGGTCACGGTGCGATACGTTTCCACGCCTCGATGAACCGGTAAATGTCCGCGCGGCTCGTGTCGGGGCCAAAACTGGCACGGATCGTCTCACCGGCTTCGGTTTCGCCCCATCCGAGCGCTGCCAGCACGCGGCTGGACTTCAGCGTTCCCGACGAACAGGCGCTGCCCGCCGAGACTGCGATGCCCCCCAGATCGAACTGGATCAGTTGCGCCGACGCGGCCTTTCCGGGCATCCGGTAGCTTGCGATCGTGGCGATGCGCGGCGAGGCCTTGGCAACAATGATGCCACCCGCGGCTTCTATTGCGCCATCGAGATGCGAGCGCAGGTCCGCCGCGCGCGCCAGCCAGCCGCGCCCCGCCTCGCAGGCCGCCGCGAAGCCCAGCGCGCCCGGCAGGTTTTCGGTTCCCGGCCGATACCCCTTTTCCTGCCCGCCCGTTGGCGCGATCAGTGCAAGATCGCGGACCAGCAGCGCGCCGACCCCGGGAGGGCCGCCGAGCTTGTGTGCAGACACGGCAATGATGTCGGCATCCGGCAGCGCCAGCTTGCCTGCCGACTGGGCGCAATCGGCCAGCAGGATGCCCCCGGCTTCGTGCACGACCTTTGCCAATTCGTCGAGCGGCTGGAGGACGCCCGTTTCATTATTGGCGTGCTGGATCGCAACCAGAGGCTGCTTAGCCCTCAGCGCCGCCAGCCGGCCAAAAAGGGCGTCGCGCGCGACCAGACCGTCGGGGCCGACAGGCAGGAAATAGGCATCGGGCGCGACCCGGTGCACGGCTTCATGCTCGACGGCCGAAACGATGCGGGCATCCGCGCTTGTCCGGCCGAGCCCAATCGCCAACGCCTCACTTGCCCCGCTGGTGAAAATCAGCTCATGTTCCCAGCCGAGCGCGGCCTTGACCCGCTCGCGCGCATCCTCAAGCGCGCCGCGCGCCGCCCGGCCCTCTGCGTGCGGAGATGACGGGTTGGCCCAGCGCTTCAGACCGTCGAGCATTGCATCGCGTGCAGCGGCCAGCACCGGCGTGGTCGCCGCATGATCGAGATAAAGGCGTTCCTTCAATTGCGTCGTCCGGAATGATTGCGAAATGGCATGGCCTTCCTATATAGGCGCCATCCGGTTCGCACAGCCCGTTCTGTGCGCAGTTCGAACAAAGTCTGCGAGTGATTCATGCCCGAAGTGATATTCCCCGGCCCCGAGGGCCGGCTTGAAGGACGTTTCAATCCCGGCCCGCGCCCCCGCGCGCCTGTCGCGATGATCCTTCACCCGCATCCCCAGGGCGGCGGCACGATGAACAATCGCATCGTCCAGTCACTCTATCAGACCTTCGTACGCCGCGGTTTTGCAACGTTGCGCTTCAATTTCCGTGGCGTTGGCAAGTCGCAGGGAACGTTCGACAACGGCATTGGTGAGCTTTCCGATGCTGCGTCCGCGCTCGACTGGGTCCAGTCGATCCATCCCGAAGCCCAGACGACGTGGATCGCGGGCTACAGCTTCGGCGCGCTGATCGGGATGCAGCTCCTTATGCGCCGCCCCGAAATCAAGGGATTCATCTCGATCGCGCCGCCCGCGAACATGTATGATTTCACCTTCCTTGCCCCCTGCCCTTCGTCGGGCATCATCATCCAGGGCATGGGCGACGAAGTGGTAACTCCGGGCGCGGTCCAGAAGCTGGTGGACAAGCTTCGCACCCAGAAGCACATTACAATCCATCACGATGAAATCCGCAACGCGAACCATTTTTTCGAAAATGAGCAAGAGGAACTGATGGCTTCGGTGGACAAGTATCTGGATATGCGGCTCGATCCCAATTCGACCATTCGTTGAGGGCTGATCATGACCGAACTGGAAGACACCCTCCTCGGCTTGTTCACGGAAATCGCGATTATCGAGCACCTCGCACGAACGCGAATCGAGCGGACCAGCGATGATCCGGCGGAGGCGGGGCAATTCGGCATCCTCAACTATTTCCGCCGCACGCATCCGGACCCGGACACGATCGGCGGGATCGCCTGGTCGTTTCAGGAAGAAGAGGCGCACACGGCGGACAAGGTCGCTTCGCTGGAAGCCAAGGGGTATGTGACCGTCACCCCCGCCGGCAGCCGCGACGCTTCCGCTGTCGTCTTCGTGACCGAAGCCGGGCGCCAGGCGCAGGAAGACAAGGTTCAATCCATGGCCCCCGATTTCGAGCAGCTTGTCGCGGAAATCCCGGTCGAAGACCTCGAAACGACCGTCCGCACACTGCACGAAATCCGGCTGACGCTCGACCACCTGCCCGACCGCTGATCGTCAGGACGGCCAGCTCCAGATCAGGACGTTGCCGAGCAACACGGCCGCCGCGACCAGCATGAGTATGGCGCGACGGCGATCCTCCCCGCGTCTGAGCAGTGCGAATCCGCCCCAGCCGAGTGCGACAACGACGAGGACCGAGATCGAAAGCATCGCATCGAAGGCTGATTTGGAGAGCATCAGGCCGTCATCCGTTCGAAGACAGCGGGCTCGACATTGCCGCCCGAGAGGATGACCAGAGTCCGCCCGGCCGGCGCGATCTTGCCCGACAGCAATACGGCAAGTCCCGCGGCCCCGCCGGGTTCCACGACCAGGCCCATTTCGCGATAGGCGAACCGCATCGCCGCACCGACTTCGGCATCCGACACCGCAAATCCGGTTGCACCCCGTTCTGTCAGCACGTCGAAGGTCAGCGGCGAAGCCTGCAGTGTCTGGAGCGCATCGCAGGCCGTGGGCGGCGGATTCGGGCCCACGGGCACGATCGCACCGCCCTCAAGAGAACGGCACATGTCATCCCACCCCTCCGGCTCCCCGAAGACGACGCGTGCGCGCGGCAGCGCCAGCGCCAGCCCCGATACGAGCCCGCCACCGCCGCACGGCGCAACCACCATGTCCGGTTCAAACCCCAGTTGCTCCCGGGCCTCGATGCCCGCACTGCCTTGCCCCTCGATGATCCAGGGATCGGCAAAGGGGGGTACAATTGTTGCCCCTCGCTCGTCCGCCAGGCCGGTCGCGATCGCGATCCGATCTTCCGCCATCCGGTCATAAAAGACGATATCCGCACCGAGCGCTCGCGTCCGCTCCACCTTCACACCCGGCGCATCGGACGGCATGACGATCGTTGCCTCAATCCCGAGCCTTCCCGCCGCCCAGGCAACGCCCTGCGCATGATTGCCGCTTGAAAACGCAACCACGCCGGCGCGCCTCTCCGCGTCCGAAAGGTCCGTCAGCCGATGCCAGGCGCCGCGCAGCTTGAACGCGCCGACGGGCTGGAGCGATTCGGCCTTGCACCAGACGGTGCGCCCCGCGATCTCGCAAGTGTGAACGGGCGATGGCGGCAGCACCGCCGAAATCTTCTCATAGGCTTGCTGCACGCCCCGAAAACCGGGCTTTCTGTCCTTTTCCAGCGCGCCGCTCATACCCGCGCAATTGCCGATACGGTTATACTTTACAAGGGGGATCGCAATTCATATATCGCCTGCCGCTGCCCCAAGGGGACTTCCAATAACCGTAAGGCAGCCTTGCTTGAACTGAATCCATTTGGAGGTCCCTTGAATTGCACAAGCACCATAGCGCGCTGGGGCTAGCGACAGCCCTGCGACCGGTTCAGCCGGTCACGCTCCTCCGTCCGCATGCCGCACAGCGTGCTGCCCGCTTCTTTGTCGAGAAGTTTCCGGGCAAGTCGCTCTATGCGGTCAAGGCCAATCCCTCGCCGGAGCTCATCCGGCTGTTGTGGGAGAGCGGAATCACGCATTTCGATACCGCCTCTCTGAACGAGGTCCGGCTGGTGCGCGAAGTGGCGCCCGAGGCAACGCTGTGCTTCATGCACCCGGTCAAGGCCGAAGAAGCCATCGCGGAAGCTTATTTCAAGCACGGCGTACGCATTTTCTCGCTCGACGCGATCGAGGAACTTGAAAAGATCGTCCGCGCGACGCGCGGTGCGGCGGACTTGACACTATGCGTGCGCATTAGGGTTTCTTCCGAGCATTCCAAGCTGAGCCTGGCTGCCAAGTTCGGGGCCGACCCGGCCGAAATGAAGCAGCTGCTGATCGCGACGCGCCAGGTGGCTGATGCGCTTGGAATCTGCTTCCACGTCGGCAGCCAGGCGATGTCGCCCGCAGCCTATGTCGAGGCGATGGAGCGCGTGCGTGCCGCGATCGTCGAATCGGCAGTCACGGTCGATGTCGTCGATGTCGGCGGCGGTTTTCCGAGCGTCTATCCCGGGATGGAGCCGCCTGCGCTCGAAGCCTATTTCGATGCGATCCACCGGTCATTCGAGGATCTTCCGGTCAGCTATTCGTCCGAACTCTGGTGCGAGCCCGGTCGCGCGCTGTGCGCCGAATATTCCTCGCTCATCGTCCGGGTCGAGCGGCGGCGTGGCGACGAACTCTATATCAATGACGGGGCCTATGGAGCACTCTACGATGCCGCGCATGTCGGTTGGCGCTTCCCGGTGAAGCTGCTGCGCGAGCCGCCTTCGGACGTTCGCGAGATGCCCTTCAGCTTCTATGGCCCGACCTGTGACGATGCCGACCATATGGCTGGCCCATTCCTGCTTCCCGCCGATACGCGTGCCGGCGACTATATCGAGATCGGCATGCTCGGCGCCTATGGCTGCGCGATGCGAACGGGCTTCAACGGCTTTGGCAATGGCGAGACGCATATCGTGTTCGACGAACCGATGGCCTCACTCTATCTGGATGAGGCCGACGAGGCGCTTCCTTCGAACGTCGTGAAGCTGTAACCGCCGACATCGATAGATTGTTGTACTCCCGCCAAAGCGGGGGCCCAGACGACCGCCGTGCTGGGCTCCTTCCTTTCGCCGGAATAGGAAGAGTTTACGGAGAAAACGGAATGACGACCGACCAGATCAACGCGCAGCGCAAGGCCGAACTGCTCTCGACGACCGTCGAGCATATCGACATCAAGAGCTTCGACGCGCGACCGATCATCGACGCGATGGGCAAGATGAGTTTCACCAGCCGCGACCTCGCGCGCGCAACCGGCATTTACAACCAGATGCTCGAAGACCCGAACTGCTCGATCTTCCTGGTGATCGCGGGCTCCACCTCCGCTGGCGGCTGCATGGACCTTTATGCCGAGCTGGTGCGCAACAACATGGTCGATGGGGTCGTCGCAACGGGCGCGACGATCGTGGACATGGATTTCTTCGAGGGGCTTGGCCACAAGCACTACCAGGCTTTGGAAGTGCCGGACGACGATACACTGCGCTCGCTCTATATCGACCGCATCTACGATACCTATATCGACGAGGAGCAGCTTCAGGACTGCGACTTCACGATTAACCAGATCGCCGAAAGCCTCGAACCCAAGGCCTATTCGAGCCGCGCCTTCATCCGCGAGATGGGGAAGTATCTTGCCGAGCATGGCAAGAAGGAGAACAGCCTCGTCAAGCTGGCCTATGAGCATGACGTGCCGATCTTCTGCCCGGCCTTTGTCGACAGCTCGGCAGGCTTTGGCCTCGTCAAGCACCAGGTCGATCGTGCCAAGGCCGGCAAGCCCTATATGATGATCGATGCGGTTGCCGATTTCCGCGAACTGACGGACATCAAGATCAAGGCAGGCACCACCGGCCTCCTGATGATCGGCGGGGGCGTGCCCAAGAACTTCATCCAGGACACAGTCGTGTGCGCGGAAATCCTCGGGCATGAGGATGTCGAGGTCCACAAATACGCCGTCCAGATTACCGTGGCGGATGTCCGCGACGGAGCCTGTTCATCCTCCACGCTTCAGGAAGCGGCAAGCTGGGGCAAGGTCAATACCGGGATCGAACAGATGGTCTTTGCCGAAGCCGGGTCAGTCATGCCGCTGCTCGCTTCGGACGCGTATCACCGCGGCGCCTGGAAAACCCGCGCCAAGCGCAAATGGGGTGCCGTCTTCGACTGAGCTCAGTCCTTTTTGACAACCTTTTGAATCTGGGGCAGCATTCCCATCCCAAAACAGAGGAAGGGGAGCCCGAATGGAAAATACAATTCTCGCGCCAGCCGCCGTGCTGGTGCTCTGGTCGCTTGTCATGCTGTTCTGGATGGCCGCGACGCGGTTTCCGGCCATTGCCAAGTCGGGAATGGACTTGAAGAACGCGCCTCCGGGCGGCCGTGGCCAGGATCTCGATGCGGTTCTTCCACCCAGCGTCAATTGGAAGGCGCACAACTACACACATCTGATGGAACAGCCGACCATCTTCTATGCGACGGTCGTCATCCTCGCCTTGTCGGGCGCGGGTGGCGGGCTCAATACGCAGCTTGCCTGGGCCTATACGATCATCCGCATCCTGCACAGCATCTGGCAGGCCACGGTCAACACGATCATGCCCGTTCGTTTCGGCCTTTTCCTGCTTTCGACCGGATGCCTGCTCGTCATGGCGGTCAACGCGGTGCGCGTGACTCTGGGAGTCTGAGCATGAAAAGCGAAATTCTCCAGCCAATCGTTGCTCTTGCCGCATGGACGATGCTCATGTGGCTCTGGATGTACGCGACACGCATCCCGGCCATGCGCGCGGCGAAGGTCGATGCTGCCGAGAAGGTCGGCGGAACCGGCAAGGATCTTGACGGTGTTCTGCCGGAAAAGACCCAGTGGATCGCGCACAACTATAATCACCTGCACGAAGCGCCGACGATCTTCTATGCCGTCGCGCTGGTCCTTGCAATTTCCGGCCAAGGTGACGGGCTGAATGCAACGATTGCCTGGGCCTATGTAGGCCTGCGAATCCTGCACAGCCTGATCCAGGCACTTTGGAACAGGGTGATCGTGCGCTTCATGGTCTTTGCGCTGTCGAGCCTGACGCTGATTGCGCTTACGCTCCACGCGGCGATCGCCGTCTGCAGCGCCTAGCGACTGAAGGTTGCGGCCAGTTCCACATGGGTTGACCAGCGGAACTGGCCCACCGGCCTGATCGGACCCATCGAATAGCCAGCATCCACAAGCCGTTTCGCATCGCGCGCGAAAGTTGACGGGTTGCACGACACATAGGCAATGCAGAGCACGTTCGAGCGGGCCAGCTGTTCGACCTGTTCCCGCGCGCCGGTGCGGGGCGGATCGAGAATGACCGCATCGAACCGGTCAAGCTCTTCAGCCGTCAGCGGGCGGCGAAACAGGTCGCGATGCTCGCAGGATACGGCCTTGCCCGCGCGCCGCGCGCCCGTCTGTAGCGCAAGAATGGCCTCCCGCGCCCCTTCCACGGCATGAACCGGCGCACCCAGCGACAAGGCAAAGGTGCCCAGCCCCGCGAACAGATCAGCGACGGCCCGGCGCCCTTCGACGGCTGACCGCACCTCCGCGACAAGCACAGCCTCTCCCTCCCGCGTTGCCTGCAAAAAAGCACCTTCAGGCAGCGGCACCGCAATTTGGCCCAGGGTCACTGTCACCGGCTCGGGTTCCCAGCGCGCCGACGGACCATAGCCTTCGTCGACCGAAAGGCGGGCAAGGCGATGCTCTTCGGCGAACGCCATCAGCGCTTCGGCCGCTGCCAGCCCTTCGACGTCGACACCGGCCAACAGCAGGTCGGTCCCCTGATCGGCGCAAGTCATACGGACCGTTGCCCGGTTGCGCTCGGGAAGTATCGTCTGAAGCAGGCGTCTGAGGGGCGGAAGCATTGCCTCCAGCCGCGCGTCGATCACTGCGCAACTGCGCAAATCGACAATCCTGTGGGTCGACGCTTCGTTGAAGCCAAGACGGACGGCCCGGCCCTTCCGTTCAGCAGTCAGCGAGACACGCCGTCGGCTCCGGGATGGTGAAATATGTGAATCGAGGAACCTGTCGAAGGAAGTGCCCTGCGCCGCCAGTGCGGAGCGGATACGATCCCGCAGGAAGCTTGCAAAAGCAGTATCGTCGACATGCTGGAGCTGGCAGCCCCCGCACAGGCCATAATACGGGCAGGACGGCGTGGCATGGTGCGGGCCGGGTTCGATCGCCCCGTCATCGCGGACGATGTCTCCGGGGGCCGCCTGCGCATGGAAGCTGCCATCGTCGGCAATCCCGTCTCCGCGCGCCGCGAGGCCGATAATCCGGGTCAATGTTCCGGCTTCACAGGCAGGCGGCGAGTGCCGCCGGGATGTGCGACGGGAGTTCGTCCGCAATCAGTGCAGGGCCGGCAAGACGCGCCGCTTCGCCATGCAGCCAGACCGCAGCCGAAGCGGCCTCGAAAGGTGCGAGCCCGCCCGAAAGGCATCCCGCGACCATCCCCGCCAGCACATCGCCCGTTCCGGCACTTGCCAGCCAGCCCGGCGCCAAGGGCGAAACCCGGACCTGCCCGTCGGGCGCAGCGATGACGGTGTCGGTACCCTTGAAAACAATGACTGCGCCGCTTGTGGCGGCGGCAACGCAGGCACGGTCGATCTTGCTTCCCCCGGACTTGCCGAACACCGTGTCGAACTCACCGGCATGCGGCGTCAGGATGACTGGCCTCGCCCGACAGAGCTCGGGCAGTTCCTCAGGCGCAAGCAGCATCAGCGCATCGGCATCGAGCACGAGAGGATGTGTTGTCTGCAAGGCAAGATCGAGTTGGGCACGGGCGCTGGCATTGCGCCCCAGGCCGGGCCCGGCAAGCAACGCGCCGACACGGGCATCCGCTGCGATCACACTCCATTCGCGACGAACGGCGGCATGCGGCAACGTCACGCCGGCCATTCCAGACACCATGACGTAACCAGCAAGGCGCATCGCGGCTTCGACGCTCAGGGCGGCGGCACCCGGCATCTGCCCACCCATGATGCCGACAAGTCCGCGCCGGTACTTATGGCTGTCGGGGCCGGGCGCGGCAAGGCGCGGCTTTGCGAGGACTTCCACCGCGCCACTCGCCTCGACGCCGATGTCAGCGACCCGGACGATCCCGCAATGGGCCGCCGCCGGCTGGAGCAGATGTGCAGGCTTTGCCGCGCCAAGCGCAAGCGTGAGATCCGCTACGATCGCACCCAGATTGACGCCGTCATCGCTGCCGACGCCGCTCGGCAGGTCGACTGCAATCGTGAAGCGCGCGCTTTGCTTCAACCGCGCTAGGCTGCCGGAAACCTCGCTCGAAAGTGCGCGCGACAGCCCCGTGCCGAAAAGCGCATCGACAAGCACCGGCGAGGGCGAAGCCTCGTCCAGCATTTCGACGGGGCCTTCCCAGCCCCGGCGTGCAGCCCGCGCGGCATCGGTGCCCGGCTCCCCCAGCGCCGCGACGCGCACGTCCGCGCCCCGTCTTGCAAGGTGTCGCGCCGCGACATAGCCGTCCCCGCCATTGTTGCCCGGCCCGCAGAGCATGAGAACCGGACGACCGCTTCCGAAGCGCCAGACCGCTTCGGCAACAGCCACCCCTGCCCGCTCCATCAGACTTTCGACGGATTCGCCCGAGGCCATTGCACGGGCTTCAGCCGCCTGCATTTCGGCGGCAGTGAGAATCGCGCCCGATAGCCTATATATCCGCATAGACATGCGTTTCGGCCGCGCCTCCCGGATGCGTGACCGCCCCCTTCCAGGCCGGCCCGACATTCTGCGCATAGCGCCACAGAGCGCCCGACTGGTAGTCGTTCGCGCGAGGCTGCCACTTGGCCTTGCGTTCGGCGAGAACATCTGCCGGAACATTGAGGTCGATCGTCCCGGCAGCCGCATCGATGCTGATCTCGTCGCCATTCTCGACAAGCGCGATCGGCCCGCCTTCGGCTGCCTCGGGGCCGACATGGCCGATGCAGAAGCCGCGCGTCGCGCCCGAGAAGCGGCCATCGGTGATAAGCGCCACCTTTTCGCCCATGCCAAGCCCGTAAAGCGCCGCCGTTGTCGAAAGCATCTCGCGCATGCCGGGGCCGCCTTTCGGGCCTTCATAGCGGATCACGACGACCGAACCCTCGACGATCTCGCGCGCTTCGACTGCTGCAAAGGCATCTTCCTCACAATCGAAGACCATAGCCGGGCCGGTAAATTGCAGCCGGTGCATCCCCGCGACCTTCACGATCGCCCCGTTCGGGGCCAGCGATCCACGCAGGCCGACGACACCTCCTGTCGGGGAAAGCGGGGCCGTCGCGGGGTGGATGACCTTCTGATCGGGATTCCAGGTGATCTCATCGATATTCTCGCCGAGCGTCTTGCCCGTCACCGTCATGCAATCGCCATGCAGCAGCCCTTCCGACAGGAGCGACTTCATCAGCATATAAACACCGCCCGCTTCGTACATGTCCTTGGCGACATAGTTCCCGCCGGGCTTCAGGTCCGCCATGTAAGGCGTGGTCTTGAAGATTTCGGCCACGTCGAACAGGTCGAACTCAAGGCCCGCCTCATGCGCCATGGCCGGTAGGTGCAGCGCGCCATTGGTCGAGCCGCCCGTCGCCGCTACCACCCGCGCCGCATTCTCGAACGACTTCCGCGTGCAGATATCGCGCGGGCGGATGTTCCGCTTGAGCAGCTCCATCACCTGCACGCCTGCTGCATGGGCGATCTGGTCACGCGTGGAATAGGGCGCCGGCGCCATGTTCGAGTTGGGGAGCGAAAGCCCGATCGCTTCGGCCACGCAGGCCATCGTGTTCGCCGTGTATTGACCGCCACAGGCTCCGTGCCCCGGGCAGGCGACCTTTTCGAGCTCGTGCACATCGGCGATCGGGCAAGTGCCCGCGGCGAACTTGCCGACGACTTCGAAGACATCGACGACCGTCACGTCGCGTTCGTGGTACCGACCGGGAAGGATCGACCCGCCATAGACGAAGATCGACGGCACGTTGAGACGGAGCATTGCCATCATCATGCCCGGCAGCGACTTGTCGCATCCGGCAAAGCCGATGAGCGCATCATAGCAATGGCCGCGTACCGAAAGCTCGACCGAATCCGCAATGACTTCGCGGCTGACGAGAGAGCTTTTCATCCCCTGATGGCCCATGGCGATGCCATCCGTTACGGTGATCGTATTGAAACGGCGCGGCATCCCGCCGCCCATCTCCACGCCGGTCCGCGCCACATCAGCCTGGTGATCGAGCGTCGTGTTGCACGGAGCGGAGTCGTTACCCGCACTCGCAATCGCAACGAAGGGACGCGCGATTTCTTCCTCGGTCAGTCCCATCGCATAATAATAGCTGCGGTGCGGCGCGCGCTCGGGCCCGACCGAGACGTGGCGGCTGGGGAGTTTCGACTTGTCGAACTGGTTTTTCATTGCGCTCTCTCTTTCGGCCCCGGCCTATGCCGAAATGGCAGGTTGAATTGCAAGCATGCAATCGCTCCGACCGGCCGAGCGAAGATCATTTCGCCGATCGGACCTGCCCGAAATTTTCCCAGCCGGCCATGAACAGCGCGGCGACGACCGGGCCGAGGATGAACCCGTTGATCCCAAGGATACTGATTCCGCCCAACGTCGAAATCAGCACGACATAGTCGGGCATCCTGGTGTCTTTCCCGACAAGAACCGGACGCAGCAGGTTGTCGACCATCCCAATGACGAAAAAGCCACAGAAGACCAGTACCAGCCCCTGCCAGATCGCGCCGGTCACCAGCAGGTAGATCGCCACCGGCACCCAGACCAGCCCCGTCCCGATCGCCGGCAGAAGCGAGAAAAATCCCATCATCACACCACCCAGAAGCGCCGCATGAATGCCAAGCGCCCAGAAAATCAGCCCGCCGATCACGCCCTGCATGATGGCGACCACGATGCTGCCCTTGATCGTCGCGCGGATCACGGTCGTGAACTTGTCGAACAGCGCGGATTTGTGTTCATCGACAAGTGGCAGTTTCGTACGAATCTGGTCCGCAAGGCTCCGCCCGTCGCGGATCAGGAAAAAGGCGACATAGAGCATCACGCCAATGCCGACGACAAAGCCCAGCGCACTTTGCCCGAGATTGAGCGCCCCTGTTGCAAGCGTGCGGACTATGTTGGCGATCCCGTCCGAAAACCGGCGACTTGCCTGATCGATGTCTGTCAGGCCAAAGCGTTCAAGTGTCCGCGTTACGCCGCGCGGCAGGCCGTTCTGGGCATCGGCGAATACCTTCGCAACGTCGAGCTCTTTGGACTGGATTCTTCCATAAAGTCCCAGAAGCTCGTCGAGCAGCGACATGCCGATCAGGATCGCGGGAACGATGATCAGCAGAACGATGATAAAGAGCGTGATCAGCGCCGTCAGATTGGGCCATCGGGGCATGAATTCCGACAGCTTCCGGTTGAGCGGCTCGAACACGATCGCCGCTACGGCAGCCCAGAGGATCGGGCCGAGGTAAGGCGAGACGACCCAGCCAAAGGCAATCGTGACGATGACGACAAAAGCCAGAAATGTCCTGTATTCTATGCTTTGCATGTCACGCCTCGAAGCTCTCCGCGCAGCTTTGCACGACTGGCGCGATCACGTCCAGCCAGCGCGAGACGCCCGCAGCGTCGCCGATCAGGTCCTGCCGCATCTCGATGCCAAGATAGGGAGTGCCGCTACCCTCTCCGTGCAGATTCATCGTCGCGTTGAGAAGCTTGCCCGAATAGGGGAGCTGATCCCCCACGACTACCCCTTGTGCTTCGAGCGCGGGAATCGCGATACGCGCGGCGCGATCGTCATTGTTGTACAAAATGCCGATTTCCCATGGACGGTTCTCATCGGGCTGCGTCGCAAGCCGCAGCGTGAAACTGTGGAGCGAAACGAGCAACCGCGGCCGCGTATCGGCAATCACCCTGGCTATCGCTTCATGATAGGGCCGCCAGAACCGTTCGATCCGGGCAAGGCGCTCAACATGGGAAATCGCATTGCCCGGCAGGGCATGGCCGTCGCTAGCCGTAGGGATGATATGAGGGGCGTCCTCCTCACGATTGAGATCGACCACCAGCCGCGAAACGCCCCCCAACAGCGCCGGGATGCGCATCCGCCCGCAAAGTGCCTTCGCAAGCTCCGCAACACCGATGTCGACTGCAATGTGTGTATCGAGCAAGGATGGTGCGATGCCAAGGTCGATATCTACCGGCACGTGCCGTGACGCATGATCGGCGATCAGGAGAATTCCCGTTGCCTCGTCTCCGGCAATTCCGTGCCACGCTTCGTGCATAATCCTCTGTTGCCCACCTTCGATCACAATGCCACCAATGGCGCAGCGTGGAGAGAGTCGCAAATGATTGAATTCGATCGCCGCCAGATCCTTGCCGCCGTTGCCCTGGCGGCCCCGGCTTCGGCTCTCGCTCGGCCGCGCAAACTTCCGCCGCCCACAGTCGGACCGCTTGAGACAATCACCGAGGATATCCTCGCACACTTCCCGGAATCGGCCGTTTACAACGGCACGCCCGGAGCGCTCGACGGCGGGCCGCTTGCCCGAGCGCTGGACGATTACGCGCCAGCCGGAGAGGCCAGTGCGCGCGCCTCACTGCAATCGGCACGCGACGTGCTGGCGAGGATTCGTGTGGCTGGAGACAGCGAGCTTGGACGACATTTGTCGCTGATCAATGCGATCCTCGAAAATGCAACGCGCAGCGCTTCGATTCCCTATGGCAAGATCAATCCCTTCAACTTTTCCGGTCACGTTCCCTATGTGGTTTCCCCGCTGACCGGCCCGCAGGTCGACGGCATCAACTGGATGATGGAACAACAATCGCTGGCAAGCGCAGGGGCCGTCGATGCATGGATTGCCAAGCTCGACGGGTTCGGCCGGGCGATCGACGGCGTAATCGAAAAAATCCGGGCCGACGCTGCCATCGGGTGTACGCCACCCCGCACCTTGATCGCGAAGACGATCCCGATCCTCGACTCGCTTCTGAACGGCAGGGCGTCGCACCAACCGATCATAAGGGCGCTACAGGCGCGCACCGAGGCGGCGGCTCTCTCTGTGCGGCTACGCCAACTTGCCTCGCGCCGGGCGATTACTGCGTTCGAGCGACGCGCGAGACCAGCCATTCGCAAGCTGCGATCCGAGCTTCTCACCATGCTGCCCCATGCCCGGACGGAGGCCGGGGTCTGGGCGCTTCCCGATGGCGCGGCATTCTATGCCGCCAATGTCCGGACCCTTGGGGACACGAGACTTTCGCCCGACGAAATCCACAAGATCGGCCTTGACGAAGTGGCAAGGGTATCGGCCGAAATGGACCGCCTGCTCGGCCAAAGGGGGATGACCGAGGGGAGCATCGGCGCGCGGATGGCCGGGCTGGCGAAGGATCCCGCGAACCTGTTTGCGAACAGTGATGCAGGCCGCGAGGAACTCCTCGCCTATGTCCGGGGCAAGGTCCGCGATGCCGAAGCGCGCTATTCCGAATTGCTGCCCGATGCCCTGATTCCCAAACAGGCCTTGCTTGTGAAGCGCGTGCCCGTCGCCACGCAGGAATCAGCGCCGGGCGGCTATTATGACGGCCCCTCGCTCGATGGGACGCGTCCGGGAACATACTGGATCAATTTGCGCGACATGGCAGCTGTTCCGAAGTTCCGCCTGCCGACGCTCAGTTATCATGAAGGAGTGCCGGGCCACCATACGCAGGGTTCGATTGCAGCCGCCCTTGGGGAAGCTCCGACCCTGATCAAGATCGCCAGCTTCAACGCCTATGCCGAGGGCTGGGCGCTCTACGCGGAGCGCCTGATGTCCGAACTTGGCGTCTATCGAGATGATCCGCTGGGCGATCTGGGCAGGCTGCAGGACGAATTGTTCCGCGCGGTGCGGCTCGTGGTCGATACAGGCCTGCATCACAAGCGCTGGACGCGCGAGGCGGCAATTGCCTGGATGCTGAATGCGACAGGCGTCGCCGAAAGCCGGATTACCGCCGAAATCGAACGCTATATGGCGTGGCCGGGACAGGCGCTGGGATACAAGCTTGGCCAGTTGCGCCTGCTTTCACTCAGGGAACGCATGCGCACTCATGCCGCCAAGCGATTCAGTATAAAGGATTTTCATGCCGGCGTTCTTGGCGGAGGCGCCATGCCGCTCGACCTGGTGGAAGCCAGGCTGGAGCTGGATTAGGCCTTCTTTTTTGCCGGTTTTTTCGCGGCGGCCCTCTTCTTCGGCGCTGCCCTGCCCTTTTTCTTGACCGGGCCTTTCGCAGCCCGATCATCGAGCAGTTGGGCCGCTTCCTCAAGCGTAAGCGCGTCCTGCGTAATCGTCTTGGGCAGGGTGGCGTTGGTCGTGCCGTCGGTCACATAGGCGCCGTAGCGGCCCTCCATCAGCTTGATCTCAAGCTCGGTGCGCGGGTGCTTGCCAATAACCTTCAACGGCTCGCGCGATCCGCCGCGCGCGCGGCCGCCGCCATTGGCAGCTTCGGCCAGCTTGACGACGGCAGCATTCATGCCCGTCTCGAACACGTCCTTTGTCGACTGGAGCCGGGCATATTTGCCGTCATGTGCAAGATAGGGGCCATAGCGCCCGATGCTCGCGGTGATCGGCTTGCCGGATTCGGGGTGATCGCCCAATGTGCGCGGCAGCGACAGGAGCTTTACTGCCCAATCGAGCCCGAACTCCTCTGCCGGAATATCCTTGGGGATCGAGCCGCGCTTCGCGTCCTTCCCTTCGCCCATTTCGACATAGGGCCCAAAACGCCCGGATTTACGGGTGATGTCCTGCCCGGTCTCGGGATGCTGGCCCAAGATTTCGGGACCATTGCCGGCCGCCGCATCCTCGCCGTTCGGCTGCGCGAACTTGCGCGTGTACTTGCATTCCGGATAGTTGGAGCAGGCAACGAACGCCCCGAAACGCCCGCCGCGCAGGGCCAGACGCCCGTTGCCGCACGACGGGCATAGCCTGGGATCGGCGCCATCCGCTTCCTGCGGAAAAAGATAGGGCGAAAGGAATTCATCGAGCGCCGCCGTGACTTCGGAAGGCTTCTGCTCCATCACCTCGGCGGTCTTCGGCTTGAAATCGCGCCAGAAGGCTTCGAGCACCGCTTGCCAATCGGCGCGGCCACCCGAAATATCGTCAAGCTGTTCCTCGAGCCCTGCCGTATAGTCGAATTCGACATAGCGCTCGAAAAACCGTTCGAGGAACGCCGTCACGAGCCGCCCGCTCTCGTTCGGGATGAAGCGGTTCTTTTCGACGCGAACATAATCGCGGTCTTTCAGGACCTGGAGAATCGACGCATAGGTCGAGGGCCGGCCGATCCCCAGTTCCTCCATCTTCTTGACAAGGCTGGCTTCCGAATAGCGCGGCGGCGGCTGGGTGAAATGCTGTTCGGCCTCGACTGACTTTTTCGCCGGTGCAGCCCCTTCGACCATGCGCGGCAGGCGCTTTGCGTCCTCGTCGTCGCTGTCGTCGATGCCTTCCTCATAGAGCGCGAGGTAACCGGGGAAGAGCACGACCTGACCCGTTGCGCGCAGGCCGGTCTGCCCGGTCGCATCGGCCATCTCGACGGTCGTGCGTTCCAGGCGGGCCGAGGCCATCTGGCTGGCAAGCGCGCGCTTGAAAATCAGGTCATAGAGCCGCGCATGATCGCCGCTGCCCACACGATCCTTCGAGAAATCGGTCGGGCGGATCGCCTCATGCGCTTCCTGCGCATTCTTGGCCTTGGTCTGATATTGGCGCGGCTTGTCCGGCACGTATGAGGCGTCATAGCGGTTGGCAATCGCGCCACGCGCCGCGCTGATCGCCGACGCGTCCATCTGGACGCCATCGGTCCGCATATAGGTGATCGCCCCGTCCTCGTAGAGCGCCTGGGCAAGCCGCATGGTGTGGCTGGCGGCAAAACCAAGCTTGCGCGCAGCCTCCTGCTGGAGCGTTGAGGTGGTGAAGGGCGGCGGCGGGTTGCGTGTCAGCGGCTTGGTTTCAACCGAAACGACCGTGAATCGTCCCGCTTCGACCGCTGCCTTCGCGGCTTCGGCATCGCCTGCGTTGCCGATCGTCAGCCGCTCGATCTTTTCGCCCTTGTGGCGCACGAGGCGAGCGATGAAGCCCACGCCGTCATGTTCCATATTGGCAATGACCGACCAATATTCCTGCGGGCGGAACAATTCGATCTCGCGCTCCCGATCGACGACCAGGCGCAACGCGACGGACTGGACGCGGCCCGCCGACTTCGCGCCCGGCAGTTTGCGCCACAGCACGGGCGAGAGCGTGAAGCCGACAAGATAGTCGAGCGCCCGGCGCGCGCGATAGGCATCGATCAGATCGTGATCGAGATCGCGCGGATGCGCCATCGCTTCAGTCACGGCCTGCTTTGTGATCGCATTGAAGGTAACACGCTCAACCGATTGTGGAAGCGCCTTTTTCTTTGCCAGTACTTCGCGCACATGCCAGCTGATTGCCTCGCCCTCGCGGTCGGGGTCGGTTGCAAGGATCAGTGTATCGGCGCCCTTCGCCTCGTCGGTAATGGCCTTTAGCTGTTTTGCCTTGTCGGCATATGTATCCCAAACCATTGCGAACCCGTCATCGGGATCGACCGAGCCGTCCTTGGGCGGAAGATCGCGGACATGGCCGAACGATGCCAGCACGCGGTGGCCAGGTCCCAGGTATTTTTCGATGGTTTTCGCCTTCGCCGGCGACTCGACAACAACTAGCTTCATTGGCCGGACTTGATCCCCCTACGCATACGCGCGAGGGTGGACGGCAGTCGTCGCCCCTGTCAAGCACATGAAATCCGACCGCCTGCATGGCGTTCGACCCGTCCGGCGATTTCGAACTCAAGCAGGACCAGCTGCACGGTTGCCGGATGCAGGCCGGATTGGCGGATAATCTCATCGACCGCGACCGGCGTGGGACTAAGCAGCCCGAATATGGCCTGCCTGTCCATATCGGATGGGTCGGCCCCGGGGGGCTCGACCGCAAATTCGCGTGTAGGTGCTCGCATGCCGCGGCCCGACAATGGCCGGATCGCCTCCAGCACATCTGCCGCCGACTGAATCAGGGTCGCCCCCTCACGGATAAGCAGGTTGCAGCCCTGCGCGCGCGGGTCGAGCGGCGAGCCGGGCACCGCCATTACTTCGCGCCCCGCTTCGTTCGCCAATCGGGCGGTGATGAGCGACCCCGATTTGGGTGCGGCCTCGACAATCACCGTCCCCAGCGTCATCCCGGCGATGATCCGGTTACGCCAGGGAAAGTGTCGCGCCTGGGGTTCGCGGCCCGGCGGCTGTTCGGCGATAAGGAGCCCGCGCGTCGCGACCGCTTCCTGCAGTTCGGCATTCTCCGGCGGATAGGCAATGTCGATGCCGCTGGCGATCACGCCGATCGTTCCGCCATCCAGCGCGCCCTGATGCGCGGCCGTGTCGATCCCGCGCGCCAGCCCGGAAACCACGGTCACGCCCTGATCAGCCAGGCCGAGCGCCAGTTCGCGGGCAAACCGGATAGCTGCGGCAGACGCATTCCGGGCCCCGACAATCGCCACCGACGGCCGTTCGAGCAGGGCAAGATCGCCGCGCACGATCAGCGCCGGCGGAGCCGTGTCGATTTCCGCAAGCAGCGGGGGATAAAGCCCCTGGCCGAGAAACAGATAGCGCGCGCCCAGCTTTTCCACGGTGGCGACTTCGCGGGCAATATCCGCGATCGCCGCAAGCCGGGGCGCCTTTCCGCCTCCACGAACAGCGAGTTCGGGTATGGCCTCAAGCGCGGCGCGCGGCGTGCCGAAGCGGCGGATCAACTGAAAATAGGTGATCGGGCCGATATTGGCCGATCGGATGAGCCGCAGCCGATCCAGCAAGTCCTGCCCTGAATCGGTCATTCGCGCGATTTGCCGACCTTCGGTTCGGTACCGTCAATCAACCGGCCGATATTGGCGCTATGCTTCCAGATCACGATCAGCGTGAGCGCAAGCAGGGCATAACCCAGCCCCATCCGTCCGATCATGGACGCCGCGATGGGGGCGGAAATTGCCGCCGCCATGCCGGAAACCGATGAGATTCGCGTAGCCGCCAGTGCGGCTAGCCAGACGCTGGCAAAGACGAGGCCAAGCCCCCAGTGGAGTGCGAGGGTGACGCCGAGCATCGTCGCCACACCCTTTCCGCCCCGGAACTTGAGCCAGACCGGATAGACATGCCCAAGAAAGGCCGCGACGCCCGCGAGTACCGCATAATCGGGGCCGAAGCGCTGCCCGATCAGGACTGCCGCAGCGCCTTTCGCCATGTCCAGCAAGAGGGTTGCCGCTGCGAGGCCCTTCCTGCCAGTCCGCAAAACATTGGTCGCGCCGATATTGCCGGAACCGATTGCCCGCAGGTCGCCTGCACCCGTCAGCCGCGTCAGGATAAGGCCGAACGGAATGGAGCCGAGCAAATAGCCCAAGGCAACCGGAAGAACCGCAACCGTCCATTCAATGTCAGCCATCGTCCTGCCTTTTCGCGCTACGGTCTTCGCCCTCTCAGGTAGACCAAAGTCGCCCCCGATGGAATGCGGCAATTGGCAGAGGTGTTCAGCCTGCAAATACGCCTTGATTGCGATTTCGCGTCCGCTATGCGCAGCGCATGGCCGATGACCGCCCGATCCTACTGTTCGATTCCGGTGTTGGCGGTCTTTCGGTCCTTGCGCACGTTCGACAAGCGCTGCCTTCCGCCTCGATCGTTTATGCAGCCGATAATGGCGGTTATCCGTATGGAACAAAGTCCGAGACCGAGATTGCCGCGCGCGTTCCGGCCTTGCTCGGCCGCCTTGTCGAGCGCTTTGCACCCCGGATCGTCGTCATTGCCTGCAACACTGCCTCGACGATAGCGCTTGCGCACGTCCGTGCCGCGCTCGACCTGCCGGTGGTTGGCACCGTCCCGGCGATCAAACCTGCGGGCCTTGCCAGCAGGACACGCGTCATCGGCGTGCTCGGCACCGATGCGACGGTGCGCCAGCCCTATGTCGACCGCCTTTCCGCCGAATTCGCGAACGACTGTCAGGTGATCCGCTACGGCTCTGCGGAACTTGTCGCCATGGCTGAGGCCAAGCTGCGTGGTACGCCGCCCGACCCTGCCTGGATGAAAGCCATTTTGGCCGGCCTTTTCGATCAGCCGGGGGGAAACCGGATCGACCAGCTTGTCCTTGCCTGTACGCATTTCCCCCTGCTTGCGGACGAGATTGCCAAAGCCAGCCCGGCAGGCATCGCACTGGTCGACAGCGGGGAAGGCATTGCCCGGCGGACCGCCTTCCTCACGCAGGGGCAGGAATGGTCGTCCGATCCGCACAGCGTTGCGGTCTTCACGCACGACGCGCCGGATCTTGACGCCCTCCGCCCGGCGCTCGCCAGTCGCGGCCTTCCCGAAATCCGGATTCTCTAGGATCACGCCATGCCTCTCGACAGCCAGCAACTCCTCGAACGTTTCAACGCAAAAATGCCGCCCACCGGCATCCTCTTCGGGACGAAGGTGCTGGAGGTCGACCAGACGGCGGGCCGGGTCCGCATGTCGTTCCAGATCGATGAGCGCTTCTGCAATCCGCGTGGCACTGTGCAGGGCGGCATCGTGGCCGCGCTGCTTGACGATGCCTCCGCCTTTGCCGGAATCGTGGCGCTCGGCGAACCCGGATTCATTGCGTCTATGGAAATCAAGGCGAGCTTCCTTGCACCTGCAATGCCCGGCACACTTTTTGCCGAAGGGCGGTGTCTGAAGATGGGGCGTTCGTCCTGCTTCCTGGAGGCGGAACTGACGGACTCAGGGGGACTACTTATTGCAAAGCTCAGCAGTTCGGCCATTCCGATCCGGTCTGACAAGAAGCCCAGACTTGTCGACACGAAAGGGTAATTGCGAATGATTCTCGCTGGATATCGCTGCAATCTGGCCGTAAAGCGCCGTCGCAGCGTTCGCGCCCGGCCAGTCTAAGGATATGACGTTGGACTATAGCAAGATCTTCAGTTCTGCGATTTCTCGTCTTCACGAGGAGGGTCGTTATCGTGTGTTTATCGACATCTTGCGGAACAAGGGGAGTTTTCCGAACGCGCGGTGTTTTGCGGGTCATAACGGGCCGAAGCCGATTACGGTTTGGTGTTCGAACGATTATCTGGCGATGGGTCAGCACCCGAAGGTGATTGCGGCGATGGAAGAGGCGTTGCACGATGTTGGGGCGGGTTCGGGGGGCACGCGCAACATTGGCGGCAACACGCATTATCATGTCGATCTCGAGGCCGAGCTTGCGGACCTGCACGGCAAGCAGGGCGCCCTGCTCTTCACCTCGGGTTATATTTCCAACGAGGCGACGCTTTCGACGCTTGGCAAGATCCTGCCGGGCTGCATCATCTTTTCCGATGAGCTCAACCACGCCTCGATGATTGCCGGGATCCGCAATTCGGGATGCGAGAAGCGGGTGTGGCGGCACAACGACCTGGCGCATCTCGAGGAACTGCTTGCCGCCGAAGATCCCGAGGCGCCCAAGCTCATTGCCTTTGAGAGCGTCTATTCGATGGACGGCGACGTCGCGCCGATCCATGCGATCTGCGACCTGGCCGACAAATACAACGCGCTCACCTATTGCGACGAAGTCCATGCCGTCGGCATGTATGGCCCAAGAGGCGGCGGGATCACCGACCGCGACGAAGCGGCCCACCGCGTCACCATCATCGAAGGCACGCTCGGCAAGGCGTTCGGCGTGATGGGCGGCTATATCGCCGCCGACCAGGTGATCGTCGACGTCATCCGCTCCTATGCGCCCGGCTTCATCTTCACCACCAGCCTCTCGCCTGTCCTTGTCGCAGGCGTGCTCGCAAGCGTCCGCCACCTCAAAGCCTCAAGCGAGGAACGCGACGCCCAGCAGGCCGCCGCCGCCTATCTCAGGCAAAGCCTCGCCGATGCCGGCCTCCCCGTCATGGCCTCAACCACACATATCGTCCCCCTCATGGTCGGAGACCCCGTCCACGCCAAGCGCATCTCCGACATCCTGCTCGCCGAATATGGCGTCTATGTCCAACCCATCAACTACCCAACCGTCCCAAGAGGAACCGAACGCCTCCGCTTCACGCCAGGCCCAGCCCATACCCCCCAGATGATGGACGAACTCACAAACGCTCTCTCCGAAATCTGGGGCCGTATGAATATCAAAAAAGCCGCGTAACCATCGCGCCCGTCCGGGCGTATGGGAACAGACCATGCGCTTTCTGATCGTCCATGCCCATCACGAGCCCGAAAGCTTCAACGGCGCGATGACGCTCGCCGCGTAGGCCCGCCTCAACACTTTGGCAGAGCATCGAACCCGCCTCCACGGCTTGGAGAATGCCCGACTCTGCCGATGCCGCGTTCGGACGATTACCGAGATTTCATTTCAAGACGCCGAGGACCATAGCTTTTCGACGCAAATCTTTTTCGCGACCCTGCATCCAATTGGTGGCCGGCATGCATAATCGGTACGCGGCAGCCAGTCGGGCGTTCCTGTACACTGGCTGTCGGCGAGGTTTTGGGCGGCAGCTCCTCGGGCGCTGACAGTCAAAGGCAAAAGCCGAAGCTGTCGTTCGATTGCCACCCAAGGGGATCGGCTGGATTCGCTGTAACGCTTATCGGTGCCGGTCGGTCCCGTTCGCGGGCATGGTTTGCGACTGCACCAGGACGTGAATCATGAACGCCTGCTGTCGAGCGGGTGAGCGAGCGACGGCCGGAAAGCCCCTTACTCTCCGGCCGTCGTCTCCCTTCCCCGGCTACTGAAGGCCCCGGGCATCGGCAGGCCGAAGCATCGACCAGAAATGCGGGCCTCCACCTGGCACGTCCCACTCCTCGACGATCTCGAAACCCAATCTCAAATAGAGCGGTACATTTTGCGGAGTGGCCGTCTCAAGATAGGTCGGCACACCTTCGGCCGCCATGCGCGACAATCCCTCGCGAATGATTGCCCCGCCCCAGCCCTTGCCCTGCCACTCCGGGCGGACACCGACGAAATGGAGATACCAATAGGGAAAGCCCTTGGGGTGATGGGCATCGAGGGCATTGCTGACCGCGATGCCCCGGCCGATGCCGGAGCCGAAGACGCGAAGCATCGGCACCAGGCTTTTTAACAGTTCCCATGGCCCGGTATCGGCTTTCCCCGGTGCGCGCCAAAGCGAGCAGGCTTCATTTTCAGGCGATCTCAGGACCATGCCCGTCGGCAGATCCGACCTGAACAGAGTCTCGAACAGGATCGGCAGGCGCTCCCTGCGGCGCTGCGCATCGGGCATGGTCCACGAGATCGCCGGATCGTCCTGAAAGGCCAACGACAGCGCCCTTACGACCCCGGCCTCATCCAAACGGTCCGCGTCGATGAACGTGCGTTCTGCCATCAGCGCGGCCAGAGCACCGACTGGGTGCAGCGGAAGAGCGCCATGCGCTTGCCGCTTTCTTCCGAAACAACCTCGGCGTCCCAGACTTGCGTCGTGCGCCCGCGATGGACAGGGACTGCCGTGGCAACGACCCGCCCCGAAAGCGCGGTTGCGAAGAAATTGCTTTTCAGCTCGATCGTGGTGAAGCCGCCTGCACCTTCCGGCAGGGCGAGCATCGTTCCATAGCCGCAGGCCGTATCGGCGAGAGCCACGACCGATCCGGCGTGAAGGAAACCATTCGGCGCCTGATGGGCCTTCGCGACGTTGAAAGCGAGGACCATGCGATCCGGCGTGGCTTCGAGAACCTCGATACCCAGCTGGTCGGGCAGGAAACCTGCCTGGCGGGCCATGTATCGTTCTTCGTTCGTCATTCCCCGTCGATGCCACCCCTGTTCGGTGATAGCAACGCAAACCACAATCGCTTGTGGAATTGCGTACCATGTTCCCCTAGAGGGAGCGCATCCGATTCACCCGACGTCAAAGGACCCGATCGCACCGATGCGCATCGCCATTGCCTCCGATCACGCCGCGTTCGACCTGAAATCGGCGCTGGCCGAGTGGTTGCGCCTTGAGGGGCATGATGTAGATGACCTCGGCCCTTTCGACGATCATCGTGTCGACTATCCCGATTATGGATACAAGCTAGCCGAAGCCGTCGCTTCAGGAGCTGCGGAGCGCGGCATTGCACTTTGCGGATCGGGCATCGGCATTTCGATTGCCGTCAACCGTCACCCTGCTTGCCGCTGCGCGCGTGTCGACGATCCGCTTTCGGCCACGCTGTCGCGCGAACACAATGACGCAAATGTTATCGCACTGGGTGCGCGCCTTGTGGGCGTCGACATGGCGAAGGCCTGTGTTTCCGCATTCCTGTCCACCGATTTTGCAGGCGGCCGTCATGGCCCGCGCGTCGAAAAACTGACCCATCCGAACTTCACCAAGGAACCCGCATGAGCATCAGCCCAGCCATAGCCCTCAACGATGTCCAGCCTGACGGATTCTTCACCCGCGGTTTGGCCGAGGCCGATCCCGCCGTGTTCGGTGGCGTCCGTCACGAATTGGCGCGCGAGCAGCATCAGATTGAACTGATCGCTTCGGAAAACATTGTCTCAAAAGCGGTTCTCGAGGCGCAGGGATCGGTCTTCACGAACAAATATGCCGAGGGTTATCCCGGCAAGCGCTATTATCAGGGCTGCGCGCCTTCGGACGAAGTGGAAGCGCTGGCGATCGAACGCGCGAAGCAGCTGTTCAATTGCGCTTTCGCCAACGTCCAACCGCATTCGGGAGCGCAGGCCAACGGCGCTGTCATGCTCGCCCTCACCACCCCCGGCGACACGATCATGGGGTTGAGCCTCGATGCGGGCGGCCACCTGACTCACGGCGCCAAGGCGGCTATGTCGGGCAAATGGTATAATGCCGTTCAATATGGCGTGCGGTCCGACGATCATCTGATCGACTTCGATCAGGTCGAGCGGCTGGCGAAAGAGCATCGCCCAAAGCTGATCATCACAGGCGGCTCGGCCTATCCGCGCCATATAGATTTCGCCCGTTTCCGTGCAATCGCGGATGAAGTTGGTGCATTTTTCATGGTCGACATGGCGCACTTCGCGGGGCTGGTCGCAGGCGGATGCCATCCGACGCCATTCGGCCACGCGCATGTGGTGACCACGACGACGCACAAGACGCTGCGCGGCCCTCGGGGCGGCATGATCATGACCGATGACGAGGCAATCGCGAAAAAGATCAACTCGGCGGTCTTCCCCGGCCTTCAGGGTGGGCCGTTGATGCACGTGATCGCCGCCAAGGCCGTCGCGTTTGGCGAAGCGCTGCGTCCGGAATTCAAGGGCTATGCTCGCGCGGTCATCGAAAACGCAAAGGTGCTGGCGGCCACGCTTCAGGAGCGCGGCTGCAATCTTGTGTCCGGCGGGACCGACACACACCTTGCGCTTGTCGACCTGTCGCCGCTTGGCGTCACTGGACGCGATGCTGACGAAGCGCTTGAGCGCGCCGCCATCACCTGCAACAAGAACGGAATTCCCAACGATCCACTGCCACCGGTCAAGACTTCGGGCATCCGGGTCGGATCGCCCGCAGGCACGACGCGCGGTTTCGGTCCGGTCGAGTTCCGCGAAATCGGCAATATGGTTGCCGACGTGCTCGATGGCTTGGCGAAGAATGGCGAGGCTGGAGACGCGCAAGTGGAGGCTCATGTGCGAGAACGTGTCCGTGTGCTCTGCGAACGCTTTGCGATTTATCCGGGGCTCTGATCGTTGCGCTGCCCCTTCTGCTCACACGCTGAGACGCAAGTTAAGGACAGTCGACCGACCGAGGATAACAGCTCGATCCGGCGTCGGCGGCAGTGCGAAGCCTGTGGTGCGCGGTTTACGACATTTGAACGCGTGCAGCTCCGCGAACTGACCGTCATCAAGTCGGAAGGGCGGCGCGAACCATTCGAGCGCGAGAAGCTCGAGCGCTCGATCACCATTGCCTGCCGCAAGAGACCGGTCGACGGAGCGAGAATCGAGCGGCTTGTGAATGGCATCCAGCGCCAACTCGAAACGCTCGGCGACGCCGAAATTCCTTCGACCCGAATTGGCGAGCTGGTGATGGATGCGCTTCAGGGCCTCGACAGCGTCGCCTATATCCGCTTTGCCTCGGTCTACAAGGATTTCACCGACGCAAGCGACTTTGAGGGCTTTGCCGGGAGTATTGCCGAAGCCGCGCGGAAGTGACCGAGCCCCCCGTCATTGTGCTTGTCCGCCCGCAGCTGGGCGAGAATATCGGCAAGGCTGCGCGTGCCATGCTCAATTTCGGACTGACGGAGATGCGGCTCGTCACCCCTCGCGACGGATGGCCGAACCTCGGCGCCGGCCCAGCCGCTTCGGGCGCGGACATTGTGCTGGAACGGGCGCAGGTCTTTGCCAGCGTCGCTGAAGCGACCGGCGACTGCTCGCATGTCTTTGCAACCACCGTGCGCAAGCGTGGCGTGACCAAGCCGGTCGTGACTCCTGAAGGCGCGGCCGGGCAGATCCGAACTGCGCCGGGGCGCAGCGCAATCCTGTTCGGCCCCGAACGCTCCGGGCTCGAGAGCGACGATGTGGCCCTCGCGCGCGCAGTCATAACGATTCCGGTCAATCCGCAGTTCACCAGCCTGAACCTGGCGCAGGCCGTGATCCTTGTGGCCTATGAGTGGTCGAAGGGCGAAATGCTGGCCATTCCGCCAAAGACCGAGCTCGCCGCTCCGGCGCCGCAGGAAGAACTTGAGGGTTTGATCGTCCAGATCGAAACCCTGCTGGAACGCGAGAACTTCTTCTTTCCTCCCGAGCGCGCCCACGTCACGCGGCGGACTGTCCGATCGCTGCTGACAAAGCCACAATGGACGGCACAGGAAGTCCGCACGATGCGTGGAGTCATCCGGGCGATCGGCGAACCTCGAAATCCCGGCGGGGAGCGATAGAAGCTTGACTTTGGCGGCCCGCGCTGTAGTGGCGCGCTCTTCGCAATTGACCCTGCACTCCGGTGAAGCAGGTGTCCGGACGGGCAGTGCCCGTTCCGCGCGGTTCCGGAATCCGAAACCAAGAACGCAATTGAAGGAAATGACATGTCAAAGCGCCAGAGCGCCAAGTACAAGCTCGACCGCCGGTTGGGCGAAAATATCTGGGGCCGCCCCAAGTCCCCGGTCAACCGTCGCGAATATGGGCCCGGCCAACATGGCCAGCGCCGCAAGGGCAAGACGTCGGACTATGGCCTGCAGCTGAAAGCCAAGCAGAAGCTCAAGGGCTATTATGGCGACGTTACGGAAAAGCAATTCAAGCAGAGCTACCAGACGGCCGACCGGATGAAGGGCGACACTTCGCAGAACCTGATCGGCCTGCTCGAGCGTCGCCTGGCCTCGGTCGTCTATCGCGCGAAGTTCGCGCCGACCGTGTTTGCCGCGCGCCAGCTCGTCAGCCACGGCCATGTTTTCGTGAATGGCGTGAAGTGCAACATTGCATCACGCCGCGTGAACGTGGGCGATGAAATCAGCCTCGGCAGCAAGGCCGTCGAAATGGCGCTGGTCATTGAGGCGCAGAGCCTCGCCGAACGCGACATTCCCGACTATATTGCCACCGACGGCGCAGCGAAGGTCACTTTCGTCCGCGTGCCGACGCTCGACGAAGTGCCCTATCCGGTGAAGATGGAACCGAACCTGGTCGTCGAATTCTATTCGCGCTGAGTTTGGCGACAGCGAATTGAAGGGGGCGGCCTGGTTGGGCCGCCCTTTTTATTTCGACGCAGCGCGCAGGAAATCTGCACTCTTTTTGAGCAACTGGGCGCGCACAGCCGAATCGACCAGACTGTGTTCGAGCTTGGGATATTCGACAAGCTCTACTGCCTTTCCAGCGTCTCGAAGTTTTTTCGCCATAAGGCGCGACTGCCCGATCGCGACGTTGCGATCGAGCTCCGCGTGAAACAGCAGCACGGGCACCGTAATCCGATCGACGTTCTGGGCCGGTGAGCCTTCGTGGATGTGCGGCCCCGAGCCGATGAACTGCTCTTCCACGCGACGGTTCGAAAAATTACGCCATTCCTGCTTGAGCATGGCAAGGTCGGTTACCGGGGCAATCGCGACTACGGCCTTGTACAGCCCCGGATCCAGAACGGCCGACTGCAATGCCGCATAGCCGCCATAGGACCAACCGACAATGAAGAGCCGCTGCGGATCGGCCGCTCCGGTCTTCACCAGCCAGCGCCCCGCGTCGTCAACATCACCGATCGCCGTCCGCCAAGATTGAAACCCATTATCCTGGTACCATGCATCGCCATACCCGCTGGATCCCCGATAGTTGGGCTGGAGGACTGCATATCCCTGATTAGCATAGTATTGCGCCAGCCAGTCGAAGCCCCACTCGTCACGGGCCGACGGCCCGCCATGCGGCATGACAATGGCAGGAAGATTTTTACCGGTCGAACCTGGCGGCATCGTCAGATATGCCGGGATCATTGTCCCGTCGGATGCCGGATAGCTGACGGATTGCACTTGAGCCAGAGTGAGGCCCGCAAGCTCCGGCCGGACAGGCATTACAGGCTGGAGTTTCTTTGCCGCGCGATCGAAGAGATAATAAACGCCAGGGTTTGTATCACCACCGGCCCAAATTAGCAGCTTACTTTCATCCAGGCTGGCATCGACGAATTCCAGCAGGGGCTGGTTGGGTAGCGCTTTTCCCAAAGCCGCCGAGAGCTTCTTCAACTCGGGATCGAAATACAGCGATTGACGCCGGTCGGTGGCAAAGGTTGCCCCCACCACGCGCTGGCGCTTTCCGATCCGGATCAGCCCATCCACATCAACATCAGTCCGCGTCACAATCACCGCACGCGCAAGCGACTTATCAGCCAGCGAAAGCGAAATCAGCGCCTGCCTTCCGCTTACCTTCTGAAAGCCATAGACGAGGTTCTTGTCGGGATCGACGGCATAGGGATTGAATCCCTCCCTGTACAAATAATTGTACCCGCCCAAAGGCTCCCAATCATGAGACGCAAGGGGCCGATAAAAATAGGAGATATTACCATCATCATAGCCCTGCGCCGTCTTCTTGGCGACACCCATCACGCGCACGTTCCCGATCCCGTCGGAGATATACTCGATTGCGTCAGAGCGCGGCGTTTCCACCTTCTTCACCGCCAGCGTCCGCGTATCAATCTGGTCGACGCCAATACCGGCGTCGCGCGATTCGATCAGCGACCCTATCTTTGCCTCAGGAACGTAAGATCGCGTCATCAGCACCACGCCATCCTGGTCGGGCTTTAAGTCAACAATCCCGCCACCTCTGAAATCGGCATACAGGGAATTCGCTCTGCGGCGCTTGCTTAACAGTTTGAGATTACCGCCATCGACGTCGATCGCGACCATGCTCGTGAAGCCAAATATTTCTCCATTATATTCCTGATACCCTCCAACGGAGCAAGCCAGGCGGTCATTGGCGACCCAATTGCAGTAAGAAATGGTTTCAGGATCGCCCGACGCCTTGAAAACAATATGCGGTACGGCGTCTTTAGTGACATCAACGGCGTAAAGTATGTTGCTGGGTCCGGGCCCAGGGCCAATAAAGGCTATCTTGGTTCCATCCGGTGAAAGCCTCGCGCCATAGATCGCCTCCCGCGCTCCAAAAGCCGTGGCACTGTCAAGAGGTGTACTGTTCGACGGCGCGGACTGCCCACTCGCAGAGAGGCAAAGAAAAAAGATCCCCGCAATAATCGAAACACGCATTCGCACACTGAGCCTCCCCGGTTCATTGTCTTTCGATCATTCTTCCGCAATCCATACTGTTAAGCAAGAGCGCGGAAAAAATCGCAATGTTCACAAAATTATTCACGGTATTATCCAATTAGGGCGTTCCGACCGAAATTATTGCTCCAATATGGAAGACGGCCAAGTGACCGGGCGAGCGAATCGCTCGTTTCGACACGGGGCGACCGTTTGCGGCCGCCTTTTTTGTTGTGCCATGCTGAAGGTTTCGCCACGGTCGCGGAAAATCTGCCAACTGTGGAGTCAACACCCCGATGTATCGCCCGCTTACTGTCACCCTTCTTTTTGCTGCCGCTCCCGCTCTTGCCGGAGCGCCCGTAATTTCAACCGATACGCTCAAGGAAGTGACGCGCACGCTTTCCTCCGACGCGTTCGAGGGTCGCGCGCCGACGACGCCTGCCGAGGACAAGACGATCGGTTATATCGCCGGCCGCTTCGCAGCCGCTGGACTCAAGCCGGGTAATAAGGGTGAGTGGTTCCAGAACGTGCCACTGGTGGAAATCACCGCTGACCCGGCAATGCACCTCGATATTTCGGGCGGAAAGGCGCCGCTGAGCCTCGCTTACAAGACGGACATGGTTGCGGCATCCTATCGCGTCGTGCCCGAGACCGATATCCGGGACAGCGATATCGTATTCGTCGGTTTCGGGATCAATGCGCCCGAGCGGGGGTGGAACGACTATGCGGGCGTGGACGTGAAGGGCAAGACCGTCATCATCCTGGTCAACGATGCCGATTATGAAACCAAGGGACTGAAAGGCCCGTTCGAAGGCCGCGCCATGACCTATTATGGCCGCTGGACCTACAAGTACGAAGAGGCGGCACGACAGGGCGCTGCGGCGGCGCTCATCATCCATGACACGTTTCCTGCCGCCTATCCATGGGGCGTTGTGGTTTCGAGCTGGACAGGGCCGCAGCTTGGCCTCGATGCCGCCAACAACCACATGGACCAGACTCAGGCTAATGGCTGGATTACGGGCGATGCCGCGTCGCGGCTCATGGAAGCGGCGGGCAAATCGTTGCCCCAGCTGATCGCGGCCGCGAAGAAGAAGGGCTTTCGCGCCGTGCCGCTTGGCCTCAAGGCCAATCTCGGATTTGCCAACACGATCCGGCGCCAGGCCTCGCACAACGTGATCGGCATCCTGCCCGGCAAGACCCGCCCTGAGGAATATGTCGTCTATTCCGCGCATTGGGACCATCTCGGTCGCTGCGAGCCGGTCAACGGCGACGCCATCTGCAACGGCGCACTCGACAATGCGACTGGAACGGCCGGGCTGATCGCGCTCGCAGAAGCGCAGGCCAAGGCTGGCCCCACCGACCGGTCGATCGTCTTCATTTCGGTAACTGCGGAAGAATCCGGGCTGCTCGGCTCGGCCTATTATGGCGCCAACCCCGTTTATCCGCTGAACCAGACGGTGGGCGGGATCAACATGGACGGGCTGAACGTCATCGGCCGCACGCATGACATCACGATCATCGGGCCGGGCAAGTCCGAGCTTGAACCGATCCTTGCCAAATATGCCAAGGAGCAGAACCGGACGATCGTTCCCGAAGCCACGCCGGAAAAGGGCAGCTTCTTTCGGTCCGACCATTTCAGCCTCGCCAAATATGGCGTGCCGATGATCTATTTCGGCAGCGGCCAGGACCTGCTCCAAGGTGGCGTGCCTGCAGGGGCAGCTGCGCGCGAAGATTATATCGCCAATCGCTATCACAAGCCGCAAGACGAATATCGCGCCGACTGGAACTGGGAGGGAGCCATCGAGGATCTGACGCTCAACTATGAGATCGGTCGCGAACTGGCAACAGGCAGTATATGGCCAAACTGGTACCCTTCGGCAGAATTCCGCGCCATCCGGGACAGGGCCCGCGCAGCAAAATAGGAATCCGGCGGATGTAATGTGGTTACCGCCGCTCAGCTCGGTCATGATGCATATAAAACAGCGAAGGCGATTGCGAAATGTCGTCGATAATAAAGGAAGTTGAGCAGGACATTAAATCAGCTCAAAAGATAAGAGTACCGCGCTGGGTGTTGTTGATCATTTTTTTGACCTCAATCCCCGTATTTTGGTTATTTGACAATTTTGATAACTTAAGTCGCGCACTGCCGATCATAAATTGCTCTGCAGCATTCGCTTTTGTTATAATTGTTAAGCGAAGTCTTAGGAGTAAGATGTGGTTTTGGGCTGTGATAATCTCGCTGGCAGTTCTTCACGGCTTTGTGATTTGGCTAACCCCCTGGCGCTCGGGATGGGTTCCGGCCTTGATTGCCGGTGGTATCGCTTCACTAGACGTTTGTCTGATGTACTGGATTATCGCTGTTGCGGGGAGGCTGATTGAAAAGCCACCGAGTTTGCGACGGTAAAAATATCAGAGTTGCAGCAAAACGATACACGGGAATTGACGCGCCAGCCTAGCCGGACAATGATCCGGCAAAAATAGGAAGGATGCTGGCATGACCAGGAAAGGCGTTGATCTGGGCGGCGATGGCGATGCCAACGTCGCGCTCAATCCCATTGTCGGGCTCGCGCGGGAAGATTTGCTGGGCGCCGTGACCGTCATGCTTCGTGAAACCGCCGCCAAGCCGGCGACGACACTGAAGCACGCCCGGCTGTTTACCGACGATGTCGTGAAAATTCTGACCAGCAAATCGGACATTGCCCCCGATCCGAAGGACAAGCGGTTCCTTGACCCTGCCTGGGCCAGCAATCCGTTCTACCGGATGGGCATGCAATATTACCTCGCGGCGCAAAACAGCGTGAACCGCTGGATTGCCGATCTGGAGCTCGACGAGCTTGAGCGGGCCCGGGCGAATTTCGTCAGCGGCATGATCCTTGACTCGCTTTCGCCGACCAACACGCTGGCGGGCAACCCTTCGGCAATCAAGAAAGCTGTCGAAACTGGCGGATCTTCGCTGATCCGTGGGCTGAAGAATGCCTATAACGACATGGTCCACAATGGCGGGATCGTGAGTCAGGTCGATTCACGACCGTTCAAGATCGGCGAGAATATCGCGACTTCGCCCGGCGCCGTCATATACCGCTCCGAAATCATGGAGCTGATCCAGTATCAGCCGACAACGGAAACCGTCCACGAAACGCCATTGCTGATCATCCCGCCGCAGATCAACAAGGCGTATATCAATGACCTGACTCCGGAAAAGAGCATCATCCGCTACGAATTGGCGCACGGTATCCAGCCATTTCTCATCAGCTGGCGCAATCCGCAGGTCGAACATCGCGATTTGGGGTTGGCCGAATATGTGAATGCAATCCTCAAGGCGCTCGACGTGATTGCCGATGTGACGGGGGCGAAGAAAGTGAACGTGGCGGGCGCCTGCTCGGGCGGCATCACCACGGCGACGCTGCTTTCCCGCCTCAAGGCGATGAAGGACGACCGGATCAATTCCGCCACACTCATGGTCTGCGTCCTCCATCCCCAGCGCGACGACAGCGAAGCCGGGGCACTGGTTTCCGAACACGGGATCAAGCTGGCGCGCGAGCGATCCGCCAAGAAGGGCATATTGGAAGGCGCGTCGCTTGCCCGCACTTTTGCATGGCTCCGGCCCAACGATCTGGTCTGGAATTATGTGATCAACAACTATTTGCACGGGGAAGATCCGCCGGCATTCGACATATTGTTCTGGAACAATGATTCAACCAACCTGACCGCCGCGCTGCATTCGGACTATCTCAGGGTCTATGAGGAACAGCCCTTCGCCAATCCGGGCACATCCGAGTTGGCAGGGCATGTGGTCGATCTCTCCAAGGTCGATTGCGACCTGTTCATCATGGCCGGCGTCACCGATCATATCACGCCCTGGAAGGCCTGTTATCGCTCAACCCGGCTATTCGGGTCCAAGAATATCGAGTTCGTTCTTTCGCATTCGGGCCATATCCAGGCGATTCTCAATCCGCCGGGCAACCCCAAGGCCAAGTTCTACCGGGCCAGTGGAAAGCTTCCCGCCACGCCCGAACAATGGCTCAAAGGTGCCGAGGAAACGCCCGGAAGCTGGTGGCCCTACTGGATGAAATGGTTGCAGGACCATTCCGGAAAGCAGGTCGCTGCCCCCAAATCGTTAGGAAACAAGACGTATAAGCCCGTGTGCGCTGCCCCAGGCGAATATGCTCGTGGTTAGGTCGGGAATCAGAATGGCAAATCCAGTGTCGCCGAAAATTACATTGGAAACCGTCGACGGGCGAACAGTCCGCGTCGCGCGATGGGAATCGGGGGCGAACGACCGACTTCCACTCCTCTTTTTCAACGGCATCGGCGCAAACATCGAACTGGTGGCACCGCTGGCGGAAAAGATGCCCGAGCGGGATTTCATCACGTTCGACATGCCCGGCGTGGGTGGCTCGCCCGAGCCAGCCCTTCCCTATCGCCCCTGGATGATGGCCCGCATTGCCGACCTGCTGCTTGACCAGTTCGGCTATGATCAGGCCGACGTGATGGGCATCAGTTGGGGCGGCGGACTTGCCCAGCAATATGCGCTGCAGTTCGGCGCAAGGGTCAACAAACTCATCCTAGTCGCGACAAGCGCCGGCATGCTGATGGTTCCGGGCAAATTGTCCGCGCTCAGCAAAATGGTCGATCCGCGGCGCTATCTCGATCCCGATTATATGCTCAAGAATTTCAAGACACTCTATGGCGGTGTGGACAGTGGCGCCGATGCTCACGCCGAGCGGATCACGCCACCGACAAAAATGGGCTATTTCTACCAGCTTATGGCGATGCTGGGGTGGACCAGCGCGCCTTGGCTGCCGCTGCTGAAGGCGGAAACGCTCATAATGATGGGCGACGACGATCGCATAGTTCCGCTGATCAACGGTAAGTTCCTGAATAGCCTCATTCCCAATTCACGACTTGAAGTGATCAAAGGCGGCGGCCACCTGTTCCTGATGGCGGAGGCCGACCTGTGCGTTGGGCTGATCAACGAGTTCCTTGACGAGCCGACGGGGAGAGACCGGAAGGCGGCTTGACCCAGCCAGTCAGGAACCGGGCTTTCCGTCCGGCTTCGAATGCATTCCGATACCGTGCGCCTTCATCCTGGCGACTTCATCCTGCGTTTCTTTGAGGTCGCGCAGCGCCATGTCATGCAGCCGCTGCTCCTCGCGGGCCGGAGCGCCAGTGGGTGGCGGCGATCCCGCAAACATGACCGGTCGAATGGCGAGCCATCCAAGGAAGGCCAGCACAATACCGACAGTAATGCCGAGCACGATGCCGTGCTGCTGTTGTCTAGTCATTCCCCCGAATGCTCCCCTGAGCACGGCTATTAACCAATATCGGCGCGCGCGACCAGACGATTCGAGAAAGAAATTGGCCCTTACAGATACGCCGGGCCATAGTTGATAGGCCAAGTGAACAAGTTCACATCGCCCTTGGGTCGCAGCTCCGCGATACACTTTCCAGACACTGTGTAAATTCGCGATTTTCGGGTGTCCCGCAATGATCCGACCGCGCCGCAAAAGTTAATTTGCTCAGGGCAATCCAGGATGAACGAACCGTTCTTTAAATCTCTTCAAGGCAGTGTAGATGAGCGCCACGAATTTTGCCGCTGGAGGAAGTTCCAAGATTGTCGTGTCATATTGCGAGTAGTGGCGCTGAAAGGCATCTCTGTGAACATAATTGCCCGTAATGCTGTATTCGAGCGATAGGCGGGCTTCATCGGCCACGACCTTGGCGGGCGCTGTTCCGAGCAACGGGTGAATTGCAAGCGTGTAGGCGATCGGACCAGTCAGCCGGAAGACACCGATCCGGCCGACGCCGAACGTCCAAGGGCTATAACGATCGAGGTTCGAAAGAACCCTGAGGATGACCGCACGCAGAAAAGGGTGTCCCGGAGCGGCAATGACATGCCACTGCTGGAATTCTCCACCGGGAACATGGGCGAGCTCCCGGTGGAGCCCGAAGCCCTGATGCTCTTGCCCCTGACCATTGCGCCAATGCGACAGGATAATTCCCTCGTCTCCGCCGACCACCTCATCGATCGGACGGACAAAGCGGCTCTTGATGTCGAGATACACGCCACCCAGCCGGTAAACGGCAAGGTAGCGAAATAAATCGGCACGTGCCGCGCCGTATTCCGGCTTGATGTGCAAATAGGCGGAAAGAATTTCCTTGGGATAGTGATCGGAAATGAAGCACTCGATTGATCGATCGTCATACAGCCGATGATCCCAGCCGGAATTTTCACGAACAAGATCCGCGACATTTTCTCGTAGCGCCTCGGGCAGGCTGGTCCCCGGATAGGTTTGATGGATGATCCGCGAAATCCTCTGCCCGGGCTCGGTCCAGGGTAGGATATCCTCCCAGACTCCGGCTCTCATAGCCCACGAACCACGGTATATCGCCAAAACCGGCAGTCAAACATCGCGGCACCCTCCGCAATCACGAAATTGCGATTCCCGAGTGCAGCGCTAGCCAAATATCGGCGCGAGCACAAAGAGGGGTGCAGCGCTCCAAATCGATGCCGCTTAACGATGCCCTTACAGAGTGTCCGAAAATGGGGCACTGCACAAAATTCCCCGTTTTACCGCACTTTTGCAGTTAATTTTCCGTAAATATCTGCTACTACCGAGTCGCTTGGTCGCACACTCGCAACGACGAGTCGAACCCACCTTCCTTCAGAGTACAGGGGTATGAAAATGAAAAAGACGATATTGGCGGCGGCCGCCATGGCATTGTCACTTCCCGGAGCGGCGCAAGCTGCTGCGAATGTGACGATCAATTTCACCAGCACGACAACCATTCCGGCCTTGACGAACGATTTCATCACTCAGCTCAATGGTCTTGGTCTCACGGACTATACCACGGCTGGCGCTTCGCTGTTCCTCAATGGTCCGGCAAGCCTGACCTTCGAATTCCTGGGAAGCGAAAGCGGCTACGATGACACGTTCAGCACTGCTGGCGGTCTGACGCTGACCGAAACCAGCTGGCTCGAAAATCATTTCGCAGCGCCGATCCTGATCGGCACCGAATATTTTGCCGGTGGCGACCTCACCAAGCTGCTTAACTTTACGAGCAATCTCGGTGTTGGTGCAACTGTCGGCGATGACGGCTTCGGCATCTTCCTCGGTCCGAGGGCTGTGAGCGGTGCGACCTACAACACCTTCTACCTCGGCTTCGACGACGAAATCACCCGTCAGGACGACAATCACGATGACTTCATCGTGAAGGTCACCGTGAATTCGCCGGTTCCCGAGCCGTCAACATGGGCAATGCTGCTCTTCGGCTTCGGCGTTGTGGGCTTCGCCCTGCGCCGCCGCCTTGCACGGACGACTGCATTCGCCTGATCGGCGACCAGAATACCGACTAAGCAACCCCGCCGGAGAAATCCGGCGGGGTTTTGTTTGCCCTTTAGCGGAGCAGCCCCGCCTGCCCCAGCTATTTACGGCCGAACAGCTTTTCGATGTCACTATGAGCGAGCTTCACCCAAGTCGGCCGCCCGTGATTGCACTGGCCCGAATGCGGCGTGACTTCCATTTCGCGAAGCAGCGCGTTCATTTCAGGCACTGAAAGAACCCGCCCGGCCCTGACCGAACCGTGGCAAGCCATCGTCCCCGCAACAGCATCGATCCTTTCCTTAAGCGACAGGGCCTCCCCATGCGCCGCAAGCTCGTCCGCAAGGTCGGTGACGAGCCCCTTTACATCACCCGCTCCAAGCACAGCCGGCGTCGCGCGGACAAGCATTGCGGAGGGGCCAAAGCGTTCGAGATCGAGGCCGAAAGCCGAAAGATCGAGAATCCGTGCCTCGAGCCTGTCGCACGCCGTTTCCTCGAGTTCCACGACTTCGGGGATGAGCAAGGCCTGCGAAGCGGCTTCTCCCGCCTCCACGGCGCGACGCATCCGTTCGAGGACGAGGCGTTCGTGTGCCGCGTGCTGGTCAACCAGCACCAGACCGTCTTGGGCTTCTGCCACAATATAGGTCTGGGCGATCTGACCTCGGGCGACCCCCATCGGGTAGTTGATCGGTTCCGGTACCGGCGTCTGGGCCTCTTCGGCCCGTGCTTGGGGAGGCGGGGCGGAAAATGCCTGCCGGTGCTCCCAGACGCGCGGTTGCGCCGGCTCGGTCGGCCATGCCGGTGTCCGTCCTGCCTCGACCTGCCAGTTCGCCAGAGCCGCTGCGGGCGCGAGAGGCGCCCGCCCCCGCCCTGCCCCGTCAAGCGCCCGCTTGACCCCACCCACGATCAATCCGCGAACCAGCGCCGGGTCACGAAAGCGCACTTCCGTCTTTGCTGGATGAACATTGACGTCAACCTCGGACGGCGGAACGTCGAGGAAAAGCGCCACCACGGCGTGCCGGTCGCGCGCCAGCATATCTGCATAGGCACCACGCACCGCGCCCGCCAGCAACCGGTCTTTGACGGGGCGGCTGTTCACGAAAAGATACTGGTGGTCGGCAACTCCACGGTTGAACGTCGGAAGCCCGGCAACACCCGTCAGGCGGATTCCCTCGCGCTCGAAGTCCACGCCGACACTGGCTTCGGCGAGCGCACGGTCAGTAAGCGCTGCGACGCGCTCCGGCCCAGATTCGCCCGGAGGAACCAGCAGCACCCGCCTTCCGTCATGATCAAGGCTGAAGCCGATATCCGGCCGCGCCATCGCCAGCCGCCTGACTGCATCAAGACAGGCAGCATATTCCGAGCGTGGCGAACGCAGGAACTTGCGTCGTGCGGGCACCTTTTCGAACAGGCCTTCGATGCGCACCCGCGTTCCGGGAGGAATGGCGGCGGGCCCTTCCTCGACGAACTGTCCGTTGTCGATCGTCCGGCGCCAGCCATCGGCGCCTCGCACCCGGCTTTCGATTGTCATGCGCGCAACGCTCGCGATGGATGGCAAGGCCTCTCCGCGAAAGCCGAGCGTGGTTACTGCGTCAATGGCCTCGTCAGGCAATTTCGACGTCGCGTGTCGTTCGAGCGCAAGCGCCATGTCGTGCGGGGACATGCCGCAGCCGTCATCCGCCACTTCGATGCGGCCTATCCCTCCACCCGCGAGCGCAACCGAGATTTGCGTCGCCCCGGCGTCGATCGCATTCTCGACCAGTTCCTTCAACGCTGCGGCTGGTCTTTCCACCACTTCACCGGCCGCAATGCGGTTGACAAGGTGCGGGGGCAGGCGACGTATTGACATGGGGAACGCTCTAGCCCAAGCGGCCTGATCCCGCGAGCGGCAGATAAAGAATCGGGGAGATTTTTTCCCGAAGCGCTGCTAATCGCGACCATCACGCAGTTTCCTTAGGGCCTGCTTCGCCGGTCCGAACAAATCAGGGTATCAGGAATGTCGTTCTTCTCCCGCTTCTTCAAAATGATGTCGCATGACATGGCGATCGATCTGGGTACGGCCAACACCATTGTTTATCTTCGCGGCCGCGGCATCGTTCTCAATGAGCCTTCGGTCGTCGCTGTCGAGACAATCAATGGCGTCAAGCGGGTCAAGGCCGTGGGCGACGATGCCAAGCTGATGATGGGCAAGACGCCCGGCTCGATCGAAGCGATCCGCCCCTTGCGCGACGGCGTGATCGCCGACATCGAGGTGGCCGAGCAGATGATCAAACACTTCATTCACAAAGTGCATGGCCAGCGCCGCTTCCCGAGCTGGCCAGAGATTGTCATCTGCGTTCCCTCCGGCTCGACCTCGGTGGAAAAGCGCGCGATCCGTGACGCGGCGTCCAATGCGGGCGCCAGCCAGGTCCACCTGATCCTTGAACCGATGGCCGCTGCGATCGGCGCGGACATGCCCGTTACCGAACCGGTCGGCTCTATGGTCGTCGATATCGGCGGCGGCACGACCGAAGTTGCCGTGCTTTCGCTGCGCGGCCTTGCTTATACGACGTCCGTGCGCGTCGGCGGGGACAAGATGGACGAAGCCATCGTCTCCTATGTACGCCGCAACCACAATCTGCTGATCGGCGAAGCAACGGCCGAGCGGATCAAGCAGGAAGTCGGGGTTGCCAAGCCCCCGGCAGACGGGGTGGGCAAAACGATCCATATCAAGGGCCGCGATCTCGTGAACGGCGTTCCGAAGGAAATCGCCATCAACCAGGGGCAGATCGCCGAAGCGCTGGCAGAGCCTGTCGGGACCATCGTCGAAGGCGTACGCATTGCGCTAGAGAATACGGCCCCGGAACTGGCTGCCGATATCGTCGATCAGGGTATTGTCCTGACTGGCGGCGGAGCCCTGCTCGAGGGGATAGACGAGGTATTGCGCGACGAAACCGGCCTTCCGGTCACTGTCGCGGATGATCCGCTGACCTGCGTAGCGCTGGGCACGGGCCGTGCGCTGGAAGACCCGGTCTTCCGTGGCGTCCTGCTGACCGCCTGAGGGCCATGCCATAATGGCGCCGCCCTCACCCCGGCGCCCCGGCTTTTCGAGACGGGCGCAATACAGCCTTTTTGCCGGCTATGTCGCGGCCATCGCGGGTGCGCTCGCCGGGCTCCTGCTGATCGTCACTGCGCGGTTCGATCCAGCCGGGCATGCCGCGCTCCAGGGTTTCTTCGCCGATGTCTTCGCGCCACTCTCGTCGGCGGCACGCGGCGTGGGTGCCGGAATTGCTTCCGGGTTCGAGAGTGTCGGCGCCTACTTCGATGCCGCCTCCAAGAACCGAGCGATGCAGGAGGAACTGGAAGCGGCGCGGCGCGACCTGATAAAGGGCAAGGCCGACGCGCTTGAAAACCGGAGGCTCAAGAAGTTGGCCGCGCTGGTCGAGCGACTTCCCGAAGGGCATGTAACTGCGCGGCTTGTCAGTTCGACAGGAACCAGCAGTCGCCGATTTGCCCTCCTGGCAGCCGGCAGTAGCGACGGAGTTGTCAACGGCCAGCCTGTGAGAACGCCCGAAGGCCTTGTTGGCCGCGTCGTGCAGGTCGGCATTCGGTCTGCGCGCGTCCTCCTCATCATAGACGGCGGGAATATCGTACCCGTAAAACGAGTGCCCGATGGCACTCCGGCAATCGCCTATGGGCTGGGCGACGGTCGGCTGGACCTCCGTCCGCTCGCGGCAGGGGCCAATCCGTTCAAGGTGGGCGACATCTTTGTCACCTCGGGAACCGGAGGAATCTACCAACCTGGAATTCCCGTCGCGATCGGAATTCGGCACAACCGCGAGGGCACGATCGGCCGCCCGCTGGCCGATCCGGCAACGTTCGACTTTGCAGTCGTGGAGCCCGAATTCGCGATCCCGCCGCCCCTGCCCGAACAGGCCGATGGAGCTCCCCAATAATGGCGCGACATCCCCGATCGCGCATCGGCCGCACCCCATCAAGCGCACAGCGCCAAGGCGTGCCCATAGTGTCGACCATGATTGGCTCGATGATGCCGCTGCTGCCGGTCATCGCAACCGCACCTGTCATGCCCCCTTTGGGCTTGCTGGTTCTTATCGCCTGGCGCATGCTGCATCGCAATCTCTGGCCAGTATGGATGGGGCTGCCGCTGGGGATGTTCGACGATATATTCAGCGGGCAGCCGCTTGGATCCGCGATGATGCTCTGGACGCTTGCCCTTCTTGGTCTTGACCTGCTCGACCGGCGGATGGTCTGGCGCGATTTTCGTCAGGAATGGAGCATTGCCGGCGGCCTGATCGCGGCCATACTCCTGATCCAGCTTCTGATTTCCTATACCAGCGGCGGCGCTACGAACCCGCTGTTGCTTGCGCCACAAATGCTTGTTTCGATCCTTGCCTTTCCGCTGGTCGCGCGGATCTGTGCCATGCTCGACGATTGGCGACTGGCCTGATGGCGAGGAAGATCATCACCGAGGCGCAGCAGGCCTTCAGCTTCACGCGACGCTCATTTGTGCTGGGCACCGCACAGCTTGGCGTTGGCGGGCTTCTTGCGGCAAGAATGGCCTGGCTCTCGGTCGCGGAGAACAAGAAATATGCACTGCTCGCCGAAAGCAACCGGGTCAACCTGACTCTTACACCGCCAAGGCGGGGCTGGATCGTCGACCGCCAGGGGAAACCGCTGGCGCTCAACAGGACGTCGTTTCGCGTCGACCTGATTCCCGACCGCATCCAGGACCAGGAACGCGTGCTCGGCGAGTTGAAGCATCTCCTCGCGCTTACGGGCGACGAAATCGACAGAATCAAAGAGGATATTGACAAGTCCGCCGGCTTCCAGCCTGTGCAGGTTGCCGAGAATCTCGATATCGACCGCTTTGCCGCAGTCAGTATTCGCGCCAACGAAATGCCCGGCGTCGCCCCGGCCCAGTCCTATGCGCGCTATTATCCCGAAGGCGCAGCCGTTGGCCACCTGCTCGGCTATGTGGGCGCCGCGTCCGCCAAGGAGTATGAAAAGACCAAGGACCCGCTGATGATCACGCCCGGCTTCAAGGTCGGGAAAGCGGGGATCGAGGCAGAGCTTGAATCCACGCTGCGCGGCGCGCCAGGGGCAAAGCGGACCGAAGTCACCGCACGCGGCAAGCTGGTGCGTGATCTGGAGACGCGGCCCGATGTACCCGGCGAAACCGTGCGGCTCACCATCGATGCGGGGCTGCAAGCCTATGTGGCGAGGAGGCTCGGGCGGGAATCGGGATCGGCGGTCGTCATCGATTGCCAGACTGGCGGCATCCTTGCCATGGCTTCGATGCCGTCCTTCGATCCCAATGCCTTTTCGGACGGCATCAGCAAGTCCGAATGGACGATGCTTCGCGAGGACGATCACGTCCCGATGCTCAACAAGACCCTTCAGGGGCTTTACCCGCCGGGATCCACCGCAAAGCCGGCCGCTGCGCTCGCGCTCCAGCGTCACGGCGTCGACCCGAGCGAGACCGTATTCTGCGGCGGCGGTTACCGGCTTGGCAATCGGGTCTTCAAATGCCTGGGCAGGCACGGCACCATGAATATGCCGCATGCGCTCATGAAAAGCTGCAACACCTATTTCTACTCGATGGGCCGGCGTATCGGTTATGACAAGATTGCCGAGGTCGCGCGCGAACTTGGCCTTGGCCAGGAATTCGACCTGCCGTTCCAGTCGCAGCGCTACGGCACTGTTCCCGACAGCGAATGGAAGATGCGCAAGCTCAAGCAACCATGGTCGGATGCGGACACGCTCAACGCCACAATCGGCCAGGGTTTTCTGCAGGTCAGTCCATTCCAGCTTGCAATAATGGCCGCGCGCATTGCGTCCGGCCGCAAGCTGGTGCCCCACATCTTTGCCGGCGCCAATCACCCTGCTCCACCCCTGCCCTTCCCCGAAGAGCATCTGGCGGTCGTGCGCGAAGGCATGAACCTTGTCGTGAACGGTGAGGGCACAGCCGTGCGCAGCCGCCTTCCGCTCGACAATGTGAAGATGGCGGGTAAGACGGGCACGGCGCAGGTCCGCAAGATCGCAGGATCACAGCGTGGCCAGTCCGGCGAGTGGAAATATCGCGACCATGGCCTGTTTATTTGTTTCGCGCCGGTCGAAGCGCCGCGCTATGCCGCAGCCGTGGTGATTGAGCATGGGCTGGGCGGCGCCCGCGCGGCAGCCCCCGTCGCCAAGGATTTCCTGACCTGGCTTTACGATCCTGCCAAGGCCATGGCGGCGCTCGACGAGCTGGAACGCGGTTGGGGCGGTGACATCAACCAGCGCATGGCGGCGGAGCGCGCTCAATGGAAGGCAGCGCACCCACAGGGAACCAAGCCCGCGACTACGGCCGGAAAGGCAAGCGACGCGGCGGCGGTCGCCGCCGAAAAAGCCGCGACGGCAGCACCCGCGCCCGCCGCACCGGCCGAAACGGAGGGCGAGGATTGAGCCAGTCCAGCTTCCTGCCCGAGCCGCTGGCCTCTTTTCCGTGGCGCGTGATCTTTCTGATTGCGGCGATTGGCGGGTTCGGCCTTGTCGTGCTCTTTTCGGCGGCGGGCGGCAGTCTCAAGCCATGGGCTGAATCGCAGGGCGTGAAATTCGCGGTCTTCATGGTGATGGCGCTTGTCCTGTCGCACGTTGGGGAGCAGCGATGGAAAGACATTGCCTTTCCCGGCTATGCCATCATTCTCGTGCTGCTCCTCACTGTCGAACTACTGGGGGCGGTCAGCGGAGGCAGCCAGCGCTGGCTGGATTTGGGTATTATCCGCCTCCAGCCTTCCGAGCTCATGAAACTCTTCATCGTGCTTGCGCTTGCGCGCTTCTTCGACATGCTTCCGGCCGGAGAAATCCGCCGCTGGAATGCAATATGGCTGCCGGGCGTGCTGATCGGCTTGCCTGCAGCGCTCGTCATGCTCCAGCCGGATCTTGGAACGGCTCTGATGATCGTTGCAGGCGGCACGACCGTGATGTTCCTTGCGGGCTTGCCGCTCCGCCTCTTCCTTGCTGCAGGCGCCGGCGTCGCGGCCCTCGCCCCGCTCGCCTACTTCTTTGTGCTGCACGACTACCAGCGGAAGCGCGTGCTGATTTTTCTTGATCCGGAAAGCGACCCGTTGGGTGCCGGCTATCACATAACCCAGTCGAAGATCGCGATCGGTTCGGGCGGCATTTTCGGCAAGGGATTCCTCAATGGCACGCAAAGCCATCTCGACTATCTACCCGAAGGCCATACCGATTTCGTCTTTGCGACGATGTCCGAAGAATGGGGGCTAGTGGGCGGTGTTTTCGTGATCGGCGCTTTCCTCCTGTTGTTCCGCTGGGGGATGCGCGTAGCCGCCAAGGCCCCGTCCCGATTCGGAAGGCTTGCTGCGGCTGGCCTGACCAGCACCATCTTCTACTATTTTACGATCAACCTGATGATGGTGATGGGGTTGGCTCCCGTCGTCGGCATTCCGCTGCCTTTGGTTTCATTCGGTGGAACCGCCATGCTGACCGTGATGATCTGCATCGGAATATTGATGTCCATCGAACGAAGCAGCAAGAGACGCTCTTCGTTCAGTTAGGGCTTTGCAAATCGCAAACAGCATGCTAGCGGGCCGCCTTCCGCAGCGACCGGTACGGTCGCTCCGCCGGAATGGACGCATAGCTCAGTTGGTAGAGCAGCTGACTCTTAATCAGCGGGTCCTAGGTTCGAGCCCTAGTGCGTCCACCAAGATCTCCGATGAGCTAGACGCATGAGGGAGCCAGCGTCTGCATAATTGCGGCAGGAAGTCCGTGAAATTGCCAGCAGGACAAAACAGGTGAGGGCCGCATCTTGCTCGCCGCCAGCGGTTTCACCGTCTGACTGCGGCTCGGGCAGGGCCTCACCTTGATCCAGCAACACCCGACCGTCCTCAGACTATGCAACAAACACCGGACGCCGAGCGGCCGGACCAAACATCAGGCTGACTGGCTCACGCGTTTTCCATATCTGCCTCAATATGGCCTGCTTCGACGGTGCGCGACAGCGCGGCAAACAAGACAGGTTCGAATTCAACAAACTCAACAACCAAAACTATACTGTATTAATTCATCTATACTGCTCATTGTCGCCAATGTCAGATCATTTTTACCGAATATGTGGATTTTGATAAAAATATCTACCATGCATCCAAATGAATGAAACCGGCATATATCTTTGCCAAGCCCAAAACTACTCCCTTGGACTATCTGATACGCGACCTTTTTCACTCCAGGTGCGACTATGGGCAGCCCAATAGAGCGACGGACAACACGAAGTGCCCGAAGTTTTCCGAAGATCGCTAGGGCCAGGTTTGGCCCTTTGCGAGCTCATTCCCATTCGATAGGATGGATTTCGTCGCTGGAAGCAGCATTGCATTCACTTCCGGCATCTTGCTGAATCAGGAACGCCGACATGTCAAAAAGCGCAAGCCAGTTTGTTGGTGACATTCCGTCGCACTATGACGCCGGGCTCGGGCCGAACATATTTGAGGGCTTCGCCGCCGACCTTGTGCATCGGGCTTGTGACCGGCGGCGCTTGTCTGTGATCGAACGCGCGGCGGGAACGGGCATCGTAAGTCGAATGCTGTGAGACAAGCTTCCGCCCGAAGCTATGTTTACCTGCACCGACTTGAACGCACCCATGCTGGACGTCGCGCGCTCGAAGTTTATGGCGGACGAGAATATTTCCTTCGCCACGGCCGACGCTTTGGCACTTCCATTTGGGGACGGTGAATTTGACCTCATGGTGTGCCAATTTGGCGTCATGTTCTTTCCCGACAAGCTTGCCGCCTTTCGGGAAGCGCGGCGTGTCTTGAAAAGTGAAGGCACATATCTGTTCAATGTTTGGGGAACATTGGAGGACAATCCGTTTGCGCATATAGCGCACTAGGTTTCGGCCGAGTTCTTTCCCGACAACCCACCGGGTTTTTACAAAGTGCCGTTCTCTTATGCGGACATCGCAACGGTAATGCGTGATCTCGACCAAGCGGGTTTTGCGACCTGTGCTCACGAGCGCGTGCGGCTCGAAAAGAAAGCGGGGGACTTTCGCTCGTTCGCACTTGGCCTCGTATTTGGAAACCCGCTCATCGACGAGATTAGAAGCCGCAGGAAAGTCAGCCCCGAAGTGATTGCCGAAAGGCTGGAATCCCGCCTTCGTGAAGCATTCGCCCACAATCAGGCAACGATGCCTCTCGTCGCGATCGCGTTTGCAGCAAGTTGAGAAACGGAAGCTCTACCGACTACTCGGTTTGGATCGACCGATCCGCCATCAAACATCTCTGACAGATCGCGTCATAACATCCTTCCTTCCCGCTGGTCCTCAAACCCAACAAAAACCGTAGCGTCGCGGACTGGCCGTCGCTCGGATACTACAGAATTCGCTGGAAAGCTTTCGTCCGGCCAGCCAAGCGCGATGCTTTTCATGATGACCTGATCATCGGGAATTCCGGCATGCTCGCGTACGACTGGCGATTGCATGATTCCCTGGCTGTTGATGACCGTCCCAAGGCCCCTGGACCAGGCGGCATTCACCAGCGCCGTCGCCACGGCCCCGCAGTCGAACGGCGTGTCGTCGCTGCCGTCCAGGACCTTGTCATAGGTCACGATCACACACACAGGCGCGTCAAACTGGCGAAAACCGCGCAACACCCAGTCCTGCCGCATCTCCGTATCCTCACGGGCGATGCCCATGGCCGAAAATAATTGCTTGGCGACGCCAATCTGGCGCTCGCGGTGTTCGCCTGAAAAGGGTTTCCCCGTCCGAAACTCCCTCGATTGCGGTACCCCGGCCACCATTCGCTCGGTATTGCCGGCCCGGATTCGATCCAGCGGCTCTCCTGTCACGATATAGAAGTTCCATGGCTGGGTATTCATCGACGAAGGCGCACGCATCGCCAAGCCGATGATCTCCTCGATAAGCGCCCTTGGAACCGGGTCGGGCTTGTATCCGCGGATACTCCGGCGACCGAGGATGACTTCGTCGAACTGCATGCGCCTTCCTGGAATAGATGAACCGGATTCAACTGGTAGCAACTTGAGACGGACTGTGAACCCCTCCCGAGCCTAACCAGGTGGCGTGATGGACGGTTGACATAGCTATTGGCGCCGAAGGCCCGCAACCTCCTTCGACGCACTTGCCTGGCGACCTGTCCGAGCCGATAGACGCGGCGTGGAAAACTTTGGAGTGGCTCGATGAAGTGGATGCTGATCGTTTGCGGTACACTGCTCTCTGTCGTAGTGGCGCGCGCCGAGCCGAGTATGGAGCCCCCCGTCCGCCCTTGGTATGCGTCCGAAATCGAAGCGTTTGTGAAGGCCGACAAAGCGCATCCGCCGGAGCCCTGCAGCATCCTTTTTACAGGTTCGTCGAGTGTCAGACTCTGGGATACGCTAGCCAATGACATGGCGCCGGCAAATGTGATCAACCGCGGGTTCGGCGGCTCGACGATCGCAGACGTCAACGACAACTTCGATCGCATTGTCTCACCCTATCGCCCCAGAGCCATTTTTTTCTACGCGGGAGAAAACGACCTGAGTTCGGGAAAGTCGGCAGCACAGGTTTTTACCGATTTTCAACGGTTTATGGAACTCAAATCCGGCGCACTTGGAAACACGCCGGTGTACTTTGTTTCGCTAAAGCCTTCGAAACTGCGTTTCGACCAGAAGGCGCGCCAGTCGGAGGTCAATGTCCTGGTCAAAGGCCTCGCCCGTAGCCGTCGGGACCTGCACTATATCGACGTCGTGACGGCGATGCTCGACAAAGGCAGGCTTCGCGACATCTACCGCGACGACGGGCTCCATATGACACAAGAAGGTTACAGGATCTGGACCCGGCTGATCCGGCCGCCTGTACTTTCGGAGACACGCCGACGAACAGCGTTTTGCCCTGACCGCTAGGTCAGGATGACGGGAAGTACTGGCTTGCTAAAACAAAGTGTAAATAAATGGTCTGGCGCACCGTTTATCCGAAATGGGTAATAGTCGCGAGGACTTAGCGCTTATGGTGCCCGTCGAGGAACGTCCCGAACTGCCTTTGGTCGGCGATAAGTTGCAGCCTTCGCCGCAAAGGCTATTGGAGCACCGCAAAGAGCCTCGGGTCGATCTCTGCGTCGACGGGCCGACGCTCCGCGAAGCGGGCGGAACGGCAGCTCCCATCAGATTGCTCGACCTTTCCAGACATGGGTTCCGCACCGAATGGCCCTATCGCCTGGAAAGAGGTCGGCGCATATGGCTCAAGATTCCCGGGCTCGAAGCGATGTCGGCAACCGTTGCTTGGGAAGCGAATTACACGATCGGCTGCAAGTTCGACGCCCCGCTCCACGCCGCAGTGCTGGCAAGGATCGTGAGCCTTCACAAGCCGCAACGATAATCGGGCTGCGCACCGAGGGCTCTCTCCGCCGAAAAATGGTGCCAGAAGAGGGACCGTGATGTATCTACAATGTGTTATACTACAATACTTTATTGCAGATTTCGGCATTGAAATACCGTCAAAAATACCGTCTCCGCATCGGCGTTGGTCCTCGATAAGGACTCAAATCACTACCCACACTCAATTCCGCAAACCACGCGATCAAACTAAGCTCAATGATTTTGCGTGGGCCGGTGACAGCAAGCCTGCCAGGCTTTTCACAACAGCTTCTTTGCCCGGCAACAGATCGATACTCGCAATCCGTAATCGTTCATCGCCCTCCAACATCGCGTATCCAACGAAGGGGACGAGGCAGGCATAGCAACGTGGAAGACTGTTGCTGAGCGCTTCGATCAGCTTAGCTGCCAAAGCTCTACGAACTGAGGCTCGGCACGATGCGGAAGTGGCTTAAGGTCTGGGGCATCAGAATTGAGTTCGCTTTGCTCGCGTCAGTGTCCCTGATAGGGCTGGTCCTGAGCCTTCAATCCTGCACTGGCTGAGAAGAAATTCGTTCTTCCGATCAACCATTCGCAAACCTTCCCATGATGACCTTTCCTCCTGTCCGGAGCTCATCGAGGTAGTCGCTCCACCATTGAGCCATGCGCACGCGCTCTTCCCAATGTTTGCCGCGATGGTAGATGCCACGCACAACATTGCTGTCGCCATGTGCCAGGGCACGCTCGATCGCATCGGGATTCCAAAGGCCCGACTCGTTGAGGAATGTCGATGCTGTCGCCCGGAGTCCATGCGCGGTGACTTCTTCCTTCGAATATCCCATGCGACGAAATGCGGCATTGAGCGTGTTTTCACTCATGGGACGCTTGGAGCTGCGCGCAGATGGGAAAACATATCCTTCGCGGCCGAGCATCTCGGCCAGATCAGTGAGATAGCCTCTAACCTGCTTGGAAAGCGGGACGGCATGCGCTCGGCGCGCTTTCATTTTACCGGCAGGGATCTTCCAGACCCCATCGACGAGGTCGATCTCATGCCATTCGGCGTGCCGGAGTTCGCCGGGGCGCACGAACACATGCGGCGCTATCTGCAAAGCTAACTTCGTCACCAAGTAGCCAGTGAAGTCGTCGATTGCGCGCAGCAGCCCGCCTAGCTCGGTGGGCTCGAGGATTGCTGCATAATGCGTGGCTCTCGGCGTTACGAGAGCGCCCTTCAGCATACTGGTCGGATCGGATTTGCAACGGGTGGTAGCAACACCGTAGCGAAACACGCGGCCTGTGAACGAGCGGCATTTCTTCGCAGTCTCGTGCTTACCTGTGGCTTCCAATCGTTTGAGAGGAGCCAGGACTTCGAACGGCTCGATCTCGTTGATGGGTCGGTTCCCGATGGCAGGCGCAAGCTTGTCGAGGAAATAATTGGCCTTGACGATCGTGCCATCGGCACGGCCATTCTGGACCATCATCTGTTCAATATACTCACGTGCGACTGCCTCGAACGTCTGTGCAGAAAGGAACTCGGCGCGGATTTTCCGCTTCCGCTTCTCAAAGGCCGGGTCGCCGCCAGAAGCCACAGCTCGTCGTGCCTCGTAGGCCACGTCTCGCGCTTGCTTGAGGCTGATTTCCGGATAGCTGCCGATGCAGAGCTTCTTTTGCGCACCGCCGATCCGGTATCGGAATCGCCAAAGTTTGCCGCCAGTCGGCGTGACCTCAACATATAGGCCGCGCTCATCGGTGACCTTGTACGGCTTATCCTTGGGCTTGAGTGCGCGGAGGCGAGTATCTGTCAGCGGCATGTGGGGGCCTTTTCATCTGGGCCTTTGCGAAACGGCCTCAAAAGGCCCACAAAAGTGTCTGGAACCCCCGAGAACAGGCGGGACGATCCGGAACGATCCAAGGGCCAAATCCCTAGGATTTCTGCGGGTTTTATAGATTATTTGGGAGAACGTGAGAAGAACAAATGGTGCCCAGAAGAGGAATGCAACGGGGCACCAAAGCGACGGAATTCTCACGCAAATCAGCAACGAGATATCGCCGAAACCATCATAGAAACCATCACAGATTTTGGCAAGCGCTGGACGATCCCGGAAAGTCATTTTCCTGTGTTCAAATAGCCACCATGCTGGGCGACATCACACTCCATCATATCAATCCAATGCTGCTCATATGCCGCAATCGTGGATATCACTTCGAAGCGCACAAACTCACTGGCTATCGGGGAACAAGCAATTTGGGGGAGTCGGCGTAAAATTCAGACACGCGGATTATGATTACTCGCGCCAACTTCTCGCCTCGCGGCGAAAACGGCAGAATTTCGCCGTTTAGGCGATACTATCTCGCCGTGTTACTGAAATCAATCACTTTGAATCTTGCAAGGTTCGCGTAGCGCATTCAATCCATGCCAGAATTCAGATCGCAGAGCTGACTTGACCCGCATTTTTTCCACCAGTTGAAGCTAGGGTGCGACCTGAAGAAGAACGGAGAGGTGAAGCGAAAGCGTTGTTCGGAAGAACAGATAATCGGCCTCCTGAAAGAGGCCGAGGCCGGCGCGGTGGGCACGTATTTATCCCGTCGTCACGGTATGTCGAGTGCGACCTACTATGCACGGAGGGCCAAGTTCGGCGGGCGCGTGCTATCGTCGAAACGGATCGCACGAGCATGCGGCATCGCGCGTGCTGAGGGGATGATGGAGACCTGCGATCGCGGTTGCGCGAGCTGGCACAGCAGCGTCGGCGGTTCGGCAATCGCCGCCTGAAAATCCTGCTTTACCGAGACGGCATCATCATCAATCGCAAGAAGACGTAGCGGCTATGTCGCGAGGATCGGGCCGGACGAGGTATTGATCCGGGGGCCCAATGCCCCGGCACGACTAACGCTGCGCCGCCGGAACGGACGAAGGCGCGCCATCGGCCATGGTCAGCTGAATCATCGATCGGAACGTTTGGGAATCCCGAAAATCAAAAAACTGCCAAAGTAGTGCTAGACCAATTTGTCACGATCTGCTTGCGGAAGTCTGCCCGCATTGCCTTCTCTGGAGTTAGTTGATCGTATTGATCGCCCGACATGTTTCAGAAGCAGATTTCGCCGCAGTATTCCAGGTTACGGAATTGCCATTGCGCGCGAGCCGCATTCCCCCGTTTTCATAAACGGCACCCGAATTGCTGGGTGCCTGTTTGAAAGGCACTGCCCGCCTGCCATCGACGCTTACAAGAGCTCCGTTGTGCAAGTAGGTTACGCGAAGCTGGGTCCCGTTGCTGCAGGAATATGTCGATCCAGTCCTTGCAGGTTTCCCGGGGGTCATGCATGCGCCCATCAGGGCCACAAGTCCGGCGAGAGCCGCTGTTCGAATGAGCGTTTTCATGGGTCCACGTCCTCCTCATTTAATGTTGGCACAATTTATATCGACTAGAAAGTATGTATAGCCACATTATCTGAAGCAGCTGCGCCTCCATGACCTTCTAGCGTTAGAATCTTCGTACGCCTCCATAAGCGCGGTCGCATGCGGATAGCTCTGTCGGGCCGGACGCCTTGACCATTGAATAGTCATTCTCGATTATAGCAAGTGCGAGATTCGTGCATTCTGATGGATCGCTGAACCGCTTCGGAAACGGTGCAGACTCGGCTAGTGCATCTTTATCCGCTACGGCGTGGAGTTCACGAGCGCAGTGTGAAATATTCCCGGCAGGATGGTGTTGATACGGATGCCCTCGGATTTCTGATCTCGCGCGATAAGCAGCGTCATGCTGACTACGCCACCCTTGGATGCCGAATAGACCGCTTCCAATTGCTTCGGTACCGGAGTGGCTGCCGCGAGATTCTTGCTACTTGCCGACTTCGTATCAATCCAGCGTTTTATCGCAGCAAGCTGATTGAGCATCGCCAGGCACTCCTCGCGCATCGGTGCCTGCGGATCGCTGTTGTACACTTCCAAGATCGTGCGGATGCGACCCAGGGACTACCGTGGTGATCCCCGCGCCAAAAGCGAAGAGCGGTGCCGCGCTGTCGTCCGGCCGCGCCGAGTCCTGCGCCTCGACCGCCGCCATCGAAGATGGAAGTTCGAAGGGCATCCGGCCCTGCGCCGTCGCGCGTCCCGTCACAACGTCGAGCAAGGCGTCATCCGATATCCCAAAATTGCCGAAGAGTACGTCGGTCAATTCAACAATGTTGGTCAAGACCGCTGGACGGTCAAGAAAGATCGATGCGATAATCCTGGTTCTACCCCGTAACGCCTTGAGCCGTTCAAAGTCGGCGTCGCCATCGCGGTAGTCGAGCCTCCCTTCATTCTGGCGGCCGCCGAAGAAATGAAAGGGATGGAGCATCTCGGACGGCGCCGACATGCGCACGATCGCTGCGCTCGCCTGTGCGGGGTCATCGACCACGACCAGCCCGTACGCCCGCGCACGGGCAGGATCGACGCCAATCAGATAAACCGCCTGCCCCGCCGCAATGGGCTTCAGCCCGCCTTCGGCCTTGAGCAATACCTGCGATTCCGCCTGCGTCTTCACACCCTCGGCCAAAATCGCGGGCGACGTTATCGCCGCCGCATCCGCGACATCCACATACGGGTTTTCAAACAGTCCCATTGTAAATTTGGGAAGAAGGATACGCCGAACCGACTCGTCGATCCGCGCCTTGTCGATCATCCCCTTTCGCGCCGCATCGACGAGCAGGTCGGTATAATGAGCGCCGCCAAACTGGTCGACGCCAGCATCGACGCCTTTCACGATCCGCTGCTGGCGGGTCAGACCATCGACGCCCCACGGCATGCCAATGACGGGCGGATCGGACTGTTTGGGATCTCGGCAGGTGTCGGCCGGGCAATCTTCCAGAATCGCCCAGTCCGACAGGATGATGCCGTCAAAACCGTAAGTGCGGCGAAGCAACCCGGCAAGCAGCGGCTTGCTGAATCCGGCGCCCACCGGTTCCAGCGGCTTGCCGTCGATCTGGACGCCCTCGATGATCGAATAGGTCGGCATGACCGCCGACACCTGCGCCTCGAACGCCCCAATGAAGGGTTTGACGTGGAGCGCAAACGACGCATTGTCGGCCCTGGCGAAACGACCATAATAATTATGTCCGTCCCAACCCTCCGGCGTCGCGCCATATCCCACCCAATGTTTCACGACGGCCATCACACCATCTTGGGAGAGCTGCCGATCGTCTCCCTGAAAGCCCGAGACATAGGATTTGACCAACTGCTGCGCGAGATCGGGACTCGAGCCGAACGTCGCCGTGCCACGCGACCAGCGTGGTTCGGTGGCAAGGTCGGCCTGCGGCGATAGAGCTTGGTGAATGCCGGTTGCGCGATATTCCCGACGGACGATGTCGGCGAAGCGGCGTACCCGCTCCGGATCGCGAAGCGCGGCGAAGCCCAGCGGCTCGGGCCATTGCGAGAAGCCGTTCGCCGTCGCGCTCGCTCCCTCAATATATTGAAAATGGTTGCGCGGGTCGGTGCTGATCGTCAGCGGAATGCCCAGCCGCCCTTGCTCGGCAATTGATTGCACCACATTATTCTGCTCGGCCATGATCGACGGGGACACCGCGATGCGCGTGATGAAGCTCGTGATGGCCTGTCCGCTGATCAGCTCGCCCGCCTGCGGCAGCGCATAGCCTTGCGTTGAAAAGCCGATTGCGCCGGAAGGACCGACGCCCGGCAGGTTGCCGTGCATCATCGTCCCCGCCTTTTCTCGTAACGTCATCCGTGCGATGAGGTCCGCCACACGAGTGTCGGGGGACAGGCGCCAGTCCTCATAGGCGTTGACCTCTCCATCGCGATTGAGGTCGCGGAATCGGAGGCCGTCGCGCGTGAGGATGGGTGTCGTGCGCGTCCCGAGCGTCGGCTGCGCCGTACTCGCTACGGCGGACTGCGCACAACCGAGCATGAGAGCTAGCGTCAAGCTGCGCATGATCGATTTCATATCCTTGTCTGTCCTGCCTAAGCTGTTAAAATACTACTGATGGGAATTCGAAGGCGCCGCGGACGCATGGACACGCGGAAAGGCGAACTGGCCTGCTTTTCACGGAAACCGTTGAAAGCAGAGCTGACAGCTGCTCGGTTGTGCAACCTCCGCAAATGGCAATGGAGAGATTGAGTACATGAAGTTCGCTATGCGGGGCGCCGAGCAAACAGCCCGAACGCTGCGATAATGGCGTAGCAGATCGCGGGCAGCATCAATGCGGTCGCCAGACTGTCAGCTAGGTCAGCGACAGCACCAGTCATGAGCGGAACGACTGCGCCCCCAAAGATTGCGACATTGATGATACCCGACGCATCAGCCGAGCGGGATCCCAGCTTTTCACAGGCCAACGAGAAAATCGTCGGGAACATGATCGAGTTCATGAAGCCAATTGCCAACAGGCTGTAGCCTGACACTACGCCTGCCGTGTTGGTGGAGAGGAGGATCAGGCCGATCGCGCCGCAAGCGGCCCCCGCCAATATCTTGCCGGGACTGACGACACGCATCGCGGCCGATCCGATAAAGCGGCCTATCATTGCTCCGCCCCAGTATAAGCCGATCAGTTTTCCTGCCGTTTGTTCGGGCAGCGCCATCACATCAGGCTGCATCAGATAACTGACAATCACCGACCCGATGGACACTTCGGCACCGACATAGAGGAAGATACACAGCGCCCCAAAACCGAAGCGAGGGCGCCGCAGCAGATCGAGACCGGCAAGCCCCGAACCAGCCTCGTGCTGTTCGCCCTTCAGCCGATTGCGGAACACCCAGACGGTCGCGGCGACGAGCATCAGCATGGCGGCGATGCCCAGATATCCGTTGACGATCGCCTGACTTTCGGCGGTGCGATACGCGTCGAGTTCGGCGCCGGAAAGCTCGTCGGCGGAAACGGCGTTCAGGCTGCCGAGGATCAGCGCCGCACCGACGATAGGAAACAAGGTCGTGCCTAGCGAATTGAACGCCTGGGCAAAGGTCAGGCGGCTGTGCGATGTCCGCGCCGGGCCGAGCAAGCTGATCAAAGGATTGACCACCACCTGGACGATCACGATGCCGCTGGCCAGCACAAACAGGGCCAAGAGGAAAAGCCCATATGTCGCGGTCTGGCTGGCGGGGATGAACAGCAGACAGCCGAGTGTCGTAAGCGACAGCCCCGCCACCGCGCCACGCATATAGCCGATTTTTTTCACCAGACGCGCGCCGGGGATGCCGATTAGCAGATAGGCGGTGAAAAAGCAGAACTGAACCAGCATCGCCTGGGTATAATTGAGCGTGAAAAGTTCTTTGAGCTTTGGAATGATTACATCGTTGAGCGACGTGATTCCGCCAAAGATGAAAAAGAGCGCAAAGACAAAAACCTTGAGCCCGGGCGCCTCCAATTGCGATACCTGCTCTTGATCGCCTGTATCGGCGAAGCTGTCGATCGTGATCGTAGTCAATGCCATTGCAGTTCCACTCGCCCGCACATGTGATGATTTCCAAAGCGCCGAATTATTGGTTAGTCGCCGCGGCCGTCCTGGGACGCGGGAAGGGTGCCGAGGCCGAATATCGAGCGCCCCAGCCCTTTGGCTATCCAGTCGAGCAGCAACTCCAGTTTCTCGCTGCCGGGGCTGTAGGGACCAAAATGCGCGCCCAATTCCATGACGGCGGGCTTGGCGCGGTCAAATTGCGACCAGTTCGGCAAATCGGCGCCATTGGGATCGGCGGACTTCGCAAAATTCGCCCAATAGCTGGACATGGTCTGGGCGATGCGTCGATCCTCATCGGTGAAGTTGCGCCACGGCGCGGCGCCGAGCGAATTGAAGACGTACGGGATTTCCGCCGAATGGAACGCCCCAAACATATCGGACCCTGGTCCCGGTTCGCTGTGTGTAAAATAATAAGCGAACAGTGGGCCGCGATTGGCCTTCGCCCAGTCGATCGTCGACGCGAGGCCATGGAGGCGGGTCATTTTGCGCGCGATCGCGACCCCGGCGGCATCGCCATCGATTGTCTCACCTGCCAGCAGACGCGCGGCGTTCGTCTTGCCGACCACCTTTTCGACCTGCGCCGCAAACGCTTGCGGAGTGGTCCTGAAATAATCGGCGTTCAGCACACCTTCGTCGGCATTCAGGCCGACCATGACTGGAACGGCCTTGCGCTTGCCTGATTCGTCTAGCGCCGCGACCTGATCGGGAAGAATGTGCCCGTCGATGACCGGCCCCAGCAATGAGGTTTCACCGATCTGCGCGGTTCCCGCCAGCGGCCCTTGGGCAAGCAGCGCCATGATCCGTTCGGCGGGCATCCGCTTGAGATCGGCCACGCTCCCGACCGCCGCACGCGATCGAAGATCGTCGCCGCGGCGATAGCCCTCTTCAATTGCCGGCAACGGCGTTTCAATCACACCGCTCTGCGCAATGGCTCGCGCAAACAGACCATCGGAAACCGGCGACACCAGCAGCGCCTGTACGGCCATAGCCCCCGCCGACTGGCCCGCTATCGTCACCTGCGCAGGATCGCCGCCAAAGGCCGCCGCGTTGCGCTGAACCCAGCCGAGCGCGGCGACAATATCCTGTAGTCCGAAGTTAGCGCCGCCGCCCACGTCGTCGCTGAGTTCGCGGAAGGCGGCAAAGCCGAACACGCCAAGCCGATAGTTGATCGAAATGACGATCACGCCTTTTTTGGCGAGTTCGCTCCCGTCGTAGATGGGAACCGAGTTGGAACCCGACATGAAGGCACCGCCATGAATCCAGACCAATATTGGTCGCGGCTTTCCATTGAACTGGGCCGGAGCCCAGACATTGGCATAGAGGCAATCTTCAGAAACCGGCGCGGGCGTGACATATTCCTTCGTCCACGGACCGAAACCGTCGGGCGTGACAAGTTGGAGGCACCCCGGCGCATTGGCCGTAGCATCGCGCGGCCCTGTCCATGCTGACGGTCGTCGCGGCGGCGCCCATCGCAAATCACCCACCGGCGGCGCGGCATAGGGAACGCCCAAAAAGCGCGCGACACTATCGACGATTTCGCCGCGCAAGACCCCGCTTTCGACGGTCACGATCGTGTCGTTCGCCGCGACCACGGGTGTCGAGATCGAAGCGCACAAAAGCGCAGCGCAAGACCGCAAAAATGTCATGAAAAACTCCCGTTTTTGCCGCCGATGGTGCAAATTGGCGTTGTTACTTTGCCGCGACGTCAACGCCACTCGCAGCCGATATGACGCTTTCGACGAAATCCAGCCTGGCCTTTATGGGATCGGGCTGTTCACGGGCGCCATCGGCATCGAAGATCATCAGGTTGTCCGATTCCGGATCATAACGTGACCACGATCCGCCTTGCGCGGAAGATGGCACACCGGTCTTCGCGAAACTGACAAAATACTCATGGACCAGTCGTGCCGCTGCGCGATCTTTGTCGGTCGTCATCGCGCCGTGGCGCACCTCCACCGTGTCAAAGACAAACGGGAGTTCGGAGGCATGCAACGCGCCAGGCATCTTGCTACGAAGATATTCGGGTACATAGCCAAATCGATAGGCGTAGACCGGCTGCCCCTGGCCTGTGATAATCCGCGTCGCATGGCGAGCGGGTTCGAGAAACATCAGGTCGGCCGAAATCGCCACGCCAATCTTCGCGGAATTCTGGGTTCCGGCCGGATCGTATACTTTCTCGGCGCTAGGCCGGACCGCCGCAAGCGGCGCATAGGCTCTGTCGAGATCGCCCCCGAAGAAAAAGCCGTCGGCGTCATTAGCGCCGATCACCATGGGGATGGGCAACCCCTCGCCCGCCGCATAAGCCTTGTCGACCGACGTGCGCACGATCTGACCATCGGCGAACAAGGGCGTGAAGTGGGTCGTCGGCGAAAATAGGGTCATCAGGTTGAGGCCATCCATGACCGCGTCGGCGGGCAACGCACGCAACGCCTTTAGGCTGTCGCTGTTTGTGCCATCCACACCCTTTGTCCGCGCGAACTGACTACCGACCGACTCGGCCTGTGACGCTGTGACGAGCGGGCCCATCAAATCACGGCCACCTCCCGAAAGCACGATCGCCTTGTCGAACAGACCTTTCGCCAGCGGAGTGGTGGCAAGCGCGTGGACCGACCCGCCGCCAGCGGATTCACCGAAAATCGTGACATTGTCGGGATCGCCGCCAAAGGCCGCGATATTGTCCTGGACCCATTTCAAAGCCGCGATCTGATCGAGGATCGCATAATTTCCATGCGGCGCGCCCGCGGCTTCCTGTGTCAGCGCCGGATGCGCAAAGAAGCCGAAGCGGCCGAGGCGATAGTTGAAACTGACGAACACGACATCCGATTCGGCGAAATGCGTTCCCGCATAGACCGGCGCCGAACTGCCCCCGTTAACGAAGCCGCCGCCATAGATCCACACCATCACCGCGCGCTTCTTTTTCACCGATTTCGTCGGTGTCCAGACATTGACGAAGAGGCAATCCTCCGATGGCTTGGCGCCGAGCGGGGCGGCGTCGGCCTTGTAGGGGATCTGCATGCAGTCGGCGCCGTAGCGGTCGGCGGCCCTGACGCCATTCCACGGATCGATCGGTTGTGGCGCGCGCCACCGCAGATCGGCGACGGGGGGCTTCGCGAAAGGTATCCCCTTGTAAGCAATCACGTTGCCTTCAATGACACCTTCCACGGCGCCGCTTTGCGTCGCGACGGTCGTTTGGGCATTCGCCGTCACGGGCAACGCCCCAACGAATGCCATCGCCAGCGTGGCTGCAAGACCTGCCTTCTTCATGCTTCGCATCCTCTCATTCATGCCGGGTCGTCCCTCATGGGCGCCCGCAGTTGATCGACAATTCGGCGATTTCTATACAGTGTCCATCGACCGGATCCGCAGGCGGCGCGCCCATCAAGGCCGCCAGCGTCGGCGCCAGATCGGCGACCTCGATCGGCAAGGCCCGCTCCTGCGACGGAGCGCCCGGCCACCAGATCAGCAGCGGCACGCGGCGGTTGAAATCACTCGGCCCCGAATGCCCCATCATGAACAATCCCGGCAAGGCTGGCGCGGGGACTTTCAGCGGGTCGGCCGCCAGCAGCACATCGCCACTGCGTCCTGGATAGTACGACAGCGCCATGCGATCGGGAACCGAAAGTAGGTCAGGGGAGACCCGCATATTCACCTTGCGGGCGGCCAATGTTTCAGCGGTCCAGGCACCGGCGACGCCCGGCAGTTCCAGTGCGCGGGCGACCGCGGCATCGGCAACCCGGCGTTTCAAAGTCGTATCCGTCAGCGTCCGGCCATCGCGGTCCACGATGGCGAGCTGCGTCGGATCGAAAAAGGCGGGGCGCAATGCAGCCCAATCGATGTCGGCAGCCTCGCTCGCTGCAGCATTCAACGCCGCAAGCAAGGGCGCCGTGTCAAGTCGTCCCGCGGCCTTATAGCCGCGAGCGGCAAGACGTTCCGGAAAGTCGCCGCCTCCGTGGTCGGCAGTGACAGCGACCAGGAATGGGATTTGGAGCGCTTCGATGCGTTTTACCAGACGCCCGATCTCTTGATCGAGGCGGGCCATCTGGTCGCACATTTCCGGCCCCTGCGACCCATAGGCATGTCCAACCATGTCAGTTCCCGACAGCCCTACCGCCAACAGATCGGGCGACGATGATTGCCCGAGCCTTTCGGTTTCCAACAGACTCAGCGCCGCGTCGATCGTGACGCTGTCATAGAACCAGGGGGGCAGGGCCGGACCGCTGCCGGCGGGCAGACCGGGCACGGACGCCGGAGCATCGGGCGGAAGATGCGCGTGAAATGTCTTGCCGTCGGCAAGCGGAATCCGGGCTTCGCGCGCGCGGCAGCTTTCCTTGTAATAGGTCCACGCCGGCGGCGGCGCCGAGAGGCTGCGCGCCAGCCTGGCATTGAGGCCGGACAGCGGCGACAGACGCCGGCGCGCCTCCTCCTGTGTCGCTCCCCAACTTTCGAATCCCTGTTTCCCGTCGAACCAGAAGGCGCCATCGGGATGGTGGCCGCCCATCATGATCGCCGCGCGATCCTTCCCCGCAACAGAAAAAACACGGCTCGTTGGCGACACGGCTTTCAGCCAATCGCCAAGCGTAGAGACTTCGAGCAACCCCGGGCCGACGCCCCGCGTACGTTTCGCGTTGGCCGCGACATGGACGCCATCGTCAGTGCAGTAACGAACGCCCGAAGCCTTGTGATCATACCATTGGTTGGCAATGATACCCGTCGCATTGGGATGGCGGCCGGTGACGATAACGGCGTGACCGGCGCATGTTTCGGTCACTCCGTGCGCGTGAAATGCGTTGGAGTATACAATGCCGTGTGAAAGCAGCTTCAGACCGGCATCATAGCGGTCGCGAAACCCATTGAATAGATCAGCCGAAAACTGGTCGATCGAAATCAATATGACGAGCTTCGGCGGCGCGGCTGTCCGGTCGTCGATGGCGCTGGCAGGCGCCATGTCGACAGCCAGTGCTAGCCCCGCCATTGCAGCCCTTATCGCATTCTTCATCATCCAAATTCCCGTCGCGGTATTGGACCGGGCATTCGTTGCTGAACGCCCGGCCCCGCCCGGTTCAGAACCGGCCTTCCAGGGACAGGCCGATGGTCCGGAACGAATTGAGACCAAACATGTGGTAATAATCACCACGCGATTGCGAGTTGGAATTGATGAAGGTCGGCTGACGCTTGTCGAAGCAGTTTCGGCAGAACAGCGTCACCTTCAGTTCGTCATTCACGTCCCTCAGCCCAATGCTGGCATCGAACAGCGTGAAGCCCGGCAGGACAGTGTTCGGATCTTCGTTCGAACTGAAATTCGACTTACTCCGCGCGTATAGCGCGCCTTGAGTAAAAATCGCCAGATCCTCGTTTATCAGCGTTTCATAGCGGCCGGTCAGGCTGACGGTCCATTTGGGCACGTTCGGCAGGCGATTGCCGGTCGAGTCGGTTGTGCCATTCGGATTGCAAACCGGCTGGAATGGGTAGCAACGGTCGGCCTGAAAGTCGGAGAAGAAAGCATCAACATAGCTGACGCCCAGATTGAAAACCAACCCTTCCGTCGGCAAAGCCGAAGCCTCGACCTCGAACCCGCGCGACTTGAGCTCCCCGGCGTTGAGAAGAACATAACCGTTGCTCGCCGGGTCGAACGCTTGCGCCTGAAAGTTCTTGAACGTCGAGCTGTAGCCCGAAATGTTCAGGATCAAATGGCGGTCGAGCAGCGTGGATTTGACTCCCGCCTCATAAGACGTCGGGATCTCAGGCATGATGACCGGTGCGCGGGGGTCTGTCGAAAGGTTAAAGCCCGGTCCCTTGTACCCGCGCGCAACCGACGCATAGGCCATGATGTCGTCGCTCAGGTCGTACTGCGCCCCGACACGCCAGGAAAAATTCTTTTCGCTGACTTGCTGATCGCGCGAGCCCGGTACGCCAAGCGGGATGAAAAACCCCGTTGCGTCGTTCGTGGCTTGCAACTTCAACTTGTCATAGGTGTAGCGCCCGCCAAGTGTGATGCGCGCCCGGTCGCCGAGATTCAGCGTGCCCTGTCCGAAAGTGGCGTAGCTTTGGGACTGCATGGCACTGTCGCTATTGATGCCAAACCAGGCATTAAAACCGGGGGGTGGCGGTCCAGGAAGTCCGTTCGCTCCGCTCGCCGAGATCAGCGCCTCGCTGTCGAGGCTGAAAAAATAGAGGCCGAACTGATATTCGATCAGGCCACCCGTCGGCGATGCAAAGCGCAGCTCTTCGGAGAACTGGCTGACATCGGCGAGCTGATGGTTGGTGTCGAGAAGATCGATCCTGTGCTTGTCCGAATCGAACAGGTTGTCCGACGTGAACTTCCGCCAGGCGGTGATGCTTGTCAGCGTGTGACCGCCACTAAATTCATAGTCGATATTGGCCTGAACGCCGCCGACCTCGAAGCTTGCGACCGTCGGCGCACCATAGCTGGAGAACAGGTTATTGGGCCCCGCTACAATACCCAGCTCGGCATTTTCCGTCCTAAACCGGCTGGTTGGCAGCACGATGCGATCGGCAGAGCCACCGGATCCGACGCCCGACGAACGCGCATAGTCCCCGGCAAGATAGATGCTGAGATTCGAACTTGGCTCCCAGAGCAATTTGGCGCGCGCGCTAGTCTGATCCTGGCCATATTGGCTGCCGGGTACATCGACCAGATTCTTGATGATGGGATCGGTATGTGTTTGCGAAGCGCTGAACCGCAGCGCGACAGTATCGCCCACGGGAACATTGACGATTCCTTGCAACCGATAGAGCAGCCCCCGGTCGGGCACGTCGACCTGCGCCACTTCGCCCATCAACCGGCCTTCGAACTTCCCGATCTCGGGCCGGCGCGTCGTTATGTTGATGAGGCCGGCCGAAGCATTTTTCCCGAACAACATCCCCTGCGGCCCATTGAGAACTTCGATCTGGGCAAGGTCGAGATAATTCATGAAGCCGAGCGCCGGGCTGCCCATGACGACCCCGTCGATGACCGGCGTGACACTCGATTCAATCGAAGGAGAAAAGCTGAGCGTTCCAACGCCGCGAACGGAAAAATTCGACGCACCCAGCGCAGCGTTGAAGCTTTTGACCTGAAGGCTCGGCGCCACCAGTTGCAATTGCGACGGGTCGAAAATCTGGCGCGCCGCCAACTGGTCGGCACTGACAACCGTCGCCGAGATCGGCACGTCCTGCAGATTTTCCGCGCGCTTCTGGGCGGTGACGATGATCTCGGCGAAACCACTGCTTCCCGACGTCGAACCTTGATCGTCAGTCGGCGACGTTTCCTGCGCGCAAGCCGGCGTCGCCAGCGCCAGAATCGACGTGATGGCAACTGCTGAAGATAGTAATCCTCTCATGACTCCCTCCCTGAATTGATCGTTATTTTTCATAATTCCAGGTGCGGCCCGGCAACCGGACCGCGACCTCCTCGAGAAGTTCCTCGGACGACGCGCCAAGAGCAAAGCGATACGTTCCGCCCGCGATCGTCCAGCCCTTGGGCGTCCAATCGGCGAGCAGTCGCGGGTCGACAGGCACCTCGACCGCCCGCGCCTCGCCCGGCTTCAGATCGACCCGCGAAAAGCCCACCAGTCGCCGTGTTTTCCCAAGCGGCGTTTCTACCAGATAGACTTGGCCAATATCGGCGCCGTCGCGGGCGCCGGTATTGCGTAAGGTGAAGGACGCGGAGAGCTTGCTACCGCCCGTGACTGCAAGGCTCGACCGTTCGAAGCTGGTGTAACTGAGACCAAAGCCGAACGGATAGAGCGGCTTTTCACCTTTGCGCGCGAACCAGCGATACCCCACGTCGGCGCCTTCGATATTATAGTCGATGTCGAGCGTCTGACCGGGCTTTCCGTAGCCCTGGAAGCTCGGCTCGACCGTTTCCGCGCCTGGCAGGTCTGGCCGCGGCAGTTGCTCAACCGATGCGGGAAAGGTAACGGGAAGTCGGCCCGACGGGTTCACGTCACCGAACAACACGGCGGCGATCGCTTCGCCGCCACGCGCACCCGGATACCAGGCCTCTATGATCGCAGGGACGTCGCCCTGCCACGGCATCGCCACCGGCCCGCCGGTCTGAAGCACAACGACAGTGTTCGGATTGGCCCTGGCTACTGCAGCGACGACCGCGTCCTGGCCGGTCGGCAGCGACAGGTCGGGGACGTCCAGCCCCTCGCTCATCCACTGCGTTGCAAAGACGATGACGAGGTCGGCATTTTTTGCGGCGATCGCCGCGTCGGCGGGATAGCGTCCGTCGCGGAAGGTGACTTCGGCCTGTGGGGCGCGGGCACGAATGGCATTAAGCGGCGAGGATCGGTGATAGTTTTGCGCCATGATCGGTGCGAACGGTCCGTCGGCCGTGGTCGGCAACGACACGACCGGCCCGCCCTCACCCTGCACCTGCGACGACCCTGCGCCCGAAAGGACGCCGGCATCGGCATAGCCCCCGACGACCAGGATCTTCTTTGCCGACGCCGCCAGAGGCAGGATATTATTCTGGTTCTTCAACAGGACCATGCCCTTTTCGGCAATCTCCTGGGCTACCGCCGCGCCGACGGCGAAATCGATCGGCGCCTTGTGGGGTGGATTGCGATCGACGCCGACATCATAGATCGCGTGGAGGATGCGCCGGCTCATGTCAGATATCTTGGCGCGATAGCGCTTGTCCCGGTTCGCAGCATCGAGAAGCGGCTTGCCGAAATGCACCGCAGTGTCGAGTTGCGAGCCCGATTGCTGATCGAGCCCTTTCAGCGCGAAATCGGTTGCCCGGACCGCACCCCAGTCGGACATGACCCAGCCCTTATAGCCCCAGTCCTTTTTCAGAATGCCATTGAGCAGCGGATCATTGCCGCACGCCTGCGCGCCGTTAACCTTGTTGTATGCACACATGATCGACCCAGGCCGACCTTCCTCGATAGCAATCTCGAAGGCGAGCAGATCGCTCATGCGTAACGCCCCCTCGTCAATGATGCCGTTGTGGAACTGCCGCCCGATCTCGGTCGGATTGAGTACGAAATGCTTGATCGTCGAAATGACGTTGCGCGACTGGATACCAGCCACCGCCGCGCCGCCGAGCAATCCCGAGTGGAGCGGGTCTTCGCCCAGATATTCAAACGCCCGCCCGCCGCGCGGATCCCGAACAAGGTTGATTCCGCCAGCAAGCAGCACATTGAAGCCTTTGGCATGAGCCTCGCCAGCGATCAGAGCACCGCCTTCGCGCATAAGCTGCGGGCTCCAGGTCGAACCCATGGCAAGCCCCGACGGCAGCGCGGTCGCGCCGTCGCGGCGCAGACCGCCGAGATAGGAAATGCCCAGGCTGGCATCGGTTTCGGTCAGCGCAGGTATTTTGAGGCGTGCGATACCCGGAACATAGCCGGCGCCGAACGGCACGCCTTCGGGAACCTTGGTATCGCCATAGGGCATAGCGAGGATGCCGTTAAGAAGGGTGACACGCTCCTCGTTGGTCATCGCCGCTTCCGTAGCAGCGGCGCGCTGCTCAGCATCGCTTGCGCCCTGCCGGGCACCGCCTTCATGGGCATTGGCCTGCATCGAACAGGTGGTAAGCAACGCCGCACAGCAAAGCCACGACCTCATATGTCTCTCCCATTTCTTGCTTTCGATTCGATAGCTATCTATCAATGTCAGCGCTGACAAGCGCAAAATGTCAGCGCTGACATAAGGGGTGGACTGGGTACGTATTCGACGTCTAATAGAAGCGATGAATCGCTTGTCCCTCAGTTCGCAATGGGCCGCCACGCTGGACGATGTCGCGGCGCTTGCCGGCGTGTCCGCCAAGACCGTCTCGCGGGTCGTCAATCGAGACGGCAACGTCAGCGCCAAAACGCGCGAGCGGATCGAACTGGCGATCCGCGAAACGGGATACCGCGTGAACCAGGCCGCTCGCTCGCTCGCGGCATCGCGGTCCTATCTGATTGGCGCCTTCATGCCGCACCTTTCCTCCTTCTATTTCTCGGAGATTTTTCGTGGTGCAGCAAAGGCTTGCCGACAATATGGGTATCATCTGGTCGTGGAAGAGTTCGACCATGGCTCGGACAGCGTGGTGGAACGCTATGAACAGGGACTGCGTGGCGCGCGTTGCGACGCCTTGATCCTCACGCCGCCGACTTGTGACGATGAAAAGCTGCTTGAAGCGTTGGACCGCGATGGATTGCGTTATGTTCGCATTGCCCCCTCCAGGCAGCTCGACCGGTCGACAGCCCTTGGAGCCGATGATCGCCAGGGCGTTCAGCAACTGGTCCAGCATCTATGGGCAAACGGCCACCGAAACTTCGCGATGATAGCCGGACCTGAAGACCATTTGGCGGCATCGATTCGCGAGAAGACATTTTGCCAAGCGCTCGCCGACATGGGGTGCGATCCCGCCCGGATGTCAGTCGTCCGGCCTGAATGGACTGAACCGATTGCCGATGCCGGACGGATGGCAACGCTGCACCTGTTTCGCGACCTCGGGGGGGAGCCCGATGCGATATTTGCTTTCAACGATGAACTGGCGATCGGGGCCATGGCTGCCGTTCGCGAGCTAGGCCTGTCGATACCCGGCGATGTGGCAATCGCCGGGTTCGATGACAGCTATGTGGCGCAGCTGGTTTGGCCGCCGTTGACGACGATTCATCAACCGATTGCTGCGATGGCCTTCAAGGCCGTCGGCATCATCGCCAGTTCTGCTGAAATGAACGGCAGCGATATGTGGTTGCCGACAAATCTCATTGTTCGGGGGTCCGCGTAAGATTTGGCCGCCGACCTTCCCGGTCGATACCGAGATGGGCCCAACGGTCATAGTTTATCTTGGCACCGACTGGCATCCCCGCCGATGTTGGGGGTCCTCCGATCCTCAACATGCGATATGCTGATGGCGACCGAAATGGAGACTGGCCGTCACGAGCGGTCGGTGCTGCAGGGTTTCTTGCGCACCGCATTCTATTCGGCGCGCGATCGAATATCGCCTCATTGAAATGGGCGTGTATCTACCCCGCAATCCTTACGCCGCTGCCGTAGGCGATCGATGGTTTTCGGATGAGCGACTCCCTTCCTCCAGCTGTACCCCGACACAGCCCTTGCGCCAACGATCGCAAGATGCCGTTGCTCGTAGCCAAGGCCTTTTTCCGAGAGGGTGGAATCACCCGCCAGGAAAGGCCCCCTATTCGAGACTCGGGAACACTTCCCCATCGAATAACTGGCTCCCATTTTTTCGGGAACTGCTCTAGAATTTGACCCCAGCTCGAACGCCATACGTGCGCGGGTCGCCGAACACGGCGCTGCCACCATTGCTCGCCGATGCGGAACCGAGCGTGATCGCGTTTTCAATATTTTTGGCATAGCCTTGGAGGTAGAAGCGGTCGTCGGGAGCCGTGTAGGTCAACGTCAGGTCGGTCTTGTGAAAGCTGGGCTGACGGAACTGCACGACAGCGGTAAAGTCGGTCAGCACGTATGAGTCGCTCAGGCGGACACGAGCGCCAGCTTCTACCCTGCCGCCGTTGTCGAGCGGATAGGTATATGTATATCCGGCAGAAGCCGTGACCTTGGGGGATCGATCGAGCGGTCGGCCATCAAAATCAATTCCCGGTGCCGGCATGAAACTGGTGTAACGCGCGTCGAGATAGTTGAAGCTGAGGTCGACACGGTTGTTTTCATTCGGCTGAAGCGTTGCCTCGAGTTCGATACCATCGATCTTTGCCACGCCCGCATTCGTGGTGACCTGGCATGGACCGCCGCAAATATTCGACGTCGAACTAAGTTGCAGCCCTTTATAATCATAATGAAACAGCGACGCATTGAGCCGAACCCTATTGTCGGCGAAGCGCGTCTTGACGCCTGCTTCATACGCCGTCACCGTTTCAGGATCATAATAGAGGACGTCGGGAGTGAACGAGCAGAAGGGACCGGTGCCCACTTCGCAACCATCGTTGAATCCTCCCGCCTTATAGCCAGTGGATACGGTCGCATAGACGAGCGTTTCGCCAAAGTCATAATCGGCGCCGACGCGCCATGTCACCTTATCGAAAGTGCGGCGCGCGTCATTCTGCTGGGTCGGAATAGTGCCCACGGGCGGCGGAAAAATGATGATGGTCTGGCCCTGGCGCGACTTTAGATCATGCGAGTAGCGCACTCCGCCAGTCAGCGTGAAGCCGGGCGCCAACTCGTAATCGGCCTGACCGAACACGCCTTTCGATTCGGCTATGGTCGGATCCTGCGGAAATCCAAATGCGAGCGCGCCGGGGATGAATGGGGGAGTGATGAAGAAGGCGGCGATTCCCGACCGTTCCTTGAAATAATAGCCGCCCGCCTGCGCAGTGAGCGGTCCGCCATCGTCGAAGGCGAAGCGGAGTTCCTGCGAATTCTGCCAATACTCCCCATCAAACCGCACCGGGAAAGTCACCGGCGCGCCGAGGTCCGTCTGGAGATCGTTATGCTGGCTGAGTTCGCGATAGGAACCAAGATAGGTCGTCGTTACAGGTCCGATGCCCCAGTTGACCTCACCCATGATGCCCCAGGTTTCATTGTCGCTGCGGGTATCGACCACCGGCGCCAATGTCAGCGTGCGCTGCGCCTTCGCGCCAAGATCGACATAGCGCGGACGCTGGCCGGGAATGAAAGGTCCGTCGAAGAAATTGCTGAGACGCACCGCGCTATAGCCCGTCCCTTGCATACGTGAATAATCGCCGCGCACAAGGACGCTGAGCGTCGACGTCACATCGATAAGCGCCGAAAGTCGCCCCGAGAGATTATCCTTGAACGGATCGATGCTGAACGGCGACGCGACACCTTTGCGGATATAATTGTCGCGACGTTCCAGATTTACCGCACCGCGCAGGGCGATGGCGTCATTCACGGGCATGTTGACCATGCCCGTCGCCTGAATCGTGTCGAAATTGCCGTAAGCACCGTCAAACGACGCTTCGAATTCATGGCGGGGCTTCGCCGAAATGACGTTGATGACGCCCGCGGTGGTGTTGCGGCCATAGAGCGTGCCCTGCGGTCCGCGCAAGACCTCGACCCTTTCGAGATCGAAGAAGCTGACTTCCTGTGCCTGCGGTCGGGCAATGTACACACCGTCCTGCAAGAAAGCGACCGACGGATCGCCTTTTTCGGTGGTGTCGGTGCTCGTGATGCCGCGGATCGTGACCTGGATACCGACAAAGGCGCGGTCAATCGACAGGTTGGGGACAATATCCGACAAATTGAGCGGGTTGGCGATCCCCGCATCGCGCAAATCGTCGGGGCTGACAGCCGAAAGCGCGATGGGCGTCTTGGACGCGAGCGATTCGGTGCGATTGGCGGTGACGACAATGTCACCCGAATCGGCGTCGTCGCGCGAAATATCCCCTTGCGGATTCGAAGCGGAGGCTTGCGCCCAAGCCGGCACGGGCAATGCGCCGATGGCCAGAGCCCCGACAGCGGTAAAAAGTTGAATTCTTGCGACCATTCATACCTCCTCTTTGAACCCCCCGTCCGGACGCTCGAAAACCTTGCGCTGGTCACCTTACCGCGACTCACTACGCCAGTTGCCCCCGGAGCCAATCTCACGACATTTGAAATCGCATCGGTGGCAACCGCTGTAATAATACATCAGCCACAACTGAATGTCAGCGCTGACATGAAAAGGCAAGCTCGTTTACAAAACAACCTAAAGTACTGAATCTAGATATAATTTGTCGACAAACTGCCTCACCGGGTCGCGAAGAAATTCAACGCCAGCCGAAGAATCGGAACGGTGGGTGATCGCAAAGTGATGCTGTCATTCCATAATCGACGATCATCCCTCGACGATCGGGCGCGCGCCAGTGCGACCCGCCCAGAGGCGACCCAATGAACCCTTATGTCGCCAAACAGCCCCAATCGATCCTGCTTGATCGATACGCAGCATATCACCCCGCAGTCATGTCGGGAACCAAGGTCCAAGCAGTTCCATGTGTAGCATGCAAGCCGGTCACCCTTCCATACTTCTCTCCCTGCTACGGACCCTGAAACCGAGTATCACTTCGAGAGGACAATGGCGCTCGCCGCCCCGAACAGGATGACGGATGTCACGCGATTCATCGCGCGAATATGACGCGGGGCTTGAAACCAGCGGGAGGCGGGGCCGCATATTGCTGCATAGAAGCCCATGGTGATTATGTTTACGACCGCGATGACAATCATCACCAACGACACATCAAGCACCCGCAATCGAGGCAAGTCAAAAATTTGCGGCAACATGCTAGAATGGAACAATATCGCCTTTGGATTTGAGACTGAAACAATAATTCCTGACCATAATAGACGATGCCATCTATCCAATTTTCTGTTTTTTGCCTGCTCTATACTTTCTTCAGTTATCCACATCTTAAAACCGAGCCATAACAGATATCCGAATCCGAGATATTTCACCAACTGAAGCAACCAGACATGCGTATGCACGAGCGCAGCCAGACCGAGCATTGCAAAGCCGACCAAAAGTGAGTCGCCCAACGCTGCACCGATGCCTACGACAAAGGCCGATCCGCTCCATCTTCGTATTCCAACGGAAATAACTGTAAGCGTTGCCGGACCGGGAACCAAAGATATAATAAATACAGCAGATGCATATCCGAGTACGGATTCAAAAGGTAATGAACTATAGAAATCTAACAAACTGCCTTGCCTGCAACATAGTTATTGCTTGATTGCGAGGAATATTGATGCCCCTGTGCGGTGCTCCCTTCGCCCCACATCAAGCGTCCGATTCGTAGGTGCCGAGGAAACCTAGCGCCGCGTCAAGTTCCCCGTATTGACCATCCAATCGCCAAACAGCGTCTGGTCCCAGAAACGACAATTATGTTTCTCGCGAAACTCGGTCGACGACAGTTTGCTATCGCCGTCGGGCGACAAGATCATCGTTTCGCCGGTTTTGCCGAAATCGGACCATGAAGCCAGTTCCCTACCCCAGATGAAATCGCCCCAGGTCTTGAGCATCCGATCGGATAGGCCGGCCTGCGCCGGCGAGAATGCCGGAGGATTTTCGTGAAGTTCGGTCGGATAACTCGTCTGAAAGACATAGGGGATCTCTGCGGTATGAAATGCCCCCGTCGGCGCGCCGGGAAATGCGAACAATGTGGGCGGCGCTTCGCGGTCGGCAAACTCATAGGCGTAAACGGTCGCAAACGCGCTATGGATCATATTGATGTTCCGGGTTCCACAGGCCCATTGATCACTGACCGCCTTGGCAAAGGTCGCATCGGGCGATCCATATTTAAGGGGCGGATAAGCCGCAAGGATCTTGGTTCCGAAGGGAGCACGTGACACGTTATCGCGATAATCCTCCTCGCTCCAGCCGCCGCCGGGTCGAAGGCCGCGCATCGCCGTAAAAAAGCCGCCCTCATTCTCGGTGTGACCCGACAAGACCGGTACCCTGGCGACCTTGCCCAACTCACGCATCCGGCGTGGCTGCGCGGGCAGCACATCGCCATCCAGAATGATAGTCCAGCCGGGCCAACCCTTGGCCGCTCCCGCAGCCGCGACAAGCGCGGACGCGGGAACGCGCCGCAAACATTCGAGCAGTTTCGGCCCATTGTCGCAGCCGAATTCTCCTGCCAGTTTGGATGAAGGGCCGCGCTTTTGTTCGACGGCTCGCTCCACCATCGGCATACCATCGGCCAGCGAAGAATTCGGCCCCGACATCGTTATGGCGCGCTGAAACAGACCGCGCGCTCTTGGTGAAGCGATATGCGACCAGATGCTGAAAGCGCCTGCCGACTCCCCGATCGCAGTCACTCGCTGGGGATCCCCGCCGAACGCCTTGATATTATCCTGAACCCAGCGGAGCGAAGCCTGTTGATCCATCAAGGCGTAATTACCCGAACCATGCACAGGACTTTCGGCATCGAGCTCGGGCAGCGAGGCAAAACCCAACGCTCCCAAACGATAGTTTACCGTGACGACCACCACGCCCGTCTTCTCTGCGAACCGCGACGGGTCCACGTCTTGCGATGATCCGGCGGTAAAGCCGCCGCCATGGAACCAGACGGCAACCGGACGCAGGTCTTTGGCGCCCTTGGGGGCATAAACATTCAAATACAGGCAATCTTCGTTGCCAACCGTTCCACCCGCTGCCCCCCAACTCAAACTCGGACATTTGGCCGCAAACTGCGCCGCAGACCTCGATCCCTTCCATGCCGGGGGCGGCATCGGCCTTTTCCAGCGCAGGTCCTTCACGGGCGGGGCTGCGTACGGCAAGCCAAGAAACGCCCGGATCTGACCGATCTCCACGCCCTCCACGTCGCCGGACCGGGTCGAGACCCGCAAGGGGTCAGCGCCCGGCGTCGCGGACGCAATCGACGGCAATGACAGGAACAGCGCAACAGAGAAACCAAGCCGTGCTCGCCGCCTAAGGCCGGAATAAATGAAAACAGTCATCGAACCATTCCTTACCTTAAATAGTGCATTCCAACTAAAAAACCGAAATAGGTGTTTTTCTAATTCCATCGAAATTTACTATTCCATACATTCGAAATTTTCCGGATTTTCTGGATCACCCCGCCCTTTATAACGTGTTTGCGCAGGATAAGGACAATATGACCTGGAGTACCGCTTGTTCGATTCCGACGAAGAACGTGCCGCGAGCCGTCCAGGAGCAATGCCTTTTTCGACCCAATCGATCACGGGCGCCAAAGCGTCGATTTGGCTTGGACCATAGCCGCCCGCACAATGCGCGACGCCGGGGATGAGGAAAAGACGATAAAATGTCTGAAGTTCGTCAGCGCCATAGCGGTCCGACAGCTTGTCGTAGTAGCTTATCCCCATCTGCGGATTGAGCGCCGTGTCGGACCAGCCCCAGTAGGTGATCATCTTGCCTCCGAACGCGTGGAAGCGATCAAGATCGGGCTTCGGATTCATAATTTCGCTGACCGAATTGCCCAAGGCCGGGTCACGGGAAAAGTCGAAATTCGCTGTATCATATTGGGCGTCGGCGAAGACCATATTCGCCATCCAGCTATCTGCCATTTTTGGCAGGAATCCCTCTGACCCATCGGGCATCATCACAAAGGGAGAGAATGTCGACAGATGCTCCGCTCCAACGGGCTGTCGGTGGAAATAGGCACGACCCTGTGCGTCGCGCGGACCGCCATAAAAGCGATTGAGCGCCTGCGATTGACGCGAAGTGAGACAATCGGCGCCATCCTTACCCGACTTGCACGCCTTCACATCACGGGCCGGATCGAAATGACAGCGAAGCGGGTCGTCGATCAGGCCGTCGTTCAAGCCATCGCGCGCATCGCACTTGCGCTTCACCGCATCGAATACGGTCTCCATCTTCGCGACCGTCAAGCCGACACTCGCAAGAGAGTGCCGAGCCCATAGCCCCTTCACCATGATGCTATTCCAATCCAGGGTCGGCGCAGCGGCAGCAATACCGTTGAAGTCTTCTGGATATCTCTGCGCCGACATGACGCCTTGGCGTCCACCGGTTGAGCAGCCTTGCCAATAGCTATAATCGGCCGGGCGGTCGTAAAATACCGCGATTGCCGATTTTGCATATTGAACGGTCTTATGGACCGCGAGATAGGCATGATCGATCATCTTGCCCGGATTGCGGGCAAAACCACCGCCGGGTTCAAGTGATGCAAGATGCCCGGTGTCGGTACGTGCTACTGCAAACCCGTTTGCGATCCCGGCGTCGCGCGATGCCTTCATCGTCGGGGCATCGACGTCTTCGCCCGCGAAACCGCCGTTGCCGAACATGTAAAGACGACCATTCCATTTGATCGGCAGGTTGATCTGAAAGCCGATTTCCGGCGCGATGACGCCATCGACACGGCAATGACCTGGAACCCCGTCGGTTTCGGGCACTAGCTTGGCTGTGCGGATACTGGCATTCTCCATCAGCGACACGGCCATTGCGCTGCAGTCGGCCGTCGCGAGAAACGGCGTCTGCCGATAATCTACGGCCCCAATAGTTGTGAGCGCGGCAGGGTTTCCGCTCTGCGCTTGAGCAGGGCTTCCGGCTAAAATAGTGGCAACCGAGATGGCGAGGGCCATTTTTGTTCGTGTCATTTAATCCGACTCCGCAACAACCAGACCGGTCCGAGCAATTCGAAGTCGCGTTCCAGCACCGGCGTCTCGCATCGGGCCGGCTCGACCAGCCGTTTCAAAACTCGGCACCAAGGCTAAATCGCGATGATCCGTCCCCGGCCGATATGACGCACTAAAAAATGGCAGCCCTGTCGGCACTGAAACTGACAGGGCTGCCACGAGATAGTGAGCGAGGGGTTCAACGACGTCTTTTAGAAACGCCAGCGCAAGCTCGCAAAAGCAGATCGAGGCGCAGCCAGGTTTCCAGTCAACGTCCCGGTTGTGTTGAGGCTCTTTCCTATGCTTGTGAAATAGAATGCATCGGTCAGGTTCTTGACGCCTGCTACGATTTGCCAATCCGCGTTGGGGAACGTATAGGTGATGCTCGCATTGACTAGGATCGTCGCATCCTGGGTCGTCTCAACGTCCTTGACCGCACTGAACTGCATATCGCTGGTAAGCGATACATCGGCGCGGGTCATCAATTCGCCGCCGTTGGCAAAGGGAATCGTCCAGCTTGCACCTGCCGAGGCTTTCCATGACGGGGCAAAAGGAAGCTTACTGCCTAGCGGGATCGGAACCCCCTCGACGTTTGCCGTGGGGTCAACGCGCGTGACTTTTGAATCCAGGTGCGAGAGCGAGGCGTCAAAACGGAAGGTTCTGGATGGCGAGGCCGTCACTTCCAACTCGAAGCCCTTAATGCGTGCATCGCCGGCATTGATGATTGTGCCGAACGGCGGCACCACATCGGGCAAAGTTCCAAAGCCCTGAAAATCGGCAAACTTGGTGGTGAATACCGCCAGATTCATGCGCAATCGATTGTCGATAAGATCGGCTTTAACGCCGGCTTCATACGCGGTCGCCGTTTCCGGATCGTAGGACGGCAAGAAACTGACCTGACCAATGATCCGAGGCGGAAAACCGCCACTACGAAAACCTTCGGAATAAGTGACATAAGCAAAAATATCATCGGTCAGATCTGCACCCAGCGAAACGAGGGGCGTCGCCTTGCTGACGGTCAGCTTTCCATCGAGCCCGCCCGGTGTCGCCGGGAGCAGGATAATCCGCGCGTCCTTCTTTTCGTTGGTCCAACGCAAACCGCCCGTGAGGTGCAGCCAATCCGTAATGTCGTACGTCGCCTGACCAAAGACCGCCTTGTTATAGGTATGCGTCGTCATCGTATTGTCGGTCAGCAGGGGATATGTCGTCCCAAGGAAAGGTGCGACCGCAAGTGCGGACAGCACGTCCACATGGCTGTATGTGGTTTCATAGAGATAGTAGCCCCCCAGAATCCACTTCAACCGATCGTCGAACGCTTGCCCGCTCAGCTGAAGTTCCTGGCTATACTGGTCCGAGTCCTGGCGGTCCGCACTCGACTGGAAGAAGAGTGCGCCGAAAAGCCCGCCGTCCGCATCATAATTGCTGCGCAGGTTGCGGTACGAGGAAATCGACTGCAACGTCCCGAAAGGCAAGTCGAGCGACGCCGTCAACGTGGTCCCAAAACTGTCGAAGGCGTTGTTTGGGGAAACTCGATTGACGTTGCGGTCAAAAAAAGCGGCATTCGATTTATACGGGTTGGTTGGGACCTGAACCGGGCCGAAACAAACCGGGTTGCTGGCCTGACCCACCGGAGACAGGCATGCACCGGGATTGCCACTGAAAGCGAGATTATAGAAAACAGCCGTCAGCGCGCCCGGGTAGGTCTTGCGAAGAATTCCGGCACTACCGGTATTGCGGGTCGACGAATAGTCGGCTGCCAAATCGATGGTCAGATTGTCGCTCGCCAGCCAGCGCGCCTGCCCCCGCACCGCCCATGTGTTGTCATCGCCAAACTCGCGTCCCTTATAATTGACGAGATCGACATAGCCGTCCTTCCTGGTGCCATAGCCGGTCAGACGGATGAAGAAACTGTCGCTCACAGGCAGGTTGAGCGAGGCCTTGCCGGTGAACTGTTGCCCCTTGACGCCGGTGTAGCTGCCGATCGTCACTTCTGCCGAACCGCCAAAATCCGGGCCGGGCTTTTGGCTGATCAGATTGATTGCGCCGCCAATCGTGTTTTTGCCGAATAGCGTCCCCTGCGGTCCGCGCAGGACTTCGACACGTTCAAGATCGACGAGATCCAAAATGCTTCCGACGTTGCGTGCCATATAAACGCCATCGACATACAAGCCGACCGCCGGATCGGCAGTCAGCACAGTATCGGCCTGACCGAGACCGCGCAGATAGATCGCCGGCGTCTTCGAGCTGCCATTCGCGCCCGATGTCTGCAGCACCAGATTCGGGGTCGCTGCAGCCAAGTCGGTTACGTCCGCCAGATTGCGCTCTTCCAGCATTTTCGCTGTCAGTGCCGTCACCGCAACCGGGGTGGTTTGCAGATTCTCTTCGACCTTGCGGGCGGTCACGATAATATCTTCGTTGCCCAGCGACTGATCGTCAGAAGCGGCAACATCCTGTGCGTGCGCCGTGCCGACAACAGCGCTCGCACCCACAAGACACGCCACCATCGAAACGACTAGCGCAGGCGATTTCGCGCGTCTGACAGCACCCATTCGAAGACCCGATCTCGTCACCCCCGCCAGATAATTACCAATGTCAACATCTTTAGCCATTTTAGTTTTTCCATAATAATTAAGACACATTATCTATTTTTTTCATAGACCTTTCGCCCAGCAACATAAGTAGAAATCACGGACATATCTCTTATCTTCTCAAGAGGTACAGTCATGAAATCGTCAGAGAGCAGCACGAATTCTGCGCTCTTTCCTGGCTCGATCGATCCGGTGATTTGGTCTTCGCCAATCATTTTGGCGTAATTCATCGTGAACATGCGCAAGATTGCTGCGCGATCATCGACCCGCTCATCATGCCCCATCACGCCCCCCTGAATCGTGTCGCGACTGAGGAAGTGATACATCGCCCAGAAGGGGTTCGCGGGAACGACCGGGGCATCGGTGCCCCCTGCCACGACAAGGCCGCTGTCCATAAGTGTCCGCAACGGCGTCACATTGTTGGCACGCTCTTCGCCCCAGTATTTCCGTAGCGACGGCCCGGCAAGGTAGAGATGATCCTGGGCCGACAGCATGATGTCGAGCCGCTTCATCCGCTCGATTTGCCGGGGATGAATGATGAATGCATGTTCGATCGTCCAGCGGCGCCCTTTCAATGGCGTCACAGCATTGGCGGCCGCAAATCCATCAAGAACTTCATCGACCGCTGCATCGCCGACGGCGTGCGCGGCAACGCGCCACCCATTCTCGGCCAGCCTCGTCACTTGTTCCTTGAACTGCGCTGGAGGTGTTACGGTAATCCCCGAAAACGTCCCATGCAGTCCATAAGGTTCGGCATAAGGTTCGGAAAGGTGCCCGCCTTCAAATCCGCCATCGACGCCCAACTTGATTCCGCCGATGCGGACCCAGTCGTCACCTTCGTCCTGACGCAGGCCAGATTTGACCAGATAATCGGCTGGGGTGCCGACGAAGCCCGGCCCAGGCAAATAGAAGGTATAGCGAAGGGTCAACCGGCCAGCTTGCTTCAGCTCACGCGCCATTCGATAGGCTTCAGGAATCGGACCTTTCGTATAAAAGCCGGGAACGCGCACGGCCGTCACGCCAAAGGCGTTCATCGCGCGCTGCGTCCTTATCAGATCTTCTGCAGACATCGGCTTCGGCTTGGGGAGCGTGACAAGTGCCTTCGCCGCATCTACAATCTCACCGGTAAGCCGCCCCTTGTCATCCAGGCCGATAACGCCGCCTGGCGGCGACTTGGTCGCCGCGGTAATACCAAATTTCGCCAGCGCCGCGGAGTTCAGGATCAAGCTATGCCCGCCGCGCGGAAGCACAACAGGCGTGTGCGGCGCCACCGTGTCGAGCTCCGCCGCGGTGGGAAGCCGCTGTTCTGATAATTGAGCTTCATGCCAATCGAAATTCGAAACTACCATGCCGCCATCTGGCGCGGTCTCGACCGCGGATCTGACGGCTATCAGCAATTCGGGGATCGATCGCACCGTTGACAGGTCAAGGCCAGGCCCACCGCCTTCGCCGTGGAAATGATCATCGCCCAACCCCGGAATGACGAATCGTCCGCCAAGATCGACCTGTTTCGCGCCCTGTCGTTTCAAATATGGCTGAACTTCCGCCATCCCTCCGACAGCGACAAACTTGCCATCGCGTACGACAAAGGCGGTTGCCATCGCTTCGTCGTCCGCAGCAGTGAATATTTTGCCGTTCAAATAAACGACCGTACCGCGCGATCCATGGGCGTCGGTGACCGCCGCGTCCTTCGCCAAAGCCGGGGACAGCGACGCGCAAAGAAGGGCGCCGCCAACGAAGAGCCGAGCAACCATCCGCGCACGACCTATCGTTACGCCGCCAAATGACTTTGAGTCCAGACTACTCATCCGCTCCCCTCCCAAAGCTTGGTGATCGCAGATGCTTGATGGCGCACTTGGCCCTGGCGCGTAATAAAATTGCGCGCATTGCGATCAGTTCAACAGTTCGATTTAACGGCAGTGCGCGGGATATACGGTTTGCACTATCCGATATTCGAAATGTAAGGTCCAACTGTCCAGTTCCCGCAGTTTTCTCACGGCGGGCCCGTGACTAGCCAGAAATGACAGGAACGTCGGCCAGGGCGCAGATTGGATCGGCCCATTTTACCGGGTCCAACTTCTGATGCCCGCCTATTGCTTTCCGCGCGGCGCGCAGCTCGCGAGGCGAATTTGCAGAAACGGCGCCCACCGCCCGCCCCGATGCGTCCAAGATGAGCCAGCAGCACGGCCCACTTTGCTCATCGCCACGGGCAACAACCGAAATGCCGCACTGAGGATGACCAAGAATCTGAAGATTGACGTCGAACTGATCCGACCAGGCCCAAGGGACATCGTCATATGTCGCATCATGTCCCAATGCCGCTTTTGCCGCCACGATGGCTTGATTCTGGGCGTTGGACCAAGACTCAAGTCGGCGATAGCTCCCCGTTTGCGCGCAGGGGTGACTGGTTACGTCGCCCGCCGCAAAAATATACGGGTCCGAAGTGCGACACTGCTCGTCGACGATTATACCATTTTCTACCTGGATACCGGCAGCTTCGGCAAGATCGGTCACAGGGACAATCCCGATCCCGATCACGAGTTGGTCGGCGCGGACGATATCGGTATCGCTTTTAATGACAACGGCGTCAGCGCATACGTCAATCGATTCGATCGAAGCGCCGACCCGAATATCGACGCCCTCACGTTGGTGGAGACGAGTAAGATAGTCGGATACCTGAACCGGAACCGAACGCGCACATAGACGCGGCGCCGCCTCCAATACTGTTACAGCGATTCCTTGCCCGCGCGCAGTCGCGGCAACTTCCAGCCCGATCCAGCCGCCACCGATGACCGCCATCGTCCCGCAATGCCCCAGCGTGGCCTTCAGCCGCAAGGCATCGGCGAGCGTGCGAATATAATGCACTCGATCGGATGATGTTGCTGCAAGCAACGGCAAATGGCGAGCCCGGCTCCCCATCGTCAGGAACAAAATATCATAGTCCACCGAGCGCCCGCTCGCGCATAAAAGGGTGCGGCGGCCGGCATCAATTGCGACAACGGATTCGCTGACAGCCAGCTCGATCCGGTCGATGCGGGCCTTGTTCGGATCCAGCAACGCCGCCTCCGCGATGGAAGTCGTTCCGCTTAGAATCGATTTCGACAAGGGCGGCCGCTCATAGGGCGGATGATCCTCGTCGCCGATCATTACGATGCGCCCTGAGAAGCCCTCGGCACGAAGCGTCCGCGCGACCCACGCCCCCGCCTGTCCCGCGCCGACGATGACAAAACATCGACGATCGACCGACATGACTCAAACCTCGACTTCGATGCGATCGCCGACCAGGCGAACCCCAAAGCTGCGAACCGCCTCGGTGATGGGCGCGGACTTGGGCTTTCCACTGCAAATTTCGATCAAGCCCTGATGCAAGGGACATTCGACACAGCCATCCTCGATAAACCCTTCGGATAGTCGCGCTTGACCGTGGCTGCATAGGTCGTGCAGAGCAAATACCTCACCCTCCACTCGAAACAGCGCTATGGGCATGCCTTCTGCCGACGCGGCGAAAGGTTCGTCATCGATGATTTCATCGACGCCAGCGACATCAATCCATCTGGGCATTTGCGTATCCATCCTAAATCGGAATCGCGAGCAGGGTCTGGACCCGCGACGTGTCGAAAATGACCCGTTTCGCCTTGAAGCGCCAACCCGCATCGGTCTTCACGACATGGTCGTGATAACGTCCCGTCTGGTAGACCTTTGAGTCCCCAGCCTGACTGGTGTTGATCACCAGGTAGCTCGATTCCATCCTGACGCTGTCCGCACTGGCCTGCTTGATCGTCAGGCCCGATACGAAATGACGATAGATAGCAGGCTGAAAGATATTGGCGTGGCGCAGCGACACCACGCGATCAAGCAGCATGCGCTTATTGTCGCACAAGATCACGGGGGCTGGCAGGCCGATATCCACATTCTCCTTGGGAATGATTTCATAAAGACAATCATCAACAAACATTTCGGGCCATAGCTCAAGCGCATCGGTATCCAGATTGGAGATATACTCGTCCTGCAATACCATCATGGCGTGGCGCAGTTGCCAATCGGTCATGCGCCTTCCTCCACGGTCGAAAGCTCGTCGAACGCCATAAGCTTCTGATACCCTTTCCAAAAACTCCGGATCAGATTCTCTGTGATGAGCGTGTCATCCTGATCGGGCGCCTCGCGCGCCATATCGATCACCGACGTTGCCTTGGCATCCCGGATGGTGCCCTGCTGGACAAGCTCGGTCGCCTCGGTATCTTCCATCGAGATATAGCCTGCCGGTCCCACCAGGTTGGCCTGCTTGATCCGCAGTGCCCGCATTTCGGCCGTGTCGTCCGCATAGCCGAAAAAATGAAAGATGAGCTCGAAACTGTCCGGCCCCTTGGGGAGAACTTGTCGCGCAACGAGCGTATTGTGGATTTGCTGGATGACAAGTTGCGGAAAAATCGGCTGAATGTGGTTGGTCGCAACGATATCGAACTCTGGCACAAGTGCGAGGATACTGTCGTCCTGCAGATGGAACCCCTCATCGAACGACCGGATGTTCTGCTCTTTGTAACTGTCCGAGGTTTGATCCGCGTCGTCCGTCGCTTCATCCTCCTTGATTGCCAGAATGATACTGTGCAGGCCGTCCATCCCATCGGTTACGCAATGAGCGCGCATGCCTACGCGAAAAATATTGAAAGTAGTGTGAAAAAGATGGAGCAAGCTAGCGTGATAAGGGTCCTTCACATTCTCATAATATAGCTTCCAGTTCGACTGTGCAAATTGACGTGTGCAGCCAAGATACTCGACCGGTTTACAAAATATCCGATCGATGTATGGCCGCATGACTGGACCAATATATTCAGCGAGTGACTCAACAACATCGCTGAAAGTTGCAAAAACCAGACCATTGTAGCTCTCGACGCGCAATTGGCGAAGCCCATGGTCCTTCGGCTTGAAATCGGATGGCATGCCTGCCATTCCCTTTTTCCCGCGCCGGAATGGTACGCCGAGCAGATTGCCGCGCGTATCATAACTCCATTGATGATAAACGCAGTTGTGCGATGAAGCATTCCCGCGCGCCAAACGGCACACGACCGCACCGCGATGAGCGCAGCGATTGACCCACGCCGCCAAACCACCATCTTCGCTGCGTGTCATGACAACGGGCGTGTCACCGATGAACGTGCTCTTGAAATCGCCCGGATTTTTAATCTCGGCTTCAAGCCCGAGAAAATTCCAGGTGGGACCGCGATAGATACGCTCTTGCTCACGCTCGTAAATCGCCTGCGAACTGAATACCGCATAGGGAACGCGCGAGCCGTCCTCGCGAGGGAAATGCGCGAGAGGTTTGATTTTCTCGCCTGGTGAATGCAATGTTTCGGACATGTCGCAAGTACCTCGATCATTTTTCGATTATCTGAGGTTCAGGCTAGCCCATGGACTAAGGGGCTCACTATCCAGTTCTGATTTCCAGCGACTTGACTATCCGGTTTCGGTAAGATTCCGCCACGCTGCTCGGAACTAACGCTCGCGCCTCCTGTTTTACGCAACGGGTTGAGCGATCACCCAAAGCGCTGCGCGCGGTTTCGCGCCAGCGTTTCCGACGGCACTTCGCCGTAGCGCTCGCCATAATATTGGGAGAATCTACCAAAGTGCGTAAAACCGCAATCGAGCGCCACATTGGTCACCGATGTTCCATCGACGCCTTGCCTCAACAGGGCGCGCGCGCGGTCCAGCCGCAGATCGCGCAAATAGCGCATCGGGCTTGTGCCGCGAAAACGCTGGAAGGAAAGCAGCAATGTGCGCACCGGAACGCCAATCGCCTGCGCGATATCCTCTAGCCGCAGCGATTCATTACTATTTTCTTTAAGAAAACGCTCGGCTCGAGTTACAATGGCGGGTGCGACGCCTTTGCCCGGGACATCTTTCATTCCTTGGCCAGCGATCAACAGGTGCAGCAAAAGTTGCTCATAGGATCGTGCGATCGAATCATGCGCTTGAATGAAACCTATGGTCGCAGGCACGGCCAGCAGATCGCGGACCATCATCAGCCAAGGTTGCAATTTCGGATTCGACAAATCGATCATGCTGTTCAACCGCGACGATGCCGCACCAGTCTGTGTCCGCCATGTTTCAGCATCGACGCGCATGACAAATTGTTCGCAATCCTCCGAAAACTCTCCACGCAACGGAGCGCCGGCCGGCAGGTAATAGCCTGTTCGCGGATCGATATCGATCGCATCGCCGTTGTCCGCCTGAATGCGGGCACTGCCCGAAAGACAGCATATGATCAGGTGGTAGCCGTCGATGGCATCGACATTGACCCGCATATGTCCGAACTTGATCGCTCCGATCCCCATGCCGGGCAAGCGCAGAAAGTCCATATGAGCGCGCAGATTTGCCATGCTTCCGACCGGCACCAGATCGTGTGGCTGCATCACATTCGAAATCAATTCCCGCGTTTCGTCGACATCGTTCGATTCGAAAAGACGGCACGCCACCAACGGCGAGCCTCGTTGATATAACGAAAGATTGCCAGTCATCATCGTCATTCCTTTCGGCCCGAGGGCCGACGTTCGGTCTATCAGTCTACACTTTTCACCACGAACCCCAAAACCGCATCTGTAAAGGCCGTCGCGCATTCGATATTCGACAAATGCGCAGCATCGAGCGTTACCAGCGTGGCATCGGACAAAAGCCGTACGATGATATCCGCATGTTCGGGAGGTGTAGCCGGATCCCGCAAGCCTGCGATAACAAGCGCCGCCCTGTCGGCAAGAGGCAAGACGGGACGCAGATCCATATCACGAATGGCGGCACAACATCCGGCATAACCGTGCGGATCGGTCCGCCGCAACATTTCGCAGACAGCATCGACAGTGTCCGGCTCGCGCTCCCGAAATGACGGTGTGAACCAGCGATCGATCACGGCGTCGGCTACCGCGTCCATGCCCTGCTCCAGGACCAGACCGATACGCGACTGCCAGCCGGATGGCGGCCCCATGCTTGCCGATGTGTTGCATAATATCAATCGGTTGACACGGTCGGTTGCACGGTAACCGAGCCATTGACCGACCATGCCGCCCATTGACAGTCCGCAAAAATGGACGTTGTCGATGCCAAGGGCGTCCAAGACCTCGACAGCATCGCGCCCTAGCCGGTCCATCGAATACGCGCCGACGGGAGCGCCCGATGCGCCATGCCCACGACTGTCATAACGCAGCACACGGAAACTTGCGGCAAAAGCGGACATCTGGGGCGCCCACATTTCCATTGTCGTTCCCAGCGAATTCGACAGCATCAGTGTCGGCCGATCCTGCGCGCCTTCCAGCCGATAAGCGATCCGGCAACCGTCATCGGTCGTGATGAACCCCTGCTCCATCAGACCCGTTCCACCGCGACCGCAACGCCCTGGCCGACACCGACGCACATTGTCACCAGTGCACGCCGCCCACCTTTGGCCTCAAGCGCATGCACCGCCGTCATGATCAGGCGGGCACCCGACATTCCGAGCGGGTGGCCGAGGGCGATTGCGCCGCCGTACGGATTGACATGGTCCGCAGTCGGATCGATCCCAAGCTGCCATAGACAGGCAATCACTTGCGCAGCGAATGCCTCATTGATCTCGACAATATCGAAATCGCCTATCCCCAAGCCAAGTCGACCGAGCAACTTATGCACCGCCGGAACCGGTCCGATACCCATCAGGTCGGGCGACACTCCTGCCGTGGCCATGCCCAACACGCGCGCGCGGTGTAAGCATATGACGCACGGCTGCATCTTCGGAGGCGACAAACATGGCGGCGGCTCCGTCGTTGACACCCGATGCATTGCCCGCCGTGACCGTGCCATCGCTATGCACAATGGGTTTGAGACTGGCGAGTTTCGCGATCGAGGTCGCGGGCCGAGGATGTTCATCTTCACGGATTATCGTCAGATTGCCCTTTTTATCGGCTAATTCGACAGGCACGATCTCTGCGGCCAAGAAGTCGCGGGCCGTCGCCACCCGCCTCTGGCTTTGTAGCGCAAATGCATCCTGGGCGTCGCGGCCAACAACAAAAGCCGTCGCAACATTTTCCGCGGTTTCCGGCATCGAGGCCGTGCCATACTCCTCCTGCAAATGCGGGTTGACGAACCGCCATCCGATGGTGGTGTCTTCCATGTTTGCAGTGCGCGAAAAGGGGGTGTGCGCCTTCGCTACCACAAATGGTGCTCGAGTCATGCTTTCGGCGCCGCCTGCAATCGCAAGATCAATCTCGCCGCTAACGATCGCGCGGGCCGCCGTGCCGACCGCGTCGGCGCCCGACGCACAAAGCCGATTAATGGTTGAACCCGGCACCGTTTCGGGCAGGCCTGCAAGCAGTGCAGCCATGCGGGCTACATTGCGATTATCTTCACCTGCCTGATTGGCGCCGCCGAGGAAAACCTCGTCGATACTGGCCGGATCCAGATCGGGATTGCGCGCCATGAGGGCGCGAATCGGACGCGCAGCCAGATCGTCGGCGCGCACATTTGCCAGCGCTCCCCCAAACGAGCCGATGGGGGTGCGAACGGCATCGCAAATAAATGCCGCCCTCATCTTGCCAAACCCACCTGAAAAGAGGCTTCGGTGGAGGTGCGGACATCGTCCAACGTGACGCCGGGGGCCAGTTCAATCAGCGTCAAACCCCCGCGACGCTTATCGCATTGAAAGACCGCAAGGTCGGTGATGATCAGGTCAACGACGTGCGTCCCGGTTAACGGCAAGCTGCACTGTCTCAGGATCTTGGGCGCGCCCGACTTGTTCACATGGTCCGTGATGACGACGACACGGCGAACACCGGCGACAAGATCCATCGCGCCTCCCATTCCCTTCACCATTTTTCCCGGGATCGTCCAGTTGGCAATATCGCCATTCTCGGCGACCTCCATGGCTCCCAATATGGTGAGATCGATATGCCCGCCGCGGATCATGGCAAAACTATCCGCCGAAGAGAAAAAGCTTGATGTCGCCAGCTGGGTGATTGTCTGTTTACCGGCGTTAATCAGATCGGGATCGGCCTCTCCTTCATAGGGGAAAGGTCCCATCCCCAACATACCGTTCTCGCTCTGCAACGTCACGCGCACGCCATCCGGAATGTGATTCGCGACCAGCGTTGGAATACCGATGCCCAGGTTGACATAATAGCCATCCTTCAGTTCCGTTGCCGCGCGCCCCGCCATTTCATCGCGTGTCCAAGCCATCAGAAGTGTCCTGCCGCTGGGCGGGGGCGTACCGTCAAATGCTCAATGCGCTTTTCGTAGAACTCCCCTTTGATCACGCGATCGACATAAATTCCTGGCGTGTGGATATGATCGGGATCGAAGCTGCCGTCGGGTACTATTTCTTCAACCTCTGCCACGGTAACGCGCCCGGCGGTCGCCATATTCTGATTGAAGTTCCGCGCCGTCTTTCGATAAACTAGATTGCCTTCGCTATCCGAACGCCACGCCTTGACGATGGCAAGGTCGGCCTGCAGCGCGCGCTCCATCAGATAAGTCTCGCCGTCAAATTCCTGGACCGGTTTCCCCTCGGCCACGACTGTCCCAACGCCGGTTTTTGTAAAGAATGCAGGAATGCCAGCCCCGCCCGCGCGCACCCGTTCCGCCAGCGTCCCTTGCGGGGTCAGTTCAAGTTCAAGCTCACCGGCAAGATAGAGCTGCTCGAACAGCTTGTTCTCGCCGATATAGGAGGAGATCATCTTGCTTATTTGCCCCTTTTTCAGCAACCTCCACAATCCAAACCCGTCCGCCCCACAATTGTTTGAGATGATCGTCAAATCGCGAACACCCGATTCCCAGATTGCCCTGATCAGATTCTCGGGATTTCCCGACAATCCAAAGCCTCCAGACATTATCGTCATTCCGTCGAACAAGATACCATCAAGGGCGGACGCCGGATCTTTATGAATTTTGCTATGCACGAAATTGGCCTTTTCTCACGCGGTCGACACTAACCGGCCCGCGGGCGTGTTGACGCTTGCGTTTCGTTTTCCGACGACGCCGGATGGAGTATGAAATCAAATTCGATCTCTGAAAAAGGCGAGTTGAGCCCATTCGCCACGATCGCTTCCGAATCTTCGCGCCGAACCACCGCGGGGATCAACTCGTCGCGCGTCGCAAACGCAAAATCATCGTGAAGATAGGGGTCGCCGTCGATATTGATCTGCGTCGTCAGATGCAGGCATTGCTTTGCCGATACAAAGAAATGGATATGCGCCGGACGATGGCCGTGGCGCCCCAGCCGCGTCAGCAGCTTGTCGCTCGCGCCTCCCGGAGGGACCGAATAGCCCGAAGGTATGATCGAGCGGAACTTATAGCGCCCCTCTCTGTCGGTCTCGATCTGCCGACGAAGATTAAATGCGGGCTGCGATGGGTCGAAATGAGAATATCCCCCTGCCGTGTTCGCGTGCCAGACTTCGACCAATGCCCCGGCCAGCGGCTTTCCCGAAATGTCGAGCACTCGGCCGTGCATGATCAATGTTTCGCCTTTCTCCGTCCCGTCGTCGAGGCGCGCCTCGCCAACGCTATGCGGTGCCCCCGCGACATAGAGCGGCCCCTCGATCGTTCGCGGTGTGCCGCCTTCGAGACCGGCGGTGGCGGCTTTGCGATCGGCGCGGATGTCTAGAAAACGCTCAAGGCCGATCCCGGGAACGATCAAACCGAATTCCGGAGCCGCTTGCTGGGCAAAGTGTAGCGCATGCCAAAATTCATCGTCGCTGATGTCAAACGCGTCGATGGTAGCAAAAAGGTCGGCCAGGATGCGGCGCATGATCTGCTTCAAGCGCACATCACCCGCCTCGGCGCCGATGCCGCTCGATTGATCGAGCAATTTCTGAACTTCGTCGCTCTGAACAAGATCTTCTGACATGTTGATTGTCTCCCAAAGCTATCGTGAAGGGCGCTATTGATCGCCGTCGTGAATGGATGATGGATGGCGGCAAAGGGGGGTCACGCGCATTTCCATGAATGGGAACAGCGGCAAGGCCATTAGTATCGCGTGCAGTTCGTCATGACTCTCGACGTCGAAAATGCTGACATTGGCGTAGTGACCTGCAACACGCCAAAGATGGCGCCATTTGCCCTGCCGTTGCAGTTCCTGTGCACGCGCCTTTTCGGTTTGCTTGAGGCCCTCGGCAATTTCGGGATCCAAATCGCGGGGGATCGACACTTTCATCTCGACATGAAACAACATGTCTAAGCTCCTTCAGCGACAGGGATGGTATGCAAGCTGGTCGTGTGGTCGCGACTCAAGAACGCGACCTTTTCTTCATCGAGAAGAATGCCCAACCCTGGCCCCGTGGGCACGCCCAGTGAGAATTCGGAATAGTCTAGGGGTTCCGCAAGGATTTCCTCGGTTAGCAAGAGCGGCCCGAATAACTCGGTCCCCCAGTCAAGACGGGGCAAGGTCGAGAACAAATGCGCGGACGCCACGGTACCGATGCCGCCCTCAAGCATCGTTCCACCATAAACGCCGAGCCCTGCCGCGTCGGCGATCGCGGCAACCCGTTGCGCAGCGAAAAGCCCACCCGATTGCTCGAGTTTGATGGCGAATACATCGGATGCGTGGCGCGCTGCGAGATCGAACGCATCGCTGGGGCCGCGCAGGGATTCGTCAGCCATGACAGCGATCCTCGATATCGACGAAAGGCGCGCCATTCCTTTGGCATTGGCGCGTGAAATTGGCTGTTCGACAAGATCGACCCCGGCGTCGGCGAGCATGGCTATTCCTCGCCGGGCGACCTCCTCGCTCCAGGCCTGATTGACATCGACCCGCACGCTTGCGCGGTCGCCGAGTGCGAGCTTGATCGCGGCAACATGCGCAATATCCTCGGCGAGCGCTCGCTTTCCGATCTTTAACTTGAAGATATTGTGGCGCCGCGCAGAAAGCATTTTCTCGGCTTCATCAATGTCGATTGCGGTATTCCCGCTGGCGAGCGTCCATGCGACCGGCAGCCTGCCACGAATGCGCCCACCCAAAAAGGTATCGATTGGCAATCCAAGTCGCTTTCCATGCGCATCGAGCAACGCGGTCTCAATGGCTGACTTGGCAAAATGATTGCCGACGACCGCGCGCTGAATGCCCATCATCGCACCCGCAACGCATGCCGCATCCGCGGTTCGCAGAACCGGCTCGACATAGGCGTCGATCGCCAGCTTGATTCCTTCGGGACTCTCATCGCCGTAGCTGAGCCCGCCGATGGTCGCGGCTTCGCCAATCCCCTCGATACCGTCGGAACAGAGAATGCGAACCAGAACGATCGTCTGACTGTTCATCGTCGCGACCGACAGCACATGGGGTCGGATGGTCGGAACATCCACGAGCGTCGTCCGTACGGAAACTATATCAATCAAGTTCGAATCCCTTCGGCACCTTGCTTAGCGCTTGGCATTCTCCTCGTGAAAGACTAGATGGGTTCAGATATATATCTTTGAGGTCTTAATGGAACTGCGACATCTTCGATATTTCATGACGGTTGCCACCGAACGCAGCTTCACGCGCGCCGCCGAGATTCTGCATATTTCGCAGCCACCGCTAAGTCGGCAAATCCGTGAGCTCGAAACCGAGATCGGCGCTCGGTTATTTGTCCGCAACACGCGCAACGTAAGCATGACGGAGGCAGGTCGGCTCTTCCATGAACAGGCCGCGCAGATCATTGCGCGGGTCGAGGAACTGAAGAACATGATGGCCCGCTTCGCCGACGCGGAACGGCGGCGGTTTGTGATCGGGTGCGTGGGGTCGACGATCTATGGAACACTTCCCATGCAGTTCCGTCGCTTTCGCGCGGAGTTTCCAGAACTCGATGTCACACTTTCCGAAATGACCACCCTTGAGCAGATCGCGGCGCTCAAGGCCGGGAGAATCGATGTCGGCTTCGGAAGACTCAATTTCGACGACCCGGCGATCCGTTTCGAAGTCCTTATGCGAGAGCGCCTCATCGTCGCCCTGCCGATGAACCATCCGCTGGCGCTAGGAACTAACGCGATCTCGGTTGAAGCACTCGCTGTCGAACCGTTAGTCCTTTACCCTAGAATGCCACGGCCCAGCTATGCCGACCAGGTGCTGGGCATTTTCCATGAGCGCGGTTTTAGACCTAGAATTGTTCACGAAGTACGCGAGCTTCAAACGGCGCTTGGCCTGGTCGCTGCCGACGCTGGCGTCTGTCTCGTGCCGAGTTCCGTTCACCGTCTTCAGCGCGACGATGTGGTCTATAGGGAACTCGCCGATCCGAGCATCACCTCGCCGATCATCATGAGCACGCGCATTGCCGATGAAGCGCGTGAACTCATGTGGCTCCTCAACTTGAGCCGCGATCTGGCGCGCCCATCTCACGAGGAAAAGTCGACGTCGTAGCTAAATTATTGGCGTATTCTGCAACGCCAAAGCATGTGCACGGCGGTGGAACACCAGAAGCAGCAGCACGCCGCACACACAGAAGACTGCAGGAAGCGCGGCCACGCCAAAAAGCACAGCCTGCCCCCAGTCCGCGCCCAGCGCAAGACCGCCGGCGATTGGGCTGACGACCGCGCCCAACCGGCCGACCCCAAGCGCCCAGCCCACTCCTGTCGAACGAATGGCGGTCGGATAAAGCATCGCCGCGAACGCAGTAAGACACAGCGTTGAGCCGACAATGCCAAACCCCGCCCCCACGACGAGCAGGCGGACGATGCCTGGCTCTGTCCCATAGACACCAACGGCCACGGTTAGCGCGGCACCAATGGCATATCCCCCGACAAGGACGGCATGTGGACCAACGCGATCGAGCATCCAGCCCGCAAAGAGCCCACCCACAATGCCGCCAAGCTGAAAAAATGCGACGGTGCGAATAGCCTCGGCCATCGGCCAACCCTGATTGCGAAATATGCTCGGAAGCCAGCTCGCCAGCAAGTACATGATCGCCATGCCAAAGAAGAAGGTAAACCATAGCGCTAAAGTCGGCGCGCCACGCCCCTGGGCGAACAAGTCGGTCACGCGCCCCTTGTGAACACCGCTATCGATAATGAACGAGTGCCCCGGTTCATAAGTGTAGCGGCGATCCACTTTCTCCAGAATCTTGCCAACCTGCGCGGGATCACCTTCATTGGCTACCAGGAATCTTATCGATTCCGGTAGGGCGATGGCCAGTCCGCCACATATGATCAGCGGAATCACGCCTCCCAATATGAATATTCCCTGCCAGTCGATAACCTCGATCAGATCACCGGCTATGAAGCTGCCAAGAACACCCCCAAGTGGGACGGCGGAATACATAAGGGTTACTGCCAGGCCCACACGCTTCGCAGGTACAAACTCCGACGTCAGTGCCGTAATATTGGGAAGGCATCCTCCGATGGCAAAACCGGTAACGAACCGGAGCGCCATGAGCGGAAATATGGAACTGACAAATGCTGTGAGGATCGAGGCTAGGCCGACAATCAGGAATGCGCCTATAACGACCTTGCGACGGCCGATCCGGTCGCCGAGCGCACCCAGCGAAGCTGTGCCAAGCATGATCCCAGCGAAGGAGGCAGACAGCACTGGCCCGAACGCAGAGGTCGGCAATCCCCAATCCTCAGCCATGCGTGGCGCAACGATCGCCATGGCCTGGATGTCAAGGCCGTCGAGCAATGCAACCAATGCGCAAAGGATAATCACGCGAAACTGAAAACTGCCGATGCTAGCTGCGTTGATTTGCTCCGAGACATTGACATTCATCGATAATTCTCCCGAAGATTCATCAAACAGATTCGTTGTAATTCGATCCCGACGCTTTCATTATCTCGTGCCTGCGGTAGAATCCGAAGACCGCTGACATCTCGGAAAATTATCGAAACCGTCAGATACACTTCGCTTAGTGATCGGCTAATAGAAACAAAATCCGTGATCGTACCAATGACCTCTGGTGAGGAGCATTGGAGTTTCCCAGATTGCCATCTCCCGCCTAGATACATCCAGCCCCAGAACAAAAGACTATTTGAATATCAATCCATGCCGCGAGGGTATCGAGAATCAGGGTCGTGCCATCACGAAATCGACGGGCGAAAGCGACTTCACAAGGCCGCAACCCCATGGGTTGGAAAGTTTGTGATCCCCTGGCACCTCCACGTTGAGGCGTCTGCCGCACCGGACATCATCCTGCTGTGCCCGGTGGTCGTTCTGCTAGAGCCGTCTAGAGATCGCCGTCTTCGTCAAAATAGATGTCGGCGGGATCGTAAATCGGATAGCCGATCTCGGTCCACGTACGCTTCACGTGCGGCACGACCTGCACGGCGGCGACCAGCACTCGCCCTATATCGACGTCGGAATCACATTCCGAACGGATCAGAATGTCCCAATTGCCGCTGATCAATGCGATCTCTGTGCAGAATGGCAAATTCATCGACCGGATGGTCTTTGCCGTCGCGAAGGCTGTACCGACGTCGCACTCGACGAACAGAAAGAATTGCTGCTTCACGTCAACCGTTCACCGGACGTCATAGGCGACGATGGTGTTCGTCTTTGTGACGCCCTGTACATCGAGCAATTGCTCGGCGAGCGTCTTTCCCATGTCCAACCTCTTGTCGATTGCCACGCGCAGCAACAAATCCCATTCTCCGCTGACCGAGCTGATCTCGGTCACGAACGGGAGATGCTTCTTGGCGATTGCAAGCCCGACCTCATAGGTTTTTCCGGGTTCGCATTGCATGAAAATGTAGAAGCGCTGCGTTTCTGGCGAGGAGAAAGTAGTCATTGAGAAACTCTCCAACGATGGGGTTGCCGAGGCTTTGAGCCAAAACCGCAGCCCCGAGCTCCATAGCTTGGCCAATAGCGAAACCGGCTTCGTGGCACTTCGTGCGAATCTTCGTTATTTAGGTAACCGCACTTGCTGTGCTGGTCTACAGCATCTTCGCAAACATCGCTCGTCAGGAGCACCTTTCGATGATACCCTAACTGACAAATTTCCAGTGGCGATCTCGACCTCGCCGGCAATCGCTCACGCGGACCGGACGCTGGCCGACGATCGGATTGCCAAGCTCGCCGCGCGCGACATAGACCGAAGGTAGAAACGCCAACAATAAGCATGTCGTCCCGGGTCCTGGGCCCGAAGAGGCCTGGACGGATGTCCGATTTGTCCAGGCATCGGTTATGGCCAGGACATAGTCCTGTCCGGCACCCCGCCTACATCAGCAACAATCTAGACCAGCCACCAATGTCGGTGGCCACTTTCGTCGTTCATTACGCCGTCCCGGTTCGAGCATAGGTATTGTCGGGTTCGGGCAGTCCGCGGAGGTCGCGTAGCGACGGGACGAAGAAGTCGGGCATCAGATCGATGTCGGCGACACCTTCGGGCCCGTATCGCGACAGATCCGTCACTCCATGGGACGCGAGTATTTCGTCGTCGATGAAAAAGTTGCCGGTCACGTCGCGCGCATCGGAGGCCATTATATGGTATGCGGCTTCGGCGACGATCTCGGGGGAACGCAAATGCCCCAGCGCGACATGATCATCGAATTCGGCCATCGCGGCGGTGTCGATCGCGGTTCGGGGCCAGAGCGCGTTGACTCCGATCCGGCCACGATATTCGCCCGCCACGCCGAGAATGACCATGCTCATCCCGAACTTCGCCATCGAGTAACCGACATGCGGCGCGAACCATCTTTCTTCCATCAGCAAGGGTGGTGCGATGGCCAGAATATGGGGGTTCTCCGACTTCAGGAGATGCGGGATGGCTTTTTGCGTTACAAGATAGGTCCCGCGAGCGTTGACGCCGTGCATCAGGTCGAAACGCTTCATCGGTGTATCGAGGATAGGGGTCAGGCGAACGGCGCTCGCATTGTTGATGCAGATGTCGAGGCCGCCGAATGTTTCGACCGTCGATGCGATCGCTGCGTCGACCTGGGCTTCGTCGCGAATATCGCACAGGATCGGCAGGGCACGCCCGCCGGCTGCCTCAATCGCCTCGGCTGCGCTGTATATCGTTCCGGGAAGTTTGGGATGCGGGCTCGCGGTCTTGGCCGCGATCGCGATATTGGCGCCCGCACGCGCTGCACGCAATGCAATGGCAAGTCCGATGCCGCGCGAAGCGCCGCTGATGAAGAGTGTCTTGTTCTTGAGCGGGGATTGCATTTTCTACTCCTGGACGAATTTGGAAGGGCGCAACGGGTGGGATTGAACAGGTCAATCGAAGCGGCACGCAGCCGATCTCCTCGCCGAGGCGGCAGCCAAGGCTGAACACGTCTTTTGCTCGACAGACAAGGCAGTCGCCTTCAAGGCGATCTACGCCGGAACAGCACCCGCGGTGCTGCGCACGTGTGCAGAGGGTCGAGCAAAGGTCGACACCAACGTGCTCGTCAGCGCCCTGCTGCATGAACGGTCCCTGCCCTTCCAACTGATTGACCACATCGATGTCTCCCGAAGCAATCAACTCGTAGAGTTTCGAGCGGCCTATTCCGGTCAATCGAATGGCTTCTGGTATGCGAACGGTAATCGGTTCGCATTGCGGCTTTGTGAGCGGCGGCTTCGGTCTGTCCAACGGCAAACCAAGCTGTGCGACGTCCTCCTTATTTCTGCCCTTACGCCCTGTCATTTCAGATGCTCCGGGCGTTCCTGTTCGAGCTTGCGGCGGAAGGCTGCATGTACTCGCTCGCGCAATGTGGGGTCGGGATTGGCTGCCAGTAATCCGTCCAGCGCGCAGGTGATAAAGGTTAGTTGCTTTCGGACATTCTCGGCATTCTTTCGCGCCTCGTCGCGCATCTCCTGCCCACGATATAGATCGATAATCATGTTACCGATCCAGAGACTTTTGCTCAGTTGGACGCGTGCTGCTTCATCGCCAACCCAGTCGGCAATATGCGGCGGAAGATAGGTCTGCACGGGAACATTACGTGCCATTTTAAAGACTCCTTTTGATAAAGGAGCCCGGTTCACACTTACGGAAGGCACAGTTGTTCTACTTTTGTTTCATATTCCAGTCAAGCGTCGAAAAATCACGGTTTTCAGCCAGTTTGGACCCGTCCGCTTGATTTGCACGATGTAGAATCGGGGTGATTTGTTTTTGATTGAAAAGCTGCCACTTCCGGAAACCCGCAGAAAAGCTCGAAAAATGCCCACAGTTTGCTGTGTACGGTGTGTACTAAACTGTGCCTGACTGCGTGATCGATTCCAGGACTTCTCCCGAACATATAATCGGGACCATGCAACGATTATTGAGGGACGCCAAAGCCGCCCGGCAAATGAGGAAAATGATCCAACCTAAACTGGTCGCGTCAATCAGATTGCAGCCTTCGGCGGCTTCCGAAAACTACCGTGCAAAATGGTAGCGCCCGACCGCAACTGGTCCAGATAATCGGACCAGCTTTGCATCATCTTGACGCGCTCATCCCAATGTTCGCCGCGCGCATAGGCCTTGCGAACCTGATCGCTCTCGGCGTGCCCAAGCTGGCGCTCGATGGCGTCAGGATTCCACTTGCCGCTTTCATTCAACAATGTGCTGGCCATCGCGCGAAAGCCGTGGGCAGTCATTGTCTTTCCATCAAAACCCATGCGCCGCAATGCGAGGTTGATCGTGTTCTCACACATGGGGCGATCCCGCTTGCCCTGTGCCGGAAAGAGGTAGCGACGAGCCCCGCTGATCTCACGTAGCTCCTCAAGGATGGCGAGCACTTGCGGCGTTAACGGAACGCGGTGCGCGACCCGCATCTTGGTTTTCTCCGCCGCGATGGTCCAGACGTTTTTGGTCAGGTCAAATTCGGTCCATTCGGCGTGCCTGAGCTCCCCAGGACGCACGAAAACATGGGGCGCTAACCGAAGTGCCGCATGGGTGATCGGATAGCCTGAATAGGCGTCTATCGCCCTCAAGAGGATGCCAGCATCTGTAGGAGTTATTATAGCTGCCCGGTGCATCACCTTGGGCACAATCAGCGCCCCGCGCAGGTCAGCGGAAATGTCCCGTTCGGCGCGGCCTGTCGCAATCGCGTAGCGAAACACCTGTCCGCAGGTGCTGCGCAGCCGACGTGCGGTTTCATAGTGCCCGCGCTTCTCCACTGTTCTTAGTACTGCAAGCAACTCGGGAGCCTTGATCTCACCTATCTTGCGGTCACCAATATAGGGGTCCGCGAATTCCAGCAGCCATGAAAGCTTCCCCATGGTCACGTCAGCACGGCCTTCACGGCGGGCCTTGTCGAGCCACTCGTCCGCCACCGCCCTAAAGCTGTTCGCCTTGGCGAGCGGTCCCGTGATCTTGTCGATCTTGCGCTTTGCAGCGGGATTTATCCCATCGGCTATCTGTTTCTTGATCTCGAGCCGTTTTGCGCGCGCCTCGGCAAGCGAGATGGTGGGATAGACGCCTAAAGCCGCCGTCGCTCGCTTGTCCGCAAAGCGATAGTCCATCCGCCAATATCGATGTCCGGTCGCCGTCACGAACAAATAGAGCCCTCCCCCATCGGACAGCTTGTAGGGTTTTTCACGCGGCGTGGCTTTACGGACGGCAAGATCGGTCAGCATATTTCTGCCTCAGAGGCTGAATTTATACCGTCAAAAATACCGTCAGATACCGTCAATTGCAACAAATTTGAGTGGATGCTGGCGGACACAGAATGCCCTGAAAATCCGAGAATTACTGGACTTTTCAGGACATCTATGGACATCTGTGGATTAAAGAATGGTGCCCAGAAGAGGCGTAAAAATTCTGTCTCAGGCAATGCCGAAGCATCCCTCACCACACTGTAATTTTGCCAATTTGGCTTGTAAGGTGTTCGCGGTCGGTCGCTCACATTTGCCTGAAATCCCACTGATTTGTGGGAACGAATGTGGGAGCATTTTCGGCGGCCTTTCCGTGGGAACTGAAGCCGAAGATTCCCTAAACGGGACTCGAACGATGGCACTGACTGCATTGAAAGTGAAGAACGCGAAACCGGGCCGTCACGTCGATGGCCGTGGCCTTTGCCTGCTGGTCAAGGAGAGCGGCGCGGCAACCTGGGTGCTGCGTATGCAGCACAAAGGCAGGCGGAGAGATTACGGGCTTGGCTCTGCCTTGGACGTATCCCTTGTGGAAGCCCGAGAGGCCGCAGTGGCGCTGCGGAGCAAAGTTCGCGCTGGCGCTGATCCGGTGGCGGAGCGGCGCAAGGCCCGCAAAGTCATACCCAGCTTCGAAACGGCAGCGCGCGACTGCTACGACGCCTTGAAGGAGGGGTGGAAGAACCGTCGCTATGCGAACTGGATCTCCAGCTTCGAAAATCATGTATTCCCGCACATCGGCACCAAGCCGGTCGATGAGGTGGACAGCGCCTGTGTTGTCACCGTGCTGTCCCCCATTTGGCTGGACATCCCGGAAACGGCGCGTCGCTTGCTACAACGCATAGGTGCGGTTCTGGACTACGCGCATATCAAGGGCTGGCGGGCCGAGGAGGCTTCCCTGCGTTCGGTTCGAAAGGGCCTTCCGCGCCAGACGGCGAAGGCGGTGCACCTTGAAGCAATGCCGTTCGCCGAGGTGCCTGCACTGATGGCCCAATTGGCGGCAGCGTCGCCTACGACCGGCAGAGATGCACTGCGCTTCACGATCTACAACGCTGTGCGCTCGAACGAGACGCGTTTCGCAGTATGGACCGAATTCGACCTTGATAAGGCGACTTGGACAATCCCCGGCGAGCGAATGAAGGCGCGAGAAACTCACGTTGTGCCGCTGTCGCCGCCCGCCGTCGCGTTGCTGCGCAAGCGATGGGATGAGCGGACCAGCGACGACGGGTTGGTATTCTCGGCAGACGGCAAAAAGCCAATCAGCGACATGACGATGACCAAGTTGCTCCGCAACGATGGCATCACTGGCGCAACCGTTCACGGCTTCCGGTCGTCCTTTACGGACTGGGCAGCGGAGAAGACAGATTTCCCGAAGGAAGTTGCCGATAAGGCATTGGCGCACAAGCTGAGCAATCAGGTCGAAGCCGCCTATCGGCGGACGGACTTTTTCGACAAGCGCCGCGATCTGATGGCGCGTTGGGCTGAGTTCCTTGACGCCGGAAAGGCCGTCGCCAGCATCGACCCAGCCGAGGCGGCAGGCGAGCCTACTCCGGCTCGCGCCGCCGCATAATCAGCCGGTGAAGGCTGGCGGTGACTATGCGTGTCGATTTGCCGAGCTTCACCGCTTCGACATCACCGGCAGCGATCAGCTCATACAGCTTGGTTCGCCCGACGCCGATCATGCGTGCGGCCTCGTTGACCTTCACGCAGAGTGGTTCGGCAACCGGCGCTGTCACTGCCCTGCACCTTCATTGCGATACGAGACCGGATCGTCGATCCAACGGTTGACCGCAGACTCGCGCCAGCCTGCGCCATGAATGCTGATCTTCACTTGGGATGGAAAGGTCCCCTCGGCGATCTTGCGATACATGGTGGAGCGGGACAGCCCGGTCCGGGCGAGAACGGTTTTCAGGCGGATGATTTTGTCGGTGCTGGACATGGTACGGATTTCCATTCGCTGGTCGTTTCTGACACCCCCTGAGTGCAAGATTTGTTGACCCAGCCGCAGGACGCAAGGGCATTTCCAGTGTCATACAACGCAGTCGCACAAGCGGTTATACTGACAAATCCAAGGATAGAGACGGATACGGAATGTTGGAGACGGCCACGGACGCCAAAGAAATCGTACTCCGGGCGGCCAAATATTTTCGGAGTTTCGTGGCATTTTTTCCTGATCCAAGATTTTGAGCAGAGAAGGCGGAGATTTGCGCCACGCCAGACGACTTTTCGGGTGCGAATCGCGCGATTTCTCCGTCAACTTCGCCGGCAATAGCGATTGCAATCCCCATTCGTTGACTCTAAACGACTCTAGGCGATTTTGAGCTTATCTAGCGGGGTTTACGCAATCATGGCCGAACCATGGGTAACCGCCGAAGCCGTGGCGAAACATTTGGGCGTGGTGAAAGACACCATCTATCGCTGGCGCGAATGTAGGAACCTGCCTGCGCACAAGGTCGGCCGCCTTTGGAAATTCCAGATATCCGAAGTGGATGAATGGGTCAGGCTGGGTGGCGCAGACGACACCACCTCGAATGCAAATAATCAGGCCGGATCGGACCAATGACGACAGCCGAAAGCACAATCGAACGGGAACTGATCTCCAAGCTCGAAGAGCTGAAATACGAGTATCGCTCAGACATCCGTGATCGTGCGGCGCTGGAGCTGAACTTTCGGCAGAAGTTTGAGGCGCTGAACCGCGTTCGCCTGACAGACAACGAGTTTCAGCGGCTACTGGAAAGCATCACTACGCCTGATGTGTTCGCAGCCGCAAATGTGTTGCGCGGATATAGCAGCTTTGAGCGCGACGATGGTACGCCGCTAAACTACACTTTGGTCAACATCAGGGACTGGTGCAAAAACACCTTCGAGGTAGTCAACCAGCTTCGCATCAACACGGATAACAGCCATCACCGCTATGACGTGATTCTGCTCATTAACGGCGTGCCGGTTGTTCAGATCGAACTAAAGACTATGGCGGTCAGTCCGCGCCGTGCCATGCAGCAGATCGTCGATTACAAGGCCGATCCGGGAAACGGGTACGGCAAGACGCTGCTTTGCTTCCTGCAGATTTTCGTTGTCAGCAACCGTACTGACACATGGTATTTCGCCAACAACAACGCCCGACAATTCAGCTTCAACGCCGATGAGCGCTTCCTGCCGATTTATCAATTCGCCAGCGAAGACAACAAGAAGATTACCCATCTCGACAGCTTCGCCGAGAAGTTCCTGGCGAAGTGCACGCTTGGCCAAATGGTCAGCCGCTACATGGTGCTGGTCGCCAGCGAACAGAAGCTGATGATGATGCGGCCCTACCAAATCTACGCCGTGAAGGCGATTGTGGAGTGCATCCATCAGAATTGTGGCAACGGCTATGTATGGCACACCACCGGCAGCGGAAAGACGCTGACATCCTTCAAGGCATCGACCTTGCTCAAGGACAACGATGACATTGCCAAATGTCTCTTCGTGGTGGACCGCAAGGACCTCGACCGGCAGACACGCGAGGAGTTTAATCGCTTTCAGGAAGGCTGTGTCGAGGAAAACACCAACACGGAAGCCCTTGTACGCCGCCTGCTATCGGACGACCGGGCCGACAAGGTGATCGTCACCACCATTCAGAAACTTGGCTTAGCGCTCGACGATACCAATCGCCGACAGTCGGGCAAAAAGCAGACCTACAAGGAGCGGTTGGAATCGTTGCGTGATGAGCGCATCGCGATCATCTTCGACGAATGTCATCGCTCCCAGTTCGGGGACAATCACAAGGCCATCAAGGAATTCTTCCCGAAGGCCCAGCTTTTCGGTTTCACCGGCACGCCGATCTTCGAGCAGAATGCCAGCTATAGCCAGATTGAGGGCGAGCAGGGCAGCTATCGCACCACAGACGATCTGTTCCAGCGCAGTCTGCACCAGTACACGATCACCCACGCCATTGAGGACCGCAACGTGCTGCGGTTCCATATCGACTACTACAAGCCCGAGGGCGAAAAGCTGCCCAAACCGGGCGAAGCGCTCGCGAAAGAGAAGGTAATCGAGACCATTCTGGCGAAGCACAACGCTGCCACCGCCAACAGGAAGTTCAATGCCGTCCTGGCGACAAGCTCGATCAACGATGCCATCGACTACTATGAGAAATTCGCCAAGATTCAGGCGAAACGGCAGGGCACCGATCCGGAGTTCGAGCCGCTGAAGATTGCCTGCGTCTTCTCGCCGCCCGCCGAGGGCAACAAGGACGTGCAGCAGATTCAGGAAGACCTGCCGCAGGAGAAGGCGGACAACGCGCAGGACCCGGAAGCCAAGAAGGCTGCGCTGAAGGCGATCATCAGTGATTACAATGATCGCTACGGGACCAACCACAAGATTGGCGAGTTCGATCTTTACTACCAGGACGTGCAAAAGCGCATCAAGGATCAGCAGTTCCCCAACGCCGACCTTCCGCGCAAGGGTGCGGAGAAGATCGACATCGTCATCGTGGTGGACATGTTGCTGACCGGCTTCGATTCCAAGTTTCTGAACACGCTCTACGTGGACAAGAACTTGAAACACCACGGGCTGATTCAGGCATTTTCGCGCACCAATCGCGTGCTGAACGACACCAAGCCATATGGCAATATCCTCGATTTCCGTCAGCAGCAGGCGGCGGTGGAAGAGGCCATCGCCCTGTTCTCGGGCGAGAAGATCGACAACCCCCGGCAAATCTGGCTCGTCGATCCTGCGCCCAAGGTCATCGAGAGCCTGCAGAACGCCATGCAGACGCTTGGCGAATTTATGGAATCGCAGGGTCTGTCCAATACCCCGGAGGACGTACCGAACCTGAAGGGGGATGCCGCGCGCGGGCAGTTCATTACCTTGTTCAAGGAAGTGCAACGCCTGAAAACCCAGCTCGATCAGTACACCGATCTGAGCGACGAGCAGGCCGAAGCCATTAGCCAGACTGTGCCGACAGATGCCCTGCAAGGCTTCCGCAGCATGTATCTGGAAACAGCAAAGCGGCTCAAGGAGAAGCAGGATAAGCCTGGCGGGGCAGACGATCCGGTAGTGGACCAGCTCGACTTCGAGTTCGTGCTCTTCCACTCAGCCGTGATCGATTATGATTACATCATGGGCCTGATTGCCCGCTACACGCAGAACCTGCCCGGCAAGCTGAAGATGAGCCGCGAGCAGCTCATCGGCCTGATCCAGTCCGATGCCAAGTTCATCGACGAGCGGGACGATATCGCCGAGTATATTCGCGGCCTGTCTGCCGACCAGCCCCTGGACGAAAAGGAAATCCGCGCGGGTTACGAACGGTTCAAGGCCACGAAGAAGGTGCAGGCGCTGACAGCTATTGCCGACAAGCACAAGGTGGACGCAGCTGCGCTGCAAGACTTTGTCGATGTCGTGTTGCGACGTCGGATTTTCGATGGTGATGGCCTGAGCGAGCTGATGGCACCACTGGAGCTTGGTTGGAAGGCACGCACGCAAGCCGAGCTGGCGCTGATGGAAGATCTTGCGCCCTTGCTCCACAAGCTGGCCCAGGGCCGCGAGATTTCCGGGCTGAGTGCGTATGAACAGTAAGGACCTGAGAGCAGAGACGGACAAAGGCATCCCGAAATTGCGGTTCCCGGAGTTTCTTGGGCAACCGCTACATGGCGTTCAACTTGGCGATGTGACCGAAGAGGCATCGACCCGGAATGGCGGCAAACTCGCAGCTGCGTCAGTCATGGGAGTCCGGAAGGAAGGCGGTATCGTTCCGATGGAGGAACGATTGGTTGCGGGAGATATTTCCCGCTACAAGATCGTCCGCAGCAACTGGTTTGCCTATAATCCCATGCGCCTGAACATCGGCTCGATAGCGCGATGGCAGGGTGGTGGCGAGGTTCTCGTCAGCCCGGACTACGTTGTGTTTCGTTGCTCAGCGCGAGCCGAGCCGACGGCACTGATCCCGGAATATCTCGACCATTTCCGTAGCTCCCGACAGTGGCAAGCATTCACAAATGAGTCCGGCGACGGCGGCGTGCGCATTCGCATCTACTATCGCGACCTTGCGCGAATGCAGTTGCTGTTGCCCAGCGCCATAGAGCAGCACAAGATCGCCGATTGTCTGTCGTCGATCGATGCGCTGATCGCCGCCGAGGCGGACAAGCTGGAGGCGCTGAAGGACCACAAAAAGGGGCTGATGCAGCAGCTTTTCCCCGCCCCCGGCGAAACCACCCCTCGCCTCCGCTTTCCTGAGTTTCAGGGTGGAGCCAACTGGGAGGAGCGGCCACTTGGCGCGATTGCCTCGTATCAGAATGGCAAAGCCTACGAACCCCATATCGTCGAAGAAGGGCAATTCATCGTCGTCAATGCGCGCTTCATATCGACGGATGGCGCCATCAAGAAATGGACGAACAACCCTCTTCTCATCGCTGAATCTGACGACATACTAATGGTACTTAGTGATTTGCCGAACGGTCGGGCATTGGCAAAATGCTACAGAGTCCGCGAAGATAACAAATACGCAGTAAACCAGCGCGTGGCTCGCTTGACACCTCATGCCATCCGTAGCGATTTTTTGTTCTCTATTCTTAATCGACATCCATATCTGCTGGGCTTCAATGATAACCTGAACCAAACGCATTTGTCGAAAGACAATGTTTTGACGTGCCCGATCCTGCTCCCGACACACGAAGAGGAGCAGATTGCCATCGCCGATTGCCTCTCCTCGGTGGACGGTTTGATCGCAGCGCAGGTCGATCGGCTAAGCGCGCTCAAGGCCCACAAAAACGGCCTGATGCAACAGCTCTTCCCCGTGGCGAGCGAGGCGTAGCTATGACCAAGCCTCGCCAATACACCTACAGATCAGTCAAAAAGGTGGTTCAGCGGCTGCGCGACGACCTCAATGGAGGTGGGCAGCAGTTTGTGCTGCTGTACGCCTATAACGGCATCGGGAAGACCCGCATTTCCATGGAGTTCAAGGACAAGGGGAAGCAGGGTGACGCCCGCGACACTCTATATTTCAATGCCTATACCGAAGACTTATTTCTATGGGACAACGACCTCGACAACGACGTTATCCGCACCATTAAATTCAACGAAAAATCGCGATTCTTCGCAGGCATAAAAGACCTGGCGCTTGAAGAGAGCATTCAAAAGTATCTCGGCCGATATGCTGATTTTGATTTTGACATAGACTATGCCAACTGGACGATCTCGTTCAGCAAGGGCGGCAACAACCACATCAAGGTGTCGCGCGGCGAGGAGAACATTTTCATATGGTGCCTGTTCATGGCGATATGCGAACGTGTGATCGACAAGCACCCTTCGTATGCTTGGGTCAAATATCTGTATATCGACGATCCGATCTCGTCGCTTGATGATAACAATGCCATTGCAGTTGCCTGCGATCTCGCCAAGCTGCTGAAGCGAGAGGAAAACGAGCTCAAGGTCGTTTTCTCGTCGCACCACGCCCTGTTTTTTAACGTCGTCTGCAACGAACTGAAAAAGAAGCCGCACAAGAAATATTTCCTACACCGCCCCAACCGGGGTGAAATCTTTGTGCTTCAGGCGACGGACGAGACGCCATTCTTTCACCATGTTGCAATGTTGGATGACATTCGCAACGCCGCCAATTCCGGTGCGCTGTACACCTATCACTTCAACAAGTTACGGAGCATTCTGGAAAAGACAGCGATCTTTTTCGGGCACAACGATTTTTCGGCGTGCATCCATGGCGTTGATGATGAAGCGCTTTATGCGCGTGCCCTGAACCTGCTCAGCCATGGCGAATATGCCATCTTCGAACCCCGAGAGATGGGGGACGACAACAAGCAGCTCTTCCGCCAGATTCTGGATGCTTTCCTTGCCCGATACCAGTTTGCCTTGCCAGAGCTTCTGGCCCGGCCCGCGACATGAATGAGTAAACCATGACCGACCAAGAGCAAAAGCAACTCGGCAAGACCCTTTGGGCCATCGCCGACACCTTGCGCGGGGCGATGAACGCGGACGATTTCCGCGATTACATGCTGGCATTCCTGTTCCTTCGGTACCTCTCGGACAACTACGAGATTGCCGCTGCCAAGGAACTTGGATCGGACTACCCCAAGCTGAAGCTTGAGGACAAGCGTGCGCCGTTGTCGCTTTGGTACGCGGAAAATCCTGAGGACACCGAGGCGTTTGAAAAGCAGATGCGCCGCAAGGTGCATTACGTCATACGCCCGGAGTATCTGTGGACCAGCATCGCGGAACTGGCGCGCAAGCAGGACGTGGAGCTGCTCGACACGCTCCAGAAGGGGCTGGAGTATATCGAGACGGAGTCCTTCGCCAGCACGTTCCGGGGCCTGTTCTCGGAGATCAATCTGGCTTCGGACAAGCTGGGCAAGGTCTATGCCGAGCGCAATGCTGCCTTGTGCAAGATCATCACCGAGATCGCCAAGGGGCTGAAGGAGTTTTCAACCGACAGCGATACGCTGGGCGATGCCTACGAGTATCTGATTGGCCAGTTCGCCGCCGGCTCCGGCAAGAAGGCGGGAGAGTTCTACACCCCGCAATTCGTTTCAGACATCCTTTCGCAGATCGTGTCCCTTGACGGACAGGAGCCGAAGAATGGCCAGCGCGCCCACATGGACAGCCTGATGGATTTCGCCTGCGGGTCCGGCTCGCTCTTGCTCAACGTGCGCCACCGCATGGGCGTGCACGGGATCGGTAAGATTTTCGGGCAGGAAAAGAACATCACCACCTACAACCTGGCGCGCATGAACATGCTGCTGCACGGGGTGAAGGATACCGAGTTCGAGATTTTCCATGGCGACACGCTGACCAATGACTGGGACATCCTGCGCGAAACGAACCCGGCCAAGATGCCTCGTTTCGATGCTGTGGTTGCCAACCCGCCGTTCAGCTATCGCTGGGACCCCAGTGAAGCGCTGGGCGAGGACGTGCGGTTCAAGAACTACGGTCTTGCGCCAAAGTCCGCCGCCGACTTCGCGTTTTTGCTGCATGGCTTCCATTACCTCAAGGACGATGGGGTGATGGCCATCATCCTTCCGCACGGGGTGCTTTTCCGTGGCGGCAAGGAAGCGGAAATCCGCAAGAAGCTGCTCGAGGATGGGCATATCGATACCGTGATCGGTTTGCCCGCGAACTTGTTCTACTCCACCGGCATCGCGGTGTGCATCCTGGTTCTGAAGAAGTGCAAGAAACCCGATGACGTGCTGTTCATCAATGCAGCGGAGCATTTCCAGAAGGGCAAACGGCAGAATTACCTTGGCGACGGGAAGGACGGCAAACCGGACCACATCGGCAAGATTGTCTCGACCTATCAGCACAGGACTGAAGAGCCGCGGTATTCTCGCTGCGTCTCGATGGAAGAGATCGAGAGCAACGACTTCAATCTCAACATCTCCCGCTACATCAGCACGGCGACGGCGGACGAGGAGATCGACTTAGGCGCGGTTCACGAGAAGCTGACGGCGCTTGAGGGCGAAATTGCTGTAGCGAGGGAGCAGCACAACGCCTTCCTGAAGGAATTGGGCCTGCCGCCATTGCCATAAGGAGGGGTTCGTGAAGGTCTCAGTTCTTGACGCGAAGGCGCTCCGGAAGGCGTTGCCGCGGCTCATTGCGAAACACGACCAGATTTACATGGCAGTGGCCTGGGCTCATGCTGGCCCGGTCGCGGACAAATTGATCGAAAACAAGCATAAATTCAGGTCGGTGACGGTCGGCTTGGATTTTTGCGCTACCGATCCAGATTTCGTGGACTCGCTTCGCAAAGTACCGAACGCCTTTGTGTTCAAAAAGAGCGGTGCCTGTTTCCACCCGAAAATCTACCTGTTTGTGTCCGGGCAGAGTGCAGAAGCCATCGTCGGTAGTGCCAATTTCACTTCAGGCGGGCTGGGCAACAACGTTGAGGCATGCTTGCATCTGAGCTGCGACACCAGTGAGGCAGCAGTCACTGAGTTGCTCGCCACAATGGAATCCTACGCGCCACATCGTCAGCCGGTCACGAAGCAACTGTCTGACGCTTACCGGCGGCAGGCCGAGATCGCAGCTAGTCGCCCTCGCGCCCCATCTCCAATCCTGCCGAGCGACAAGGCCGACTTCCAGCGGATCGATTCTGACCTTCTAAAAATGGACTGGGCTGCCTTTATCCACGAGGCGCGGAAGGACCCCAACCACCATTTCGAAACACGCATGAGGTTCCTGCGTTATCTGCAAACACTCTTTGCTAGGGCGCAGTCGTTCGACGATCTGACCGTGCCGGAATGGAAGGCGGTTGCAGGTATCGTCCATCCGGATGCCGTCGCGGACTCCGGGCTGGAGAAGTATCAAATCGGCTGGTTTGGCTCGATGCAGGGCTCCGGCTCTTTCACGAAACTCATTGCAAACAAGGATGGTCGGATTGCCAAGGCAATTGACTGCATCCCGCGCCGAGGCCCTGTCAGGGAAACGGAGTTCGACCGGTTTTGCGCGTTGTTTGAGTCTGCCTTCGCAGACTCAGCCAGGATCGGGCGTACGCCGACCGCCACAAGATTGCTCGCAATGAAGCGGCCTGACGTGTTCGTTTGCGTGAATAACGGGAACAAGGCCAACTTGGCCGAAGCGCTCCATTTTGCTCCGTCAACCTTGAGTCTGGAGAACTACTGGGAGCGGGTGATCGAGCCGATAAGGTTGGCTAAGTGGTACAATGCTCCTCGGCCAGAAGGCCCGGATGCTGAGGCTTGGGACTGCCGGGCCGCGCTTGTCGATGCCATCCACTACGATGCGTCTGATTGACGTTTTTCCTGCGAGAGCGGGCGGCGCGGTTTACCATATCGACATTTCACTAAGTCAGGCTTTGTATAACGCCAATTTTATAAACTCGACATTGGTTTGAAGGTGTGGCAAAACGCTAAGCATGGCTACGCGTTCTGACAGCAAATTAAACCGTCTCCAACAGGAACTCCCGGAGGGCCTCTTGGCCGATGCCGGATGGCTAGAGGCTCACGGCTATTCATCGGCACTCCGCAGCCAGTATGTCCGTGCCGGGTGGCTCGATAGCCCAGCGCGGCGCGTCTATCGTCGTTCGCGCACGCCGCTGACATGGCAGCAGGTCGTCATATCGCTCCAAGCAATACTGGATTTACCCTTGGCCGTTGGCGGACGCACGGCGCTCGAACAGCTGGGCTATGCGCACTACCTTTCGGCGAAGGTGCAGGAAATCCAGCTCTACGGGCCGAAGCGGACCCCGACATGGCTAACTGACCTTCCGCTCGACGTGAAATTCCACTGGCATAATAGCCTGCGCCTATTTCCCGGCGATGCCGATGCGCCGCCAGAGCCGAGTCCCATCATGTTCAGCGGCGCAGGGATGCATTTGCCGATCCGATATTCGAGCAAGGAACGGGCCGTGCTGGAATTGCTCGACGAGTTGCCCGAGCGCGAAAGTTTCCACCAGGTCGACGCCCTGATGGAAGGACTGAGCGACCTAAGCCCACGCCGCCTGCAAACCCTGTTGGAAGCGTGCGCCAGCGTGAAGGTGAATCGGCTATTCCTGTTCTTTGCCGACCGCCACCGCCATGCTTGGCGATCCCGGCTGGATGTTTCCCGCATCAATGTGGGATCGGGCAAGCGCGTCCTCGTCAAAGGCGGCAGGCTCGACCCCACTTACCATATAACCGTGCCGTCCGATCTGGGAGGCCAGTGACGTCATGGCCTTTCTCGACACCTACCGGCAACAGGTCGCACTTCTCATTCGCACCATTCCTTTCGTGGGGAAAGAAGAGGCATTCGCGCTCAAGGGCGGCACGGCCATAAACCTGTTTGTGCGCGACATGCCGCGCCTGTCGGTGGACATTGACCTGACCTATCTGCCCGTCGAGGATCGCACCACATCGCTTGCCGCAATTGACGCAGCCATGCTGCGGATCGCGGAGCAAATCGAGTCTGGAATCCCCGGCGCGAAGGTCAATCCTTCCCGTTCGGCGGATGAGAAAATCATCACGAAGCTGATCGTCCGTGCCGGGGACGTGCAGATCAAGATCGAGATAACGCCAGTGCTGCGCGGCACGGTGTACGATCCCGTGGTGACATCTGTGGTACCGACCGTAGAGGACGAGTTCGGTTTTGCCGAAATGCAAATCGTTTCCTTCGCCGACCTCTATGCTGGCAAGATCGTGGCAGCGCTCGACCGCCAGCATCCGCGCGATCTTTTCGACGTGCGCGACCTGTTGACGCACGAAGGCGTAAGCGCCGAATTGCGGCGCGCTTTCCTTGTCTATCTCATCAGCCACAATCGCCCGATGGCCGAAGTCCTGGCACCGACCCGCAAGCCACTGGCCGAGGAATTCGCGCGCGGCTTCGTTGGCATGACGCAGGAACCAGTTGCCCTTGCCGATCTCGAAGCCGCACGCGAAGCAATCATCACTGCGATGATCTCTGAAATGCCGGACGTGCATCGGCATTTCCTTATTGGATTCAAACGCGGCGATCCGGACTGGCAACTTCTCGGCGTACCGCAAGCTCCGCGCCTACCTGCAGTTCTGTGGAAGCAGCGCAATCTTGACCGTCTTACACACGATAAGCGTCGCGAAATGGCTGACATACTCGAAAAACTGTTGTTCCGGTGATGAGCTCGCGCGCTATGGTGCTATGGTCTTGCTGAATTCTACCGTTACCATCAGCATGTTCTCCGATATCAACAGCAAGAATGGGGTTTGTCGTGGCAGCGCGAAAAAGTCTGGTGCATCCCGTTCTGTTTTCCAATCACTTCGGCTTGTTGGCAAATGCGCTGAACTCCGCAAAGCTTCTAGACCCGATTCTTAATAGCGACACCAAGTTATTCATTGATCCACTGCTGCTGTCGAAAAGCCAGAACACCGTGATTAAGAAGGAAGGCCGCAAAGCCGTCCAAGCGAGCTTTGAGAATGTGATCGGCCTGCTCGATATCTCCGCAACCGAGGGGGATGTCGCATGGAAGGGGGCCTACAAAGCGCTGAACCTCGACGAGCGCCCAGAGACTAGTCTGGGATATGGGGCGGCGGGTACCAGCGGCAGCTCACGCCCGCCCAAGCTCCGCAATGGCATACTGCGCACGGCCAAGGAAATCATTACTCTCGGCGAAAAAAACCCAAACATGATCCCCCTCATGGGCTTGTTTGAGGAAGGCGTCGGTCCGGACACGCTCAGCGACATGGCGACCAACTTTCTGTTGCCAGCCCTAAGTCAAATCACCGAAGAATTCTGCGTCGCGAACGGCGTACCGGTCCAAAGGTTCGGTCCAAAATATTCTGATCGCCAGCTCCCAGTGAATCCTTATCATGCTGGCGCACCGGTGCTCCTCGTTCCCAGAGATATCTTGCGCGATTTGCCTCTTGCAGCCGACTGGTCGGACGTGAGCCGGGTCGTCATGGAGGTGCGGGAAATCCGAGATGCCGTAAATCAGATGTTCGGCAACATTGCTAAGGCAAGCGTATCACAGAAAAAGGCCGCCCTGCGCCGGGTTGTATTCTCATCGCAAACTCTCCTCCGCAAACTTATCGATGCGGTCGCGATGGCGTCGGAAAGCTACGACGAAAAAGCAGACCTTGACGGCTATTACCAGTTTCGACGCGTCTTGGGCGAAGACCCAACGCCGTTTGTCGGGATGCTCAATAAGCCAGTGACGAACGACGGCAGTGCGCTTGAGCAGACTGTCAACGAGATTATCTCGCGGTTCCAGGCAATGGTCGAAGACAACAATATGTGGGAGCTGCTGTGGAACGGCACGACGCCCCGACACGAACGAGCGAGCCAGCTACTCTTTTTCGCCGTAGCGAACGTCATGTGTGCGGTTAACGACGTCGACATCTCACCAGAGACCAACTCGGGCGGCGGACCGGTCGATTTCAAATTCTCGACCGGCTTTAGCGGACGTGTGCTCGTAGAGCTAAAACTCTCTAAAGGCTCCGTTGTTCATGGCTACAAGACTCAGCTCGAAGCCTACAAAAAGGCGGCGACGACCAAAGCTGGCATCTTTGTGGTAATGGATATTGGTGGCATGGGCCGAAAGCTCCGTACTATCGAGAAATTGAAAGCGGATGCTGAGGCTCGTGGCGAGCGGGTCTCTGAAATCGTGGTGATCGACGCGCGACGCCAAAAATCGGCCAGTAAACGATAGAAGGTGGCCCGTCGTGTGTCGCGTTCATTTCTCGTTATTGCTCTGCTTCGAACGCCCGCTTGCCCTTCCGCTTCCACAACACCAGCGCTTGCTCGCGTTCTTCGCCCCGGAGCTTGGCCGCAACGGTGAGGAACGCGCCGTATAGAGTAGCGCGATCATCGTCTGCGAGTTCGACCAGTCCGGCTTTCACGACCAGGCCTCCCAGTTCGATCAGTTGCCGCGTGCGTTCGCGGCGCTTGATCTGCCACTCGCGCATGTCGGTTCGCGCCTTCACTGCCTCAAGCCGATGCCGCGCCGCCGTCAAGCGGGAGAGTGCCGTCCGGGTGGCCCTGAGTTCCGTCGCCGCGCTTGCGCGCCTTGCTCTGAAAGAAGGCCGCGCCACGCTTGCGCCACGCCTCCTTCCTCTGGGCTTCGCTGGTTTCCGCGATGACGAGCAGCGCACCGGCCAGCGTTTCCGCATCGGTTGCATCGGCCCCTGTGGCGATCACCAGTTCGCCGAGCTGCTGCACGCGGCGTTCCTTCAGTTGCTTCGCCTTGTCGGCAAGCGCCTTCAGTTCCGAATCAAAGTCGCGTGGTTTGCGCATCGAAGTTCTCCATTGAGAGGTGATGCGATGATGATAATATTGACGCCCTCCCAATGCTGTAGAGTCGTCGAGACGGCCTGATACTGAATAGTCCCGAGCAGGATTTTATCATGGGAGGGCGCGCTTATACGTCGTGCCGACGTGGCGCTCATGGCGTAGATGGATTGCCGTCATGGCGATCTTCCACCTTTCCGTTAAAGTCATCAGCCGGTCGAGCGGGCGCAGCGCCGTGGCGGCGGCAGCCTATCGCGGGGCCGAGCGGCTGCACGACGAACGGCTCGACCGCGACCATGACTTCACCAACAAGGAGGGCGTCGTCCATTCCGAAGTGCTGCTGCCCGAAGGCGCACCAGAGGAATTTGCCGACCGCGAAAAGCTCTGGAACGCGGTCGAAGCCGCCGAGAAGCGTAAGGACGCGCAGCTTGCCCGCGAAGTCGAATTCGCCATCCCGCGTGAGCTGACTAAGGAACAGGGCATCGAGCTCGCGCGCGACTTTGCCGAAGCCGAGTTCGTCGAGAAAGGCATGATCGCCGATCTCAATGTCCATTGGGATATTGGCGCTGACGGGCAGCCCAAGCCCCACGCGCATGTCATGCTCACCATGCGCGAAGTCGGCAAAGACGGTTTCGGCCCGAAGGTGCGCGAGTGGAACAAGGCTGAGTTGGTCGAGCAATGGCGCGAGCGCTGGGCCGAGCATGTCAACCAGCGCCTGGCAGAACTCGATATCGACGCGCGGATCGATCACCGCAGCCTGGAGGCGCAGGGCATTGCGCTGGAGCCGCAGGACAAGATCGGCCCCGCCGCGTCGCGTATGGGCGAACGCGGGCTGGAGGCAGAGCGGATCGAGGAACACCGCGCTGTCGCACAGCGAAATGGCGAGCGGATTATCGCCAATCCCGCTGTCGCCCTCGACGCGATCACGTACAGCCAGGCCACTTTCACCAACCGCGACCTTGCCATGTTCGTGCACCGGCACAGCGACGGGAAAGGGCAGTTCGATTTGGCGATGAGCGCGGTTCGTGGATCACCCGACCTTGTCGCACTGGGCAAGGACGGACGCGGCGAGGACCGGTTCACATCGCGTCAGATGATCGAGACCGAGCAGCGGCTTGGCCGCGCTTCGGAATTGCTGGCGGAGCGCGAGAGGCATCAGGTCGAAGATCATGGCAGGGAAGGCGCGCTGGCGCACGGGGCGGAGCGCGGCCTTGCGCTTTCCGGCGAGCAACGCGCAGCATTCGAGCATGTGACCGATGGGCGCGGCCTCAGCCTCGTTGTCGGCTATGCCGGGACCGGCAAGAGCGCGATGCTGGGCGTAGCGCGCGAGACTTGGGAGAGCGCGGGCTATACCGTTCGCGGTGCGGCGCTGTCCGGGATTGCCGCCGAGGGGCTGGAGCACGGTTCAGGCATCGCCTCACGCACCATCGCGAGCCTTGAGCACCAGTGGGGCCAGGGCCGCGAATTGCTCACCGCGCGCGACGTGCTGGTCCTCGACGAGGCAGGGATGGTCGGCACGCGCCAGATGGAGCGCGTCCTTTCCCATGCCGCCGATGCAGGCGCAAAAGTTGTCCTCATCGGCGACCCGCAACAGCTCCAGGCCATCGAAGCCGGAGCTGCCTTCCGCGCGATCCATGAACGGCACGGTGGCGTCGAAATCAGCGAGGTACGCCGCCAGCACGAAGGCTGGCAGCAGGATGCCACCCGTCATCTCGCTACCGGGCGCACAGGCCTTGCCATCCATGCCTATGGCGAACGCGGCATGATCCACGCCGCCGAGACACGGGAGGCCGCACGCGGCGAGTTGATCGAACGCTGGGATCATGACCGGCAGGCCAGCCCCGACGATACGCGCATCATCCTCACCCACACCAATAGCGAGGTGCGCGAGCTCAATGACGCAGCACGCGGGCGGCTGCGTGACGCGGGCGAACTGGGCATGGACGTGTCGATCAGCGCGACACGCGGCGAGCGCCAGTTCGCGAGCGGCGACCGCATCATGTTCCTGCGCAATGAGCGCGGGCTGGGCGTCAAGAACGGCACCTTGGGCACGGTCGAGCGGATTAGCGCGCAAAGCATGGCCGTGCGCACCGACGATGGCCGCAGCGTCGCTTTCGACACCAAAAACTATGCCCACATCGATCATGGCTATGCTGCCACGATCCACAAGGCGCAGGGCATGACCGTGGATCGTACCCATGTGCTCGCCACGCCGGGGATGGACAGCCACGGTGCCTATGTCGCGATGTCCCGGCACCGCGATGGCCTTGCCCTGCATTATGGCCGCGATGACTTCGCCGATCAGTCGAAGCTTGTCCGCACGTTGAGCCGTGAGCGCGGTAAGGACATGGCCAGCGACTACAAGCCCGAGCAGCAGTTTGCCGAACGGCGCGGCATCACTTTCCGCGAGCGGATCGTGGAGCTCGCCCGGCAATTGCCGGAACGGGCGAAGTCGATCTTCGCGGGTTTCCGTCCGCAGGCGAACCGGCTCGAAGCCCTGCCCACCGATCAGGCTGGCCTGTCCGATCAACGCAAGGCCGTCGAACGCTATGCGCGTGCCGCCGCTGACATCGGGCAGATGCGCGAGCAGGGATTGCCCGTCTTGCCCCACCAGCGCGACGCGCTGGAGAAGGCCGGGCAGGCGCTTGATGCGATCCGTCCCCATGCCGCCGCCGACCTCGCCAGCGCCTTGCAGCGCCAGCCTTCGCTGGCCCGCGAGGCCGCCGATGGTCGCATCCAGGGCGCAATCCGCGCCATGCAGCTCGAAGCCGAAATCCGCGTCGATCCCGCGCAGCGTGCAGACCGCTTTGTCAGCGACTGGCAGCGGCTCGGGCAAGCGCGCCAGGCCATGCAGCGCGATGGTGACACCAAGGGCGCGCAGAGGCTCACCAACCGCATGACGGATTTGGTGAAGGGGCTGGAGCGCGATGCGCAGGTCGAATCCCTGCTGCGCAGTCGCACCCGCGAGCTGGGCATCAAGACGGAACTCGGTCGCGATCTGGCCCGCGACCTTGCCGCCTCCATCACGATGGAGCGGAGCCGGTCAATCGGCATGGGCCTGTAGGAGAAACACAATGGATACCGATACGGATGACGTGGAACTGTCACTGGACCTTGAGCCGGAGCCGGAACCCCACCCGGCCAACCCGGATACCGCAGGCGATCCCGCCGCCGAGGCATTCGCCCGCCTTGAAGGCGAACTGGCTCTCATGCGCCGAGCGGTGCAGCACCTTGCCGCCGAGCGCGCAGACATTGTCATTCCCGACTATGGCGCGACCCTGACCGACATGGCCAAGCGGATGGGCGCGATTGACGGGAGCCTGAAGGGCATGGCCGGTCATCCGGCGATGCAGATGACCCCTGACAGCATCGGCAATCGGATTGCAGCCGCAGCCGAGGCAGCGCGGCGCAGCGATCAGGACAGGATCAGCCAGGCCCGCAGCGACTTGAACCACGCCGCCCAGGAGATGCGCAGCGTCACCGCCCACGCACGCACCGCCGCCGAGCAGCGGCAGCAGCTCTACCACGTGGCAGGCGGGGCTTTGCTGGCTGGCATACTGCTTTGGTCCTTTCTTCCTGGCACCATTGCCCGTGTCATGCCGGAAAGCTGGCACTGGCCCGAGCGCATGGCAGCGCGGATGGTTGACGCATCCTCCCGCTGGGACGCGGGTGCACAGCTAATGCAGAGCGACAGCCCCGAGGCATGGAATGCACTGGTACAGGCCGCTGACATCCAGCGCGACAACCGCGATGCCATTGACGCTTGCCGGAAGACCGCTGCTACATCGCAGCAGCCAGTGCGATGCAGCGTCAAGATTCGTCCCATGTCGCAGCCAAACAGCAGATGATCGCATCAGCGAGGTTGGGTTGGCGTCCCAGAGAGGGCCGACAAGGATCACCACGACCCACGCAGAATGTGGGAATGAATGTGGGTTCACTTTTTCAGAAGATCCACTTTATCGTGTAAAAACAACACGATAAAGTGGTTGACTGGTGCCCAGAAGAGGACTCGAACCTCCACGGCCTTGCGGCCACTGGCACCTGAAGCCAGCGCGTCTACCAATTCCACCACCTGGGCACGGGGCGGCAGCAAGTGCCGCATGGGAACGAGGCGCGCGGTTACGGCGACGGTTGCCGCTTGTCAATGCGGTCGGCGAACGGCATGGGCAATTTCCTTGGCGAAATCGAAACGGGCAGGTTGCAATGGTTGACACAGTCACAGTTTTTGGCGGCGACGGCTTTGTAGGCCGTTACGTGGTCCAGGCGCTGCTCAAGGACGGGCATCGCGTTCGCGTCGCCAGCCGCAACCCAAAGCGCGGCTGGTTCCTGAAAGCGCAGGCGAACCTGGGACAGATCGCCTACGTCGCGGCAGATATCACGCGCCCCGAAACACTGAGGCACGCCGTTGAAGGCGCGAGCGCGGTGATCAACCTGGTCGGCATCCTCAAGGGCGATTTCGACGCCGTGCACCGGCAGGGGGCGGCCAATGTCGCCGCTGCGGCACGATCTGCCGGGGTCGAAACGCTGATACATATGTCTGCGATCGGTGCCGACGCCGAAAGCGCGTCGGCCTATGGCAGGACCAAGGGCAAGGGCGAGGCCGCTGTCCGCGCCGCCTTCCCTTCAGCAACCATCCTGCGCCCCTCGATTATCTTCGGTCGCGAAGACCAGTTCATCAACCGCTTTGCCGGACTGATCCGCATGCTGCCCCTTGTTCCGGTCATCGGCGGCGCGACGAAGTTCCAGCCCGTCTTTGTCGGGGACATCGCGCACGCCGTGGCGGCTATAGTGAGCGATCCTCAGGCCCACAACGCGAAAACACATGAACTGGGTGGTCCGGAAGTCATGACAATGGTTGAAGTGAACCGCTGGATTGCGGAATCGACCGGGTACAAGCGACCGATGTTCGAAGTGCCCGATGAAGTGGCGGGGTTGCTCGCTACTCTCACCGGTTGGCTTCCGGGCGCGCCCATTACCCGCGACCAATGGCTGATGCTGCAGAGCGACAATGTGGCAAGTGCAAAGGCCAAGGGGCTTGCGGCAATCGGGATTGCGCCGACGCCGCTTGATGCCGTGGCGCCGGGTTGGCTCGTGCAATATCGCAAGCACGGCCGGTTCGGAGTCACTGCATGAGCGATTTACTGACCGTCATCCTGCTCGGCATTGTCGAAGGATTGACGGAGTTCATTCCGGTTTCGTCGACCGGGCACTTGGTGCTTGCCGGCGCGCTGCTGGGCTTCAAGGACGGTTCTAGCGGCGCATTCGATATCGTCATTCAGCTTGGCGCGATCCTGGCCGTCATTGCGCTCTATTGGCGGCGCTTCCTCGATGTGGCGATCGGCCTTTTCGGCTGGAGACAGGGGCCCGTCGCTTTCACCCGCAATATCCTTCTAGGTTTCCTGCCCTCCGCCGTGATCGGGGCGGTGGCCTACAAGGCGATCAAGGTGATGCTCGAATCGCCAGCGATCGTTGCCTGGGCGCTGATCCTGGGTGGTCTTGCCATCCTGGCGATCGAACGCATGACGAAGACCGTCGCCACCGAAACCGTCGAGGCCATGAACTGGAAGACCGCGCTCGGGATCGGCTTTGTCCAGTGCCTGTCGATGATACCAGGCGTCAGCCGTTCGGGAGCAACGATCATGGGAGCGCTGCTCCTTGGCGTCGAGCGGAAGACGGCCGCAGAATTCAGCTTCTTCGTCGCGGTGCCAACCATGATGGGCGCTTCGACGCTGGCGCTCTACAAGGAAGGCGCGGCCCTGGCAGCCGCCGACATTTCAAACATCGCGATCGGCTTTGCCATTTCTTTTATCGTAGCGGCGCTCGTCATCAAGGCATTCATGGCGATCGTCACACGTTACGGCTTTGCGCCCTTTGCCTGGTATCGCATCGTGGCCGGGATCGTGGCTCTGATATGGCTGCACTCTATTTAGGACCGATATGGACTTAAATTATAGAATTACCCATCATCCAAGATCGAAGCGCGACGTGTCTTAAGATTATAGGTCAATAAACTTTACCTTTTTGCCGCTTTTTGCGTGACACGCGGTCAAAACGCGTTATTTGGACTGACTCGAACAGGGACATTCGAGTCATGGCGGAAAATCCAATGCTGAAATTCGTGGGGCTGGACCAGCAATACCCCGAGAAGCGTGCGGCCGCGCTTCGCAGGGAGGATTTTCGCGAAATCGCCAACCGCTACCGGTCGGAAGATGCGAAGGCGCAGGCCGCACGCTGTTCGCAATGCGGCGTGCCCTATTGCTCGGTCCATTGCCCGCTGCATAACCATATCCCCGACTGGTTGCGGCTTGCCGCCGAAGGGCGCCTGAAAGAAGCCTTCGAACTTTCGAACAGCACATCGACCATGCCGGAAATCTGTGGGCGCATCTGCCCTCAAGACCGCCTTTGCGAAGGCAATTGCGTGATCGAATTTTCAGGACACGGTGCCGTGACGATCGGGTCGGTCGAGAAGTTCATCACGGACAATGCTTGGGAAGAAGGCTGGATCGCGCCGCTCTCCGCTGGGCCCGCGACAGGCCAGTCGGTCGGAATCATCGGTGCAGGGCCAGCCGGCCTGACGGCAGCCGAATATCTCCGCACTGCCGGGCATGACGTCCATGTCTATGACAGACATGATCGCGCGGGAGGGTTGCTGACCTATGGCATTCCGGGCTTCAAGCTCGAAAAGGAGATCGTGATGCGCCGGGTCGAGAGGCTCAAGGCCGGTGGCATTGTTTTCCATACCGGTTTCGATGTGGGCCGCGACGCGACGCTGGACGCACTCCGCCAGAATCACGACGCGCTCCTGGTCGCTACGGGCGTTTACAAGCCACGCGCCATCAAGGCGCCCGGAACCAGCGCACCTGGCGTCGTGGAAGCGCTTGATTACCTGATCGCATCCAACCGCAAGAGCTTTGGCGAACCGGTTCCAGCCTTCGACAATGGCTCACTGAATGCCAACGGCAGGAATGTCGTTGTCATCGGTGGCGGCGATACGGCAATGGATTGTGTCCGCACCGCGGTCCGCCAGGGCGCGAAGTCAGTCAAGTGCCTCTACCGGCGCGATCGCGCCAACATGCCAGGTTCGCAGAATGAAGTGAGGAATGCCGAAGAGGAAGGCGTCGAATTTGTCTGGCTCTCCGCCCCCGAAGCGTTCGATGGGGCCGATCATGTCGCCGGCGTCCGCGTCGCGCGGATGCGGCTTGGGGCCCCCGATGCGTCGGGCCGCAGGACGCCCGAGCCGGATCCGGGCAAGGAATTCCGGGTCGAGGCCGATTTGGTCATCAAGGCGCTGGGATTCGATCCCGAAGATCTACCGCAGCTGTTCGGCACGCCCGATCTTGCGGTCACGCGCTGGGGGACGCTCCGGATCGACCACAAGACGATGATGACGAGCCTCGACGGCGTCTTCGCAGCCGGCGACATTGTACGCGGTGCAAGCCTCGTCGTCTGGGGAATCCGCGATGGCCGTGATGTGGCTGCGCATATGCTGGGCTATCTCAAGGCAAAAGCTTCAGGTGAAAGGAAAGCAGCATGATCCGAACAGTTTGCGCGTTTGTGGCACTGGCAGTTGCAACTCCCGGCTTTGCGCAGTCGCCGCCGCCCGCCACCGCTGCGTCGCCCCAGTCCGATCCTGCCAAGCTTGATGCAGCAACCAGGATTGCCGGAAAACTGCTTCCTGATGGCACCTATCGCAAGATGATGAGCGGCATGCTCGACAAGATGATGGGCGGTATGATCGATCAGGTGACCGATCTACCAATCAGATCGCTTGCAGAGATGGGTGGGCTTGCTCCCGACAAGGTCAAGGCGCTTGGCCCCGGCACGCTCAAGCAATTGATGGCGATTCTCGACCCGGCTTTCGACGAACGGATCAAGACAACCACGAACGTCATGATGACGGATATGGTGGAAATCATTTCGAAGATGGAGCCGTCGGTCCGCGAGGGCCTGGCGGAAGCCTATGCCAACCGCTTCACGGCCGCACAGCTGGCTGACCTTGAGCGCTTTTTCGGAACGCCGACGGGCGGCCTCTATGCCGAGCAATCGATGCAGATATACACTGATCCGGCCATCGTCACACGGATGCAAGCGATGATCCCCCAAATCATGCAAGCGATGCCCGCCATGATGCAGAAGGTGGCATCCGCAACCGCGGGATTGCCGCAGCCCAAGAAAGCCGGCGACCTGACGAGCGCGGACAAGGCAAAGCTCGCTGAGCTGCTGGGGATCGATCCAAAGAAGATGAAATAGGAATGATCAGCTCTCCCGAACGTATCCGCCTCGCCAAAGAGGGCATGTACCGCCCGGAGTTCGAATCCGATGCGTGTGGTGTCGGCCTTGTCGCGGCAACCGATGGCCGGGCTTCGCGTCGCGTCGTCACGGCGGCAATCGACGCGCTCAGGGCCGTATGGCATCGGGGTGCCGTCGATGCTGACGGGATGACCGGTGACGGCGCTGGCCTTCATGTCGACCTGCCGCATGCCTTTTTCGACGAGGCCATTCTCGCCTCAGGGCACAAGCCCACCGGCAGGCAGCTTGCCGTCGGCATGATCTTCTTGCCCCGGACCGATCTGGGCGCGCAGGAAAGCTGCCGGACGATCGTCGAAAGCGAGATGATCGAGGCGGGCTACAACATTTATGGCTGGCGGCAGGTCCCGGTCGATGTCTCGGTCATCGGCCGCAAGGCGCAGGAAACCCGTCCCGAGATCGAACAAATCATGATTGCCGGGCCTGAACCCGACACGCAGGATGCGGCGGAGTTCGAAAAGGATCTTTACCTGATCCGCCGTCGCATCGAAAAGAAGGCGATTGCGGCGCAGATCCAGGGTTTTTACATCTGCTCGCTGTCGTGCCGGTCGATCATCTACAAGGGACTGTTCCTCGCGGAATCGTTATCGGTCTTTTACCCCGATCTGGTGGATGAGCGGTTCGAAAGCCGCGTCGCCATCTTCCACCAGCGTTATTCGACCAACACCTTCCCGCAATGGTGGCTCGCCCAACCGTTCCGCACGCTTGCCCACAATGGTGAGATCAACACGATCCGCGGCAACAAGAACTGGATGATGAGCCACGAGATCCGGATGGCAAGCCTTGCCTTTGGCGAGCGGTCCGAAGACATCAAGCCACTGATCCCTGCCGGGGCCTCCGATACGGCCGCGCTCGATGCGGTATTCGAAGCGATCTGCCGCTCGGGCCGCGACGCGCCGACGGCCAAGCTGATGCTCGTGCCCGAGGCGTGGCAGGACAATGCTGACATGAAGCCAGCGCATCGCGACATGTATGCCTATCTGGCGAGCGTGATGGAGCCTTGGGATGGCCCCGCCGCCCTGGCGATGACCGACGGACGCTGGGCCGTGGCGGGGATGGACCGCAACGCACTGCGCCCGTTGCGCTACACGATAACAAATGACGAACTCCTGATCGTCGGGTCGGAAGCGGGCATGGTTGTGGTTCCGGAATCCACCATCAAGGCGAAGGGCCGGCTCGGCCCCGGCCAGATGATCGCCGTCGACCTCGATTGCGGGCAACTTTTCACTGATGAGGCCCTGAAAGACAAGATCGCCGGCGAGGAGCCATATGGCGAGCTGGTAACGGGATTCCTTACAATTGACGATCTTCCGCCGACGGCTGGCGAAACGGTGATGCGCTTTGAACCGGCCGAACTGATGCGGCGTCAGGTCGCCGCGGGGCAGACGCTTGAGGACATGGAATTGATCCTCGCACCCATGGTCGAGGACGCCAAGGAAGCAGTGGGCAGTATGGGAGATGACACGCCGCTTGCTGTCATTTCCGAAAAAAACCGCCTCATAAGCCACTTCTTCCGGCAGAATTTCAGCCAGGTGACCAATCCGCCGATTGACTCGTTGCGCGAGCGCCAGGTGATGAGCCTGCGTACACGGTTCGGAAATCTCGCCAACATTCTCGATCGAGACGAAAATGCGCGGCAGGGTGTTCTGGTCCTTGAAACACCCATCCTGACGACCGCGGATTGGCTGCGGCTCAAGAACCATTTCGGGCGAGCCGCCGCCGAGATCGATTGCACCTTCGAAAGGAGTTCGGGCGCAGACGGCCTCCGCAAGGCCATCGCCCGAATCAGGAGCGAGGCCGAGCAGGCCGTGCGCGCTGGGATGAGCGAATTGTTCCTGACCGACGAAGCCGTTTCGGAATCGCGGGTGGCCATTGCGATGGTTCTGGCTGCGGCAGCCGTCCACACGCATCTGGTGCGCTGCGGGCTCCGGAGCTTTGCCAGTGTTAACGTCCGATCGGCCGAATGCCTGGATACGCACTACTATGCAGTCCTGATCGGGGTCGGAGCGACCACGGTGAACGCCTATCTCTCCGAAGCGGCAATTGCGAACCGGCACGCGCGCGGCCTGTTCGGCGCGCTTTCGCTCGAAGACTGTTTGGCCCGGCATCGCACGGCTATTGGCGAAGGCCTGCTCAAGATCATGTCGAAGATGGGGATCGCGGTCATATCCTCATATCGCGGCGGCTATAATTTCGAGGCAGTCGGGCTCAGCCGCGCACTGGTCAATGACCTGTTCCCGGGAATGCCGGCCAAGATTTCGGGCGAAGGCTACGCCTCACTTTATGTCAACGCCGCTGAAAGGCATGAGGCGGCGTTCGACAAGCGCGTGGCGACACTGCCGGTCGGCGGCTTTTATCGCCAGCGCAGCGGTGGGGAGCCACACGCCTATTCGGCGCAACTGATGCACCTGCTGCAAACGGCTGTCGCGACCGACAGCTACTCAACCTATCTCCAGTTTGCGCGTGGCGTGCGGGATTTGCCGCCCATCTATCTGCGCGACCTGCTCGAATTCAACTATGCCAAGGACCCGGTCCCCGTCGACCAGGTCGAGGCGATCACCGAAATCCGCAAGCGCTTCGTGACGCCCGGCATGTCGCTCGGCGCACTATCGCCCGAAGCGCATGAAACGCTCGCAATTGCGATGAACCGGATCGGCGCCAAGGCCGTCTCCGGAGAAGGCGGCGAAGCGCGTGAGCGTTATTCTCCCTACCCCAATGGCGACAATGCCAACTCGTCGATCAAGCAGGTCGCCTCAGGCCGTTTCGGGGTGACAGCTGAATATCTGGGCGCCGCCGAAGAGCTCGAGATAAAGGTCGCGCAGGGTGCCAAGCCCGGCGAGGGCGGACAGCTTCCAGGCTTCAAAGTGACCGAGTTCATCGCCAAGCTCAGGCATGCGACGCCGGGCGTCACGCTCATTTCGCCCCCACCGCACCACGATATCTATTCGATCGAGGATCTCGCCCAGCTCATCTACGACCTGAAGCAGATCAACCCGCGCGCGCGCGTCTGCGTGAAGCTGGTCAGCTCGGCAGGGATCGGCACGGTCGCCGCCGGGGTCGCAAAGGCACATGCCGATGTGATCCTTGTTTCCGGCCATGTCGGAGGAACGGGCGCATCGCCGCAGACATCGATCAAATATGCCGGCACGCCGTGGGAAATGGGCTTGTCCGAAGTCAACCAGGTATTGACTCTCAACGGCCTCCGGCATCGGGTCAAGCTGCGCACCGACGGCGGGCTGAAGACGGGCCGCGACATTGTCATCGCGGCGATCCTTGGCGCGGAGGAATTCGGCATCGGGACGCTGAGCCTTGTCGCGATGGGCTGCATCATGGTCCGGCAGTGTCATTCGAATACCTGCCCGGTCGGTGTCTGCACGCAGGACGAACAGCTCCGCAAGAAATTTGCCGGCACGCCAGAAAAGGTCATCAACCTGATGACGTTCATCGCCGAAGAGGTTCGCGAAATCCTCGCGCGTCTCGGTTTCCGCTCGCTCGACGAAGTGATCGGCCGCACCGAATTGCTGCGCCAGATCAGCCGGGGAGCCGAGCATCTGGACGACCTCGATTTGAACCCGATCCTCGCAAAGGTCGATGCGCCCGAAGATCAGCGGCGCTTCAGCCTGAACGGTGGCCGCAACGAGGTGCCGGACAGCCTTGATGCGCAGATCCTGCACGACGCCAAGCCGGTGTTCGAGCGCCGCGAGAAAATGCAGTTGACCTACACCGTTCGCAATACCCACCGGGCGGTTGGGACGCGCCTTTCTTCGGAAATCACCGCACGGTTCGGCATGTCGACCCTCAACGACGGGCATGTGCAAATTCGTCTGCGCGGTTCCGCGGGCCAGTCGCTCGGCGCTTTCCTGTGCAAGGGCGTAACGCTCGAAGTGTTTGGAGATGCCAACGACTATGTCGGAAAGGGCCTGTCGGGCGGCATCATCACAGTAAGGCCGATGGTCAGCTCGCCGCTTGAGAGCCAGCGGAACACTATCATCGGGAACACCGTTCTTTATGGCGCGACGTCCGGAAAATTGTTCGCTGCCGGTCAGGCCGGCGAGCGCTTTGCCGTTCGCAACTCCGGGGCGATGGTCGTCGTCGAGGGCTGCGGCGCCAATGGCTGCGAGTATATGACCGGTGGAACGGCTGTGATCCTGGGTGCGGTGGGCCCGAATTTCGGTGCGGGGATGACAGGCGGCATGGCCTTCGTCCTCGATCTCGACGGGAGTTTCGAACGCCGCGCGAATCCCGAGTCCATTGTATGGCAACGCATGACATCGGCTTACTGGGAAGCCCGTGCCAAGACCCTGATTGCGGAGCACGCCATTGCAACCGATAGCAAATGGTCGAACGCCATCCTTGACGATTGGGACCAGATGCGCGGAGCCTTCTGGCAGGTCTGTCCGAGGGAAATGCTGACACGCCTTGAGCACCCGCTCCACGACGGACCGGAGGCGATTGCCGCCGAATAACAGGACGACGATGCATTAAGCAGGGTGACGCGATGGGCCGTCGACGCTATGGCTCAGCGTTCCATGTGGCTTCTCTACCAATTTCCGCTCTGCCCATTTTCGCGCAAGGTCCGGCTCCTGCTCGGAGAAAAGGGCGTGGGTTACGAGCTGGTCCGTGAATATCCATGGGAACGGCGCGATGAATTCCTCGACCTCAACCCGGCCGGACAGACCCCGGTCCTGGTCGAGCGCGACAAGAGCATTTCGCTCATGAGTTCGGGCGCCATCTGCGAATATTTCGAGGAAACGGTCGACAAGGCCCCAATGATTTCGGGCACTGCGACGAATCGTGCGGAAATCCGTCGCTTGACCGCTTGGTTCGATGAACAGTTCTACGGTAATGTCGTCGCTCCACTGATGCATGAGCGCATGCTGAAGCGCATCCTCCACCGCTCGACACCCGATGGTGCGACACTTCGCGAGGCAATGAAGAGCGCGAACCAGCTGATGGACTATGTCGATTGGCTGCTTGACCACCGCAACTGGCTGGCGGGGGCGACGCTCAGCCTGGCAGACCTGGCGGCCGCAGCCCATATCTCCGTCGCCGACTATCTCGGCGGGATCGACTGGCGTGGCCACGAAGCGACGCGCGCCTGGTATTCCGGACTCAAGTCGCGCCCGAGCTTCCGGCCACTCTTGGGCGAACGAATGGAAGGTGTCGCCCCGCCCGACTATTACGACAAGGTGGACTTCTGATGCGTCAGCGGCGAAACGCCATCAAATAATTTAGCGACATATCGTCCGAAAGGACGAAGCCCTTTGAGACGCTGTACGAAAGCCCCCGCCGGTCAAGGACGCGGAGCCCTGCGCCTTCCGCAAACCCGGCCAGTTCGTCTGGCGTGAGGAACTTGTTCCAGTCGTGCGTGCCTTTGGGAATGGTACCCAGCCCCTCGCCAAGCGTGATCATCGCAAGCCGCGAAAGTCCAGTGCGATTGGGCGTCGAGAGAATCATCAGCCCGTCCGGCGCCAGCCGAGCCGCAAGCGCTGCAAGAAATGCGGCCGGTCTGGCGACATGCTCGATAACCTCCATTGATGTCACGAGATCGAACTGCCCGTCCAATTCGGCCACATCGCCGCAGCGATAGTCGATCGACAGCCCCTGCCCGGCTGCATGATTCCGCGCCACCGCAACATTTTCAGGGGCGGCATCGATGCCTGTCACCACCGCACCCAACCGCGCCAGCGGCTCGCACATGAGACCAGCGCCGCATCCCACATCGAGCGCGGACTTACCCGCCAAAGGCTTGAGCGTCCGTCCGTCGCAGCCCCAATGTGCGTCGATCCACTCGCGAACATAAGTAAGCCGCACCGGATTGAGGCGGTGGAGCATCGCCGAAGACCCCTTCGGGTCCCACCAGTCGGCAGCAAGGGAGCCGAAATGTTGGGCTTCTGCAGGATCGATCGTGGTTGCGGAGCTTGCCTTTGCCATACCCCTTCCCTAACAGGGCGGCGCTCTTTGGCCAAAGGGCTTTTCAACCAAAGATCAGGGACGTTCCGTGGCCAAAATCGTGATGAAATTCGGCGGCACCTCCATGGCGGGGACGGAGCGCATCCGCAACGTTGCCGCGCGCGTAAAAAAAGAGGTCGATGCCGGGAACCAGGTTGCCGTCGTTGTATCCGCCATGGCGGGTGAAACCGACCGGCTGGTAAACTTCTGCCGGGAAGCGGCCCCTCTGCATGACCCCAAGGAATACGACGTCGTCGTCGCGTCGGGCGAACAGGTGACGTCCGGCCTATTGGCGATGACGCTGCAGGCAATGGGCGTTCCCGCGCGAAGCTGGCTTGGCTGGCAATTGCCGATCAGGACGTCGGACGCGCATGCCTCCGCTCGGATCGAAGAGATTGACTGCACCGCCCTCAATGCCGCGCTTGCGAGCGGGCAAGTGGCGGTCATCCCGGGCTTTCAGGGTGTGACTGCCGACGAACGCGTGACGACCCTCGGGCGCGGCGGCTCTGATACATCTGCCGTCGCCATGGCTGCGGCGATGAAAGCGGATCGTTGCGATATCTACACCGACGTTGACGGCGTCTATACGACAGACCCCCGGATCGTCCCGCGGGCACGCAAGCTCGACAAGGTGACCTATGAGGAAATGCTCGAGTTGGCGAGCGTCGGAGCGAAGGTGCTCCAGACCCGCTCGGTCGGGCTCGCGATGAAGGAAAGAGTGCGTTTGCAGGTGCTGACGTCGTTCGACGACAAGCCCGGAACACTGATCGTCGGCGACGATGAAATTGGAGAAAATGACGTGGAACGCCAGCTGATTACGGGCATCGCCCATGACAAGAACGAAGCGAAGATCACGCTTACCAACGTGCCAGACCGCCCGGGTGCGGTGGCCAGCATTTTCACGCCGCTTGCCGATGCCAATATCAATGTCGACATGATCATCCAGAATATCGCACACGATTCCGGCTCGACTGACGTGACCTTCACGGTGCCCGGCGCCGAGCTTGCCCGCGCGCTCGATACGCTTGAAAAGGGCAAGGATGCGATCGGCTACGAAAAACTGCTCCACGATACCAAGGTCGCCAAGATCTCGATCGTGGGCGTGGGAATGCGCAGCCATGCGGGTGTCGCTTCGACCATGTTCAAGGCGCTCGGCTCACGCGGCATCAACATCCAGGCCATTTCGACCAGCGAAATCAAGGTGTCGGTCCTGATCGACGAGGACGAAACCGAACTCGCCGTTCGTGTGCTGCACACTGCCTATGGCCTCGATGCAGAGGAAGCAGCGTGAGCAAACTCGATGCGCTGATGAAGCGCGGGTGCGAATTTCTCGGCTCCGAAATCGCGATCATGGCAGGCGCCATGTCGTGGATCAGCGAGCGGAATCTCGTCTCTGCCATGTCGAATGCGGGCGGCTTCGGGGTGATTGCCTGCGGTGCGATGCCGCCCGAACTGCTCGATGCAGAAATCGCGGCGACCAAGGCAATGACGGACAAGCCGTTCGGTGTGAACCTGATTACCATGCACCCGAACCTTGGCGAACTGATCGCCATCTGTGCGAAGCACCGCGTATCGCATGTCGTGCTGGCGGGAGGGTTGCCGCCGCCGGGCTCGATCGATGCAATCAAGGAAAGTGGCGCGAAGCTTCTTTGCTTTGCCCCTGCCCTTTCGCTGGCGAAAAAGCTGGTGCGTTCGGGCGTCGATGCGCTTGTGATCGAGGGCATGGAGGCGGGCGGCCATATCGGCCCGGTCTCGACATCGGTTCTCGCGCAGGAAATCCTGCCTGAAATGGCGCCGCAGGTTCCGGTTTTCGTGGCGGGCGGGATTGCTCGTGGCGGCGCGATCGCGGCCTATCTCGAACAGGGCACCGCCGGGGTGCAGATCGGCACCCGCCTGGTCTGCGCCACCGAATGCATTGCCCATCCGGCCTTCAAGAAGGCGTTCCTCCGTGCCTCTGCGCGCGATGCCGTGGCCAGCGTACAGATCGACCCACGCCTGCCGGTTATCCCCGTCCGTGCGCTCAAGAATGCCGGGACGGAGGAATTCACGCGCAAGCAGATCGAGGTGGCCGGGATGCTCGATCGCGGCGAGATCGACATGGGCGCGGCCCAACTCCAGATCGAGCATTTCTGGGCCGGTGCGCTCCGGCGTGCGGTGATCGACGGCGATGTCGAGAATGGATCGCTGATGGCTGGGCAATCGGTCGGGATGGTCAAGGCCGAGGAGCCGGTCGCGCAAATATTGAAGACCCTGGTGGACGAAGCGCAGGCAGCATTGGAAACCCGCGCAACAATCTGATAGCGCTGGCGGCATGCCCTCCGCCTCCGCCTCCGCCCGCGAAATCCTGACCGGCCTTCACGAAGTGATGGCCTCGCGCGCCAATGCGCAGGCCAAGCTCAACAAGGTCGTCCAGATCATCGGTGAAGCGCTGGCGAGCGAAGTTTGCTCGATCTACCTGCGCCGCGAAGGCGTGCTTGAGCTTTTCGCGACCCGTGGCCTCAACCAGGAAGCGGTCCATGTGACCAAGCTCGCGATGGGCGAAGGATTGGTGGGCACGATTGCCGAACAGATCGCGACGCTCAACCTCGACGAGGCGACCAGCCATCCAGACTTCGCCTATAAGCCCGAAACCGGCGAGGAATTGTTCCACAGCTTTGCCGGTGTGCCGATCATCCGCAAGGAAGATTCTGTCGGCGTGCTCTGCGTCCAGCATGCCGACCCCCGGCGCTATCAAGAGGTAGAAATCGAAGCATTACAAACAGTTGCAATGGTTCTTTCAGAGCTTATCGCCAATGCCGGGCTGATCGACAATGCCGAGGCCCGAGGGTCAAAAGTCCACAATACTGCCGCGCTCCGGCTGACCGGACTGAAGCTGGTCGATGGGATGGCCAAGGGCTTTGCCGTCTTTCATCAGCCACGGATCACGATCGAACACACCGTTGCCGAAGATATCGAGGCGGAGCGCCACCGGGTTTATTCTGCCTTCGACAAGATGCGCGAGCAAATCGACAAGATGGCAAGCCAGGCGGAGTTCGGCGGCGACGGCGAACATCGTGACGTCATCGAGATGTACAAGATGTTCGCCTATGACGAAGGCTGGTCGCGGCGGATCAACGAAGCCATCGATAGCGGGCTGACGGCGGAAGCCGCCATCGAGCGCGTCCAGCAGCGGACGCGGATGCGGATGCGCCAGATAGACGATCCACTGCTGGCCGACCGCATGCACGATCTTGAAGACATGTCCAACCGACTGTTGAGAATCGTTTCAGGACAATTGGCATCGGCGGCGCAGGCGGGCTTGCGGCAGGACACGATCCTGATCGCGCGCAACCTCGGGCCGGCGGAATTGCTCGAATATGACCGCCGCCGCCTGAAGGGCGTCATTCTCGAGGAAGGCTCGCTGACGGCGCATGTCATAATCGTCGCGCGCGCGACGGGCATCCCGGTGTTGGGCCGTGTGAAGGATGTCCGGCGGCTCATTTCTGACGGCGATCTGTTGCTGATGGATGTGGGACAGTCTGCCGTGTTCGTCCGGCCGACCACGGCAATGGAAGAAGCGTTCGAGACGCAGTTGGCCGTTACCCAAAAGCGCAGGGCGACCTTCGCCGCGCTCAAATCCGAGCCGCCGGTATCGAAAGATGGCATTCGCGTCACGCTGATGATCAATGCTGGGTTGCGCGACGATATCGCGGCGCTCGACGTAACGGGTGCCGACGGGATTGGCCTGTTCCGGACCGAATTCCAGTTTCTCGTCTCCGCCACGATGCCGCAGCGCGAACGACAATTGCGCTTGTATCGGGATGTTATCGAAGCTGCGGGCAGCAAACCGGTCGTCTTTCGCACCGTCGATATCGGTGGCGACAAGGCCCTGCCCTACCTTCGCCATGACGGCGAAGACGAAGAGAATCCCGCGATGGGCTGGCGCGCGATCCGCATTGCGCTCGAACGCGACGGCCTGATGAAGGCGCAGGCCCGTGCACTCCTCGAGGCGGCAGCAGGAAAGACACTCAATGTGATGTTCCCCATGGTTTCGGAGCCTTGGGAGTTCGACGAAGCGCGTGCGATCTTCGAAGCGCAGCGCGAATTTCTGATTGATCGCGGAAAGCGCGTTCCGATGGCAATCCGCTATGGGGCAATGCTCGAAGTCCCAGCGCTTGCCGAATGCCTCGACATCCTTCTGCCGAAGCTCGAGTTCATCTCGATCGGGACCAACGACCTGACCCAGTTCCTGTTTGCCGCCGACCGTGCCCACCCGAAACTCGCGGAGCGCTACGATTGGCTATCGCCTGCGATCCTGAGGTTTCTGGCCCGCATCGTCAGGCAGTGCGCCGCTGCCAATGTGCAAGTCACCGTCTGCGGCGAGATGGGCGGGCGCGGGCTTGAAGCCCTTGCGTTGCTCGGTCTTGGGATCGAGCGCCTGTCGATCACGCCGGCGGCAGTCGGCCCGATCAAAGCCATGATACGCTCGCTGGATATCGGAACGGCGCGCTCGGTACTGAGCGGGATACTCGAAAAGCCGCCTGCAAGTGTCCGGGCAACGCTTGCCGACTGGGCGGCGCAGAACAGGGTCGAGATCTGAGGTAACGATAGCCCCCCCTCAACCGTCATGTATGAGGAGGACACAGCCGGTCTCGGTCGTCCCCACGCCATGCCGCGTTCCACGCGGCGAAAACAGATGATCCCCGAGACAAAACCGGTGCCCTTCGAGTACGAAATCACCTGACAGAACGACAAGGTGTTCATCCTCGGCATGCTCGTGCGCAGGAATGATCGAGACCGGAGCACATCGCATCAGTTTCGGTCCCTTCGCCCAAAGGCGCTTCATATCGACGCCGGGGAAAACATTGCGCCAGTTGCCCGAGGCGAATGGATGAAGCAACTTGCCGTGCGTTTCGAACTGACCGGCCAGCGCGACGGCGGCCATAACACGACCTTTCAACCCGGGCGGAGGCACAATATCTCCCGCAGCAGCGGCCAAGGGCGCCATCATGTGCTCATCATCGTCGATCAATCGGTCAAGCGCCGGATCGGAAAGCCTCTGCCGGGCAGCGTCTGAGCGTTCGCCAGTTGAAAGTGCGCCGATTGCGTATCGCGCGGCCAAATCCGTGTCGGTCATCTTTGCATGCGCTCCTTAAGGGCGAGCATCCCCCGCCTGACCCAGCTTTTTGCAGTACCGAGGGGGACAGACAAGTGTTCGGCCAATTCCGAGTGAGTCAGGCCGTAGGTATAGGTTAGGACAATCGCTTTGCGCTGATCGTCCGGAAGGAGCTTCAGGCACTGGCCAAGGCGCGAGTCTGGCGGGTCAACCGGGGCAACGGGTATATCCAGATCGTCGATTGGCTCGGTAGGGCGATCGGCGCGGATCATGTTGAGCGCGACGTTGCGCACGATCACGCTCATCCATCCGATCGGACTTCCGCGCGAGGGATCGTACAATTTCGCCTTTCGCCAGATATTGACATAGGCTTCCTGCGTCGCGTCCTGCGCCACCGCCTCGTCGCGCAATATCCTGAACGCGATCGCGAAGAGCCGCCCCGACGTCAGATCATAGAGACGCGCAAAAGCATCCATACCCCCTTCCGCAACCTGCACGAGTAATTGCTCGAGCGTCGCCGATGGCATCGGTCTAGGCTGCGACAACTGCGTACCCCTGATCAGAATTCCAAAACAGCAATGCCAGGCGACGGCCCGGAGGAGGGAAGCCCGGACGGTTGTCGAGAATGCGGGGTTCGATTCGTCTCCCGGAACCGCCTTCGGCATGCATGCACGATGCCGAGTTTGCCCGACCCCAAGCAGGGCATGGCAAACCGGCCCGCACCATCACAGGTTTTGTCCATATTACGGACGCCGAAATTGTTAAGCCCTCGCCCGGTCCGGCGCGGCCATGGTCACTCAATTCACTAACCTCGGGCTATGTTTGAATGCGCTTTTAAAACAGTTACATCCAAAACGGCCATTTGGATGCATCGGCACTCCAAAAAAGATACGCATTGGGAAGGGACCGGTCTAAAGCAAGTTGGCCTCAGGGGAGATTCTTGGACGATGCGGCGCAAGGTGAGAGCATTGCTTGTATGCGCTGCGACCCTTGGGCTGGCTGCCTGCAATCGGCTGGATCCTCAGTGGAAAGGCTGGGTCTATCCTGATCGAGCGGACACTTCAGTTGACTGGAAGCTGGGCAGTTTCGCAACGCTCGAAGAATGCCGCAAGGCCGCACAAAGCATGATCGACTGGCTGCCTGACCCCACGACAGCAGACTATGAGTGCGGGTATCAGTGCAGCCCCTCGGAGTTCATGAGCAAGCTGGACGTCTGCGCGGCTACGCGCCGCTAAGACGCCCCCTATCTTGCCTGGCTTGCACCCGGAGACATGCGGTCCATCATATGCTCGAAAAGGCTGACCACGCCGTCTTGCGATGCCTGGTATCGTGGAAAATCCCTTGGATGCACGAACTGGTCTGCAAACCAGGGATACTGCGCGGGATCGAACGACTCGCGAAGCCAGTCCACCGCTTCTCTCAGAATCGGGGAATCCTTCGCCTCTGCATGGTAAAAATAGTAGAGAGCGACGCGCATTTGCGGAAGGACAGGAAGCGGCACAAGCGTACTCGTGATGGCACGTGTATAGGATGGCAAGATTGCGATACCGGCCCCATTGGCCGCCGCGTAGGCCTGGGTAAGCGAGGAATTGGTCCGTATCGAGGTCATCGACCGAGGACGATCCGAACCAAGCAACAAATCGATAGCCGTATCATTATATCCCGGCGACGCCTGCTCGACGATCGTGTGATTGCGCAGATCGTCGATAGACTGGGGTGTTCCATTGGCCCGCAGATAATCAGGTGACGCGAACAGCATGAAATGGATCGTTGCGACCTTGGCCACGATCAAATTGGCATCCGCCGGCGGACGATAAGCCAGACCCAGATCGACCAGACAGCTGCGGTCACGCCTCAGGTCGTAATCGAACTGCATGTTTATGGTAGTCGGCCGGATTCGATTGGAAAGCCCAGTAATACGGGGGGTAAGCCAGCTTGTCCCCACGCCCTCCGTACACCCGAAAGTGAACGTGCCGGGCTCGATCAGGGCGTTGTCCCGGGCATCGGCGCCATCAATCGCGGTTCGGCCCAGCGCGGTGGCCGCATGATAAAGCCTCTCGCCCACTTTGGTGAGCTTTGCACCGGACATATCCCGATGAATCACGGCTTCGCCGGCAACCTGCTCAAGCTTCGCCAGATGGGCCCGAACTGTATTCACGGACACGCGCTGACGCCGGGCAGCTTCCCTCAGGCTTCCCGCGTCTCCCACCTCCACGAGGAACTTCAAATCCGCCCAGTCGAGATCCGCAACCGAAAGAATCTTCTTCTCGGCTGGCGTGTTCATTCCCTGAACAGACGGTTCAATATTCTCTATCGCTTCCAAATTTTCCCTATCGCTTAAGGGTTTGGCCTTATTCACGTGCCGATCATATCGTTGCAATGGGAGACACGCAATGCGTCATGACGTCGTGGAAAGCGCTGAGGGCCGGTTTGCACCGGAAGCCCGGTGCTTTTGGGATGGATTGCTGAACGATCGCGCGAAGGTTGCAATTGCCAAGGCAAGTGCTGCCGCAACACATTTGGACTTGGCAAGCGAGGACGAGGCGTTGGCCATGTTCGTGCGGGCCAAGGCCGAATTGACACTTGCAAACGAAGCAGCGATCCGCCGCATGCTGCAAAAGAATCCGCGGCTCGTGCATATCGTCCGCAAGAGCGAGGGCGGTCCGGCTGCGGGCTTGTTCGCCTGCCTTCCCTTGAATGAGTTTGGCGCCGCATCGATTGCAAACGGCCAATTTGACGGCACCGAACCCGACCCCGCTTGGATCGTGCGCGATGGCGAAAAGCCGGTGGCGATATACGAATGGCTGTTTTTCGGGCCGGGACTCTATCTGAAGACACTGCCTGCCATCGGCCGGTTCTACCACGCGATTGGCGCAGACGGATGCCCGATATTTTCCCGCGGCTCGACCGACGTTTCGGCGCGAATCCTGGTGAAGTTGGGATATCTCGAGGCCAACACGGTTTATCCCGATGCGCAGAAGGGCTTTGCCGTGGTCTTGCCGCGCGGTAACGACGCATGGCACACGATGCTAAAGCGCAAAAAGACCGAAATACGGCAGGTCAGGAGTTTCGAAGACCTCGCCCACGTCATTTCGATCCGCTCAGCAACGTACCTAGCCGAGCAATTTCCGCTTTATTCCGAAGAATTCGACGGGAACGACTTTTGCGCCACGCATCTGGTCGGATATATTGACGGGGATCCGGCAGGCGCCATCCGCATCCGCTATTTTGGCGATTTCGCAAAAGTCGAACGGCTCGCCGTGAAACTGGAATATCGCAAGAGCCGGTTGGCCTTCCACCTCGTCAAAGCCGCCATCGCTCATGTGCGTCGCAAGGGCTTTACGCGGGTTTATGGCCACGCCAGCCCCGAAATAGCGCCATTCTGGAAGCTGATGGGCGCAAGCGAAATGGAAAACCGCAAACCTTTCCGTTTCGCGAATATCGAATATCGCGAGATGGGGGCGGAACTGGAACCTGACCCGCTGGCGATCAAATATGGCGCCGCGCCGATGGTCACGATCCGGCCCGAAGGGCTTTGGGACGAACCCGGCGCGCTTGATTGGTCGAACATCGCGGCAGACCCGATGCGCGCGCAGCTCATGCTCGCGACAAACCGCAAGGGCTCGTGTTAGTTATGGCCGGCTGCAAAATAGCAATGTCCGACGGACGGGCTGTGGCCAGAACGCTGATTCGGGTGTCCCGGGCGCGATCCCGGTACTTCGATACGGAGCTGCTGGGAGATCCTGCGTGGGAGTTGCTGCTTCGCCTCTACGACGCGGAGGAATCCCGGCGAGTCTGTCCGACGCAGGATCTTCGCCAGGAATTCAGAATGTCTGCGGGAACACTGAGCAGGTGGATCAAAGTCCTCGAACGGCGTGGATTGGTCACGATCATCGCCGACACCGGAGTGGAGGACGACGGCCTGATCAAACTGACCCGATCGGCGCATGGCGCGATGGAGAATTACCTGATGGACATTTCACAGCACGACGCTGTGTCCTCCTGACCCTTTCTCGCAACTGTGGCGTGCACGGCGACAATCCGTGCACGCCACTTTTTTATCGGGGAAGTTCGGTTTCGCCCATCAGATACAGATCGACGGCCCGCGCGCATTGCCGGCCTTCGCGAATTGCCCATACAACGAGGCTCTGCCCGCGCCGCATATCGCCACAAGCAAAAATTCCGTCGACGCTGGTCGCGTAGTCGGCGGTGTTCGCCGAGACGTTGCCGCGCGGGTCGATCGCCACCTCGGCCTGTTCGACAAAACCGACCTTACGTGGACCGACAAACCCCATCGCGAGGAAGATCAGGTCTGCCCTCAGCGTGAATTCGCTGCCGGGGATTTCGCGCATCTGGCCGTCGACCCAATCGATCCGGACGCATTCCAGCCCCTCGACCGTGCCGTTGGTACCGATCACACGCTTGGCCAGAATCGACCAATCGCGCTCACACCCCTCTTCGTGGCTCGTCGAGGTCCGCAGTTTCATCGGCCAGTCGGGCCAGACCAGCGCCTGATCCTCTTTGGCAGGCGGCTTGGGCATGATTTCGATCTGCGTAACCGAGGCTGCACCCTGCCTGTTCGATGTACCAACACAGTCCGATCCCGTGTCACCGCCGCCAACGACGATGACATGTTTGCCGGTGGCCGTTATCGTGCCTCGTGGCGCGGCGCGGAGCTCGTCATCCCCGGCGTTGCGCTTGTTCTGCTGGGTCAGGAATTCCATCGCCATACGGACGCCAGGCATCTCATACCCCGGGATATCTAGCGTGCGCGGAGCCTCTGCTCCGCCTGACATGACGATCGCGTCAAAATTCTCGCGGAGCGATTCCACGGAAATGTTGACGCCGACTTCGGTGCTGGTGCGATATTCCACGCCTTCGGCTTCCATCTGGACAAGCCGCCTGTTGATCAGATGCTTTTCCATCTTGAAGTCGGGGATGCCGTATCGCAGCAGCCCCCCCATGCGGTCGTTTTTTTCGAAAAGAGTGACGCTATGCCCTGCCCGCGCCAATTGCTGGGCGCACGCCATGCCCGCCGGGCCGGAACCAACAACGGCGACCGACTTTCCTGTCTTGCGGGCCGCAGGCTGCGGGACGATCCAGCCTTCCCGCCAGCCGCGATCGACTATCGCGCACTCGATGGACTTTATGGTGACAGGTGCATCGCCGATATTGAGCGTGCAGCTTGCCTCGCAGGGCGCCGGGCAGACCCGACCCGTGAATTCCGGAAAATTGTTGGTCGAATGCAGCATTTCGAGCGCACTCTTCCAATCGCCCTCGTAAACCAGGTTGTTCCAGTCTGGGATCGTATTGTTTACCGGGCAGCCATTGTGGCAATAGGGAATCCCGCAATTCATGCAGCGCGACGCTTGATCGCGAAGCGCGGGGTCCGCCATCGGAACGACGAATTCGCGATAGTGGCGCAGCCTTTCGACCGGCGCCTCGTAAGAACGGTCACTTCGTTCGATTTCAAGAAATCCGGTTGTCTTGCCCACGATTGACTCCAAAAATCCTATTCGGCGGCGACGTGCGCGGCAGCCAAGCGCTCGGCCTCGAGTTGGCGAAGCGCGCGCGCATAATCGCGAGGCATGATCTTGACGAAGCGCTTCAATGCGCCTTCCCAGTCGTCGAGGATCGCGCGGGCGCGCTTGCTGCCGGTGTAGAGATGATGCCGCTCAAGCATAATCCACAACCGCTCCGCACTGTGATAGAGCATGTCGCCCATTCCACAGTCATGCACGTCGATTGCCCGCTGCGAAGGGCGCCCCGTGCCTTCCTCTCCTTCGGGATCGGGCACGATCGCTTCGACATCGACCATGGCCATGTTGCAGCGTTCGCGAAAGCGCCCGTCTTCGTCATAGACATAGGCAACGCCGCCGGACATGCCGGCCGCAAAGTTGCGCCCGGTATTCCCGAGGACGACGACCACGCCGCCGGTCATATATTCGCAGCCATGATCCCCAGTGCCTTCGACGACCGCGACGGCACCCGAATTGCGAACGGCAAAGCGTTCGCCCGCAACGCCATTGAAATAGGCTTCTCCCGCAATCGCGCCGTAGAGGACTGTGTTGCCGACAATGATATTCTGGGTTGGCTCTCGCTTCACGTGAGTCGGCTGCTTGACGATCACCCGCCCGCCCGAGAGCCCCTTGCCGACATAATCATTGGCATCTCCCACAAGCTCAAGCGTCACGCCATGGGCAAGGAAGGCGCCGAAACTCTGCCCGGCAACGCCCGTAAAGGCGATCTGGATGGTGTTGTTGGGAAGACCTTCATAGCCATAACGTCTGGCGACCTCGCCCGACAGCATTGCGCCGACCGTGCGATTGACGTTCCTGACCTCGCGCTCGATCCGAACGGCTTCGCCATTCTCAAGCGCGGGAACCGCGGCTGCAATCAGATCCCGGTCGAGCGCCTTTTCCAGCCCATGGTCTTGGGCCTCGGCCTGGTGAAGCGGCGCGCCTTCGGGCAGCTTTACCTTATGAAGCAGCCTTGTAAGATCGACGCCTTCCGCCTTCCAGTGATCGATCGCCCTGCGCATGTCGAGCCGGTCGACCCGGCCGACCATTTCGTCGACGGTGCTGAAGCCCATCTCCGCCATGATCTGGCGCAGCTCTTCCGCCACGAAGAAGAAATAGTTGATCACATGTTCGGGCTGGCCGGTGAAGCGCTTGCGCAAGACCGGATCCTGCGTCGCAACGCCGACGGGGCATGTGTTCAGATGGCACTTGCGCATCATGATGCACCCGGCGGCGATCAGCGGAGCCGTCGCAAAGCCGAATTCGTCAGCACCGAGCAAGGCACCGATCGCAACGTCGCGGCCCGTGCGCAGCCCCCCGTCGACTTGAACCGCGATACGCGAGCGCAGCCCGTTGAGCAGGAGCGTCTGCTGGGTTTCGGCAAGACCGATTTCCCAAGGGCTGCCCGCATGAGTGAGCGAGGTCAGCGGCGATGCGCCCGTTCCGCCTTCATAGCCCGAAATGGTCACATGATCGGCGCGCGCCTTCGAGACGCCCGCTGCCACGGTGCCGACCCCGACTTCGGAGACGAGTTTTACCGAAATTCGCGCACCGGTGTTCACGTTCTTCAGGTCGTGGATGAGCTGAGCCAGATCCTCGATCGAATAGATGTCGTGATGCGGCGGCGGCGAAATCAGTCCGACGCCCGGCGTCGAATGGCGGACGCGGGCGATATTCTTGTCGACCTTGTCTCCGGGAAGCTGGCCGCCCTCTCCGGGTTTTGCTCCCTGCGCCATCTTGATCTGGATATCGTCGGCATTGACGAGATATTCCGTTGTGACTCCGAAGCGGCCGCTTGCGACCTGCTTGATTGCCGAACGCATCGAATCGCCGTTCGCAAGTGGCTTGAAACGGTCCGCTTCCTCGCCACCTTCACCCGTGTTGGACTTCCCGCCGATGCGGTTCATCGCAATCGCAAGCGTGGTATGCGCCTCACGGCTGATCGAACCGAAGCTCATCGCGCCTGTGGCGAAACGCTTCACGATTTCGCTTGCCGGCTCGACTTCGCTGATATTGAGCGGAGCCTCGGCCTTCTTCAATTCTATCAGGCCGCGAATGGTCAGAAGCCGTTCGCTCTGTTCGTTGATCGATTTGGCGAACTCGGCATAGTTCCTTGGATCGTTTCCGCGTACGGCATGCTGGAGATTTGCCACATTGGCAGGCGTCCAGGCATGGTCTTCGCCACGGATGCGATAGCCATAGATGCCGCCGGCATCGAGCATGTTCCGGTAGACCGGATTGCTGCCATAAGCCAGGGCGTGACGCCTGACAGTCTCTTCGGCGACCTGTTTCAACCCGACGCCTTCGATGGTTGTCGCCGTTCCAGTGAAATATTTGTCGACGAACGCGGTCGAAAGGCCGATCGCGTCAAAAATCTGGGCGCCGCAATACGACTGGTAGGTCGATATGCCCATTTTGGACATGACCTTGAAGATGCCCTTGCCGACGGCCTTGATATAGTTCTTCCGAACCTGTTCGGCCGAAAGGCCCAGGCCACGCCGAATACGGATTTCCTCAAGCGTCTCGAACGCAACGTAAGGGTTTACGGCCTCCGCCCCATAGCCCGCAAGCACGCAGAAATGATGCACTTCGCGCGCTTCGCCGGTTTCGACGACAAGGCCGGTCTGCATCCTGAGCCCCTGACGGACAAGATGGTGGTGAACGGCGGCGGTGGCCAGCAATGCCGGCATCGCGATCCGGTCCGCACTCTGCGCACGATCCGAAAGGATCAGGATATTGCGATCGGCGAGCACGGCTTCGGTGGCGGCCCAGCACATTTCCTTGATTGCCATTTCGAGCCCGGCGGCCCCTGTCGCGGCATCCCAGGTCATGTCGATCGTCTCGGTGCGGAACGCGCCGTCGAGCGTTTCCTCGACCGAGCGGATCTTCGCAAGGTCGGCATCGGTCAGCACCGGCTGATCGACCTCAAGCCGCTTGTGCGTCCCGGCCTCATGCCCAAGCAGGTTCGGGCGCGGGCCGATCATCGAGACAAGCGACATCACCAGTTCTTCGCGGATCGGATCGATCGGCGGGTTCGTCACTTGCGCGAAATTCTGCTTGAAATAGTCATAGAGCATGCGCGGCCGCGCGGAGAGCACGGCAATCGGCGTGTCGGTTCCCATCGAGCCGATCGGATCGTCGCCATTGGCGGCCATCGGCTCCAGGAATTTTGCGATATCCTCCTGCGTGTAGCCAAAGGCCTGCTGGCGGTCGAGCAACGCCGAAGGATCGTTGGCAAGCGGCGGCTCCGCCGCTTCGACATCATCCAGATCCTTGAGCTTGTACTGCGCGGATTCGAGCCAGTTGGCATAGGGTTCGGCAGCGGCAAGGCCGGCCTTGATTTCCTCATCCTCGATGATCCGCCCCTGCTCCATGTCGATGAGCAGCATCTTGCCCGGTTGGAGCCGCCATTTGCGGACGATATTGTCTTCCTTGACCGGCAGGACGCCCGATTCCGACGCCATGATCACATGATCGTCATCCGTTACGCAGAAACGCGCGGGGCGCAGGCCGTTGCGGTCGAGCGTCGCGCCGATCTGGCGGCCGTCGGTGAAGGCAACGGCGGCGGGGCCGTCCCAAGGCTCCATCAGCGCGGCGTGATATTCGTAAAAGGCCTTGCGCCCGGCATCCATCATCGGATTGCCCGCCCAGGCTTCGGGGATCAGCATCATGATCGCATGCGCCAGCGAATAGCCGCCCGCGAGCAGCAGTTCGAGCGCATTGTCGAGGCAGGCCGTGTCCGACTGGCCGTGCGGGATGAGCGGCCACATCTTGTCGAGATCGGGGCCGATCAGGTCCGATTCCATCGTCCGCCGGCGCGCGTTCATCCAGTTCACATTCCCACGAACAGTATTGATCTCGCCGTTATGCGCGATGAACCGATAGGGGTGCGCCAGCTTCCATGACGGGAAGGTGTTGGTCGAAAAGCGCTGATGGACCATCGCCAGCGCCGATTGCGTCAGCGGGTTCTGCAAATCCCCATAGAAACTCCCAACCTGTCCCGCGAGCAGCAGTCCTTTGTAGACCAGAGTTCGCGTCGAGAAGGACGGCATGTAAAGCTCGTTCAGCCCCGGCAGCCCTTGCTTTTCGGCAAGGGCTGCGAGCGGGTTCTGCGCCTGCTTCCGGAGCGCGAGCAGCTTGCGTTCGAACGCATCCTGGTCGGGCGTCGTGCTCCCGCGCCCAACGATTGCCTGACGGATGACCGGCATCTGCTCGAGCACGGCCTTACCGAGGCCTTCGGGGTTCACCGGTACATCGCGCCAGCCGATCAGCGTCTGGCCTTCCTTGACAATGAAGCTTTCGAAATGCGTAACGGCGAAATCGCGCGCCGCCTCGTCGCGCGGCAGGAAGCACATGGCGACCGCATAATCTCCCGGCGCGGGCAAGACGATGCCCTCGCGTCCCGCCCAGTCGCGCAGCAATGCGTCAGGTATCTGAATCAGGATTCCCGCGCCATCGCCCAGCAACGGATCGGCGCCGACCGCACCGCGATGATCGAGGTTGAGCAGGATCTCCAACCCACGGCCAATGATCGCGTGGCTCTTTTCGCCCTTTATGTGCGCAACAAAGCCGACGCCGCACGCATCGTGCTCGTGACGTGAATCATATAGTCCCTGCTTCGGCGGATAGTTCATCCGGCGTCCTGTCCCTTGCTGCGTCCTGCGGAATTTAGATGCGCGGTAGACTGAACTTCGCGCAATTTGAAGCCAATAATCGGTGCGATGTGCAAAGAATCTTGCGGATCGAGACAGTGTGGGTTTTCGCCATCCGACGCTCCATGCCAGGCGTCGACTGGCGCCGATTGTGAATGGCTGTTACCGGGCTGCCCATGATTCATGACTTTTCGGGGTTCCCGGCCCTCGTTACGGGCGCTGCATCAGGCATAGGATTGGCAACGTCGCGCCTGCTCGATGCTTCAGGCGCCACGCCCATCATACTCGCCGATTGTGACGTCGAAACGCTCGAGACCGCCACGGGAAGCTTCAATGGCGCGATTCGTCTTGGTGGAAACGTGGCCGACGAGGATTTCTGGGCAAACGCGGCGGAATATCTTGGCGGACTGCGCCTTGCCGTTGTCAATGCTGGCATATCGAGCAGCGGCGTGATCGACGAGGTCGGCCTGCCGGAATGGCGGCGCGTGATGTCAGTCAATCTCGATGGCGCATTCCTGACCTTGCGGGCCGCAATCCGGGCCATGAAAGCGCATGGCAGAGGCGGTTCGATCGTCATCACCGCTTCCGCTTCGGGGTTGAAGGCAGAGCAGGGTATCGCGGCCTATGGCGCGTCGAAGGCTGGCGCTCTCCATCTCTCGCGCATCGCCGCCAAGGAATGCGCGCACCATGGTATTCGTGTGAACGCGATTGCGCCCGCTGGCGTCAAAACGCCGATCTGGCGCGATGCGGCATTCTTTGCCGACCTTGTCGACAAGACAGGAAGCGAGGATGAGGCCTTCGCGGCGATTGCGAAAGCAGGCACCCCGATCGGTCGCTTTGCGACCGCCGAGGAAATCGCCGGGCAGATCGCGTTCCTGCTCTCGAACGAAGCCGCGACAATTACCGGTGCCACGCTCACCAGCGACGGCGGCTACCTGCTCTAATCCACGTCGATGCTTGGCGTGCCGATATTGGCATGCGCGACGCCACCGTCGACCGTGATCGTATCGCCGACGACATAGTTCCCCGCATTGCTCGCCAGATAGATCGCCGCCGCCGCCATGTCCTCTGGCCTGCCGATCCGCTTGTTGGGAATGTTTTTCGCCACGGCATCGCCATGATCGCGCGCCGCGCGGTTCATGTCCGAAGCGAACGCCCCGGGCGCGATCGACGTCACGTTGATCTGGTCCTGGATCAGCCGCGCCGCCATCCTTCGGGTGAGATAGATCAACGAGGATTTCGACGCGTGATAGCTGTATGTGTCCCAGGGGTTTAGCCGGATTCCGTCAATCGAGGTGATGTTGATGACCTTGCCCGGCTGCGCCTGCGACGCCGCCGCCTTCAGTTGCGGATAAAGCGCCTGCGTCAGAAAGAAGGGCGATTTGACGTTGAGGTCCATCACCTTGTCCCAGCCGGCTTCCGGGAAATCCTCGAACGGCGCACCCCATGCAGCACCCGCGTTGTTGACGAGAATGTCGAGCTTGGGCTCTTTCGCCGCGAAGGCAGCGGCAAGCGCCTTGCACCCGGCAACCGTCGAAACATCCTGCGGCAGCGAATGGCAGTTCGGCCCGAGTTCCGCTGCCGTCGCATCGCAGACATCGGCCTTGCGCGAAGAGATATAGACTTTTGCGCCTTGGGCTATGAAACCTTCGGCAATCATCCGCCCGATGTTCTTCGAGCCGCCGGTAACCAGCGCAACGCGCCCTTCGAGTGAAAAAAGCTTCTTCGTGTCCATCGTCATCCGCCTCTCTTGATTGTTTCGCGCGCCACGATCAGTTGCTGGATCTGGCTCGTCCCCTCGTAAATCCTGAAAATCCGTACATCGCGATAAAGCCGCTCGATCCCGTAATCCGCGACATAGCCCGCCCCGCCAAAGATCTGGACGGCACGGTCGGCCACCCGCCCGACCATTTCCGAGGCAAACAGCTTCGCGGCCGCACATTCGAGCACGACATTCTCGCCCGCATCTCGTCTTGCCGCCGTTTCGAGAACGAGCGCACGAGCCGCAAGCGCCTCTGTCTTGGAGTCAGCGATCATCGCCTGGACGAGCTGAAAATCGGCTATGGGTTGGCCGAATTGCTTGCGATCCGTTGCATAGGCGATGGCATCGGCAATCAACCGCTCCGCAACCCCGACGCACATGGCCGAGATGTGCAGCCGGCCCCGATCAAGCACGCGCATGGCGACCTTGAAGCCTTCTCCTTCCGCGCCCAGCATGTTTTCCGGCGGGACAAGGACGTCATCGAAATTGACGTCGCAGATATGGGCACCCTGCTGCCCCATCTTCTTCTCATGCGCGCCGACGCTGAGGCCCGCCGAATCCGCGGGCACGAGGAATGCGGAAACGCCGCCGGCCCCCGGCCCGCCAGTGCGTGCCATAACAGTGAAGAGGTGGGCCTTGTCTGCGTTGGTAATGTAGCGCTTGCCGCCGGTCAGCTTCCACTGGTTCCCGTCTTTAACTGCGCGCGTCCGGACGCCGGCGCCGTCAGACCCTGCCTCGGGCTCGGTCAACGCAAAGCTGGTGACGATCTCTCCGCTGGCGATACCCGGAAGGAAGCGGGCCTTCTGCTCCTCGTTCCCGGCCATGACCAGCCCCTGGCTGCCGATTCCGACATTGGTCCCAAAAGCGGAGCGGAAGGCCGGGGACGTCTTGCCCAGTTCGAAGACGACGCGAACTTCTTCCGACATCGAAAGTCCAAGCCCGCCAAATTCTTCCGGGATCGACAGGCCGAACAGGCCGAGCGCCTTCATCTCATCGATCAGGTCGTCGGGAATCTCGTCATTCTCGGCAACCTGCGCTTCGAGCGGACGCAGCCGTTCGGCAACGAAACGCCGGATCGTGTCGATCAGCTGGTCGAACGTTTCTGCGTCAAGCGCCATCTCAATATCCGTTCATCCTGGCCACGCGGTCGGCATGAAAATAGGTGTCACCGAAGAACTCGTTCAGCGCGCGATCGCGCTTCATGTAGAGCCCGATATCATACTCGTCAGTCATGCCGATGCCACCATGCATCTGCACGCCTTCGCGGACGGCAAGATTGCACGATTTACCCGCCTTGGCCTTCGCCGCCGCCACGAACAGTTCGGCGCGCGGATCATCATCGTCGAGCAGGTGTTGCGCCTTGATCACGATCGAGCGCGCGCCTTCCATCTCTCCATAGAGATGCGCCGCGCGGTGCTGGAGCGACTGGAATTCGCCGATCAGCCGTCCGAATTGCTTGCGTTGCTTGAGATAGTTGAACGTCATGTCCATCGCGCCGCCGCCGACGCCGACCATTTCAGCCGAAGCGCCAAGCCGCCCGGCATCGAGCAGCCTTGCAAGCGGGCCCCAGCCCGCATCGACTTCGCCCACGACTGCGTCCGCATCGACCTGAACCCCGTCGAACGTCACACGAGCCGAAAGCGCAGAGTCCACCAGCCGGTCGACATCTGTCGAGATCCCCGCCGCAGTCTTTGGCACCGCAAACAGGGTGATACCGTTCTCCTCCCCAGCACTTCCGCCAGTCCGCGCCGCGACGAGGAGCATGTCTGCAACATGGCCATGCAGGACGAACTGCTTCTTTCCCGAAAGCTTGAAGCCGTTGCCCGAGCGTTCGGCGACAAGCGCGGTCGCAGCCGGACGATGCTTGGCACCCTCGTCAATTGCCAGCGCGACAATGGCGTCGCCCGAGACGATCCTGGGGAACCATTGGGCACGCAAGTCCGCGCCGCCTGCCTTCAATGCCTCGACCGCAGCAACGGCCGTTGTCAGGAACGGCGAAGGCGTAAGATTGCGGCCGATCTCCTCAAGCACGATCCCGGCCTCGACATGGCCGAGCCCGAGCCCGCCCTCGCCTTCGGGAATGAGAATGCCCGTAAAGCCCATTTCGGCGAACTGTTTCCAGAGGTCCTTCGAAAAGCCGGTCGCATCCTTGCTGTCACGCAGGGTGCGGAGATGTTTGACAGGCGCGTTATCGGCCAGGAACGGTGCAACCGTGTCCTTGAGCATCGCCTGGTCGTCGGAAAGGTAGAGTGCCATGTCCTTATGCTCCCGGCATGTCGAGAATGCGCTTCGACACGACATTGAGCATGACTTCGCTCGTCCCGCCTTCGATGCTGTTTGCCTTGGTCCGGAGCCAGGTGCGCGGCTTTGCGCCTCCCTTGGACCGTTCGCTCTCCCATTCGAGCGCGTCCGATCCTCCTGCGGCCATCACGAGTTCGTGACGCTTCTTGTTCAACTCGGTGCCGACATATTTCATCAGGTTGGAATAGGCCGGATGCGCCCGGCCGGTCTTCCATTCGTCCATGAACCGTTCGGAATGGGCGCGAAATGCAATGGTTTCCACATCGAACATCGCCATTTCAGCCCGAAGGACTGGCTCATGCGCCGCCGCATCGGGAAATGCCGCCCCAAGCGAGGCCAGCCCTTCGCCAAGCCCACCGCCCGAGATCATCTCGCGCTCATGGCCAAGCAGATATTTGGCCACATCCCATCCGCGATTCACTTCACCGACAATCTGGTGTTTGGGCACCTTCACATTATCGAAAAATGTCTCACAGAATGGCGAGCTGCCGGAGATCAGCAAGATCGGCTTGGTCGAAACGCCGGGGCTGGCCATGTCGAACAGCAGGAAGCTGATGCCCTGGTATTTGTTCGTCTTGTCGGTGCGGACAAGACAGAAGATCCAGTCCGCCTTGTCGGCATAGCTTGTCCAGATCTTCTGGCCATTCACGACCCAGTGATCGCCCTTGTCCTCGCCGAATGTCTGCAGCGAAACGAGATCAGAACCGGAGCCGGGTTCCGAATATCCCTGGCACCAGCGAATTTCCCCGCGTGCGATCTGGGGGAGATAGTGGAGCTTCTGCTCCTCGGTTCCGAATTTCAGCAGTGCCGGGCCGAGCATCCAGATGCCGAAAGACATGAGCGGCGGCCGGCAGCCGAGCTTTGCCATTTCGCCACGCAGAGCCTTTGTTTCCTCGGCAGACAAACCACCACCGCCATAGGCCTTGGGCCAATCGGGCACGGTCCAGCCTCTTTCGGCCATGACCTCCAGCCACTTCTTCTGCGCGGGATTCTTGAACTTGAAATTGCGCCCGCCCCAGCAGGCATCCTCGTCGCCACGAACGGGCTCGCGCATTTCAGGGGGGCAGTTTGCCTCCAGCCAAGCACGCGTCTCCGCGCGGAAAGCCTCAAGGTCGCTCATTCGACAATCCTCCATCTGTTGCTGATTCTCTAGGACCCAGCCTCTACTTTACGCAAGCGTCAATTCCATCCGCCGCCATGCCGTAACGGCATTTTGCGGCGCGTTGACCGCGCGCTTCCGCTGCCTAAGGTGAGTCGGAAATATCTTGGGAGAGAGTGATGAGATTCGCAGGCAAGACCGCCGTCGTGACAGGCGCGGCGTCGGGTATGGGCAAGGCCACCGCAATCAAGCTGGCCGGAGAAGGCGCGATCGTCATCGCGGCCGACATCGATGAAGAAGGCGGTGCAGAGTTGGCCGCCACGTCCAACGGGAAGATCCTCTTCAAGAAGACCGACGTGTGCGACGTCGCCCAGATCAAGGCGCTGATGGATTTCGCCGCCGAAAAGACAGGCGGGATCGACATCGTTTTCAACAATGCGGGCGCCGTGGGAGCACGCGAGAAGATCGACGAGATCGACGCGGACGGCTGGGACCGGACGATGAACCTTCTGCTTCGCTCGGTCGCGATGGGCATCCGTCATGCCGCGCCGCACATGATTGGCCGGACTGGTGCTTCGATCATCAATACGGCAAGCGTCGCGGGACTTTCTGCTGGCATGTCCCCCACCGCCTATGCCGTGGCGAAAGCCGGAGTCATTCACTTGACCAAGATGGCGGCAGCCGATCTTGCGCGGCATGACATCCGCGTGAACGCCATCTGCCCCGGCTTCATCAAGACCAATATTTTTGCTTCCGCGCTCGAAGTGCCCAAGGAACAGCGCGCGATCGCGAATGCGATGATCGGCGAAGTCGCCGCACAAGCGCAACCGGTGAAGGGCGGCGGCGAGCCGGACGATATCGCCAACACCGTTCTTTTCCTCGCCGGGCCCGAATCGCGGTTCGTCACCGGAACCTACATACTTGTCGATGGCGGGTTGCTCACTGGCCCCCGCCATGCCTGGGACGAAAACACGCCCAGCATGTTTTCCTCGCTAGAGGCTTTCACGACGAGCGCGCCGTGAGCCAGCCCACCGAGGCCGGGCGCCTGCCGCTGGGGCTGAAGCTTGCCAATGGCATCGGCTCGATTGCCTATGGTGTCAAGGACAACGGCTTTTCAACTTTCCTCCTGATTTTCTATAATCAGGTGATCGGGATCGAGGCGAGCCTCGTCTCGCTTGCGCTGATGGTCGCGCTGCTTATCGATGCCATTGCCGATCCCATCATCGGCCACCTTTCGGACCGGACCTATACCCGCTGGGGGCGCCGCCTGCCGTGGCTCTATCTGGCGCCTGTGCCGCTCGCCTTGTCATGGCTGCTGCTCTGGTCGCCGCCGGCGAACGACGGATACATCCTCGCCTATCTGATCGCGACGGCAATCCTTGTGCGGACGCTCGTTTCGTGCTGCGAAGTGCCTTCGCAATCACTCGTCCCGGAATTGTCGTCGGATTATGACGAACGGACCGCGGTCACGCGATTCCGCTTCCTGTTCGCCTGGGCGGGCGGGCTGGCCATGTTCTTCCTTGCCAACACCGTCTTCCTGCGAGCGGATGCGGACCACAAGGTCGGCCAGCTCAATCCTGATGGCTATGCGAGCTATGGCCTTGCCGGTGCAGTACTGATGATGATGGCGGTGCTTCTGTCCGCGCTAGGTCAGCACCGTCGCATCGCGCACTATCCTCCGCAGCGGCCTGCGCGCACGACGCTCTATCGCGCCATAGCAGAGATCATCGAATCGCTCCGCCATCCAGCGGCGCTCATCCTACTGAGTGCCGCAGCGATTGCTATCACCAGCATCCAGATGACGTTCACAATCTCCAATTTCCTCTATCTCTATGTCTGGCAGTTCTCCGAAACGAGCTTTGCCTGGCTTCCCTGGATGCTGATGGGAAGCGTCGTCACGGCCTTCCTTGCCGTCACGCCACTTCACCGCCGGTTCGAAAAGCGCCAAACCGCGATCGCCACCGGGATGATCAGCGTCATCTTCTGGGTAACGCCGTTCGCGCTGCGCCTGGCTGGCCTATGGCCCGAAGTCGGAGGTACGGCCTCGACCACGCTGCTCTTCGCTTTTGTCTTCGTGTCCAACGTCAATTCCGTGATCGTGATGGTGTCCGGACAATCCATGCTTGCCGACGTCGTCGAGGCCTCTTTTGTCGAAACCCGCAGGCGCACCGAAGGTATTTTCGTCGCCGGCTGGATCTTCGTGCAGAAGATCGCGACGGCTTTCGGCATCGGCATTACGGGCCTGCTCATCGACTGGGCGGGAATGCCGAAAAAGGCCATCCCCGGTCAGGTTGCGCCAATCGTCATCGACCGGCTGACGCTAGCCTATTGCGCGCTGGTGATCGTTGCGGCCATATTTTCGACTTGGTTCTTTTCGCGTTTTCCGATCAGCCGGGCCGATCATGCGGAGCGCCTGCGACAGATTGCAACCTCTTCGGCACAATCGGTCGATTGAGTCTGGAAATCCCTCGTCGATGCTGACATTGACGTAAAGGTAAATCGAGAGGACGACTCACATGGACTTCACGCTGACCGAACGCGAAACCTATTGGCGCGACCGCATCAAGAACCATATCGATCAATATGTCCGCCCGCGCGTGAAGGATTATCACGCCGAGCAGGCGACGGGGGAGCGCTGGAAAGTCCTTCAGGTCATCGAGGAGGAAAAGGCGCGCGCGAAGGCTGCTGGCCTCTGGAACCTGTTCATGCCGCCGCGCGGCGCCAATCCGCATGTCGACGAAACCGTCGAATTCGACGGCCCGCAGTTGAGCAATGTCGAATATGCGTTGTGCGCCGAAGAAATGGGCCGGGTCGGCATGGCGTCGGAAGTTTTCAACTGCTCCGCACCCGACACGGGCAACATGGAAGTGTTCAACCGCTATGGCACTGCGGAGCAAAAGCGCCAGTGGATGGTACCGCTGATGAACGGCGAGATTCGTTCGGCCTTCCTCATGACCGAGCCTGCCGTTGCTTCGTCCGACGCGACCAACATCGAAACGCGGATCATGCGCGACGGTGACGACTATGTGATCAACGGCCGCAAATGGTGGTCTTCTGGTGCAGGCGATCCCCGCTGCAAGGTCGCGATCGTTATGGGCAAGACCGATACCGGCGCGCAGCGGCATCAGCAGCAATCGCAGATCATCATGCCGCTCGACGCTCCGGGCGTGAACATCCTGCGGCACCTGCCCGTTTTCGGCTATGACGATGCGCCGCACGGCCATATGGAAATCGAACTGAAAGATGTGCGCGTTCCCGCCAGCAACATTCTCTATGGCGAAGGGCGCGGTTTCGAGATCGCGCAAGGGAGGCTCGGGCCGGGCCGCATTCACCACTGCATGCGGACGATCGGCGTGGCTGAGGAAGCGCTGGAGAAGATGTGCAAGCGCCTCACGACCCGCGTCGCTTTCGGCAAGACGATCGCGCAGCAGACCGTCTGGCACGAACGCATTGCCCGCGCGCGCATTGATATCGAAATGACGCGCCTGCTTTGCCTCAAGGCCGCGCACATGATGGACACTGTCGGCAACAAGGCGGCCGCCTGCGAAATCGCCATGATCAAGGTCCAGGCGCCGGGCATGGCGCTGAAGATCATCGACGACGCCATCCAGGCGCATGGCGGCGGCGGCGTGTCAGAAGATTTCGGCCTAGCCTCCGCATGGGCGCACCAGCGGACGCTGCGGCTGGCAGACGGGCCGGACGAAGTCCACGCCCGCGCCATCGCGCGGCTCGAACTTGGCAAATATGGCTCGGCAAGCCCGGCCAGCCTTTCAAGCGGCGATCTGGCGGTGACACGATGAAGGCAGCCGTCCTTATTCAGCCGGGTCAGCCGCTTCAGGTTGAAGACGTCGTCATCTCCAAGCCCGGACCGCACGAGGTACTGATCCGCACGGCGGCCTGCGGGTTGTGCCATTCGGACCTGCATTTCATCGAGGGCAGCTACCCTCACCCGCTCCCAGCAATCCCCGGCCACGAGGCGGCTGGCATTGTCGAGGCGGTGGGCAGCGAAGTCCGGACGGTCAAGCCAGGCGATGCGGTCGTTTCATGCCTGTCCGCATTCTGCGGCCATTGCGAATATTGCGTTACCGGACGCATGTCGCTCTGTCTTGGCGGCGACACGCGGCGCGGCGCCGGAGAGGCTCCGCGCATTACCCGGCCGGATGGGTCTGTGGTCAACCAGATGCTCAATCTTTCGGCCTTTGCCGAACAAATGCTGATCCACGAACATGCCTGTGTGAAGATAGACCCCGAAATGCCGCTCGACCGGGCGGCCGTCATCGGCTGCGCCGTCACGACGGGCGCGGGCACTATCTTCAATGCCTGCAAGGTGACGCCGGGCGAGACCGTCGCGGTGGTGGGCTGCGGCGGTGTGGGGCTGGCCACGATCAATGCCGCGAAGATTGCCGGTGCCGGGCGGATCATCGCCGCAGATCCGATCCCCGAAAAGCGCGAACTGGCGAAAAAGCTCGGCGCGACCGATGTGGTCGACGCAGCGGCAGAAGGTGCGGCCGCCACGATCGTCGAAATGACCAAGGGCGGGGTCGATCATGCGATCGAGGCCGTCGGACGGCCGGCATCGGCACAGCTTGCTGTCAACGTCTTGCGGCGCGGTGGCACGGCGACGATCCTTGGCATGATGCCGCTGACCGAAAAAGTCGGCCTGTCGGCGATGGATCTGCTCCAGAGCAAGAAGCTGCAAGGCGCGATCATGGGCGGCAACCGCTTCCCGGTCGATATTCCGCGCCTCGTGGACTTCTACATCCGCGGCCTGCTCGATCTCGACACGATCATTGCCGAGCGGATTCCGCTTTCGGGGATCAACGACGGGTTCGAAAAGATGAAGGGCGGCGCCAGCGCGCGTTCCGTCATCGTCTTCGATCAGTGAGGCGCTGATGGCCACGACGCCGATGGATGCACAAAAACTGTTCTCGGGCACCGTCGCGCCCGAGGGGACGGACATACTCGACGAAGCCCGGCTGACCGAGTGGATGGAGGCCAATGTCGAAGGCTTCAAGGGGCCGCTCCGCCAGGGCAAGTTTGCCGGGGGCCAGTCGAACCCCACCTACCGGATCGACTCCCCGTCAGGTTCTTACGTCCTCCGCCGCAAGCCGTTCGGCCAGTTGCTCCCTTCGGCGCACGCGGTCGACCGGGAATTCAAGGTCATTGCCGGGCTCCATCCGACCGGTTTTCCTGTCGCCAGGCCCTATGGCCTGTGCACCGACGACGGCGTGATCGGCAGCTGGTTCTACATCATGGCGATGGTCGAGGGGCGGACGATCTGGGACGGCGCCATGCCCGATGCCAGCGGTCCGGACGAGCGCCGGGCGACCTATTTCGCGATGATCGACACACTCGCCGCGCTCCACAATGTCGATTTCGAACAGGCAGGCCTCTCCGACTATGGCAAGCCGGGGAACTATTTCGGGCGGCAGGTGGACCGGTGGACGAAACAATATCGCCTTTCCGAAACCGAAACGATGCCCGAGATGGAAAGGCTTATCGAATTCCTTCCCGCCACGCTTCCCGAACAGACGCGCACAAGCGTCGTCCATGGCGACTACCGCATCGACAACATGATCTTCGCGGCAAGCGAACCCAAAGTACTTGCCGTCCTCGATTGGGAACTGGGGACGCTCGGCGATCCGCTTGCCGACTTCACCTATGTGGCGCTCGCCTGGGTGACGGAAAATGGCGGTCGCTCGGGCGTGATGGACCTCGATCGCAAGGCGCTCGGCATTCCGGAACTCAACGAGGTCGTAGAGCGCTATTGCGCCGCGACCGGGCGCGACGGCGTGCCGGATCTCAACTGGTACTTTGCCTATAATTTCTTCAGGCTTGCCGGTATCATGCAGGGCATCAAGAGGCGCGTGATCGATGGCACGGCATCTTCGGCGCATGCCAAGAACATGTCGGAGCGCGTGACCCCGCTTGCGGAGCGCGCATGGAGCTTCGCCCGAGCTGCGGGCGCCAAATAGGCACGACACCAAGGAGGAGCGGATGTCCCTTTTCGACATGACCGGGCAGGTCGCCGTCATTACCGGCTCGTCACGCGGGATCGGCCGCGCGATTGCAGGGGAAATGGCGGCGCAAGGCGCAAAAGTCGTCATTTCCAGCCGCAAGGCGGACGCCTGCGAGACAGCTGCGGCGGAACTGAACACGCTGCACGGCAATGGCACGGCGATCGCGGTTCCGGCCAATATTTCGTCAAAGGACGATCTCGCCAATCTGGTGGCGGAAGCACGGCGCGCCTTCGGCAAGGTCACGACGCTGGTCTGCAACGCCGCCTCCAACCCCCATTATGGCCCTTCGCTCTCCATCAGCGATGAGCAGTTCCGCAAGATCCTCGACAACAACATCCTGTCGAACCATTGGCTGATCTCGATGGTGGCGCCCGAAATGCTCGAGCGCGGAGCCGGCTCGATCGTGATCATTTCCTCGATCGGCGGACTCAAGGGCTCGCCCATTCTCGGCGCCTATTGCATCTCCAAGGCAGCGGATATGCAGATGGCGCGGAACCTTGCCGTAGAGTTCGGACCCAAAGGAGTACGCGTCAACTGCATCGCCCCCGGCCTGATCCGGACGGACATGGCCCGTGCGCTCTGGGAGAATCCCGATACGCTCCGGGTTTCGACCGCAGCGGCCTGCCTCAAGCGGATCGGCGAACCGCACGAGATTGCCGGAGCCGCGGTGTTCCTCGCGTCCAATGCCGGCGCGTTTACAACCGGCCAGACCATCGTCTGCGATGGCGGCGCAACGATCAGCGGAGGTGCATGATGGGTGCTCTTGAGGGCAAGGTCGCAATTGTCACGGGGGCAGGCTCGGGCATCGGCCGCGCCAGCGCCAAGCGATTTGCAGCGGAAGGCGCGAAACTCGTCATTGGTGACAAGACCGAAGCGGTGTTCGAAACCGCCAAGGCGATCACGGATGCAGGAGGCACGGTGACCGCGCTTCAGATCGACGCCGGAAACGAAGCCGATGTGATCAAGCTCGTCGAGATCGCCAAGTCCACTTATGGCGGGCTCGATGCGGCCTATGCCAATGCGGGTATCTCCGGCGGGATGGACGGCATATTCGATGCCAAGGCGGAAGATTTCGCTGAAATCCTCCGCGTCAACCTCATCGGCCCCTGGCTGATGATCAAGCATGCTGGCAAGCTGATGATGGATCAGGGGCGCGGCGGCTCGATCATCTGTACGGCGAGCGTCGCGGGCATACGCTCGGGCGCGGGCGGGGCGCATTACTCGGCGTCGAAAGCGGGTGTCATCAATCTTGTGAAGACCTCCGCCCAGCAGCTTTCGGGAACGGGCGTGCGCGTCAACGCCATCTGCCCCGGCCTGATCGAGACCGGCATGACCGAGCGGGTCTTCGTCTATGCCCGCGAGAACGACAAAATGGACAAGGTCGGCCGCCTGAACCCGCTGCGTCGCGCGGGCCAGCCGACCGAGATTGCCAATATGGCATTGTTCCTGGCTTCGAATGAGGCCAGTTACGTCAACGGACAGGCGATTGCCGTGGATGGCGGGCTTTCAAGCTCGCACCCCGTGACACGCCAGGAAACAGGAAAGCCTGCAGTATGATGCTTGCCCGTTCAGACCCGCACGACCTGGGCTTCCTGCCCGACCGGCTGGAGCGCATTCCCGCCTTCCTGAAGGCCAAATATCTGGATAGCGGCCGCCTGCCGCATGCAGCGCTGCTGATCGGACGAGGCGACGAGATCGCGCACCTCTCGGTCCAGGGCAACGCCCGCGAGGGCGAACCGCTGAAAGAAGACGCGATCTTCCGCATTGCCTCGATGAGCAAGCCGGTTACCTCGATCGTGTTCATGCAGCTGGTCGAGGAAGGCAAGGTCGCGCTTTCGCATTCCGTCGCGAGCTTCCTGCCCGAATTCAAAAAGCTCGGCGTCTTTGCGGCAGGCGGCGGCAACGTGCCGTTCGTCTCGCGTCCGGCGCGCACTGAAATGAAGATGATCGACCTGCTGCGCCACACCAGCGGGCTCACCTATGGGTTCCAGGAACGCAACCCGCTCGATGCCGCTTACCGGCGCGAGAAGATTGACGATTTCCACGGCAAGCGCGATCTCGACGAGTTCGTTGCGGCTCTTGCAGAAATACCGCTCCAATTCGATCCGGGCACGGTCTGGAACTATTCGGTTTCGACAGACGTTCTGGGCGCGATCATCCAGCGGATCGAAGGCAAGCCGCTCGATCAAGTGTTCAAGGAGCGCCTGTTCGACCCGCTTGGCATGGTCGACACCTTCTTTCACGTGCCGGCCGACAAGGCGCACCGCGTGCCCGATTGCTATGCCTTCGACCCGAAGGAAAAGATGAAGCTCTTCGACAATGGCGAAGGGAGCCGCTGGGCCAAGCCGAACAAGTATCTTTCGGGCGGTGGCGGATTGCTTTCCACTCTTTCCGATTATCACCGTTTCTGCCGGATGCTCGTCAATGGCGGCGCGCTCGACGGAGTCCAGATCATAAGCCCGAAAACGCTGGAACTGATGACAGCCAACCATCTGCCCGACAACAAGGATCTGACCGAGATTTCGCAGTCGCTGTTCAGCGAGGCGGAAAATGCCGGGATCGGTTTCGGCCTCGGCTTTGCCTGCAACATGAACCCGGCCGCGACCATGATTCCCGGATCGAAGGGGGAATTCTACTGGGGCGGAATGTTTTCGACCGGATTCTTCGTCGACCCGGTCGAACATATCACGATGGTCTTCATGACACAGTTGATGCCGTCATCGACCTATCCGGTCCGCCGCGAGATCAAGACCATGATCTATTCGGCGATTGCCGCCTGATTTTCTGGAGAAGCTGAAATGTCCGTTATCACAACCGAGCGTCAGGGCGACGTACTTGTCATCATTTCCAACAACCCGCCGGTCAATGCGCTGGGCGCGGCGGTTCGGCAGGGCCTGCTTGCCGGAATCAAGGAAGCGCTCTCCGATGACAGCGTCAAGGCCGTCGTCCTGCGCTGCGAAGGCCAGACATTCTTTGCCGGGGCCGATATCACCGAATTCGGCAAACCGCCGGTCGAACCCGGCTTGGGCGAAGTCATCAATGCGTTTGAAGCAAGCCCCAAGCCGGTGATCGCGGCGATTCACGGAACCGCGCTTGGCGGCGGCCTCGAAACGGCGCTCTGCTGCCATTACCGCATTGCCGTTCCCTCCGCTCGACTGGGCGTGCCCGAAGTCAAGCTTGGCCTTCTGCCCGGTGCCGGCGGCACCCAGCGCCTGCCCCGCATCGTCGGGGTCGAAGCCGCCGCTGCCATGTGCGCTTTGGGCGAACAGGTTCCGGCGCCCAAGGCGCTGCAGAGCGGACTGGTGGACAAGCTTGCGACCGAAGGCAACCTTGCCGAGGACGCCATTGCCTTTGCGCGCGAAATGATCGCGAAAGGGCCGCGCGCCACCCGGTCCCTCCCCGTCAAGGGCGATGCAGCGAGCCTCGATGCCTTCAAGGCCGCCAATGCCCGCAAGTTCAAGGGGTTCGATGCCCCCTATGCCAATATTGCCTGTGTCGAGGCTGCGACGCGGCTGCCATTCGAGGAAGGCCTGGCATTCGAGCGGACCGAGTTCATGAAGCTGATGATGGGCAGCCAGTCCGCAGCGCAGCGACACATCTTCTTCGCCGAGCGGCAGGCCGCAAAGATCGACGGCCTGCCGAAGGACACGGCGCTTCGCGATGTGAAAAAGGTGGGCGTGATCGGCGCGGGCACGATGGGCGGCGGCATCACGATGAACTTCCTTGCCGCAGGCATTCCGGTGACGATCGTCGAAATGCAGCAGGAAGCGCTGGATCGCGGCGTTGGCCTTATCCGTAAGAATTACGAGGCATCTGCTGCGAAGGGCCGCTTCACGCAGGAGCGTGTCGAGCAGATGATGGGATTGCTGACCCCCAGCCTCTCGTTCGACGATCTCGCCGATTGCGATCTCGTGATCGAAGCGGTCTATGAGAATATGGATGTCAAGAAGGACGTTTTCGGCAAGCTCGACAAGATCGTGAAGCAGGGCGCGATCCTTGCCTCGAACACATCCTATCTCAATGTCGACGAGATCGCGGCATCGACCGCGCGGCCGCAGGATGTGCTCGGCATGCATTTCTTCTCGCCGGCCAACGTGATGAAGCTGCTGGAAGTCGTGCGCGGCGAAAAGACCGCGCCCGACGTGCTCGCAACCGCGATGGCCATCGGCAAGAAGATCGGCAAGGTCGCGGTTGTCGCCGGTGTCTGCCACGGCTTCATCGGCAACCGGATGCTCGCGCAGCGGCAGGCGCCCGCGAACCAGCTTCTGCTTGAAGGCGCGACCCCCGAGCAGATCGACAAGGTTCACACCGATTTCGGCATGCCGATGGGGCCGTTCCAGATGTCCGACCTTGCCGGGCTCGATATCGGCTGGCACCGCGATCCGAACCGGATCGAAACGATCCGCGATGCGCTCTGCGCCGCCGGGCGCTGGGGACAGAAGACCGGCAAGGGCTTCTACGACTATGACGAGAAGCGCAACCGTACGCCCAGCCCGGAAGCGCTGGCGATTATCGAGGATTTCCGGTCCAAGTCGAACCTTCCCAAGCGTGAGATCACCGATCAGGAAATCGTCGAGCGGACGCTCTACCCGATGGTCAATGAAGGCTATCTGATCCTCGAAGAGGGCAAGGCCCAGCGTGCATCGGACATCGATGTAGTCTGGATCTATGGTTATGGCTGGCCCGTCTATCGGGGCGGCCCGATGTTCTGGGGCGACCTCGAAGGCGCCGGAAAGATCGTCGAAGCGCTCGAACGGCACGGCGTCAAAGTCGCCGATTCGCTCAAGGCAAAGGCCTGACGAACCTTTCTGCCCGATGAACCGAATGCGTCCGGCGATGAGTCGAATGCGGCGAAACGACTCGTCCCGGCCAAGGTTCGCCCCGCCGATCCGGACTTGGTTGTGATGCCTGTCACAGGCATTGATCCTGCATAGGGTCAAGGTTCGGGGTCGCATTCAGGTGAAGTTTCTTGCTCGTGCAATCAGCGCAGTTCTCCTTTCGGCAAGCCTGCTTCCGGCAACCGCGCACGCGAGCCGCTATCTTCAGTGCGTGCCGTTCGCGCGCGAAATGTCGGGCATCGATATTCGCGGCAACGCAAAGACCTGGTGGGCGCAGGCTGAAGGCCGTTACGAGCGGGGGAGTAGCCCGCGCGAAGGCTCGGTCCTCGCAATGCCGGGCTATGGCAAGATGGGCTATGGCCATGTCGCGATGGTCAGCAAGATCGTCAACGACCGTGAAATCCTTCTCACACACGCAAACTGGTCACGCCGCGGCGGGATCGAGCGCGACGTCCGCGCGATCGACGTTTCGGAGAACGGGGACTGGAGCCGGGTGAAGATCTGGTATTCCGGCACCAACGATTTCGGCACGACCAGCTATCCCGCCCATGGCTTCATCTATGCCGGTAAGGCCCCGCACAGCGACGGCTTCACGCTCGGGGAGGACGTGATCCGGCTGGCAGCGCTGGAGCGCTAACCCCTAACGCCCCTTCCATTCCGGCTTGCGCTTCTGGGCGAAGGCCGCCGCCCCTTCCCGTGCATCTTCGCTGGCGAAAAGATTGCCGAGCACTTCGCCCTGCTTCGCCCACATCTCGCTTTCCGACCAGCCGCCCGACTCAACAATCACCTGCTTCGATCGCGCCACGGCAAGCGGCCCGTTCGCGGTGATGCTGGCTGCAAGTTCGAGCGCCGCATCAAGCGCGGGTCCGTCGGTCACGCGGTTAATGAGCCCGATTTCATAAGCGCGATCCGCCGTGATGAAATCGCCCGTCAGCGCCAGCTCCATCGCGAGACGTGGGGCAATCTGGCGTGGGAGGCGCACCAGACCACCGGCGGCCGCTGCAAGCCCGCGCTTCGCTTCGGGAATTCCGAATTTCGCATCCTTGTTGGCCACAACCAGGTCACAGGAAAGCATGATCTCGAACCCCCCAGCCAACGCATAGCCATCGACGGCTGCAATCAGCGGCTTCTTGGGTGGCGCTTCGGTAAGCCCTGCAAAGCCCCGCCCCTTCACGGCAGGCACTTCGCCTTGGAGAAAGGCCTTCAGGTCCATGCCCGAGCAGAAGGTCCCCCCCGCACCGGTGATGATGCCCACGCGCAGGCCATCCTCCGCATCCAGCCTGTCGAGCGCGGCGGCGACGCCCTCGGATAACGCCCGGTTCGCGGCGTTCTTCGCCTCGGGACGGTTGAGCGTGATGATCAGCACGCCATCGCGCGTTTCGGTCAAGACTTCGGACATGGCAGGGCTCCTCTCGTTTCGGAACGAGAGTGAAGCAGCTTTACGTTTACGTCAAGCTGTCGCGTAGCTCGCGTTTCAGCACCTTGCCGATCGCACTCCGTGGCAACTCATCGGTCTCGATCAGACGGCTGAGCCGCTGCGTCTTGCCGACCTTCCCGTTGACGAACGCCAGCACCTCGTCAACGGTCGCGCCGTCGCGCAACACGGCGAAGCCGACGGGCGTTTCCCCCCATTCCTCGCTGGGCGCACCGATCACCGCCGCTTCCACCACTCCGGGATGCTGGAGCAGAACGGCTTCGAGATCGCTGGGATAGATGTTGAATCCTCCCGATATGATCATGTCCTTGGCGCGGTCCATCAGTGTCAGGAATCCGTCCTCGTCGAAACGGCCAATATCTCCGTGGCGGTAGAAGAGGGCGCCCTCGGCGTCGTGCCAGTGCATCGCCTTTGTGGCGTCGGGGCGGTTATTGTAACCCGTCATCATTGCAGGCGAACGGCCGACAATCTCGCCCACCGAGCCCTTCGGCAGTTCGTTCCCCTCCCCGTCGATGACGCGCATGTCATGCCCCGGCGCCGGCTGTCCCACGGTGTGAAGCTTTTCGGGATATTTGTGCGCCTCGAGCAGGCAGACCCCTCCCCCTTCGGTCAGCCCGTAAATCTCGACCAGCCCACCGGGCCAGCGCTTCACGACATCGGCCTTGAGCGCTGCGGGGAACGGGGCGCTGGTGCAGTATTTCATGACGAAGCTCGACAGGTCGAACGTGTCGAAATCGGGGAGCGCCATGATCCGGCGATACTGGACAGGCACGAGCATCGTGTTGGTCGCGCGCTCCCGCTCGGCGAGTTCGAGGAAGCCGTGCGCGTCGAACTTCTTCATCAGAACGATCTTCCCGCCCGAGCCCATCGTGGGCAAAAACGAGGCCATCGTCGTGTTCGAATACATCGGCGTCGAAAGGATCGTCACCGCATCCGGGCCATAGGCCGGAAGCCCGCGCTGAATGTGCTGCCAGCGCATCGCATGGCTGTGAACGATGCCCTTGGGAATTCCCGTGGTGCCCGAGGAATAGATGATGTTGAAGCCGCTTTCCGGCTTGATCTCGACAAGCTTCGGCATGCTGCCTTCCGGATCCATCCATTCACGCAGTGGCTCTCCCGCGTCGCTGCCGTCCATCGCGATCTGCTGGATATTGCCCAAACCGAAGCCCTTGAGCGTGGCCGCAGCACCGGCATCGAGAAACAAGTGCCGGGCGCCGGTATCGGCGATCATCGCCGCCATCTGCTCGCCCGTCGCTGAAACGGTGATCAGGCCGGCAACTGCGCCTGTCCTCAACACGCCAAGCCAGATCGCGACATGCCAGGCGGAATTGTAACCCGCCAGCGCGACTGCGCTGCCCGGCCCAATTCCCTCGCGCTGGAGCCGGGACGCGATCCTGTCTCCCAGCCGATCGAATTCCGCCCAGCTAAGGCGCGTGTCGGGATCGGCAACGGCGATCGCATCTGGCCGCGCGGCGGCGTGCGCGCGGACGAGATCGGGAATGGTCGCGAATTCGGCGGAGAGGAGCTGTTCCAGTGTCATGATGTCTTCCGTCGCGCATAGGTGGCCACGCGGTCAAGCGCGAACCATGCGCGATACCGCCACCGATCATTATCGCAATATTTACCAATACCGTAAAAAATTGATCGTCTCGCATCTGCCATGGGGCGAGTGCGGGTAGATATTTCGGGGTATAGATATGTTCAAAGCAATCGGCATAGGGGCTGGTCTGGTCTTGGCTTGCCTTGCCACGCCGATCGGCGCGGTTCCGCTCCCCGAGCCGGAGCCACGCTATCACTGGGAGTGCGTGCCCTTTGCCCGCGCGGTTTCCGGTGTCCAGATCTATGGCGACGCCTGGACATGGTGGGATCAGGCCGATGGCCATTACAAGCGCGGAAACCGCCCGCGCATCGGCGCCGTGATGGCTTTCATCCCTTATGGCCGGATGGAGCTTGGCCATGTGGCGACCGTGAGCGCGATCGTCGACGATCGTACCATTCTTGTCACGCACGCCAACTGGTCTCCCATCGACGGCCGGCGCGGACAGGTCGAGCGGGACGTGAAAGTCATCGACGTCTCCGAAGCAGGCGATTGGACCGCCGTACGTGTGTGGTATGCGCCGAGCGAGGACCTGGGCAGCACCGCCTGGCCGGTTCATGGGTTCATTTATCCTTCGGGAAGCCGCCCGCCCGCCCCAATCAGGCAGGCCCCGTCGCCGAAACTCGAATATGCGTCGGTCCTTGCCTGGACGGCACATCTCGGCGAGGCGAAAAGGTCCACCGGACCCACCGGGCGGTTGACCTATCTCAGCAACATGCTCCCCAAGCTTGCCAAGGCGCGCGCCTCCCGCGATTGACCGCACGGACGTCGAATTGGTAGTGACGGGCCATGGCCCGCATCGTTCCGCTCTGGGAGTCTCCGGAAATCCGGGTGCATCGCTTCGATCACCCGGTCGAGCATGAAGACCAGCCCTACGAAGACATAGCCGCAGGCTTCATGGCCAGCTTTGTCGAAGATGGGACGTTCGATCTCGAAATAGGCGAGGGTCGATGGCGGGTCGCTCCGGGCGATGTGATGCTGAGTCATCCCGGCATGCGGTTTCGCGCCGGATTCCAAGGCCGAGGGTTCAACGACACCTGCCTGACACTGACCTATCTTGCCGCCGATGAAGACAGGTTCGACAGGGCGCGATCCTGGGCACGCTCGGAACGACCGGTGTTGAAGGCCGATAACCGGCTTCGCTACCTGCGCTGGGGCCTGAACCGGGCCATGGCTTCCGGCAGCCCGATGTTCGCCGAGTATTGCGCCACCGAAATCTTCCATATCCGTCAGGACGAAGGCCCTGGCGCACTGTTCAGCGATCGGAAATTCTCCTGGTATGCTGAACGCGTGCACCACATCCGCGAGCGCATCGATCGCGACTATGCAGAGGATATGAGCGTATCCGACCTTGCCCGATCAGTGGGCATGAGCACGTTTCATTTCACGCGCATCTTTGCCGAGATGGCGGGAATGCCGCCGCACCGCTACCTTCTCAAGGCCCGCCTTTCTGCAGCCCGTTCGATGCTGCTGCAAGGCCGGAGTGTCACCGAGACCTGCTATGCCTGCGGCTTCCGTAATCTCAGCCACTTCACCCGAAGCTTTGCGCGCCATTACGGGCTTTCGCCCTCGCAGGTGAGGGCCTGAAATTCGCAGGATAGTGCAAGCCGGGCCGATCCCGCACATGGTAGCGCCGCTCCCGTCACTTCATTCACGGGAACGGAATATGGATCTTCACACGACAACACAGGCGCTGGCAGCCCTGGCATGCGTTGCCGGCGCGACTGCCGCATCGGCGAGCGCCGATAACGACAAGCGGGAGGTCGCCGCGCTCGACACCGCCTACCAGGCTGCAGTCGAACGCAACGATGCCGACGCGATGGCCGCCATCCTGCACGAGGACATGATCCTGATCCTTGGCGTGGGCACCGTTCACACGCGCGACGAGCTGCTGCAGGGAGCGCGGGCCGGCACCATCCAGTTCGAGCATCAGGTCGAGGACGAGGGCACGCAGACCGTTCGACTCTATGGCAACGACACGGCCATTGTGACGGCCCGGCTCTGGCTCAAGGGCAAAGCCAGGGGTGAGGAATTCGACCGCCGCTTGTGGTTCAGCGACACCTATGTCCGCACCCCCAAGGGATGGCGCTACGCATTCGGCCAGGCCTCCACGGCGCTGCCGACGCCTTGAAGGCGATCCACAAACTAGGCGAGGCTTTTCGAAGCCTGTTCGAACATGTCCTTGCTCAGCCCCGGCTGGGCGAGGATGCGTTCAAGTTCTGTCTTCATCAGCGCCTGCCGTCCTTCATCGAAGCGGCGCCAGCGCCCGAGCGGCGGAAGTAGCTTGGCGGCGGTTTGCGGATTGATCGTATCGAGCTCCAGCAGGATGCCTGCAAGGAAGCGATAGCCTGAACCGTCGGCCACATGGAATTGCTGCTGGTTCGCGGCGAAGGCGCCGGCGAGCGCCCGCACCCGGTTCGGGTTGTGGAGCGTGAAGTCCGGATGATCGCGCAGCTCTTCGACCGCACGCAATGTATCCTTGCGAGTCGAGAGCGCCTGGGTCGTGAACCACTTGTCGATGACGAGCGGATTGTCCCTGTAGCGGTTGTAGAAAATGTCGAGAGCGGCCACGCGCTCCTCGGCGTCCGAATTGGCCAACGTCCCCAAGGCCGCCAGCCGGTCGGTCATGTTGTCCGCCGTTTCGAACTGCCTGAACGCAAGTTGCGCGGCATCCTGCGCCTTGCTTGCCGAGATAAAGCCGAGCGAGACGTTGCGCAGGCGCCGCGAGCCCTTCGCTTCCGGCGTATATTCGAACCGCTTGGCGGCGTGCGCCGCAAAGGCACCGCGCCAGAGACCGTCGAGCGCGCACCCGAGATCTTTGCGAAGCGCCTCTCTTGCCGTGTTGATGGCATCGGGATCGACGACCAGCATCTGGTCCCCCACAAAAGCTTCACTTGGCACCAGTACGGTTTCGGCAACGAAGGCGGGATCGAGCGCATTGTTCGTGAGCGTGTTGCGCACAGCCTCGATCACAGGCGCGTGGTCCGCCTTGCCGGTACTGACGGCACCGACCAGCGTATCGAGCATGAGTTGCTGCATGGCCTCGTAACGCCCGAACGGATCGTCGTCATGCGCGGACAGGAATGCGAGATCAGTCGCGTCGCGATCGGCTTCGACGACGATCGGCGCGGAAAAACCGCGATTGATCGAGAGGACCGGCGGCTTGGCGAACCCCGACACGCGAATTTCCATCTTCCCATCGGTCAGCACCTCAAGGCGCTCCCCATCGTGGGACGCACTCTCGCGGTCGAAGAGCGCCAGTTTCAGGGGGATCGCCATCGGCAGCTTTCCGGTCTGGCCCGGCGTGTCGGGCACCGATTGTTCGAGCGTCAGGACGGCCTCGCCCGCTGCGGCGTCATGGACCACTCTGGCCTTCACGCGCGGCGTTCCGGCCTGCGAATACCAGAGGCGGAACTGGCCGAGGTTGACGCCGCTCGCATCCTCCATCGCCCGCACGAAATCCTCGCAGGTGACGGCCTGTCCGTCATGCCGGGCGAAATAAAGGTCGCTGCCCGCGCGGAATTTTCCCGGACCGAGCAGCGTGTGCATCATGCGAATGACTTCGGCGCCCTTGTTGTACACAGTGGCGGTGTAGAAGTTTCCGATCTCGATATAGGATTCGGGCCGTACCGGGTGCGCGAGCGGCCCCGAATCCTCCTGAAACTGCGCAGCCCTGAGCATTCGCACATCCTCGATCCGTTTGACCGGCGCGGACCCTTGGTCGGCGGAGAAGCACTGATCGCGAAAAACCGTGAAGCCTTCCTTCAGCGAGAGCTGGAACCAGTCCCGGCACGTGACGCGATCGCCCGACCAGTTGTGGAAATACTCATGCGCCACGACACCCAGCACGCCATCATAATCGATGTCCGTCGCCGTATCGGGATCGGCGAGGATATAGCGCGAATTGAAGATGTTGAGGCCCTTGTTTTCCATTGCCCCGAAATTGAAATCATCGACCGCGACGATATTGAAAATGGCCAGATCATATTCGCGGCCATAGACTTTCTCGTCCCATTCCATGCTCGTCTTGAGCGCCGCCATCGCGTGCGCCGTCTTCGGGACATCGTTCTCCGCCACCCAGATGGCGAGATCGACCTTGCGGCCCGAGCCTGTGGTAAACGTATCGCGATTGGCATGAAGATTCCCCGCAACCAGCGCGAATAGATAACATGGCTTGGGAAAGGGATCGTCCCATTCCGCCCAGTGACGCCCGTCGGCCAAATCGCCCTCGCCGATCGGGTCTCCGTTGCAAAGCAACACAGGATAGGTTCCGCGCACGGCCTCCATGCGGACATGATAGCGGCTGAGCACATCGGGCCGGTCGGGAAAGAAGGTGATGCGGCGAAAGCCCTCCGCCTCGCACTGGGTGCACAATAAGCCGCTCGACGCATAGAGACCCATCAGCTTGGTATTGGCAGCCGGGTTCAACTCGACTTCGGTCTCGATCCGGTGCGCCCGCCCGTCGAGCGGGATGACGAGAGCACCCTCTTCGAGCGCCCAGTTCGCAGTCTCCTCCCCGTCGACCCGCACGACCAGCGGAACAAGCTCATCCCCGTCCAATCGCAGCGCCCGGTCATGATCGCCGTTCCGTTCGACCGACAATGTCGCGCGCACGCGCGTCCGTTCGGCCGCCAGGCTGAAATCGAGATCCACATGCGGCACCAGCCAGTCCGGAGGGCGATAGTCCTCACGGTGGATGACGGGCGGGGCGGCGGGCGCGTTCTGGACATCGAGCATGGCCCGATGCCTAGGCTTCCTGCCGAAGTTGATCAATCCGTCACCGGCTTTATTGTCACGCACCACAAAGGGAGACGCGCAATGACAGTGAACAGGATGGCCATGGCCACAGCAGCAATTCTTGTGGCCTTGCCAGCAATTGCGCACGCAGCCCCGTTCGATCCCGAAGCGGCCACCCAGGCTTATATGGCCACGCTGCATGGGGCCGCACGCGCCAAGTCCGACGCCTATTTCGAAGGCGGCTATTGGCTGTTGCTATGGGGCACGCTGGTCGCCGTACTGGCGGACTACGCGCTGCTGCGCTTTGGCCTGTCGGCGCGCTTCCGCGACTGGGCGGAACACAGCACGCGGCTGCGCTTTGTTCAGTCCATGCTCTATGCCATTCCCTATATCGTCGTCAGCGCCATCCTGGTCCTGCCCTGGACGATCTACACAGACTTCTTCCGCGAACGGGAATATGGCCTGATGAATCAGGGTTTTGCAGCCTGGGCTGGGGAGCAGGGCATCAGTCTCGCGCTCAGCGTGATTGCCTTCGCGTTCGTGATCGCGCTCGTCATGGCCGGCATCCGGCGGAGCCCGAAACGCTGGTGGCTATGGGGCACCGGCATGGCAGGGCTGTTTATCGCATTCATCGTGATGATCACGCCCGTTTTCATCAGCCCGCTGTTCAACACCTATACCGAGATGGCACCGGGGGCCGCGCGCGATCGGATCGTCGTCATGGCAAGATCGCAGAATATCCCTGCCGAGCACATCTACGTGTTCGACCAGTCGAAGCAGCACAAGCGGATTTCGGCCAATGTCTCCGGCTTGGGGCCGACCATTCGCATCTCTCTCAACGACAATCTCCTCAACCGGACTAGCCTTCCCGAAACGGCAGCAGTGATGGGCCATGAAATGGGGCATTACGTGCTGAATCACGGCCTGAAGCTGACCATCGGCTTTGCCCTGATGTTCGGATTCTGCTTCTGGATCGCATCGCGGCTCGTTCCCGGAATCCTCGCGCGGTGGGGCGCGTCCTGGGGACTACGCGGCGTGGACGATATTGCCGCATGGCCTGTCTATTCGATCGTCGTTTCCGTGCTGCTGCTGGCCATGACGCCGGTCAGCAACACGATCGTCCGCGTGCACGAAAGCGAGGCCGATGCGTTCGGGCTCGACGTTGCCCGCGAGCCGGACGGCTTTGCCCAGGTTTCCATGAAGCTCTCTGAATACCGCAAGATCGAGCCGGGTCCGGTCGAGGAATTCGTCTTCTACGATCACCCGTCGGGCCGGACCCGAGTCCGCATGGCAATGGACTGGAAGGCGAACCATCTGCCGCCCGCACGATGACATGCCCGCTCTGCTGATCTTCGGGCTGGGCTATACCGCCTCACGCATAGCCGATGCCGTTCGCGCAAAGGGATGGGAGGTGCACGCGACGGGAGCTGTCGGCGATCTTTCGTTCGACGATATCGGCACTGTCCGGCTTGCAGTCGCACAGGCGACGCATGTCCTTTCGTCGGTGCCGCCTGCAGTCGACGGCGATCCGGTGCTTCGCGACTATGGCGAGGCGCTGGCGGCGAGCCCGGCGCGGTGGATCGGCTATCTTTCCTCAACCGGCGTCTACGGCGATACGAGCGGAGCATGGGTTGATGAGACGGCGCCGCTCAAGGGCCGTCGCGAAAGCCGCAACCGGGCAGATCGCGATTGGCAGGCGCTTTCGCCCAATAGCTACGTCTTCCGCCTGCCCGGCATTTACGGGCCCGGTCGCTCCGCGCTGGAGCGCGTTGTCGAAGGGCGCGCCCACCGAATCGACCTTCCCCACCAGGTCTTCAGCCGCATCCATGTCGATGACATCGCCTCGGGCGTGCTCGCCAGTTTCGACGCCCCGCCCGGCAGCTACAATCTCGCCGATGACCTGCCATCGTCGCAAAATGCCGTGATCGAGGCCGCCTGCGCCATTCTCGGCGTCACGCCGCCACCGTTGCAGCCTCTCGAGGGCGCCGGGCTGAGCCGGGAGGCCGCCGCCTTCTATGCGGAGAGCCGCCGGGTCTCCAACATCAAGGCCAAGCGGCTGCTCGACTGGAAACCCGCCTATCCCGACTTTGCCGCGGGCCTGCGCGCGCTCAGTGCAATCGCCAGGCCGGCAAGCGCCAGCAGCCCGCCGCCAGCGGCAATGGCTGTCCAGCGATAATCCTCGAACAGCGTTGAAATTGCCATCGCGATCATCGGCGTGATGATGCTCGAATAGGCGGCGGGGCCCGGGCCGATCAGCCGGATGACCCTGAAATACGCCATGAAGGTGACTGCCGACGCGGCAATGCCCAGATACAGGACGCCGCCCACATAGGCCGGACTCCAATCGGCGACCGGCGGCCCGGTCGTCGACCAGGCCCATATCGCATCGGCCAGCGCCCCCCAGACCATCCCCCAGGCGAGCATTGTCGCCATCGGCATTTCCCGGGCACGCGACGTCGCCTGCAGCACATTGGCGAGCGATGCCGAAAGGACGCTCCCGATCGTCAGACCGATCCCCAGCGCGACGTTGCTGCCTGCCCCTGCCTGGCGATATTCATTGACGAAGAGCAGCGCGATCCCGGCGATCGCAACCAGCGAACCGAGGTAGAATTGCTTCGACGCCCGCTGCCCGAGAAAGACCCGGGCAAGGACAGTGTTGGGAACGATCAGCAAGGCAAAGAGGATCGCGACGAGCCCCGACGTGATGTACGCTTCGGCCCGGTAGACAAGGTTGAAGTTGAGCACGAATTGAGCGAGCCCGAAAATGACTGAAAAGCGCTGTTGCGAGCCGCTCAGCCTCAGATTCTGGCCCGAAAGCAAGGCATAGGCAAACATCGCCAGCGCGCCGACCAGGAAACGGTAGGTCACTGACCAGCCCGGCGGGACGATTCCCAATTGCCCGCGGATCACGAACCAGGTCGTGCCCCAGATCAGCGTGCAGATCCAGAACGGGACCTGAACCTTAAGGCTGAGCAGGGGCGTATCGTTCGCGCCGCTCACAAGGCGGCGATCGCAGCCGCCAATGCGGAGACTTCGTGCTGCGGCTGATCCCACGACGTCACCAGCCGGACTTCGCCCGGCGCCCAATCGTAAAAGTCGAAGCCTTGGGCCCGGATCCGGGCCGCCTCTCCGCCTGTCATGCGGACAAAGACTTCATTCGCCTCGACTGGATGGACCAGCCGGTTCCCCGCGGCGCCGGCAAGCATGTTGGCCGCGGCATTGGCGGCGCTGGCATTTTCAAGCCAAAGATCGTCCTTGAGCATCGCAAGGATCTGCGCGGCCAGATAGCGCCCCTTAGAAAGTAGATGACCACCGCGCTTGCGCCGGTAGCGCGTCGCCTCCGCCAATGCCGGATCGAAGAAGATCAGCGCTTCCGCACTCATCCCGCCATTCTTGACGAAGCCGAAGCTCAGGGCGTCCGCGCCCGCTCTCCAGGTCAGGTCCGCTGGTGTCGCTCCGGTCGAAACCACGGCATTGGCGAATCGTGCGCCATCGACATGCAGCCTCAGGCCCAGTTCGCGCGCGACATTCCCAATCGCGGCGACCTCGTCCGCGCCATAGGTCATGCCATATTCGGTGGCGTTGGTAATCGAAATCGCGTGGGGCTGTACCTGATGCACGTCCTTGCGGATGACACCGGCAATCCCGTGGATCGTGTCGGATGACAGTTTTGCCCCTTCCCCACCTCCGAGCATGAGTTTCGCACCGTGCGTGTAAAATTCGGGCGCGCCGCATTCGTCGATCTGGATATGCGCCTCCGCGTGGCAGATGACGCCGCCGTGCGGTGGGCAAAGCGCCGCGAGAGCCAGCGCGTTTGCGGCCGTTCCCGTCGAAACCCAGAGCGCGCCGACCTCGCGTTCGAACAACTCGGAAAACGCCGTATCGAGCGATTTGCTGAGAGCATCGCCGTCATAGGCGGTATCGACATGGTTGGCGCAGGCTATTGCCTCCATCACCTTCGGGTGAACCGAGGCGGCATTGTCTGAAAAGAAACGCATGCCCTTTCCCATGCGCGGTCCGCCCATTGGCGTCAACATTCCGGTCAAGTCCGACCCGACAAAGGATTACAACAATTCGCTCATGTGCCGTTAAGCATGTCAGTTGCAACGATGAGATCTACACCGGGCGCAAGCGAAAGAGGGGCGAGCAATGCCACGGGACGTATCCGAGAGTTTATCAGGCGCGCATCACGCACGGGTTTCTGCGCTTCGCAGCGAAGCCGCCGAGTTTTTGCAAAAACTTGACGAGTCAGACCTGATTGAAGCCGCTGCGCTCATGTCTTCGACAATCGACGCCATTGATTCATCATTGCGACGACTGGAAGGCGAATCCTGATCCGCCTTCGATTGGGCCGTTAACACTGGTTCAAAACAAATTATTTGTTCATTTCACCTATAATCTTCGCAGTTTCTGTCGTTCCATAGTGGGTAACACAGCCTTTCGACGATCGGCGGCTCCGGCCATACCGCAGAAAGTCAAAGGCTTCGGGGCGAAATCCGGCACTGCCGGATTATGGAGTGAGGACGAATGTTCGAGGGAAAACCTCCGGCCGGCACCATCAAGGCTGACGAACGCCGAACGGCCAAGCGGCATATGTCAGTCTTCCTGTTGGCGAAGATCACTGCCGGCGATCATCAGGCGCTTGGGCGGGTCCTGAACCTTTCGCAGACCGGGGCGAAAGTCGAAACACGGCTGTCGCTGGCTCCGGGAGATACCGCCCTTCTCGAGATCCGCTCCGATCTCAAGGTTTCGGGAACGGTTCGCTGGACCGGTGGCAAGACGATCGGCCTCCAGTTTGACCGTGAAGTCGATGTCAGCCGGTTCCTTTCGCGGGAACTGCCCAGGCTCAACCGGGTCAAGCCGCGCGCGCCGCGATATGTCTGCGATGCTGATGCCACCGTCGCGGGCGAAAACGAGACGACGATCCTCAAGGTCCGGGACGTATCGCTTTCGGGCGCCGGCCTTGCCGGGGAAGCCACGCTGGTCCCCGGGGACGATGTTCTTGTCACCATCTTCGGCTTGCGACCCCGCCGTGCCAAGGTCATCTGGTCGAATGCGCAAGGAGTGGGAATTACTTTCCTGAAGCCCCTCGATTTTCGCGATTTCGAATCCTGGCTTGATGAACAGGTTTCTAAGCCGCGCCTCTCGAAGGGGCGTGCCTAGTTCCTGTCTCGCTCAAAACCAACCCGGGCTGCTGCGGTTCACATGCTACAGCCCCGGCAGATCCAGTCCCTTTTCGCGCGCGCATTCGATCGCGATGTCATACCCGGCATCGGCGTGGCGCATGACGCCGGTTGCGGGGTCATTCCACAGGACATTGGCCAGCCGACGGGCGGCGTCATCGGTTCCATCCGCGACGATGACCATGCCGGCGTGCTGCGAATAGCCCATTCCGACACCGCCGCCATGGTGGAGCGATACCCATGTCGCCCCCGACGCGGTGTTGAGCAGCGCATTGAGCAAGGGCCAGTCCGAAACCGCATCCGATCCGTCGCGCATGGCCTCCGTCTCGCGATTGGGGCTGGCGACGGAGCCTGAATCGAGATGATCGCGGCCAATGACGATCGGCACCTTGAGTTCGCCCGAACGCACCATCTCGTTGAAGGCAAGGCCCAGCCGGTGCCGGTCCCCCAGCCCGACCCAGCAGATGCGCGCGGGCAGCCCTTGAAAGTGGATCCGCTCACGCGCCATGTCGAGCCAGTTGTGGAGATGACGGTTGTCGGGAAGGATTTCCTTCACCTTGGCATCGGTCCGGTAAATATCCTCGGGATCGCCGGAGAGCGCCGCCCAGCGGAACGGGCCGATGCCGCGGCAGAAAAGCGGGCGGACATAGGCCGGAACGAAGCCTGGAAAAGCGAACGCATCCTCGACGCCCTCGTCCTTTGCGACCTGGCGGATATTGTTGCCATAGTCGAAGGTCGGAATGCCCATCCGGTGAAATTCGAGCATGGCGCGAACGTGGATGGCCATCGAGGCCCGCGCCGCGCGTTCGACCGATGCCGGATCGCTCTCGCGCGCCGCCATCCATTGATCGAGCGTCCAGCCCTTTGGCAGATAGCCGTTGACCGGATCGTGCGCAGACGTCTGGTCGGTCACCGCATCTGGGCGCACACCCCGCCGGACCAGTTCGGGCAGGATATCGGCGGCATTGCCGAGCAACCCGACTGAAACCGGCGTCTTCGAGGTCGAGACAATCTCCAGCGCTTCATCGAGGCTGTCGGTCTGACGATCGATATAGCCCGTGCGCAGCCGCATCTCGATCCGCGAGGGCTGGCATTCGACCGCGAGGCACGAGGCCCCCGCCATCGTCGCGGCCAGCGGCTGGGCACCGCCCATCCCGCCGAGCCCGGCCGTCAGGATCCACTTTCCCGAGAGATCGCCGCCGTGATGCTGACGCCCCATTTCTACAAATGTTTCATAAGTTCCCTGCACAATTCCTTGAGAACCAATGTAAATCCACGATCCGGCTGTCATCTGGCCGTACATCATCAGGCCCTTTCGATCGAGTTCGTGGAAATGATCCCAGTCCGCCCATTTGGGCACGAGGTTCGAATTGGCGATCAGCACGCGCGGCGCATCCTTGTGCGTGCGGAACACACCGACGGGCTTTCCAGACTGGACGAGCAACGTCTGGTCACCCTCGAGCCGGCGCAGCGTCTCTACGATCCTGTCATAACATTCCCAGTTGCGCGCGGCCCGGCCGATTCCGCCATAGACGACCAGCCCGTGCGGATTTTCGGCCACATCGGGATCGAGATTGTTCATCAGCATCCGCAAGGGAGCCTCGGTCAGCCAGCTCTTGGCACTGAGTTCGGCCCCATGCGGGCTGCGGATGGTCCGGCTGTTGTCGATACGGCTCATGACGGGTCCTTCGCGAAATCGAGGCAAGCCACAAGGATGTTGCGGAGTGCGGGTTGGAGACGGGCTGCGCGCGATGCATCCCATTCGGGCGGCCAAGGCGCCGCTTCGTCGAGATAGCCGCGCATCGCGAGCTCCATCTGGATGGCATGCACGCCATTTTCGGGATCGCCATAGTGGCGAGTGATCCAGCCGCCCTTGAAGCGGCCATTGACGACAAGCGAATGCCCGCCACAGGCCGCCTCAACGGCCCCGACCAGTGAGGGCGCACAGCTTTTCCCGTCGAAACTGCCGATGTTGAACTGCGGCAATTCGCCGTCGAACAGGCGCGGCACCCGGCCGAGGATCGAATGGGCATCATAGACGACGATGCAGCGATGCGCCGCCCGCAACCGGGAAATCTCGGCGGAAAGGGCATTGTGATACGGATCGAAATAGCGGGCGCGGCGCCGGGCGATTTCGGCCTGATCGGGCGCGCGGCCGGGCCGGTAGAGCGGCGCCCCGTCGAAACATGTTTCGGGGCAAAGCCCGGTGGTCGGCTGACCCGGATAGAGCGAATGCCCCGAGGGATCGCGATTGACGTCGATCGCCGAACGGGAAATCGCGGTGCGGACGATCGTTGCCCCGAGCTCGCTTGCGAATGCATAGAGCCTGTCCACATGATAATCCGCGTCGTGCCGGGCCAGCGGCAGCGACACGAAGCTCTGCTGAATTTCTTCGGGCAGGTCGAGACCGGCATGGGGAATGCTGACGATCAGCGGCGCCTGCCCCCGATCAACGGAAAGCCAGTCGCTCATGCCAACCCCGGAAGCGCCGCAAGCTCGGCCAGCGCGCCGCTTTTCACGAGCGTCGTCGCGGCTACCATGTCGGGGTGGAAATGGCGATCATCCTCGAGTTTCGGCACCAGCCTGCGCAACTGCGTGCGGGCCGCTTCGAGCGCGGCACTGGAGGTCAACGGCGCATGGAAATCGCAGCCTTGCGCCGCCGCCAGATATTCGATGCCGATAATGCTCGCGAGATTCTCCGCCATCCCCGCCAGCCGCCGCGCGCCGTGGGCGGCCATCGAGACATGGTCTTCCTGATTCGCCGATGTCGGGATCGAATCGACGCTCGCCGGATAGGCGCACTGCTTGTTTTCGGAGACGAGCGCGGCCGCCGTCACCTGCGGGATCATGAAGCCCGAATTGAGCCCCGGTCGCGGTGTCAGGAAGGCAGGCAGGCCCGAAAGCGCGGGATCGACCAGCATCGCGATCCGCCGCTCGGCGATCGACCCGATTTCGCACAGGGCAAGCGCGATCATGTCAGCCGCGAACGCCACGGGCTCGGCATGGAAATTGCCGCCCGAAAGCGCCTCGCCGGTATCGGTGAAGATCAGGGGATTGTCCGAAACGCCGTTGGCTTCATCGATCAGGGTCGAACCCGCCTGGCGGAGCAGGGTCAGCACGGCGCCCATCACTTGCGGCTGGCAGCGCAGGCAATAGGGATCCTGCACGCGTTCGTCGCCAAGCCGGTGAGAGGCGCGAATGGCGGAGCCTGCCATCAGGTCACGAAGGGCCGCTGCCGTTTCGATCTGCCCGCGATGACGACGCAGGGCGTGGATACGCGGGTCGAACGGGGTATCGGAGCCCTTGGCTGCCTCGGTCGAAAGCGCGCCCGTGATCAGCGCCGACTGGAACAGCTGCTCCGCCTCGAAGAGCCCGGCGAGAGCCCAGGCGCACGAGAATTGCGTGCCATTGAGGAGCGCCAGCCCCTCTTTGGGGCCAAGCGTCAGGGGCGAAAGCCCGGCCTCCGCAAGGGCATCGCTCGCCGGCTTCCCATTGATCACCCCCACGCCAATCATCGTCGCGGCCAGATGTGCGAGTGGCGCAAGGTCGCCCGACGCGCCGACCGACCCTTGCGACGGGATGGCCGGCGTCAACCCCTTGGCGAGCATCGCTTCGAGCAGCGCAATTGTTGCGGGACGAACGCCCGAGGCACCTTGCGCGAGGCTCGTCAGCTTGAGCGCCATCATCAGCCGCGCGACCGGAACGGGCATCGGATCGCCCACCCCGGCTGCGTGGCTCAGCACGATGTTGCGCTGGAGCCTTTCCAGATCCTCATCGCCGATCTTGACGGTGGCGAGCTTTCCGAAGCCTGTATTGATCCCATACACCGGCTCTTGCCGCTTGAGGATGCGCGCGACGGTTTCCGCGCTCGCCTCGATGCCCGGACGACAGGCGGGGTCGAGCTGCGGCGTCGCTCCGCGGTAAATCGTGCGCCAATCCGCGAGCGGGACATTCCCCGGCACGGTCAAAACGGTCATACCCCCCTCCAGACCCTCGCATGAAGCGGGTTTCTTCCAATGTTGCAGACAAGCTCGGCCGGGCGCTCAATGTCCCAGATCGCGAGATCGCAGGATTTCCCGGCTTCGAGCGTACCCGTCTCGCTGCCCATGCCGAGCGCGCGGGCCGCGTTGCAGGTGATGCCCTTGAGGCATTCCTCGACTGTCAGCCTGAACAATGTCGCGCCCATGTTCATTGCCAGCAGCAGCGACGTCAGCGGCGACGTGCCGGGGTTGCAGTCGGTCGCAAGGGCGATCGGGACGCCCGCCGCTCTCAGCGCCTCGACCGGCGGCAGATGCGTTTCGCGGGTGAAGTAATAGGCGCCCGGCAAAAGGACCGCGACCGTGCCGGATGCCTTCATGGCGGCAATGCCCACTGAATCAAGATGTTCCAGATGATCGGCCGAAAGCGCGCCGAAGCGTGCGGCAAGCGCCGCCCCGCCGCTGTTAGACAATTGCTCGGCATGGAGCTTCACCGGCAGGCCATGCGATTTTGCCGTGGTGAAGACGCGTTCGATCTGGGCCGTCGAAAAGCCGATCGTTTCGCAAAAGCCGTCCACCGCATCGACGAGGCCAAGCGCGGCGATGACGGGAATCATGTCGTTGCAGACGTGATCGACATAGTCGTCCGCCCGGCCCGCATATTCAGGCGGAAGCGCGTGCGCGCCGAGGAAGCTTGTGACGATCGTGACCCGGCGTTCCTCACCCAGCCGGCGCGCTGCGCGGAGCATCCCGATCTCGCTGTCGAGCGACAGGCCGTAGCCGGATTTGATCTCGACCGTCGTGGCTCCCTCGGCAATCAGCGCGTCGAGCCTTGTCAGCGCCTGCGCGACCAGATCATCCTCGCTTGCAGCGCGCGTGGCAGCCATTGTCGACACGATCCCGCCGCCTGCGCGCGCGATTTCCTCGTAACTCGCCCCGGCGAGCCGCAGCTCGAACTCGTGCGCCCGGTTTCCGGCGTGAACGAGGTGCGTGTGGCAATCGATCAGCCCCGGCGTGATCCAGCGGCCTTCGCAGTCGATCCGTTCCGCCGCTTCGAATGCCGGCGCGGTGTCGCGCGGCCCGGCATAGACGATGCTCCCCTTGCTACAGGCAATCAGCGCATCCTGGACCTGCCCGGCGACAGACATGGTTGCGGCCCTGGCGTTCAGCCAGACACGATCGCAGGACAGGCGGGACTCGGCGTTCATTGCCGCCAAGACTTGCACGCCTGCACTATTATGTCTAGACATAATAATATGATGAGAGGGAACCGGAAATGACTGCACTCTGGCTGAGAACCGCGTTGCTGGCGTCCGGCTGGGCGAAGGATGTCCGCATCGAGATTTCCGGCGGGCTGATATCCGGAGTATCCGCCGACACCCCGCCCCAGCCCGGCGACGAGCGGGCTGCGATTGCCCTGCCCGGCCTTTCCAACGTTCACAGCCACGCCTTCCAGCGCGGCATGGCGGGGCTTGCCGAGCATCGCGGACCCGGGGACGACGATTTCTGGAGCTGGCGCGAAGTCATGTACCGCTTTCTCGACCGCCTGACGCCCGACGATGTCGAGGCGATCTGCGCGATGGCCTATGTCGAGATGCTCGAGGCGGGATATACCTGGGTCGGCGAATTCCACTACCTCCACAACGATGTGAGCGGCGCGCGCTATGGCGACCCTGCGGAGATGGCCGGGCGCGTTGTCGCGGCGGCGGAGGCGACGGGCATCGGCCTGACCTTGCTTCCGGTGTTCTATGCCCATTCCGATTTCGGCGGGGTCGCGCCAAAGCCTGGACAGCGACGCTTCCTGAGCGATCTCGACGGGTTTGCAAACCTGCTGGACGCTTCCGAGCGGCTTCTTCCCGCCGACGGCATCCTCGGCATCGCGCCGCACAGCCTGAGGGCAGTAACGGGAGAAGAACTTGCGGCGCTCGTCGCGATGCGGAGCGACAGCCCCATCCACATTCATGCCGCCGAACAGGTCAAGGAAGTCGAAGCGAGCCTCGCCTTTTCGGGCGCGCGGCCGGTCGAATGGCTGCTTGGCGAAGCGGATGTAGACAAGCGCTGGTGCCTCATTCACGCGACGCACCTGACCGACGCCGAAACGGACGGCCTTGCAACCAGCGGCGCGGTCACGGGCCTCTGCCCGGTGACCGAAGCCAATCTGGGCGACGGGATATTCCCCGCCGTCCGCTATCTGGACGCCGGGGGGCGGATCGCGACGGGAACCGATTCGAACATCCTGATCGACCCCGCGCAGGAATTGCGCGCGCTCGAATACAGCCAGCGCCTGTCGCGGCGCGCGCGCAACCTGCTGGCGAACGAACGTCAGCAGTCGGTCGGGAGGCGGCTGTTCGACGCGGCGCTTGCGGGCGGCGCGCAGGCGCTGGGCGCGAAGCAGGGGCTGGCGGCCGGAATGGCGGCCGATATTGTGACGCTCGATCCCGATCATCCGGCACTGCATGGACGCCAAGACGATCTTTTGCTCGATTCCTGGATCTTCGCAGGTGGCGCGAACTGCATCGACACGGTCTGGCGGCGAGGACGCAAAATTGTGTCCGGCGGTATCCACAAGGACCGCGAGTCGGTCCGGCAGCGCTATCGAACCGTGCTCGACAGAATCCTTGCGGCATGACCATTGCCGACCGGATCAGGAGCGACATCGAGGCGCGGATCGCGTCGGGCGAGTGGCGGCCAGGTCACCGGATCCCGTTCGAGCACGAACTGGTCGCCCGATATGGCTGCGCGCGCGCAACCGTCGGCAAGGCACTGACGGCGCTGGTGCGGGCAGGACTGATCGAGCGGCGGCGCAAGGCCGGGTCGTTCGTGGCGCATCCGCATGTCCACGCCGCCGTGCTCGACATTCCGGATATCGGGGCGGCGATCGCCGAACGGACAGGCGGCTATCGCTTCGAACTGGTTTCGAGCCGGATTGAGTCGGCCGACGGGGACACCAATGATTTCGCAGCGGGAACGCGGCTTCGGCACCTTGCGGGAATTCATCACGGACAGACCGGGCCCTTTGCCCATGAGGACCGGGCCATCAATCTGGATGCAGTGCCTCAGGCGGGCGATGCCGACTTTTCGGTCGAGCCCCCGAGCAGCTGGCTGCTCGATCACGTTCCCTGGAGCGAGGCGCGCCACCGCATCAGCGCCCTCGGCGCGAGCGCAGAGGTTTCCCGGCGGCTCGGCATTGCGAAGGGCGCGCCATGCCTGATGGTCGAGCGCTGGACCTGGCGCGAGAAAGTTCCGATTACCTTTGTCCGCCAGATATTCCGGGGCGACCGGTATGACCTCGTGGCGAATTTCGTTCCGGGATCGGGTTAGGGGCACCATCGGCAAAACCAGAATCGTCATGCTGAACTTGTTTCAGCATCCATGATCACGATGCCCGTGCCGTATGGCGCTTGTCCCTTGAACGCGGTGTTCATGGATCCCGAAACGAGTTCGGGATGACGGGTGACGGGACGCAACCTGAACACCACATAGCCCTAAGGCAGCAACGCGGGATCCACGCCCCCATCGCGATCCGGGCGCTTCCTCTGGTGTCTCAGCTGCTCCAGCTCCTCCATTCTGGGGCGGGCGGACTCCCAGAGCGCGCTCGTCGTGGCCGCGATCAGGCTTTCGACAAGCCCGAGCATCGCGACTGTCGAATCCCATTCGGATGGAACAGTCGTCCAGATCGGGAAACTGACCTTGGCGCATCGCGCAATGGGTGAAAGCCAGCGATCCGTGAACAGGATCACCGTCACGTCACGCGAGGAGGCCGCTTCGGCCAGCGCAATCACATTTTCCTGGTAGCGCCTGATATCGAAGCAGATCAGCACATCGTTGCGGTCGAAATCGATGATCTGGTCGCGCCAGGCCGTCTGGGCGGAATCGATACATTCCACATGCGGCCTAAGGATGCGGAGATGGCGGACGAGATAGAGCGCGAAGGCCTCCGTAAACCGTCCGCCCACCGCATGAATGCGCTTCTTTCGGTTGGTAAGAAGGGCGACGACCGCCGCAAAGTCCGCATCCGACGTTGCATCGAAGCTCGTCTGGACATTGGCGGCAAGTGCCGCCCCGAAATCATGCAGGCTCGATCGTTCGCGCGTATCCGGCGGCGTGATGCTGGCCTTGGCAAGCGGAGACTGCATCTGTTCCGCCAGTTCCCCCTTCAGGCGGCGCTGGAAATCGCGATAGCTGGCAAAGCCCAATTGCGTGACGAGTCGCAGGATCGTGGGTGCCGAAACCCCGGCCCGGCGGGCGAACTCGCTAGTCGTCAGGAGGCCCGTATAGGGATAGTCGTACAGCAGGGCCTGCGCCGCGCGCTTTTCGCTGGGGCGCAGCCGGTCGCGCGCGCCCCTTACAAGCTGGGCAATGGTCAGCGATTCCGCCGTTTGCCCGGCATCTATCTCCTCCATGTCGAATTTCCGCCTTTGGCTCTTGACTCGTGTCACGATATGTAATGAATATTCCAAAATTGGCAATTCTGCCATTACCTGTAATATTTGAAACATCGAACAGCGAGTGCGGGTCGCTATGATGAAGATGCGGAAAATCCGTCCGTGACACCTGTCGAGCTCTTGCCGGCTGCGCCCGAACGATGGCGCCCAGCCGGACGGGGGCCGATTCTTCTGCTGTGCGACCATGCGAGCAATTTCATTCCTCAATCCTTCGGGTCGCTGGGCCTCGACGGCGACAGGCTGGACAGCCATGTTGCCTGGGATTCGGGTGCGGCCGAAGTAACTCGCATGATCGCGGACCTGCTGGACTGCCCTGCCCTGCTGACGACGGCATCGCGCTTGCTGATCGATTGCAACCGCGATCCTGCCGATGCCGATTCGATCGTCGAAATGGGCGAACAGGGTCCGGTCCCCGGCAATGCGGGATTGGGCGAAGCCGCGCGCGCAGCCCGCACCGCAGCCTATTACACACCCTATCATGACGGCATCGAGGATGCGCGCAACGCGGGTGCCACGCACATCAAGGCGCTGGTCGCGATCCACAGTTTCGTTCCCGTCTATCACGGAGAGCAGCGGCCTTGGCATATCGGCCTGATCCATAACCGCGATCACCGCCTTGCCGAAAGTCTTGCACCGCAGCTTGCCGCCGACACCGCGCTGGTCGTGGGGGACAATCAGCCATACGGCCCGGACGACCGTGTCTATCACACATTGGCGCGGCACGCCGAAGCGCACGGCCTTGCGGCGCTGATGATCGAAATCCGCAATGACCTGATCGCAAGCGAGGCGGATCAAGCCGCCTGGGCCGCGCGGCTCGCGCCGATGCTGCTAACCGCGGTCAAGGGTCTTGAAGCGAGAAGGGCTGCCTAACGAGTAAATTGATGAGTGGGTGACGCAGGTTGAACAGGAAACCAGAAAAGGGGCCAAGACATGTCAACGCCGGACGATACACTTCACGCCGATGACGTGAAGACACTGCACAGTATGGGCTATGCCCAGGAATTGTCCCGCCGAATGGGGCATTTTTCCAATTTTGCAATTTCCTTTTCGATTATCTGTATCCTTTCGGGCGGCATCAATTCGCTCGGCCAGGGCACCAGCGGCGCCGGCGGCGCTGCGCTCGGCATCGGGTGGATCGTCGGCGGCCTGGCGGCGCTGATGTTCTCGCTTGGAATGGCGCAGCTTGCTTCCGCCTTCCCGACGGCGGGAGGGCTTTATCATTGGAGCTCGATCCTCGGCGGACGCTTCTGGGGTTGGCTGACGGCCTGGCTGAACCTGATCGGACTGATTACGGTTCTGGCAGCCATCAACGTCGGCACCTTCAATTTCTTCGTCGGATCGTTCGGATCGTTTGTGGGGATCGAAGCAGGCTATTGGTCGCAGCTGATCTTCCTCATCGTGATGACGGGCGTTCAGGCGCTGATCAACCATATGGGCATCAAGGCAACGACCAAGCTGACCGACCTTTCGGGCTACCTGATCCTGGGTGGCGCCGTCCTCCTTACGGTTTCGCTGTTCGCCTATGCGCCGTCGCATGATTTCAGCCGTTTGTGGACATTCACCAACTATTCGGGCGCAGCCGGCGGCGACGTCTGGCCCGAAACCAGTTCGATGATGCTCATCTTCTTCCTCGGGCTCTTGCTGCCGATCTACACGCTGACCGGCTATGACGCTTCGGCCCATACATCGGAAGAAACCGTGGGCGCCGCGAAAAAGGTTCCGACCGCGATCATCCATTCGGTGTTCTGGGCGGCGCTGTTTGCGTGGCTGTTCTCGTGCGCATTCGTTCTTGCCATTCCCGATATGGCGGAAGCGGCAAAGCAGGGCTGGAACGTCTTTTTCTATGTGATGGACGCGACGCTTCCGGCGGGTCTCAAATATTTGCTTTATGCCGCCATCCTTATCGCCCAGTTCATCTGCGGACTGGCGACAGTGACATCGGCATCGCGCATGACCTTCGCCTTTGCACGCGATAACGGCCTGCCGGGCTCTGCCTATCTCAAGACCGTCAGCCCGAAATACCGGACTCCGGTTCACGCGATCTGGTCGAGCGCAATTCTCGCGGTGGGCTTCACCTCGTTCGCCGGCGCCTATTCGGTTGCCGTCGCGGTGACGTCGATCGCGCTCTATCTGTCCTATGCGATGCCGATCGCGGCCGGCCTGTTCGCCTATGGCAACAGCTGGACGAAGATGGGGCCGTGGGACATGGGGCCGGTCTTCCGCCTCGTGGCGCTGCTCTGCATCGGGATTTCCGGCGTGATCTTCTATGTCGGCGTGCAGCCGCCCAATGACTTCGCGCTGAAGGTACTGGGCGTAATAGGCGTCCTGACGCTCGTTGCTTGGTTCGGCATCGAAAACCGGCGATTCCAGGGCCCGCCGATCGGAGACCGGATCGCGGCTCGCGCAGCCGAAATCGCGGCGGCCGAAGCTGCCGTTGGCGAAGCATAAGGCAAGGAAACGGGAAGGCGCGCGGCGCAATCGCCGTGCGCCTTCCCGTTTGCAGATCGAGAAGAGAACGAATGACCAAGACCAAAGCTCCGCGGACCGCGGCCGAGATCAAGGCCTATGTCGAAAATTCGGCATTGCCCTACGCGAAAGTCGGCGTGTTCGACATCGATGGCGTCCTGCGGGGAAAATACATGACCCGCGACAAGCTGCTCTCCTCTCTCGAAAAGGGGTTCGGCTTTTGCGACGTCGTCCTTGGATGGGATTGCCGGGATCAGTTGCTCGACAATCTCACGATGACCGGCTGGCACACTGCCTATCCCGATGCCGAGGCGCGGCTTCTTCCCGAAACCACCCGGCTGATTCCGTTCGAAGACAATATGCCGCTCGTGCTGGGAGAGTTCACCGGCCATATGGAGCCCGTTTGCCCGCGCTCGCTGCTCCGGCGGATCCTGGAGCGCGCGAAGTCGATGGGCTTTGCCGTCAAATCCTCGGCAGAGTTCGAGTTTTTCATTTTCGACGAGACGCCGCATACGGTGCGCGAGAAGCGTTACCGCAATCTCGCCAACATCACGCCCGACGAGTTCGGCTATTCGGTGATCCGAAATACGGTGCATGCCGATTTCTATCACGAGCTGCTCACGCTCTGCCAGGACATGGACATGGAGATCGAGGGGCTTCACACCGAAACCGGCCCCGGCGTGCTCGAAGCGGCGATCAAATTCGACGATGCCATACCGTCAGCCGACAAGGCCGCCCTGTTCAAGACCATGACCAAGGTCCTTGCGCAAAAGCGTGGCTGGATGGCGACCTTCATGGCCAAATGGTCGAACGACTGGCCGGGCCAGTCCGGGCATCTGCACATGTCCCTGGTCGATGAAAAATCCGGAAAGCCGGTCTTTTACGATGAAGCCAAGCAGCTCGGCATGTCAGATACGATGCGGTGGTTTGTCGGCGGCCAGCAGGCGCTGATGCCTGAATTGCTGAGCATGATCGCCTGCACGGTCAACAGCTATACGCGCCTTATCCCGGGTGCCTGGGCGCCGACCAGCGCAAGCTGGGGCTATGAGAACCGGACCTGCGCGCTGCGCGTGATCGGCGGTTCGCCCAAGACCCAGCGGGTCGAATACCGGATCGCGGCGGCCGACATCAATCCCTATATCGCCTTTGCCGCGAGCATCGGATCGGGCCTTTGGGGGATCGAGAACAGGATCGAGCCGACCAAGCCGATTGCCGGAAATGCCTATGCCGAGAAATTCCCGGCAAAGCTTGCGCTGCCGACGACGCTTTGGGATGCGGCCCAGCGGCTGAAGGCATCGAAACCGGCCCGTGCCCTGTTCGGCGACAAGTTCGTCGAACATTATGCGGCGACCCGCGAATGGGAAGAACGTGAAGCGCGCAAGGCCATCACCGACTGGCAATTGGCGCGCTATTTCGAAATCATCTGACCCCCCAGGAAAACAATGTCTCAATTCACCTGTACCTCCCCCGTCGACAATAGTTGCTATGCCAGCCGTCCTTTTGCGAGCGACGCCGATGTCTCCGCAGCCATAAGCGCAGCCCGGGCGGCGCAGTGCGAATGGCGTGCGCAGCCGATCGCGACCCGTGCCAAATTCTGCTTGGCCTTCGTCGATGCGATGTTGGCAATGCAGGAAGAAATCGTTCCCGAGCTTGCCTGGCAGATGGGGAGGCCCATCCGCTATGGCGCCGGAGAGCTGCGCGGTTTCGAGGAACGCGCCCGCTACATGATCGACATTGCGGGCAGCGCGCTTGCGAATGTCGTGCCTGCGAAAAAACAGGGGTTCGAGCGCTATGTCACGCGCGATCCACTGGGCATCGTGCTGACGGTCGCGCCGTGGAACTATCCGTTCCTGACAGCAGTCAATTCGGTCGTGCCGGCGCTGATGGCGGGCAATGCCGTGATCCTCAAGCACGCAGCACAGACGCTGGTCGTGGGCGAACGGTTCCAGGCGGCCATCGACAAGGCCGGCTTCCCCTCCGGGCTGTTCCGCAACCTGGCGCTCAGCCACGACCAGACCGGGCGGCTAATCGGATCGCGGAGCGTGGACATGGTCTGCTTTACCGGCTCGGTCGAGGCGGGCAAGGTCATGGAAGGTGCTGCCGCAGGCGCGCTCATCAATGTCGGGCTGGAACTGGGCGGCAAGGACCCCGCCTATGTCCGCGCAGACGCCAATCTCGATTTCGCGGTGGAAAATCTGGTCGATGGCGCCTTCTTCAATTCCGGGCAAAGCTGTTGCGGGATCGAGCGCATCTATGTGCACGAAAGCCTGTACGACGCCTTTGTAGAAGGTTTTGTGGCGATCACGAAAACATATGTCCTGGGCGATCCGCTCGACCCCGCGACGACATTGGGGCCGATGGTCAAGGCATCCGCCGCCGATTTCGTGCGCGGCCAGATTGCGGACGCGGTGAAGGCCGGGGCGAAAGCCCATATCGATCCGGCCGCTTTCCCAAGGGATGCGGCGGGCACGCCCTATATGGCTCCGCAAGTTTTGACCGGCGTGACGCACGCGATGTCGGTGATGCGCGACGAGAGTTTCGGCCCCGTCGTCGGCATCATGAAGGTATCCGACGATGCCGAGGCGATCCGCCTGATGAACGACAGCCCCTATGGCCTCTCCGCCTCGATCTGGAGCGAGGATACGGACGCCACCCACAGGATCGCGCCGGAGCTCGAGACGGGCACCGTCTTCCTCAATCGCTGCGATTACCTTGATCCCGCGCTTGCTTGGACCGGAGTCAAGGACACGGGGCGCGGGGCCACGCTCGGCACGCTCGGCTATGAGCATCTGACGCGACCGAAATCCCATCATTTCCGTTTAGAGACAAAGGGTTGATATGACTGCCGTTCTGACAGGCAACTGGAACTATCCGACGAAGATCTGGAGCGGCCCCGGCCGCATTGGCGATCTGGGCGAGGCCTGCGCGATTGCAGGCATTGCACGCCCGCTGATCGTGACCGACAAGGGATTGGCCGACAGCAGCATCATCGCCACCGTGCGCGCGGCGCTTGATAAGGCGGGCCTCCCGCATACGGTCTATGCCGAGGTCCAGGGCAATCCCGTCGGCGCCAATGTCGATGACGGAACCGCGCTCTACCGCAGCGGCGGGCATGACGGCGTGATCGCGGTGGGCGGCGGCTCGGGCCTCGATGTCGGCAAGGCGATTGCCTTCATGGCGGGCCAGACGCGCCCGCTCTGGGATTTCGAGGATGTGGGCGATTGGTGGACGCGCGCCGACCCGGACGGGATTGCCCCTGTCATCGCCGTGCCGACAACGGCCGGCACCGGTTCCGAAGTCGGCCGTGCCTCGGTCGTGGTCAAGGAAGACAGCCACGAAAAGAAGATCATCTTCCACCCCAAGATGCTTCCCGTTGTCGTCATCGCGGATCCGGAACTGACCGTCGGCCTCCCCCCGCACATCACGGCAGCAACAGGCATGGACGCGTTCGTTCATTGCTTCGAGGCCTATTGCGCCCCCGGATTCCACCCGATGGCCGATGGCATCGCACTCGAGGGGATGAGGCTGGTCAAGGATTGCCTGCCACGCGCCTATGCCGACGGAAAGGACATTGAGGCACGATCGCGGATGCTGGCGGCGGCCAGCATGGGCGCAACGGCATTCCAGAAGGGGTTGGGGGCGGTCCATTCGATCTCGCACCCGGTCGGCGCGTTCTACAATACGCATCACGGGCTCACCAATGCGATCGTGCTGCCCTATGTCATGACGTTCAACCGTCCCGCGATTGCCGACAAGATGGTCCCCCTCGCCCGCTATCTGGGACTTGATGGCAATGGCTTCGATGCGGTCTATGACTGGGTGCTCGCGTTTCGCAGACAGCTGGATATCCCGAACAGCCTCAGTGAGATCGGCGTTCCCGCCGACCAGGCGGATCTGATCGGCGAACATGCCCAGCGAGACCCTTCGACCGGCGGAAATCCGCGCGAAACGACCGCAGCGGATATGGCAGCGATCTTCAAGACAGCTGTTGCTGCAATGCAACACGAATCTGAAATCGTCGGCGCAGGTTGAGCGCGGACTTGTGAACCGGGCCGGGTCGTGTTTGCTGGTATCGGAGGAGTTTACTGGGAAAAGGGGAATAAAGATGGTCAAGAGCATAAGAACGATCGCGATGGCGACGGCGGGGTTTATGGCAATTGCGGCCACGCCGGCTTTTGCACAGGAAGAGGAAGACACCGGACCGCTGGACGTCAGTGCCAATATCGGCGTCTATTCGGATTACCGGTTCCGTGGCGTTTCGCTCAATCTCGAGGATGTGGCGGTCCAGGGCGGCGTCGACCTGTCCTACGCGGTTTCGGACAGCGTCTCGCTCTATGTCGGCAACTGGAACTCGAACCTCAACAAAAATGCCGGATACGGCAACACGGAAGTCGATCTTTATGCCGGGGCAACCGGGTCGATCGGTGCTGCGGGCTGGAAACTGGGTGCCATCGGCTATTTCTATCCCAACCAGTCGAATGTCGATTATTATGAAATCCAAGCCGAACTGAACGGCACGGTAGGGCCGGTCACGCTGGCGGGCGGCACGTTCATCGCCCCCAAGCAAGTGAACTATGGCAACAAGACGGGCAAATATTTCTACACCAATGCCAGCATCGGCATTCCCAACACGCCTGTCACGCTCAAGGCTTCACTGGGCCATGAAGACAACGCCTTCTTCAACAACAAGCTCGACTGGAGTCTTGGCGCCTCGGTCAGCTGGAAAATTTTGACCTTCGGCGTTGCCTATATCGATACCAACAAATCGGTCCCGTATACTCAGGGCGGCCATCTGCGCGACGCAGCCGACGGTACATTCGTGTTCAACCTGACTGCGGCCTTCTGACCGACGCAGCAATCCGGGTTTCCAAGGCCTCCGTCGACAGGTTCGGCGGAGGCTTTTTGCTGCGCCCTGAACATGTCGCTAACAGCCAGTGAACCTTTGCCCGGTGCAAGACACTAACTCCTTGACGTGCTCCCCTGATTGTTACCACTCAGAGGTAGAGTCCTTCCATTGTTTGGCTGATGGTTGAAGGGATGACAAGCAGTGCCGGGGCATGCCCCGGCACTGCTCGTTTTGCGATCTCGGCGGGGGTGCGCCCGCCCAGTTTCGAGTGCAGCCTGACAGTGTTGTAATCGTGCTGCCAGTCGGCCAGCTCAGCCCGTGCGTGGGCCAGCGAGGTGAACAGCGTCTCGTTCAGGCATTCATCGCGCAGCTTGCCGTTGAAGCTCTCGACGAACGCATTCTGGGTCGGCTTACCGGGGGCCGTGCAATGCCATTCGACGCGCCGCTCTTCCGGGCCAGGCTCGTGGCTAGCGCTCGCGGTGAGCAGGTTGTCTTCCACCGGATCGTCGCTGCGTTGCAGCGCCTTCATGCCCTTGCGATAGGCAATAGCGAACACCCAAGTCGAAAGCTTGCTGTTGCCCTTGAACGCTTCAAGCCGGTTCCAAACGACCATCATCGTATCGTTCAAGACTTCTTCGGCCAGCGGGGGGCGGCTGACAAGGTTCGTCAGGAACCGCGTGAGACGAGGACGATAGCCTCGATAAAGCTCGTGAAATGCACGCGAGTCACGATCGAGTACCCGCAACCAGATAGGCTTCGCGCTCTGTATGAAACGCTCCCAACCGCTGACTCGAGACAGCCATAATCTCGCTCCGATCCTGCATCATATACCGGCAATAGCGATTAGTGCCCCCGAGAGGAAAAAAGGTTCAATTGGGCGCCAAGAAGGATAAGGCGGACCTCAATCGTGTGGCCTATCGCGGAACATTCGCGGACGCACCGACCGTCATGCGACGGACCGAAGTTTCCGGCGATACTCGTCGGGAGTGGAGTTGAACCACCGGCGGAAACTGCGATGGAAACCCGACGCATCCGAATACCCAAGTTCCTCCGATATCCGTGCGATCGTGAGATTGGGGTCGGCCAGCATGAGGATGCACTTCTCCCGCAGGAGGTCGTCGGTCAACGCCTGAAAGGTCTGGCCCTCCGCCTTCAACCGACGGATCAGCGTTCGACCCGACAATCCCAGCCTGTCGGCGACTTCGCGCAGGCAAGGGGGACTGCAATTTTCAGCCATCATTTTCACGACGATGGCCCGAATCCTTGACAGTCCTTCCGGCCCCTTTCGATTTTCACTTTCCTCATGGCATCGCAGGAGCGCCGCGCGCCAAAGATCCGGATCATATGCCACGCTCGGCCTGCGGCAGAGCGACGTAGGGAATGTGATGGCGTCGCGCCGGGCATTGAAGCGCAGCTCGCAGCCCAGTGCGGATCTGAGGCGCTTCTCATACCTTGGCGGACCATGCCGAAGCTCCACAACCGCGTCTGGAACCGGCTCACCCGCGCAATGGACCGCCAGCACATGATGAACGAGAAGCGGCGTTTCGACGATGATCGAGCGCCCCGCTCCGAGATTGGTCATTGGAACCAGCTCCAGCGTGGTAAGTCCATCGCCTTCCAGTATCCGGTGGCTGTGATAGCCTGGCCGGCTGTTTGCGTATTTCACAAGGAGGTCGAGGGCCGCTCGCAAATTTGGCGCATAGCGCATCCCCATGTCGAGCGCGCCGAAATACAGGGGTATTCCCGATAGGGCATAGTCAATAAAGTAGGCCGGATCGGGTCCATATCTGGCGATGTTGCCGATCATGGTCAGATAGTCCCGGACAGTGATCGTGTCTGGAATCGTTCCGCTGGACGCAAGGCTGGTTTCTTCAAGATACCAATTCGGCTTTCCGAACGTCGAATAGAGATTTGCCATAAAGGCGCTGGGGGTGGTTCGCTTTCCGATAATGTCGAGCGGGTCGATCTCGTCGACTGATTGTATCGGCCGAAGATCGGTTCCTGTAACGTTGTTTGCCAGCAACCGCGCCATCGCCACCCCACTTTGTCACCAAAGGCCATGCAAATTGGCACGATGCGACATTGACCGTCAAGGCGAATTGCAAGCACATACCAGACAGAGGCCCGGCCTCGCTTCTTCAGTAATTGTACTGCGTAAAACTCCGTTGAGTTAATTTCATACTTACCCTTGTAGTGCGACCAAGCAGCGGCCAGCGTAGTAATATATGTGCTTTTTCTATGAGTTTATTTAAATATTCGTTGCCCTTATACCAGAATTATTTCCTGCTTCGATACTTGTTGACAAGGACTTGCAAATGACAGCCAAGTATATCTTACGTAGCGTCACGGCAGTTACCGCAGCCTCGGCGATAGTCTTCTCCCCCATTTCAGTGGCTTATGCCCGACCCGCCAGCCAGATGGGCGACTTGGTCGGTGCGAGGGCTTCCTCAGGGGAAGCGGAACTGGAGACGCGGGGGTTCACGCACATTGCGACCAGCGACGGCGCGAACAACACCAAGCAGTCCTATTGGTGGAACGGCCGCGACAAGAACTGCATTCATGTCGAGACTTATGACGGACGATATTCGGCAATCAGCGACGGGACGCCGGGTGACTGTCACCAAAACAACGGCACGGCGGCGGCTGTGGCGGGTGCAGCGGCCGGGGCGATCCTGATTGGCGCCTTGTTGAGCCACAAGTCCCACCATCACGAGAAAAATCAGCATCTCGCCGACGCGCAGGCCGAGGCTCAATATGAGCGGGGCTACAACGACGGTCTGTATGCGGCACCGTATCATAACTACGATCGCAGCGACTCCTATTCGACGGGCTACCAGGCAGGGGTGGACCAGCGGAATATCAATGTCGGCTATCATCACAAACGGGGCGGCTATGTCCAGGTCGCGCAATTCGCAGACCTCAAGGGGGCCCGGGCCGCAGGGGCAATGGATGACCTTGAGCGCCGCGGCTTCAGCCAAGTCGACAATTTCGATGTCGGGGCCACCCGCTACAGCATCCAGTGGCGCGCTTCTTCGCGCCAATGCCTGCAAGTGACCATAGCGGATGGCCATGTCTACGATATCAGCGATATCCAGACCCATCCTAAGTGCCGCTGAGGCGCGCGGCGCGCCGAGACGCGTTTCGCGCACCCCGTTTCCGGTCAACCTCGCGAGCGCGCTTGCGCGGGCCGACGTGGCCGGCAGCTCGAAGGCATTGCCCCGGCGGCGGCGTGAACCTGCCCAGACTTCGAAGGCACAGGTCGATCGACCATTCCACCATGAGTGCAAGTGAAGGAGGCATCCAGATGAGGAATTTCACCAAGACGATACTTGCGGGAACGGCGCTTGCCCTTGCCGTGCCAATTGCTACGCAGGCGATCGCCCAGATCATAACGACCAACCTGGTATTTGCCAGGGGACAATCCAGCGCCACCGTGAACGGGACGATCAGGGGTGACCAGATCCGCGACTATGTCGTGCGTGCAAGCGCCGGCCAGGTCATGACGGTTCGGATGAGCGGATCGCCGATCGTCTACTTCAACGTCATGCCCCCCGGCAGCAATGGAGAAGGAATCCACACCGGTTCCGACGCCGGCAATAACTTTTCCGGCACGCTCAGCGTTTCAGGAGCCTACATCGTTCGCGTATACCAGATGCGGGCGACGGCACGGCGCGGCCAGGCCGGCAATTTCCGACTGACCGTTTCCGTCACCGGTCGGAGGCCCGGCGCTCCGTCGGGTGGCGGTAGCGCCGGCAGCATCGCCGGAATCATGGGAATGGAGGGCGTTGGAGCATTCAACGAGTTGCATGCACGAGGTTTTGAGAACGTCGACTTCTTCAAGTCGGGCAATACGGTGTATGGAATATACTACCACCGCCCGACCGGAATGTGCGTGCAAACGACAACCGTAGGGACGAACCTGCTCGATATCCGTGACATCAGGACCCACCCGAAGTGCCGTTGACGCCCTAGGACAGTTTGGCCTCGCCCCCGATTTCCATTGACCGGGCAGCAGATCGGGAAGCGAGGCCAATAGTTTGGACCCGCAGGCCAAGCAGAGGCTTGCGACCGGCTTTGCGGCAACCTCCGGCCGCGAGCTAGCAGGCATGGAAAGGAACAGACGTGCGAAACAGGGTAGTCACCGCCGGTGCAGCCATCATGGTTGCCTTCTCCGCCGTTTCGATTTCGGAGCCCGCTCGCGCGCAGTCTCAACCACGGGCTGAAAGGGTGATGTTCAGGCCCGGTGAATCGAGCATCACGCTCACCAGGACGATACGCGGCTACGAAACGATCGATCTTGTTGTGGGTGCCAGGGAGGGGCAGCGGCTTGTCGCCTCGATGACGTCAGACAATGGTGCCGCCTATTTCAACCTGATCGCCCCCGGAGAGACGGACGTTGCGTTCTACGCCGGCTCGATGAGCCAGCCGCTCAACAGGTTCGATGGCCCCGTCGCAAAAAGCGGCGATATGAAGGTACGGCTCTACCTATATCGCGCGGCTGCGCGGAGGGGCGAGCGCGCGACAATCCGCCTGAGCCTGTCGATCACGGGCGGCACCAGCAATGTCACGCAATTGCCGGGCGATGCGCTGGTTTCAGGATCGAATTTCCACGCCACCGGCACCGTGGGTTGCGTCCCTTACGGAGGCGCTACCCTGCAATGCGATTTTGGCGTCATTCGCATCGGAAGCGGTTCGGCGGCGGTTACAGTCCGCAAACCGGACGGGACTACACGTACCATTGTCTACCGGCAGGGCTCGCCGATCGGCTATGATCAAGACATCAAGCGGCCCCTCATGATGAACTGGACCCGTCGCGGCGACGAAACAACGGTGCAGATCGGTCGGGAATCATATCTCATTCCCGACGCGGCGGTGTTCGGGGGGTGATGTCTTGCATGAACGGCTTGCGGTGGACTGCGCAAGGCGTCGAGGACTGATTGGATTCCATCTTGCTATCGTTGCTGGCAATTCTGGCTCAAGATGTCCCTGCCCCACAGCGGGATCCAGCTGGCACGGGCCCGGTACCGCCGCCCGTGGCCCAGAGCCGCGCCGATTGCACGCAGCCAACCTATGCTTCCGACATGCTGGTCTGCACTTCGCCAGAATTGCTGGCGCTAGACGCGAGAATGGCGAGCCTGCTTCCCGGCGAAGGTATTGGGTCGGAAGCGAATGGCCCGGCGTTGCTCGAAAGCCAGTCAGACTGGTTCAAACGCCGGAGCATGTGCGCTTTCCAGGCGCGGCACGCCGAATGCCTGCGCGCGGCCTATGACGAGCGCATTTCGGTGCTGGAGGCATTGGCCGGGAACCGCGACGGCAAGTTGCGCTCCTGCACAAGGAACGGTCCGTTACAGGGAGCCGAACTGGCCCTTATGGGGAATGGCGCCGCGATAGCGTGGCGCTCCGGCGCGCCGATCGCTGCCGGCCTCTGGCGTTTCGATCCAGGGATATGGAGACCTTTCATTTCCGTCTTCCCTGCCAAGAGCAGCTGGACTGTCCGGCTGCCCGGCGGGAGCAAGACGAACTGCTAAGCCGCTCGAACCTGTCGCGTACTGTTTGCAGCGGAACTTGGGTTGGCCTTGTCCATCGACTTAGCATAAGCTGGTCGATGGGCTTGGCCAACTTGTTTCAAAGGCCAAAGTAGTGCGGTCCGGAAGCCGGGCCACCGTGGCAACTTCTTGCGTCGATCGAACGCGCCCACGGCATGGATTCCCAGCTTCGTGATTACGATGCATGGACGCCGCCCGCGAAATGGTACATAGAACAGGAGGCATGCCTAAAGCCCTGTTGAAGAAGAGCATGTGGCTCGGAACCTTGCCCGCCGACGTTCGGGCGGCTGTGTTCGGGGCGGGGGCGACGCGTTCGCTGTCCAAGGGTCAGGCGCTTTTCCTGCAGGACGGGGAACCTAGCGGACTTCATGCGGTCGTTTCGGGCGAGATGCACATCGTCGGAACTAACGTCGCCGGGAATGAAGCCATCATGGCCATCATGCGACCGGGCGACTGGACAGGCTTCCTAGCCTGTCTGGATGGACTTCCTCATGTTTACTCCGGGATCGCGATCGAACCCAGCACGGTCTTTTCGCTTCGCCCGGCCGCAGTTCGCGCGATTTTCGAGCGGGATGTTTCGACGTTCAGGCTCCTGCTTGCGCCGGAACTGGCCGTTGCGCGAAGGGTGGAACGCTACCTGATCGAAGACATGGCGTTGCCGCTGGCCCGGCGCCTGGCCGCGCGGCTGATCGATCTGGGGCGCTGGGCCTATGGTCCCTCCGAGGGACCGATCGTGGCGCTCGGCCATCTGAGCCAGGAACAATTGGCCATGTCGGTTCATGCATCGCGCCAGAAGGTCAACGAGATCCTGCGGGACTTTGCCGCGCGGGGTTTCGTCGAAATCGGCTATGGCCGCGTCCGTGTCACCGACGTGCCGGCGCTGGAGTCCTTTGCAAAAGTGGGCTGAAGCGCCGCACTGTCTTCGAGGCGACACTGTTGTGAGCGATTGACGCCTAACGGAAACCCAAGAGATGTCGGAAGCAAGCATGAACAGCAAATCGACAACAATTGGCCTCGTCGCCATCATTGTCGCAGGATCGCCCGCGCATGCCTCAAGCAATGCGGCCTATACGGCTCTGGAAAAGCGGTCGGCCGCCGCCTGCATTCGCGCCTCGGGGTTCCACAATGGCAAGGCCGGACCTTCGGTGAGGTTCTCGGATGCGACCATGATCGACGCACGGTTCGTCACCGGTACTTATCCACAAGCGCACATGAAGGGCGCCAAGGGAACCGTGCTTTGCCTGTACAACCGCAAGACAAGGCGCGCCGAAACGCAGGAAGCCCCCGCACCGATTGCGGAGTCGGGCCCGCCAGCGCTGGGCTTTGCAATCAAGGATGTGTGGTGGCGTGCCGAGGATATTGTCGGGCGCGGCGTCGTGGCACAAGCCGACGTCAAGCTGATGTTCGGGTCGGATGGCAAGATCGGCGGCAAATCGGGCTGTAACAATTATTCGGTCAACTACGCCCTGACTGGTACCAAATTGAAGGTCTACCCGCCGATGATCGGGACGCGGATGATGTGCCCTGCCGACGTGATGGCACAGGAAGCATTGTTCCAGAAACTGTTGGGAGAAGCGACCGGCGCGGCTGTGCTGCCCAATGGGAATATGCTCGTGACGGGCCCCAGCGGGGCAATGCGGTTCGTTCCTGGATCAAACACCCCTATCACGATACTTGACCGGACGAACCCGAATTGAGGCTTGCTGCGCTTCTGGCGCTGGCCCTGGCGGCACAGCCGGCGATCGCCGAAATCCCCCGCGTTGACTCGGCTGGGTTGGCGGACAAGTCTGTTGTCCTTTCCAACGGGGTCCGGGGCCTTCCGGTAAAAGTACCCAGCCGGACGCCAAGCGATTTCGGGGAGGCGATGCAGGGAGGGTTGGGCAGTTCCGTCGCTTTGACCGCGCAACTGTTTCTCCCGGTATCGGCGGGGAAGCGTCTTCCGGTCGTCATTATCATGCCGGGAAGCGGCGGCGTGGGCCCGCACCATCTAGAGCAGGCCGGCGCCCTCTCGGCTGCGGGAATTGCGGTTCTCCTCGTCGATCCGTTTTACGCACGGGGTATTGGCGACACGATTGCAGACCAGGGCAGATTGCCTTGGGCTGCAAGCGCCTATGATGTGCTGGCTGCCTTGGCCTTTTTGCGGAACCGCCCCGAGATCGATCCCAAGCGCATCGGAGCGGTCGGTAGCAGCCGCGGCGGCACTGCCGTCATGATGGCGGCGGCTGCGCCATTTTCCAATGCCGTTGTGGGACACAAACAGGGACTCAAGGCCGTCGTCGCGGGCTATCCCTGGTGCGGCACCCAGTTCCGTTCGGCCCGTCTGGCTCGTGGGGCCAGCTTGCTGTTGATGCAAGGCGACCGGGACGATTGGGTTTCGGTGCAGCAATGCCAGGATGCCGTGCATGCGATGTCGGTTGCCGGTAGCGACGCGACGATGAAAATTTTCCCCGGCGGATTTCACGCGTTCGATCGAACGGGCGTTCCGCCAACCCGTATAGAGAGCGCCGTCACGTCGACGATCTTCCCGACCGTGTATATGGATGATGCGGGCCGCTATTTCGACTTGCGCACCGGGCAGGTGAATCCCGCGCTCACTGCATCGGATTTCGTCCGCCAATCGATCTCGGGCGGGTTTCTCCGAAAGGGCGTGACCATCGGCACAACCGGCACCCAAGCGCAAGACTATGTGCAGGAAATGGTGAAGTTTTTCGCTTCGAAATTGCGCCCACGCCCTTGAAATGTCGCATCGTTGACAGTCAGGCATTCTCTCATTGCTTAGCATCGGATCGATCGCGGTGGCATTCGTGACTAGCGTATTGTGGAAATTGCGGCCGGCTCGGTATTGATTGCGCCACCGCAGTCTTGTCGCGGATGCGGCAAGAACTGGCCTCACGGGATGGCGCAATTTTCCAGTACCAAATTGCAGGAGCCGGTGGCTTCTCAAAAACCTGCATGCGAGTTGTGTAGGCGGCAGGCTAGGATGGCGAACCTTTGGATAGCAGGTTCCCGCCGACCGGGTGCCGGCGTCAACCTCCGACGCTGGTGCCCGGCTGTCCTATTGAACAAACGCTGTTGAGAATCCCAGCCAGCCCGGAATTACTTTTCCGGCGCCAGACGACAACTCGCCCTACCCGATGAGAGACCCGATGACACCCGTCACGACGAGGCTCGTGACCATGCCTCGCGATGCAAACCAGAAGCCGCGCAGCCGCGAAACATCGAGGTGACGAGCAAACCAAAAGGATTGGCACAAGCCATAGGCCAGCAAGGTCACGAGCGCCAAAGTCAGGCCTGCCAGCGTCGTCCAGGTGGTGCCGTATCGAAACAGCACTTCGCTTCCGCTGACGCCAAGGGCTAGCATGGCTGCAAGGTAACATTGACCGTGGAACGGCGCTCGTAAAGTGTTGCGATCCAGCCCGACCCCTTGCTTTCGGACCAAGGCGGTAGCCATTACCAGTGGAAACAGGCTGTACGTCAGGGCCTGAAAAACAATGTAGCTGGTGTCATCTTTGATCAGCGCTTTCAGGCCAACATTGCTCTTGACCAGCTCGTTCTCGCCAACAACCGTCAGTTCGATGCTGTGGATGAGGATGAGGGTCAGCAGCAGGAAAAGCGGGGGGCTTAATGTATCGAGATATTGCTCGTCCCGGCTGTCCTTCAGCTCGATATCCGCATAATCCATCATTTTCAGCGGGTGCACCAAGGTCCGCCATAACGTGACCGGATAAAAGATCAGCCAGGACATTACTTCGTAGAGCAACTCGTCCAGTGACTGGATGATTTTCAGGAAATCCATCTTGGCCGATGCCCCCTTATCGTGGATCGTTTGCGATCATGCCCGCTGACGGCGCCACTGGTCAAATAGGATATCGGCGTGAGCCAAGAACGCTTGACGCGCGGCTCCTCCAAGGCCGGCTGGCATCTTATACCGCAGCGGCACCCCGGAGGTCGACGCACCCCAACAGGTAGCGTGTCACAAAAACTGAGCCATACTGACACGAAACCATCATCCCGCTGACCTATGAAAAGGCCCTGTCGGGCGAAGCGTTCGCCCACAGCACAATTCGGCTTCAGGGGCGGTTATGGAATCTTGCACAGGGTTGACCGAGTTCAGGCTCGGGGAGAACGGCACCCCCTACCTTCGTCGGCGCAGGTGCGATGCACCGCGTGGCGGTGCGGTATCACCATCGAGTGCAGTCAGGTTGAGCTCCGCCCCGCCAGCGGAACGGGAAGCAATCCGTGAGACACTTTACTCTCTTTCGCCTGCTTTTGTGGGCAACGGCCATGGCCGTTTCGCCACAAGTCAATGGCCGCACGACCGCCGAGAAAGTCGAACCGTCGGCTGACCCGACTCCCTCAGACGGCGAGCGTGATGCAGTCGCGGCCGAGCTTCAGGCAATTGCCTAAGGCCCCCGGAATGCGCTCGGCTAGGGACGAGAACATGGGTGAACCAATGCTCATTCAACCCATGAAGGCCAAAGGCTCACTCTCCAACACCGCCTGGTAGCGCGCAGGCAGGGCGGAGGTGCAAAATTGACTTTCGAGAGCCAAGGCATTTCAGGGACCGGCCGGAGACGAATACTATACCACAACCTTTTCCCTGCCATAGTCAAGTGCGCCCATTGCCTGGGGAAAATGGACCTCGTCATTGCCGCCAAAAAGGGGCGGCCGGTCTATCGTCGAACCGGTGAAAATACGAAACTTCGGTATGTCGCCGGCCGCAATATCATGTACCTGGTCTGCGGGAACGCCCGGCGACTTTTGCAAGCCGATCGCAACCACTCGTCGGGATGTGCCAATCGGGGCCGAGTGCGGTATGAACGTCTCGAGCCCGTCATTCTGGATCACGTCCTGCCCATGGCACTCGGGATTCCTGATCTGACGCGCTCCGCACATGCTTACCAACTACGTAGTGCGATTTTGCAGGCGGACAGTCAGCTGAAATCGAAGAGAGACCGGCTCGCCGAGATGATGAGACGGCAGGCTGCGGCGGACGAGTTCCTCATCCAGGAACTCGCACGCTTCATCGAGTATGACGAGCGTGCGTTGATGTCGCTCAACAGCGAACTGGATCGCATCGACGGCCAAACCGGTTGGCCGACACACCATACGCTCGTGCACAAAGCCCGTGCGGCATTGACCGACCCCGACGACGATGTCCGGATTCCGGCGCGGAAGCGCACCATAGAGGCGCTCGGACAAGTCATAAACATTGTGCTTTGCGACAGCAGCAAAGTTAGCACGGTCGTGCTTGATGGCGGTCGCGTCACGATAAGAATCGACGGCTCGGGCAATTTCCTCGAGCGCGTGGAGGCCGCGAACAGACCCGAGCTCATGAGAATCCTCTCACAACAGGTGGACGACAATGACCAATCGCTCTCCGCGGTGATGCGCAGACTGGCAATCCTGCAGAGCCAGCGTGACATACCGAGCCTGCGCAACGGCCCGACAATCCGCGGATGAAAGGGATGCACCGCAGAAACAACCTCATCAGCGGGTGCTAGAGGGAATATTCTCAGGGCACGCAGCAAAATCACCTGACGGTAATGCATGCGTCATATCGGTGTCGCAGAACGGCCCCGGAACAGGGGCCGGGATTATGCGTCACGTTGACATCTTGCTCACGAGCGACATTGCTGGGGGCACAGCCCCGTTCACACACGGCGATTTGAAGATCGTATTTCACAAATGGTCCAGCTCGAGCCCGCTTCCATTGTTCGAGGGCGTTGTTTGGGCATTTGTAAACGGGGTGCTGCCCGAATCCTCAAGCCTCGAAATCTGTCGCCGCCTACGCTGTGATCCTTTTAGTGTCGGCGCGCGCATCACGATGGTTCTGGGTGCAGAAGATCAGACAAGTCGACAGCGCGCGCTGGCGGCTGGGGCGGACAATTGCATCGTCGGCCCGGTAAGCCGAACGTCCCTGCTCGATCTCGTCATGTCGATGGCAATCAATGATCGCAGCGTCGCGGCACCCGGCATTCTTGAACTGGGCAATCTTGCAATCGATCCCGCCGCAGGCAGGGCGTTCTGGCGGGGCAAACCAATTCCATTGATGCCCAACGAATTCCGCCTCCTACGATATTTGCTGGAGCACCCGGGCCGGGTCTTTACGCGCGCGCAGTTGATTACCGCGCTGGGCAAGGAAGAACCGCCGCTGGATGAACGCACGGTTGACGTCTGGATCGGCCGCCTCCGCCGGGCATTGCGCGTCGCGGGAGCGAACAACGCCCTGCGTACCGTCCGCTCGCTCGGCTATGTGCTCGAATTGCCCTGACTTGGGAAGGAACGCGACGTTCCGTTACGAGCTAGCCAGAATTCTTCCCGGTGCTCCTAGTATTTGAGCGTAGCGGACAACAGAAAGGATTGCCCCACATCGTAAGTGTTGATGTCCAGACGATTGGGTCCCGATTTCTGGAATTCCTCCCGCTTTCGCCCGGTGATGTTGCGAGCCTCGAACTTGAGTTCAACATCCTGGCCGAGAAACTTCACTTCTTCGCGCGCGACGAAATCCAACCTCAAGCCAGGCCGCTCGATCACGTCTGGCTGCGGCGGGCTACCGTTGAGCCCCCGACTAACCACACGATTGCTCCCGTATGTCAGCAACAAAGTTTGCTGCGAAAGCGTATCCGTGCTCTCGAAACCCAGCTGGAGATTGGCGATATGGTCGGACTGGCCCGTAAGCGGCGCGCCGTCGCGGAAATAGTCGGTCGCGATGGTTGACGAGGCGCCGAACACCGCGGTGGTATCGTTGGCCGAAACCTTCAACTGCGACTTGGTGTACGTGTAGTTGGCCGTCGCAACCAACCGGCGCCCGGCGAACCAGCTCTCGTCACCCCCCAAACCCGACAGGTCGAAATACTTCTGGAGCTCCACTTCAAAACCGTAGAGCGTGGCCTCAGGCGCGTTGGCAAACGAAGTGACAAGATCGCCACCGGTGATGAAGGTTTCAATTGGATTCTTGATCCGCTTGTAAAAACCGGACAGCAGCAGGCGTTGTTCGCGCGCAAAATACCACTCCCAGCGCACTTCGGCGTTGTACAGCTGGCTGTCTACCAGAAGCGGGTTACCCTGATACTGCCGGTTGGAATCCGGATCGAAATAGAACTGGAAGATCAGTTCGCGGAACTGCGGCCGGGCAATGGTCTTGGACGCATTCAACCGGAACTGCATTTCAGAAAGGACCTGCCAAGTGAGCGTCGCCGCAGGCAACCAGTAATTGCGTTTGAGGCTGGTCCCGGCGGTGGATGCACCCGGCGTGTTGAAGACCTGCACCGGATCCACCGTTTCCGTCGCTCTCTCGTATCGAACGCCTGCATCAAGGCTGAGCTCCGGCGTCAGTTGCCAGTTGACCTTGCCATATCCTGCCCAATTGCGAAGCTTGGCCTGGAAAGCCGGGTTTCCTTCGTTGGTTTCGACCAGCACAATGTTGAAGAAATCGATCAGGTTGGGTGCAAGCAGCAGATCGGGACGAAGCAGGCCAACGCCCGCCGGGAAGCTGCTTGGCGCCTGGAACTGGAAGTCCCGCCGCGAACTGGTGCGATTAGTGTCGGAAAATGCGCCGCCGACGGTCACGCTGATATCGGGTGTGACAAGATAGCTCAGGTCGGCACCGGCAGACCAAAGATCTTCGTTCAAGTCAGAAAAGCTTATCGTAGCATCCCCGCCATTGCCGTTGTTGAGGCGATTGACGAAATGGGCCCCAAAAGGATCGGCGGCGGAATTGCTCCTCACATATTCGAACGAAAGCTCGGACGGGGCTTCGCGTTGCGAGTTGGCGTACCCGCCTCGCAGATCGAGTTTCACACCGGAGGTCGGTTCGAATTCACCCACCAACTGTGTGTTGATAAGCTGGCGCTCGTACCAAGCAGTGTCTTGCTGCATGAAATCGACGCTGGTCTGCTGCCGATTGCCGAGCCCCAAGCGCGAGAGCTTGATCGTGTCCCGGATGTAGAGGTTGGTCCAGCGCACCTTGTTTGACCCGAATTCGAGACCGAACCCGAGAAGGCCATTGGCGACGATCCGGTTTTCGGTCGAGACTCGCTGGAAATCGGACTCGATCGTGGAAAGGTCCGACGACAGGGAAATTTGCTGGCGAGCGTCCTTGTTCGTCCATTTGTTGCTGAAACCCGCAGCCGCGACGATGCCCAGCTCCACTCCGCCGAACTCGAATGAATCGCCGGCGGTCACGTTGACTGAATAGTTGGGCGGCAGGTTGGATAGTCTTTGGAGCCCTGCGTTGCGAAATTTGACGAGTTGGCCCGCTATGGCCTGCGTATCGACATTTCCGGAGCTGATCCGCTCGCCACTGGCGAAGAAAGCTCTCAGCGCCGGCGGAAGGTCTCGCTGGCCATTGTCGAAGCCCGTCCAGTCGCTCTTGCTGCCATAGTAGGAATAGCCGAACTGGCCAGCCGTCTCGCTATCGCCCGATATCCCTCCTCCGATGGAGATAAACCGCTCGTTTGGCACGGCTTTGGTGGTAAGGTTGATCACACCGCCGCCGAATTCGCCCGGATAGTTCACCGAGTAGCTCTTCTGAACGAGCGAAGATGCAATCACACCGCTGGGAAAAATATCGAGCGGGACCACTCGCTTGAGCGGTTCGGGACTTGGTAGCGGCGAGCCATTGAGCAGCGCCAGTGAATACCGGTCGCCAAGACCACGCACATAGACGTAACCCGCGCCGACAACGCTAAGCCCAGTCACCCGACTAAGCGCGCCTGCGATGTTGCCCTCGCCGGTTCGCGCGATTTCGGTGCTGGAAAGGACCGAGACCACCTGATCCGAAGTCTTGACGATGTTGCGATCGCGCCTGCCGGTCACAATAATTTCGCTGCCGCCCGGTACCGAAACGTCCACCTCTTCCTGAACCGGTTCTTCGGCAGATGGCGAAGTAACGGCCTGCTCCGCCGCCGGCTCAGCCACCGCCTGCGCGAAAAGCTGAGAAGGCGACACGAGTGCCGAAGCGAGCATCAGAACGCCAGCATGCCGCGACGTCAAAGCCATCGGAAATCCCCCAAATTCATATGCAATGCGGGGGCAGCCATTTCAGGCTGCCCCAAATTCGTGTCAGCCGACAGCGCTTCAGCTGGTCGGCAGCGAAGTGCATGCGCCCGAATTCCCACTGCCGAAATCGGCGGTGGCGCTGTTGCAGGTCCATCCGGCGTACCAGGTGTCGCTACTGTTGCGCACAGCACCGATCCAGCTGGTGAGGGTGAAGAAGCTCGACAATGCCGTAGCGTCAAATGCCGTCACGCCGGTTTCGTTCGCGCCGTTGATGAACAAGCTCGCCAGCGTCGGCGTGAAGGCGTCGTTGTTGTTGTTGGCGCCCGAGCCGAACGCTGTGGCAACCTGCGCCGCCGTAAGGCTGCCAGTGCCCAGATACTTGGTCGCGTTGCACTGCAGCACTACCGAGCGGGCAGCCAAAGTCACCGGAGTGGTACCCGAGCCGTTCAGACGGATACACTCATTGTTCGGCGTGGCGATCAAGCCGTTCACAAGCGTAACGTCGAGATTGCCGCGGAACAGCGCGGCTGCCTGGTCGTTGGCTTCATTGTCCGAGCTCGTCTGCGGCTGCAGCGCGGTGAAGTTGACGACAGTCAGCTTGGTGCGCGGAGTATCTCCCTCCAGACCATTGCTGTCGATTTCCATCAACGCATCGCCCCTGCCAACGCGGGGGATGATCAAGGCAAACTGTACGTTCGCCTGCGCGCCCGTGTCGACGTCCAGACCGTCGTCATCGGCCCCGGTGGCAATCAGATAGTTCATGTTGACTGCACCGCCGAACCACTCGGTCCCGTCGTCCGAACTGTTGTGCACCTGGATGTGGTCCAGCACTGTGCCGGTGCCAACGGCTTCCAAGGTCAACGCCTGAAGTTCCCTGTTCGCACCGAGCACGAAGCCCGAATAACGGATCTGCACGTAGCTCATGCGGCCGGCATTGTAGCTGTTGCTAGCCCCGCCGAAGCGGGCAAGGTCGGCCGAACCCTCCGTATCGCGCTCGCAGGTATTCGACGCGACGCTTCCCACATTACAATCGGTCGTGACGCCACGGCCCATCAGGACGACGCCGCCCCATTGGCCCTGCGACGTATCGTCGTTGAGCCCGAGCACATTGTCCCGGCTGGTGAAAATGATCGGCTGAGTGGCAGAGCCAACGGCGCTGATCTTGTTCCCGCGATTAACCGCGAGCCAAGACTGGCCGGTTCCGCCAAAGAGAATTACGCCCGGAGCAATCGTCAGGGTCACGTTGGTGTCGGCAGTCAGCGTTCCGCAACCGAGAGTAGTGGAGTTCACGGGCGCGGCGGCTGTCGGGGCGGAGAAGCCCCCGTCGCAACCGACGTTCACGCGGCCGTTCATTTCGTAAACCAGTCCGCTGATCTTCGGCAGCGAAGTCGATGCCCTGATGAGCGCCGGCAGTCGGCATACGCGCCAGGTGCCTGTTGGCCCGGTGATTGTGCCGGCATCGGTCAAGCCCTGAGGATCGGTAATGGTCGGGCAGCCGGCAGCCGGAGTAACCGTTGGCGGTCCTGCAGGCGGAGGCGGAGGTGGGGGGGGTGGAGGATTGTTGATGACGACGTCACCACCGGTACCCGGCGACGCGAGATTGCTTGGCCCGCAGCCGGCAAGCGCAAGAACGCTGCAGCCGACAAGGAGCAAGCTCTGGATGTTCTTCACTGGTGATTCCCCTTGAACGTCGAGCGACGCAGGCAATTCCGCCGTCGCGACTCGCGAGATAATGATGCTGGATGACAGTATGGAGACGTTACTGTGACGGATTTGCGGCCCATTTGGCAGCGGCGGAAATTCAAACGACTGGCAGAAATCCACCCAGAATTCCGCCAAGTTTTCATAACCAGATAGCGATATGCTGCAGAATTATGACAATGTTACAGATTAATTGCACAGAACGGTTGTGAAGCGTACCTTGCCTCCAAGAACAGCAGACCCGTGGAGAGGTATCATGGTTGCAGCTTTGTTGATTGTGAGTGCGGTGCTGGCACATTCGTCGCCCCCTTCGATTACTGTGGACGCCGGTGCCGACCGCGTCGAAGTGGCCTATGAAGAGCTCATGCACGGGCACCCGGAGGCAGCAATCTCGAAAATTAGAAGCAACAGGAGACTGGATGTCGACGAACCCGCCGCGCTTATCAACATGGGTTCCGCGTACGCACGTCTCGGCCGGACCAGTGAAGCACAAGCCTGCTACCGATCGGCGATCGCCAGCAACAACCGCTATGATCTCGAACTCGCGGACGGGAGCTGGATGGATTCGCGCCGTGCAGCGCGTCTCGCTGCGAAGATGTTGAACAAGGGCACCGTGTTGACGCTGCGTTGAACGGCTCACGGTGCAAGCCCTTCGGGACTGCTTTCGGTTCACAGGATGCAGTCAACGAGAGCGGTCAGGCCGCCGACGCTTCCCTGCACATGACGGTTGTCACATAGCTGTCATGTAAATCGACCATCGCGCTTCCAAGGAGCGCGCGGTGAGTCGCAATTTACTGTTTGGTTTGAGATCTTTGTGGCTGGCGGCATCGCTCCTGGCGATGCCTTCGGCAGCGCTTGCCGATGTTATGGAGATCAGCGGCACCGGCCACATCTGGGTCGCTGGTGGTCCTGCCGTCCCCGCTCCGGCGATCGAAGCCGGACAGCCAGCCGCCTCGAAACTCGCCTTTACCGAAGTAGCCGCCAGCGCCGGGCCGTCGCAATGGCGCTCCCGCGTCGCTGAGCTTTCCACGAAATATGACGTAAGCCCGGCGCTGCTGGAGGCTGTCATCTGGCAGGAGAGCCGCTGGCGCGCCAACGCCATCTCGCCAGCCGGCGCGCGCGGCCTTGCCCAGCTGATGCCGGGAACGGCCCGCCAGCTTGGTGTCGAAACAGACGATCCGCAGGCGAACCTTGAAGGGGGTGTCCGCTACCTTCGGATGCAACTCGATGCCTTTGACGGCGACATCGAAAAGGCCTTGGCCGCTTACAATGCGGGGCCCGGCCGTGTGCGCCAGGCGAAGGGCATTCCCGCCATTCGCGAGACCCAGGGCTATGTCGCGGCGATCCTTTCGCGACTTTCCTCCCAATCCCGGAGATAATTTCATGCGTTTCAACCGAATTCGCCCATTTGCTGCCGTGCTGGCGGTATTGCCGCAGGTCGCGCAAGCCCAATCGGCCAATCCGCAGGGCTCGGGCCCGATCGTGGCGGCGCTCGGCTGGATACAGGGCACCATTCTGGGCAATGTCGCGACCGCCGTGGCAGTGATGGCCGTCGCAGGCGTGGGCTTCGCTATGCTCACCGGGCGGATGAACTGGCGCTTCGGGGCGACGGTTATTATCGGTTGCTTCGTCTTGTTCGGCGCCGGCGCAATCGTGTCGGGCATCCAGTCGGCGGCAGCAGGCTGAACCCCGTGGAACTCGTGCGTTTCCCGGTTCATCGTGCCTTGACACAGCCGCAGATGTTCGCAGGCGTGACATACAGTTTCTTCGTCATAAACATGGCTGTGACGACCGAGATATTTCTTGTCACGAAGAACTACCTGGCGCTGCCGATTGCCTTCGTAATCCACAGCATTGGCTATCTCGCCAGTCTGCGCGAGCCACGCATCTTCGATCTGTGGATCGCCAAAGTCAGCCGCTGCCCACGCGTGAGGAATTGGCAGCGCTGGGGCTGCAACAGCTATTCGGCATAGGGGAGCTTGGCTGATGGGATTCTTTTCGGGGGCGGCGGCATGGGCCAGAAAGGAAGCGCTGGCGGGCGACCGCCTGCCTTACCTGGAACTGGTCGACGAGAATGTCGTGCTGCTGCGCGACGGCTCTCTCATGATCTCGATGCTGGTCCCGGGTTTTTCCTTCGAAACGGCGGACAGTGACGATCTCAATGCTCATGCCGCGACGCGCGAAGTCCTGCTGAGGAGCGCGCTCGATGCACGCTTTGTGCTGTACCATCATGTCATCCGGCGTCGCGTGCACGTCGAACTTGACGGCCATTTCGACGATCCGCTCGCCGCCCACATCGACATGCGCTGGCGGCAGAAAGTCGGAAACGGGGCACTCTTCGTGAATGACCAGTTCGTCACGCTAGTCCGGCGCCCTGCCCGCGGCAAGGCAGGCTGGCCTGATCGCCTCTCGCGCCTGTTGAAGCGGCAACGCGCCACCCGTCCGGAAGCGGATCAAAATGAGTTGCGTGCATTACGGGCAGCAGCTGGCAGCATTACCGCGTCGCTCGGGGCCTATGGCGCACGGCTGCTTGGCGAATATGACGGCGCAAGCGGTCGCTGCTCGGAAGTACTGGAATTGCTCTCCGCCCTCTTCAACGGCGAGATGCGCTCGGTGCGCCGTCCGCAAGATGGCACCGACATCGGTCACATGTTGCCTTACATGCGTCTGAACTTCGGTCTCGACGCGATGGAATTGCGGGGGGCTGGCGGCGGGGCGTTCGCGGCCCTGCTGAGCCTCAAGGACTATCCCGACAGTACCGCTCCGGGGCTGACCGACGCCATGCTGCGGGTCCCTTGCGAGATGATATTGAGCGAAACCTATGCGCCTTCCGATCGCCAGGTGGCCCGCGAGCGCATCGACCTTGCGCTCCGTCGGCTCAAGTCCGCGGACGAAGAAGCAATGGCCGAACGCCGTGACATGCTTTCGGCACGCGATGCGCTGGGCACGGGTTCGGTTGGCTTTGGCGATCACCACATGTCGGTTCTAGTGCGCACGGAGAGGCTTGAGTCTCTTGACGCGACTGCCGCCGCCTGCGCGGCGGCGCTGGCCGATGCCGGCGCAATCGCCGTGCGGGAAGATGTAAATCTCGAACCGGGGTTTTGGGGCCAGTTTCCCGGCAATGAAGCCTATCTCGTGCGACGCGCCCTGATTTCCAGCGGCAATATGGCGTGCTTCGGCTCGCTCCACGGATTTGCGCTTGGCCAGGCCGAAGACAATCACTGGGGCGAAGCGGTAACGCTGCTTCAGACGACCAGTTCCACCCCCTATTTCTTCAATTTCCACAAGGGTGATCTCGGCAATTTTTCCATCATTGGCCCGTCCGGTTCGGGCAAGACGGTGGTGATGAATTTCCTGGTCGCGCAAGCGCAGAAATTTGCACCTCGCACGGTGCTGTTCGACAAGGACCGGGGTGCCGAAGTATTCGTTCGCGGTATCGGCGGCGTTTATAGCCGCATCGCTGCAGGACACCCAACCGGCTTCAACCCGCTTGCCCTGCCCGACAGCCCGTCAAATCGGGCTTTCCTCAGAGACTGGCTAGGCGTGCTTCTCAATGCTTCGGGTGCCGAAGAATTGGCCACCATTGCCGCGGCGGTCGATACCGCTTACGCCAACCTGCCATCGCTGCGTCGGCTCGTGCACTTCCGCGAGTTGCTGGCCGGAAGCCGCCGCCCCCAACCGGGTGACCTTGCCAGTCGGCTTGATGCCTGGATCGGCTCGGGCGAACACGGATGGCTGTTCGACAATGAGCGGGACCTCCTTGATCTTTCCGCCCGCACTCTCGGCTTCGATATGACAGCGCTGCTGGAGACACCGAGGCTGCGGACTCCGGTAATGATGTATCTATTCCACCGTATCGAGGAGCGGCTCGACGGCGAACCGACCATGATCCTCATCGACGAGGGCTGGAAGGCGCTGGATGACGAAGTCTTCGCCGCGCGCATCCGGGACTGGCTCAAGACGCTGCGCAAGCGCAATGCGCTTGTCGGCTTTGCAACCCAGTCGGCCCGAGATGCGCTTGACAGCCGCATCGCAACTGCCCTGGTCGAACAGACTGCGACAATGATCTTCATGCCCAACTCGCGGGCGAAAGCCGAAGACTATTGCGAGGGCTTCGGGCTGACACCGCACGAACTCGACATCATCCGCACGCTACCGGCCCATAGTCGCTGCTTCCTGGTTCGTCAGAGCGACTCGTCCGTGGTGGTTCGGCTCGACCTTTCGGGCATGCCCGACGTTCTGGCGATCCTTTCAGGACGCGAGAGCACCGTGCGCCATCTCGACACCTTGCGCGCGCGTTTTGGCGACGCACCATCGGCGTGGTACCCTGCCCTCACCGGCGAGAATTGGCCAGCCGACCTGGACGAAGGCCCGCACTGGGCGCAGGCTGCCGAATGAGCGGGTGCGACGCCCTGACGGCCGATGCCTCGCTCGGAGTCGCCCCCGCGCTGCGCGCCGTCGATTGCTTGTCCAACGAACGGGCCGCATCGGCCTTTGGCAGGCTTTTCGGCGCTGACGGAGCGTTGCTGCCGGCATTGACCATCATACTGACGCTCTACATCGCCTTTTTCGCCATCTCGATGCTGACAGGCCGTAGCCGAATAGGCATTTCGGCGCTGACGCCGCGCGCGATGACGCTTGGCCTCGTGCTCACGTTCGCGACCAGCTGGGTTGCCTATCAGGGCGTGGTCTGGAACCTGGCTGTCGGTGCGCCCGACCAGATTGCCGGAATATTGCTAGGTGCGAGCGGCTCCGCGACGCAAGTTTTCGCCGACCGCATTGACCTTATCTTCGCCGCCATTGCAGAGGTCGCGGCTGGCCCTGGCGGCAGCCCGGACGGCTCGGTCCAGGCGGTAGCCGCAGCAGGGACAGGCAGCTTCACCCCAACAAACCTGATGTGGCTAGGCGCGCTTTTGCTATTGCTCGGCACCGTCGGGGTCATGGTTACCGCGCGCATCGCCCTGGCAGTGCTCTTGGCGCTTGGCCCCATCTTTGTGGTGCTTGCACTGTTCCCCGGCACCCGAGGGCTGACCGCAGGCTGGTTGCGGGGTGTCGTGCTGACTGCGATCACACCGCTGTTCGTCGTCACGGGCGGCGCGCTGATGCTCGAACTGCTTGTTCCCGTCATAGCAGCGCTGAGAGGGACCGAGGGCATAGACGGGCGCGCCGCGATAGCGCTTTTCATGATTGCCTCGATCCATTTCGCTTTGATGTCCATGGTATTGAAAGTGGTCGGCTCGATCGTGGTGGGCTGGCAGGTTTTTGGCTTGGCGGCAGAGCGAGAGGGTGGCTCCAAGGTCCACTCACCCGTCCTGCAGACCGTTCCAGCACCCAGTGGTGCGACCTCCGGCACCCCGTCGGGCTTTGCGCCCGGTTTCCGCCGCACGTCGGCGCTAGTCCCGGCCATGCTGCCACCGGGAGAAGCTACTCCGCCTAGCGTGTCCGGCCCAGCCCAACTGCACGCGGGCCGTGCGCATGTCGTCCAGATTGAGGGAGTAGCTCGCCCGGTGCCCCTACTTCCTGTTCAGCGCAAACGCGGAATTGGCAGCAGTTTCGCGCTGCGCCCGCATCAACCCCGAGAGATCCTCCGATGATCCGATTCTCAACCCTGTCGACCAAGCTGCTTGCCGCCCTGTTCCTGGTGCTTGCAACGCCCGCGAATGCCGCGATCGACCCGCGCCTTGCCTCACGGGCCTACAACCCGGACGAAGTCGTACGAATCGAGGGACGGCTGGGGATTCAGGCTTCGATTGCCTTCGCCGAAGACGAGCATATCGAGAATGTTGCGGTCGGCGATTCGAACAGCTGGCAGATCACCCCCAACAAGCGCGCCAATCAGCTCTTCGTGAAGCCGCTCTCGGGGCGCGCCCGGACGAACATGACGGTGGTCACGGACCGCCACACTTACCTGTTCGACCTCGTCGCTTCGCCTGCGGGGAATGTCGTTTACCTGCTGCGGTTTACCTATCCTCTCGAGCCGAAGGACGAAGGGCAAAAGCAAGTCGCAGCAGGCATGACGGAAGAGGAGCAACAGGCCGTAAAACAGGCGCCCGTGGATCCGGCCGTCCTGAACTTCGCATGGCGTGCAAAAGGCAAGGCCAACCTGTTGCCATCGCGCGTCTACGACGATGGTACGGCGACCTACGTAACCTGGGCAGCGGGTACGCCGGTTCCAGCGATCTTGGTCCACGATGCACTCGGGAAGGAGGGGCCGGTAAATTTCGCGGTCCGGGGCGACGTCATCGTGATCGATGGCGTGCCGAAACTCATCGTGCTTCGATCGGGCAGGGACAGCGCGACGCTTTTCAGACACTCCGAGGGCCCAGGCGACCCCGTAAAGGAGCCTGAAACGGCCAATCCCTCGACCCTCGCCGCAACATCCTCCAATTTGGCTCAGGATCAGTGACATGCGCCTCAACAAGCGAATCCCGAACCGCCTTACTCCCGCCAATGACAGCGACCCCCGCGAATCCCTCGGTGCCGAGGTTATCGACCTCGCCACACGCAATGTCCTGCCCAGTGTCACCCAGCGCAAGCCGCGCTCCGATGCAATGGGCCTTGCCGCAGGTATCGGCATCGTAGCGCTGCTCGGTATTGTTACGCTCTGGAGCATGGATACGGCCCGCACCGTTAGAAAGCAGGAGATCCGGAAGCCAGTACCAATGGCTGCACCCGCCCCGGCCGTCGAAACTGCGCCGTCGGTCCCGCCGCAAGCGATCACACCGCCTCCCGGTGCCGCGCCAGCTGCACCACCGCCGCAGGCCGTGCTAGCGGCGGCACCACAGGGCGCAACTGCATCCGCCCCCATAGCCAATCCGCATGCGTCCCCCACCATGGTTTTCGATGCCAGCGCACTGCCCGCGCCGCTCGTGGCGCCCAATGCGCCAGGGGCGCCGGCGGGAACCGGGAACAGCAATGACGATTTCGCCAGCCGGCTCGGCGGGGTCGGCGGAACCGCAGCGACCGCAACCGCGGCCATCGATCCAAAAACCACGGTGACCCAAGGGACACTCATCCCTGCGGTGCTGGAAACGGCGATCGACACCGACGTGCCGGGCTATGTCCGCGCCGTGGTCAGCAGCGACGTTCGCTCCTTCGACGGCAGCCGCGTTCTCGTCCCTCGCTCGTCCCGGCTCATAGGCCAGTATAAAAGCGGACTGCAGGCCGGGCAGAAGCGCGCCTATGTGATCTGGACGAGACTGATCAGGCCCGACGGTATCTCCGTCAACATCGCCTCGCCCGCCATCGGCTTTGGTGGCGAGACAGGGTTGGCAGGCAAAGTCGATACCCATTTCTTCGAACGCTTTGGCTCCGCCATGCTGCTTTCCGTCGTTGGCGGGCTTTCCGCACTGGGAAACAGTTCCAGCGTAATTGTGTCTGGCGGTGGGCAGTCCGCCGCCGCCGCCGCGATAGGCCAGACGGGCCAAATTGGCCCGACCGTGCGAGTACGCCAGGGCGAGCCGGTCAGGGTGTTTACTGCGCGCGACCTCGACTTCTCCAAGGTAGCGACCCAGTGACGGCCGAAGTCCTCGCCCTTCCTCCCGCTGCCCCGGGAGTCCCGGCGCGTCGCAGCGGTTACCTCGAGGCCTATCTGGTCCCATTCCGCCCATGGCTGGACCGTGAGGATGTAACCGAGATCATAGTAAATCGGCCAGGAGAGTTGTGGATAGAGGAAGCGGGCCAGCCGCACATGCAGCGGATTGAGCTTCCCGGAGTCGGCGACGAACTCCTTGCCCGGTTGGCCGAGCAGGTGGCGCGGATCAGCCACCAGGGGATCAATCGAGAGCATCCCCTTCTTGCCGCGACGCTTCCCGGCGGCGCTCGCATCCAGCTGTGCGGACCGCCGGCCACCCGCCGTCACTGGGCTCTCGCCATCCGTCGCCATCGGCTCCTCGATCTTCCGCTCGATGCCTATGACCGCGGACCAATCGCACCGGTACCGGAAGCCCCCTCTCCCGACGGCCGGGAGCAACCGATCGCTTTCCTGCGCGACGCGATACGCCGCCGGCAAACGATTCTCGTGTCCGGCGGCACATCCACGGGAAAGACAACTTTTCTCAATGCGATGTTGCAGGAAATACCGACACAAGAACGCATCGTTCTAGTCGAGGATACGGCCGAGTTGCGGCTGCCAAATGCAAACGGCGTCGGACTGATCGCTGTGAAAGGCGAACTTGGAGAGGCGAGGGTTTCCGCGGACGACCTGTTGCAGGCCGCATTGCGCCTGAGGCCCGATCGGATCGTGGTGGGCGAACTGCGCGGCAACGAAACAGTCAGCTTCTTGCGCGCGATCAATACCGGCCACCCCGGCTCGTTTTCGACCGTTCATGCCAATTCTCCACGCGGGGCGCTGGAGCAGATCGCACTCATGGCGATGCAAGCCAATATCGGCCTCACGCGCTCCGAAACAATGGCGTATGCCGCATCATTGGTCGACATTGTCGTCCAGCTGGATCGGACAGCGGGCCGGCGGGGTATCTCCGCGCTGGTCGAATCTCGCTCGCTGCTGGGCTAAATGCAGCGAGGGCGCCAATTGGCCTCACTGAACCAGCAAGATCGGCCGATGGCCGCTATTGTCCGGGCGGTCGCGACCGGCAGAACCGGGCGCCGGCCGCGCCTGAGCTACCCGGACGGCGAACGCAGATCCCACTGGGCGACATTCGATGCCAGCTCCGCGCCTGCTCCTTGTTGAAGACGACAGGGTATTGTCCGAACTGCTTGAGTATCGTCTCAAGGGAGAAGGTTATGCCGTCACGGTTACAGCCAATGGGGACGAGGCGCTGAAACTTGCCGTGGAGGATGCGCCAGACATGGTCATCCTGGACTGGATGATTGAAGGAACAAGCGGGATCGACGTGTGCCGGCTGTTACGCCGTGACAAGGCAACGGCTCATCTTGCGATCATCATGCTCACGGCACGCGACGCCGAAGCCTATCGAATCCTGGGGCTTGAAGCAGGAGCGGACGACTACATCACAAAGCCGTTTTCTCCCCGCGAACTGATGGCGCGTATCGCCACTGTCATGCGGCGTATCCATCCGGCACAAGCCGGGCAGTCCGTTTCAGTCGGGGACTTGTCGCTATATTCGAGCGAACGGCGCGTTACGCGGCGCGGCAAGACGGTCACTCTCGGCCCTACCGAATTTCGCCTTCTGGAATTTCTCATGGAACATCCAGGCCGCGTTTTCTCGCGGGATCAGTTGCTGGCCGCAGTCTGGGGAAACGGCACGGATGTCGAGCAGCGAACAATCGACGTCCATATCCGGAGGCTTCGTACGGCCATAGCGATTGATGGCGCGGCCGACCCGATCCGAACCGTGCGTTCGGCGGGATACGCGCTTGAGGCTGCATAGCCGCCCGACAAGCGTCGAAGTGGCAGAACGTTCGAGCCGACGCCTTCGATCGTCCTTTTCAGTGTGGGAAGCCCCGGCCGCATCTCAATCCGCGAATGTTCCCCAATAGGCTTTCATGATTCGGGTCTGTCTTATTTTTCCCGGCGCCCAATTGAACCTTTTGCCCTCTCGGGGGCACTAAGCTTTATTGCCGGTATATGATGCAGGATCAGAGCGATGCCACTCCAGGGGGAAGCGATCCCAACGGGTTTCCACTCATCACGAGAACTCGCCGACACTCGTTTGATACGATTCCGCTCGCTCCAGTGTGGCCGTGGCTCCGTGTTCATGAGCCTACGAGGTGCTGTCAGTCGGACGCGAACTCGTCTTTGGTTCGCGCACCTTACCTCGTCGGCGCCACTTCTCAGGCCGCGAGATTCCGCCACTCAGCGAGGGCAGTTGAGCGTCTCCGCTTGTATTCCTGACGGCTGACGAGGTGGCGCTTCTGACTGAAATGGTTGTGGACCTGGGCGTGGACAGAGCTGAACTTCTGCAGCGTCTTCATTGTTCGGAAGCGAAGCATCACACGCTCCCTGCGGCGGATAGGAAGGTGTGAGTTCTCCGCGCGATTGTTGACCCATCTGCCCATTTCCCGACGGCCAAGATTACCGAGTTGCCGCATCGCCGCAGAGTATGATTTGAGTCCATCTGTGACGATCGCTTCAGCCCTGCCATGACGCTTCAACGTGCGCTTCATGAATTCCAGAGCCGCAGATTTGTCATGTTTCTTGGTGACGAAGGACTCCAGGATTTCCCCTTCGTGATCGGCTGCGCGCCACAGATAGCGCAACTCGCCGTTGATCTTCACGTAAGCCTCGTCAAGATGCCAACGCCAATGGCGAAAGCCCCGCATGGCGTTCACACGCTGGCGGCGAATGTCGGCCGCGAACATCGGGCCAAAGCGATTCCACCAGAGGCGCACAGTCTCGTGGCAGAGATCAATCCCGCGCTCGAAAAGCAGATCCTCCACGTTCCTCAACGAAAGTAGAAATCTGACGTACATCAGCACGACGAGGCGGATGACTTCAGGAGAAGAATGGAAATAGCGAAAAGGGTTATCTGCATTGCTCATCCGGGCGGACTAGCAACCTGCTACAGCCCCGGCCATCCCTTTGACAGTGCCCCTTTTGACGGTACCGCCAAGGTTGATCCGCATCTGACGCATGCTTTGCTATATGTAATATATTACTATATTACATATAGCAAAGCATGCGTCAGACTGCTAGCGGATACCGACCATGTTCGGCTTCCCCCCAGCCCTCAAAACAAGTGGTTTTGCCTGCTATGTTTTGGCCAACTTCGTCTCGCAGATGGGGACGTGGATCCAACGCGTTGCAATTGGATGGCTAAGCTGGGATCTTACCCATTCGGCTTTGCTCGTCGGCCTGACGTCATTGCTTCTATTCTCACCAACATTGATTTTCGGCCCCATGTTCGGTGCGATCGCTGATCGCGCCGACGTCAGGAAAGCGTCCGTTATTGCCAATATAGTCCTTTCGCTGATTGCTGTTCTGTTCTGCCTTGTTCAATATTTCGGATGGATGACCTTTCAGGTCCTCGCACTCTTGGCAGTCATACAAGGCCTCGCATCGGCAGCCTATCAGCCCGTAAGAATTTCAATCATTCCCGACTTGGTGCCGCAAAACCATCTGGTCAGCGCCATTGCAATTAATTCGGTCGGTTTCAATCTTTCGCGCCTCTTGGGTCCGGTCGCGTCTGGCTTTCTTATTAGCGGCAGCAATGTTTCGCTGGCTTTTGCTGCCAATATGGCATCGGCGCTTCCGTTGCTGGCTGTGGTAGCCGCACTCCGGATGCCTGGGAAGTCCACAGGCGATAAACCCCGAACTCCCTCGATTATTGCTGACATTTTGGAAGCGATTCGATTTCTAAAGTCGAATTCGCTCCTAAGCCAGCAGCTCGCTGTCACCGCACTTACATCAGCGCTTGGCAGAGGCCCTTTGGAGCTACTGCCAGCATTCGCAGCCACAATCTTCGACAAGGGACCGTCCGGGCTTGCATGGCTAATGTCGTCCATTGGCGCGGGCGCTTTGGCTGCCGGTCTCATTCTTGCGACGATCAGGTCAAACAAAACGCATTCGTTTCGAACGGCCTACATGTGTGCAATCCTTGTAGGAGTTTTGACCGGACTTCTTTCGGTTACCCGCCACGCTGCATGGATACTCGCGGTCATGTTTTGCTTGGGGCTGACAACAACATTTTTGGCGATCGTTTCACAAACCGTGCTCCAATCACATGTGACGACTGAACTTAGGGGACGGGTTGCGAGTATCTGGGTGACTGTCAGTTTGGGTAGCCCCGCCGTCGCAGGCCTCATATTGGGATTTCTGGGCGACTTGGTGGGGATTCGGCCGATGCTTGCTGCTGCGGGGGTCGGCTGCATCGCCTGCGCACTTGCTCTATATCGACGAGCGCAGACCAGCATCGCCTAAGTCGTTCGGCACGCTGCCTGTCCAACTGAAAACCGGCGCGCGCGTTCGTAGTAGGCGGCCCTCCAGTCTGCCCCCTTTGGCAATGCTGCCTTGCCCCCGCGCGCCAATCGGTTCAGATCGGGGTCTATGGCATTCGCAGGGAGCGAGCCATCCTTCCCAAAGGCGTCAAGCGCGCCAAGCAGGCGCCGTCTCACCTCAACAATCATCCGGTCGCTTGCCACAAGATGTTCGATCGAACGATCCACAACCGGGCCCATGCTTTCGGTGACGGCCTGATCCTGCAAGTGAACGGTGTCGATGCCCGTGAAGCTATCATGTTTTTGGGTCTCGCGATTGATCTTCCAATCATTCTCCTCGTCTGCCTGAAGGCGCCAGCGCCCCAGCCAACCAGCGTCCGGCTCGCGATAGATACTTGCCGTAGAGGCGACACCGGGGATGGGCTTTCCGTGTCGTGTCGCCTGCATCGACGTCCGCTGCGTGCCTCGCTCGCTCAGCGACACAAACATTGTATTGAAATCGTCAATCGGAACCCATGCCCGCGCCAAGACGTGATGATCGAGCGACCCGCCTGGGGTCATTGTCCAGAATGGCAGGACAAACTGGGAGACACGCCAGTTCGTCTCTCCCTCATTGCCTTCGCCTTCGGCACAAGCGCCGCTCATCACACCCCAGTCGGTCTTTACGACATCTAAAGTCGGCGCGCGATTGTTAAGGAACGGCAGCGAACGCTTCGTTTCAGCGTCTCCTTCGAAATCTTCGGGCTTGGCCAGCCCAAGATGCAGGAAGCCGACATGGCTTGTATCGATGTCTCCCTCAAGCGCCTGGAGCCAATTGCACGAGCGGTGAATCATCCGGATCGATGTTTCGGCTTCAGGCAGGAGGTTCGCTTCGAACGCCGGAAGCGCGGGTGCAGGATTCCTCGCTCCCATATACACCCAGACAAGGCCGTTGCGCTCGCGCGCTTGGTACGTTCTGATCGCGCGAATTCCCTTTCCCGTGTTTTTCGGCGCCGGGACGTTCGGCATGTCGACGCAGTTTCCATCGACGTCGAATTTCCAGCCGTGATAGACGCAGCGTATGCCCTCGCACTCGTTTCGCCCCAGAAAGAGCGAGGCGCCCCTGTGCGGGCACCGATGGTCCAGAATTCCTACCCGGCCGCTCGTTGTGCGAAAAGCGACAAGGTTCTCGCCCAGAAGCCGTACACGTGCCGGCGCTCCGTCGGGCATGAGCTCCGACGATTTAAGTGCTGGCATCCAGTATTCTCGAAACAGCATGCCCATTGGCGATTCCGGGCCCACGCCGACGAGCGCAGCGTAAGGATCTCTGTTCGTCTTCATTGTCGTTCTCATCCTTGTAATATCGAGGATGTTCAGGCCGATGGGGCCTTACGCTGTGCAAGCCAGGCCTCTGGGCGGACGCGAGAGAGCATCAGCGCCGCAACCAGCGCCATCCCCGAAAACATTATGAAACCGACATCGTAGCTTCCAAATACATTGTGAACGCGCCCGAGAATCCACGGCCCGATCGCAAATCCGGTTTGCAGGAATGTCGAAAGAATGCCGATCACCAAGCCCAGATTCTCCGTCCCGTATACATGTTTGGCCAAGACAGGCGTGTCGACAATAAGCGCGCCGTGGCCGATGCCGCGTGTCAGCACAAAGAACGTCGCGGTAATAGGTCCCACGACCGTCAGCGCCAGGAGCGGATCGACACAGAGCACGAGATAGCCCGCAACAATTCCAGCAACACTGTATCGATCGTAGACCGCACCGAAGAATATTTTCGAAAATACGCCGACAACGGCAAACGCGCTGGCCACTGCTGCTGCCAGCCCCGCCGAAAGGCCGCGGTCATCCTGCAGATAGAGCACTTGGTGCTGGGCAATACCCTGATCCACAGCGCCGACCAGCAGGACGCTGATACCGATGAGCCAGAAACGCGATGTCCCTAACATGGCCTTGGCGACTTGCCAGCGGCTCGGCCCCGAACGTGCAATCTTCGGCGAGTTCGCGTCGCGGTTTTGCTTACTGCTGACAATGAGGAATAACGGCAATGCAACCAACCAGCCGCCAAGCGTCAACGCTGCCATTGCCGCCCGCCAGTCGAAGTACCTCAGCAGAGTGACCACCAGCAGTGGCGCCACGACCCCGGCAAGGCTGGTACCGGCCAGCGCGACACCGAACGCACTACCCTGATTGGCGTGGAACTGCCGCGAAACGATCGTCTTTACTCCGACGAGTATTGCCGGTCCCGAAAGCCCCATCCCTGCTCCGACCAAATAGAATGAAGCAAGACGGTCAACAAAGAGAAAGCAAGTTACCGATGCACAATGTACGACGGAAGCGATCAGAATACCGCGACGATCGCCGATCACGTCAATCAGTGTGCCAAACAGTATGGCGACCGATGCGCCAGTGGCAAATTTGAACGAGGCGATAAGCGTCACCTGTTCACGCGTCCAGCCCATCGTCGCCACCGTTTCGCGATAGATGAACGGCAACGAGTAGAGAGGTAGCCCGTTGACCAGAAACAGCAATGCAAAGCATGACAGTAGTAACGGCCACTTCGCGGCAAGCTCCTGTCGGGCACCGAGGATATTATTGGCCGCCACTCTCGTCACTCCTCAAACGCCTCACGCACCGCAACGCCTGCGCCAAAGCCGCGGTGCTTCAGCAAAATTCTTGCACGTCGGCGTTGCGGCATCCAAATCCATTGGAGACACATTGACGCTGATCTAGAAATCCACGCCAAACTCGAGTCCGACGCGGCGGGGATCGCCATATTCGATAAACCTCGCGCCGAATGCGGCAGTACCCAAGAAGTTTATTCCCCCGATCAAGTATCGCTTGTTCGCGCAGTTTGAACAGAAAACACCCAGCCGCCATTTGTTACCTGATGTGAACTGAAGCCTGGAAGACAATAGCCCATATGACGGGATCAGCTGAGAATTGGTGGACTGCGCGGTTGAGCGCTGATCGTCCTTCCACCCATAGTTGATGGAATATACAAGTGACGAGCCGCCCGAAAATTCCTGATTGTAGCGCGCACCGAGCGAGTATGACAATTTCGGCGTTCTGGCGAAAGGCTGAGTGAGCGAAATGCCGGTCACCGAGCCGCCAACCGCATTCAGGCGGGTGTAGCGCGCGTTCGTCCAGCCCATATTGGCGGTAAACGAGAGCGGCCGGAACGGAACCAATCTCAATTCGACCTCGCCCCCATTGATCTTTCCATCGCCGACATTGGTGAAGAACCGGCCGCTTCCGCCGGTCGTTACATTGAATGTTGCCTGGATATCCTTGTAGGTGGACCAGAACGCGCTGACATTGGCGACCAGATGATCGTCGAACCACGATGTCCGCGCTCCTGCTTCAAAGCTGCTCAAGGTTTCCGGGCCAAACGGCGTGATGCCATTTTGAGGCAAGGTCGCCTGGAACAGATTGTTGATGCCGCCGCTGCGGAAACCGCGCGACCATGAGCCATAGGTCATGATGTTAGGCGTCCATTGATACCGGAGCGCAACATAGGGCGAAAAATTGTTCCAACTACCCGATCCCGTCGCCTGGTTGAGTACGGTGTCAGGATTGGTCAGGGCATTGATCTGGATAGTGAAGAGACTCTTCGTTTCATGCGTGTAACGCCCACCCAACGTTGCCGTGAGCCCCTTGAAGATCGTATATTCACCCTGAAAAAACGCAGCGTAGCTGTCGGCATTCACCGAATAGTCGTTAATGAGATCGGAGGGCTCCGGCGGGGTATTGATCGACGGCGAATATTCGTGAATATTGCGGGTGTCGCGTGGCTTCTCCCCAAAATAGTATAAACCGAGAACCCAATTGAAGTTGGTCATCTTTCCGAGGAACTGCAGTTCCGCCGAATAATTTTCCAAATTCTGTACCTGATCATAGTCATAGACACGAGCAGGGCTGACGTCGCGATCATGATGGTTCGTGACGTCGGACTGACGATAGCCCAAAATCGCACGAGCGGTCAGCCAGTCGGCGAGTTCGAAGTCGCCCCGCAGCCCGAGGCCGACAGACTTGCGCTCATAGTTCATCGGGCGTTCGGGACCAACGGTCGCACCCGGATCGGCCAGAACGTAATTGGTCGTGAGATATTTCGGCTCCGTGCTTTCGTTGTCGTGCGACGTTACGCGCGTGGCCGCGCCCTGTTCGACCAGCTTGACGGCACCACCGCGATTCTTGGAGCGCGACGCGTCGAAGGAGAAATCGATATCGGCCCAGTCCGCAGGTTGCCAGCGCAGTTGGAACCTGCCGCCCCTCACGTTGTCGTCGCCGGACAGATAGTTACGATAGGTATTGCGGAACCAACCCTTGTTAGAATGATCTGCAAGGCTGACGCGCGCAGCCAACGTCGCTCCCAGCGGGACATTACCACGCAGCGCAACACCGAATTCTCCGTGATTGGCCCCGGTAATTTCCGCACTGCCGCTGGCCCCATCGAATGATGGCCGGCGGGAGACCACCCGAATGGCGCCGCCTGCCGTATTTTTTCCGAAGAGCGTGCCTTGAGGCCCACGCAAAACTTCGACCCGCTCAATGTCAACCAATTCCAGCAAAGCTCCGTCGGATCGGCCTTCATATATGTCATCCACATACAGGCCGACCGTTGGATCCCGGTTGGCATCGGGACTCACCTCACCGACGCCTCGGATCGAATAGGCCCCGGCATTGCCGCCACGCGCCAGCGAGCCGCCGATGCTGACGTTTGCCAGACTTGTGTCGAGGGCGCCAACATTCTGGACTCCCTGCTCTATCAACCTGTCGACGTTGAGCACGGCAACAGAGATAGGAACTTCTTGAAGGTTTTCCTCCCGTTTGCGTGCGGTGACCACGATTTCGCCATCGACGGGCTTGACCGTTTGCTGTGCGTTCGCCGGAGAGAAGCCGCCATCGACACCGGCAATAGCAAGTAAGGTCGTGGACGCCAGGAAGCCCAACCTAGACTTCCTCCTGATGCGCCCTGGACGCAGGACGGTGCGACGGATTTCCATGAATTTCCCCTCTCAATTTTTCTCCGGCTTTTGCCGGCTGTCGCCAGCGCGCCACGGCTCGGACCAAGCCTTCCCCCTGATCCAAACGCCCTTCAACGCGATGCAACTACTGACTAGCCACGCCTAACACGTATTGCAACAACCATCAGATGTCTGTTGATCAGATGTCTGTGCATTTTTATTGCTAGTGGCACAATTGCCACAGGTCACGCATATCGGAGCGCGCGCCTGATCCGTTCGCGCGCAGTTGGACTTACGGGTCGCAATCGGCGGTTTCTCCTGTATTAAGGGCAGATCATGCAGCGCTTGGTAGGGTTGGGTCCGGGATGAAGAAGGAAAGGCCTTATACGAGCGGCATCGTCAGAACCGCGCGACGAACACCCGAAAAGCCCCCTTTGCAGTCCTCAAGCGCGATTTCCTGGTCGCATCCGCGATCACAAACCTTGGCGGAAGGCATTGTCGACCAGATTCTCAAGGCATTTCTCGCCGGCGACCTGAAGCCCGGCGAATTCGTCGGCACCGAAGCCTCGCTGGCGGAGCAGTTCGGCGTGAGTAGGATGGCAGTCCGCGATGCCATCCGGGCGCTGGTCGCCTATGGCGTGATCGAGACGCGGAAAGGCGCCGGCGGCGGATTGCGAGTTGCAAGGGGGGATCCGGATCGCTTCATCGACGCGCTGGCCGTACAAATGCGCCTTCTCGATATTGCGCCCGCACAGGCTTTCGACGTTCAGTTTGCAATCGAGACACTTACCGCGGAGCGCGCGGCAACACAGGCCAGCAAGGCTGAATTGGCCCGCCTTGAGTCCATCCTGTGCGAAGCCGAGGCCTGCCTGGATGACAACACCGCGTGGCTTGACCGCATTTTCGAATTTCACGTGGCGCTGGCCGATGCGTCGCATAGCCCGGCGCTCGGGTTCCTTTTGCAGGCGTTCATCAAAATCCTGACACCCCACTATGAACAGCGCACCACTGCGGCCCGCGCCAGAGGGGCTACCGAGAACTATAGAAGGCTGCTGATGGCGCTTGGTCGAAACGACGTTGCTGAGGCGCGCACAATAATGCAGGACCAGTTGGGCCAGGTTCGAAGTGGGTTGCCGCGGTCAGGCCTCAAGCGCTAGGGGCTCCTTGCGTGGACTTATCAGATCGGCCGCACCTTCACGATAGGGCACCGATTTCTCCAGGACCGTTGAAGCGGAGCGGACCGCGTACGCTTCGGGGTTCGCCGCGAATGCCGGCTCAGTACCGCTGGCTAGATCGCTTGCGAGTTTCAGCATCAACCGTCGGAACATCACGACGCCCCTGTCGGAAGTGCCCAATCGCTCCTTGGTCCTGTCAGTTATGGGGCCCATGCTCTCCTGAACGGCGCAGTCTTGGTTCGGAATGCCGTCGATGCCAGTGAAATTTGCTTCGCGTTGCGCTGCGCGGTCGAGCCGATAGTCGTTCGCCCGGTTGAGCAAAGGGAAGTAGGTCTCATCGACCGGTCCCCACATGCCATTCCGTCCGCCCCGCCGCATCCGCTCTTCCTCGGTAAAGTCCCGATGTGGATTGGCGCTGAACGACCACGTCCAGGTGTTTTCGTCGTCGATCGGCACCCATGCGTGCCCGTCATAGGGCGCCTCGCGCGAATCGCGGAATGTTCCGACGGGTGGGATCATGGTCCAGAAGGGCGCGAGGAACTGCGTAATGCGCCAGTAATACTCATCCGCCGCGGCTTCGCGTCGCGCCGCAATCATTAGACCGTAATCGGTCCGCTCAACGTCAAAGGATGGATGGCGATCCGCAGCATGCAGAGGATTATTGACGGTGGGGTCACGTATCAATTGCGCCTCCGTCTTGCTGTGCAGAAACGAGATATGGCTCGAGTCGATGCCACCCTCGACAGCCTGCGCCCAGTTGCACTGCTGCAATCGCTTGATCAGCGTGCGTCGTCCGGGCGGAAGCGACGCCCATTCGAAAGCAGGAAATTCCGGCTCGAGTTCGGCTGGGCCCATGTAGATCCAAATGGCGCCCCCTGCTTCTCGCGTGCGATAGGCGTTCAACCTGATCGCGGAACGCGCCTGCACGCTGTCCCCAGGTTCGCACGGGCGTTCGAGACAGGCGCCGTCGGTTGCGAATTTCCACCCGTGGTAGACACAGCGTATCCCTCCTTCTTCGTTCCGCCCAAAGAACAGTCCGGCGCGACGGTGCGGGCAATAGGCATCGACAATCCCAACCTTCCCACTGCTGTCGCGGAAAGCCACCAGATCTTCGCCAAGCAGCCTCAAGCGGACAGGCGCGCAATCGGGCTCGGCCAATTCTTCTGACAGGCATGCCGGGAACCAGAATCGTCGCAGCAAGGCGCCCATCTGTGTTCCGGGCCCCACTTTGGTCAGCATATCGTTCTCGGCTTGTGAGAGCATCGACAGATCTCCTGCTTCAGGACACGCCTTGCGGCTTCCAATAGACAAACCCCATCGCATTCCCCGTCCCTGCCTCAGAGCGGTAGCAGGGCACATAGTCGACAAGGGTCATGGGATATCCGAGGTCGGCCATCGCGCCGGCAACGGGAATCCAGTTCTTTATTTCCGAGGTTCCGGACTGGAAAAATTCCTCGCCGTAACAGGCGAGGTCATCGATCGTCCCCTTCCGCAACGAAGAGATGACGGCACGATCCAGCTCTTCATCGATCGTAAAATGCGTCAGGCCGCCGGACGCCACCATGGCAACCCGCGCGTCGGAATCCCATGAGAGGATGGCTTTCAGCAGAGCCTTTCCGAAGTCGTAGCAACGCGCAACACTTGGCTGATTTGGCGGATAGAATGTGTTGACCATCGCAAGCACATTGGGCGGGACGCAGTCCCGCATTATCTGACGATAGATGAAGCCGAAGGCATGCGGTGCAGAACTGCGATGCCCGTCATCGCTGGAAAAGGACTGCATCGATGCAACGTCGAAGCCATCTCCCGTCAGGCATTGCATGATATGACGACCCAGCGCCGGGTGCCCGGGATAAGTTGCAGGGACGGACGGCGCGGAGCCTTCGACCGAGATCGCAATGCCGGGCGGCAGTTTGGCCATATGCTCTTCATCGGGCGCGAAATTGTCGATGGTTTCGCCCCAGTACACGCAAAATGCCGGAATCAGCGAGGAACTGAATACCTCCATCTGATCATTCCCCACGACCACGACGACATCGGGATTGGCCTCGGCAAAGACATCTGCCAGCTTGTTGATCGCGGTTCGGCACGCCAGATGGCGCGCCTGCCAAACATCGGGCGTGATCTGGGTCGATATTCCTTCTTCCTTGCGAAGTTCGGCCAGCTCATCGAAGCTGTAGATCTTCCCGCGAAACGGATGCATCCCTTTCCGGTCGGCGGCCACCCGGAGGTGCCATTGGTCCGGCGGGGTCGACAACATCGGGCCATGCGACGATCCAAGCCCCAAAACGATCTGTGCCATGAGTTTGTTCCAGTTCCTGCAGGTGCGCGAAGCAGACGTCAGTCAAGTTTGAACACGCGCCGGGCATTGTCCGCGAAAATCATCTGCTTCTGCTCGGGCGTGAGCCAGTCGAACTTCGAAAGGATCGGCGCGATATCGTCCATTGTCCGCCCCGTGGCTGGATTGATCGAAGAACCGACGCCCGGACATTCGGCACCGAACAGGCACTGGCCCGGGCCGAAGGTGTCGATAAGGAGCTTGAGGGCGCCCTCGGTGTAGAGAACGGTGTCATAGTACAGCTTGCTCGCGTTTTCGGAAAAGCGCACCTTGCGCCTGAGCGAGCTCGCCTCAAACCGGCCAAGCTGGTATGGAATGGCCCCGCCGCCATGCGAGACGACGATCTTCAGCTTCGGAAAATCCGTCAGCACGTCCGACGTCACCAGATTGTAGACTGCAATCGTCTCCTCATTGATGAAATGCAGCGTATAGGGCGTCCGCTCTGACTGCGATCCGGTCGCGTGGATATGCGCAGGGACATCGAGTTCGCAAAGCGTTTCGTAAAGCGGATACCAATATCGATCACCGAGTCCGGGGGCTTCCTGGCTTCCATTCTCATAGGGATCCGGGTTCAGCAAACAGCCCTTGAATCCCAGTTCGGTCACGCACCGCCGCAATTCCGGGAGCACCGCCTCGATGGGCTCGCCCGCCACTTGCGGCAGGCCGCATATCGGCACCCATATGTCCGGAAAAAGCTGGCACTGGCGGTAGATGATGTTGTTCACTTCTTCGGTAAACCAATGAACAAGCTTTCCCGGGCGCTGCGAATGCATCATCTGGAACGGGCGCGGCGAAATCAGCTGCTTGTTCGTCCCGTTCCTCTGGAGCAGCTCGAGATGGCCGCACGGGCCCATTTCCTTCTTGTTCGCAGCCGCTCGTAGCTGATCGTCGCTGACATCGACATGCCCCCTGCCATGCGCGCCGCGGTGCGCAAGGATTGTCGCCTTGTAGGCCCAAAGTTCGGCCGGGGCACTGACGTGCCCGTGGCAATCTATTATCATTCTCTTCTCCTCTTCCCGACGTACTGCATGGCCGCCGGCGATAATTTCAGTCCCCGGTTCCCATCGCTTCGAGATAGGCGTTCCGCACGTCTTCGGGCTGTCCGTGCTGCCACGGGAAACCTTTCAGGTGACGGCCGAAAATGGGATGCTCGCGCAACTGCTGCCGCGTCAGGCCGTGTGTGAACAGGTGGCGTCCTGCCAACGGCAAGGTCACGCATTGGTTTTGTGTCGGGTCGCGAATGATGCCCTTCGGTTCCTCGCCGCGCTCCATTGCCTCAAGCTCGAGAAAATAACGCCGTCGCATCATGGCAATGCCCTTGTCGCTCGTCCCCAAATGCTCCTGCTCTCGATCGGCAATGCGCCCCTGACCAACCCAGGCGACGAAATCCTGGTTCATGACATGGCTGGTGACCCAGCGGCCCGTTTCCGGGTCCTTGACGTCGCTCCTCCATGCCGGGATCCGCTCCTGGCGATATGGCGTGCTCTCAATTGGCACACGCTGCCACATCCACGCGACGTTCAACGTGTTCTCATCATCAATGGGAACCCGCCATTCGAAATGGTCGCCAAGGAAGAAGCCATTCGGCCAGAGGGCGACCCGACCGATCGTCCATTGCTCATTCTCATCCGTCATGTCTTCCTTGAGGCGCCGATAGACGAAGCCATGTTCGAACTCGTCGAAATCAACTTTCAAATGGCGTGGGGAATATGCCTGAGACGCGTTCTCGCTCTTAAGCCGAATGCTCCAATTGAGGTGCATCCATTCAAAATGGACCGGATCGCAAGAATTTTCCTGGCACTGGAACCAGTTGCAGGGAACTTCGGCAATGCAGATCTGGGCAAACCCGTTTTCCCAGGTGAAGGGCTCCCAATTGGGGAGCAGCGGCGCCGGCAGGGGCCCCATATAAGCCCAGAGCAATCCGGCACGAACTTCCACGGGATAGGATCGTATCGTGACTTTGGCCTTGTAGTTGGCCGCCGCATTGGCAACGTCCTCATAAGGCTGCTCAAGGCATTTCCCATCCGCACCAAAACACCATCCGTGATAGTTGCAGCGAATGCCGCACTCTTCCACGAATCCATAGGAGAGGTCGGCGCGCCGATGCGGGCACTGCCGATCCACGAGGCCGAAATTCCCGCTCAGATCCTTGTATAGAACCAATTCCTCGCCGAGGAGCTTTATTGGCCGTATGGATTGTGTCTCGAACTCCGTGACGCCGGCAATGGGCATCCAGTAGCGTCTCAGATACCGCCCCATCGGACGGTCCGGCCCCACTTCGCACAGCAGTCTGTTCTTGTCGGCTCCCAGCATTCCTCACTCCAACCTGTTTGCGATTGTTAAATGTATTATATTCATATTTTTAGACGATACAACTGGGAAAATGAGATGCGGCGACAGAAAATGGCAGCAATGCGCGGGCGCGCGGCTTTCGCCGTCGCCGGGTCGGCACGGTTCGATTGTGACTAGCGAGTAGTCTTGCGAGCGCGGCCCCAGCGCTGTGAACCATCCGCATCGGCAGCGGCGATCGGAGCACGAGTCACATCGTTGAATGCCTGCACGAACTTATCGAGAAGCTTCACGAACTGCGCTGCTTCGCTTTCGGTGAAAACCGAAAGGGCTCGCTCCTGAGCACGCTGGGCCGGCCCTTCCAACTCTTTCAGTAGCGCATGCCCGGCGGACGTAAGAACCAGTTCGCGCCGGCGACGATCGGCCGGATCGATACGCCTTTCGAGATAACCGTCCGCTTCGAGCTTCGTGACAACCAGCGCTGTGGTGGAACGGTCCAACCCCACCATTTTTGCCAGACCGATCTGATCGACTCCGGATCGGCTACGCAAGATCGTCAACACACCATATTGCGTGGTCGTAGCTCCAAACGCGCTGGCTTCCTCCATAAACAACGAGACCGTGATTTGGTGCGCTCTCCGGATCAGAAACCCGGGCCGCTCATACAGCGCCTTCAGATCTTCGACATTCCATTCGCGCTGAGTCTTGCTGTCCACGTTTACGTCTCGCTCCCCCATTGGCCACTACTTCCGGCCTCACATGAGCAGTCTATCGCTTTCCTCAACATCCGCCACCGAAAATCCGGCAATCGTCTTGTAGCGATCCGAAATGGAGCGAAGCTCTTCCTGACTTACATACGCGTCGAGATTCTCGAACGGCCGGTCCCCCGTCAATTCCTCCACCTTGAGATTGATCAGGTCGGGCGGCGTGCTGCGGTTGGCGAGAACCACGTTTGACGTTGGTGCCAATCTTGCGCGCTCATAATCGGCAAGCGCTTCAAGCGGATCGCGGGATGATGCCAGCATGTCGCAAAGAACCCGAGCATCAATAAGGGCCTGGGCCGCGCCGTTCGATCCGCGCGGGTACATCGGATGCGCAGCGTCGCCCATCAGAGTCACGCGGCCATGAGTCCAATGCGGCAAGGGATCGCGATCGACCATCGGGTATTCAAGTATGAGATCGGCATCTCGGATGAGCTGCCCAACATCGAGCCAGTCGAACTTCTGCTCTTCGTAGAGTGGCAGAAAATCCTCCAGCCGCCCCGGCTTGTTCCAGTCGTTTTTCTCTCGTCTGTCGCTCTTGATTTCCGCGATCCAGTTGATGAGCTGAAGCCCCTCGCTGTCGATATTGTCCGCGATCGGATAAATCACAATCTTGCCGGTCGTTATCGAGCCAATACGGAGATAGGTTCGGCCGTCGAGAATGGGCTTGCGCCGCGTTACTCCGCGCCAGGTATTAATACCGGTAAAGACGACAGGCTCATCGGGATGAAAGTGCTTGCGGACTGCAGAGTTCACCCCATCGCATCCCACCACAATCTTCGCCAAAGCGGTCTCGATCGCTGACGCTCCCTCGGTTTCACGGAAAGTCAGCGTCACATTATCGTCGGCTTGCCGCAGATCGACAAGTTGGCGATTGGTGACGATGGCTTCCGCGCCAAGGCGCTCAAGCGCAGCATCAAAAAGAACCTGGTGCAGGCGTCCACGATGAATGCCAAATTCCGGGCAGGGATAGCCGGCATAGCGACCTCGCGGCTCCGAATAGATGAGTTGCCCGAACCGGTTGTAAAACCGGCATTCGGTATTCTCGATCGCATGCTCCGCAATTGCATCGCCAAGCCCGAGCGCTGCGAGCTCGCGCATGGCGTGCGGAAGCAGGGTTATGCCGACCCCGATCTGTCGGATTTCCGGCGCGGCCTCGTACACCCGGCATTGCACGCCCCGCTGGTGAAGACCAAGCGCGAACGCCAATCCGGCGATTCCTCCACCAACAATTGTTATTTCCTCAGACAATTTTACCACTCCATTCCTACTGCGCCCGCCTTCCATATTTCCCGGCGATCATGCCTCGACGATCGAAATCGAAAGGTCATGGAGGCCCGCGACGCGCGCCCGCACGCCGTCGCCCGGTACAAGCGGGGCTACGCCCTCGGGTGTCCCGGTGAAGATGAGATCTCCAGCGCGCAGCGTCACGTAACGCGAAAGATCGGCAACGATTTCCGCGACCGACCAGGTAAGCATTGAAAGATCGCTTTCCTGCCGGACTTGACCATTTACCCACAAGGCAATCTGCCCGCTCTCCATTCGCCCGACATCCTGCAGGCGCGTGAGCTGGCCGCAGGGCGCAGACAGGTCGAATGCCTTACCCATGTCCCACGGCCGTCCGGCCTTGCGCGCCTCAAGCTGCAAGTCGCGTCTGGTCAGGTCGATCCCGACCGCGAATCCGAAGACATGATCGTAGGCCTCATCCACTGCGATGGCCCGTCCATCCTTACCGACCGCGACGACCAGTTCGACTTCGTGCTGAAAATCGCTTGTCATCGGAGGATAGGGGACGTTTGCCCCGCTCTCGACGAGCGCATCGACAGGCTTGGTAAAGTAGAATGGCAGTTCGCGGTCCGGATCGCCGCCCATCTCCGCAACATGCGCCCGGTAGTTGCGGCCAACGCAATAAATTCGGTGGACGGCGAAGGTGCCACCCCCGCTCACCGCCAATTTGATCTCCATTCCAGTCAAGCTCCCATCCCCTTGTTTGCGTTTATTTTGCGGTGTCAGCCCGCCTGGCCCGCTGTTTCACGCAGCAGTCCGAGCTTTTCGTGGACCGGGCGATCGGAGAAGCTGAACAGGATGCTGTCATCATCAGCGCGCAGTTCCAGTTCCGCCCAACTTGGAACCACGAACAGGTCGCGTGGCTTCCAGCGAAACACGGACTGCCCGATACGTGCCTCGCCCTTCCCTTCAACAACGGAATAAACCGCCCCATCGGTCTGCCTCGAGGCCGTCGACCGAAATCCGCGGGGCAAGTGTTGAAGATACGCACCGATCGTCGGCAGGATGTGCCCACCATCCGCCGGATTGGTGTATTGCAGCTTGTAACCATGGCGGTCGTCAACGGCGCAGCCCTTGGCATAAGCCATCACGGCTGCGCGCGCTGCAGCGTACTTGTAGTGCATGAGACGTGACGATGGCTCAGCTGACTTCCTGCCGAATGGCGCCATATTCTCCCCGAACCGGGCTTGGTTGTCGCCCTCCGGCTTGCACAACGTCTGGGCGGCACTGTGTCCAGCCTCTGCAAAGCTGGCATCGAGAAACTGGACGATCGGAATGTCCAGCCCATCTAGCCAGACAATCGGTGACGGGCTTTCGTTGCCGTGATCGTGCCAGGACCAGCCCGGCGTCAGGATCAGGTCGCCCGGCGTCATCGTGAACTTTTCTCCGTCCACCGCTGTATGAGCGCCGCTTCCTTCGACAATGAAGCGCAAGGCAGACTGGGTGTGCCGATGGGCCGGCGCTATTTCCCCGGGAAGCACCAATTGCAGTCCGGCATAAAGTGTGCGCGTGATGGCGGAACTACCCTTAAGCGCAGGGTTCTCGAGAATCAGGACGCGCCGTTCCGCCTCCTCGGCCGAGATCAGGTCGCCGGCATCAAGCAGCAGAGAACGCATGGTGCCGTCATAATCCCAATATGCCGGGTCAGCCGCGCTTTCCGGAACCTTGCGCACGAGATCGCTCAACCGCTCCCACAATGGTGCGGAAGAAGCAGCGTCGAGCCGATCATAATAGCCACGCCGCGCCGTCTGCATCAATGTCGGGCTGTCATCGTCCATTGCCAGTACGGTCATTGTCGGCCTGCTCCGCGCCACATGAAAATATTCCTCAGACGTCTGTCTATTATTGAACGCCAGGACTGATTGTCAACTCAATCATGCATGCTGGTGCTAGGCGCACATGCAAGGGCGACCGCCGCCACACGGGCCAGCGCAGAATTCCGGCACTGTGAGGTCTAGTTCAGGGCTTCAGCACCGCGTCGAGAAAGTTTGCCACGGCATCCTGCGGCGGTGGGCTCACCCATTCGGGACCGCCATGCCCGGCCCCAACAACGTTACGCCGAATCGAGCAACGCCGGACGTTGTCGAGTGCCGACTTGAGCAGATCGCTCTGCGCTCGGGGAACGGTGCAATCCGTTGTGCCATGAAGGATAAGCATCGGCGGACTGTTGGCGCCGACATAGGTTACCGGATTTGCCCGATCGACTGCCGCAGCACAGGCCGCACTCCCAACCTGACAACCCAGGAACAGGCTCTCCGCGGAATCCGGCTTGCTGTGCACCGCAGAGCCAACCGGGCAGGACTGCGCCAGCAGCTGGCTGTCCATAAGCGAGAGGTTGGTCGGGCCATACCAGGAAACGCTGGCTTGGACTGCGCTTGAGGTTGTTGGATTGCCTTGGCTGAAGTCCTCAAGGTCGGCTACACCTGCACTGGTGGCGGCCAGAGCCGCAAGGTGCCCGCCCGCCGAACTCCCAAAAGTTGCAAAGCGGCTGCCATCGAGATTCAGCGTTGCAGCATTCGCCCGGAGATAGCGAATAGCGGCTTTTACGTCATAGATTTGTGCCGGGAATATCGCCTCGCCGCTCAGCCGATAGTCGATCGAAGCGACGGCATACCCATGGCACACGAGCCGTTTGGCCTGCTCGGCATTGGCGCGGGTACCGCTTTGCCAACCGCCACCGTGAATCCAGATCACAGTCGGGAACGGTCCTGACACCCCCGTTGGCCGAAACAGATCGAGACCGTGCGAGGCGCCGGGCGCATAGGTCAATGTCACAGGGGCCACTGCCTGCGAACAATCGGATGCCGGCGCCGTACCCGGTGCAAGATCGACCCCGGACTGTTGCGCGGGACAGGCAGGATCCGGTGGCGGCGGGGGAGGAGGAGGCGAAGGTGGCGGCGTAGCGACTGGCGGAGCGGCAGGTGGCACCGATCCGCCACCTCCCCCGCCACAGCTCGCGAGCAACATGAATGCCAGTATCAGAGTGCGCTCTTTCATCTCAATTTCCCAACGATGTAGCGGCGAGTTGGAGTGCGGCCTCCCATGCCGGGTCAAATGTCGAAGCGCCGGGGGTCGCCCTGACGACATCTTCGGCATACACATTGAGGAAGTCGCATTTCACGCGGATGGCAGCATCGACGACTTCCTGCATGGTGCCCTCTGACCCTCCGGTAGCGGCCGACATTTCCTGGAAGTTGCCGGTCTGGGAGCCCCAGCGAAACCACATCGAGTCGGCCGGAAGATTGATGTAGGATGTGCCCTTGATTCCGTTCTGCCCGACGCGCAGGCCTGCTGCCACCGCGAAATCCCCCACATCCGTCATGCGGCTCGGAACGTCTGGCATCGCCCCCCGGTTCAAGGTGGCAAGCAACGGGAGCGTCGGAAAATGCGAACGCACGGTCGAGAGCCAAGACTGCAGCATGGCCCACCAGCGATCGTCGCTATAAACGAAGCCGTCGCTGGCCCTCGTTTGCAGGAAGACATCCCGGAATCCGGGATCATTCTGGTCAATGGTCCCGAACCTGTAAGGATTGGTCTCGGCTCCAGGGGTGATGTCGACGAACAATATGTCAGGATTGGCATCGTACCGCGCTGCCAACGCATAGAGGAATGCATAGGCATGGGCACGATAAATGGGATCGAGAAACAGCGGAACCTCGGTCCCGCTCGCTGCATGATAGGCGTAACGAGCGCCGGCCGCCCAAACCCATTGCGGCGTCGGCCGCTTTGCTGCCGGGTCCGGCCAATAACCGCTGCTCGACCACATGACGCGCAACGCAACCCTCTTCCCGGCGCCACGCCAGCGCGCGATATTTGCATCAAGCGTGCTCCAGCGGAAATCGCCCTGTGCCGGCTCAATCTCACTCCAGTAAATCTGGAACAATGCGCCAACAATCGAGGTGTTCGATAACACCCTCGTCTCGTTTTCATTTGCGTAATTGGCGTAGAAAAGAACGCCCGAGTTCGGCCGAACCGCTACGGGCGGAGGTGTTGGTGGGGGAGGCGGTGGTGGGGGAGGCGGCAAAGGCGGCGGCGAAGCCTGAGGAGCCGAGCTTCCCCCTCCCCCACACCCTGCCAAAGCCGTGAGGCCAAGGAGAACGGCGCGGCGGCCAAAAACAACGCGCTGCCTCTTTCCACGTTTCGCGGCACACTTCGGCACTTCATCGTTCCCCATGTCCATTCGTGTTGCATTTCCTCAGACGTCTGCCTATTATTGACTTGCTGCGGCGATCGTCAACCGAATGGTGGCTGTTCGCTCGCCGCATGCCGATAACGGATGGAGTGCCACTTGCCCTTCGAGCCAAAAGAAATTTCCGGTTTGCTGATGCGACTTCGAAAACTTGACGTCTGCTCGCTGTCGGATGCGTCGGACAGCCATGGGCTGGAGCCTGCCGTGACGGGGCTGATCGCGATGACCGTGCCTCGCCGCATTTGCGGTGTTGCATTGACCGTCAGGCTTGCCGCCGGACCCGCGCCCGCGGATGCGCCTCCGCGCCACCTGTGCACCGCCGCACTCGACATTTCCGATGACACCAATGTCATCGTCATCCAGCAGCGCACCGGAATTGACGCTGCAGGATGGGGCGGTGTTCTCTCCAACGCGGCATTTGCCAGAGGCCTTTCCGGAGTCATCGTCGAAGGGCCTGTGCGGGACGTTGACGAAGCAGCCGAACTTGGCTTTCCCGTTTACGCACGCAGCGCTACCGCGCGCACTGCCCGTGGACGAATCCATGAAGCCGCGACCGGCGAGCCAGTACATATCGGTGGGCGTGTCGTCTGCGCCGGCGATTTCGTCGCGGCTGATCGCAGCGGCGTCATCATCATCTCCCCGGGCGACATTGATCGTGTGCTCGCAACTGCCGAGCAGATCTCGCACCGCGAGTTTGCGATGACCAAGCGCATGCTGATGCGCGAACAACCAAGCGCTGTCATGGGCGCATCCTATGAAAAAATGCTGGAGACCGAATGAATACCGGACAAATTGAAGTTGCGTACCCAATGCAGGCGCCTTCCGCCGATACCAATGTCGAGCGAGCGCGACGGCTCGAAACCGCGACGTTGAGTGACGCACTGGATCGGCTCGGCATTGCCGGGCAGTGCCTTGGGGTCAAGCCACTGGACCATGCATACCAGCTCGCCGGTCGAGCTTTTACATGCAAATACGGACCCGTTGGTCATCCCGGCGGTACGGTGGGAGATTTTGTCGATGATGTGCAGCCGGGATCGGTCATTGCGATCGACAACGGCGGTCGGCCCGATGCCACGGTGTGGGGGGACATACTCACCTTTACCGCACACAAGCGCGGGGTGGCCGGAACCATTATCGATGGTGCCTGCCGCGACATCCACCTCGCTCTCAAGATCGGATACCCGCTCTATTCGAAAAGCTACTCGATGCGCACGGGCAAGGATCGCGTCCAGCTTGACGCCACGCAAGTGACCATCGACATAGGCGACGCACGTGTAGCGCCTGGCGATATCGTACGCGGCGACTCGGACGGTGTTCTGGTCATTCCGCAGAATCGCGAGGACGAGGTGCTCGATCTGGCGGAAACCATTGACGCGGCAGAGCAGGCCATCCTTGCCGAGGTCCGCGGTGGCAACCGGCTTGATCAGGCCCGCAAGACGCACAGCTACCACATGCTCCAGCGCCGAAGCGACTCGAAGTGACGAGCTTGTCTGCGGATCAGGCCCGATTGATTGCGACGGCGCGGCGCCTTGGCGCTGCAACCTTGCACGAAGCCGCAGGGCGAACGGGTGCCCTCCCTTCGGACATAAAGCCCATTTCCCCAAGGATGCGGATCGCTGGCCCAGCCTTCACGGTCGATTGCGCGGGAGCGGACAATCTCTGGCTTCATCGCGCAATCTATCGCGCCAATCCGGGCGATGTCCTCGTTGTTGCCCCTCGCGCTGGGCATGAGGCTGGCTATTGGGGGGACATATTGAACGAAGCGGCAATGCAGCGCGGTGTTGCAGGGCTGGTCATCGATGGCGGCGTGCGCGACAGCGCTGGATTATGTGATGCAGCACTGCCGATCTTTTCGCGATCGATTTGCATCTTCGGCACAGGCAAGGATCGTAAAGCATTGGCAGCTCTGCAATCGCCCGTACGCATCGGCGATATCATCATCAATTCAGGCGATCTGATCGTCGGGGACGCGGATGGCGTGGTGGTCTTGCCGGCCGCGCAGGCACCTGCATTCGTAGCGGCCGGTCTCGACCGAGAGGCGGATGAAGCACGTAAGATCGAGCAGATCAGGGGAGGCGCCCGCACGATCGACATCTATGAATTTGGGGAGGGCTGACTGTGGCGGGATGAACTGACCAATCCCAACACGGCAGAATCAGTCAGAACAATGCTAAGACGTTGGCCAATGAAACACGAGTGCCGACTCGGTAACTTGATTTTATTTTTACCTGGGTGCTGTCAGGTGTGGACGGCTCCGATTCTGCAAGGTCTGATGTGGCGTTGGATTGATCGTTTGGGGTGCGGTCATGTGTCCGGCCTGTTGGCGCGGTGCCATGACCGCTGGCCCTGATGAAGTCCGCTGACCAGGTTCCATTCAGTCTATCGAGCTTTTGCGCCCTGACAGCACCTCGGAGTGTCCTGGTAGCGCGCCCTGGATGATCATCACATACAACTGTCCTCGCATTCTCGATCAGGCGGCTTCAAGGGTAGTCGATCGCCTGTAAACTTCTCCTCTGCTCATCATCGCCCAAGCCGGTCCTTGCCGGCCGACGAGTTCTGTCGCGGCACAAGGCCAAGAAAGGCCTCGAACTGGCGCCCTGATTTGAACACGCCAGGATCGGGAACGCTGGCTGCAAGAGCAGTGGCCGTAATGATTCCGACACCGGGGATCGTTTCGAGCTGCTGGCTCGATGCGTTGGTGCGGTGCCAGGCCATCAGTTCACGCTCAAGGCTGTGCACCTCATGCGCAAGGCATTCCAGCTGCGCGCCCAAGGCCAACAGCGATTGCCGAGCGACCGGCGGCACGTCTATGTCTTCCTCGCCTCGCAAACGCGCCACGAGTTCAGTCACTTTTCCAGCACCCTGCGCAGCAACGATGCCGAACTCGGCCAGGTGGCCCCGGATCGCGTTGGGGATCATCGTGCGTTGCCGCATCAACAGGTCGCGGGCCCGGTGCAGGACGAGCACACCCTGTTGCTCTTCGCTCTTGATCGGAACGGTTCGCATATGGGGTCGGCTCACCGCTTCGCAAATCGCCGCCGCATCGGCAGCATCGTTCTTTTGGCGCCTGACATAGGGCTTTACATTGTCTCCCGTCAGCGCCTATGGCACAGATTTGAGGTTGTGATTCAAGGAGGATTTGGGCTTCGTCGTAGTGACGAAGGAACGAAGATGAAGCCCAAATCCTCCAATGCAAAATCGCGGTCCAAGGCCCCTGCTGAGCAGGTAGTAAAGGACATCCGCCGCAAGACCCGTCGGCATTTCTCGGCTGAAGACAAGATCCGCGTCGTGCTCGATGGCCTGCGCGGCGAGGACAGCATCGCTGAGCTGTGCCGTAGGGAAGGCATCGCCCAGAGCCTGTATTACACCTGGTCCAAGGAGTTCATGGAAGCAGGCAAGCGTCGCCTCGCCGGTGACACAGCCCGTGCCGCGACCACGGACGAGGTGAAGGATCTGCGCCGTGAGGCCCGCGATCTGAAGGAATGCGTGGCCGACCTAACCCTGGAGAACCGCCTGCTCAAAAAAAGCATGATCGCGGATGGGGGAGACGACGAATGAGGTATCCCGCATCCGAGAAGCTGGAGATCATCCGGCTCGTCGAGCAGTCGCACCTGCCCGCCAAGCGTACGCTGGACCAGCTCGGCGTGGCACGGCGGACCTTCTATCGCTGGTATGACCGCTACCTCGAAGGTGGGCCGGAGGCGCTCCAGGACCGTCCTTCAGCGCCGAGCCGGGTGTGGAACCGTATTGGGCCCGAGGTGCAGGACCAGATCGTCGAGATGGCTCTGGAGCAGACCGATCTCAGTCCCCGCGAGCTGGCGGTGCGCTTCACCGACGAGAAGCGCTACTTCGTGTCCGAAGCCACGGTTTACCGGCTGCTGAAGGCCCATGATCTGATCACCAGCCCGGCCTACACGGTGATCAAGGCGGCAGAGGCGTTCCACACGCAGACCTCTCGACCCAATGAGATGTGGCAGACGGATTTTACCTACTTCAAGATCATCGGATGGGGCTGGGTCTATCTCTCGACCGTGCTCGACGATTACTCACGCTACATCATCGCCTGGAAGCTCTGCACCACCATGCGAGCCGAGGACGTCACTGACACGCTCGATATGGCGCTGGCAGCTTCAGGCTGCAACCACGCCAACGTGCTGCACAGGCCCCGCCTGCTGTCGGACAATGGCCCCAGCTACATTGCCGGGGAACTAGCCGAATACATCGAGGCAAACAGGATGCGCCATGTGCGCGGCGCTCCCTTCCATCCGCAGACCCAGGGCAAGATAGAACGCTGGCACCAGACGCTCAAGAACCGCGTCCTTCTGGAGAATTACTTCCTGCCCGGCGATCTCGAGACCCAGATCGAAGCCTTCGTCGAGCACTATAACCACCAGCGCTACCACGAGAGCCTGGACAATGTGACACCCGCCGATGCCTACTTCGGCAGGGCTGCCGCCATCATCAAACGAAGAGAAAGGATCAAGCGAAAGACACTCGAACATCGGCGCTTGCAACACTGCAAGCTCGCCGCCTAAACATCAATCCGAGACGAGGCCCACACTCCGCAAGCCTACGCCGCAAGTTGTGCCAAATGTTCTGACGACGGACACCCAGGGGTTGGCTTAATTCCACTCAAGTTAACCTGACAATCCTGACCAGCCGCAATGTCATGAGACAGCTGCGAGAAAACACCTTTGCCATCTGGAAAGAAGCCACTGCAGGCTAAACAGCCCCGATGAGGGCCAACTCGACTGTACCCAACTTAACCTGACAATCCCGGAGCAGAAGATAGCATTACGATCAGGCCAGAAGTGCGGCCATGGCCATGGCTGTAAGCCGATCCTTGCGGCGCTCGCTATCGGCTGGATAGAGATAGGCAGACGAACTGATCAAGCCCTGGAAAACATTCGTACAGATATAGCGAGCATCCGAGCGGGATATCTCAGGCCGGATACGCATTAGCAAATCGACTTCAGCCTCACGAATACCGCGCTGATCATCAAGAAAACCAGCCCTATACCAGTCAGGAATATTGTTGATGTCGCGCACAGCCACCACCAGGGCATCGCGTGTTTGGCTAGTGAAATCGATATAGCAGCGAACGTGCGCCGCGAGCGTCTCAACGTCTGACAGACCGGTAGTGTCGATCGAAGCGATAGCCTCTTTGGCAATGCGGCTGCCAAGTTCGAGTATGGCTACGAGAATGGCAGCCTTATCCTTGAAATATTTATACATGGCCGGCCCGCTCATGGCGGAAGCTTTACCGATCTCGTCAATGCTAACAGCGTGATAGCCCCTTTCGCGAAATAGACGAGATGCGGTTACCAGAATATGGTCCTTGCGCTCTTGGATCTTTTGCGCTCGCAGGCCCGTCTTGAGCGGCGGTGCGGACGGAGAATTAAGAGCCGATGCCATGGATGGGCATTGCCCCATTGGCATGCGTATGGCAATGCGCCCATCATAAACATATAACGATCGTTCTCATTTGTGTGATAGGCGAATCGCCATGGATTTTAAGATCGCTGCGGCAAATCTGGAGTTCCCAGAAGGCCCGATCGCAATGGGCGATGGCTCGGTCCTGCTCGTCGAGATTGGGCGCGCGACTCTCACGCGGGTAAGCGCGCAAGGAGATGTTGATATAGTTGCCCACTTGGGTGGTGGCCCCAATGGTGCTGCGATCGGTCCTGATGGCGCTGTATATATTTGTAACAATGGCGGTATGTCCTTTTTGCGCGGAACCGACGGGACAATGTTCGCTCACGGGATACCGCAGGATTATAAGGGCGGATCGATCCAACGCGTCGATCTTGAAACCGGTGCCTGCACAACATTGTACGAAGCTTGCGATGGCCGACGGCTACGCGGACCAAATGATCTTGTATTTGATAGTGCAGGCGGATTCTGGTTTACCGATATGGGCAAGGCGACCGACAAGTCGATTGACAGGGGAGCAATTTATTACGCTCTTCCCGACGGATCTTCGATCACCCGGATAGACGTTCCACTGATAACACCCAATGGGGTTGGCTTGTCAGCGGACGAGAAAAACCTCTGGGTTGCTGAAACGCTCACCAGCCGGCTGTGGTCAATTGAACTTGCCGGTCCAGGACGACTTGCTCGTTCGTTCAGCATGTTTACGCCGCCACATGTGCTCGGTCCGCTTCCCGGCCTCCAGATGTTCGACAGCCTTGCGCTCGAGGCTGATGGCGGGGTCTGTGTTGCAACGCCGCTCAAAGGCGCAATTACGATATTTGCAACCGACGGTTCGTTCGAGCAAATCCAATTACCCGATCTGATCCCGACCAATATCGCCTTTGGTGGCGCAGATGGCAGGACGGCATGGATTACGGCGGGCGGCACGGGCCGCTTGCTGCGCGCTGAATGGCCGCGCGCTGGAGCGCCGCTTGCTTTTGGCTAACCCGTCCGCTCTGCGATCAGTTCTTCACGCAATATCCGCTTCAATATCTTGCCCGTTTCATTTGTCGGGAGATCAGAAGTGGTGGATTTTATCACTGTGGGAATTTTGAAATGTGCGAGGCGGTGGGCGACAAAAGCCTGCAGGTCAGTCTCGGTCAGCCGCGATCCAGGCGCCAATTGCACAAATGCTGCTACAATTTCGCCTAAGACCTGATCGGGCAGACCGAAGACCCCTGCGGAGAGCACTTCGCTGTGAGCCATCAGAGCGTCTTCAACCTCAATACTATAGACGTTCTCGCCGCCGCGTATGACCATATCCTTTGCGCGGTCGAGGATCGTGATCCTGCCTTCTTCGTCGATGCTTGCTATATCGCCGGAGTGGAACCAGCCATCGCAAAAGGCAGCAGCTGTTGCAGTTTCATCATTCCAATAACCACGCAACACACAGGGGCCGCGCAAGCAAAGTTCGCCAGCGGTTCCGCGTGCAACTTCGAGCCCCTTTTCATCGACGCATTTCACGTCGAGCACCGGTGCCGGAATGCCAACACCGGCGGGCTGTGCTTCATAGTCGAGACCACCATTAAAGGTGCAGCCGCCACTTGTCTCGGTTGCTCCATATCCGGTCGCAGCGATGACATTGGGCAGCTTTTCCTTAAGCCTTGCATGCAATTCTGGGCCAGCTGCTGCGCCGCCAATGGCTGCTGATGCAAGACTGCTCGTATCATATTTGTCGAAATCAGGATGTTCGAGGAGTTGCCAGACCATTGTCGGGACTGCGCCCAAGCCGCCTATTTTCAGCTTCTCGACGAGTTCGAGCGCTCTTCCAGCATTCCAGCGGTACATGAGAACCATATGGGCGCCTGCGGCCATGGTTGCAGCAAGCCCCGAGTTGCAGCCGCCAACATGAAATAAGGGCCCGCCATAAAGATAGGCCGGCGGAACTGCATCGGGAGCGCGGGTCAATAGCTCGCCTGTCCGCCGCATATGTGACAAACCCACATTGAACCATCCGCTGACAATACAAGTGATGGCGTTACGATGGCTGCCAACGGCTCCCTTTGGTCGTCCTGTGGTCCCAGATGTATAGATGATCGTTGCATCGTCGTCGGGCAGCAAGCAGGGATCGGGTAAAAGTTGTGCATCCTGATAGTCCGCGACGAGCGCATCGAAGCTAAAAACGTTCGCATTGTCAGATGTATCCATGCGTGCCGCGATCAACGTCCGCATGCCGATTTGTTCGACATATGGGGCAAGCCGTTCGATACGCTCGCCGTCCGCCACAGCGATTTTGGACCCGGAATGGTCAAGGACATATGCCATCTCACTTCCGGAGCCCCAGGCGTTGACCGGAACCACAATCGCGCCGAGTAGGATCGACGCCCAATAGGCAATCACCCATTCGGGATAATTGCGCATACAGATGGCAACCCTATCGCCTTTTTGTACTCCAAAGCGATGATGGAGAGCAGCTGCAAAGGCTCGCGCGTCACGATGCACGCGGCCGTAACTCAGTTCTTCGCCCTCAAAATGAAGATATGGCCGTTCGGGCCATTGCATCGATGCGAGAAAAATATCCCGCAGCGTCAGCGGCGCTTGCGAATAGACACGCATTGGCAAGCCTCGAACATCGCATTTTTGCATAGCAAAGGGTGCCTCTGGCGCCGTGAGCCGTAGCAGTGCTTCTGCGTTCGATACGGCAGCTTGATCGGTCATAATTTGTCCTTGGAAGCCAGCATTATCGCCAAGATCTTTCGGCCAAGTCCAGCGCCGTTTGTGCGACAATTGCAGGTCGGTTTTCGGGTGGAAGGGCGCGCGGCAAAGCTTGCCCTGCTGCTTCGCGGTGGAGCGCTGCCTGTGTGATACAGGCAAGGCGAAACAGCGAGAAAGCCTGATAGAGAGCAAGGTCGGGTACCCCCTGGCGTCCTGCTGCGCGGCAATAGGTTTCGAGAAACTCGTGTTCATCAGGAATGCCTTGACCGGCACCAATCACAGTACCGAACACCGGCGAGTTCCAATGATACATAAGTGTACAATAGCCAACGTCGGTCAGTGGATCACCTAATGTCGAGAGTTCCCAATCGAGCACGGCAGCGATGTCGGTGAGATCGGGCGTCACAACCATATTGCCGAGACGGAAATCGCCGTGAACAAGGCAGATGTCATGTCCCGTAGGCGTTGCGTTCGTGAGAAATGCAATTAATTTTTCCATTGCAGGCACATGGCCCGTTTCGGTGTCGCGATAGAGCCGCGTCATGGTTTCTACCTGCCGTTCGAAATGGCCGCCTTGGGAACGCGCGCCAAATTTGGCAAGACCAAGTGCACGATGGTTCACAGCATGTAATCGGCCCATACATTGCGCCAGCGCAAGAAAGATACGGCGTCGTGCCGCCGGGCTCTCTGGAAGAGAGCCATCGGTAAAGACCCGCCCTGTTACAAAGTCCATCAGATAAAAGGGAGTGCCGGCAGGCCAAGCATCAGCGCAATAGTGGATCGGACGCGGGACAGGGACAGCACTAAAGCGAAGTGCGCTGATTACCCTATATTCGCGGTCGATCCTGTGCGCGCTTGCAGCAGAGCGGTGCGCTGGCATGGCGCGAAGCACCTGAATATCGCCGCTTGCCGTCTCGACGCGATAGGTCGGATTTGAATAGCCATTTCCGATGGGTTGGATTGAAATAAAATCCTTGAACCCGCTTATGTGGGTACGGCCATATAAATTGATCGGCGCAAGGTCAGGCGGTGTGGCTGAATACCCCGCCTCCTTTCCAGCGCTATCGCCGCCAAAGTCATTCACTGCTGTCATGCAGCGTTGGCGGGCAGATATTTAGCGAGTTCCTGGCGCGCAAGCGAGCGGCAATGTACTTCGTCTGGTCCATCGCCGATGCGCAATTCGCGCTGCATCACGAACATGGCGGGCAGCAGTGTGTCTGGGCCAACGCCTGCAGCACCAAAGGCCTGGATAGCATCATCAATGACTTTCAAGGCCATGCGTGGCGCTGCTACTTTGATTTCTGCGATCTCAGTTCTGGCAACCTTATTGCCCACTTTGTCCATTTTGTCGGCGGCATTCAATGTGAGCAATCGGCACATGTCGATATTGATCCGCGCCTCGGCGATACGCTGTTCCCAAATGGAATGTTCGTGCAGGGATTTGCCAAATGCGGTACGGCTGGTCAGGCGACGGCACATCAGTTCAAGCGCGCGGTCCGCGGCACCAATTGAGCGCATGCAGTGATGGATGCGACCTGGCCCTAGACGCCCCTGAGCAATTTCAAAGCCGCGCCCTTCGCCTAATAGCATGTTGGTTGCAGGGACCCGGACATTGTCGAGCAGGATTTCCGAATGTCCAAATGGCACTTCTCCGAAACCAAAGGCTGTTAGCGGACGGACGATAGAAACACCCCGCGCGTCAATGGGCACAAGGATCTGTGACTGGCGCCGGTGCCGTTCGGCATCGGGGTTAGTCACTCCCATGATGATCAGCAGCTTGCAATTAGGGTGTAGCGATCCCGAGGTCCACCATTTGCGACCGTTGATCACATAGTCATCGCCATCCCGGACAATGCTCGTGCGAATGTTGGTGGCATCGGACGATGCAACACCGGGTTCGGTCATGCCGAAACCTGAGCGAATTTCCCCCGCGAGCAATGGCTTCAGCCAGAGGTCTTGCTGCTCTGGGGTGCCATAACGCTCAAGGATTTCCATATTGCCGGTATCAGGCGCGGTGCAATTGAACACTTCAGGTGACCAGATGACTCTACCCATCATTTCGGCGAGCGGCGAATATTCAAGGTTATTGAGGCCCGCACCGTGCGGACTATCATTGAGGAAGAGGTTCCAAAGTCCAGCAGACTTTGCCTTTCCTTTCAGTTCCTCCATGACCGGGACAACAGTCCAAGGTAGCCCTTTTGCGGTTATTGCATCGAGCTGTTCGGCATAGACAGGTTCGGCAGGGTAGACATGCGCCTCCATGAACGCGCCAAGTCGCCCCATCCATTCGCGCTGGCGCGGCGAATAATCAAAATCCATCTTGTGGTCTCCTTTGGTATGAATTTTCAGCGGCGGTCGCGCGCTGTGGGCCACCATGGATAGCTGGGTGGCATTCCCTTGGATGGGCTTGAGGTGAAATTTGGACGCCGCTTTTCTAGGAAAGCGGCAATGCCTTCGGCAATATCAGGACCGTTACTGAGGTCTGCGAACAGTTCGAGTTCCAGTGCGAAAACATCCCGGGGGTCTGTCATGGTCGGACAATGCCAAAGCATTTGTCTTGTTATTGCGACGGCAACAGGAGAGGTGTTGGCAGCGATTACTTCGGCAAGGGCGAGCGCGGCCGGCATAAGTTCATCGGGCTCAACCAATTGATCGATAAAGCCTGCTTCAAGTGCTTCTTCTGCGTCAAAGATCTGTCCGGTCAGACACCAGCGGCGTGTCCAGCTATCTCCGACAAGGCGCGGAAGAAACCAGGCAGCGCCAGATTCGGGCACGATGCCAAGTTTTACAAAGACAAAGCCGAAGCGTGCCTTTGTCGAGGCAATCCTGAAATCCATTGGCAGCAACATGGTGGATCCTGCGCCAACAGCAGCGCCGTTAATGGCGCCGATGATTGGCTTTTTGCAGTCCAAAAAGGCGGCGAGGAATTCGTGATCGCGCGTTGCGAATTCCTCGCCAGGTGATGCGCCTTCGCGAGAGAAGACATCGGCGCCGCCATGGAGATCTTGGCCGGCGCAAAAGGCGCGTCCCGCACCGGTGATGATGACAGCGCGGATTTTATCGTCATCATCAACAGCGCGAATAGCGTGCTTCAAATCCTGACCCAGCTGCGGAATATGCGCATTGAGTCGTTCTGGTCGGTTGAGCGTGATGATACTTGCTGCGCCCTCTTTCCGGACCAGGATCGTTGAATAATCCATTGCCTAGGCCTCAGAAGCTTTTGCGTAACGTCAGGCCATACGTGCGCGGTCTGTTATATGCACGGCTGTTGGCTCCGAACGGTGCACCCACAGCAAGACCTTCGACAGCTGCGACCGTATCGGTCACATTGGTCATATGGGCTTCGAGATTGATGCCATTCTCGGGCCATTCAAGGCCGGCGCGCAGGTTGAGTGTCGCATATCCGTCCTGAGAGATGAGTTCATCGTTGAAGGGGTTGAAATAGACCTTGGACTGGTAGCGCAGGTCTCCGCCCATAGAGAGATTCATCGTTGCACTGAGAGGCACACGATAGTCCATTGAGATCGAGCCGCTCCATTTCGGCGCGTTGACGAGCCGGTTGCCCGAAAGGTCGATCAATGGCGAAGCGCGATAGATGAATTTCTTATATCTTGCGTCAAGATAGGCCCCTGATGCGCGGATGGTGAATCCGTGTATGGGCGATGCTGCGAGTTCGAGCTCGACACCTTTGATGTCGGAGCTTGCTGCATTGGATAGAATTTGTGTGGCATCGCGGAAGACAGCGACCTGCAGATCCTTATATTTCATGTAGAATGCTGCAAGGTTCAGCGTAAGTTTGCGGTTGAGCCATTGCGTCTTGGCTCCGAATTCAAACGAATCTACATATTCAGGATCGACCGGCCGACTAATGGCGGTCAAGCTTGAATAGGCAGCGCTATTGAAATTGCCGCTTCGAAAGCCGCTTGCATAACTCAGATATAGGAGTTGGTCTTTACTCGGCTTATAGTCGAGCACCACGCGGCTCGAGATATTGTCCCAGCTCTTTTCCAGTGCAATGTGGTCAAACCCGCGCGGGAAAAGTCCACCACGCACACTAGGTGCCGCAGCGACATAAATGATCGATTCTCCGGAAAACTTGCGCTTCTCATATGAGTATCGCAGGCCGCCGGTGAGCTGAAGCTTGTCGGTGATCGACCAGGTCACATCGCCAAAGGTCGCGTAGCTGTCATTGGTCTGTTGCCAAGGATAGTCGATGGTGTTCGCGATTGGCAGCCCGACAATTCCGAGCGCCGCGAACCCGGCGGTGTTTGGGAAGGTGTTGAAATTGATATAACTTGCCGGAAGTGTGACGCCATTGGGGTTCAGTACGCACGGCGTTGGGTCAAGCGTGCAATGGAAGAATTCCAAATAGAATTTCGAATCAAATTTTTCACGAACGTATTGACCACCAAGCGACCAGCGGACAGGACCGCTTTCGCCGGAAAGCCGCAATTCTTGGCTGGCAGCCCATGCAGTGGTGTCATATTTGATTTCGACCAAGCGGCCCGGCCCGTTATCGCCATCATCCAAATTGTCACGCGAGACGTCGAGATAAGAACTGATGGAATTGATCTGGCCAATGGGGGTTTGGATGGTGGCTATAAGGTTGATTCCGGATTGGCGGATCTTGTCATAGGCAGCCACATCACGGCTGGTTTCGCGAACGCCGGGTGAGGCGTTGCCCAGAATATCAGTTCCGCCCGGCAGCGGTCCTTCAAGCCGCCGCGCACCGCTGTCGCCGTCGCTTATGCCGTCAAAGGCCTGAACCAATATGTCAATATTGTCTGATGGATTGTAACGCAGCTGGCCGCGAATGGCCCAGGCATCCGTGAACCCGCCTTTGCGGCCGGTCACAGGATTTCCAAGATAGCCGTCCTGTTTGCGCATGACGCCGCTGACGCGCGCTGACCAGTCTTGCGAAATAGGCAAGTTGACAGCGCCCTCAAGCTCCAGCCGATCATATTTGCCATAAGTAAAGCTGGCATAGCTCCGCGCATTAGTGGCCTCGGGCTTGCGCGTAATATATTTGATCGCGCCGCCATTGGTGTTCTTGCCATAAAGCGTGCCTTGTGGTCCGCGCAGAACCTCGACCCGGTCAATGTCGTAGAGTTGGAAATTTTGGCCGATAGCAAGGCCGATATAGACATCATCAATGTACGTGCCGACGCCTGGATTAAGGCTCGGTACGAAGTCATTGGTCCCGATGCCACGCAGGGTCACCTTTGGGACGGCCGCAAAATTGCCACTCACGCGAAGGTTAGGGACCAGCGTGGGAAGATCATTTGCTTCGGTAATCCGGCTGGCGGTTAGTCGGTCGCTGCCGATGACGGTTGTTGCAATGGGAACATCCTGCAGCCGTTCTGTCCGGCGCTGCGCGGTAACGACTATTTCTTCGGCTCCTTCATGGGCGGCTGCTTCATCCGGCGCGGTGCCCGCACTGTCCTGAGAGGCAACAGCTGGTGATGCCAGCAAAGTTGCCGAGCCGACTGCGGCAAGCAATGAAGCTCGATACTGCGAGAATAGTTTACTCATGATTCCCTCCCAATTCTTCCCGTTTATCCGGGCTTGATCAACCTAAGCAGCCCAACTGACTGCATTAGGATAACGATCGTTATCACTTTATAGCTTGCCTGACAATCATAAAATGATAACGATGATTATCACTTTGTAGATTGTAGGAGGGTGGGTGATTGGCAGAGCGTGCGCCATATGCTCCGGCGAGCAGCACAGAGGAGCATGGCTCGCGCTATCGCTATGTAGTCATCGGCGCACTTGCCTTCGCCTATATGCTAAACTTCATCGACAGGCAGTTACTGTCGGTGCTCGTAGAACCGATCAAACATGATCTCGGGCTTAGCGATACGCAGATTGGCCTGCTGACCGGTTTGATGTTCGCCTTGTTTTACTCATTGTTCGGTATTCCTGTTGCCATGATCGCTGACAACGGCAACCGGACTCGGCTCATTGCCATTGCCTGTGGCATATGGAGTTTCTTCACAGCGCTGTCTGGAATGGCCACAGGTTTTGTAAGCCTTGCTCTTGCCCGTATTGGCGTCGGTGTTGGTGAGGCTGGGTGCTCGCCCCCGTCCCATTCAATAATTTCTGACTATTTCCCCCCCGAGCAAAGAGGCAGGGCCATGGCGCTCTATGTCTTGGGTCTGCCAATTGGCGGCGTTTTGGGGACCTTCGCGGGGGGCTGGATCGCAGAGCACTATGGCTGGCGATATCCGTTTTTCGTGGTCGGCTTGATCGGATTGGTATTTGCACCATTGCTCCCATTTCTTGTGCGCGAACCTGCCCGCGGCCGCTTTGATATTTTAGAGCCTGGCAACTTGGCCAAAGGTACCAAGGTACAAAGCTTCGCAGACGGAATTAAATTCTTTTGGAGCTCGCCGATACTTGTTCTGACGGCTCTTGGCTGCGGTTTGACCGGTTTTTGTGCAAATGGTTTGCTGAATTGGGCGCCGGCCTATCTTGGCCGCGTGCAGGGCATGTCACTCGGCCAGATAAGTAGCCATTTTGCAATTGCCACGGGCACGTCGATGACCATTGCAGCGCTGCTTGGCGCAGCGATCGCCGATCGTGCAGGCACACGAAATCCGGCATATTATGTGCTGCTACCTGGTTTGGGGTTGATCGCGTTCATTCCATTTCTGGTTGGTTTCACGATTGCGCGTAGTTGGCAGCAATCATTGGTCTTTTTGGTTCCGGCGATGGTCTTCTCGGCAATCTATCTCGTTCCTGTGCTTGCCTTGTTACAAAACCGGACGCCTGCGCAATATCGAGCGACAGTCAGTTCAATATTGCTATTTCTACTTAACCTGATTGGGTTGGGCGGAGGTCCGCTATTCATTGGAATGATCAGCGACCGGCTGAATGCCGAATACGGCCCCCACGCACTCGGCTTGGCGCTGCAGTGGCTGGCGTCGTTCGCCATTGTTGGAGCTTTGCTTTTTGCATCGGCAGCTGCGCTGCTTTGGCGAGAGCGCCAAGCATCGGATATAGATTAACTTGCAGGAACCTCCGAGATGGCATTCAGCACCGATATTCTTTTCAGACCCTTCCGCATTAAAGCTCTGGAACTAACCAATCGCATCGTCATGGCTCCGATGACGCGGCTGTTCGCCCCCGACGGCATCGTTGGCAAAGCACATGCCGAATATTATCAGCGCCGAGCGGCTGGAGGTGTTGGCCTTATCTTGTCAGAGGGCACCGTCATTGATCGGCCCGCTTCTCGCAATCATCCCGCCATACCACTATTTCATGGCGCACCGGCACTTGGAGGATGGAAAGGGGTCGCTGAGGCCGTCCACCAAGCAGGCGGACGAATGGGTCCACAACTGTGGCACACCGGCGCGGTTGCAAGCGCGACATCCGATTGGAGACCCAGCGCTCCGCCGGAGAGTCCGTCGGGTTTCGATGCACCAGGAGTGCCGAGAGGTATCGCGATGAGTGATAGCGCGGTCGCTGACACCATTGCAGCCTTTGCGCGTGCAGCCGCTGACGCAATGACGTTGGGCTTCGATACCGTCGAACTGCACGGTGCTCATGGCTATCTGATCGATCAGTATTTCTGGTCCGGCACAAATTTGCGCGCCGATACATATGGCGGTTCCGCAATAGGCGAGCGGACACGCTTTGCTGCAGAAATCATAGGAGCCGTGCGAGCGGAGGTAGGACCTGACTTTCCAATCATCATGCGCATCAGCCAGTGGAAGCAGCAGGATTATGATGCCCGCATTGCAGACAGTCCGAACAAGATGGCGCAATGGCTCGAGCCGCTTGTCGATGCCGGCGTCGACATATTCCACTGCTCGCAGCGACGCTTCTGGGAACCCGAGTTTCCCGAATTGGACGGCGAGCAAGGTCTCAATTTTGCGGGCTGGGCCAAGAAGATCACTGGCGCGGCAACGATCAGCGTGGGCTCTGTCGGGCTTTCAAGTGACTTCATGGGAGCTTTCCGAGGGGAAGATTCGATGAGCATGGGAATCGAGCGACTTGTGGAGCGAATGGAGCAAGACGAATTTGATCTGATCGCGGTTGGGCGCGTTCTTCTGGCCGACGCCTGCTGGGCGGAAAAAATTCGTGCCGGCCAATTCGGAGATGTCAAAAATTTCGACGCGTCCATACTCCACACGCTCGACTGACGAGGCGGGCCTGGTGGAAGCGAGATGACAACCTCCAATGCCCACGCCTTTTTCAATCAGAACAGTCACCAAAAAAAGGTTTGCCTGCCGTCAAGGTACGACACGTCAATGCTCGGGATTTCTTCCTGGCAAAGCGCCTTCATGGCAGCGACGCGCTCATGTCCGTCGACGATTTGTTGACCGCGAACCAGGATCGCGCCGACAAATCCGTATTCCAATATCGAGGCGATCAGACGCTCGGTCTGCATCAGACTTTTCTTGCGCGCGCGCCTGGCTGCTGGCTGAAGCATCTCGATCGGCATGCGTTTGATGGACTGTTCAGGCACAAGATCATTGCGCCTCTGCGACGCGCGCGCCTCGATCCGCGTTCTGGTCGCATTCTCGCGCCTGCGCCCTGAAGTCTTGTTGATGAGCGACCGCTTGATCGTGCCGTTGGCTGTCCGGATCTTCCAACCCATTGTACTTCCCTTTCGCTTCAACCCCACACATGCCTGGGGTTAAAGGTCGGGATCAGGGACGCGCCGCCGGTCTGATCCTGCCTCCGCCCCCGCGCGGAAAACATGACCTGATCACAACGCCTTCCTTGGAAGATCAGTGGCGCCCTCTCGAGCACCTTCTTCTTTAACATCATAAGTCGAGGGGGCAGCGCAAGCATTTTCTTGTCGTGCTCCGCGAGACGACCGGATCGATCTTCGCACGCCAGTTCCGCCTACCGAAATCCCGTTTCCGAAGACCGGAATTCCCATTTCCCGATGTAGGCGTTCCCATTTCTCGGTGCAGGAATTCCCATTTCTTTTTGCATGCTGTGGTCGTCCAAGCGCCCCAAATACGCCAATAAATTGGCCGAATTCTGCGCCGTCGTACTGGTTCATGATCTTATCCATGCCCGAAATCGCCGACTCATTGGATTTGCGGAAATGGGAATTAATGGTGAAATGGGATTTCGATCTGAGCCCAGAGCGAGGCCCAAACCGGAGAACGGTACCTCCCCCCACCTCGGCAGAGAAAGTTGGCAGCGAAGGAATGAAAATGCGTGGCGGAGATACTCTCTCGCTACCGTTAGTGCTCCAAAACCGCGCCAAAACGCGCCGGCTATGCGATATGTCCGGTGACTGCCTCCGATTGAGAAGACTAGTTGGCGGAGAGGCAGGGATTCGAACCCTGGGTACCCTCGCGGGCACGCCGCATTTCGAGTGCGGTGCTTTCGACCACTCAGCCACCTCTCCGCTGATCGTGGCCGTATCGAACGGCCCCGGGTCGATTTCGAAAGCGCGCGCTTAGCCGAAGGCGCCCGGCTTGCCAAGCCGCGCTTGTCATTAAATCGCAAGACACTAAATAAGGGACATGAGCCCGTTCTTCGATGCCCAGTCCAAGGCGAAACTGCCTGCAGCTCCCCCAGTTGCCCATGCGCGTTTCGGCATCGGCGATGTCGTGCGGCACCGGGTTTTCGATTTCCGTGGCGTCATCTTCGATGTGGATCCGGTCTTCGCCAATAGCGAGGAGTGGTACGAGTCGATTCCCGAGGATGTACGGCCGGCGCGTGACCAGCCTTTCTACCATCTGCTCGCCGAGGGATCGGAAAGCAGCTATGTCGCCTATGTTAGCCAGCAGAACCTGCTTCGCGACGAGGCGGATGGTCCCGTTCATCACCCGGCCATAGCCGGGATGTTCGAAAGTTTCGACGGTGAGCGTTACCCGCTGAAGCAGGTCCACCGTCACTAAAGCTGGATGCGTGCCTGCGCGCCTTTCGGCGCTAGGGCCTCGCCATCGGGATTGAGCCGGTCCATCTCCCATGCAAGTACAGTCGCAAAGCCGAGCCAGGCCAGATAGGGGAGCATCAGCAAGCTTGCGGATGTGCGAATCCGGGCGAATGACGCAACTGTCGCGGTAGCCAATGCCATGATCGCAAGAAGCAGCCAGAACGCGGCGGTAATCTGGTGCGCCGCGAAAAAGACTGGGGTCCAGGCCAGGTTGAGCGCAAGCTGGACCGCAAACAATCCGATCGCACCTGCCCTGCCCCGCGCGCCGCGGGCGTGCAGGATTTGGGCAATCGCAATCCCGAGCAGGACATACAATATCGTCCAGACCGCGCCGAAAAGCCAACCGGGGGGAAACCAGCCCGGCTTTGCCAGCGCATCGAACCAGGGATTGCCAAAGCCACTGTTGGAAATCCTGCCAACGAGAAGACCGAGAAACAGGATCGCGGGAACAGTCACCAATGCCCAGCGCACGAACGACATGCGCAACTGCCCCTTCGACGCCAACTGACTCACCGCATTGCCTCCCGCTTGCCGGAGACACCGCTATAGGGCGATCAAAGATCGGTCGCCAGCGTCAAAGAATAGCGGCGCGAGCCATTGGGAATGAAGAAACCGCTGCCACCAACAGCCCAGCCGAACTTGTTGAAAACGTTGTCGATTGTTCCCCGGATGAGCACCGGCTTGGTGCCGATCGTCATGCGATAGCGCGCACCAAGGCTGGTGACCGACCGTGCCGGTATGACAAGCGTATTTGCCGCATTGGCGGTCCTGCCGCTTGTGCTTTCGAAGCGCGCGGTCAGCGTCAGCGGCTTGTGCCACGGCAGGTTCCAGTTGAGATTGGCAACATTGTGAAGCTTGAAGGTTCCAACAGGAACCTTGCCGATCAGTCCAAGGTCGACTTCCTCGCCCGAAACTTCGGCATCGAGATACACGGAACCGACGACCAAGTTCAGGCCCTGCGCGATCTGACCCGAAAGCGAGAACTCCACGCCCTGGTTGCGCACCGTCCCAAGCTGGCGAAAGCGCGACACGGTGTCGAGATTGTAATACGGCTTCCGCACGTCGAAATAGCCGAGCACTGCTGAAACGCCGGGGCTGATTTTCCAGCGAACGCCGAAATCCTTTTGCTGCGTCTTGATCGCTGGGGGTGCCTCGTTTCGGTTTGTGGCGTTGACGGGCGCGACATCGCTCTCTTCGAGTCCGCGCGTATAACCGCCATAGACTGCAATACCTTTCGTCACGTGCACCGCCGCCGTTGCACTATAGAGCCAGGGCGAATCCCTTGTCTCGGGGAAGACGTTGATGGGATCTTCGACGCGCTTGGAATAACGAGTCTTTTGCAGGCCCAAGCTCAGCTCACCTACATCACGCCAGCGGAGTTCGTATCCAAGGCCGAACGTCGTCTGGCGGACATGATCGTGGGTCTTGGGGCCGAAACTCTCGACCGGGGCCGCTCGGAAGTCCTCCCGATCGATCCGGCTCAGGCCGAGGTCGATCACGTCGAAGCCTCCGTAGCGTCGCGATAGCGAGCGCCCGCGGATGGTCGCATGGATGCTGTGCCGCCGCGGCCCCTCAATGAAATTGCGCGACACGTTGAATTCGCCCGATGTCGACCCGAAAAAATTCTTTGCGTCTGCAATAACGATGCGATTGCCCGCGGCTCCGGCCGCATCCACCTGGAAGAGCAGATCCGTGTGATCCTTGTCGACTGACTGGGTCGAACGGAAGACGCCGAAGCCAAGATCGAAGCCTCCGACCTTGCCTTTTGACACGACACCGAATGTGTTGAGCTGTCCCTTGAAGTCTGCCCATTTCTGGCCGAAAAATCGGTTGCGCGGGATTCGCGTCGGCAGAAAGCCACCGCTTGTGAATATCAGTGGCTGGGTTTCGTCGTTACGATCGTTGATCTGGCTCCAAAAGGGCTGGACGCTAAAATTCGGACTTGGCTCGTAGCGAAGCGACAGGGCGTAACTTTCGGTGTGCGGCGAGCCACCCCAAGGGTTGCCATCGCGATAGATGCCGGCGCCTGCAACAATGCCAAGACGACTCCCGTCCAGCGGCACCTGCAGGTCAACCTCTCCCGACTTGCCATACCAAGGGCCATAGTTGAGCCCGACAGAGGCAACGAACTTGTCGCCCGGCTTGCGCAACGAATAGTCGGCAATGCCTGTTGGCGCCGGAAATGGATAGCCTTGGGCCGAAATGCCGACATGGACCGTGGAGCCCTCGATCAAGCGGTCGGTCGGATTCGACTGCTGGTCAAAAAACAGTCCTTCGATCCGCACATTGCCGGCCGAGATGGGGGAAAATCCGCGAACGTCATAAGGGTTGTAGATGCCGATCTGTTCGTCGCCGACCACGGTCTTGCCAAATCCGTCTTCCGCCGACGTCACCGCATTATCGTCGGTGCGCTGCGCGAGGGCGGGCGCGGCGAGGACGAGCGCCGAAACGCCAATGAACAGAGAGGATCGCATTTGCATGGGGCCGCATTGCGTTCGCCGACTACGAATGTAATCCAGTTTCGACGAACGATGCGGGCGGTTCGACCAAGATTAACAATCAGCGACGAGATTGATAAGGTCCTCGATCCATACATTGCCAGTCTCGATCAGGTTGAAGCCGCGTACGTCTTCCGTTGTGTAGATTTCGATCTTTTAGTTCCCGACCGTGCGGCCGAATGCGTCATCTGAAGAAGTGACGGCGTTGTTCGTCGTCCATTGGGCGAAAGCCAGTGCGACCGCAACGAACAGCAATAACGGAAGGCGGCGCTGGAACACGGGGCGCCGCTCGCCTCTCTTTCCGTTAGCATCAAGTAGGGCGCAAGGCGGCAATGAGGAATTCGATATTTCCTTCGGGACCGGTGATCGGGCTTTGCGCGATCCCAAGAACACTCCAGCCGTTCCCCGTCAGCCAGGTCTCCACTTCGCGGCAGACGCGTTCATGAACGGCCGGATCGCGAACCACCCCGCCCTTCCCGACCTCGTCGCGCCCGGCCTCGAACTGCGGCTTGATGAGCGCCAAGAGCCGTGCTCCCGGCTTTGCAAATGCAAGCGGGCGTTCGAGTACCTTGGCCAGCCCGATGAAGCTGGCGTCGCAGACGATCAGGTCCACCGGTTCCGGGACGTGATCTGCGGTCAGGATACGTGCGCTGGTCTTTTCGAGAACGACCACCCTGTCATCCTGGCGCAGCTTCCACGCGAGCTGGTTCGTGCCGCTATCGACCGCGTAGACACGACGCGCACCGCGCGTGAGTAGAACGTCTGTAAATCCCCCGGTTGAGCTCCCGACATCGATTGCGATTGCGCCTGTCACGTCCCAGCCGAACTGATCGAGCCCATGCGCAAGTTTGATGCCGCCCCGCGATACCCATGGATGATCGCGCCCGCGCACCTCAAGCGGTGCGGCCGGATCAAGCGCCTGCCCAGCCTTGTCGACCTTGCGATCGCCGGAATAGACATGGCCCGCGAGGATGAGCGCCTGTGCCCGCGCGCGGCTTTCGACCAGCCCGCGCTCCACCAGCAATTGATCGGCGCGCGCTTTCGCCATCAGTCTTCGATGATGAGGCTGGTATGCTTGGTGTCGGGCAGAAGAATGAATCCAAGCAACGCGACCCCGATGATGGCCGTCAGATACCAGTAGAAGCCGGATTCCAGGCCGATGCTCTTGAACCAGAGTGCCGCATATTCGGCCGTCCCGCCGAACAACGTGTTACCCACGGCGTAAGGCAGCGAAACGCCAAGCGCACGGATATGGGCAGGAAAAAGCTCCGCCTTGATCAGCGCGCTGATCGAGGTGTACGCCCCCAGCAGCGACAGCGGCACGAGAATGAGAATAAGCGCCAGCAGTGGCGAAGTGACAACCGCGAGCGCTGAAAAAACGGGCACCGTGACGGCCATGCCGACAAAGCCGAACAGCAGCAGCAGCGGCTTTCGCCCGACCTTGTCCGACGCCATCCCCCAGAGCGGCTGGATCGCCATGAAGACCACCAGCGCGGCCGTCATCACTGCCGTGGCCGTTTGTTTGTCGAACCCGCTCGTGTTGACCAGAAATTTCTGCATGTAGGTGGTGTAGGCATAGAAGCTCATGCTTCCACCTGCGGTGATCATCGCAACGAGGATGAATTCTCTCGGATGATCACGCCAGAGATTGCGCACGTTGGACACCGGCCGGTCGTGCGCCTGGGACTTGAACGATTCCGTCTCCGCCAAACGGCTGCGCAGGATATAGACGCCAAGCGCAAGCAGGGCACCGATGACGAAAGGAATGCGCCAGCCCCAACTGTCGAGCGCAGCCTCGCTCAGCAAAAACTGGAGGAGAAGGACCGTAGCCAGCGCCGTCAACTGGCCGGCAATCAACGTGACATATTGAAAGCTCGACCAGAAGCCCCGCGCGGAACGCGTGGCCATTTCCGACAGATAAGTCGCGCTCGCCCCATATTCGCCCCCCACGGACAATCCCTGCAGCATCCGGGCGACCACCAGCAGCGCCGGCGCCGCCACACCGATGCTTGCATAACCTGGCGATGCCGCAATGATCAACGAACCCGCGCACATCAATCCGACGGAAAGCGCGAGCCCGGATTTGCGCCCGTGACGATCGGCGTAAATTCCCATCGCCCAAGCGCCGATCGGTCGCATCAGGAAGCCGACCGCAAAGATCGCGGCCGTATTCAACAACTGTGCGGTCGCATCGCCTTTTGGGAAGAACACAGGCGCAAAATAGATGGAAAGGACCGAATAGGCATACCAGTCATACCATTCGACCAGATTGCCGGCAGAACCCCCAATGATGGCCTTCAGCCGTGCGCGATCAATGCCGGTTGCCATGAATCCTCCCTGTTCGTCCTGTCTTATGATTGGGGCAAGCGATGGCTACAAGGGCCATTCGCCGGGTTGTGCGCGCCGGCCGGACGGCTAAGAAACAGAAATGCGTATCTTCTTGCCTTTGCTTCTCGGCCTTGCGCTTTCCGCCTGCGCCGTGGCGCCGCGGCCATCACCCGCACCAGTGGCGACCGTTGCTCCGCCGCCACCTCCCGCTCCTCCCCCGCCCGCCCCGGACTGGCGAGACCGGCCCTTCACACAGGGCATGTGGGCCCTGGCTCGCGATGGTGGCGACTCGATCGCACAGTTTGGCAGGCCTGGGACCGCCCCGGATTTCCTTATCCGCTGCATGGCCGCGACCAATCACGTCTATCTCTCACGTGCGGGCGCCCCCGCCCAAGGCCGCTCAGCAGCGATCAGGCTGTCATCCACCGAAACCTCAAAAAGCTACAGTGCGGCTGTAGGCGCCAGTGTACCACCCTATGTCTGGACGGAAACTCCGGGCAGCGATCCGCAGCTCGACTTGCTGTCCTTCAGCCGAGGCCGCATTCTCGTCTCCGTCGCAGGAATGGAAGACCTCGTCCTGCCGTCCTGGCCAGAATTCGCGCGCGTGGTGGAAGATTGCCGCGGAGAGAAAAAACCGGTGCTTCCGGCAATACCGCAACCGTCCCAGTCTGACGCGAAAATTAATAAAATCAAGGCTTGATCGCGCCTGCGCTTTGACTCATGATTCCACCCGTGATGGCAACGTCACATGGCTCTTCAACTAGCGCGAAAGGAGGTGATCCGATGTCTCATGGTTCAGCACAGAGGTCGGATAAGTTCGTTCGGGAGATGCGCGCCTAACATAATTGGCTGCCCATGGTCTCCCGCGCATCGGAACGACTCCGATCGCTGACCATGTCAAGGGTTGCCGGGCCATCCACTGGCCCGGCAGCCTTTTTCATTTGTGCATTCAGACGGCTGTCCGGAATGGTGAGAAATCGGTGCCTTCATCGAACACATCGACGCCTTCGTGCCGCTTGAGCCAGCCGACAACTCCGTAGGTGACGGGCGTCAGCAATGCCTCCCACAGCACCTTCAGGGCCCAGTTCGTGACCATGACCGTCATGACCTGGGAGCCGCTCCATACACCGTAAAAGGCAAGCGGGTAGAAGATTAGGCTGTCCGCGGCCTGCCCCACCACTGTCGACCCGATGGTCCGCGACCAGAGATGCCGCCCCCCCGTGATCACCTTCATCCGCGCCAGAACGAAGGAATTGACGAACTCGCCCGCCCAGAAAGCCACGATCGAGGCCAGCACGATCCGGGGCACTTGCCCGAAAACGTTTTCGTACGCGTCCTGCCCTTCCCACCCGGCTGCAGGCGGGAGGCTCACCACCACCCAGCTCATGAAGGCCATGAAGAGGAGTGCCGAAAATCCCACCCAGATACAGCGCCGGGCATATGCATAGCCATAGACCTCGGTCAGCACGTCGCCGATCACATAGCCTAGCGGGAAGAACAAAATACCCGCACCGAATGTGAAACCGCCAAGCGTAGCCAGCTTCGCCGCGCCGATGAGGTTGGAGAGGAGGAGGATCGCGACGAACGCGGCCATCACCACATCGAATGTACGAAACTGGTGAACGGTGGAAGCCTTGACGGCGTGCGGCTCTGAAAAGTTCATCGGCACAGCTTAACGCGGTTTCCCTTGCACGCAATCGAGACTATGGCCTTGCAGCAGTGCGCGCCCGTAGCTCAGTTGGATAGAGCACGAGCCTTCTAAGCTTGGGGCCGCAGGTTCGACTCCTGCCGGGCGCGCCAATTGCGACAGGGGTATAGCGGATGATTCCGCACGGGGTATTTCATTTCGGCGAGGAGCAGCAGCCGCTGGTCATCTTCGACAACTTTGCTCCCGCGCCCCACGCATTGATCGAGGACGCGGCTATGCTTTCCTATAGCAGGATCGGCGTGCATTATCCGGGCATCAGGGCCGATGTCCCCCCTAGGATGCGGGCGCAGTTCGTTGCCAGCGTCATGCCCGTTGCCATGACTGTTTTCGGCGTCGCAGCGGAGCCGAGCCTTGCCGAATCCTGTTATTCGATCGTCACGACGCGTCCAGAAGAGCTGACGCCGGCGCAAAGGCTGCCGCATTTCGACAGTACCGATCCCAACCGGCTTGCCCTGCTCCATTATCTTTCCCCCGAAGAGCAGGGAGGCACGGCGTTCTACCGCCATCGCGCGACCGAATTCGAAAGCGTGTCACAAGACAGGCTGGCTCATTATACGGTGGCGATCGATCGGGAAATCGACGAACAGGGTGTACCCGGCGCGGACTATATCAGGGGATCCACGGCACAGTTCGAACAGATCCATCATGTCGAGGCACGATTCAACCGCGCCATTCTCTATCGCGGCAACACGCTCCACTGCGCCGACATCCCGTCAGGAACGGCGCTGGCGGCCGACCCTAGTCGCGGGCGGCTGACGATCAATACGTTCCTCTATTGTGCGACGGCTGCCTGACTGTCACGGACGCGGAGCATCGCTAGCCCCGCCAATACCATCATCAGAGCCGCGACCAACATCGTCCAGACTGGCTCGGTCGGGAAGAAGGACTGGATGATCCCCCCCATGATCGTCGCGATCAGCAGTTGTGGCAGGACAATGAAGAAATTGAAGATTCCCATATAGATGCCCAGCTTGTCCTGCGGCAGCGTTGCCGAAAGGATGACATAAGGCATGGTCAGGATCGACGCCCAGGCAATGCCGATCCCGATTTCCGGAAGGATCAACGTGTATTGGTCGCGGATCACCAGGAACGCGGCATAGCTCGCCGCGCCGATCAGCAGGCAGACCATGTGCGTCTTTGCAGCACCCAGCCGGTTCGCCAGCACGGGCAGGGCGAAAGCCGCAAGCGCGGCAACGCCGTTGTAAATGGACGACAGGACCCCCACCCAGTCCGCCCCTTCGTTATAGGCTTTCGATACGGTGTCGGTCGCGTGATAGACATATTGGGTGACGACTGGCGTGGTGTAGATCCACATGATGAACAGTGCGATCCATGAAAAGAATTGCGCCACGGCCAGCCGCTTCATCATATCTGGCATGTGCGCCAGATCGTTCAAAATATGCGAGATCGCTCCAAGCCCTGAGCGGGATGCCCGATTGGTAATCTGCGCCAGCCCGAATGCGACAAGGCTGCCCCCCAGAATATAGAGTTGCTTGTCGAGCGCGAACCACCGCACAACCCCCAGCAAAAGGGCGCCGCCGATCAACCACCATAGACCGTTGGCCGGCGCGACCATTGGCAGCGGAGCCCTGTCCGCGCTTTCACCCTTTCTGTCGAACGCCTTGAGTTCATCGGGCGCGTATTCCCGGGTGTTGAAGACCGTCCACAAGACGGCGATGAGGATAGCGGCCGCTGCAAGATAGAATGAATAGCGCACCGACGGCGGCACAATGTTTTCCGGGGCGGTATTGGCAACACCCAGCCAATTGAACATTTTGGGTGCGAGCGATCCAAGGACCGCGCCGGCACCGATAAAGGCGGTCTGAAACGCGTATCCCGACGAACGCTGGCTGTCCCCGACCATGTCGCCCACAAAGGCGCGGAATGGTTCCATTGTCGTATTGAGCGACGCATCCATCAGCCACATAAAGACAGCCGCAACCAGCAGGATCGGGGCGTTCGGCAGGCCGACCATCGACAACGCTGCAAGGATCGCGCCTGCAAGGAAATAGGGCCGCCTGCGCCCGAAACGCCCCCATGTCCGGTCGCTGAAATGGCCGACCAGAGGCTGGACGATCAGCCCGGTCACTGGCCCCGCGATGAAGAGGATGGCGAGCTTGTCGAGATCGGCCCCCAATGTCTGGAAAACCCGGCTCATGTTCGAGCTCTGAAGGCCAAAGGCAACCTGAATACCAAAGAAGCCGAAGCTGATGTTCCACAAGCCCCAAAAGCCCTGACGCGGCTTTTCCATTTGCGATCCTCACCCCTTTTGTTTGGGGCGAAGTCTGGCAGACAATGACGCATGCGACAACAAGCCGCTTGTCAGCGCATACGAATACAAGGGCGGAATCAGGCTCCCGACGATTTCCGTACGATCAACCTTGCCGGAAGCGCGGTCGTATCCGCTTTCTGTTTGCGTATCTGTTTGAGGAGCGCATCGACGAGGACTTCGCCGGCGCGCCGGTAATCTTGCTGGACAGTGGTCAGCGGTGGGTGGGCAAGGCCTGCCGCCGGAATATCGTCGAATCCAACAACCGCGATATCACCGGGCACGTCCAGCCCTTTTTCCTCCAGCGCGCGGATCGCGCCGATCGCGATCAGGTCGCTTGCGGCAAAGATGGCATCAAACTTCACCTTGCGCCGGATCAGTTCCAGTGCAGCATCATAGCCCGATTGCTCGTTGGTCAATGCATCGACCTGGCGCCCGGGGGCTATGGCAATGCCGTTGCTTTTCTGAGCTTCGCAGCCGCCACGGTAGCGATCCCTGAATTCGGGATAGTGGCTCGATGCGTGGCCAAGAAAGGCAATTCGCCGCCGGCCCCTTGAAATCAGGTGCTGGACCGCATCATAACCGCCGCGGAAATTGTCGCAGCCGATCGTGGTACCCGGTTGCCCCTCCTGGACGAACCCCCAGCGGACAAAGTGCGTGCCCTGATCAACCAGCTTTTCGAGCTTTGCACGATAGAGTTCATAATCGCCATAGCCGAGCAGAATGATGCCGTCCGCCTTGCGACTGTCCTCGAAATCGACATGCCAGTCGCTCGACATCTGCTGGAATGAGATCAGCAGGTCATAGCCCCTATTTGCGCAGGTTCGCGTGATCGACCCCAGCATTGACAGGAAAAATGGGTTGATCATCGAATCGTCGTTGGTCTGGTCTTCGAAGAACAGGAGCGCCAGCGTGTTGGTTTCCTGCGTCCTCAGGCTCGATGCGTTCTTGTCCACCTTATAATTGAGTTGGCGGGCAATGGCCTCGATCCTCATTCGGGTTTGTTCGGAAACGGTCGCGCTTCCGCGCAAGGCACGCGAAACGGTCGGCTGGGAGACGCCCGCAAGTTGGGCGATGTCAAACGACGTCGCCTTTCCCGACGCGCCCTGATTTTGGCCCGACTTCCTCATCCTCGGCCTGTTTAGGACCAGTGTAGCAATGCTGCAACACATCCGCTTCACGGCTTAGAATACGTATGCTTTTGGCTTCCGATCCAGACCGACCGATCATAATCGGAGCTCACAGGGAAATTTGTAGCTCAAACTGAAGGCGACAGCCCGGCGGATGCCGTGCGTCGCGAGAGAGGACATACGATGTATTTTCCCTGTGAGCGCGCCCGCGCGCGCTTTTTCGTCACATGCGGCGCATTCTCCCTTGGAGCAGCACTTTGCCTTTCCCTTCCTGGCGCCGCCATCGCGCAGACCACTTCCGAAGGCGAAGGCGACGATTCCGAAATTGTCGTGACCGGTTTCCGTGCCTCGGTCGCAAGCGCAATCGAGATCAAGCGGTCGAGCAACCTGATCGCCGACATCGTATCGGCCGATGATATCGCCGGACTCCCCGATGTCTCGATCGCGGAATCGCTTGCCCGCCTACCGGGCGTCTCCTCCCAGCGCACAGGCGGGCAGGCTAGCGCCATCAACATACGCGGCCTGAGCCAGGATCTCGTTTCGGCGACGCTCAACGGCCGCGAGCAAGTGGCCACCAGCGGCAACCGGACGATCGAATTCGAGCAGTACCCATCGGAACTGCTGTCGACAGCCGCAGTTTATAAGACTCCGACCGCTTCGCTGGTCGAAGGTGGAATCGCCGGCAAGGTGGACCTGCGAACAGTCCGTCCGCTCGACAACAGCCAAGCCTTCACCGGTCAGGTCAATATCCGCGGCATCTATAACGACCGCGCCAAACAGAGCCCAGACGTGAGCAGCCAGGGATACCGCGCGTCGGGCTCGCTGCAGCTCAAGCTGGCCGACGATACGCTGGGCATCGCCCTTGGCTATGCAAGGCTGTTCCAGCCGAACGTTGCGACGCGCTTTGTCCAGTTCGACTTTCCTAGTCCCGGGAACAATGGCTCGCCCACCCGGGACCTTGACGGAAATGGACGGCCCGACTCTTTCAACTTCGGCTTTGAAGGGATTCAGTTCGGTGGCCGCGAAATTCGCGACGGCGCCGTTGGCGTCATCCAGTGGCAACCGAACGACAAGCTGAGCATCCTCATCGACAGCTACTACTCGCGCTTCAAGTCCAACGTTAAGCGCCGCGGCTTCCGGGCGTTTTCAACGCAGAGCGGCGACAACACGGTCCAGAACCCGGTGGTCGTGAACGACGCGTTGGTCGGAGGACTCTTCACCAACCAGATTGGCAGCAACGGCTTCGGATTCGCGCTGGGAACCGAGCTCGTAAACCAGGATGAGGGCCGGAAAGACGAACTCTACACGATCGGTGGCAATGTAGGATATGAGTTCAGTGATCGCGTGAAGGCGTCGTTCGACGTGAGTTACTCGCGCGGAACGAGCTTCTTCAACAACAGCGGTGTCAATGTGCGGCCGTTCGCACAGACTGCAACCGGCCTTCGCCGGGCCGATCAGATCCCTGGCCTGATCTCCGTCGATTATCGACTCAACGGCCTCCAGCTTCCAACCATAAGAAGCATCTCGACAGACTTTACGGATACGACCGCCGCCGGTGGCGGGTTTCTGCTCGATGGCCAATTCCTGGTACCGCAGCGCGATACGGACAAGCTGTTTGCGGCGGCCGCAGACTTCGTGATCGATAACGGCGAGGAGAATTTCATCGACCGGATCAGCTTCGGCGGACGCTATGCAAAACGCGACGGTGATCGGATCGTGACGTCGTTCAACACTTTCAACATTCCGGGTGCGCCACTCGAACTGCCGTCGAGCCTTGTCAGCCTCTCCGGCTTCCGGGGCGCTTTCGCGAATGCGGGCCTGCCAAACTTTGCGGTGGTCGACATCAACGGGGCATTCAACCTGGCATTCGACAACAAATTCGGAACGCGTCAGCCAACCGACCAGAATGCCTTTGATTTTACGATCGATCAAAGTTTCCAGATCGATGAAGAAACCATTGCCGGTTATGGCCAGATCGACTTTTCCACGATCGCGGGGTCATTGCCGTTCCGGGGCAACATCGGAGTGCGGGTGGTCCACACCGACCAGAGTTCAACGGTCCTCTTTGCCGATCCGAATTTGACCGATAACCCAGCGACGCCGCCGCCGGTGAGAGAAAACCGGCGCCCCGTGACCAGAGGCAAGACGTTCACCGACTTCCTGCCGTCTGCCAATCTTATCCTGGAATTATCGCGACATGACTTATTGCGGCTCAGCGCAACGCGGCAGATTTCACGCCCGCGCTTCGTCGATCTGCGAGGCTCGATCAGCGTCAATACGGGATCCGACGGCAATACCAGCGGAAACGGAGGCAACCCTCAGCTTGACCCGTTCAAGGCCAACCAGTTCGATTTCAGTTACGAGCACTATTTCGGTCGCACCGGGATTTTGTCGGCAGCCGCCTTTTACAAGGACCTGAGAAGCTTCATCGTCAACGGGACAATTCCCAATTTCAACTTTGTTGCGAACGGCATAACCCCACCACCGATCAACGGCACGAATCCGCCCCAGCCCGGCAATCCGGTCGGCAGTTTTTCCAGCCCGATCAACGGTCGGGGAGGCTATGTATATGGCTTCGAGTTCAGCTTCTCCAAATCCTTCGCGGAGCTTCCGGCGCCGCTGGACGGGCTTGGGGTCATCCTCAACTATGCGTATTCAAGGAGCAATCTGAACTTCCCCAGTTCGACGAGCGGGCGAACAATCAACCTGCCCCTGCCAGGCCTCTCAAAACATGTCTTCAGCCCGACGCTTTACTACGAAAAGGCCGGCTTCGGCGCACGCGTCAGCGGTCGCTACAGGTCGAGCTTCGTCAGCCCGCAAATCGGCATCAGCGAGCTTATCCTGACCAGCGCGCCCGAAACAGTAATCGATGCGCAGCTATCCTATGAATTCCCCGAAGAATCCGTGTTGCATGGGCTCAAACTTCTCGCGCAGGCCAATAACCTGACGGATGAGCCGACACGGACGTATTTCGGACAGCAAGCGCAAACCGGGACGATCCAGAAGTTCGGTCGAACCTTTCTCCTTGGAGCAACCTTCAAGTTCTAAGGTCACAATCCCGAACGGGGCGCCGGACTGCTTTGAGACTGGCGCCCCCGACACCCTCGAAATCGGCGAGCTCGCCCCACCACGCTGTTACATTGTTGCAACAGGCGGGCTCGCTGCATTTGAATACGTATGTGCATTGCTTTCTCGCGTAACGGCTCGGCGGTAAATCCGTGCCGCGAAATGCGATGTCGTGGTTCGCAAATAAGTCAGGGGCGTGACACGAAACTCAGGTCGGTCGCGTCGTCAGGGATAGGGGATATCATGAGTTTTCCAAACACGAGCGCACGTGCGCATTTCGCCGGCACAGCCAGCCTTGCGGCTCTGGGCCTTGCATTGACTCTGTCTGCTGCGGGCGTTGCCCAGGCGCAGACGGCTGAAGAAACTGCCGACGCCGGCGATGCAATCGTCGTGACCGGCATCCGCGCTTCACTCGATTCAGCGGCCAGGCTGAAAAAGGCCACGCCGACGATCGTTGAATCGGTTTCGGCGGAAGACATCGGCAAACTGCCCGACGTCTCGATCGCAGACTCGCTCGCTCGCTTGCCCGGTGTGACCGCGCAGCGCCTCGAAGGCCGCGACCAGCGCCTGTCGATCCGTGGCCTCGGCCCCGATTTTGGCGTCACGCTCCTGAACGGCCGCGAACAAGTTACCGTCGGCGATAATCGCGGCGTTGAATACGATCAGTATCCCTCGGAATTCTTCAAGAATGTGGTGGTCCACAAATCGGCGAATGCCTCGCTGGTTCCTGCCGGCATTTCGGGCACGGTGGACCTTCGGATGCTCCGCCCGCTCGCCCAGCCCGAGCGCATCATCGCCATTCAGGCGCGTGGCCAGATGAATGGCACGAAGTCGCTCAATCCGGATTCGCCGCGCTACGGCTATCGCGGATCGGCAACTTATGTCGATCAGTTTGCCGACGATACGCTCGGCATCGCGATCGGCGTTTCGGCAACGTCGGCGCCGTCGCAGAATGAGCGCTACAATGCCTGGGGCTTTCCGAACGACGGTTCGGTCGGCGGCAACCTTATCCTGGGCGGCGCCAAGCCCTATGTCCAGTCGAACAAGCTCGAGCGTTACGGCGCGGTGGGCACGATCGAGTATGAACCGAGCGACAACTTCCATTCGACGCTCGACATTCTCTATTCCAAGTTCAAGGAAACCCAGCATCTCCGTGGGATCGAATTTCCGATCAACCCCGGCTGGGGCAGCGGGGCTACGGTCACGAATTATACCGCGAGCAACGGCATCGCGACCGACGTAACGCTGACCGGCATCCACGCCGTGCAACGCAACGACCTCAACAAGCGTGATGCGACGAACTTCTCCGCTGGCTGGAACAATGTCATCGGCCTCGGCGAAACCACTCACCTTACGGTTGACGCAAGCTGGTCGCACTCCAAGCGCACCGACTTCCTGCTCGAGACTTATACCGGCACAGGTTACAATACTGCTGGCGCTGCGGATACGATTCATATCACACAGAATCCGAACGGCACGTTCCGGATCGTCCCGACGCTGGACTATACCGCGACAAGCGGCGCTGCGGCGTTCGGCATCACCGACCCGCGCGGCTGGGGCTATAATGGCACAACCGCGGTCGTTCAGGCCGGCTTCCTCAACAGGCCGAGCTTCAAGGACGATTTGAAGTCACTGCGCGCAAGCCTTGATGGCGAATTCGGCGATGCCGGTATCCTCAAGGGCTGGGAAGTCGGGGCGAATTTCAGCCGCCGCAAGAAGACCAGCGCCTTCACCTCATTCTTCCTCTGCCCGCGTGGGGCGGGCACCAACTGCACGGTCGCAAGCGGCACGCCGACTTTCGTGCCGGTCCCTCAAGAAGCGATCATCGGCAAGAATGTCTCGCTCGACTATCTGGGCGTGCCGAAGATGCTGACGCTCGATCCGCTCTACATCTACAACAATGTCCTCAATCCCGTGTTCGACAACCGGCCAGTTTCGCTGGTGCGTGACAACACGATCACCGAAAATGTTCTTACCGGCTATGCGATGCTGAACATCGACGGCACCGCAGGCGGCAAGAATGTGGCTGGCTCGATCGGGGTTCAGGTCGTTCACACCAAGCAAAGCTCGGATGGAACCATTTCGGCATTCCAGGACGTAAATAACGACGGCATTGCCGAAGTCATCGTTGCCCCGGCCACCGGAAAGACGAGCTACACCAACTTCCTCCCCAGCGCGTCATTCTCGGTTGAGCTGATCGACAATGGCTTCGTGAAGTTAGGCGCTTCGCACACCATGGTCCGGCCAAGGCTCGATCAGGAACGCATCAACCAGGAAGTCGGGTTCGACTTTACCCGCCTGACGTCGACCGTCCCGGGCGACAGCTTCTTCCACTCGACGGGCGGCAATGTAAAACTGCGGCCATATGAGTCGACCAACATCGACATCTCGCTGGAAAAGTATTTCGCTAAGTCCGGCTACATAGCGCTCGCCCTTTACTACAAGAGCCTGACCAAATTCGTCGATTCGCGCAACGCAACGCTGTTTGATTTCAGTGCAGCATTGACCGCCCTGCCGCCCGCACTTGCGGCGCAGGTCGGTACACCGATCGGCGCGGCCAGCCAGCCGGCGAACAACGGCCATGGTTATATTTTCGGCCAGGAAGCAACGCTGTCGCTGCCCTTTGCAAACCTGACCTCGTCACTGGACGGGTTCGGTTTCTTCGGTAGTGTTTCACACACGAAGAGCAGCGTGAAACTCGGCAGCAACCCGACACAAGCCATTACCGTTCCAGGGCTTTCGACTTGGGTCGGCACGGCGGAAGCCTATTTCGAGAAATTCGGATTCCAAGCGCGCGTCAGCTATCGCTATCGCTCGACGTTCTTGGGCGAAGTCGCTGGTCTTTCGGCCAATCCGGACTTCCGCAACGCAAAGGCCGAAGGCATTCTCGATGCCCAGATCGGCTATGACTTTCAGGAAGGATCGGCGCTTCATGGCCTGTCAATCCTGCTCCAGGCGAAGAATCTAACCAATCGTCCGTTTACGACCTATGCGAACAACGACCCCCGTCAGGTGATCGACTATCAGAGCTATGGCCGTGACTATTATTTGGGGATCAGCTACAAGTTCTGACGCCGAACAAGGGGGATTATGGCAGGGCTGAGTTTGCGCAAGCGAATCGAACGCCCTGCCATATTTCTGTCAGCGCCGCTTCGCCGAATGACGCTTTGAAGGAACGTTCTCGTGAAGGATGACGAACCAGTAACAATCGTCATCGCGGGCGGCGGAGCGGCAGGATGGATGGCTGCGGCCTCCTTCGCCCATTTTCTCGAAACCGGATACCGCATCATCCTTGTCGAATCTGAAGAGATCGGCACGGTGGGCGTCGGTGAGGCGACCATTCCGCAGATCCGCCTGTTCAACCAAGCGCTCGGACTCGATGAAGACGCGTTCATCAGGGCGACGCAGGGTACGTTCAAACTGGGGATCGAATTTTCCGGCTGGACCCGGCCCGGCCACAGTTACATGCATGCCTTCGGCAATATCGGCCGCGACGCCGGGGCAACGCTGTTCCACCACAATTGGCTGCGTGCACGTAAGCTCGGCAAGGCCAAGACGCTGGACGCCTATTCGTTGAACGAAATGGCGGCGCGCGCTCTCAAGATGCAGCGCGGCCCCGCGCGCACAGCGAATACCTTGCCCGACATGCCTTACGCGTTCCATTTCGACGCGGGGCTCTATGCGCAGTATCTGCGCCGCTATGCCGAACGCCGCGGCGTTGAACGGATCGAAGGCAAGATCGAGCATGTACGACTGCGCGGCGCAGATGGCGCAGTCGAGGCGCTCGCGCTGAACGGAGATCGGACCGTCCGTGGTGACATCTTCATAGACTGTACGGGATTCCGCGGCCTGCTGATCGAGGGAGCGCTTCAGACGGGCTATGAGGACTGGAGCCACTGGCTCCCCTGCAACCGCGCGCTGGCGGTGCCCTGCGCCAGCGCTGGCCAACTGACGCCCTATACTCGCTCGACCGCACGGGAGTCGGGCTGGCAATGGCGCATTCCGCTCCAGCATCGCATCGGCAACGGCTATGTCTATTGCTCCGACTATATTTCGGACGAGGACGCGCGGGAGACCTTGCTCGCCAATCTTGACGGTGAGCCGCAGGCCGAGCCGAGACTCCTGAAGTTCACGACCGGAAAGCGCAAAAAGCTCTGGAACAGGAATGTAATCGCTATGGGGTTGGCGAGCGGCTTCATGGAACCCCTCGAATCGACCAGCATCCATCTGGTTCAGTCAGGCATAGCCCGATTTTTCAACCTCCTCCCCGGCCGCCGCTGCAGCCCGGCAGACGCAGCGGAATTCAACCGGCAAAGTGACTTCGAATTCGAACGGATTCGGGATTTCCTGATCCTCCACTACAAGGCGAATGATCGACCGGAGCCGTTCTGGCAGGCGTGCCGCGAAATGGACGTGCCGGACAGTCTCGCCGCCAAGATCGCCTTGTTCAGCGCCAACGGGCACATCGTACGCGAGCATGAGGAATTGTTCACCGAGGTGGGCTGGCTACAGGTGCTGATCGGCCAAGGCGTGATGCCGGAAGGCCACCACCCGCTGGCCGACACGGTCTCGGAGACCGATCTGGCCGAGTATATGGAGACGCTCGAACTGCTTAACGCCCGCGAAGTACGGCAAATGCAGAATCATGCCACCTTCATCGCCGAATACTGCTTGGCGCCGGCTCTGGAGCCAGCATGATGCGCAGGCTAGGACTGATCATCGCCGCGATTTTCGCGCCGGCAGCTCTCTCGGCGCAGGACTATCGCGAACGCTTGCCAGAGGACGAGGTCGTCTATTTCCTCCTTCCCGACCGTTTCGAAAATGGCGATCCGACGAACGACCGGGGCGGAATCAAGGGCGATCGCCTGAAAACGGGCTTCGACCCAGCTACGGCGAACTTCTATCACGGAGGCGACCTGAAAGGCCTGGCCGCGCGGCTCGACTATATCCAGAACCTTGGCGCGACTGCCATCTGGGTTGGTCCCGTGTTCAAGAACAAGCCAGTGCAAGGCGCCCCCGGGGAGGAAGGTGCAGGCTATCACGGCTATTGGGTTACCGACTTCACGACCGTCGATCCGCACTTTGGGACCGAAGCCGACTTCAGGACTTTCGTCGATGGCGCGCACGCCCGCAGGATGAAGGTCTATATGGACATCATCATCAACCACACGGCGGATGTGATTGCCTACAAAGAGTGCCCGGGGTCCGATTGCCCGTATCGCAGCCGCGCCGATTATCCCGCCGCCGCCTATACTCCCTACATCCCCAAGGGTCAGGAGCATGTAAAAGTGCCCGACTGGCTCAACGATGTGAGCCTCTATCACAATCGCGGCAACACGACCTATCGTGGCGAAAGCATGGGAACAGGGGATTTCGTCGGGCTTGACGATATCAAGACCGAAGACCCGCGCGTCGTTAGTGGCTTTATCGACGTTTTCGGCAGCTGGATCGACCGCTTCAAGGTGGACGGATTCCGCATCGACACCGCGAAATATGTGAACCCCGAATTCTGGACCGCCTTCGCTCCGGCAATGATCGCACGGGCAAAGACAAACGGGATTCCGAACTTCCATATCTTCGGCGAAGTAGCATCGGGCGATTTCGAGCCGGAGCTTTCGCAGGTCTGGACGCACATTTCAGGCCTCCCGACCAACCTCGATTTCGCGTTCCGCGAGGCGGTCGAGCTGGTTGTCGCAGGTAATGGTTCGCCCGCGATTTTCGACCGGCTGTTTGCGGCTGACGCGCTCTACAAAGGCGGCAGCGCCACTGCACTGCAGACACCGACGTTCATCAGCAATCACGATCTGGGGCGTTTCGCCTATTTTGCGCGCAAATCCTTCCCCGATGAAACGATGGACGATACGCTCAAGCGCGCCGAGCTCGCCAACGCGCTGATGTTTGTCGCGCGCGGCGTGCCGGTTGTCTATTCGGGCGACGAGCAGGGCTTTATCGGCCATGGCGACGACCGGGCGGCCCGGCAGGACATGTTTGCTTCGAAAGTTGCGAGCTACAACGATCAGCCGCTGCTCGGGACGGGTTCGACAACCGCGCAGGCAAACTTCGATCCGGCGCACCCACTTTTCAGGCAAACTGCCATGCTGTCAGCCCTTCGGCAGCAATATCCGGCGCTTCGCGAGGGACGGCAGATCCTGCGCAACTATGATGAGGCGCCCGGACTGCTTGCGATTTCGCGGATCGGCACAGACGACACGGAAATACTGGCCGTCTTCAATACGGCAACACATCCCCTTTCCGCCAACGTCGAGACCGACCCGAAGACGGTCGCGCTTGCCACCCTTGCCGGAAATTGTCCGGCATTCCCCCGCCTGCCCGGAAGCTTCGCGGTGTCGCTTCCACCCCTTTCCTACATGATTTGTGTGGCCCGATGACCGACACTTTGCTTGCCCAAGTCCAGACCAAAGCCAAGCGCGAATGGTGGCGCGGTGCCACCATCTATCAAATCTATCCGCGCAGTTTTTGCGACGCGAATGGCGATGGCGTGGGCGATCTTGCGGGAATAACCGCCAAGCTCGACTATGTGGCCTCGCTTGGCGTCGATGCCGTGTGGCTTTCCCCCTTCTTCACCTCGCCAATGCACGACTTCGGCTATGACGTCGCGGATTATTGTGATGTCGATTCGATTTTCGGAACGCTCGCGGAATTCGATGTGCTCGTCGAAAAGGCGCATGGGCTTGGCCTCAAAGTTCTTATTGACCAAGTCTACGCCCATACCTCGATCGACCATGACTGGTTCTCGGAAAGCCGTAGTTCGAGGGACAATCCGAAAGCGGATTGGTATGTCTGGGCCGATGCCAAGGCAGACGGCTCGCCGCCCAACAACTGGGCCTCGGTCTTTGGCGGGCCTGCCTGGACATGGGATGCGCGGCGCAGCCAATACTACATGCACAATTTTCTGAAAGAGCAGCCGCAGCTCAATGTTCACAAGCCCGAAGTCCAGGACGCGCTGCTGGACGTCGCCAAGTTCTGGATGGATCGGGGCGTCGACGGCTTCCGGATGGACGCCATCAACTTCGCGATGCACAACCCGAGTCTCGCGGACAACCCACCCGCGCCGCCAAGCAACAAGCCGCGGACCAGGGCATTCGATTTCCAGCTGCAGGTAAACAATCAGTCGCAGCCCGAAATACCCGCGTTCATTGCGCGGATCCGCGAGCTGACCGACCGCTATCCAGGCCGCTTCACGGTCGCCGAAGTTGGCGGCCAGGGAGCCGAGGCCGAAATGAAAGCATTCACGGCGGGCGAAGAGCATTTCAATTCGGCCTATAGCTTCAGCTTCCTGCATTCGGACAGGCTGACACCGGCACTTGTACGCGAAGCGCTGGAACATTGGCCCGACGAGCCCGGCATGGGCTGGCCCAGCTGGGCGCTGTCGAACCACGACGCTCCACGCTGGCTCTCGCGCTGGGCGCCCGTTGGGCATGAAGATGCCTTTGCCAGAATGGTCATGACGATGTTCGTCTGCCTTCGCGGCAATATCATCCTGTGGCAGGGCGAAGAGCTTGGGCTGTCCCAGGTCGATATTCCCTTCGAACAGCTGCGCGATCCGGAAGCGATTGCGAACTGGCCGCTTATCCAGAGCCGGGATGGCGCGCGAACGCCGATCCCCTGGCAGAGGGACGTCGCGCATGCAGGCTTTTCCGCCGCAACGCCTTGGCTGCCACTCGGGGAAGATCATGCCGAAAAAGCTGTCGATGCCCAAGAAGACGATGCGGACTCGCTCCTTGCGCTGACGCGCCGGCTGATTGCGCTGCGCCAGTCGCGTGATGCATTGCTGATCGGAAACCTCAGGGTCATTGAGGCTGCGTCGTCATTGCTCGTCTTCGAGCGGGAGCATCAAGGCCAACACCTTTCCTGCGCCTTCAACTTCTCCGATGCGCCGCTCGACTGGCAGCCTGCCCAGCCTGACCGCTGGCGGATGATTCACAGCGTCAATGGCGCCGAAATCGGTCTCCTGCCTCCCTTTGGCGGGCTGATCGCCGATCGGATCGCCTGAGGCCGATAATGAAAGCCCCACCCGAGCGCATCGTCATCCTAGGTGGCGGAACGGCCGGCTGGATGGCAGCCAATCTGATCGCGCATCGCTGGGGCGGGCATCGCGTGACGCTTGTCGAATCGCCGGACATCGGAATCATCGGGGTCGGCGAAGGATCTACTCCACAGCTCAAGGCACTGTTCGACAAACTTGGCATTGCCGAGTCCGAATGGATGCCGCGCTGCAACGCGACCTACAAAAACGGCATCCGCTTTCATGGCTGGTCCGAAAGGGCGGGTTTCGAGAATTATTTTCACCCCTTCCCCTCCGCGCCCGATGCCGAGTTGGTGCCGATCTTCGCCTACAATACGCGCGCCCGAAGAACGGGCCGCGACGTTTGGGCCCATCCGGACCGTTATTTTCTCCCTGCCTTGCTCGCAAGCGGGCGGCGAGGGCCCATCGCGCACTCCGCCGCAGCGCCATGGACCAGCTACGGCTATCATTTCGATGCCCATCTGGTCGGCGCATTCCTGCGCGATCATGCTATGGGACTGGGCGTTACGCATCTTGAGCGCAAAGTCGTTCACATCGCGCTGACGGAGGATGGCGACATCGGCCATCTCGTGGCCGCGGACGGCGAAGCCATTGCCGGCGACCTGTTCCTCGACTGCAGCGGCTTTCGTGGAGCGATCGTGCAGGAGGTGCTGAACGAACCGTTCGTTTCATTCGCCTCCAACCTCTTCAACAACCGCGCGGTCGTTCTGCCGACTCCCGCGGATCCAGCCGGAACCAACGCGCAGACCATATCGACGGCGCTTTCTGCCGGCTGGGCCTGGGAAATCCCGCTCACCAACCGCACGGGCAATGGTTATGTCTATTCATCGGATTTCATCAGCGACGATGCGGCGGAAGCCGAATTGCGGACTCGTCTTGGCCTGCTCGACAGTCCGGTCGAGGCCCGCAGACTCTCGATGAAGGTCGGCAGGATCCGCAACGCCTGGGTCGGGAATGCGCTGGCGGTTGGCCTTTCCCAAGGTTTTGTCGAGCCGCTCGAAGCAACGGCGCTCCACGTCGTCCAGACGACGGTCGAGCAGTTTCTCGACGCGTGGGAAGACCAGGAACGCGATGCCTTCAACGCCGAAATCGCAGCTCGGCTGGAGGGCATTCGCGATTATATCGTCTGCCACTACCGGATGAACCGGCGCACCGGTACAAACTATTGGCGGGAGAATGCCGCAAACCAAAACCTGTCGGATTCGCTCAAGGCAATTTTGAGCTGCTGGTTCACAGGCGGAGATCTGAGCGCCGAGATCGCCGAGCAGGGCATTGCGCGCTTCTATGCGCCGCTATCGTGGCATTGCCTGCTTGCCGGCTATGGAAACTTCCCGGAAGATGCCAGGTTGGTCCCGCCGGGTTCCGATATCGAGACGTTCGACCTGACGCGGATCGATGCTTTCATGCGCCACGCCGCTACGGATTTTGCGGATCACAAGGCATTGCTCGACCGGATGGCCGCCTGACGGGCCGCTCGCTAGACGAGCGCTCTTTGGATCATCCAGAAGGCCGCAATGCTGCCAATCACATAGGCCGCCCCGATCTGCACGGTGCGGGAGCGGGCCGCCGCAAAACGACGGATTGCCGTCAGGGCCAGAAGACCGGCCGCAACGATGATCAACTGGCCGACCTCAACCCCTAGATTGAAAGTTAACAACGCAACGGGGACCTCTCCCTCCGGCAAACCGATCTCGGCCAGGGCGCCGGCAAAGCCGAACCCGTGAAGCAGCCCGAACGCGAAGGCGACCAACCAGGGGATACGCTCCGAGAGGCGCGGCGTCTCTGGCCTTGCTTTCACGATCTCCATCGCAAGGAACATGATCGAGAGCGCGATACACACCTCGACCGGCTGGCGCTGCACGCTGACCAGTTGCAGCGTCGTGCCAATCAGCGTCAGTGAATGTGCGACCGTAAAGGCAGTGACGGTCTTGGCGATCTTCCAGCCGCCCACGAGGAGGAGCACCAACGAAAGCACGAAGAGAAGATGGTCATAACCTGTCAGGATGTGCTCGACACCCAGCAAAAAATAGGTTCTAGCGACCTGGCTGCTATCCGCTCTGGCTTGCACCAGAGTCACCGGCGCGCCGGAGGTCAGTCGCGCCGACTGTACGGGCCGACCGAGCGGCGCAATCCTGACAAGGGCATCGGTGAAGCTTGCATCGAGACCCGTCAGTCCGACGCTCTGGCCAGCGAGGGGCGCCGTGCAGCGGGCTTCCGACACGGCGACGACCGCTGCCGCGATAAGTTCGCGATGTGGCGTCGAAACCGCGCAGAATTTCGGCAGGGCCGGTTGAGCACTGGTCGCAAGGCCGCCCCTGATCGGGGCTTTCCAGACCATGTGCCAGAGCGAGGGGCTTTTCTGTGTGAGTTCGAGATAGCCGGGGCGAAGCTCATCGGCTTGGGCGGGCGCAGCAAAGCAGAGGATCAGCGCCGCCAGCGCCCAAAGCCCCCGAAAACTCATCGAGGCTTCTCGATTTCGATCTGGTACCCGTCAAGCAGCGTTTGATAGGCCTTGGCTACCCTGTCTTCGCGCGTCGCTTCGCGCCAGTCGTTCTCGACGGCCTTGCGAATGTCTGCAAGCCTTGGCTTGTGCGGAAGCCCGACGCTGCGAACGCGGACAAGGTGCAAGCCAAATCCCGAAGGAACCGGTCCGGACCATTTTCCGACCGGAAGCCCTTTCAGAGCGCTGCTGAATTCATCACCATACTGCCTCTCGATATCGAACGCCGCCGCTCGGTCAATCGAGCGCGGCAGGGCGAGCGAATCGCCAAGCGACCCTGGCTCGGCGCCAGCCAGCAATCGCGCGAGGATCGCCTTCGCTTTCGCTTCTGCCGCAACGATGCCACCGTCGGTGCTCACATAAACTTGATCGAGACTGTAGACCGGATCGGCAGCATATTTCGCCGAATGCTTGTCGAGCCAAGCTTGCAGCGCGGCATCGCTTGGCTCTTCCGTCTCGGCTTCGGAATTTGCGAGGAATTCCATCTTCGAACGCAACCGCCGGCGGACAATCACATCGTCCCTGTCGAGCCCGAGCTTCAGCGCCTCGCGATAATAGATTTCTTCCTTGATATAATCGCGAATCAAGCCGTCCAGCTCGCTCGGAGTGGGCGGCCGCTGCCAGGTTTGCAACCATTGATCGGCGAGCCGCCTGACCTGCGCTTCGTGAACGACGATCCGACGGTCGCCGACATCGGCCTCGCTGCCGAACAGACCGAAAAACAGAAATATGACGAGACCGGCAAGCAGGAAGTGGGCAAGGGGTTCGCGGATCGCATGGGCCATCAAACAGCGAATTTTCATGTCAGCCTTTCAGCCCCTTTCCGGTATCGGTGCAAGGCGTTACGCGTCGGCGTCAATAACGCAACGACAATGTCGTTCGAAAAGCGCCGGGTCGCCGAATTCGCCCTCCGATCAGAGCGCATGGCCCGGCGTTACAGTGTGCGATTTCGCCACCATTTCTCGGGATTGAACGAACAGGCGCAACAATAAGCGGCCGCTTGGGCGATCAGCTATGATCGGCCACTACCACACAGTTCCGGCCGCTTGCCTTGGCACGATAGAGAGACCTGTCTGCGTTGCGGAGCAGCTGGCCGACATCTCCCATGGTGCCGAGCACCGCGACGCCGGCCGAGAAGGATACGGTTCCAATCCGCTCGTTGGTATCCTTGTTGACAAAGTGGCGCTCGCCTAGGTCCCGTCGCGCAGCATCGATGATCTCAAAGGCAACTTCGGGCGATGTTTCCTCGAAGATGATAACGAACTCTTCCCCCCCGTGGCGCGAAACCGCTCCACGCCGCCCGCAATTTTCGAGCAGCACGCTGGACACAAAGCGCAGGACTCGGTCGCCTACATCATGGCCATAACTGTCGTTGAATTTCTTGAAATGATCGATGTCGCAAATCGCCAGCGACATCGGTTTTCCGCTCATCATCGCACGGGCACCGCCGGCCCCGAGCATGCGTTCGAAGGCCCGCCGGTTCGACAGACCGGTCAGGGCATCCGTATCGGCCTGAATCTGTGCTTCGTTGAGCGACATTTTGAGATCGGTCATCGCCTTCGAGCGCAGCCGCAGTTCGCGCTCCGCAGCGCGAGTCTTGTCGATCATTGCCTTGGTCAGGGTGATCAGCGACTGAAGGGGCGCAGCGTCCCCAGACGCATCGGCCATCCTGCTGGCACTGCCTTCCAACGCATCGCCAAAGCCTTTGGTATCGCTGGTCGATTTCCTGATCATCGCCTCGATTGCCTGCAGGTGCTTCTGCGCACTTTCCACGATGCTATCCAAAGCGCCATCCGGCACACCTGCGCTGGAGCCAGCCGCCGTACCAGGCAACGGCGCATAACCCGAACGAATGAGCTGCTCCATCGCCTCTTCAAGACGGGGCTCGCGCGCAATTACATGACGGTAGACGAGGTCATAATTCGCAGGGTTGGGTTCGATGGCATGGCGCAGCATCACGTCCCGGATCGCCTGTATCGTTGCTCCATACCGGGCGAGCTCACCAGTCGGGTCGGCCAGAGTCCCATCGTCTGCGCGACCAAATAGCCGACCCACCACCTTGCCGACTGTGTGCGCGACCGACGCGGTCTGTATTTCTTCCGTCATCCCAGGATTCCCCAATATGCTGTCAATCTGGATTAACGGCAAAAGGGCCTGCGCATTTACGCCACGCCTGACGAGGCGCTGCAATGGGCGGGGCGACCATGCATGCAAAAAAGAGCCCGGCGGTTTCCCGCCGGGCCTAAGGAAGGATTGCACTGCAATCCCTTGGGTCGCTAAATAATGCTACGCTCTTTTCTTTGCGGTTCAGTGACGCGCGTCACATCGCGACAAGGCCGTGGCGTACTAGTCTGCATCCCCGAAATCCGCTCCCGGCAGAGCCGATGCGGACTGTGATCCGCCCGACTGTTCCCAGAAATACGGCTTGCGCTTGCGCGCACCGGTGATCTCCTCATTTAGAGTCGCGGCATCGTAGAGCCGTCCGCCAATCATCACCTTCGCGATCTTCTCGCTGTTACGAATGTCTGTGCTCGGATCGCCGTCGAGAACAACCAGATCGGCAAGTTTGCCGACCTCAAGGGACCCGACATCCCTGTCATAGCCGAGCGAGCGCGCGGCATTGATCGTGCCTGCTGCAAGCGCCTCCACCGGCGTCATTCCGCCACGCACGAACGACCAGAGCTCCCAATGTGCGGCAATTCCCGGTTCCTGACCATGCGCGCCGATCGAGACGGGGACGCCCAGCCGGGCCAGCTTGTGCGCTTCGCGGGCATTGTCGTCATCGACATAGTCTTCGTCCGGGGCGATCTGGCGACGCGCATTGGCGGCATTGAGTATGCTCGGCGGCTCATGCTTCTGAAGCAGGGGGTGCCGCCAAACGTCGGTGTGCGAACGCCAATAGGGGTCGCCGGCCGGCCCGCCGTAAGTGACAACGAGCGTGGGTGTGTAGCCCGTTTTGGATTTCGAAAAATATTGGAGAACATCATCGTAAAAGGTTGAAAGGGGGACATTATGCTCAACAGTCGTGTTCCCGTCGGCAATCAAGGTCATGTCGAATCCGAACAGCGATCCGCCCTCGGCCACGGAGCGCATATTCTCTTCAAGCGCCGCCGCAGTCACTTGCTGGCGCTGGTCACGGCGCGGCTGGTTGTAGTTCTTGATGCTGTGCGCACCTTGCGCTTTCAGGCGGCGCACGTGCGAGCGGGCATCGTCGAGACTGTCGATCTGGGCATAGACCTCAGGCGCTTTCGCCCCGTAGATGATTTCGCCTGTCGAGAATGTCCGCGGACCGACTATCAGCCCGGCACGCTCCATTTCCAGCGCGGGAAAGACCGTCGCAGCACTGCTCGACGGATCGTGACGGGTCGTTACGCCCATGGCAAGATTGACCATGTCGGCCCAATTCTGCTGGGGCGTCAACTCATCGATTCCATAGGGGCCGTGGGCATGCGCATCGACCAGGCCCGGTATGATCGTCTTGCCAGCAACGTCGACAATCGGCGTTCCCGAGGGAATGTTCACCCCGCCACGCGTTCCGACCGCCTTGATCCGGTCACCTTCGATGAGGATCACACCATCGTCGATTATGCCCCCGTCAGCGTTGGCCATCGAGACGATACGCGCGCCGACAATTGCGACGGCACCCTTCGGGCGATCCCTGTCAATCGTCATCGACAGGGACACGCCACTCTTAGGTGGTTCGAACTTGGCAGGCTTCGCGCCTTCGGCCACGGGCGCGCTAGGAAAAAGCGCAGTTCGATCGGCGGTGAACACTGTTGGCCCAAGTGCCCAATGAATTTCCCTTCCGCCGTTGCTCCATTGGAGATAGTCCGCACCGTCGGCGCTCACACGCGTTACGGGCAACGGCCCGCCAGAAGGCGAAACGCTCACATTCTGCGTGCCCGGAAGCATTGGCATCACAAAGGCTTCATAGTTCTGTCGGAAGGCAAAATACTGGCCGTCGGGCGACACTTCAAAGGCATTGACTAGCTCGCCTTCGGCATGGACACGCTTTGATTGGCCATTGAGGTCCGTGCTGATCAGGCGCCGTTTTCCGTCAGCACTCTCCATCATGAAGACACGACCACTGTTCTCGGCAAATTGAGGGCTGCTGAAATTCTTTGCAATGCGGACTGGAATTCCCCCGCTGGACAAGATGCGATAGACACCGGGTTCGTCAGAATTGCGGGCGGAGCTCAGAAAGCCGCCCTGCCCTTTCTCGAAGACAATCGTGCGACCATCCGGCGAAAAGCGCGGCCGCGAATAAAGCCCGCCCAGCCGCGTGATACTGCGTGCCGACCCGCCGTTCGCTCCAATGACCCGGATGTGACCCAGCCCGGCGTCGGTCCATGAAACATAGACGAGCGATTTCCCGTCGCGCGACCAGGACGGATAGGCTTCCATTTCGTCAGCTGCCGTTGTCAGGCGCCTTGGCGCCCCTCCAGCCATGGACTTAATCCACAATTTCCCAAGCGTCTCGAAGACGACGGCGCGCCCGTCCGGCGAAACGGTTACGCCCCGCGGCATCCTGGTCTGGAACTGCGTCGGGGCGACATCGACGAGCGGGCGGGGCGGGTCGATCACGTCGCGCGTATCTGCCACGTGGAACGGAATTTCGCTGACGCGCCCCGTGGCCACATCGAGCCTCCTGATCTTGCCACCCGCCCAGAAGACGATGTTCGCCGAATCCGGCGTCCAGCCCATATTCGGATAGACGCCTGTGACGGCCCAGGTCTCTTGCACATCCTGATCAAGCGCATCGTAAATCTTGCGCTCCTCCCCCGTCGCGAGATTCTTTACATAGAGCTTGGATTTTGTCTGCTCGCGACGGACAAAAGCGATCATCTTGCCGTCAGGCGATGGCGAAGGTCGTACGGAACCACCCGCCCCGGTCACGATCGGCTCGATTTCCCCGGTGTCGAGATCGTAGCGCTCGATATCGAACAATTGAGTGTTCGAATCCTGAGCATACTGAAACACGGCGCCCGGCGTCACATTACGCGTGAAATAGATGTGTTTTCCGTCCGGCGCGTAGATTGGTTCGCCCAACTCCTTCTGGTGCTGCTCGCTGGGTTTCTTGACCAGCATCACGCCGTTGCCACCAGACACGTGGTAAAGCCAGACTTCGCCTGTCCCCAGGGAACGGCCCGTGGTGAAGTGCTTCTTGGCACTGATGAAACGTCCATCCGGGCTCCAGCTGGGCTGGTTGAGAAGACGGAAATCCTCTTTCGTCACCTGCCGCTTGTCGGATCCGTCGGCATTCATGATCCAGATATTGTCACCGCCTCCACGGTCCGACGCAAACGCGATGCGCTTTCCGTCGGGCGAAAAGCGCGGCTGGATCTCGTATGGAAGGCCTGCTGCTATGCGGACGGGCGCACCTCCAGAGATAGGCATTGTGTAGATATCGCCCAACAGATCGAACGCAATCGTCTTGCCGTCTGGGCTGACATCAAGGTTCATCCATGACCCTTCGGTGACATCGATGCCGATCTGGCGGACCTTCAACCCCGGGGGAGCCGACACGTCCCATTTCGGCTTGTCCGGGTCCGGCGCCGCAGAGAGCGACTGTATGGCCAGAAAGGGCAGCAATGCGCACCCTGCCAATTTCAACACGCGCATGCGACTTCCATGGCTAATCATACGTCCTCCCGTTTTTCCGTTATGCGTGGACCAAGATCCTGTATGGCAGGAAAGCGCATCGCAGTCCCCTATCTGTCGGCCCTGCGGCACCCATGATGCGAAGCTGGCGCGGTGCGAATGACCGATCGACGGTTTGCCGGATATTGTCGACAAACTCCGGATAGCGTGTCGGACAATGCACGCGGCCGGCGAGGCTGATCGATCTTTACAGTTCCGATGCCGCCGCCCAAGTAAACCGCACAAACCGGGCGATTGCCAACTGCGCGGGATGGTCTCGTTACGGGGCGCCTGACCGGCTTCATCAGATTGCAAACGCGTAACGACTTCGTTAGACTTTTTGGTCCAAGGTCAAGCCGCCTCCTGCAAAGGTCGCATTACGCCATTGGGTGGGAGGATTTTGTGACAATGCAGCGTTGGGCTGGCAAGCCTGCAAGGACCTGATCAGTGCCGCTTGCCCTGAAACATCCTGTCCTGAAGTTCGTCGCAGACAATTGGCTGCTATCGATCGGGCTTGGCGCCGTTCTTGTCCCAACGATGATTCTCGTCGCGCAGCTCAGCTGGGGCACAGAACAGGGCGCGCATGGCCCCATCGTCGTTGCGACGGGCGTTTGGCTGCTGGCGCGCCAGTGGCACCGTATCGCCGGCGCGATACAGCCTGCCCCGACGTGGATTGTCATATTGCTGTTTGTGCCGCTGCTGCTGCTCTACTTTCTGTCGAGTGTCACGCAGATCATCGAGGTTCAGGGCTTCTTGATGTATGGGCTCTTGGTCACCGCGCTTTATAGTTTTATCGGGGCGAAAGCGATGCGCCTGTTGGCGTTCCCCCTGTTCTACCTTCTTTTCGCCTTCCCGCCGCCGGACACAGTGGTTGCGATCATCACACAGCCTCTCAAGATCTGGATTTCGAAGGCTGCGATCGAACTGCTTTATCTCGCGGGATATCCGATAGCCGGAGCGGGAGTGACGATCCAGATCGGGCAATACCAACTGCTTGTTGCGGCAGCGTGCTCCGGCCTCAATTCGCTGATTTCGCTGTCGGCCATCTCGTTGTTCTACGTCTATATAAGACACCAGGTAGACTGGCAGTATGCAGCGTTCCTGGTGCTCGCCATCTTGCCCGTCGCAATCTTTGCCAATCTGGTGCGCGTGCTGATCCTCATACTTTTGACCTATCATGCGGGAGAAGCTGCTGCCCAAGGCTTCCTTCACAATTTTGCCGGGATGACGATGTTCGTCACTGCCCTGCTGACGATTTTTGCAATTGATATCGTTGCCGAGCCTATCTGGCGACGGCTGTCGAAGCATGAGGCCAGCCATGCCGGATAGACAGGTGACGGATGCTGGATTGACGCGCCGAAATATGATCATGGGGACGGCGCTGGCGGCAGTTTCCGCCGCCGCCTTCGTCCGAGAGCCGCGCGTTACAAAGACTGCCCTGAAAGCCGGAGAGCTTGAACGCCTGATTCCTACGCGAATTGGCGAATGGGATTTTGAGACCAGGAGCGGGCTGGTCCTCCCGCCTGACGATCCACTTTCGAAGAGTCTGTATAGCGACGTCCTGACCCGAGTCTATGTTTCCGCGAACCGCCCTCCGATCATGCTTCTCATTGCATACAGCAACACCCAAAACGGGATGCTCCAGGTCCACCGGCCGGAGGTCTGCTATCCGGCGGGCGGATATACGCTTTCCGAGACGCAGACAAAGACGCTCGACGTCACGCCGCAAATTCACATTCCAGCGCGCTTTTTCAGTGCGGAGAGCGCATCGCGCACCGAACAGGTCATGTATTGGACACGGATCGGGAGCGAATCGCCAACAAGCTGGATCGATCAGCGAGCTGCCGTGGTCCGCGCAAATCTGAAGCGCGTCATCCCCGATGGCATTCTTGTACGGACATCGACGGTCCTGGCCGACTTCGGCAGCGCAGAGCCTGTTCTAAAGGAGTTCGTGTCAGCAATGATCCGCGAACTTTCCCCAGCAGGTCGCAAGCTCCTGATCGAAGGGTAGACTCAGTCCTTCTTCCATCCTTCGTAGGGACGCAGCACGATCCAAATAAAGACGAGCACGAAGACGAGCGTGAGGCTGGCCCATACGTCATAACCCTCATTTCCAAGATAATTGGCCACGGCGCATCCCCCGGAGGCTGCCAGATACTGCCAGAGATGGTCCCTGGGCTCTGCTTCCGAAGATCGCTGGAGGAAAAGAACGATAAGCCCAGAAAATATGGCCACCGAAACCCAGTCAAAGATGGTTTCCAACGCATTCCCCCATTGCAAATCTGAAAAATACTAGCCTATCAGCGGTTACCACACGAAGGCCGGTTCGAGCAACAGAGGGGAACAAGCCCTTCTGGCTTGAGGGGGTTAAGCTGGAGATTTGCTGTGAAAATGAGTCTGAGAACTGCAACTTATGTCGGTCTTGTCGGGGCCTTGCTGGCGACAACCGGCTGCGGGAAGAAAGCGACCGGCCAAGTCGTGGCGGTCGTTAACGGCGACGAAATTACGCTCGATGAACTCAATGCCGAGCTGAGCGGCGTCAACCTGCCGCCCAACGCCGACAAGAAACTGGCGATGCGGCAACTGCTTCAGCAGGTCATCGATCGCCGCCTGCTCGCCCAATCGGCAAAGGAGCAGGGGCTCGACAAGGATCCGGCCTATATCACACAGCAGCGGCGGATGAATGAAGACCTTCTCGTGCGCATGTTTGCGAAAAAATCCGCCGATACGATTCCGGTGCCAACCGCAGCGGAAATCGACAAGTATATCGCGGCGCATCCGATGGCCTTTGCGCAGCGAACGCGCTACAAGCTGGACCAGATCCGCTTTGGAATGCCTGCGGACCCTTCAAAGCTCAAGGCACTGGAGGGCGATCATTCGATGGACGCCATTACGACCCATCTTACGGCGATGGGTATCAAGTATGAACGAGGAAATAGCGCCCTCGATTCCGGCGCGGTTGCACCTGCAGCCCTGAAGCAGATCACTGCACTGCCAGCGGGTGAACCCTTTATCACGCCAACCGGTCGCGCCGTTGTTGTAAGCGTTATCACCGGAACCGAACCCCTGACCGTTCCGGAAGCCCAGATTCGTCCGCTGGCGGTGCAGGCACTGCGTAACGAAACGCTGAGCAAGATCGGCGAAAAGCGGCTGAAGGAAGCCCGTGCAAGCGGGAAGATCGAGTATCAGCCGGGCTATGAAGCCCCGGAAACAAAGCCCGCATCAGCCGGAAAATAATACTCCGGTGAACTGGATGCCCGCGAGGCCGGTCTGAAGATCAGGCCGCCTCGCTGGCGCTAGCATAAGAGGGGTCGCTGTCCGCCTGCTGCTGGCGTCTCGCCGCAAGGGATTTCTCGAGAGACATTTGGCGCGCCAGTCCAGCGATAATGCCGGTATCGATCGCGAAAAGAACCTCGACTGGGTAAACGACGAAAATCCATTCGAAAAAGCAGTGCACCGTGACGACTGCCAGGCAGACCCCCAAGCCCAACAGCAGGTCGCCACGCGGATCCTTCCGGTTTCTCCAAGCAGTTCGCAAGGCTGTTCTGGCTGGCGCAAGCAGCATCATGACGAAGGCTGCTAACCCGAGAAACCCAGTCTCCGCCCACACAAGAAGATAGGCGTTGTGGACGTTCGCCCCCCGGCTTCCAAAGTTCCAGATCACCCCTGCACGATCCGAATAACCTTGGGTGTTTGCCACAACGACATATTGATTTGCGCCAATTCCCATCGGATGATCGGCAATGACCATCCTCGCGGCCCGTTCGAACGCCGCGCGTTCGTCATAGTCGGCCGATATGGGAGCGGCCGTGAAACGATCCTTCAGCGATGAAAGGGCCAGCGGAGTCGCCACTGCAAGGCCGATCAGGCCAAGTCCCACGATCATCGATTTGCGGGCTGTCGGCCTGCGGATAATCGACAGAAGCAGCAAGGCGACGAATCCAGCCCCGGCGAGCCCGAGCGTCGCACGCGAAGCGCCAAAGATGATGACGATCGCACCAGCCAGAACGCCAAACAGCGGCGCACGCTTCTTTCCGTCGATCATCAGCACAGCAAGGGCCGGGAAGATCACAAAATGCGAAACCATCCCTAGCAAGTTCTGATGGCCGAACGTTCCACTCGCCTGGGTGACGCCTGCAAAGCGCTGTTCAATGGCGTAACCCGCCTGCACGCACAGGCCCAATACCATGCCAGTGATCAGCGCCGACGGCCCCCTTTCATCCTGACAAATCATTGCCACGGCGGTGAACAGCAGCAGTACGCGTGCCAATTGCCAGGCGTAGAAAAAGGCCGCCATGGGCACGCCCGACCAAGCCATCGTCGCCAAAACCACCAAGATATAGAAGGGCAAGACCGTCAGAAGCGGTGAACGGATTCGTATTTTCTGGTATCGAAGGAAAACAGCCAGAGCGACGAAATCGAGGAGGGAGAGCTCAAGGCCTTTGGCAAATCCCGGCCACATCGCCCATGAAATCGGAGCGACAATCAAGTGCCAAGGATCCATGACGAAAGGCAGGAAACCCATCACGGTCCAGAGCATCGGCGCTCGCCCCGGGTTGCTGCGCAACCAGGAAATCAGAACCGGCACGAGGCCCGCGAACAACAGAAGGGCAACCCATTTCATGCTGGCTCGGGCTCACATCGAAGGTTGGCGGAACTTGGCATCGTCCCTGCAGTGATTAGAGCACGAGCTCCCGGGCGCAAAGCTGAATTTGCCTGATGCACGACGGTCAATCCGCGAGCGTGGGACGGAACAGATTCTTCATCAATCTCTTCATCGCGCGAGCTGCGGATGCCCCTTGCCTCAACACCGGCACACGATCGTAGAATTGCAGGTCGGCAATGTCGCTTCGCGAGGGACGTTGATGGCCAAGCACCGGCTTGGCAAAGTGCGTTCGAACCTCGGGGTGTGCACGCCGAAACCACACATATGAGCCGTCGATCGGCGGGTGAATCCCTTCTACCGAGATCGACCGGAGATAGGCGGCGACCTGCGGAACGATCGCAGCGCTAAACCCCATCATGTGCGCGCCGACGATATCGCTCTCAAGCAGGTTCTCGGGATCTTTCGGATAGTAGCCGCCATAGAAAATCGCCCAGTCCCCCTTTAATCGGTAGTTTTCGACGCCATCGACAAAATCCACATCGTCTTCGAGAATCAAAACGCTATGGCCCCGCTTCGCCGCCTGTTCGAGAATTTCCAACTGGCTGTGGAACACGCCACGCGCACCACGCGAGGTAAACGAGCCGGCGTCGGGGAATGACAACGCATCGAAGAATTCGACACGGGGATCATTCTCAAGCCCCACCCTTCGCAATTCACCAAGCATCAACGCGCGGCGATCCTTGCGGGAAGGAAGGTTGATGATCCTGATCTCGTCGAAATAATCGAATATCACTTCGGCTCCTTGGCGCAGATCAAGAGACAGAACAAGGTTTGCAAACGAAACTGAAAACTTCCTATTAAAGCACGGCTGCCGTGCTCGGGAATGCCGGCGATTCAGGTCCAAGAAGCGATGGCCCCGGACTTGACTTCCCAATCCGCTCCTATCAATCGCAATCGAGTTAACGGGTCCTTAAACATGAGGCCCAAAGATTGCATTTCTTCTGAATTTCAAGGGGCGAGAATACAGAACCGATGCATATCGCCTATCTCATGACGCATTACCCCCGAGTCGCCCTGACGTTCATATCGGGCGAGATCGATGCGATGGAACGCAAGGGGGCATCGATTCTGCCGATTGCGCTCAATCTTCCCGAACCGGCCGACCTGAAGTCGGAAGAGGCGCTCGCGCGGCAGGCAAGGACGGAATATCTGAAGTCATCGACGTGGCAGCTTGTTTGGGCGTTGCTCGTGAGCTTCTTCGCCCATCCCCTTGCGATGACGCGCGTCTTGCTCATTGCGGTCCGGTCGGCGCGGCTCGACCTTGCGCTCATCGTCCGCCGGCTGGCGCATCTCTGCTATGCGTCCCTAACTGCCCGACATTGCCGCAAACATTCCGTTCGCCACTTGCACGCCCATTTCGGGCAGACGCCAGCCACCATTGCCTGGCTGGCTTGCGAAATCCTCAACCGGACGTCCCGCCAAAATACGAGTTGGAGCTTCACGATTCACGGATTTCAGGATTTCGTGGACGATGCAGTCGCCCGCTTGGATCTGAAGGCAGCGTCTGCAGCCTTCATAATCTGCATCAGCGACTATACGAAATCGCAACTGTGCCGGGTCACCGACCCAAAATATTGGGATCGCTTTCATGTGGTGAAATGCGGGATCGATCTGGCAGCGTTCCCGGAACGGACGGAGCCGCCTAACAGGTCTGTCCCTCGCATCATAGCAGTTGCGCGCCTGTCCCCCGAAAAAGGCCATGTCATTCTCCTCGAGGCGCTGCGGATGCTGCGCGATCAAGGCGCAACCTGCGAACTCCAGATTGTCGGGGCAGGGCCGTTTGAGGACGCGATCCGTCGCGAGGAAGCGCGGCTCGGCTTGGAGGGCTTGGTCAGCTACACTGGCGAACTCCCCTCCGAAACGGTCTCCAAGCTATTGGCGGAAGCGGATATTTTCTGCCTTCCATCTTTCTCCGAGGGCCTTCCCGTCTCGGTCATGGAAGCGATGGCGATCGGCGTGCCGGTGGTCAGCACCTGGATTAGCGGCATCCCGGAGCTGGCGGTCAACGAGGTGACGGCGCTCACGGTCCCTGCCAGCAATGCTTCGGCACTCGCAGCAGCCCTGAAAAGGCTTGCAACCGACAGGGCATTGCGGACCAAGCTTGCGCATGGCGGGCGGGCCGAAGTGGAGCGCATGCATGATATCCGTGCCAATTCGGAGAGACTTTTTTCGCTGTTTCAGTCAGTTCTTAACACAGCAGAGATATCGGGCACGCCGTGCGTAACCAAAGCGATAGAAACCAGTCATGAGCGTCGGTGATCCGAACCAGCCCTTGAACGCCGCCGTCATTGGGTGCGGAGGTATCGCCAACGAACATTTGCCCTTCCTTGCAAAGTCCCCGCTCGTGCGGCTCGTAGGTGTCTGCGACACTTCAAAAGCAACCGCGCAGTTCGCGCAGCAGAGATTCGGCGCGAATGGATGGTTCCTCGACGCCGGAGAGATGTTGTCCGCGACCAAACCGGACGTTGTCCATGTCCTGACTCCGCCCCAGACCCATGCAGCGCTTGTCTCGCTCGGCCTCAAGTCCGGCGCACATGTCATTTGCGAAAAACCGATGACTGCCTCAGCCGACGAAACGGCGAAGTTGTTGGCTCTGGCCCGGAAGCAAAAAAAGTGGCTGATCGAAAGCCGCAACCTGCTGTTCAACGACGTCGTGCTCAAGATCGATGCATTGCGTACCGAAGGCGTTTTGGGCGAGGTTCGGGAGATCGACCTATTGCTGTCGCTCAACCTTAACGCGGGGCCATTTGGGGACCTCAATCTCGAAGGGCCGGGGGTCCAGCTTCCCGGAGGTGCCGTGCAGGACTTTCTTCCGCATCTGGCATATCTATTCCTTCACTTTGCAGGCTGGGCGGGGCCGGTTGACACTGTCAATGGCACGCTCGACAATTTGAGTGGCAATGCCCGGGTCGGGTTCGACCATCTCGATGCACTCGTGATAGCTGGAAATTGTCGCGGCAGGTTGCGTATCGCATCCGACCTGAAGCCCGACATGTTCCGGCTGGTCGTCCGCGGGTCGAAGGCGATGGTAGAGACTGATTTCTACAACCCCTTTCTTCGCCTCCAGCGGAGCGAAGACTCGGGAAAAATGGCACCGTTCGAGCAGATCAGGTCCGGCATACGCCTTTCAAAATCCGGCTTCGGGAACCTTCGGGACAAGGTGCTCCAGCACGGGACCTACCACGGAATGCCCCGAATGCTCGAAGGCATCTACCGCGCATTGAGCGAAAAGCGCGATGCGCCGATCGCAACGGCGGACATTGCAGCAACTGCCAGCCTGGTCGATCGCCTGGTGGGTCTCGGGAGCGCGAAATGAAAGTCCTGATTACCGGTGCATCGGGCTTTCTCGGCCGGTCGGTGGTTCGCGCCGCGTCGGCTGCAGGATACGAAGTTGTCGCGCTCGTCCGCCCGACGGCCGACATCTCGGGTTACGACTGGCCGGACGCGGTGGAAGTCCTGCGCGGCGATTTGCGACAAAAGGGTGAATGGCGCAGTCGGCTCGACGTCGAGGCAGTGGTGCACCTTGCCGCTGCGCCCTCCGGCGATCTTGCAACCCAGTTCGCGGGGACGGTTCAGGCAACCGAAAACCTGCTCGACGCCCTGTCGCTCGCGTCGCTCCGCAGGTTCGTCCACATCAGCTCGTTCTCGGTCTACGATTATTCCACACGACCGCGCCGGGGGGTCGTCGACGAAACCACGGCGTTGGAACCCAAACCCGAGGCGCGGGATGCCTACACCATGACCAAGATGATCCAGGAACGCCTGGTAACCGATACCTGCGACGCGGCAGAGCTGGACTGCGTCGTCATTCGGCCGGGTGCGATCTATGGCCCCGGTAAGGAATGGGATTTCGGACGCGCGCTTTCAGTCAAGTCGTGCGACTTGATCTTCGCACCCTTTGGAGCGTTCAGGCTTACCTATGTGGACAATTGCGCCGATGCTATCGTGAAGGCGATCGACGCGCCTTCGGGTTCCACACGGATCTTCAACATCGTGGATGACGAGCTTCCTTCCTATTGGCGCTACCATGGTGCCTGCCGCCGGGCGGGTGCCGCTGCGGGCTTCCCGATCCCCGTTCCCTGGCTGATCGTGGCCGGACTTGGCCGGATTGTCCGCCTTTTGAACAAGGTCGCCTTTCGCAACCACGCGAAGCTGCCCGAACTTCTGGAATACAAGCGTCAGCAGGCAAGGTGGAGGCCGCTGCGATACAGCAACCGGCTGGCCAAGTCGGCCCTCAACTGGTCTCCCAAGGTCGGGTTCAAGGAAGGAATCGCCCGGACGTTCAGCGCAAGCGGCGACTGACAGTGCCCTATTTGTAGAGGATCGCTGACCGCTGGCCGCCCTTTGCCGCGACAAGAGCATATCTGAGCACGCCCTGCAGTTCCGGAAACTTGGCAAGGACAGCAAAGAAGCCATAGCTCCATGATGCGCCCCGCGCCGGACCGAGGCGCATCGCTATCCTTGCAATCTGGACTCCATAGACGGCCGTGACCGCTGCGCCGAGCCAGGGCGACACCAGCGCTGCCGCAAGGGCGAGAAGCGGGATAAACCCTGCCCAGAACAAGGCCCTTCTGATCTCGAGCCAGTAGAGCGGCTGCGCCCCTGCCCGCGTTGCCCTCCATACCTGGGCATAGCCGAAGCCGCTGCGCACGCCTCGCATCCACCATTGCCCGAAGCGATACATAGCGGCATCGTGCAGCGTCATGGGCAGGTCGAGCCGCCAGATCTTTCCACCCTTTGCGCGCAACCGATGGCATAGTTCGGGCTCCTCACCGGCAATGAGCTGGTTGCTGAACCCACCGACCTCGCGAAACGCGGCCACCCTGACGAGAGAATCCCCGCCACAGGCAGCAGCTTCGCCTACCGGTGTATTCCATTCCATGTCGCAGAGACGGTTGTATCGCGACGCGCCTGGGTTCCGTTCCTGCCGGCGGCCGCAGACGACCACCACATCGGGCTTGGCATGCATGAACGTGAGCGCGGACGGCAGCCATTCCGGGACCAGTTCGCAATCACCATCGATAAACTGCACAAATTGCACTTCGGGCACTCTTGCCACCAGCGCCTCGAACCCCTCGTTCCGCGCCCGTCCCGCCGTAAAAGGACGGGACAGATCGAGCGGCACGACATGCACCTGTCGCTTTTCAGCTTCCTCGACGCTCTTGTCGGTCGACCCCGAGTCCACATAGACGATATGTGCGGCGCCCGCGCGCTTCAGGGAGTCGAGGCAACGGACAAGCCTGTCGCCTTCGTTCCGGCCAATCACGACGAATCCGGCGTGAGCCACCCCGTTGTCGTTCATAACCGGTCTAGGCCCCAAAGGCTGTACAGGCCTTCCGAAAGGCCGACCGACCAGAACAGTGTGCGCCAGACAATGACCATCACACAAAGCGCAAGGGTAATCAGAAGGTCCTGGCGAAAAAAGGAGATATGCTCGCGTCTCTGCGCATAAAGCAGTGGTCCGTATTTTATCATATCCGCAGACGCCATGACCCCGATTGCCCCAGCCACCCCAAAATAGACGACACCAACGGGAAGGCCCACAAGCAACCAGACCAGCTTGGTGAGGTTGGCAAAGGCGCTATAGGACGGGCGCCCCACGCCGAGAAGTATGGACTCGCTGATCGTGCAAAGGATCGAAAACCAGACGCCGAAAGCGAGGATGGGCAGCATCAGCGCAGCTGCCCTATACCGGTCGTCGTAAAGCACGAAGACGACAAGGTCCGAAGCCGCTACAAACAGCGAAACGAACAGCGCGCCGCCAAGTAGCATGCCATTCCGCCCCCGCGAAAGCTTCTGTCTCAACACGCCTTCCGAATGCCCGGCCGCTGCCACCATCGGAAATATCACGAGGCTGCCGATCCGTGCGACAAGCAGGCTCAGGACATCGGCCAGCGATCGCGCCACGCCGTAAATGCCGAGAATCTGGAACGGCAGGCTCCGAGCGAGGTAGAGGCGATCGAAGTTCATCGACAGGAAGTAGACAATGGTGGAAATCAGAATCCACTTCCCGAAATGAAGGATCTCCTTTGCGTAAGGCACTGAAAAGCTGAACTTGTACTTGACGCCGCCAATGATGAAGAAGCTCCCCGCCATCGCGACCGCGCTTGAAATAATGCCGCCGTAGACAAGCGCCCAGATCGTCGGCGTGATGATCGCGCAAATGACGTGCACGATCATCGACGACACTGCGACGAAGATGTCATAAATGCTGACGGCCTTGAGGTTTAGTCGCTTCTGCGCGATGAACCTGCTGATCGATTGGAAGCCGGTGAAGACAAAGATCGACGAGATGACCGGGATGATCTTGTATATTGTCTGGCTGTTATAGAATTGTGAGACCGGATAAGTGACTGCGATGCAGACCAGCGCGAGCAAAATTCCGCGAACGATCTGCAGCATCCACGCAGTATTGTAGAAGTCCGGGTCTTCGCCATTCTTGTTGCTGATGATGTTCTGACCAATCCCGATGTCCGACAGCAATTCGACACCGGTCCGCAACGTGTTGACGATCAGCATGATCCCAAAAAGCTCGGGAGCCAGCAAGCGCGCGAGAATCACGTTGTTGACCAGCCGGAACGCTTGTGCAACGGCATAGGAACCGGTTGTCCAGCCGAGACGCTCAGTGACGGAACGCGATAGAATTTTCATGAGGCGAAAAGATTTCGAACGGACTCGCCGGCTGGGGGAAGCGGCATGAGAATCTTGTTCGCGCTGCCCGGGCTGCACAAGTACGAACGTGGCGCCGAGGTTGCGCTCAATTCCCTGGCCACAGAGCTCGCCGTCGGTGGAGACGATGTCACGCTCATCGGTTCAGGACACCCGAAGCCGTCGCAACCATATCGTTTTTTCCGTGCACGGTCGCTCCAGCGCGAGGGTTTCGAACATTTTCCGTCTTTACCCGTTTTCCGTAGCGAAACTGTTTATGAGGAAGCAAGTTTTACGCCCGGATTATTGCGTCGATACCGGCCTCGCGACTTCGATATCACGGCAACTTGCTCCTTTCCTTTCACAAACTGGGTCTTGCGCCGCCCGGTACTAGGCGGGACACGTCCCCCGCATGTCTTCATTACGCAAAATGGGGACTGGCCAGCCCAATCCGAGAAATCCGAATACCGCCTTTTCGGCTGCGAAGGACTGGTTTGCACCAATCCTGATTACTACGAACGCAACCATTTTCTGTGGCCCAGCGCATTAATTCCCAATGGCATCGATGTAAATCGCTTTCACCCCGGGCCTCCGTCCCGCGCGACCTTCGGACTGCCCGAAAACCGCCCCGTCATACTGATGGTAAGTGCGCTTATCCCGTCCAAGCGGGTCGGAGACGGAATTGCGGCGGTGAGTAAATTACCCGAAGCGCATCTTGTCGTTGCCGGTGATGGGCCACTGAGGGACGATGTTCGCCGCATGGCCGACGAGTTACTGCCTGGCCGTTTTACGAGAGTCTCGGTCGCGGCACATGAAATGCCGCTTCTCTACCGCTCGGCCGATGTCTTCCTTCACCTGTCAAAGGAAGAATCGTTTGGAAACGTCTATATCGAAGCCATGGCCTGCGGCCTGCCGATCATTGGCCACGACACGCCACGCTTGCGGTGGATCGTCGGCGACGATGAGTTCCTTACAGATACGGTCGACATCTCTGCGGTCGCGTCGCGATTGGCCGATGCGCAATCGGGCACCGAGGTACAAAGGCAATCGCGTATCGAACGGTCGCTTGAATTTTCCTGGGCAAAGGTCGCCGCCAAATACCGCGCGTTCTTCGAACAGGTCATATCTGGAGAAGCCCGGGCCGGTTGAAGCCTAAGCCGGATGCGATATCAGCGTGCCGTCGCGCCGGCGGCAGCCTGATGCTGCTTCATCATCTCTATTTCGACCTGGGTTTCCCTCAGGCTTTGAATGGCCTTCATCCGCTGGACACTGTCCGCCACGGGCTTGTCGCTGCAAACCGGCGCCTCCGCACCCATCATATGGCCATGAACCAGTTGCGGCACGCGGGCGTCCTGCGACGTCACGAAGAAAAAAGCGCCCAGGACGCTTGCCAATGCGACCTTTCGAATTTCCTCGGTCATCTTCGATGCGTCCTTCCAGTTTCGCCGCCCCTGCCACAGAACGGGCGGTCGGCTAATCGAGAAAGTCCTCGTTCTTAAAATAGTCGATGGTCTGCTGAAGCCCCTCGCGCAACTGCACCTTCGGTTCCCAGCCAAGATTGGCCTTCGCCAGGCTGATATCGGGACAACGCTGCATGGGATCGTCCTGCGGCAGCGGGCGATAGTCGATTTCGGAATTCGAGCCTGTCAGCTCGACCACCAGTTCGGCAAGCTCGCGGATCGTAAATTCGTTCGGATTGCCAAGGTTCATCGGCCCCGTGAACCCGGCGGGGCTATCCATGAAGCGCAGGAAGCCTTCCACCAGGTCGCTAGCGAAACAGAAGCTGCGCGTCTGCGATCCATCGCCATAGATGGTGATCGGTTCGCCCTTGAGCGCCTGCATGATGAAGTTGGAAACGACGCGCCCGTCCGCAGGATGCATGCGGGGGCCGTAAGTATTGAAGATCCTGACCACCTTGATGTCGAGCCCGAGCTGGCGGTGATAGTCGAAAAACAGGGTCTCCGCGCACCGCTTGCCTTCGTCATAGCAAGAACGGATGCCGATCGGGTTCACATTGCCCCAGTAGGATTCGACCTGGGGGTGAACCGTCGGGTCGCCATAGACCTCACTGGTCGATGCCTGGAAGATCCTGCACTTCAGCCGTTTCGCGAGGCCGAGCATGTTGATCGCGCCGTGCACCGAAGTCTTTGTCGTCTGGACCGGATCGTGCTGGTAGTGAACCGGAGAGGCGGGGCAAGCGAGATTGTAGATCTCATCCACTTCGACGAAGAGCGGAAAGCACACGTCGTGCCGAAGGAATTCGAAACGCGGATGCTGGTGCAGGTGCTCGATATTGCGCTTCGTGCCTGTGAAAAGATTGTCGACGCAGAGGACGTCATGACCCTGCTCAAGAAGCCGGTCGATCAGGTGCGAACCAAGGAACCCGGCCCCGCCGGTGACCAGTACACGCTTCTGAGAAAAGTAATTACGTCCCACGCAGAATATCCCTGTTGATCATGTTCACATCGGCGGCCCGGCTTTCCTAAACCAGAAAGCAGAACCGATTGGTTAACATCGCTTGCACCGGCCACATATTTCCATCGAAGCGGTTTGAACAGAACCGCCCTTCACGCAGCGCTTGGCGACATATAGCGGGATGGCGCTCGCAGGCGGAGCCTTGTCATGAGTTGGACGAGAACGAACGTGGCGGTTGCATATATATGGTAGCACCAGTGCATGAACACCGCGACGGCAAAACCGGGGAGCGGCAGGCGCTTCGCCAGGAACCCGAAGAATCTCCGGTTGCGAACAGCATAGCCCAGAACAAAGCCGAGGGCTCCGACGAGTGCCGGCCCATAAAATGGAGCGACGAAGAGGCAGGCAAGCGAGGCCACGGCCATGAGCGCCGTGATCCGCTCCCCTGTCGCGACATTAAGATCGATGCCTTCCGTGCGACCGTCCGCGATGAGCGCCGACCAGGGGTAGGCCCTGCGAACGACATCGGTGTGCCAGACGCGCCAAAGGCTCCAGTCCTTACAATGGGTGCCGAGCGCCCGATGCACCAGGCGAATCCTGTGTCCTTTCGATTTCAGCCGGACACCCAGCTCCACATCTTCGATGCTCGGATGCGCGAACAGCGCCGTGTCATAACCACCAAAGGCCAGAAACGTCTTGCGGTCGATCATACCGATCCCAGACCAGAACGTCGTTGCTTCGACAGGCCCGTTCTGGTGGACAAAATGGTGTCGGAGATTGGCATAAAGACTTGTGTAGCGATCCGAACGCGGATGATCGTCATAGGATCCGAAGGCCGCAATGGCGCCCGTGCTTGCTATCTCGTCGGCAAGGAGATCGGGAACATCCGGCGCAATGACGACATCTGCATCGACGAACAGCAACAGGTCGGCCGCAGCTGCGTTGGCCGCAGCATTGCGCCCAAAACCGGGGCCTTTCGGACTACCCTCGTTCCGCATAATCCGCGCCCCCGCTGCCTTTGCCATGGCATTGGTGTTGTCGGTTGCGCCGTCGTCATAGACGATCAGCTCATCGCCCGGACGAAGCGCTGCACGAATGGCCTCAAGGCACGGCCCGATCGTGGCCTGCGCATTATAGGCCGGCACGATCACTGCGACGGAGGGACGCTTGCCCATTCTACCCTGCTCAGACGGCGCGCGACCGGGTCAGGTCGGGCGCGGCTTCGATGTCCTCGTGATATTCCTTCTCGACGTTCACGCTCCAAAGGTCGTTCGACGCGCCGAGGACGTTTTTCACCGCCAGCATCGCAGTCAGCATCGAATGATCCTGGTTGTTATAGCGGTGCATACCGTTCCGGCCAACAGCCTGGAGGTTGCTGAAGCCAGTGAGCCAGCCGCGGATCATGTCCAAGGCTTCGCGATAGTCCCCGTCATAGACCGGATAGGCCTTGGGCTGCCGAATAACCGTGCCATCAACAACGGAGGAAGCCTTTGCCAAGCCCAGCCATTCCAATTCTCGGGAGGCCTGCTTGATCAGTTCCTTGTTGTCACGCTTCCAGAGTTCATCGTCGATGTTGCAGAAATACTCCATGCCGATGCTCGTACGATTGGCATCGGGAACCATGTCCTCGGACCATGACCGAAAATTCTGGATACGACCGACTTCCACTTCAGGGCTGTGGATATAGACCCAGTTGTCAGGGAAAAGATCGCGCCCCTCGAGAATGAGCGTCACGATGAGGAAGTCACGATACTTCAGCGTGCGGGCGGCAGCCTGGATTGCAGGCGGAGCGGGAGGATCCATCGCCAGGACCAGCGCCGCAATCGGCATCGATGAAATGAACTGGTCAGCTTCGAACGTGTACTTCTCAGGGTGTTCCCCAGTCGTCGTAACTTCGAAGCCGGTAACGCTGTCGTCATCGTGGAAAATACGCGTAACGCTCGAAAGCATACGGACTTCGCCGCCCTGCGCTTCAACCTTGTCGCGGAAAGCTTCCCACATCATGCCCGGCCCAAGCCTAGGATAGTCGAATTTATCGATGAGGCTCGTCGTGTCATTCTGCCCCGTCAGGGCATTGAGGACGGCCTTGCGAAGCGAAAGGTTCTTGATGCGTTGAGCAGCCCAATCCGCCTGCAATTCGGTGCAGGGCATTCCCCAAACTTTTTCAGTATAGCTTTTGAAGAAATGCCAGAACAGGCGGCCGCCGAAACGGTTGGTGACCCACTGCTCAAAATTCTCTTCCTCGGTGTGAGGATAGACCTTCCATTTCAGGTAGCTGAGCATGATCCGCGCGGATTCATAAATGCCCATGTTGAACAGCGCATTGAAGATCTTGAGCGGATAGTCGAAATATTTGCCGCGATAGAAGATCCGGCTCAATCTCGGGCGGAGAAGAAACTCCTCCGGAAGCACCTCACGCCAAAGCGCTTCCACCGGCTTCACCTTTGTGAAGAACCTGTGTCCGCCGATATCGAAACGATATCCCTTGTATGTTTCAGTCCGCGCGATGCCGCCGACCTGATCAGATTCCTCGAAAACCACGACATGATGGCCTTCGCTGTGCTTCTGAAACTCATAGGCTGCCGTAAGACCCGCAGGCCCGCCTCCGATGATGCCCACCACGGCCTTGCCTTCGCTCTTCGCCGGTCGCGTAAAGCCGTCTGCGCGCATTTCGGCGCGGAACCAGTCGATCGTGCTGTCGAGCCCGTCCTTGAGCATGACCGTCGGCTCCCAGCGCAGAAGCTTGCGAGCCAGCGAAATGTCCGGGCAGCGCACGCGCGGATCGTCTTCCGGAAGCAGTTCGTGGCTGATGCTGGAAACGGAGCCGGTCTTTGCAAGCACGATGTCTGCCAGTTCGCGGATCGTGAATTCGTGCGGATTGCCGAGGTTGATCGGGCCAATACGCTCGCCAGGCGTCTCCATCAGGAGGATCAAAGCCTCAACCATGTCGGTCACGAAGCAGAACGAACGAGTCTGGGAGCCCGCGCCATGAACGGTCAGCGGGTTGCCGGTGAGGGCCTGCGTCACAAAATTGGGAATAACCCGCCCATCGCCGGCGTGCATGCGTGGCCCGTAGGTGTTGAACAACCGCGCAACACGAATTTCGGTGCCGTGCCGGCGGTGAAAATCGTAGCACAACGTTTCGGCCACGCGCTTGCCTTCATCATAACATGCGCGTGGGCCGACACAGCTCACGGCACCAACATAGTCTTCAGGCTGCGGGTGCACATCCGGATCGCCATAGATTTCACTGGTTGACGCCTGAAGCAGGCGTGCACCGGTCCTTTGGCAATATTCGAGTGCGTTGAGTGTGCCTAGGAAGTTGGTTCGAAGAGTTCCGACGCCGTCGCGGCGATACTCGCGCGGAGAGCCCGGACATGCAAGGTGATAGACTCGATCGACAACTATGTCCGGCAATTCGTCACGGACGTCACCTTGAATATAGTGGAATTTGGCATTGGCCGACGCCTTGGCGAGATTGCCCTGCGTTCCCGACTCCAAATTGTCATAGCACCATACTTCGTGCCCAAGCTCCAGCAGCCTGTCGCAAAGATGCGAGCCTATGAACCCGGCTCCTCCCGTAACCAATATTTTCAAGTTCGCCCCCAAGCTTCAGTACTGAGATATGGATGGTCTGATGCACTCAACTCTTATGCGGCGCCCTATCGAATTTTCATTAATAAGCTGTTATCTTTACCGCAGTTTTACGGCCTGCAGCGAGTGCCTTGACGAGAACGAGGCAAATGGCAAGCCTCGACGTACATTTTCCCGTTCCTAACGCCCATTTCCTTTACTGCCCGACAGACCGATCTCGCTCTTTGCGGAGAAGCATGGCGTCGGACCTGAAACAACCAATGCCGGATCGCACTTCGCCCAAGGTAGGGAGCGAAGCCGGCGGGTCAGTTTCGTTCACCGCGCCGAATTTGAAATTTGTTAACCATTACAAATGTATCAAACCCAATAATCGCTCAAGTCGTCTCGTTGGCTTGGCTGCCGTCTTGCCAAGCTGTGTGTTGCAATCAATCGGCCGTCGCGATTGTCTGGATCTGGCTGTCTCCGAGAGTGGGTTAACTGATCTCTCGCGAGCAGCAAACCGCAGAAACGGAGAATCGGGTCGCTTATCTGTCAGTACGGAACACAATGAAAACAAGGTCGCAAACCGCAAGAACACTGATCTTTGTCGTATGCTCATCGCTTGCGCTTGCAGCATGCGGCGGGAGCACAGGTCAGCAGTCCGGCACGTCGGTCTTGCCACCAACGCCAGCCCCGCCCCCTGATCCCGCACCGACGCCGACGCCGGCACCGGCTCCCGCGCCGCCACCGGGCTATGACCCGATGTCGGTCCAGCTTCCTTCCGTTGCCAGCAATTTCGACGTGAACTCGGAACTGACTCCTGCATGGGGGACCGGGGCGATTCCCGCCAGCGCGTTACCGGACGTCGTCGGTGCGTTCCGGTTCATCTGCAATGCCAGCCATTTGTCCTACGACGACCCGATCGTCTACCCGGGCCAGCCCGGAAAATCGCACCTGCATCAGTTCTTTGGGAATACAAGCGCCGACGCCAGTTCGACCTATTCCAGCTTGCGGACGAGCGGCAGCTCAACATGCAACAGCCCGCTTAACCGTTCAGCCTACTGGATGCCCGCCATGATGAACGGCAAGGGGCAGGTGGTCGTACCGGATTATGTAAGCATCTATTACAAGCGCCGACCAAAAACCGATCCGGAATGCAGCAGCATGGGAATTGCGTGCGTGGCCCTTCCGCGCGGCTTGCGCTTCGTTTTCGGGTACAACATGCTCAATCCTGCCCAGAGCCCGACTGGCGCTGCCTACTTTAATTGCCAGGGGCCGACTGCCGTACCTGGTCACTACAACACGATCGTGACCGCAGCCAAAAACTGCCCCACCGGCAACGCGCTTGGCGCAGTGATTAGCGCTCCGGAGTGCTGGGACGGGAAAAATCTCGATAGTGCGGATCATCGTAGCCATGTGTCCTACACCTATACCGAGCAGGCAACCGGCAAGGTGAAGTGCCCCGCGACGCACCCTTACATCATTCCGACTTTTTCGATGGGCGCTTGGTACACGACCGATGCAGACCTTGACCGATCAGGTGTCTGGGACGGCTCGCGCCCGACCTGGCACCTCTCGTCCGACGTAATGCCTGGTATGCCGATGATGACGCCCGGTTCGACCTTTCATGCCGACTGGTTCGGCGCGTGGGACGACAGCGTGATGAACATCTGGACCGATCATTGTGTCAACCTGCTGCTCAACTGCTCGGGAGGCGACCTTGGTAACGGTCAGCAGATGAAAATGTTCAGCGGCTTCAGCTGGACCGCCAGCCCACGAGTTGTCAGCCCGCCGCCATCCGCTTAGGCTGCCGACACGCCCACTACGCTCAAGCCTACTGGTCGGCCGCGTCGCAAGGCGCTTGCATTTTCCTACCCGCGCCTGCAGCGGCAAAGGCAATAATGCCTATTCCACACAGCTCCAGAATCCAGTTGGACCGCGCTCCTAACGCGGTCGATTTCAAGAACCGGTCGACGTGATGGAAAGAGGCGGCCCGGACGCCGACAAAGACTGCGAGCAAGGCGAATCCCGCATAGGCCGCCCGAACACGCAGGGGGCGATCCTTAAGGCGGACGAGCACAACGGCTGACAGTGCGACGGCCAGAATGCCGATGGCAAGCACGAACAAATACTGCACTTCGCGGCGTCGATCATACCAGCCTTCAGCTCGCGCCAACTCACGCCCCACGACCGTCAGGAGTGACTGGAGATCGAGCTGCTTGTTGATCCCTAACAGCGCGAGCGCGACTGCAAGCGCTCGCCAAGGCCAAGCAGAGCCGGACTCCTCGCGCCCAGCCCGGAGGCACAAGACGCTCGCGAGAAAATAAGCGAGTACGGTCAACCAGCCCAGGATGGAGGGATCGCCGATTCCGGGAGTCCAGCCGTAAATCATCCTTTTTCCCTCGCCCCGCCGCATCGCCCCTATCCGGCGGCACGATCGATGCTATGCTAATTTTTTTGTCAATGCCATTGCCAGATTGGCGCCATTGTTTCGCGCCTGCCAGGTTTCGGGAGACCCGGATTGTGATTAGCTGGCCAGATTCGCGCGGTGTGTCGCGGCACGCTGCCTGCATCGGACTTTGCGCGGGAGCGGTGCTGTTCCCGGTCGCGCTGCTGTGGGCAGTGAGTGTCCATGCGAAGAAGAACGATGCAAGTGAAACGCTTCCGCTCCAAAGCGTGGAGCTTCCGGCCATCCCAAGCAATTTCGACATTCAGTCCGAGCTCGTGCCGAGCTGGGGCTCCGGGGCCATTGCGCCGAGCGCTGCGCCCGATGTCGTCGGCGCCTTCCGATTTATCTGCAACGCCGGGCAAGTGTCGTTCGACGACCCAATCGTCTATCCGGGGCAGCCCGGAAAATCGCACTTGCACCAGTTCTTCGGCAACACCAGTGCCGATGCTGCATCGACCTATGCAAGCCTCAGAACGTCAGGGGAAAGCACCTGCGCCAGTCCTCTTAACCGTTCCGCTTATTGGATGCCCGCCATGATGAACGGCAAGGGGCAAGTGGTTCGCCCCGACTATGTCAGCATCTATTACAAGCGGCGCCCGGTCAGTGATCCGGAATGCAGGAGGCAGGGAACGGCCTGCGTCGAAATTCCGCGCGGCCTGCGCTTCATCTTTGGCTTCGACATGCTGAACCACAAGGCCCAGAAGACCGGCGGTGGATATTTCAGTTGCGACGGCCCCACCGGAATCGCCGGCCACTATCCGACGATTGTGGACGTAGCGAAGAATTGTCCGGTGGGGAACAAGCTGGGCGCTGTCATCAGCGCGCCGGATTGCTGGAACGGCAAGGACCTGGACAGCCCCGACCACCGTTCTCACGTCGCCTATGGCCGGTACGGAGACGACGGGGGCTACAGATGCCCGGCCTCGCATCCCTATATCATTCCAACCTTCACGCTCGGCGCCTGGTACAGCGTCGATGAAACACTCGACAGGTCAGGCAAGTGGGACGGAACATTTGCGAGTTGGCACCTCTCATCCGACGACATGCCCGGGATGCCCATGAAACCAGGGTCAAGCTTTCATACCGACTGGTTCGGCGCGTGGGATGACCAGGTGATGAAGATCTGGACCGACAATTGCATTAACCGGCTTCTCAACTGCTCGGGTGGCGACCTAGGGAACGGCCAGCAGATGAAGACATTCAAAGGGTTCAGTTGGATAGCGAAGCCGCGCCTCGTTGAGCCTCCCCCCGCACCCGCGAATGAGCCCGTTCACCAGCAGCACGCAATGTAAGCGATGTAGTTCGCCGCAGGTCGCAAACTCTTGACGTCGCCCCAGCCACCGCACAACAGGAGGGCGTTGCTGCAACCCGTTGGCCGGAGTCCTCGACATGAATGCATTGGGCGTGGTCATGTGGATCGCTGCAATACCGATGATCATAATGTTTGCCGTCTTCATCAACGAGGTGGCGCTCGGGCTCTTCCCTCTGGGCAGCTTGCGTTCCGCCGCACGAACGCCGCAACGGATCGCAATATTAATACCGGCGCACAATGAAGCGGGTGGCATTACTCAGATGCTGTCCCGAGTGCGGGATGTGCTCCCAATACAGGCGGCGATGCTGGTCGTTGCGGACAATTGCAGCGACGACACGGCCGAGCGAGCCCGGGCCAGCGGCTGCGAAGTGATTGAACGAACCGACACGGCAAGGCGCGGGAAAGGCTATGCGCTAGACTTCGGGCGATTGCACTTGTCCAAATCGCCACCCGATTGCGTGATGATTCTGGATGCCGACTGTATTCCCGATCCCGGCACGGTTGAAAACCTTGCTGCTGCCGCGCTCGACTGCGGACGCCCGGTGCAATCGGTGAACCTGATGAGGTCAGGTCCGGATGCCGGGCCGATTGTCCAGATTTCCAACTTTGCCTTTCTGATCAAGAATCTGGTTCGTCAGCGTGGGCTCGTCCGGTCCGGCGGCCCCGCGATGCTGACGGGAACCGGAATGGCGTTTCCGTGGCCAATCTTCGAAAAACTTCCGCTGGCGTCGTCCAACATCGTCGAGGATCTTGCTGTTACCGTAGACCTGACACGTGCGGGCATTCGACCAACGCTGGTCGAAACAGCAAGAGTCTGGAGCGACGCTGCAACGGCAAAGGACACGCTGACTCAGCGCACAAGGTGGGAACACGGGTTTATCGGCACGGCCATCAAGCATGCCTTTCCGACTCTTGTGTCGGGAATCGGGCGGGGGCAGCTTGCTTCGGTGCGCCTTGGCCTGCATCTTCTTGTTCCCCCGCTGGCGCTGCTGTTTGCCCTTGGCTTCTCGCTCACCATCCCCCTCGCCGGACTGGCCGTGCTCGGTGCAACACCAACACCGATGCTGCTGCTGCTTGCCATGATGGGCACGAGCCTCTGCTTACTGGCAATTGCCTGGTGGCGCGAAGGACGTGCGCTGCTTTCGTTCGGCGCGATATCCCGCATTCCGCTCTACGTGCTTTGGAAAATCCCGGTTTACCTCAAGCTGGTCAGAGGTGCGGAAACAGAATGGGTGAGGACCAAGCGCCCCGACTAGCTCTTGTTGCCGCGACGCCCCCACCGCCATCGCGCCGTGACCAGGAATATCCGAGGTCCCTCTACGAGATAGCGGCGCCACAGGCGCCTCGGGTTCGTCGCCAGCCGATGCGCCCATTCAAGACCCGCGCGCTGCATCCAAAGGGGTGCCCGGCGCTGGTCACCGAGAAGAAAATCGATCGATGCCCCGATACAAAGGCCGACGCCTTGCGCGTCGCCGCGGGCGAGACAGCGGTGCGCCAAAATCTCGCTCTGAGGAGCGCCGGTCGCGAACAACACAAAAGCTGCGTGGCATTGGCCTACGAATTCCTCCGCCGCCTTCATTGCCGCAGGATTGGAAAGCATTCCCATTGGCGGGATGTGCTGCACAACATCGATACCCGGAAACAGACTTTCGAGCCGAGGGGCCGTATCGTCTCCGCCCCCGACGATCGCAACCCTTTGCCCCGCAACCAAGAGTTTGCGGAAAATCGCCGCAGTCAGGTCGCTCCCCGGAACAACGGGGAGGCTGAGCCCAAATGGTTTGGCCAACCCCGCCAGAATCCGACTGTCGCAGAGCCGAAGCGCAGCGGCATCGTATGCGTCGCGGAAAGCTTGCAGCGCAGGTTGCCCCACCTTTGCGCGAAGCTTCACGAGATGATCCACATTGGGCGTCACAATGTAGGAAAAGTGAAGCTGCCCGGCGCGCTCATCCACAAACTCAAGTACCTGCTCAAACGAAAGCCCAGAAAATTCCAGATCGAGAAACGCCAAAGATCGAGGCTTTGCCTGCTCAATAGGCATTGCGATCCCAGACGATCATGAACACCGTTTCAAGGATGATCCGCAGGTCGAGCAACGAAGACCAGTGATCTATGTAATAGGTGTCATATTCGACACGCTTCTTGGCACGTTCGATGGTGTCGATTTCGCCGCGCAGGCCACGCACCTGCGCCAGCCCGGTTATGCCCGGCTTGACGCGATGGCGCGCGGCATAACCTTCCACGGCATCAAAATAGAATTTGTCTCCAACCCGCATTTGCGTGGCATGCGGGCGCGGGCCGACCAGCGACATTTCGCCCCGGAGCACGTTCAGCAGTTGCGGCAATTCATCGATGCTCAGGCGGCGGATGATCTTGCCGACCCTTGTCACCCGCTCGTCATTCTTCTTCGTGCGCTCGGCGCCCGATACGTCCTGCTGATCAACGTACATCGAACGGAATTTGTATATTCCGATTTCCAGATTGTTGAAGCCAAACCGCTGCTGGACGAAGAAGACACTGCCTTTGCTTTCGAGTTTTATCGCTAGGGCCGTCAAGGCCATGACGGGAGAAAGCACGACAAGCGCAATGAGGGCAAGAAGCCGGTCCTGGACTTCCTTCGCTACAATGTCGAAATCGCGGATCGGCCGTTGCCAGAGGCTCAGCACCGGCAACGAACCGATAAAACTCATGCGGTAGCTGGATCTCAATTCGAGGATTTCGCGCGGCATGCAGCAAACATCGATCGCGGCCGCGCTCAACCGATCAATAATGGAATCGAGGCGCGCCTGCTGCACTTTCGGCAGTGCAATAATCACCTGATCGAGTTGCCCGTCCTGCGCCATCTTCAGGAGTTCGGGAAAGCCGCCGACAAAGCTTGCGCCACCAATTGGCGACTGATCCGTCCGAGTCTTTCGATCATCCGCGAACCCGATGATTTTCAGATGCGGGAGGCGCTCGATGGTCAAGAGTTCAATCACTCGATTGGCTACTTCCCGATCGGCTCCATAGATTACGACGCGCTGTCCGATATAACCGAGATCCATGAGCAACCATGCAATTTTCCTGAACGCGATTCGGCTCAGGAACAGAAGCGCAAGGCAAACAAAAACGTAAAGGAGTGCCAATCCACGGGACAATTCGGTCAGGACGTTGAAGAGCAGGATCGTGAACGCCGTCAGCGTCGTCGCGATCAGATAGTCCACCATCGCGCCTTCACCGACATCATCCCCCTGGCCGCGGAACTCGGTGTAGGAATCTCGCGATATCCGGATCAGAAAGAAGTTTATTCCGAGAACTATGGCTGCAGTTTCGTGGATGGTCCGCTCAAACAGCTGGTCTGATGTTAGTTGATAGAGGAAGACGGCAACGAAGAACCCAATGACGAGGCACAACGCGTCATTGGCCACGCCAACGGAGCGCAACACGTTCGAAGTGAAGCGTACCCGCTTGTTGATAGTCTGCGACGGTCTTGAATGCGGTTCAGTCATTGCTGCTCCCTGTTCCGCCGTTGGCCATCTCCCTCCCCTTCATTACAACCTCCCGAACAGGCCGCGCCCCCGAACCGAACCGGGCCGATCGTCAACGGTGTAGACTGAAGCCGCCTTTTCGCGGCCAGCCAACGCCTGCGCCACACAGCCGCTGTTTCCAACCTGCTTACAGACATTTGCAAACAAGTCCCACCCCGGGACGGACGACGGGCTCTTGCGGGTGAAGGTTCGAGCAACCTCGACGGCTCTGGCCCCACCTCCGGTTTTCAGCAGATATTGTGTGTAAGTCCGGGCAAGAAGGATGCTTTGCGGCAGATCGCTGACGGCATCCTCATAGCTTTGCCGCGCACGCTGCGGATCGTTCCTCGCAAGATAGATATCTGCAAGCAGCACTCTCCCCTGCTCGCTCATCGGGAAATCCCTGACCACGATCTGGGCGTCGTTGAGAGCGGCTGTGAGGTCGTGCTGCTGGATTTCGATGCGAGCACGTACCAGGAGCGCGTCGATGTTATTCTTGTCGTCGCCCAATATGCGATCAGCAATCTCCTTTGCCGCTGCGCTATTGCCCTGCTTGTAGAGCGCGGTCGCATACAGGGCGCGGGCATCAGCCGCGCCTGGCGAACTTGCGCTGCCAGCCTCCGCTCGCAATACTTCGGCTGCAAGATCGGGGCGACCGCGCCCGATCAGGTATCGCGCGACTCCCAGGCGAACGGTATGCGAGCCATGTTGCGCAATATCCTTGAGTTGAGCCGGCGAAAGGGCCGCCGCATCGTTTTCGGACCAAAGATCGGAGATCTTTTGGACAATCTCGACATTGTCCGGCTGGGCAAGCAGAAGGGCAAAAAGGGTCGCGCGAGCCCTTGCAACGTTGCCGGCCTTGTACAGCACTTCGGCAAGGTCCAGCTTCAAGTCGGGATCCTTCGGGCGACGCGCAATCAGCTTGTCCATGTTGGCAACAAGCTGTCCCTTGTCCCCTAGCACCCGATAAAGCTCTGTCATCGTGGCAAGCGAGGCTTCGGTCCGTTGCTGCTCCGGAATGCTTTCCTCGATCAGCTTTGCAGCACCCTGATAGTCTTTGCCGGTGGCCAAGGCCCGCGCCTTCAAGACAATCCCGAATTCGTCCTGTGGCTTGATCTTGATGATCGCATCAGCGGCGCTTGTCGCGCCAGCGATATCCTTGCGGCTCAGCGCAACCAGGCCCTTGACGAGTATCGCGCGGGTTGCAGCAGGGTCGAGGGCAAGAACCCGGTCTGCCGCATTTGTGGCTGCGCGCATGTCACCGAACTGGAACGAAAGCTCCGCAACGAGTTGTAACGCCTCGATATTGGTTGCATCCAGCTCCAGGACACGAGAATAGGCAAGGAGCGCGTCGGCGGGTCGACCGGTTTCAAGGTCGAGACGGCCGAGCAGCAACCACTGCTCCGGCTGGTCATCCCTGATGCTCACAGCCTGGAGCGTGGCTTGGCGCGCTGCCTCGAAATTCCCAGCCGCGGCAAGGGCCATGGCGGTGGCAGCCGATTTTTCGGCTTTTTCCTGCGGCGACGAACAGGCCGACACCGCCAACAGGGCAATGCACGCGCAGCATGTGCGAAATTTCATGATTGATCACCCAATGCAGGCTGGACAGAAACGCGCAAACACTCTCCGACGATCGGCAAGTGCCGCCTCCTCCATAGTTCCTGTTGGTTAACGTTGCCCCACCAGCGCATCATTGCCTCATGGTAAGGAATTGCCTCACCTGCAACGGTTTATTCAAGAGCATCATGACGCCATGACGCCATTCACCATCATTTCCCCCTATTGAGGCTTCCAAAAGGCCAATGCCCATGGCATGAACCCAATAAGGGAACTCAAACAACACTGGAATTTGGCTTTGGCACTTTTGCTGACAATCGCATTGGCGGCATCCGCGGCGGGTGCTCCGGATCAGGCGGCCTCCTCTCAACCGGGCCAGCAAGTGCTGCGACCCTATACGATCAACCCTGGCGACGACATTGAGGTCTATGTCTGGGGGGAAGAGCGGCTCCAGCGAACCATCCGGGTCTTGCCCGACGGAACATTCTCATTCCCGCTTGTCGGAAAGGTCAATGCGCTCGGCCAATTGCCGACGCAGATTGAAGAGACGATAACGAAGGGCCTGGCGAGCCAATATCGGGGGCAGGTTCCGCAGGTGACGGTTTCTGTCCGGAGCCCCTCAGGATTCCAGTTCACCGTTGCCGGCAAAGTAAAAAGCCCGGGCACCTTCACACCGGGCCGTTACGTAAATCTGCTCGAAGCGATCAGCTATGCTGGTGGTCCTGATGAATTTGCAAGCCTCGATGGCGTCACAATCATCCGCAAATCCGGAAATAATCTCGTGACAGTCAGGGCGAAGATCGCAGGAGCATACAAGGGGGGCTCCGCCGCCAAGGAAATCAGCGCTAGCGCTATTCCGCAGGTGGAAAGCGGAGATACGGTGATTGTCCCATGACCAGACTTTCACATGCGCTTTCGCGCCAGACATTCCTGCCGTTCGAGCGGGCGGCCTCGTTCGTCGTTCTTGCTTGGGCGGCTCTGGGTCCAACGACAGCAGACGCGGAGACCCGAGCCTCGATCGACACTTCGGTAAAGGCTGACATCGCAAGCAATCCCTATTTGCTGAGTGGTTCGAAGACCTCGGCGGCCTCGGGAACTGTTTCGGTCTCACCGAATGTCAAGCTCACCGATGGCACTCAGACATTCACGCTCCGAGGTGACTATCGGCATAGGGAATTTTCGAGGCGGTACAGCGCAAGCAATGATTTTGGCGGAAGTGCAAGCCTTGCTCAACGATTGTCACCGCGTTTGGGCTTCAATGCCAGTTTCGGCTATGACACTTCGGTAGTTGGCGCCAGCGACCTGCTCACATTCGGCACCAATCCGGGTACCGGCGTTGTCTTTCCTCCGTTGCCGGGCGACATAGCAATCAACGGCCTGCGCCAGCGCCGTCACGCGATCAGCGGTGGCATGAGCTTCGACTATACAGCAAGTTCGCGCGACCAGTTTACCGCGCAGGGCGGCTTTTCGATCGTGCGGTTCCCGGTAGCCAGCTCAGCTTCTGAGTACAATAATGCCAGCGGGAGTATAGGCTATAGCCGTGTTATCAACAGCAAGACTTCCGTCGGGCTGGACGTTTCGCTCTCACGCGCGGACTATCGCCACACACCACTTGGCGATGCCACCACGATTTCGCCGCAGGCGACATTCAAGACCAAGTTCGGCGCCAGATGGAGCCTTTCCGCGTCGCTTGGCGTAAGCCACTCGAGGATCAGCGGCCTTGTTGGCAGGTCCACCCAGGATAGCGCTGCTGGCAGCCTCAGCCTGTGCAACGCAGCGACCGTAGGGAAATTCTGTCTCTTCGCCTCACGTTCAGTTCAGCCGACATCGTTCGGGAGCACTGTGCGCCCCCAGACTTCGATCGGCCTGAGTTACAATGTCCGGCTTGATGCGAAGAGCACGATTGATGCGTCCGCCAACTATTCTCGATCCGGTCAGATCGGCCAGGGCAACATCGTGACCGGCGGTACGGTCGATTACGGACGTGCAAGCCTGACCTATAGCCGGCGGCTCGGGCAACGAATTCAAGGCTTTGTTACGGCCGACTATGCGGACAGTTATCGGGATCCGACACCCAGAAAGGCGAATGCAGCGGTGAGTATTGGTCTCAGTTTTGCCCTCGGAGACAACCGATGATCTCTGAATGGGGTGATGAAGATTCGGGCCCGTCGTCGTTCCTGGCCCATATTCCCGCAATCATTCGACAGAGGAAATTGCTGTTGATCGTTCCGACTGCGATCTTGTTCGTGGCGGGCGTCATCGCCGCATTCCTGCTGCCAACGTCGTATCGCTCGTCGTCGGTTCTGCTCGTCGAATCTCCGCAGCTGCAAATCGGGACGCCGACAGACCAGTCGAACGAGGCGATCGACCAGCGCGTTGCAAAGGTTCGTCAACAGGTGTTGAGCCGGCCGGACCTGATCGAGATGATCCAGCGACTTGATCTCTATACGAAGGAACGCAGTTCGCAGCCCCTTTCGACGATAATTGAAAAGCTGCGCGATTCCGTGGCCTTTCAGCCCGTCGGGGCCGAGTTCACAGGAAGCGGTGGCGGAAAATCATCGACGATCGCCTTTTCGATGAGCGTGGACTATCCTGAGCCGGTGAAGGCCCAGGCTGTCGCCCAGGATATTGTCGACCGTATTCTGCGAATCGATTCGACCAAGAATGCCGAACAGGCGCAGGACACGGTACAATTCCTGACAGATCAATCGGCCACTCTTGAGACGCAGATTGCGGCGCTCGAAAGCCAGATGTCGGGTATTAAGGCGCGGAATGGAGCGGCGCTTTCAAGCACCGGCATGGCGATGTTCGGCAGCGGCGGCAACTATGACGCGCAGATCGCTTCTCTCAGGCGCGAAAATACCGCTCTCAACTCTCAAAGAGATCTGACAAAGACTGCCGCCAATCGTGATCCGGTCGTGGCCGCTGCCGAGCAGCAACTTGCAGCGGCCCGCGCAGTCTATGCGGAATCTCATCCGGACGTGGTTATGGCGCGACAGCGCCTGGCCGAGGCAAAGGAACTGGCAGCGAAGAATGTCGGCAATATGCCACTCGATCCGATCACCTCGCAGATCGAATTCAACAATTCGCAGATCGCAGCGCTACAGGCCGCAAAGAGCCGGGAAACGGCGCAAATGTCGGCGATGCTGAACGCGCAGGCGCGCGGCCCGCTGATCCAGCAGCAGGTGGCGCAGCTTCAGCAGAAGCTGGACGGCCTGAATACCCAGTATCAGCAGGTTTCGGCAAAGCTGATGACGGCGCAATCCAATGTGAAGATGGAAAACGAGCAGAAGGGCGAACGCTTGACCGTGGTGGACCCGCCGGTCGTGCCAGACAGGCCGGACTGGCCCAATCGTCCACTTTTCATTGCCGGCGGAGCATTGGCGGGACTTGGCCTAGGGCTGTTGCTCATGATCGGCGTGGAACTTGTCCTGCGGCCAATTCGCGGTCTGGATACCGTCAAGGCGATTACAGGAGTTGCGCCATTGGCAGCCATTCCAACGATCGAGTCGAAGCGTCCCAAACCGGCGCCGTGGTACAGCAGATTGTGGTCGTTAAAGCGGCGCGATGATGATTTGGCATTCGACGGCTGAGCGCTTCGATGTCGGTTGTGAAAGATTCAGGGGGTTTCTCACGTGTCAGTTGAGCCATACCGGATGGCCGGTTCAGTTTCCTCATTCGCTGTCCCCATGGGAGAGCAGTTGCCGACGGTGGAAGTCCGGCCCTCGGCGCTTGAGGAATTCGACATTGTCGGTTTCAACTCGCGCGATCTCCGTTCACGACCATTCAACCTGCTGAGGACTCAGGTCCTGAAGGAAATGAGGGACAAGCAGTGGAGGCTGCTGGGCATCACCTCTGCCACACCGGAGGCCGGAAAGTCCTTTTTGTCGGCCAATCTGGCAGCAGCGATGGCGCAGCTGCCCGATGTCCGCGTCTGCCTGTTCGACCTCGACTTGCGCCGCGCCTCACTCGCCGAGAAGTTTGGGCTTTCGGGCGAACATGGGCTGACCCAGTTCCTCGATGGCACGATCGACGATCTGAAACAGGTCGGGCAACATATATCGAACCTGCATCTGAACCTGTTCCCCTGCTATTCGTCCCGCGTCAATTCCGCCGAGCTGTTGGCCGGAGAACGGTTCGCCAAACTTGTCGAGGCGATGCGGTCGCTTCCCGATGACGTCATCGTGATCTGCGACCTTCCGCCAGCCTTTGCCAATGACGATGCCATGGCCATCATCCAACGGCTGGACGCATATGTGTTCGTGATCGAGGAAGGCATGACGACCAAAGTCGAACTTCGCGACGCGATAAACCTGCTTTCGCCTGCTCCCTGCCTCGGCACTGTTCTGAACCGGTTCAGCGTCAGCCCGCTTGATGCCTACGGTGCTTATGGGAAGTACGACCGCTACTACGGCGAGTGACGCAAGCGGGATTAACCACTTATCCCACAAATTTTGTGTCAATCGGGGACGAGCCGGCATCCCGATTGCCTAATTGGGCATTTACACATGCCAGCGTAGAGTCCTAGTAAATCTGTCTTGAGTCGCAAGTCCGGCGCCATTGCCGGGTATGAACCGGAAGGCCGATCCATGACGGCACCGCCGGGGTCGCGCCAGCAGGAATAAGCCGCAGCGTGGGCAAATTGGGAAATTGCGAACGGATGGGAAGCTTCCAGATGAACCCTCGTGCACAATTGGCGATGGCAAAGGCGGATGCGCCGCGCCTGGCTCGGTGGCCGGTGTTCGCATCCCTGCTGAGCCTTGCCTCCTGCTTTGCGCTGTCGGGGACCGCGGGACCGGTTGCGCCATCGCACCCATCCGCGTTCGGCCAGCTCCGGATTTCACTTCAGCAGGGCGCCGAACCGGCGGTAATGACGTTCCAGCCTGTTGCTGCCGAAGACGCAGTCGAAATGAACGCGGCAATACCCAATGATTCCGGACCAATCCTGGCTGCCCCTCCGTTCCGGGCAATTGCCGGCGACGACGGGATTGGTACACGCATGACAGCGCTCGAATGCCTGACGTCCGCTATCTACTATGAAGCTGCCTCGGAATCGAGCGAAGGGCAGCGCGCCGTGGCGCAAGTGGTGCTCAATCGCGTTCGCCATCCTGCTTTTCCGCATTCGGTTTGCGGCGTGGTGTTTCAGGGAGCCGAACGAGCCACCGGATGCCAGTTTACGTTCACCTGCGATGGATCGCTTGCACGCTCCCGCAATCCAGTGGGCTGGCGGCGGGCCATGTCAGTCGCGGCTGCGGCATTGGCGGGATATGTCGAACGGTCGGTGGGAACGGCGACGCACTACCATACGATCTGGGTCGTTCCATATTGGCAATCTAGCCTGAGCAAGGTCACGACCGTTGGCGCCCATATCTTTTACAGATGGGCGGGCGGATGGGGCACGCCTGCCGCCTTTACGGCATCATATGCGGGGGCAGAAATGCTTCCGAACAAGCTCGCCATGCTGGGTGATTCCATGGGCGAACTGGGCCTGATGGCTGCCGGCGACGGGTTGGGAGGTGCGGCCTCCCTGGACAGCTATGTGGCTCCCCAGCCCGCATATGGGCCAGCGACAGCACAGCTGGAAGCGCCCCCGCGTACGCCACTAGTTGCCGACGAAGCGCAGGGGCGTCTTTTGGTGGACGAAAGGCAGGGAACGCTGCTGAATTAGGACGAAGAGCCCAAGCGATGATTGGGCGACGCTTCAAAGCGTCTACAATGGTCTTGAACATGACATGTTCACGGCACTGTAACTGAGGGTGCCATCCATTCGAATTGCCTCTTTGAATGATTCCACCTAAACAGCTATTGAGGATGAGTGTGGGGTTTCTGGGGATAATATGGGTAACACTGTAGAACCGCGCGAAACGAAGCATTTGGTGGGAGTGCTCGAGAACATTCTGGATGAGCTTGATTCGCTGAATTTGATTCAGACCGCCGCCAGGATTGCAAGCGCGATGGACACGCTCAAGGATGAGATAGCACGCAATTATCCCGAAGACTTGCCGGAAATGCAGCGAGTTGAATTGGCCCGCGCTGTCGAGCGGGACTGACCCTAGAGAAAGAGTAAAAAAGGCCCCGGCGCGCGTCAGCGGCCGGGGCCAGATTATAGCCGGTAGGTTATTGTTTAACGCAGCAGGTTGAGGACGCCCTGCTGGCTCTGGTTCGCCTGCGCGAGCATCGCGGTTGACGCCTGGGCAAGGATCTGGGCCGAAGCGAGCTTCGTGGTTTCAACCGAATAATCAGCGTCTTCGATGCGCGACTTGGCTTCCGCCAGGTTGGTGACCGTCGATGTCAAGTTATTGACGTTCGATTCCAGACGGTTCTGGACCGCACCAAGCGTCGCACGGGAGGTAGCGACCGTATCGATGGCGGTGTCGAGCAGGCCGAGAGCGGTCGAGGCGCCCGCAGCGGTGCTGATGTCCACTGCCGCAACACCAAGGCCGGCTGCCTGCATGTTGGCAATGGTGATGTTCACGGTTTCACCGGAATCCACGCCCGTCTGGATGTTGAGGTTGGCCGTACCGTCAAGCAGCGTCGTACCGTTGAAGTCGGTACGCGTCGCGATGTCGCCGATCTGAGAGATCAGCTGGGCTGCTTCGACCTGAAGCGCAGCCCGGTCCGTCGCGGTCGACGTACCGTTCGCGGCCTGGACAGCGAGTTCGCGCATCCGGACGAGGATGTTGGAGACTTCCTGCATCGCGCCTTCCGCAGTCTGCGCGAGCGAGATACCATCGTTCGAGTTGCGGATCGCCTGCGAAAGCCCGCGAACCTTTGCATCCATACGGGTGGCGATGGCGAGGCCAGCGGCGTCGTCCTTCGCGCTGTTGATACGCTTGCCACTCGACAGGCGGTTCATCGCCTGCCCTTGCATCATATCGGCCATGCGCGAGCTGTTCTGGGCACGCAGGGCGCTCACATTGGTTGAAATAACAGTCATTTCTAGTCCTTTCAGGCATTTGCCAGATGGGGCAGCCCGCAGGAGTGAGCAGCCTCGAGCATGGAAACGGCGCATCGCGGAAATGGTTTAGAGAGAAAAAGGCATCAATATTTTGACACAGCGTCGGGCCCGGCCCGCGCTGACGGCCCTTTCCCGTCTGGTTTCCGCAGGATTCAGCCTGTCTTGCGTATCTGGCACGCTCTTTGCGTTGACGTCCCACGAGTCATTTCGACGCGAAAGACAGAGGGGCATTATGGCTGCGATCGATCCGGGGAGGCTGCTGCAGATGCGGTCGACCATCATTGGTCAAAACACCGCGCTTCAGCGCGCAGCCGGTCACGAGGTAAGTGGCGGAGTGGAAGCCGGATTCACCAGCTTCGGCCAGACGCTCACCGACGCGGTCCGCAGCGTGAATGCCCAACAAACCAAGGCGAGCGACCTTTCCGCTGCTTACGAGCGTGGCGACACGAACGACATCGTCCAGGTGATGCTCGAACGACAAAAGGCCTCGATCGGCTTCGAAGCAACGCTCCAGGTCCGGAACAAGCTGCTTTCCGCCTATCGCGATATCATGAACATGCCGGTGTAAAATGTCAGACAACGAAGTCATCCCCGCCGGCGCCACCCCTATTTCGACCCCGCAGCTGCGCGTCGCCGCAAGCGCGCCCAATCCGCTTTCAATGTTGCGCTCGTTTGTCGATCAACCAGCGGTCCGGCGTTCGCTGCCAGCTCTTGGCGGCGCGGGCGCTCTTCTCATGGCGGGTGCGGCATGGTGGGCCATACAAAGCCCCAACCAGACGCCTCTCTATGCCGGACTGACCGATGGCGACAAAGCGTCCGTAGCCGACGCGCTTCAAGCCGCCGGAATTCCCTATTCGATCGATCGCGACACCGGTAACATCGATGTCGGCGAAGATGACGTCCACAAGGCCCGTATGATGCTGGCCGGCCAGGGCCTACCGAAAGCGGCCCCAGGCGGCGATACAGTGCTGAGCACACTGCCCATGGGCGCGAGCCGCGCACTTGAGGGTGAGACGCTGCGCGGCGCACGCGAAGCCGATCTCGCCCGCACGATCGAAGCCATTGATAGCGTCAAGAGCGCGAGGATACATCTCGCCACCCCCGAACCCAGCCCTTTTGTGCGTGACGATTCCGCCCCGGCGGCGTCGGTAATGCTCACAATGGAAGGCGGCCGCTCGCTTTCCAATGCCCAAGTCAGCGCAATCAAGCACCTTGTAGCGTCCTCGGTTCCCGGCCTCTCGCCGGCCGAGGTTTCGGTAGTAGACCAGTCTGGTGCATTGCTGTCGCAGGACGAGGGTGGGACCGATGACAAGAATTTTCAACTCCAGCTCAAGGTAGAGGAGCGCTACCGCGCTGCGGTAACCGCGCTGCTCGCACCGATGTTGGGCGTCGGGAATTTCAGCACCGAAGTCCATGCCGATGTGGATTTCTCCGAAAGCCAGTCCACGCGCGAATCCTACCCGAAGGATGATCGCGCCCTGCGCCGCGAGGAAGGCAACAAATCGACAAGCGCTGCGACCGAAACTCCGGCTGTCGGAATTCCAGGCGCTTTGTCCAACAAGGTTCCGCAGGCAACGCAGGTTGCTGTTGCGCCCGGCGGCGCCCAAACGACGGCTGCGCCAAGCGCGCCGACGAAGACTGGCGAAATCGCCGAAACCTATTCGCGCAATTTTGACGTCGGAAGAGAAATCTCCGTCACGCATCAGCCGGTCGGCCGTGTCCGCCGCCTGACCGTTGCGGTTGCGCTTCGCGATGCCGTTGGCGGAAAGAAGCGCTCGAAAGTCGAGCTGGCCCAGATCGACAGCCTAGTCAAAGGCGCGGTCGGTTTCGACCCGGCGCGCGGCGACATCGTCGCCATCTCGGCCCGGCCCTTCGCGGAGGCCACCGAAAGCAGCGCCAAATGGTGGGATAGCCCCCTCATCATGGTCGGCCTTCGTCAGCTTGGCGGCGCCGTGGCGGCCTTGCTCGTGTTCTTTCTCGTCGGGCGGCCTCTACTGCGCCTCCTCCGTGAGAAGGCGCAAGGAGCTAGCGAGGAAGCCGAGCTGGAAAGAAAGCTCTTGGGGGCGACGGCACCAGGTGCGCCTCCGGGAGCGCTTCGCAACATCACCCTCGAAATGATCGAAGCAGCGCCAAGCTATGAAGAGCGGGCCTCGCTCGTGCGTAATTTCGTAAAGCAGGATTCCGCGCGGGCGGCGCTGGTCGTGCGACAGCTCGTTCAGGAACGAGCCAATGGCTGACGAGCTCGATGTTCTTGACGGGAACGACGCTGCGGGAGCGGTCACGTCGCTGAACGGCCCCTATGCCGCAGCGATTCTGTTGATGCTCCTAGGTGAGGAAGAGGCTGCCTCAATACTGCGCGACCTGGATCCTGAAGACGTACGCGAACTCGGAAAGGCCATGTTTGCGGTTGCCGATGCAAGCGAGACCGAAGTCGAAGCCGCGCTCGACCGTTTCATTGGCCGTACTCGCCAGGTTTCCTCGCTTGCCGTCGGGGCCGCCCCGCGCATCCGCAATGTCATCACCCAAGCGCTGGGGAATGTCCGTGCGGATAGTTTGCTCGGTGCCGTTGCGCCGCGCCAAAGCGTTCGATCTCTCGAGGTTTTGCGCTGGATGGAAGTGCCCGCGATCACGAAACTGCTTTCGCAGGAACACCCTCAAGTCGGCGCGCTGATCGTCGCATCGCTCAATCCGGACGTGGCGGCCGAAGCCTTGAAGCCCCTGGGCGAGGAACTGCAGTCCGAACTGATGATGCGCGCCGCCCGGCTCGGCGCTGTCAGCAGCGACGCAATCGCCGATCTTGAAGCCGTGCTGGCTCGCATCGGTGACGCCCGCCAAAGCAAGCCCAAAGTCAATCTTGGCGGCAAGGCCGATGCGGCCCGGATCATGAACAAGATGGCCAAGGTAGACGGCGAACGCGTGCTAAAGGGCCTCAAAAAGCGCGACAAGCTGCTGGGGCAACAGATCGAGGATGAAATGTTCATCTTCGACAACCTCATGGAACTGAACGACAAGAATCTCGGAGCGTTGATGCGCGCGGTGGATTCCTCGATTCTGACGCTTGCGCTGAAGGGCACACAGCAAATGTTAGCCGATCGAATGTTCGGATGCATGTCAGCCCGCGCCGCACAGACCATCCGCGACGAAATGGAAGAGCGCGGGATGGTAAAGCGCACAGAAGTAGAAGAGGCTCAAAAGACAATCATTGCCATGGCGCGCCAGATGGCGGCCGAAGGCACGATCATGCTGGGTGGCCCCGGAGACGATTATGTCTGAAACAATCGTTCGCCCGGTCCGGATTGCTGAGGCCACGACGCCGAGAACGGCTTTCGTTCCCGTGAGCTTCGTTCGACCAAGTTTGCGTACGCCGGCCGCCCATCACGGCCCGTTCGACAATGCAGGCGAGCCCCTGACGGCGATCGATCGCTATGAGCAAGGTCTGGCCGATGGTCGCCGGGCCGCCGAAGAGAATTTCGCCGCTGAGCGGGCAGCGCTGCTTGGCATCCTCGAGAAGGCAAGTGCTTTGCAGTCCGAACCCAGCGAAGAGCTTGCGACGCTTATAGGCGAGACAGTTTATCGGCTTGCAACCGACATTGTCGGCCGGGCCGATATCGATCGCGATTGCCTGGCACGCCGGGCAAAGGCAGCAGCAGGTCTGATTGCTGAGTGCGACAATGCGCGCACCCTGTGCGTCAACCCCGATGACCTTCCCCTCCTCGAAGGGCTGGACACGACCCTAACACTCTCTGGCGATGCCTCCCTTTCGCGCGGCGACCTGAGGATCGATTGTTCGGCGGGATGGATCGAACACGGCACTTCGCTTTATCTGGAAGCGTTGCGCAGCGAACTGGGCGTCGCGGAGGACTGCGCATGAGTGGCCGCCTGCTCAAGTCCGCCGAAGCACTGATCGGACAGACCAACATCGCCACCGCCGCGCCGCGCCGCGTCGGCACACTCGTCGCACACGAAGGGCTGATGCTCGAAGTCGAAGGATTTGCCCAGCCGCTTGGATCGACGGCCAAGGTGCTGTCGAGCGCCCATGCGCCCGTTCGTGGCGAAGTAGTCGGCTTTCGCGGCAGCCGGAGCATCATCCTTCCTTTTGATGGCGATGTTCCATTCGTCGCTGGCAGCCGCGTGCTGCCCGATGGCGATGGCGGGCTTGCAACGTGCGGTGCCGGCTTGCTCGGTCGCGTCGTAGATGCTCATGGCCACCCACTTGACGGACGGGGGCCCATCACGAGCCGTTTTTCCTGGCCGTTGGCCGGGCGGCGCGCAAATCCACTTCAACGTGCTCGGGTCACGCGGTCGCTCGATATGGGCGTTCGCAGCATCAATGGGCTCCTCACGATCGGCCAAGGTCAGCGCGTTGCAATCATCGCCGGATCGGGGGTGGGAAAATCCGTACTGATGGGCCAGATGCTCGCAGGAGCCGAATGCGATGTGATGGTCGTCGGTCTGGTCGGCGAACGCAGCCGCGAAGTGAGCGATTTTCTCGAGACCAAGCTGACACCCGCAATGCGGGCCCGGACCGCAGTCGTCGCGGTTCCGGCAGACCACCCTCCCCTGCTCCGTCTTCGGGCCGCGATGCGTGCAACCGCAATCGCCGAATATTTCCGCAACGAAGGCAAGAATGTCTTCCTCCTGATCGATAGCCTGACCCGCGTCGCCCATGCACAGCGTGAAATCGGACTATCGCTGGGCGAGCCGCCCACGATGAAAGGCTATCCTCCTTCGGCGCTTGGCATCATTCCCCGGCTCGTGGAGCGCGCTGGCGCCGATCGCGTAACGGGCGGATCGATTACGGCGATCTACACGGTGCTGGCTGATGGCGGCGACACGGACGATCCTGTCGTGGACGCGGCCCGTGCGATCGTTGACGGCCATATCGTTCTGTCCCGCAGCCTTTCCGAACAAGGCATCTATCCGGCCATCGACGTCTCGCGTTCGCTTTCGCGCACGATGGTCGATGTGGTCGATCGCGCCCATGCAGCAGCCGCGGCTCGTTTCCGCCAGCTCTGGTCGCTTTATGAGGAAAATCGCGATCTCCTGCTCATGGGTGCCTATGCGCCCGGCAATGACGCCGCACTCGACGAAGCCATTGCGCGTCGGGACGACATGTTGGCGTTTCTCCGCCAAGGCGCATCCGAAATCGTCGCGTTCGCCCCTTCACGTGCGGCATTGATCACAGGATTTGGCGCATGACAGGTCTTGCCGAACGCCGCGCGCGAATCGTGCGCGTACGCCAGATGGAACACCGCGTCGCCCGCGCAAAGCTGGCAACGGCAGAAGCCGCTTTGGCCAACCTTGATCGTATCGCCGAGCGCCTGAACGGCCTCCGCACCTCGTTGAGGCCAGATGCCGAACAGACCACAGGGCTTGCACTCAAGGCAATGGCGGAAATGGCGCTCCGGCTTGAGGACGCACAATGCGACCTGGCCGCTCCGATCAAAGGTGCCCAGCACAACCGTGTCCGCTCGATTGCCGAGCGTCTCGCCGCAAAGACGCGCGAAGAAGGTGCGGAAAAGCTCCGTGAGCGGGCTCTGCGTGTCGAAATTTACGAACAGACCCGACGTGCCGACGCGAACCGCCCGTTTCGCAAGCGTCCATCAGCCTTGGGAGCCGGTAAATGACTTTTGATGTAAGCCCGATGCAGTCGGCGGCTTCGCCGATCGCTCTCCTTGCCGGTCTTCAGGGCGTAGCTGCGTCGGACGATTTCGCGTCGTTGCTAGGCCGCGAAGCGCTGCCCGACCAAGTCGGCGAGCCCGCCGATACCTCCGACGACAAGGCCGAAACCCCGCCCACAGAGGCGCCCTTGCCCGCGAAGGAGGCAAGTCCGGCACCGGCCGTGGTCGCACTTGCCGTCGCGCGCGCCGACGCGCTTGTCTCGACGCTGGCATCGGCCTCTGTGCATATCGAGATACCAGCAGAGCGGAGAATAGCCGCGACGCCCCAGACCGCATTCCCCCTTGTTGCGCGCCCGGTTGCCCGTCGCGACGCCCCCGCCAGCCTGCCCGAGGAAGAACGCGCTGAAGAAACCGCTGAGGGCCGGCAGGAGGTGGAAGACGCCGCGCCCAAGCCCCCCGTCATTGTTGCCCTGCCGGACAGCGGAAGCGCACCACGCCCGGTCGACGCTCCGGCCGTAAAGCGGGAGCCGACCGATGCCGGTCCTGCAAGGCCTGCCACATCGCCGGAGAGAACGCCCGCAACCACCAATAGGGCCAGCCTTCCCGAAAGGGCGGAACGTGAGAGTGTCCGCTCCCTTCGCAATGAGAGCCAAGAGCCTGCTGAACCCGCCAGGATCGAAACAAAGTCGATTCCGATCGAGTCTGCCCCGGCAGATCGGCAGATACATATCAATCCGCCGGCTTCGCCGCCGCTACAACCAGGCTCCTCGACAAAGACCGCCCCGGTTCGCGCTGCGAAGATTGCCGAGAGCGCGCTTGGGTTAACCGACCAGCCGTCGGACCCGACAGCAGGAATCGTCCAGAAGATAGTGGCCGACATTTCGCCGGCAGCATCTGAACCGGCGGTGTCCAAAAACGCACCTGCTTCTTCCGTCGACGTCATGGTCGATCGACAGCTCGACCTTGTCCGCAACGAGAGATGGCTTGGCGAACTTGCGCATGACATCGCCAACACGTCGGGCGACAACAACCGGTTATCGTTCCGCCTGATGCCACATCAACTCGGCCGGCTCGATGTCGATGTCGTCCGTTCGCATAATGGTCTTTCACTGGCGATCCATACCGAGAGCGACAGCGCCCAAGCCATACTGAGCGCCGCCCAACCGCGTCTTGTGGACGAAATGCGCGCCCAGGGACTAAAGCTAAACGATACGCAGATGTTCTCAGGCGACCCACGTCATTCGCCTGGCCATGACGGTCAATGGCGCCCCGCTCCGCTGATCGAAACCTTCACCGCATTCACCGAGACCGTTGACGTTCCCGAAACGGAGCAGCGCGACGGCCGCTACGCATAAGGATGGAGATTTGAGATGAGCGCAAAGAAGGACGCCACCAAGGACGGCGAAGCGAAGAAACCCGGCAAAGCCAAGAAGTTCGCTCTGATCGGCTTGGGCGCGCTTGCGTTGGTCGGCGCAGGAGCTGGCGTCGGTATCTATACCGGGATCGGCCAAAGCAGCGCGAAGAAAGAGGAAGATCCAAACCGGCCCAAGCTTGTGCTTCGCAGCGAAGAACCGGAAGAAGCTGAAGCGGAAGGAGGCGAGGGCAAGGAGCCCGCGCCCAAGGTCGGCACTGTTTCGGTTCCGAACGACCGGGTTATTGTCGATCCGAGGAAATATGAAGTCACCTATTTCCCGATTGAGCAGCAATTTACAGCCAATCTCGCCGATGGTGGAGGTTTCGCGCAGGTCGGAATCAGTCTTGCCACCTACTATGACAGCCGGGTGATCGCGAACATCAAGCGTCAGATCGTACCAATCCGCTCTGCAGTGCTGATGACTCTGTCGGTGCAGGAATCGTCCGTTCTGTCGACGCCCGAGGGGCGTCAGCTCTTCCAGCGTCAGCTGACCCGGGCAGTCAATCAGGTACTCCGCGAAAAGGAAGGTTTCGGCGGAGTCGACAATATCTATTTCACGAACCTGGTGATCCAGTGAAGCCGGGCAACTCTCCTGCTGCCCTGAAGTCGGCTTCGCTTTTTCGCATCGGCGAAGAGGCGTCGGCTTTCCCCGGCCTAGATCGCGTCGGCGCACAATTCGCCTTGGGGCTCGCCGATGTAATCGGCGCCAATGGCGGTGCGGGCACAAAGGTTCGCTGCGGAGAAACTACGATAACGACTTTTGAGGAATGGCGCGCCCGCGCGGGAGAGGCCAACGCGATCTGCCGTTACCGGATGACCCCGCTCAAGGGCGGCATGCTGCTCTCGCTACCACAAAACTATATCAGTCAGCTCGTGGACCGGTTTTACGGCGGGGATGGATCCGTATCCGCGCTTCGGACCGAATTGAGCCCTGTAGAAGAGCGCTTCTTCGGCCGTATGGGAGAATTGATCGCGCCGATGCTGACGGCCGCTTGGACCGAAATGATCAGGATCGACGCGGCAGTCGCCAAACTGGACCACAGCGGGTCGATTCCGACTCTTGTACCCGGCACTCGCCAAGTCGGCGTTCAACGCCTCACTGCCGAAAGCGTCGACGGACAGCAGGTTGTGATCGACCTTGTCTATCCGCTTTCGCTGCTCCGCACAGTGCCTCAGCTCGTCGCCGCACCGGAGTCCGAGGAAGCGCCACAGGTCGATCCGGTTTGGCAATCGCGCATGTCGGATGCCGTCATGCAGGTCCGCCTGCCCGTCCGCACGGTATTTGCGCGCCCCGAACTACCGCTTTCACAACTGCTCACGCTGCAGCCGGGCGACATCATCCCGGTCTGCCTGCCCACCCAGGTTCCCGTCACCATTGCCGGTCGCGTTTTCGCGCGTGGCAGCGTGGGCGAGTCGAACGGCCGCACAGCCATCAAGATCGAACGCATTGAAGAAGGAATTTCATCCTATGAGTGACATGTCCGAAGCACCCCGCACGGTCGACTCGGCCTTTGCACCGGTCCGGCCGGACCACAATTTCGACCTGCTGTCGGGCGTCGCCCTGCGGATATCGGTCGAAGTCGGCTCTGCCTCGATGCGGTTGGCAGACCTGCTGAACCTCGGCGAAGGCAGCGTCGTCGAACTCGATCGTCAGGCCAATGACCTGCTCGATATCTTCGCCAACGGCACGTTGATCGCGAAGGGGGAGATCGTGAACATGGATGGCCGTTACGGCGTCCGCGTTTCCGAAGTGGTCAGCACTGATGGCCGTCTCGCCGGGCTGGAGCGGAGAGGCTGATGTTCGAATATATCCTTCGCCTGTTCATCCTTGTACCGATGATCGGCGGCCTGGCCTGGGGTTCGCTCTGGCTCTGGCGCAAGGCCCAGATGGGGCTTCCGATGCAGGGTGGCGCACTCCGCGCCGCGCATATGGTCGACGTTGTACCGCTTGGACCTGGAAGCAAACTTGCCGTTGTCGCTTTTGGCGGCCGCGAATTGCTGGTGGCCGTTACCCGCACGCAAATCACGCTTCTCGCCGAAGACACGCGGGAGAATGCCGGTGCGTAAGCCCGTTCTTGCCGTCCTTGCAATCGGCCTGGCACTCGCGGCCACCGCAAGCCCTGCCCTGGCGCAAACTGCCCCTGGCCTCGACAAGGCGCTGACCACGATCGCGGGCGACGGCAAACCGCTTTCGCTCTCACTGCAAGTCCTGCTGCTGATGAGCCTGCTGACGGTCCTGCCGTCGCTCATCCTGATGATGACCAGCTTCACGCGGATCATCATAGTGCTTTCGATCCTGCGCCAGGCGCTGGGCCTGCAGCAGACGCCGCCTAACCAGGTGCTGGTCGGCTTGAGCCTGTTCCTTTCGATGTTCGTGATGCAGCCTGTGCTGAGCCAGATCAACAAGACTGCGATCGAGCCCTATGGGCGTAGCGAAGTGACGCTGGAGGAAGGGATTACCCGTTCCGGAACGGCGCTTCACGGCTTCATGATCAAGCAAACCCGCAAGTCCGACCTTAACATGTTCGCCAACATTGCAAAGGCACCCAAGTTCGAGAAATCGGCAGATGTGCCGTTTTCCATCCTGCTCCCCGCCTTTGTTACCAGCGAACTCAAGACGGCATTCCAGATCGGCTTCCTAATCTTCCTGCCCTTCCTCGTGATCGACCTTATCGTCGCCTCCGCCCTCATGTCCCTGGGCATGATGATGCTCTCTCCCTCGATCATATCGATGCCGTTCAAGCTGCTGCTGTTCGTTCTGGTCGATGGCTGGGCACTGACGATGGGCTCGCTCGCCTCCTCATTCAACGGATAGCGCAATGGAAGCGGACTATTTCATCGGTGTCGCTCAGCAGGCGCTGTGGGTTCTGGCGCTTGGCGCCGCGCCGATTCTGATCCCCGCGCTCGTCGCGGGCGTCATCCTCGGTATGGTCCAGGCGGCAACCTCGATCAACGAGCAGACACTGAGCTTCGTTCCCAAGCTGATCGTCGTTGCAATCTGCCTCGCGGTATTCGGCGGCAGCATCATGATCCTGGTTGCCGATTTCACGCGAGAGATTTTCGCCCGCATCCCGGATATCGTCAGATAATGCCTGCGGGCTTTGCCGGGATGGAGCAGCAATTGCTCATCTGGATGCTGGCCATGATCCGGCCCGGCGCTGCGTTCCTGGCAGCGCCGATCTTCGGCGCGCCGCAGGTTCCGGTCCAGGTCCGGCTTGTCCTAGCCCTGGCGATCGGCGTTCCCGCCGCCGCCGTTTCCGGCATGGCGTTGCCGAGCGACGGTATCGTGTCATTCGACGGGTTGATGCTGATCATTCCAGAGGTGGTTGCGGGGCTGGCAATGGGATTTGCCGTCCAGATCGGTTTTTCGGCCGCGATGCTCGGCGGAGAAGCAATCAGCAATACGATGGGCCTTGGCTTTGCTGCGCTCGCCAATCCAATGGGGGGTCCGGCGAGCCCGGCAGTCGGCCAGCTGCTGTCCATGATGGGGCTTTTCCTCTTCCTCGGCTTTGGCGGCCATCTGACCCTGATCGGCATCATCGTCGACAGTTACCGCGCGCTCCCGCCCGGCCATGCCTGGCTTTCTGCAAGCGCAGTCGGCGGGCTTGTCCAGTTCGGCGGGCTGGTGTTCGCCGCGGGGATCTCGATCGCACTTCCCGTGGGCTTTGCCATGATTCTCGTGCAGCTCGTGATGGCAATGGTCGCCCGCTCGACACCGACACTGAACCTTTTCGCCGTCGGGCTCCCGGCCACGTTGCTTGCCGGTCTCATCCTTCTTGCCCTGGCCGCACCCGTGATGGCCGATTCCATTACGAGCGCCCTGAAGGAAGGGTTGGGCATGGCGGAAACACTGTCACACGGAGCGTATAATGGCTGATGCGACCGACCGCGATCAGCGCACCGAGGCGCCGACACAAAAGCGCCGGGCCGATGCCGCGCGCAAGGGCGACGTCCTTCAGTCGCGCGAACTGGGGACTGCCCTTGTGATGCTCGGCGGTGCTGCCTGGCTGATGTTTGCCGGCCCCTGGTTCATCGAGGGATGCAGGAACCTGCTGGTAACAGGCTTGTCGTTCGACAACAGGGACGTGACGCTGTTCGATCCGGCTGCCCTCGCCTCCCGCCTGATCGGCACGGCGGCCGTCCCGCTTGCCCTGTTGTTCGGCATCACAACCCTCTCATCCGTGGCGGCACCTGCCATGCTTGGCTCGCTCGGCTTCCGCTCTGGCGCCATTGCCTTCAAGGGCGATCGGCTGAACCCGATCAATGGCCTTGGCCGGATCTTCGGGCTGAACGGGCTCGTCGAACTCAGCAAGGCGCTCGCCAAAGCAGCGGTCCTCGGGCTACTCGGCTATTGGCTGGTCTCGCGCGACATGCGCCACATCATGGGTCTGGGCGCACAGGACGTGGCCCCTGCCGCCGCCACGCTCGGCCACATGATCGTGCGAGCCATCTTTTGGCTTGCCTTGGGGCTTGTGTTGATCGCCGGCATTGATGTGCCGGTCCAAATCATGCGCCGCAACGGCCGGCTCCGGATGACACGCCAGGAAGTCAAGGAGGAAATGCGCCAAACCGAAGGTGCGCCCGAACTGAAGCAGGCAATCCGCCAGAAACAGCAGTCGCTTCTGACAGGATCCGCCCGCAAGGCCGTGACCGAAGCAAATGTGATCCTGACCAACCCGACACATTTCGCCGTCGCACTGCGCTACGATCCCAAGAGGGACTTTGCGCCCATGGTGGTTGCGCGCGGACGCGGCGAAACCGCGCTCGCTATTCGCGCGCTTGCCACCGAGAACAATGTGCTGACGCTCGAATATCCGCAGCTGGCCCGAGCGATCTATTTCACCACCCGATCCGGTCAGAGCATTGCGGAAGATCTGTACGTTGCGGTGGCCACTATATTGGCATTCGTTTTCAACATTGACCGGGCGATGGCCGAAGGCATTGCTCCGCCCGTTGTTGAAGTGCCACGAGAGAAACATTTCGACGAGCACGGAGTGCGCGATGCTGGCTAAAATATCGCCGCTCCCCGCCGTTCTTCCCTTCAAAGGGAGCAAGCGCTCATGATCGGATCCATTACGACTGCGCTCGGCGCCGGTTCGGGCATCGATACCGTCAAACTGGTTGAGGACCTTGCGGCCGCTTCGCGCGAGCCCAAGGTGGCGCAGCTCGACATTCGTGCAGACGCCAACAAGGCAAGGATCAGCGCTGTTGCACAGGCAAGGTCCGATCTCGAGAACTTCTCGACCACCTTTGCTGAACTCGTCGCGGGCGGGACACTCCAGTCCCAGCCAAGCTCTGCAGATCCTACCGCACTTTCCGCTGTCGCCGCGCCCGGTGTCCGCGCCGGCACCCTGTCGACCGAAATCAGCGTTCAGCAGCTTGCCAAGTCTCAGACGGTCTATTCCGGCTATCTTGCATCCGCGTCCGCGACTGTCGGCCAAGGCAGTATGACACTGAGCGTGGGGACGCAAAATTACACAATCACGATCGATGCGACCAATGACAGCCTGACCGGCCTTGCTGCTGCTATCAACACCGCAGCGGGTGGCGTTACCGCTACGGTCATGACCGACGCCAATGGAGCGCGCCTTGTCTTGAAGGGCCAGTCAGGCACGGCCTCTGCCTTTACACTGACGCCAGTCGCCGGTGGCGACCCAGCGCTCGATCGTTTCGCCTATCCGGGCACCGGCGGTGGGCTGACGCTTGCGCAAGATGCGCAAGATGCGCAGTTCACGGTCGACGGCATTGCCTATACCCGCGGTACCAACAGCTTTAGCGATGTCTTTGCGGGCATTACGATCACGCTCAAAAAGGCGGCACCCGGCGTACCAATAGCCGTCACGAGCGCGCGGCCCACCGAGTTGCTCCGTCAGACAATCGCGGATTTCGTTTCGGTCTATAACACGCTGAAGACTGATCTCGCCGCAGCGCGGAAATCGACCGGGGGTGACAATGCGCTCCGCTCCCTTGAGGCGCAGCTCACAGCGCTGATTTCAAAGCCCGTGACAAGCGATCCACAAATCAACAGCCTTACAGGCATCGGCGTCTTCACCAATCGCGACGGCACGATCGCTCTCGATTCCGCTAAGTTCAATGCCGCTCTGGCGGCCAACCCCGACGCCGTCGAAGCGCTGTTCAGCCCGACGCGCGACGCGACTCACGACGCAACGACCGATCCGGGTCTTTCGGGCTCGCTCAAGGCGCTCAAGGACGCGGCCACGGCGACCGGCGGCTCGTTCGCCTCTGTTACGTCGCGGCTCACCAAGGAAAGCGAGCTTATCGCCGATGCAAGGACGCGCATGGAGGCCCGCGAGCTTGCCTACAGGAATCGGCTGACGCGCCAATTCAGCGGCATGGAAGCCCGCGTGGCCGCGCTCAAGGCTACACAAAGCTACCTCACACAGCAGATCAAGCTGTGGAGCAACGATAACAATTGACAGGCCTGAACCGTGTATCCCCGCCAAAACGCACTTCGCGCCCGCAACCGTTACCAGGTGCTTGACCTCAGCAGCCGTATGGAAGGCGCAAGCCCGCACCGGCTGGTCGCCATCCTGTACGAGGAACTTCAGAACGCGCTCGATGGCACAATCCGCGCTCGTGAGAACGGGCAGGATGTAGCTGCAAACAGCCAGATGGCCCGAGCCAAATCGATCTTGGCCGCCCTTGAGGCAGGACTCGATTTTGACCGGGGCGGCGAACTCGCGACAACGCTGTGCGGCGTTTATCGCGCGATGCAGCGCCAGCTTGCCACTGCAGGGCAAGATGTCGAGAAACTTGCTGAAGTGCGCGCAGGCGTTGAGAACATCGCACAATCGTGGCGCGCACTGATCGCCTGAGCCCGGCTCCCCAATGACCGCGCCACGTCTCGCTATTGCAACTGTTGCGTGGTTAACGTTGGGAGGAGCAGACCGGCCAGAAAGTTCCAGATCGAGCGCAATTGCGCAGGCCATCGCGCATATTCGGCAACCCGTTGTCTTGAAGGGAGGAAAGGTATTGCAAGGCCAGCAGCCCCAAGTCTTGCCAACCCGGGAGCGAAGATGCGCGGCGACCGATACGCCCGCTGGCCGTGAATGCCGGATCATCGTGACCGACCTCGAATAGCCGTGGAACCGCGGCGTCCTATTTGACTTGCGCTCGGAACCTGATCGTGAAGCTCGAATTGGCAGCCATCGTGCCTTGGGGCATCAGCCGGATCGAATTCACCGCCAAATCGTATCCAGCAGCCGGGGAGTAGACATATGTGCTCCCGCCGTTGTTCGAATAAGTAAGGTTTCCCGAGCTGAAAGTCAGCCCACTGGCCCCTGCCACGAATTCATAATTTGTCGTAAGCGGCCCGGTGTCGTCGATATCGCCGTTGTAGAACGACACCTGCCCCGGCAACGCGTCGTCAAGAATAATCGAATTGGCATCGACCGGGCTTCCCCCCGTATTGGAGACGGTAAGCGTGTAGAGGACGTCCGACCCCGGCGCATTGAACCGCCGGGGATCTCCCGCCGTCGTGACAAGGGGTGAGGCGGTCTTGGCCAGTGCCAGCGCCGGCATCGGGCAAAAGCTGACATCGTGAATGCTGAACGACTGCTGCGCCAGAAGCCCAAGGAGGCTGGAATAGGGGCCGTTGCCAAAACGCACCTGAACCGAAGTGACCGGCTGGGCAAAGCTCGCAGTCACACTGCCATAGTTCTGCGTATTGCTCGCAGATCCGTTCCCATAAACTTCCTTGTTGCCTGTATTGGGCGAGACTGCCGTACTTGGCCCGATCACGGCAACGCCTGGAGCCGTCTGGCCCGGATTGGTGGTGTTGTTGTTGCCGAAAGGCGAGGTGATCGCAGGAACAAGCGCACCGCTTGGCCCCGTTCCGTTGATCTTGATCCAATCAGTATAATTGAGCAGCGAACTATCGATATCCAGGATCGTGAACTGGACATCGCGGACCGCAACGCCAAAGGCAAAATTGACTACCAGCACATCGACGTTGCTGTCTATCGAACTTTGGAGAGTGCCGAACCCAACAGCCAGGCCCAAGGTCTTTTCGGTCGATGAAGCCAGCCCGCCGGTGTTGGTGACGCCGATATAGGGTGTGTTGACGAAACCCGCCGCACTGCCGAAATTGAAGCCGACAAGCGCACTTGTCTCACCCCCGAAGCTGAGCGTGACTGAGGTCGACGCCCCGGCCCCATTCGTTACGGTATAGACTTGCGGCACAGAGGAACTGATCGCGCCGGTCGTCTGGCTGTCCCAGTCAAGCTTGAATGCGTTGGTCGCATCGCACGAAGCGAGTGCCTGCGCGGGACAAAGAGCGCCAGCGGCCATGCTGCAGGCAATGGCTCGTACAATCCATATCCGGCTGGCGCCAACGGCTAGCATGCTCGGTCCACGCCGTATTTTCGCATCTTCTCGATTAGGGTTGTACGCTTGAGGGTGAGAAGCCGGGCAGCTTCCGAAATTACACCATCCGCCGAATCGAGCGCCATCTGGATCCGCTCGAGTTCCATCGTTTCGAGCAGCACCTTCAAATCGACGGGCACCGTCTCCACTGGGGCGGGAGTCGAACAGGCGTCGGTCTCGACAAGATGAAGAGCCGGTGCCAGCCGAAGGAGGCGCTGCGGCGCCCGGCCAAGCAATTGCTCGGCTTCTCGCGCTCCGATTGTCTCGCCGGGATAGAGCACGCAGGCCCGTTCAACGACGTTACGCAATTCGCGCACATTGCCCGGCCATTCGTGCTCCATCAGTCTCGAAAGTGCCGAAGCGTCGAAGCGAGCCCTGCCCGTATGCGGCGCATTGCGATGAAAATGGCTGATGAGAAGGGGAATATCTTCCGCCCGGCTGGCAAGATCTGGAACCTGGACGGGAAGCACGCCCAACCGAAAGTACAAGTCTTCGCGAAAGCGACCCTGATCGATTGCCGCGTCCAGATCCTGGTGCGTTGCGGAGACAATCCGTACGTTCACTCGGATCGTGCCGTTCCCCCCAACCCGCGTGATGATACCTTCTTCAAGGACCCGGAGTAGTTTGACCTGCATGTCGAAGCGCATGTCACCGATTTCGTCGAGAAACAGCGTCCCGCCATCGGCTTCCTCGAACCGCCCAATCCTGCGTGCCACAGCGCCCGTAAACGAGCCCTTTTCATGCCCGAACAGCTCGGACTCGATCAGGTCCGCCGGAATGGCGCCGCAATTGATCGCAACAAAAGGCTTGTCAGCGCGATCGCTCATCGAATGGATGGCCCGCGCGACCATTTCCTTGCCCGAACCCGAAGGACCGTTGAGCAAAACCGGCACCGATGAGGCGGCCACGCGGGAAATCATGCTGCGCAGCAAGTTGATGGCGTCTGATTGACCGACAATCGATGGACAAACGTAGTCCGAAGCCTGAACTGATTTAACAGCAACCGCCATCTTAACCCCCACTTGACTTATCGGCCCTTTAGTTGAGCTGATGTCCTGAGTTGAGACAATCCTGGTTAACTTTGGGTAAACTCTCCGTAACGACGCAATATAATGATTTTGAATTTGTATATTATATTGGATATATTTACTTCGATTTCCGGATCAAATGTTTAGATAATCGGCAATTTAACGCCGAAAATGACTCTGTATTGGGCCTATCTATTGAGATCCCCCAGATTTAATTCCATTTTGGGCGATTAATTTTTTTTCCGCATAGGCCGAACTCCAGCCAAGAGTAATGGACATCCGCCTGTTCCGTGGGTCGAAACGATCGACGGGGTTGTATGGCTCGCGGTCCGCCACACCTTCGATCCTGGCGAAGCGTCTCGTGTCCACGCCTTGCAGGACAAGTGCCCGCCTTGTGGCGTCGGCTCGCGCCGCAGAAAGCGTCCAGTTGCTCAGCGTCTGGCTGCGAGTGTAGGGCGACGCATCGGTATGGCCCCGAACGACAACCAAATTCGGTATTTCGTTGATGACTTGGGCGACGACGGCCATCAGGCTCGTTGCCTCTGCCGTCATCTGATCGGTCCCGACCAGGAACATCGCAAAATTGGCATCGTCGACAAGATCGATCCGCAGACCGTCGACCGTTTCGGTCAGGCGGACGCTGCGGGCATAGCGGCGCATGGTCGGGCTGCTGTTGAGCCGTTGCCGAAGCAACTGCTTCATTGAGGCGAAGCGGGCTTCGTCATCAGCTTTAGAACTTGTTTCCTTGGGCCCGCCTTTAGCCGATTTAGGAATCGTCAGGGCGCGGGTTCCGGTTTGCGAGGCCTTGTGCGGATAATTGTCGGGATCGATTAGGGAAGCGCCGCCGAACACGCCATTCGAGCCTGCGCTTTCCGCCTTCTTCTGGACCAAGGTTGGAGAAAAATAGTCGGCCAGCGCCCTGCGCTGCTTTTCCGTGGTCGCGCCAAGCAGCCACATCAGCAGAAAAAATGCCATCATTGCCGTCACGAAATCGGCATAGGCCACTTTCCAGGCACCGCCATGGTGCCCCCCATGGCTGACTTCATAGACCTTCTTGACGATAATCGGCCTCGGCAGATTGGGGCGCTGGATCATCAGCGACCCCGCATGCCGTCAAACACTTCGGCAAAGCTCGGCTGGTTGCTGTGCTCGATACCGGAACGCGCGGCTTCGATCACCAGAGGCAAGGGATGGCCATTGAGCGAGGCCACGATGATCTGCTTGACGACATGATAGATCGCGGCGTCCGCTGCAACCACCTGCTTCGCGCGGTTGGCGAACGGCCCGACCAGCCCGTAGGACAGGAGCACGCCCAGAAAGGTTCCGACCAGCGCGGAACCGATCATGGCGCCGAGGATGGCTGGCGGTTTGTCGATCGAGCCCATCGTCTTGACCACACCGAGCACGGCCGCGACGATGCCGAGAGCCGGCAGCGCGTCAGACAGGGTCTGCAGTGTTTCAGCGGGTTGTTCGGTGTGATGAACATGGTTTTTTATCGAATTGTCCATGACTTCTTCGACCGCGTTCGGATCCAGCGTTCCTGAGGACACGACGACAAGGCGCAGCGTATCGGCGATGAGATGGATCAGCGTCTCATCCTTCAGTAGCTTGGGGTACTCGGCAAAGACGCTTGAAGAAGCCGGCTCTTCGATGTGCGGCTCGACCGCCACGGGCCCTTCGGTCCGCAACATCTTCATCAGCCGTGAAACGAGGAATATGCAGTCGAGATAGTCCTGCCGGGAATAGCGAGGCCCCTTGAACACTTTCCCGACGACTCCCCCGAGAGCCTTCAGTTCCTTGGACGAGTTGCCGATAATGAGCGCGCCGATGCCGGCACCGCCGATAATCAGCATTTCGTGCGGCAGGGCCTCCATTACAGGCCCGAGATTGCCGCCCGTAAACGCAAAGCCGCCGAACACCATGACGAGCAAGACAATGATACCGACTATTGCAAACATGGATGTGCCTGTTCGATCCCTGCTTCACACGGCCTGACTGGCCTGCTGCGCCTCAGGTTGAAGAACGGCAGCGGACGGAAAAACTTGCGTCAGGAAAGCAAGTCGATGAGCGTCCGGCGGTTAATTCTCGCAAACGCGGCCTGCGCGGCGTCGAGAGTCAGGGTCTGAGCGTTCAACAGGGCGATCGCTTCCGAAATGTCGGTCGACTCCAGATCCGACCGTTCCGCAGCAAAATCGATGTCCTGGGCCCGTGATGCTTCCTGCAAGGATTCCAGCCGCTTGCCGCGCTGCCCGATATCGCCGAGAACATCGGCCGTCTTGGTCACCCCTGCATCGAGCGTGGTAAGCGAAGCCCCGATGGCAACCGCAGATCCTGCTCGCAACGCAGCTGCGCCGTCACGCACCATTTGCGACAAGGACACTCCGCCGACATCGAAAACTTCAGCAAGCGAGGGCACCGGTGCGAATATGGTGCTGGCGTCGTAGCGAACGCTCAGCGCGGTACCAGGTGAAAAAAGAAGCTCCCCGTTTGCGGAGCGGCGTGTGGCCAGCCCGTCCAGTTCAGCGGCGATCCCGTCCAGTTGTGCCGCAAGCGTGTCGCGATCGGCCTGAGCCAGCGAACCGTTAGCTCCGGCAAGGAGGAGCTCGCGCGCTTGCGCTACGCGATCGGCCATCGCAGTGACGGCCGTATCGGCCTGACTGTTGAGCGAAAGGCCGGTGTTCAGGTTCGTCGACCACGCCTTGCTGTTCGCCTGCGAGCGCCCGATCGTCGCGATCCGCGCGGCCGCCACCGGATCGTCGGAAGCCCTCTGGATCTTCTTGCCGGTCGAGACCTTGACCTGCGTATCCGATATCGATCGCGCCAGCGCCTTCTGGCGGCCGATTTCGATCATCATGCGGTTGCCGACTGCGTTGATCATTGGGTGCCCGATCAGAAGATTTGGAGAATGGATTGAAGCGTGTCACGCGCGGTCTGGATCACGCGCGCCGATCCGGCAAAGGCCTGCTGGAAGCGCAAAAGATCTGCCGCTTCCTGATCGAGGTCGATGCCGCTGATTTCGGAGCGCGCCGCAAACGCTCCGTCGCGCCGGGACGACGCAGCCGCATCCTCGGCTCGCGCGGTGGAAACGGACTGACTCTGCGCCGCGACGAGCGCGGCCCAACCTGCTTCAACCCCGGAGCTTCCACGCAGGCCCGCCAGCGCGAGCAGGTTCCCGTTCGCGCTTGTTGCATCCGCTGCGGCAACTTCATCAGGCGTATGGGGTATGGCTGCAATCGTGGCCGCTCCTGCGCCACCCAGTACAAAAAGCGCGGCACCGGGATTTCCGTTTGCATCGAGCCCGGCCGCGTGTGCGGTGTTGAGGTCGACTGTGACCTGGGTTGCGAGAGCATCAAGGGCAAGCCGTTGATCCGCCACATGGTTCGCCGCCTCGGCCAGGCCGGTTAGTTGCCCTGATGCCGGCAGGATCGCGCCGCCGACCGTTGACAGCGAGAAGCCAAGCCGCCCGTCCACGGCGATCGCCACGCCAAAGGTCGAGGGGCCGCCGGGCCCCGACAGCATGAAGGGGCCCGCAACACCCCCCAGCCGGACGGTAGCCGCCTGCCGATTGTCATAAGTCACCGAAATGGGGACAACGGAACCGATGCTGTCGAGCAGACGGTCGCGTTCATCCAGAAGGCCCGCCTGATTGGTACTGCCATCCCGCGCACGCAGCAGTCCGTCATTGACCTTCTGGAGCGCGACGAGATCGGTGTTCAACTGCGTCACAGCGCCGATGGCTGCTGTGCCAACCCCTGAAACGGCGGAATCGAGTGAAACGGCCGTTCGCCGAAACGCCGCGGCCGTGCCGTCGACTGCTGCCAGGAAGAGCGAGCGAAGAGTCGTGCTTGTGGGGTCGGCGGAAAGTTGATCGGCGCTGTTGAAGAGACTTGTCAGTGCGGTCCCGACATCGTTCCCGCCCTGCGCCAATCCAGCCTCGGTTGCCGAGAGCCAGGGAAGACGCGCGGCGGTCTGGCCGGCATCGGCGCTCGCGGCGCGGGAGCCATCGACGAGCCACTGGTCGGTAATGCGGTTGATTCCCGTTACGCGGACACCGTTAGCCAGCCCCGCCGCATGATAGAGAACCATTTCACCGTTGCCGGCGAGCTCCTCGAACCGTGTCGTTCGCCGGGCGTAGCCGGGTGTCTGCGCGTTGGCGATATTGTCGCCAACGTTGGACAGCGCCCGCCCATAGGCGCGCAACCCCGATGCACCGACGCTCAGCAGGTCGCTCATGGCTTGACTCCCCATTTGGCCATCTGCGCCTCAACCAGCTTCGCAATACCGAACTGGCCAAGGCCCGACATACTTTCCGCCAGGTTCGCATCGGCGAGCTCACGGAAATTGTCTGTGGCGCTCGATCCGAAAAGATCGTCTTCGGCGAGCTTCGCCTTGCGCATCGAGCCGATCATTTCGCGCAGAAAAACGGCTTCGAACCCCTGCGCCGCTTTCTTGAGCGCGGGGTCCGACGCCTTAGGCTCGGCCATGGCGGACGTTGTAACGGGCTTGATCATATGACTATCAACTCCGCCTTCAATGCCCCGGCTTCCTTCAAGGCCTCAAGAATCGCCACTAGGTCGCCCGGCGACGCACCGATACGGTTGATGGCCTTGACAATGTCGTTGAGCGAAGCGCCCCGGGGCAGGAGGAACATCGGATTACGCGCCTCCTCAACCTTGATGTCGCTGTTCGGTTCAAGCGCCGTCTGTCCGCGACTGAAGGGTTCGGGCTGGATCACGCGCGGCTTTTCGTCGATCCGCACGGTCAGCTTGCCGTGCGTCACGGCAGCGGGGCTGATCCGCACGGCACCATTGATCACCACCGTCCCGGTGCGCGAATTGACGATGACGCGAGCGGGGGGCTCGGACGGCTTGATTTCGATATTCTCGATCATGCTCATCATGCCGATCCGCGCCGGGCCGCCCTGCGGCGCGACGATGCTGATCGAACCGCCGTCGCTTGCCTGCGCGGTTCCGGCGCCGAAGTTCCGGTTGATCGCTTCGGCCACGAGCTTTGCGTTCGTCAGGTCTTGGTCGTGGAGGTTGAAAACGAGTTGGTCGCCATTGGTGAATCCCGTGTCGACCGTGCGCTCCACCGTGGCGCCGCCATCGACGCGTCCGGAGGACGGAACATTCACGGCCACTTTCGACCCGTCGGCAGCATCGATCCCAAGCCCGCCGACGACGAGATTACCCTGCGCCATCGCATAGATTTGGCCATCCGCACCATAAAGCGGCGCCATAACGAGCGTACCGCCACGAAGGGATTTGGCCTTGCCCAGCGCAGAGACCGTAATGTCGAGCCGCTGGCCGGGCTTGGCAAAGGGCGGAAGCTCCGCCGTGATCATGACCGCCGCGGCATTCTTGAGCGACGGATTGACACCGGGCGGCAACGTCAGGCCGAAGCGCGATACCGCACCCTTCATTGCCAATGTTGCATAGTCCAGACTATCGTCGCCCGTGCCCGCGAGACCGACGACGATGCCGTAACCCGTCAACTGGTTTGCGCGCAGACCCTGGAACTGGCCCATGTCCTTGATCCGCTCAGCCGAGGCAGGCGTTGCGAACGGCATCGAGACCAAAGCTGCCAACAGCAGCAGCGGTCGTGCGACAAGGGTCAGGAATCGGGCCATCAGAAAGGACTCACCTTGGAGAAGAAGCGCTGCAGCCAGCCTTGCTTGCTCGCCCGCGCGATTTCGCCACGACCGACGTAGCGAATGCGGGCATCGGCAACGCGGGTCGAAAGCACCCTGTTGTCGGGCGAAATGTCGGACGCCCGGACCAGCCCCGAAAACTGAACGCGCTCATCGCCGCGATTGAGTGTCAACTGTTTTTCGCCGCTGACCAGCATTGTACCATTCGGATAGACTGCGGCTACCGTGACACTCACTTCGCCTGACAGCGCATTGGACTGGGCGGCGTCGCCCTTGCCCTTGAACGCTTGCGTGCCGGCTGCGTTGACATCCGTCGGCTTGAACAGGCTCAAAGGCCCGGTCGTCGGCGGAGTCAGTCCGATGCTTCCGTCTCGCCCGGTATTCGCCGAATTCGATTTAGCGGCGCTCGTGTGTTCGACCAGCACGATCGTCAGGATGTCACCGGGCTGCGACGCGCGCGCGCCCGAGACAAGGGGGGCATAAGCGCCACCCTGAAAGATCGCGCCGTTGGTCGGAGTGACGGGAGAGACAACCGGAACGGTCGGCCGGAAAGCCGCGTCTTCGGGGCGCTCCTTTTGCCTGGCCGCCAGCGGCGAAGCCAGTGTGCCAAGCGCTGCAACCAGTATCGTGAGGCGTGTGGGAGGCGAGGCAAATATGTGGGGACTTTGGCCCCGCCTCCCGATCCGCACCCAAGACAGGCAGGTGCGGAAACTAGAGCTGCTGGCTGGCATTTTTCAGCATCTCGTCTGCGGCCTGGATCATCTTCGAATTGACCTCATAGGCACGCTGGGTTTCGATCATGTCGACCAGCTCTTCGACCACGTTGACGTTCGAGGACTCAAGCGCACCGCCGCGAAGCGAGCCCCTGCCCTCAAGCCCGGGCTCACCAACCTGGGCGACGCCGGACGACGCCGTCTGCGCAAGAAGGTTGTTGCCAAGCGCCTGGAGCCCGGCCGGATTGACGAAACGGGCAATCTCGATTTTGCCCAGTTCGGTCGGATCCGACTGGCCGGCAAGCTGCGCCGTCACGGTGCCATCCGCACCGATCGAAACCGAGGTTGCGCCTTCGGGCACCTGGATCTGCGGCTGGAGCGGCAGGCCGTTGCTCGTCACGATCGTGCCTTCGGCGGACAGGCTGAAATCGCCGGCGCGCGTGTAGGCGGTCTGCCCGTCGGGCATCAGGATCTGGAAGTAGCCAGCCCCTTCGATCGCAACGTCAAGGCCATTGCCCGTCGTTGTAAGCGTGCCCTGCGTCTCGATCCGCGCCGTGCCTTTGACCTGCACGCCGGTGCCGAGATTCAGGCCGGTCGCATATTTGTTTTCCGCCGAAGACGGCGCACCCGCCGTGTTGACGATCTGATAGGCCAGGGTTTCGAAGCTGGCGCGATCGCGCTTGAAACCGGTCGTGTTCACGTTCGCGAGATTGTTCGCGATGACCTGCATCTTCATGTTCTGCGCGTCGAGCCCGGTACGGGCGACATGCAATGCACCTGACGACATGACTTAAGCTCCTAGTCCGGCAGGCGCATGAGATCGGCGGCTGCCGTATCCATGTCGCGTGCGCTGCTGATCATTTTCAATTGCGTGTCCCACGACCGGCTGGCTTCGATCATCTTGACCAGCGTCTCCGTTGCAGACACGTTCGAACCTTCGATATGCCCGGTGAGGACACGGGCATCGGGATCGTCGGGGAGGATGCCTCCACCGCGGATGCGAAACAACCCATCGATACCCTTGATGATTTTCGAGCCCGTCGCGGTGACGAGACGAAGATGGTCCACCTCCTGCGGCTGGCTGGGATCTCCCCCGACCGGCACGATGGAAATGCGGCCGTCACCATCGATCATGATCTTGTCGGCCGGCGGCAGTGTGATGGGGCCCTGCGACCCCAGCACCGGTTGCCCTTCGCCATTGGTCAGGAGTCCTGATTGCGAAAGCTGCAGGTCTCCACGACGGGTGTAGGCTTCCTCTCCATTGTCCGCCTGGACGACCAGCAGGGCATCGCCCTGCATGGCCACATCGAGGTCGCGGCCCGTTTCCATCACCACACCGGCGCGCATATCGGCGCCGATCACCTCTTCCGACGCAACCGCCCGGCTTTCGAGGCCATCGCCCCGAACCCAGAGCGCCTGCGCCTCGGCGACGTCGCCGCGGAACCCGACAGTCTGGGCGTTGGCGAGGTTGTTCGCCGTCGCCGCCTGTCGGGATTGCGCGCTGCGCAGTGCCGTGAGGCTCGTATAGATGAGGCGGTCCATCGGACAGTCCGTCAGTTGATGTTGAGAACCGACTGGGTCATGGCCTTGTCGGTCTCGATCGCCTTCGCATTCGCCTGGAAGTTGCGCTGCGCGGCGATGAGCGCGACCAATTCCTCGGTCACATCGACGTTCGCCCGTTCGAGCGCACCCGAGCGGATCGAGCCGAGCGGGCCGTTGGTCGCGGCATCGATAGTCGGCGGACCGCTGTCACCCGTCGACTGCCAATGGCCGTCACCGACCGGGCGCAGGCCTTCCTGCGCCGTGAAGCTTGCCATCGCAACCTTGCCGAGCAGCTCGCTCGAGCCATCGGCATAGGTTGCGGTCGTCAGACCGTCGATGCCGACCGAAACATTGACGAGCCCGGCTGCCGGATTGAGCGGGGCGCTGACCGGCAGGCTGAAGTCAAGGAGAGATCCAAGCGCCGTCGATGTAACATTGCCAAGAGCATCGACCGGAAGCAGCTGGAGCTTCGCCCCGGTCGTGTCACGGACCGAACGGTCCGGCATCACATTGAACGAACCGTTACGGGTGTAGGTCACAGCCTGGCGGGGCGGATCGCCCTTCACCACGAAAAAGCCTTCGCCGGCAACGGCAAGGTCGAGCGTACGGTCGGTTGCTTCGAGCGTTCCTTGCGTGAACTGTTGCGTGACGCCATTGAGCCGCGTGCCTTGCCCGGCCACCAGCTTGGTGTTTTGGGTCGGCGAGCTTGCAAAAAGATCTCCGAACTGGGCACGGCTCTTTTTGAAGCCCGTCGAGTTCACGTTCGCGAGATTGTTCGAAATCGCCGAAAGATCGCTCTGCGCGCCCTTCAGGCCGGACAATGATGTGTAGAAAGCCATGACGTCTTCTCCTTATGCGCCGGCGGCGGGGGTGGGGTTGGAGTTGGAAGGCGAGATTTGCGCCTGAATGGCGGTCAGCAGCGTAGTCTGCTGCTTGATCTGGTCAGCAATGTCCTTGAGCGATGTGTTCATTTCCGAAATGCCGGCAACGCTCGAAAACTGAGCCATCTGCGCGACCATCTGTGTGTTGTCGACCGGATCGAACGGGTCCTGCTCCTTGAGCTGTGTCGTCATCAGTCGCAGGAATGCGGTTTCGTCGAGCTTGGTCGCGCCGGTGCCCTTGGGCACGACGGGGATGCTCGATCCGTTCACGGGAGTAATCGCTGTCATTGTCCTAACCTCAAGGTTTCGATCATCAGGCTCTTCGCGGTTTGAAGAACCTGAACGTTGTTCTGGTACTGGCGGGATGTTTCGAGCATCTCGACCATTTCGGCGGCGCTATCGACGGCTGCTTCCCAGACGTCCCCATTCTTGTCGGCGAGCGGATGCGACGGATCGTGGCGCTTGGTTGGCGCGGCGGGTGACGAAACGATCTTGTCGATCGCGACCGTCGATGTGCCATTCTCGCCCATGATCGTGCGGAAGACGGGCTTAAGCGAACGGAACGCATTCTGCTCGCTTCCCGAAACGGTTCCGGCGTTGGCAAGGTTCGAGGCGGTGGTGTTGAGCCGCACAAGCTGCGCGGACATGGCCCGACCGCTGATCTCGAAGAGCGAAAGGGGCTGGCCGGCCATTCCTATTCTCCCTTCAGAGCGCGCATCATCGTTCCGACCCGACCCTGGAGGAAGGACAGGCTCGAGCGATAGGCCAGCGCGTTTTCGGCGAAAGCTGTCTGTTCGGTGGACATTTCCACCGTATTGCCGTCCAGCGACGGCTGGAGCGGCACCCTATACTGGATTGCGGACTCGATGGACTCGCCGTCACTCGCCTGGCGGAGCGCCTGGGCGAAATCCATGTCGCGCGCCTTGTAATTGGGCGTCGCAGCGTTGGCGATGTTCGAGGCAAGCATCGACATGCGCTGCGAGCGGAGCTGCAGCGCCGTGGCGTGAATGCCGAACAGTGACTCTCCAACAGACATGTCTGCCTCCAAAAATTTCGGCCAGGCGACATTCGAAAGCGAACGGCGGGACTGGCCCGTCCGGTTCGAAGCAATCATCGTGCCAATTTCACAGAGGAGGCGGAAAATCGCGGTCAGGTACCAAGCCGGCGATCGCTGTGCAGCACTCGAGAAACTCGCATGTCGGCTTTTTGACACATCCATTTGGCACGTCCGGCAGGTACTGCAATTCCGCGACTGGCACGGCCCTTGCTCTGAGCGCGGACAATGACGCCAGTTGGAGACCGGACATGTCCCGCCCGCATATTGCAGCATTATTCCTTTCCGCCCTGCCGGCCCCTGCGCTGGCACAGGCATTCGAGGATCTCGACCGACTCGACAGTCGTATCGAAGTTCTGACCGGGGCCGCACCCGGCGAGCCGGGCGGTGCAGTCGCCCCGATCGACCGGCGGTTGAAGCTTGTCGCCTGCCCACAGCCGGCCAGCATCGAATGGTCCGGCAGCGACGCGCTGGCAGTTCGTTGCCCGGCGATTGGTTGGCGCCTGCGCGTCGGCATCGCGGCGAACGGCAGCCACCAGGTCAAGGCGGAGCCGAGCGTGCACCGGGGTGATACTGTGGAAGTCAGCGTCCGCGGAGATGCCTTTGACGTGACCACGACGGCAATTGCTCTGGACGATGGCGCAGTAGGGGCGAGCGTGCGCCTGAAATTGGGAGCTGCCGGGACGCAGAGTTCGGCAATCGTGACAGGCCCCGGTACGGTTTCATTTTCGCGTTAAACTTTTCTTCAGGCCTGCCGTTTCCCCCAACAAGCCCTGCCGCTTCTTCGGCAGGCGCCATGACAAAGGGAAGTAAAATGGTTGATCCCGTTACGCTATGGCCGATCAGGCCGGTGTCGAAATCCGTGAAGGATGACGGCACGCGCGCAACGCGTTCCGAGACCACATCGGTGCGCCCGCTGGATGCCGGCGCAGGCCTGCCCAGGCTTGTCAGCCTTGCGACCGACCTCACCAAGGCCGGCCCGCCTGTGGATTATGCCCGGATCGCACAGCTGCGCCAGGCAATTGCACAGGGCGACTATCTGATCGACGTCGACTCCATCGCCCATTCGATGGTTGGATTCTTCCGGACTGCGGAATGAACGCCATGACCGCGGTCGAGTCCATCATCGAAACCCAGGCAGCGCTGATGAATGCGATCGACGCGCGCGATGTCGCGCGGATCGAACAGACGACGAAGGATCTTGCCCGGGCGATCGAACAGGTCCGCCACCGCGGAGCGATCATCGCGGGAGAGAAGCTCAAGGCCGATCTCGGCTATGCGCTGAAGCAGACAGAGGCGCTCAGGGCACGCGTCAATTTTATGGCGCTACGCAATCGCGAAAAGCTGGAAAAGCTTGAGCAGATGCGTGGTGCGGCCCTGCCGCATGTCTATGCAAACCGCAGAAACGCTTGGGGTCCGCGCCCACCCGCCTGAATTGGCACAAGCATTGCATCGCCCGCTCTGAAAGAAGGAGCGAGCAACAGATGCCACCGCAGGATATCGGCATTCGGCCAACGGTTCCCCAACGGGTGAGCCTTGCGATCGGCAATGCCTCAAAGCGAACCGGCGTTCCCTTCGATTATCTCATGGCGCAGGCTCGCGTCGAAAGCAGCCTCAATCCCGATGCCCAGGCCAGTACGTCAAGCGCGGCCGGGCTGTTCCAGTTCACCCGGCAGACCTGGCTTGCAACACTTTCACAACATGGGGCCGAACACGGCCTTGATTGGGCCGCCAATGCCATCAGCAAGGGCGCCGACGGACAGTATCGGGTCGACGACCCGCAAGTGCGCGACCAGATCCTCGGGCTCCGCTTCGATCCCGAAATATCGTCGGCCATGGCGGCCGAGTTCGCTGACGACAATGCAAGCATGCTGCGAAGCCGCTTTGGCGAAGAACCCCAGCCCGTCGATCTTTACCTCGCCCATTTCCTCGGCGCGCAGGGTGCGGCGCAATTTCTGTCCGCTTGGCGGGCAGACCCAAATGCACCTGCCGCCCCTCTGGTCCCTGCAGCCGCGTCAGCAAACCGGACGATCTTCTATAATTCCGACGGCAGCCCGCGCAGCCTTGATGCCATTCGCAGCCATTTTGCCGCACGACTCGACGAACGACCCTCCAGCTTTCCCGCCCCCGGCACGACGCGGACGCAAATAGCCACGCGAACCGGCAGCAATATCCAATCCTCTCAAGAGTTCATGCAGATGCGCACGATCGAACCCATGCCGCAAAGCCTTTCGCTCGACTTTGCCGAGCGCGCCTATCAACGGCTCGCCCGGATCGACGGAGGGAGCGCCGCATGATCGAGCGGGCCAATCTTCGCATCTGGGGCAGCGCGATAAAGGGCGGCATCCTGCCCTTCGCCATCCTGATGCTCGTCATCCTGATGGTCGTTCCGGTCCCCTCGACCGTGCTCGACATCGGCTTCATCGCCAATATCACGCTTTCGCTTGCCGTCCTGATGGTTGCGCTCAATGCCGCAAAGCCGCTCGACTTTTCCGCTTTTCCGACTGTCCTCCTGCTCGGCACGCTGTTCCGCCTTGCGCTGAACGTCGCGTCGACGCGCGTGGTTCTCGTGAACGGACATCAAGGGCCGGCCGCGGCGGGGCATGTGATCGAAGCGTTCGGCACATTCCTGATCGGCGGCGACTACATCGTCGGCCTGTTCGTCTTTGCCGTCCTTCTGATCATCAACCTGGTCGTGATCACCAAAGGCGCGGGGCGCGTTTCGGAAGTGTCCGCCCGTTTCACTCTCGACGCCTTGCCCGGCAAGCAGATGGCGATCGACGCCGATCTCAACGCCGGGCTGATCACGCCCGACGAAGCCAAGGCGCGTCGCCAGGAAGTGGCAACCGAGGCCGATTTCCACGGCTCGATGGACGGTGCGTCCAAGTTTGTGAAGGGCGACGCCGTTGCCGGGCTGCTGATCCTGTTCGTCAACATTTTCGGTGGACTGATACTCGGCACGGTGAGCCACGGCCTACCCGTCGGCCAGGCTGCACAGACCTACGTCCTGCTTGCGATCGGCGATGCGCTCGTGGCGCAGGTGCCGGCGCTTCTGCTGTCGATTGCTGCCGCTGCCATCGTCACTCGCGTTTCCTCCCCACTCGACCTCTCGGGACAGATCGGTAGCGAGTTCGGTTCTGCGCGCGCCTGGGGCCCGGTTTCCGGCATTCTGTGCCTGCTGGGCCTCCTGCCCGGAATGCCCCATTTCCTGATCCTGACGGCGGCGGCCGTGACCGGGGCCATCTGCTGGACGCGGATGCGCGCCGAAAAGGCAAGACGAGCGATCGCCGCTCCGATCGAGGATCCCGAACCCGAGCATGTGATCCAGTGGCGCGATGTGAGCGATCCGGCTCCGATCACGCTCGACATCGGCTATGGCCTGATCGACATGGTCGACGACCGGCAGGGCGCGCCGCTGATGGCGCGGATCACCGGCATCCGCCGCCAGCTTTCCCGCGAACTCGGCTTCGTGATCCCGATGGTGCGCGTGAAAGACGATCTTTCGCTGCCCGCCAATGCCTATCGCATCGGCATTGCGGGCGTGACGATGGGCGAAGACGAAGCGCTCGCCCACCACCTGCTCGCACTCGATTCGGGCGACGGGCTGGACCTCATCCCCGGTCATGCCGTCAAGGATCCAAGCTTCGGGCTCGATGCTGTCTGGATCGCACCTGAGCGGCGAGCGGAAGCGGTCGTCGCGGGTTATACGGTGGTCGATTCCTCGACCGTCATCGCGACGCACCTCAATGGCGTCATTTCCGGCTCTGCGGCCGAACTGTTCGGGCTCGACGACGCGCAGGCACTGGTCGACTCGCTGAAGGAAAGCTTCCCGCAGCTGGTGCAGGCGATGACGCCGCAACCCTACTCGCTGGCGGCCATCACGTCCCTGTGCCGCGCCCTTTTGGCCGAACGCGTCCCACTGAAGGATTTCCGCAGGGTCGCCGAAGCGATGATCGAGCTTGCCGGGCGCGACCTCGACCAGGCGGGGCTTCTCGAGGGTGTCCGCCAGCGGCTCGGGGCGCTGATCGTCCAGCTGATCGTGCCGATCAAGATGCCTTTGCCGATCATCACCTTCGACCCCGAACTCGAAAGCCTGTTGACCCAGTCTGTCCGCACCGGCCCCAATGCAAGCTGGCCGTTCGATCCCGATCTTGCCGCGCGCATCGTTTCGGCCGTGTCGGAGGCCGTACAGCCTCAGCTCATGGCGGCGCGCAGCTTCGCGATCGTGACGTCGCCGATTTGCCGGGCCGCGCTTTCGCGGCTGCTTCGCGCCCAGCTTTCCGAAATCCCGGTCCTGTCCTTCCTCGAAATCCCCGAAACCAAGGCCGTCGACGTGATTGCGATGATCGGCGCGAAACGCCCGCAGCCGGCGCTTCCGCAGGGCAATCCTGGCCCGCACCCGTTTGAAACTGGAGAAGAATGATGCTGCATCAAGAGATCGTCCACGAGTCTCTGACCTATGGCCGCGCTCCCGCTTTGCCGGATTGCGAGACCCTGGTCAGGACGCATGCGTCGATGGTGCGGCGGATCGCGTGGCAGGTCCATTCGCGCATGTCTTCAGCCATTGCGCTTGAAGATCTTATGCAGATCGGCCTCCTCTCGCTGGTCGAGGCGGCCAAGGGCTTCGAGGACCGTGGCGCGGCCTTCGGCCCCTATGCAGCGACGCGCATTCGCGGTGCGATGATCGATCATCTACGCCGCGAAGCCCGGATGTGCCGTTCCGGAATGGCGAACCGCCGGGAACTGGCCCGTACCCGCGACGAACTTGAACACAAACTCCATCGCCATGCGACCGATGCCGAAATGGCCGAGGCCATGGGGCTCGACGCGGAAAGCTATCACGCCAAGGTTGCGTCCTCGGTGTCGCAGCAACTTGACTCGATCGAGGAAGTCTATTCGGATCACGATGCCTGGTTCGCGGACCTCGCTGCCGGTGCCGACGGCGAATATGAGGCTGCCGAACTTCGCCGGGATCTCGCGGACTGCCTTTCCCAATTGGCCGAGCGCGAGGCGATGGTGCTCCAGCTCTACTTCGTCGAGGAACTGAACCTCGACGAGATCGGCTCTGTCCTTGGGGTCGGAGCGGCCCGCGTCTGCCAGATCAAGCGTGCAGCCTTGACCCGCATGCACAAGATGATGACCGCGCGGCACCACGGGGATTCGCCGCCGTTCTAGCGCGCCTGGGACCTGCGGGACAGCGCCGCGACACAGGAGGCGCGATCGATCGACCGACCGTCGGGTTGGCGCGCGTCGACATAGGTAACGAGCGGCTCCTTCCCGCGACCGGGCGGATAGAGATAGGCGTCCATGATGCAAATCGCGCTCCCGAATTGGAGCTTTCGGGCGTTTGCTTCCCGGACATCCTGGTCGGCCGGTCCGAACAATGCCACGAGAGAGCGCGCATCCTGCCCAATCACGCGCTCAAGGCCCGTCGTCCGTATTGGCGGCGACGGCGCGACTGCAATCGGCTGTGGTTTGGGCACCGGCCCACAGGCGGCAAGAAGAACGAGGCCAGCGATTGAACAGGTGCGCAGCATCGCCCTTCGATGGGGGAGGCGTACCCTGCCTGTCAATCGCCCTTGCGATGCGGCGTTCCCGCCGCTAGGCGACGCGCTTTGCAAAACAAAAGGGATTTAGCGCGTGACCGCAGCCAGCCTGGATATTGTTGCGATCGGCAATGCCATCGTGGACGTGTTGGCAACAACCGACGAAGAATTTCTTGCGGCCGAGGATCTGGCCAAGGGCTCGATGCAATTGATCAGCGCGGAGCGCGCCACCGATCTCTATTCGAAAATGGGCCCTGGGCGGGAAATCAGTGGGGGCTCTGCCGCCAACACCGTCGCCGGAATGGCCGTGCTCGGACGGCGCTGCGGCTTTATCGGCCAGGTATCGAACGACCAGCTCGGCAAGGTGTTCAGCCATGACATCCGAGCCAGTGACGTCGCCTTCACGACCGTTCCGCGCGAAGGCGAACCGCCGACGGCGCAGTGCCTGATCCTCGTCACTCCCGACGGGCAGCGGACGATGAACACGTTTCTTGGCGCGTCCCAATATCTTCCCGCGGCGGCGCTCGATCGGGAGATGATTGCCAGCGCGGAGATTCTCTATCTCGAGGGCTATCTCTGGGATCCCGAAGAACCGCGCGCCGCAATGCAGAGCGCGATCCGCATCGCCCGCGAGGCCGGTCGCAAGGTCGCCTTCACGCTTTCCGATGCCTTTTGCATCGAGCGCCACCGCGACAGTTTCCATGCGCTGATCGACAATGGCGATATCGACATTCTCTTCGCCAACGAAGCCGAGATGCATTCGCTGATGCAGTCCGACCATTTCGATGAAAGCGTGGCCGCCGTTGCGACGAAGGTTCCGCTCCTCGTGGTCACGCGCGGCCCGCATGGCGCGCTTGCGGTGAAGGACGGCGTCCGGACCGAAGTTCTGGCCGAGCCGGTGGCGAAGGTCGTCGACACGACGGGCGCAGGGGATCTTTTCGCGGCAGGGTTTTTGGCGGGTCAGGCCGAAGGTCGCTCGGTTGCGGACAGCCTGACGATGGGTTCGGTCTGCGCGGCCGAGATCATTTCGCATTTCGGCCCGCGCGCCGAAGCCGATCTGTCCGCTCTGGTCAAAACAAGGCTGGGCTGAGCAGGGCAAGAAAAAGGGGAGACCTTGGCCTCCCCTTCCCCTCCCCTCCAGGACTCGAAATCCGGTGTCAGAGCAGCGGCGGAGAAGCCGCTGGCATCTCTGGAATGTCCGGGTCGATCTCATGCACTTCGACCAGGCCACGCCCGACGTGACTCATCCGATAGCTGTAGAGATAATAGATCACAAGCCCGACCGCGCCCCAGATCGGTAGGACAAGCATTGCCGCCAGCGGCAGGTTGACGAACAGGAAGACGCAGCCCGCGACCGTCAGCGACGCAACCAGCGGCAAGGCCGGAACAACGAACGCACGTTCGCGGTTCGGTTCACGCTTGCGCAGGATCCACACCGCGATGGCCACCATCATGAAGGCATAGAGCGTTCCGGCATTGGCGATATCGGCAAGCTGGCCGACCGGCAGAAAGGCAGCCGCGAACGCCACTGCCGCGCCCGTGATCGCGGTCACGACATGCGGCGTTTTCCACTTGGGATGAACCGATGACAAGAATTCGGGCAGAAGTCCGTCGCGCGACATCACGAAGAATATCCGCGTCTGCCCATAGAGCAGGATCAGGATGACCGACGGCAGGGCGATGAACGCCGCATAGCCGATCATGTTGCCGATCGTGCCATAGCCGATCGTCCGGAGCACATGCGCCAGCGCTTCATTCGAACAGACAAGCGATTGGGCGAATTCGGGCGTTGCGCATTGGCGGGCAAGTTCGGGCGTGCCGACTTCGATCGGAACGCCTGCATTCATGATCGGTTGCCCGCCGATCGTGCCAACCGCGCCGGCGGCCACCAGCATGTAGAAAATGGTGCAGATCGCAAGACTGCCTATGAGACCGATCGGCACATTGCGCTGCGGATTCTTGGTCTCTTCGGCGGCCGTCGAAACGGCGTCGAACCCGACATAGGCAAAGAAGATCGTCGCCGCCGCACCGATTACGCCGACACCCGAACCGAAGCCACCGAACATCCCGGCGGGCATGAAGGGCTCGAAATTGGCGCCATGAGTCACCGGCAGGGTGAGCGCGATGAAGATGGTCAGCGCGGTGATCTTGATCGCGACAAGGACAGCGTTCACGCGCGCACTTTCGGTCGTGCCGATCATCAGCAGCCAGGTGATGAGAAGCGAGATCACAACCGCCGGAAGATTGATGAAGCCCCCTTCGACACCGCCAAGCGCAAGCGGCCCGGCCGACAGCGCCGTAGGCAGTTTGAATCCCAAACTCTGGTATAAAATGGTGTTGGTGAAGTAACCCGACCAGCCGACGGCCACCGCCGAGGCCGCAACCGCATATTCAAGGACAAGCGCCCAACCGACCGTCCAGGCCAGCAATTCGCCCATCACAGCGTAGGAGTAAGTATAGGCCGATCCTGCAACCGGGATCATGGAGGCGATTTCCGCATAGCAAAGCGCCGCGACCACGCAGACGGCACCCGCTACGACAAAGGCCAGGATAAGGCCCGGCCCCGCCTTTTGTGCGCCCGCCGCCGTCAGCACGAAGATACCCGTGCCGATCACGCATCCGATGCCGAACAACGTCAGTTGGAGAGCCCCGAGCGTCCTAGTCAGCGACTTTCTTTTCGCTGTTGCTAGAATGGCATCAAGCGATTTGACGCGACCGAAAATCATAAAATACTCCCCGCAGATTCTGCTTTGGCGGCGAACCTAACCGCTAATCTCATCCACGCAACAAAATTTCGGCAGACGTCATGACCGCGGGAGCATCAGGCCCAACTGCCGCCCGCCGAAGATGTGGATATGGAGGTGCGGCACTTCCTGATGGCCGTGCACGCCGGTATTGGCGAGCAGCCGGTAACCCGGGGCAGGAAGCCCCAGTTCGCGGGCGACGTGGCCGACAGCGCGGATGAACCCGGCAATCTCCGCATCGGTCGCCTTGGTAGTGAAATCGTCCCAACTCACATACGCACCCTTGGGAATGACGAGGACATGGACCGGCGCCTGCGGGTTGATGTCGTGAAAGGCGAGCGCCCATTCATCCTCATAGACCGTGCGATTGGGAATCTCCCCGCGCAGGATTCGCGCGAAGATATTCTGGTCGTCATAGGGGGCGGTCGCATCGATTGGCATCAGCTGTCCTTTCGCGCTGCTTTCTCAACGAGGCCGGACACGCCTTCGCGGGCATCGAGTTCGGCCAGCACTTCGTCGAACGACAGCCCGGCATCCGCCAGCAGCACGCCGATGTGAAAGATGAGGTCCGCTGCTTCTTTTGTTAGGCCTTCCTTGTCACCGGCCATGGCCGCAATGACAGTCTCGACCGCCTCCTCACCGACCTTCTGCGCGATCTTCGCCCGACCCTTCGCGGTCAGGCTCGCGACATAGGATTGTGACGGATCGCCCGTCCGGCGTGCAGCGATGGTCGCCTCAAGGCGTTTGAGCGTGTCAGCCATGCACCCATTGGCGCGAGGGCCCGCCGAAGGTCAAGTCCCGACGCCGTCTTCCGGAAGAACGGGGACGCGCACCGGCAGGCCCGCTGCGGCAAGCGCCGCATGCGCTTCGCCGATGCTGGCCTCGCCAAAATGGAAGATCGAGGCGGCAAGGACCGCGCTGGCACGGCCTTCGCGCACGCCTTCAACCAAATGCCCGAGAGTGCCGACGCCGCCCGAGGCAATCACGGGCACAGACACGGCATCGGCGATCATACGTGTCAGTTCGAGATCGTAACCGTCGCGCGTACCATCACGGTCCATCGAGGTGACGAGCAGCTCGCCCGCGCCGAGCTCGGCCAGCCGGATCGCGTGCGCGACGGCGTCGACGCCGGTCGCATGTCTCCCGCCATGGGTGAAGACCTCCCAGCCGCCGCCCACCCGGCGGGCATCGACCGAAGCGACGATGCACTGGCTGCCGAAACGGTCCGCCATCTCGGCAACGATTTCGGGGCGCGCGACCGCCGCACTGTTGACGCCGACCTTGTCCGCCCCCGCAAGCAGCAGGGCGCGGACATCTTCCGACGTCCGGACACCGCCGCCGACCGTCAAGGGCATGAAGCAGACCTCTGCCGTCCGCGCGACGATGTCGAGCAAGGTACCCCGCCCTTCATGGCTGGCAGTGATGTCGAGGAAGCAGAGCTCATCGGCGCCCGCAGCGTCATAGGCGCGCGCGGCTTCGACCGGATCGCCCGCATCGCGCAGGTCCACAAAATTGACGCCCTTGACGACGCGCCCGTCCTTCACGTCGAGACAGGGGATGACGCGGATGCGGACGGTCATAGCGCCGCCACCGCAAACGCCGCTGCAAGATCGAGGCGCCCGTCATAAAGCGCACGGCCCGTGATCACGCCTTCGATGCCGTCCTTCGCGTGGAGCGAGAGGACGCGGATATCGCTGATCCCGGCAACGCCGCCTGAGGCGATGACCGGGATATTGGTTGCACGCGCCAGATCGACCGTCGCTTCGATATTGCAGCCCTTGAGCAAGCCATCGCGCCCGACATCGGTGAAGAGCAGCGCGGCAACACCCGCATCCTCGAACCTTCGGGCCATGTCGATGATCGACACGTCCGAGACATCGGCCCAGCCCTTGGTCGCGACCATGCCGTCGCGGGCGTCGACGGCAACGACGATGCCGCCGGGGAAATCGGCCGAGGCCTCTCGCACCAGATCGGGATTTTCGAGCGCGGCGGTTCCGATCACGACGCGCGAGATACCAAGATCGAACCAATGCTCGATCGCCGCGCGATCACGGATGCCCCCGCCCAATTGCACATGGCCGGGAAAGGCCTTGACGATGCTTTCGACCGCTTCGGCATTGACCGCTTGTCCCGCAAAGGCACCATCGAGATCGACGACATGGATATGTCCCGCCCCCGCCTCGGCAAAGAGCAGCGCCTGCGCCGCGGGATCATCGCCATAGACCGTCGCACGATCCATATCGCCCTCGGCCAGGCGCACGACCTGCCCGCCCTTGAGGTCGATTGCGGGAAAGACGATCAGGCTCATGGCTTCCACTTCAGGAATCGTTTGAGAAACTCGAGCCCATAACGCTGGCTCTTTTCGGGGTGGAACTGGACTCCGATCCGGTTGCCCTCGCCGATCGCGGCGACCACGGGGCCGCCATGATCGGTCGTGGCGAGAACGCTTTCCCCCTCGAACGCGAAGCTGTGGAGGAAATAGGCTTCCCCACGCTCGATCAGGGGGTGTTCGCCAACGGGCACGACGTCGTTCCAGCCCATATGGGGAATCTTGATTGCATCATGGCCCGGCATCATGCGGACAATGCCCTTGATCCAGCCCAGCCCGGCATGGCGGCCATGCTCTTCCCCGGCTTCGGCCATCAGCTGCATGCCGACGCAAATGCCGAGGAACGGCTTTCCTCCGGCACCCGTGGCTGCGTCAAGCGCTGCGATCATTCCGTCGATAGCCGACAGCGCGTTCATGCAATGCGCGAAGGCGCCGACACCGGGCAGGACGATCCGGTCCGCTTTCGCCGCGACATCGGGGTCGGCGGTGACGAGGACATTCTCCGCCCCGGCCGCCTTCAGAGCATTCCTGACAGACTGGAGATTTCCCGCGCCATAATCGATCAGCGCGACGCTGCCGTTCACAACATCCCCTTGGTCGAGGGTATGCTGTCCGCCTTGCGCGGATCGATCTCGACCGCTTGGCGCAATGCCCGGGCAAGCGCCTTGAAGCAGCTTTCAACGATGTGGTGGTTATTGCCGCCGTGGAGGTTCTCGATGTGGAGTGTGATTCCCGCGGCTTGCGCAAAGCTGTGGAACCAGTGCTCGATCAGCTCGGTATCCCATTCGCCCAGCCTGGGCGTGCCGAAATCCGCCTTGAACACGAGCCAGGGCCGCCCCGAAATGTCGAGCGCGCAGCGCGTGAGCGTTTCGTCCATCGGGGCATACGCCGCGCCGTAGCGCGTGATCCCGCGCTTGTCGCCCAACGCCTGTGCGAGCGCCTCGCCGATCGCGATGCCGGTATCCTCGGTCGTGTGGTGCTGATCGATATGGAGATCGCCGACCGCTTTCACATCGAGATCGATGAGCGAATGGCGCGACAATTGTTCGAGCATGTGATCGAGAAAGCCGATGCCCGTCGAAACCGCATAAACCCCCGTGCCGTCGAGGTTGAGGCCCACCTCGATCGACGTTTCGTTCGTGTTCCGGCTGATCGTTCCCGTGCGCATGAAGCGCGCTATAGCGATCCCTTCTCCGCGCGCAATGTCTTGACCGCGAAGCGTCATGCGTTCACCACAGGCCGATGAGTGAAAGCCCGCCCGACAGCCTGATTCCCTATGACGAAATCGTGCAGGAAGCGCTGCGCGCCGTGGTCGGTCGTGTGCTGGGGCAAGTCGCGAGCGAAGGGCTGCCCGGCAATCATCATTTCTACATCACCTTCAAGACCGGCGCGCCGGGTGTTTCAATCCCGCGCAGCCTTTACGAACGATTCCCCGACGAGATGACGATCGTCCTCCAGAACAAGTATTGGGATCTGAAGGTTTCGCAGACGGGCTTCGAGGTCGGTCTGACATTCAATCAGGTGCCGGCGCATCTCGAGATTCCGTTTTCGGCGGTCACGGCCTTTGCCGATCCGGCCGTCGATTTTGCGCTCCAGTTCCAGGCCCAGTTCGAAGACGAACCGATCCGCGAGCAGGAACCGGCGGAGAATGACCGGCCCGTCGCAACCCCGGCGGAAGACGGCTCCAACGTCGTGACGGTGGATTTCGGACGGAAGAAATGACCGCCACCCGGACCGAGACGGACAGTTTCGGGCCGATCGAGGTTCCGGCAGACGCCTATTGGGGCGCGCAGACCCAGCGCAGCATCGAAAATTTCCCGTTCGACGAGCGCGAGCGGATGCCGATCGCGATCATCCACGCGCTTGCGCTCGTCAAGAAAGCGGCGGCGCGGGTCAACCGGAGGCACGGGCTCAAGGACTGGATCGCAGACGCGCTCGAGACGGCAGCGGACGAGGTCATATCGGGCGCCCTTGACGACCAGTTTCCCCTGGTGATCTGGCAGACAGGCTCCGGTACCCAGACCAACATGAACGTCAACGAAGTGATTGCGGGCCGGGCGAACGAAATCCTGGGCGAACCGCGCGGCGGGAAAGCGCCGGTCCATCCCAACGATCATGTCAACAAGAGCCAATCATCCAACGACAGTTTCCCGACCGCGATTCACATTGCTGTTGCGATCGAAGTCAGGGACAAGCTTCAGCCTGCGATCCTCGCGCTCCACGCCGCACTCGATGCAAAGGCAAAGCAATGGGCCGATATCGTCAAGATCGGCCGCACGCATTTGCAGGATGCGACGCCGCTGACCCTGGGCCAGGAATTTTCGGGCTATGCGGCGCAACTCGCCAAGGCAAGCATCCGGCTGCAAAGCGGCACGACCGATATCTATGCGCTTGCCCAGGGCGGGACGGCAGTCGGTACCGGGCTCAACGCGCCCAAGGATTTCGCGACCGATTTTGTGGTCGTCATCAACGAGCTGACCGGCATCGCGTTCAGGAGCGAGGAGAACAAGTTCGAAGCATTGGCGACGAACGATGCACTGGTCGAGCTCTCGGCGGCGCTCGCCACGATTGCGGTCTCGTTGAACAAGATCGCGAACGACATCCGCCTGCTCGGCTCGGGGCCTCGCTCGGGTCTGGGCGAGCTGATCCTGCCGGAGAACGAGCCCGGCAGCTCGATCATGCCGGGCAAGGTCAACCCGACCCAGTGCGAGATGCTGACGATGGTTGCAGCCCAAGTGATCGGCAATCACCAGGCCGTGACGGCGGGCGGGATGCAAGGGCATCTTGAACTCAACGTGTTCAAGCCGCTGATCGGCGCAAACGTGCTCCGCTCAATCGACCTGCTTTCGACGGGCATGGCGACCTTCGCCACGCATTGCGTCGAGGGATTGCAAGCCAACGAAACCCGGATCGCCGAACTTGTCGAGCGGTCGCTGATGCTGGTGACGGCGCTTGCGCCCGAGATCGGCTATGACAATGCCGCGAAGATCGCAAAACACGCGCATGAGACCGGGCTTACGCTCAAGAAAGCCGCGTTCCGTTTGCGGTTGGTTGACGAAGAGACGTTCGACCGGCTCGTCCGACCGGAGACGATGGTCTAAGCGCAGCCGTGGCTGTGCTGCGCGCAGTGCGCTCCTGTCTCGATCTGGATCGTCGCATGATCGATCGCGTGATTGTGGTCGAGCCGTTCGTGAATATCGGCAAGGAAGGCATCGCCCGGGCTGCCTCCGGGCATCACAAGATGCGCTGTCAGCGCGGTCTCGGTCGTGCTCATGTGCCAGACATGCAGGTCATGAACTTTCGCGACACCGGGCGACGCGAGCAGCTCCGCCTCCACGCGCACAAGGTCTATATGTGGTGGCACGGCCGACAGCGACATGGCGACTGACTGGCGAAGCAGCCCCCAGGTACCCCAGAAAATATAGGCAACGATAGCAAGGCTGGTAAGCGGATCGATTACGGCCTTTCCCGTCCACACGATGAGCAGGCCCGAGGTCACCACGCCCGCCGAAACCGCCGCATCAGCCATCATGTGAAGATAGGCGCCGCGAATGTTGATGTCGTGGTCGCGCCCACGGGCAAACATCCACGCCGTCACCCCGTTGACCGCGATCCCGGCGAGCGCAACCAGCGAAACCGTGGCACCTGCGACCGGCGAAGGATCGAGGACGCGCTGCACCGCCTCAAGCGCGATGGCGCCAAGAGCAACGAGCAGCAGCAGTGCGTTGAACAGCGCGGCAAGAATCGTGGAGCCCCGATAGCCGTACGTGAAGCGATGATTGGCCGCTCGCTTGGCCAGGATCATTCCACCCCAGGCGACAAGCAGACCAAGCACATCCGAAAGATTGTGGCCAGCATCGGCGAGCAGGGCTGTCGAACCGGTCGAAAAACCATAGACCGCCTCAACGGCCACGAACCCCACATTGAGGACAAGCCCGACAACGAATGCACGGCCGAAATCGGCGGGCGCGTGGTGGTGCCCGTGTCCGTCATGCTGCGCGTGGTCATGGCCCATGGCATCTGCCTATCGCAGCATCGGGAGCGGCGCAATCGACCAAAGCCTCCGTCGCTTCGTCAAACGACAGGCGGACGGTTGCACAGGCGAGGAGCGCCTCGCATAGTGCGGCAAACACAATTTCAAGGGATGGACCAGACATGACCGAGATCACGCCCCGCTTCGACCGCCGCGAAGCGCTTGCCCTGACATTTTCAGCAGCCGCGGTTGCCAGCGCCCCCGCTTCCGCCCGCGCGGCCGCAAAAGCCATTGCGACGACGCCTGCGAAACGCTTTTCGGCGCTGCTTGCCCAATTCGCGGAGGAACTGCTGAAGCTCGCCCCGGGTACGGCGACGTCGCTGGGGCTCGACAGCGGGCCGCGTCTCGCGCTCAAGTCACAATGGGGCGATGGCTCTCCCGCAGGCGACGCCAAATGGGCGGCGCAGGTTCAGTCGATCCAGGCGCGGCTCGGCTCGGTCGACAGGTCCGCGCTCTCGCCCGCGGACCAGATCCGCTACGATACGGTCAAGCACGCAGCGACGATGGGGGTTGCCGGCACAAAGTGGAAATTCGGCGGTGCAGCCAGCGGCTGGGGCGGCGGCACCGCTCCCTACCCCGTCACGCAGCAGGACGGAGCGATCACCTTCGTTGCCGAATTCCTCGATTCGCAGCACCAGATCAAGAACCGCGCCGATGCCGAGGCCTATGTTTCGCGCGTAGCGGGCTTTGCGAAGCTGCTCGACGATGAGACGGCGAAGATCCGGGAACAATCGGCAATGGGCGTTACCCCGCCCAATTTCATCGCCGCCAATGCGCTTGGACAATTGAAAGGCTATCGCCAGACGGCAATCGCCGACCAGAAACTGGTCGCATCCATCGCGGGACGGACGAAGGCGCTGGGCCTTGCCGGCGATTGGGCCGGGCGCGTGACGAAGATCGTCGAATCGATGGTCTATCCTGCGCTCGACCGCCAGATCTCCGCGTTTGCCAAGGCGACCGAAAATGCAGCCGACACTGCGGGTGTCCACAAGTTTCCGGACGGCGATGCCTATTACCAGTGGGCGCTGAAACTCGGCACGACGACCAATGCGTCCGCCGCCGAAATCCACGCGATCGGGCTTGAGCAGAACAAGGCGATCCAGGCGCGGATGGACGCGATCCTCAAGGCACAAGGCATGACGCAAGGCAGCGTCGGCGAACGCGTTCTCGCGCTGACCAAGGATCCCGCCCAGGTCTATCCCGACACCGATGCGGGCCGCGAGGCGCTGATCGGATATTGCAACGAGCAGGTGGCGAAGATCCGCAAGCTCATGCCCCAGCTGACTCATCTCGACCTGAAGGCGCCGCTCGTCATCAAGCGCGTGCCGACCGACATTCAGGATGGCGCCTCGCTCGGCTACATGAATTTCGCTTCGCTCGACGGTTCGCGCCCGGCGATCTATTACATCAACCTCAAATCCACCTCGCTCTGGCCGAAATACCAGCTGACGACGCTGACGGCGCATGAGGGCCTGCCGGGCCATACCTGGCAGGGCGCCTATCTCGCCGAAAAGCATGCGGAGATTCCGCTGATCTCTTCATTGATGGGATTCAATGCCTTTATCGAAGGCTGGGCGCTCTATTCGGAGCAGCTGATGGATGAAGCCGGGCTCTATGCGAATGATCCCTTCGGCCAGATCGGCTATCTCCAGGCGCAGCAGTTCCGCGCCTGCCGCCTGGTGGTCGATACCGGTCTTCACGCCATGAAATGGAGCCGCGAACAGGCGGTGCGCTTCCTTGTCGAGAATACCGGACGCGGCGAAAACGCCATGACGAGCGAAGTCGATCGCTACAGTGTCTCGCCCGGCCAGGCGTGCGGCTATAAAATGGGGCATAACGAGATCAACAAGCAGCGCGACCGGGCAAAGGCGGCGCTGGGCGCTCGGTTCGATCTCGCCGGTTTCAACGATACGGTCGTGAAGACCGGCGGCGTGCCGCTGACGGTGCTTGGGACAGCAGTGGACCAGTTCATCGCGGGGGCGAGGGGGTAGGACGCTAACCCCCCGCCTGCCACACCTTGATCGCTTCGCTCGGCGCGACGAGCATCAGGACATTGAGCGTCAGATTGTCGCGGATCGCGGCAAGCGTGAAAAGTTCGAAGGCGACGGCCAGCGCTGCCGTCGCCTTCCAGTTCAGTCGGCTGGCGATCAGGAAGCCAAGGACCATCATGCCACCGTCGCTCAGTGAATTGAGGATCGAATCGCCCGAATAGCCGACCGCCATTGTTTCGGCGCGGTACCGGTCGATGATTGCGGGAGAATTTTCGGCAATCTCCCAGGCCAGCTCGAGAATCGACGCGATCATCAGCCGCACGCCTATCGGCAGCCGGCCGAGCAGCCAGACGCCGCCAGCATAGAAGAGAAAGCCGTGGATCACGTGGCTGAAGCTGTACCAGTCCGACAGGTGCTGGCTGTTGCCGGGGCCGTTGACCACGCCTTCCCAGAGCTTCACATATCCGCAGGTGCAGATCGGCGGGCGGTCCATAACGAACAGGATCGCCGTCGCCGCCACGAAAATGGCCAATGTCCCGATCCAGTAACGGCGCTCGATTCGCATCATGCTCAATTCCCCTTTTGCGATTGTCTGCCCTGAAACAATTGACGCCCGCAAGATCGCACGCCAAGAGCGGCCATGGCCGGATCGACCCCTTTCAAACGCCGCGGCGTGCTCTTCATCCTCTCTTCGCCGTCGGGCGCGGGCAAATCGACCATCGCGCGCAAGCTGCTCAAGTCCGACGACAATCTCGAAATGTCGGTATCCGCGACGACACGGCCGATCCGCCCCGGTGAAGTCGATGGCGTCGATTATCATTTCGTCGATCTCGAACGGTTTCGCGAAATGGTTGCCGCCGGGGACTTTCTGGAATGGGCCCATGTCTTCGGCCATCGCTACGGCACCCCGCACGGGCCAGTCGAAAAGGCGCTCGCGGCGGGCCGTGACGTGCTGTTCGATATCGACTGGCAGGGCGCGCAGCAATTGTTCCAGCAGGCCGGCGGAGACGTGGTCCGCGTTTTCATCTTCCCGCCGTCGCTGACCGAACTCGAGCGCCGCCTCAGGGCACGCGGCACTGATTCCGACGAAGTCATCAACGCGCGCATGGAACGCGCGACAGCCGAAATAAGCCATTGGGACGGCTATGAATATGTTCTGGTCAATGACGATGCCGAGGCCTGCTTTCGGTCGGTCAAGACGATCCTCGAGGCCGAACGGCTGAAGCGCAGCCGCCAGACTAGCCTGATCGGCTTCGTCCGGAGCCTTTCCAAGCAGGGTTGACGCTCGGAACGAACGGCCTAGCCTCTCCGCCAGTGAATGGAGGGGAGTGAGACATGTTCAGACTGGCAATTGGATCCTTCGCCGCAGCTGTCGCAATGTTCATTGCAGGCTTTCTCTATTTCGCAGGGCCGATCGCAACGATGGGCTATGCCAGGGCCAATGAAGCCCAGACCGCAGCCGTACAGACCGCGCTCGCCGCGAACCTGCCGCGGACCGGCACCTATATGGTGCCCGATCCCTCGACCCAGTCGGGCACCACGCTCTACGGCAAGGGGCCCGTCGCCACGGTGCACTATAATATGAAAGGCTTTCCGGTCGACAGCCCTGACGGGATGCTATGGGGATTCGTGCTTTACCTTGCAGCAGCGGCGCTGATGGCCGCAGCCCTTTCGCACATGGCCGATTTCCGTTCGCGCGCCTTGGCAGTCGTGTGTTTTTCCGTCGCGGCCTCGGCGCTGACAATCCTGACTGATCCGATCTTCCTGCATCAGGACTGGGCCTATGCAATATTCGGGCTTGTCGGATCGGTGTTCGTGCTCGTCGTCGGGGGGTTGGTGCTGGCGCGCTGGTTCATGCCGTCAGCAGCGCAGAAGCCGTAGGAAGCCGCAAGCGGCGAGGAAATCGGCGCGGCGCGCATCGCGCTGGTCGCGCGCGAAATCGTCCTCGCCCCATTGTTCTGCCTGCCAGAGTTCGTCGAGATGGCCGGCATCGAAAGCGGCATCGGGATCGAGTTCGCCTTCGAGCACGGCAAGCGCAATGACGAGCGAACCGGAGATGGTGACGATCGGGGAGAGCGCCGCCAGCTCGAAAGTATTGCGCGCGGCCAGCGCCTCCGAAAGGCGCGCGAGCGTTTCGGGCGGCTGGGGGCGGTGCATGATACCTTCGACCAGGACAAAGCCGATATCATATCGGGCGCGCGCCCAGGCGATGATCGGGTCCCAAACCTCCACCTGCCGCATGACCAGCGGTGCCGGGCCCTCGGCGCGGTAACAGAGAAGTTCGGATTCGCCATAGGCCGCGAGCCCGGCCGCAAAGCCGGACGTGTCCGGCGCGATCCGTTCAATGGCGGCGTTCGCAAGGCCGGTGAGCGGCATCGCCTGCGGCAATATCTCATCGCCCTGCGTCCGCCACTCTTCGGCTATGGCTTCGGCAAGCGCCAGGTTCGGCAAGACGAGCGGCAGCCGCCCGGGCGTCCGCACCGGCCGGCCGTCAAGCGCGATTCCCAGATCGGGGGTAACACTTGCCTGCTTGTAGAACCGCCTCATGCGTCGGGATTGCGCCAGCCGCGTTTGAGAAGAACGGGCGCAAGGAAGAAATCGAGCGCGCCGCCGACCAGCAGGACATAGCCCAGTGCGGGCGATAGATCAGGCAAGAGTTTCCCCCCGATATTCGCAGCGCCTGCCAACACAAAAGCAATGGCGCCGAAGCGGACGAGGTTGAGGATCGCGAACCGCTTGCGGGCCATTTCTTCGGCGTCGTTCATCGCATTACTTCCTTCAGTTCGCGCGCGTGCGATACGACGTGGAACGCGCCCGCCGCCAGCAGCTCCTCTCCCGGATGATAGCCCCAATCGACACCGAGGGCACGCGCGCCCGCTGCCACGCCCATCGCCATGTCGTAGCTCGTATCGCCGATCATCACGGTCGTTTCGGGCCTGGCCCCGGCTTCGGACATTGCCTCATGCGCCATCGACGGGTGAGGTTTTGACGGATGCCGGTCCGCGGTCTGGAGCGTCACGAACCGGTGGCGCAGGCCATGGTGGCGCAGGCACAGGTCAAGCCCGCGATCGGACTTGCCCGTCGCGACACCGAGCAGCCAGCCATCGGCCTCGAGCGCATCGAGGGTTTCGGCAATGCCCGCAAACAGCGGCTCCTCGACCAGCCCCGCCCCGCGCAACCGCTGGAAGGCCGCCTTGTAGTCCTCGGTCAACTGGATGTGGAGATCGGAATGTGCGTCGGGCACCAGCATCTGCATCGCGGGCAAGAGGCTGAGCCCGACGACGCGCCGCGCGGCCTGCCGGTCGGGCGGCGGAAGCCCGGCGCGCGCAAAGGCATCCTCCACGCAGCGGAAGATGGTGTGCTGGCTGTCAACCAGCGTCCCGTCACAATCGAAGAGAGCGAGACGGTTAGCCATTGGGTAGCTCACGCATCAGATGGGCGAGCGCCCGGTTCCCTACGGCCTCCGCGGCATCGGCGGCATTGAGGCGCGCTGCTTCGGGCTTGTTCTGGGCGAGCTTCGCCGTCCCGCGCCAGCCGGTGACACGTAGTTCGAAGCCATGAATAGCACCAAGCACCTTTTCGAAACGCCCCTCATCCATCTTGGCCCGCGTCCAGACCGGCTTCGGCTCAAGCTGCGATTCCTGAGCCAGCGTGAGCGCGTCGATCTGCGCGACCAGCGCTTCCGTGTCCAACCGGGCGACATGCCCTTCGAACTCCGCCGCGAGGTAATTCCATGTCGGCACCTGGTTGTTGTCGAGCTGATACCAGTCCGGGCTGATATACCCCTCCGGCCCGTTGACCACCAGCAGGGCGTCGCCACCGTCGAGATGCTTCACAATTCCATTGCCGCGCGCGAGATGGAAGCCGATCCGGTCTTCATCGAGGAAGACGAAGGGCAAGTGCGCGACACGCGGGCCATCGGGCGTCGCGGCAAAGAGCATTCCGAAACCGATCGCCTCGGCAAAGCTGCGCAGCGCAGCGCGATCATCCCAGCGGAAGGCGGAATTTGGGTGCATCACCTCCCCTCCCGCTCGCGGGAGGGGCCGGGGGTGGGGCCATGAAGAGCGGTGAAACTGGCCATGCCCACCCCTAACCCCTCCCGCGAGCGGGAGGGGGATTGCTCCGCCCCCTGCCCCGGCGTTCGCCCTTGCGTTCCTTTCGGGCGGCCTTGGCCTTGTTGGCAACGAGGCGGCGCTTACCTTCCTCGGTGTCCTTGAACTTCACTTCGTCGAGCGCCAGCGCATCGCCATCGGCCTCGGTAAAGCCAAGCGCAGCAAGCGTTTCGGCGAAGTGCGGCGGCAGGTCCGCGCGGACGTCGATCCGGCCGCCATCGGGATGATCGACACGGATCCGGCGGGCGTGCAGGTGCATCTTGCGGCTGATCGTGCCGGTCAGGAAGGCGTCGCGCCCGCCATATTTGCCGTCGCCGACGATCGGGTGGCCGATTGCCGCCATATGAACACGAAGCTGGTGCGTCCGCCCGGTAAAGGGCTGAAGTTCGACCCAGGCCGCGTTGTTCCCGGCGCGGTCGATCACGCGGTAGCGGGTGCGCGCGGGCGAACCCTCTTTCTCGTCGACATGCATTTTCTCGCCGCCAGTGCCGGGTTGTTTCGCGATGGGAAGCTCGATCATCCCGTCTTCGATGCTGGGCACCCCGACGACGATCGCCCAATAGACCTTGCGCGCGGTGCGGCTCGAAAAGGCCTTGGCAAAATGGGCGGCGGCGCGGGCGGTGCGGGCGACGAGCAGCGCGCCCGACGTATCCTTGTCGAGCCGGTGGACGAGTTTGGGCCGGCTTTCCTGATCGTACCAGAGCGCATCGAGCAGCCGGTCGACATGGTCTTCGGTCTTGGTTCCACCTTGAGTCGCGAGTCCCGGCGGCTTGTTGAGGACCAGGGCCGCCGCATCCTTGTGAACGACCAGCGATTGGGCGAAGGCGGTCTCATCTTCGCCGAGACTCGGCCGCTCACGCTTCGGCCGGGGCGGGCGCGTTTCGACCGCCTTGGCGAGCGTTTCGGCCGGAGGCACGCGGATCTGCTGGCCTGCCTCGATCCGGTCCCCCGGCGTCGCCCGCTTGCCGTCGACCCGGAGCTGTCCGGTGCGTGCCCAGCGCGAGACGATATTGAAGCTGGCATCGGGCAGATGCCGCTTGAACCAGCGGTCGAGCCTGATGCCGTCGTCATCGGAGGTGACGGTGAAGGTGCGGATCGCCTCGCTCATAGCCGCGTCAACCAGAGGCCAAGGCCAAGGGCGAGGACCGAGCCGATCAGCGATGCGCCGGCATAGCCGATGGCAACGGCAAGCGCGCCACGCTCGATCATCATCCAGGTCTCAAGGCTGAACGCGCTGAAGGTCGTGAAGCCGCCCAGCACGCCAACACCCAGCAGCAGCCTGGTCTGTTCGCTACCGCCCAGTTTCACCAGTGCGCCGACTAGGAGCCCCATCAGGAATCCGCCGACGATATTGACCGTCAGCGTCCACCACGGAAAGCCTGGGCCAAACCGGGCGAGCATTGTCGCACCGACAAGGTGCCGCGCGCCCGCACCAAGCGCGCCGCCGATCATTACGGGGATCAAGGGATTCATCCCCGCCCCTTAGCGGGGATGGCCGCGCCGGGGAAGGGAGCGGGTTCAGACGCGGATTTCACCCTTGACCACAGTCACGCAACTACCGCCGACATGGACGTTGCCATTGTCGACCCGCACACGAACTTCGCCGTCACGTCCGATCCGGAGGCCCTGCCGCGCAAGATAGGCGTCCTCGCCCGCCACGCTGCCCGTGCGGATGCGATGCACGGCCACCGCCGCATTGCCGCTTCCGCAGACCGGGTCTTCGACCAGCCCGTCGGTGAAGAAGAACGACCGGACTTCGATTTCCCCTGGCCCTGTCTGCGAATAAGCGGTTACGCCCTGCGCGCTGTTCCGGGCGAGGTGCGCCCGCAGCCGTTCCACATCGGGCACAAGCGAGGCAACATCCTCCACTTGCGCGATCAGCCAGTGCGGGCCCGTGTCGATGACTTCGACCGGTCCTTCGATCGCCTGCGCACCGAGGATCGCCGGAAGTGCCTCCGCCTCCAGCGCAGCGCGCGGCGCGAAGCGCGGCAAGCGGAACGAAAGACCATCGGCGCCGACCGAGACTTCGACCAGCCCGACCTTGCACTGCATGACCAGCTTGCCATCCTTTGGCGCGGCAATGCCCGCCTCGATCACGGCATGTGCCGTACCAAGCGTCGGGTGCCCGGCGAAGGGCAGTTCCTCGGACGGCGTAAAAATCCGGGTATGATAATCCGCCCCAGCTTCGGTCGCGGGAAGGACGAATGTCGTTTCGGACAGATTGGTCCAGAGCGCGACCTGCTGCATCTCGGCGCTGCTCAATCCCTCGGCATCGAGGATCACGGCCACCGGATTGCCGTAGAGCGGCTTTGCAGTGAACACATCGACTTGCGCGAAGCGGCGCTGGACGGACATTTTTCGAATCTCCTTGTGGTAGGGGCGGTCCTGCTATATCAATTATCGTCACATTGCAATAATACGATATGAAAAAGATGCGCGAACCGGTTTTCGACAAGCAGCTCAAGGCCATCGCCAATGCCCAGCGCCTGCTGATCCTCGACTGGCTAAAGGATCCGGCCCGCCATTTCCGCCCGCAAGTCGACGGCGACTTCGTGGAGGACGGAGTCTGCGCGCTGCTGATCGGAGAAAAGCTCGGCCTGGCCCAGCCGACAACCGCGCAGCATCTGAAACTGCTGGTCGACGCGGGACTGCTGATTCCCAAACGGATCAAGAAGTGGACATTCTACCGTCGGGACGAAACTCGGATCGAAGCCCTGAAAGTCGCGGTAACGGCGCAGGTTTAGCCTCAATACATCTCATGTTCTTGCGAAAGCGGGAGTATGGAAGCTCCGCGCACGGATCAACCGTCGATGTCGATCGTCCCGCTTGTCGCCGCCGCACCATTGGGCGTCAGCGTGACGACAAAGGCATCGCCGTCATCGGTCGTGCCCGTAAAGCCTGTCGGCGTTTCGGAGAATTTGATGTCCTCGTCATCGAACCCGCTCTTGAACCAGGCCTTGACCTTTGTCGTATCCGCAGGCGAATCGAACGAGACGCGGACCTTGGCCTTGTCATGCCCGCCGGTATCGTCCGCGTTGACGACGACCGAGCGAACTTTCGATTCAGGATAGAGCTTCACCCCATCGAGATCGAAGTTCGAATGATCGAGCATCATCTTGGGGAGTTTCAGATTCGCGTTGAAACCAGGAATGTTGACGCTGACCTTGCCCGTCTTGCCATCGGCATTGATCGCGACATTGCCGTCCTTGTCCTTGGCGTTGATCGAAACGCTGGTGCCCTCTTCATCCTTGTCTCGGCTTCCGCAGGCCGAAAGCGCCGAAAGGGCGATGACGGGAAGAATAATCGTGCGCAGCTTCATCACGGAAACTCCTCTGTGTATTATATGAATAATACACTTTGGCCCGTCAGGCGTCAAGCGGAATGAGCGTGACCGGCAATCCGTCTCGTGGCTTGGGGATCGGCCAGGCCTGCCATTTGCTGCCCGAGCCTTCGCCGGTCTCGATCCGGTGCGTGCGCAGCATGTGCCACATCAGGATCTTGATCTGCATATAGGCGAAGTGCAGGCCAAGGCACATATGCGCGCCGCCGCCGAACGGCACCCAGGCATATTTGTGCCGCGCCTTCACTTGCTCCGGCTCGAAACGAAGCGGGTCGAACGTTTCCGGATCGGGCCAATAGTCCTTCATCATGTGCGTATAGGCGGGCTGGATGCCCACATAGGTGCCCGCCGGGAAATCATAGCCGCCGAACGAGAAGGGCTTGATCGCGCGGCGCGGAATCGAGGGCACGGGCGGGATCATCCTGAGCGCTTCCTTGAAGGCATAATCGGTGAGGACGAGATCGCCCAGCCGGTCATAGGGCAGGTCTTCATCATTGATGCCAAGGCCCAGCATTTCAGCGCGGAGCTTGTCCTGCCATTCCGGGTGGCGGGCAAGCAGCATCGTCATCGAAGTTGCAGACGATGTGATCGTGTCGTGCGCCGCCATCATCAGGAAATTCATGTGATCGACGATCTCGTCATCGGAAAGGAGCGTGCCGTCTTCCTTGGTCGCGCGGCAGATCTGGCTGAACATGTCCTGCCCGTCACTCACCCGCCGCTTGGGGACTTCGCGCCCGAAATAGTCGAGCAGGAATTTCCGGCCCGCCACACCGCGTCCCATTGCCGTTCCGGGCAGCGGGATGCGGACAATGCCGATCGAGGCCTGCACCATATCGACGAACGCCTTGTTGATCCGCCGTGCCTCGGGGCCCCAGGGAATGCCGAGGAAAGAAACGGCGGCAAGGTCGAGCGTCAATTGCTTGATCGCGGGGTAGAAAGCAAAGGTCTTGCCCGACCATTCGGCAACGCGTGCGGCGATGCCCTTGTTGAGCGCATCGGCATAGAGCTTCATGGGCTCCGGCTTGAACGCGACAGAAAGCGTTCGCCTGTCCGCCCGGTGCTTTTCGAAATCCATGAGCATCAGGCCGCGTGGGAAGACCAGGTTCAGCACCGGCCCCCAGCCCTGTTCGGAAGAAAAGATCTTGTCCCTGTCGAACAGGACAAGCTCATTCGCCTCCGGCCCGATCAGCTGGACGAAACGACCGCCGAAACTGTTGGTGCGATAGACGGGCCCGAATTCGGCCACCATCCTTTTGGTAAAGCCGTTCGGGTCCTTCAGCTGCTCGAGAGTCGTGCCCAGAACCGGCCAGCCGTCGCGCCCCGGCACATATTCTATCTCCTGCCCCTGCCGCGGCGGAAGCCAGTGCGGATTGGCGACGTGCGTATGGGCATAAGCCATGAACGAGGCTCCCGGTCTAATATGCTGACAATGATGTCAGTAACGCAAGTCCGGGCGAGTGGCAATATGCGCGGATGGTCAAGCCTCGCGCGCGACCATCCTGCTGCCGAAGCCGGGAACGAGGCGGAGCCGGCCCTCGCCTACGGGATTGACGAATTCACCGCCGATCGTGCCGCTGCGCGACCAGAGGATGCGTGCCAGCACGATACCGAGGCCCGGGACCTTCAGGCGGACCAGCGAGCGCGGCGGAATATGGCTAGTCGCGCGCGCCTTGAACCCCGCTTCGGACAGATCGACGATGACGATATCGCCGCCATGATAGCCTTGGATGATGATGGGCGCCGCAGGGTCGAGCGCATGCCGCTCCTTGCGCCGCCGGTCGGGCGCTGCGGACTGGACAGCCATGCGTGCCGCAATGTGCATCAAGTTACCCCCGTTATCCACATAGCCCGACTTGGTTAACGAGAAGTAACCACCCACTTGCATCATTTGTCCAAAGGCGCGAACATTCGGACCATGCGCAATGTCATTTCCCTTATTCTCGGCTGTATTGCCCTGGTGCTTGTCGCTATTGCCTTCATTCCGCTTCTCGGCTGGGCGAACTGGATCATCCTGCCCATCGCGATCGTCGGCCTCGGGATCGGCGCCACGTCCGACCGGACGAGCGGTCGCAATCTCAACATCGCCGTGATCGTGATCGGCGTGATCCGCCTGATGCTGGGCGGCGGCATCCTCTGACGGACGGCGATGAGCCGCGATCCCCGGATCGACGCCTATATCGCAAAGGCGCAGCCCTTCGCCCGGCCCGTGCTGGAGCGTGTCCGCGCGCTTGCCCATGCGCACTGCCCCGGCATCGAGGAAGCGATGAAGTGGAATAGCCCGGCCTTTCTCCGCAAGGGCAAGATCCTATGCACCATGGCCGCGTTCAAGGGTCATGCGACCTTCGGTTTCTGGCACGGCGAAATGGTGACGGGCACCAAGGGCCTTGGCGCGATGGGGAGTTTCGGGCGGCTGACCTCGCTTGAAGACCTGCCCGGCGAAGCGGTGCTTGCGCCGCTGTTCGCCAAGGCAATGGCGCTGATCGACCAAGGTGTGAAGCCGCCACAGGCGGATGGACGCGGCAAGCACCCCAAGCCCGAACTGGCGATGGTCCCCGCCTTCGAAGCCGCGCTCAACGCCAATCCGGCAGCGCGGGAAAGCTTTGATGGCTTCGCCCCGTCGCACCGGCGGGAATATCTCGAATGGATTCTCGATGCCAAGCGCGCCGAGACGCGCGACCGGCGCATCACGCAAGCTGCCGAGTGGCTGGCCGAAGGCAAGAGGCGCAACTGGAAATACGAGAATTGCTGATCGGCGGCCGTGCGGCTAATCTCACGCACGTCAGTTCGTGTGGGAGTCGAAAAAATGGCATGGGGTGGAAAATCGGGCGCCGCATCGGGCGCGCCGGCGAAGAATGGCGGCGCGCTGTCCTTCATCGGGTCCGAGGTAACAATTTCGGGCAACATCAGCGGCAAGGGTGACCTTCATCTCGACGGCACTGTCGAAGGCGATATCCATTGTGCCAGCCTGATCCTTGGCGCCGGCGGACGGATCAAGGGCAACATCACCGCTGAGAAAGCAACGCTTGGCGGCGTCGTTGGCGGTACTGTCAACGCCCGGACCGTGATCGTCGAGAAAACCGCGCGGATCAGCGGCGACCTTTCCTATGAAAGCGTCTCGATCGAAACCGGCGCGCAGGTCGATGGGCGATTGACACAAAGGGGTGGCGAAGGGCAGTTGAAGCTGGTTTCCAGCGGCGAGTAATTCCTTTGTTGAAATCCGTTCCCACGCTTTCGCTTTCCCGGCAGGCCAGCGACCCGGAAGGCTTTGCGCAAGCTTTCGGCGAATCCTTCCAGACATTCGGCTTTGCGGTCATCGCCGATCATGGCATCGATCCCGCGCTCATCGAAAAGAGTTGGGCGCTGACCCGCGCCTTTTTCGCGCTGCCGGTCGAAATCAAGATGAAATATGTGCTGCCCGGCATGGGCGGTGCGCGCGGCTATACCCCATTCGGCGTCGAGATCGCGAAGGATGCGGACAAGCATGACCTGAAGGAATTCTGGCATGTCGGGCGCGACCTGCCCCCCGGCCACCGCTTTCGCGACCATATGCCGGACAATATCTGGCCGAGCGAGATTCCCGAATTCCGGGAGGCGCTGCAGGCGATTTTCGCGGCGTTCGATACGGCCGGGAACAAGCTCCTTTCCGCGATCGCTCGCTATCTGGGCCTTGGACCCGACTGGTTCGAGCCCGCCGTGGAGAATGGCAATTCGGTGATGCGGCTGCTCCATTATCCGCCGATCCCGATCGATGCCGACGGGATCAGGGCGGGCGCGCATGAGGATATCAACCTCATCACCCTGCTCCTGGGCGCGGAGGAAGCAGGGCTGCAGCTCCTCACCAAATCGGGCGAGTGGCTGCCCGTCTTTCCGCCCGAAGGGGCCATGGTGATCAATGTGGGGGACATGCTCCAGCGGCTGACCAACAACCGCCTGCCCTCGACCACGCACCGCGTGATAAACCCGCCGCCCGAACGCCGGCACATTCCACGCTATTCGATGCCCTTCTTCCTGCACCTTGCCTCTGATTTCGAGATCAGGACGCTGCCGGGCTGCATCGATGCCGAGCACCCGGACCTTTATCCGGTGCCGATCACGGCCGACGAATATCTGCAGGAACGGCTGATCGAGATCGGGCTGAAGACGGGTTGATCAGAAGGGCAGCAGCCGGGATTTCTCGCTGAACTTCATATAGCCGACATTTGCGCCCAGCCGGACACCGACGCCAAGGCGGATCGGGATGATCGCGATATCGCCGCGGCGGAGATAAGTGGCCGAAAAACCGCCGACGAAATAGGCGCGGCCTTCTACCTGCGGATAACGGCGATAGAGATCCTGGCTGTCGTAGAGATTGTAGATGAGGACGAAGGTCTTGGCCGCGTCCCCGCCCACGTCGAAGCCGACCGAAGGCCCGGTCCAGTAAACCGGGCGCTGCCCCTCGATCGTGTGCGACAACGTGCCGGAGCCATAGCGCAACCCGACGACGAAGGCGCCAGAGGCTTCGCGGCCCGCGATATAGGCATTGGGCTCACCCTGGTCCTTGAGGATCTTCTCGACGATTTCGGCAAGGCCTTTGGCGCCCTTGCCGAACACGCCCTCGGCCGCGCCGATGACATCGTCCTTGTGATAGGTGGTGCCGGATGCCGCCTGTACGCGGGCGGCATCGGCGGCCGACGCCGGGGTTTCGGGCGTGGCCGGCGCCTGGTCCGGCGCGGGGGCCAGATCGGCGTTCACATCGGCATTGGGGCTCGTCGCCGGAGCCGGGCTGGCAGGGGCCGGCTGGGCGGCGGCATCGGCGCTCGGGTCGATCGTCCGGATTTCGGCGGAGGCGGGAGCCGCAGCCAGCGCAAGCACGCCAAGCACCGCGACAATCCACGCGCGAACCTTCACTGCCATGCCAACCTCCTCAAACCATCCACTACAAAATGCGCAGTGCGACTAGAATCCTTCCCCGCCGCGCCCGCAAGCCAGCCGCGACAAGGCGAGTCAAACCTGCGTCCAAATGCAGCCGCCCGCGCCGAACTGGGCAGTTGCGCACCCCCAAAGCCCTCGCTATAGCCCCGCCTCTGCCAAGCGCCGGAGACGTGGGTGAGTGGCTGAAACCAACGGTTTGCTAAATCGTCGTACCGGCAACGGTACCGAGGGTTCGAATCCCTCCGTCTCCGCCACCTCGCTTTTCCCAATCAATCCCTTATAGTCCCCAAACCCTCAGAAGTGCGGCGTTTTTTCGCTTTTCGTCGTCCGCATAGTTCCCTATATGTTCTTATGCATCCGGCGCAGCGTGTGGGTCTGGATGTGGGTCTGAAAGGAACAAGCAATGGGCAAGCTGACGGCGATGGGGGTCAAGAATCTGATTGAACCTGGCCGCTATTCGGACGGCGAAGGTTTGATCCTCAAACTATCCGGGAAAGGCAAAGGCAGCTGGATTGTCCGCATTCAGGCCAATGGCAAGCGCCGGGACATCGGATTGGGACCACTTTCAGAGCTGCCGCTGGCCGATGCGCGCGAGGCCGCGCGAGCACTCCGCAAGGAAGTGAAAGCGGGAGTCGACGTTCTGGCAGAGCGGAAAAAAGAAGCGTTGATCATCCCCACCTTCAGCGACGCCGCCAAGCTCGTGCATGACGAGCACAAAGTCGCTTGGAAGAACGGCAAGCACCAAGCCCAATGGATCAAGACGCTTGAAACCTATGCCTTTCCAAATTTGGGCGACAAACTCGTTTCAGAGATTGAGGGACCGGCAATCCGAGATACACTTTCTCCGATCTGGCTGACAAAGCCAGAGACCGCGCGGCGGGTACGGCAACGAATCGGATCGGTGCTGGATTGGGCCTGCGCAAAGGGCTTTCGTGAGACCGAGGCACCGATGCGCTCGGTACTCCGTGGCTTGCCGCGCCAGCCCAAGAAGCAAGGCCACCTTGCAGCAATGCCATATCAGGATCTCCCGGCTTTCATCAATTGGCTGCGTGGGCGATCCTCGGTCGGCCGTCTTGCCTTGGAGTTTGTGATCTTGAACGCCTCTCGCTCCGGCGAAGTTCGCGGTGCCTGCTGGAACGAGATCGACCTCAAGAAGAAGCTCTGGACGATTCCCGCCGAACGCATGAAAGCGGGGACTGCTCACGTTATCCCGCTCTCGGAAGCGGCTCTGGACGTTCTCAAGCGAGCGAAAGAATTTCGCTCCCCTGTCAGCGATCTGATCTTTCCCGGCCAGAACCCGCGTCGGCAACTTTCCGACATGACCTTGCTTAAGATCCTGCGCGACAAGGGCGACGATTATACGGTCCACGGCTTCCGATCATCGTTTCGCGATTGGGTTGCGGAGAGAACGAACTATCCGAGCGAGGTCGCAGAGGCCGCACTAGCTCATACGATCGCGAACAAAGTCGAAGCGGCCTATCGACGCACGGATTACCTCGACAAGCGCAAACCAATGATGGCGGACTGGGCCGATTTCTGCCTTAGCGGCTAGATGCCGAAGTCGAATGGCTTCGCTCGTTCCTTCGCCAGTTCGGGTGCCTTCTCTGCTTCAGGCCTAATGGCAGGCGGTTCCTTCGACCTCTTGGCTGCGTCAGTGCCCTTGGCGGCCGCCTCTCCAAGCCGCTCGGTTACTTCCGCTGCCGATGTTTTTTCGCCCAGATTGGTCGAAATCCCTCGCCCGACCTTGTCCCGGTTGTCGACGATCAGCGTGAGTTCGTCTCGCAGCCGCGTGATCGTGACGAGGAAGTTGCGCTGCGAGAGTAGTCGCCGCTCGCGGCTGTCCAGCACGGCGATACCCTTATCTGCCGTTAGTCCCTGCGCCATGTGGGCGTTGAGCGCGTAGGCAAGGTCGATCCGCTTCAACATCGGGTCGTTCGGCTTCAACCTGTGCTCCATACCGCTGGAGGACGTGGCCGTCACCCCGCCTTTATCGATTGCGGTCACGGTTGCCCTATCCGCGTTTATCAGACCGCGTTGATGGTCGCTTGCCGTCCACCGGATTGCGTCTCCAGTATAGAGGTCGAGGTTCCTCTTCTCGAACAGCTGCAACGCTTGGTCGCTACCCCTGGCGGACAGCTTTGACGGAACAAATCGACGCAAGCGGCCTCGCTCGTCGCGAAGCGTGACCACGCCCTTGCCTATGTCGACAGCGATCACCTCGTGGCTGCCACGCCCTAAACCGTGCCGCGATTGTCGGTTCGCCGCTTCGAGCACCATGCCGGGTTGATAATTGCGTGCGTAGCGCAATTCCTCGCGGGTTGCATTCACGCGCGAGAGAACGGACAGTCTCGTTCTTGCTGGTCCGATCTCGCCATTAGCCGCGAGCCCGGTTTGGACGGCCTCGTTGATCTCAGTGCGCAAACGACGGCCAGCGGCAAAGATCGATGTGCGTTCGCGCTCGGCAGGCGGAAGGGACAGCCAGCGTTCCGCCGCAACGATTGCGCTGTTCTCTTGGACCTCGACGATGTGATCCTTGAGATGTTCGAGCGCATTACTGGTCTTGCCCGACTGGGCCGCCTTCTGCGCCCTCTTCAGGGTATCGGAGCGGGCGCGAAGATTGTAGTCCATGAGCGCCGTCTCTGTCCCGGCGCGCTGCGCCAGAGCAAAGGGCTTGCCCGCTTCGACGGCCCCTAGCTGCTTCTCATCGCCCATCAGCACGAGACGATCGACCCGTAGCAGATTGGCGATGCGGATAAGGCGATCCTGGTCACGCGTGGAGACCATTGAGGCTTCATCGAGAACCAGGACAGTGTCGCGATAGTCTTCGCGCGCAGCGGCGATCTCGGCTTTGCCTGCAGAGCCATCAAGCAGCTTGCGATTCTGCCCGAAAAAGCGATGCAGGGTCATCGACGGGATGCCGGTATCCTTCTCCAGCATCCGCACCAGCGTGTTCTGAACACCCAAGCCGATGACTCTCTTGCCGTGCTCTTCCACTAGCTGATTGAGGGGCCGCAACACGCTCGACTTACCCGCCCCCGCGACACCCTGGACTGCGACCACTCGATTGGTCGAAGACAGGATCAACCGGCCTGCTGCTTCCTGTCCGGTATTCAATTTCATGCCGTAGTTGATAGCTGCCGACGCCTGCAAGTACGGCCCGGCGGTCTCGGAATCGAGGATCGGACGAACTGCGCCGTTCCCCTTGACGATCTCGGCCAGCATGCGGGTCTCAAGCGCCAACGCCTCTGATGTCGACAGCCACCCTTTCTGCGCGCCTCGCCCGCGCAACAGCGCGCCCTGCTGGGCAAGTTGCCCAATGCGCTTTTCGACGGACTTCATCGTTGTCGGCAGGCCGAAATCGAGCGCAGCCTTGGCAAGATCAGTTGCCGTAAAAGCCGCCTCTCGTTCGGACAAATGCCGCACCGCCGATGCAACCGCGTGAGCCGTCGCAATCTCTTCGCGACTCTTCATATGGAGCCGCTGAGGGATCAGCGGATCGCCCTCCTTGACGCCCATTCGCTCGGCGAGGCTGGCGATCATTGCCTTGCCCCGTGCGAGCAATGAGGGGCGATCATTCGCTCGCTTTGCAGCCGCTACAGTTAACTCATGCGAACGCAGCTTTGCGTCGCGCACCATGCTTTCAAGGTCGAGCCCATGATCCCATGCCTGCCCTTCCCATTGGCTCATCAAGGCATCGCGATCGACATCGCTTTGCTTGGCCTGCCGGGTCGCCAGCGTCGCCACCAGACCCGCATCGAGCCCGCCGCCGCGTCGGGCTTCGAGGACCTCCTGACGCCGGGTCGAGAACGCCATTACCGCGTTACGGTCGATGCCCTTGGCCTCGAAATTGCCGTGCTTCCCGAACTCGCCAATGCGGTAGCCAAGCTTCTCAGCCTCGATCCGGAAGCGCGCCATCGTCATGGCATTCAGCAGCGTATTGTGCTGCCACAGCTTGTCATTGCGCAACGCCCTCCACTTGCCGTCCTTGTCCTGCGTCATATTGGCGACGACCGCGTGGAAGTGCAGGTTCGGTTCTTGATTGCGGTTAGTATCGTGCTGGAACAGGGCAACAGTCAGGTCGTCGCTTGCATGCAGCCGTTCTTTGCCACCCTCCTCGGTGCGATATTGGGCCGCATTTTTCTCCGCCCATTGGAGCGTTTCGACGACCGCTGAACGGTACGCGTCAATGATCCGCTGATCCTTGCCGACGAGCGCCAGAAGCGACCAACTTTTGGGCACCGAGAAGGTCAGGTCGGTTCCCGCCCGGTGGTATTGGCCTTTGTGACCGATAAGCTCGCCATTGGGCAATTCTCCGCGCAGGATTGCCTCGAACGCTTTGGCATCGACCGTGCCCGAAAGACCCAACCTTTCGGCACCTTTGCCGACCCAGATGCCGGACCGATCGGCGTCCGCCTTGGTGTAGTAATTGTCGTTAGCGAAGTAGTTGGCCGCACCACCAGCCGAGCGAACATTGGCAACCGAAAGCATCGCTCAGCGCCCCTCGCGCTTCGCGGCTTTGCGCTCGCGATATTCGCGAATGCGTCGTTGGTAAGCGACCACAACCCGGTCCCGCAGCTCCCTATCCTTGTGGGTTCGGAGCCAGCCATCGAGGGCGATCTTGGTGAAGAGTAGATCGGCCAGAACCTGATCTCGGAACGCATCGTCCAGAGGCTGCTCCAGAGCCTCGATGACGGTGAGTTTCAGCCATTGGCTGACGCTCATATGGGCTGCATCAGCAGCGGCTTTGACAAGGGCATGAAGGTCTTCGTCGACATAGCATTGAAGGGCAAATCGCACGGCGTCACCTGACGTTTGGCCGACCCTCCACGGCCCGATGCCCCCTCTGCACTGACATCAGTCTACGGCAGCGACGGCCCTGTAGGAAAACGCTAATTTTCGATTTCAAATTAACGGCTTAGCTGCGCGCAACTCGTATGCGGGTTGCGGAGCGCGGAGTGACATCAGATGACATTACTTGGCGACCGATACCGAAATGTCAGCGAAACCCGCAGAAATCCTCGCCTCCCAACCACCGGATCTCCGGGTACGGTGTGCTGGGTCAAGCCCATTCCAAGTTGCGTGTCAGTGACCAGACGCTTCCCCGGTCAAATGATCGGAGAAAATGCTTTCGTTTCAGAGCGGAAGCGTAGCGCAGCGTCGACATTAGCGGCGGAATTTTTTGTTCCGAACCGAGACATCCGGCCTGGAATTTTCCACAAATGTTCCGGAATGGGGACCAAATAGCCAACATCAGCGCCCAATGCTTTGGTCCGCTCGGATGTGATGGCATAGCGGCAAAATGCATTGCCCGGCTCAGTGAACCGTTATGCCAAGCAATCTGGCCTTGATCGGATCAGGTGGCGGATGATTATTCGTCCAACTTTCGTACTGCGATATCGCCAACCCTCGCCCCTGCGAACAAAAAAAGGGGCAGGAACCGTTTCCGGCCCCTGCCCCGATCCTACGGTCAGAACTCGTCTGCCATTGCCCCATGCACGGTATGGACAACGCGCGCTGCAAGGTGTGTCGGAAGCGCGTTGTAGTCGCCCTCATCCAAGGCGAAGCATCCGAGTTCCCGGTCTTCAACGATGTGCTGATCGAAGAAGCTGTGCAGTGCCCGACGCTCCGCCACTGCCAGCGCGGCAAAGTAGCGTTCCGAGTTCGAATTCAACTGTGCAATTGAAGCCATTGTGTCCTCCTGATGTCTGCCGTTGACGGCAGGAGCAGGACGGATGGGAGTGCGGCCGGCGGGTCAGGGATCGCCCCGGTGGGCGACCGCGAAGCGGCGGTAGGGGTAACGATTTTGTCGAACCGCAGCGCAGCGAAGGGGAGGCAAAATGGTGGGCCCCTGCCGTCCTTGACGCGCCGGTTGTACGGCCATCAGAATGGGACAACCGTGAGCCAGGCCCCTCCCCCGCCCGAGAGTCTGAACAACGCAAGAAGGGCGTTGCCCGGTCCGGACAGCGCCCCTCTCTGATGGGGATCGATGATGTTGGATGTCAGTCGATCTCTGGAGCGTCGGTGTTGTCGCCTTCTTCACCCGAGCCGTTGCAGCGAGAAAGGAAGTCGACCTTGTCGGCGAGGATCTCGGTACCGTAGCGCGTGACCCCTTCCTTGTCCTCCCACTGGGTGTAGTGGATGCGGCCATGGACGGAAACCAGTTGGCCCTTTGAGCAATACTGGCCGACGGTCTTTGCAATGCTGTTGAAGCAGGTCACGCGGTGGAACTCGCTTTCCTTGGCAGTGTAGCCGTTCTCGTCCTTGTAGGTCTTACCATCCTTGTCCCGCGCAGGTCGATCGGTGACGACGGTGAAGCCGGTGACGTTGGTGCCGCCCTTGGTCTCGCGTGTTTCCGGATCGCGGGCGATGCGGCCGGTGAGGATTGCGATATTGGTCATGGTGTAAGTCCTTCAGTTCCTCAAACCGGAGACCATCTCCGGCTTGCGAACATCTGAAAGAAGCAGGGCATGGGAGGACTGCACCGCAGAAGCGAAGTTCCAAGGGAAACCTGTTCATGACGGGTGGTGCGGGCAGGCAGCGCAGCTGCCAACACGGCCGGAAAGGAACGGGTTGCCGTCCTCAGCTGACCTGGTTCAGGACTGTTCGCGAAGAAAGCCGGATGGGTATCGGGTGCGGGTCTGAAGGTGTAAATATTCTGGCGCTCAGCGATCGTTCCTAGACATTGCGTCCGAAAGGAGTCGTGGCTCTGTTTTTTCCTTCACCTTTAGCTACACCGCCGAACTGAAGCGATCAGGCAGGTGGTTGCGATAGGGGTCGAACTGAGCGGCAATTGCTCGCGAGTATGGCAGTCCATTCGGAGTTATAGAGATGGTACCCTCTTCGCAGGATGCCAGGCCGCGATCCAGAAACGGACGGAGTAACCGGCTTGTATCGGCTTCAAACTCAGGAGGCACTTGAGCTTTCCCCGAACACAGGAGCTGCTCGATCACTCGACCCCGAATTCGGTCGTCCGCCGATCTCGACACGCCCCGAACAGTCGCAATCCGGCCGTCAGATGCCAGCATGCGGTATCGACCGCTATTCTTTTCATTTTGAGCGAGCAGCGTCTCGAACGAACTGATTGCCGATGCGCCGAGGCCTATCAAGGCAGGCGCATCGTCATCGGTGAACCCTTGGAAATTTCGGCGCACAGCCCCTGCTTGCGCGGCAATCGCCAGCGGATCGGTCGCGGAGCGCGCGAAATGGTCGAAACCGATCGCGCTGAACCCGTGCGAACAAAGATAAGTGAAGCCATGCTCCGCCATGGCAAACCGGGCGGCCCGGTCCGGCATGGAGCGGCAATCCACTGCGCGTTGCCGCGGTACCACGTGCGGCATATGCGCATAGCCAAACAGTGCAATTCGGTCAGCTCCGAGCGCAACAGTGCGCTGCAGAGTAGCGAGCAGATCATCTCTGGATTGCTGGGGCAAGCCGTACATCAGGTCGAAGTTGAGCGACTTCACACCGGCATTGCGTAACAGCTCGGTAGCCTCTGCAATCAGGGCATCGGATTGAATGCGCCCTATCGCTTCCTGACAATGTGGCGCGAAAGTCTGGACGCCAAGGCTGGCGCGATCGATCCCTAGCGCCCTTATGACCTCGGCCCATTCGCGAGAGATCGTGCGTGGGTCAAGTTCGATAGAGAATGCCGGATCGGATATCCGAAAGCGGATGATTAAATCATCGACGAGTCGAACGAAATCCGTTGGCGCCAGCGCATTGGGGCTCCCGCCGCCAAATGCAATTCGGCGAACCTGTGAGTTTGAGGGGAGCAGACGCGAAACCGTTTCGATCTCGCGATGCAGCGCGTCGAGATAGGATTCCAATCGGTGTCGGCGTCCGGCGGCACCGGTATTGCAACCGCAGTAATGGCAGATCCTCTCACAAAACGGGATATGGACATAGAGGGAGACGTCGCCCTCTGCGCACTCGACAGCGGTGCGATAGTCGCTTTCGTCGATCGCCTCGAACTCCGCCGCAGTCGGGAAGCTAGTATATCGCGGAACAGACTGCTCAAGCAGCTCTGGATAGTAAGGCCACATTGTTTCTGGATGCTCGCACTCTGCGAAGCCGTCTTTGATCCGCATCAATTCTAGCGCCGCTGGATCGACCTTCGATCGTCAAGATTACGACACCCCATTTGTGCGACAGTGCGACGCCATTCGAACATAACATCGGAAGCGGCGTTAGGTTAGGACGGGGAAGTGGCCGGCTTCTTGCTTCAGTGCGGCCAGATCGAGGATCTTGACTTGCGACCTGCTCGAAGTGGACACGAGGCCCGCATTTCGAAGCTCCGTCATCTGTCGGCTCACAGTTTCGATCGTAAGCCCAATGTTCTCGCCAATATCACGGCGAGACATCGGAAGATCGAGCAGAGCTCCATTGGAAAATGGAGAACCGATCCGTTCAGCCATGCTGACCAGGAAAGTCGCGACCCGTTCCCGCGCTGTCTTCTGCCCTAAAGCAATGGTCTTTTCGCGACTTCGGCCAAGGGTACGCAGCAGATGGCTAATGAAGTTATTGTTCAGCGCCCTGTCGTTCTGAGCCAATCGAATAAACTCCGTCGCCGGAAAGGCGATGAGTTCGCAGTCTTTCAAGGCGCAGAGGTTGTAGGCGTGCGTCTCTCGCGCTGGAAGATAGATAAAGTCGTCCTTGAAGTAGAACCCCATAACATGGGTACGTCGACCCGAAACGCTGGCAATCAGCTTGACCGCCCCCTCGACGACGAGCACCACCTGGTTGACCTTGTTGTCGACAACGCGAGAATCTCCCGAGCGGGCACCAGCATATCTGGCGAGCGCCTGCAGACGAAGTTGCGTCGCTTCGGCAGCGCCAAGCGAGGCAACAGGTGCATTTGTTCCTCCAAAAATGATGGAATTCGGCAAAGCTTCAGCTGATTGCTTCGAGTGCATCACTGAAGGATGCACGATGAAAAGACCGTCGTCCTTGATTTTGGTCAAACCAACTATTCCGCCTTTGGAGGCCATTCAGTCGGGGTTCCGAAAGCACCGAAGTGTCCAGCGGACCCTATCGCTTCGAGACAATCAGGCTCAAGGCATCTGCAGCATAATCGGCTAGCCACCTCGCTCTGCGAGTGCCTTGAGCGAGTTGATTGTTAGTTCTCGGCGGCCTGGAAGACCGATCAGCCCTTCGTTCTTCAGCTTGCTGATATGACGACTAACCGTTTCAATGGTGAGACCGAGAACGTCTGCCATTTGCTGACGGGAAAGAGGAAGGGTGATTGTTCGCTTGTCGCCAGGCTCCGCTTCTTCGCAAGTCGCTGGGACGAGGCGCTCGGCCGTCTCAACGAGGTATGTAGCCAATTTCTGTTCGGCATTCATCCTTCCCAGCAGGACCATCCATCGCCGCGTTCGATCCAGCTCCGCGAGCGTGCGCTCAAGCAACTTGTGCTCAAGACGGGGATGCTCGCGGGCAAATCTGTCGAAATCGGTGCGCCTGAATGCACAGACCTGGGCGTCGCTCAGCGCCTCGACACCGTAGGGCGTGGTCTCACCAAACGGACGACCAAGAAAGTCCGATGGATAGACCATCCCAAGAATCTGCTCTTTGCCGTCTGCTGTTTGTGTCGAGAGCTTGAGGACGCCTTCCACCACATTGGCAACAATAATCGCCTCGTCGCCTTCCCACAGCAGCTGTTCGCCTGCGCGCAGATGCTTTCTCCGCCCGATTGCGTTGAGCAATCCAATTTCCTCGTCGTTGAGGTCAGCACAGATCGCTCGATTGCGAACAGCGCAAGCTTGGCAAGAATTCATTGATGTGTCGATTTCGAGTGATTCCATGCCATCAGGATAGCGCCAGCAATACAGGCTGCCAATCCTCGGCTCGCGCCCATCCATTGACCGTAACACCAGACTTCACAAAAGGTTAACGAAGAGCTCCACGAAGGATCACTGGTCCCTGTTCAACGCGACGCCAGAGTAGTGCAAGGCGCTCATCGCTATTCACCAATCGCTTCTTGCTGATCTTGGCATTCATAGGCGGGCCCGGAGACTTGGGCACTACTAGAAGGGAAGCGGGCCTTGCCACGAGGAATTGCGCAGGTACTCCAACCGCTCAGGAAGGATCGGATCGTAGGCCTGATCGAACGAGAAATCGGCTTGGTCGTCACTCCAGATATTTTCATGCCGACCACCGACAAAACGGATCAGCGATACCGCACCCCAGCGCGAACCGTACGGGCCGTGGGGAATAGTTGGCGGTCTCCAGAAATAGGCGCCTGGATGCATCGTGCCGGGCGGCCCTGTTAGCGAGCCAGCAATCATGTAACATTCCTCGACAACCGGGTGGCTTTCCTGCGGCCCCTTGCCAGCGGGCGGTTCGGACTGCGGGAGAATCAATGAAAGGAACGTACGTTCGCCGGTCTCCAGGTCGGTCCGCAGATCCTTTCGCGAAATTCCCAGATGGCGCAGATTGGGGTCATTGAGCGACATGTCCCAAGCCATCTGCCGCGTCTTGAGATGCAGGATCGCACGCGCCGTGTCGCAGTCACCCATATCTCCGACGAGAATGGGTCGCAATTGTAGAATGCAATCAAGACGCAGCCGTTCTTGCTGGCCATGCTGTTGCGGGTCCACCCGGCAGGCAGGAAGGCATAGCTGTCCGCTTCATGCAGTTCTCCGTCCATTTCCAGTGATCCGTCGAGAACGAAGAATTCCTCGTCTGCCAGAATATGCTCCGGCCCCATGCGCGACCAGCCGGGAGGATAGCGCATCAAAGCACTGCAAGCCCCACACCGATGCGTTGCCAGGGTAGCGATTGCGACTGCACAAACTCGATATGCTCACGACGATCCATAGCGATCACTAGAAAACAAACTCGACCATCGATCCTTGACCAAGATCAATTCAAATCGGCCATCTGAGTGTATCGCTGTGCTTAAGAAAATCACTTCCGCAGAGCACCCGAACCATGGATTTCAGCCTTTCCGAGAATCAGTCCCTTTGGCGAGATCGCGTGCGAAGTTTCATGGACGCGCATGTCTATCGTGCAGAAGAGGTATACCGATCCCAGCTGGGCGAATGCGGAGACGAGCGTTGGCAAGTGCCACCTATCATCGAAGAACTGAAGGCGCGCGCCTATTCCGAGGGGCTCTGGAACCTCTTCCTGCCGCCTTCCGGGCATGATGAGGAGGCGTATCGCGGAGCCGGGCTCTCCAATCTGGACTACGCGTTGTGTGCAGAAGAAATGGGGCGTGTGGGCTTCGCATCAGAAGCGTTCAACTGCTCGGCACCCGATACCGGGAATATGGAGGTTCTGCACCGCTACGGATCGCCGGAGCAGAAGGCGCAATGGCTGAGGCCGCTTCTTGATGGAGAAATCCGTTCGGCGTTCCTGATGACAGAACCCGATGTTGCCTCTTCCGATGCGACCAACATCCAGACCTCGATCCGCCGCGAGGGTGATGAATACGTTATCAACGGGCGCAAATGGTGGTCTTCCGGCGTTGGCGATCCGCGCTGCAAGGTGGCGATCGTCATGGGCAAAACCGACCCGGACGCGAATGCGCACCAGCAACAATCACAGATCCTCGTGCCGCTCGACACTCCCGGCGTCGAGATCGTACGCATGCTGCCAGTGTTCGGTTATGACGGAGCTCCACACGGCCATGGCGAAGTGGTGCTGCGCGATGTCCGGGTTCCTGCCAGCAATATCATACTCGGAGAGGGTCGCGGGTTTGAAATCGCGCAAGGCAGGCTCGGTCCTGGCCGAATTCATCATTGCATGCGCGCAATCGGTGCCGCCGAGCGCGCTATCGAGAAGATGGCCGAGAGGCTTCAATCGCGGGTCGCATTCGGTAGGCGCCTGTCCGAACAATCGGTGTGGGAACAACGCCTGGGTGAAGCGCGGCTAGATATCGAGATGACACGGCTCTTGTGCCTGAAGGCCGCCGACATGATGGACAAGGAGGGCAACAAGGCGGCAAAGCTCGAGATCGCCCTGATCAAGGTCGCTGCGCCGAGGACGGCATTGCGCGTTCTCGATCACGCAATGCAGGCTTATGGGGCGGGCGGTCTCTCTGACGATTTCGGCTTGGCCGAAGTCTATGCCGGTATGCGCGCATTGCGGATTGCCGATGGTCCCGATGAAGTCCACTTGCGATCGATTGCTCGAATGGAATTAGGGAAATTCAGGGACCGCATTGCCGACTGGCGAGATCGCAAGGGCTCATGAACGGCCTTTCGGACGATCCACATGAACTTTTCGGATCGTGGTATGCGAAAGCGTCCCGGCATCCCGAAGTTGCCGATGCGAGTGCGGTCAATCTCGCAACGGCAAGCAAGGATGGCATGCCATCGAACCGCATGGTCCTGCTCAAAGGGCACGACGCATCGGGCTTCGTGATTTACACCAATCTCGGCAGTCGCAAGGCTAACGAGTTGACTGCCAATCCCCTTGCCGCCCTCTGCTTTCATTGGGCTCCATTGCGCCTTCAGATCCGGATCGAGGGTTCGGTCCAGCCCGTCAGCGAAGCGGAAGCTGACGCCTATTTCGCTTCAAGACCGCTCGCCAGCAGGATCGGCGCATGGGCATCGAAGCAATCAGCTCCTCTTGAGAGCCGCGGAAAACTTCTGGCTCGTATCGCTCGAATCACATCTTCCTTCGCCCTGAGGGATCCGGGCCGCCCGCCGTTCTGGTCCGGATTCCGGATCGTACCGCGTCGCTTCGAGTTCTGGACCAAAGGGGAATACCGGGTGCACGACCGCGTGGTGTTCGAAAAGCAGGACAATGATCGTTGGGAGCGCTACCTGCTTTACCCGTGACCGATGCAACGACAGCGATAGTGATCGCCGCCGGTGGCGAAGGGCGCCGCATGGGCGGCAGCAAACCGGCTCAAACACTCGCCGGGAAATCTCTTCTTGACCATGCCTTGCATTGGGCAAGCAAACATTCCGATCTGATCGCTGTTGCTGTTCGCGATTCCGATCAGCTTGATCTCACCTCGATTCCGCAATTGGTTGATGCAGCGGCAGGCCTTGGCCCGATCAGCGCCTTGAAGAGTGCCTTCGGTTTCGCTGAGGTGCATAATCGTGACCAAGTCCTGCTGATCGGATGCGATTTGCCGTTCCTGCCATCCGATCTCGCGGAACGACTTGCGCGGGGAATTGGCTCGCAATCCTGCGCCATGCCAGTGAGCAAAGGGCGCGATCATCCAATGGCTGCTTTGTGGCGGATCGAGCACGCCGCCCTGGATGCCTTCGTTACTGCGGGAGAGCGTTCGATCTGGCGTTTCGCGGAAAGCGTCGGAGTTAATCGTGTCGATTGGTCGCCGGATCAAGGCATCGATCCCTTCACCAATATCAACGACCTTGAAATGCTCGCACGAGCTGAGAGCAGGCTCCGGCAGTCATAATGTCCGGGACGAAGCGCGGGATTGCTGTCGCCTCTGCTATCGTTCAGCCCGTCTTGCGCGGACGCAAAAGCAGAGGGCCGTAAACCACCACAAACCCGCCAAAGGCGGCGATCCAGGCGGCCCCCGAGATGGTATGTAGCAGCTGCGCCTGAGCGGGCCAGACCCCCGCGGCGAACCTGGCCGCTACTGCCAATACAACCGCGACGTAAATAGCTATAGTCCCTCCCGCTGCAGTCAGCTCCCGCCCGGTATGACCAAGCGTTGCGCGGGTCATAACGGCTAAGGTCATGAGGCCGATCCCGCCTGCCATCCAGAGGTGTTGCGCCGTCCCCGCTCCTACGAAACCGTAGCCAAATGTTTCGGCTGCGCCAGCCAATGCGCCGAGCGGTATGAACATATAGCCGGCGTGTAAGACAAAGACGAGCGGCTCCGCCAAGGTCCGGTCCCCGGCCCAGCGCATAAGCCTAGCAAGGTGGAGCACTCCGGCGATCGCAAGGAACACGGCTGTGACCAGTGCATCCGGTCTCACCAGCCAACACAAGATGGCAACCAGCAAACCAGCCAGTGCAATCTTGTCGAAGACCTGCATCGGCGGGACCGGCAATCTTCCCTCCGCGCGTTTCGCCAGCCAGTTGCGCGTGAAAGAGGGCACGATCCGGCCTCCGATAAGAGCGATCATCAACACCGCGGCTCCCAGTCCAAGACGCAGCCCGTACCCCTGCGCGGCGAAGGTCCCTGCCGCAGATTCCCAGTGAAAGAGTCCATTCGCAAGGCAGAACACGACGAGCAAACCCACCACCGGCAGGTTGCGCCAGTTCTTGCCGACGACAATCTCCCGGCCAAGCAATCCGGCCAGTACGAGAAGCATTGCAAGGTCGGCAGACGCGACCGCGATCGGATCGAGATATTGGGAAACGGAAACTGCCAAGCGGCCCGCAAGCCACAAGGTGACAAGTCCGCCCAGCGCCCATCCGGTGACCGGCAATCGCCCGGTCCAATTCGGGACCGCCGTCAACAGGAACCCGGCAATGATCGCGCCCAAATAGCCAAACAGGAATTCATGCGCGTGCCAGCTCACCGGATCGAACGCCGTGGGCAACACAAGCCGCCCGGAGAGCATAGCAATCCAGAGAACCATCGCCGCCGCGGCCCATATCGCTCCCAAAAGAAAGAACGGACGGAAGCCAAAGCTCAGCACAGCCGGACCCTGCCATGCGCGATGCCGCTCCATTGTCCTTGCTGTCACCATTTCCATGCTCCCAGTGCCATCAAACCAACGCTAGAACTCGGTCGCCACTACGATATCGCCCGATGTGCGGGCTGAACTTCCGGGGGTGCAGCGTATAAGCCAATCCGCTCGAGCGAGCGCGGCCTGGGCACCGCTTTCCTGATTGCCGAGAGGGCGTAATCCGCGTTCACCCCAAGAGGCGCGAACGAATGTTTCACGGCTGCCCGTTTCGGGTATCGTCCCTTCAAGCGGCAACTCCCGCCAGCGTAAGACCTGGCCGATTGCTTGGCCCTGCAGCTTCGCAAGCAGTGGCACCAGGAAAAATCGCGCAGTGACCATGGCGGATGTCGGATTACCGGGAAGCCCGAGCACCCACTTGCCCTTTGCCTGTCCCAGCCACACAGGTTTTCCCGGTTTCATCGCGACTTTGGCGAACAGCAATTCCAGGCCGTGCGGCGCAAACATGGGCTTGGCAAAATCGCGCTCGCCGACCGAAGCGCCGCCGGTCACGATCACGACATCGGCAAGGTCCAGCACCTTACCGGCTAGTCGCTCAAGAGCGGGCAAGGCGTCCTCACCGATCACCCGATCGACAATCCTTGCCCCAGCCTGCTCAGCCATCGCCGCAATGCCGAGCGTCACGCTTTCGGGAATGGCGTCGGCACGAAGATGGGCCTGCCCGGGTGACGCCAGTTCGTCTCCGGTCCCTATGATGGCGACATTCGGCTGGGCATGAACCTGCACGAACGCCTGGTCTGCAGCGGCGGCTGCGATCATTGCACGAGGTGACAAACGTGTTCCCGCCTGCAGCAGGACGTCACCCGCCGCAAAGTCACTGCCAGCCTTGCGGACGTGCCAACCGGGGCCATAGCCCTCGGTAAAGCGCACCATTCCACCCTCTCGCTCTGCATATTCCTGCATTATGCAGCGATCAGTGCCCTTTGGCATCGGAGCGCCAGTAAAGATGCGCGCGGCCTCACCCGGCCCAACCTCTCCCGAGAAGCTCAATCCCGCGCGGCTTTCGCCAACCACCCTGATCGGCTCGTCCGGGGATGTCGAAGCGTCCCAAACCGCATATCCGTCCATTGCCGCAACTGCCATGCGCGGCGCGGCACTGCGAGCTGTTACCGACTTGGCAAGCACGCGCCCGGTTGCGCAGGCAAGCGCGACCTCCTCTATCGCCAGAGGTCCGACTTCATCTTCAAGCCGAGCAAGCGCCTCATCAACCGTAATCAAGCGCAGACATCCCGCAATCGCGGCAACGCGCCCGCGATCGAGCATGGCTTGTGACGGCTGTCGAATTCCAGTTCGAGCAAGCCATCCCAGGCATCGCGGCAGGCTCCGGTTGAACCGGGCACGCAGAAGATGAAAACATCCCCCGCTTGTCCTGCAAATGCGCGCGACTGCATGGTCGCGACGCCAACGCTTTGCATGCTCTTCTGGTGAAAGGCCGCCGAGAAGCCATCCATTTCACGTTTGAGGAGAGGCTTGACAGCTTCTGGCGTATGATCGCGCGGCGAAAACCCAGTCCCGCCGGTGGTCAGGATGATCTCGATTTCGGGATTGGCGAGCCACTCGCGCAGGCAAGCGCGAATATCCTCGATCTCATCCTTCACGATATCGCGCGCAATGAGCTTGTGCCCCGCCGATTGCAGGCGCTCGACGAGCAAGCCACCTGACGTGTCGGTCTCAAGTGTGCGAGTGTCGGAGATGGTGAGAACCGCGATACCCAATGGATAGAAGGTCAGACTTTCATCGATTCCCGGCATAATTCCTCGCTTGCGCGCCTATCCCAGCGTGCATTGTCCAAATGGTCCTGATCGGTTGGTTCGATCCAGCTTGATCCAGCCTCTCGCTCTTCGCGTTTCCAGAACACGGCCTCGGTCTTCAGCCGGTCCATCATGTAATCGGCAGCTTCGAAGGCGGCGCGCCGATGCGCAGATGCCGTGGCGACAAAGACGATCGGCTCGCCGTGTAGTATCCTCCCTGCTCGGTGCACAACATAGCTTCTTGAGATTGGAAAACGCGTGTGGGCCTCTTCGGCAATGGCGCGCATCGAAGCCAAAGTCACACCGCGATACTTCTCCAGAATGAGAGCTTCAATGTCGCCGCCATCCTTTGCCCGCGAACGCGCGCGGCCAGTGAAGCTCACCACTGCGCCCTCGTCGTCGAGTTCGCTTGAGAATTGAGCGAGCAGCGCGGCAGGATCGAACTCCCGCTCATGCAATTCGACCGCCATACTCATCCACCGGACACCGGAGGAAAGATAGCCACGACATCGCCGGGCCACACGACCGTTTCGTCGGGGACGATGGTTTCATTGATGCATGCCCGGATCCGTCCCTTGGCCAGACTGTCTTGAAGGAGCGGAAAGTGGCTGCCCAGACTCGCCAGGAGATCAGGCACGTGAAGCCCCGTGGCTGGTAGCGGAACGTCGACAGTCGGACCGCATGGATCGGCCAGTCGGCCGCAGAGTTCGACGCTGATCGTGACTTCGGCCATCCCTTATCCCCCAATCGATGCCAGGTGCGGTGTCGCGCCGCTATTCCCCTCATGCAGGCGATGTGCGGGTGCCTTGGCTCCAACCAGCGCCCGAATGCGCTGGGTCAAGTCCGTTTCTGAATCCTCTGCCAACAGCGGTCGCAGATCGAAACCGCCATCCCCGAACAGGCAGAGATGCAATCTACCGTCGGATGACAATCGCAGGCGATTGCAGCTTGCGCAGAAGTCCTTCGAATAGGGGGCTATGATACCGATGCGGCCCTTAGCCTCCGGATGGCCGAACTCTGCGGCCGGGCCTGCACCGACCTCGCGAGGCAGCCGCTGCCATCCGAGAGCTTCCAGCCGGTCGATGACGCTCTGCCCCGCGACATGGCGCTCGTCGAAGAAGGAAGCGTTGTCGTTGGTTCGCATCACTTCGATGAAACGCAGCGACAGGTCTCGGGTGGCCACAAATTCCACCATCGCCTCCAGCTCATCATCATTCACTCCGCGCATAAGCACCGCATTGAGCTTGATGCTATCAAACCCTGCAACTTCAGCTGCATCGATACCCCGCATCACCTCGGTAAGCCGGTCATGACCGGTGATGGCCGAGAAGCGGGCGGGATCGAGCGAATCCACGCTGATATTGATCGCGCTCACACCGCAATCGCGCCATGCTTGCGCACGCTGGGCGAGACGGTAACCGTTTGTGGTCATTGCTATTTTGCGGATCCCCGGCACTTGCGAAACCGTACGGACGACGTCTTCGAAATCGCGCCGCAAGGTCGGTTCCCCGCCCGTCAGGCGGACTTTCCAGAGGCCGAGCTGTGCAAAGGCGGTGACAGCTCTGCGAATCTCCTCAACCGACAACTCGATCGGCTTATTGCACGGCTTCTTGTATCCCTCCGGGAGGCAATAGGTGCAGCGAAAGTTGCAGACGTCGGTCAGCGAAAGGCGCAGATATTCGAAGCGCCGCCCGATACTATCGCTCAGCCGGGTCGAGCCGCCAGTCTCCAAGCCCAGAACATCTCGGATGCGATGATCGTTCACTGAACCAGCGGACCTTCTGCCGCAGCGAGATCGACGCCTTCGATCTCGGTTTCACTGGCAAGGATCGACAGATACTGGGACATGGCCTTGCGGTAGCTTGCCTCCTCCAGGTAGTTGCGGATCGATTGCTCGACCAACTCGAACGGCAACTGCCTGCCCTCGGCCCGTCGCCCGGCACGGATCACGTGCACGCCATAGGGTGACTTCACCGGATCGCGGCACAACTCGCCTTCCGCCAACCCGAACAGCGCCTGCTCGAACTCCGCGACCGTCTGGCCCTTCCCGACCTGGCCGAGATTGCCGCCCTGCTCTTTCGACGGACAGGCAGATTTGGCCTTGGCCAGCTCAGCGAAACAGGCAGGGTCTTTCTCGAGCGCGCGAATGGCCATACGCGCATCGCCCACTGCCAGGCTGTAGTTGAACTCATCCTCCGGGCTGGCGGAGAAGAGGATATGCTCCGCTTCGATCAAGGTCTCGCTGCAGAAGCGGTCGGTGTGGTTTTCATAGAAGCGCCTTGCCTCCTCTGTGGTTGCGCTCGGCACCATGACATTCTCGACCAGGAGAGCCTCGATCCGGGCATCGTCCTCGACCAGTTTGCGGCCTTCGACATCGGTACACTCACCCGCGACGATTTCTTGCCGGTCTGCTTCGGCCAGCAGGAGCTGGCGGACAGCGAGCGCCCGCGCCGCTTCCTGCCAGGCTTCCTCTGCGTCGGGGGCCGGATGGTTCTGTACCTCGGCGGCGATGGCGGCGGCGGAGATTTCGACCCCGCCGACAACCACTTTGGGATGCTCCATGACCTCAGCCATGGCTCAGGCTCTTGCGCGAACGCACGACTTGATAACCACCACGCCACAAATAGCGCACCGGAGCCGATAGCATGTGCACCAGCCGGGTGAACGGGAACAAGACGAAGATAGTGAGCCCCAGAAACAGGTGCAATTTGAAGATAATATGGACATCCGCAATGTAGCTCGCCGCATCGCCCTGGAAGGTGAAGATGCCCTGCGCCCAGTTCATGAACTTGACCATTTCGTGGCCGTCCAGATGACCAGCCGACAGCGGGATGGTCGCGAGACCCAGCGCCAGCTGCACCCACAGGATCAGGATGATCATGTTATCGCTGAAATTCGAGGCTGCACGGACGCGGGGGTCGAAGAAGCGGCGATGGATTAGCAACGTAGCGCCAATGATCGCCGCAACGCCGGCAATTCCGCCAGCGACGATCGCCAGCAACTGCTTGGCTCCGTGGCTGATACCCAGAGCATCGAACAGCGCGATCGGAGTCAGCAGACCAACCAGATGGCCAACAAAGATGAAAAGCACCCCGACATGGAACAGGACCGATCCAACCATCAGCTGCTTGCGGCGCAGCAGCTGGCTGGAGCCCGAACGCCATGTATAGGGCTCCCGGTCGAAGCGTATGATTGAGCCGATCGCGAGTATGGCGAGCGCGATATAGGGATAGATCCCGTAAAGCAGATGGTGGATGAAGTCTTCCATGGCTCAGCTCCTTGCCGAGGATTGAGTAGCTGGGGTTTCGCGCATCCGATCGAGCATCTCGCCGACCTTTGGACAGGCCGCATTGGGATCTGGGACCGCTTCGGCGCCGAAACGGATTTCCTCTTCTTCCCATTGCGCATCCAGTTCTTCGAGGCTTTCCGGATCCTCTGCCGGGGGAAGCGCGTTCTTCGCCTCTTCGTCCATCTCGACCCCGGCTATGTCGCACAGCAGGGCGAACAGCGGAGCATAGTCGGACCCCTTCTCTGCCAGCCGCGCGGCCAGGGCGACCAGCACCACCCCCGGTTCGGCCAGCATGTCACGCGCGGCCTCATCTGGAAGGGTCGAACAATAGTCGAGGAACAGGGGCAAGTAATCGGGCAGTTCATTGCCGGTCGGCTCCAGCCCTGCAGCGAGATACCGCTCGCGCAAGTCGACCATAGCCTGGCCGCGATCGCGACTTTCGCCGTGAACATGCTCGAAGAGATGCAAGCTGTGCGACCGCCCACGATCGAACAGTTCGACATAGGCCTCTTGCGCATCATAGATGTCACTCGTGGCAAGCCGGGTCAGGAGCGGATTCAGAGCCTCGACGGATTTGGCCTGAAGTGAGCGGTCATCATTGAGCCGCTGACGGATTTCGCCTGACACGGCCTGCAAGTCCAGCGAAGGATATTGCAACAGTAGCGAAAGCAAATGGAGCGATTGCATCAGAAAACCTCCGTTGGTGTCTGGAGTTTCTTGCGCTTGGCCGGCGCGCCGAACAGATTGGGTTCGCCGCTACCGCCCGAGCAGCCATTGCCAAAGGAGAAGCCACACGAACCGCGCTCGTCGAACATGTCGTCGGCATCCTCGCGGTGGCCGGTCGGGATCACGAAACGATCTTCGTAATCGGCCAGCGCCATCACCTTGTACATCTCCTCGATTTGCTCGCCGGTGAGGCCGACATCGGTTGCGATGGTTTCATTGTGGACACCCTCGACCGATTTCGCCCTCATATATCCCCGCATCGCGAGCATGCGTTCGAGGCACACCGCAATCGGTTCTTCGTCTCCTGCGGTCAGCAGGTTGGCGAGATATTTGAGCGGGATCCGCAAGGATCGAATATCGGGCATGTTGTTGTTGACCGATATTTGCCCGGCATTGGCGGCAGCACTGATGGGTGACAGCGGCGGCACGTACCAGACCATCGGCAGCGTGCGGTATTCCGGGTGGAGCGGGAAGGCGACCTTCCATTCCATCGCCATCTTGTAGACGGGCGAATTGCGCGCCGCTTCCAGCCAGGCTTCGGGCACGCCATCCTTGCGCGCCTGCTCGATCACCTCGGGATCGTTGGGATCGAGGAAGATGTCGAGCTGGGCTTGGTAGAGATCCTCGACACTCTCTGCCGAGGCGGCCTCTTCAATACGGTCGGCGTCATAGAGCATCACGCCGAGATAGCGGATGCGACCAACGCAGGTTTCCGAGCAAACCGTCGGTTGACCCGCCTCGATGCGCGGGTAGCAGAAGATGCACTTCTCGCTCTTGCCAGTTTTCCAGTTGTAGTAGATCTTCTTGTACGGGCAGCCCGAGACGCACATGCGCCAGCCGCGGCAGGCTTCTTGGTCGATCAGGACGATGCCGTCTTCCTCGCGCTTGTAGATCGCGCCCGATGGGCAGGCCGCCACACAGGTGGGGTTGAGGCAGTGTTCGCACAGCCTCGGCAGATACATCATGAAGGTGTTTTCGAACTGGCCGTACATCTCCTTCTGGACCCCTTCGAAGTTGTAATCTTCGGAGCGCTTGGAGAATTCGCCACCGAGGATTTCCTCCCAGTTGGGACCCCACTCGATCTTCTCCATCCGCTCGCCCGAAATCAGGCTGCGCGGACGCGCCGTCGGAAACGCTTTGCTCTCGCCTGCATTCTGCAGATGCGCGTAATCGAAGGTGAAGGGTTCGTAATAGTCGTCGATTTCGGGCAGATCGGGGTTGGCGAAGATCTTCGCCAGAACCCGCCACTTGCCGCCCATCTTGGGCCGGATCGAACCGCCGGGCGTGCGGATCCAGCCTCCATTCCAGCGCTTCTGGTTTTCCCAGTCCTTGGGATAGCCGATGCCTGGCTTGGTTTCGACATTGTTGAACCAAGCATATTCCATGCCTTCGCGGCTGGTCCACACGTTCTTGCAGGTGACCGAGCAGGTGTGACAGCCGATGCATTTGTCGAGGTTCAGCACCTTGCCGATTTGTGCGCGGATCTTCATGCTGCATTCTCCCCTGCAGGAAGCGCTTCTTCGAGCCAGTCGACTTTCTGAAGCTTGCGGACGATCACGTATTCGTCGCGGTTCGACCCGACCGTGCCGTAATAGTTGAAGCCATAACTCTGCTGAACGTAGCCACCGATCATGTGGGTTGGTTTCAGCACTGCGCGGGTCACCGAATTGTGAATGCCGCCGCGCTGGCCTGTCAGCGGCGATCCGGGGACATTCGTTATCTTCTCCTGCGCATGGTACATGAAGAGCGTGCCTTCCTTCATGCGCTGCGACACCACCACGCGGGCGACGAGCGCTCCGTTGGCATTGAAGGTTTCGACCCAGTCATTGTCGACCAGCCCGGCCTTCGCAGCATCGACTTCGCTCATCCAGACTATCGGCCCGCCGCGCGACAGCGTCAGCATCAAGAGGTTGTCGGTATAGGTCGAGTGGATACCCCATTTCTGGTGCGGCGTGATGAAGTTGAGCACCACGTGCGGTGCGTTCTTCGCCTCATCGAGCATCGGCTGCACGGCCTTGGTATCGATCGGTGGGCGATAAACACAGAAACCTTCGCCAAAGGCGCGCATCCACTTGTGATCCTGATAGAGCTGCTGCCTCCCGGTTAGCGTCCTCCAAGGGATCAATTCGTGCACATTGGTATAGCCGGCGTTGTAGCACACATGCTCGCTTTCGAGCCCTGACCATGTCGGCGAAGAAATGATCTTTCTCGGCTGCGCCTGAATGTCGCGGAAGCGGATTTTCTCCTCTTCCTTCGGCAGCGCGAGATGCTTGTGGTCGCGGCCCGTCTTTTTCGACAGATCGCCCCACGCCTTGACCGCAACCTCGCCATTGGTTTCGGGCGCGAGCATCAGGATCACCTCGGCAGCATCGATCGCACTTTCGATCTTCGGCATGCCTCTGGTGAAACCGTCTTCAAGAACCGTACCATTCAGCTGGCGAAGATTCTCGACCTCGTGCTCGGTATTCCAGCCGATGCCCTTGCCGCCATTGCCCAGCTTGTCCATCAGCGGACCAAGCGCGGTGAACCGCTTGTAGAGGTTCGGATAGTCCCGCTCGACCACCGTGACGGTCGACATGGTCTTGCCCGGAATGGGCTCGGCCTCGCCTTTACCCCAGTCGGCCACATCATAAGGCTGCGCGATTTCGTTGGGGCTGTCGTGCTGGATAGGAGTCATCACCACGTCCTGCTCGACCCCGAGTACTTCGGGGGCGACTTCGGAGAACTTCTTGGCAATGCCTTTGTAAATGTCCCAGTCGCTGCGCGATTCCCAGACGGGGTCTACCGCTGCCGACAGCGGGTGGATGAAGGGGTGCATGTCAGAGGTGTTGAGATCGTCCTTCTCATACCAACTCGCGGTCGGCAGGACGATGTCGGAATAGACACAGGTCGTCGACATGCGGAAATCGAGCGTGACCAACAAGTCGAGTTTTCCTTGCGGCGCATCGTCGTGCCACTTCACTTCCTTCGGCTTCTGGCCACCGATCTCTCCCAAGTCCTTGCCTTGCACGCCATGCGCAGTGCCAAGCAGGTGCTTGAGGAAATACTCGTGGCCCTTGCCCGAAGACCCGAGCAAGTTGGAGCGCCACACGAACATGTTGCGCGGCCAGTTGGCGGGATCGTCCGGATCGAAACAGGACATTTCCAGCTCGCCCGACTTGAGCTGCTCCGCCACATAGTCCTTGGCGTCCTTGCCCGATGCCTTGGCGGCCTTGCCCACTTCGAGCGGATTGGTCTTGAGCTGCGGCGCGCTTGGCAGCCACCCCATGCGCTCAGCACGGGCGTTGTAGTCGATCAGGCTCGCGTCCCATTCGCCCTCCGGCGCGGTCGGCGAGAGGATCTCGTCCACGTCGAGCGTTTCGTAGCGCCATTGATCAGTATGCGCGTAGAAGAAGCTGGTCGAGTTCATGTGGCGCGGCGGACGGTTCCAGTCGAGCGCGAAGGCAAGCGCCGTCCAGCCGGTTTGCGGGCGCAGCTTTTCCTGGCCAACATAATGCGACCAGCCGCCGCCCGACTGGCCCACACAGCCACACATCACCAGCATGTTGATAATGCCGCGATAATTCATGTCCATGTGGTACCAGTGGTTGAGACCGGCCCCGACGATGACCATCGATTTACCTTTGGTCATCTCGGCATTGCTGGCGAATTCGCGGGCAATCGTAATGATCTGTTCGGCCGGAACCCCTGTGATTTTCTCGGCCCAGGCCGGGGTGTAGGGGACCATCTTGGCGTAGTCGCGTGCGACATGTTGGCCGCCCAGACCACGGTCGAGGCCGTAATTGGCACAGAACAGGTCAAACACCGTCGCAACGAAGGCCTTGCCTTCCTTGAGTTGGAGCTGGCGCACAGGCACCCGACGATTGAGCACGCTGGGATGATCGGTCCCTTCGAAATGATCGTGTTCGCGATTGCCGAAATAGGGGAAGGAAACCTCGACGACCTCGTCGTGATTGCCCTCGAGAATGTTGGTCATCCGCAGAGACGTGTCGTTGCCACGCCCATCTTTTTCCTCGAGGTTCCACTTGCCCTCTTCGCCCCAGCGGAAACCAGCGGAACCGCTGGGCACCACGACTTCTTCGGTGGTGTCGTCAATGGCGACGGTCTTCCAATCGGGATTGTTATCTTCCTCAAGATCCTCAAGGAAGTCGGCAGCCCGCAAGAGCCGTTCGGGCACGTAGGCACCGTCTTTTTCCACCAAGCGCACAAGCATAGGGAAGTCGGAATACTTGCGGCAATAGTCTTCGAAATACTCTGCCTGCCGGTCGAGGTGATATTCGCGCAGGATGACATGGCCCATCGCCATGGCAAGCGCGGCGTCGGTGCCTTGCTTGGGATTGAGCCAAAGGTCGGCGAACTTGGTCGCCTCGGCATAGTCAGGGCTGACCACTGCAACCTTGGTTCCGCGGTAGCGTGCCTCGGTCATGAAGTGCGCGTCGGGCGTGCGCGTTTGCGGCACGTTAGAGCCCCACATCATCAGGAAGCCGGCATTGTACCAATCGGCGCTTTCCGGAACGTCGGTCTGCTCACCCCAGGTCTGAGGGCTGGCGGGTGGCAGATCGCAGTACCAATCGTAGAAGCTCATGCAGGTGCCGCCGAGCAGCGAGAGATAGCGCGAACCGGCCGCATAGCTCACCATCGACATCGCGGGGATGGGCGAGAACCCGATCACCCTATCGGGGCCATACGTCTTGGCAGTGTAGGCGTTGGCCGCGGCGATGATCTCGTTGACCTCATCCCAGGTCGAACGCACGAAACCGCCATGGCCTCGGATGGCAGTGTAGCTCTTGCGCTTGGCCGGATCCTCGACGATCGATGCCCATGCCGCGACGGGAGTCCGGACCACGCGCGCTTCGCGCCACAGCTTGACAAGCCGCGAGCGGATCATCGGATACTTCAGCCGCTGGGCCGAATAGATATACCAGCTGTAACTTGCCCCGCGCGGGCACCCACGAGGCTCGTGATTGGGCAGGTCGGGCCGCGTACGCGGATAGTCAGTCTGCTGCGTTTCCCAGGTGATGATCCCGCCCTTGACGTAGATCTTCCAGCTGCACGAGCCGGTGCAGTTCACGCCGTGGGTCGACCTCACAATCTTGTCGTGCTGCCAACGCTTGCGATAGCTGTCCTCCCAGTCACGGTTTTGGTTGGTTGTGATCCCGTGGCCTTTCGAAAACGGTTGCTTGGCCTGCTTGAAAAAGGTGAGGCGGTCGAGAAGATGGCTCATGCGGTTGCTCCCTTGAGCTGAGCTGGTGTTCCAACCGGGGCTGGCGCCCGGCCGCGTTCGATATCGTGCAGCAAACCGCCGCGGCGGGTGTAGGCCCACCAGGTCAATGCCGCACAGCTGGCGTAGAAGATGAAAAAGCCCCACAGTGCGGCCATCGGCGAACCGGTAGCGGCAATCGCACTGCCGAAGCTCTTGGGGATGAAGAAGGCCCCGTAGGCGGCGATGGCCGAAGTGAAGCCAACGATCGCAGCGGATTCCTTCTCTGCCTGGCGAACCCGGGCCGTCTCATCCAGCTGGGGCATCAGGCGGGGCACTTCCTGTCGCATGATGTTTGGGATCATCTGGAAGGTCGAGGCATTGCCGACACCCGTCATGAAGAACATGAAGATGAAAGCGCCCAAGAAGCCCCACCAGTTGGCCGCTTCGAGGAAGTACACCACCCCGAGCACGCCCAGCATCATGAGGACAAAGACCCAGAAGGTTACTCGCGCACCGCCCCACTTGTCCGATACCCAACCGGTCGCAGCACGGCTAAGCGCGCCCACAAGCGGCCCGAGGAAGACGAACTGGAGCACATCCACGTCCGGGAATTGATGCTTGGCGAGGAGCGGCAGGCCAGCGGAAAAACCGATGAAGCTCCCGAATGTGCCGGTGTAGAGCCAGCACATCAGCCAATTGTGCTTGCGCTGGAAGATCACCGACTGTTCGGAGAAGCTGGCTTTCGCGTCGGCGATGTCATTCATCCCGAACCATGCCAGCAGAGTGGACACCATGATGAACGGCACCCAGATGAAGCCGGCATTCTGCAGCCAGAGTTCGCCGCCTTCCGCAGTCCGCTGGGGTTCACCGCCCAAGGCCCCGAAAACGCCGACAACGATCACCAGCGGCACCAGGAACTGCATCACCGAAACCCCCAGGTTTCCGAGTCCGGCGTTAAGCGCGAGCGCATTGCCCTTCTGTGCCTTCGGGAAGAAGAAGCTTATGTTCGACATGGAGGAGGCGAAGTTGCCGCCACCAAAGCCGCACAGCAGGGCGAGAACGAGGAAGATGATATAGGGCGTGTCTGGGTTCTGTACCGCATAGCCTATCCCGAATGCCGGGATCAGGAGCGACGCAGTCGACAGAGTGGTCCACAGACGACCGCCAAAGATCGGTACGACGAAGCTGTAGAAGATCCGCAAGGTCGCGCCCGAAAGTCCCGGCAATGCCGCCAACCAGAACAGCTGATCGGTGGTGTAGTCGAAACCTATCGAGGGCAGCTTCGCGACCACCATCGACCACACCATCCAGACCGAGAAGGCTAGCAGCAGGGCGGGAATCGAGATGTAGAGATTGCGGCGAGCAATCTTCTCGCCCATTTGCTCCCAGAAACCGGGATCCTCTGGCTTCCACTCGGTCAGCACCTTGCTGGGCGTAGCAACGGCCTGCTTTTCCTCATCGTGAAGCTCTGCCATTTCAGGGAATTCGGGAAGCAAGCGCGTGTCGATGCCGCTGGCCTTCTGTTCCATCTGCCGAATGGCGATATGCATCCATGCGAGCGCAACGCCCACCAGGGCAAACAAAACCATGAAACAGCTGGTCCAGATGCCGGTCAGGTCACTGACCGCGCCGAACACGATCGGCAAAATAAAGCCGCCGAGCCCACCGACCAAGCCTACGAGACCGCCCACCGATCCAACGTGGCCGGGATAGTAGACCGGAATGTGCTTGTAGACCGCCGCCTTGCCGAGCGACATGAAGAAGCCCAGCACGAATACAGTGATGACAAAAGGCACCAGGTTCATCGAGGTCGAGAACTTGATGTCGCCTTCGATCCCGTGGATGACGTAATCGGTCGCGGGATAGGACAGCATGAAGAGGCAGATCAGCGAGACGCCGAAGGTGGCGTACATGATCTTGCGCGCGCCATACTTATCCGAGAGCACGCCTCCATAGGCGCGAAACACGCTAGCCGAGAGCGAGAAGGTCGCAGCGAGCATACCCGCCAGCTTCACGTCGATACGGTAGAGGCCCACCATGTAATTGGGCAGCCAGAGCGCGAGCGCCACGAAGGCACCGAAAACGAAGAAATAGTAGAGCGAGAAGCGCCACACCTGCTCATTGCGCAGCGGTTCGAGCTGTTCGAGCAGGCCTTTTGCCTTCACCCCGCTCACCTTGCGGGCCGCGAACTCGGGATCGTCTTTGGCAAAGAGGTAGAACAGGACCGCTACGAGCGCGAGGGCACCCGCCCAGACCTGGGCCACGCCCTGCCAGCCGATCGCCACCATAACCCACGGCGCAAGAAACTTGGTCACCGCCGCACCGACATTGCCCATGCCGAAGAAGCCGAGCGCCGAACCTTGCTTCTCAAGCGGGTAGAACTTGGAGACGTAAGCAACGCCAACGGCAAAGCCGCCACCCGCCAGGCCCAGACCTAGCGCCGCCAGCAGCATCATGAGATAACTGTCAGTGTAGGACAGCAGGAAGGTCGATGCCGCCGAGGCGAGCATAGTGATCGGGAATACGATCCGACCGCCGTGCTGGTCGGTCCACACCCCAAGCAAGAGACGGCTGAGCGAACCGGTAAGGATCGGCGTTCCGACCAGCAATCCGAACTGCGTATCGCTCAGGCCCAGCTCCGCCTTGATTTCGATCCCGACGATCGCGAAGATCGTCCAGACGGCAAAGCAGATCGTAAACGCGAATGTGCTCAGGCCAAGAGCCCGATTCTGTTCGCTGCTGGTCGCGATTTCCTGTCCCGGCATTATATGATCCCCGATCTGACGAATTTGGACGCAAGTCCGATTGCCAGAACCCCGCTCAATCTCTTTGACCAAGATCAAATTGACAAGCGCTGGCCGGAGAACCTCTTCTCAACATGACGAGACGCAATGGTGCCGCCGAAATAGATCATGCATTCTCTTGATAATGATCAAGTGAAAGGCTAACTCGGCGAATTCAACGAGTTGGAGCTTCGACATTCATGAGAATCGGCGAGAAGCCTGAAATCGCTCGGCTTCCGCTGTTTCGGGACATGGGCGAGGCGCAGCGCGATACGATCCTTGCGTCGGCCTATCTCCAGGTTTTTCCTCCCCAGCTCACGCTCTTTGAGAAAGGACAGGATGCGGACTTCCTGCATGTGCTGGTCGATGGGCTGGTGGAACTGTTCGTGGAAGGTGCCGGGCGCGATACGACCATGCGGATCGTGGAACCCGTGGAAAGCTACATTCTCGCTGCCGTCGTAACCGACACCCCCTATTTGATGTCGGCGCGCACGCTCACATCTTCGCGCATCCTGCTCGTTCCTGCATCCGGACTGCGCGAAGCCGTTCTGCATGATGCTGCCTTGATGCAGGCGACAATGCATGAACTGGCGCATGGCTATCGCGATCTCGTCCGCGCGCTCACTGACATGAAGGTGCGGCAGTCGGCCGAGCGGCTGGGCAATCATTTGCTTGAAAAATCCGCCCGGCAAGGCGGGCAGTGGGAGTTCGAACTCAAGGGTGAAAAGCGACTGCTCGCCTCGCTGCTCGGCATGACACCCGAAAACCTCTCGCGCGCTTTCGGTACGCTCAGGAAACACGGCGTATCGCTCGATGGTTCAAGGGTGAGGATCGAGGACCGCGAAAGCCTTGAGCGCTATGCCAGGCCCGATCCGGTGCCGCCGGACCTGCGCTAGAAACTCACCTGGACTTGCAGCCATCCTTTTGTGGTATCAACGCTGAACGCGTCCGCTTCGTAATGCGCGAACTTCGCCAGAACGGTAAGGTTCTTCTGTATCGGATACACCGCAAGCAGGTTCACTTCGTGTCCGTAAGACAGGTCAATCTGGGTAGCGTCGAAATCGTGCACGATACCGCGCAGTAGCAACCCTTTGAGAGGCGATCCGTCGCCGAAGCGATAGCTCACATCGCCATAGAAATCGCGCAGCCCATTCGGCGGCGTGGCGAGGAACTTGTCGGCCCAGCCGTTGAAAGCGTGCAGGGTTGCCAACGGTGTCTGCAGCCCGATCGATCCGTTGCCTTCTAGTCGCTCAAAGCCGACCTTGGCGGTAAAACCACCGGTCGAAACCCCTGGCTCGAGGAAGAGGTAGTCGAGCGAAAAATTGCCCGGATTCGGCCCCAAATCGCGCTGGTTCGCGTATTCCGCAGTGTAGAGGAGTTTCGTACTGCCGCTCACCGGCTGCGCACCCACAAGGCGCAAACCCAGAGTTTGTGAGCTGGCCGCAGGCGCATCGGGGATATCGAGGAAATAGCCATAGGCAGAAACCGAACCCACTGACGGAATGGCGTAGCTGGCATTGACGGCGTGGATATCGTTGTCCCGCCAGACTCCGTTGGGGGAATCCGGCCCAAAGATCCGGTTGACTCGCCACGCATGGAAGTATTCGATCGAAGCTCCTTCGACCGGTTTCAGATTCAGTTTTACCAAGTCGAATGTCTGGTCGTTCTGGCGCCAGTCGACCGAACCGACCCAGCGCTGATTGTCGAGGTTGACCTTTTGCCTCCCGACGACCGCTTCGATCGCCGGATCGGGTCGCCACCGTACGAACGCACGGTTGAGCAACAGGTCGGAAGGATCGGCGACGACCGGGAATTGGACCAACCCGTTGGTGGTATCATTAAAGTCCTCCGGCCCGATCCGGACCACGGCCTCGCCTTCGACCAGCGCGCTCAGGCCGTTCCATTCATCGGTCTCGACCCCGCCCCTGATCCTGAGTGTCGAAGCGGTCGCATCTTCAGGCAGGTTTGCCTGTTCGACCACTTCGAGCCGGTACCTCAAATCGAGATAGGGCTCGAACGGCAGATCATTGCCGTCATCTGCAAGGGCAACTGTCGGCGTCAGCATCGCCAGCGAGGCAGCCGAAAGGCTGAGAAGGTGCGTTTTCATGCCGCCCGAATAGACTCGCAGGCCGAGATGTATTTGATGCTGATCAAAGTTGTGCAGGCGATAATGGTTAGAAGGCAAGGCCATGATCTTCGACGACTTCGCCATTGCTCGCGTGCTGCATGTCGCGGCCATTGTCGGATGGATCGGCGGCGTCTGGTTCGTTACATTCGTGGTGATGCCGGCCATTCGGAAGACGGAGGCGCCTGATAAACGGTTGAAAGCCTTTCACCGCATAGAGCAGGGCTTTTCCGCACAGGCCAAGGCGTGGGTCCTGTTGGCTGGCGCCTCCGGGTCCTGGATGACATGGCGCGGCGACATGTGGGGGCGTTTTGCCGAGCAGGGTTACTGGTGGATGCATGCGATGCTCACCTTGTGGCTGGCGTTCTTTGTGATGCTGTTCATTGCCGAACCGCTCTTCCTGCACAGACGGATGGCGCACTCGCAAACACCCGAACGCGATTTTCGCCTGATGGTTCGCGTGCATCAGGTCCTTTCAGTCGCTGCCCTCCTGACGACGCTTGGTGCAATGGCCGGCGCCCATGGAATAATCTGAATTGGATGGCTCAAAAGCCGCAAGCGAAAACCAAAGGATGATCAGGTCAAATGGAAGAAAAATCCCTCAACTCACACCCGATGAAGCTCTCGAACTCTTGAAGGAAGGCAACCGGCGCTTTCTCGACGACACGACTTACGAACCGACCATGGACCGCATGCGGAGGCTTGAGCATGCGGCGGCGCAGCGCCCCTTCGCGGCCTATCTTAGCTGCTCGGATTCGCGCGTTCCGCCCGAGCTGTTGTTCGAGCGCGGACTGGGGTAACTTTTCATCATCCGCAACGCGGGCAACACTTTGTGCACGACGGCTCTCGGTAGCCTCGAGTTTGCGGTCACGAACCTCAACGTGCCGCTAATCGTGGTGATGGGGCACGAAGCCTGCGGCGCGCTCAACGCCGCGGTGTCGCTTGCAAGGGGCAAGGCGAGTTTCTCCGGAAACATCTCCAAGGTTTTGCAATCGCTGCTCCCAGCCGTGCTTGAGACAGATCCTTGGGCTGATCACATCGTCGACGCCGCCGCGATCAGCAATGTCCGGCGCGTGGTCAGAGAGCTGCGAGACGAAGCGTCACCCGCATTGCTCGAACCCCAGCGCAAAGGCGCGCTCAAAGTGGTCGGCGCCTTCTATCATCTCGATAGCGGGAGGGTCGATTTCCTTGAGGATTGAGACGGGGTCGAAATCGTTTTGATCTGAGACAATGACATGGAGACTAGATGTTCTGAAGATCGCTGGATGGGCCCAATCTGTTGTTGAGTGGGTGACGTTGGGAGTCTGCCTCGATGAGCAATCTAACCAGACGCGAAGCTATCGGAACGGCGGCGGTTGGTGTCGCGGGAGCGGCGTTGGCTGGTGCGGTTGCAAGTGAGGCGGTTGCGCAGGACCAGGTTCGTGCAGCTTCCTTTGCGGGCAATCACACGCCCAAGCCGTTGCGTTTCGATCCAGCGAAACTGACCGGACTTTCCGAACGACTCATTACATCGCATTGGGAAAACAATTACCAGGGCTCGGTCCGAGGTCTGAACACCATCGAAAAGCGCCTCGCCGCCGCGATGGCCGACCCGGACTATCCAACCGTCGCCTATTCCGGATTGAAGCGCGAGGAACTGCACCGCTCGGGATCTGTGGTGCTGCATGAGCTCTACTTCGACGGGCTTGGCGGGAACGGCAATCCGGGTGGCTCGATCTACGAGGCGCTGGACAGTTGGTTTGGCAACTATGAAGCTTGGGAGGCCGAGTTCCGCCGCACCGCCATGTCGCTGGCGGGCGGATCAGGATGGTGCGTCCTCACATGGAACGCACACACGCGCTCATTGCACAACTACTGGGCGTGGGATCACATGCATGGCGCGGTAGCGGGCGTACCGCTGATCGCGCTCGATATGTATGAGCATTCCTATCACATGGACTACGGGACCGCTGCCGCGCGTTATGTCGACGCCTTCACGGCAAATCTCGACTGGGAAGTGATAAACGCGCGGTACCAGGCCGCCACGGCCTGACCAGAATCTCTCGAGCCGTCCATTCGAAGGGCGTGTGCAAGCAATGAGCCTTAGAGGAGGCACCGAACTTATGGAGATGCGCCACCCCGCTATGGCGTCCGAGACCCACGAGGTGACCAATCAGCCTCCACCGCTGGCAGAGTTCAATCGCTTCCGCTCGGATCGGGCGCTGCAAGACGCTGTGATCCGGTCCGGAGCGGGCAGCCACGCCGAACGGCTCGATGGTTTTGGCGAGAAGACGGGCTCGGACGAGGTCATCGGCTGGGGCGAGGACGCGAATCAGAATCCTCCTTGGCTCGAGACTCATGACCGCTTCGGGCACCGGATCGACGAAGTCCGGTTCCATCCTTCCTATCATCAATTGATGTCGTTGGGACTCGACGAGGGAGTGGCGGCGGTCGCCTGGGATGGAACAGAGGCAGGGCATACGCTTCACGCCGCGTTGAGCTTTCTGGTTGGTCAGGCCGATGCCGGAACCGGTTGCCCGATGACAATGACTTACGCAGCCGTGGCAGCGCTCGGCCTCGATCCTGACATGGAAAATGTCTGGATCCCCAGGATTACTGCCTCGCGCTACGATCCGGCAGTCCGGCCTGCATCGGAGAAGGCGGGCGTCACAATCGGGATGGCCATGACCGAAAAGCAAGGCGGCTCGGACGTCCGCGCGAACACCACCAAAGCTCGGGCGGGAGACGAAGCATACCGGCTCACCGGGCATAAATGGTTCTGTTCAGCACCGATGTGCGACGCCTTTCTTACCTTGGCCTACACCGAAGCGGGGTTAACCTGTTTCCTTGTCCCCAGGTGGACGCCGGATGGCGAACGCAATGCCGGTTTTCGCATCATGCGCCTCAAGAACAAATTGGGCGATCGCTCGAATGCCTCATCGGAGATCGAATATCACGATGCCTATGCGGAGCGGGTTGGAGAGGAGGGGCGCGGGGTGGCAACGATCATCCAGATGGTTCAGCATACCCGACTGGATTGCATTGTCGGCTCCGCTGCGACGATGCGCGCCGCGTTGGCCGAGGCCATATGGCACACCAGCCATCGCACGGCGTTCCAACGCATCCTGGCGGACCAGCCCGCGATGGCCGCTGTTCTGGCGGACCTTGCCGTGGAGAGCGAAGCAGCAACCGCACTAGCGTTCCGTGTCGCAGCCGCATTCGACCGCCAGGAACCGCTGGCCCGTCTGCTGACACCGATCTCCAAGTACTGGGTCTGCAAGCGCGCGCCGGGCATGGTGTATGAAGCGATGGAATGCCTTGGTGGCGGCGGCTATGTCGAGGACGGACCGATGCCGCGCTTCTTCCGGCAATCACCTCTGAATGCAATCTGGGAAGGGTCGGGCAACGTCATCGCGCTTGATGTCTTGCGAGCGATAGCACGCGAACCCGATGCGCTTGACTCCTTACGGGAGTTTCTCGAAGAGGCACGCGGCAAACACCCGTCATACGACCACTGGATCGAGTCGCTCGAATTCAGCGACAGCGGTGAGCACCGTGCACGCAATATGGTCGAGAGGTTGGCGCTGGCGGCGCAGGCCGCAGCGCTGATAAGCGCAGAAAGCCCGGTTGCCGAGGCGTTCTGTCGTTTACGGCTTGTGAGCCCATCGCTGGCCTATGGCGGCTCGGACGCCGTTATCGACTCACGTGCCATTATCGAACGCGCGAAGCCAGCAATCGGTTGATGCAGCGAGGCGTGGTGGCGCGGCGGCCGCTATTCATTCGCCAGCGCCGAAATCCGCCTTATGGCCTGCGTAAAGCGTTGCAATGCATCAGACGTGCTGCCACGCGGCAGCATCGCTTCGATCAGGTAGAAGCAGCCCTCTTCTTCGACCGCTCTTTTCAGCGCCTCGGCGAGCTCGGAGCAGGTCTCAACCCGCTCTCCTTTCCCGCCCAGCGATTGCGCCAGGTCGGCATAGTGGAAATCGGCGAGGTCGGTGTAAGCATCAGCTGCTGCGAAACTCCGGAGCATCCCCCAGCCCTGATTGTTGAGTACAATCACGATCGGTGACCATCCATAGCGTTGGCAGTTTCCGAGTTCCCAGCCGGTCATCTGAAATGCGCCATCGCCGACGAGCACGATCGGACGGCGGCCTGTCACAGCGTTGATGGCAAGCCCCGCGGGGACGCCTGTTCCCATCGAAGCATAGTAACCAGGCGCAACCAATTCGGTATCGGCGACCTCCAGGCCGATGAAAAGGCAGTCTCCGACATCGGCGGCGATCGGCATTGGCCCATGAGTTTCGAACAGGTCGTTGATGCCGATGGCGATATGCGACGGTGCCAGCCGCGTCGCATCATCGGGCAACCCAACCGCGTAGGATGCACCGCCCGCCGACCTGGCCGCCCCGATCGGCTCGGCGATTTCAGTCAACGCGTCGATCAGTGCTTCGAGTGTGACGTCCGGGTAGATGTGATGAGCGAACACGACAGTGCGATCGAGCGCGCGGATCGATGCTCGCATATCGATCTCGCGGCCGGAAACGCCAAAATTCGTGTCGCAAACGATCACCCCCAGCATCAGCAGGCAGTCTGCGCCTTCAACTGTCTCGGCAACCTCCGGATCTCCGGCAGAACCAAGATAGGTGCCGAGGAGAGGCAATTCCTCGGCAGCAAACAACCCCCTGCCCATGAAGCTTGTTGCAACCGGAATGCACAAGGTCCGGCATAGCTCGGCAATCCTGTCTTCGAGGTCGTATCGGCGCGCCTCAACGCCAACGAGGATTGCAGGGGACTCAGCCGCCCCGAGCTTGCCAATGATTTCTAGGGCGCAGGCTCGCGCGCTATCAAGGTCAGAGGGCGGCAAGTGCATTGGAGACACTGATTCGCATGGCATGTCGACGAGATCGCGCGGGAACTCGATATAGACCGGCCGCGACAGGCTGATAGCGGTGTCGAGCACTCTCGCGATCTCCTGATGCGCGATCGTCGGGTCATCGAGAATGCATTGGGCACAGGTCAATTCTCGGAAGACTTCGAATTGGGAGTTCAGGCTCTTGACCTGATGGTGCAGGCCGAGCCCCAAGACCCCCTCCTGCGCGCCAGGCGCTCCCGAAATGACCACCAAGGGCGATTTCTCAGCATAGGCCTGAGCCACGGCGTTCACCATGTTGAGGGCACCGGCACCGTAGGTGACAGCCGCAACGCCCAAACTGCTCCCGATCCGGCTGGCGGCATCCGCCGCATAACCGACCGAAGGTTCATGGCTCAGCGTGTGCAAGGGCAGAATGTCGGTCTCGGAGATGGCGCGAAAGAAAGGCAGGACAAAATCACCCGGAATTCCGAAAACCCGGTCCGCTCCGCGATCCTTGAGTGCCTTGAGCAACGCCGTCGCCACTGTCTCCGACAATCCGTTTCTCCGCAGGTCCACGATGCGCGCCCAAAGCGCGAGGCATCGTCACATGTGCCGCGCGGATAGGTCAGCGATACGGCTGAGGCTTTGACCGAAATCAAGAATGCGATCCTACCATAAGGGGGGGGCACCCGGGCCTGATCTGGGGATCGCATGACTATTCCTTGATGCCGCGAAACTCGCCCGAAACGCTCCATCGAGAAAATTTCATCGGTTTGACATTTATCAATCCAATCTTCCTATCTTGTGCCTAAACCCCTCAAGCCAATACTACATGTTGTGTTTAGATCGCTCACCGGGAGCTGGCGCGGATCAGGGAGAGAAGGGAACCATGACGCCGAAACTGAAGAACGAAAGTGCTTGCGAAGCGCATGCAGCGAATGATCGTTCGTATGACCGAATGGGCATTCGTGACGCACTCCGGGGTGGCCGCGAAATCAACTGCTCGGAAACCGTCGGAGAGTATATCTCGGGTGCCGACTGGCGGATCAAGGCCAACGCCAATGTCGGCTATTCGCACGCCGGCCTCATCAGCAACGTCGCGGGCAAGGTGATCGCCAACTTCTGGCTCGACGAGGTCTATGCGCCCGAGGAGGGCCTGGCGCACCGGCGGGGCGACATCCATATCCACGATCTCGATTGCCTGACAGGATATTGCGCAGGGTGGTCGCTGCGCGCGCTGCTGAACGATGGGTTCAACGGTGTAGCCGGGCGCGTCTCGTCTCGCCCGCCACGACATTTCCGCGAAGCGCTTGGCCAGATGAGCAACTTCCTCGGCATCCTGCAATCGGAATGGGCCGGCGCGCAGGCGTTTTCGAGTTTCGACACCTATCTGGCGCCCTACGTCTTCTACGATAATCTGACATTCGCCGAAGTGAAAAAGGCGATCCGGCAGTTCGTTTACAACCTCAATGTGCCGGCGCGTTGGGGGCAATCTCCGTTCACGAACATTACGCTCGACATCGTGGTGCCCGAAGACTTGCGCAGTCTCTATCCGACCTATCGGAACCTCCATCTTTTCGCCGGGATCGAGAATGACGTCCTGCTTGCCCGGGCACAGGCACGGGACATGGGATTGCGATCGCTGAAAGACATGACCTTCTCCCACTTCGCTCCGGAGATGGAGCTGATCAATCTCGCCTATTATGAAGTGATGACCGAAGGCGACGCAACCGGCCAACCCTTTACTTTCCCTATCCCGACGGTGAACATCACCGAAGATTTCGACTGGGACAGCAAGGTGGCTACCGCGATCTTCGAGAACGCGGCGAGGGTCGGATCCTCCTATTTCCAGAATTTCATCGGCAGCCAGTATATCCGTGATCCGGAGACCGGGGAGCGACGCCCCAATCCCGAAGCCTATTCGCCGGGCGCAGTGCGATCGATGTGTTGCCGCCTCCAACTCGACCTGCGCGAATTGTTGAAACGCGGAAACGGCCTGTTCGGCTCGGCTGAAATGACCGGTTCGCTCGGCGTCGTGACCATCAACATGGCCGCACTCGGATATCGCTTCAAAGGCGATCTTCCGGCCCTGATGGATGAACTCGACCGGTTGATGGATATCGCGAAGTCAACGCTCGAAAAGAAACGTGCTTTCGTCCAGCAGATGTACGATCGCGGGCTGTACCCCTTCACCGCCCGCTACCTGCCCTTCCTGCGCAACCATTTCTCGACCATCGGAGTCAACGGAATGAACGAAATGGTGCGCAACTTCACCAAGGACGCCTCTGACCTGACCAAGCCGGATGGGATACAGATGGCGCTGGACATCCTCGACCATATGCGTGCGAAGCTGGTCGGATATCAGGAACAGACCGGCAATTTGTACAACCTCGAAGCTACCCCGGCAGAAGGCACCACCTATCGCTTTGCCAAGGAAGACCAGAAGCGGTTTCCCGACATTCTCCAGGCTGGCGGCGAGGAGAACATCTACTATACCAATTCGTCGCAGATCCCGGTCGATCACACCGACGACCCCTTCGAAGCGCTCGAACTGCAGAATGACCTGCAATGCAAGTATACTGGCGGCACGGTGCTCCATCTCTACATGAGCGAGAAACTGTCGAGCGCCGATGCCGCCCGGAACTTCCTGAAGAAGGTGCTGACCAATTATCGCCTGCCTTACGTCACGCTGACGCCGGTCTTCTCGGTCTGCGACACACATGGTTACTTGCAGGGCGAGCAGCCGGAATGCCCAGAATGCGGCGAAAGGACCAAGGTCTGGACCCGGGTGATGGGATACTTCCGCCCGGTCGACAGCTTCAATAAGGGCAAGGCAGGTGAGCACCGTCAGCGCCGCCATTTCACCGAAGATGCCGCAATGGTCGGCGACCTCTTTGCATCACCGCACTGAGATGGAAGCGGTTGCAAAAATGCCAGAGGGCAATCGGCACGTCGAAAAGCGTGCCGCAGCCCCGTTTCACGGGTTGACCCCCTTCACCATGCTGGATTTTCCGGACCGGGTCGCCTGTATCGTCTGGGTTGCGGGCTGCAACATGCGCTGCGGATACTGCCACAACCCACAGATCGTGCTGGGACAAGGCAGCATAGGCGAGGAAGAGATTCTTGAGTTCCTCACCAGACGCCAGGGGTTGCTTGATGGTGTCGTCCTTTCCGGTGGCGAGGCGACAAATTGGCGCGGGCTGTGCGATTTCGCGACGAAGGTCAAAGCGATGGGATTTGCCCTCAAACTCGACACCAACGGTTTGCGTCCCGATGTGGTCGCCCGAATGCTCAAGGCGCGATTGCTCGACAGGATCGCACTCGATTACAAGGCGCCACCCACCAAGTTTCGGCGTGTGACCGGCGTCAAAGCCTGGTCGCGTTTTTCATCGACGCTGGACCTGCTGTGCAGTCAGGACGCGGTCCCCTTCGAGGTGCGCACGACCATTCACAGTGACTTGCTTGGCGAAGAGGACGTTCTCATCATCGCTAACGACCTTGCCGGTCGTGGCTATTGCGGTACCTATGCAATACAGCAAGCGGTTTCCGGCGAAGTGCGGTCAACGCTTGGAGACCTTCCCGAAAACAAGCTTTCGATGAACCAGCTTATGCTTTCGGCGGAAACCCAGATCACGCTTCAATTTCGTTAGCCGACCCAGATGAATTGGAGGCAAAGATATCGCGTACTTGCACGTTGCTGTATTGCCCTAAGTGCCTTCAATGTGCCTTTACCTATCCCCGATTCCGTCAGCTTCCCGACGCTCCTTCAAGGGTGCCAAAACCCCATGCTTGGAGAACATTGCCAACAATACCGCCGTTAGCCTTGCCGTACTAGCCGCTGCTAAACGCGAGGACGACGGAAGGGCCGAGGAAGACCCCTTCGCTGCGGAACAAGAATCACGTGGGCGCAACGAGATTCGACGGACTACCCATACCAAAGACTGGCGCCTCAAGGTAATCGATGTCGTAGCGCAATCGCCTGCTCAGCCTGGCAACCCAATTAACCGGGAACCTCAATGCGACGCCAATACCCGCGATCCGCCAAGTTGATTGATAGGCTAACTGCCGTTGTCGAGCGAGCCGAACGCACTTCAAGTGTCGGTGGCTTCAAGGCGTTGTCCAAGATCGAGCGCGTGCTGGGACCAGACGAAGATGAGGACTTTTACCCTTCGTGCCATGGCTGGCAGCCAAGCCGAGCGATATGCGACGCAGCTGATTGCTTGCTCCCGTAATCTCAGGATGTGCGCTTGCATCCGCTCCGAAATGTGGGTCTGAGTGTGGGGCTCAGAAATTCTGATACTCCGTTTATCACCTGATATCAGAATACTAATCTACATTTAAGTCGGACTCCGTCTCCGCCAAAAATACCAGATTTCCGATAGTTTTATTGAAATCTACGATTCGTTCCCATAAACGCTCCCCGAAGGGAGATATGCTACACGGGCGTGGACGTTGGGCAGGTGCTGACAGATGCCGAAAAAGGAGTCTCTAGGCGAAAGCCCCGGACTGCCGGGGGATACCTTCGAGCGAGCACCGATGGACCGGCCAGCGTCGGCTCGCAGGATGAGTGCACTTTTTTTGGCTTGACGTTGCGGCACATTTTCGAACGAGCTATAATTCGTATTTCGGTCGAAAATATACATTCCGCTTTGTTCCGTCGGGGTTGGGTTCTTTTCGATGACATCCGTCCAGATGGCCGTAGTGCGCTACCTTATTCAGGGCAGTTGAGACCGGCTTGGGATATTTTAGCATATCCTCGTAGGACAATGACATGAGAAGACGGGATGCCAGATAGCTGTGCTCAACGGCAGTATGCGGGCCAGCGGCTAAAACTGCTTTGCACCAGCGTCCAATGCGATCCAGAGCATCCATGTCGCTACCGCATCCCGCCGCTCGATCAATCCAGTGCTTAGCAGTGGGAAGCAGTTCGCCCTCGATTTGGTTTGCTCGAACGTCGAAGAATGCCCCTTCAATTGAGAGTCGCCGTATTTTCGAGATAGAAACCAGGTTATCGTAGCGAGCAAAATGTTCTTCTGACCCTTGGGTGCGGCATCGCAGTGCATATGCAATGACATATGGCGACATTCGGCAACGATTTAATTCGTTGAGCGCCTTTTGATGATGCGCATCGATGTCGAAATTGTCTTCTTCAAATTCGAACCCGTAGCGTTGAAGTTTCCAGAGAAGATCGCTGCGAATGCCGGTCCCAGCCGATATTTCAGATAAAGTCGCCATGTTCAATCCTCAGTTCAAAAAGGCTAGACGCGCTGCAATTCCGTCTAGATGGAATTGGGTCCCCGCCCTTTCGCGCGCCCGCGGATACTACTTGATAGTAGTGATGAGGCTGGAAAGGAGCGCCGAAGGCAGATAGTTCTACCGGCTCCGCCAACTTGTAACGGCTGGGTGGGCGCTGTTGGAATTTGGACAGCGTAAAGCGCTCAATGGACGGCTGTGAAAAATTCTCCCCCTCTCGGCGTGACGAAATTGAAAGGGCGAGTTTAACATAGTGATCGAACCATTGGCTTTCTATGATCGCCACCCGCGCCGCGCAATCGCTCGCGAGATTTTGCTGATTCATGTCCCCGCTCGGTATGCTGGAAGGCTGTCCATATAGGCGTCTAGGTCGCCAAAGCGGATCAAAGTGCGGCGTCCTGCCTTCACGGCTGTCAGGTCGCCCCGTTTCAGAGCCTCATAGATCGTGGTTCGGCTTAAGCCCGATACTTTCACGGCATCGGGAATGGTCAGTGTAATCGGCGTCTGCATGTGTGCGGCCCCATTTGGTCACGAGCGGAGTTGCTCGGACGTTGGGTTTCACTCTTCTTCGGCCGGAGAAAAAGGTATGGTTTTCAAGATTCCCATCGACGGGCTGACGGGATGTTCGTTGATGTAACGAACCATCAATGGAATGGTGCGGCTCAATCCAATTGTCGCAACTACCTTTTCAAAAAAGGTGCTGAATTTCTCAAAAAACTCAACGGCCATATGGTCTTTGGCTTCTCCGCTAATAATCTCACGTGCAGTTTTCAGCGTGGCTCCACTGATATTTCCGAACCAACGTCCGCGCATATTACGAGCGGCTTCCGCAAGCTTAACCGCCTGCTTGCTATCGTCGCCCTGACGCAGCCGAAGCCAGGCGTTCGCAAATACCGCCAAGATGGCAGTGCGCATATGCTCATCCATCGTCGCGCTCGGCCGTCCTTTGCGGTGTCGCTGCGAAAACATTTTGTCGAGCGCATTGTTTTGCCTTTCGGCTAGCGCGAGAGCCGGACGTATGATCGGCAGGAGCGTTTCGGGCGGGAAATCGTGTGCTTCAAGATATTTTGCCACCTCCAAAAGCGCGCTGGTTACAGCCAGTCGTTGGGTGGGCAAGTCTGTGGTCAAATACAGTTCGGCGCACGTCACCAAATTATCGCGCAAGACTTCTAGTTCATCGCGAACGTCAGGCTTCATTTGGCTACTCCCCTGCGCTCTGAAGGAACAGGCAGTCGAGATACATACAGAATGTTAATAAAAATCGGATAAAATGAGTATCAAGAAGGACAGTACCCGACAATGGACGATGATGAACTTTACTTCTTCGCCGGAGGTTGCCTTGGGGTTATTCCCGCTATCGCTGCTTTTTTCGGTAGCTGGTGGTACTGCATCGTCACGTATGGCTATCTATTGGGTTTTGGGCTAGGTTGGCTTCCATCAATAATTCTAGCTGTAATCATCTTCAATGCGATCAAGCTGTTGTGGGGGCCAGCGGCTCTTTTGGCCCTTTTTTTAATAGTTTATGATCGCAAATTCAGCCCCAAACGCTCGTCTGAAAGTCAGGCTGTGGTCTCGCCGCCACTCGAAATTAGGCATCCTACTGCCGATCAGCTTGTTCCGGTTGTGCCGATTGAGGTCTCGCCGCCACTCGAAATTAGGCATCCTACTGCTTGGATTGGTAGCTACGCGGGCAGTTTCGGTGGCGGAGCCAGTGGAAAAGTCGACATTGCACCAACTTCCAAAGGTCGTTTTAAGGTTAGCATTTCAGTGAGTTCCCCGTCTTGCACTGGAGAAATGTCAGGTGTTGTAAAAGGCTTCGGCACCAATCCGATAAAGGTTAGCGAGTGGGATAATTTTTATGGCAGATCGTGCAGTGTGAAACTTTACCATCGTGGTGATCACTTAATTGTTACAGAAAATCTTTGTAGCGGATTGCATGGATTTAAATGTTCTTTCGACGGGCAAGTTCGCAGCTTAACGACTTCGACTGCGAACGATGCCGCATCAGTCGCAGCTATGGACGCCGTTAACGAAGCTGTAGCTGCGGCGAATGAGTGATAAACGAGATTAAGCCCTTGCGCGGAGAGGCTCAACATTTTCCTTGTCTGCTGGTGGTGCTCCGCAATAGGCGGCCCAATCGGACATAAGCCGTCGCCGTTTTTCGAAAAGATCGCCGCGCCGGTAAGCCGCTTCCGCCTTGTTTCCGATAGCGTGAGCCAAAGCCATTTCGCAAATTTCATGGGCATAGCCGGTGCATTCGGCTGCCCAATCCCGAAACCCGCTGCGAAAACCATGGACGGTCGCGTCAATTTTCATGCGGCGAAGCAACATGGTCATGGCCATGCCGGACAGCTTGCCGTCCTTTTCGTTCGGGAAAAGCCATTCCTTGTGGAGTGGCTCCACCGCTTGCAAAATTTCGACCGCTCGCGGGGACAATGGAACGCGATGCTCTTTGCCTGCCTTCATCCGGGCGGCCGGTATTGTCCAAATCGCTTTGGCAATATCCACTTCCGCCCAAGTGGCTCCGATCACTTCGCCGGTTCTTGCCGCCGTCAGGATGGCAAATTCCAGTGCCAGCCCCGCTGTGGCCTCGCGCTGGTGCAAACCAGCGATAAAAGAGGAAATCTCGTTATAGGCCATCGCCTTGTGATGGCCGCGCGATAGTCGCCTACGGGCAGGCAGGATTTGTGCAATATGGCCGCGCCAGCGGGCAGGATTTTCACCTTCCCGATAGCCTCGCGCCTTGGCGGCATCGAGCACCGTTTCAATTCGCCCTCGAATGCGGCTGGCAGTTTCGGCCTTGTTCTGCCAGATCGGCTCCAGAATCTTGAGGACGTGCGCAGTGCTAATTTCGGCGACGGGCAACTCGCCCATGACGGGATAGACATAGCTGGCCAGCGTGTTGCGCCATTGCTGCCGGTGCTTGTCATTGCGCCAGCTTGCTTCATTGGCGGCGATATAAGCCTCTGCCACGGCTTTGAAGGTGATTCCGGCTATCTGCGCCGCCTGAGCCGCTGCAAGCGCCTCAGCGGCTCCCCGTTGGCGTTCCTCAAGGGGGTCAATCCCTGCCTTCACCTTGAGCCGGTAGATCGCAGCGACATCTCGCGCTTGTGCGAGGGTTAGTTCCTCACCCCTTGTTTGGCGCAGCAATTCCACTGCCTCTGGGCACCGGGACAAGCCTATGTCATGCGATTTACCCTTGAGCATAAAGCGAAACACCCAGGATCGCGCGCCGCTTTCCTTCACCAGTAAATGCAACCCGCCACCGTCAGCGTGGCGACCTGCCCCTAATTTTTTCCAGTTCACAGAATTAAGGGCATTGCTGAGCTTGACAGGCATAGCTTGGCGTCTCCGTTCCCAAATACGTTCCCCGATAATAGCATGGTTTTATGGGAACGCAACCGGACGCGGACGGACGACCGGCACGCGTAACAGGCGATAATCTCCCTTATTTCTCGGATATTTGCGCACTCAGATGAATGGCTACGGATGGCAGTTTGGCGGACTCCGTCTCCGCCAGCACACATCCTACAGCGCCAACCCAACATAATTCTCGGCGATCGCCGTACGGGCGGCGGTGGAGCTGGCGATGTAATCGAGTTCGGCGAGTTGCATCTGGCGTTCGAACGGGCCGTCTTCGGGAAAGCGGTGCATCAGTTTGGTGAGCGACCAGCTGAAGCGTTCGGATTTCCACACGCGCGCGAGCGACTTGTCCGAATAGCGGGCGAGGCCGTCAGGATCGCCTTTGCGGAAATGGGCGATGAGCGCGTCCGACAAATAGGTTACGTCCGAGGCGGCGAGGTTCAGCCCCTTGGCGCCCGTTGGCGGCACGATATGGGCGGCGTCCCCTGCGAGGAACAGGCTGCCATGGCGCATCGGCGCGAACACGAACGAGCGCAAGGGCGCGATGCTTTTCTCGATCGCGGCGCCGCGCGCAATGTGCGGGGCGACATCCGGCCCGAGCCGAAGGGCAAGCTCGTCCCAGACCCGGTCGTCGGGCCAATCCTCAAGGACCTCGGTCAGCGGCACATCGATATAATAGCGGCTGCGCGTCGGCGAGCGCATCGAGGCGAGCGCGAAGCCGCGATCCTGATTGGCGTAGATCAGCTCATGATTGCAGGGTGGCACATCGGCCAGGATGCCGAGCCAGCCGAACGGATAGACGCGCTCGTAAACCGCCCCGGCGCCCGCCGGGATCGCCTGGCGCGATGGCCCGTGAAACCCGTCGCACCCGGCGATGAAGCGCGCCTCGATGCGGTGTTCCACGCCGCCTTTCCGGTAAGTGAGCGAGGGCGCATCGCCTTCGATATCGTGGAGCGCCACATCCTCCGCGTCATAAACGATTTCCAGCCCGCGTTCCGGCGCCGCGTCCATAAGGTCGCGGGTGATTTCGGTCTGGCCATAGACCATCACCTGCTTGCCGGTGAGCGCGGCGATATCGATCCGGATCAGCCGCCCGCCGTCCGCGAGGTTGAAGCCGTCGTGCACAAGCCCTTCGGCGTGCATCCGTGCGCCGAGCCCGAGCCGGTCTATCAGCTCTGTCGTCACGCGTTCAAGCACGCCCGCCCGAATGCGACCCAGGACATGTTCGGGCGAGGTGCGTTCCACGATCACGCAATCGATCCCTTCGGCCCGAAGGAGATGGCCGAGCAGGAGCCCCGCTGGCCCCGCGCCGATGATTGCGACCTGCGTCTTCACCGGAGCTGCTGTTCGAGCTGGTGGAGGACGCGGTAGCAAGGCAGCACCTGCGCGACGCTGGCAACGGGTTCGCGCCCCTCGCGGATCGCGGCGATGAATTCGCGGTCCTGAAGCTCGATGCCGTTCATCGAGACATCGACGTTTGAGACGTCGACCGGCTCTTCCCTGCCATTCACCAGATCGTCGTAGCGCGCAATATAGGTGGCACTATCGCCAATATAGCGGAAGAATGTGCCGAGCGGCCCATCATTGTTGAAACTGAGCGAAAGCGTGCAGATCGCGCCGCCTTCCGCCTTCAGCTGGATCGACATGTCCATCGCGATGCCCAGTTCGGGATGATGCGGCCCTTCGATCGCGTTCGCCTTCACGATCGGCCCCGCTTGCCAGGTGAAGAGATCGACCGTGTGCGCAGCATGATGCCAGAGCAGGTGATCGGTCCAGCTTCTGGGTTCGCCCTTCGCGTTCATGTTCTTGCGGCGGAAGAAATAGGTCTGCACGTCCATCTGCTGGACATGGAATTCGCCCGCCTCGATCCGGCGGTGCACATATTGATGCGACGGGTTGAACCGCCTTGTGTGCCCCACCATGCAGACAAGGCCGGTTTCCTTCTGTTTCGCAAGCACCGCTTCGGCATCGGCAAGGCTGTCCGCCAGCGGGATTTCGACCTGCACATGCTTGCCCGCATCCATGCAGGCGATGGCCTGCGCCGCGTGCATTTGCGTTGGCGTGCAGAGGATCACGGCATCAACATCGTCGCGTGCCAGGACTGAATCGAAATCGGTCGTGGCAAAGGGAATGCCGTATTTCTCGGCCATCTGCGCGGTCGGCTCCTGTCGCCGCCCGGCGATCGCGGTCACCTCCACACCATCGATCAAGCGGAGGCCATCCAGATGTTTCTCGCCAAACGCACCGCCGCCGACAATCGCTATTCTCATCTCAAGTCTCCGGTTCAAGGACGATATGCCCGACTGCCGTGTTCGAGGCAGCGACGTGATAGTGGCGGTGCAGCATTCGCGTTCTCCTGCCGAGCGCGCCGCGCATGATGAGCCACATCACCATCTCGATCCCCTCGCTGCCTGTTTCGCGCAGATATTCGATGTGAGGAATGTGGCGCAGCCGGTCGCTTTCCCCAATCAGGCCGTCGAGAAAATCATTGTCCCAATCGGCGTTGATCAGACCGGCGCGCGTCCCCTGAAGCTGGTGGCTCATCCCGCCAGTTCCCCAGATCTGGACATTCAGCTCCTCGGGAAAACTTTCGACCGCGCGCCTGATGGCCTCCCCCAAAGCCCAGCACCGGTTGCCCGAAGGCGGCGGATAGACGACGACATTGACGGCAAGCGGAACGACCCGGATCGGCCATTCCTCGGGCTGGCCATAAACCAGACTCAACGGCACGGTCAGGCCATGATCGACATCCATTTCGTTGATGACCGTCATGTCGAACTCTTCGAGGATCAGGCACTGGGCCAGATGCCAGGCGAGATCGGGATGTCCCTTCACGACTGGCACGGGGCGCGGCCCCCAACCTTCATCCGCCGGGGCAAACTGCTCTGCGCAACCTAGTGCAAAGGTCGGAATGCACTTCATGTCGAATGCGCTGGCGTGATCGTTATAGACAAGGATCACCACATCCGGCTTGCCCTCGGCGGAGGCCCATTTCTTCGTCCATTCATAGCCCGCGAAAGTCGGCACCCAATAGGGCTCGGCTGTCTTGCCAAGATCGATAGCGGCCCCGACCGCCGGGATGTGGCTGGTTGCCAGCCCTGCCGTTATCCTGGCCATGTCAGCGTCCCTCCCTGATCGAGCGCACGCCATCGGGCGAACGCCCACCGGCCAGCATCATCGCGCGATATTCCTCCACGCTCATACCCGTCATGGTGCTGACGGCCTGGAGGAAGGACAGGCCGTCGGTCGAAAAGACCTTGGACATGAAATAGATGTTCGCGCCCAGATCGAGCATGCGGTTGTAGTCGCGGTCGAGGATCGCCTGCCTCTGCTCCTCGGTCATCGGCCAATCGTCGATATAGCCGCGCTCGTCCGCCTTCCACCGCTCGCGGTTTTCCGGTTTCATCAGGCTCATGGCGAACTGGTTCATCCAATAGCCCTGACGCGCGCGCCTCGCCGTGTAGACGCGCGTGCCCGGGATGTCGTCGAACTCGGCGAGATATTGGTGGATGTCCGCAATCATAGCCCTCTCCGTTTCAGGAGAGCGTCGAGACGCGGGAAAACGCGTCGCGCATTGCCCTCGAAGATCGCGTGTTTCTCCTCGGTGCTTATGTCCAATGCGTCGATGTAGCGCTTGGTATCGTCGAAATAATGCCCCGTCTCCGGATCGATGCCGCGCACCGCGCCGACCATTTCGGATCCGAACAGGATGTTCTTCCGGTCTATCACGTCGGCCAGAAGGTCGATCCCCGGCTGGTGATAGACGCATGTATCGAAATAGATGTTGTTCATGAGGTGCGTATCGAGCGACGGCTTCTTCAGCATGTCGGCAAGCCCCCGATAACGGCCCCAATGATAGGGAACGGCGCCACCGCCATGCGGGATGATGAAACGAAGCGTCGGAAAGTCCGTGAACAGGTCTCCCTCGATCAGCTGCATGAAGGCAATCGTGTCCGCCGCGATATAATAAGCTCCTGTCGCGTGCATCGCCGGGTTACAGCTGCCCGAGACATGAATCATCGCCGGAACGTCCAGTTCTGCCATCTTTTCGTAGAAGGGATACCAGAACCGGTCAGTCAGCGGCGGGTGGCGGAAATGCCCGCCGCCGGGGTCGGGGTTCAGGTTGCAGCCGACAAAGCCCATATCGACGCAGCGTTCGAGTTCGGCGATCGAGCCCTGCATGTCTGCCGCCGGCGATTGGGGGAGCATGCAGACGCCCGCGAACGTCTCGGGATAGAGCGAGACGCACCGGGCGATCAGATCGTTGTTCGCGCGCGCCCAGGCCAGCGCGACGCCTTCGTCCCCCACATGCGGCGCCATGGCCGACGCGCGAGGGGAGAAAATCGTCATGTCCGCGCCTCTTTCACGGATGAGGCGAATCTGGTTCGCCTCCAGCGTTTCGCGGATCTCGTCGTCTGAAAACGCCGGATAGGGCGGGGCGGGATCCCCGGCGCGGAACGCCGCCTTCTGGGCCTCGCGCCACTCACCATGGGCGGCAGGCGCCGTCGTGTAGTGGCCATGGCAATCGATGACGAGCGTCATTTCGCGACCCTTTCAAGCTTTGCCTCAAGACCTTCGGGGACGGGGTCGACCGCCGCTTCACCGATTTCGCGCTGACGCCGTATCGTGCCGCGCGTCATTTCGGGAGAAACGCCAAGCGCTTCGAGCGTCGCTGCCACTTCCTCCATTTCCGCCGCTCGCCTGAGACCGTGGCGCATCATCCGGTCGAGGCAGTAATCGGCCTTCTCTGGCCAATCGGCACCGAGCGAGGCCACGACTTCATCGAAAACATCCGCGCGCGCCGCCGCTATCAGGCATTCCGCCGTCAGCGCTTCGATACCCTTGACCATGACCGAACGGATCATCTTGATGGACGAGGCCCGACCGAGCGGGCCCGCAACGACGCCAACATTGGCAAATCCTGCGGCTGAAAGGATCTCGGCGCCTTCCGCCGCGTGCGCGCCGCTCAACAGCAGCGGGACCGCAAGCCCGGCCGGCTGGACCGGCGCCATGATCGCCACGTCGATATAATGACCGCCCGCCGCCTCGATTATCGCTGCGGCTGTCTTCTTGGTTTCGGGCGCAACCGAATTCATGTCGAAAAACAAGGCTCCGGCCGCAAGATGGGGTGCCGCGGCCTCTGCCGCCTCAAGCGACCGGTCCGCCGTTACGAGGCTCAACACCGCAGGCGAATTCCGCAAGGCGTCCGCAGGGCTAGGCGCGAACCGGATGCAGGCTTTGGCATAGTCATCGAGCATTGCCTGGCGCGTCGCGGGATCGTCCGTCTTGACATCGAAGGCAGATGCTGCCTCGCCCCAGCCTCCAGCCAGCGCGAACGTCTTTCCGGCCTCTCCAAAGCCGATCAGGGCCAGGCTCTCCACCATGGCTCCGCGTTAGCCGGGGCAACGCGCCGCGTGCCAATCGGATCGCGGACCACCCTATTAGATTTCACGAATTCTGTGAACTCAAGCTTGCTACGATCTGATCGAGAAACGCCTGCTGCATCGCCGTCGGCCGCCAGCCGGACCGCGTGGTGAGGCCAATCGTTCGCGTCAGCCCACCGGGTGCGTCGCAAATCTTTGCCAGCCACCCTGCCTCGAGTTCTACTGCAACCTGATCGGGCGAGAGCAACGTCAGGAAATCGCTATCGAGGAGAATCTGGCGGATCGTGATGACGGAGCCGCATTCGACCGGGACATCGGGCGGATCGACTCCCGCATCGCGAAACAGCCTTTCCCACTGCCCACGCAATGGCGCGCCCGGCGGCGCGATCGCCCAGGGAAAACGGGCAAGCGCGCCAATACCCGGCATTGCGCCCGAAAGCGGATGCCCCTTCCGGCCGAGGATCACTGGCCGGTCTTCGAATAGCGGCGTCTGGACCAGGTCATCGCCCGGAGAAGGGTCGCGAAGCGCCCCGATCAAAAGGTCGAGGTCGCCATCGCGCAGCGGCTCGATAAGCTCCGCCCAGCTTCCTTCGGCGATGGCAATGCGGAACAGGGGATGACCGCGGTAGAAGGCCGAGACCGCGGCCGGCAACAGGCGTGCCCGCGAGAGCGGCATCGCGCCAATCGCGATACGCCCTGTCTCCCGTCCTTTCAGCCCTTCCACTTCGGCCAGACCTGCCTGAAGCTCTGCGCGCGCCAGCCGGAATGCCCGCACCAGCCGGATTCCGGTTTCGGTGAGAGCGAGGCCTTTTCCCCGCCGCTCCGTCACCGGCCGCCGCAAGGCCATCGACAGGTCATTGACCGCCCGGTGCAGCGAGGGTTGAGCAAGCCCGGTTGCCGCGCTGGCACCCGGGTAGCTGCCGGCATCGGCAATGGCGATCAGCGCACGCATTTGCGCCATCGTGACGCGCGGGCTGGCGATCTGGGCAAGCGCGGCATTCACACGCGGCACGAACAAGTGTGCAGCAGGTGTCGGCTCCATGCCGTCCGGCCGGCGATCGAACAACGAGAGGCCAAGCTGGGCTTCAAGCTTCGCAAGCGCCTGAGTGATGGCCGGCTGGGTCAAGCTCACCGATCCGGCGGCCGCGCTGATCGTCCCGAGACTGTATATCTCGGCGGCCGCGCGCACATGGCGAAGATTGAGCTGCCAAACGTTCATCCCCATCAGTCTTAGCATAAACTTATACCAAGGCGAATGAATGAACTGGTGCGCGGGCGTCAAGATTTCTAGCCTTGTGCGATCGAGGGAGAGTGCCATGAGCGGAATCGTCGTCCAGAATATCGAGCGGGCGAGCCCGAGCGTGATCGACGGCCTGGCCGAATGCGGCGTTGCGACCGTTCACGAAGCGCAGGGACGAACCGGTCTGCTCGCCTCCCATATGCGGCCCATCTATCCCGGCGCGCGGATTGCGGGCTCCGCCGTGACCATCTCCGCCCCGCCCGGTGACAACTGGATGGTGCACGTCGCGATCGAACAGCTTTGCGCCGGCGATGTTCTCGTGATCGCGCCAACCTCTCCCTGCGAGGACGGATATTTCGGAGACCTGCTGGCGACCTCCGCAGAGGCACGGGGATGCCGGGGACTGATCATCGACGCCGGAATCCGCGACGTGCGCGACCTGACGCAGATGCAATTCCCGGTCTGGTCGAAGGCGATCTTCGCACAAGGGACGGTCAAGGCCACGCTCGGCTCAGTGAACGTGCCTGTGATCTGCGCAGGCGCAGCGATCGATCCGGGCGACGTGATCGTGGCAGACGATGACGGTGTCTGTGTCGTCAAGCGACCGGAGGCCGAAGCCGTGCTGACGGCGGCGCGTACGCGCGAGGCCAATGAAGCGTCGAAGCGCGCCAGGCTCGCGGCGGGCGAGCTTGGCCTCGACATGTACAAGATGCGTGAGAAGCTCGCCGCGATGGGCCTCAAATATGTCTGACCCCATACGCTGCATGTGGATGCGCGGGGGCACGTCCAAGGGCGGCTATTTTCTTCGGGACGACCTGCCTACCGACCTGGCGGCCCGAGATGCGCTGTTGCTTGGGATCATGGGTTCCCCTGACCCCCGCCAGACCGACGGGATGGGCGGAGCCGATCCGCTGACCAGCAAGGTCGCGCTGGTCTCGAAATCGGCGCGTGCGGGGATCGATGTCGATTACCTTTTCCTCCAGGTCTCTGTCGACCAGGCGATCGTCAGCGACGCGCAGAATTGCGGAAACATATTGGCAGGCGTCGGGCCGTTCGCAATCGAGCGCGGATTGGTCGCTGCGGCTGAGGGCGAGACCCGGGTTGCGATCTTCATGGAAAATACCGGGCAGGTTGCCGTCGCGACCGTGCGGACGCCGGGCGGGCAGGTGCGCTATGACGGCGATGCGCGGATCGACGGGGTGCCGGGCTCTCATGCGCCGGTCCCGCTCGAATTCCGCGATACCGCAGGGTCGAGCTGCGGCGCGCTGCTCCCGACCGGCGCGGCGGCCGAAGACGTGAACGGCGTCCGTGTGACGCTGATCGACAATGGCATGCCCTGTGTCGTCATGAAGGCCGAAGATATGGGCATCACCGGCTATGAAGACCGCGACAGCCTGGACGCGAATGCGGCGCTCAAGGATCGGATCGAGGCAATCCGGCTGGCCGTGGGCGAGCGCATGAACCTTGGCGATGTCCGCGAGAAATCGGTTCCCAAGATGATGCTTGTGGCTCCACCCCGGCATGGCGGCGCGATTACCGTCAGGAGCTTCATCCCGCACCGCGCGCATGCGAGCATAGGGGTGCTGGGCGCGGTCAGCGTCGCGACGGCCTGCCTCATTCCGGGATCGCCCGCCGCTGAAGTGGCCGCGATTCCTGCAGGCAGTCCGAAGACGCTTTCGGTCGAGCATCCGACCGGCGAGATGAGCTGCGTCCTCGAGATCGACGAGGCGGGTGCGGTCAAGTCAGCCGCGTTGTTGCGCACCGCGCGCAAGCTGATGGACGGGCTGGTGTTTGCATGAGCGAGCGGATTGTCAGCTGGTGCGCGCACCCGTCGAAGCCCCGCTTTGTGCCGCCGCCCGGCGCGGTCGATGCCCATTGCCATGTCTTCGGTCCGATGAAGGATTTCCCTTTCAGCCCGAAAGCCAAATATCTTCCTGAGGATGCGGGCCCCGAAATGCTGTTTGCGCTTCGCGACCGTCTCGGCCTTGCGCGCAACGTGATCGTCCAGGCGAGCTGTCACGGGACCGACAATCGCGCGACGCTCAACGCCATTGCCCGGTCGAACGGACACGCGCGTGGCGTTGCGGTTGTCGATCCGGCGATCGACGATGCGGGCCTTGAAGCTCTCGACGCCGGCGGCATTCGCGGTGTGCGTTTCAATTTCCTCAAGCGACTTGTCGACGATGCGCCGAAGGACAAGTTTCTCGAGGTGTCGCGAAGGATCGCGGGGCTCGGCTGGCACGTGGTGATCTATTTCGAGGCCGACATATTGGAGGAGATGCGGCACTTTATCGATGCGATCCCGGTGCCGGTGGTGATCGACCATATGGGGCGGCCCGACGTTTCGCAGGGGCCGGACGGACCGGACATGAAGGCGTTCCGGGAGCTGCTCGACTCTCGCCCCGATATCTGGACGAAAGTCACCTGCCCCGACCGGCTCGACGCTGGCGGTCCGCCCTGGCGGGATTTCGCGCGGGCAGTCGCGCCGCTGGTGGCGGACTATCCCGACCGCGTGTTGTGGGGCACCGACTGGCCGCATCCCAACATGGAAGCGAACATCCCCGACGATGGGCAGCTTGTCGACGTCATTCCGACCATCGCAATGAACGAGGCATTGCAGCACAAGCTGCTCGTTACTAATCCGATGCGGCTCTACTGGCCCGATCAGGCCACGGGGTCGATCGGCGTCTGAAGCCCGAGCCGCGCCTCGATCGCTTCGGCGGCGTCGAGGCAAAGATCGTCACGGAAACGCCGACCGTTGACGAGGACGCCGATGGGCAGGCCGGTCGCTTCGTCGCGGCCCGCGGGGAGGCAGGCGGAAGGCAGGCCCAGAAGATTGGCGATGACCACGGGTCGCATCAGTTCGATCGTCGCGGCGCTATTTTCGCCACCCGCTGAATCGAAGCCGTGCGCGAAGGGAAGCTGCGTCCAGGTGGGCGTGAGGACGAGCGGATATTCCGCCATGAAGACTGACCAAGCCTTCGCGATCATGTCGCGCGCGACAAGTACGTGCGACATCGACGCGGCATCGGTCACCGGTTCCGTATGCGCATAGACAGCGTTCAGGAATGCCATCGCATCAGCGCTCATAATCGCGGAAATCTGGGGCATGATCGATGCGAAATCGCCAAGAAGAAACCGCCCCCAAAGCGCGACCGCTTCGGCATAAGCGGGCGGGCAGGTCTCCACCACGTCATAGCCCGCATCGGCAAGGGCGTCAGCGGCGCGGCGTACCACGGCCGAGATTGCGGGATCGATGGTCCCGCCCGGCGGATCTGGCACGACCGCGACTTTGATCGCGCCCGGAATGGGCGGCCCTGCCAGCGGCATATCGACCGACCAGGGATCGCGAGGATGTTCGCCCGAAAGGATGCCGAGGCCAAGCCGCACATCGGCCACGGTACGCGCCATCGGACCCTGGCTGTTCATGAGCTGCGCCGCAACAAGCCTTTCCTCGCCGGGGATCGCCCCGGCATCGGGCACGCGGCCAAGCGTCGGACGGATCGAAGCAATGCCGCAGGCATTGGCCGGATTGCGGAGCGACCCACCGATATCGTTGCCAAGACCGATCGGGCTCATCCCCGTTGCGAGCGCCGCCGCTTCCCCGCCGCTCGATCCACCTGCGGTGCGGGCCGGATCCCAGGGATTGCGCGTCAGCCCGTGAAGTGCGCTGTCCGTATGCACGCGCAAGGCCATGTCGGGCAGGTTCGTGCGGCCGATGGGGATCGCGCCGGCCGCCCGCATCCGCTCAACCACCGGCGCATCCTGCGGTGCGATCGCCTGCGCAAGTGCAGGGACGCCCCAGGTCGTGGGAAGGCCCGCGAAGTCGATATTCTCCTTGACCGTGAAGGGCACGCCGTGAAGCGGGCCAAGCGGTTCCCTGGCCGCGACCTTGCGGTCGGCTTCGTCCGCGCCTGCCCGGGCTTCGTCCGCCAGCACGCGCACGATCGCATTCACGACCGGATTGACTGCCTCGATCCGGGCAAGATGCGCGTCGACCACTTCGCGCGAGGATACTTCCCTTGCGGCTATGCGGCGCGCGAGCTCATGTGCGGACAGGGACCAGAGCGCAGACATCGGGGGCCTCCATTGATCAGGCGTCGACCACTGTCTGGCGCTGTTCGCCGAGTCCCGCAACCCCGAGCCGCATGGTATCGCCTGCCGACAGATAAAGCGGCGGTTTGAGGCCAAGACCGACGCCCGGCGGCGTGCCGGTGCTGATCACATCACCCGGCGCCAATGTCATGAAGCGGCTGATATAGGCAATGAGGAAGGGAATGCTGAAGATCAGGTGGCGGGTGTTGCTGTCCTGATAGCGGTGGCCGTTAACCTCGAGCCAGATATCGAGCGCGCCGGGATCGCCGAGTTCTTCCGTCGTGACTAGCCAAGGGCCCATCGGGGCGAATGTATCCGCGCTCTTGCCCTTGACCCATTGCCCTTCATGTTCAAGCTGGAAGGCGCGCTCCGAAACGTCATTCAGGATGCAATAGCCCGCGACATGGCCAAGCGCTTCGCCTTCCGAAACCGAGCGCGCGGTCTTCCCGATCACGACTGCGAGTTCGACTTCCCAATCGAGCTTGGTCGCACCCCTGGGCTTCACCACATCGTCGAAGGGGCCGCAGATCGCCGTGGTCGCCTTCATGAACAGCACCGGCTCCTTGGGCAGTGCCATGTTCGATTCAGCAGCATGATCGGCATAATTCAACCCGACGCAAATGATCTTGCCGACATTGGCGACGGGGGCACCAATCCTCGGGTTTCCCTCAACCGCTGGAAGGGATTCGGGATCGAGCGCCTTCAGCGCATCGAGGCCCGATGCCAGCGTTGCCGGATCGATATCGGCAACATGGCCTGAAAGATCGCGCAGGGTGTTTCCTGCATCGAGAAGGCCGGGGCGCTCTGCCCCCGCTGGGCCGTAACGGACGAGTTTCATTGGTTCGCTTTCCTGTCTTTCAGTAAGTGCAACGGCCGCCGGACGTGTCGAACACCGCTGCTGTGGAGAAAGAGCAATCCTCCGAGCACAGCCAGGCAATGAGCGCGGCATTTTCTTCTGGCAGGCCGAGGCGGCCCATCGGGATTTTCGAGAGCATGTAATCGACCTGCGACTGATCGAACTGCTTGAGGATCTCGGTCTTGACCGTCGCGGGCGTCACGGCGTTGACGCGGATGCCGGTCGTTGCCAGTTCCTTGCCGAGCGACTTGGTGAGCGCGATGACGCCCGCCTTTGCCGAGCTATAGGCGGACGCATTGGGGTTGCCTTCCTTGCCCGCGACCGACGCCACATTGACGATCCGGCCGTAATCGTTTTTCAGCATCACGGGCACGACCGCGCGGCAGCAGAGGAAAACGCCGGTCAGGTCGATATCGACGATCTTGCGCCAGGTATCGATCGGATATTCCCACAAAGGCCCGGTCGGCCCAGCGATGCCAGCATTGTTCACGAGGCAATCGATCCGCCCGTAGCGATCGAGCGTTGCCTTGACCGCATCGGCGATCGAGCCGGCATCGCTCACATCGACCGCGACGGGATGGGCATTCTTCAACGATGCCGCGGCCTTTCCCGCTTCGGCTCCATCGACATCCCAGACTGCAACAGATGCGCCCGAAGCCGTCAGCCGTTCGGCAACGGCAAGCCCGATGCCGCGCGCGGCGCCGGTTACGATGGCCACGCGCCCTCCAAGATCATAGCTGTTCACTGGTTCCCTTTCCCGGCCAGATCGAACGCCTGTTCGATCACTTCGCGATCGCCGATATGATTGATGAGAAGGAGAATAAGGCGTGCACTCGCGCGCGCGCTTTCCTCATCGCTCAACCCTTCGTAAAGGGCCACAAGACGCTGGTATATGCCGTCATGACCGGCAAGGTTGATGCCTGTGTTGAGCGCGGTCATGCGACACCTCCCTTTGCACGCGAGAGCGCGGCCGATATCTTCGCGGCCGTCGGCGAGCGCCAGCGTGCGGCCACATATTGATCGGGGCGGACCAAGCAGGCCGATCCCGGTTCGAGGTCATATCGATCCAGCAGGACTTCGGCCCCGGCGAGATCGAGAATGACAAGCCCCGGCACCGCCCGGACTTCGGCGTCGCATGTGAGCAACACGAACTCATTGCCCAGCCGGTTGAGCAACCAGCCTTCGCCCAGCGGCCCATCGATTGCCGGGGAGCCGGGTGCCACACCTGCCCAGCCTTCATCTTCGTCAGGCGTATTGAGCGCGCTTGCCGGATAGCTCACCGCCGTCGAGAGCCGCCCGGAATTCACGAAGGGCCGCGCAAAAGGATGATCGCGCGCCAATTCGAGGACGGCATCGCGCAACGCCCGGCTTGCAAGGCTTTTCGGCGTCATGAAATCGGTCGAGCGCGTCGAATTGAGGATGTTCTCGTCCGCGATCCTCGTCGCTTCTTCGTTGTAGCTTTCGAGCAGGCTCGCGTCGGCCTCACCGGTCAGGACGAGGTCGAGCTTCCAGACCAGATTGTCGGCATCAGCGACGCCGCCGTTGAACCCGCGTGCGCCGAAGGGCGAAACGAGATGCGCGGAATCGCCTGCAAAGATCACCCGACCATGAACGAAGCGCGCCATGCGGCGGCACTGGAAGGTGTAAAGGCTGTACCATTCCTTTTCGAATGGCACGCCTTCGCCCAGCATCGCGCGGATATAGGGTTCGACATTCTCGTCGCGGATGCTCGCTTCGCGATCGATGTCCCAGCCAAGCTGGAAATCAAGACGCCAGACATTGTCGGGCTGCTTGTGGAAGAGCGCGGACTGGCCGCGATTGAAAGGCGGATCGAACCAGAACCAGCGTTCGGACGGGCGGTTGCCCTCCATCTTGATGTCGGCGATCAGGAAATTGTCTTCAAAGACACGGCCCTCGAACTCGAGCCCCATCAGCTCGCGCACCGTTGAGCGGTTGCCGTCGCAGGCAAGCAGCCAGCCGGCCTCGATGCTGTAGGGGCCGTCGGCCGTCTGCACCTCGACCCGGACGATGTCGCCATCCTGCTCGACACCGGTCAGCGCATGGCCCCAACGTATCTCCGCATTGGGCATGGCCGAGAGCGCTTCGGCCAGGATCGTTTCGGCATGATATTGCTGGAGATTGATGAACGCCGGCATCTTCTGGTTCTTCACCGGCAGGAGATCGTACTGGTAGATCGGCTCCTCGCTGTCTCCCCAGAAGACCTTGCCCTTTTCCCAGACCACGCCCTTGGCGACCATTGCATCGGCGACGCCCAACCGGTCGAGGATTTCAAGCGTCCGCTTCGCGTAGCAAATGGCCTTCGAACCCGCCGGCACGAAATCGAGCCGGTTGAGGACGACGACCTTGTGACCCTTCCGCGCCAGATCGAGCCCGATGGTGAGCCCGACAAGACTGCCGCCGGCGATCAGCGTTTCATGGCGTTCGAGAACCGCCACAGGCTTCGGCACCGCGCCGAAGACGCGCCAGACCGGAATGTCGGGAACGGTTGCCATCGCCGGTCAGCCCTGCAGTTGCGCCCAGACCTCTCGATCGCGCTCCATCGTCCAGATGCGCGGCCAATCGATCCCGTCAAACTCATCCCACAGGCGCTGGACGTTGAACGGCAGGCAATGCTCGAAAATCGGCCAGTGCCCGAATTTGGGTGCGAGCGCCTCGTGCGTTGCCTCGAAAGCATCCTTGAGGGTGCCACCGCGCCCATGTGCCGCCCCTACGTGCTGGATCATCCCGTTCAAGAATTCGCGGGTCTGCTCGATTGCGGCATCGCAGGCATCGGTTCCCATCGCGACCGCGCCCCTGCCCCCCACCAGCTTTTCAGCGCGGAAGCTCTTCACCCGGTCAAGCGTCGCGCTTGCCCAGTCCATATGGAAGGCATCGCCTGTGTAGAGCGCAGCCTGCGCCTCGACGAGATCGCCCGCAAACATTGTCTTCGACTTGTCGTGCCAGCCGATAATGTCTCCCGCTGTGTGACCCCTTCCGCAGAAATGCAGGTCTATGCGGCCGCGATCCCCGCCCAGTTCGATGACGCGATGGCCCTCAAAGGTTTCGGTCGGCCAGGTGAGGCCCGGAATTTCCTCGGGCTGCTTGAACAGCCGCGGCATCCGGCCGAACTCGCTGTCCCAATCCTCTTTTCCACGTTCCTCGATCAGCTTGCGGGTCACCTCCGAAGTGATGATGTGTTCCGCGTCGAAGGCGCTGGCCCCCAGCACACGCACGGCGTGATAATGCGTGAGGACAAGATATTTGACCGGCTTCTGCGTATGCGCGCGGAGTTTCGCCAGCCAGTCGCGCGCGGCGGCAGGCGTTGCCCGTGCCTCGAAGCAGACGAGAAAATCCTCTCCCTCGATCGCCCCGACATTGGGATCGCCTTCGGCCGTCAGCGCATAGACACCATCGGCCAGTATTTCGAGCGTCTCCGCCTTGGCGGCAGTATCCGCAGTCGACGCAAATGGCTTGCTCATTGGTTCAATCGTCCCTTTCTGACATGGCCCCTGTCACTGCATCGTCGCTCCGCCGTCCACGATCAATCTTGTCCCCGTAACGTAGCGGGATTCGTCGCTTGCGAGGAACAATACCGCCTGCGCCACATCGTTCGGTACGCCGAATTCGCCGCTCGGGATCGAACGTCTAAGATTGGTCAGCTGCTCGTCCGAAAAAGCGCCCGCCACCAATTCCGTGTCGATGATGCCGGGATGGATCGAATTGCAGCGGATGCGATAGCCTTGCCGCCCGCAATGCTGGGCGACGGTCTGGGTGATCTGGCGGACGGCGGCCTTGCTTGCGCCATAAGCCGGAAGAGTTGCCGTGGCGACGAGTGCCGCCATAGACGAGATGTTGATGATCGAGCCCGAGTTCCGTGCCTTCATCGTGTTGATCGCCCATTTGCAGCCGAGCGCCACGCCTTCGACATTGACCGCCTGCACGGCGCGCCAAGCATCGAGCGAAATCGTCTCGATCGTCTCCCGAGCCTCAGCCCCGGTGATGCCTGCATTGTTCACGAGGATATCGAGCCGCCCGAACCGACCGGTCGCGGTTTCCATCAAGCGCTGCCAGCTCGCTTCGACACGGACGTCATGCTCGACGAAGATTGCGTCACGCCCCACGTCCGTCGCTGCTTTCGCGCCAGCTTCGGCATCGACATCGGTCATGATGACGGAGGCGCCTTCGGCCGCCAGCACGGCCGAAATCTGACGGCCGATGCCCGTGGCCGATGCAGCCCCAGTGACGATCGCGACCTTATCTTTGACCCGCCCCATTCTCACGCTCCGGCGCGTGGCCAGGCTTCTGGGAACATCGGCCCCTTGATCGGATCGCCGGGTTTCAGCCCGGAATCGAAGGTTGGGATGTTGGTCTTGTTCGCACGCACGACAAAATGGGCGTCGTCCCCCACCCAGCGCGTCGCGAGCGCCCGCCGCCTACGTGCGATATGCGACCCGCCATGCGCCCCATGCAGGATCATCGCCTGGAAGACGAGGCAATCGCCCGGCTCCACATCCCAGCCGACCAGGTTGTAATCCTCCCTGTGGCCTTCGATATCGGGCACCGGCGGCATCGATGTGTCATAGGGCGCATTGCCTTCGCTGAATGCAATGGGGCTGAACATGGTTTCCATCTTGTGCGAACCGGCAACGAACTCGACCACGGTTTCCTTCGGGACGACATCAAGCGGCATCCACACGGTGCAGACCTGTTGGCCATCGACCTGCCAATAGGGCTGGTCCTGATGCCAGGGCGTGGGTGCGACTTCACCCGGCTCCTTGATGAAAACCTGGTCGTAAAACAGCCGCGCAAAGGATGATTTCATGAGCGTGGCGGCGATTTCCCCCGCCGGAGAATCCAGGACGAAATCGCGGAAGGACTCCAGCCTGGACCAGACATCGACGTCAAAGAAGAATTCCCCGGCATCGCCCTTTTCCTTGTAACATTGGGCAAGCGGGCCGCGCTCCACCTTCGCCACCTCAAAGGCAGCGCGCATCTTTTCGACCCAGTCGGGAGAAAATACGCCGCGAAGGCAGACCACGCCGTCCTTCTGATAGGCGTCGATTTCTGCCTGGGTGATGGGGCGGCTGATCGCACTTGCAATGGTCTGGGCCATGGTTTCACTCCTTGGAAGCATTGATGAAATGCGCTGGAAAATCGACAGTCTCCGGTGAGCCGGAGCGATAGCTTCGCTCGATCGCCGATAGCGTGAAGGCATTCACGACCGAGGCCGAAAGCGGCATGAGGGGTTGCGCGGCCCCGCGAATAACGTCCGCAAAATTTTCGAGCTGGCGGGCAAAGACCGGAAAATCCGTCAGCCCGCCAGCCCTCCCCTCGACCTCAAAAAATTCCTCGCGCCGTTCCTCGGCAAGGAAGGCTGGGCTTTTCGTTACGCTCAGTGATGCATCGCCGGGAATGCTCCACGCGAACGGAACGTCGAGAATAGCATCGGAGCCAGCGACCGTGAGCGCCTGCTGGAAGCAGCTCTTTCGGCTGCTCGCGACGCTCGCGACGCAGCCATTGTCATAGCCGATCTGCGCGTAGAGCCGATTGGTCACGCCATGTTTCGCGCTGTCCTCCCCGCAAGCAAACACCCGGACCGGCAGGGCGCCGGCGAAGCGGTTCGCGGCGTCGACGGGATAGCAGAGAAAGTCATGCAGGACGCCGCCGCCCGCTTCTTCCTTCTGCCGCCAGTTCCGGTCCGGATCCCCTGCGTCCGCCGTTTCTGGATCGAACATGTGGAACGTCGCGTGAATGCTGTCGATCGCCCCAAGTTCGCCCGAGGAAATGATCGCGTCCGCCCTTTTGACGACATCATGATGCCGGTACATGAAGCCCTCGACGACCGTTGCATTCGCCGCGCACGTGGCCTCCCAGATCGCCAGCGCATCGGCATCGCTGGTGACCAGCGCCTTCTCGCAAAGAATGAAGCGGACACCCGCATCTATCGCGGCTTCGATCTGTTCCCTGTGGCCAGTCGGCCATGTCGCGATCACGACGCCGTCGAGCGCCTCCTTGCGAAGCATGTCACGATAGTCGGTATGATAGGTGTCACAGCCATAGGTTTCGGCCCAGGCCCTTGCGACATCGGCCCGGCGGCTGGCGCAGGAGGCGAAGCGGATCGCTCCGGCCGACTTTACCGCGGCCTTACCATGCGCGTGCGAAATCAGCCCGCACCCGATCATGCCCAGCCGAACCGGTTTCACATTACGGCCCCGAGTTGCCACGGCGCGAATTCATTGTCGCCAAAACCCAGCGCTTCGCTTTTCGACGGCGTACCCGACGCGATCGCCAGCACTTCCTCGAAGATGCGGGCGCCCATGTCCTCGATCGTTGCCGTACCGTCGATGATCGCGCCGCAATTGACGTCCATGTCATCGGTCATCCGCTCATACATTGGCGTGTTGGTCGCGATCTTGATCGAAGGCACCGGCTTGAACCCGAAAACCGAACCGCGCCCTGTCGTGAAACAGATGATGTTCGCACCCGACGCCACCTGTCCCGTAGCCGAGGTCGGATCGAAACCCGGCGAATCCATGAAGACGAAGCCCTTTGCCGTGATCGGCTCGGCATAGCGATAGACATCGACCAGGTTCGTCGTGCCGCCCTTGGCCGCGGAGCCCAGGGCCTTTTCAAGGATCGTGGTGAGCCCGCCCGCCTTGTTGCCGGGGGCGGGGTTATTGTCGATCTCCCCGCCGTTGCGGGCGGTATAGTCTTCCCACCATTTGATCCGCTCGATCAACTTGGCTGCAACACCGTCATTGACCGCGCGACGGACGAGCAGATGCTCCGCCCCGTAAATCTCCGGTGTTTCGCTGAGGATCGCAGTGCCGCCATGACGGACGAGCAGGTCCGCCGCCACGCCCAGCGCCGGATTGGCGCCGATACCCGAATAACCGTCCGACCCGCCGCACTGGAGCGCTAGGGTCAGTTCGCTGGCGGGAATGGTTTCGCGTCGCGCCTTGTTCGCTTCGACGAGCATTTCCAGGACGATGGCGATGCCCTTTTCAACCGTGCGCCGTGTACCGCCCTCTTCCTGGATCGTCATCGTCCGCGTCGGCGGCGCACCCGGCCGGTCAGCCAGCGATTCGATATCGCCGACTTGCGCGACTTCGCATCCCAACCCGATCAGCAAGACACCGGCCAGGTTGGGATGAACGGCATAGCCGGCAATCGTGCGGTTCAGCAGTTCATGGCCTTCGCCGCCCGCGCGCATCCCGCAGCCGGTCGTGTGGACCAGAGCCACGACACCGTCGACATTGGGATAATCGGCAAGCGCGCCCGGCCCATGAAATGCCTCCGCGATCAATCTGGCAACCGTGGCCGAACAATTCACCGAGGTCAGGATGCCGACATAATTACGCGTTCCCGCCTTGCCGCTTGCGCGCCGATAGCCCTGGAACGTCGCACGCTCCGCCTCAGGGACATAGTCGGTTGGATGCGCATCGACACAGGCCGTGCCGTCCCTTTCGAACCTGCCATATGCAGCGTTGGGAGTGTGGACATGATCGCCTGCGGCGATGTCGGCCGTGGCAAAGGCTATCGTCTGGTTGAATTTCGTGATTGGCCCGCCATTCGCGATCGGCCGGGTCGCGACCTTGTGCCCGGCGGGGATATCCTCATTCGCCACAAGCCCTTCGCCATTGAGGCTGGTGCCCTTTGCGATGGCGACGCGCGCAACCACCACATTGTCCTTTTCGTGTAGGCGAATGGTCCGGAACATGGTCATCATTCGTAATCCGCGGAGAGCATGGCGAATTCGCCCAAGCGCGGCAGCGTCGCCCGAAGCGTGCCGGCCGCATCGAGTTCGAAGGGCAGTTCGCGGCCTTCGGGAAGGATCGAGAGACGCGTGAACTGGGCGTTCGCCGGAGCCCGCAATCGGAACGGCACGTCCGCGATCGGCAGGACGGGCAGCTCATCCTGAAAATTCAGGAAGCTCAGGATTGTCCGTCCCTGCTCCGGCTGGTCGAAGGCCGTCACCCAGACTGCGGGATGCGTATCTGCCTCGAACGCAGGAACGCCACCGAGCAGCAAGCGGATCAGCCCCACGAACAGCGGACCGTGCACCGTCGATTCGCCTGCCTCTATATCGGCGGCGGAATAGACCACGGTCCCGCGCCCGAAGCGATTCTCAACGATGACGGGTGTTGCCGTATCGGTCCAGCGCGGCGAACTGTGGATGCTCGCCCAATGCTGGTCCTCGACCGAACCGCCATGCGGATAGCCATAGGGTAGGCTGAGGGTTGCCAGCGGCTGAGCCTGGCCCCCCTCGCGCAGCCGGACCGCTCCGGTCGAGCCATCGTTGCCTGCCCAGTGGCTGAGGCAGGATTGGCCGGCAAATGCGTCTTCGACGCTCTCGGACTCCGCCCGAATATGGATGACTTTTCCGGTTTCGTCGCAATCGAAGCTTGCGCCGAACAGGTCGGCAAGCATGAAGTCGTCATGACGGACCCCCGACGTTTCGGTGAGCGACGTCATGCGGCTGGCGTAGATTTTGCCCCCCTGTTCGACATAGGCCCGGAAAGCTTCGACTTCCGCTGCATCCATCCGCAGCACGTTCGGCAGGACAATGACCCTGTAGCGCTGCAGATCGTCCAGCTGCCGGCGCGTGATGACACCGAACGGCAGGTGCGCCTTTTGCAGCTTGCTGCATGCACCCCGCACAGCCGAAAAATGCGGGAACTGGGTAGCGCTCCCGATCGGCGGACCGATGAGCGGCGTACCGTTCTCGGCAAAAGTCATTTTCGAGTCGCTACTGAAATAGACAGCGATATCTTCGACCGGTCGGCCACCCAGGAATTTGTCATAGGGCTTTGTGCGCCGGTAGACCTCTCCCATCCGGCGGAAGGCTTCGGCATTGGGCGTGCCGTCCGGATTGATCGCAACGATCGTGAGGAACGATGAGGCGCTTGCCGTTGCGGCAAATGCCTGAAGCGTCAGTTCCTCAACTGACTTCAGATTCTCATGCTCTGCAAGGTTGGCCGCTACGGTGGTCATGAATTCGACCGGCGCGCCCTCGGAAAGGTTGAGCATCAGCCGCGACACGACAAGCTGCTCCTCGCGGCCGCCGTAGAAATCGCCGCCCAGAAAATCATGGGCCTTGGCCGACTCGAAAGAAATGCCTTTCGCCCAGTTCATCATCGCCACGGCGAAATTGTGATAGACCGGCACATCCGGCCGCGCGGCGCGAACATGGCTGCGCAGTTCCTCTGCGAACTCGATCAGCCAGCGCTCGCGAACGGCCTGGTAACGGCACCAGTCCGGATCGAGCCAATCGACCGTTTCCGGGAGGTCCTTGCCCGTTTCCACCCGGCAGCGTGTGCGGCAATGGTCGCACACGCACACGGACTGCCACCAAACCATGTCGAAGAACATGGCGTCGATATCGTAGCCCTCTGCGATTTCGGTCGCCTGCGCCCGGACGAAGTCCCGGTATCCGGGATTGTTGAGGCAGCATAGCCCGTAACGAGCGGCCGGGAGTATCCCGCCGCCAAGCGGCGCTTCTAATGCGGGCTCGAGCTTCCATTCGGGATGCTCAAGAACGGCCCAGTTGTTGAAGTTGACGCTGTAATAGGCACAGACCGGAATATCGCGCGCGTGGAACAGATCCACGATCTCGCGCGCCGGATCGCGCCCGGCAAAGGCGGCGTGCTGCTTGCCCGATTTCGTGGGCCAGTTGCACAGCCCGACATGCGACTGGAAATAGACCATCGCTGCTCCGCATCCGCACGCCGCGACGCTTTCGACGGCTTGGGCGGGATCATAATGCGCAAGGAATCCCGCATCCCAATCGGGCACATGCATATCGACCAGCACATGCGCATAGGATGCCTGATGCCAAGGGCGCCGTGCTGTCGTCATGCCTGATGCCACACCTGCTTCCGCCCCCTCTTATAGGCTGTCATAAACCATCGATCGGGTTCATGATCCACTATTCATCTTTGCCAAATTTTATTGACAATATCAAGTTGCATTAGTAAAAAATGAAAAAAGCACCGGGAGAGAGATATGTTGAAAGGCCTTGATCCGCTGATTGGCCCGGATTTGCTTCATATGCTGGCCTCGATGGGGCATGGCGACAGTATCGTGATCGCCGATGCGAACTTCCCTTCAGTCTCCGTTGCAAAGCGGCTTACCCGGCTCGACGGCGTTGGCACGACCGAAGCGTTGCGCGCGATTCTCACGCTCGTTCCGCTCGACCAATATGTCGATGCGCCGGTCCAGGTGATGGCCGTGGTGGGCGAACCCGATACGATATTGCCGATCTTTACCGAGGTTCAGGGCATCGCCGATGCCGCCGAAGCGCGCGACGTGAAAATCGAACGGGTCGAGCGCTTCGCCTTCTATGAGCGCGCGAAGCAGGCCTTCGGCGTGGTCGTGACAAGCGAAACACGGCTTTACGGCAATATCATCGTTTCCAAGGGCGTCGTTACGCCGCTGCCCCGATGACAGGATTCGAACAGCGCACGATCGGGCGGACGTCGGTTCGCGTCTCAACGCTGGGCTTCGGGGGTGCGGCCATTGGCAATCTCTATGCCGAGACGGGCGACGACGACGTCCGCGACTGCCTCCTTTCGGCCTATGACGCCGGTGTCCGCTACTTCGACACCGCGCCAATGTATGGCCATGGCCTGAGCGAACACAGGATCGGAGAGGCATTGCGGCAGAAGCCGCGCGACAGCTTTGTCCTTTCGACCAAGGTCGGGCGAATGCTGCGCCCGGTTCCTGCCGAAGCGGTCGGAGAGAGCATTTTTCCTGGGTGCCTGCCTTTCGCGTGCGTGTTCGACTATTCCTACGATGCCGTGATGCGCTCAGTGGAGGACAGCCTGCAGAGGCTTGGCTTCAACCGAGTCGATATCGCGCTGCTGCATGATGTCGAGGCGGCAACACACGGGGCGGAACAGGCCGACATCTATTTCAGCCAGGCAATGGCTGGCGGATACCGCGCGCTCGACAAGCTGCGCTCGGAAGGCACCATCGGCGCGATCGGCTGCGGCGGCAATGAATGGCAGGCTGCCGAACGGCTGGCGCGCGCCGGCGATTTCGACTGTTTCCTGCTCGCCGGGCGTTACACCCTGCTGGAACAGACCTCGCTCGACAGCTTCCTGCCCTATTGCGAAGAACGCAATATCTCGGTGATCATCGGCGGACCCTATAATACCGGCATCCTTGCGACAGGAGCAGTTCCCGGCGCCTATTTCGATTATGCCCCGGCCGGGCCGGACGTACTGGAGAAAGTGAGCCGGATCGAAGCGATCTGCCGCGATCACAATGTCCCGCTTGCCGCCGCCGCGCTGCAGTTTCCGCTTCATCACCCGGCCGTTGCAAGCGTGATTCCGGGCAACAGGTCGGTCACCGAGCTTCGACGGACGCTCGACAACATGGCCGTTGCCATACCGGATGGGCTGTGGGGCGACCTCAAGTCCGCGGGTTTCCTACGGCAAGACGCGCCTGCGCCCTGACGGCGAATCCTAATCCAGCCCTGCACGGGCTCTGAATTCGGGCGCGTTGATATCGACTTCGCCGCCGGACAGGTCCTCGGGCCGTTCCTTGCAGAGCCAGGCAATGGCGCGCCCGGGCACATCGGGGGTTGAGAAGGTTTCGGGATCGAGGTCGGAAACGCGGTTGACCTTCACCTTGAGCCCGGCGCGCGTCATTTCCGTGTTCACCATCCCCGGTTGGAATCCATAGATACGAATGCCCGTTCCGGAGAGTTCGACGCCGAGCGTTTTCGTGAACATGGCAAGACCGGCTTTGGATGCACAATAGGCGCTCCAGCCCGGCAGCGGGTGGAACGCTGCGCCCGTACTCAGGTTGACAATGGTTCCCTGCCCGCTCGCCTTCAAATGCGGCAGCGCTGCGCGGGCTCCGTTGAACGCCCCGGCAAGGTTCAGGATGACGGCATCGGCCCAGCGCTGCGGATCGCAATCCTCGACCAGCCCGATCGGATCCATCGTCCCAGCATTGTTGACGATGATATCCAGCCGCCCAAACCGCGTGACGACGGCATCCACAAGGGCCTGAACCTCTTCGTGGCGGCTCGCATCGCACCCATAGCCTTCCGCCATGCCGCCGGCGGTCGCGATCCTTGCCACGACCGGGCCGCACGCCTCCGCACTCCGCGCGGAGACGGCCACTGCAATCCCGCTTGCGGCAAGAGCCTCGGCCGCTGCTGCGCCAATACCCCGGCTACCGCCCACGACAAGGGCAACCTGATCGAACTGCATCCCGCCGTCCTCCTATAGCCGGTAGAAGCTGACGGCGTTGCCGCCGAAGATCTTGGCCCGCCCGCCATCATCGACATCGGCCAGCAACAAATTGGCCGCCTCCAACCAGCGCGGATAATCCGCGCCGAGCGTAAGGACAGGCCAGTCGCTTCCAAAAACAAGCCGGTCGGGCCCGAATGCTGCAAGGAGGTGATCGGTGTAGGGGCGCAGCTTCTCCACCGTCCAGCCTTCGCCAGCTTCGGTAATCAGGCCGGAAAATTTGCACATCGCAGATGTCTGCGCGGCGATCGTCGACATTTTCGCCGCCCATTCGTCGAACCGACCGGCGGCGATCTCCGGCTTGGCCCCGTGATCGATGATCGCCCTGAGCGCGGGATGCCGGTCGAGCAGGACAATCAGATTGTCGAGATGCCGCGGAAAGACAAGGCAATCGAAACAGGTGCCCGTCTCTTCGAGCCGCGCGAAGGCCGGGCGCTGACGTTCGGCCAGCATCCAGCCGTCATCGGCATATTCCTGGATCATCGGGCGGACGCCCTTGAAATGCGGATTGCGCGAATAGGAATCGAGCTGCGCCGCGAAATCGGGCGACGCCATGTCGAGCCAGCCAACCACCCCAGCGATGCGATCGCTGCCGGCCGCGATGTCGAGCAGGAAATCGCATTCGGCCAGCGTCTCGGCAGCCTGGACCAGCACGGCCTGGTCCATCCCCGCAGCGTCGAGCAACGGGGCGAGGTCGCTCACGTTGAAATCGCGATAGAGCGCGGTCAGCTCTGGCGTCATCCAGTCATAATCGCCGCGCGACACTTTCCAGAGATGGACATGGCCATCGATGCGACGGGCGGCGGTCACAGCACAGCCTCTGCGAACTGCTTCATCAGTTCCTGTCGCTCCATATCGGCCTCAAGATTCTTGCGTTCTTTCACATGGCCATAGCCCCTGATTTTCATCGGCAGCCTCGCAATCTCGACGGCGATGTGGTGGTTGGCAGGCGTTAGCGCCCGCGCCAGCTCCAGCATCGACTCCCTGTATTCCCCGATCATCCGGCGCTCGTCCCGGCGCTCCTTCGTGTATCCGAAGATATCGAAGGCCGTGCCGCGCAGCCGCTTCATCCGGGCAAGCAGCCGAAAGGCATTAAAGACCCAGGGGCCGAATTCGCTTTTCCGGAGTTCGCCCGTCGCCGGATCACGCCGGGCAAACAGGGGCGGCGCCAGATGGAAGCCAAGCCTAAAATCGCCTGCAAAAGTCTCCCGGAGCTTCGCCATGAATTCACCGCTCGAATAGAGCCGGGCGACCTCATATTCATCCTTGTAGGCCATGAGTTTATGGAGCGATTCCGCCACCGCCCGCGCAAAGGGAGACGATCCGGGATTCCGGCTGTTTTCGAGCGCCGCCATGTCATTCGCAAAGCGCCGGTAATCCTCGGCATAGGAGGTGTCCTGATAATCCGCGAGCATCGCTGCCCGGCGTGAGACAAGTTCGGCAAAGGACAAGGGCGGATCGGGTTCGGCAGGTGCAGGCACGCCCGGCAGTACATCCGGCCGGGCGGCGGCCAGCCGCCCCAGGGCGAGATTGCGCTTGTTCGCGGCAACCGCGACGCCGTTCAACTCGATGGCGCGCTCAATGGCGGCGGGAGAGACGGGAAGCAATCCCTTCTGACTGGCATAGCCGACCATGATCAGGTTGGCGGCAATACTGTCTCCGGCAAGGCGGATTGCGAGCGACGTCGCATCGAAGAAATCCGTCGCGTCCGCACCCACCGCGGATGTAACGGCGCGCTGGAATGCGCTTGCATGGAAATCGATGTCTGTATCCTGCTGGAAATCGCCGGTGGGAACCACATGACTGTTGACGATGGCACGCGTCCTGCCGGCCCGGATGGTCTTCAATGCATCGTCCGAACCCGAAACGACGAGATCGCACCCCAGCAGCACATCTGCTTCACCGCTGCCGATACGCACCGCCGCCATGCCGTCGGGGTTCTCAGCGATCCGCAAATGGCTCATCACCGCGCCATTCTTCTGCGCAAGCCCGGTCATGTCAAAAACCGACGCAGCCTTCCCTTCCATATGCGCGGCCATGCCGAGGATCGCGCCGATCGTTACGACCCCGGTACCGCCGATACCGGTGATCACCATCGACCAGGTCCTATCGAGGGGAGCCAGCGTCGGTTCGGGTAGGTCCGCCACTGGCAGCGCATCGGCACCGGTCTGGGCCGGCTTGCGCAGTTCGCCGCCATGAACCGTTACGAAGGATGGGCAGAAGCCCGTAACGCAACTGAAATCCTTGTTGCAGGCCGATTGGTCGATCTGGCGCTTGCGCCCAAGTTCGGTTTCGAGCGGAAGGACGCTGACGCAATTGGATTTGACCGTGCAATCTCCGCAGCCTTCGCAAACCGCATCGTTGATGAAGGCGCGTTTGGGCGGGTCGGGATATTCGCGGCGCTTGCGGCGGCGGCGCTTTTCGGCAGCGCAAGTCTGATCATAGATCAGGATCGTCGTGCCCTTCTCACGCCTGAGGCTCTGCTGGACCAGTTCAAGGTCTTCGCGGTGCCGGATCGTCACGCCGTCCGCGAATCCGGCATCGGGCGGATATTTTTCCGGCTCGTCCGTCACCACGATGATCTTGCCGACGCCTTCGGCCGCAACCTGGCGGCTGATCTGCGGCACCGTCAGCGGCCCATCGACCGGCTGGCCGCCGGTCATCGCGACGGCATCGTTGTAAAGGATCTTGTATGTGATGTTGGCGCCCGAGGCGACGGCCGCGCGGATCGCCATAAGGCCGGAATGGAAGTAGGTGCCGTCGCCGATGTTCTGGAAGATGTGCGGCATATCCGTAAACGGCGCGATGCCGTTCCAGTTGGCCCCTTCGGCACCCATGTGGACCGAGGTGACGGTGTCCCTGTCCATCCATACCGCCATGTAACTGCAGCCGATCCCGGCCATCGCATGACTGCCTTCGGGCACCTTGGTCGAGCTGTTGTGCGGGCATCCCGAACAGAAATAGGGGCGACGCGTGATGCCGGCCGGCGCATTCGTCCGCCCCCCGGCCGGCACCTCATTGGCGGCAATCGCCTCCCCGAGGCGGCCGTCGACAATGCCGAGCCCGTCCAGCCGTGCAGCGATCGCGCGCGCAACCTCGCCCGGATCGAGCATGCCGTCCGACGGGAGCAGCGGCGTTCCGTCGGGTGCAGCCTTGCCCGAAATTGCGGGACGAAGACCCGCTTCCATCGCGTAGAGAAGGCGGGCCGCCTGATCCTCGATCAGCGGCCGCTTCTCTTCGACGAACAGGATTTCCTCATAGCCCTGCACAAAGGCCCGCATCTTCGCGGGCTCGATCGGCCAGGTGAGCCCCGGTTTGTAAAGACCGATGCCGAGAGCCTCGCCACGTTCCTGATCGATCCCGAGCCGGGTCAACGCCTGCAAGACATCGAGCCAGGCCTTTCCCGCCGCGACGATACCGAGCCGCTTCTTCGCGCCGTTCCAGACGATCCGGTCGATGCTGTTGTCCCCGGCAAAGGCAAGCGCCATCGGCAGCTTGTTGCGCATCAGCCTCCGCTCGGTCTCGACCGGCTCATGTCCCATGCGGATATGAATCCCGCCCGGAGGAGCGGCAATACCCTCGGGCTCTCGATAGGGGGAAGGCAACGACGGCAGATCGATCGTCGCCGAGGCCTCAAGCAGTTCGTTCACGCACTTGAGTCCCACCCAGAGCCCCGAGTAGCGCGACATCGCCCAGCCAAACAGGCCGAACTCCAGAAGGTCCGCGATGGTCGCCGGATTGAGAACCGGGATCGACGCGGCGATCATGGCCTGTTCCGACTGGTGCGCCAGCGTGGAAGATTTGGCGCCGTGATCGTCACCGAACGCCACCAGCACGCCACCATGCCGCGAGGTTCCCGCCAAATTGGCATGCTTGAACGCATCCCCGCTGCGATCGACACCCGGGCCCTTCCCATACCAGAGTGCGAATACCCCATCGTGGCGCGCGCCGGGAAATAGGCCAAGCTGCTGCGTTCCCCAGATTGCGGTGGCGGCAAGATCCTCGTTCACGCCCGGCTGGAAGACGATACCGTGCCCCTCAAGAAGCGAGCGGGCGCGCCACAGCTCGGAATCATATGTCCCGACCGGCGAGCCGCGATAGCCGGAAATGTAACCCGCCGTGTTGATGCCCATCCGGGCATCGAACCGGCTCTGTTCGAGCGGAAGACGGACAAGCGCCTGCGTCCCGGACAGCAGGATCCGGCCGGACGCGGCCGTGTATTTGTCGTCGAGCCCAACTTCCGCAAGCATAACCTTCACCTCGCCCATCCGCGGCCCATCCGTCTGCCCTGCACCCAATTTGGCGGGAGGGCTGACGAATTGTGTTTTTGTATGTAAAACCCGTCGAGTCTCTAGCTGAAAACTTTTGCTAAAAAAAGTTATTTTCTTATATAAAATCATGAATGTGTATTCGCACGCGTACTGAACCGGAGCCCCAATGTCCTCACCCAAGCCAAATTATAGCGCGCCCGCCCTTGAAAAGGGCATAGACATTCTCGAGCTGCTGGCCGACCAGCCCGCCGGACTGACCCAGCTCGAGATTGCGCGGCAGCTCGGCAGATCCGTGAGCGAGATATTCCGGATGCTCAATTGCCTTGTCCAGCGCGGCTATGTGATGCTCAACAAGCCCGGCGACATATATACGCTGACGCTGAAACTGTTCGAAATGGCACACCGCCATCCGCCCATGCGTCGCCTCGTTGCCGAAGCACTCCCGCATATGGCCGAGCTTGCCCGGCTGACCAGCCAGTCATGCCACATTACAGTGATCCACAACGATCATATCCTGGTGGTCGCCCAGGTCGAAAGCCCGGCCAGCCTTGGCTTTTCGGTTCGCACGGGAGCACAGCTCGATATCCTGCAGACCGCATCGGGAATGGTGATGCTCACATTCCAGTCACCCGAGGATCGGGCGCGGATGCTGCTCGCGCATGATCTCGCCAGCGGCGCGAAAAGCGATGCGGCGAAAATCGAAAGCCAACTCGCGAAGATTCGCACGCTTGGATATGAAGAAGCCGACAGCCTTCAGATACATGGCATCAAGAACATCAGTTTCCCGGTTCTCGATCATGCCGGCCATGCCTATGCGGCAATCACCGTCCCTTTCCTGCGCCGGCTCGACGAGGAAAACGACGCACGCATGGCCGAAACACGGAACATTCTGAAGAAGCTTTCAGCAAAGCTTTCTGCCCTTTCGGACACTCTTGCTGCCTGACGCGCAGCGGAGTCGCCATTACTCCTGTATCAACTCGAACAAGTGGTGCGTGTCATTATATTCCTTCACGATCGCAAACTTGCCGTCCTTCACAACAAAAAGAAAATGGTACTGGTTGTTGTAACGCTTGCCGTTCGCATGGTCGCCGAACGATTCCACCTCGGCCGCCACGCGATCGCCTTCCGCGGTCATCGCGTGAATCTTGAAGCGGATGCCTGTGGGGAATGCCTTCACGATCTCGCCTACAAGGTCGAGATATTCCGCCTTGGTAAAATCGCCGGTGACGCGCCGGTCCCCTGAAAAGAGTTTCCCCGCCGCCCACCAGGCGCCATCATCCGAAAGCAGGCTGAACGCCGCGTCAATGCGGCTGTTGCTGAAATCGTCGAAGAACTGTTCGACAAGCGCGCGATTGGCTGCCGTCCTAATCCCGCCAACATCGATGCTCGCTGTTGCCATCGCCCTTGATCTTTCTGTCTGGAATCCCCGCGCCTATCGCGCGGTCGCATCCTGTTTGCACAATTTTTGTCACATTTATATGAAAAAGTGACTTTCATAAATAAAAATGATGTGCTACATGAGCGTCCAGGCGGGGAGAATCCGGCCTGAAACGTGGGAAAACAAGACCTAGCCGCCAAAATCGGATGAGCGGGCAGACGCGAAAGCAATTCAGGAGGTGGGAGCATGAAGAGGATAGCGTTATTCCGGACTAGTGCCATGGCAGCGTCATCGGTGTTGGCATTGAGCAGTGGAGCCGCATTTGCACAGTCCGCGCCGACGGCGGAAACGAGTGTCAGCGATATCGTCGTTACCGCGCAGAAGCGCGAGGAGCGTCTTCAAGATGTTCCGATTGCGATTACGGCGATCACGAGCACCGATCTTGAGAACAAGCAGGTTTCCAATCTTTCGGACATTCGCGACCTCGTTCCCAATCTTTATATCGAGCAGGCGCTGACAGGGACGACGACGCCGAAAATGTATCTGCGCGGGCTGGGCGTCGTGAACCAGGTCTTTTCGTTCGACACGCCGATCGGCATCTATTTCGACGATGTCTATATCTCGCGCGTGACGGGTGCGCTGGTCGACCTGTTCGATGTGGATCGGGTGGAATTCCTGCGCGGCCCACAGGGCACGCTGTTCGGGCGCAACTCGAGCGTCGGCGCGCTTCGCGTCTTCACCAAGACGCCGTCGCTCAGCAAGGTCGAAGGAGCGGCCTCGCTTTCCTATGGCACCCGCAACCAGCTCGACGCCAATTTCGCGGTGAGCGCGCCCCTGATCGAGGATCAGCTCGGGCTGCGCGTGACGTTCATGTCGCGCAACAATGACGGATTCCAGACCGACCAGCTCGGCGAGCGGTTCATGGACAACAACATTCAGGCATTCCGTGCCTCGATGCTCCTGAAGGCCAGCGACTCGGTCGACGTGATCCTGCGCGGCGACTATATGTCGGATCATTCGAAGCCGACCCAGCCGTCGAACTTCCGCTTCGATACCGACAACAACCTCTTCACCTTTGAACGGACGCCCGCGGCTCCCTTCCGCAACGAAGTCGAGCCCTGGGGCGTGTCGGCGACGGTCAATGCCGATCTCTCATCGGTCGACCTCAAGTCGATCACGGCCTATCGCCAACTGCGCTATCGCAATGCGCAGGACGTGGACGGGCGTGCGGCGGTCCAGAGCTTCGAAGTGCAGCAGCAGGACCTGGACGAATGGCAGTTCTCCCAGGAAATCTTCCTGACGTCCGATCATCTGGGCAGCCTGCCGCTCAAATGGACGACCGGGCTCTATTACCTGCACGAGAACAACAAGTTCACCTGGGCGCTCAAGATCTTCGCGCCGCCCACGACTCAGTTCTTCGACCAGGACAGCGACACGTTCGCTGTTTATGCGCAGGCAACGCTTCCCGTCACCGACAAGTTCAACCTGACGGGCGGCGTGCGCTATACCTATGACAAGAAGGCGCTGATCGCGACGCAGAACCTTGCCGACGGCACGCCCAACACGGCCTTCCGCTTTGATGACAGCATCACGGCCAAGAAGGTCAACTGGAGCGCGTCGGCCGACTACAAGGTCACCAGGGATGTCATGCTCTACGTGAAGTCCGGCACAGGCTTCCGCTCGGGCGGCTTCAACGGCAGCGCGCGCGACATCGCCTCGATCCTTTCGGGAAGCTTCGGCCCCGAGACGGTGTTCACCGTCGAGGGCGGCGCGAAGACGCAATGGTTCGACAATCGTGTCCGCTTCAATGTCGACTATTTCTATGTCGACTACAAGAGCCTCCAGCAGGCGATCACGCAATCCGACGGCACGATCAGCACACGCAATGTGAGCGCGACCGTGAAGGGGATCGAGGCCGAACTGACGGCGGTTCCCGTCGACGGGCTGGAGATCTCGGGCTCGCTCGGGACAATGAGCCAAAACATCAAAAACTCGGCCGAGTTGCTCCCGAACACGCCGAAAATCCAGTGGCGGCTGGGCGCCATTTACGACATCCCGCTCGGCGAGGGCTTCGGCAAGCTGCAGATCGGCGGCGATGCAAGCCACACATCCACCTTCTACAACGGCGCGAACAGCGTCACCGCAGGCCGAGTAGCGCCCTACGAGAATTACAACGCCCATATCGCGTACACGACGCCCGACAATCGCTGGCAGTTCAAGGTGAGCGGCACCAACCTCAGCAACCACATCTTCAGCGCCCACACCTTCGATATCGCCGGAGGCGCCATCTCGAGCGTCCAGTTCCCGAGCACACCGAGGCGCTGGCTTGCCACCATCGGGTTCAAATATTGACCCAAAGTAGAACTTAACCACAATACCAACGGGCCGGCTCGCGAAAGAGTGCCGGCCCGTTGCACATCGGGAACACGCCTCATGAACGACACACCGCCCGCGAGACTGACCCTGTCGATGAAGATCGGATGGGCCATAGGCGAACTCGGGATTGCCGTTTTTGTTGGCGTAACGATGATGTTCTTCCTGTTCTACCTGACCGAGGCACATGGCGTGTCTCCGGCCTGGGCGGGAATTGCCCTGCTCGTTCCGCGCCTGCTCGATGCTTTGGCGGACCCGCTCTTCGGAGCCCTTTCAGATAGGACCAAGAGCCGAATGGGCCGAAGGCGGCCTTACCTGCTTGTCGGGAGCATTCTTTATGGGGCGGGGATCTACGTATTTCTCGCCATGCCGGCCTTCGCGACCGAGACCGCGAAGGTCGCCTATGCGATTACCGCCTATATCTTTGCGAGCTTTGCCTATTCGGTGATGAGCGTCCCATACGCGGCAATGACCGCCGAGATGACCACCGACTACAAGGAACGAACCGAGCTTGTCGGATACCGGATGATCGCCGCGCGCGCAGGCATCATCGGCGCGGGAACGCTGACACCAATCCTTTACGGAACACAGGACACGCTGGCTGAAGGTTTCAAACTGGTCGGGCTTGTTTTCGGCCTCTTCCTGGCCGTTACCGGGCTGATTTCTTTCGTCGCGACCCGGAATGCGCCGCGGATCGAGCGGCCGGTCCAGGCCTTCAATGTGAAGGAGGAGTTCCGCGCAATCCTCGGCAATCGCCCGTTCTCGATCCTGTTTCTCGTCTTTCTGTGCCAGAATATCGCCATCGGTGCGAGCGCCACCACGTTGGTCTATTTCCTTACTTATGTCATGCGCGCCGACGCCACGATGATCGGTCCATTGATCGCGATCGGCGGTGTTACCGCGACGATCTTCACGCCCCCTTGGGTTCTTGTCAGCAAGCGGCTGGGAAAACGCCCGGCCTATTTTTCCGCGCTTGCCATTTCGTGCGTCATGGCGCTTCCGGCACTGTTCCTGCCGCCGAAGATGTTCATGATCCTGTTCGCTGTCTATTTCCTCGCCGCGATCGGCGACGCGGGCAATCAGCTGATGTCGAATTCGATGGTTCCGGATACGGTCGAAGTCGACGAACACCGGACAGGCGAGCGCCGCGAAGGAGCAATTTTCGGCGCCTGGGCGTTTTGCCTCAAGCTCGGAATGGCATTGGGCGCCTTTTTCGTCAGCATCGGGCTCCAGTCCGCGGGCTTTCTCCAGGGCAGCGGCGTTGAAGCGCAGCCGGCGCTCGCGATCACCGGCGTCCGGCTGCTGTATGGCCTGGTGCCTTTTGTCTTCTGGATCGGCGCCATATTCGTCCTGAGCCGTTACGACCTCAGCGAAACACGTTTCAACATCCTGAAAAAGGAAATCGCGGACCGACGCGTGCCGGCCGAATGAAAGGATCGACAAAATGGCCGAGAGCGTAACCGTGCCCCTTGCTCTTCACAGGAATGTCGCGGACCTGCCGTTCGTCACGATCGCCGAGGGCGCCGAACTCCAGCTCCTGCAGGTGGATATCGATGCAGGGCTCTGGGTGATCAGGACGAGGATCCAGCCCGGCGTGACACTTCAGCGGCACAAGCACACGGGAGAAGTATTCGCCTTCACGATCGCGGGTTCGTGGAAATATCTCGAATATCCCGAGGTCAATACGGCCGGCTCTTACCTGTTCGAGCCGGCGGGTTCGGTCCATACGCTGCATGTGCCCGAAACCAATACGGGCGTGACGGACATGTGGTTCGCCATTCGCGGCGCGAATCTTGAGCTCGACAGCGACGGCAAGGTCGAAAACGTCGTCGACGCGGGCGCGGCATTGTTGATTTATCGCGAGCTGTGCCGTCAGGCGGGGCACCCCGCCCCCGATATCATCGGCGCCTGAGGCAGCGCGGAGGCGTCAGTCGGAATCTGCGCCGGGCTTTACGCCCGTGCGCGCCGGCCGCTCGAAGCCGTGCATGCCGAGCCACCACTGCACTGCAATGATCGCGCCCTTGGCCGGCTGCAGCATCGCAAGCATCATGACGGTTGCGAGCGAAACGATCACGACCATCAGGCCCCAGACGGGCAAGTTCGTATGGTTGACCAGCGCAATGATCACGGGCGCAAGGATATGGCCGGTCAGAAGGATCGCCAGATAGGCGGGAAAATCGTCCGCCTGCTGGTGCGTCCAGTCCTGATCGCACGATCCGCATTTCGGGACGGGCTTCAGGAAACGGCCGAAGAGCGCCTCCCTGCCACAACTCGGGCAGCGGTTGCGCGCGCCGCGAAGCGCCGCTTGCACACCTGATTTCGGCAGGTCCGGCTGTTGGGCGCTCTCGTTTTGAAGGCGATCCACCATCGTCAGGAATTCAGGCATGGCGCCCGCATGCGCAAAACGGGGGCTGCAATGCAGCGGTGGAACGCAGGGTGACAGTCATAAAACATATATACACAATTGGTTTGCAAAGTTAATATTGATATTTGATGTCTAACATATCAAGGATGATCAATGATCACCTCTCGACAGATGCGCGCCGGGCGGGCTCTTCTCGGCATCGACCAGCGCCAGCTTGCCGAGCTTGCCGGGCTTTCGCTGCCGACAATCCAGCGGATGGAAGCATCTGACGGCCAAGTCCGGGGCATTGTCGATACGCTGGTCAAGGTGATCCGCGCGCTCGAGGAGGCGGGGATCGAGCTCATCGGGGAAAATGCCTCAAGCATGGCGGCCGGCCGTGGTGTCCGGCTGCGCGAGGCAGACGGCAGCAAGTCGGGCCCGGCGTCACGCTGATATGACCCCGCGCGCTTCATGCTCGATCAGGGCCACAAGCCCCTTGAGCAAGGTCGCTGGCGAAGGTGGACAGCCGGCAATGTGCAAGTCCACCGGCACCACTGCGGAGACGCCGCCGACAACCGCGTAGCTTCCGGCAAAGCAGCCCCCGTCCGCCGCGCAATCGCCGACGGAGACCACCCATTTGGGGGCCGGGGTTGCATTGTAGGTCCGCTCCAGCGCCTCGCGCATGTTGCGGGTGACCGGCCCGGTCACAAGCAGCACATCGGCGTGGCGTGGTGAGGCGACAAAGCGCAGGCCGAAACGCTCGATATCGTAGAATGCGTTGCCGAGCGCATGGATTTCCAATTCGCAGCCATTGCACGAGCCTGCATCGATCTCGCGGATAGAGAGGCTACGCCCGAGCCTGCGCCGACCGGTTTCGCCAAGCCTCGCTGCAAGTGCTTCGAGCATCTCCCGGTCGGGATCGGGTTGCGCTTCGGTAAGCGGGGAGCGGACCAGGCTTTGGAACAGCAGCTTGTACATGATCAGCCCTAAAGGTCGTGCCCGGAATAGGAGCAGTTGAACGATTTGTTGCAGAGCGGGAAATCGGCGACGATGTTCCCGGCGATTGCAGCTTCGAGCACCGGCCACTGGAACCAGGACGGATCGCGCATATGGCAGCGCTCGATCAGGCCGTTTGCGCCAAGGCGGAGCCAGCAGAGTATGTCTCCCCGAAACCCTTCGACCAGCGCGATCCCCTCGCCTGGCTTTCCGGACGGTGCTGCGGGAACGGCGATGTCCCCACCCGGCATCGCGCCGAGGATCTGGTCGATCAGCTCAAGGCTTTGCTCGACCTCGCGGATGCGGACCCAAAGGCGCGCATTGACATCGCCTTCGTGGAACAGCGGCACGTCGAACTGGAGCGCGTCATAGGGCGCATAGGGCAGGTCGCGGCGCGCATCGAACGAACGACCGGACGCCCGGCCGACATAGCCGCCGCAGCCATGCTGGACGGCCAGTGCGTGCGTGAGGATTCCCGTGCCGACCGTTCGGTCCTGGAGCGAGGCCGTATTGTCGTAGAGATCGACCAGCGCGGGAAAGGCATCGCCGATCAATTCCGCGAGCGCGCCAATGTCTTCCTCACCCGCACGGTCAAGATCGGCCGCGACGCCACCGGGGATCACCTTGTCCATCATCAGCCGGTGCCCGAAGCTGAGCTGCGCCTGCCGCAGCACGCGTTCGCGCAACACGCCAGTCTGGGCGTGCATCAGGGCGAAGGCGGCATCGTTGCAGATGGCGCCAATATCCCCCAAGTGATTGGCGATCCGCTCCAGCTCCGCCATCAGCGCACGGAGCCAATGCGCGCGGGCGGGAACTTCCAATCCCAGCGCCGCTTCCACCGCGCGGGCATAGGCGATCGCATAGGCAACAGTGCTGTCTCCCGACACCCTTCCCGCAAGCCTCGCTCCGGTTTCGAGCGACGCTCCGGCCATCAGCGATTCTGTGCCCTTGTGCGTATAACCGAGCCGTTCCTCGAGGCGGACGACAGTTTCGCCATTCGCGGTGAAACGGAAGTGCCCGGGCTCGATAATGCCGGCATGGACGGGGCCGACGGGGATCTGGTGCAGCCCTTCCCCTTCCGCCGTCAGGAAGGAATAGGCTTCGCCCAGCCCCAGGGTTTCGCGCTGCTTTCCCTGCGGATGGCGGGCGGGCCAGCGCCCGTGATCGAGCCAGGGCCTGTCATCGGGCGCGCCGACTGGCTCAAGTCCGAACAGGTCGCGGATCGTGCGCTCGAGCCGGTGAGCGGGGGCATGATGCCGCGCGACCGAGGGGAAATGTCCTTTGGGGCAGGGAAGCGTTGCAACCGCAAGTTCGTGCTGCCCGCCGCCGAGCAACGCCATGTGAACAGCGCCCTTGTCCCCCCAGAGCCCGGCAAGCGTCCAGCGCCCGTCCGCACATTCGCCCGCGAGATCCGACCAGGTGTCGGCATCGACGATCCGGCGCGGCCAGGGCAGATGGGCATGCGGCGGAGCCGCGCCGCCAAGCGCATCGATCAGGCCCGACATGGTTCGATCCGCTTCAATGGAGGAGACTCGCGACATTCTGGAACCAAGCCACGAGCGGCGGCGGCAGGAAAATCCCTGCCGTGAGCACCAGAGCGAGATGCACGATCATCGGCACATGCGAGGCCTTTACCGGATGGCTGACGCCCGTCGGCTCGCCGAACGCGAGCCCGTGGACCTTGAGCATCAACGCACCGAACGCAACGAGCAGGCCCAGCACCAGCGAGATGGCGAGCAGCGGCGCGCGTGCGAAGGTCGAGCTTACGACAAGGAACTCGCTCATGAAAATGCCCAGCGGCGGCATTCCGGCGATTGCCGCGACGCCGACCACAAGTCCCCAGCCAAGCAGCGGGTGGCTGGACGTCAGGCCGCGAATGTCGGAAATTTTCTGCGTTTCCTTTGCCTGCGCGATATGCCCGACAGCAAAGAAGATGGCCGACTTGGTCAGGCTGTGCATCGTCATGTGAAGCAGTCCGGCAAAATTCGCGAGCGGCCCGCCCATGCCGAACGCGAAGGCTATGATCCCCATATGCTCGATCGACGAATAGGCGAACAGCCTTTTGATGTCGCGCCGCCGGTAAAGCATGAAGCCCGCGAAGATCAGCGACACCAGCCCCATCGTGACAAGCAGAGGGCCCGGCGCGATCGCGCCCGGATTGGCCGCGAGCAGCAGCTTGAAGCGCAGCACCGCATGAAGCGCGACATTGAGCAGGAGCCCCGAAAGCACGGCAGAGATCGGCGTCGGCCCCTCCGCATGGGCGTCGGGCAGCCATGCATGCAAGGGCGCCAGCCCGACCTTGGTGCCGTAACCCAGGAGCAGGAAGACAAAGGCAAGATTGAGCAGCGCCGGATCGAGCGCGGCGGCGCGGTTCATCAGCACGGTCCAGACCATCCCGTCCGGCCCTTCCCCAACCACCGGACGCGCGGCCATATAGACAAGGATCGTCCCGAACAGCGCCAGTGCGATCCCGACGCTGCCGAGGATGAAATATTTCCACGCCGCTTCGAGCGCCTCGTGCGTACGGTAAATGCCGACCATCAGGACGGTGGTGAGCGTGGCGAGTTCGATCGCGACCCACATCAGGCCGATATTGTTCGCAAGCAGCGACAGGTTCATCGCGAACAGAAGGATCTGGTACATCGCGTGGTAGAAGCGCAGCTGCGTCGTCGAGAGCCGCCCCGTCTCCAGCTCGTGCGCGATATAGCTTGCGCTGAACACGCTGGTGGTGAAGCCGACCAGCGTGTTGAGGACGATGAAGACGATATTGAGATCGTCGACCAGGAGGAACGGCCCGGTCGCAGGCTTGGCGACGAACAGCGACAGAGCCGCGAGCAGCGTCAGAAAGGCAGAACCCGCATTGAGCCGCGCCGACAGCCGGTAGTTGGACATGAAGACCAGCAGGATGGCCGTGACGAAGGGTATCGCCAGGATCAGGCCGTCGCCACCAGTTGGCAGCAGGCTCACCGACCTTCTCCCCGATATTCGTCCATCGCCTGAACGTCGACCGTGTCGAACCGTTCGCGGATCCGGAACAGGAAGATGCCGATCACGATGAAGGCAATGAGAACAGAGAATGCAACGCTTATTTCCACGACGAACGGCATGCCCTTGGCGCCTGTTGCCGCCAGGATCAGCCCGTTCTCGAGCGACATGAAGCCCACCACCTGGCTGACGGCGTTGCGCCTGGTGACCATCATCAGCAGGCCGAGCAGCACGACCGACAGGGCAAAGGCCAGATCCTCGCGCGCCAGCATGTCGGCGTCCGCTGTTACGCGCAGGATGACGACCATCGACAGCGCGACCAACCCCAGCCCGGCGAGCATGGTCGGCCCGATATTGATGGCGGTTTCCACTTCCCGGTGAATGCCGAGACGACGGATCATGCGGTGCAGCGCCAGCGGGATGATGATCGCCTTGACCGAAAGAGCAATGAATGCGGTCAGATAGAGATGCGGCGCGCCCTGAACATAGGCCTGCCAGGCAACCGACGCCGCCAACACCAACGCCTGAAACGCGAAGACGTTGAGCAACGCCGAAAGTCGCACCTGATAAAGCAGCATCAGGCTGACGAGGACCAGGCTTCCGGCGAAGAAATGGGCAACGTCGAAGGCGAATTTGTCCACTTTACAGACTCCGCGAGACGAACAGCAGCAGCGTGCCGAGGAAGCCGAGCATCAGTGCGGCACCAAGAAAATCCGGCACCCGAAAGACGCGCATCTTTGCAATCACCGTCTCGAAGACCGCAAGGAGGAATGCCGCCACGCCAAGCTTGCCGACATAGGCGACAGCACCGATCAGATGCACATGAAGCGGCGCACCGGCAGGAGCGAGACCCCAGGGCACGAAGACGCAAGCGATCAGCGAGAAATAGAGCAGCAGCTTCAGCGACGATGCCAGTTCGATCAGCGCGAGGTGTCGGCCCGAATATTCGAGGACCATCGCTTCGTGGACCATCGTCAGTTCGAGGTGCGTCGCAGGATTGTCTACCGGCATCCGCGCGTTTTCCGCGAGCGCAACAATGATGAGCGCGATGAGCGCCATGCCCAGCGACACGCGCAGGCCGACGCCGGGCGAGAGCATGATGCCGGCGACGGTTGAGAGCTGGGTCGAGCCCGCGATCAGAGCGAGAGTGAAGACAATCATGATGAAGGCCGGTTCGGCAAGCGTCGCGATCATGGCCTCGCGGCTCGATCCGATGCCGCCGAAGCTGGTCCCTACGTCCATACCTGCCAGGGCAAGAAAGAAGCGCGCGCTTCCGAGAAGGGCGATAATGACGATGAGGTCCGCCGACCAGCTGAACAGCAGGCCCGTCGCAAAGGTCGGCACGAGTGCGGCCGCAACCCAGGTTGCCGCGAAGACGAGATAGGGGACGATCCGGAACAGCCAGGACGCACTTTCGGCGATGATCGCTTCCTTGCGGGCGAGCCGGATCAGGTCGCGATAGGCCTGGACCAGAGGCGGCCCGCGCCGCCGCAGCAAGTGCGCCTTGGTCTTGCGCACAAGCCCGGTCAGCAACGGGGCGAGCGCCAGCACAAGCACCATCTGCGAGATCTGGATGGAAAGCCCGTCGATCAGCGAAATACCCATCATGACCAGGACGCCAGAATCATGAGGAGCAGGATGAGCGCGCCGAAAACCAGGCTCAGGTAGCGGCGGATAGTGAGAAACTGCAGGTGGTTAAGGAGTTCCGCCAGCCTGTTCACAAGGCGCGTGACCGGGGCATAGATCCATTCCCACACAAGGTCGTGCACTGTCACGGCCAGCCGTGCCGGTCTGCCGTCGCCCGGAAGCGGCATATGGACGTGTTCGTGCGAGCGGAAAGCAAAGCCGCCGAATACACGCCGCACCGGCTGGGCGAAGCTGTCCGCCGTGTACTGGGTGGCGGGGCTGGCATTGGGAAATCCGCAATCCCAGGCCGGCGCCCGGCGAAGCTTGTCCGACGCGATGCGGTGAATCGCAAAGGCCGCCAGCGACGCCGACGTGGCGATGAAGGCGAAAACCAGCAATCCGTTGTACGAGCTGCGGCTTTCCGCGATCGGCACGATCGAAAGCCAGGCAATATGGGTCTGGACTGCCATGCGGGCTCCAACAGCTGCCCGGACGGCAGGGGCAATGGCATCGATGACCAAAGCCGGAAAGACCCCTCCGAGCAGGCAAAGCGATGCAAGCAAGGCCATGGCCGCGATCGAGAACCGGTCAACTTCGCGCGCTCCTGCCGCTGCGTCCGATCTTGGCCTGCCGAGAAAGGAAATCCCGAACGCCCGGACGAAGCAGGCTGCTGCGAGTGCCGCGGCAAGCGCAAGCATCGCCCCGACCGCCGGGATCATCAGCTTCAGTGCCCATTGCGGCAGCGCGGGGCTGAGCAGGATCGCCTGCAGCATCAGCCATTCGGACGCGAAGCCGTTGAGCGGAGGCAATGCCGAAATCGCGACCGAGCCGACAAGGAAAAGAAGGCCTGTGGCAGGCATCTTGTTGAGCAAGCCGCCGAGCAATTCCATCTTCCGCTCGCCCGTCGCGCTCAGCACCGCCCCGGCGCCCATGAAGAGCAGACTCTTGAAGAGAGAGTGGTTGAATACATGAAACAGCGCCGCCGTCATCGCGAGCGCCGCTGCGCCAGTCAGGCCATTGCCCTCGAACGCGAGCGCAAGGCCGAACGCGATAAAGACCAGCCCGACATTTTCGATCGTGCTGAAGGCCAGCACGCGCTTGATGTCGTTCTGCATCAGCGCCGAGAGGACCCCGAGCGTCGCCGTGATCGCACCCACGAACAGTACCGGGACGGCCCACCACCAAGCAACCGGGCCGAGCAGGTCGAAGGTGATGCGGATGAAGCCGTAGATTGCAACCTTGGTCATCACGCCGCTCATCAGGGCGGAGACATGACTCGGCGCCGCCGGGTGAGCGAGCGGGAGCCAGACGTGAAGCGGAACAAGACCCGCCTTCGAGCCGGCACCGATCAGAGCGAGGCCAAGCACCAGCCCGGCAAGACCCGAAGGGGCTCCGTGCCCGCGCATTGCGGCGAATGCATATCCGCCTTCCGGCCCGGCCAGGAGGCCAAAGGCAAGGAGCAGGGCCAACGTCCCGAAGCTGGCCATCACGATATAGACATAGCCCGCCCGCCTGTTGTCCGCGTCGCGATGATGCGTCATCACCAGCGCCCATGATGCCAGCGACATGAACTCCCATGAGAGGAGGAAAGTGAACGCATCGGCTGCCACCAGCACAAGGTTCATTCCTCCGAGAAAGATGGGGAAGAAGGGCAGGACCCGCTCGGGCGCCGTCTCATGGCGGCCATAGCCGAGCCCGTAGAGGCTTGCCGCCGCCCCGCCCAGATTGATCACGACAAGAAAGAAAGCCGAAAGCGCATCGATGCTGAAATGGGCGCCGATCCAGGGCAGCCCGATCGGCAGGACGACTGTTGCGGTGGCGCCCTGTGGCATCAGCAGTTGGGCTGCACTCGCACCGCACCCCGCCGCCGATATGGCGAGACAATTGCCATAGATCAGCCACCGTGCCCATCGCTGCCGCCCGGCCACTACTCCTAAGGTGCCCGTCGCCAACAGAGCCGCGACACACCACAAAAGGACAAGGACGGGAGAAACTTCCATCATTCAGCTCGCTCTCGGCCCGGAAACATATGACACACCGATCCGGTCGGTCCCTCTCATCCCTCGCCCCGCCAGCGTCAATGAAGGCCTATGCAATATCACGTCTGCCTTTGAAAAACTGACATAAAAAAGTGATTTGTTGATGTATTAAACTTGCATTGCGGGATAGCGATCCGGCGCCGGATGGGCAAGCGCGATATTGCCAAACCTGCGCATCTGATGCCCCTTTGGAGGCCATGTTGTCAAACCGGTTGACCTTGCGCAGGAGAAGGGCGACATATCCGAAATTCGTAGTTGGAAGCGCTTCCAAATGTTGTTTGAACGCCGCGCCCTGTTGATCGGAACCGCTTTGGGCACGTTAGCGTCGCAATCGCACGCCCGACCCCGGGCCCTGCAGGACAAAAGCATCACGCCTGTGCGTGTCATGACCTATAATATCCGCCTCGATACCGAAGCAGACGGACCCAACCGCTGGCCCAACCGGCGTGCGTGGGTGACCGCGCAGATCGAATGGTTTCGCCCCGACATATTCGGCCTGCAGGAAGTCGTTTTCAGCCAGAAGCAGGACATGATCGCCGATTTGCCCGACTATCGCCTGATCGGCGCGGGTCGCGACGATGGCCACGACGCCGGGGAATCCTCCCCCCTTGGATACAGGATAGAGCTTTTCGACCTGCTAGGAAGCGGGACCTTCTGGCTTTCGCCAACGCCCGAGCGGCCCTCCAAGGGTTGGGACGCCGCCTTTCCCCGGGTAGCTACATGGGTTCGCCTTCGCACGAAGCGGGGCGGCAAGATCATTCTCGCCGTCAACACGCATTGGGACCATATCGGCATCGAGGCGCGCAGACAGTCCGGACTGCTGCTTGCCCGCTGGCTGGCGGAAAACCGCCGCAAGGGCGATCACATCATCCTGATCGGCGACTTCAATTCCGGCATTGGCAGCGACGGGTTGCGCGCGCTGATCGAAGGCGAGGCGGCGGGGGGCCTTCGCGACAGCCGGACGGCCTCGCTGACGAAGCCATTCGGGCCTTTGGGCACCTTCAACAATTTCATGCTGAATCCCGAAGGCCGCGATGCCATCGACCATATCCTGGTAGGCCGGGACGTTTCGGTGATCCGCCACGCAGTGATCGCCCAGAATATCGAGGGGCGGATGCTGTCGGACCATTATCCGGTGCTTGCGGACCTCAGGCTGGATCGCTGATCTTGCGGGCCTGCGCATCTGGACGCACATTGCGGCTTTGGGCGAGTTGTGGCGCGACTTGCGCGCTTTTCAGGGGGTAAGCCAGATGCAGGATAGCAACGCATTGCGGGACCGGTCGAGCATACTGGCTTTTGCGCTCGGCTGTCTCTCAGTGACGGCGGGCGTCATCCTCCATCTTCCCATGTTCTGGATGGGTCGCGACATGGGCTTTGCTCTTGCGGGAATGGCGATGGATCCGGGCATGGTCTTCGGCATGTTCCTGATTGTCGGCGGCATAGGCATTGCCGCCTATGGCCTGCTGCCGAAAAATGTCGCAGCGCAGATCGAGGCGTCACGGCACATCGCAGTGGCCGCGCCCGAGGATGCAAGGCTTGGCCCCGCACACTGGGGGCTGATGGCCGTCCTTGTCCTTGCGCTAGTCATCGACGTCATGAAGCCAGCCTCGCTCGGCTTTGTCATGCCCGGCATGGTCAAGGAATATGGCGTCGCCAAGGAACATGCAGCACTTGTGCCGTTCTTCGCGCTGACCGGAACTGTGGTCGGCTCCGTCGTCTGGGGCGTGATCGCGGACATCTACGGCCGCAAGGCATCGATCCTGCTTTCGGCCGTGATGTTCGTCGGGACCTCGATCTGCGGCGCGATGCCGTCGCTCGCCTGGAATATCGGCATGTGTTTCCTGATGGGGGCGGCCGCCGGCGGGATGCTGCCGGTAACCTATGCGCTTCTGGCCGAAACCATGCCGTCGCGGCACCGCGGCTGGGCGCTTGTGCTCGTTGGCGGGCTGGGGGCAGCGGGCGGCTATTTCGCGGCGAGCGGCTTTTCGGCGTTGCTCGAACCCATCTTCAGCTGGCGGATATTGTGGCTGCTAAACCTGCCGACCGGCCTGATCCTGGTGCTGATGGGCGGGCTGATCCCTGAATCCGCGAAATTCCTTCTGGCGCGCGGGCGCAAGGCCGAAGCGCAGGCCGTCATGGCGCGTTTCGGTACGGCGAGCCGGACGATGGGCGACGAGGAAGAGGATCTGGATTTCATTCCGCATCACAGCGCGACCCATCCGAAAGGAAGCCTCCTGTCCGGTGGATTTCTGGGGGAGACCGCCGCTCTCAGCATCATTGCCATTGCCTGGGGGCTCGTCAATTTCGGGCTGCTGCTCTGGCTTCCGAGTGATCTCGTGGCGCGCGGTTATTCGATGGCGGTTTCATCGAAGCTGCTGGCGCAATCGGCCCTGATCGCCTTTCCGACCGTATTTTTCGTCGCCCTGCTCTATAGCCGCTGGAGCACCAAATGGTCCCTGATCAGCATGATCGTGGTAACGCTGGCCGGGCTTGCGGGCGTGCTCTTGCTCGATCGCGGCGCCGGCACGAGCCCGGTTGTTCCGATCGCGCTCCTGATCATCGGCAGCAACGGGATACTGGCGATCCTGCTGCCCTATGCGGCAGAGACCTATCCGCTCAATATCCGCGGGCGCGCCACGGGGTGGGTGGCAGCGTGCAGCAAGCTGGGCGGACTTTTTGCACAGGGCCTGAGCATCACGGCGCTGGTACCGCCGCTCGCGATTGCCGCGCTGATGATCATGCTGCCCATCTCGGTGGGGCTGGTGCTGGTGATGCTGTTCGGAAAGGAAACGCGCGGGCTCGACCTTCGCACGCTGGACAGGCCGAAACCTGCCGCCCTGGCTTAGGCCCCGGCCATCTTCAGGATAAGATCCCAGTGCTCGTCGCTGACGGGCACAACCGACAGCCGCGACTGGCGGATCAGCGCGAGATCGGCGAGCCTGGGCTCCGCCTTCATCTGTGCCAGCGTCACAAAGGTCTTGACCGGCTTGACCGGCGCAACATCGACCATGACGAAGCGGCCCGCCGGATCGCCCGGATCGGGATAGGCCGTCTTCACGATCTTGACGATGCCGACAATCTCCTTGCCCTCATTGCTGTGGTAGAAGAAGGCGGTGTCGCCGACCTTCATTGCCTTGAGATTGATCGCGGCCTGGTGGTTGCGCACGCCGTCCCAGTGGGTGCGACCGTCGCTGACCATCATTTCCCAGCTATATTTGTGCGGCTCGGACTTGAGCAGCCAGTGCGCCATGGTTTCAATCTCCCGCTAGTGCCGGCGGCGCGTGATGCGCCACGAAGAAACGGCCCCGCTCTGTCACATAGACGATGGCGAGCGCAACCGCCCCAGACACAAGGAAACTGAAATAGAGCGGAACCGTGGTCCCGTCGAACGCCCGCCCGACCAACGCGCCGATGACCGCCGCCGCAATGCTGGAAAGCGAACCCTGGAGGGAACTCGCCATGCCCGCGACCTGGCCCATGTTTTCCATCGCCATCGCGCCGAAATTTCCCATGAAAAGTGCGAAGCCCATCATCATGATCATCTGGAGCACGACGAAGCTTGTCAGCGTCTCGCGGCCCGAAAATGCCACAAGCACGTGGATACCTGCCATGCCGGTAAAGAAGAGCAGCGCCAGATGGCCAATCCGGCGCATGCCGAAGCGCTTCACGATCGCGGCGTTGAGGAGCGAAGCCGCAGCCATCCCTGCTGCCATCACGGCAAAGCCGAGCGGAAGCAGTTCAGGGCGGCGGAACACATGCTGGAATATGGCCTGGACCGACATCAGAAAGCCGAAAAGTGGGCACGACAGGAGCGCCATCGCCCAGCCATAACCCAAGGACATGCGATCGGTGATCACCGTTCGAGCGCTTTCGACGACCCGGTCGAGCCGAATTTCCGTACGGTCTTCCACTGCCAGCGTTTCCGGGAGGCGGCGGACGACCCAACTCCACAACCCAAGGCCAATCGCCGCGAGCATGGCAAAGATCCAGCGCCACGGGCCGAAGGCAAGGACGAGTTGCCCCATAGCGGGCGCGAGAATGGGTGCCGCCATGAAGACCATGCTGGCCAGACTCATCACCTGCGCCATCTCTCGCCCAACGAAGCGGTCACGCACGACCGACGTAACGATCACGCGCGCGCCGGCGCAAAAAATTCCTTGTGCCGCGCGCGCGACCAAGAGATGCTCAAACGTGGGCGCAAGCGAAGCGGCAAGACTCGCGACAACGAAGCCAGTGAGCGACCAGAGCATCGGACCACGTCGGCCGTATCGATCGGACACCATGCCGACGAACAGCTGCCCGACCCCGAACCCCGCAAGAAAGGCCGAAATGACGAACGGCCAGCGCGCTTCATCTGCAACGCCGAGACTGCTGCCGATATGCGGCAGCGCGGGAAGCATCGAATCGATCGTGAATGCGACGATCATCATGATCGCGGAAATCAGGAGCACGAATTCGATCCGGCCTGGGCCGGCGGGGCGAACGGGATTCATGGAAGACATGGAATGCCTCTTATGCGCGATAGCTCGCGCGAAGATCAATCCGCGAACAGCAGGACCGGCGTTTCGAGAAGCTTCCTGACGGCCTGAACATAGCTCGCGGCATCCCAGCCATCGACGACGCGGTGATCGCAGCTGATCGAGAGGTTCATGAGCTTCGCAACCGCAATCTCGCCATCCCTGATGACCGGTCGTTCAATCACCCGGTTGGGACCGATGATCGCGACCTCGGGCCGATTTATCACCGGTGTGGTCGCAATCCCGCCAAGCGGCCCCAGCGAGGTAACGGTAAGCGTCGAGCCAGACAGTTCTTCGCTTTTCGCCTTGCCCGAGCGCGCCGCTTCGGCGAGGCGGGTGATCTCGGAGGCCAGCTGCCAGACATTCTTGTCCTGCGCGTCGCGGATCACCGGAACCATCAGCCCGGTATCAGTCTGCGTCGCCATGCCGAGATGGACCGAACCATGCCGCGTGACCACACCCGCTTCATCATCGAAGCGGGCATTGATCATCGGGAATTCCGGCAGAGCCTTGCAGATCGCGACAATCAGCAGCGGTAGCATCGTGAGCTTTGGCCGGGTGCCACGATTGGCGTTCAGGTCTGCGCGGACATCTTCAAGCGCAGTCACGTCGATTTCCTCGACATAGGTGAAGTGCGGAATTTGACGCTTCGACGCAGCCATATTCTCGGCGATACGGCGGCGCATGCCGATGACCTTGACCTGCTCGTCGGCGCGTTTCGCGCCAGCCGGTCGATAGCCCTGCACGCCGCCATAGTTGAGGAAGGCATCCAGATCGGCATGGCGGATGCGTCCATCCTCGCGTGCCTTGACCTGCGAAAGATCAATACCAAGCTCCTTTGCCCGCGCACGCACGGCCGGCGAGGCAAGCGCCTGCGCGGCAGGCTGGGGAACGCTGATCTCCGTCGCCTCGGGGTGCGGCTCGGGAATGAAGTGAGCAGGCGCGCGTGGAACATGCTGTTCTTCCGCAGGCTCATCCTCTTGCTCCTGCGGCGGCACGTCCTTTGCCTCGACTGAATCTGGGGCTTCCGCTTTCGCGGGCGCGGCCGTCGGTTCGGCTGCGACATCGCCTTCCGTTTCGATAACCAGAAGCGTCGATCCGATCGGCACCATGTCGCCCTCGGCACCCGCAAGCTCAAGCACAACGCCAGCCACCGGGCTTTCCATCTCGACCGTCGCCTTGTCGGTCATCATATCGGCAACGCCCTGATCTTCGGCCACGGTGTCGCCCACTTTCACGTGCCAGGCAACGATTTCTGCCTCTGCGATTCCTTCGCCAATGTCGGGGAGGCGGAATTCAAAGCGCGCCATCTTCAATCCTTCATCACTTTTTCGATCGCCATGCCGATCCGGATCGGCCCGGGGAAATACGCCCATTCAAGGCTGTGCGGATAAGGTGTGTCGAAACCCGTCACACGCTCTACCGGAGCCTCCAGGTGGTAGAAGCAGCGCTCCTGAACCAGCGCCGAAAGCTCCGCACCGAAGCCGCCCGTGCGGGTCGCTTCGTGAATGACAAGGCAACGACCGGTTTTCCTGACCGACGCCTCGATCGTTTCGATGTCGAGCGGCATCAACGTTCTCAAGTCAATCACGTCAGCATCGACGCCAAGCTCCTCGACCACGGACAGCGCGACATGTACCATCGTGCCATAGGCCAGCACCGTCAGGTCCTGCCCCTCGCGTACCACCTCGGCCTTCCCGAGCGGGATCGTGTAGTGGCCCTCGGGCACCTGGCTTGCCGGGTGCTTCGACCAGGGCTGGACCGGTCGATCGTAGTGACCGTCGAACGGGCCGTTATAGATACGCTTGGGTTCGAAAAATATGACCGGATCATTATCCTCGATAGCGGCGAGCAGCAGCCCCTTCGCGTCATAGGGCGTCGAGGGAATGACCGTTTTCAGCCCGCAGACGTGCGTGAAGATCGCTTCCGGGCTCTGGCTGTGCGTCTGCCCGCCGAAAATGCCGCCGCCAAAGGGTGAACGCACCGTGATCGGCATCGGGAACTCACCGGCGGAACGATAGCGCAACCGCGCCGCTTCGCTCACCAACTGGTCGAGCGCCGGGTAGATATAATCGGCAAACTGGATCTCGGGCACCGGGCGCAAGCCATATGCCGCCATGCCGACCGCCACGCCGACGATCCCGCATTCGGTGATCGGAGTGTCGAAAACGCGGGTCTTGCCATATTTTTTCTGCAGTCCTGCGGTCGCGCGGAAGACGCCGCCGAAATAGCCTACGTCCTCTCCAAGCACAGTGACGTCGCGGTCGCGCTCGAGCGCGACGGCCAGCGCATCGTTGATCGCCTCGATCATATTCATGGCTTTGGCGGGCGTCTTGGACATCAGCGCGGCCCCTCGCCCGGCTTGGGCCATTTGCGCATGCGCTCGGCCATCATCTGCGCCGACTGTTCCTTCAGGTGCCAGGGCATTTCCTCGAACACATCCTCGAACATCGTTTGGAACGGCTGGTGCATGCCATGCCCCAATATGCCGTTCTTTTCGGCCGCCTTGGATGCGCTCTTCACTTGCTCCGCGACTTCGAGATCCTGCGCAACGTGACGGTCTTCATCCCACTCGCCTATCGCGATCAAATGCGCTTTCAGCCGCCCGATCGGATCTCCAAGCGGCCACTTGCTGCGCTCATCGGCCGAGCGATAGGCTGTCGGATCGTCCGAAGTCGAATGGCCTTCCGCGCGATAAGTGAAATGTTCGATCAGCGTCGGACCGTGATTGGTGCGCGCACGCTCCGCCGCCCAGGCCGTCGCCGCATAGACAGCAAGCGGATCGTTGCCGTCGATCCTGAGGCCGGCCATGCCATAGCCGACCGCGCGCGCGGCGAAAGTCGTTGCCTCGGCACCTGCAAAGCCGGCAAAGGAACTGATCGCCCACTGGTTGTTGACGACATTCAGGATCACCGGTGCCCGGTAAACCGTCGCAAAGGTCAGCGCGGCATGAAAATCGCCTTCCGCAGTCGAGCCTTCGCCGCACCAGCTTGCCGCGATCCGGGAATCACCCCGCGCAGCGCTTGCCATCGCCCAGCCGACCGCTTGGGGCACTTGCGTCGTGAGGTTGCCCGAGATGGAAAAAAAGCTCGCATCCTTCGCCGAATACATGATCGGCAATTGCCGCCCTTTCAGGCGGTCGCCCTTGTTCGAGTAGATCTGGTTCATCATGTCCACCAGATCCCAGTCGCGCGAGATCAGAACGCCCTGCTGGCGATAGGAGGGGAAGCACATGTCGTCGCGCTGGAGCGCGAAGGCCGCGCCGATCGAAACCGCCTCCTCGCCCAGACTCTTCATGTAAAAGCTGGTCTTGCCCTGCCGCTGGGCGCGGAACATCCGGTCGTCGAACGCGCGCGTAAGCGCCATCGCCCGGAGCATCCGACGCATCAGGTCCGGCGAAAGCCGGGGATCCCAAGGTCCGACCGCCTGCCCCCGATCGTCCAGCACGCGCACAAGGCCATAGGCCATGTCGTGCAGCGTGCTCGAATCCGCCGCGCTGTCCGGCCGTGGTGTCGTCCCGGCAGGCAGAATCTTGATGTGCGAGAAGTCGGCCTCCTCCCCCGGCCGCGCAGGCGGTTCGGGAACATGGAGCCGGAGCGGCGGCAAGTTGGGGCGTGACATGGTTCACGCAATAAAATTACGCGAGGCAAGAATCCACCTGAATCTTGCCCGCTCCGAATTCCCGGTTGCAGATGGTGCATCGGGCCGTCTGCAAGCCTTATTTGCCATGTGTCACAGGGTGCCATAATTGAGCGTCCAACGAAAACAGCATTTGCCAGGCAGGAACCATGTCCACGACTTTCACGCTCGATACATCGACCTCACGAGCCCATCCGACGCCGACGCCGATGAAACGGCTGACAGTGCCGGTCATCCAGAGGCGCAAGTTCGAAGGCAAGACCGGAGAACCGCTGGTCATGCTGACGGCCTATACCGCGCGGATGGCCCAATTGCTCGACCCGCACTGCGACCTCCTGCTTGTGGGCGATTCGCTGGGCCAGGTGATCTATGGCCTTCCCTCCACCCTTGGGGTCACGCTCGACATGATGTGCGCGCACGGCGCGGCAGTGGTTCGGGGCAGTTTTCACAGCGTCGTCATCGTCGACATGCCCTTTGGGAGCTATGAGGCTTCGCCCGAGCAGGCATTTCGTTCCGCCAGCCGGATCCTTGCCGAAACCGGCTGTTCGGGCGTCAAGCTCGAAGGCGGCGAAGCCATGGCGCCAACGATCCGCTTCCTGACTGGGCGCGGCATACCGGTGATGGGGCATGTCGGGCTGACGCCACAGGCTGTGAACGCGCTTGGCGGATATGCAGCGCGCGGGCAAAGTCAGGAGGAACATGAGAAGATCCTGACCGATGCCAACGCAGTTGCTGCGGCCGGCGCCTTTGCAATGGTGGCGGAAGGCGTGCTTGAGCCCATCGCCCGCGCGATCACCAAGTCGGTCGACATACCGGTCATCGGTATCGGCGCTTCGGCCGAGTGCGACGGCCAGGTGCTGGTGACCGAAGACATGCTCGGCATGTTCGACCGCGTCCCACGGTTCGTAAAGCGCTATCATGAGGTGGCCAACGAAATCGTCGATGCCGCTTCGCGGTTTGCCGCAGACGTTCGTGCCCGCGCCTTTCCGACGCCAGACCAGACATACCAGCCAAAATAGGGCGCTTCCCCTTACGCAAAGGCATCGCTAAGGAGAGCCGAATTTTGTTTCCGGAGACCAATCTTGGCGTCCACGCCTCCTACCAATGAAGCCTTTCTGCGCGAAGTCGATGAAGAATTGCGGCGCGATGAACTCCAGTCTCTCTGGAAGCGCTATGGTCGGCTGGCCATTGGCCTTGTCGTGCTTGTCCTCGCGGCCTGGGGCGGCTGGCTCTACTGGCAAGACCGACAGACGAAAGCCGCCGGTGTGGAGGGCGAACAGCTTTCACAAGCGCTGGACGACCTGCAAGCCGGCAATGCCGATGCGGCGCTTGCCAAGCTGACGCCGCTCACCCAGTCAAAAAATGTCGGATATCGCGCGTCTGCGAAAATGGCCGAGGCCGGCGTTGCTCTTGGCAAGAATGATTTCGCGGGCGCTGCCAAGGCCTATGGCGAAGTGGCGACCGATACACGCGTTCCGCAGCCTTGGCGTGACCTCGCGCTGATCCGCCAGACTGCTGCCGAGTTCGACACGATCAAGCCGGAACTGGTGGTCGCCAGGTTGCGGCCGCTTGCGGCCAAGGGCAACCCGTGGTTCGGAAGCGCCGGTGAGATGGTCGCCGCCGCCTACCTCAAGATGGGGAAGACCGAACTTGCCGGCAAGATGTTTGCCGATATCGGCAAAGATGAATCCGTGCCCGATTCCATCCGTTCACGCGCTGTGCAGATGGCAGGGAGTTTAGGGGTCGATGCGATCAATCCCCCAGCCAAGGAAGTGACCAAATGAAGACGTTTCGTACCGGTTTGACCTTGGGCATGATGGCGCTCGCACTTGCCGGCTGCGGTGTGTTCGGCGGCGGTGGGGACAAACGCCCCAAGACACCCACGATTGGAGACCGCATTCCGATTCTCACGTCCGAATCGGCCGCAGACGTTGACCCGTCGCTGACTGACGTTACCATCCTGCTTCCTCCTGCTCAGCCGAACACCGACTGGACGCAGCCCGGTGGCAATGGCTCCAAGATGATGGAACATGTCGCGCTTGGCACCGCGCTCGGCGAAGCCTGGACGGTCAAGATCACGGGCACCAACAAATATGCGCGGCTCGCGGCCTCTCCGATCGTGGCCGAAGGCAAGATCTTCGTTGTCGATATCTATGCGCGGCTCCATGCCTTCGACGCGAATTCGGGCGCGAAGCTCTGGGAAAGCCAGATCGGCGACGCGAAGGATGTGGCGGGCCATATCAGCATCATTTCGGGCGAGATGGTCGGCAACAAGGGCTCGTTGTTCGGCGGCGGTGTCAGCTATGACGACGGCAAGCTTTTCGCCACTTCGGGGTTGGGCGATGTTCAAGCCTTCAATCCCGCCGACGGCAAGCCGCTCTGGAAGGCTCGACCCGGCGGACCGCTGCGCGGCGCGCCAGCGATCGGCAACGGCCAGCTCTACGTCATGAGCCAGGACAATCAGATTTTCGCACTCAAGGAAGCAGATGGCAGTTTGATCTGGAGCGAAGCGGCGTCGCTGGAAGTATCCGGCGTGTTCGGCGTCGGCGCCCCTGCGGTGGCGCAGGGCAGCGTGGTGGCTGGATTCTCGTCGGGCGAACTCAACGCCTATCGCTACGAAAATGGCCGCTCGCTTTGGGCGGACGCGCTATCGCGGACCAGCATTTCGACTTCGGTCGCCAGCCTTTCGGACGTTGACGCCAGCCCGGTGATTGACCGCGGCCGTGTCTTCGCGATCGGCCAGGGCGGGCGCATGGTCAGCATGGAACTCGTGACCGGCCAGCGGCTCTGGGAAATCAACGTTGCCGGCATCGCAACGCCCTGGGTGGTCGGCGAGTGGATTTTCGTGATCGACGATCAGGCCCGTTTGCTTTGCCTGTCTCGCGCGACCGGAAAGGTACGCTGGGTCTCGCAGTTGCCCCGCTATCGCAAGGACAAGAAGAAAAACGGTCCGATAATCTGGACTGGCCCGCTCTTGGCTGGAGACCGGTTGATCGTCGCGAGCTCGGAAGGCCAGCTGGCCAATATCAATCCGGCCAACGGCGCGTTGCAGAGCCAGACAAAGGCGGGAGCTCCAGTCTATCTGCCGCCGATCGTCGCCAACAACACGCTCTATGTCCTGACCAATGACGGTCATCTGACGGCCTGGCGATAGGGCGGAGGGGGCAAGGATGGCCGCCACCCTTCCCGTGGTCGCCATCATCGGGCGGCCCAATGTCGGGAAATCGACGCTGTTCAACAGGCTGGTCGGCAAGAAGCTCGCTCTTGTCGATGACCGGCCGGGCGTAACCCGCGACCGGCGCGAAGGCGACGCCGAATTGCTGGGTCTCAACTTCCGGATTATCGACACTGCTGGCTTCGAGGAAGACGATCCCCAGACGCTGCCCGGCCGGATGCGCGCGCAGACGCAGGCAGCCGTCAACAGCGCCGATGTCGCACTGTTCGTGATCGATGCCAGGGCCGGCGTCGTCCCGCTCGATGAGGAAATCGGACGCTGGCTCCGGGGATCGACGACGCCGGTGATCCTGCTCGCGAACAAGGCGGAAGGCCGAGCTGGCGAAGGCGGCGTTCTCGAAGCGTTCGGCCTTGGCTTTGGCGACCCCATCCCGTTCAGCGCAGAGCATGGAGAGGGCCTGTCCGAGCTTTTCTCCGCGCTTCTTCCGCACCTCGAACGCGAAGATGACGCCGCCGAAGAGCAGGAAGACGAAAGCCCCGACGCTCCCCTGAAGCTGGCGATTGTCGGGCGGCCAAATGCCGGAAAATCGACGCTCATCAACAAGATGCTTGGCGAAGACCGGATGATCACCGGCCCCGAAGCGGGCATCACCCGCGATTCGATCTCGATCGACTGGACATGGCGAGACAGCGACGGGCATGACCGGCAGGTGCGGCTGATCGACACTGCCGGCCTTCGGAAGAAATCGAAAGTAGAGGACAAGCTGGAGCGGCTTTCCGCCGCCGACACTCGGCACGCCATCGACTTTGCCGAGGTCGTCGTCCTGCTTCTCGATGCAACGCGCGGGCTCGAGGCGCAAGACCTGAGGATTGCCGACCAGATCTTCTCGGAAGGCCGGGCGATGATCATCGCGCTTAATAAATGGGACACGGTTGAAAATGGAGCGCCGCTCTATCAGGGCGTCCGCGCCGCTCTCGATGAAGGCTTCGCGCAGGTGAAGGGCGTGCCCCTGCTCACGCTTTCGGCCGCGACAGGCAAGGGCATCGATACTTTGCTCCAAGTCGCGTTCGAGACGCGCGATGCGTGGAGCAGGCGTGTCCCGACCGGCCAGCTCAACCGCTGGTTCGAAACGGCGATCGAGAAGAACCCGCCGCCGGCCCCGGGCGGCAAGCGGATCAAGCTACGCTATGTCACACAGGTCAAGACACGCCCGCCGAGCTTCGTCATTTTCGGGACGCGTGTCGACGAACTACCCGAAAGCTATCGCAGATATCTCGTGAACGGCATCCGGCGAGAGCTGGGCTTCGGCGCCGTTCCTGTCCGGCTGACGCTCAGGGCACCGAAGAACCCGTTCGGCAAGCAGACCGGCTGAACGCCTAACCCAGATTGCGGGCTTTTCGGTCGTTCGACCGTCTCGAAAATCCTAAAGATCCGACCAGATCGGGCGTTACTCACCCAGAAGGTGGATGCGCGGAGCACCGCCGAACGGAGCTCGCCCTTGGCAACGCAATCCGGACGAAGGAGTACAAAACCGTTGCCCCGGCGAAATCCGGACGAGATCTCATGCGTCGGCAAGGAGTCCCCCGAAACAGCAAAATACCGGAATATGCCGCGCGAGGCGCGCAGGAAACACATGCTGGTCGCCAGGATGGAATCCGCAAGGCTCAAACCGCAGAAAGTGATCATACGGGACCTCTCTCCGTTCGGTCTCTCATGCCGGGCGGTCTTTCCGCCGGAACTCGCCGAAACCGTCACGTTCGCACTCGGTCCGTTTGGCGAGGTAGACGGAATTGTGCGGTGGGTCAGGGGCAGCCGGTTCGGCGTAAGGCTCGACCAGGAGATCGACACGATGTCGATTGTCATGGCCAAGACCGGCTTCCGCTCGATCGACTATCCCCTTCCGGCGAACGAGAAGTTCGAGAACATGATGGTTTTCGAATTTTTCCGCGAAGGCAACTTCGACAAACTCTGACATTCCGCCGTCAGTGACGCTGCCAGTCCTGACGAGTCATTCCGACGAACCGGTCACCGACATTGCTGGCGTTCCGGACGAGAACATCCCGCAGGCATCCAGTGCGCTCGATTTCGGCCAAGCCAGCGGCGGTAAAGGCCAATTTCCGGTTCTCCGGATCGCCAAAGACATGTTCGCTCAACAGCGGATTGGTCAGTGCTTGGGAAAATGCGTCCATCGCCACCATTGCAAGGATGAGGTCAGGCAGGGGGCCGTTCCGCTCGCGTGGTTCGGCGAACAGCCCCACATAGAACTCGACATTCTCAATCGTGCCATAAAGCGCTTCCAGCCTTTTCGCGAGGGCAGTGCGCCGGGCCTTTTCCATCGAATCCTTGGTCTTGCCAACCAGTTCGGCAAAATTCCCTATCGGATCCATGTCCATCGCGCGGCGATAATCGTTATAAGTCGCGACATTGTTCAGCCGGGCCTGCGCGATCGCCTTTTCCTCGGCCCTGAGAAGGAAAGACGCAGAGTTCCCGAGGCCGAGTTCGGCCGCATTGTTTTCCGAGACTTCGGCAAAGGCCGTCGCGAGTCCGTCGCGGAGGAGCAGACCGTTGTCGAGCACCATCTGCCAGCCCGGGACCTGCTGGCCGCCCCAGTTGAAATTCTCCGGAACCAGAGAGTGCCAGCGATAGAGAAGGCTGAATTCCACCGTCATCCAGTTCGGCCGGTTCCACTTGGCGTGCCAGGCAACCTTTGGGTCAGCGAGAAACTTGAACTCCGACGTGTTGATATGATTGATATATTCTTCGACCACGATCTTGATGAACATCACGATGAGGACGTTCCGGGCGATCTGGAACACGCGCTCATCGTCCCAGCCGGGATTCGCAGCTTCGAGCATCGCGGCGAGGCGGTTGTGCTCGCGCAGGAACAGGGCATTGATCATTGCGACCTGCGGATTGGCGTTGGCCCTGTCCCCCCCGACTGCGAAGAGCGTCTTCAGCCCCGGCGAAGTTTCGGAAAGGCCGAGCGGAAGATCGAGTAGGCAGTTGCCGGCGGGGTCGCAGAATTCCGGCTTCACCTTTCCGGCATCATCGAAAAGATAAGGAGGGAATTCCTCATTCCCGATCATTTGCGACTTCAGCCGCCCCTTGCGACCTGGCGCTTGCGAATTGAGCCGCAACACAGCCGTTTGCGCTTCCGTCCGTCCGTAGAGCGGACTTTGGTCGATTTCATGGTTCGAGGTGGTCCGCCTGCGGTCTTCCTTTCCATCGCCGAAGGGGGGATCGTTCGCCACGCGCGTGCGAATGAAACCGTCGGTCAGATATTGGGCGAAAGCGGGGAAGAGGCAGGTCGATTTGGGACACTGGCGCTGGGCGCCTGGAGTGGCGGCAAACAGCTTGACGACTTCCTCGGTCGGAGGCTTGCGCGTACCCATCGCTTCGGCGACGGGATAAGGGCTCGCGGGAAGCAGGCGCGCATTGAAACTGCGGTCAGTGAGGCCCGACCAGCAAATGTAATCGAAACGCGTACTCCAGGGATGCGGCCGGTTGCGGGCTCTGTTCACCAGCTTGTTGATCAGGAACGCGTTGACTTCCTCATGCCCTACCAGCGCCGACAACGCTTCCAATGCGAAATCTTCCAACGAAGATCCCATAGTTCCGACTCCCGATACAAGTAACGGGTTCACTTTCACTGAGTCTCTTAAGAAAAGACTAGCATCGCACATTAGGTACGATAGTCAGAAGCCTTCGGGCAGTTCGATCACACCAACCAGCGTCCGATAGCAACCGATAGCATAGCGATCCGTCATGCCCGCGATGAAATCCGCGATGTGCCTCGCTCGGCCGGGCCGATCATCAGGCAACGAGGCGCGCCAATCTTCGGGAAGCGCGGTCGTATCGGCTGCATAGGCCTCAAAAAGGCCCGCGACGACAGTACGCGCGAGCGCGGCGACCTCAAGCTGGCGCGGATGGTGATACAGCCGGGCATACATGAATGATTTGAGTTCGCTCTCCTGCCCGGCCATTTCGCCAGAGAATCCGGCCAACGTCCGCCCTGCAGCACGCACATCGCCGACCGAGGCGACGCCCGCTTCGACAACGCCGCGGCGCGTGTTCTCGATCACGTCGTTGACCATCGCGCCGATCTGCTGGCGAACCAGTTCCGCCCGGAGCCGTCCGTGTTCCACATCGGGGTATCGGGCACAGACACGCCCCCATCCGGCCCGGACAAGCGGCACGGACAAAAGATCCTCGAACGCGATCAGCCCGGCACGCAGGCCATCGTCGATGTCGTGATTGTCATAAGCGATGTCATCGGACACCGCCGCGACCTGCGCCTCAAGCGAGGCGCGGCTGCCAAGGTCGAGCGGATAAGCCACGTCGGCCGCAGCCATCGCCCATCCGGGTGCGGTGACGGGGCCATTGTGCTTGGCCAGTCCCTCGAGTGTTTCCCAACTCAGGTTGAGGCCGCGCCAACGAGGATAGGGCGTTTCGAGATGAGTCAGGACGCGGAGCGTATGGCCATTGTGATCGAACCCCCCGGCATCGGTGAGCGCATCCTTGAGGGCTTCCTCCCCGGCATGGCCGAACGGCGGGTGCCCGATATCATGCGCAAGGCAAAGCGCTTCGGTCAGGTCCTCATCAAGCCCGAGCACGCGAGCGATCGTCCGGCCGATCTGCGCGACTTCCAGGCTGTGGGTCAGGCGGACGCGAAAATGGTCGCCATCGGGTGCAACGAAGACCTGCGTCTTGTGGCGGAGGCGGCGGAAAGCGATCGAATGGATGATGCGATCGCGATCGCGCTGGAATGCCGTGCGGGGGCCGCGCGTTTCGCCAAGAGTTTCAAGATGTTGCCGTCCCTTGCTGGCGGCCGGGTCGCTCGCGTAGGGCGCCCGCGCCCTCACTTTGCGGATACTTTGGCCACAACCTGGCCCGGATCGCTTGAGAAGGTCGATCCCTGCAGCCCCGCCTTCTTCATCGCATTGACCATGGCGCGCGCCTCGGCCTGGCTCTTGAACGGGCCGATCAGCAGACGGTTGGTTGCCTTGAACGGCACGACCGACGGACTTTGCCCCTTCAAGGCCTCCGGCGCCTTATCTTTCAGCTTCTTCCATGTACCCGGCAGACCGGCCTCGTTGGAACCCGTGGCAACCTGCACCCAGATTCGCGCAGGGTTCTTCTTGGCCGCGAGGCGCTCCGCCTCCTTGGCATCCTTTGCCGCCTTTGCATCCGCCACAGCCTTGGCCTCAGCTGCCGCCTTGCGCTGCGTAGCAACCCGCGCGGCTTTCAACTCCGCAACGGTCGGCATCGGGCCGGCGGCGCTTTCCGGCTCGACTTCGAGATCAGCGACAATCGCACCCAAACCCCGCGACGCCTCTTCATTCCGCACAGCGGGTACCAGAACCTTGGCAGCGGGAATCGGAGGCGTATCGGATATCTCGAAGCGCGGGGCAGGCGTTGGTTCGGTCTGCGCCGTTTGCCGGGCCGTCGGACCAGTAGCCGGAGCGGGCGCGCCGCTCGGCGGCGGCAGGCTGGTCGCGTTGGTGACAACTATTTGTGGCCGCTTGTCGCCCAGCGTTGCCGTTTCGGGCTTGAGAACGGCGCGCACTTCGGCGGGCAGGCGTTCGGGATCGACCGGCCCGATCCGTTGCCCAACCCGCGTGCCCAATGGCCGGGCCGAGGTGTTTTCGGCCGCAGACTCGGGCGCGCCGCTGCTCTTCGCTGGGTTGTTCGCAGCAGTCTCGCCGCCGGGCCGTCGGCGGGACTCCTTCGAGACCAGAGCCGGCGCAGCTTGCCGGTCTCGCACGTCGTCGGGCCTTGGCCCCAATGGATCTCCGGCGGGAATCAGCCCCCTCGACGCTTCGGCAATCTCTGCGGGCCGGCGATCCAAGTCGCCCGGATCGACCATTGCGTAACGCTGTCCGTCGCTTGGCATGATGCCGTAATTGACGGCCAGCGCGCGTTCGGCGGCGCTGAGCGTCGCAAGGCGGCGCAGGAAGGGAGACATGGATGCGCCCGCCCCACCGGGCATGACCGAATTCGCCACGTCCTCGGCGGCGTTGATGTCCCCGTTCATCGCGAGCACGAACGCCCGTGCACGCCAGGCGCTCCTGTTCTTCTGACGCAGCAAGGGATCAAGAAGCTCAAGCGCCTTGTCGTCATCGCCCGATATGCCAAGCGACAAAGCGTAGCGAATAACAAGATCGTCGTCCGCCCCGGCACGCAGCGCCAGCGCATAGTCGTGTTGCGCATGCTTCGGATCGCCCCGCAGGTCATAGGCAAGCCCGCGTTCCTTAACGATCGCCTGTTCGGGATAACCAAGGCCGACCGCTTCGCCGAACAGTCTCAGCGCATCGACCGGCTTCTGCTTGAGGAGAAGCGCCGAGCCGATGGCGGCCTTGATCTTGCCGTCGCGCGGAGAAATGTCTTCGGCGCGAGCGAGAAACGAGAGCGCAGCATCGCCATCGCCAACGGCAATCGCACTGAGCCCAGCCTCGGTGAGCGCTCGAACGTCGCGCGGATTCTGCGACAGGATAACAAGGTTGGCGGCAAGTCTGTCTGCGGGGTCGTTAGATGGAGCAACCGACACACTTGCTGGACTTGCCGGCTGCGCAAGCGCTGGCTGCGACAAAGGCGCCAAACCCATCGCCAGCCAGCACCCCCAGCCGGCCTGATACATTCGTCTCATGGGAACAGCCCTAAACGCCCGACGCGCTTGCGACGCAAGGCATGTCTTCCGAAATCGCGGCGGGATGGTAACAGCCGGAGACAAACCGGCCGGTACCATCCCGAATTGACGCGATTACTGGTTGTTCTGACGATTGAGGAAACGCGGAATATCCAGCGGATCCGACGGTTCGGCAGAGGCGGCGTCCGCCTTTGCCGCACCGCGAGCGATGTTCGACATACGCTCGAACAAAGTGCCGCCAGCGGCTGGAGCCGCGCGCGGCGTTTCCTCAGCATCGCCCACCAGCCAGCGGCGGCGCGGCGGCTCAGGATTATCGATCGTATCGTCGAAAACCGGCGGAACCGGGTTCGAAGTCACTTCTGCATCAAGCATCGATTGCGGTTCGAGCATCAACTCATCCGCCGGCGCCGGAGCCGCGTCCTCCATGATCGGGGATTCAAGGACCAGTGGCGCGTCCTCTTCGGCAGTAGGGGCTTCGTCGGTTTCGGCGGCTGCTTCGAGCGGCATGTCCTGCTCCGCACTTGCCGTTTCGGTGATCGGGGCTGGAGCAATCACCGGCTCTGGCGTGCGGATGATTTCCTCGCTCTTGCGTGCGGTCGGGAAAGAGAAGACGCGCGCCGGCTCTGGCGCAATCGCCGCATCGGCTTCGATGCCCGTCGCCACGACCGAGACGCGGATGCGACCCTCAAGGTCGTTGTTGAATGCCGAACCCCAGATGATGTTCGCATCGGGATCGACCAACTCCTTGATGTGGCTGGCCGCTTCGTCGACTTCCATGAGGCGCATATCTTCGCCACCGACGATCGAAACGATGACGCCTTTCGCGCCCTTCATCGACACGCCGTCGAGAAGGGGGTTGGCGATCGCCTTTTCCGCCGCGTCGATCGCGCGATTGTCGCCCGAGGCTTCGCCGGTGCCCATCATGGCCTTGCCCATCTCGCCCATCACCGAGCGAACGTCGGCAAAGTCGAGATTGATGAGGCCCGGCATGACCATCAGGTCGGTAATGCCACGCACGCCTTGCTGGAGTACCTCGTCCGCCATCTGGAAGGCTTCCTTGAAGGTCGTCGAGGGGTTGGCGATGAGGAACAGGTTCTGGTTGGGAATGACAATCAGCGTATCGACATGCTTCTGGAGCTCGGCAATGCCGGCTTCGGCGGCCTTCATGCGGCGCGAACCTTCAAAACTGAACGGCTTGGTCACGACACCGACAGTCAGGATACCGCGATCGCGCGCCGCCTTGGCGATGACCGGCGCAGCCCCTGTGCCGGTGCCGCCACCCATACCGGCCGCGATGAAGCACATATGAGCGCCGTCCAGCGCCTTTTCGACTGTTTCGATCGTTTCCTCGGCGGCGGCACGGCCGATTTCGGGGCGCGAACCGGCGCCAAGGCCCTGCGTGATCTTGAGGCCAAGCTGGAGACGGCGTTCGGCCGGGCTGGTGTTGAGCGCCTGGGCATCGGTGTTGGCAACGATGAAATCGACCCCCTGCACCTGCGCCGTGATCATGTTGGCAATGGCGTTTCCGCCCGCACCACCGACACCGATCACGGTGATCCGCGGCCGCAGTTCATCCACCTCGGGTGCCATGAATTCGATGCTCATTTCGCTGTCTCCCCAATTGAAACCAAGGGCGAAGCAACTGCCCTCTTGACTCTTTGCCCGAACCGATTCGCCGAATCATCAAAAAAGTTAACGACTCGACGAAATTCTGCAATTTGTGCATTCATTACAGAATCCTTACAACATCTAGTAGCCGGATTGGAACGCCGCCATCAACCTTTTGATGATCCCGCTGCCCAAAACCGGGATGACCGGTGCAGGTTCCGGCATGATCACCCTGAGATCGAGCGGATCTGACGCTGCGTAGTGGATCAACCCGGCCAGCGTCGCGAATCCGGACCCTGAGTGGGCCTCGGGCAGCCCCGACAATCCGCGTGGGCGGCCGACACGGACCGAGCGCCCGAGCGCGCCCTGCATGTAATCCGCCATGCCCTTGAGTTCGGCGCCGCCGCCGGTCAGCACGACCTGCCTGCCGACCGGTCCAGAGAAGCCCAGGTCCTTCAGTGCCTTTGAAACTTCGCCCGCCAGATGTTCGAGGCGCTGGCGGATGACAGCGATCAGTTGCGCGCGCGTGATGCGCGATGTTTCGGAGGCATCGTCTTCGGCAGAAAGCGGGGCGACTTCGATCATGTCATGATTGTCGCGCGGGCTCGCGGTCGCAGAGCCATAAAAGCACTTCATTCGTTCGGCCTGGTCGCGGCGCGTGCCGAAGGCCGACGCTATGTCGTCCGTGATGTCGGCCGCGCCGAACGGAATCGAGGTCAGCCCGACAAGCATTCCGCCGGCAAAGAGCGAGACATTCGTGACGCCTGCGCCCAGTTCGACCAGCGCGACCCCAAGCTCGCGTTCTTCGTCCGACAGGCAGGCCATGCCCGTGGCGACAGGCGAGGCAATGATCGACTTCACCTCAAGATGCGCCTTCCTGACGCACAGGTCGAGATTGCGAACGGGCGACCCATCTGCGCAGACTACATGGATGTCGACGCCGAGCGTATCGGCATGAAGACCAAGCGGCTTCTTCACGCCCTGCAACCCGTCGAGCGTGTAGAGCGTCGGCTGGGCGTGGAGGATCATCCGGCCATCGGGATCGAGCGTGTTGCGACCCGCAGCGAGCAATTCGTCAATATCCTCCTGCTCGACCCGGTGCCCGCCAAGCTCGACTTCGACCGAGGCAATGTCGCTGACCAGCCCACCTGCGGAAAAGCCGACCCAGACATCCTCGATATTGGTGCCCGCGATCCGTTCTGCCTGTTCGACCGCGTCGCGCACGGCGGATTCGGTTGCGTCCATATCGGCAATATAGCCGCGCTTTACCCCCCGGCTCTCTCGCTGGCCGGTGCCGAGCACCTGGATATCTCCCGAGGGCAGCCGCTCCGCAATGAGCGCGGAAACCTTCCACGACCCGATATCGAGCGCGGTAATCAACTGGTCACTCCTAGGCTGTGCCACCCGTTTCCTCCCCTTTGGTTTCGCCGACGGACTCCTTCGGCGCGTCGATTGTCGGCTTCGACTTGTCGATCTTGGCCACGAACTTTGTCGGGTCGCGCATGTCGAAACGCGCATAGCCGCGCCCGAGCAGCCGCTGCACGCCGTCCATGCGGGCGAAGCGGACAAGCGCTTGGCCGGAAAGCTCCTCGCCTTCGGGCAGCGCAAGCGTTTCGCCCGACTGGAATCGCAGATCCCAGCGCCGCCCGCCGACCCAGGTCGCCGCCGCCAGCATGGGTTTGAGCGCCGGTGCGCGCTCCATCAGGCGCGACAGTACCGCTGCCTGCGCATTCGCGTCCTGGCCAATCAACAGCGGCAGGTCCGGCATGGCATTAAGCGCGACCGGCTCAAGAACAACGCCCGTCGCGTCGATCAGCGAAAGCTGCTGGTTATGCTGCCAGATAGCAGCCGGCTTGCGCTCCACGATGTCGACCACCAGCGTATCGGGCAGGCGGCGGGACACACGCGCATCCTCAATCCAGCCATAACGCAGAAGCTGGCTGCGAACCTTTTCAAGATCGACGAGCGGCATGGGTTGGGACTTTGCATCGGTTGCGATGGCATAGACCGTCATAGCCTCCATCCGGTCGAGCCCGACAATCTCCACGCTCTTGACCTGGAATCCCGCTCGCCCAAGCGTGTTGGCAACTCCCGTGCCGATATACCCCGGAAGGCCGGCCATAACTGCACCTGCGACCGCTGCGACGCCAACCATCCCAACCATCGACCATGCCACGAAGCGATCAATCGAATCCTGCTTGAACGGCATGGCCTTGCGCGCCTTCGACCAGGTCGAAACCTTTTTCGGTGCCGGCCGGCGCGACCGGGCCTTGACGATCGGGCGTTTCCCGCCGCGCTTTACCGTTGCGGTCCGGCTCATAACGCTTCCCTCACAATCCGGTCGACAAGATCATCGTATGAAATGCCCGCATGGTTCGCCTGTTCGGGGACAAGGCTCAATGGCGTCATGCCCGGCTGGGTGTTGATCTCGAGCAGGAAGATGCCCTCGACGCCTTTCTCGTCATCCCAACGAAAATCGGAGCGCGAGGCGCCCTTGCACCCCAATATTCGGTGCGCCTTCAGGGCATAGCCCATCATGGCATCGCTGATATCCTCCGGGATCTGGGCCGGGCAGATGTGCGTCGTGAGGCCATCGGTATACTTGGCGTCATAATCGTAGAAGCCGCTCTTGGGCTGAAGTTCGGTCACGCCCAGCGCCCGGTCTCCCAGTACGGCAACCGTCAGCTCGCGCCCGCGAATAAACGGCTCTGCCAGAAGCTCGTCGAACTCCTGCCACGGCCCCTTCACATCGCGCCCGATCGGATTGCCGTAATTGCCTTCCTTTGTGACAATCGCGACGCCGACGGATGAGCCCTCGTTGACGGGCTTCAGCACATAAGGTCGGTCGAGGGGATCTCGTTCATGAACCGTCTCGCTCTTTACAATCTGGCCGCCGGGCATCGGGATACCATAGGGCACAAGAGACTGCTTCGTCAGCACCTTGTCGATCGCGATCACCGACGAGACCATTCCGGAATGGGTATATTTGATTCCCATCAGGTCCATCATGCCCTGCACCGAACCGTCCTCGCCCGGCGTCCCGTGAAGCGCATTGAAGACGATGTCCGGCTTGGCTTCGGCAAGGCGCGCCGCAACGTCGCGGCCCATGTCGATCCGGGTCACGCGATAGCCTTTGCGCTCGAGCGCGTCAGCGACACCCTTGCCACTCATGAGCGAGACTTCGCGCTCGGCCGACCAGCCGCCCATCAAAACCGCGACATGCAACCCGCTCACTTCGTCACTCCCACGCGCTGAATCTCCCATTCCAGTTCGATGCCGGACTTTTCCTTCACGCGCTTGCGCACTTCCTCGCCCAGCGCCTCGATATCGGCACTGGTCGCGTCTCCCAGATTGAGAAGAAAATTGGTGTGCTTTTCCGAAACCTGCGCTCCACCGACGGTAAGTCCGCGACAGCCGGCCTCATCCACAAGCTGCCAGGCCTTGTGGCCGCGCGGATTCTTGAACGTAGACCCGCCGGTTTTCGAACGGAGCGGCTGCGAGGCTTCGCGTTCTGCAGCAATACGATCCATTTCCGCGCCGATCGCAGCCGGCTCGCCCGGAGCGCCGCGGAAAGTCGCGCCGACGACCACACAGCCTTCAGGGAGTTCGGAATGGCGATAAGTGTATCCAAGCTGCGCAAGCGGCAGCGTCACGCGTTCACCCGAGCGCAGCACCACATCGGCCTCGACAAGGATGTCGCGGACTTCCCGGCCATAGGCGCCGCCGTTCATCCGCACGAATCCACCGACCGTGCCCGGAATGCCGCGCAGGAATTCGAGGCCGGCAATCCCGGCGTCGCGGGCGCTCGAGGAAACGAGGATGCCCGAAGCTCCGCCGCCACAGCGCAGCGTCACATCGTCGAGCTTCTCGACCTTTGCGAAAGGTTTGCCGAGCCTCACCGTCACGCCGGGGACACCGCCATCGCGCACGATGAGGTTGGATCCCAGCCCAAGCGGCCAGAGCGGAACGGCCGAATCGAGTTCGCGCACAAAATCCTGCAGATCCCCTATGTCGGCCGGCTCGAAAAGCCACTCGGCACTGCCGCCCGACTTGAACCAGACGAGCGGCGCCAGCGGCGCATTCGCCGTCAGCTTGCCGCGAACGCGGGCGAGGGTTGCTGCGCCGCTCATGCGCGTGCCGCCCTGACGGCGTCGGCAAGCCCCGCCGCCCATTTGGTGATGTCTCCGGCGCCGAGGCAGATCACCTGATCCAGCGGCTGGGCCACTTCTGCCAGTTCGGCAGCCAGGCTCGCGGCGTCCGCGATCTCGGCGGCCGAATGATGGCCACGCTGCTTCAAGCCCTTGACGAGGGCCGACGCGTCGACACCTTCGATTGGTGGCTCGCCCGCCGCATAGACGGGTGCCACATAAACAATATCGGCATCGTTGAATGCCTGCTGGAATTCATCCATCAAATTGCCGAGCCGCGAATAGCGATGCGGCTGGACGACTGCGATCACCCGCCCCCGGGCGCCCTCCCGCGCAGCGGCAAGCACTGCCCGGATTTCGACCGGGTGATGGCCGTAATCGTCGACGATCGTGATACCATCGACTTCGCCGACCTTGGTGAAGCGTCGCTTGACCCCCCCGAACTTGGCAAAGCCAGACTGGATGGTCGCATCGTCAATGCCCATTTCGAGCGCGACCCCGACCGCGGCAAGCGCATTCTGGACATTGTGCCGGCCGGGCATCGGCAGCTCGATGCCTTCGATCGTCCGGGTGGAGCTGTCACGCGAACGCACCACCGCATCGAAACGGTTGCCGCCCGGCACAGGCGTCACATTGTCACCGCGCACATCGGCCTGCGCGGAAAAGCCATAGGTCATGATCCGCCGATCCCGAATGCGCGGCAGGATCGCCTGCACTTCCGGATGATCGAGGCAGAGGATCGCGACGCCGTAAAAGGGGACGTTCTCGATGAACTCCACATAGGCGGCCTTGGCGCCTTCGAAATCGCCATAATGGTCGAGATGTTCCGGATCGATATTGGTGACGACCGCGATCGTCCCGTCGAGACGGAGAAAGGAGCCATCGCTCTCATCCGCCTCCACAACCATCCACTCGCTGTCGCCGAGCCGGGCGTTCGAGCCATAGGAATTGATGATCCCGCCATTGATGACCGTCGGATCGACGCCGCCCGCATCGAGCAGGGCAGCGATCATCGACGTCGTGGTGGTCTTGCCGTGCGTGCCGGCGACCGCGACCGTCGATTTGAGGCGCATCAGTTCCGCCAGCATCTCAGCGCGGCGTACAACAGGGATGCGGCGCTCATAGGCCGCCTCAACCTCAGGATTGGTCTTGCGGCTGACCGCCGTCGAGGTCACGACCACGGCAGCATCACCAAGATTGTCGGCATTGTGGCCGATCATCACCTTGATTCCGCGCTGGCGGAGCCCTTCGACGACATAGCCCTCGGCGATATCGCTGCCTTGCACCTTGTAGCCGAGATTGTGCATCACTTCCGCGATGCCCGACATGCCGATCCCGCCAATGCCGATGAAATGAATTGTTCCGATATCGGTCGCGACGCCCTTCATGCCGGGGCTCCCGCGAAACCGGGCGAGGGGATCCAGTCGTCCGCACGCAGGCCGTCAACCACTGGGGTACGGCCAAGGCTTTCGACCAGGTCAGCCAGATCGTGCGTCGCATTCGGCCTGCCGCAATCGCGCGCGGCCCTTGCGGCATTGGTCAGCCCTTGAGGGTCGAGCCCGAGCTTCTGCATCTGCTTCGCCAGTTCGACAGGGGTGAACCGGTCCTGCCGGATCGAACGAGCGCCGCCCGCTGCGACCATCTCGCGGACATTGGCTGTCTGATGATCATCGGTCGCACTCGGCAGCGGCACGAGGATGGCCGGCCGCCCCGCCGCTGTCAGTTCGGCAATAGTCGACGCTCCGGCTCGCCCGATCACGAGATGCGTCCAGGCGAGCCGTTCGGGAATGTCAGTCATATAGGTCGCAAGATCGGCGGGAATGCCAAGCCTTTGGTAGCGCGCGCGAACAGCATCGATATCCTCCGCCCGACATTGCTGGGTAACCTGCAAGCGGCGGCGGAGCGCTTCGGGCAGCATCGCAAGTCCGTCCGGCACGACCTCGGACAGAACGGTCGCACCCTGGCTGCCCCCGATTACAAGCACCCGGAAGACGCCTTCCACGTCAAGCAAAGGATAGGGCCGGTCGCGCAGGGCCAGCACCTCTTCACGAACCGGGTTGCCGACGAGATGGGTCTTGGCGAGATTCTTCGCAGAGATTCTGCGCACATCGGGATAAGCCGTGGCGATTGCCTTGACCCGGTTGGCAACAAGCCGGTTCACACGGCCGAGAACGGCATTCTGCTCATGCACGGCCGTCGGAATGCCGACCGCGTGAGCCGCGGACAAAGCTGGGAACGCAGGATACCCGCCAAAGCCGATCACCACAGCAGGATCGAACGCGTCATAAAGTCGAAGCGCCATTCGACGTCCGGTCCAAATGGCTCGTACGCCGGCGGGCCAGCTCAACGGATTTCCGGTAAGCCTCCCGGCAGGCAGAATGTGGACCTGAACATCGTCGAACAGGCCGGGAATCCGCGCCCCGCGCTCGTCCGTCACAAGCGCCACACGATGGCCGCGCGCCACAAGCTCGGCCGCAAGCGCATGGGCGGGCATCATGTGCCCGCCAGTGCCGCCCGCGGCGAGAACGAAGTGGCGCGAAAGGCTCATCTGCTGCTCCATTTGACCACGTAAGGAGAGCGCAACAGATAGGGATTCTTCCGCGTGAAGGCGAGCAGAAGTCCAAAGCCCATTGACAGAGCGATCATCGACGAACCGCCATAGCTGATGAACGGCAGTGTCATACCCTTCGAAGGCGCAATGCCGATATTGACCGCAATGTTGATGAAGGCCTGCACCGTGAACTGGGTTGCAAGACCTGCGGATGCATAAACGAGGAAGGCATCTTCCTCATCGAGCAGCTTCACAAAAACACGGACGGCAATGGCAAGGAACAACGCGGCGATCGCAATGCAGGCGATCAGGCCGAACTCTTCCCCAATGACGGAAAAGATATAGTCGGTATGCGCTTCGGGCAGATGGAACTTCTTTTCACCCCCGCCCGGCCCGGTGCCGAACAGGCCACCCGCCGTCAGCGTGGCATGCGCCTGGTCCACCTGATAGGTATCTCCATCGGCGAAGATGAAATTGTTGATGCGCGTCTTTGCGACCGGATAAAGGAAATAGGCTGCAACGATTCCGAGTGACCCCAGCCCGCCAAGTGCGCCCATGGCCCGCATGGACATCCCTGAAATGAGCATGAGCGCCATCCATACCGAGCAGAACACGATCGTCTGCCCGAAGTCCGGCTGCATCATCAGCAACCCGGCGACAATGGCTGTCAGAAGCCCGGTGATGGGAACAACGGGCAGAGCGCGATCATGCACTTTCAGTGAAAGGATCCACGCGATTGCGACTATGAAGAAGGGCTTCAGGAATTCCGACGGCTGAAACTGTGCGAAGCCGACACCGATCCAGCGGGTCGCACCGTTCACTTCATTCCCGACAACAGGCACGAAGGCGAGGAGAATGCTGAAGAACGCGGCGCCCGCAAGCGCGAGCCGCCTGGCCATATGCTGTGGCAGCATCGAAAAGCCGATCATTACCGGGAGGCCAAGCGTGACCCAGACGAGCTGCTTCCAGAAATACGCAAGCGGCGAGATGATGAGACTGCCGCCCGAATAGCGCTCGGCGGCAGCCGGCGAACCAGCCGCGACTGCAATAAGGCCGACCGAAAGAAGGATTGTCACAAGCAGCAACAGGACACGGTCTATTTCCCAGAACCATAAGCCAAGGGGAGACCGGTCGCCCCGGCCCAGCCGTCCGACAACCCTGCCCTTGCCTCTTTTGCGCGCCGCAACCGCCGTCATGACAAAGCCTCCACCGCCGCGCGGAACGCATCACCACGCGCCTCGAAATCCCTGAACTGATCGAACGATGCACAGGCCGGCGAAAGCAGCACCGTTTCTCCCGCAACCGCAGCCTTGCCGGCCGCGATCACTGCCTGTTCAAGAATCCCGCATTCCGACACGGGCATTGCACCTCCAAGAAGAGCCGCAAACATCGGCCCGGCTTCTCCGATCGTATAGGCCGCGCGAACATGGTCGAAATGCGGGACGCATGCATCGAGATCCTTCGTCTTCGCCTGACCGCCAAGGATCCAGTGGATCGCCGGATAGGCCGCGAGCGCCGGCGCTGTCGAGGTCGGGTTGGTTGCCTTGCTGTCATTGACATAGAGTACGCCGCCAATCTCGCGCACGCGCTCCATCCGGTGCGGCAGGCCGGGGTAAGTCCGCAACGCCTTCTCAATTGTCGCTTCATCGATCCCCAGCGCTTTGCAAGCGGCACGAGCAGCGGCAACATTTTGCGCGTTATGCGGCCCCTGAAGGGCGGGCCAGGCGGATTGATCCCCCACCTGCTTTGAAGAGACGCGGATCAGCCGGTGGTTGATCCGGCTTGCGATCATTCGCGTCGGATCGTCCTCGGTCGCGATCACCGCCACCTTGTCGACATGCTGCATCGTGAAGAGCCGTTCTTTCGAGGCGGCGTAATCGGCAAAGCCGTCATAGCGGTCGAGATGATCGGGCGTGATGTTGAGCAGGACGGCAATATCGCAATCTAGCGCATGGCACAGGTCGATCTGGTAGCTCGACAGTTCGAGTACATAGACGCCGCCTGCGGGCAGCGGGTCCTGCCCGAGGATCGGCAGACCGATATTGCCGCCAAGCCGCGCGGGAATGCCGGCGGTTTCGATGATGTGGTGAATCAACGCCGTCGTGGTCGACTTGCCATTGGTGCCGGTGATCCCGATCACCTTGTGCGGCGGCAGACTTGGGCGCGCCTGGGAGAAAAGCTCGATATCGCCGATCAGCGGAACGTTGGCAGCATGGGCCTTGTCGGCAATCGGGTGGCGGTTGATCGGGACCCCGGGCGAGACAATGACGGCATCGAGCCCTGAAAAATCGATCTCCAAGGGATCGGCGAGCGTAACGCCTTCACCAACCCCCGCCCGCGCCTCTTCCTTGCCATCCCAGGCAATCACTTCTGCCCCGCTCGCGACCAGCGCGCGAACGGTCGCAAGGCCCGAGCGCGCCAGCCCCAGCACCGCATAGCGTTTGCCGCGAAAGGCGGGGGAGACGATCATCTGAGCTTCAGCGTGGAAAGCCCGGCAAGCGCCAGGACGAACGAGATGATCCAGAAACGGATCACGACCGTCGGCTCGGACCAGCCAAGCTGTTCGAAATGGTGATGGATGGGCGCCATGCGGAAGATGCGCTTTCCAGTGCGCTTGAACCAGAAGACCTGAATGATCACGGAGAGAGCCTCGACCACGAACAACCCGCCGATCACAGCAAGAGCGAATTCATGATCGGAAACGACCGCGATCGTGCCGAGCGTCCCGCCGAGTGCAAGGCTGCCCGTATCGCCCATGAAGACGGCGGCCGGCGGCGCGTTGAACCACAGGAATGCCAGCCCCGCTCCGACTATGGCGCCGCACAGGACAGTAAGATCACCCGCACCCTTCACGAACGGGATGCCCAGATATTCGGCATATCTGAAATTGCCGACAAGATAGGCAATCAACATGAAGGCCAGGCAGGCAATGATCACCGGCATCGTGGCAAGACCGTCCAGCCCGTCGGTCAGGTTCACCGAATTGCCAAACGCTACGATCACGAACGCGCCAAAGGCTATGTAGAAAAAGCCAAGATCGGCAACCGGCCCCTTTACGAACGGCAGGTAGAGTTCGGTGCCCGATTGCCAGGTGATCAAGGCGACCGCAACGCCGGCGATCATGAATTCGAACATCAGCCGCACTTTGCCCGAAAGCCCCTTGTGGCTGCGTTTCTTGACCTTGTCATAATCATCCTTGAACCCGACCAGCCCGAACCCTGCCATCACGAGCAGGCACGACCAGACATAGATGTTGCGCAGATCCATCCAGAGCAGGATCGAGATCGTGATGGCGGTCAGGATCATCAGCCCGCCCATTGTTGGCGTGCCCACCTTTGCGAGGTGCGATTGCGGCCCATCGTCGCGGATCGGCTGGCCTTTGCCCTGCCGCACGCGAAGCCAACCGATGAATTTCGGTCCGATCAGCAGCCCTATGACAAGCGCCGTCGCGACCGCGCCACCCGTGCGGAACGAGAGATAGCGGATCAGGTTCAGGATGCCTGGAAAATGCAGGTATTCCGCAATCAGATACAGCATCAGTTTTGCCCGCCCGTTAATGTTGCCACGATCCGGCCGAGACCGATTGCGTTCGAACCCTTGATGAGAACCGCGTCGCCGGGGCGCAGGAGTTTCCGCAGAGATTCTCCCGCTGACGACGCGTCGCGCCAATGGGCGGACTCGACCTTGCCTTCAAGCGCTTTGGCGAGCGGCTCCATGCCTGATCCGACGAGAAGTGCATAATCGACGCCCGCTGCGAGAATGGGCACGGCGAGGCTTTCGTGCAGGGCATCGCTTGCCGGTCCCAGTTCGCGCATCGCGCCGAGGACCGCGATACGGCGCGTGGCTTCGGCCTTGCCCAACACATCGAGCGTCGCGGCCATTGAGGTGGGGTTGGCATTGTAACTTTCGTCGATGAGCAACGCCTCCCCATCCTCAACCTTGATGCGATGATGCGCACCGCGTCCGGGCAGCCCGGCGAAATCGGCAAGCGCGAGCCCCGCTGCAGCCAGATCGCCGCCCAACGCGTGAACCGCCGCAAGCACGGCCATCGCGTTCGACACCCAATGTGCACCCGGTTGCGACAGCGTGAAGGTCAACTCCGCCTCGGGCAGTCGCGCCGTCACCATTGTGCCATTGCCGTTCGCGATGGCATCGAGCGCACGGACATCTGCACCCTCACCGATACCGAAGGTGAGGATATTGGCGGCATGGGGCCGGGCATGCCCGATGAGCCGGTCCCGATGCGGATTGTCGAACGGAATGATCGCGGTTCCCCCGGGCTCCAGCCCCTGGAAGATTTCACCCTTGGCATCGGCAATGGCTTCGACCGACCCGAAGAACTCGATATGCGCCGCAGCAACGGTCGTCACGAGTGCCACATGCGGCCGGACGAGACGCGTGAGCGCCGCAAGCTCGCCGGCATGGTTCATGCCCATTTCGAATACGCCAAAGGCGCTGTCTGCCGGCATACGCGAAAGGCTGAGCGGCACGCCGGTATGATTGTTATAGCTCTTGACCGAACGATGTACCGCGCCCCTCTTGCCTCGCGCCAACGCGGCAGACAGCGCCTCCTTGGTGCCGGTCTTGCCGACCGACCCCGTTACGCCCGCGATCTTTGCCGCGGTGCGCGCCCTGGCTGCGACCCCAAGGGCATCCAGCGCAGCGGTTGTATCCGCCACCCGGACATGCGGATGGGCCACCGGTTGCGACGTGATCGCCCCGGCAGCTCCTTGTTCGAATGCGCCATCGACAAAGCGATGGCCGTCGGTTGTTTCGCCTTTCAGGGCGATGAAGAGATCGCCCGGCCCGACTTCACGGGAATCGAAGGCCACCCCGTTGGCGAAGAAAGGCGCCGAAGCGGCGCCGCTAGTCGCGGCCTCGATTTCGGCGGAAGTCCAGAGCGCGCTCATCCCGCGCACTCTCGCGCGACGGTTACGTCGTCGAATGGCAGAACCCTGTCACCAACGATCTGGCCCTGCTCATGCCCCTTGCCGGCGAGGAGGACGATGTCCTCCGACCCCGCCGCAGCAATAGCTGCGGCAATCGCGTCACGTCGCCCGCCGATTTCGGTTGCGCCGGGCGCGCCTTCCAGGATCGCCTCCCGGATCGCAGCAGGATCTTCGCTACGCGGATTGTCGTCGGTCACGATCACCAGATCGGCGTCGCGCGCCGCTATCTTCCCCATTTCCTTCCGCTTGCCGGTATCGCGATCCCCGCCCGCGCCGAAAACGAGAATAAGCTTTCCCGTTGCATGGGGCCGCAAAGCGGCAATCGCCGCTTCAAGCGCGTCGGGCGTGTGCGCATAGTCGACATAAACCGGCGCGCCGGACCGCGCGATGCACGCGCGCTCAAGTCTGCCGCGAACGGGCTGCAGCCGCGAAAGGTTGGACAGCGTGGTCGCGACGTCGCCCCCCGTTGCGATCACCAGACCGGCAGAGGTTAGAGCGTTGGCAGCCTGATAGGCGCCAATGAGCGGCAGATTGACCTTGTACTCCTCACCCTTGACTTCGATGATCAGCGTTTGCCCGAGCTGAGTTGGCGCGCGGACCTTAAGATGCATTTCCTCACCCGCCTGGCCAACGCGCAGCAGTTTCAATCCACGCTCGCGCGCCAGATCGATCACACGCGCAGACTGCGGATCGTCGGCCCAGATCACGGCAGCGCCATCATCCGCAATGACTTCGGAAAAGAGGCGCAGCTTGGCGGTGAAATAGGCTGCCATATCGCCGTGATAGTCGAGATGGTCACGGCTGAGGTTGGTGAAGGCCCCCGACGCAACGCGCGGCCCTTCCGCTCGATATTGATGGAGGCCATGGCTTGAGGCTTCATAGGCGACATGCGTCACGCCTTCGCGCTTGAGGCCTGCCATGTTGGACAGGAAAGTCACGATGTCGGGCGTGGTGAGCCCCGTCACCACCCGCTCGTCCGGCGTCGTGACACCAAGCGTTCCGATTGAAGCTGCACTGATACCGGCCATCCGCCAGAGCTGGCGCGTAAGCTCCACCGTCGAAGTCTTTCCGTTCGTCCCCGTGACAGCAACAATGGTTTCGGGAAACGGCGCAAAATACCGGGCCGCCAGCAGGGCGAAAGCCCGCCGCGGCTCAGAGTTGGCGATATGAACTGCGCCAACCACTTTTGCCTCGGGCGCCGCGACAACGGCGATGGCGCCAGAGGAAATGGCCGCCGGAATGAAATCCTCGCCATTGACGACGCTGCCCCTGAACGCACCAAAGATGTTGCCGGGCGCAACCTTGCGGTGATCGATGGCAAAGCCGGTGACCGGGGTCGCATCATCGCTGCCGAGGAGCGTTCCCAAGCGCATTACTGCTCTTCCTTGCCTTTCCAGAGTAGCGGCATCATGTCGGCAAGATCCACTTCGCGGCTCGTATCGGGAAAAACTCCCAGCATCGGGCCCGTGCGGGCGATGACCTTCGCAACGACAGGCGCCGCCGTATAAGCGGCCGTTGTCTGGCCAAAGGAGGTGGCGCTGCCTTGCGGAGAATCGAGCATCGCGATTACGACGTAGCGCGGCGCGTCCATCGGGAATGCGGCGGCGAAGGTCGAGACATTCTTGGTCTTGGAATAGCCGCCGACGCCCGCTTTTTCCGCAGTGCCGGTCTTGCCGCCGATACGGAAGCCGGGGACGTCCGCATTCCTGCCCGTGCCGTCCGTCACGACCAGGCGGAACATCTTGCGCATCAACATGCTGGTGCGTTCCGAAACGACCCTGCGCCCCTTCGCGGCCTTGCCGGGCGCGACTTTCATCAACGTCGCCGGACGCCAGATGCCGCCATTGACAAGCGCTGCATAGGCGCTGGCGAGGTGAAGCGGCGATACGGCGATACCATGGCCATAGGCGACGGTCATGTTCGTCAGCCGTCCCCAGCCCTGCGGCCAGAGTGGACGTCCGCGCTCCCTCAATTCAATATGAGGCGCTGCATCGAAACCGAGCTTGCGGAAGAAGGACTGACTTCTTTCCACGCCAAGCTCATCTGCAAAGCGTGCCGTCGCTATGTTCGACGAATGAACAAGCGTTTCGGGCACATTGAGCCAGCGGCGCTGCGGATGATCGTCACTGATCTTGTACCGTCCGATCTGGATGGGTGCGGTTGCATCCACCCGGCGTCCCAGGTTCGTGACGACGCCTGTGTCGATCGCATTAGCCATGGTCAACATCTTGAAGGTGCTGCCTAGCTCATAGACGCTTTGCGTGACATTGTTACGCATCGCTTCGGGATCGGCTTCGCCGGTCCGGTTCGGATTGAATACCGGCAGCGAAACCATGGCAACGACTTCGCCGGTATTGACGTCAAGGACGAGGCCGGTGGCGCCGATTGCCTTCAGATCGACCATCGCCGCGGAAAGCTCACTTTCCATTGCTGCCTGGACGCGCTTGTCGATCGAGAGCGCGACCGGCTTGCCGCGCGTCAGCGGATCTGCGAAGGTCTCGTTGAGGATGCGCTCCATCCCCATCACGCCGCGACCGTCGAAGTCGGTATAGCCGACCACATGCGCGGCAAGCGTCGTCTGCGGATAAAGCCTTTCGGGTTCGCGCGCATAGGCCATGCCGGGCTCGCCCAGCGCGTTCACGGCCGCGACGAGTTCAGGCATCGCGCGGCGGCGCAGATAGGCGAAGCTCTTGCCCGATTTGAGGATCGCCAGATATTCGGCCTCCGTTCGCTCGGGCATCAGCCGTGCAAGTTGTGGCGCCAGATCCTCCGCCCGCCCGAGCAGCTTGTTGGGGTGAACACCGATCGACCAGGCGTCGATCGTCCGGGCTAGGACTTCGCCGTTGCGATCGACAATGTCGCCGCGCGCGGCAAGGCCATAGGCTTCCGAAGCCGCGCGGTTACCGCCCGTGTCGAAGTTGAGCCAGATCAGGCGAATCGCGATTACAAGCCCGGCTGCCATGAACAGCAACATCAGCAGCATCAGCCGCTGATGAGCGACGAGGATACTGGTCTGGCGCGCGCCAGCGTGGCGGGTACGTTGCGGACGGGCGACGAGGGCTGTCACGGGCGGGGTCTATCCCCTCCCTTTGCCTCGGACACAGCCGCGCGCGAAAGCGAGCTAACCGTCGCGTGATCGAGAATCGATTCATCGAGCATCGCCACTTTCTGCCCCCTTGCAGTCGCGGTCTGTGCAGCTTGGCGCGGCGCAATCGCCCGCTGGACTGCCTTGTCGGTTTCAGTCAGCGGTTTGGATGCCGCCGGCGCCGTCAGCCGGGCAAGAAGCGAAGGCGCCGGCTCGGTCTCGCGAGGCTGCTGAGTCATCACCGCCATCATCACAGGTGGCGGAGCCGAAGGTGTGTCACCGATCCCCGCCCGATCGAGCGTCGCCAAGGCCTCTTCATCTTTCAGGTACTGATTGGCCTTGGGCGCACTAAGCGCAAGCACATCGCTGTTCCAGCGCTCCAGCTGCCGAAGGCTGGCCCGGGTGCCGAGCTCGGTCTGCAACTGGCGAATGTCGCGCTTGGTCATGGCGATCTTGCGGTCAATCTCTTCGAGGCGGCCGCGCTGGGTCGCAACTTGAAGCGAGATCAGATAAAGGATGCAGGCGGCAGCAGCGATGCCGGCCACCCATCCGACGGGGCGAAAGCGCTGGGCAATCATGACGATCCTTTCCGGTTGATCGGCCAGGGCGCGGCATCGGTGCGGTGCGCGACCCTTAGAGTGGCAGAACGGGCACGGGGGTTGCGGGCAAGTTCGGCCGCGCTCGCCCGGACGGGCTTGGCGACCTTGGCAAATGTAGGCTTGGGCCCGGTGCTCCGGACGTCGGGCAAATGGCGCGAGCCTCCAGGAGCCGAACCGCTTCGCGCTTTCAGGAAGCGCTTGACCAGCCGGTCTTCGAGGCTGTGAAAGGTTACAACGGCTAGCCGCCCGCCGGGCTTCAGGACCTGCTCGGCCGCCGCGAGCCCGTCTTCGAGCTCCTCGAGTTCGCGATTGATGTGAATCCGGATCGCCTGGAAGGTGCGCGTGGCCGGATCCTTCTTGTCGCCCGGCTTGTGCCCCGTGGCGCGGCGGACGATGCCTGCCAACTCGGCGGTGCGCGACAGCGGCCGTCCCGCAACGATGCTACGCGCAATCCGGCGGGACTTCGGCTCGCCGCCAAGTTCGTATATGACTCTCGCGATCTCTTCCTCGGTGGCAGTATTGAGAAAATCGGCGGCGCTTTCCCCCGACTTTTCCATTCGCATGTCAAGCGGCCCATCCGCCTGGAACGAAAAGCCACGATCCGCCTGATCGAGTTGCATCGACGACACACCGATGTCGAGCGTGACGCCGTCGACCGGGCTGTCGATATGATCCGCCATGCGCGAAAACCGATCTTCGATCAGCGTAAGACGGGCCAAGCCTTCGCGGCGGCCTGCGGCAACCGCATCGGGATCGCGGTCAAAGGCGATGACCTCGGCGCCGGCCGCAAGTATGGCGCGCGCGTATCCGCCTGCACCATAGGTGCCATCGACATGAGTTTCTCCGGGGTGCGGGGCGAGCCCGGCGATTACTTCATCGAGCAGGACGGGAACATGCGGTGCGGCGGCGGGGGTCATGCCGCACCTCGAGCGTTCAGGAGATAGGCGACGACTTCCTTCAGTTCCTCGTCAATGCCAGGTGTCTCGATCAGGAGACGGGGATTCCAGATCTCGAACGTATCGCCTGTACCGATGAAGAAGGCGAGATCACCGATCTTCGCACGATCGCGGAGCATGGCCGGCATGATGAAGCGCCCACTCGCATCGAACGGCACGTCTTCGACAAGGCCGAAAGCGCGGCGATTGGGGTTGTGGCGGCTATAATCGCGGCCAGCATCAGCCTCGCGATCCTCGGTGCGATTGAGACGGGCATGAAGCAGCTCGGACCACCCATGATCATAGCCGATCAGGCACGGATCGCTTTCATGCTTCGCAATGATGAGGTTGCGGCCATCGCCATTGGTTTCAACGGCCTGGCGTAGCCCGGCAGGAATCGCGACGCGGCCTTTCGCGTCGACCGCGTTGAGCGCGCTTCCCCTGAACAATGCCCGTCCGCTCACAACAAATCCCGCCCTAGAACAACGCGGGCAAAAGCTCCCTGGCTCCGGAATCGGCCCGTGCCGACATCCGAATCAAAATCGTGACTCCAGGACAACCCCGCCCTTTGATTGCACAGGGTTACCAGTGGTGGATTGGGGATACAACGGGTTTTTACGGGTAAATCGGGGATTTGGAGTAAAATACGCGCTGAATTTGGGACTTGGATACTATATGTTTTCTTTATGTTCCATAGAACGACAACCTTCGAGCCTATCGGGCCGCCGCGACTCGACCTATGAGCGCCAGTATTGCCGCCTCGTTGTCCGTTCCGCTGGCTTCCCAGAGTCTCTCATCGAGAAGATCTGCATCGGCAACGAGCAGCGCTTGCCCCTTCCCGATCCGGCAATCGGCAATCACTCCTTCGCTTTCGAGTGTACAATCCCGACTATTCGTCTGCCAGCGCCCAGCCCAGGCAACAGCCATGGTCGATCGCCCGACTGCAATCCGGCGCTCCGGCCCGGAATCGGTGACAGCCGGGCTGGCAAGCGTGAGCCCCCAATGCCCCAGCAAGGGATCGAGCAGGCCGATCGGGGGGGCGCGGCGTGGATCACCGAGCGGGAGTTCGCTGGGCCAAACCAGCTCCGGATCGGTAAAGACCACCACCTTTCCGCCTTTACGCACCCATGTGTCGATCGCCACCAGCTCCTCGCCCGCCAGCCCGCGCGGTTGGGCAAGAACCAGTATTGCACCCTTGAGCGATTTGTCCTCAATGCGCACCAACGGGATGACTTTGTAACGTGCTGAAAGCGCACGAACGATGCGGCCACGTTGGTCGGGACCGTTGAGGAGCGTCCGGGGATCGCTTGTCGTCCCGAATAGCGGTAACGCCGTCATGATTGCGATCCGCTCTTCGGGCAGAAGCGCCGAATTGGTACGACAGCCCGAAGACGCAAGGGAAAATGCCAGAAGGGCGGCCGCCAACCGGGCGCGACCGGCAACGTTATTTGGCGGGCGGCTGCGCGGTCTTTTCCGCAGGCGCACCAGGGGCAACGCCAAGATCGGCCAAGGGCTCATCCTTCGACTTGTCGGAATTGTCGACATTGGGCACCTGTACGTTGTCAACCACTTGCCGGTCGACCGTACGCAGAACGGCTGTCGCCAGCGCGACAATCAGCAGCACGACGGCCAAGCCAGTCAGGCCCACCCGAACGCGTTGCATGCCGTCGCGGCGCTTCTCGTCTGCCATATGCGGTTCTCTCCAGGCCCGCTTTCTTCATTGATACGCGACCAGTTGGCAATGCTACTCTGCCGGCGGAGAGAATAAGGACAAGCCCTTGGATTGCAACCATTCCGGGTTGTAAAGCGTCGAAAGATAGCGAAATCCAGTATCGCACAACATGGTCACGACAGTCTTGCCGGCGCCGAGCTGCCGCGCGAGAGCGACTGCCCCGGCAACATTGATTCCCGAGGACAAACCAAGGCAAAGCCCCTCTTCGTGGAGAAGGCGGCGTATCCAATATAGCCCCTCTTCGTCCGAAATCCGGAATTGCGTATCGACGGGCGCGCCGTCGAGATTCGCGGTGATCCGCCCCTGGCCGATCCCTTCGGCGACCGAACTGCCTTCCGACCTGAGCTCCCCACAGGCGTAATAGCTATAGAGCGCTGCACCGTGCGGATCGGTGAGTGCGATGACAATATTGTCGTTCTTCGCCTTCAAGCCGAGCCCGACACCCGCAAGCGTCCCGCCCGTTCCGACAGCGCAGGTGAAGGCATCAACCTTGCCTTCCGTCTGCTCCCAGATTTCCTCGGCCGTCCCGTGAATATGGGCCTTGCGGTTGGCGATATTGTCGAACTGGTTGGCCCAGAGTGCGCCCGGCGTTTCTTCCGCGATACGCCGTGAAGTATGAACGAAATGCCCCGGATTTGAAAATGGTGCAGCCGGTACCAGCACCAGCTCGGCACCCAGCGCCCGCAGCGTATCCATCTTTTCGCGGCTCTGCGTCTCGGGCATGACAATCGTCGTTCGATACCCCTTTGCATTGGCGACAAGCGCCAGGCCGATTCCGGTATTGCCCGCCGTGCCTTCGACAATCATTGCGCCGGGCTTGAGCACGCCGCGCTCTTCGGCATCTTCGATGATATAGAGCGCCGCGCGATCCTTCACCGAAGCGCCGGGATTGGCATATTCGCACTTAGCGAGGATTTCGCAGCCGGTTTCGGCCGATGGCCCTTCGAGGCGGACGAGCGGCGTATTGCCGATCAGTGCGAGCGGATTCGTGGCGATGTGCATGGCCGCATGACTAACCCGCCTCCGCGTCCCGGCGCAAGCAAGCGATCCTTTAGCCGGGCGTCAAACGGCTTGGCCGTCACCGGCTGCTTGAGATCAGCAGCTTGTCGATCTTGCGCCCGTCCATGTCGATCACTTCGAAGCGCCAGCCTTGCGCCTCGAACCACTCGCCGGTTTCGGGAATATGCTTCAATGTTTCGAGGACAAAGCCCGCAGCCGTTGCATAGTCCCGGTCTTCCGGGAGCAGGAAGCCCAGCCGGTCAGCGAGCGCGTCCGCCGCCATCCATCCCGAAACCAGCAAGGTGCCGTCCTCGCGCTCGACAAGCGCCGGCTCGCCATCGTCATCGGTATCGGACGCGAAATCGCCGGCAATAGCGGAAAGCAGGTCAACGGGCGTTACAATACCTTCGAAATGCCCATATTCATCATGGACGAGCGCCATGGGCACTTCTGCAACGCGCAGCGCGCCAAGCGCGTCCATCGCATCGACCTGGTCTGGCAGGATCGGCGCCATGCGCATCAGGGCTCGAAGGTCGAGCGGCTGGTTGGTGAGGAGCGCGGCGACAATGTCGCGAGACTGGACGACACCGATCACGTTGTCGACCGAGCCTTCCGCGATCAGCATGCGGCTATGGCCCGATTCGAGGATCGCGTCGCGAAGCGTTTCCGGGCTGGCATCGACATCGACCCACGCCACTTCGGTGCGTGGTGTCATCACCTCGCGCACCGGGCGGTCGGCAAGGCGGACGACGCCCGAAATGATCGCGCGCTCGCTTTCCTCGATCACGCCCGACTTGCTGGCTTCGGCAACGATCAGGTGAAGCTCTTCCGCGGTAACGTGACTCTCGGTTTCACGGTTCAGGCGCAACAGACGGAAGATCGCGGCGCTGGTATTGTCGAGAAGCCAGACGAACGGCGCGGTCAACCGGGCGAGCCACTGCATCGGAAAGGCCATGACGGCAGCGATCGGTTCCGGCGCACGCAAGGCGAACTGCTTTGGCACAAGCTCCCCGATGACGAGCGAGACAAACGTCGTCGCGCCAATGACAATGGCAAAGCCCAAAGTCTCGGCCCAATCGGGCCTGACCCCGATCGCTGCCAGCCTTTCGCCCGCTGGGCCACCAAGACTGGCGCCCGAATAGGCCCCTGCGATGATCCCGATCAGCGTGATCCCGATCTGCACGGTCGAAAGGAAACGCCCGGGATCGGCGGCCAGCGCAATGGCGCGCGCGGCGCCCTTGCTGCCCTTGCGCGCCATCGCCTCAAGCCTCGGGCGGCGCGCCGAAACGATCGCCAGCTCCGACATCGCAAAGACGCCATTGAGCCCGACAAGCCCGACAATGATGACGCAATCGATCCAGGGAAAGGGATGAAGCACGGGTGAGAGGGATGCAGCCATGGCCTTGCCCCCTTATTGCAGGGGAAAGGGGTGCTTCACAAGCCTTGGGTGGCGGGTGATTTGGAGCCGGGGTTAGAATGGGCCCCCAACTGCCGCTTCCCGCAGCATAATCGGGTGGTCAGTGACCTATCTTCTCGCATTTGAAATAGTAGTTGAAGTCGGAACCGAGGCCCTTTGCCGTCGTTGCATCTCTCGACAGCTCGATGACCGGACTCTCAAATATCGGAGGATAAACTTCGTACCTGCGACTGCCGTCTCTACTTAGGGCAACTGAAGCAATCCGCCCCCTTGCGGATGTAATTCTGTAGGTCATTGGCACAGGAAATAGCGAGAATCTAATATTTCGCCCCAGCTTGACCGGATCATCAATGCATATTTGCTGCCCGTGGCATGCGTTTTGTTTCGCTATTCCGACGCAATCGACTCTCGAACTCGCGACTCCGGGCACCGGTAGCGTCAAGGTCATAAAAGCAAATATTGTCAATGGGATGCGCATTCGCTCGCATATTACTTAGATTATAAGAATCGGCGCGACAACTTGAAAGCCCAAGGCTACCAGCGGCCAGCTTGCACCCGAACTGGAGCGCACACAACCCGGTCGCGAGTAGACCTTCGTTCTCGCACACCAGAGATCACTCACCGCTTTTCCGCAAAGAACGCCCGCAACATCGCCGATGCTTGCGCTTCGCCGATCCCCGCATAGATTTCCGGCCGATGATGGCAGGTTTCCTGCGCAAAAACCCGTGCGCCATGTTCGACCCCGCCGCCCTTGGGGTCGGGGGCCGCATAATAGAGCCGCGCGATCCGTGCATGCGAGATGGCTCCGGCGCACATCGCGCAGGGTTCGAGCGTGACCCAGAGATCGCAGCCGTCGAGCCGCTGGTTGCCCAAAAGCCCGGCCGCGCGCCGGATCGCGACGATCTCGGCATGGGCGGTCGGGTCGCTTGTGCTGCGCATTGCGTTGGTTCCGGCTGCAATCACCTTGCCATCCCGGACGACCAGCGCGCCCACCGGTACTTCGCCCTCCCCGGCCGCGTTTGCGGCCAGTTCCATCGCCTGGCGCATGAAAAGGGGGAGAACGAGGCTCATGAAACTTGCCATAGCGGGCACGCGGTGTTGACGAAAGCCGCCCCAGCCGTTAGGGGCGCGGGCTTTCCGGAATTACCCGATTCACATTCAGGACGATTGATATGTCGCGCATTTGCGAGCTGACCGGCAAGGGCCGCCAGGTGGGGCACAATGTTTCCCACGCCAACAACAAGACCAAGCGTACGTTCCTGCCCAATCTGCAGAACGTGACGCTGCTCTCCGAAACGCTCGGCAAGGGCGTGAGCCTCAAGGTTTCGACGCACGGCCTGCGTTCGGTCGAACATGTCGGCGGGCTCGACAACTGGCTTGCGAAGACCTCGGACGACAAGCTCAGCCTCAAGGCCCGCCGCCTGAAGCGTGAGATTGCGAAGAAGGCTTCAGCCGCCGTCGCTGCCTGATCGGGCTTTCACAAGCTCGAATTCCAGAAGATAGGTCCGCTGCTCGGGCAGGAAATTATCGTCCGACACGAGCCATATGAACGTGCGCCCGCCGCGCGTCGTGACGGCAATGCCTTCGAAATTGTCCGCAACGTGCGGCGGCGCCAGCAGGATGACTGGCCGCCCCCGGACAAGCGCGCCGGGCCGGATTTCGAAGGGCTCGACCAGGGTCACGATCGCCGAAAAGTCGAGCGGGAACGCCCAGCGGCGATTGACGATTAGCATCCGCCCGTCGGGCAGCATGGCGGCATCCGACGGGTGGTATTGCGGCGGCGCTTCATAGCGCATGGCCGTCACGACCGCCCGGGGATCCACCGGGTCACGATCGAACGACAGGAGCGGCGCGATCGACCCTCCCTTGACCGACTGTTCGGCAAAAACAAGGAAATGCCCATCGGCCGTGCGCAACATGGCTTCCGGGCCACCCAGTTTTGGCCAGCGGGCCATGGCCGAAGGCGCATAGGCCCGCGCGCTTCCCGCCCGGTCGATCCTGCAGACCATATTGCGATATTCAAACCCCACCCAGAGCGCGCCTGAAGCCGAATCGCGCACCAGCGATTCCGAATCGCGCTCGCGCTTCAACTGGTGCGGCACGCAAGTGCGGGGCATTGACTGCAATCGCGCTTGCGACTGGCCTGGAGAGAGGCGAACGATCAACCCCGTGTCGGAAATTGCAAGGAACCCGTTGCCGCTCTCCGCAAGGGCCGAAAGACCCCCAAAATCGGTATCGTCGCTTGTCAGCGCCCAGCCCCTGACGGGTTTCAGGATCGGAGCATGAGGGATGGCATGAACATCGACGGGCGAAGCAACGATGTCTACGGTTTTTGTGCCGGCGAACGGCGTGGTCTGCTCCTCCGTGGAACCCGATAGCGCAGCGCACAACAAGAGGGGAGCGAGGATTGAAAGGCGCAAGAACATCCTGACCGCCTTTACCGGCTTCACTCGCGAGCGCCACCTCCCATCGCAAGATGAACGCCAGCTAACATCCGCGTTCAGAATCCGCTCAACCGCCCCGCCCTAGTTGGGAACCCGTCGAACAGAGTTGCTCCACCCTCCAGGACGGAGCCAGGGAATACCCTCCAGTTGCGTATCGAGGGCGGGGGCCGGTGCCAATTCTGGCATCGGCCCCCAACCGTTTCAGGACCATGCTTGCCAATCGGTCGCCGCCGGATAGAAAGCGGGCATGGCGATCCTGGAAATCATCCGCAACAAGCGCGACGGAAAATCGCTTTCTCCTTCAGAGATCCGGCAATTTGTGGGTGAACTTGCTGATGGATCCTGCCCGCCCGAGCAGGCCGCGGCACTGGCAATGGCGATCTACCTCAATGGGATGGATTTTCCCGAAACGGCAATGCTGACGCGCGCCATGGCAGCATCCGGCACGATGATCGACTGGCATGCGCATGACTTGCCCGGACCAGCTCTCGACAAGCATTCGACCGGCGGCATTGGCGACAAGGTGAGCCTGATCCTTGCGCCGCTTGTGGCTGCGTGTGGCGGGTTCGTGCCGATGGTCGCGGGACGCGGGCTTGGACATACTGGGGGCACGATCGACAAGCTCGAAAGCATCCCCGGTTTCAGGACCGGCCTTGCGCTCGACGATTTTGTCGCGACGGTGAAGCAGGCGGGATGCGCGATCATCAGCCAGGCGGGAGCACTCGCTCCGGCCGACGGGCCACTTTACGCCATTCGCGATGTGACCGCGACGATCGAATCGACACCGCTCATCACGGCTTCGATCCTCTCCAAGAAGCTTGCCGCCGGAGTGCAGGCGTTGGCCATGGACGTCAAGACCGGCAACGGCGCCTTCATGGCGGAAGAAGCCGCGGCACGCGCGCTCGGTGAAGCCATGATCGGCGCGGGCAAGGCGATGGGCTTGCCAATTCGCGTAATGATCACAGACATGAGCCAGAATCTTGGGTTTTCAGCAGGAAACGCGCTCGAAGTGCGCGAATGCATCGACTGGCTGACAGGCTCGCGGCGCGAGGCGAGGCTGAGCGCGGTCACTAGGGCACTTGCGGTGGAGATGCTGGCACTTGGTGGGCTTGGGGATGGCGAAGCGCGTATCGAACGGGCCATTGCGTCGGGCGAAGTTGCCGAACACTTCGCCGGCATGATCGTGGCACAGGGCGGCCCGGCAGATCTTATCGACCGCCCCAACGATTACCTTCCGCAAGCGACAGTGGTCCGCCCCGCTCCCGCCCCCAGCGGCGGAACATTGCTCCACGTCGATGCCCGCGCGATTGGCGAAGCGATTGTCACCCTTGGCGGTGGGCGAAGGCAATTGAACGACACGCTCGACCTCTCCGTTGGCTTTGCCGAGACCGTTCCTGTCGGGTCCGAGGTTGAGGCCGGAGAGCCCTTGGCCCTTGTCCATGCAGCAAGCGAGGATGCCGCAAATCGAGGGGTAGCCGATTATCTCGCCGCGTGTAGTGTCGGCGATGGCGCGCCGGATTCGCATCCGCTGATCCGCGCAGTCCTGAGTTGAAGTGAAATTGGGGGAGTAGCCGTACTATGAACCGTTTGCTGGTCGGCGCTGCCGGCATCGCGTTGATCCTACTGATCGCTTTCGCCCTTTCCTCCAACCGAAAGCATATCCGGTTTCGTGTGGTCGGCGCGGCTTTCGCAATGCAGGCGGGGATTGCCGCGCTCGTGCTTTACGTGCCTGCCGGAAAGGCCGTGATCGCCGGCATGTCGCAAGGTGTATCCAATCTCCTCGGTTATGCTCATGCGGGGATCGATTTCATTTTCGGGCCGATCGCCAAGCCCGAAATCGGTGGCAACAGTTTCGCGATTGCTGCGCTGCCGGTCATCATCTTCTTCGCCTCGCTGATTTCGATCCTCTACTATCTCGGCATCATGCAGCTGATCGTTCGCTGGGTCGGCGGGGCAATCCAGAAGGTGACCGGAATCTCGAAGGTGGAATCGCTTTGCGCGGCGGCAAACATCTTTGTCGGGCAAAGCGAAAGCCCGCTGGTCATCCGGCCCTATCTCGCCAGCCTCACCCCTGCCCAGCTGTTCCTGGTGATGACATCGGGCATGGCTGGCGTTGCGGGAACAATTCTTGCTGCCTACGCCTCCATGGGGATCAAGATCGACTATTTGCTTGCCGCGAGCTTCATGTCCGCGCCTGGCGGCATCTTGATGGCGAAGATGATGATGCCCGACAACCCTGCCGACGCGGCGATCGAGCCGGTCATCCTTGCCGATGCGAGCCATGACGAGGAAAAGCCGGCCAACATCATCATGGCAGCCGCGCAGGGTGCCCAGACGGGTGTGAAGCTGGCGGTAGCGGTAGGCGCGATGGTCCTTGCCTTTGTGGCCCTCGTAGCGCTGGCCAATGGCGTATTGGGAGGGGTCGGCGGCTGGTTCGGTCGGCCTGACCTGAGTTTCCAGCAACTGCTTGGCTGGGTCTTCCAGCCAGTAATGGTCCTTCTCAACGTGCCGTGGAACGAAGCCGGCACCGCCGGCGGCATGTTCGGCACCAAAGTGGTGCTCAACGAATTCGTTGCCTTCATCAATCTGGGCCAGGCTCAGGCCACGCTTTCACCACTGACTGTGGGCATCGTCACCTTTGCGCTGTGCGGCTTTGCCAATTTCAGCTCGATCGCGATCCAGATGGCCGTCACGGGCGGCCTTGCCCCGAGCCAGCGGCCGGTTATCGCACGGCTTGGCATCAAAGCGCTGATCGCTGGAAGTCTTGCAAATCTGATGAGTGCCGCGCTCGCGGGGATGTTGTTGGGCTGGTAAAGAAATTCTTGTCCGCGGCGGGTTGAGCATTTGCCGATTTGCCGCCAAGGCTGGCTCGACAGGTCAGCTGCGAGGGGCGCCGATCGTCGATCGCTGCCGGGTGCGTTTATTGCCCGGACCCGGCTTCGTTCAACCTATCAAGAGGAGAATGACATGTTCAGTCACATCATGGTCGGCGCTGACGACGTCGCGGCCTCCAAGGCCTTCTACGACGCCATACTCGGCGCGCTTGGCCTGCCCGCCGGAACGACGGACGATAAGGGGCGCGTCTTCTACATGACGAAGACAGGCGTATTTGCGATCACCAAACCCCTCAACGGCAATGCTGCTTCCGGCGCAAACGGCGGCACCATCGGTTTTGCTGCTGCAAGCCCCGAGCAGGCGGACGCCTGGCATGCTGCCGGTGTCGCCAACGGCGGCACGACCTGCGAGGATCCGCCGGGCGTGCGCGAAGGTACGATAGGCAAGCTCTATCTCGCCTATCTGCGCGATCCTTCGGGCAACAAGCTCTGCGCACTTCACCGGATGGGCTGAGCGGATGACCCTGGAGACCGTTTCGAGCGAAAAAAGCCATGGCGGTATCCAGGGCGTTTATCGCCACCAATCGCGAGCCACGGGGACGGAGATGCTTTTCTCCGTCTTCGTGCCGCCGCATGTCGAAGGCGCCAGACTGCCGGCCGTCTGGTACCTCTCAGGCCTGACTTGCACACACGCCAATGTCACAGACAAAGGCGAGTTTCGCAGGGCCTGCAGCGAGCTCGGGTTGATTTTTATCGCGCCTGATACGTCGCCCCGGGGCGAAGGCGTCCCCGACGATCCCCACGGCGCTTATGATTTCGGCCTTGGCGCAGGCTTCTATGTCAACGCCACGCAAGAGCCGTTCGCGCAGCACTACCGCATGCGAGACTATGTCGAGAAGGAGCTTCCCGATATTATCGAAGCCAGTTTCCCGGCCGACATGTCGCGGCAAGGCATTATGGGCCACTCGATGGGCGGGCATGGCGCATTGACCATATCGCTGCGCAACCCGGGCCGCTTCCGTTCGACATCGGCCTTTGCGCCCATCGTTTCGCCGATCAACTGCCCATGGGGCCAAAAGGCGCTGACCGGCTATTTGGGCGACGACCAGACTGCCTGGGCCGAATATGATGCCTGCGCGCTGATCGCAGCAGGAGCGCGTTTGCCCGATCTGTTGATCGACCAAGGCGATGCCGACAACCACCTTTCGGCGCAGCTCAAGACTCATTTGCTGGAGGAAGCATGCGCAGCCGCCAGCCAGAAAGTGACAATCCGGATGCAGCCGGGGTATGATCACTACTATCCATTCATTTCAACATTCATGGCAGACCAGCTTCACTGGCACGCCGAACGGCTCGGGTGAAAGGCGGGGCGATGGCAGGTTCCAGACCGTTGATCGTAGGCCTTGGCGGCTCGGGAAACGCGATGGGCGCCACTGACCGAATCCTGCGCCGCGCACTCGATGCGGCGCACGCGGCCGGCGCTGAAGCGCTTTGCTTCGATGGCAAGGCGCTCGACATGCCGATGTATTCCTACGACGGCAACCGGACCGAAAAGGCGACGGCGATGATCGACGCACTGCGCCGGGCCGACGGGATTGTCATCGCTTCGCCCGGGTACCACGGCACAGTCTCCGGTCTCATCAAGAACGCGCTCGACTATGTCGAGGATATGGCAAAGGATGATCGCGTCTATTTCGAAGGACGGGCGGTCGGCTTGATCGCCGTCGCGTCGGGCTGGCAGGCAACAGGATCGACATTGGCAACGTTGCGCTCGATCACGCATGCGCTGAGAGGCTGGCCCACTCCGATGGCCGTCACGGTCAACTCAGCACTTCCCATATTCGATGAAAATGGCGGGCTGGCGGACTCGGGCATACAGATGCAGCTCGATATCCTGGCGCGTCAAGTCGTCAGCTTCGCCAAGATGAAGGCGCTGGATGAACTAGCCGAAGCTGCCGGAGGCGCAGCAACCGCGTCCGACTGAGCTCCCGGCGTCTACCGCGCGCCGATCCTGTTTCGCGAAGGAGCAGCCCCCGTACGTCTGAGGGCCTCCGGAGTACGCCGGGGAAGCGGCTTCTCCGAAACAGCAGGAGCGATCGGCCGAGCAGGTTGTTCGAATTGCGGAAAGGCCGAACCTTCAGCAGGCTTGACCCGCCGCGTGCGCCACAAGAGCTGCATCAGCGGGCTTGCCGGAGGCGGCTCATCCCGATCTGCAAAACTGATCTGGATTGCATGCAGCCCGCGCCGGCACCCCACGGCCCTGCAGTCGCACGCCATTGTCCATTGTGGATCGACTTCCGACGTCGAATAATCAAACGTGATCTCTTCACCTTTGTGAATCGCGCGCAACGCAAGCAACCTTCGTTTCGGTCCGAAATAGGCGTTGGGCGCACAGCTGTGATTGAGCTTGTTGAGCGGCGGATCGGGGTCCATCCACAGGCCCGGGCCCAGTCCCACAAAGTCAGGGTCCGCCCCCGTGCGCGAATTGCCATAGACCATGCCGGTCATCGTCCAAATCCGCTCTCCGGCACTGAAGTCGCGTCCGGCAAAGACACCTTCTCCCGCGATCGGGCTGCTGTCATGATAAAGAAACGAGCCGTCCCCCCCGAAATAGCGCCCGGCCAGGGTCTTGCGTAACGAGAACAAGGCCATGGTCACATGAAGCGCCACATTGGCAACCGGATAGATCAGCAGGACCGGTTGATTGAGGCCCGTCGTCTGCAACGTCGCAGCTGTCAGGAGCAGATAGGCCATCGACCAGACGATCCAGGGGAGAGGCTGTTCACGTCTCGGGTCGCGCCAGGTCGACCGAAGGATCGGCATGAACGAGGTCAAGGTCGTGGCATTGCCCAGAAACAGGAAAATCGCCGCATAGGCAGCCTTGTCGACATTGGAGAAGACCAGAACGGCATAACCGATCGTGAGCCAGAGATCGGCAGAAAAGATAGTCGCTTCAAAGCGGTCCACCGGCTCCGTCACGTTTTTCCTGAGGCACATAAGCGCAACGAGCACACTCATTGCCGCGCAGGCGAAGAGCAACAGTAATTCGGGCAATACTGCCCCATTCTGCCATGCGAGGAACGCAACAAGCGACGTGCCATAAGCAAACATCAAGTAGCTGGCGGCGTTGGGCCGAATGGAGCGTTTCAGGAAGTTACGGATATAAAGCAGATATCCAGAAATCTGGAAAATCGCCGCCAGCACGCCCAAAACGCTACCTGTCACGCCAACCTCCCACAATTGGCAATTCACATCTGTTAACCATGATCATGGTTAACTCGTTGTAAATCAATTAACTCATCGGGATTCCGCGGTCAAACGCTATCGAAACTGAGCCGGTGATTGAGAGGACGCGCCCAAATTCCGTTCAATGATCGGCCTGCTCCTTTACGGTCTGTTAACGACGCTCCCTTAGTTTGGCTTGCCGGGGGACCCGCATGGCCATTGTCTTGAAACGATCGGAATCTGTCTCGGCGACACCGGTGAAACGGCTCGTCCTGCCGATGGTGTCGGTCATGCTCGGCCTTGCGCTGCTGCTGCTCGGCGTCACCATATATTCGGGGCGAACAATGGATCAGGAGGCGATCGCCCGGCAGCAGGCATTGATCGACAATGCCTTCACGACCCGGCTGAACCGCGCGGTGGGAGAGCTGCGAAGCGTCGCCTGGTGGGACGATACGGTCAAATATACCGCTCCCGAAACTTTTGACGCGGACTGGCTCGACCGCGAAATCGGCAGCTACATGAATGAATCCTATAGCCACGACCGACTAATCATCTTCGACGAGCGAGATCGCCCTATCTACGTCTATGGCGAAGAGACCGGGCTTGGCACGCCAAAACTCGCGCGCGATCTAGCTGCTACCAAGGAGATATTGAGGCAGGCTCGAGGAGGTCCGGAAACCTCGCCACGGGTTGAGACCACCGCCGACAAGAACCAGCTCTATGAAACGGGGCAAACCGACAATCGCAAATACAGCCGCGGCTTTGGCGCAATCATTAGCATTGACGGCAAACCCGCACTGGCAACGGCACTGCTCATCACGCCATCCTATGATGTCGCCAAGACGTCTCCTATCCGCCGTGTCGTCCTTACAATAATCGATGTAACGCAGCCGGTTTTGACCGATATCGGCCGAAGCGCCCTTATGCCCGATCTTTCCTTCCGACTGACGAATGACAAGCGACGAGGGTCGTTCGAGCTCGATACGGATAGTGGGCAATTTCTTACGCGGATCAACTGGACACCCAAACAGCCGGGAACCGAAATGGTGCGGCGCGTATTACCGGGCATTCTGGCTGTAATAGGGGTCGCGCTGATCTTCTTGATCATCCTGATGGTGCGCCTGCTTGCATCGACGCGGCAACTCGCCATGCGCGAAGCCGATGCGCGCTTTCTGGCCGACCATGACGCCCTTACAGGCCTTCCCAACCGGCGGCGGCTTGAAAATCTGTTCGTTGCTCATTTTGAAAAGCCCGACGCCGTAAACCACAGGATGGCAGTGGCTTGTGTCGATCTCGACAGGTTCAAGGATATCAACGACACCTTGGGGCACAATGCGGGAGACGAACTGATCAAGGCGGTCGCTGCACGGTTGCAGTCCAGGCTTCGCACCGATGACACGCTCGCCCGGCTCGGAGGCGATGAATTCGCTATCATGCGTCCGGTATTCGGAGACAAGGATGTTCAGGACCTGTCCGACATGATCGCCGGGTGCTTTTCCGAATCCTTCGCTGTGATGGGGCATCTGATAGAGGCCAACGCCTCAACCGGCCTTGCCTTTGCGACACGCGACAACAGCTTTGGCGATACGATCAAGCGCGCCGACATCGCGCTGTACGATGCCAAGGCGAACGGTCGCGGAAGAATGTCAAAGTTCACGGCGGAAATGGCCGAAGATGTGGAGCGCCGCCACGCCATCCAGGTCGACCTGAAGCGTGCTCTTGCGGCGCGGGAACTCACGCTGGCCTATCAACCGATCGTCGAAGCGACCTCGGGGGCGGTCACATCGGTCGAGGCCCTGCTGCGCTGGAACAGCCCGACACACGGCCTCGTTCCGCCCGATCTGTTTGTGTCGATCGCCGAAGAAGTTGGGCTTATGGCCGAACTCGGGCGGTTTGTGATCGAAAAAGCCATCGAGGATGCCCAACGCTGGCCCGACCTCAGCACCGCGATCAACATTTCGCCGGCACAGCTCCGTTCGGCCACGATCCTGTCGGACCTGCTCGAGCCAGCAAAGAAATATGGCGTGCCACCAAGCCGCCTGACGATCGAGATCACCGAATCCGTCCTGATGTCAAGCGACGATCGCACGCTGCGCGTGCTGAACGAACTCAAGCGCCACGGCTTCACGCTTGCGCTCGACGATTTCGGCACCGGCTATTCGAGCCTTGCCTATATCCGCGACTTCCCGTTCGACAAGCTCAAGATCGACCGCAGCTTCGTCCAGGGTCTGAACGAGAGCGAGCGATCGCTCGCCATCGTCGAAGGTGTAGTGAAGTTCGGCAAGATCCTCGGCCGCGAAATCGTTGCCGAAGGCATCGAAACCGAGGACGAAATGGGCGCCATGCAACGCGCCGGCGCCACACACCTCCAGGGATATCTCTTTTCGCGCGCGCTTCCCGCCGATCATATCGAGGCAATCGCGGCAACCTTCGGGCCAGCGATGGCGACCCCGGAACGGGTCGTCAAGGCCCCGATCAGGCGGGCGCGCCCGAGGCACAGTCTTTCGCGGAAAAACGTCGCTTAGCTTCCCAAACTTCCCGCATATGGCCGAATTTTCGGGAAGCTATGCGGTTGGGTGCAGGCGGCCTTTCTCAAACGGGCCGTGATGGCCCGAATACTGTTTCCGCCCCGGTCCGTAGCATGAGAAAGAACCGTGCCCAGCGTTCTGGACACGCTCCTATTTGTCAATGAGAGGTTCGATTCCTCGTTGCCTCCCAACCGCCTGTTCCTGCAGACTGGCCGCATCAATGCCGGGATGAGCGGGTGAAACCTTCAGGAGGCAAGCATATGGCGGGGCCGGGCAATACCATCGACGTGGGGGAATCGGAGAGCCATGCAGAACGCACAAGCAGAAGACGGGCCTATCGCGCGGCAGCTACCGTCGCGATCGCGACCTCGTTCCTCATTGTATGGACCACGGTGGTTCGCGATGACGGAACGGGAATCGGCTTTTTCCTGGTGATCATGGCGGCAGGCGTTGGAGGTTACGCAGCCAGGTTCCGGCCGGCTGGAATGGCGAGGGCGATGCTTGGAGTCGCAATCATGCAGCTATTGTACACGATTGCAGTCGCAACCGCGCCGGTGACCGCAAACCTGCCGGGCGGCTCTCCCAAGGCCCTGTTGTCCGGTGCTTTCTTCGCGGCGCTGTGGCTGATCTCGGCAGCCTTCTTTCGTGCGGCAGCAGCGCGGAGGCCGGGCGGAGCATAACACTGCCCGTCATTCGACGTCGATGGATCTCGTTCGACCGGCGAAGGGGTCAAGGCCTGTCCTGATTGATCGTGCCGGGTGACGTCGCTACGTTCGGCATCGTAACAGACGATTTTCTCCATGGAACCGTTCATACCACCAGTGATGATCTGCAGACGGCCGTGCGATCGAATCCCAACTCCTATGCGCTTTGGCAAAGCCTGACACCCCTTGGTCGCAACGAGTTCATTTGCTGGATCGAGGATGCAAAACAGCCAAAGACGCGGCAACGTCGGATCGAGCGAACCTGCGAAGAGCTGCTGGAAGGAAAGCGGCGGCCCTGCTGCTGGGCAGGCTGCATTCACCGCACCGAAAAGGAACCAAGCCAATGGCAGCAGGCCGTGCTTATCGACAAGCGAAAGCATCAAGGCTCATAAGCCCGCCGCGAAGCCAGCATGAACATCGTGCCCCGAACCGCCAACCAAGCCGAAATTCCACGGCGGGTTCGGGGAGACGATAGCTGCCCTTCATTCCTCGCAGTCGCGGTGCTACCGACGAACACTAGGGGGCACATGCGCATTCTTCTGCTCGGGGCTGGCGGGTTCATCGGCCGGCATATTCTGGCCGACCTTCTGGCGGAAGGCCACGACGTGACCGGTGTCGCCCGCTCCACCGCTTCACTCGCCGGTGCATTTCCTGAAACCAGCTTTCTCAGCGTCGACCTTGCCCAGGCTATTCGACCGGACGACTGGAAAAGACACGTTGCCGGCGTCGACGTGATTGTCAATGCGGCAGGCCTACTGCGCGGTCGCGATATGGATGCGGTCCATATCGCCATGCCCAAGGCGCTGCACGAAGCAGCCAAGCAGGCGGGCGTGAAGCGCGTGGTGCTGATTTCGGCGATCAGTGCCCGCGCTGACGTAGCGACGGATTATGCTCAATCGAAGCTGGCCGGCGAGGATGCATTACGGAATTCCGCATCGGACTGGACGATATTGCGGCCATCGCTGGTCTATGGCGATGGGAGCTATGGTGGCACCTCGCTATTGCGCGGCATGGCCGGATTGCCATTGGTCACTCCCCTTCCCGGTAACGGCACATATGCTTTCACGCCGCTCCACGTCGCCGATCTGGCACATGTCGTCCGGCTTGCGTGCGAGGGGAAGGTGCCGCCCCACCAAACCCTGGAACCGGTGGGTCCAGAGACGCTGACCCTACGTCAGCTGCTGGCCCGGTACCGGGCGTGGCTCGGTTTCGGCGCGGCGCGTTTCGTCACTGTACCGATGCCCGTGATGCGACTTATGGGGCGGGCTGGCGATTGGCTTGGTGACGGCCCAATCTCGACCAACAGCCTTGAGCAAATGGTCGCTGGCAATTCGGGCGACAGCGCAGCATTTGCGCAAGCGATCGGCTTCATGCCGCGCAGCATCGCCACCGCGTTCCGGGACCGTCCTGCCCAAGTGCAAGATCGCTGGCATGCCCGGCTGTTCTTCCTCGCTCCAGCGTTACAGGCTGTTCTGATCCTGATGTGGCTGGCATCGGCCTGGCTGGGACTGTTCCATGGCGCAGCGCAAACCGACCAGCTGGTGAAGGCCCTTGGCCTGTCCGCGGAATGGAGGGGGCCGCTGCAGCTTGGCACCAGCCTGCTCGACATCGCGATCGCAGTGCAACTCCTGCTCGACCGCTCGGCCGCGCGCGTGGCCGCTGTCCAATTAGCGGTCGTCGCCGGCTATACGGTGGTGATCGGAATGGTCCTTCCGGCGCTCTGGCTCGATCCCCTCGGCCCCTTGCTCAAGAACCTGCCGATCATGCTCGCCATCGCGACGTACGGGGTGATCGGGGACAAGCGCTGATGGAAGTATATCTACTGGTCAAATGGCTCCATATTGTCAGCAGCACAGTTCTGTTTGGCTTTGGCGCTGGCACAGCCTGGTATCTATGGAACGCCCATCTTACTGGTGACGCAGCACTGATCGCGAAAGTGGGCCGCATGGTTGTCAGGGCGGACTGGATATTCACCGGCACGAGTGGTGTGGTGCAGCCAGTCAGCGGCGTCATGCTTATCAAGATTGCCGGCTATTCGCTGGTCGAGCCATGGTTGCTGGCAGCATATGCGCTCTATCTGCTCGCCTTCTCATGTTGGGTTCCGGTAGTATGGCTTCAGATCAGGGCACAACGCTTGGCGCAGCAAGCAGCGGAGAGCGGCGCGGAGCCGGGCGCGGACTATCGTCATACCATGCACCTGTGGTTTGCCCTCGGCTGGCCGGCATTCATCGCGCTGACTGCGGTGTTCTGGCTGATGGTGGCCAAGCCCGCTCTGTGGTGAGTTTCGACTGATTGCGGACGTTATCCCTCCCCCTTGTCATTCCCGCCCTTCGATTGCCTGCAGGGCAGGCGCTCAGGATAAACCCAAGCTTTTCTTGAAGCGGGAACCTGGAATCTCCGCGCCTCCGCGTGAAATGAGCTGGTTCGCGCAGAGGCGCCGAGGCGCTAAGTTCGCTCACCCCTGAATGCCGCACTCAAACAGGTCTGGGCTCCCGCCACGCGACAAAGCCACAGCCAATCAGGCGACGGCGCGTTCCGGTTCGGCCCCAAGCAGGGCGCGGGCTTCGATGGCCGGCATCGGGCGACCATAGAGATAGCCCTGGATCTTGCGGCAACCGAGCTTGTTGACCATCTTGCATTCTTCCTCGGTTTCGACGCCCTCGGCGGTCGTCGTCATCCCCAGGCTGTCCGCCAAGGCTACAACCGCGCGAATGATGGCAAGGCTTTCCGCAGCATTCTTGGCCGCGCCCTGGACGAAGCTGCGATCAACCTTGATCGTCGAAAACTTGGTTTTCGAGAGATAGCCGAGCGACGAGTAACCGGTGCCGAAATCGTCGAGCGCCAAGCGTACGCCCATGCCGAGAATCTTGTCGAGCACAGCGATCGCGGCTGTTCCTTCGTGCATGAAAACGCTTTCGGTCACTTCAATCTCTAGCCGGTTTGGCTCAAGCCCTGCCTGGGCCAATGCCGAAACCACTGTCGAAGCAAAACCCGTATCATGGAGCTGCTCTGCCGACACATTGACCGCAACGCGAACCGAAGACGGCCATTTCGCGGCTTCCTTACAGGCGGTGCGCATCACCCATTCGCCGATCGGCCCGATCAGCCTTGCGTCCTCGGCAATCGGAATGAACTTGGCCGGCGAAACGAAGCCGAGTTCGGGATTCGTCCAGCGCAGCAGGGCTTCAAAACTTTCGATCGTTCCCGACTGAGCATTGACCACCGGTTGGTAGTGGACCTCGAATTCATTGCGCTCCAGTGCACGACGAAGCGCAATTTCGATTACCCGGCGTTCTTCGGCATGGACGTGAAGCTGCGGCTCGTAACTATGAAACACGCCGCCGCCTTCGTCTTTCGAACGATACAAAGCAAGGTCAGCCGAGCGGATGAGCGTTTCGACAGTCCGCCCGTCACGCGGACCGATCGCCGTCCCGATGCTGGCCCCGATATAGAGCGTGTGCTGGTCGACTTCATAGGGCTGCGACAGCGTGTCGATGATATGCTGGGCAAGCTTCGCCATCTTGGCAGGATCGTTCGCGTCCTTGACGACAACGGCGAACTCGTCACCACCCAGACGACCGCAGAGCTCGTTCTCGCTCATGATCGAGCGAAGGCGTTCGGAAACCCGAGTCAGCAGCCGATCCCCAATCGGGTGCCCAAGCGTATCGTTTACGGCCTTGAAGCGATCGAGATCGATCATCATGAAGCCGCAGCGACTGCGCCAGCGCTCCGCCTCCGACATGGCCACGGCAAGCGTTTCGGTGACCAGCAACCGGTTGGGCATGCCCGTCAACGTGTCATAGCGGGCCATCCGGTTGATCTTGTCGGCACTGCGGCGTTGCTCGGTCACGTCCGAGCCGACGCCCCTGAAGCCTTGGAAGATGCCGCTCTCGTCGTAACGCGGAGAGGCGGACAATTCCCACCAATGCGCAACGCCGTTGATCTGAACGGGTAGGACCAGATCCGAAAAGCTTTCGCGGTTCTTCAGCTTATCCGCCAATTCACGCAAGCCCGCCGGGAAATTGCCGGCCTCCCAAGTGTCACCGGCGATGATCTGGAGCAGCGGCTTGGTTTCGAGCGTGGTCGGCTCGACACCCAGTGCAACGGCAAGGCGCGGAGAAACGTGAGTGAGGCAGCGCGACGCATCGGTTTGCCACATCCAGTCCCCGCCTGAATCCTCATATTCGCGGAGCAAGAGGCTGACCACTTCGGTCTTTTCCCGGAGGACAAGCTGGTTGAGCTTGTGGAGAATAATTGTCCGTCCGTTGACGAGGCAAGCTGCCGTCAACGCAACCGAATATGCAATCGCAGTCACGGCGATAAGCGGCATGCCCAGTCGGTACATCATGAACGCCAGTCCACCGCCAACCGTCATGAGAAAGCATGCCGTCGCCGCCGGGACGGCCGACAAGGCGAAAGCCGCGCAACCCATCATCGCCGTCGCAACCGACCAGACCGTGAGCAACTGGTCGCGCCCGCCGCCGATGCCGAGCGTGATAGGCAAGGCCGTCCAGCACAGGGCCGCCGCGACCAGGCTCAATGTTTCGCGGTGCAGCTCCATGCGTGTCGCGGTGACTGCAAAGCTCCGATTGCTGCGGATATGAGGCCAGGCAAGCAACGATGAAACGACGACGACGCCGGCAAACCAGCCCAGCAGGACCGGCGGCGAGGCGGTCGGCCCAAGTGTCGCGACAATCACGCAGCCGGCCATGATGCTCACGGCCAGGCGCATCAGCGCAAAATTCTGGACGAGATTGATCTGTTCGGCCCGAACACGCGCCCACTCTTCCGTGCCCGGATCCCGGATGCCGAGAAGAGTCAGCCAGTCATGGCCGGTGTCGGAATGGCTTGTCTTGTTACGCTTGCTCACGTCCGCACCTATAGGGCGCGGGAGTTAGCAAATGGTAAGCAATCGGGTAGCGTTCGTCAGGCCGCGAGCTTGAACGGCTGAATCTCGCCGGAAAGGTACAAATTGCGCGCTTTTGCTCGGCTGAGCTTGCCCGAACTGGTGCGCGGCAATGTGCGTGGCGGCACAAGTTCCACAATGCAGTTCATTCCCGTGATCGAGCGCACCTTTTCACGGATTGCATCGCGCAAATGCATACGCTCGGAATTATCCGTCGTCCGACACTGGACGAGCACGGCGGGCGTCTCTTCACCATTGGAAGCAGTCACCGAAAATGCAGCGATATCGCCAGCCTTGAAACCGGGAAGCTGTTCGACAGCCCATTCAATGTCCTGCGGCCAGTAATTTTTGCCGTTGATGATGATCATGTCCTTGGCGCGGCCGACCACGAAGACATAGCCTTCGGACATGTAACCCATGTCGCCCGTATCGAGCCAGCCATCCTTCAGGCACGCTGCCGTCGAGATATCGTCGCGGAAGTAACTGTGCATGATCGACGGGCCGGACGCCCAGACCTTGCCGATCGCACGTTCGGGGAGCGGGTTGCCCGCCTCGTCTCGAATTTCGACGGCCATGTCGCGACAAGGCCTGCCGCAATTGACGATCGCGCGGAAACGCCGCGGTTTGCCGACCAGCTGTGGATCGCCGGAAAGTTCGCCCTCATCGACCAGCTCGACGACCAATCCTTCTCCCGGCGGCATTATCGTGACGGCGAGCGTCGCTTCGGCCAGACCATAGCTCGGCAGAAAAGCGGACGCCTTGAACCCGGCATCGTAAAAGGCATCGACGAATGACTGCATGACGTCAGGCCGGATCATGTCCGCACCGTTGCCCGCAACCCGCCAGCGCGACAGGTCGAACCGTTCGGAAGCCTTGGTCTGGCTCGAAATCCGTCGGGCACAGATGTCATAACCGAACGTCGGCGAATAACTGAGCGTCGTCCCGGGATTGCGGCTGATCAGGTCAAGCCAGGCCAGAGGACGGCGCGCAAAATCTTCGGTCTTCAGATAGTCTGCGCTAACCTGATTCGCGACTGGCGAAAGGAGGCAGCCCACCAGCCCCATGTCATGATACCAGGGCAGCCACGACACGCAGCGGTCGGTCTCGCAGACATTCATGCCGTGGCTGTGCGCCGCGAGATTGTTGAGCAGCGCATGATGGGTGACCGCCACGCCATGCGGGAAGCGCGTCGAGCCACTCGAATATTGGAGATAGGCAATATCTTCGGGGCGTGCCGAGGGAAGTGGCATTTCCACGGCCGGCAGAGCCGTGAAACTTTCCCAATCGAGGCCCTCGACCCCGCAATTGCGCGCAGCATCACCCGCCATGCCCTCCAGTTCCGGAGGATAGAAGAGAAACTTCGGATCGGAACTCTTCATCTGCACCGCAAGCTGGTCGATATAGGAATCGCGCCCGCCGAAGGACGTCGGCAGCGGAAGAGGTACGGGCCATGCCCCCGCATAGACGCATCCGAAGAAAAGTGCCGCGAATTCAGGCCCCGTTTCGGCGATCAGCGCCACCCGGTCTTTCGGGCGAACGCCCTTCGCGATCAGCCGGTGTGCGGTTTTCAGCGCATCCTGGCGCAACTCCGCATAAGGATAGGCTCTGGCCAGACTGCCGCGCGGATCGTGGAAATTCAGCCCCCGCCGACCCTTGGCCGCATAGTCCAGTGCCTCGCCCAGCGTCTCGAAATCCGAAAAGCGGCGCTGCAAATCGTCATGTGTTGCTGTTGGAGTCAAACCCGTTGCCCATCCCATCTTTCTGCATACGGCAGACTTGTCGATCTTTTCCATCAATGCCGACTATGGCACAATTTTGACAGCATGAGCTACCAACAGCAAGCCTCAAGGCCCAGGCGACCCCGTCCAGCACTCGATCCGGCGACAATCCGGGCCCTCGCGCTCCATTATGTCGGCCGATACGCGACGACTGAGGCCCGGTTGAGGCACTATCTTGCTCGCAAGTTGCGGGAACGCGGCTGGGCCGAATCTGCCGCCCCGCCCGAGATAGAGAAACTTGTGAGCGAATTCGCACGTCTCGGCTATGTCGACGACGAGTCCTTCGCAGCAAATCGCGCGGCATCATTGTTGCGCCGGGGTTATGGCGAAAAGCGCATCAGTTCCGCCCTTCGCCAGGCCGGAATCGCGTCTGGAAAGGCCGAATTTGCGGCGCAGATAGATCGCGACTCGGCACGCAGTGCAGCCCTGGCCTTTGCACAACGGAGGCGGTTTGGGCCTTTCGGCCCGCCGCTTCCGGATGCAAAAACGCGTACGCGTGTGGTGACAGCTTTCCTCCGTGCGGGACATAGTTTCGAAATTGTGCGCGAGATTCTTGCCATTGCGCCCGATGACGACGATTTTCGCGATCTTTATGGTTAACCAAACAACTGTAAATTCTTGTTTTCTTACAAAACGCAGTTCATATTGATTGTTTAGGGCAACGAGGGGCAGAGAGTAGAATGGAAGGAGCGCAGCACGCTGGCGCGCCTTGGGTCGATGATGGTGAGTCTGGAACGAAAGCAACCGACCACACACAGCCAACAGTAGCGGACGGCGCTGGCGAGGCGCTGCCTGCACGGAGCTTTCATGGTCGTATCAAATGGTTTGATGCGACGCGCGGCTTTGGCTTCATCATTCCCGACGATGGCACGGCAGATATCCTGGTTCACTTCTCAGTGTTGCGCGAGCATGGGAGACGCATGCTGCCCGAGGGTGCGACTGTTGTCTGCGAAGCGGTCGATCGCAATCGCGGGCTGCAGGCAACGCGAATCGTCAGCTTCGACCTTTCATCAGCAACCGGTGTCGATTTTGATCAGCGCGCGGCGCAACGTAGCGATCGCGCAAGCCCGGCCCATGTAGAGGACGCGGGGCCAATGGAACCGGTCGTGGTGAAATGGTTTAACCGCCTTAAAGGCTATGGCTTCCTGAACCGCCCGGGCGGCGATGCCGATATTTTCGTTCACATGGAAACGCTCCGGCGCGCCGGAATCCTTGACATCGAGCCCGAGGACCAGTTGACTGCACGCATAACGGAAAGCGGCAAGGGCCTGTTGGCCGTGGAGGTTGCCAAACCATGAGAATGCTGGCCCGTTTGGGCTGTGTTGCGTTGCTGCTCACCGGGGTTGTCGCCTGCAAGGGAGGCCCGATGCTGGGCGAGGCCCAGGCGCAGGGCGCGCTTATCCCGCTGTCGATCAAAACCGGCGCGACGGTTCACAAGTTCCGCGTCGAAGTTGCACGAACCGCGTCCGAGCAGGAACGCGGCCTGATGTTCCGCGAATCGCTGCCGGCCGACGGCGGGATGATTTTTCCCATGAAGCCGCCGCGTATCGCAAGCTTCTGGATGAAGAACACCGTCATTCCGCTCGACATGATCTTCATCCGCGCTGACGGGACGATCGCACGGATCGCGGCCGAGACGATTCCCTATTCGCTCGAACCGGTCGATTCGGGAGAGCCTGTGGCAGCCGTCCTCGAACTAGCGGGCGGGAGGGCAGCTGTGCTCGGCATTGCCGAAGACGATATGGTCATCTGGGACGACAAATAGTCGGACCCCAACCACTGGACAGGCGCGCGGGCCAACACTAACGGCCTGCCATGTCGATCCACCCCAGCGATTCCATCCTCATCATCGATTTCGGCAGCCAGGTGACCCAGCTGATCGCGCGGCGCGTGCGCGAGGCGGGGGTCTATAGCGAAATCGCGCCTTTCAACGCCGCCGCCGAAGCCTTTGCGCGGTTGAAGCCCAAGGGTGTGATCCTTTCGGGCGGCCCGGCCTCGGTCACGGACGAGGGGTCGCCCCGCGCACCGCAGGAGGTGATCGATTCCGGCCTTCCCATCCTCGCCATCTGCTATGGACAGCAAACGCTTTGCGTTCAGCTCGGCGGTACGGTCGAGGGTGGGCACGCGGCGGAATTCGGTCGCGCGGATGTCGAAATCCTGAAGGCCAGCCCACTCTTCGACGGGTTCTGGGACGTCGGCAGCAAATATCCCGTCTGGATGAGCCACGGCGACCGTGTGACCGAGGCGCCGGAGGGATTCGAGGTCATCGGCACATCGCCCAATGCGCCCTTCGCGATCTGCGTGAACGAAGCACGGCGTTACTATACGACGATGTTTCACCCCGAAGTGGTCCATACGCCCGACGGCGCGAAGTTGCTTTCGAACTTCGTGCACAAGATCTGCGGCCTTGCCGGCGACTGGACGATGGCCGAATTCCGTTCGACCAAGATCGCAGACATCCGTACGCAGGTCGGTGACGGCCGTGTCATCTGCGGGCTTTCGGGCGGCGTCGATTCTGCCGTTGCCGCTGTCCTGATCCACGAGGCGATTGGCGACCAGCTGACCTGCGTCTTCGTCGATCATGGCCTGATGCGCCTGGGCGAGGCGGAGCAGGTCGTCAGCCTGTTCCGCGAGCACTATGGGATCAAGCTCGTCCATGTCGACGCCGAAGCCCGCTTCATGATGGGTCTTGCCGGGCTCACCGACCCGGAAGCCAAGCGAAAGTTCATCGGCGGAGAATTCATCAAGGTCTTCGAGGAAGAAGCCGCGAAGATCGGCGGCGCGGATTTCCTCGCGCAAGGCACGCTCTACCCCGATGTCATCGAAAGCGTGAGCTTTACCGGCGGGCCGTCGGTCACGATCAAGAGCCACCACAATGTCGGCGGCTTGCCCGAACGGATGAACATGAAACTGGTCGAGCCGCTGCGCGAACTGTTCAAGGACGAGGTGCGTGCGCTGGGACGCGAACTGGGCCTGCCGGACATTTTCGTCGGCCGCCACCCCTTCCCCGGCCCGGGCCTAGCCATCCGCATTCCGGGCGAAGTGACCAAGGAACGCTGCGATATCCTGCGCCTTGCCGATGCCGTCTATCTCGACGAGATCCGGAAAGCCGGGCTCTACGACGAAATCTGGCAGGCCTTTGCCGTTCTTTTGCCCGTCCGCACGGTCGGCGTGATGGGCGATTATCGGACCTACGACCATGTCTGCGGCCTTCGTGCGGTCACATCCACGGATGGAATGACAGCCGATGTCTATCCGTTCGAAAGCGCCTTCCTCTCGCGCGTGGCGACACGGATCGTGAACGAAGTGAAGGGCATCAACCGGGTGGTCTATGACTATACGTCGAAACCGCCGGGAACGATCGAGTGGGAATAGGAATCGGAGAGGCTGTCGCATCGGATGCCGAAGCGGTGATCGCCCTTTGGCAGGCATGCGGGCTGACCCGGCCGTGGAACGATCCTCAACAGGATTTCGACCGGGCGCTGTCCTGGCCTGCCTCCACAATCCTTGTCGCACGCGACGGCGCGGCGCTGCTGGGCAGCGCGATGATCGGCTATGACGGGCACAGGGGCTGGGTCTATTATCTCGCTGTATCGCCGGATCGCCAGCGTTCCGGCCTTGGGCGCCGGATCATGGATGCCGCGGAAAACTGGCTGCGAGAACGCGGGACGCCGAAAATCCAGCTGATGGTCCGCACCAGCAACGCCGCCACGCTCGACTTTTATTCGACGCTTGGCTTCGAGCGGCAAGACACTGTCACATTGGGTAAATTCTTCGACGCTAGCGATGCGGCGCAATAGGGCGTTCGCGCCGGCCTCGGCTCGTATAAGGTAACCGCATGACTCGCACGCTCATTTCATCCGGCTCCCCCTTCGAAGCACAAGTGGGCTATTCGCGAGCCGTCGTCGATGGCGACTGGTGCTGGGTGGCGGGCTCGACTGGATACGATCCCGATACGCGCGCTATGCCCGGCGCCGTGACCGAACAGGCCGCCAACGCGCTCAAGGTCATAAAGGCCGCGCTGGCCGAAGGCGGCTTTTCCCTGAGCGATGCCGTGCGGGTCACTTACTATATTACCGACGCCGGTTACTGGGATGAGATCATCCCCGTACTGGGCGCGGCATTCGGCGAAATCCGGCCGGCCGCGACGTGCATCGTCTGCGGGCTGATCAAGCCGGAAATGAAGATCGAGATCGAAGTCACGGCAAAGAGGCGCGGATGAGTATTGAGTTCTACGGCATTCCGAATTGCGACACGGTCAAGAAGGCGCGGACCTGGCTTGAGGCCAAGGAAATTGCCTATGGCTTTCACGACTACAAGAAGGAAGGCGCGGACAGGACGAAGCTTGCCGCATGGTGCAAGGCGGCCGGTTGGGAAACGCTGCTTAACCGCGCGGGTACGACGTTCAAGAAACTGCCCGACACCGACAAGGCCGACCTCGACGAAGCGAAGGCGATCGCGTTGATGCTTGCGCAGCCTTCGATGATCAAGCGGCCGGTCGTCGAACATCCCGAGGGACTGCTCGTTGGGTTCAAGCCGGATCAGTGGGAGGCAATAATTGGATGATACGCGCACTCTTCGCATTTGCCCTGCTTGCCGTTCCGGGCGCGGCCATGACGGCTGACCGCCCGCTCCTGATCGCGCATCGCGGCGCCTCGGGCGAGCGGCCCGAGCATACCATTGCCGCCTACACACGGGCAATCGAACTGGGCGCCGATTTCATCGAGCCCGACCTGGTGCTGACAAAGGACGGCGTTCTCGTCGCACGGCACGAGAACGAGATTTCGACGACGACCGACGTTGCGGCCCATCCCGAATTCGCGGCGCGCAAAGCTACGAAGACGATCGACGGGCAGGCCATGACCGGCTGGTTCACGGAAGACTTCACGCTTGCGGAACTGCGGACGCTCCGTGCCAAGGAAAGGCTGCCTCAACTCCGCCCCGCCAATACCGTGTTCGACGGGCAGTTCATGATCCCGACTTTCGACGAGATCATTGCACTCGCCAAGGCAAAGTCGAAGGAAACCGGGCGGACGATCGGCCTCTATCCCGAGACCAAGCACCCGAGCTACTTTGCCTCGATCGGACTTTCGCACGAAAAGCCGCTCCTCGCAGCGCTGAAGAAGGCGGGATATACAAAGGCCGGCGACCCGGTCTTCATCCAGTCGTTCGAAGTCGGCAATCTGATCGCCCTTTCCCACAAGACCGGGCTCCGGCTGATCCAGCTGGTCGAAGCGCAAGGCGGCCCACCTGATAGGCCGGACGAGGCCTATGCCCGAATGATGACGCGCGAAGGGCTGAAAGCGATTGCCAGGTATGCCTCGGGCATCGGCCCGGCAAAGGACTTGCTGATCGCCCGTAACGCCGATGGCTCGCTCGGGAATCCGACCGGACTGATCGCCGCGGCGCATGCCGCTGGCCTGAAGGTCCACCCCTGGACTTTCCGTGCCGAAAATTATTTCCTGCCAACGAACTACAGGAGCAGTGCGGATCCCGCCGCAACGGGAAATCTGACGGCCGAGATCAAGGCTTTCATCGCGGCCGGCGTCGACGGCCTGTTCAGCGACTTTTCGGGCATCGCCAGAACAGCGATCGACAAAACACCCTAATCGAGCGCGCATCCGCCCGTGCCGATCGCATATGCGTCGAAGAAGGCAGCTATCGCCGCGAGCGCGTCGGCATGCGCACGAGCGTCGAAGTCCGCAGGTGCCTTTCCCGACGGGTTGTCGACGGGATGTGCAACATCGAAGCGGTGTTTCGCCCCCGGGTACAGGTGGATTTCGAAAGGCATTGCCGCAGGCTGACGACCGTCCGCCAGTTTCCGCAACGAAGCGGGGCGCGCGATGCCATCCGCATCTCCCTGCAACGCGAGCACTGGATGAAGCTGCCGCCACGGGCGCTCCTGCCCCCGCACCGAAGGGTAATAGACAATCGCGGCTTTCACCCCGGTCATGCCGCGTTCTTCGGCAGATGCGAGCGTCAGCGCCCCCTCCCCGCCGCGCGACCACCCGATCGCTACGCCCGGACAGCGCATGTCCATCCGCTGCTGCTCGCGCGCATCGGCCAGCGCATCGGCAACAATCGCAGCGATCTTCGGCCCGGTCTTGCCCTTGGCAGCTGGCACCTGTGCTGTCGCCCTGGCATAATCGACGACAAGCGCGTCTATTCCGCGCGCATTGAGCCAATGGGCAAGATCCCAGTACTGATTGCCCCGCGCGAGCGTTCCAAGGCCTTCGGCACGCGGCAGGAGCACAGCCCAGGGGCGCGGCTTCGCATCCGTGGCGGCCGGGAACCAATGATAGTGCTTGCGCGCAGGAGATGCCCCCACGAGCAGCAAAGCGGCCATGACGAGGAGGACACGCGGCTTGACCATCGGCGACTCTCCTTTCCGGATATTGCAGCATTCTGCCCCAGTTGCCGGGCCAAGCCAATTGTGCCAAGGCGCCGCCCATGGCAAAATTTACACCTTTCCGCTGGGACGACCCCTTCAACCTTGACGCGCAACTGACCGACGACGAGCGGATGATCCGCGACGCAGCGGAGGCCTATGCCCAGGACAAGCTGCTGCCACGCGTGATTTCCGCAACGCTCGAGGAGCGGTTTGACCGGGAAATCATGAATGAACTGGGCGAACTCGGGCTGCTCGGTGCGACGATCGAGGGCTATGGTTGCGCAGGTGTGAGCCATGTCGCTTATGGTTTGATCAGTCGTGCTGTCGAGCGCGTCGATTCGGGTTATCGTTCGGCAATGTCGGTCCAGTCGAGCCTCGTGATGCACCCGATCCATGCCTATGGAACCGAAGAACAACGGCAGAAGTACCTTCCCCGGCTTGCCTCGGGCGAAATTGTCGGTTGCTTCGGGCTGACCGAACCCGATGCAGGATCCGATCCAGGGAGCATGAAGACCCGGGCCAAAGCAGTGCCCGGCGGATACAGCATCAGCGGCGCGAAGATGTGGATCACCAATTCGCCGATCGCCGATATCGCGATCGTCTGGGCCAAGGATGAGGGCGGGATCATCCGCGGCTTCATAGTCGAGCGTGGGTGGGAAGGCTTTTCCACCCCCAAGATCGAAGGCAAGATGAGCCTCAGGGCCTCGATCACCGGCGAGATCGTGCTCGACGGTGTCTTTGTCCCGGAGGAAAACCTGCTGCCCAACGTGCAAGGCCTGTCCGGCCCGTTCGGCTGCCTCAACAAGGCGCGCTACGGCATTGCCTGGGGTGCAATGGGCGCGGCGGAGGACTGCCTGCATCGCGCAAGGCAATATCAGCTCGATCGCAAGCAGTTTGGCCGGCCGCTGGCCGCCAACCAGATTCCGCAACTGAAGATGGCAAATATGCAGACCGAGATCGCGCTGGGGCTTCAGGCCGCGATCACTGTCGGTCGCGCAATCGACGCCGACGCCTGGTCTCCCGAAATGGTGAGCCTTATCAAGCGCAACAATTGTGGCAAGGCGCTCGACATCGCGCGCATCGCCCGCGACATGCACGGCGGCAACGGCATTGCGGCGGAATATCACGTCATTCGGCACGCGATAAACCTTGAGACCGTCAATACCTATGAAGGCACGCACGACGTTCATGCGCTCATACTGGGCCGCGCCATTACGGGTATCCAGGCCTTTTCCGCCTAGGCAGGGCAGCCGGAGATACGAGTCCTCGCCCCAGCCGCAACGGATCGAACAGGAGAAGAATGTGCGTTTCGTGATGCGCTCAAAGATCCACAACGCGACCGTTACCGAAGCGAACCTCGACTATATCGGCAGCGTCACGATCGACATGGACCTGTGCGACAGGGTCGGCCTCTGGCCGAACGAAAAAGTCCTGATTGTTTCAAACACTTCCGGCGCCAGGCTGGAAACCTATGTGATCGAGGGCGCGCGGGGTTCAGGCGCGATCGAAATAAATGGCGCGGCGGCCCATTTGATCACGAAGGGCGAGCAAGTCATCATCATGGGCTTCGAACTGACTGACGCGCCTATTGCGCCGGCAATCATATTGGTTGACTCAAATAACCGGCATTTGCACGACCTGCATGACGCCCCGTCAACCACGCTGCACCATCAGTCGCGGGCATGATTGCATTTTATGCAATTTCGATTGCACATAATATGTTTGCACTTTATTAGCACTTGCAGCATAAGTTGCACATCGAAACGGAATAGTCCGTCTCGAAGCAAGCAAGTGAAAGGAACGTCGCATGTCCATTGCGATGCGGTCCGCGAGCCTTGCTGTCGCACTTGGGGCCCAGGTTCTTCTGGTGGCCTTCGTCGTCGGCGCCTAACCGGCTCGCCAACCCTCCCACAAGAAAGGCCCGTTGGCTTCCCGCCAGCGGGCCTTTTCACCTCTGCCCTTGCCCTTTCGAACATTGCCCGCTAAGGGCGCGCACTTCCCGGCCATGGTCATCCCTGGAGGCGCGGTCGGGCATGTTACCTAATGGAGATACCATATGAGCGATCTGCTGACCCTGTCGGCCGATGCGCGCGAACGGGCCGGCAAGGGAGCCTCCCGTCTTCTGCGTCGCGAAGGCCGCGTGCCCGCCGTGATTTACGGCAACAAGGAAGCCCCTGAAGGCGTCCATATCGAGGAAAAGGCGCTGATGAAGGCGCTGATGACCGGCCACTTTTTCAACTCGGTCGTGATGGTCGAAGTCGGCGGCAAGCCCGTCCGCACGATCCCCAAGGATGTTCAGTTCCACCCGGTTTCGGAACGCCCGCTTCACGCCGATTTCCTGCGCATTTCGGAACATGCGACGATCCATGTCGAAGTGCCGGTGCACTTCACTGACGAAGCGCTTTCGCCCGGCATCAAGCGCGGCGGCGTGCTCAACATCGTCCGCCACGAGCTTGAACTGATCTGCGATGCGGCGAGCATCCCCGAAGATATTGAGATTTCGCTCAACGGACTGGATGTTGGCGATTCGATTCACATCTCGCACGTCAGCCTGCCGGCGGGCGCCGTCAGCGCAATCACTGATCGCGACTTCACCATCGCGACCGTCGTCGCGCCGTCGGGCCTCAAATCGGCCGAGGGCGACACGACCAAGGATGAAGGCGAAGCCGGAGGCGACGGGGAGTAATCCCCGTCCCGTCCCCGGACGCGCGCCGTGCAACTCTGGGCTGGCCTTGGCAATCCCGGCGCATCCTATGCGATGCACCGACACAATGTCGGCTTCATGGCTGCCGACCTTCTGGCCGACATGTACGGATTTGGCCCCTGGAAGCTCCGTTTCCAGGGGTTGACCGCTGAAGGCCGGATCGGCGACGAGAAGATCCTGCTGTTGAAGCCGCAGACTTTCATGAACGAAAGCGGTCGATCGGTCGGTGAGGCAATGCGCTTTTTCAAGCTCGAGCCCGAAGACGTGACGGTGTTCTACGATGAGCTGGACCTCGATCCGTTCCGCGTAAAGGTCAAGGTCGGCGGCGGCACGGCGGGACACAACGGCATCCGCTCGATCGACGCCCATATCGGCAATGGCTTTCGCCGCGTCCGCCTGGGCATTGGCCATCCTGGCCACAAGGAGCGCGTGACCGGTCACGTGCTGGGCAACTACGCCAAATCTGAACTGGACGATCTTGCCGCGATGCTTGGCGCGGTGGCTGCCGAAGCGGGCTGGCTCGCCGAGGGCAATGATGCACGATTCACGAGTGATGTGGCGCTTCGCCTGCAGGCAGATGATGGGGCTTGAACGATGCAGACCTATCTTGAAGTAAGCGAGCGGGCGGGCCGCCTGTTCATGATGCGCGGCATCACCGGCCCCGTAACCATGCTGAACCTGTTGCGCTTTCGGGAGCAGGCAGACTATTCGGCGCATCCCGACCTTGCCCCGTCCGCACCGGTTTCGGGGCGCGAAGCGTTCCGTCGCTACTTTACCCACACCCTGCCCTTCCTTGAGGCCAGTGGCGGCAAGGTACGATTGCTGGCCCAAGCTGGCCCATGGCTGATCGGGCCGGAGGCGGAAACGTGGGACATGGCAATGCTTATCGAGCAAAGCAGCGTCGAGGCGTTCATCGCCTGGAACGGCAATGAGGAATATTTGCGCGGCATCGGCCATAGGAGCGCGGCACTTTCGGATTCGCGCATTCTTCCGCTTGCAGAACAAAGCAACTTTTAGGCCGGAGTAGAAAATGGGTTTTCGTTGCGGTATTGTCGGCCTGCCGAATGTGGGCAAATCGACGCTTTTCAATGCGTTGACAGAGACGGCGGCGGCGCAGGCGGCGAATTATCCGTTCTGCACGATCGAGCCGAATATCGGCAATGTGGCCGTGCCCGATCCGCGCATGGCGCCGCTCGCGAAGATTGCGGGAAGCCAGAAGCTGATCGAGACGCAGCTCGGTTTTGTCGACATTGCGGGCTTGGTCCGTGGCGCATCGAAAGGCGAAGGCCTTGGCAACCAGTTCCTCGCCAATATCCGCGAAGTCGATGCCATCGTGCACGTCCTGCGCTGTTTCGAGAATGATGACATCCAACATGTCGACAACAGGATCGACCCGATATCGGACGCCGAGACGGTCGAGACCGAACTGATGCTCGCCGATCTCGAAAGCCTCGAAAAGCGCGTGCCCGCCTTCCAGAAGAAGGCCGCGCAGGGAGACAAGGATGCAAAGATCGCAGCCTCGGTCCTGGGTCAGGCGCTCGACCTGCTTCGCGAAGGCAAGCCGGCGCGGCTGACCGTACCCAAGGACGAGGAGGAGCGCCGCACGCTCGATCAGGCGCAATTGCTGACTTCGAAGCCGGTGCTTTATGTCTGCAACGTCGATGAAGGCGCTGCCGCAGACGGCAATGCGCTCTCCGCGCGCGTGATCGAGAAGGCCCGCAGTGAAGGCGCCGAGGCGGTTGTCGTTTCCGCCGCGATCGAAGCCGAAATCGTGACGATGCCGGTTGAGGATCGCGGCGAATTCCTTGTCGATCTCGGCCTATCGGAAACGGGCCTTACGCGCGTCATCCGCGCCGGTTACGCACTGCTGGACCTGATCACCTTCTTCACCGTCGGCCCGAAGGAAACTCGCGCCTGGACCATCACCAAGGGTTCGAAAGCCCCGCAGGCGGCCGGCGTCATCCATACCGACTTCGAACGGGGCTTCATCCGCGCGGAAACGATCGCCTATGACGATTACATCGCGTTCAAGGGCGAGGCCGGCGCGCGCGACGCTGGCAAGCTGAGGTCCGAAGGCAAGGATTATGTTGTGCAGGATGGCGACGTGCTGCTGTTCCGGTTCAACGTCTGAACCGGAGCCCGCCCTTGCCTCCCCCGAAGGCATTGGCTAGCCGGAGACGCAACCGGGATGTAACGCAACCTCTCTAATTCTGGACGGCATCATGATCCGCTTTTTCGCATTTCTGCTGGCCGCCATCGGCTTGGCCGTGCCCACCCTCGCCGTTGCGGGTGATGGACCCGTTACCATCCTTGTCAGCATCGACGGCTTTCGCCCCGACTATCTGGACCGGGGCATCACGCCGCACCTTTCGAACCTGAAGGCCGACGGCGTGTCCGCCCGTATGCGACCGTCCTTTCCGACCAAGACCTTTCCCAATCACTATACGCTGGTGACGGGCCTGAGGCCCGATCGTCACGGGATCGTCGGGAACAACATGATCGATCCAGCGCGGCCCGGGCAAATGTTCAGCCTTGGTGATGCAAAGCAGCCGCTCGATCCCTTCTGGTGGGAAGGCGCGGAGCCCGTCTGGATTACGGCCGAAAAGCAGGGCATCCGCACGGCGACCGCCTTCTGGCCGGGATCGGAAGTGATGATCCACGGCGCGAGGCCACAGGACTGGTTACGCTTCGACCAGAATGTAAGCAATATCCAGCGCGTGAACACCGTGCTTGACTGGCTGCGACGCCCCGAGGCGATCCGGCCAAAGCTTGTCACTCTCTATTTCGACATCGTCGATACCAAGGGCCATCGCTTCGGCGTTGACAGCGCGGAAGTGAATGCAGCCATTGCCGACGTCGATGCCCGGATCGGCGAGATCGCCGATGGGCTTGCTGCGATGAACGTCGCTGCAAATTTCGTCATCGTCTCCGATCACGGCATGGCACCACAAAGCGAGACGCGGACGATCCAGCTCGACACGCTGATCGACCGGGCGAGCTATATCCCGGTCGAAGTGGGACCCTATGCCGCGATCGAACCCGTGACTGGCACGGACAATCGCGTGGCGGACGCCCTGCTGAAACCGCACGAGCACATGACCTGCCAGCGCAAGGAAGATCTGCCGCCACGGCTTCATTATGGCCGGAGCGCACGCGTCGCGGCGATCGTCTGCTTGGCCGAACCCGGCTGGTCGATCCTTTCGGGCGTGCCCGCCTATCCGGTTGCGGGCGGAAATCATGGCTGGGACAATGCGATGCCCGAAATGAATGCGCTGTTCCTGGCCGCCGGTCCGTCGATCGCGCATGGCAAGGTTCTTACGATCTTCGATAATGTCGATGTTTACAGCCTTATTGCGTCGCTGGCCGGGATCAAGCCGCTTGCCAATGATGGAAGTCCGCACCTCGTGGCGGAGACAAGCGTTGCCGGACATTGATTTGTATCAATGAAGCTGCACACCTCCTGGGCCATCGGCAGCACAGGAGGCAGGATCAACATGGCCGATATCGAACCGCACGGCAACTCGCCCTTTGAGCGCATCGGCGGGCGGGCGCGGCTCGCAAAGCTGGTCGACCGTTTCTATGACCTGATGGACCTCGATCCCGAATATGCCCCCCTTCGCGCGATGCACGCAGAAGACTTGGCGCCGATGCGCGCGTCCCTCACCGATTTCCTCATGGCGTGGATGGGCGGGCCGCGCGATTGGTTCGATCAGAGGCCGGGCGCGTGCATCATGTCCATCCATGCAAGGCTCGGCATTACGCGCGAAACGGCGGAGCAATGGCTTTCCGCCATGACCCGTGCCGTGCACGAAACCGTCTACGATCCACCCTTGGCCGAGGCCATGCTTGCCGCATTTTCCCAAATGTCGCGAGGCATGGTGCGAGCGCCATAGCGAGCAGGCGGAGCCGATACGAACCCCGCCGTCGCCACGAACCGCATTACTTCTTGGGCGGCGGTGCCACGCTTATCTTGATGGTCTCGCCGGAATTGCCCGGGAAGCCGGTAAAGATCGCCTCAACGAGGTTCGGGACTAGATAGGTCAGATTGTCGTCGCGCGAGAGCGCCTTGGCGTTTCCTTCGAAGACCCTCTGCCCGTCTGCCTTGCGATTAATGACCAAGGTGATGTTGCTGGTGTAAACCGTGTAGCTTTCCACTTGGTCATAGCCAGGTCCGAACAGGAACGGATCATTCCAGCCATAGATGAAGCCGCGACGATAGCCGCTGTAAAAAGGGTAGCGCGAGGCGTAGTAAAGCCGTCCATAGCCGGGGCCGAAAAAGGGATCGTAGCCGAAGCCGGGATAGCTCCTGATCTTTTCGCGGCCATTGTCGACGCCATAGTCAAAATTGACGATCAGTGTCGCGTGGTCCGCGTCCGGAGCCGCCTGGTAGCCGAGCGCCGAGAGCTTCTTGCCGACCAGATCGGCGTATTGCGAAAATTCGAGGCTGCCTGCGAGCCTTGGATCGTCAGCCTTGACGACATAGCTTTGCCCCTGGGGCGCGGGCATCACCTGGAAACGATTGACTTCGGCCTTGAAGGGCGTCGCGGCGCAGGCCGACAGGGCGGCCAAGGCGATAGGAGCCGCTAAACGCGCGATCAGGTTCAACTTTGCCATATTCATCCCTTTCGAACTCGATTCGGGTGGTACACGCCCGGTCAACTACAAGAATATCCGCGAACCGTGCTGAACCGGGGTTGAATGGAGCAACCGCCGATGGTCGTCAATGATGCGGCAACGCCTGTGTCATTTGTGCAATAGCGAAGATCAAAAAGCGCGAATTCTGGCCGGATTCAATTGACGGACCCCCATCGTCTGACTCACAGTTGCCAAAATATATCCTGTCAGGGAGCTACACATGAATTTCCAAAGCCATTCTGCTCGCCGTCACGCACTTATCGCACTGCTGGGCACCACCATGCTCGGAACATCGCCTGTTTTTGCACAGGCGGCCGCGGGCGATGAAGGAAGCTCGGGCGAAGAAATCATCGTCACGGCGCAAAAGCGCGAGGAAAATCTGCAGAACGTGCCAATCAGCATTCAGGCGTTGACCGCAACCGCGCTCGAACAGCACCAGGTCGAGAGTTTTGACGACTATGCGAAGCTGCTTCCGAGCGTAAGCTTCCAGTCGTTCGGCCCCGGACAGGCGCAACTCTACTTCCGGGGCATTGCGACGGGCGGCGACGGACTTGCTGCGGGTCCGCTGCCTGGAAGCGGTCTCTATCTCGACGAAACCCCGGTCACCACGATCTTCAGTTCGGTCGACATTCATGCCTATGATCTGGCGCGCGTCGAGGCGCTCGCTGGCCCGCAAGGCACGCTTTATGGCGCAAGTTCCCTGTCGGGTACATTGCGCATCATTACCAACAAGCCCGATCCAAGCCAGTTCTCGGGATCGGTCGACGCCGAAGTCAACAAATTTGGTGAAGGTGATTTCGGTGGGCAACTGGAAGGCTATGTCAACCTTCCGCTCAACGACCGCATGGCGCTGCGCGTCGTCGGATTCTATGGCCGCCAGGGCGGCTATATCGACAACACCCCTGGATCGCGCACCTACCTGCGACCGAACACCACCACCGGTGGCAATGCGCCCCTGACCGTGAACAACGGGGCCTTTGTCGAGAATGATTATAATGACGTCGAGACCTATGGCGGACGGGCGGCGCTCGGCATTGACCTGGACGAAAATTGGACGGTTACACCGTCAGTGATCTACCAGCACCAGAAGGCGAACGGCCAATTCCTGTTCGATCCCAATGCCGGCGACCTCGAGAACCACGACTTCACGCCAAGCCGCAACCTGGACAAATGGTACCTCGCATCGCTGACGATCCAGGGCAAGCTCGGGAACTGGGATCTGACCTACTCCGGCTCCTATTTTCATCGCAACGTCGACAACGTGGCCGACTATTCCTATTTTACCGTCGCTTACGATACTTACACTGACTACAACTATCTGGTCGACAGTGCGGGCAACGACATCGACCCGACGCAGACCATTCATGGCAATGATCGCTACAGGAAAATGGCGCACGAGCTACGCGTCAGTTCCCCGAGTTCGGAACGGCTTAGGCTAACGGCGGGCCTGTTCATGCAACGGCAGGTCGACGATCGCATTGCCGAATATATCATTCCGGGGGTCCGCAACGCGGTTGCCCCATTCAGCCCGCCGGTACCGGGCGCCGGGCCGGATGATGTCTACTTCACTGACATTCACCGTGTTGACCGGGATTATGCAATGTTCGGCGAAGTGGCGTTCGACCTCGCGCCGAACCTGACGATTCTTGGCGGAATTCGTGGCTTCATCGCCCATAACACGCTTGACGGATTCTCTGGCGGCATAGGGGCGTTGGACCGGCAGATCACGGTGTTCGGCTGCACCGGCACGACCACGCAGGAATGCCCCAACATCGACAAGAAATATGTCGAGAGCGGAGAGACCCATAAGGTCAACCTCACGTGGAAGGTGGATAGCGACAAGCTTCTCTATGCCACCTATTCTACCGGCTTCCGCCCGGGCGGCAATAACCGCGACGCCTTCGCGCTCGGCCAGTTGCAAATCATTCCCCCCTACCAAGCCGATACGCTGACCAACTACGAGATCGGCTGGAAGACGCAATGGCTCGACCGCAGGCTGCGCATCAATGGAGCGCTGTTCTGGGAGGACTGGAAAGACATACAATACAGCCAGGCGGGGCTCCTTGGCATTGTCTATACCGTCAACGCAGGGTCGGCACGATCTCGTGGCGTGGAAGCTGACGTCACCTGGTCGGATCACGGTTTGACGCTCAGCGCCTCCGGCACTTATGTCGATCCGAAACTGTCAAAGCCCTTCTGCGACATTGTCAATGGTTGCGATCCCGCCAACGGTGGCCAAGTGTTTGCCGCCAAGGGCACGCGGCTTCCCATCACGCCGAAATTCAAGATCAACGGAACGGCGCGCTATGATTTCGATCTGGGGTCAAACAGGGCGTTCGTGCAAGCGGGCGCCAACCACCAGGGAGGAACGACTTCTTCGCTGGTTCCCGGCGACGCGGCGATCATCGGACCGACCAAGGCGTTCACCACCGTTGACTTCTCCGCAGGCATCAAATGGGCCAACTTCTCGATTGAGGCCTATATTCAGAATGCCTTCGACGACCGCGGGATCTTGAGCAAGAATACGGTCTGTGCACCGGGCCTTTGCGGCCCCTATGCCCGGCTGTATCCGACAAAGCCGCAGATCTTCGGCCTGAAGGCCGGCGCCAAATTCTGACACACCGTTTCCCCTCCCGCTTGCGGGAGGGGGTGTTGGTCGTCATGATGGCCGGACAAATGACCAACACTGACGATCAGGCCGACATGGCATCCGGCAAGCTCGGCTTCTGGATGTGCGTCGCGCTGGTCATGGGAAACATGATCGGATCGGGCGTTTTCCTGCTGCCTGCGAGCCTTGCGCCTTTCGGCTGGAACGCAGTCGCGGGCTGGATCGTGACGATCGGCGGAGCGCTCTGCCTTGCGCTGTTGCTGGCGCGGCTGACCCTTGCCTGGCCGCAGGCTGGAGGGCCGGTGGGTTTCGTCAATCATGCGTTCGGGCGAACGCCCAGCTTCCTGATCGGCTTCAGCTACTGGGTTTCGATCTGGACGGCCAATGTGACGATTGCCGTTGCCGCAATCAGTTATCTGAGCGTTTTCGTACCCCTGCTCGGCCGTTATTCCGCCATTTCGACAGTCGCGCTGATCTGGATAATTACTGCCGTCAATCTGCGAGGAACTCGTACAGCAGGCGGATTCCAGGTCATCACACTCGTCATCAAGCTGGTGCCGTTGATTGCAGTGACGGCCATCATCGCACTTGTGTTCGGCCGCCAGGGCACAGCGGCAATCATGCCCTTTCCCGCAACCGGCCTGTCCCTTTCGGCAGTCAGCGGGTCCGCGATATTGACGCTGTGGGCGCTTGTCGGATTTGAATCGGCAAGCGTCGCAGCAGACAAAGTGAACGACCCCGCCCGAACCATTCCAAGCGCTACCATGGTCGGGACGCTGGCGACGGGCGTGCTTTACCTCATTGTGTGCTCCGGCATTGCGCTGATGCTTCCGGTCGCGGCCATTGCCAATTCCGAAGCGCCGTTCGCGGTATTCGTGGAAAGTTTCTGGGCGCGCGAACCCGCGCTGCTCGTCGCCCTGTTCGCAGCGGTCAGCGCCATCGGTGCGCTTAATGGCTGGTGCCTGATGCAGGGTGAGCTGCCCGCCGCAATGGCAAGGCGCGGGCTGCTTCCTATCTGGCTGGCGGGCGAAACGGTGGCGGGAACGCCGGCGCGGGCGCTGATCGTTTCAAGCCTTCTGGCATCCTGCTTCGTCATCATCAACAGCAGCAAATCGGCGGGGGACATGTTCACGTTCATGGCGACGGTTTCCACCTCCGCCACCTTGTGGCTCTATCTAGCCTGCGCGGCCGCTGCCCTCCGCTTCAGGGTCGCCGTTCCCGTCGCGGCGCTTGGCATTGGCTATGCTCTGTGGGCGCTTTGGGGGGCGGGGCTTGACGTCAGCGCGATGACGCTCGGCCTGATGATTGCAGGTCTGCCGCTCTATTGGTGGACCGTGCGTTCACGCCCGGCGGAACAGCCGGCCGAATAGGCTGGCATCCACAATAATCTCGCGTGCGCAGTTATGGCCCGGCGCGCCGGTCACGCCGCCGCCCGGATGCGTTCCCGCCCCGCACATATACAGGCCTCTGAATGGCCCGCGATAGGCGCCGTGGCCGAGCACGGGCCGCGCGGACCAGAGCTGGTCGAGCGACATGGCGCCGTGCATGATATCCCCGCCGGCCAGCCCGAACTTGCGTTCCAGCCCTTTGGGAGAGAGCTTCATCGTCCCAAGGATCGAGGCACGGAAGCCGGGTGCATAGCGTTCGACGGTGTCAATGATCGTGTTGGCGGCAGCGTCTTCTTCCGCATCCCAATCCCGCCCGTCGGGAAGATCGGGCGCGAATTGCTGGCAGAACAGGCTCGCCACATGCTGCCCAGGCGGGGCAAGACTATCGTCGATGATCGAGGGGATGAGCATTTCGACGATGGGCCGCTTCGACCAGCCCTCTGCCTTCGCATCGGCAAAGGCTCGATCCATATAGTCGAGCGTCGGGGCGATGATGATGCCGGACTGGAGATGCTCGCCCGGCTCGGGCAGGCACGTGAAACGCGGCAATTCGCTAAGCGCGACGTTCATCCGGAACGTGCCGGACCCAACCTTGAAGCCGCGAACCCGCCGTTTGAATTCCTCGCTCAAGTCGCCGTCCGCGAACATCCGTTCGTAAAGAAACTTCGGTCCAAGATTGGCGATGACGCGAGCGGCGGCAATTTCCTCGCCACTTTCGAGACGAACGCCAGCCACCTTGCCGCCGTCGACAAGTACGCGGGAGACTGGCGCTTCAAGGCTGATCTCGACACCGGCCGCAACGCAGGTCTTCGCCATGGCTTGCGTGATCGCGCCCATCCCGCCAATCGCGTGGCCCCAGGCACCCTTCTTGCCGTTAACTTCGCCGAAGACGTGATGGAGGAGGACATAGGCGCTGCCGGGCGTATCGGGCGAGGCATAGTTGCCGACAACGGCATCGAAGCCGAACGCGGCCTTGACGGCTTCGTTTTCGAACCAGCCGTCGAGCAACGTGCGCGCGCTCTTGGTGAAAAGGTCAAGCACGTCGCGCTGCCTTGAAAGCGGAAGCTTCGCCAGCGCTCTGCCCTGCAGCGCGCCATCGAGCAACGTCTTCAGCCCATCACCCAGATTGGGCGGTGATTTCATCGCGAGGTCGCGCAAGACATCCGCCACGGCCTCGAGCGAGTCATAATAGTCCGGGAGGACGCGCGCATCGTGCTCCGAGAATTTGCGGAACTCCGCCTGCGTCCGCTCGAGCCCGCCGCCGAGCTTCAGATAGCCGCCATCTTCCTGCGGCAGGAAATTGGAGATCGGCCGTTCTATCACGCGATAGCCGTGATCGGCGAGCTTCATGTCCGCGATCACCCGGGGCTGGAGCAGGCTGACGGTATAGCTCGCCACCGAATTGCGGAAGCCGGGATGGAATTCCTCGGTCACAGCCGCGCCGCCGACTGTGTCGCGGCGCTCGACGATGCGGACCTTCAGTCCCGCGCGGGCAAGATAGAAGGCGCAGACCATGCCATTATGCCCGGCGCCGATGATGACGGCATCGTACTTCATCGCGCGCGCTCGTAACCGGCGGGCTTCGTTTCGTGGCGCGCTTCGGGCAACAGTCGGCGCAGCTTGCGGGCGAAACTGCGCAGGCACACCTCGCTTTCACCAAGCGGGCCTGGCGAATAGCTGCTGCTTGCCATTCCGGCCTGAACCCTTTCGATCAGCGCCGTGTCCTCCGCATTCACCTGCCGGTTAATCCGCCAGTTGAGATAGCGTGCGGCCTTCATCTCGCGGCGGTCGTCTGGCAGCGCATAGCTGATTTCGCGGATCAGCGTCTCGGTCGGGGAAATGGGCAGGAACTGCATGAAATCGACCTGGTCGGGATAAATGTCGAACGCGACGTTGGGCCAGAGCTTGAAATAGAGCCAATGGCGCTGGCGCTCGGCAGGCAAATGCGGCACCGTCGGCAGGAATTTCTGATAGGCGCGCTCAGAGATGTTGGCGGAAGGCCGCTCTACGAGGTCGCCCCACATGCGGTCGACATGTTCGTTCGCCTCGATCCCGTAGCCACGCCCGAACAGGCGGGTGAGGCCCGGATGGGCGACCGGAATGTGCAGGCCATCCGAATAATTGTCCGCGACATTCTTCCAGTTGACGGGGCGTGGCCGAAGGGTGACGCGGCCAATCGCCGTCATTTCAGCAAAGCGATAGGGCACGACCATTGCCTCGTAAGGGGCCATCATCTGTGCGACCGATGGCCCCCCGCATTCGAGCCGGACAAAGACGAAGCCCTGCCAGACTTCAAGCTCGACCGGCTTGAGGCCAAGCGCGCCCATGTCGAGCCTCGGATAGTCGCTCTTGCCCGGAACGCCTGTCAGCCTCCCGTCCTTTTCATAGGCCCAGCCATGGTACGGACAGACAAGCTTTTTCGCGCATCCACCGAACCCGTCGACGATCCGCGACGCGCGATGCCGACAGACATTGTGGAATGCCCGCACCTGCAGATCATCGCCACGGATGACGATGACGCTTTCGCCGAGATAGTCGAGCGCCTGCCAGTCGCCCGCCGTCGGAATGTCGTTCACGTGGCACACGATCTGCCAGCTCGGGCGGATCACGGCGGCCATTTCGGCCTTGAAGAAATCGGAATCGTGATAGACCCAGCCCGGCAGGCTCACGCCATCGAGCGGATCGATGTTCGAGATGTTGGAGTCAACTCTGGTTGCCATTCGCGATCCCTTGCTATACGAACGTATAACAAGCAGATGAGCCCGAGGCAATCCTTTGTCCGCGCCGAACCCGATGCGCGCCGCCAGAGCCTGATCGAGGCCTGCGCGCGCTGCCTTGCGAGATTGGGCGCAAGCGGAACATCGGTCCGCGCGATCTGCACCGAGGCGGGCGTTTCGCCGGGTTTGCTACGCCACTATTTCGACGGCATCGATGCGCTCATCGCCGAAACATATCGGGCGACAGGCGCGCGCGTGGCGCGCGCGCTCGCCAATGCCGTGGCGCAGGCGCCGCCCGCCCCGCGCCCGCGCCTTCTTGCCTATCTGACCGCAAGCTTCCGCCCGCCGATCGCGAGCCCCGATCTGCTCGCGACTTGGCTCGCTTTCTGGAGCCTCACCAAAACGGACGGTCGCATCGCCGCGCTTCATGCCGAAATCTACCGCGATTATCGCCATGAGCTCGAAGCCCTCATTTTCGAGATCGGTCCGAAACGCCGCGATCACCGGCTTACAGCCGTCGCGCTCACGGCACTGATCGACGGGCTGTGGCTCGAACTCAGTCTGGGCTCCGCACCCTTCACGCCCGACGAAGCCACCGGGCTTGCCGAGCGCTGGCTCGATAGTTTGCTGGGCTGACGTTTACGGAAACTTGTGATAAGACGCCAGCAAAGGAAGAGGAGACTCGGCAATGGCCACCGCAGCAATGCCCGCAAACGACGATCACATCAGAGGCGCCGTCAGTGACGAGGAATGGGCGATCCGCGTCGATCTGGCTGCCGCTTATCGGCTCGTTGCGTTCTATGGCTGGGACGACCTGATTTTCACGCATTTGTCTGCGCGTGTTCCGGGGCCGGAGCATCACTTCCTCATCAACCCCTATGATATGATGTTCGAAGAGATCACGGCCTCGTCACTCGTCAAGATCGACGTCGAAGGCAATCCGGTCGTGCCGTCGGCCCACCCGGTGAACCCGGCGGGCTTCACCATCCATTCGGCGATACATATGGCGCGCGAGGACGCCCACGCGGTGATGCATCTCCATACGCCCGCCGGGCAGGCAGTAAGTGCAATGGCCGAAGGTCTGTTGCCCCATACGCAGACTGCGATGATCGCGCGGCACAATGTCGCCTATCACGAATATGAAGGAATCGCGACTGACCTTGAGGAGCGCCAGAGGCTCGTCGAAGACATGGGCGACAAGACCGCAATGATCCTCAGGAACCACGGCACGCTTGCAGTCGGCCAATCGGTCGGCGATTGCTTCCTCAGGCTCTATTTCCTCGAGCGCGCTTGTGACGCGCAAGTAAAGATGCTCTCAGCGGGACGCGAGAATCTCTACAATCCGCCGCAAGGCACGCCCGAAAAGGTCGAGACCCAGTCGAGCGGCGCGGGCATGGCCATGGTCGCACAAAAGCTGGCCTGGCCGGCCTTGCTCCGAAAACTCGACCGGATCGACCCCTCGTTCCGTAACTGACGGGAGCGGCTATCCAAGCAAGCTCAGGATAGCGCCGAAAAGCGTGAACTGGAGCGTGAAATACCCACCGTTGATCAGGAAGAGACCGAGCGGCCGTCTTTCGAACAGGTAACTTATGCCAAGGCCTGCGGCGACCCAGCACAAGCCCGCCGACAGGCCAGCACCCACAGCAAAACCGAGTGCCGGCTTCGGCCCGAGAAACATCGAGAAGACCAGCGCCGCAATCAGCGACAGAAAGAGCGCTCCGCCGAAGATCATTGGCATCGAGCCCGACTTCGACTGCTCCTCGCTCAGTCCCGCAGCGACCATCCAACGATTTGCAAAGAGCATCGGCGAATACCAGATCGCGCCGAGCACCAGCGAAGAAACCCCCGCCACAATGACAGCCAGCCAGTTGATTTCCATCTTCCACTCCTTCCCCTGTTAATTCGCTACAACCCTTTCCGCCCTTGCCTTGGCTTCGAGCAGATCAAAATGTTCGCGCAACATCGCAATGTTCCGGTCGAAATAGCCCAGATCGCGATAAGTGCGGGCCTGCATCACCGCACCTTCCATCACCGTGAGAATATATTCGGCCAGCGCACCCTTGTCGGTATCGCGCGGCAGGCGGTCGGCCGCGGCATCGAGGCAGTCTTGGACCGCGTGCGACCAGTTGGCGAAGTTCGCGGCCAGCAATTCGCGAATCTGCGGATCCGGCTCATGAATCTCGAGCGCAATGTTCCCGATCGGGCAGCCATAGGTACAGTCCGTGGTGATCAACTGTATCCGATAGCCATTGAGAAGCGCAAAGATGCGGTCGACCGGATCTTCGACGCCGTCCCAATTGGGCTTCAGCAGCCATTCCTCGATCCCGTCCCGGTAAAGTTCGAGAACGCCGACGAGGACGTCCTGCTTGCCGGGAAAGAAGTGATAAAGGCTCCCGCTGTGCACCTGGCTGCGGCTCAATATGTCCGCAATGGAGGTGGAGCCGAAGCCCTTCTCCCAGAACAGTTCCATCGCCGTCATCAGGATTCGAGTGCGTGTATCCGCGTTCACGTCGTGCCTCCTTCGGACTTGATTGATCAATCAACCAAGTCTAGAAGTCAAGCCTCGATTCCGACTGACGTATCGAGGCCAAAGGAGGTCCATATGGTGCACCTTATGAAGTCCCTGATTGCGGGCTTCGCGATCTTCGGCGTGCCGCAAGCAACTTTCGCCAATGTCACAAGCAGTTCCGCCAATGGCTTTGCGATGGCGCACAAGGCGGAAGTGCAGGCTAGTCCCGACGCAATCTGGGCAGCTCTCACGCATCCGGAGCGGTGGTGGAACAAGGAGCATAGCTGGTCAGGCGACTCCGCCAACTTTTCCATGACTCCGGTGCCGGGCGGCTGCTTCTGCGAAAAGCTCCCCAATGTCGGGTTCGTCGAACACGCGCGAATCATCAATGTCGAGCCCAACAAGCTGCTTCGCCTTTCCGGCGCGCTTGGTCCGCTTCAGAGTGAGGCCGTCGCAGCGACGCTCACATTCTCCCTCAGGCCCGGACAAAATGGTGCGAGCATTGTCGAACTGGAGTATGTCGTTGGTGGATTTTCTCGTGCGTCGCTTCCAGGGCTGGCTCCACTGGTGGACCAGGTGCTTGGGGAGCAACATCGCCGGCTGGTGAAGTTCCTGACGAATGGAAAGCCGGACTAGCCACTGCCGGGCGCCGCGATCATGCCCGCATTTCCACGTTCCGGATGTTTGGGCGTGCACTGGCTGTAATAGGCGGTGACTTGCTCCATATCCTTCGCATAATCACCTGTCGGCCAGATCGCCGGACCCAGCCCCACAACCTTGCGCCGGTAGTCCATCAGGCCGCAAACAAGCGGCACCTTCGCCCCCATCGCGATGTGGTAGAAGCCCGTTCGCCATTGGCGGACCTTGCCGCGCGTCCCTTCAGGCGCAATCGTCAGCATGAATTCGGGGCGCTTCGCGAATTCGGCAACCATTGCTTCGACATAGTTGTGCGATTTGGAACGATCGACCGGAATGCCTCCCATATCCCGCATCAGCCCCCCAAAGGGCCAGCGGAACAGCGCTGCCTTGCCCATGAAGGAAAGCTCGAGATTCAGCCGTTTGGCCGCACCGATGAAATAGAGAAAATCCCAGTTGCTTGTGTGCGGCGCCGCGATGATCACGAACTTGCGCGGATCGACCGCCTTGCCTTCGACCGTCCAGCCCTGCTGGCCGAACCAGCGGTCTATGGCGGCCGTCAACAGGCGTGCAGCCCAGCCCTTCTTGCGCATTCCCGTCCTCTCCTCCGTGAGAAAGAGTAGCTTAGCTATGCGCACAGTCGAGGCAACAAGGGTTTCGCAACCGGAACGGCCGCTCGCCGTTTGGATCGTCATTGCGGGTGCGGCGAAGCTATCAATAGTGCCGGACATTGCACTGGATTGCTTCGTTGCGCTCATAATGACGAAATCGGATATGTTGAAACAGCTGTGGATTCAGAGATTCTTGAGGCTATCCTCGATACGCTTCACGTCCTCGGGTGAGACTACGGCGCCCGTTACGTCCGTGGCGGCGGAGGTCGAATTGTTGCCGCTATCGGAAGCGCGACCGACAAGGTCGACGGCCATCCAGCAAATTCCCGCAGCCCACGCCAGCGCAATCCAGCGGCTGCGAAAGATCCAGGAGTGGCGGAAGAATGGAAACACCGGCGTAGGCTATATGGCCCGGATTAAGAAACCGTTCGCCCCGCGCCGGGCTATCACAGGCTTACCGGCAACGGCGCTTGCTGGCGACTTCGCGACCGATCAACGCGCCAGCGGCAACTCCAATGATGGTGCCCGTCGCGCGTTCGCCCCGCGTGTCAATCGCGCGACCGACGAGCGCGCCTCCCGCTGCGCCAACGACCAGCCCAACCGTTCCGTCGGACTTGCGGCAATACATGCGGCCGTCCTTGCCGCGCCACTCCCGATACTGGGAATCCTTCGCGGCGGCAGGCGCCGTCGGCAAGACCAGCATGGGCGCCATGAGCGCAGCCATGGCGGAAAGTGTGATATATTTGCGCATTGTTTTTATCCCTCTTGTTGTTCTGACTGGAGCATAATGGCGCGGCGAACATGAACCTGCGACTAACCCATAGACTCCGCTCGCCGCCACACAATCTCCATCCGCCTCCCCGCCTGTCGAACGGGATTGAGGTTTGATCGGCGCGGCGTTGCATGCCACGAACGACCGTGCATTGGTGAAACGTGCTGAAAACATTGCTTGCCATTGCTGGCGCCATGGTCGCCACAGCCGATCGCACCGAACCCGTCCCGGTGGCCCCAGGCATCACCATGATACCGGGTACGAGTGAGCCCGGTCGCCAGCCCGACGGTAACAGCATCCTGATCGATGCGCCGGGCGGCCTGATCCTGATCGACACCGGTCGGCACAAGCCGCATCAGGATGCCATCCTTGACCTCGCCAAGGCCCGGGCCAAGCCGATTGCCATCATCTTCAACACGCACTGGCACCTCGATCACAGCGGCGGAAATGCGGAGATCCGGGCTGCCTTTCCTCAGGCGCCTCTCTACGCAAGCACGGCAATCGAGGGCGCATTGAGGGGCTTTCTGCGCAAAAGCCGCGCCAGTGCTGAGGAATATCTGAAAAGCGGGGAAGCAACCGCCGAAATCCGGGAGGACATTGTGCTCGACTTCGCGGCGATGGACGACCCAGCTTCGCTCCGCCCCACTGTCCCGGTGACGACGAGCCGTCCGATGGCGCTGGCTGGACGAAGGCTCGATGTTCATCTTGCGCCTTTCGCCGCAACCGAGGGGGACGTGTGGCTGCTCGATCGCAAGACCAAGGTTCTCGTCGCAGGCGATCTCGTCGTCGCGGCGGCGCCTTATTTCGACACGGCCTGCCCCGAAGGCTGGCGCAAGGCACTGAAAGAGATTGCCGCACAGGATTTCAGGACGCTCGTCCCTGGCCATGGCGATCCGATGACAAAGGCGCAGTTCCTCGATTGGCAGAGGGCCTTCGCCAACTTGCTGGATTGCGCGGCAAGCAGCGCAACGACCGCCTCATGCATCGCCGGCTGGAAGCACGATGCCGCTCAGTTCATCCCCTCGGGAGCAAGCCGGATCGACGGCCTGATCGGTTACTATCTGGATAGCCGGTTGCGAGCGGCCCCGGACGAACGCAATCGCTATTGCAAGCCGCAATAAGCCCTAACGCCAGCGCAGGTTTTCGCGCGAAAGTTCGGATATGGATCGCACCCCCATCAGTCGCATGTCGCGTTCCACCTCGTCGCGCAACAGCCTGACTGCACGGGCGACGCCCGGCTGCCCCGCTGCCGCCAGCGCATAGAGGTAGAGCCGCCCGCCCGAGCAGGCCTTCGCGCCTACGCTCAGCGCCTTCAGGATATGCGTGCCGCGCATGATCCCGCCGTCGCAGATCACGTCGATCCTGTCCCCGACGGCATCGACGATTTCGGCAAGCTGGTCGAACGGCGCGCGGCTTCCGTCCAGCTGCCGCCCGCCATGGTTCGAAACCATGATCGCCGTCGCCCCGATATCGACGGCCTTGCGCGCATCGGCAACGGACATGACGCCCTTCAGGCAAAACTCGCCGCCCCAGTCGGCGCGGATCTTCTCAGCTGCCTTCCAGTCCATCGAACGGTCGAGGACTGTATCGAAATAGTTGCCGATCGAGATCGGTTCCTTCGACCCTTCGCTGTAGTGATCCTTCAAGTTGGCGAGTTCGAATTTGGTGCGGAAAAAATAGTTCAGCGCCCAAGCGGGCTTGAAGCCATAGCTCAGCATGCTGGGGATCGTCAGCCGGACAGGCGAGGTGAAGCCTGTCCGAAGATCGCGCTCGCGGCGGCCCGCGACGATCGTGTCCACCGTCAGCGTCAGCGCATCGAAACGGGCCGCCTTGCATCGCTCGATCAGCGCGGAATTCAGCCCCTTGTCCTTGTGGACATACAGCTGGAACATCTTCGGGGCGGAAATCGTCCGCGCGACTTCCTCGATGCTGATCGTCGCCAGAGAGGAAATACCGAAATAGGTGCCATTCGCCTGCGCCACTGCCCCGACCGCTGCCTCTCCATCGCGGTGGAACATGCGCTGCAGCGCTGTGGGCGACAGGAAGAATGGGATGTCGAGCTTCCGGCCCAGCACGGTCACGGACGTGTCGATATCCTCGACGCCCGCCAGCACGTTGGGAACCAGGTCGCAAGCCTCATAAGCCTCGCGATTGCGCCGGCGCGTCACTTCGTCGTCGGCTGCGCCATCGATATAGTGAAACACCGGCCCGGGCAGTCTTTTCCGGGCCAGTGTCCTGAAATCGTCGATATTGTGGCATTCGGACAGGCGCATCGGTTCATCCCCCAATGCGCCCGTCCATAACGCGCGAAGTGGCGAAGGTTAAGCCGCCTTGCGTGCCTTGCCTTCAATTGCAGTCACGGTCGCACCGCCGATTGCAATCTTGCGCGGCTTCATGGCCTCGGGCACTTCGCGGACCAGATCGACCGCAAGCAGGCCGTTCGTCAGTGAAGCGCCGGTCACGCGGACATGATCGGCCAGCTGGAAACGCCGTTCGAATGCGCGGGTGGCAATGCCGCGATGCAGGTAGCGGTGGTCTTCGTCGTTCGCCACCGCGTCGGCCTTCTTGCCGGCAACGACCAGCAGGTTCTGCTGCGCCGTCAGTTCGATCTCGTCCTCGGCGAAGCCCGCGACGGCAAGCGTGATGCGGTAGGAGTCGTCGCCCGTTCGTTCGATATCGTATGGCGGATAGTTGGTGCCGCCCGCATCGCCACGCGCGGCCGCCTCAAGCGTGTCGAAGAGCCGGTCGAACCCGACGGTCGAGCGGCGATAGGGAGAAAAATCAAAGACGGTTCGCATATCAATGTCCTTTCAAAGCAACATTCGCAGGGCGGCCGGATCACCGCCCGCCGAGCCCGAAAGCGGCACCCGGCAGACCAGACGTAGGGAGGGAAAGCCCAGAAACAAGAGACTTTATGTAAAATTTTATCTCGCCGCAAAGCCGTATCATGCGGACTCTTGACGATGAAACGTTCTATTCATACGATAAACTGAGTGTATTAGGAGTGCTCCCATGACCAACGAAGCCACGCCCGTGTTCAACCCAGACCGTCGCGAGCGAACCCCGGGTGGCAAGTTGCTCCTCGCAATTTTGGTCGCCTTCCTCCTCTCGATCCCGCTCTTTTCGGTCTATCTGATGAACTATGACCGGCAGTCGCGATCGGAAACGGCGCGGGCCTCGATTGCCGAAGGCTGGGGCGGGCCGCAGACGATTGCGGGGCCGGTCCTTGTCATTCCCTATCAGGCGCAGACGACCGAGACTGTCGAGGAAGGCGGAAAGCAAGTCACCAAATCACGCCTTGTTTGGCGCGAGCTGACGCTGGCGCCCGAAGCGGCGGTGATCGATTCGACTCTCAAGCCCGAACGCCGCCAGCGCTCCATATACGAAGCCGTTGTTTATGAAGCCGGGATCAAAGGCAGCGCGCGTTTCGCCTTGCCTGCCGACCTAGCCCGGTTCGGCGTGGCTCCCAGCGCGCTGGCGCTTGACCGCGCCGAATTGCGCTTCGGCCTTTCGGACACGCGCGGGCTGTTCGGCCCACCGCCCGAGGTGAGCATTGCCGGAAAGCCGCTCCTCCTCCAGACCGGCAATGGCTTGCCGGCGACGAACGGTGCGGGTTTTTATGCTTGGGTCGATGCCTCGGTGCTGCTCACCGCGCCGATTGCGACGGACTTTGCCTATGCCTTTCGTGGCAATGGCTGGCTGACGCTCGCCCCCCGCGCGGGGGACACGACGTGGACCGCCCGGTCGAGCTGGCCGAACCCGAGCTTCCAGGGCGGGTTCCTGCCCGCCACCCGGCAGATCGATGCGAAGGGTTTCACCGCCACCTATCGGGTCGGCAACCTTGCGCTTGGCCAGTCGCTCATATCATCGCAGGAAGCGGCACCCGTCGAGCGCGCAGGCCCCGCCGGGCGGAGCATCGTCGAAGCTTCGCCCGCAGGCGATTACGATGCGCGGGTGGACCTGATCCAGCCTGTCGACCTGTATGATCAGGTCGAACGCGCCACCAAGTACGGCTTCCTGTTCATCGGCTTTACCTTCGTCGCCTTCTTGATGTTCGACATCATTGGCGGTGTCCGGGTTTCGGCGGTGGAATACCTGCTGGTCGGCGCGGGGCTGGTGCTGTTCTTCGTCCTGCTCCTCGCCCTTGCCGAAGTGATCGGTTTTACTTTTGCCTATCTCGTCGCCAGCGCCGCGATCATCGGACTCATCACAGCCTATTCGGCGGCTGTGCTCAAAAGCTGGAAGCGGGCGGGCTATATCGGCGGGCTGCTGATCGCGCTCTATGCTGTGCTCTACATTCTGCTGAGCCTCGAAGCCTATTCGTTGCTGATTGGCTCGCTGATGATGTTCGCAGCTCTCGCGACCGTCATGTACGCGACGCGCAATCTGGATTGGGGCAGCCGAAGGGCCGAAGGCTAACCCAGCACTTCGGCCACGGCCTTCTTCGCAAGCGAAAGCTCTTCGGCATAGGGCATGGTCGCGTCTAGATCGACGACTGGGGCACCGTTGAACCTGAGAAGCGGTGTTACGGCGACTTTCCGTTCGAGCAATTCGAACGCGTGATCGGGCTTTCGCGAGAAGGCCGTCGCCGCATCGATGTTGAGCCGGATCACCAGCGTCGGGACGAACGACGCCATCCATTCATAAGCCGCGCGTTCGCTGGTGGCGAGCGCCGCGACCAGCGGCCCGCCGGGCTCGGCCGCCGACAGGCCCGGGCCATCATAAAATCCCGGTACCTCGACTTGCGGATATCGATCGGTCACGACGATGAAGCCCTGCCGGCGCAGGCGCAGCACTTTCTGGAAGCGGCGTTTTCGGAGGCGCGAAAAGCCGTAGATGACCAAGGCCGTCGCGAGCCCCGGCATCTTTGCACCCTTGGTCCGCGCTTGACCGGCCCGCTTGGACAATGCCCGTTCGATGATGGGCCCGACAAGCGGCCAAGCCTTGATCCGGTTCCCGATCTGGCCGGAGCGCAGCCCGAGATAATGCGTTTCGGCCGGGCCATATTGCTCCCGGATCCAGTTCAACAGGTCTGCGGAAAGCGTGGACTTGCCCGATCCGTCGCAGCCGATAACGGCGATCAGCGGCGCCAGCTCGCCCATCAGCTCAGCTCTTTGAAGAAACCGATCATCTTGAGCCCGCCAATGAAGAACCGGATCGCAGCCAGCGCGCCATAGGCATAGACCCATGCCCACTGCGTGTCATCGATTGCTGCGACATCAAACCCGATCCGGGCGAACCAGGTGAGGAACACAGTCGTGGCGAGCAGGAACAGCTTGTTCTGTTCACGCCAGATCATGCGCTTCCACCAGAAGGGATATTTGGGCTTCACCCAGCCCGAAAAGCGGGGAAAGAGCGCCGGCACGTCCTTCGCCCAGGCGGTGTGCGCGGCGCCGAATTTCTCGCGCAGGAAATTCTCTTCATAAACCGAGATGCGCTCATAGACGAGGATGGCGAGGAGGAAGACGATCGCCCCGAACACCCAGCTTCCCGAGAGCATGGCAAGGCCGGTGAAGTTCAGGACGCGGCCAAGATAAAGCGGGTTGCGGACAAGCGAATAGGGCCCGGTCGTATTGAGTTCGCTGGCTTCCGCTGCGACCTTCGCCCGGCCCGACGTGCCAAGCGCCGCCCAGCCGCTTGTAAAGACGCGGACGGTCGCCCCGGCGCTCGCGACGCCCAGAGAAACCCAGAACCAGGCGCAATCGAGCACTCCGTCCCTGAACGGCCCGACATCGCGCGAAACCCACGCGATCAATGTCGAGATCGCGATGATCGTGTAGATATATGTGCCGCGTATGAAGAACAGGCGTTTGCCTGCCCGGCCCAATTCGTCTTGATACAAGGGAAATATCCTCTAATCGCGCTGGAATATGACGGTTCTGCGACGCTCTCTAACCAAGTTTGAGGCCAAATAATGACAGCAAGTCGGCAGCGATGGTCGGCGATCATCCTGGCGGGGCAAAGGCCGGGGCCGGACCGGCTGGCAGCCCATTTCGGAGAGCGCTGGAAAGCGTTGGTCAAAATAGGGGGCGAGCCGATGCTGACGCACGTCGTGCGGACACTTTCCGAGACGCCTGAAGTCGCCCGGACGATCATCCTCGGCCAGGAACCGGAAGCATTGCGAGAAGCAGCGCAAGCCGGCGGGCCCGTTACGCTGATCGCGAGCAAGGCCGGTATTTCCGAAAGCATATTGCGCGTCGCCGGTACGCCCGAGGCGCCATGGCCCGTGCTTGTCACCACGGCCGATCATCCGCTGCTGACGCCTGCCTTTGTTTCCGCATTTCTTGGCCGGTGCGGCGGATGCGACCTTGCGGTCGGCATGGTCGAACGCAAGGTGATGCGCGCCGCCTATCCCGACAACCGGCGGACCTGGCTCAAGTTCGCGGACGGCCAGTGGTCGGGCGCCAACCTGTTCGCACTCAATTCAGATGCGGCGCGCGGCGCACTCCATTTGTGGACCGAAGCAGAACGCGACCGCAAAAAGGCCTGGAAGCTGTTCCTCCATTTCGGCCCCTGGCTGGCGCTGCGCGCGATCAGCCGGACGATCGGGCTGGCAGCCGCGCTCAGGATCGCAGGCAACAGGCTGGGGCTGGATGCAAGGCTTGTCCCGCTTGCCGATGCCGAAACCGCAATCGACGTCGACAAACCGTCGGATCACGCGCTGGCGGAAGAGATTCTCGCGCGGCGCGGCTAGACCAGCCGGAGCGCCCGCCCTGTCTTGCCCATCGACAGCCGGTCGTCATGCGGCAACGCGAAGCGGCAGGAAAGCCAAAGCGCCCCCAACATCAACGCGACGGCGATCGGCAGGTGAAGCCACTCGGGAAGACCGTGTGAGATGAGTGTAAGGGTCAGCCCGCCGGCTCCGAACAACAGTGACCGGGTCAGCACCGTGCCGAAAGGCGCAAAAAAGGGATGCAGCCGGTCGTGCCAATAGAGTTGCGCCATCGGCAGCGCCGCGGCAACGATAAATCCCGAGGCAACGGCAATCGTCATGCCGGTCAACCCCCATTCGGGCATGAGCGCAAAGCCGATCACGAAAGCAAGGGCAAGCCCGGCAACGCTCGCCAATATTTGCCGCCAATAGCCGCTCGTCACTTGCTGAATCGGAACGGCCGCCCCCAGCACGGTCTCAACGACGCGCGCCGAAATCAGGATCACCACCGCCGGCAGCGCCATGGCCGCACCGCTACCGAACATGCTCAGGATGGGCCCGCCTGCCGCTGCCAGCACCAGCCCCAACGGCAGGGCTATGGCCAGCGAGACGCGGGTGGCGAAACCGTAAATGGCGCGCACTTCGTCGACATGGTTCTGGCTCGCCGCCGAGGCCAGCGGCGCGAGCACATAGGCAAAGGCCGTGCGCACCAGCTGGACGATGCTCGAAATCTTTCGGGCGATCGCATAGAGGCCGCCTGAAACCGCGCCCACACTTCCTGGCAGAATCCAGTTGAGAACGAGCGACGGCCCGTCCCCGAACAGTCGCGCCACCATGTTCGCCGGCAGGACCGCAAGCCCGGCCTTCCAGGTTTCATGGAAGACGGGATCGAACAGCGTTCCGGTGAAAAAGAGCCCGAGATCGAAGTGACGTGCGAGCAGGCGGATGCACAGCAGGCAGATGATCGTTAGCGAAATGAGGTGCGCGTAGAAGAGCGACATCGTCGAAAAGCCGGCCAGCCAGAAAACGGTCGTGACAGCAAGGCGGATCACCTGCTCCCAGAATATCCGGAGCCTGATCTCGGCGCCGAAAACGCGCTTCGCCCGCAAGGCGGAGGTCGCGATCTCGACAAAGGCCCAGAGCGGCAACGACCAGGCGAAGAGTGCAATGATCCGGATCAGCCGGTCCGAGTCCGCTTCCGAAGCATTGAAGAGCGGCGCGAACTGCCCCGCCGCGACCGACGCCACCGCCGCCACAATCAGGCAGGGCCCGACCCCAAGTACGATGGCCGACCGCAGCGCGGAAACCTGTTGTTGCGGTGTCCTGGCCTGCGGAACGACGCGTTGCATCGAGGATGTCATGCCGAGGTCGGCTACGTTTTCCACAAGGTTCACCGCCGCCCAGAGCACGGCATAAAGACCATAGCTCGCAAGGCCGAACATCCAGACATAGATCGGCTGGGCAATCACTTCCATGACCGCGCCCAGCCGTGCCAGAAGCGTCGTCCCCGCGCCCTTGGCAACATCCCTGCTGGTGACGGCGGACGAGGTTTGCGATCCTGCTTCGGTCATTCCCGTTGTCTCGCCCGGAGCCGGGCCGATTGGCTTGTTGCGACGTATTTCCCGTTCGCTATACCGGCAGCGGGCGCAAAATCGACAGACAATATGCGATTGAACGGTTGAGCGTATCGGATGCGCGCGCTATCGCCGGACCCGCGAAGCGATAAAGGGAAAACCCATGGCCGAATTCCGCCTGCCCAAGAACAGCGTCATCAAGAAGAACGGCAAGACGCATGCCGCAGCGGCCGACGCCAAGCACAAGCGGAATTTCAAGGTCTATCGGTATGATCCCGACAAGGGCGAAAATCCGCGTTTCGACAGTTTCGAGGTCGATCTCGATACGTGCGGGCCGATGGTGCTCGACGCGCTCATCAAGATGAAGAGCGAGCAGGATCCGAGCCTGACCTTCCGCCGTTCCTGCCGCGAAGGAATTTGCGGCTCCTGCTCGATGAACATCAACGGCAAGAACGGCCTTGCCTGCACGACCGCGATCGAGGACTGCAAGGGCGATGTCACGATCACCCCGCTGCCGCATATGGACGTGATCAAGGATCTCGTTCCCGATTTCACGCACTTCTATGCGCAATATGCCTCGATCAAGCCCTGGCTCCAGACGGTGACACCCACGCCTTCGGGCAAGGAACGGCTCCAGAGCCCGGAAGACCGCGCGAAACTCGACGGCCTTTACGAATGCATCCTGTGTGCCTGCTGTTCGACCTCGTGCCCGAGCTATTGGTGGAACTCCGACAAGTTCCTGGGCCCGGCCATCCTGCTCCAGGCCTATCGCTGGCTGGCCGACAGCCGCGACGAAATGACCGGCGAGCGGTTGGATGAACTCGAAGATCCGTTCCGCCTCTATCGCTGCCACACGATCATGAATTGCTCGAACGCCTGCCCCAAGGGCCTTTCCCCAGGCAAGGCCATCGCGGAAGTGAAGAAGCTGGTGGTCGAGCGCCACCTTTAAGCCCATGGAAGCACCTTCATATCTGAGCGAGCCGGACCCCGAGCATCCCGGCTGGCTGACCTGGCGGTTCAGCGACGATACGCGATACAATGGCCAGATCCTCGGCAAGATGCTTGTCCGCCCGGGCGACCCGGGCAAGGCCTGGGTGCGGATGTTTCCGGGGCACCGCCATTCCAATTTCTCGAACAACTTGCACGGCGGGATCGTGCTCGGCTTCATCGACGTCGCGCTTTTCGCAGCCTCGCGCATGTTCGGCCTGATCGACGTGGGGCCAGCGGTCACGCTCGATCTCGCAACGCAGTTCATCGGGCCGGGGCGGATCGACGAGCCGCTCGATGCCGAAGTGGAACTGCTGCGCGAAACCGGGCGATTGCTTTTCCTGCGGGGACTGGCCGTTCAGGGGGACAATCGTATCGCGTCGTTTTCCGCAACGGTCCGCAAGGCGACGAAAAGATGACGACCGTTCTTGGCCGATATCTCGGCCTCGTAGCGGCAGGCGAGCTTCGCCCCGACCCGGAGCAGCGCGCAGCCGCGGTCCGGCTCAACAAGTTGCAGGAGGATTTGCAGGCCGTGCCGCCACGCGGCAGCCTGATCTGGCGGCTGGGGCGGGCCAAGCCACCTGCCCCTCGGGGCGTCTATCTGTGGGGCGGTGTCGGGCGCGGCAAATCCATGCTGATGGACCTGTTCCATGAATGCTTGCAGATCAATCGCAAACGCCGCGTCCATTTCCATGAATTCATGCTCGAAGTGCATGACCGGCTCCGCATCGAGCGGATGAACGAGCGTGGGAACCCGATCGAGCCGGTTGTATCCGCCATCGCGGAGGAAACGCGTTGCCTCGCATTCGACGAAATGGTCGTCAACAACTCCGCCGACGCAATGATCATGTCGCGCCTGTTCACCGGGCTGATCGACGCGGGCGTCACACTTGTCACGACCTCGAACCGCGCGCCCGGCGAGCTTTACAAGGACGGGCTCAACCGCGAGCACTTCCTGCCGTTCATCGCGCTCATCGAAGGCCGTCTTGATGTGTTGGCGCTCAATGGCCCAACCGATTACCGGATGGAGCGTTTGTCGGGCGTCACGACATGGCATGTGCCCAACGGCCCCGAAGCGACCGCCGCAGTGCGCGAGGCCTTTTTCAAGCTGACCGACTATCCGCCCGAAGACGCGGCGCACGTGCCTGCCGAGGATATCGATGTCGGCGGCGGGCGAATGCTTCATGTGCCAAAGAGCCTCAAGGGCGTCGCGGTCTTTTCGTTCAAGCGGCTTTGCGCGGAGGCGCGGGGCACCTCCGACTATCTGGCGATCGCCCGGCGCTACCATTCGGTCATCATCGTCGGGATACCGAAGCTCGGCCCGCACAATCGCAATGAGGCAGCGCGCTTCGTCACGCTGATCGACGCGCTCTACGAACAGAAGGTCAAGCTGATCGCAACGGCCGACGCCGCCCCGTCCGAACTTTATGCAGCGGGCGACGGGAGATTCGAATTCGAACGGACGGAAAGCCGCCTGATGGAAATGCAAAGCCAAGACTATCTGGCACTCGGCCACGGGGAGCAATAGCGCGTTCAGCCCATTTGTTCGCGAAACCAGCCGATCGCCGCCGCCATTGCAAGATCGAAGCCCGGCCCGTCATAGACTTCGAAATGATCGCCCGGCACGCGCACCAGCCGCTTCGGTTCACCCGCGCGGGCAAAGGCCTCAAGGACGGGCGGTACGGGCGTCACCCGGTCATCCTCCGCCACAATCACGAGCAGCCCCCTAGGCGCAAGGCGATGCGCCCATAAACCCGGTTCATAGCCCCGCACATATTCGAACGAACTGAGCGTCACGGCATTGTTCAAGGTCGGGAACTTCTCCTCGTCGAAGAACCGACGCGCCGTTTCCCCGGGAAAAGCGCACGGAGCATCGGGTTCTGCGGCCGTGACTCGCAGCATCGTCGGCGGTTCTCCGGCAAAGCGCCGTTCGCGCTCAGCCACCAGAAGGGCAATGAATGCGTCCGCATCGGGGCGGCTGGCGATCAGGTCCCAGCCCGCGACGAACGGCACTTGCGATACGACGCAGCGCACCCGCGGATCGAGCGGGCCCGCCTGGATCACATGGCCGCCCGAAAAACTCGATCCCCAGAGGCCGATCCGATCCCGATCCAGCCCGTCAACCGTCCGCACGAAGGAAACCGCATCGCGCCAGGCCCGCAACTGGCGCTGCGGATCGACCTCGCCACGCGGCGATCCCTCCGAAAGCCCGAAACAGGGATGATCGAAGGCCAGCACGGCAAAGCCCGCCGCCCTCAATGCTTCCGCCTGCGGGGCGAGTTGCTCCATCACCGCCGAAAAGCCATGGGCCATCACGACCGCCGGAACATCGGCAGCCCCCGTCGGCCGGTAGAGCCTTGCCGCCAGCCTCGTGCCTTCGCTCTCGAACCACAGTTGTTCTACCTGCCCTGCCATTCCCTTCACTCCCGCCATCGCTCAATCCTAAACGCCGATTTGGCGTTTTCGGATGCATCGGCCAGCCCCTTGAAAGTCGCGCCCGCCATCCTATCTGACCTGCAATGCCGGCGGTCACACCCCGCCGAGGATGGAACACCCCCATGATTGAAGTACGTCCGTTTGGCGCGCTCGGCCATGCCGATCACGGCTGGCTCAACGCGCGCCATCATTTCAGCTTTGCCAATTATTACGACCCCGCCCGGATGGGCTGGGGCGCGATCCGCGTCTGGAACGATGACGAGATCGCAGCGCGGCAGGGCTTTCCCCCGCATCCGCACAAGGACATGGAAATCATCACCTATGTTCGCACCGGCGCGATCAGCCATCGCGACAGCCTCGGCTATGCAGGCCGGACGCCCGGCGGCGATGTGCAGGTGATGAGCGCGGGGACGGGCATCCAGCACGCAGAGTTCAACCGGGAGGATGAACCGACCACGCTTTTCCAGATCTGGATCATTCCCGATGAAGCAGGCGGCGAACCCGGCTGGGGACAACGGGCCTTTCCCAAGGCGGATCGCGCGGGCCAGTGGGTGACGCTGGCGAGCGGCGCGGCCGGGGACGGAGACGCCCTGCCGATCCGCGCCGATGCCAGGGTTCTGGGCGCGACACTCAAGGCGGGCGAGACGCTCGATTATGAGACCGATCCGTCGCGGCACCTTTATCTGGTTCCGGCAACCGGTGCGATCACCGTTGATGGCGTCCAGGCCGGAGCGCGAGACGGCGTGGCGATCACCGGACTTGAACGGTTCAGCGTTACGGCCGTTGAAGAAAGCGAACTGGTGCTGGTCGACGCGCATTAGCGCTTCACCCATGCTCATGTGAAAACACGAACGCATCATTGCGTTCGTCGCCTGTGCTCCTGCTTTCGCAGGAGCACCGCTTGCGTTTTGCCAATGCTGCTCTAGGCAAAAAGTGTCAGACCATTTGGGAGATCATGATGCGCCTTGCCCCCTTGCTGCTTGCCACCGCCCTGTTGCCCGCCCCCACGCTTGCCGCGACCGATTGGCATGCCGAGGGCCGCGAAATCCTGGCCAAGGCCGTCTCCATCCCGACCGTCCAGGAACGCAAGGAAAGCCGGGTGAACGAACTGGTCGATTATCTGAAAGGCAAGTTCGAAGCGGCAGGCATCACCGACATCACGATCAAGCCCTATCTCAACACTCAGGCGATGATCGTCCGCTGGCACGCCGAGGGTCGGGCCAGGGCGAAGCCGATCCTGCTCTTGGGACATATGGATGTGGTCGAGGCGCGAGCCGAGGATTGGCCCAAGGCGCATGACCCGTTCACGCTCGTCGAGGAAGACGGCTATCTCTATGGTCGCGGCACCACCGACATGAAGAACGGCGTCACCGCGATCACGACAGCCCTGATCCGCCTGAAGGCTGAAGGTTTCAAGCCAAAGCGCGATATCGTCGTCCTCTTTACCGGAGACGAGGAAACCGGCGGGCGAGGTGCGAATCTTGCCGCCACCGAATGGCGCGCCCTGACCGACGCCGAATATGCGCTCAATGCCGATGCAGGAGGAGGAGGCTTTCTGAAGGACGGGACACCGCTCGGCTTCGGGCTCCAAACGTCGGAGAAGATGTATCAGAGCTTCACTTTCACAGTTCGCAATCCCGGCGGGCACAGCTCGCGGCCAAGGCCCGACAACGCGATCTACGAACTTTCGGCCGCGCTGACCAAACTCGCCGGACACCGCTTCGCGCCGGCGCTCAATGAAACCACCCGCGCCTATTTCCAGGCGCGGCAGACGCAGGAAAAGGGCGCGCTCGGCGATGCCATGCGTCGCTGGCTCAAGGACGAGAATGACGACGCGGCGGCCGACATCATCGAAGCCGATCCGACCGAAGTGGGCAGCACGCGCACCCGCTGCGTCGCAACCCGGCTCGAAGGCGGCCATGCCGACAACGCGCTGCCGCAGATGGCGCGCGCGACCGTCAATTGCCGGATCCTGCCCGGCATCCCGGCAACGGCTGTACAGGCGGAACTGCAGAGGACGGTTGGCGAAGGCGTCGAAATCGCACCGATTGCGAACAGCAACCCCTCGCCCGCCTCTCCGCTCCGTCCCGATGTGGTGAAGGCTTATACCGATGCGATCCACAAGCGGCATCCAGGCGCGCTCATCATTCCGCAAATGTCCGCAGGCGCGACCGACGGGCTCTATTTCCGCGCGACGGGGATGCCGGTCTATGGCGTCGACAGCACGTGGGTGATCGTTCCCGATGATGAGCGAGCGCACGGCCGCGATGAGCGGATTCCGGTGAAGAGCTTCGACGAGAATCTGGACCATTGGTACGACATGTTGAAGGTTCTCGCGGGATAAAGGACTCTTCCAGGCACACCGAGACGTCCCGCCCCGGCGAGCGGGGATGGAAGGACTTCCGCCTGTTTCGTCATTGCGAGCGTAGCGAAGCAATCCAGCGCGACGCCCGGCTTTCTGGATTCCTTCCCGGGACTTGATCCGGGGTCGCAATGACGAGCGAGGGTCAGTCTGCGGACGAATCAATGCCCGGCGCGGGCCGCTTCGATGGCCTTTTTGAGCTGGTCATAGCCGACCGCGCCGTTGAGCACGGTATCGCCTACCACCCAGCTTGGCGTTCCTGTCAGCTGCAGCTTCTGCTGGAGGTCGAGATTGGCGGCAATCTCGCCGCGCGCAGCAGCCGAGGCCTGCGCCGCCTTCATTTTCGCAGGATCGGCGCCGGCCGCGCGTGCGGCATCGGCGATTGTCTGCGGCGTCACTTTCCCCGCCTTGTAAAGCGCGCGGTGAAAGACGGGATAATTGCCCTGCTGCGCAACCGCGAGGCTCGCAAGCGCGGCGTCGAGGCTCGACTGGCTCAGGATCGGCATCTCGCGATAAACGATCTTCAGCTTCTTGTCCTCTGCCAGGAGACGAGCGACATCGGGCAGGCTCGCGCGGCAATAACCGCAATTATAATCGAAGAACTCGACAAGAGTGACATCCCCGTCGGCGGCCCCTTCCCATGCGCCGCCGAACGGCTTTTCAATCGCCGCCCTGTTCTCTTCCACAAGCTTCTTGTTCTCGCGTGCCTCGAGATTGCGCATTGCCTCGGGCAGGATCTCGGGATGCGAAAGGATATATTCGCGAACCACCTGTTCTATCGCGGCCTTGTCCGCCGTGTTGACCGGCTGCGGCTTTTCCACGGCGTTGACGGCCAAAGCGGCCCCGCCCGCTCCAAGCAAGGTTGCAAGGATCAATGTCATACTGTTCTTAAGCCCTTCGTTCACCGGCGTTTGCGCTTTTCATCATCAGCGGCAGCGCGCGACACGATGGCAATATCCTGCGCCCGAATCCAGTCCGGCGAACCCTGTGGCAGCCCGCGCACGGCGACTTCGGCATTGGCGAGGGCAAGCCTTGGCCGCCCCTCGAGATGATATCGTTCGGCCGTCGCCATTGCCGCGCGCGGTGCATCTCCCTCGCGATCGTAAACGACGCCCAGTTGATACCAGGCGAAGGGGTTTTCATTGTCCTTCGTGACCGACGCCTTGAGGACCTTTTCCGCCTCCGCAAAGTTGGCCGAATCTTCGGTCGCGATCAGGGCATGGCCGAAAAGCGAGGCGATCAGCGGTTGGGCGTTGGTCTTGGCGACGGCGTCCCTCAGCAACGGCAGCGCTTCCATCGGCTTGCCCGATTCAAGCAGGATCTGGCCCTTCAGTTCGAGAAAATAGGGATCGCCGGGAATGGCCTTGAGCAACGCATTGGTTTCCTCGAGCGCCTTGTCGGGATAGGCCGAGCGGTGCCAGGCATAGGCACGGGCGTAGTGCGCGGGAACCGAAGTGTTGGTTTCGGGATAGTCGCGCAGCGTATCCGCTGGATCGGAGACGAAGCCCTGAAGCTTTGCCTTCACCCGCTGGAACCGCGCCTCGATCGCCGGGTCGGTCGGCTTGTTCCAGGCAGGATCACCCGCGAATTTTTCCTGCAATATGGCGATGCGATCTCCGGTCAGCGGATGATCGGAGGCGAAGTCGTCGCTTCTCGTCGTCGCGCCGTAACGGAACTCAAGGCTTTGCAGCTTCTTGAAAAAGCTGATCATCCCCTTGCCGCTGATCCCGGTCGTCGTGAGATAGGTCTGCGCGGCGGAATCCGCCGTTGCTTCCTGCGTGCGCGTGAAGGACAGGAACTTGCTGAGCGCGGCCTGCTGGCCGGCGCCCAGGATGCCAACGCCCGCATCGCCCGCACCCGCCGCGATCGCGGCCGCGCCGAGCAGCAGGCTCAGCAGCATGACGCCCGTCGCCTGCTTGATTCCCTCTTCCGAACGCAGGACGTGCCCGCCGGCAACATGGCCGAGCTCGTGGGCAATGACGCCCTGAACCTCATTGGCATTGTCTGCCGCCGCCAGAAGCCCCGAATGGATGAACACATCCTGCCCGCCAGCCGTAAAGGCATTGATCGACCTGTCTCCGATCAGGACGATACGGACATTGCGAGGATCGAGCCCCGCTGCCTTGATCAGTGGCAAGGACATGTCGTGAAAGAGCGCCTCGGTCTCCGCATCGCGCAGGATCGACTGCGCCATGACCGGCTGGACCAGCAACGGCCAGACGAGGAGGAACGCGAAGATCGCACGAAAGATAGAACGAAGCCGGAAGGCAAGCGCAGCCATAAGCCTAACTCTCGCCCTCCGAGCCTGAACGGGAGATGAAAATGCCGCGGGTCAGGATTCCGGCCCGAAAGTCCGCTGCCACCAGCCGCGCCGCGGGGTTCCATCGTCCGATTCGCCACCGACGGTTTCGGCCGGCGCCGTCTGCGCGGCCGCTGGAGCCGCGACCTGCGCGGCTTCGGCCTTGGGCTTGCGCGCCCGCTTCGGCTTTGCAGACTCGGGCTCGGCGGCAACCGGTTCAGCCGCGACCTCTGCCTTGGGTTCGGCCTTCTTGCGGGTGCGCTTCGGTTTTTCAGCCGGAGCCTCGACGACGGTTTCGGCTACAGGCTCGACCGGCACGGCCTCCTCGGCCTTGACCTTTGCGGAGCGGCGACGGGTCTTCTTCGGTGCGGCGTCCTCGGTCGCCGCTGGCGGCGTCTCAACTTCGGCCGTTTCGGGTGCGACGGCTTCGGCACCCTCGCCTATGGCTTCGGGTCGATCGCCACGACGACCGCGCCCCCCACGCCGGCCACGCCGGCCACGCCGGCGGCCACCGTCTTCGTCGCCGTCTTCCGGCCTGCTTTCACGCGGCGCTTCTGCTTCGCCCTCTTCGGCCTGCTCGCCCGCGTCTCCCGGAGCTTGGCGCTCCTCGCCTCCCTCGCGACGGCCGCGGCGTCCCCGCCTCCGGCGCGAGCGCTTGCGGCGGGCATCGCCATCTCGGCCTTCGCGGGACCGGCCTTCGGCTTCCGCTGCGTCTTCCTCCTCATCATCAAAGTCGGTCGGAATATCGAGGTCTTCCTCCTCCTCGATCATGAGCGGCTCGATCTTCGGGCGGAAAGCAGGCGGCGGGCCGCTTGCCTCCACGGCCATCCGCGCACCCTCGGTTTCGCCATCGGGGAAGATGTCGATCGAAACGCCGTAGCGTTCCTCGATCTCCGCCAGTTCCGCGCGCTTGCGGTTGAGCACGTAGATCGTCGCTTCCTGGCTCGCGCGGAGCGAGAGGCGGCTGCCATTGCCCTTGGCGGCTTCCTCTTCAAGGAGGCGCAAGGCGGACAATGCGGCCGAAGACGCCGTGCGAACCAGCCCCGTGCCTTCGCAATGCGGACACTGGCGGGTCGAAGCCTCGAGCACGCCGGTCCGCAACCGCTGGCGGCTCATTTCCATCAGCCCGAACGAACTGATCCGGCCGACCTGGATGCGGGCCCGATCATTGGCGAGCGCGGCCTTCATCGCCTTTTCGACCTTACGGACGTTCGAGCCATGCTCCATGTCGATAAAGTCGATCACAACCAGCCCGGCCATGTCGCGCAGGCGGAGCTGTCGCGCGATTTCCTGCGCTGCCTCTAGATTGGTGCCAACGGCGGTCGCCTCGATCCCGTGTTCGCGCGTGGAGCGGCCCGAGTTGATGTCGATCGACACCAGTGCCTCGGTCGGGTTGATCACCAGATAACCGCCCGACTTCAGCTGGACGACCGGCTGGTACATTGCGTTCAGCTGGTCCTCGACATGATGGCGCTGGAAAAGCGGAACGACATCGGAATAGGGCTGCACGCGCTTCGCATGGCTCGGCATCAGCAGCTTCATATATTCGCGCGCGGCCCGATAGCCTTCCTCACCCTCGACAATCACTTCATCGATATCCTTGTTGTAGATATCGCGGATCGCGCGCTTGATCAGGTCGCTGTCATTGTGGATAAGTGTGGGAGCGGACGATTTGAGCGTGGTTTCCCGGATCGTGTCCCAGACACGGGCGAGATAATCGAAATCGCGGCGAATTTCAGTCTTGGTGCGCTGGAGGCCGGCGGTGCGAACGATGCAGCCCATTGTCCTCGGCAGATCCAGTTCGGCCATGATCGTCTTCAGCCGCTTGCGGTCGGACGCGTTGGAGATCTTGCGGCTGATGCCGCCACCGTGCGTGGTGTTGGGCATCAAGACGCAATAGCGCCCCGCAAGGCTCAGATAAGTCGTCAACGCAGCACCCTTGTTACCGCGCTCTTCCTTCACGACCTGGACGAGCAACACCTGGCGCCTGTGGATGACGTCCTGGATCTTGTAGCGGCGGCGAAGCGCCATCCGCTTGGCACGAAGCGCGCTGGCAGCGGCATTGGCGTCGCGGCCATTGCCGTCATCGCCTTCGCCGCTCACTGTTTCGGCAGCAGGGACCTCGTCTTCATCGTCTTCGGGTTCGATATCCGCATCCGGCCGGTCGTCGTCGGTGCCGTCATCGTCATGATGACCGTCGATCGGCTCGTCATCGCCTTCCGCCTCGCGCAGTCGCTCTTCCTCTTCGGCATGCTCGGCCTCTTCGCGCAACAGCGCTTCGCGATCTTCCTTGGGGATCTGGTAATAATCGGGGTGGATTTCGGAAAAGGCGAGGAAGCCGTGGCGATTTCCGCCATAATCGACGAACGCCGCCTGAAGCGACGGCTCCACGCGCGTCACCTTGGCAAGATAGATATTCCCCTTGAGCTGCTTGTGCTCGGCCGACTCGAAGTCAAACTCCTCGATCCGGTGTCCCTTGGCGACGGCCACGCGGGTTTCTTCCCGGTGGCGGGCGTCGATCAGCATCCGCATTGTCATGTATAAATCTCCGGGCGCGGCGGGCGGCGGAAAGGCCAGCCAGTCCAGCGCGAATTAAGGGGGGCACGGGCGGCAGCAACAGATGCGGCCGCAATGCCCCGGATGGTTGTTTCCTAAGTGCGTCTGCTGCAGCGGCACGCCTGGCCAGTCCGACCAGAGCTTCGGTCCCGGTCCGCGCAATGCCCAAAATCGGCATGCGGTGCGGATGCGGGAGAAAATGCCTCATGCAGCGTCAACCTGATGGATCGGCGGGGAAATCCCGGCAATCGGTGAATGATCCGAAGCTGTTTGCCCCGCGACCGGTTCGGGGTGCTAGCACCCCCGTAACAACACCGCAACACATAGGATCGCGCCACACCGATTTCCACCCCGGCCCGGCGACGATACCAATTCTTAACCATAACTTGGCGAGCGGCAAAGCGTGGTTATACTGGGGCATGCCTTGGGCAATGCTCATTTTCATTTTGTTTGGACTGCCCGGGCCGGGCGCTAGCCAAACCGCGTCGCTAGCGGCGGCGCCGCGCAGCCGTTACAGCCTGACTATCCCGCTCGACCCGCCAGGCGCACCCCTTCCCAAGCCGAAAATCTATGGTCCGGCGGGACGCCCTCTCGTCGTCATAGATGCCGGGCATGGCGGGCACGATCCGGGCGCGGTCGCCCCCGCCACGGGCACGCGTGAGAAGGACATCACGCTCTCGGTTGCCGAGGCGATAAAGGCCGAACTGATCCGATCGGGCCGCGTCCGCGTCGCACTGACTCGCGAAGACGACCGGTTCCTGATCCTCGGGGAGCGATCGGGGATTGCCCACAACGTCGAGGCAGACCTTTTCATCTCGATCCATGCCGACAGCGCCCCCGCAGGCACGGCAAGCGGCGCGACGATCTACACCCTGTCGGAAGTGGCATCCGACCGCGAGGCCCTGCTTCTTGCCCAGCGCGAAAACCGGGCGGACATTATCAACGGCGTCAATCTGGGGCACCAGAAGAGCGAAGTCGCCTCTATCCTGCTCGACCTTGCGCAACGCGAGACGATGGACAATTCCGCCGCCTTCGCAAACCTGCTGAAGCGCGAGGCGACCGGGCTGATGCCGTTCCGACCGAACTATCACAGCATGGCCGGATTCGTTGTCCTGAAGGCACCCGATACGCCGTCGGTCCTGCTCGAGGTCGGCTATCTGACCAACAACAAGGATGTCGAACGGCTTTCCTCCGACGCCGGAAAGCAGGCCATCGCAACCGGCATTCGCCGTGCCGTCGAAATCCACTTCGCGCGGAGGCCGGCGGTGCGGTGACACAACGCCGCGCCGAACCACAAAGGGCTTCCCCCCAATAGGATCAGGCTCTAGACGCTCGCCAGTGATGGATGATGCGTCTGAGAGTCCCGACCTGAAGGTCCGCCTGCGCCGCGATGCGAACCGGGCGATCGCGTTGTGGCGGGACTATTGGCACTTTAAATGGTTCCGCCTCGCTGCCTATGCGGTCGGCCTCGCGATCCTTGGCTGGTTTGTCATCTGGCTGCTGTTCGCGCGCAACCTTCCCTCGGTCGACCGCCTGAAGACCTATGAGCCGCCGCTTCCGACCTATGTACGCGGTTATGACGGTGCGCCGGTCCACAGCTATGCGCGCGAGCGGCGCGTCCAGCTCCGCTACGACGAATATCCGCCTTTGCTGGTACGCGCCTATCTCGCGGCCGAGGACCGGACATTCTTCGAACATAGCGGGTTGGATTATCCTGGCATTATCACCGCCATCTTCACAAACATGACCACTTCAGGCCGGCCGGTCGGCGCTTCGACGATCACGCAACAGGTCGCGAAGAACCTGCTGCTGACCAACGAGGCGAGCTATGTCCGCAAGGTCAAGGAAGCGATTCTCGCCAAGCGGATCGAGAATGCGCTGACCAAGCAGCAAATCCTTGAGCTCTATCTCAACCAGATTGATCTCGGCCGTCGCAGCTTTGGCGTGCAGGCGGCGGCGCGCGCCTATTTCGGCAAGGATGTGGGCGAGTTGCAACTGCATGAAATGGCCTATCTCGCCATCCTGCCGAAAGGCCCGTCGAACTACCGGCCCGAGCGCTTCTACGACCGGGCTTTGAAACGACGGAACTGGGTGCTGGGCGAGATGCTCAAGAACGAGTTCATCAACCGCCCGCAATATGATGCGGCGGTGTCCCAGCCACTCGACATCATTCCGCGCGCCGCCGCGTCGACCGAAGCAGTCGGCGGCTATTATACCGAGGAATTGCGGCGCCAGTTGATCGCGAAGTTCGGTGAGAATTCGGACGGTGGGCGCAATCCCTTCAGTGTCTATGACGGAGGGCTCTGGGTGCGGTCGTCGCTCGATCCCAACCTCCAGAAATATGCCGAAAGCGCTTTGCGTGACGGCCTTGTCCGCTATGATCGCGGCAAGGGATGGAGCGGCCCGATCCGGACGATCGAGATTGGAGACAACTGGGCGCAGCAGCTGGCTTCGGCCAATCTCGGAGCCGGCTATCCCGACTGGCGGGTCGCCATCGTCCTTTCGAAGGATGTGAACTCGATCCGGCTGGGCTTCGCAGACGGGCGGACTGGCGTGATGCCCGCCTCTGCCGCGACCATGCCGCGAAGCCGGACGGCCGAAACCGCGTTCAGCCAGCTAAAGCCTGGAGACGTGATCGCAGTGAAGGCCGAAGGCAGTGCCTGGGCGCTGCGCAACATTCCCGAAGTATCAGGCGGAATGGTCGTGGAGAATCCGCACACCGGGCAGGTGCTGGCCATGCAGGGCGGCTTCGATTCGCGGATTGCATCCTATAACCGCGCGACCCAGGCCGAACGCCAGCCGGGATCGAGCTTCAAGCCTTTCGTCTATGCCGCCGCCCTTGATAGCGGAATGACGCCGGCTTCGATCATCGTCGACGGGCCGTTCTGTGTATTCCAGTCCGCGCGGCTTGGCCAGAAATGCTTCCGCAACTTTTCCGGTGGCGGTTCGGGCCCGCATACGATGCGCTGGGGCGTCGAACAGTCGCGCAACCTGATGACCGTGCGCGCGGCATCGCAGACTGGCATGGACAAGGTTGTGAGGATGGCGGCTTCCGTGGGGATCAGCGACCCCGGCAAGAACTATCCGCAGGTTCTTGCGATCGCGCTCGGTGCAGGCGAGACGACGGTTTCCAAAATGGTCAACGCCTATGCAATCCTTGTCCGCAACGGCATCGACATACGCCCGACGATGATCGATTTCGTGCAGGATCGCCATGGCAAGGTCCGCTTTCGTGCCGACACACGGCCGTGCAACCGCTGCAACATGCCCGAATATGACGGCAAACCCATGCCGCGCCCGCCCGCGAGGACAAAGCAGGTTATGGATCCGCTTACAGCCTATCAGGTCGTTCATATCCTTGAAGGCGTCGTCCAGCGTGGCACCGCTGTGGGCCTGCGCGACATGAACCGCCCGCTGTTCGGAAAGACCGGCACGACGAGCGGCCCGACTAACGTCTGGTTTGTGGGCGGCTCTCCCGATCTCGTGGCAGGCCTCTACATGGGCTATGACACGCCACGGTCCATGGGCGGATATGCCCAGGGCGGAACGATCGCCGTCCCTATCTTCAGGGACTTCGCCCAGAAAGCATTGAAGGACGTGCCGATCGTGCCCTTCCGCGCACCGGCCGGTATCCGCATGATCCGCATCGACCGGGCATCGGGCAAGCGCGTCTTCGGCTCTTGGCCGACCGACGATCCGAAGGCCGCGGTGATCTGGGAGGCCTTCAAGCCTGAAAGCGAGCCGCGCCGTTCGATCCGGCGCGACGAGCTGACCGATGCCAAGAAGAAGTCTGATGCGACGCCCGGACAGGCAGGTCCCACCGCCAATCAGCGCGACAGCGAGTTCTTGCAACGCGAGGGTGGAATCTACTAGGGCCCGCCCCACACCCGAACTTTGCATTCCCTTGGAGATACCCCATGCGCGCCGAAGCGCAGGCTCACGCCGACCAGATCAATGCCGCCCTGGCACTGCTACGCCGCTTCCTCGATTGGGACCGCGCGCTGAAGCGCCTCGAAGAGCTGAACGTAAAGGTTGAGGATCAATCGCTCTGGAACGATCCGAAGGCCGCGCAGGACGTGATGCGCGAACGGCGGCGGCTCGAGGAAGCGATCGCCGCCACGCGCGCCATCGAATCCGAGCTGAGCGATACGGTCGAGCTCATGGAAATGGCCGAGGCCGAGGGCGATGAGGCCATGGTGGACGAAGGCGCTGCCGCGTTGGCCGATCTGGCCGAGCGCGCGGAGCGCGACAAGGTTGCAGCGCTTCTCGCAGGCGAGGCCGATGCCAACGACACCTATATCGAAATCAATGCCGGCGCCGGCGGCACCGAAAGTCAGGACTGGGCCGAAATGCTCCAGCGCATGTACACGCGCTGGGCCGAGCGACGGAAGATGAAAGTCGAACTGGTGGATTATCACGCTGGCGAGCAGGCGGGAATCAAATCCGCCACGCTGCTGATCAAGGGCGAGAATGCCTATGGCTACGCCAAGACCGAAAGCGGCGTCCACCGTCTTGTCCGCATCAGCCCCTATGATTCGAACGCCCGACGCCACACGAGCTTTTCGAGCGTCTGGGTCTATCCGGTTGTCGACGAGAATATCGATATCGAAATCAACGAGAGCGAGCTGAGGATCGATACGTATCGAGCGTCGGGCGCGGGCGGGCAGCACATCAACACAACCGACAGCGCGGTGCGGATCACGCATTTGCCCACCGGCATTGTCGTCCAGTGCCAGAACCAACGCTCGCAGCACAAGAACCGGGCAGAGGCCTATAACCAGCTCCGCGCCCGGCTCTATGAGAACGAGCTGCAGAAGCGCGAGGCCGAAGCCAATGCAACCGCAGCCAACAAGACCGATATCGGCTGGGGCCACCAGATCCGTTCCTATGTCCTCCAGCCCTACCAGCTGGTGAAGGATCTGCGCACCGGAGTGACCTCCACCGCGCCCGGAGACGTCCTCGACGGCGATCTTGACCGGTTCATGGCCGCCGCCCTATCGCAGCGGGTCACAGGGGAAAAAATCATTGTCGAGGATGTCGATTAGGGCCGGTTCCGCGATCGCGCTTTTCGGAGTGCTCCTGCTCGCAGGGTGCGACGGAAGCAGCTCCTCGCTGGCCGACCGCGATGTGCCGCCGGCCTCGTTTCCCGCGGCGCATCGACCCGTCGCCCCGATCATTTCGAACCGCTGGTCGACCGAGGAAGCCCGCGACCGGTTGAAAGAAGCGGACCGCGTCATGGATTTGGCCGGAATCAGGCCAGGCATGACCGTTGCCGATATCGGGGCCGGCGAAGGCTATTACACGATACGCCTTGCCGAACGGGTTGGCGCGAACGGCCGCGTGTTAGCTGAGGACATCGTCCCCGAAGTGCGCAACAAGCTTGCCGAGCGCGTCTATCGCGAACGGCTCGACAATGTGAGCGTCAGGCTCGGCGCGCCGGCCGATCCGAAGTTGCCTGCAAAAAGCTTCGACCGCATCCTGATGGTGCATATGTATCACGAGATCGAAGCGCCTTACGAGTTCCTTTGGCGGATGCGGCCGTCGCTGAAGCCGGGCGGCCGCGTGGTCATCGTCGATGCCGACCGACCGACCGCCAATCACGGCACGCCGCCCGCGCTCCTCGCCTGTGAACTGGCGGCTGTCGGATACCAGGCGGGCGAAGCAAAGGCGCTGCCGCAACGAGGCACCTATCTGAGGGTGTTCGAGCCCGTGGGTGCACGCCCCGAACCGGGCACGATCAAAGCGTGCAAGGGGTGATTCACCGCAGCCTTTCGACCTTGGCCTGAAGCTCGGCGAGCTGCGCCTTCAGCGCGGCGATCTCGTCATCCTTCTTGTCCGTGGCGGACTTGGGACGGAAGGCGCTTGTCGCCGCTTCGAACATCTCGATGTTGCGCTTGGCGATCTCGCCGAACGGACCACTCGTGATCGCCCCTTCAAGGGCCTCCCGGAACTGCGCGTGGTTCTTGCGGAACGCCTCCATCGAGGCCTCGAGATAGCTCGGCACCATGGCCTGCATCGAATCGCCGTACATCGAAATGAGCTGGCGCAGGAATCCGGCGGGAAGCATTGCCTGCCCCCGGCCTTCCTCGTCCATGATGATCTGGGTGAGGACGCTGTGCGTGATATCCTCATTGCTCTTGGCATCGAGCACCTGGAATTCGCGCCCCTCGCGCGTCATCTTCGCAAGGTCGTCAAGTGTGATGTAGGCGGAAGTGCCCGTATTGTAGAGGCGCCGGTTCGCATATTTCTTGATGATGATGGGTGCGGTTCCATCATTGCTGTTCTTTGCCATCGCGGCGACCCCTGAAACGGAAAGCGCGACTTTAGCCTGAATGATGATGCGCTGCAACATGAGCGCAGCCGAGACGCATAGATGAAAGGCGCGTGATGCAATCTCGTCGCGAATCACGACAGGCTGCCACTATCGACACAGTGACCAAAATATCACTAAAAAAATATATTTAAATTCTTGCATCCAGATAATGTTTTGAAGTGTATATACGCGACCCGGATAGCTGATAAAATAATTGTTGTGAATGTGCAACATTATTTCAAAATAATGTATCCATGTGTTGAGAGGAACAACTTCCCTCTTGCCCATCCAAGTCAATCTATTCTGTGATGCACGGCATCTTCATGCGCCAAAGGGCGCGCATGAGAAAAAAGGGATATGAAATGAAAAAAAGTCGCTTCTTCATGGCCACCGCTCTGGCCTCATCCACATTCACACTTATGGCAGTGCCCGCCTGGGCGCAGGATGCAGCACCCCAAGCAGCGGAAGATGAAGCCGGAGGCGACGAGATTGTTGTTACGGGCTCGCTGATCACGAACCCGAACCTCGAGCAGGCGGCGCCGGTCAATGTGACGACGGCGGAGACGATTGCGCTTCGCCAGAACAACGTGGCCGAAGAAGTCCTGCGCGACATTCCGGGCATCGTTCCGAACATCGGTTCGGCGGTGAACAATGGTAACGGCGGCGCGTCCTATGTCGACCTTCGCGGCCTTGGCTCGTTCCGCAACATCGTCCTGCTCGACGGAAACCGCATTGCGCCTTCGGGACTTGTCGGCCGGGTCGACCTCAACAACATTCCGCTGGCGCTGGTGGAGCGTGTCGATGCGCTGACCGGCGGTGCGGCGACCACCTATGGCGCCGACGCTGTGTCGGGCGTTGTCAACTTCATCACCAAGCGCGACTTTTCTGGCATGGAACTCTCGCTGGGCGAGAAGATCACCGAAAAGGGCGATGGCAACTATTTCCGTGCCGACCTGACGCTCGGCGCCAATTTCGACGATGGCCGCGGCAATGCAACCCTCTCGATCGGGTATCAACAGTCAGACCCCGTCTACCAAGGTGCGCGGTCTTTCTCGGTCGACAATGTCGATTCGTTCAGCGGGTTTGTTGGTGGCGGTTCGGGCACGTCGGTTCCCTCCCGCTTCTCGGGCACGCGCCCATTGACGGGTGGCGTGCCGAATACATTGGCTCCGTTCGTCCAGACCGGAGTGGATGCGAACGGCACGCCGATCCTCGCTCCTGTTACAGGCGGCCTTGCCAATGGCGGTGTGCGCCAGGTGAACGCTGCCGGCCAGGCGGTCAGCACTTTCGCAACCTTCAACTTCAACCCATTCAACATCTTCCAGACGCCGTTCGAGCGCTTCAACATTTTCGGCACGGCGCGCTATGAAGTGACCGACGGGATCGAAGTCTATACCCGTGGGCTCTTCTCAAAGAACCGCGTCGACACGATTGTTGCGCCGTCGGGCTCGTTCGGTGGCTCGGTCACCATTCCACTGTCCAACCCCTATCTGCCGACAGCGTTGCGCAACCAGTTCTGTGCGTTCAATACCGCGCCAAGCGTAACGGGCGTGGATGCCGCCGGAAACCCGGTTACCGGCCAGGTGGCGTATACCCCGCGCTTCACGCCGGCAGAATGCGCTGCTGCAGCAACCGCGACCAGCCCGACCGATCCGAACTTCCGGTCGGTTACGGTCACACTTAACCGTCGTTCGGTCGAAGTCGGACCCCGCATCAGCGACTATCAGACGACGATCTTCGACTATCGCGCCGGTATCCGGGGTGACATCACCGATACGCTGCATTTCGACATCTCGGGGGCCTATGGCGAATCCGAAAATATCCAGACGCTGCAGAACTATACACTTCAGTCTCGGTTCCGCACGGCTGTTTTTGCGACAAATACCACGACCTGTCTTTCGGGCGCGACGGGCGGTGCCGACCCCGCTGCCGGCCCGGGCTGCGTCCCCGTCAACATCTTCGGCGCAGCCAACAGCATCACGGCGAACCAGATTTCCTATCTCACGGCCAGCAGCACGTCCACGGTGCGGACCTCGCTCGCTCAGGTCCGCGGCGTGGTGAATGGCGACATCGGCCTGACTTCGCCCTGGGCGGATCAGCCGGTAAACTTCGCGGTCGGTGGCGAATATCGAAAATATACGGCAGACCAGACGTCGGACATTCTGGCTCAAACGCCGGGCGAACTAGGCGGTGCCGGGGGCGCCGTTCCCGAGGTCCATGGCGGCTATGATGTCTATGAAGCGTTCGGCGAATTGAACGTCCCGATCGTTTCGGACAAGCCCTTCTTCCACAGCCTTTCGGCCGAGGGCGGTGTTCGCTATTCGAGCTACAGCGTCGATGCGCCTGGCAACCCTTCGTACAAGACGACAACCTACAAGGGCGGCCTCACCTGGGCGCCGACCGAAGATATCAAGTTCCGCGGCGGTTATGCCCATGCCGTCCGCGCTCCGAACATCTCCGAACTGTTCACACCAGTTACAGTCGGCCTTACCAACCTTGCCGTCGATCCGTGTGCCGGCGCAGCCCCGACGACCAATGCCAACCTGCGCGCGGTCTGCTTGGCACAAGGCGCACCCGCCGGCACGATCGGAAGCATCACCAATCCCACGGCGGCCCAAGCAAATCTAAGCACGGGAGGCAATCTCAACATCAAGCCGGAAACGTCAAACAGCTATAACATCGGCGTCGTCCTGACGCCCGGCTTCGTCCCGGGCCTGTCGCTCACTGTCGACTATTACAATATCAAGGTGAAGAAGGCGATCTCCAGTCCGACCCCCGGTGACCTTATCGGTGCCTGCTTCGGCAATCTGACTGCAGCTTCAGCGACCAACCCGGCTTGTCTTTCAATACAGCGCAACCCCCTAACCGGAGGTCTGGATGGGGACCCGGCCACGACGCCAGGCCTCCTTGCGAACCTGTCGAACCTCGGTTCGCTCGAGACCGACGGTATCGACGTTGCGCTGAACTACAAGCGGGACCTCGGCTTTGCCGACCTGACGTTCAGCACGACCGGCAACTACACGTTCAACTCGAAATTCAACGCCAATGTGAATTCGCTACGGCCTCTCAACCGGGAATGCGTGGGTTACTATTCCGTCAACTGCGCGTCGATCCAGCCAAAGTTCCAGTGGACGACGCGTGCGACACTCGGCTTCGACAATATCGATCTGTCGCTTCAGTGGCGCCATCTCGATGGCGTCAAGCAGGAACCGCTCGATGCATGCGCCGCCAATTTCCCAGGCACCAACATGCCCGATCCGGCTTGCACCGGACCGGCATTCAAGGGAACGCTTTCGGGAGGCAGCAACGGTTTCTACGATGGCAAGACCGTCGACTTCGGGCGAATCCCTTCGTTCGATTATTTCGACCTGACTGCCCGCTTCTCTATCGGCGACCACCTCGAACTGGTTGGCACGGTGAACAACATCTTCAACAAGAAGCCGCCGATCGTCGGCGCCAGTGTCGGTTCGACAACCTACAATAGTGGCAACACCTATCCATCGACATATGACACGCTCGGACGCGCTTACGCCATAACGGCCAAGGTAAAGTTCTGACCGGTCGCAACGTTGACAAATATTCTGTGGGCCGTCCTTCGGGGCGGCCCATTTTCTATGCCCATATCCGTTCGAAGCGGCTGCCCAGCATTGTCAGCAGCTCATATTGTGCCAGGCCTGATTGTGCGGAGGCTGTGGGCAGATCGTAATCCAGCGGCACCCATTCGCCCTCGCGCAGGCCCGGTTCGGCATCGACGCACACCGCGAGCAGATCCATCGAGATGCGGCCGATCACCGAAAACCGCCCTCCCCCCGCGCTGCCGCGATTGGAAAAGCCGCGCAGATAGCCGTCGGCATAGCCGATATTGAGGATCGCCAACTCCATCGGCCGATCCGCCCTGAAGGTCGCGTTATAGCCGACGCTTTCGCCGGCCGCGATCCGCCTCCGCTGAATGACCTGCGCTTCAGGGTGCGCAACCTGCGCGATATGCCCCGCCGCCTCTCCACGCGGAACGCCGCCATAGAGCGCGAGGCCGGGGCGCGTCAGATCGAAATGATAGTCCGGCCCGAGGCAGATGCCCGCCGAATTGGCAAGGCTCATCCGCCGCGCGCCCGTCCGCCCGGCAAGTGCCGCAAAGGCTGCGCGCTGCCGTTCGTTTTGTGGCGTGTTTTCGTCGGCCGAGGCAAGGTGGCTCATCAGCGTTTCGATGCTCAGGCCATCGAGCAGTCCGTCCGTCACGTCCTGCACGGCGAGGCCCAGCCGGTTCATGCCCGTATCGACCATCACGTCGCAGGGACCGCCGCCTGCCGCCTTCCAGCGCTTTACCTGGTCGAGCGTGTTGAGGGTGGGGCGCGCCGGGGATGCAAGCGCCTCCGCCATATCCTCCCCGCGCACGCCATGAAGGATCGAGAGCGAGGCGCCTGGAGGCAGCGCGCCAAGCGCACGAGCCTCATCCCATGTCGTCACGAAGAAATCACGGCACCCTGCCGCCGCCAGCCGGTCAAGCACTGCCCGTGCGCCGATCCCGTATCCGTTCGCCTTGATCGCCGCGCCGCAGGCGGCCGCACCGCTCATCTTCGCAAGCCAGCGCCAGTTGGCGACAAGCGCATCGCTGTCAAGCATCAGGCGGAGGGGAGAAGGTCCGTTCATCGCCCCGCGCGTTAGAGCATTTCGGCTTCGCTTATCCAGCGTTTTGCGCGTCCTCGCTCCACCGCGTTTCGCGAAGCATGAAAGCCGCCACCAGCAAGGCCATCGCCACGACGCCCCAGGTATACCAGAGCCCGGCATAGGGATTGCCCGTCCGCGCCACGACATAGCTGGCAATGAAAGGCAGGAAACCTCCAAAATAGCCGGTGCCGATATGATAGGGAATCGACATCGAGCTATATCGGATGCGCGCCGGGAACAGTTCCGAGAGCAGCGCCGCAACCGGCCCGTATGTCGCCCCCGAGAGCGCGGCAAGGCCCATCAGCCCGATTATGATGAGGGCAATGCCGCCCGGCGTCGGCACTTGCTTGGCGAAATCATAGCCTGCTCCGGCAAGCGCCGCATCGATATCGGCGGGGGCCGGATCGACCAGCCGGGCGCTGCCGACAGTCACGCGGACGGATTCGTCCTGGCCGGCCGCAGAGGCCGTGCTGTAGGGCGCGCCTGCCTTCGTCAAATGATCGAGTGTCTTTCCACACGGTGTCACCTGCGCCTTGGCGAAGGGGTTGTAGCTGCAGTCCTTGCCCGAAACGACGATGGGCGCGCGTTCGGCGGCCGCCGCCAGCGCCGGGTTCGCGCCGCGCCCCATGAGCCAGAAACAGGGAAAGAGCAGGAGCAGTGTCAGCGCGTAGCCGATCACGATCGGCTTTTTCCGGCCGACCCTGTCCGAAAGCCTGCCGAACAGGATGAAGAATATCATGCCCACGCCCGCGGAAAGGCCGACGATGATTTCCGCTGTCGTATCCTCGACGCGCATGGCTGATTTGAGGAAGCCGAGCCCCGTGAACATCGCGGTATACCAGATGACGGTCAGCCCGGCCGCGATGCCGAACAGCGCCACGAAAATGCGCTTCTTGTTGCCGGGATAGGTGAAACTTTCGACAAAGGGGTTTCCCGCAAGCTCTCCCTCTTCCTTCATCGCGCGAAAGACGGGGCTCTCGGAAAGCTTCAGCCGCATCCAGAGCGACACGACCAAAAGCAGGATCGAAAGGATGAAGGGAATGCGCCAGCCCCAATCGGCCCAGACCGCCTCGGGCATCATCGCCTTGCATCCGAGAACAACCGCAATGCTCAGGACGAAACCGCCGACCACGCTTGCCTGGATGAAGCTGGTATAATAGCCCCGCCGGTCAGGCGGGGCATGTTCGGCGACATAGATCGCGGCGCCGCCATATTCGCCGCCAAGCGCAAGGCCCTGAAGAATTCGGAGCAGCAACACGATCGCCGGTGCAGCGAAACCGATCGTGGCGGCAGAGGGGATGAAGCCGACGCCCGCCGTTGCAATGCCCATCAGGGTCACGGTCACAAGGAAAGTATATTTCCGGCCCAGCCTGTCGCCCAGAAAGCCGAACAGGATCGCCCCCAATGGACGAAAGCCGAACCCGACGGCAAAGCCCGCCCAGACGAGGAGCGTCTCAAGCGTTTCATTGCCCGACGGGAAGAAGGTCTTTCCGATGATCCCGGCGAGCGTACCGTAGATGAAGAAATCATACCATTCGAACACGGTTCCCGCCGACGAGGCGGCAATGACAAGGCGCATCTCGCGTGCGCTTGGTTGGTGATGTGCTGCTGCCGCTTCCCGGTTCACGCGTCCGCCTTCCTCTCGCTTCGCGGCTTTGCGCCGCCGGGCGGACCTTAAGGCCATTTTGCGTTGCGGCAAGCGCTCTCGCTGCGTTGACAGGCGAACGAGCGAAGCTAGTAAGTCGTGCATTCCACAATCGGGCGCGCGAGACCGGCGCTGCCCTCCCACCGTCAAAAAGGAGCAGCGCGATGAAGTCACGCAGGCTGGGCAAAAGCCCGATTTACGTTTCCGATATCTGCATGGGCACGATGACTTTCGGGTCGCAGGCGAGCGAAACGGAAGCCTTCCGCATCCTGGACCGCTCCTTCGACGCCGGCATCAACTTCTTCGATACGGCCGAGAATTATCCGGTTCCGCCGGACCCCGAATGGGCCGGGCTGACCGAAGAGATCGTCGGCAAATGGATGAAGACCAAGAACCGCGACGCCATCATCGTCGCCACCAAGGTTTCTGGGCCGAGCCATGGCTGGATCCAGTCTTCGCAGCGCGCGGGGATGACCGCGCTCGACCGGCACAATATCACGCGCGCAATCGATGCCAGCCTCAAACGGCTCCAGACCGATTATGTCGATCTCTACCAGACCCACTGGCCCGATCATGGCACCGCCTATGAAGAGACGATGGAAGTGCTCGACGAACTGGTCCGCGCGGGCAAGATTCGCGTGCTCGGCTGTTCGAACGAGACGAGCTGGGGGCTGATGAAAAGCCTCCAGGCCTCCGAGCGGCTGGGGGTTGCGCGTTATCACACGATCCAGAACAATTTCAGCCTCAATAACCGCCGCTTCGAGGACGAGCTGGCGCAGGTCTGCCGGCAGGAAGGGGTGAGCCTGATCCCCTATTCGCCGATCGGCGGCGGTGTGCTTTCGGGCAAATACCAGGGCGGGGCAACGCCCGAGGGCGCGCGCTTCTCAAGCTATCTGACCAAGGGCGGGCGCCACACCGTCATGGCCAAGCGCTATGTGAACGAAAAGTCGCTGGCCTCGACCGAGCGCTTCATCGCGATTGCGGCGGAAGCGGGCATATCGGTGGTGACGCTGGCGACCGCATGGTCGAAGCAGCATGATTTCGTCGCCTCGACGATTGTCGGCGTGACAAGCGAAGCGCAGCTTGAACCGATCCTTGCAGCATCCGAATTGGTGCTGCCGGACGACGTGATGAAGGCCTGTCACGCAGTGACGAAGGAGTTCCTCTACCCGATGGGGTAGGGGTTCACTTCTTCCGCTTCATCATGACAAAGCCTGCGGCCATGATCGCCAGGCCGAGGACGATCAGGACCTCCAACGCAGTTTCGACAGTTTCCATATCCCCTCACTCCACCGTCACGGATTTTGCCAAATTCCTCGGCTGATCGACGTCGGTCCCCTTGGCGCATGCGACGTGATAGGCGAGGAGTTGGACAGGGACCGCGTACACCAAAGGCGCGATCAGGGGGTGGACGGCGGGCATCTCGATCGTCGCCTTCGCATCCGCCCCCGCAAGCGCAAGCCCTTCAGCGTCGGAGATGAGCACGACCTGCGCGCCGCGCGCCATCGCTTCCTGCATGTTGGAAACGGTCTTTTCAAAGAGCGGCCCGGCCGGCGCCAGGACGATCAACGGCACCTTGTCATCGATCAGCGCAATCGGCCCGTGCTTCATTTCGCCCGAGGCATAGCCTTCGGCGTGGATATAGCTGATTTCCTTGAGCTTCAGCGCGCCTTCCAGCGCCATCGGATATTCGGGCCCGCGCCCCAGATAGAGCACGTCACGCGCCTCGGCGATCGTGTGAGCCATTTTCTGGATCTCATCGTCGTGCGATAGCGCGGCATTCATCGCGGCGGGCGCCTCTTTCAGATGGCCGACGATCTGGCGTTCTTCCTCGGCCGTCATCCTGCCCTTGGCGCGGGCGAGATTGACGGACAATGCCGCCATCACCGCAAGCTGGCACGTGAAGGCCTTGGTCGAAGCGACACCGATTTCCGGGCCCGCGTGAGTGGGCAGGAGCAGATCCACTTCGCGAGCCATCGAACTGGTCGGCACATTGATGATGCCGGCGGTCGTGACGCCATTGGCTTTCATGTGGCGGAGCGCCGCAAGCGTGTCGGCCGTCTCGCCCGACTGCGAAACGACAACACCCAGCACCTTTCCGGTCAGGACCGGGTCGCGGTAGCGGAATTCCGAAGCGACATCCACTTCGACCGGAAGCCGCGCCATCTGCTCGATCCAGTATTTGCCGATCATACCGACATATGACGCCGTGCCGCACGCGACGATCACGACGCGCTCGATCTCGGACAGGTCGAAATCCATCTGCGGCATCGCAACTTGCGCCTCGAGCGGCCGGATATAGCTTTGCAGCGTCTGCGCCACCACGACCGGCTGTTCGTAGATTTCCTTCTGCATGAAGTGGCGGTGATTGCCCTTGTCGATAAGTGCGCCCGAAGCGCCGGACATCACGATCGGGCGGGTGACGGGATTGTTCGCGCGATCGAAGATCTCGACCTTGTCGCGGCCGACCACCACCCAATCACCTTCTTCGAGATAGGCGATCCGTTGCGTCAGCGGCGCGAGCGCAAGCGCGTCGGACCCGAGATAATTCTCCCCCTCGCCATAGCCGACGGTCAGCGGCGCACCCAATCGCGCCCCGATGACGAGATCGGGATGCTCGCGGAACATGATCGCGAGCGCAAAGGCGCCGTGGAGGCGGGGCAAGACCGCGGCCACTGCCTCTTGCGGCGAGGCGGCGCGCTGCATTTCGCGATCGACCAAGTGCGCGACGACTTCGGTATCGGTTTCGGAGAGGAACTTGCGCCCCTCTGCAATCAGCTCGTCGCGCAGCGGTTTGAAATTTTCGATGATCCCGTTGTGAACGATCGTGACATCGCCGACGATGTGCGGGTGGGCATTATCCTCCGTCGGCGCGCCGTGCGTCGCCCATCGGGTGTGCGCAATGCCGACGATGCCGTCGAGCGGATCGGCGGCGAGTTTTGCAGCGAGGTTGTTGAGCTTGCCCTCGGCGCGCCTGCGTCCGAACTCGCCACCGGTGACGGTACAGATCCCCGCTGAATCATAGCCGCGATATTCAAGCCGCCTCAGCCCGTCGATCAGCCGCTGGGCAACCGCTTCCTTGCCCACAATCCCGATAATGCCACACATGGGAAACCCCCGATTGAACCTTGATCGCCTCCTTGGCCCAAGCGGCGCTGCGAGGGAAGTCTTGTTTCGCAGCATGACAAACCACCATGCGGCTTAACCCTTTTTAGGCGGGTTGCGGGTTAGCACGCGGTAATGGGCAAGGTGTTTCGGTTTCCCCAGCGCAAGCGGAAACGTTCGCGATCCGCTGTGCCGCGCCGCACATGGCATGGCGCGCATCGGGAACAGGGGTTGCTCCGGGCGGGAAGAGTCAGGCTTCCCGATTTGCGCATCAGCCGCGCGGAACTCATTGCGACCTTGCTTGCCGGGCTTGCCGTAGGACTTGCCGTGGCGATCTTCTTCTGGTGGCAAAGTGCGCACAATGAGCCTTTGTCGCTCCATTCGCGCAGTGCCGGTCCAGCGCAATGGGTGATCGCGGATCTGGATACTGGCAGCCCCGCGCCCGTTCCGACGGGCAAGGCCACGGGCAACGGCGGCCGGTCGGCAACGGCTCAGCAGGAGAGTATCCAATTCGGCTCCTGCCATATCGGCGGCGGGATCAACTGCGTGGTCGATGGCGACACCATCTGGATGGACGGCGTGAAAATCCGGATCGCCGATATCGATACACCCGAAACGCACCCGCCCCGCTGCGCGGCCGAGGCCGATCTCGGGAATCGGGCCACACGGCGATTGCAGGAATTGCTCAACGCCGGGCCGGTCACGCTCGAAGCGATAGATCGGGACGAGGATCACTATGGCCGCAAGCTCAGGCGCATTGTGCGCGGCGGGAGATCGCTTGGCGATATGCTCGTCGCCGAAGGCCTTGCCCGGCCCTATCGGGGCGGACCCCGGTCCGGTTGGTGCGATTGACCGCTCGCAGAGTGGACAAGCCGGAACAATACGGCACATTACACCGATGCGAATCATCCCAACTGCCCTTGCCGCGATCCTCGCGCTCTCCGCCATTCCTGCCCAGGCCCAGTCAAGGCCGGTCTTTGTCCATGCCGGACAGGTGCTCGACAGGCCGGGCACCGCGCCACGCGGGCCTTCGACCATCGTCATTCGCGACGGCAAGGTCATCGAAATCCTGCCGGGCCATGTTGCGCCGCCGACCGGCGCCACGCTGATCGACCTGAAGGACAGTTTCGTCCTTCCGGGCCTGATCGACAGCCACGTCCATCTCGAAAGCGACGCGGGCGGCAATGCCGGGTTGATCGAGGATGTCACATCGAGTCCGGCAGCCAAAGCCTTTCGGGCCGCCGTCAATGCGAAGAAGACCCTAATGGCCGGGTTCACGACCGTCCGGAACCTGGGCGACGGCACCGGCGCGACGCTGGCGCTGCGTGATGCGATCACCGCCGGAGACTTGCCTGGGCCAAGGATCGTCGATGCGGGGCGCTCGATCTCAACCACCAGCGGCCATATGGACGCGACGCTAAGCCTTGCCGAAGAGTTGCATGGCAGCATCGAGCAGGACAATCTGTGCGACGGGGCGGACGCCTGCCGCCGCGCGGTGCGGCTACAGATCCGTCGCGGGGCCGATGTCATCAAGATTGCAACCACCGGCGGCGTCAACAGCCGGATCGGGGCGGGGTTGGGGCGGCAGATCTTCGATGACGAAGTCAAGGCGTTGGTCGATACCGCGCACCTCTATGGCAAGAAGATCGCCGTCCATGCGCATGGAACCGACGGAATCAACGCGGCCCTCGCAGCGGGCGCGGATTCGATCGAACATGGCACCATGCTCGACGATGAAAGCGTCCGCCTCTTCAAGAAAGCGGGCGCTTGGTATGTCCCGACGCTTTCAACGATCAATGGTTATATCGAGCGTCTGAAGGCCAATCCCAACGCCTATCCGCCCGAAGTTCTGGCCAAGGTGAAGTGGCGAATCGAGGTTACCGGTAAGTCGCTTGAAAAGGCCTATCCGGCGGGCGTGCAAATTGCGTTCGGGACCGACGCGGGCGTTTCGAAGCATGGCCGCAATGCCGACGAATTCGAGCTGATGGTGAAACACGGCATGCCCGCGAGCGTGGCAATCGCTGCGGCCACGACAGGCGCCGCACGCCTGCTTGGTTTGGACAAGGAGGTGGGCAGCCTCGAAACGGGCAAGGCGGCAGACATAATTGCCGTATCCGGCAATCCGCTTGCCGACATCACTGTCCTCAGGAACGTCCGCTTCGTGATGAAAGGCGGCTCGGTCTTCAAGCGCGACGAAGATTGATCGCAGCAGTCCAGACGAGTGTCAGTCCTGCCGACCCCTAAAGGCATCGTCGACTGACACGAACAGCAACCCCGCCATGAAGGCGATCATGGACCCGGCCACGATCAGGACCGCCGGCTGCATCAATGGATTCGTCATTTTCGCATCCTCCTCGCTGAGAATGCCGGATGCCTCGAACGTCCGCAAATGTCCTTGACCTGAATCAAGGACATTACTCCACTGGTGCGCAAGAATCGCTCTATATCGTTGAGAGGAGGCTGTCGTGCTGAAAGTCGAAGCAGATGGTGAAGCCGGGTTTGTCGAATTGACCGTGGATGGCCGGATCGACAAGGCTGACTATGAGCGCGCAATCGAGGCGATCGACACGCTGCTCGAGACGCACAAGAAGATCGATATCGTGGAAGTGGTTCTCGACATCGGTTTCATCGAGCCCGAAGTGTGGTGGAAGGACATAGTCTTCCATTTGAGTCATCACAACTTCCTGCGGCGCGTGGCCGTGGTGTCCGACAGTGGCTGGGTGGGGCCGCTGACCAGGCTTTTTGCGCCGCTTTATCCCGGGGCGATCCGGACCTTTACCGTCGGCGAGATATTCGAGGCGCGGCGCTGGGCGAAGGAAGGCGATCCGGATCCCGAACAAGCTGTCGAACCCCATCTCGATTTTGCCTGAGGGGCGCGGGGCAGGCCGCTAACGTTTTGTTAGGCCGGAAAAGTCCATTCTAGCCGCATTGTGGCAGATACTGATCCCGTCAAACGCATGAGAGCAGCTGCACAGCGCGCGGCTGGCCCCTCTTCGGTCGAGGCCCAACATCGTTGGTATATGAACGAGCTTGAGGAAACGATCGGTCGAAATCCGTCGGGCTCGGGCGGCTGGCTCAGGGCGACGGCGCCACGCAGCGTTCGGTTGGGCCCCGTGCTATTGGTCATGACGGCTGTTGCGGCGATGTTTGCAGCAACGTTCGTCTTCCTGCTCTGGCGAGATGGCGCCTTGTCCCGCTATTTCGACCCTGCCCCGCCGGTGCAGACCAAAAAAGTCCGGCACTGGATTCTCGCTGATCAGGAAACCGGACGCCCTTCCCCGGTTCCAACCGGAAAAGCGCCGAAAAGCGACGCTCCACCCAATGAGATCGAGCCCCTGATCCATCCGGCTGTCGCGCCCGAGGCTGCCGAGCCCGAGGCCGATGTCGAGCCGACCGAGTAAAATTCGCAATCAGCGGTGAAGCGCCGTCTCGGCTCAATCAGGCCAGGCAGGTTTTCCATTCTTGAACAGGCCGGGGCCCGGACCGATGCGTGGGCCCCGGGCCCATCCGGACGCGCGCTATGCGGCGGGCGCCCAATCGCTCTTCAACAGGTTGATAATCCGCCGGACAACCAGCGTTGCTCCGCTTCCGGCCACGCTGAGACCGAAATTGCTGGCGATCGCGCCAAGCTGTTCGCCGATCTGCGGAATATTGCCAAGCGCTACGGCAATGACCGGAAGGACCAATATTGCCAACATCAGATGCATCCCGTTTTCCTCGGTCACGCCGAGGCCGGTGACGATGCCGAGAACGACCAGAGCCGCGGGAACGTTCAGGTTCGGGATTGAAACAAAGGCGGCGGCAATTGCAAGCAACACACCAAGGCCGCGCGTGGCGGCATAGAGCTTGTTCATGGCGTACCCCTCTCTTTTTTTCAGGCCTTGCGGCCGGGAGGTCCCCACCTCCCGAAGAGGAGACTATATGGTTAAAATAAAATTACAAGCCGTTACGGTTTTGGCGAGTCGCGGCGCGAATTCGCGGCACCGGCCAAGTGTTATGCAGCGGACGCGCGAGCGCAGTCGATGCACAAGCTGGTGGTGGGCATGACCGCAAGCCGCGCCGGACCAATCGTGGCCCCGCACCGGCTGCAATTCTGATAGGTCCCGAGATCGATCCTGCGGATCGCCGCGCGGATCGCTTCGATCTCCCTGTGAAGTGCCGCATCCTGGCTCGCCAGAACATCGTCATCTTCAGCCTCGACGGCCTGATCCTCGAAATCCGCGCTCATCGGTTCGCCCAGTTCGCGCTCGACGCCCGCCACCCGGCCCGCAAGCTCGGACAAATGCTTCTCGAGTTGGCTCTTGACCTGGGAATAGTCAGGCATGGCCGACTTCCTTGAGCATTGCAGCCACCTGATCAAGCAGGGCGAGCCGCTCCTTTTTGAGCGTTTCGAACCTCTCGTCCGACGCCGCTTCCACGCCCGCCTCAATTCTGTGAATTTCATGATTGAGCGCATGATGGCGCTCGGCAAGCACCTTGAAATGAGGGTTGCTCATTTTCAGCTCGTGCAGGGCCGCCGCCGCTGCGGGGAATTCATCATGAAGTTCGTGCGGAACATGGGACATTGCAATTCCTTACAGTTAACAACCAACTGAAACAGACTGCCCGTTCATTGGGCCGGAATCCTTGCGCCAGATCAAGGACTCCCTTCGTCACGGTCGTTTTCAGAATCCGTAGACCAAAGACATCCTTGTCAATGTGTCGGATTTCGGCGCGCCGGGCGCGGGATCGCTCTCATGCCGCGTCTGGAGCGCCATCTGCCCCGACAATTTGCCGCCCAGCTTCACATTGAGCGCGGTCAGCGACGTGAAGACCGCATTCTGGGAGTCGATATAAAGACTGGCATCCTGGGTGGAGGTCAATGTGGGCGAAAGTGTCCACCGATAGTTCAGCCCGGCGAGCCCGCTGACCATGGATTCTGATCCGCCCGTGACGGGATCGGACCAGCGCAGGGCCGGGCTAGCCTTCACGTCGAGCTTCAGCTTGTCATTGTTGACCAGGCGCAACCCCAGGCCGCCCGATAGCGTGTAGCGCTCATCGAACCCGGCCTGCTTGTCACGCTCGAACTGTGCAAGGCCAAAGGCGAACAGCCGGTCATTGAACTTGTAGTTGGGTTCGAGCGCCGCAAGGAACTGCTCCCGGCTCGTCACGCCGCCACTGCGCTGATAGTCCGCGAGGAACCGCAAATGCTGCCGCCAATGCTCTCCCTCCCGCGTCAGGTTCAGCCCCGCCGACAGTCCTGACGTTTCGACCTTGCCCGATGAAATGAAGCCGCCAAGCTGCCCGGTGCCCGACCACGCCTCGAACAGCCCATCCCGCCCGGGCTTCCATTCGGGTGCCGCACCGGTTTGCGCTGCCGGCGTTGCTTGAGCCGCGACAAGGGAGGAAGGCTGTGCGACCAGCCGATCGATCTCGGCCACGTCGTCGGGATTGGCCTGGCGCGCATATTTGGCAAGCGCATCGATTTCGGCACGATTGCCGCCAGCGATGGCCGCATCGAGCATCGCCCGCGCCGCAGGAGCAAGCGCCGCCGAGGCTGCCGTACTGTCGAAGAGGAGCGCCATGGCAAGCGCGACCGCCGTTCCAGTCTTCATGCAAAGGACTCCCACAACCGCTACAGGCAAACGCGCCCTTCGGGTCCGCCCGTCCTCTCCTGCTGCACGTTTTCGTGATCGGCCTGTAATATGCCGTCGGTATTCGGGCAAGTAGATGAGGTAAAGCAGACGCTTACGCTATTGGTCGCGGGTCCGCATCCAGGCGATCGCGAACAGCACCATCCAGACGCCGTCGATGAGGCTGCCATAAAACGGGCCGATCATGCCCAGCCTCCCCGAAGACCAGAGCAGTAGGCAGGCAACAAAAAAGCTGGCCTTTTCAAGCACGCTGACAAGCATCAGCGGACGATATCGTGCCGGATCGCGCGCGATGAGAACGAACGCGAATTGCCAGACTAGCGCCGATCCGAAAAAGCCATAATAGAATTCGGGATGAGTCAATTCGGGCGGCGAGGTGCGGTTGAACTGCCCCTCAAGGAAGAAGCCGGGAAGCAAGACCAGAATGCCGTAAATGGCAGCGGCCCAGTAGACCGTCTTCGCGAATTTCATTGTTCAACCTCAATAGCAACGGATGAGCTTGATCTGCTTCCCTCGAACGAGGTGAAAGGTTCTCGGCTCGGAGGAGCCCGCCATCCGGACAACCAGCGTAAGCGTGTCTCCTTCCACCGTACCGCGATAAACCGTGGGGCGCGCTCGTTGCTGTGCATCGATTGGCGTCGGACCCGGGACATATTCCTCGAACATACCCCCGGCCTTGAACTGGTTCCTGGCATCGAGCCACAATGGGCCATTTATCGTTCCCGAACCACAATCATAGTCGATCTTCCCCCCAGTGGCCGAAAGCGTAAGCCGGGCGCGATCACCACCCCATTCGCCTGTCAACGACGGCTGAGAAGCGCCGGACAAGGTCATCGCGCACAGGGTGAGCAAGGCGTGCTTCGGTTTGGCCATGGTATCATCTTCCCATCCGGCCCAAGGGGCCTGTCCCTTCCGAAAAGAAAAAGGGGGGCGTTTCCGCCCCCCTTGAAGTGTTCCCCTAAGAGAGGCGTGTCAAGCGAAGGACGCCGAATAGCGGCGGCGACGCATGGCATAGCCCATCAACCCGAAGCCGAAGACCATCATGGCCCAAGTCTGGGGTTCGGGAACCGGCGTAGTCAGGACTGCAATGAAGGTTCCCCAGCGCGATCCGCCCGTTCCGCCCGGATGACCGAATTCGGGGAGATTATACTCGCGCGCGAATTGGCCGATCAGGTAGAAGTTGTGCGCATTCGACGGGTCGACCGACACCTGGCTGTAATCGCCCCAGCGCTGGCGGCCGGCCGCAGGACTCCCGTACAGGCTGCCATTGTGATAGTCGTCTGTCAGGCTTTCCTTGAGAAGCAGCTCGCTTCCCATCGACTGCAGCTTGCCATCGGCCATGGTCCGGAAAAGCTGCGCCATGAACGAGATCTTGCCGGTCGTCGGGTCGAGACCCGAGCGGTTGTAGCCGATCGCGACTTCGCCGAATTCGTTCACCGCGATCGAGCCCTGATAATAATCATAGCCCGCTTCGCCGATATTGCCTTCGTCGAGGATCGCAAAGGTGTTCGCATCGAGAATGGTGTAGCGGACCCGCGACTCATCCCGCCCGTCGGCGGCATCGTCGACCGTGTTCACCATGTAGATGCGGCCGTTATGCTCGTAGACGCTGCTGCTGATCCGTTCGTCGAGCGTGTCGATGACACGCTGGTTGGCAGCGATCGCCACACTCGGCTGACGCCCAGGCGAAGGCGAGGTGAATGCAGCTTGGCCCAGATAGCTTACGGCACCAAGCGTCGCGCCCGATTCGTCGGTCGTGTTCAGGTTGTTCACCTTGAAACCGAGCGAGTCGTAGTTGAACAGCGAGGCCGCCACGACAGTGCCGGTCGAACCCACACCGGTGCTGTTGACACCCTGAAGCGCAAAGCCGCGATCTTCGAAAGTGCCCGGATAGGCAGTGTTGAACTGCTTCATCCCCGTTACCGACGGTGCTCCCGCCCCGAATAGGCTGTCGAGCGGAATGACGTTCAAAGTCGTTCCCCGGAAGCTGTTGGCTCCAGTCGCCGACGCGCGAGCGAAGTTGTTGGTGCCGATATAGACGGCATTGCCGTCCAGCGCGAGCGTCGGATAGTCGGCGGTGGCGCCGAAGCCCAAGCCTGCATAGCCCTCGAACTTGACAGACTGCCATCCGCCCAATGCGTCATCGGTGTCGGAAATCGCGATCTGGAGATCCTTGGTGTTGGCACCGAACGAGATGGCAATCCAGCGGCTCGCCGCTGCATTGTACATCACGCGGGAGTCGCCATTGGCACCAGTCTGCCCCGCAGCAGCCCAGAAGGCGACGTCGGAAACCAACGAAAGCCTTTGGCCCGTATATTTGTCGAACACGGCATAGGCGCCATTGCTCGTCTCGAAATATTGCGTGCGGCCAACCGCACCCATCGTGTCCGGCGGAATGAAATTGCGACCGAAAGAGGCACCGTCATATTGGCTAATGCCTTCGAACCCCAGAGTGTAAGTGGACGAAACATTGCTCACCGGAGCGGATTCACCATTCGTATCTAGCGAAACGTCACCAGGAATGGTGATCATCGCGGGCTTCTTGAATTCGAAATAGGACTTGATCGTCGGCGCAGCATTCGCTGCGGTCGGCGCATAAGCCACCGCGCACAAGGCGACGAGTGGTAGTGACTTGGACAGTTTCATACAGACCCCCTGCATGGATTGTTACACCGGAACCACACGCAATCGCTCCCCTTCCGGAAAATGCGTATCACTACGCTCCGGTTGAACAATTCCACGGTTGGTGCGACTCCCGATGATGGTTAAACATGTCTTAACTAATTTTGGCGCGCAAGATTATTTCGTTAATATTTTTCCCATTCTGGGACATGAGCGCACTTTCTGTAACAAACCGTGCAAACACGACTGTTTTCGGCGGTATTTGGCGCAACAGCAAAGATAGTTAACGGGGGGGCCGCGCCTTACTCTTGGGCGGGCCACCCCGTTCAGCCGAAGCGATTGTCCCTCGGAAACCCGGTGGGCGGCATCCGCCCGGCGGCGCCGCGCGCAACGCGCCACAGGGTAAGATCGGCTTCAGTCCGCATGCGACCGGTTTCGCCACCCATCGCCCAGCTTAGCCCTTCATCGAAACGGAAGCTCGTGGCATCCGATAGGCCTCCATCCCGATATTTCTGGAGCGTGACGCCCTGCCCGCGCGCCATTTCCGGAAGCTCTTCGAGCGGGAAGACCACAAGCTTGCGATTGTCCCCGACGACGGCCGCATAATCGTGGCCCGACTGGATGACCCGCGCCACCGCGAGCTTCGCGCCAGTCCGGATATTGACCACTTGCCGGCCTTTCCGCGTTTCAGCGACAATCTCGGCCGAGCGCGCGATAAAGCCCTTCCCGTCCGAGGCGGCCAGCAGGACGCGATCTTCGGCGCGCGCGGGGAACAGGTTCACGATCCCTACCCCATCGGGCAGGTCGATCATCAGCCGCACCGGCTCGCCAAAACCGCGCCCGCCCGGAAGTTTTTCCGCCGCGAGCGTGAAAAAGCGGCCATCCTCGGCCGCCAGCAGGATCTTGTCGGTCGTCTGGGCGTGGAAGGCAAAGGCAGGCCCGTCGCCTTCCTTGAACTTAAGGGCCTCGGCATTGTCGAGCGTCACATGGCCCTTCATCGCGCGTACCCAGCCCCGCTGTGACATGATGATCGTGATCGGCTCGCGCTCGATCATTGCTTCCAGAGGGATATCTCTCGGCGCGGCCGCTTCGGCGATGAGTGTTCGGCGTTTGCCGATTTCGGTCTCGGGACCATAGGAAAAGCGGAGGGCTGCAAGATCCTTTTTCAGCTTGGTCTTCTGCCGCGTCGGGCTTTCGATCAGCGCGACCAGTCCTTCACGTTCCTCGGCGAGCTTATCGCGCTCGGCCTTGATCTCGAATTCCTCGAGGCGCCGCAGGGAGCGCAACCGCATGTTGAGGATCGCTTCGGCCTGCCGGTCGTTCAGATTGAACTCGGTCATCATGATCGGCTTGGGTTCATCCTCGGTGCGGATGATCTCGATCACCCTGTCGAGGTTGAGATAGGCGATCAGATACCCGTCGAGCAGCTCGATCCGGTCATCGATCTTGCCGAGCCGGTGCTGCGCGCGGCGGACAAGCACTTCGATCTGATGCCGGATCCAGCGCGTGAGGACGTCCTTCAATGAAAGGACGCGCGGGGTGCGATCGGCATCGAGCACGTTCATGTTCAACGAGACGCGCACCTCAAGCTCGGTCAGCTTGAACAGGCTTTCCATCAGGACATCTGCATCGACCGAACGACTCTTCGGCTCGATGACGATCCGGATCGCCTCGTCCGATTCGTCGCGGACATCGGCAAGGATCGGCAGCTTCTTGTCGTTGATGATCTGGGCGATCGCCTCGATCAGCTTGCCTTTCTGGACCTGGTAGGGAATCTCGGTGACGACCGCGACCCAGGTACCGCGCCCCTGATCCTCGACATGCCAGCGCGAGCGGACGCGGAACGCCCCCCGGCCCGTTGCATAGGCTTCCGCGATCAACGATGCGCCATCGATGATCTGCCCGCCCATCGGCAGGTCAGGCCCCTTCACATGTTCGAGAAGCGCCGCAACGTCCGTGTTGGGCTGCTCGATGAGGAGTGTTGCGGCATCGATGATCTCCGCCACATTGTGCGGCGGGATACTCGTTGCCATGCCGACCGCGATCCCGCTGGCGCCGTTCGCGAGCAGATTCGGGAACAGGCCGGGGAAGATTTCCGGCTCTTCATCCTCGCCATTGTAAGTGGGCTTGTATTCGACCGTACCATCGTCAAGCCCTGCCATCAGCGAAATCGCCGAAGCCGTCAGCCGCGCCTCGGTATAGCGATAGGCCGCCGCATTATCGCCATCGACATTGCCGAAATTGCCCTGCCCGTCGACGAGCGGATAACGCAGCGCAAAATCCTGCGCGAGGCGGACCATTGCGTCATAGACCGACTGGTCGCCGTGCGGATGATATTTGCCGATCACATCGCCGACGACGCGGGCCGATTTCTTGTAGGCGCTCGCCGGATCGAGCTTCAACAGCCGCATCGCCCAAAGGAGCCGGCGGTGGACCGGCTTCAACCCGTCTCGCAGATCGGGGAGCGAACGGGCCGTGATCGTCGAAAGCGCATAGACGAGATAACGCTCGGACAGCGCGGTATCGAAAGGCGTGTCGGCAGGCTCGCCCGGCGCGGGCATTGGATCGATCAGGTCGGACATGGGAGGCCGATAGCAAGCCCGAGTCACGGAGGCAAAGGGGATGATCGACCTAGGTCATTTATCCTTGGCCTGCCCACCTCCCGGGTAATTCGTTTCGCACCAGTAAACGGAACCAACTTCAATACACTATTACTTTAACCGACATATAAAATGTTCTTTATATCTGATTATGCATCTTATCTCTATTGATTTGATAGGATATTATGCTCGAGCATACACACCTTAGGAGAGGACGATGCGCACTTCACCAATGATCACCCCGATAATGCTGCTGGCCGTCGCGGCGTGCAGCAAAGCTGCGAATGATCAGGCCGCCGATGTGGCCATGGAAGCCCCGGAGGAAGCGAACGCCACCATTGCCGCGGGCAAGGCAGGCGACGACGTACCGCCCCGCATCGGAACCAATGTCGCCCCGGGCGTCGCATTCAGCTATCTTTACAATTTCGGCCTGCCAGCGGCGAACATCGCCGGCGTGCAGGAAGATCATGCGGCGCTCTGCGGGCGGATGGGCCCCGTCCATTGCCGCGTGACAGGCATGCACTATGCGAAGGAAGGCGACGGCACGATTACGGCCAACATGGCATTCAAGCTCGACCCGGCGATGGCGCACAGCTTCGGCCGCGATGCGACCGACATGGTCGAAAAGGCCGATGGCAATCTGAGAGACAGCCGCATCGATGGCAACGATGCGGGCTCCGATATTGTCGCCAATGACAAAACCGCGACGCAGATCAATGCCGAACTGGCGAAGATCGAGGCGCAGCTGAAAATCCCCAACCTGTCGCGTGAAGTTCGCTCACGACTGGTCGAGCAACAGGGCGAACTGGGCGAGCGATTACGCGATCTGGCGAGCGATCGCGATGCAAAAGTCGAAAGCCTGGCGACCACACCGGTCGCTTTCGACTATGCGGCAAACGAGGCCATTCTAGGCTTCGACAATCGTTCACCGATTCAAAAAGCGTTCAAGGCCAGCAGCCAGTCCTTCATGACCATGATCAGTTTCGTGATCGCGGCCATCGGCATATTGGCGCCGTGGGCTGTCGTTGGCGGTGCGATCTTCTGGTTGGTTCGCCGCTTCCGCCCCAAAAAGACCGGTGCTGCGGGAGAGTAATCCGCGGCGCTCGGGCGACCGGTGCCGGGATGACGGCCGGCCAGCCGGTCGCCTTTGCCAATCGCTCGAGCGCGCTTATCAACCCGCCGCCTGAAATCCTATTTGCCGGTTTCCACCGCAAATCCCGCATCGCGCCAGGCCTTCACACCGCCGTCGAGCGCGACCGCGCGCATGAAGCCGAGCTGGCGGAGCGTGGCGGCGGCGAGCGTCGAGATCTTGCCGAATTCGCAACAGGTGAGGATGCGGACGGTCGGATCGGGGAAGGCTTCGTTCACCCGGAGTTCGAGCTGCCCGCGCGGCAGGTGTTTTGCGCCGGGGATATGGCCATTCTCGAATGCCTCCCGTTCGCGGACATCGAGGACGATCAGATCGTTCGCGCCATTGGCCAGCTGGCCCTGGAGTTCGGCAAGCGACATGAAGGGAACGGTGTGCGCCGCTTCGAGAAGGAGCTGCTCGACGGTCACGCCACCGCTCATGTTGGTGCGGAGCGCTTCGGTGAGGTGCGTCGGCGCGGCAAGATTCAGCTCGCGCATCATCGCGACGAATTCCGCACGATCCTTTTTCTGCAGCCGGGGATTTGTGTCGATTTCATCGCCGATCGTCGATTCGGTGTTCCCCTTGTAATCATGCGCGGGGAAGACGCGCGTCGCGCGGTCGAGCTTGAGCAGCCGCCCGAACAGGCTGTCGTAAAGCTGATCGGGATCGCCGGTCGGCAGATCCGTCCGCCCGGTGCCGCCGATCAGCAGCGTGTCTCCGGTGAAAAGCGCGTCGCCCGCGAGCAGGCACATCGAATCGCGCGTGTGCCCCGGTGTGTTCATCGCGACGAGGCGGATGTCCCCCGCGACAAGCATCTCGCCATCGTCGAGCCGCATATCGGCAAAAGGCGCCGGGCTCTTGCGGTTGAGCACCACGGGGACGCCCAGCGCCGCGCCCAGCTGGCGCGAGGCGGAAAAATGATCGGCATGGGTATGGGTATCGACCAGATAGGAGAGCGCCAACCCGTCGCGCGCGATCGCGGCCTTGTATCGCTCGATCAGGTGGATTTCGGGGTCGATCAGGATCGCCCGCCCGCTCTCCTCGCAACTGACGAGATAGGATTTGCAGCCTCCATTGGCGAATGGTTCGATGTGCATCGGACTGGCCCTCCCTGCAGGTCGGGGCACTATAGGCGACGCGGGATTGGCGGGCCAGAGGGGGCATGGCCCATGCTCTGCTGCGTCCCCCTTTTGCGTCGATCAGGCCTTGCGATCAACGGTCATTGCCTTAGGACGGCCGATCATGGGGAACCCGGCGAGCAAAGCGACGCAGCCTGCGAATGAAGGGTGGCGAGCCTATGTCATAATCGGCGTCGCCGCCCTGGTGCTGATGCTGCCCGCCTTGTTTACCGGACAGATGATCCATGATTCCTTCTGGATCGACATTGTATGGGCCGGTCAGTTCACCTCGGTCTTGAAATCCGGCACTCTTTATCCGCGATGGCTGCCTTGGTCCTATGACGGGCTTGGCGCGCCCATTTTCTATTTCTACCCGCCACTTGCCTTTTATCTGACGGCCCTGTTCGGATTGCTGGGCATTTCGACCTACGGATCGCTGATCGCGGCGTTCGGCACGGCGCTCGCGGCATCGGGCCTGTCGATGTTCCGCTGGCTGCGCGGCTGGACAAAGCGCCCCTTGCTGGCCGCACTTTTCTATATGGCGGCGCCCTATCATCTGATGGACTTTTATCGTCGCGGTGCGCTGGCGGAGTTTGCCGCATTTGCGTTCATCCCCCTGGTGGCGCTCGGCATGAGGCGAGCCATTGGCACGCGCAGCCCAGCCTGGCTGGCACTGGCCTATGCCGGGCTGATTCTGACGCACTTGCCTGCGGCCCTTCTGGCCAGCGTGCTGCTGATCGCGCCCTGGGGTATCGTGGCAACCATGCGCGACAGGCAGGCCGCTGCGCCCTTGGCAATCGGGATCGGCCTTGGGCTGGGTCTTGCGGCAATTTACCTTGTTCCCATGCAGATGCTGCGCGGAGAGATATCGACGCATTACATGCTTTCGATCGCGCAATATCAGGCCGCCAACTGGAGCCTGATCGCGCCGGATCGCTGGCCCAGCATCGCAGGGGCAATGCTGCTCGCGGGCCTTTGCGGGATCATGGTATTTGCGGCGCTGGGCCTCATCGCGTCCCGCAAGCGGGATCCCTGGGCTTGGGGCGCGGTGGCAGTCTGCGCCGTGGCCGCAGGATTGCTACCCGGCTTCTGGAGCCTGCCGCTTGTCGCCAATACTCAGTTCCCCTGGCGTGCACTGATGCTGGCCGAGTTTCTGCTTGCGACGGGGTTCGCGCTCACATCGATGCGCCCGCTGTTCGCCGCACTGGCGGTGACGCCCATGATCGCGCTGTCCGCCGTCCTGTTGAAGCCGGTGCATGAGCTTGATCCAACCCAACCTGCCGACTGGTTCGAGCGCCATCTCGATGTTCGCGAATATGTGCCGCGCGGCGCGCCCGATGAAGCAAGCTGGTATGCGAAATGGGCCATGGCCCTTTCCGCGCGCCACAAAATGCCTATGCAGGACGGGCCTTTCACCATTGCCCCCCGCTTCTACTTCCCCGCGTGGGAGGTAATCTGTCATGGCAGGAAAGTGGCAACGACCCCGGACCCCGAAACACGGCTGCTCCGTTGGCGGGGCGGCAGCGCGGGCTGTTCGACGGAGATCGGGATCACGCCGTTCGAATTTGCAGGTGCGGGGCTTTCGCTGCTCTCTCTCATCCTCCTGATTGGCATTGCGAGGCGCAAACAAGGAGAGATTGTCCGCCCACCAACCTGATGAGAGCCAGGTTCGCCAAAGGAGATTCTGACTAGCTCCGCTCTGCCGGCGGCTGGAAAAGAATCGGCGGCTGCCCGACGGCCGCCACGGCGATTTCATCGTCGAGCCAGGCGCGGAATGCCTTGATCTTGAGCGATTGGCGTCTGTGTTCGGGATAGACGAGCCAGAAACTGTGGTTGGCGAGGGCAAAGGGGCCGAGCGGAACCAGCCGCCCGCTGTCGATCTCGTTGCGCCACATCAGCGCGTTCAGGATCGCAACACCATGCCCCGCCATGGCGGCATTCCCTTCCATCAGCTGAGAATCGAGCCGAATTCCGGCTGCCGTGACACTCTCCGGAAGCGTACCTCCTGCTTCGGTCAACCAGCGATCCCACCACCAATCCTGCCGACTGATCCGGTTGAGACGCATGACGTCATCGGGCGACACGATTTCTCCGGCGTTTGCGATGAACTCGGGGCTGGCCAGCGGCTGGATGGCGACCCGCATCAGGAAATGCGTGGCAAGGCCCGGCCAGCTTCCGGAACCGTGTCTGATCGCCACATCGACATCCTCGGCGGCGAAATCGACATAATGATCGTCCGTCCGCAAGCGTACGGCGAGTTGCGGCCGGGCAACCTGGAAGCCGCCGATCCGCGACGACAGCCAGTTCGTTGCAAAGCTCTGGACCGTACTGATCGTGAGCACGCGTTCATCCTCGGCCTTCGCCATCCGGAAAGCGCGATCGAGCGTATCGAAAGCGTCGCTGGTGAGCGGCGCGATCCGCCGACCGATTTCACTGAGCGCCAGGCGCCCCTTCTGGCGATGAAAAAGGCTGGCACCCAACCGCTCTTCCAATAATTTGATTTGATAGCTGACGGCAGCCTGGGTCATCCCCAGCTCCGCCGCCGCACGCGTGAAATTTTCATGCCTGGCTGCAGATTCAAAGACCCTCACGGCCGAAAGCGGGGGAAGGCTGCGCATTCGTAGTCCATAAGGCAGCCTTATGAACTATGTCCAACGATTTGTTGGCGTTCGCAACCGCAAAAGGCCATTTGGGCATCATTGAAATGCAGAAGGATTAGCCATGCCGCACGATTACGAAAGCCTGGACTGGGCCGCCAACCGCGCCGCGTTCAGCACTGCAATGACAAGCCTGTTCGTGACTCTCATGCGCGGATTCGACCGGCTGAGCGCGCGCAAGTTCGACGCGCCGTGGCAAGCCGACCTCAGCCCGCGCGAATGCAAGGACGCCTGACTTTCCCGCCCCGGGACCGGCCCGCGCGGTTCCCTCAACGCGCGGGCCACATACGGCCCATCCCGCGATGACGCGACCAGAAATGAAATTCGCTTGGCCTGTCGGGCGAATTTGGCCTATACGCCTGAACAGGCCCCGGCGGCCCGGTATCCTTCGGGGAACACCGCTGCCGGGGCTTTGCTCATTTGAAAGGCCCGCGCATGAATCGCCGCCGCCAGATTTACGAAGGCAAGGCCAAGATCCTCTATGAGGGTCCCGAACCCGGAACGCTGATCCAGTATTTCAAGGATGACGCGACTGCGTTCAATGCCCAGAAGAAGGGCACGATCAGCGGCAAGGGCGTGATCAACAACCGGATTTCGGAGCACGTCTTCACGCTCCTCGGCCATATCGGCATCCCGCACCATTTCATCAAACGGCTGAACATGCGCGAACAGCTTGTCCGCCAGGTGGAGATCGTGCCGATCGAGGTCGTTGTGCGCAATGTCGCCGCCGGATCGCTTTCGAAGCGGCTGGGAATCGAGGAAGGCGAGCAGCTTCCGCGCACGGTCCTCGAATATTATTACAAGGACGATGCACTTGGCGATCCGATGATCACCGATGAGCATATCGCCTGTTTCGGTTGGGCCAGCCAGGAGGAAATGCACGACATTTCCGACATGGCGATACGCATCAACGATTTCATGTCGGGCCTGTTCGCCGGGATCGGCATCCGCCTCGTCGATTTCAAGCTCGAGTTCGGCCGGATCTGGGAAAACGACTATTCGCGGATCATCCTGGCCGATGAGATCAGCCCCGATGGCTGCCGGCTTTGGGACATGGCCACCAACGAAAAGCTCGACAAGGACCGCTTCCGCCGGGATCTGGGCGGCGAAGTCGAAGCCTATCAGGAAGTCGCGCGGCGGATGGGACTGCTGCCCGAAGGCGCCGAAAGCGCCGTACTCGACCTTGAGACCCACCGCAAGAAGCGCGGCCGCTAGCCCGCCTTTCGCACTGAAATCACGGCAAGGCCGAGCTCCGGATAAAGACCGCGCACCGTTTCCGGCGGCGCGTTGCCCAATGCGACGACCTTGAGCGCGCGATTGACCCTGTCGCGGTGATGCATCCGGGCGGTGTTCTCCTGCCCCACATAACACCCCTTGGTGAAGCTGACGCCATTCTGCTCGCGCGCATTGCATTCGAGCCAGAGCGACTTGTCGCTGCCCAGTTCGGCAATGCCTTCGACAATGCCCAAAGAAAGCCGATGGGCGAGCCAGCCCGTTGCCGGCTCCGACGGCGGACCGATCCAGCGGTACCCCAATGCAGGATCGCGCGGATCGGGCACGCCCTGCCCTGCCGATAACGACCAGTGAACGGCAAGCGCCGGATCGCGCGCGATCCCGATCGGCTTGCGGAGGCGATACATCGTCAGGCGCTTGACCAGCGCATCGGCCTGTTCGGCCTGGCAATCGATCAGGAGATCGTCGCCATCCGCCCAGACGAGGAAATCGAACAGCGCCTTGCCCTGCGGTGTCAGCAGCCCGGCCCAGACCGGAAGCGCGCCCAGCACATCGTTCGTGACAAGCCCCTGAAGGAAGCCGCGCACATCGTCTCCGGACAGGCGGATCACCGCGCGATCGACAAGGGTGGTTTTCGTCATCATCCCCATTTAGGGAGACTTGCAGCAAAACCAAGCCGGAGACCCGATGACCGACCGCCTAACCATCCGGCGCCCCGACGACTGGCACGTCCATCTGCGGGACGGAGCGATGATGCGCGCCGTGGTGCCCTACACCGCGCGGCAATTCGCGCGGGCCATCGTTATGCCCAATCTGTCTCCGCCGGTGACGAATGTAGCCGAGGGCATCGCCTATCGCGCGCGGATCGAGGCGGCCATCCCGGCGGGACTCGACTTTACGCCGCTGATCGTTGCCTATCTGACCGACAATAGCGATGCCGATGAAATCGCGCGCGGCCATGCCGAGGGCGTGTTCACTGCGTGCAAGCTCTATCCCGCGCATGCGACGACAAATTCGGCTTTGGGCGTGACCGATATCAGCAAGATCGTGCCGGTACTCGAACGAATGCAGGAGATCGGAATGCCGCTTCTCGTCCACGGCGAAGTGACCGATGCGGCGACCGACATTTTCGACCGCGAAGCCGTGTTCATCGATCGCGCGCTCGCGCCGCTGACCCGCGACTTGCCCCAGCTCAAGATCGTGTTCGAGCATATCACGACCGCGGAAGCCGCCGCCTTCGTCCTCGCGGCCGGACCCAACATTGCTGCAACGATCACGCCGCATCACCTGCACATCAACCGCAACGCGATGTTCGCGGGCGGCATTCGCCCGCACGCCTATTGCCTGCCGGTCGCCAAGCGCGAACGGCACCGGCTGGCGATCCGCAAGGCCGCCGTTTCGGGATCGCCCAAATTCTTCCTCGGCACCGACAGCGCGCCGCATGCTCGCCACACCAAGGAAGCGGCCTGCGGCTGCGCCGGCATCTTCAACGCGCCCTACGCGCTCGAAAGCTATGCTGCCGCTTTCGAAGAGGAGGGCGCACTCGACCGGCTCGAAGGCTTTGCGTCCGAATACGGTCCGCGCTTTTATGACCTGCCGCTCAATGCGGGCACGATCACGCTCGAACGCGGCGAAACCCGTGTTCCCGACCGGATCGATGCGGACGCGGCGGAACTTGTCCCCTTCCACGCCGCCGAAACGCTCGGCTGGCGCTTGAGCGACGGCCAGGGCCTATTGTAGCCGGATCAGCGCCTCCGGGACCTTTTCGCTCGACGCGTCGATCGACCAGCTGAGCGCCCTACCGTTTACAACACTGGAGGGGCCGTTCTCCGTATTGTTGGTCAGGATCTCTCCGTCGGTCGTGACGGTCAGTGTGCCGCGCGTTCGCGTCGATTGCGGCACATCGTTCGTGTCGGGCGCGCCCAGTGCCTTCATCTTGGCCGCCATCCCGCGCAAGCCGCCGCCGATCAGCGCCGGGGCGGACACTGCGACCGAACCCTGATCGCGCTTCCTCAGCTGAACAAAGGGTATGATGAAATCACCCTGCGGGAAGGTCGGGAAGATGAAGTCGTAACCGAGCCTGCCCGTCATCTGGTAATCGACCAGGAACACGCCCTTGCCCTTGTAGACCACTGACTTCCAGCCATCATATTTCATCAGCTGCGCCGCGAACTTCTGGTTGGCGGCATCGTCCATCGGGCTGTACCCGAAAAGCGCAGCGAATTGCTGACTGTCCTTGAGCTTCTTTTCGGCCGCAGCCTTCTGCTCTTCCTCCCACGCCTTTTTCTTTTCCGCCATTTCGGCCTTCGTGCACGGGCGGCTTTCGTCGGATGACGATTCTTCATCGTCGCCGCTTTGCTTCGAACCCTGGATCGGGCCTGTGCAGCTGGCCTTGTCGTCAGTCCAGTCTTCGGGCTTGCTGTCCTTCATCATTTCGTCGGGCGTCTGGAAAATGATCTCTCCCTGATAAGCGAAGGTGAAGGTGCCATTCTTGCGCAGGTCGATATTCGAAGTGAATGCCCCGGGAATCAGGAAACAGCTGGTCAGGGCCAGCGGCAGGATCAGGATCACAAGCAAGCGGGCGAACATCTTCATCTCAGCCTCCCTTTCGCGTGACGGCTGCATAGAGCGCGATGGCAGCCGCATTGGATACATTCAGGCTTTCAACCTTGCCGCTGATTGGCAGTTTCGCCAGCTCGTCACAATGCGCCTCGGTATTCTGGCGCATGCCTTCACCTTCTGCCCCAAGGACGAGCGCGACCTTTTGCGAGCCCATCGCTTCGTCAAGCGTCTGCTTGGCATGGCCGGTAAGGCCGATCCGCCAGAAGCCGGCCTCTGCTATTTCGTCCAGCGCGCGCGACAGGTTTACGACGCGGCACCAAGACACGATTTCGAGCGCGCCCGAGGCTGCACGCGCAACGGTGCCCGATTCGGGTGGAGCGTGCCGGTCCTGCGTCACGATGCCGAGCGCGTCGAACGCCGCCGCCGAACGGAGAATCGCGCCGACATTGTGCGGATCGGTTACCTGATCGAGCACGAGCAGCGGGCGCCGGTCTTCCGCTCCGCAGTCGATCAGTTCGCCCAGCCACACATCTTCAAGCGGCTCGACTTCGGCGACCAGCCCCTGATGCGGAGCATCGGCGGGGACCATCCGGCCGAGATCGGCAACATCGGCGTAAGTGATCGGCAGGACGGGCGGCAATTCGAGCGCGCCGAGCGCCTCGCGCGTGCCCCAGATCTTGCGGACCACGCGGTCCGGATTGGCGAGCGCGGCAATCACCGCGTGCCGCCCCCAGAAACGTGGCCTGTTCCCTTGCGACGCTGCTTGCCGATTGCCCCTGCGCATGCGGAGCGTCATCGCGGAAATCGGACGTGATGGCTAGGGGGCCATTCAAAAAGCTGCAGATGGCCTTTCGCGTGTCAATCGTTCCGCCGGGAGGCAGCAACCAAGACGTCGATCATCCAGCCCTTCACACGCCGCGCTGCCGCGTCTTCGATTCCAAGTACGTCCTTGAACACGATCATCGCTTCGGTGCCAATTACAAGGGCCAGAGCTTGCTTCAAGCGCTCGAGCGCAACGGGATCGAATTCGCCGCGAACAGGCTCAAGCGCCGCCTCGATCAGAGGCGACCGCCGGTTCTGCCTTCGCGGGAGATCGTCCCCGCCGGACGAGCGCTGGAGCGAATGCGCAAGCATCGTCCGTAGGGGCGCTTCATGTCCGAGAATCATTTCGTGAAACGCGACGTCGACCTTTTTCACCCTTGCAGCCGGATCGGACGGCGCGTTGCCGTCAAAGAAGGTTTCCGCGTCGGGGCTCGCAATGTCGAGCGCGGCCTCTACAAGAAGCGCGTCGAGGCCGGGGAAATAGCGATAGGCGGTCGCGCGCGAGACGAGCGCCTCTTCCGCGATTTCCTCAAGCTTCGGGTTCCGACCTTCGGTCATCAGCCGCGCGGCCGCTTTCAACAGGTCCTTGCGAGTGCGCAGCTTCTGATTCGGGCGGCTCACTGCGGGAGTTGCTGCATGATGGAGGCAAGATCGACCCACACATTTTCACGGCGGATATTCCCGCCATCCGCAAATTCAAGAACGTGAAGGAGGCGGAAGGAAAGCGGACGATCGCGCCCTTCCAGTCCGAACGGTCTTCCCGGAGCCCTGCCGCTCCAGACCGAATCATCGACCATGAAATTGTCGCCATAAAGCCGGCGCCTGCTTTCGACTTTGCCGTCCGAAAGGTCCGAGAACAGCGTATCGTAAAAGCCGCGCGCGCCTTCCGCTCCGAAAGTCGGGCCAGTCGGGAAGCCGACAATGTCGTGCTCGACATCGGGTGCAAGCGTTGCGAGCACGCCTTCCACATCGTCGGCAGCCTCATAGGCAAAATGCTCGTCGAGCTTCTGGTCCATCTCGTCGCGAGTAAGCAGCATGATTCGATTCTCCTTGAATATCGTCATTCGATAATGAGACTATAATCTCATTACAAGAGAAAAATCTCATCACTCGATATTCGACGCGACCAATCCAGTCTGGTAGGGCGCAACGTGTCGGGAAGCAGTGGCCAAGTTTCCAGCGGTGGAGCCAATATGCGCGTGTTGATGATGCCAGTTCTTGCAAATCTGCTCCTTGTTGCAACGGCAGTTCCTCTTGCGGCCCAGCCTCAAAGCGCAAATACGGCCAGTGTCAGGCTGCCCAAGGAAACGCCGGTCATTGTCCGGACCGACTATGGCGTTTCGTCAAAGGCGGCGCGTGTGGACGATCCGATCTACATGAAGGTAGCGAAAGCCGTTTCCTATAAGGGCACGGTCGTGATTCCGGAGGGTGCTCCCGTCAAAGGCCGCGTCAGCGAAGTAACGCCGCCCGGCGGGTTCGGCAAAACGGGGAGTGTCGTGATCATTGCCGAATATGTGACGGTCGGCGAGGACAGGATCCGGCTTTCGGGTTCGACCGAGGGTCGTGGCAAGCCGGGTGGGGCCTCCGTAACCGATGGCGTGCTCAGCGTTCCGCTCGGCAAGGGCAAGCATGTCAATATCGAGGCGGGGACGCTCTTTATCGCCTATACCGACCAGAATTACTGAACGGCGGCGCGCCGGAAACAGTCCGGGGCATGATCGTTGACGAGACCCACGGCCTGCATCCATGCATAGACGATCACCGGCCCGACAAACTTGTAGCCGCGCTTCTTGAGCGCCTTGGATATTTCAGTGGAGAGCGGCGTGCTGGCCGGAACGACCGCGCCGTCATTGCGGATCGGCTCTCCACCCACGAAGCCCCAGATGAATTCCGCGAAATCCTCTCCGCTCTCGATCCCGGCCAGATAGGCGCGGGCATTGCCGATCATGGCCTCGATCTTGGCCCGGGCACGGATGATACCGGGATCTCCCATCAGCCGGTCGACGTCGGCTGTCGTGAACCGGGCGACCTTTTCCGGATCGAAATTCGCGAAAGCCGCGCGATAGTTTTCGCGGCGAAAGAGGATGGTCCGCCACGAAAGGCCCGCTTGCGCGCCTTCGAGCTGGAGCATTTCCCAAAGCATCCGTGAGTCGCGAACAGGCACACCCCATTCCGCGTCATGATAGGCGCTCATTAGCGCATCGCCTTCGGCCCATTTGCAGCGTATCATGGGATCAAGCCAATCAAAGCTTGCGCCCGATCAGTTCTTTCATGATTTCGCTCGTGCCACCGAAGATACGCGTGACGCGGGCGGAGCGCCATGCACGGGCGATGGGATATTCGTTCATGTAACCCGCCCCGCCGTGGAGTTGCAGGCACTTGTCCATCACTTCCCATTGCAGTTCGGTATGCCAGAGCTTGGCGGCAGCGCCTTCCTCGGGCGTCAGTTCGCGCTTCAGGTGGCGGGCGAGCGCCCAATCGAGATGCGCCCAGCCGACCTGGAGCTTCGCCTTGATGTCGGCAAGAACAAAACGGGTGTTCTGGAAATCGAGGATCGGCTTTCCGAATGCCTTGCGATCGCGCGTGAATTCGACCGTATCGTCGAATGCCTTTTGCGCCGAAGCCTGTGCCGAAACCGCAATCGACAAACGCTCCTGCGGCAATTCGCTCATCAGATAAATGAAGCCCTTGCCTTCCTCTCCGAGGCAATTCGTCATCGGCACGCGAACGTCCTCGAAAAACAGCTCGGACGTATCCGCCGCATCCTGCCCGATCTTGTCGAGATTGCGCCCGCGCTTGAAGCCTTCGCGCTCGGCCTCAACGAGAATGATCGAGACGCCCTTCCAGGCGGGCTGCACTTCGGTGTCCGTCTTGGCGCAAACGAGGATCAGGTCCGCATTCTGGCCATTGGTGATATAGGTTTTCGAACCGTTGATCACATAATGGTTGCCGTCTTTCCTGGCCGTCGTCTTCATGCCTTGCAGGTCGGAGCCGGTGCCGGGTTCGGTCATGGCAATGGCCGTCACCGTCTCTCCCGAGACAAGCCGGGGCAGCCACTGCTTCTTCTGCTCTTCTGAGCCGTATGAGATGATGTAGTTAGCGACGATATCCGACTGCAGCGAAAATCCCGTCGCCACGCCGCCATGATAGGCCGATTCCTCGTCGACGATCGCATTGTAACCAAAGTCGAGGCCAAGCCCGCCATATTCTTCGGGCACAGTTGGGCAAAGCAGCCCGAGTTCACCCGCCTTGGGCCAGAGCGATTTCGGCACGATGCCGTCCTCATCCCATTTTGCCGCGTTGGGTGCGACTTCCTTCAGGAGGAACTGACGGACCGTCTGGCGGAATGCTTCGTGATCTTCCGTATAGGCCGTACGGGCGAGAGCATCGAGCGACATGCGTGGGGCATCCTTTGCCGAGTGTATCTGGAGGCGACCGAAGCCCGAACTTTACGTTTCCGTCAAGGGAAATCTGAGAACGCGCCGCTGCATCCGGAGAGGTTACTCGCGAAGTATGTTTGTCATCCAGCCAGAGAGGAATCGGCATGAGCGAAGAATCGACCAATGGAATGTTGCGATTGGTGGCCGCCGGTATGGCGATCGCAGCCCTAGCTGGCAGCGGCTCGACACCTTTTGTCACGCCCGGTGAAGCAGCGCCGCCTGCTCCCTCGCCGAGATATGATAGAGTGTTTGGAAACATCTTTTTCAAGGTTCCGGCGGGCTATCGTGCTGCGCAGGAGAAAAACGGCGTGTTCATGGTGCCGGAGGCGGACCTGAGAGCCGGCGCAACTGGGCGCTTTTTCATCATCACGCCCGGAATTCCCCTTGGAACCACCATGCAGGCGAAATTCAAGGCGGCGGGAAAGAAGAATGCCATCCAGGCCATCGCGATTTCTGTTGGTAACCTTATCGAAGATCCGAAAGCCGGCCTCTCGGACCCGCAGCCCTGCAACAATCCGGGCAAGGATGGCTACGAATGCTACAGCCTGTTTTCGAGATCGGTCGACAAGGCTGCGGGAAACCAGATCCGCTTCGCGCAATACATCATACTTCTGACCGGGCCGCGGGCAGATATTGTCATGCGGGTCGCATATGGATCGCAAGACAAATTCGAATCCCTGAACAACGCATTTTCCGCACTGGCGTCTTCGATCGAACCCGCCAACGGCCGGGCGAGGCCGCCTGCCCGCCCGGCACCGCCCCTCCCCATGGGGCTGGAAGCAATCGCGCCAAAGGTCACAGCTGCGCCCCGCCAGCCAGCTCTCTCGCGGCCTGGCGGAAAACCCGCCCAGAGTTCCGCACGAACTGGCGGAAGCTGTCGAATTGTGACACGCCAGAAATGCTCCTTTTCGAACGGCTTCTCGCCGGGAGTCGGGTCGTACACCTGCCTTCCCTACCCACAGCGGGTGTGCAACTAGGATTCGACAGACGTGGCGCCGGCCAGCGAGGGCTTGGGAGCCGTTGCAGCAGCTTCGACCCGTCTGAGCAACGCCTCCAGCGCTTGCCTTTCCTCAGCGTCGAATCCTGCTAGCAGATTCTTCTCCATTTCGAGCGCCGCCGGGGCAATTTCCTCGTAAAGCGCCCTTCCCTCGTTAGTAAGCGAAAGGAAGTGAGACCGACCGTCGACGGGATTGCGCCGAGATGCCACCAGTCCGCGCTCGATCAACGCCGCCGCCGCGCGGCTGACCATGATCTTGTCGAGTTCCCCCGCGCGACCAACCTCCTGCGGCGTCATGTTTTCGCGCTCCGCAAGGATCGCGACAACGCGCCATTCGGGAATCTTGAGACCAAAACGTTTACGGTAGCTCTCGGAGATATGCGCGCTCACGGCGTTGGAGGCGACCGACAAGCGATAGGGGAGAAAGCGATCAAGCTTCAGCATGTGCGTTGACTCTTAGCAGAATTCGATATAGTTGCAATTGAAACTATCTTACAGCGGAGACTCATCATGGCCGACCTATTCGAGAACCCCCTTGGCCTGGACGGCTTCGAATTCATCGAATTCTGCGCGCCTGACAAGGGCCTGCTTGAGCCTGTATTCGAGAAGCTGGGCTTCACGCGAATCGCGCGGCACCGTTCGAAAGATGTCGACCTGTGGCGCCAGGGCGAGATCAACATGATCGCGAACTACGAACCGCGCTCGCCCGCCGCCTATTTTGCCGCCGAGCACGGGCCGTCTGCGTGCGGGATGGCGTTTCGCGTGCGCGATGCGAAAATGGCCTATGACATGGCGATCGCCCGAGGCGCGGAGCCGGTCGAGACGCGCACCGGGCCGATGGAGCTGCGGCTTCCGGCGATCCGAGGCATTGGCGGCGCGATCATCTACCTGATCGACCGCTATGGCGATGCGCTCTCGATCTACGATATCGATTTCGAATACCTGCCCGGGGTCGAGCGGCATCCGGTTGGTGCGGGCTTCCGGCTGATCGATCACCTGACTCACAATGTCTATGGCGGGCGTATGGACCATTGGGCGAAGTTCTACGAACGCGTCTTCAATTTCCGAGAGATCCGCTATTTCGACATCAAGGGCGAATATACGGGCCTGACGTCGCGCGCGATGACCGCGCCCGACGGCAAGATCCGCATTCCGCTCAATGAAGAAGGCAAGGCCGGCGGCGGCCAGATCGAGGAGTTCCTGCGCCAGTATAATGGCGAGGGCATCCAGCACATTGCCTTTATCTGCGATGACCTGATCGGCGCGCTCGACCGGTTGAAGGCGCTTGGCGTGCCGCTGATGACCGCGCCGCCTGCTGCCTATTACGAAATGCTCGAGGAGCGTCTGCCGGGGCATGGCGAGCCCGTCGCCGAACTTCAGACGCGCGGCATCCTGCTCGATGGTTCGACCGAGGACGGCGACCCTCGCCTCCTCCTCCAGATCTTCTCGCAGACGATGATCGGCCCCGTCTTTTTCGAATTCATTCAGCGCAAGAAGGATGAAGGCTTCGGCGAAGGCAATTTCACCGCACTCTTCAAATCGATGGAGCGCGACCAGCTCCAACGTGGGGTATTGGAGACAGCGCAATGACAAGCCCGATCAAGCTTTCGCGCATCCACCACGTCGCCTATCGCTGCAAGGACGCCAAGGAGACCGTCGATTGGTACAACCGCGTACTCGGCATGGAATATACGACGGCCTTTGCCGAGGATCATGTACCTTCAACGGGCGAATATGATCCCTATATGCATGTCTTCCTCGATGCGGGCGGTGGCAACGTCCTTGCCTTTTTCGAGCTTCCCAACCAGCCGGCGATGGGCCGCGACGAGAAGACGCCGGCCTGGGTCCAGCATCTCGCCTTCGAAGTGCCGGACGAGGACGCGCTTCTGGCCGCCAAGGCGCATGTCCAGGCCCAGGGCATCGACGTGATCGGACCGACCTATCACGGCATCTTCAAGTCGATCTATTTCTTCGATCCGAACGGCCACCGGCTCGAGCTGGCCTGCAATATCGGCAAGCCCGAGCAGTATCAGGAGCTGCGCCGGGTCGCACCGCTGATGCTCGAGGAATGGAACCGGACCAAGAAAGCCCCGCGCCACGCTGATTGGCTCCACAAGGATCCGGATGCGTGACCCTGGCTCATCCGCCGTCGATGGCGGGTCTGCCGACTTTGGGCGTGGCGACCGCCGGCATCCGCTTTTCAAGCGCGTCGAGCCACGCCTTCGCTTCGCTGCCGGAATAGAATTGCGGCCGCGAGGATGGCAGGCGTTTCGCCGTTTCCCAGTTCCGGATCAGGTCGAAGGCCTGCGCGATCGCGACATCGAAGGGCTGCGGCGTGCGCAGCGCCGTGTTGATGAGCGCATCGCCGAAAAAGGTCCAGTCATTGCCCGGTGCGCAACCAAAGCTGGTCTGGTCGCGATCGGCCGCGGTCACCACCACAGTGGTATCGTTTACGAGATAGGGAAGCAGTTCACCCGAAAAACAGGCGGAAAGCATGACCAGCCGCCTGGAAATCCGCGCGCCGTTCAGCAAGTCTGCAAGCCGCTTCGGGCCGATCCAGCCAAAACCGTGATCGCCGTCGCGATAGGAGAGCCCAACCTGCGGCGCGCCGTGGCTGGTCGTGTAGAGGATGAGAACATCCTCCTTTACGTCCATCGTTGTGGAAACGGCCCCGATCGCGGTTTCGAGATTGGTCGGCGTTCCGTCAGGAATTGTTGTATCGGCCGCACCCTTCCCCGCCGAGAGAACGATCGTCCTGCCGACGGCGTCGAACCGGCGAGCGAGAACCTTGGCTGCTTGCGCTGCCTCGCGCCCGAAAACCGGATCGGAATCGAGCCCCGCAACTACGACATACGCATCAACCACGCCCGGCCGCTGCGGCTTGAGCGCCTCAATCGCGCCGCTCAGCAAACGGTGCTGCCCATAGTGCCAGGCTGCATCGCGACCCTGCTCGGTCACCACGCCCCGGTTCGCTGCTGCGACATCCTGCGGCGACACCTGCGCGCCGACCGCCCCCGAAAGCAGCAGCGCGCCCGCCAGTGCCACCCATTGCTTCATGCCTTGCCTCATCCTGCTCCGGGGCCAGAAATCGCTCTCCAAGCCAACACGAAAGGGCAATGGGGTCAAGCACTGCCGCCTCTTTCCCCTCAGCCCCTGCTCGCCTAAGGACTAGCCCTATGAAACTTGCATCACTCAAATCGGGCCGGGATGGCCGTCTCGTCGTCGTTTCGGACGATCTCGCCTGGTATGCCGATACCGGCCATATCGTGCCGACCCTACAGGCTGCGCTCGACGACTGGGACAGGATCGAGCCACTGCTTCGCAACCTTGCCGAAGATCTGGCGCACGAAGCCATCCCGATGATGCGCTTCCACGAACATGATGCCGCGGCGCCGCTGCCCCGGGCTTATCAATGGGCAGACGGTTCGGCCTATGTGAACCATGTCGCGCTCGTCCGCCAGGCCCGCAAGGCCGAGATGCCCGACAGTTTCTGGCACGACCCGCTGATGTATCAGGGCGGCTCCGACGGTTTTCTGGGGCCGCGCGATCCGATTCCGCTCGCGGATGAAAGCTGGGGCTGCGACATGGAAGCCGAAGTAGTGGTCGTGACTGGTGATGTCGCGCTTGGCGCATCGGATGCCGAGGCCCGCAAGGCGATCCGGCTGGTCGGGCTGACCAACGATGTGTCGCTACGCAATCTCATCCCGGCCGAGCTTGCGAAGGGCTTCGGCTTTTTCCAGTCGAAACCCGCAAGCGCCTTTTCGCCGGTGTTCGTGACGCCCGATGCGCTTGGTTCACGTTGGGACGGGGCTAAACTGCACGGTGCACTGTGCGTCGATCTCAATGGAAAGCCGCTCGGACGCGCCGATGCGGGTGTCGACATGACTTTCGATTTCGGCCAGCTCATCGCTCATGCCGCAAGGACACGCGCGCTGGGCGCCGGCACGATCATAGGGTCGGGCACAGTCTCCAACCGAGGGCCTGATGGCGGCCCCGGCAAACCGATCAGCGAAGGAGGGCACGGCTATTCATGCCTTGCCGAAGTCCGCACGATCGAAACGATCCTGCGCGGCCAGCCCGAAACCCCGTTCATGAAGGCAGGCGACACCGTCCGCATCTGGATGGAAGACGAAAAGCATCACAGCCTGTTCGGCGCGATCGAGCAGGTCGTCGCGGGCTGACGCTAGTCCTGGTTCGCGTAGATCTTCACAAGCCTGTAGAGATAATCGCGCCCGTCATAGAGCGACTTCACCCTGATCCGCTCGTTCAGCCCGTGGATTCCACCGCCATCGGCTTCGTAGAAGATGCCCGGCACGCCATAGGTCGGAATTCCGACGGGCGCGAGGAATATCCCATCGGTCGCCCCGGTTGACATGATGGGTAGCATCGGGATGCCGGGAAACATCTCCGCCGCAAGTTTTTCCGCGGGGCCGAAGATCTTGGCCGCAAAGGGCGGCGGCGATGCAAGCGGGCGCACAGGCGGGATCGTCGTGACTTTTACTTGCGGGTCGCCGATCGCACCCGCAAGCGCAGCCTGCACATCTTCGACCTTCGATCCGGGGAACATCCGGCAATTGACCACCGACCGTGCGCGTTGCGGCAACGCGTTCATGGCGTGGCCAGCCTCGAGGATGGTCGCGACGCACGTGGTCCGCAGGGTCGAATGGAGCGTCGCATCGGCTGATACGATCGCATTGGCAGCCGCGTCGGCCGGGTTGGCGAGCAGTGTGTTGATTGCTCCCCCTACCGTTGCCGGCAGTGTCGGGGCCAATCGGGTGAAGAAGGCCCGAGTGGTGTCGTTGAACTGCACGGGGAATTCGAACTTGCCGATCTTGGAAACGGCGGCGGCCAATGAGTAGATGGCATTGTCCGGCCGGGGCACCGAGCTGTGTCCGCCCGGATTCGTGGCTTCGAGCTGGAAATTCTGGACGGTCTTTTCGCCAACCTGCATGGCAAGGATCTGCCGCTTTCCGTCAGCCGTCACGCGTCCGCCGCCGCCTTCGTTCAACGCATATTCCGCGTCGATCAGGTCCTTGCGGTTTTGCGCCAGCCACTCGGCGCCGTTGAAAGCGAACGTCGTTTCCTCACCACAGGTCAGAGCCATCTTGACCGTGCGTTTCGGCTTGAACCCTTCCTTCTTGTAACGGATCAGCGTGTCGGTCCAGATGGCCGCCTGCGCCTTGTCATCGGACGTGCCGCGGGCGTAGAAAAAGCCATCTTCTTCCACCAGGGTGAAGGGGTCGCGAGTCCAGTCGGCGCGGTTCGCTTCCACCACGTCGATGTGTCCGAGGAGGAGGATGGCCTTGGCCTTTTTGGAGGTCCCTTGATAGATCGCGACAAGCCCGCCCTCCTTCGGATGCTCGGGAGTCGAAAAGACAGTCAGATCCTTTTCCGAAAAGCCCGCTGCCTTCATCCGCGCCGCGAGCCGCTCAGCCGCTAGCGTGCAGCTTCCGTTGGAGAGCGTGGTGTTGGTTTCAACCAATTCCTTGTAGAGCGCGCGGAAGGACTCCTGATCCGGCCTGATTTGCGCCTGAACCGGCTGCCCTGCCGTTGCAGCCAACGCCATTCCCAACACCAATGTGCGCATTTCGTTTCCTCCCTGATTCTCGGTGGCCGGAACTTAGCCGCTTCGCCGCGAGGGGAAAGCGCTTTGTTGGAACCATTGGCCCTTGCTTTAGCAGGCCCCCCTCCCCAGATAAGGGTCAAGGGACGATTTGGAGGACCATGCACGTGCAAAGCCAGAATCGGATATTCGACGATCTTGCCAAATTCATCAACGGCGCCGCCGGTACACTTGCAGGCGTGGGGCGCGAGGCCGAAGCATCGGCACGCGAAAGGGCCAAGGAATGGATCGGCGGGCTCGACTTTGTGAGCCGCGACGAATTCGAAGCGGTGAAGGCAATGGCTGCGGCCGCACGCGACGAAGCCGAGGCGCTGAAGGCGCGCCTTGACGCGCTCGAAGGCAAGGCCGCGAAGCCGGCCGCCGCAAAGCGCACAGCCAAGCCAAAGGCCTGAGTGCACGATCCTATCCACAGTTTTCGTCGCTTGTCCTCTTGAAGTCGCGCGCGAATCCAGCGCAAGGGCGCTCATATGACAATTGACGATCTTGCCCGGAGCGACGGCCAGTCCACGCCCATCGATACGCTTGAAAGCTGGTTTGCGGCCAATGGCTGGAACCATGAGCGGGTCGGCGACGAAGAAATCGTGGCCGCGACCCAAGGCTCCTGGGGCCAGTATGAGCTGCGCGGCGTCTGGCGCGATGAAGACCGCGTGCTCCAGTTCCTTGCCTTCCCGGACGTCCGGGTAACGCAGGACCAATATCCGGCAATCTATGAAACGATCGGGCTGATCAACGAGCAGCTCTGGCTTGGCCATTTCGAACTCTGGTCGGGCAACGGCACGCTCGTCTTCCGCCATGCCGCGCTGCTTGAAGGCGAGGAAGAGGCGACATTGTCCGCCGAACAGGCCGATGCGCTGATCGATGCGGCAGCGGGAGAGCTGGATCGCTTCTATCCCGTCTTCCAGTTCGTCCTCTGGGGCGGCAAGAGCCCGACCGAAGCGATCGCGGCGGCCATGGTCGAGACCCAGGGCGAAGCGTGACCGGCGGATCCTTCTGGATCATCGGCTGCGGCAACATGGCCGGCGCGATGCTCCGGCGATGGGTCGAAACCGGGCTAAACATTTCCCACGTGCATGTGGTCGACCCTGCCCTGCCGGCCCTGCCCGGAGGCCTTTCGGCACTTGCGGCCATTCCCGCAAACGTCCCGCCGGCAGATCGAATCCTGCTTGCCGTCAAGCCGCAACTGCTCGATGCGGTTGCAGCCGATGTCTCACGCCTCGTCGGACCGCAGACGCAATTGCTCTCGATTCTCGCCGGAGTCGATATTGCGACACTCAAGACGCGTTTCCCAATGGCCGCGCAAATCGTGCGGATCATGCCCAACCTGCCGGCGGCACTCGGAAAGGGCGTGATTGCCCTGCACAGCGCCGAGGGGCCCGACGCGGGGATCGGCGCATTCATGGCGCCACTGGGCCTTGTCGAATGGATTGCCGATGAAGCCCAGCTCCACCTTGTCGCTGCACTAGCAGCAAGCGGCCCGGCCTTCCTGTACCGCTTTACCGATGCGCTGGGCGTCGCAGGTGCGCGGCTCGGACTTGACCCCGATCAGTCGGCCCGGTTGGCGCTGGCCATGGTCGAAGGATCGGCGCTGCTGGCGGCCCAATCGAACGACGCACCAGCCGTTCTGGCGGATCGGGTGGCAAGCAAGGGCGGAATGACACGCGAAGGGCTCGACGTGCTCGACAAGGACGAGGCGCTGGTCCGGCTGCTGACCGACACGCTCGATGCCGCCACGAGGCGCAGCAAGGAAATGGGCGACGAAGCCCGGCGTTCCTAACGCTCGCGCTGGAGCGCAATGACGCGACTGATTTCGGCCTCTGGAATGAGTCCTTCCAGTACCTGCCAGAAGCCGGTCACCGCCGCTTGGCCGGCATTGCCGTAGGCATGCGCCATTTTTTCCCGCAGGCTGGCAAACAGCCGCGCTTCGAGCACCGAACCTTCCGGCGTGAGACGGAGGAGCTTTTGCCTGCGATCGCTCGTACCCGGGCGGTTTTCGACGAACCCGCGTTCGGCAAGATCGTTAAGGACACGACCAAGCGATTGTTTGGTGATTGCAAGCAGCCTGAGCAGGTCGCTGACCGTCAGGTCGGGCTGGCGCGCGATGAAATAAAGCGCGCGGTGATGAGCGCGGCCAAGGCCCTGTGTTGCCAACTCTTCGTCGATCGATCGCGTCAGATGGCTGTAACCAAAATAGAGCAGTTCGACACCCCGCCTAATTTCCGCCTCGCGCAAAAAAAGCGGCGAAGCGGCGGGACTCTGCATCAAGGCATTTGGGACAGCCATATTGACGTATCTTGGCGCGTCGATTACCGGAATGCAAGCCGCATCTGAAAGGATTCCCGATGAACGAACATGCTCCCGTGCAAGCGACAACTTCGCTTCCGTTCATCGTCGAACGCAATCCGAAGCCAGTAGCGCCTGCAGAGCGCTCGCGGCTTTTGGCCGACCCCGGCTTCGGGCGGGTATTTACAGATCACATGGTCATGATCCGCTACAGCGATGCGCGAGGCTGGTACGACGCAAAGGTCATGCCGCGTGGGCCGCTTTCGATCGACCCGGCAACCGCCGTGCTTCATTATGCGCAAGAGATTTTCGAAGGCCTGAAGGCCTATCGGCTGGCCGACGGGAGCATGGCGCTTTTCCGCCCGGATGCCAATGCCAGGCGGTTCCGGGATTCAGCGAAGCGGCTGGCAATGGCCGAGCTGCCCGAAGAGCTGTTCGTCGAATCGCTCCGGCAGATCGTTTCCATCGACCGGGAATGGTTTCCCGATGTCGAAGGCGGGTCGATCTATCTGCGCCCCTTCATGTTCGCGAGCGAGGTCTTTCTCGGCGTGAAGCCATCCTCGGAATATATCTACCTCGTCTTAGCTTCATCAGTTGGCGGCTATTTCAAGAGCGGTGCGCCCGCGATCTCGCTTTGGGTTTCTCAGGACCATACCCGCGCCGCGCCGGGCGGAACGGGGGCCGCCAAGTGCGGCGGCAACTATGCCGCAAGCCTCGTCGCGCAGGCCGAAGCCATCGCAAAGGGATTCGACCAGGTCGTCTTCCTCGACGCGGCGGAGCGGCGCTGGATCGAGGAACTGGGGGGCATGAACCTGTTCTTCGTCTTTGCAGATGGCTCCATCCAGACGCCGCCGCTTGGCGGCACGATCCTTCCCGGCATTACGCGCGACGCACTGCTCACGCTGGCGCGTGAAGAAGACATTGTCGTGCGTGAACAGCCTTACGCAATCGACCAGTGGCAGGCGGATGCGCAAAGCGGACGCCTGACCGAGGCCTTTGCTTGCGGCACTGCAGCCGTGGTCACACCGATCGGCAGCGTGACCGGGTCGAACGGCGCATTCACGATCGGCGCGGGCGGCCCAGGCCAGTTCACCACAAGAATGAAAGAAAGACTGGTCGCCATCCAGCGCGGTCTGGCCCCCGATCCGCATAATTGGGTCATGCGGCTCGACTGAGCAATTGTCATTGGCAACCGGGCTGCTATAGGGCCGCCTCCTTGCAGAGCTGAGTTGGGGCGTCGCCAAGCGGTAAGGCACCGGCTTTTGATGCCGGCATTCGCAGGTTCGAATCCTGCCGCCCCAGCCAACACATTACTACACAGCTTTGAAAGCAATACTTTGCAGCCGCGTATATGTTAACTCATTGTCAAACATTCCAGTTACATAAGCCACTTTGACTGGCTGTATTTCTGCGATTGACAAGCGAATTGTGTCAATTGGGCGACACTGCTGGCGACTAACAAAGAGATGACCAGAGAAAAAACTGCGGCAACAGGTTTTTCGGGTTGAAATGAATCGAGTTCGCTGTCACATACGGCAGCGGTAATAGAGTGCGACCAAAAGGGAGTTTAATAATGAGCATTCGTAAAGCAGCAATGGCAGCGTTGGTTGCCGGCTCGATGGTCGTTGTTCCGACCGTCGCGCAGGCGGCGCAGGCCAATCAGACTGCCGTGAGCAAGCTCTCGGTGCGGTCGGCGCAGGTCCGTCAGGGCGCGACCGTCGACAAGAAGGGTGAGAAGCTTGCTGGTGGCAGCCTCATTCTGGCGCTTCTGGCCGCTGCAGCGGTCATCGGCGGCATCATCATCGCAGCCGACGGCAGCAACAACCCGACCAGCCCGTAAGTTCGTCGAGTTATCTGTTTTGAAAGAGGCGGCCAATGGCCGCCTCTTTTTTTGCCTCGCCTTGTTTTCCGGCCCGTTTCGGAAGTTACCCGGTCAGGCGGCCAATCCCTCGAATTGCATCCGAGCCAGCCGCGCATAAAGGCCGCCTGCCCTGCTCAGGCTATCGTGGTTTCCCTCCTCGACGATCCGGCCTTCGCTCATCACGATAATCCTGTCGGCAGCCCGGACGGTCGCAAGCCGGTGCGCGATGACGATCGTGGTGCGCTGGCTCATCAGCTTGTCGAGCGCATCCTGAACCAGCCGCTCGGATTCCGCATCAAGCGCCGAGGTCGCTTCATCGAGAAGCAGGATCGGTGCGTCACGAAGAATGGCGCGGGCGATGGCTATCCGCTGGCGTTGTCCGCCTGAGAGGCGTGCGCCGCCTTCGCCCATATATGTGTCGAGCCCATCGGGAAGCTGGCGAAGGAACTCGGCCGCATTGGCGGCCTCGGCCGCCGCCCAGAGCGCATCGTCATTCGCGTCCCAGCGCCCATAGCGCAAATTGTCGCGCGCGCTCGCAGCGAAAATCACCGTTTCCTGCGGCACCATGGCCATGCGCGCCCGGATATCGGCGGGGTCGGCATCGGGCAGCGCGACGCCATCGACCCGGACCCATCCGCTTTCGGGATCGTAGAAGCGCTGGATCAGTTGAAACAGCGTCGTCTTGCCGGCGCCCGACGGACCGACAACGGCCACCGTTTCTCCCGGATTGATCGTCAAGGAGAAATCGGCAAGCGCACTGACTTCCGGGCGCGTGGGGTAGCGAAAGCGAACATGATCGAACTCGATCCGGCCCTGCGGCGGCTCGGGAAGGCGGATCGGATTTTCAGGCGCCGCAATTCCCGGCCGTTCCGAAAGAAGCTCTGCCAAACGGCCCGCCGCGCCCGATCCCCGCACGAGATCTCCGTAAACTTCTGCAAGCGCACCGAAGGCTCCTGCCACAAATCCACCGGTCAGGACGAATGCAGCGATCGATCCACCCGTCATCCGCCCGGACTGCACGTCGAGCGCCCCTTGCCACATCACCATCGTGACGGCCCCGAACATCATCAGGATCATGAACGCCGTCAGGCCGGACCTGATGGCGATCCGCCTGCGCGCCGTTCCGAACGCGTTTTCGACCGCACCCGAGAAGCGTTGGCTTTCACGCTGCTCCTGCCCGAAGGCCTGCACAATCTTCATCGCCGCGAGAACCTCAACCACGATTACCCCGACATCGGCGATCCTGTCCTGGCTCTTGCGGGACGTTTCGCGCAGACGCCGCCCGATCAGGATGGCCGGGACGATCACTAGTGGAATGCCCAGCAGGAGCATGGCGGTCAGCTTCGGAGCCAAGGTGAAAAGATAGGCGATCCCACCAATGCCAAGAACAATATTGCGCAGCGCGACCGACATCGTCGTGCCCACCACCTGCTCGATCAGCGTCGTATCCGCAGTGATGCGCGACGCGACTTCAGCGGGGCGATTGACTTCGAAATAACTTGGCGAAAGCCGCAACAGATTGTCGAGGACCGCGCTGCGCACGTCAGCAACAACGCGCTCCCCCAACCAGGAGACGAAATAGAAGCGGCTTGCCGTCGCGACCGCAAGAACGCTCACGATCATCAGCAAGTATTCGAACCAGCGCCCGACATCGCCGCCCGCTGCCGCGAAGCCCCGGTCAATGACGAGGCGAAAGCCGTTGGGGATGGCAAGCGTCGCCGCCGCCGCGACCAGAAGGGAGAGCGCAGCAAAGGCGATCCGCCCCGGATACTGGATCGCGAAGTCCCAAACCATGCGGAGATTGCCGAGCTTTCTATTGCCGTTTTCCGGCCTGACTTCGTCTGACATGCCGGAGGGCGTAGCAGCAGGGCAAATCCGTCTCAATATGCGACGGATTATATTGTGCATTGCACAAGCCGAATTTCTCCGCCACACCGGTGGGCCAGCAAGGGATGTTCGATGATCTATAACGCCTATGAAATGCAGCGTTCGTGGCTGGCGGGCGCCAGCGCGCTGGCACATAGTGGTGCCCAATTCCTGACCAATCCGGCAAATCCCTTCGCCTATTTCGGCGGCGGAGAGATACTTGCCTCCGCGCTTCATGTCTTCGCTCACGCCTCGGCGCCCCGGGGCAAGCCTGCTTTCGGGCTGGATCACACCATTGTGGATGGCAAGCATGTCGCCGTGCGCGAGGAAATCGTGCTGCAAAAGCCCTTCGGCCAGCTGAAGCGCTTCGTGCGCGAGGGTGTGAGGGGGGGGCCGAAGCTACTGATTGTTGCCCCGATGTCCGGCCACTACGCAACGTTGCTGCGAGGCACGGTCGAACGGATGATGCCGAAGCACGATGTCTATATCACTGATTGGCGCGACGCGCGCAACGTGCCGCTGAGCGAAGGGCATTTCGATCTGGACGATTATGTCGATTACCTGATCGAGTTCCTTGAGGCGATTGGGCCGGGCGCGCACGTCCTTGCGGTTTGCCAGCCTTCAGTGCCAGCCTATGCGGCGGTTGCCGTGATGTCGGCAGCGAAGCATAAATGCGTGCCCAAGACACTTACCCTGATGGGCGGTCCAATCGACACGCGCAAGGCGCCGACTGCGGTGAATACGCTGGCGACGCAACGACCGCACAGCTGGTTTGCCAACAATGTGATCGCGACCGTCCCCTATTCCTATCCCGGCGCTGGGCGGAAGGTTTACCCGGGCTTTCTCCAGTTGGCGGGCTTCATGTCGATGAATCTCGGCAATCACATGATGAGCCATTGGGAAATGTTCAAGCATCTCGTCCAGGGCGACGATGAAAGCGCGGAAGCGACCAAGGATTTCTATGATGAATACCGCTCGGTCTGCGACATGACGGCGGAGTTCTACTTGCAGACGATCGATGTCGTCTTCCAGCGCCATGCGCTGCCCGAAGGTGAATTCATGCATCGCGGCAAGCGAGTCGATCCCAAAGCGATCACCAAGGTCGCGCTTCTCGCGATCGAGGGTGAGCGCGACGATATTTCGGGCCTTGGCCAGACCAAGGCTGCGCTCGATATCTCCACAAGTCTGGAACCGGGCAAGAAGCGTTACTATATGGCCGAGGGAACCGGCCATTACGGCATCTTCAACGGCAGCAAATGGCGTGAAAGGATTGCTCCGGTGGTCGAGGACTGGATCGCTTCGCACGACTGAGGGGTATGGTGGGCGATCCCGGCACTATATCTGGAAGGACCCTCATGTCTCAAAATCAGGCCATTCTCGCCGGCGGCTGCTTCTGGTGCACCGAGGCAGTGTTCCAGTCTCTCAATGGCGTTTCGGGTGTCGAAAGTGGCTATATTGGCGGGACCGTGCCCAACCCGACCTATCGCCAGGTCTGCGGCGGCGACACCGGCCATGCCGAGGCGATCCGCGTGACGTTCGATCCCGATCAGATTTCCTATGCCGACCTGCTCGACATCTTCTTTGCAACGCATGATCCGACCCAGCTCAACCGGCAGGGCAACGACATCGGAACGCAATACCGATCCGCCATCTTCCCCGACGGCACCGAACAGGAGGCCAAAGCGCGCGCCGCAATCGCCCGCAACCAGCCCGACTGGCCCCAACCGATCGTCACCACGATTGAGCCGCTCGGCAATTGGTACCCCGCAGAGGATTATCACCAGGAATATTGGAACGGTGAAGGGCAGCGAAACCCCTATTGCCTTGCCGTGATCCCGCCCAAACTCGCCAAGCTCCGGAAAGGCTATGCGGAGCGGCTGAAGGGGTAGCCTGTCGATGCGATAGAGTTCGCTGCCGCTTTGAGTCCGCGCACATCCTTCCGGCTCGGGCGGCTTCGAACGTTAGCGATCAGGAAAATGGTGCGCTTACAGGACTCGAATACTCTCAATAATCGACGAAAATACGTCCATTTATGCAATGTGATTTTGAAAATACCCCCAAAAATACCCCCAGAGCGTGATTGTCACCCCTTCGGCGGAACCTTGCGGAGCGCCAATGTGCGGGTTTGGGTGCCCCGTTCAACACAAGCCGATTTCAAGCCATTTGCCGCTCCAGCATTCATAGCGGGTATGAGAATCACAGACGGTTGCGCCGTCGGAATATTTCTTGTCGTTCCAGTAGCAAGCTTCGTGGCCAGTCAATGCCGCTTCATTCCCGTGGCCAGCCTTGTCTCGAACCTTGGGAGAGTTGCGCATTTCGCTGCCCTGCGGCTTTACGTGATCGTCCTTCATGACTTTCTCCTTACAGATAGAGCCTTATCACGTCAGGTTCACCCCGCCACAATCGCATCCGGCTGACCGGCGATCAACGTGTTAATATAGGCAAGGGCCAGGTCGCGGCTGCGATAGGTGCCGTAAGCGGCGATTTCCTGCCGCTCGACAATCGGGAAGGTGGAATAGATATAGCGGATATCGTCGCGGCTCCCGGCCGGGTCAGCCGGATCATAGACGCCATAGAGGATGAAATAGAGCGCATCGAGCTTCGCGCGCAAATGCAGGCGGCGCTCTTCATCCCAGATGAAGGGCGGCAAGACTTCGCCCTTGGCATCCACATGCCCCATATCACGCGCAAAGGGCGCCATATCATGCGCGGTATAGGTCAACTCCAGCACTGCCGCTGTTGCAATTTCAGCCGCGCTTTTGGGGCCAAATGTGCGGGCATAGCCGCATGGGGGAATAACAGGCAGCTGTTCGATCATATATTTGTTGAGATTGCGGCTTTGCAACTTCTGGCGAAGAACGTAGTCTAGAACGAAGGAGCCGAAATTTGCCTGCATGAGGCATTTGTGGTCGGGGTTCTCTAAATGCAATATTGGCAACGAGTTTCCGCAACCAATTCCAGGAATAATCGCGCTGATTAACGTTCTCTCGTTATTGGAATTGCAAATTCCATTTAATGAAAAATGAAAGTTGGCAATCAAAGGCACCGCTTTTGAGTTTACCCAATACCGAGGTGTCGTTGTGAAACTGGGATCGCAAATTTGAGTTATTGTCGAGTGAACACTAATACCTTGCCCACTCGTGCCAGTGTCTGAAAATTTAATTCCTGCATAGCGATGGTTGTCAATCTGAATACTCTTCCCTTCAAACAACGGCACCCATCTTCCATCGCTCGATTGCCAGTGATTGGCTTCGACCCGCCATGCTCCTTCATTTTCCTCTAGTTCGACTGCAGTGCGGAACAAATAGCTGTCATTAGTCATGTGAAACATCGTCACATATCTAGCAGGCCAAGCCGCTATAGGCTTATCGCCGGACCTGTCCACCAATACCGGCACGCGCGAATAAATGCCTGCCATCAGAGGCAAATCTGCGGCGTTCCTTAAAATGGGAGCAGTTCCAGTATTAGGGTTTACCTTTTCAAGAATTTCTGCAGTCAGATATCGAATCGAATCATGACCTTCCCTAGGAATACCGTGTAATTTAACTGCATATCTAAATTTGGAAAATTCCCTATTTTTACCCGAAAACACAATCACAGTAGGTTGATCTTCGGCGTGCACGTCCGAAAAAAGCCAATGCTTCTTATTTTCAAAGGACAGAAAACTTTTTAGCTTTTTTGTATTCGACAGATTTGAAAAAAATGATGCCGTAGACCGATCTGCACCGATTCCTATAGGTGTTAGCAATCCAACTATACCATTTTCATTTATAAGCGATTTTGCTCGTTCGACGAACAATTTGTAAATGTCGATGTCACCTTGACTCAAAAGCGGGAATTTTCCGCCAGTTCGTGCGGTCTTGGCAGCCATCAATGCTCTGCGTTCGGCCTTGTCGTAGTCGCCAAAAAGAGGGTCGTTGTCGGCTTTAAGTCCCGCAATCAGTTTCCTTCTGTCAGATGCCCTTTGCGCCTTGGCAATGTCCGGCCGCCGTGCGGCAAACCATTCCACCTGTTGCAGCTTGATCCTGTCCCAAGGGGGATTGCCGACAATGGCATCGAAGCCGCCCTCCAGCCCCTTGCTTGCCCAATTGCTCCAGACGCCCGGAAAAGTGATTTGCCAATTCAGGAATCGCTCTTCGCGGATCAGGTCGCGTGCGGCCTGCCATATTACAAGGAAGCGTTCGGCTTCATCGGGCTTGGCGCGATAGGCTTCCGGGGCCTTGCGCCCGCGCGCAATCGGTATCGGCTCGCCAAACTGTCCGTCTAGCCAAAGGCTGACCAACGCCTTGTCCGGCCCTTTCAAATCCAGCCAATCGAGCGCGTGCATGAAGCTGACAAAGCCGTCCAGCGGCCCGATTTGCGCCTCCACTTCATGCCACATTGTCGCGGAATCATGGGCTTCGGTTATGTCGGCATCGGTCAGGGCTTCGATCCGTTGCATGACCGCCGCTTGGCGTTCCGCATTGCGGAGTTCTTCAACATAGAGCAGTTCGCCGCCCTTGCCCGCCTTGTCGATGGCATCGCGCACCCAAAGGCCGAACAGGCTGTCCCCGGCCGCAAGATGGTGATCGATGAAGGACAGCGGCGCGCCAACGGTAAATGTGTGCAGCCATAGCGCCACCTTGGCCAGTTCCACCGCCATCGGGTTTTTGTCGGCCCCATAGACGCACCGTTTCAGCACCATGCGCTTGACCAGTTGCGGATCGTCCAGTTGCTCTTCGCTGATCGCCCATTTGGCGGTTTCGGCATTGTGGCGAATGGTCGAGCGCACCTTGCGGATTTCTTCCGCGACCGGGGATTCATAATCCAGCCCCGCCACGTCGCGCGCCATCGCCCGCGCTTCGTCTATGGCGTCGAGCGCATGATTGGTCAGCCGGTCAACAAGGCTGACAAGGAAATGGCCCGAACCCATTGCTGGATCGCAAATTCGCAACCGCGTGATCGCCTTGGCCGGATCGGCCTTCTGCAACTGGAAAAGCTGTTGATCCTCCGGCCGGTCTTTCTCTCTGGCCTCCAGCGCAGCTTTGAAGCCCTCCAGCGCGTCATTGATCAGCGGCTCCAGCGTTTCGTCCAGGATCAGCAACACAAGGTCGTCAGGCGTGTAATAGCTGCCCGAATTTTTTCGCGCGAAGATGTTTGGACGAATTTCCACCGCGCCGGATTCGTCTCGGGTCAGTTCAAATTCCAGCAACCTTTCGTAAATCGAACCGAGCTGCTGCACCGACAAATCGCGATAGTTGATATAGCGTCGCTGCCCGCCCTGTTGCTCGAATGACAATATGTCGATGGCTTCCGCCATAACGTCATCGCCAAGCGCGATGGTCTTTAGCAGCGGTGTTTGCTCACCATTGAACAGGCCGCCATTATAGGGCGGCAAGCCTACCGACGGATCGCCCTTGTCGATCATTTCAGCGAGGTCTGCGAAGCGGCCCCAGATGGTCTTGGCTACACTGGAAAAGGCGTCCCCCGCGTCCTTCCGCGCGCCAACATCGAGCCGCGACTTGCGCAGCGCATAATCGTCAAACCGCGAATCCTTGACCGGCAACAGCCCCCGGTCTTCGGCATAGAGCACAAAGAGCAGCCGATAGAGCAGGATCAGCGTTGCCTGCCTTACATCGTCCAGTGCGGTTTCGGCCGGTGCGGCGCTTGCTACCGCCTTGCCCAAGGCCGGATAAAGTCGATTGAACACAAGTTCCGAAAGATTCTTGGCAACGCGCTCTTCATAGTAAGCCGCTTCGCTGCGCGCCGTGTCGTGGAAGCTGGGGGCTTTTGCGCTTGGGCGCTCGAATGCGGTCCGCGAAAACATGGCGACGAACACGGCAAGCCAATGGTCGCGCTCTTCGCCGGTGATGCCGGTATCGAGCAGATCGCCGTCCAGCCCCATGATCCGGGCAAGATCCAATTCCAGATAATCGTCAATGGTGGAGCGCGCGCCGGAAAAATAGAGCCGCCACTTTGTGCCGTTGGTCAGGATGCCCCAGCGCAGTTCGCCATTGGTCAGATCATCGATGCGGCGAAGGTAGCGCAGCAATTGGGTTGAAGGCGTATCCTTTTCGGTTTTCCCTTCGGCCCGGTCGAGCGCGCGGCCCCAGCGTTTGCTTTCGATGACCGCTGCGCCGAATTGGTAGCGCTTTGATTCTTCGGGGAACGTATTGGCCTTGGCTTTCGTGGCGGCGTCGATGAACAGCAACCCGTCCGGCACGTCCACCCGGCCGGTTGCGGACAGGTTTTGCTGGGTCAGATAATCGCTCCAGCCCAGCGCCGCCATGACCGGCCAGATCAGGTCATTTTCGGTTGTCGCTTCATTGGGCTTGCTGGCATGGGGGAAGCCGTCAAGGATCGTCGCCAGTCGCGCACGCATGGCCACAATGTCCACCGCGCCGAATTGCGCGGTGCTGGCGATGCCTTCCACGAGATAGTCTTGCGTGAATAGCGCGCCGGACGTGAACAGGCTGGGGTCTGTCACAAGCCACTCAATCCGAACATTGCCTGCATGTTGCCCCTGTTTGTTCGTATGGGGCTTAGCAGCCCTCCCGGCCCGACGCCAAGGGGCTATGCCAAATTCATCAATTGCGAGGGATAGGGCACCGCCAGCGCGCAAGCCTCCTCAAAGGTGCCGCCCATCCACTGGTCATAGTCGTCCTCTTGCAGGATCACTGGCATCGCCTTGGGGTGCAGCGGCGCGACAAGCGGGTTTGGCACGCACGTCAGGAAGGCATATACATTCCCCGCCTCAGATGGCCTCCAGATGCCTGCAAATGCTGCTACCGGCCGGTTTGTTACATTGAACCAATATTCTGCCGGGCGGCCGGTTTCAGGGTCTTTGCCGGGCTGGGGTTCCGCGAAGCGACTGAACGGGACAAGGCATCGCCGTTCGGGGCTGGCAAGCATGGATTTCCAGAACGGGCTAGTCAGGTTGCGCACGTTGGTGACGTGCTTGGAAATGGTCGTTCCCGGCCGCTTGCCGGGCAATGTCATCGGCACGCCCCAAGACATGGCTTCCGCAATCTTTTGGCCGTCCACAATCCGCGCGATGGTGCCGGGGCGCTTCGGCCAGATATCTTCATGAATTTCATATGCGGCGGGCAGATTGTATCCCGCCCATTCCGCCCAATCGGCTATGTCTTCGCGGTGCGTCCGGTAGTGATTGCACATTGTGGCATTCGAGCGCCGGGGACGATGCAAGTCAACCGTTCTGGACTTGCCCCATTGCAGCCACCACTTTCGCCACAAAGGCCGGATCAACCGCTTGTGCCCCGTCACAATGCCCCAGCCCCCGGATCACTTCGGCTTGCCGGTGCGCAGGCACCTGCCCATAGCTCGTGAAGGTTGTCAGCACGTCGTCATGGCCAAGGTTTTGCGACCATGATTTGAATTGCTCGGGAGTCTGGCAAACCGTTTCGCCAAGGCGGGCAAGGGTATGGCGAAACGAATGCGGGGGGAAATAGGGCAGGCCAGCGCCATCGAACGCTGCGCGGAATATCCGCCGCACCGGCTCAGACGTGCTCCAGCCGTAACGCTCCAGCCCGGCCGATATGAAACCGCCATCCGGCCCGATGCCCCGCTTGGTGACGGGGAAAAGGGCGTCGCCATCGCCGCGCAGCAAAGGCCCGCGTAAATGCGCCACCCAATCCTTCACTATTTCCAAAGCGTCACCCCCAACTGGAAAAAACCAAGTCGAGAACGTCTTGCTGAATTTCGTCTTCACGTCGCGCGCATCCTGATCGAGCCTCCCTTGGGCCAGATCGACATGCTTCAATTTCAATGATGCCAGCGCGCCGTCGCGCGCGCCGGTCAGCAATGCAAATGCGACCAGCGCCCTGTCGCGCCGCTCAATGTCCGTTTCATACGGCATGGTGGCAAGGACATGGTGGATTTGCTCCAGCGTCGGCACGGGCCTCTCCCGCCGCGCCGTCGCGATCCGCACGTCCTTTTCTGACAGGTTGAAGTAGTCGGCATCCGAATAGCTGATACGCGATTTGTAGCCCGGCCGGTCTGCCAACCAGATGAAGAACGCCCGCAACATGGAAAGCGTTGAATGCACCGTGGCGCGGCTCAGTCGCTCGCCCGTTCGTGCCGCCAGTTGCTTATCCAGTTTCGCCTTGAAGGCAACGGCCTGTTCGCGGTGGAATTTCTTGAAATCCTTGTGGCCGTTCGCCTCTTCAAAGCGCGAAAGAGCCTTCGCCGCCGCGTCCACCGACGATTCATTACGGCGCTTGGCCTCACGCAGATATTGGAAATAGTCGCGTTTGATCCGCTCGTTCGCGGGATTGTATTTCGCCATGGCTGTCAGTCCTTTCACAAATCACAAAACAGGGAGGGATATGGCCGCTAACTTATGCGTGGCCGCCCCCGGCTATCTGGACGGTGATTCCGGGCATCTTTGCAGCCAGTAACGCCCATGTGGCGCTCCGGTGCATGATGGTGTCGCACGTCCCGCATAGGGCGCTCAGATTGCCGCTAGAGGCAGTGCGAGGGGTGTAGTCCACCATGCCAAGTGCGGGCGGTCGCGGCGCGCGGCATTTGAAGCAATAGAGCATTCCGGGCGGGCACGGTCGTTTCGCCTTTTGGCGTTTCGTCTCCAGAAACTCGCGCAGTGCGCTGCCCAAGAACAGCACCGGCCGGGACCGGTCTAGGGCCTCCAATCCATTACGCTGCCAGCCACGCACAGTGTTTTTGTGGACGCCAAGCTGCTCGCTCGCCTCTTCAACCGAATAGGTGCGATGCAGCTTGATCAGGCGCGGGTTGATCCGCCTACTAGGCATGACGCGCTGCCTATGCTTGCGGGTCGATCAAGCGTCGGATTGAAGCCGTCTTGATCAGGGTGCGACGGCCCAACTTGACCGTCTCTAGCTTGCCCTCATTGATCAGCGCATAGATTGACGTGCGGCCAAGGCTCAGTGCCTTTGCCGCGCCGTTCACAGATGTTGCGATAGGTTCCATAGTTTTTCTCCGGTGAGTTCGCTCACGTTCAAGCGGACACCGGGAAATTGTTGAATCTCGCTCACTCAAAATCGGCCGAAAAAGGATCAATAGGGACGAGAACTATTGGTCAATTGCCGACAGATTATCCCACAAACGCCGCGCTCGGGCGCGCACCGTGCTGACTGCGGCACTTCGACCATTTGCTTCAATCCAGTCGGCCATCGCCCGTTCCACATCGGCCTGCGATTTTGGCACAAGGTCACCGATGAATAATGACACTGCAATCGCGGCCCACATATCGTCCCAAAAATCAGCAGGCGGACGACCGCCCTTTTTTGGTATTTCGGCGATGGTGGCCTCTGCTACGACAGTGGCCATGTTCGGCGCACCAAAGTCATATGACGCTATCGCCAAATCTGTCTCAATTTCATCCCGCATATTTTGGTAGAGGCCCATGGTCGCACTGTTTATGGATGAACTTCTCGTTTCGCCCGAAGCCATGCGCAGCACTTCCGGCAATTCCGCTCCGCAAGCGTCAAGAATATCAGCCACGCCCTGCCTAACAAATTGGAACGCGTCCTGATCGCTCGATATTGATCGGACTTGATTGACGAGTCTTTCCAAGCCTCTCTTTGCAGCCTCGGTCATTACACGAACTGCTACGCGTATTGTAACGCCCGAGCGAAGCCGTCCGGTGGCCGCATGATTTGCATAGGTGGCTTTGAGATTTTCCTTGAGCGAACTCTTAGCCTGTCCGACTTCGCGGTTAGCGACCAGTTCAATCTGTTCACGTTCGCGTTCGTTCACCCGCGAATATTCGTACACAAATCTTCAAGTGTCGAGTCTGTGCGTCAACTGGCGACCATATTGAAAGGGATTACGATTGCGCCCTGCTTCATCGTATCCAAATAGTCCGACCACCACTGCGCCATTTCCACCCTTTCTTCCCAATGCGCGCCCCGATGATAGGCGGCCCTCACCTGATCGCGATCCTTGTGGGCAAGGGCGCGCTCAATCGCATCGGGTTGCCACTTGCCGGATTCATTCAACAGTGTGCTGGCCATCGCGCGGAAGCCGTGCGCGGTCATATCATCACCGGTAAAGCCCAATCGGCGAAGCGCGCCGTTGATCGTGTTTTCCGACATTGGCCGCGCGGCGGTGCGGATTGAAGGAAATACAAAGCGGCCATCGCCAGTCAGATCGCGCGCAGCGACGAAGAGCGCCAGCGCTTGACGGGATAGCGGCACGGCATGTTCCTGCCTTGCCTTCATCTTTTCCGCCGCAATCCGCCACACGGACGCATCAAAGTCAATTTCCCGCCATTCGGCTTTGCGCAATTCACCCGGCCGGACGAACACATGCGGCGATAGGCTCAACGCAATTTGCGTGATTGGCTGGCCTTCATAGCCTTCAATGGCGCGCAGCAACTCGCCTACCTTTTTCGGCTCCAGAATTGCCGCCAGATGTTTGGGCTTCGGTGCCGTCAAAGCCCCGCGCAAATCGCGCGTCGGATCGAACGGCGCAAGCTGATTGGCGACAGCGAAGCGAAACACCTGGCCGATAAACTCCAGCGTCCGGCGCGCCGTTTCCAGCCTTCCCTTCGCCTCCAGCGGGCGCACCGCCTCCAAGACCGCAAAAGGTTGAATTTCAGCGATAGGGCGATTGCCAAGTGCTGGCGTGACCAGCTTCAAAAACCAATTCCGTTTGATGAGAGTTGCTTCCGCCAAGCCTTCGCGCTTGTTCTTTTCGATGCACTTCAAGGCAACCGCGCCAAACGTGTTAACCGCGCCGATCATGGCGGCTTCCTTGTCGCGCTGCTTTTTCTCTGCCGGATCGACGCCATCCGCTTTGTGCTCGCGGGCTTGATCGCGCCGCTCGCGCGCGGCCTTCAAACTGACTTCGGGATAGGTGCCCAATGCCAACAGCTTTTCAACGCGCTTTGGTTGCCCGTCCGCGTCCACGCCATTGACGCGATACTTCAAGCGCCAGAGCAATCCCCCCGAAGGCGAAACAAGCAGATACAAGCCCTTTTCATCGGCGAGCTTGTAGGGCTTGGCTTTGGGCTTCGCGCGCCTGATCGCAGTGTTGGTCAAAGCCATTTGGGGGTATCTCCCAATCTCGGCCAGCGAATTTTGGGGGTATTTTTTCCGACGGTTTTTCGAAATACCCCCAAACATACCCCCAACAGAGTGCGGTTGCTGGCGAACGCACCGGAACAGTCCCGGCCATTTCTAGGGAGTTTTTAGCAGATTTCCGGGGTTTGTCCATACATTGGCGAACGCCGATGAACGGGGAAATGGTGCCGCTTACAGGACTCGAACCTGTGACCCTCGCATTACGAATGCGATGCTCTACCAACTGAGCTAAAGCGGCATGGCGCTGGGGCGCTTACCAGCGAGTGCCGACCAAGACAAGCGCCGGTTTGCCCTATTATTCCGTCAAGGCTTAACGCTTCGTCAACCATATGCGGTGCAAAACGACGCCAATTCGATTGTGGGACGAATTGAGGGTTTTTGCCATGGACCAGACAGGCTATTTTGCCAGGAACAACGAGGACGGCGTGGAAACGCCGTCCAGCGTCGGGACCGACGAGCGCCGGATGCATGTTCGCGCCTATAACTATTGGGTGTCGCTGCTGGATGGCCGAGCCTATCCGTCGATCGAAGACCTTGATCCGGCCAGTATGGACGATTTCGGCCCACATAGTGTCCTGCTTGATTTCACAAACGGAGTCGACAATCCGACCATTGCCTTTCTCGGCCATGAACTGCGCAAGGAATGCGATCTGGGAAGTGACGTCGAAACCGTATCGGATATCCCGAGCCGTTCGCTGCTTTCGCGGTTGACCGATCACTATCTTCAGATCATCGCCAATAGAGCACCGATCGGCTTCGAGGCCGAGTTCGTGAACGGCCGGGGCAACAACACCATGTATCGCGGCATTCTGATGCCGTTCTCGTCCGACGACGACAATATCGATTTCATTTACGGGGTGATCAACTGGAAGGAAGTGGCCGACGAGGCCACGACCAACGGCATACTCGACGAAGTCGAACGCGCGCTTCAAACGAGCCCCGTTCGTCATGAAGCACCCGTAAACGTTTGGGCAGACGGGCCAAGCGCAAAGCCGCAAGCGGCGCCGACCGCGTCGCCGGGTTTCGATGCAGCTGCGGTGGAGGAGGATGGTCCGCCGGCCGCGGAATTCGCGCCCAATGGAAACGAGACATTGTGGGACTGGCTTGCCGCCGCTCGCGAGACTGCCGACGCCGCGACCCATTCGGAATCGCGCAGCCGGCAGTTTCTCTATCGCGCGCTTTCGCTTGCCTATGATTTTGCAGCGGTCGCCGACCGGCGACCGGACGAATATTCGGAGCTGCTGGCGGACAACAAGATCGTCAAGCAGGCGCGCGCGCCGATGACGCCGATCGTGAAGCTGGTCTTCGGGATCGGTTACGACAAGACCCGGCTTGCGGAATACGGAATGGCGCTGTCGCACGGCCGCAGGCTCGGAATCGGCATTGGCGGCTTCCAGGCCGCGCTCGAATCGCATCCGGGCGGTCTCAAGGGCATGGTCTATGCCGAACGGGCCGAACGGCGCCCCGCGCCCAAGGCAACGGCGGAAGCAAGCGATGCCGCGCGCGAACGCGCCCGCAGCATGCCCCCCAAGATGATTATCGAGTCGCCCGGCGACGAAGAATTCGTCCTGTTCATCGCGCGGCGTGTCGACGCTGCTCATGTCGGAGTGCTTGGCGCACTGCCGGAAGACAACGCGATGGTTCAAAAGGCTCTCCGCGCGCTCACGCAATAATATTACAGGGTTGAGATCGCCTCTTCCGGAGCGCATAAGCGCCGCACAATGATGAACGCCCGTAAAGGGCGGCATCAAGCAGGTTCAGGCGGAACAGAATGACATCCTCGACCCATGGTACTAGTGAAAAGCCCTTCAATCCTGTCGCAGACATAGCAAAAGCGCTGGTAGCTCGTTCGCTGCCGGGCGATCTTGACGGCTTCGGGCCTCAAGCGCGCATTGCGGCTGCAGCGTTCGCGCTGACGGCGCTGGCAACGCGGCGGAGCGGCGCACCCAGTCTTGCGATCGACACGATCACCGATGCCGACGGCAAGCGGCGGATGCGGCTTGCGGTCGTCAACCCCAACATGCCTTTCCTTGTCGATTCGGTGGCTGCGGTGATTTCGGCGAAGGGGCTGGTGATCGACCGGCTGCTCCATCCGGTGATCAATGTTACGCGCGACGCCAAGGGTGCGCTGACCGCGATCAGCAAGGGCGGCAAGCCCGAATCGCTGATCTATGTCGAGACGGACCGGGCCGACGCGCGCGACCGTGTCGAGATTCGCGACAGCATCCGGCAGAGCATGGCCGATGTTCGCAACGCCGTCGATGACTGGGAAGGCCTCAAGGCAGCGATGCTTGCCGATGTGGAGCGGTTACCAGCCGAAGACGGCGCCCTGCTCTCCTGGTTCGAGGACAATAATTTCACGTTGCTCGGCCACGCGCTGTTCGCGGGGGACGGAAAGCTCGCGTCCGGGCTGGGCATCGGGCGGAACCGGGGCGAAAGCCTTCTTTCCGAAGGCGCTCGCAAGCGCGCACTCGAACAATTCCGAAAAGGAGCGGACGGCCTCCTGATCATCAAGTCGAACCTGCTATCCAGCGTCCATCGTCGCGTTCCGCTCGACCTTCTGATCGTACCGCGGCGCGAAGGCCGGAAGGTGACCGGGCTTTCGATCCACGCCGGTCTTTGGACGAGTGCCGCGCTCAACAAACCGGCGGAGGACATTCCGCTCCTGCGGCAGCGGCTCCAGGCACTTCAAGTCAAGTACAAGTTCGATCCCAAGGGTCATACCGGCAAGGCGTTGGGCCATGCGATCGAGAGCCTGCCGCATGATATCGCGATCAGCATTGGAGAGGACAGCCTCGACACGCTGGCGCTTTCGGCGATGTCGATCGCGGACCGACCCCGCCCGATGATCGAAATGGTCGAAGCCCCCCTCGACCGTCACCTTTTTGCCTTCGTCTGGCTGCCGCGCGACGAGCTGACCACGGCGCGGCGCGTGGCGATTGCCGAAATGCTTGCCGAAGCGGCGCATGCACGGCTGCTCAGTTGGTCCATTGAACTCGGAGACGGTGAGGTCGCACTGATCCGCTACACGCTCGACCTGCGCGAAGGTGGACGGACACCCAAGGTCGGCCCGTTGCACAGCCGGATCGAAATGATGGTTCGCGGCTGGCATCCGGCCGTCGAGGCGGCTCTCGGCCAGCTTGGCGATCACGGCCATGCGACGCGGCTGGCGTTGCGCTATGCTGGCTCCTTTCCGATTGCCTATCGCAACGGCGCCGGGCCGGACGAGGCCGCGCTCGACATTACCTATGTCCATGCGCTGTCCGATGCCGGGCGGCGCGGTGCGCGCTTCTACCGCAACAGTGACGACCTGCCGAACCGGTTGCGGCTGAAGCTATACAGCCTCGACCCCCTGACGCTTTCGGATGCGGTGCCGGCGCTCGAGAATTTCGGTTTCCGGGTGATCGAGGAATTGTCGACCCCGCTCGACGCCGGGCGGCTGGGGCATATCCAGAAATTCGTCCTCGAAACGGCTGGCGGGCGCGGCGGATCGGCGTTGGTTGCCAGGCCCGACGTGCTGGAAGGCGCGGTTGCACAGGTGCTGGAGGGCGCGGCCGAGAACGACCTGTTCAACCAGCTGATCGTCGAACTTGCGCTCGATCCCTTCGCGGTCGCTCTGTTCCGCGCTCTCTACAGATACCTGCGCCAGACGGGCATGCCCTATGGAATGGCAACTGTCGTCCACGCGCTCCGCCAATCGCCGGAAATCACAAAGGCCATGGCTGCGCTTTTTGAAGCCAGGCACAGCCCGGACGGCGACGACATCGCGGCAAATGCAGCGGAGGACGAAATTGGCCGCGGACTGGCCAGAGTTTCGGGGATCGACGATGATCGCATCTTGAGGCTCTACCGTGCCGTAATCCGCGCGACGTTGCGGACTAACGCCTATGCACCGGCGGCGCGCGAAGCGCTGGCCTTCAAGATCGATAGCGCGCAAGTGCCGGGTCTTCCCGACCCCAAGCCCTGGCGCGAGATCTTCGTTTATTCGCCGCGCGTCGAAGGCATTCACCTGCGCGCCGGCCCCGTCGCGCGCGGCGGCTTGCGCTGGTCCGACCGGCGCGACGATTTCCGCACCGAAATCCTGGGGCTGATGAAGGCGCAACGCGTCAAGAATGCCGTCATCGTTCCAACAGGCGCCAAGGGCGGCTTCTATCCCAAGGCGCTGCCCGACCCTTCGAACCGCGACGCCTGGATTCTGGAAGGGACGGAGTGCTACCGGATTTTCATCCGCTCGCTGCTTTCGGTCACTGACAATCTCGTCAAGGGTCAGGTCGTTCACCCCGAAGGCGTCGTCATTCTCGATGGCGAAGACCCTTATTTTGTCGTCGCGGCGGACAAGGGCACGGCGACTTTCTCCGACGTTGCCAATGCGATCGCGCTGGAACGCGGTTTCTGGCTGGGCGATGCTTTCGCAAGTGGCGGCTCGGTCGGCTATGACCACAAGGCGATGGGAATTACGGCGAAGGGCGGCTGGGTCTCGGTCCAGCGGCACTTCGCGGAAGCGGGCGTCGATGTCCAGAAAGAGCCGGTGCGCGTCGTCGGTTGCGGAGACATGTCGGGCGACGTGTTCGGCAACGGCATGCTGCTTTCCAAGGCAATCAAGCTGGTCGCGGCGTTCGACCATCGCCACATCTTTTTCGACCCCGATCCTGATCCGGCGACAAGCTGGAAAGAGCGCGCGCGGATGTTCAAATTGCCGCGCTCGAGTTGGGCGGACTATGACGCGAAGCTGATCTCGAAGGGCGGCGGCGTCTTCCCCCGCACTGCCAAGGAGATCAAGCTCACGAAGGAAATGCGCGCGATACTGGGCACCGATGCGACGGTCCTTGATCCATCGTCGCTCATTTCCGCGATCCTGAAAGCCCCTGTGGACCTGATCTGGTTCGGCGGCATCGGCACCTATGTTAAGGCGCGTTCCGAAAACAACGCCGAAGTCGGTGATCGGGCGAACGACCCACACCGCGTCAACGCCGAAGACCTGCGCGCGAAAGTGATCGGCGAGGGTGCGAACCTCGGCGTCACGCAAGCCGCGCGCATCGCCTTCGCGATGAAGGGAGGCCGGATCAACACCGACTTCATCGACAATTCGGCCGGCGTCGATTGTTCCGACAACGAAGTGAACATCAAGATCGCGCTGAACGCCGAAGTCGCTGGCGGAAAGCTCGGCATGAAGGCGCGCAACACCCTGCTTGCCAGCATGACGGACTCGGTCGCCGGGATCGTATTGGAGGACAACCGGCTCCAGACACTGACTCTTTCGATCGCACAGCGGGACGGCGCGGACAACCTTCCCGCGCACATCCGTCTGATCGAGACATTCGAAGCGGCGGGTCAACTCGATCGTGCAGTCGAGGGGATTGCCTCGAATGACGAGCTTCACCGCCGCGCAACCGACCGGCAGGGGTTGACGCGCCCCGAGCTCGCGGTGGTTATGGCGACTGCCAAGCTCGCGCTTCAGCAGGCGATCGAGCAGACGGAACTTGGCCGCGACCCTGCGACGCTGCCCGATCTCTACGGCGCTTTCCCGCCCGAAATGCGCAAGCGCCACGCCAAGGCCATCGAAGAGCATCGATTGAGGAGCGAAATCATCGCGACCAAGCTTGCCAACCGCATTGTCAACCGGCTGGGTCTGATCCACCCCTTCGAACTGGTGGAGGAGGAAAACACCTCGCTTGGCGAAGTGGCCGAAGCCTTTGTGATTGCCGAACAGGTTTACGACATTGCCGCTCTTTGGCAGGCGATCGACAATGGCGACATGCCCGAAGACACGCGGCTAATGCTGTTCGAACAAGTCGCGGTCGAAATGCGGGCTCATATGGCCGACATTCTGAGAAATTCGGTGACCGGCCGTTCGAACGACAAGGCGATCGCTGCCTATCGCCCGATGATCGAACGGCTTTCGGCCGCCCGCGAAGCGCTTCTTCCCGAAGAGGCGCGCCAGCAGACTCATGCCTATGCCGAACGGCTGGCAAAGGGTGGCGCGCCGCGCAAGCTGGCGGACCAGCTTGTGCGGCTGGCTGAGCTTGATGGCTCAATCGGCCTTGGCGCGCTGGCGACGCAAGCGAAGATCGACGTTATCGCGCTGACCGGAGGCTTCACCGCTCTGGGCACCGCGCTCGGCATCGACTGGGCGCAGGGCACCGCAATGCAGCTCGATCCGCGCGATCCGTGGGAGCGGCTGTTGGCCGCAGGCCTTGCGCGAGACTTCCAGGCAATGCGGCTGGAATTCCTGCGGCACAAAGGCGGCAAGACGCCGCGCGCCAATGTCGAAGCATGGCTCGCCAAACATGCTCCCCGCGTTCAGACGTTCCGCGCCATGGTCGACCGCGCCCGCACCGGCGCCGCGCCGACGCCCGCCATGCTCGCCCAGATCGCCGGACAGGCAAGGCAATTGCTCTCGAGCTAGGTCTTACGAAGAGTCGCGGTGGACCTACGCGGCAGCCCGCGTCAACCTGTCGTTGATTGCAAGACCCAAGCCTGACTGCGGAACGGGAGCAATAGCTATGCGCGTCCGAGCGGCGGCGTCGGCCTCGTGCAATGCCTTGAAGAGGTTGGCCGCCGCCTCCGCCAAATCTCCACTGGCGCTGAGCGTCGTATCGCCGCGTATCGCGCCGAAGCCGATCAGCCATTCGTCGGGTTCGGCGTCGGTTGCGCCAAGGCGCAACGGCTTTGTCGGGGCATAGTGGCTGGCAAGTTGGCCGGGGGCCTCAATGGTGCCGGGCGTTGCAAGCGAAAGCCCCAGATCGACTGGGCCGGGACGAAGCAGGCGGAGGGTTCCGTCCGCCGCGACGGCTACGATCGTCGATTCAAGGCCGACGCTGGTCGATCCCGCATCGATGATCAGCGGCATATGCCCCCCCAGGGATTTGAGGACGTGCGCGGCGGCTGTCGGGCTGATGCTGCCGCTCGCATTGGCGGAAGGGGCCGCAAGCGGCTTGCCGGTTGCGGCGAGCAGCGCCTGCATCGCCGGGTGTGCGGGCACGCGCAGCGCAATGGTCGACAGGCCTGCCGTCACCAGGCTGGCGATCCCGCTGTCCGTCCTCAGTGGCAGGACGAGCGTCAAGGGCCCCGGCCAATATCGTTCCGCCAGGTCACGCGCCGTATCATTGAACAGCGCGATCCGTTCGGCTGCGGCAAGGTCCGGCACATGGACGATCAGCGGGTTGAAGCTTGGGCGCCCCTTGGCGGCGTAGATCCCGGCAACGGCCTTTCCGTCGGTCGCGTCGGCCGCGAGGCCATAGACTGTCTCGGTCGGGACGGCGACGCACTGCCCTTCGCCGATCAGCACAGCGGCCGCCGCAATGGAACCTTCGCCAAAGGGCTGGACAAGCGTTTCGAAAGGCGGTCTTTCAGTCTCCACGCCGTGCCGCTAGAGCGCGGCATCCAATCACGCAAGCCAATGACAGGTTGAGAGATGTCCTACACCCCGCCCATCGCCGAACAACGCTTCGTTCTCGATACCGTTACCGGCATTGCAGAGATGTCCGAAGATGCGGCGTTTGCGGAGGCAACGCCCGACATGGTCGATGCGATCCTCGAGGGCGCGGGCGCGATCGCGGCGGGCGAATGGGCACCGCTCAACCGGGTGGGTGATACGAGCAATCCCAAATGGGCCGATGGCAGGGTGACGATGCCACCGGGGTTCAAGGCTGCCTATCATGCCTATGTCGAAGGCGGCTGGGGAACGATCGACGGCCCCACTGGCTTTGGCGGGCAAGGCCTGCCGCACGCGCTTGCCTTTGTCGTGCTCGAGGATCTGGGCACGGCCAATATGGGCTTCACGCTTTGCCCGATCCTGACATCGGGCGCGGTGGAGGCCATTCTCGCGCATGGCAGCGATGAACAGCGCGAGATGTATTTGCCCAAGCTCGTGACCGGCGAATGGACGGGGACAATGAACCTGACCGAACCCAGTGCAGGCTCCGACGTGGGGGCACTCCGCTCGACAGCAACGCCCAATCCCGACGGCAGCTACAATATCAAGGGCACCAAGATCTTCATCACCTTCGGCGAGCATGACCTGGCGGAAAATATCGTCCACCTCGTCCTCGCCCGTACGCCCGGCGCACCTTCGGGAACACGCGGCATTTCGCTATTCCTCGTGCCGAAGGTCCGGCCCGATGGCAGTGCGAACGACCTGCGCTGCGTTTCGATCGAGCACAAGCTAGGCATCCATGCCTCGCCCACAGCCGTCATGTCCTATGGCGACAATGACGCCTGCACCGGCCATCTGATCGGCCCCGAAATGGGCGGAATGCGCGCCATGTTCACGATGATGAACAATGCGCGGCTGAATGTCGGCCTTCAGGGCGTGCAGATATCCGAACGCGCGACGCAACAGGCTCTGGCGTACGCCTCGGAGCGGATCCAGTCGGCGCGTGCCTCTGGAACGGGCGCGCAGTCGGTCGCGATCATCGAGCACCCCGATGTACGGCGGACGCTCATGCGAATGAAGGCGCTGACGCAGGGCGCACGGGCGCTTCTTTATTATGCAGCGGCACAAGTCGACCGGCATCATCTGGGGCTTGAGGGCGCGAAGCAGCGGCTCGACCTTGTGACCCCGCTTGCCAAGGCCTGGGGCACCGATGTGGGCTGCGAAGTCGCCTCGCTTGGCATTCAGGTGCATGGAGGAATGGGCTTCATTGAGGAGACGGGTGCGGCGCAGCATTATCGCGACGCGCGGATCGCGCCGATCTATGAGGGGACCAACGGCATCCAGGCGGCCGACCTTGTGGGCCGCAAGCTCATAGGCGATGGCGGCGCCGGGCTGTCCAGCCTCGTCGCAGACATGCGCGCCGAAGTCGAGGACGAGGGCCTTGTTTCCCTGATCGATGCGGTCGAGACGATCGGACAGTGGATGCTCGAGGCTGAAATCGACGACCGGCTTGCGGGGAGCGTGCCCTTCCTCACGATGACTTCGGTCGCAACCGCTGGCTGGCTTCTCGAACGGCAGGCTCGCGTGGCGGCGGAAAGGCTCGCGACAGGAAACGGCGATCCCGCTTTCCTCAAATCCAAAAAGGCAAGCGTCGCCTTTTTCCTTGCCCATATCGTGACCGAGGCGCTGGGGTTGAAGGCGTCTGCGCTGGCCGGAGCCGAACTGCTCTATACGCTCAGCGCCGACGAGATGGCGGCTTAGGGGTTGGCGGCAATGCTTCTGGCCGCGCTCCTGCTTACCGCCGCCCCGGCAAATGCCAACCAAGCGGTGCTGGAGCAGTTGCGCGCCTATGACGAGCGGGTCGGCACCATAGGCGACTGGCTGGCGCATGGCGGGGCCCAGCATTGCCCTGGCGTGCTCGTCCCCTTGGCCGGCCTTAGAGTCCATACGCTCGGCCAATATGGCAAGCGGTATCGCAACGATGCGCGCGCGCTGTTCGGCCTCGGCGATTATCCCGCCATTCTGATGCTCACCAGGGACGGGCCGGCAGCGATGGCGGGTCTGGCCGTCGGCGACGCGATCGTTTCTGTGAATGGCGCGGACATGAAGGCCGGCCAAGGCTATGCCGGCGTCGAGCGTTTCGACGATGCGCTGGAGGCCGCCCTTGCTACGCCTCCGGCCGAACTCGTCATCGAGCATCGGGGCGCGCGCCGCACCGTCATGCTGACCGGAATTTCCGGTTGCGCCTCGCGGATCGAACTGGTGCCCGGCAAGAAGCTGAACGCCGCAGCCGATGGCCGGATCGTGCAGTTGACGACGGCTGTACTCGAGCAGGCGGTTGACGATGATGAGCTGGCTTTCATCATTGCGCACGAGATGGCGCACAATATCCTGAAGCATCGCGAACGGCTGGACAGAGAAGGCCGGTCCATTGCCAATATCCGCGCGAGCGAAGTGGAGGCCGATATCCTCGCGATCAGGCTTATGCATGGCGGCGGTTATGATCCGCGCGCTGCCGCGCGCTTCTGGGCCCGTTTCGGGAAGAAGACGGGCGCGGGCATCTTTTCCGACGGAACGCATCTGAGAACAAAGGATCGCGTCCGCCTGCTGACCGACGAAGCGCAAAAGCTCGCGCAATAAAATTGCTTGAGGGTTGCGGATTCGCCGCTAGTCTCGGGCGCAACAAGACCGGGTTACCGGGAGGGAAACGCCAGAATATGGGGAGCGCAAGACACCATGGCCAAAGGAATTGAAGATGCTCCAGTCGAGCCGGGCGCTGCGCCGATGGACGTGTCGAAGGTGAATCTGGGCGCGGGAAACGGCTGGTTCGGTCATCCCGCGCAGTTGAAGCGGCTGTTTACGACCGAAATGTGGGAACGCTTCGGCTATTACGGCATGCGGGCGATCCTTACGCTCTATCTCGCCAACTATTTCCTGTTCAGCGATACGACAACCGCAGGGCTCTATGGTGGCTTTACCGCACTCGTCTATCTGACGCCGCTCATTGGCGGGCTGATCGCGGACAATTATCTCGGATCGAAACGCTCGGTGAAATTTGGGGCGATCATGATGTCGCTCGGCTATTTCATCCTTTGTTTCAGCGGCACGGGTGATGCCGCCAAACCGTTCACGACCATAGACGGCCAGAAATACGAGATTTCCGTCCAGGGCAAGGGTGAGGAAACCATCAAGTCAGTCGTGCTCGGCGGGCAGACGCTGACCATCAAGGGCAACGAGGACAAGTCGGTATCGCTCGTGACCGCGGACGGCGCCGAAGCGCGCCGGTTCGAGGAAGGTACGTTCAAGTCCGATGGCGAAAGATCGCCCTTCTTCGTCCTGATGCTGCTGCTTGGCCTTTCCACTGTCACGATCGGCAACGGCTTTTTCAAGCCCAATATCTCGACCATCGTCGGGTCGCTCTATGCCGAAGGAGACAGGCGGCGCGATGCGGGCTTCACGATATTCTACATGGGCATCAACCTCGGCTCGCTCATTTCGCAATTCTTCTGCCCGATCCTTGCGCAGGCGGTCGGCTTTTGGGCCGGCTTCGGGCTGGCCGCGATCGGCATGGCCTGTTCCTGGCTGTTGTTCCAGTTCGATGGCGGGCGACTGAAGGGTTATGGCGAACGCCCCGCAACTGCCGATGCCGGCAAGGACTGGTATATCTATGGCGGCGCACTGGCGACGATTCCGCTCTTCTGGTTCCTCTTCTCGAACCTGATGAACTATGTGAAGCCGGCTGCCGGAACCGGTATCATTGGCTATGTCCTTGGCCTGCCGATCATGGGCAAGGCCCTGTTCCTGACTTTCCTGTTCGGCGTTCCCATCATCCTGATCTGGTCCTGGTTCAAGGGCAGCCGCAAGGAATTCCAGATGATGGTCGCGGCGATGGTGCTGATCGTGTTCAACGTCGTCTTCTGGACCTTGTTCGAACAGGCCGGATCGTCGCTGACCCTGTTTGCCGAACGTAACACGGTCCTCGAAATCGGCTGGACGGCGCCGCTCTTCGCGATGTTCCGCGAATTCACCTTTTCCTATTATCTTGTCGCCGCAGCGCTCGCCTTTGGGCTCGCGTGGCTCGCCTTCTGGTTCTTCGCAAATGGAGAGAACTCCGAAACCCGCCGCAGCATGGGGCTGGGCTTCAGCGTTGTTGGGCTGCTGTCCTTTGCCGGGCTCGTCTATATCAGGGCGGGCCTCATCGAGCAGCCGGTCTATCTGATGCCGGCGGGGCAGACGCAAATCTTCAACGCGCTGTTCATTGTATTGCTGGCACCCGTTTTCAGTGGAATCTGGGGCGCGTTGGCCAAACGCGGGCTGGAGCCTTCGATCCCGGTCAAGTTCGCCATCGCCCTGATGGGCGTGGGCGCAGGCTTCTTGTTTCTCGTTTGGGGGGCAAGCTTTGCCGGCTCCGGATTCAAGGTCGGGATGGCTTGGCTTGCGGGGCTCTACCTGATCCATTCCATTGCCGAACTGTGCATCTCTCCGGTCGGCCTCAGCATGATCACCAAATTGTCGATCGCACGGATCGTTGGGATGATGATGGGCGTCTGGTTCCTTTCGATCTCGGTCGCGCAATATTTTGCCGGAATGGTCGCGCAGGTGGCGAGCGTCGAGACCGTCGGCGGTCAAGTGACGAACCTGAAAGTCAGCCTTGATACCTATGTCGGCGTTTTCACGACAATCGGCGAGGTTTCGATCGGGATCGGCCTGCTGCTGCTCCTATTCTCCTTCCCACTCAAATATCTCATGCACGGAGTGAAATAGCATGCGCGCCAGTTGGATCATCATTGCCGCGCTGCTGGCGGGGTGCACCGCCGGTTCGGGCGCCAAACCCGCCAAGGTTGCGGACAAGGCAGCACCAATGGCGAAGCCGAACCCCGACCCCTACCCTTCGACCTACAAGCCCTATCCCGGCATTGCGACAGCGATCCGGAACGTCACCATCTATGATGGCGAAGGCGGTCGGATCGAAAAGGGCATTGTGTTCTTCTCGGGCGGAAAGATCGTCAGCGTGGGCGGTGCGGATAGCCCGATCCCGGCCGACATCGCCGTGTTCGACGGCACCGGCAAATGGGTAACGCCAGGGATCATCGACGTCCATTCGCATCTTGGCGACTATCCTTCGCCCGGCGTCGACGCGCATTCGGACGGCAACGAGGCGACAAGTCCGGTCCGGGCCGAAGTCTGGGCCGAACACAGCGTCTGGCCGCAGGATCCCGGCTTCAGTCGCGCCCTGATCAATGGCGGGATCACGACCTTGCAGATCCTGCCCGGCTCGGCAAACCTGTTTGGCGGACGTTCGGTTGTTCTCAAGAACGTCTATGCACGCACGGTGCAGGGCATGAAATTCCCCGGCGCACCCTATGGCCTCAAAATGGCGTGCGGCGAAAATCCCAAGCGCGTTTATGGCAACCGCAATCAGATGCCTTCGACGCGGATGGGCAACATGGCCGTCAACCGCCAGACCTGGATCAAGGCCGCCGAATACAAGCGCAAGCTCGATAAGGGCGAGACCGTGGCGCGCGATCTCCAGCTCGAGACGCTGGCCGGCGTCCTTTCGGGTGACATTCTGGTCCAAAACCATTGCTACCGCGCCGACGAGATGGCGCAGGTCATCGATATGTCGAAAGAGTTCGGATACAAGATTTCCGCCTTCCATCACGCGGTCGAGGCTTACAAGATTGCCGACCTGCTGAAAGAGAATGGCATTTGCGCCGCGATGTGGGCGGACTGGTGGGGCTTCAAGATGGAATCCTATGACGCCATCAACGAGAATATCCCGCTTGTCGCGCAAGCCGGCGCCTGTGCCATCGTCCATTCCGACGATGCCAACGGCATCCAGCGGCTCTATCAGGAGGCGGCCAAGGCGCTGGCCGACGGACGTCGGATGGGGATCAATATTCCCGACGAAGTGGCTTGGGAATGGCTGAGCTACAACCCCGCCAAGGCTTTGGGCATTGCCGACAAGACCGGCAGCCTCAAGGTAGGCAAGATGGCGGATCTCGTCCTTTGGAACGGCAATCCGCTCTCGGTTTATACGCGGCCCGAAAAGGTCTGGATCGACGGTGCGCTCATGTATGACGCGAACGATCCCAAACGGCGGCCGGTGAGCGATTTCGAACTGGGCCAGCCGGGCGAAGGAGACACGAAATGAAGCGTCTCCTCCTCCCGCTTGTCGCCCTCGTCTCCACTCCGGTACTCGCGCAGACGATTGCCATTACCGGCGGCAAGGTCGTGATCGGCGATGGCAGCGCACCGATAGACGGGGGCACCGTAATCGTCGGCAATGGCCGCATCGTCGCTGCGGGAAGCAATGTGGCGATCCCCGCCGGCGCCGAACGCATCGATGCGTCAGGCAAATGGGTGACGCCGGGGATTGTTGCGGGCTTTTCGCGGATCGGGCTGGCGGGCGTCGATGCGGTTGACGACAGCAACGACACTTCGGCCAAATCCTCGCCCTTCTCGGCCTCCCTCGATATTGCTCTGGCCGTCAACCCCGATGTCGAGGCAATTTCGGTCAACCGTGCGGCAGGCGTCACGCGGGCCGTGGTTTCGCCCGACGCCAGCAACGCTATCTTCGCCGGGCAAGGCGCCGTGATCGATACCGGTGCCGATCCAAGCCCGGTCACGCGCGCCAAGGCCTTCCAGTTCGTGCAATTCGGCGAAAGCGGCGCGCGAAGGGCAGGCGGCAGCCGCCCGGCACTGTTCGCGGCCTTTCGCAACGCGCTTGCCGAAGCGCGCGACTATCAAGCGGGGCATTTGCGGGAGGATTCGCTCCTGAAGCGCGCGGACGCGGCAGCGCTGGTTCCCGTCGTGACGGGCGCGCAAAAGCTGATCGTTCATGCCGAAGGCGCGGCCGATATCCTGGCGGCCCTGTCGCTCAAGCGCGAATATCCGGCGCTTGCGCTTGTTCTGGTCGGCGTGACTGAAGGCTGGCGCGTCGCACCCCAAATTGCAGCATCGGGCGTTCCCGTCATTGCCTCGGCGGTCAATGACCTGCCCGCCGCGTTCGATCAGATCGCCGCGACCCAATCGAATGTCGGACGGATGAAGGCAGCGGGCGTCACAGTTGCGATCGGCTTGATCGACGACGATGATACGCGTCAGGCAATGCATGGTGCGCAATATGCGGGCAATCTTGTCGCGTTGACTCGCGTACCGGGCGCCACGGGCCTCAGCTGGAACGACGCCTTTGCCGCAATCACGTCGAAGCCCGCGCAAGTGATCGGGATGGGGAGTGAAATCGGGTCGCTACAGCCGGGACGACGCGGCGACGTGGTGATATGGGACGGCGACCCCCTCGAAGTGACGTCGGGCGTGGAGGCTGTTTGGATCGATGGCGTCCGCCAGCCGATCGAAACACGCCAGACGCGCTTGAGAGCCCGCTACGCGCATCCGCAGGAAGGCAATCTGCCAAAGGCGTATGATCGCTGAACAGAGCTAGAAGGAGACGGACATGCTGATTGCTGCACTGACGGCCTTTGTCGGAACCCATTTCCTTCTCTCTCATCCCTTTCGCGCGCCGCTGGTCAAGACCTTGGGCGCGAATGGCTTTCTCGGAGCCTATTCGCTGGTGGCTCTCGGAACATTTGTCTGGGTGGTACAAGCGTTTGGCGCGGCGCCTGTCTCCGGACCCATATGGACTGCCGGTGACGGTACCTGGGCGCTTGCCTCACTGCTGATGCTGCTGGGCAGCATCCTGTTCGTTGGATCGCTGATTGGCAACCCGGCCCTTCCGGGCCCGCCCGAAAGGGCGAATACTGCGCAACCCGCGCGTGGCGTCTTTGCAATCACGCGGCATCCGATGATGTGGGGCTTCGCACTCTGGGCGCTGGTACACTTGCTTGTCAGCCCACAACCCAAGGTTCTGGCCCTGACGATCGCCATCGGCTTTCTCGCGATCTTCGGCTCGGTCGGGCAGGATGCCAAGAAGGCCGCACTGATGGGCGATGGCTGGCGCGACTGGGCAAGCCGGACCAGCTTTGTGCCGTTCGCCAACCAGATTTCGGGCAAGAGCAACTGGAGCACTGCGTGGCCGGGACGCACGGTCGTGCTGGCGGGAATCGCGCTGTGGCTGATCGCGAGTTATGTCCACCCGCTGCTCGGCGGCCCGGTGGCCGGGATATGGCGCTGGATGGGCGGCTAGAGCCGCACCATCCTCATGCCGCGTTCCCCATAGCGTGGACCGGCCGTCCCGCCGCGAGGCGCGGCAGCTTCGAGAGCCTCCAGGTCTTCGCTGTCGAGTGCGATCTGCACCGCCCTTGCGCTGTCCTCCATCGTCACGCGGCGCTTGAAGCCAGGAATCGGGACGATATCGTCGCCCTGCGCCAACAGCCAGGCAAGCGCGATCTGGGCATTCGACGCACCATGCTTTGCCGCCACCGCCGCGATGGCATCGACGACTTTCAGGTTCGCCGCGAAATTGTCCCCCTGATAGCGCGGATCGTTGCGCCGCCAGTCGTCGGCCGGCAAATCGTCGAGGCTGCGGATCGTGCCCGCCAGGAACCCCCTGCCGAGCGGCGAATAGGGCACGAAGCCGATCCCGTTTTCCCGGCACACGCCCAGGATTTCGTCCTCGACATCACGTTCCCAAAGCGAATATTCGGATTGCAGTGCGGCAATCGGGTGCACCTTGGCCGCGCGCCGTATCGTTTCCGGCCCGGCTTCGGACAGCGCAATGTGGCGCACCTTTCCTTCCTTCACCAGTTCGGCCATCCCGCCGACCGTCTCTTCGATCGGCACATTGGGATCGACGCGGTGCTGGTAGAACAGGTCGATCGTATCGATGCCCAGCCGCTTCAGCGAGCCTTCGACCGAGGCCTTGGCATTGGCGGCACTGCCATCGACGCCGGTGATCTGCCCGTCCTGGAAACGAAAACCGAACTTGGTCGCGATCACAAGCCCCTCGCGCTTGCCCTTGATGGCTTCGCCCACCAGTTCTTCATTCTGGAACGGCCCGTAGATCTGGGCGGTGTCGAAAAAGGTGATGCCCAGATCGATCGCGCGGTGGATTGTCTTGATCGCTTCATCGGGATCGGCCTGCCCGCCATAATTGATATTGCCGTCGCGGATCATCGGCATGCAGCCGACGCCGATCGCCGAAACCTTGAGACCATGCCCGAGTGTGCGGTATTTCATGCCTGTATCCTCAATCCTTGCTGCGTTCGGCGACGGTCGCCGTCACGGCCATGTCCATCGTGACATTGCCCAGCGTCCGGAAGATATCCGGGAAGGTCTCGACCGCGATGAGCAAGCCCAATGGTTCTACCGGTACACCCATTGCGAGGCAAATGGGTGCAATCGAGCTGACGAAGCTGACCGACCCAGGCAGGCTGACAGCACCAAGCGTGGTCGTGGCGCCCGCCGCCACACCGACCGCAACCTGCCAGGGGTCCAGCTTCATCCCGAACCAATAGGCAATGTAGAGTGCGACGCCGAGGTTCATCGCCGGGCCCGTCGCACGGAAGATCGCGACGGCCATTGGCAGGACGACATCGGCCTTTGCTTCGGCGACCCCCAATGCCTTCACGCCCTTGAGCATCGCGGGAAGCGAAGCGAGCGACGACTGCGTTGAAATCGCCACGGCTTGCGCCTCTGCCGAAGCCTTGAAAAAGGCAGGCACCCTGCGGCGCGCGCCCACAACGGCCAGCACGAACGACGCCAGCCAGATGACCACGCCAAGCGCGGAGAGGATAAACACATAATGGGCAAGCGCGCCGAGTGCTGCCGTTCCTGCCTTGGCGCCCACCACAAAGGCCAGCGCGAAGACGCCGATGGGCGCAATCGCCAGCACCCAGTTGATGATGATGACCATCGCATCGGCAATCGCGTCGAACAGCCCCGTGATCGACTTGCGCTTTTCGGGAGGCAGGCGGAGGGCGGCAAAGGCGAATGCGGCAGTGAAGATCATCAGCGGGAGCACTGCATCCGCCGAAGCCGCCGCAATCGGATTGGTAGGGACCATTGCCCGGACGAAATCGCCGAACGGCGGCACCGGGCCGGGCTTCACCGCGCTCCCCATCGCCACTTTCAGCGCGTCGGCGGCCCCTTCGGGCATCGGGAAGATCGCCAGCAGCACCGGCATCATGAGCGCGGCAAGGATCGATGAACTCCAGAGGATCACCAGCATCGTCAGCACGGCCCGGCCCGCCAGCCGCCCGGCACGCGCCGCATCGGCTGTCTGTGCAATCCCGGTGATGAGCAGCGCCACGACCAGCGGCACGACAGTCATCCTGAGGCCGTTGAGCCACAGCGTCCCGATCACATCCGCAGCATCGGCAAATCGTGTGCCCGCCACCACGCCGAGCAGGATGCCACCGACAAGGGCGATCAGGATGATGATGGTCTTCGACATTTCTTCTCCCCTCCCGCAAGCGGGAGGGGCCGGGGGTGGGGATCCGGTCTCACGCCAGTACGTTCAGCTTGAATCGACTATGCCCACCACTAACCCCTCCCGCAAGCGGGAGGGGGACTTGGCGGCTTGCGCGACGCTGCTAAACAGGACGAAAGGAGAGGCAATAATGACTTCGAAACTTTGCCAGCAGCTTGGCATAGAATTCCCGCTGTTCGCGTTCAGCCATTGCCGTGACGTTGTTGCCGCGGTCAGCAAGGCAGGCGGCTTCGGCGTGTTGGGCGCGACAGCCTTCAATCCCGAGCAACTAGCGATCGAGCTCGACTGGATCGACGCGCATGTCGAAGGCAAGCCTTACGGCCTCGATGTCCTGATCCCCGAAAACATGGCCGCAAAGGCGGAAAAGGACCTGACCGCGAAGAAGCTCGGAGAACGCATACCCCAGCAGCATCGCGATTTCGTCGACGGCCTGTTGCGCGAGCACGGCGTCGAGCCTGCGCCGTCGGCTTACCGGGCGCGCGATGATGCCCCTCCGCCCTTCTGGCCCGAGGAAGCGATGGAACTCCTGCGGGTCGCTTTCAAGCATCCGATCAAGCTCATTGCCAATGCGCTGGGCGTGCCGCCCGCCGAAATGATCCAGATGGGCCGCGATCATGGCGTTCCGGTCGCCGCTCTTGCCGGGGCGAAGGAGCATGCGCTGCGGCTTGCGGCGGCTGGCGTCGACATTATCGTCGCGCAAGGCGGCGAAGCCGGCGGGCATTGCGGCGAAGTCTCGACGCTGGTGCTCATCCCCGAAGTCGTTCGTGCGCTGAGGGCCGGGGGCTATGATTGTCCCGTCCTCGCCGCAGGCGGGATCATGACTGGCGAACAAATGGCCGCCTGCATGGCGATGGGTGCCGCGGGCGCCTGGACGGGCTCCGTCTGGCTCGCCACGGTCGAAAGCGAGACCAGCCAGATCTTCCGCGAGAAGATGGTCGCAGCCCGTTCACGCGACACAGTGCGTTCGAAAGGGCGGACCGGCAAATATTCACGCCAGCTCAAGTCCGCCTGGACCGATGCTTGGGAAGGCCCGGAGAGCCCCGGCGCGCTTCCCATGCCGATGCAGTCCCTGATCGCGGAGCCTGCCATCCACCGTGCGACCAAGGCAGCAGAAGGGGGCAACGAAAAGGCGCGTGAACTGGTAACCTATTTCGTCGGGCAAGGCGTGGGACTTGTCGGGAGTATCACATCGGCGCGTTCCGTCGTTCAGGATTTCATGCAGGACTATGCGAACGCGATCGAGACATTGAACGCGGCATTCGACTGACGCCTAAGCGTGGAAGCTGCCGGCCAGCGCCAGCACAACCCCCACACCGACGGTCAACAATCCGATCACTTCGCTGCGCGCCAGCGGCTCGCGCAGATAGTAATGGCCAAAGCCGAGCGTGAAGATCACTTCGACCTGCCCTACCGCGCGGACCAGCGCAACGGGCGCTGTCGCAAAACTTGTGAACCAGCAGGCTGAGCCAATCGCGGCGAGCAGCCCGACCTGCCCCGAGATTCTCCAGCTGGTGAAAATCCGGGCAAGCTGGTCGCGCTCGCGTGCCGCAACATAGGCCCCCTGCATCAGCGTCTGCAGCGCAAGGACGGCAACCAGCGTCGTGAGCGCCGCCAGCACCTTGTCGGGCGTTTCGATCGAAAGCGTTGCGCGCTTTATGAAGACCGAGGTCAGCGCAAACAGGAACCCAGCCCCCAGCCCGCACAACGCGGCCGGCTGGACGACTTGCGCGAGCCGCAGGCGCTGCCCGCCGGCGGACAGGACAAGCACGCCCGCCACACCCACGCCGATCCCGAGCCAGGTGAGTAGCGACAGATGTTCGCCGAGCATGATCATCGCGAGGATGGCCCCCTGCACGGCCTCGGTCTTTGCATAGGCCGTCCCGGTTACGTAGTTGCGAAACCCGAACGCCATGATCAGGAGGTTGGTCGCAACGATCTGCGCAAGCCCGCCAAGCGCCGCGTTCACCCAGAAGTCCGCGCCATGATCCGGCACCGCATCGTGCCGGACGATCAGGTAGAGCGCGACCATCGCACAAGCGACGGGAAAGCCGTAGAGATAGCGCACCAGCCCTGCCGCGTTCACCGACAGCTCCGCGCGAACGCGCTGCTGCACAGCCGTCCGCCAGGCCTGGAACAGACCGCCGAGAAGTGTCGCGGGAAGCCAGATCACGCGGGTTGCAACAACCCTTCCTCGGCAATCTTCCTCCGCCACACCAGCGGAGCCGTTTCGTGGACGTTCTCGCCCTGGCTGTCGACCGCGACCGTAACCGGCATGTCCTCGACGGTGAATTCGTAGATCGCTTCCATGCCAAGGTCAGGGAAGCCCACGACCTTCGATGCCTTGATCGCGCGCGCGACGAGATAGGCCGCGCCGCCGACCGCCATCAGATAGGCCGATTTGTGATTGGCGATGCTCTTCGTCGCCGCCGGACCGCGTTCGGCCTTGCCGACACAGGCAAGCAGGCCCTGGCCCAGCATCATGTCCATGAATTTGTCCATCCGCGTTGCCGTGGTCGGTCCTGCCGGCCCGACAATTTCGTCACGCACGGGATCGACCGGGCCGACATAATAAATGACCCGGCCCTTGAAATCGACGGGCAGCCTTTCGCCCTTGGCGAGCATGTCCTGGATGCGTTTGTGCGCCGCATCTCGACCGGTGAGCATCCTGCCGTTGAGGAGCAACCGGTCGCCCGGTTTCCAGCTCGCGACGATTTCCGGCGTCAGCGTATCGAGATCGACATGGATCGCCGCCTTGTCGGGCGTCCAGTTCACGTCCGGCCAATCGGAGAGCTTGGGCGGCTCGAGATAGGCGGGCCCCGATCCGTCGAGGTGGAAGTGCGCGTGGCGCGTCGCCGCGCAATTCGGGATCATTGCCACCGGCTTCGAGGCCGCGTGGGTCGGATAGTCCATGATCTTCACGTCAAGGATCGTCGCAAGGCCGCCCAGCCCCTGCGCGCCGATGCCCAGCGCGTTGACCTTGTCGAAGATCTCGATCCGCAGGCGCTCAATGTCGTTCTGCGGCCCGCGCGCCTTCAGCTGCGCCATGTCGATATCGCCCATCAGCGATTCCTTGGCGAGCGTCATCGCCTTTTCCGCCGTCCCGCCGATGCCGATGCCGAGCATTCCCGGCGGGCACCAGCCTGCGCCCATTTGCGGAACCATTTCGAGCACCCAGTCGACGATCGAGTCCGACGGATTGAGCATCTTGAACTTGGACTTGTTCTCGCTGCCCCCGCCCTTCGCCGCGACCTGCACATCGACATGATGTCCCGGCACCATTTCGACGTTCAGGACGCAAGGCGTATTGTCCCGCGTGTTGACGCGCGTGAAGGCCGGATCGGCAAGGATCGAGGCGCGAAGCTTGTTGTCCGGGTGGAGATAGGCACGCCGCACGCCTTCATCGACCACTTCTTGAAGGCTGCGCTCCGACTCGAGCACGCAGCCCTGCCCCCATTTGATAAAGACCGTGACGATGCCCGTATCCTGGCAGAGCGGCCGATGCCCCTCCGCGCACATGCGGCTATTGGTCAGGATCTGCGCGATCGCGTCCTTCGCGGCCGGGCCCTGTTCGGCTTCATAGGCGACGCCCAGCGCGCGGATATAATCCATCGGGTGATAATAACTGATATATTGGAGCGCATCGGCCACGCTCTCGATCAGGTCTGCTTCGCGGATGACGGTCATGGCTTCGGCTTTCGGTCTTGTATCGAACATGGGCGCGCAAGGCCTGTGCCTTAGCCCTGCTGGGGAGGCAAGGCAAAGCCGGGAAAGTTTGAAAGCAAGCTGCGGGGTGACGGCGCTCCGGACAAGGATATAGACTTGCCCGGAAACGCGAACGGGATGACGATGGATTGGACACAAATTTCGGGCGATCTCGATTCACAGGGCTGGGCCAGCCTGCCAGCCCTGCTCGACGGAACGGAATGCGACGCAATTGCCGCGCGCTATGATTCGGCCACGGGATTCCGCAGCCATGTCGTGATGGCGCGGCACGGTTTCGGGCGCGGGGAATATCGCTACTTTGCCTATCCGCTTCCACCGGCCATCCAGGCGTTGCGGACCAGGCTCTACGCCCCCCTCGCGCCGATCGCCAATCGCTGGCACGCGCGCATGGGGCTAGAGGCGCGCTTTCCCGATAATCACGCCGATTTTCTCGACCGTTGCCATGCAGCGGGGCAGGCCCGCCCGACGCCATTGCTGCTCAGATATGGCGAGGGCGACTATAACTGCCTGCATCAGGACCTATATGGCACTCATGTCTTTCCGTTGCAGGTGGCGATATTGCTCTCGGCGCCGGGCGCGGACTTCGAAGGCGGCGAATTCGTCCTGACCGAACAACGCCCACGAATGCAGTCGCGCGCCGAGGTGATCCCGCTTGCGAAGGGCGACGCTGTGGTCTTTGCCGTCAATGACCGGCCAGTCGCGGGCACGCGCGGCGATTATCGCGTGAAGATGCGGCACGGCGTCAGCAGGGTCCGCTCGGGCCACCGCCACACACTCGGGATCATCTTTCACGATGCAGCTTGACCTGATTGCCCCGGAACACCGCAACGAAACGCTTGGCGATGGCGCAGTCCTGCTGGGCGGGTTCGCGCTAGCGGAGGCCGAGGCACTGATTGGGGCCATTGCTCCGATCGCAACAAGCGCCCCCTTCCGGCATCTCGTAACGCCGGGCGACAAGCGCATGTCGGTCGCGATGACCAACTGCGGCAGGCTCGGCTGGGTGTCCGATCGTTCGGGCTATCGCTACGACCCTGTCGACCCGGAGACCGGGCAGCCATGGCCGGCAATGCCGCCGCTCCTTGCCGGTCTGGCGAAACGGGCCGCCGCCGCAGGCGGCTATCCGGATTTTGCCCCCGAGGCGTGCCTGGTGAATCGCTATTGCCCCGGCGCGCGGCTTTCGCTTCATCAGGATCGCGACGAACGCAACCTCTCCCAGCCTATCGTCTCGGTTTCGCTTGGACTCCCGGCGACGTTCCTGTGGGGCGGGCCACGGCGCGCCGACCGTCCGCGACGAATCGCAGTGCGGCACGGCGACGTGGTCGTCTGGGGCGGAGCTTCGCGGTTGAACTTCCACGGCGTCGCGCCCCTGCCGAAGGGGAATCACTGGCTCACGGGCGATTGTCGATACAATCTCACATTCCGGACGGCGTCATAGGGCAGCTTCCGGCACCGCGACCCTCACGCGCGCGCCGCTCAAAAAAATTTTACCAGATCGACCTTTTTTGTTGCCAAGAATCCAAAGGCCGCAAAGTCCACGCGTCGCTGCGCCGCGGCATGAATATCTTGCCACGAACCGAGTCGATATTGCGACGAGTTGAGTCTCGAAACCGTCATTTACCCTCTTGCGTCTCGCAACGGATGAGGCACTATGGGTTGTGGCTTGATCGGGGGGCAACCCAATAGCTTGTGTTTCGGTGTTGCGCGGTGCGAATCGCGCAGCGGGGGAACTTTGCGCTGTGGAAAGCGGGGAGAAGGGTAAAACTCCACGCAAATCCAGCTGAAAAATGCTATGAGGGCAGTTCGCGCCCGATTCGAACAGATGCGGAACATGATTAGGGGTTGGGAATGGATTTTCGGGATACGCAAAGTGTTGGCGATGCAGACGTGGCAACAGTAATCGAAGCGCCGGTTTCGAGCGAAAAGACGGACAGCAAGAGCCGCGCGGCGCCCTACAAGCTTGTTGTCGACGCTGCCCGCGATGCGTTGCTGACCGATTTCGGCAAGGACACGCTGAAGGATCGCTACCTGCTGCCCGGCGAAACCTATCAGGACCTGTTCGTCCGCGTTGCCTCCGCCTATGCCGATGACGAGGCGCATGCCCAGCGCATCTATGACTATATCTCGAAACTCTGGTTCATGCCCGCAACGCCAGTCCTCTCGAACGGAGGCACGGGGCGCGGCCTGCCCATTTCCTGCTATCTGAACTCGGTCGACGACAGCCTTGAAGGCATCGTCAACACCTGGAACGAGAATGTCTGGCTCGCCTCGCGCGGCGGCGGCATCGGCACCTATTGGGGCTCTGTGCGCGGCATTGGGGAGCCTGTGGGCCTCAACGGCAAGACGAGCGGGATCATCCCCTTCGTCCGGGTGATGGATTCGCTGACGCTTGCCATTTCGCAAGGCAGCCTGCGCCGCGGCTCGGCTGCGTGCTATCTCGACATTTCGCACCCCGAGATCGAGGAGTTCCTCGAAATCCGCAAGCCCTCGGGCGATTTCAACCGCAAGGCGCTGAACCTCCACCACGGCGTTCTGGTGACGGACGCGTTCATGGAAGCGGTGCGCAATGGCGAGGAATGGGTGCTGCGTTCGCCCAAGGACGGATCGGAGCGCGGACGGCTCGATGCGCGCAGCCTTTTCCAGAAGCTGGTCGAGACCCGCCTGGCGACGGGCGAGCCCTACATTGTGTTTTCCGATCATGTGAACAAGGCGATGCCCAAGCATCACCGCGAGCTGGGGCTGAAAGTCTCCACCTCGAACCTGTGCAGCGAAATTACTCTCCCCACGGGTCGCGACCATCTGGGGAATGACCGCACGGCGGTCTGTTGCTTGTCCTCGCTCAATCTCGAGACTTGGAACGAGTGGAGCGGGGACAAGCAGTTCATCGAGGATGTCATGCGCTTCCTCGACAATGTGCTGACCGACTATATCGACCGCGCGCCGTCCGAAATGGCCCGCGCCGTCTATTCGGCGGGCCGCGAACGCTCGGTCGGTCTCGGCGTGATGGGTTTCCACAGCTTCCTGCAGGCGCGCGGGCTTCCCTTCGAAGGGGCGATGGCGAAAAGCTGGAACCTCAAGATCTTCAAGCATGTCTCGGCAGGCGTCAACGAAGCCTCGATGCTGCTGGCGACCGAGCGCGGCGCCTGCCCCGATGCCGAGGAACGCGGCGTGATGGAGCGTTTCAGCTGCAAGACCGCGATCGCGCCGACTGCCTCGATCAGCATCATCTGCGGCGGGACGAGCGCGTGCATCGAGCCGATCCCGGCGAACATCTATACCCACAAGACGCTGTCCGGCAGCTTCTCGATCCGCAACCCGCACCTTGAAAAGCTGCTGATCGAGAAGGCGAAGAACAGCGACGTGGTGTGGAATTCGATCCTCGAACAGGGCGGCTCCGTCCAGCATCTCGATTTCCTGACCCAGGAAGAAAAGGATGTGTTCAAGACCAGCTTCGAGATCGACCAGCGCTGGCTGATCGAACTCGCGGCGGACCGCACGCCCTTTATCGACCAGGCGCAATCGCTGAACCTGTTCATCCCGGCGGACGTCGAGAAATGGGACCTGCTGATGCTCCATTTCCGGGCGTGGGAACTGGGCATCAAGTCGCTCTATTACCTCCGCTCCAAATCGATCCAGCGCGCAGGCTTCGCGGGCGGCGTCGAGGCGGACAACACGATCGATCTGAAGCAGATCGAGGTCGAGGCGAAGGATTATGACGAGTGTCTGGCGTGTCAGTAGTTACACCTCTCCCAGCGGGAGAGGGAGGGGCCCGCGCGAAGCGTGGGAGGGTGAGGGTGAGTATCGTGCGTAATTATCGTAATCAGCCCTCCGGCACTGTGTCCCGCGCGCGCAGCCTGCGACGCAACGCGACAGAATCGGAAAAACGCCTTCGCAGAGCCTTGCGCGAGGCTTTCCCCGAAGCAAAGTTCCGGTTCCAGGTTCCTTACGGTCCGTATTATGCGGACTTTCTCTGCTTCGCGGCAAAACTCATCATTGAAGTGGATGGCGGGCAACATGCCGAAGCCGTCGAATATGATGCAGCCCGCACACGCTATCTCGGAGCGCAGGGTTACAAGGTTCTGCGCTTCTGGAACAATGATATATTTGAAAACCTCGATGGAGTGTTGAGCATCATCGCCACCGCTCTGTCACCCTCACCCTCCCAAGCCTGACGGCTTGGGCCCCTCCCTCTCCCGCAAGGAGAGGGGATTTTGGAGCCAACCATGTCCCTTCTTGAAGCCCGCAACCAGTACAAGCCCTTCGAATATCCCTGGGCCTATGATTTCTGGAAACGCCAGCAGCAGATCCACTGGATGCCGGAGGAAGTGCCGCTGGGTGAGGATTGCCGCGATTGGGCGCAAAAGCTCACCGATCATGAGCGCAATTTGCTGACGCAGATCTTCCGCTTCTTCACCCAGGCCGATGTCGAGGTGCAGAATTGCTATCACGAGAATTACGGCCGCGTCTTCAAGCCGACCGAGATCAAGATGATGCTCGCGGCCTTCTCCAACATGGAAACCGTCCATATCGCGGCCTATTCGCACCTGCTCGATACGATCGGCATGCCCGAAAGCGAATATGGCATGTTCCTCCAATACAAGGAGATGAAGGACAAGCACGATTACCTGGCGACCTTCAATGTCGACAGCGATGAGGATATTGCCCGCACCCTCGCCATGTTCGGCGGCTTCACCGAAGGCTTGCAGCTGTTCGCGAGCTTCGCGATGCTGATGAACTTCCCGCGCTTCAACAAGATGAAGGGCATGGGCCAGATCGTGAGCTGGAGCGTGCGCGACGAGAGCCTGCACTGCGAAGGCATCACGCGGCTGTTCCACGCCTTCACCAAGGAGCGCGATTGCCTCACCAAGTCCGTCCGCGACGATATTCTCGATTGCTGCCAGAAGACCGTGCGGCTCGAAGATGCCTTCATCGACCTCGCCTTCGAGGACGGCCCCGTGCCGGGGATGACGGCGAAGGAGATCAAGAAATATATCCGCTACATCGCCGATTGGCGGCTGGGCCAGCTGGGCTTCAAGCCGATGTACATGATCGACGAACACCCCCTGCCCTGGCTCGCGCCGCTGCTGAACGGCGTGGAGCACGCCAATTTCTTCGAAACCCGCGCGACCGAATATTCCAAGGCCGCGACGCGGGGGAATTGGAACGAAGTGTGGGATTCGTTCGACAGGCGGAAGGATGCCAAGGCGGCGAACGACGGCGCCGGGGCGGAGGCGCCTGCGGCCGAGGAGGATATGTTCAAGCAGGCGGGGATTGCTGCGGAGTAGTGGCCACCTTGGATTTTATTGAAAGATTGCCGCACACGATCGTTTCGATTCGACAGACTTCGGTCTGACGGAAATATGGGAGATAGTAGGTGGCGAAAGTCTTCCTTTCATATAGCCATGCCGACGAGACACTACGCAACAAACTGGAATCCCACCTGGCAATGCTAAAGCGGTCAGGTGAAATCGACATCTGGCATGACCGGATGCTAGTGGTCGGTGATCATCTAGACGGCGAAATCTCTGAATACCTTGAGACCGCTGATCTAATTGTTTTTTTAGTCAGCTCAGATTTTTTAGCTTCTTATTACTGCTATGATCGAGAAATGACACGTGCAATGGAACGCGTGAAGGAAGGCACCGCGCGAGTAGCGCCAATTGTCGCCCGAGCGTGTGATTGGAAATCGGCGCCATTCGCACAATACGTTTTAGCTCCGACAGATGCGAAGCCAATCGTTGAGCATCCGGATATTGATGCCGCATTGTTAGCTGTCGTGGGTGAACTCCGTCGGGCGATTGGCAAGCTTTCCGAGAAGAAGCCAAAAGCGGGCGACATGGCATTAGCGTCCTCCACTCTTGCAGTTAAAGAAGACCGAGTTGAATTTCCGCGATCGTCGAATCTCAGAGTTACGAAATCGTTTTCTGACGCCGATAAAGCTCGCTTTAGAGATGAAGCCTTCTCTTTTATAGAAAAGTTCTTTGCCAATTCACTAGGTGAATTGGCAGAACGAAATGCAGAAATTGAAACTCGTTTTAAGACAATATCTGCAGAGGAGTTCGTTTGTGAAGTTTTTCGGGACGGCAAGCATGTATCTGCGTGCAAGATCTTTGTAGCGAGAATGTTTGGAGGCCGTGTAGGGGAGATTGCATATTCTTCTAGCATTGATAGTTCTAAGAACTCGATGAATGCAAGCCTGTCGGTTGAGAATGATGATCAAATGATGTTTTTACGACCAATGATGTTTATTTCATCTATAGGCCGAGACGACATAAAGCTTTCATTTCATGGTGGTGCTGAGTTATTGTGGGAGCAGTTGATTGGTCCGCTACAGAGGGGAAGATGACTGACACGCGCAAATATCGATGCAACAATTGCGGTGAGCGATTTCAGGCGGAAACTATGACTCGAGCTGAGGCCGAGCGGGAAAGGGTTCAACTTTCGCCGGTGAGATGTCCAAAATGCAACCGACAAGACGTGCGCCCTGGATGGGAATAGCCAACCGCTTCAGTCACATTGAGCCATCAAGTTACTCCGAAAGCTTCGGTGAGTTTCGGCGCGTGGGTCACGAAGCCCTCACGCTTACCCCGCTCATAATCGGCCACGCTCCTGAGCCCCGCGAGGAGCCCTTCGAAATCCTCGGGATGCATATGCTTGCGCAATCCCTCACCCCGCATTCCTGAAATCCCGGTCATCCGGAGCGACGAGTGTGCCGGGGCCGATGACGCGATCCCATTGGGTTTGGAAGCCGTCGGCGTGCCAGATGTCGAGGCTCCATTCGACGTCGGCGGCGGGCTCCAGTTCCTGGTCGTCCATTGTGATCAGCTTTACGCCGATGATGCGGCGATGAGAGGGGGAGGACATACTGAACAACTCCAACATGAATAGTAACGTTTAGGTTTTGTAAACGATCAAATACCATACGTCAATTTTACTTGGAAGACTTGCGAGGCGCATCAGGCGCTATCGGCGTATGGAAATTCGGCAACGCCTTGCTCGCAATCTGCGCATGCTTCGTGCAGAAAAGCAGTGGTCACAAGAGCATGTGAGCTTTGAAGCCGGACTCACCCGGGTCTATCTGAGCGAACTCGAACGCGGCACCCGCAACCCAAGCATTGTCGTCCTCGAAAAGCTCGCCACCGTCTTCGCCGTCCCCCCCGCGCGCTTGCTGGATTGATCCTTCGCGCCTTCGCGCGAACCGATGCACGGGCCTGTGCGTCCGTTTGCTGCCACCCCTGTGTAACGCAAGGGGCAGCGTTGGGCGTGTGGTGTGATTGAGTTTGATCCGGACAAGGATGCCATCAATCGGGCAAAGCATGAATATGGACTTGCTGGCGCAGCGGCCGTTTTCGAAGGCCCGTTTGTCGAGGAAGTCGATGATCGATATGACTATGAGGAAACGCGCTATATCGCGATGGGGCCCGTCGCCGGTATGGAAAATCGCATCTTTGTGGTAGTCTATACATGGCGGGAAGGAAACCGGAGAGTGATCAGTTTCAGGAAAGCCAATGAAAAAGAAGTCCGAAAATACCGTGATAGTCACCCCGGAGCGGCTTAAGGCCGCCATCGCTGAAATGTCGACGCCAGAGGCCCTGGCGCGCTTCGACGCGATGACCGACGAGGATATCGCCGCGCAGATCGCCAGCAACCCCGACGCCGCGCCCGAACTCGACGATGCGTGGTTCGAGCGCGCGCGGCTCGTCATTCCCTTGAAGGGGCGCAAGCCAGTAACGGCAACAGCAGTCCGCTTCGACGATGCGCAGATGTGGGTGGAACTGGACGACGGTCGCACGCTTGGCATCCCGCTGGCCTGGTATCCGCGCCTGCTTCGTGGAAGCCCCGCCGAACGCGAGTCCTTCTTTCTCAGCCCGAGCGGCATTCACTGGGAGGAGCTGGACGAGGATATTTCCATCGCCGGGCTGCTCGCCGGACGCAGGGACATGACCGGGCGAAGGAAGCGGGCCGCCTGATCCGCCCCCGGTTCGCAATTCGTTCATCTTCGCCGAGCGAAAGTCCCGCCTTGTCTTCGAAGGAAAGGTTCGCACATGAAAAAGACCCTTCTCGCGCTGTCGCTGGCGGCCGTCGCCCTTCCCGCAGCACCCGCGCTGGCCGATCCGCCGCCCTGGGCGCCCGCGCACGGGAAACGCGCAAAGGATGCCTATCGCTATGATCGTTACGGCCGCTACATCGATCCGGTGCCGCTGCGCCGCGATGACCGCATCTGGCGCGGAAACGATGGCCGCTATTATTGCCGGCGCGACAATGGCACGACGGGGCTGATCATCGGCGGCGCTGTCGGCGCGCTCGTTGGCCGCAGCCTCGATGGCGGGCGCGACCGGACGGTCGGCACGATCCTTGGCGCGGCGGGCGGCGCCCTTCTGGGCCGCGAGATCGACAAGGGCTCGCTGCGCTGCCGCTAGGCCAGGGCGCGGACGACCTCGTCGGCAATTTGCTGGGCGCGGGGTTGGGCGGGGAAACCCTCCGCCACCCATTGCGCCTCTGCCCGCTGGAGCAGCCGGGCAACGTCCGGCCCCGCCTTGATCCCGCGCGCGACGATCTCCCCGCCTGAAAGCGGAAAGACCGGAACGCTCCAGCCCTTGAGCGCCTCGAGCGCTTCGGCATGGCCGCCGAGCATCAGCCGGTCAACGGCGCCTTCAAGCCCGATGCGATAGGCCAGCGCTCGCGGTGCCGCGGCATCCGCCGCCTCGCGCCCCGCCGCCAGCACGAGGCGCTTGGTCGCGGCCTTTGAAAGCTTGAGCCGTTTGGCAGCCGCGCCTGCCTTTTCCGGGTCGGCGGGCAGCAGGCTCGCCAGCCGCCGCACGGGATCAGGCGCATCTTCGATGGCGGCGAGCGCCGCGAGTCCTTCCGCCGTGGAAATTTCCGGCAGGACCGGCGCGAAGATCCCGTGGTCCAGCATGAGCCGCACCGTCTCCGCCGGCTGCGGCAGGGCGAGCAGCTTCAGCAGTTCGTCGGCAATCCGCTCGCGCGACAGGGCCATAAGGTCGTTCGCCCTTGCAGCGCAGGCTTCGAGCGAGGCCGGGTCCGGCGCGCCCTTCCCGAACCGTGCATGGAAACGGAAGAAGCGCAGGATCCGCAAATGGTCCTCCGCGATCCGCCGCAGGGGCTCACCGATGAAGCGGACCAGCCCCGCCTCCAGATCGCCTTCCCCGCCGAAATAGTCGAACAGCTCGCCCGTCTCGGGATCGGCATAGAGCGCATTGATCGTGAAATCGCGGCGTGCCGCATCCTCGCGCCAGTCATCCGTATAGGCAATCGTCGCGCGCCTGCCGTCGGTCGAAACGTCGCGGCGCAGCGTCGTCACCTCGACCGGACCGGAGGACAGGACGGCGGTGATCGTGCCATGGGCGATCCCAGTCGGCACGGCCTTGATCCGCGCCTTTTCCAGCCGGGCGAGCACCTCTTCGGGCGCCAGCCTCGTCGCCAGGTCGATATCCTTGACCGGCTCCCCCGCCAGCTTATCGCGCACCGCGCCGCCGACGAGCCGCGTCTCGCCGTCCGTGCCGCCAAGGATCCGGGCAAGCGCGCGCAGCCCTTCGCGCTCGGGCAGCTTCACCGCCCCCATTGCAGCCGCCGCGAAAGATTGACCAGCATGGCTGCCGTTGCCCCCCAGATGCGAAAACCGTCCCAGTGCATTTCATAATAGTGGCGCGTCGTGCCGTGCCAGTCGAGTGCGCGCTGCGCATGATTGGCGGCATCGAGCACATAGGAGAGCGGGGCTTCGAAAATTGCCTCCACCTCGTCCGCATTGGGACGGAGATCGAGATCGGGGGGGACAACCACGATCACCGGCGTCACGTCGAAGCCGGTAATCGTGTGATAGCGATCGGCGAGCCCGACCAGTTCGGCGGACGAGGGCGGCAGGGCAATTTCCTCATGCGCCTCGCGCAGCGCGGCCGCGACAAGATCGGCATCGCCTTCATCGACCCGCCCGCCGGGAAAGGCCACCTGGCCTGGATGCTTGCGCATCGTATCGGGCCGCTTTGTGAGGATCAGGCCCGGCTCCGCCCGGTCCGTGACGGCGACCAGCACCGCCGCATCGACGCCAGGCTCCGCCCCACGCAACCGGATGGCATCCCCGGCGAGCAGTTCGACCGATTCCGAAGGCGTTGCCGCAAGCGCGGCGCGAAGGCGGTTGGCAAGGGTCATGCCCCGGCCATCGCAAAGAATTGCCCTTCGCTCCAGAGGCCGGGCGGCACGGCCCCTTCCGCAAGCGCGAGTTCGGCAAGCTCATAGTAAGGCGCTCGGGCGATGCGCGCGTCCATGCCGCCGCGCACAGCCAGATAGGGTGCGGGCTCGCCGTCCCGCTCCTCGAAACGCAGCGGGTGCGCAGGCCCTGCCACGACCATGTCCCCCGTATTGAGCCGGAAGGCAAGGCGCCGCGCCCGCCCCTCTCCTTCGCTCTTGACCTCGACGGCAAGGAACGGCGCATCCTCCACCTCGATCGCCAGTTTCTCGACGGGTGTGACGAGCACATGGCTGCCGTCCGGTTCGCGCCTGAGGATCGTCGAAAAGAGCCGCACCATATTGTGCCGCTCGATCGCAGATCCCTGGTGGAACCAGCGCCCGTCGCGCGCGATCAGCATCGCGCTGTCCCCCGTGCGTTCGGGATGCCAGCTTTCGACGGGCGGCAATTTGCGATCGGCCGCCATCTGCGCGATTTCGGCCAGCGAAAGGCGCGACAAGTCTTCGGGGAGTTCGGCCATCGGCATGGCCCGGTCTTTATGCGGCTATGCGCCCGCTTGCAAAGGCCGGATCGGGAATGATGCGCCCTGCCGCCGGAACGCCGCCCGGGCGGCTGATCCGCGCAAGCAGGCGGCGGCGCTCGACAGGACCCGGAACTGCCCAGCCTCCGGTCGCCTCGGCTGTAAAACCGAAGAAGCGTCCGTAATATTCGGGGTCGCCGATCATCATCAGCGCATCATGCCCCTGTTCGGCTGCCGCCTTGATCAGCGCTTCCATCAGCCGCTTGCCCAGGCCGGCGCGCTGGAGATCCGGCAGGACCGCGACCGGCCCGACCAGCGTCATCGGCGTCAGCGCGCCGTCCGGCCCCTCAAGCGCAACCGGCCAGCTCTGGAGCGTGCCGACAAGCCGATCGCCGTCAAGCGCGGCAAAACTCAATGCCGGCACCGCGTTCACTCCCTCGCGCATGCGATAGGCCGTCCGCGTCTTGCGATCCGCACCGAAGGCGGCGTCGAGCAGCGCTTCGACATCTGCGGGTGCAATCCGGTCGAGGGGAACAATCTCTGCCATAGGAGCGCGGCCCAATAGCGCCGCCGCCGCAAAAGTGAAGCGAGGATTGTTGCAGCAGCCATTTTTCCCGTTATGGGCAGCGCATGACTGCCACACGCGATCGATTGACGCTTGAAGTGCGCGACCTGGATGTCCCGGTGCTGACGGGAATCTATTCCGAAGAGACCCATCTGCCCCAGCCGCTGAGGATTTCGGTCGCAGTCGAGCTTGACTGTGCGGAGCATTTCGCGCCCGATACGCCGCTCACCGCTTCGAAAAACTATATGGACATCAAGCGCGCGATGACGACGGCGCTGCCCGAAGGCGTGCACTTCGTCCTGATCGAGGCCGTTGCCGACCATATCGCCGAAACGCTGTTCGTGGAGGACAGGCGCGTGCGTCAGGTCACCGTCCGGATCGTGAAGCTTGCCATTGCCGACGCGGGCGAACAGATCGGCATCACGCTGGTGCGGAACCGGCCATGAAGCTCGCGCTCGTTACGGGCGGCTTCCGGCGATTGGGCGCCGTCATCGCCGCACGGCTGGCAAGCGACGGCTGGACCCTTGCACTTCACTGCCGCGAGGCAGCGGAGCCGGATCATGACCTAGCCGCCACCCTCGCGCTTCACCGCACGCAGTGGCACGGCTTCGCCTGCGACCTTTCCGACGGTGCTGCGGTCGGCACATTGCTTCCACGGGTCGTCCGACATTTCGGGCAATGCCCGGGACTGGTCATCAACAATGCCTCACGCTTCATTCACGACGATACCGCCAGCCTTACGCCCTCGGAACTGGCGACGCACTTCGCCGCAAACCTTTCCGCGCCGGTTCTCCTTGCGACCAACCTGGCCCAGTTCCTCGAGGAAGGCCGCACTGCTTCGGTCATCAACGTCACCGACCAGCGCGTCCTCCATCCCAATGGCGATCAGTTGAGCTACACGCTCTCGAAGCAGGCGCTGGCGGCAGCGACCGTCACGCTCGCACGGGCCCTCGCGCCACGAGTACGGGTCAATGCCATTGCCCCGGGCCTCACCCTGCCGACCGACGACTATCGCCCTGCGCAGATGGTTGCACTCGAAGAGATGATGCCTTTGAAGCGGTTGCCCGAACCATCCGAAGTGGCCGACGCTGTGGCATGGCTTGCAAGCGCCGAAGCCATTACCGGCCAGACGCTGTATGTTGACGGTGGCGCCTCGCTCAAGAGCTTCGAGCGGGACTTTCTTTACCTCGGGTCCGGCGGCACGGGCCCAAGCCAGCCATGATCGTGGCGTAGTCCTCGGCTGCAATAGCTGCGTCACGTTCCGGCAGGGACGCTGTACTTTCCACAGGGAGGCGGGGAGGAAGCGAGCAGGCGAGGCGATACCACAACAGAGTGTCGCGCGCGGGCGGATCGGCGCCCTGATCCACAATCTCGCCCACTGATACCGACCAGCGCGGCGCGGCGCCCGGCTGGCGCCATACACTGAGCGAAAGCGGGCGGCCGTCGGCAGCCTTCAGGAAAATCTGCGTCTCTCCTTCGCCCGCAACAGTTCCTTCCACGTGAAAGGCATCGCCCACGCCCAGAACTTGCGGCGGCACCGAAGGGCTTGCGGACTCATTGAGAAGGCTTCGGACCAGTGCTGCGAAGGCTGGGCTTGCAGGCTGCTGCGCGTCTGGTGCCGTCAGCCGGATCTCCAACGGGCGCCCAGCGACCGGCAGGGCGAAGACAATTGCCTCCATCTTCTCCAATTTGGGCCACTTGCCCCGCGGGTCCGCCATAACGTCAACGACATAGGTGATTCGGGGAGGGAGGCCGCCACGACCCCGAATCAGAGCAATGAGATCGGCCGTGACAAGGTACCTCCGACCGCCCGGTCCGACATTTCCGGCAAGCTCCTTCTTCAACTGTTCGGCCTTGCGGATCCTTACCTGAGCGACGATCGGAGCGGGCAAAGCAAGGTCCGCCACATCGGCATAGCTCAACACCGGCGAGGGAACCGCAACTGCAGTTTTCTGCGCTGCAGCCGGGATGGCCAAGGCTAACAAGACAGTTACCGAACACATTAATTTCAACGTCATGGCAGATCCATTTTGGCATGTGACGAGGCTGGATACAGCCCCTGATAACGGCCATTCGGTAGCAGAGCAAAACTCGTTGCGTCGATTTGGCGATGCCGATAGATGAAGCGTTGGGACCCGGATTGGCTCTAGCCTCCGGGCTCGGGGTTGTGGAGCGGTTGCCAAGCGCCGATCGTTCTGTCAGCTTTCACGCTCAGAGTTGGAGGGAGAGTCGTTTTTTAATGGCCTATGCTGATCAAGAAATGAGCACGAGCAAGATGGTCTCCATCGGCGCTGTGGCGTTGCTCCATATAGGCGTCGGTTATGCCCTCGTGACCGGACTTGCCTATGACGCCGTCAAGCAAGCCTATGAAGACCTGAAGACGTTTGACGTGCAGGAAGAGAAACCTCAGGAAGAGGAAAAGCCACCGCCACCTCCTGAAAAGCTCGACATTCCACCCCCGCCGCGCGTGGAAACGCCGCCGCCGGTCAATGTCACGCCAATTGTGACGACCAACACGATTCAGCCGATCACGCCGGCCGCTCCTCCTGCCCCGCCGCCGCCGCCGGCCCCACCGCCGCCGCCGAGCGTTGCCGAGCGGGCCGTGCAGCGGGGCGGCTCGATCTCTGATGAAGACTATCCTCCATCGTCGATCCGCAACGAAGAGGCAGGCACTTCGGTTGCGCGCTTTACGGTGGGGACCGATGGCAAGGTTACCAGCTGCAACGCCTCCGGAGCTAGTCCCGCGCTGGACGCCGAAACCTGCAAACTCATCATTCGCCGGTTCCGCTACAAGCCTGCAAAGGACGCAAGCGGGAACCCGATTGAGGAAACCAAGACCCAGCGCGTTACTTGGCGACTGCCCAAATAGCGATATCCGTTTTTGCACAGAGAAATTCTAAGAGGAAAGTAACAACCATGTTCGACATTTTGATCCTTCAGGAAGCCGCCACCGATGCCAGCACCGCCGCTGCGCAGACTGTATTTGGTCCGATGCAGATGCTGCGCGAAGGTGGCGCGGTGACTTGGACGATTGCCATCATCCTTGCGGTGATGTCGATTGTGTCTTGGTACATCATGCTGACCAAGCTGTTTGAGCAGCAGAAGGTTCTCAGCCAGTCGAAAGACGGCGTGAGGTCGTTCTGGTCGGCGTCGAATGTACGCGACGGCGCAAACAAGTTTGAAAAGAACTCGGCGTTCCGCCAGCTTGTCGACGATGGCCTGCGCGCCGATGCTGAACATGGCCAGTTCACGGACAAGCTCGATTCGCACGAATGGATGCATAGCTCACTCCGCCGGAGCCAGGACGCGATCAACGCCAAGCTCGGTACCGGACTTGCTTTCCTTGCAACGGTGGGTTCGACTTCTCCGTTCGTCGGGCTGCTTGGCACCGTTATCGGCATCACCAGCGCCTTGGTGAAGATCGCCGCGACGGGTAATGCCGATATCGCGTCGATCGCCGGCCCCGTCGGTGAAGCGCTTTACATGACGGCTTTCGGCCTGATCGTCGCCGTTCCGGCGGTTATGGGCTACAACTGGTTGCAGCGTCGCAACAAACTGATCGCCGAGCGCATGAGCAAGTTCTGCGACGACCTTCATGGCGACCTGATGTCGGGCGGCAAGATTCGTCCGCAAGTGAAGCCGATGGGTGCTCCTGCCAAGCCGGCCACAGCAGCGGCCAAGGCCTGAGGACGAGAGATAGGCGAGGGCGCTTTGCGCCTTCGCTGCTCTCCCTTCCGGCCAGTCGAGTTATAGAGGAATAGGAGCCAACTGATGGCAATGAGCGTAGGCTCAGGCGGTGAAGACGCCCCAATGTCGGACATCAACACGACGCCGCTCGTGGACGTGATGCTCGTCCTTCTCATCATCTTCCTGATCACGATTCCGGTCGTGGTGAAGAAGGTGCCGCTGAAGGTTCCGACCCTTGCGTATCAGCCGACGATTACCAAGGCTGAAAATGTGATCCTTTCCGTACGCGCCGAGGAAGACGGATCTTGTGGCGTATATTGGGGGCAGTCTCGTGTGAATGCGACCCAATTGCTGACGATGGCCGCAAAGAAGTTCAAGAATGAGGCGGATCGCCTCGGCCCTAACGTGACCGATCCGAACCTGTTTCCGGAAGTCCATATCCGGGGTGACCAGGATGCTCCCTATCGGTGTATTGGGGGAACGATCTCGATCATGCAGAGCGCGGGCTTCATCCGGGTCGGTTTTATTTCTGAACCCAAGGGCGGCGCGACGAGCCGCTGATTGGCGGCACGCTCCCAAGGGGCATTATTGGAGAGTTTTCTATGGCAATGAGTTCCGGTGGCGACAGCGATGAACCCATGATGGATATCAACACCACGCCGTTGATTGACGTGATGTTGGTGCTGCTAATCATGTTCATCATAACCCTGCCGCCCGCCACGCACGCAGTGAAGATCGATCTTCCGCAGGATTGCGCGCCGAAATGTCCGCCGCCGCCGCCGATCCTGCCGACGAAGAATTTGCTCTACATCGCGCCCAACGACGCCATTCTGTGGAACGGCCAGCCGGTCGCCTTGTCGCAACTTCAAGGCATGCTTGAAGCGACCCAGACGATGAATCCGATCCCGGAATTGCATCTTCAGCCCGATGCCGGTGCGCGTTACGACACCGTCGATCGCGTGCTTGCCGCAACAAAGCGCGCCGAAGTGTCCAAGATGGGCTTCATTGGCAACGAAGCCTATCGCGGTTTCTGATCGCTGACGCTGGATTGAAAAAGGGCGGCTTCGAGCCGCCCTTTTTTTGCCTTCGATTCAGCCGTTGCCGGCCCAATACCGTAACAGCGTATGCGCGACAGCGAAGGGCGGCGGGGCTCGGAAGGGGGCACCCTCTTCTCCGGCAAGCGCGGCCAGCGCTTCCTCTCGTGTTACCCACATCGCATCCTCCAGCTCATCGGCATCCAGCGTGATCGTGGGATCAAGCGTGTCAGCCACACAGGCGATCATCAGCTGCGACCCTCCAAATGGCCAAGGCTGGCTCGTCACATAGTGAACGGCGCCCGTCGTAACACCGGCCTCTTCATGAAGCTCCCGGCGAACCGCTTCCTCAATGCTTTCACCCGGCTCGAGAAATCCCGCCAACGCCGAATAATTCCCCGGCGGGAAGCGCGATTGCCTCCCGACAAGAGCCTTGCCTTCATGTTCGGCAAGCATGATGACGACAGGGTCCGTCCGCGGAAAATGTTCGGCTCCGCACGCGCTGCAGCGACGCCCCCAGCCGGCCCGGAACACTTTGGTCGTTCCCCCGCATCGACCACAATAATGGTTGGCGTTGTGCCAATCGATCACTGAACGCGCCGCGCCATAGATCGCCGCCTCTTCGACAGGTAGCTGCGAAAGCGCCTGCCACATGGCCGGCGACCGCATCGGACCACCGTCACCTTTGACCAGCATTGCAAAATGCGGCTGATCTTCGATAAGGCCCAAAAGGACAAACTCTGCCTCGGCTGGCGCTTCGGCCATGCTCTGCCAGACAAGGCCTCCTTCAGAATTCAACAGCGGGTCAAGGCCGGCAAGGCCGAGCAGCCGCCCGCGCCAGTCGTTGAGCGCGGCGTTGAAAGCTTCGACATCGTTCCGAAGCCGGTCCGCCCGATTGAGCGGGGACCCCGTGAAGCCCGGACGATGCGTCATAGACTCGCGTAGACGGCCTTGCCGAATCCTGCCGAAAATACGTCGTTGCCGCTTGTCATCACTTGCGACCAGCCCGAGGCCCGGATGCCCCGCACACGATCGACCCAAGCAATGGTGGAGGCCGCACCGCCCCAACCATAAGTGCCGACGCCTTCGCCATTAGGCCCCGAAGCAATCGTCACGCGACCGCCCGCGCCAAAGCCCTGCCCTTTCGCAAAGCTCTGCATCTCGGTCTTGGGGTGCACAAGGTTCGACATGCCGAGCAGAGCCGTTTCGCGCTTCATGATGCGCGTGCCGCCAAGCGCTCCTTCTCCCATAAGCATGGCAAGAAACCGGTCATAATCGCGCATCGAGGAAACGAGGCCCGACCCGCCGAACGGCGCAATATGGTCGAGATAGACGCTGTCCTTCGCCGGATCGATCGGCACCGTGCCCTTGGGCGTGGAGCCGTGGTTCGTCGTGAGTCGATGCACTTCGCTCGCAGGCACTTTCCAGAAGGTGCTGGTCATTCCCAGCGGATCGAGGATTCGCTTCTGCACAAAGGCGTCGAAAGGCATGCCGCTCGCCACTTCGATCACTCGCCCCATCAGGTCAAGACCGACAGAATAGCTCCACTTGGCTCCCGGATCCGCGACAAGGGGAAGCGTTGCCAACCTGTCGGCGAACTCGGCGAGAGTCGGGGGATTGACGGCATTCTCCGGCAACCCGGGAACCGGTTTGCGGCTCACCTGAGCAGCGAACAGGCCAAGCTTGATATACTCTTGGAGAAGCGGTCCCTTGGTCACGATCACATATCCAAGGCCCGCCGTGTGCGTGATCAGCGTTCGCACAGTGATAGGGGTCTGCGACGCCCGGCTGGCGAGGCTCCTGTCGGGATCGACAAGCACGCGCGGATTGGCAAAGGCAGGCAGGAAGTCGGCAATGTTCTGGTCGAGCCCCAGCTTGCCATCTTCGATCAGCAGCATGGCGGCCATGCCAGTAATCGGCTTGGTCATCGAATAGCAGCGCCAAAGCGAATCGGGCGTGACCGGCGCGGCGTCGGCATCCTGCGACAAGCGACCCGAAACAAGAAAGTCGGCCTGGTCGGTGCCGCAGGCGATCGCGCCGCCGTCACCGGGAATGTACTTGCTTGCAACTTCCTGATCGAGATAGGCCTGAACCGACGACCATGAAGACGAAATGGCGCGTTTTGCCCAGGCTGGTGCAGCGAGAAACCCGCCGGCAAGAGCCGTGGCGCCGATAAAGTGCCGCCTGTTCAATTCAATGCTCATGGGTCTCCTCCATTGCTTTCGCCAATTTCGCCGCCTTTGCAAATACGGTTGGCAAACCGGCATCGTCGATCAGCGTTTTCGGCCACCATTCCCCGTCAAATGGCAGTTTGCAACCGCTTTCAACCGTGACCGCCATCACCGAAAGGTTGAGGCGGAAATGCGTGAAGACATGTGTGACCATGCCGTAGCGTCGCCACTCTCCGGCGAAGGGCGGCACCCATTCCGAAACGCCAGACCAGTCAGAAGACGGAAGCGCACGCATTCCGCCAAGCAGGCCGCTGGGCGGGCGCGTGACGACCAGAAACCGATCGCCGCGGCGAATCCACAATGCGCTACCATATCGTTCGGGGCGTGCCGCCTTGATGGCTTTTGCCGGGAAGGCTTCGGGCTGGGCACGGCCCAGGCAATCGGCACTTGCAGGACAAACGGTACAACGCGGATTCTGCGGCGTGCAGATTGTGGCGCCCAGATCCATCATTGCCTGCGCAAAATCGCCGGCTCGCTCCGCCGGGGTGAGGCCATCGACAAGCGATCGCAATTTCGCCTTTTCCGGCTCGGCGAAAAGCCGGGCCACGACCCGTTCGACATTGCCGTCAACCACTACTGCGCGATTGCCGAATGCGATCGCGGCTATCGCGGCAGCCGTGTATCGCCCGATGCCGGGCAACCGGAGTAAAAGGGCCTCGTCCGACGGGAAACGGCCGCCATGCTCCGCCACCACCGCGCGAGCGCAAGCCAGCAGATTTCGCGCACGGGCATAATAGCCCAGCCCAGCCCAAGCGCCCATCACCTCCTCATCGGCCGCCTCGGCCAGCGCCGCCACACTGGGCCAGCGGCTGGTAAAGACCGCAAAGTAGGGCTTTACCGCAGCAACGGTCGTCTGCTGGAGCATGATTTCGGACAGCCACACCCGATACGGCCAATCGGGATCGCCAATTGGCAAAGGATGCCCGGGCGGATTGCGCCACGGCAGATCGCGCGCATTTGCTACAAAATGCATCAAAATCCTGTGGGCAAATGCGTCTGGCATATCGACGGGCATGGCGCGCTATGGCATGGGTTCCGCCGATGGCGAAGCAAAAGTCTGGCCCGGCAAACGATGAGCGGCCTCGCGGCGGGCGGGCGCGGCGCATGGGCGAAATGCTCCCGGACATCGGTGGAACGGCATTTCGCCGATTCGGTTTTGTCCAATCGTCGGTCGTCAGCCGATGGAGCGAAATTGTGGGCGATCGCTATGCTTCGGTATCGGCGCCAGAATCGATCCGCTTCCCGCAAGGCAAGCGCGCGGACGGCGTGTTGACCCTTGCAGTTGCCGGCGCGCATGCCCCCATGATGCAGCATGTCGTTCCCGTCATCATCGAGCGGGTGAACAGGTTTTTCGGCTATGCCGCGGTTGCCCGCATCGTCATTCGCCAGGGCGATGTCGCAAAGGCTGCTCCTCGTCCGAAGCGCCCTGAACTTGCCTCACTCCCCGTCGAACTGGGGGACAGCTTGCGGACGATTGCGGATCCCGAGCTGAAGGCGGTACTTGAATCTCTCGCGCGTGGAGTGGCGAGCGCCGAACGACCACCAGTGCTTGGAAAGGTCAGCTGATGCGTGCCTTTGCCTTGGCCGCCGGCGCGATTGCACTCGTCGCCGCAGCCGCTCCGAACTGGATTGCGTCCGTGCGCATCCAGCCCAATGGCGCATTCGTGATGGGCAAGCCGGCTGCCCCGGTGAAGCTTGTCGAATATCTGAGCTATACCTGCTCGCACTGTGCACATTTCACAGGCGAAGCCAGTTCTCCGCTCAAGACGGGCTATGTCGCCAAGGGCCTTGCAACGGTTGAAGTGCGTAATGCCGTACGTGACCGTTATGACTTCACGGCGGCGCTACTCGCGCGATGCGGCGGGCCGTCCAAATTCTTCGGCAACAACGAAGCGCTGTTCGCAACGCAAGCGACCTGGCTCGGCAAGGCCAGCGCATTCGAGGCCGCAAATGCGGAGCGTATAAGCAAGCTTGCCATGAACGACAGCCTCAAGGCCATCGCAAAGGGTGTGGGGCTTGATGCGCTGATGCGCGCGCGCGGGTTCACTGCCACGCAGATCGACGCCTGCCTCGCCGACGCGACCGCTCAGAAGCAGGTTGTTGCAATGACCAACGAGGCATGGACGATCCGCAAGATCAACGGAACGCCCAGCTTCCTGATCAACGGCAACGCATTCGAAGGCCCCGGAAGCTGGGCCGCCGTCGAAGCAGGTTTGAAGGCGGCGCTATCCGCCAAGTAAGCGTAACGAAGGAGTTGACGATGAACAAACTGGTGATCCTCGGGGCTGTATCCGTGCTGGCGCTCGGTGGCTGCAACAAGACGGCAGACACTTCCGCAACAACAGCCCAGTCATCCGTCGCGGCGCCCGCCGGCACCAGCTGGACCGAAACGACCAGCGTGACGCCTGACGGAGGGATGTTGATGGGCAACCCGGCTGCATCGGTGAAGCTCGTTGAATATGGTGCCCTTTCGTGCCCGCACTGCGCGAAGTTTTCGATCGACTCGGCCGAAGGCCTCAAGGCGCTGATTTCCAAGGGGACCGTTTCGTACGAGCTGCGAACCTTCCTCATCCACCCGCAGGACGTGCCGGCTTCGCTCCTTGCCCGGTGCAACGGGGCGGGCCCGTTCTTCGCAATTGCCGAACAGATGTTCGCGACCCAGAATGATTGGCTGTCGAAATCGTCGACCATCACGCCGGCAGACCAGCAATCATGGGCGACCATGACACCAAACCAGGTTGCCGCTTCGATGGCAGACAAGCTCGGGCTCGTCGAATTCGTCCAGCAGCGCGGCATCCCGGCGGACAAGGCGAGAGCCTGCCTCGCCGATCCGGAGGGCGTAAAGACGCTCGAAAAGATCTCCAAGGTGGCGACCGACGACTTCAAGATCACAGGGACGCCAACGTTCATCATCAATGGCCAAGTGGTTCCGAACGTCACGACCTGGGCAGACCTTGAGCCAGAGCTGAAGAAGGCGGGGGCATAGCGCCGTTGCAGATCAAGCGGCTCAAACTCTCCGGATTCAAGAGCTTCGTTGATGCAGCGGAGTTGCGGATCGAGCGCGGGCTGACCGGAATCGTAGGGCCGAACGGGTGCGGCAAATCCAACCTGCTCGAAGCCATTCGCTGGGTCATGGGAGAGGGCAGTGCGAAGTCGCTGCGCGGCGGCGCGATGGACGATGTCATCTTCGCCGGAACCACGCAGCGCCCGTCTCGAGACTTCGCCGAAGTCTCGATCCTCGCCGAGAGCAACGCTGCAAATGACGTGAACGAGTTCGGCCGCGATGTCGAAGTCGTGCGCCGCATCGAACGCGGAGCAGGCTCCGCCTATCGGATCAACGGCCGCGACGTGCGCGCAAAGGACGTTGCGTTGGTTTTTGCCGATGCGGCGACCGGTGCGCATTCGCCCGCGCTTGTCAGCCAGGGGCGGATCGGCTCGATCATTGCGGCAAAGCCCGCCGAACGTCGTGCGATGCTCGAGGAGGCCGCCGGTATTTCGGGCCTGCATGTCCGCCGCAAGGATGCCGAACAGAAGCTTCGGGCCACCGAGACGAACCTGACGCGGCTCGATGAAGTCCTGGCCGATATGGAAGTGCGGGCAACCGCGCTCAAGCGCCAGGCGCGGGCCGCAGAGCGCTATCGCAAGCTTTCCGAAGAAATTCGAGTGGCCGAAGGACGGTTGATCTTTGCGCGCTGGCGCGATGCAGCCGCCGCTGCGGACAAGGCCCGTGAGGAGGCGAAACTCGCCGAGGAGGCCGTGGCCAAGGCCACCGAAGCCCAACGCGCGGCAGCGGCGTGGCAGTCGCAGTCAGTCACCAGGCTGGCCGAGCTACGGAGCGCGGCGCTTGCCGCGCGCGAAGCGTCCTCAGCCGCAAGCCATGCACTCGCATCTCTGGTTGCGGAACGAGCCGCGCTCGACCGTCGAATTGCAGAGCTGGCGGCGCAGACCGAACGGCTGGTGAGCGATCGCGAGCGCGAAGGCCAGCTTGCGCTTGACGCAGCCGAGGCGCTGGCGCGTTTGTCATCGGAAGCAAAGACGCTCGAGGTGCAGATTGCCGAAGCCGAAGCCCGGCGCCCCGACTTTGCCGGAAAGACTGCGAGCGCCGAAGCGACTGTGCGCGATGCCGAAATCGAACTCGCGCAAGCGCTGGCGGCGCAGGCACGCGAACAGGCAGAAACACGAGTGGCCGAAGCGGCCCTGATGGCGGCGACAACGCGGCTGGAGCGCGCGGAACGCGACCGTGCGCGGATTGAGCAGGACTTGTCGGCGCTTGGCGATGATACGGCCTATGTCGCGCAGCGCGACGCCGCTCAGGCCCAGCGCCTGAGCGCCGAAAGCGAGGCATTGGCGGCCGCAACGGCGATCGAACTCGCCGAGAGAGCGCGGAGCGATGCGGCCTCCCACCGTGAGGCCGCCGAAAGCGCCGGCGCCGCCGCTCGCGCCGCGCTCGCTGCGCTCGAGCGCGAAGCACAAGCGCTCATCAAGGCCGTGGAAACGCGCTCGGGCTCGAACAGGGCACTTGATCAGGTGCGTGCCGGGGCCGGCTATGAGCGGGCCCTGGCAGCGGCGCTTGGCGACGATCTCGAGGCCGAACTGGGGACGGGGGGCGAACGCGGCTGGGGCGGCGCTGCGAAGCTTGAGAGCGACCCTGTTCTCCCCACCGGCACCGAATCGCTTGCCGATCATGTTCAGGCACCTGCCGAACTGGCGCGCCGCCTTGCCCAGATTGCGGTTGCGGAGAATGATACCGGGCAGGTGCTGGCCGTCGGTCAGCGGATGGTTACGCTCGCCGGACGGCTGCGGCGCTGGGACGGCTATGTCTCTTCGGGCGACGGGGCCGCAGCCGCCGAGCGGCTCCAGCGGATCAACCGGCTTGCCGAGATCGAAACGGCGATTGGTCCTGCGCGCGCCGATGTGGACGCGGCTCAGACGGCGCTTGATGCTGCGCTTTCCATGGCAGAAGAGGCTCGCACCCGCACCGAAAAATGCCGGGCCGAGCTGGCCCGGGCCGAGGCAGCGCAGCGGGCCGCGCAGCGGGACGAAGATCAGGCCGTCATGGCGCTGGAGCGCTTCGCCTCGCGCAGGGCCGAATTTTCCGAGCGGATCGAACGGATCGAAAGCGAACTGGCCGAAGCCGGGAAGGATCGCGATGCGGCCGAAGCCATCCGGGCCGCTTTGCCCGACGGCAGTGCCACGGCGCAAATCGTTGCGCGCCTGCAAGCGGCAAGCGAAAGCGCTCGCGCTGCGGTGGCGCAGATCAAGGCGGAAAGTGCCAGCCTCGACCAGTCGATTGCAGCCAGTCGCGAACGGCTTTCATTGGCGCTGGTCGAAGCAAAAAGCTGGAAAACACGCGCCGGTGAGGCCGCGGCCCGGATCGCCGAAATGGAAAAGCGCGCAAAATCGGCCGAGGCAGAAGCGACGGCGCTTGCAGATGCGCCAGCCGAAATGGCGGGGCGGATCGCCGACCTTGAATCGGAGAGCGCCAACCTTTCGATCGTTGCGGAAGACGCAGCAACAGCGGAACGCGCCGGCGAGGCCGAACTGCGCGATCATGAAGCGAGGGCCGCCGAACTCGGCGAAGCGCTGGCCGCGACGCGCGAGGCCCGGGCGGGAGCAGTCGCGCGGGCCGAAAATCAGGAATTGCGCCGGATCGAAATGGGTCGGGTTTCGGGCGAGCGTTTCGAATGCCCGCCGCCCCTGTTGCCCGAAAAAATAGGGTTCGACAGCGATAGCGTCAGCGACGCAACCGATGAATCCGCACGCCACGAGCGCCTGACTACGGATCGCGAACGGCTTGGGCCGGTCAACCTTGTCGCTGAATCCGAACTCGCCGAAATCGAGGACGCGCGCGCCACGTCGCTGGCCGAACGTGACGAGCTCGCCGAAGCGATCAGCCGGTTGCGCGGTTCGATCGGCAGCCTCAACCGTGAAGGCCGGACCCGGCTGCTGTCCGCCTTCGAAGCCGTGAACAGCCATTTCCAACGGCTGTTCCAGACGCTCTTCAACGGCGGGCAGGCGCACCTCGCGCTGATCGACAGCGACGATCCGCTGGAAGCGGGGTTGGAAATCTTTGCCCAGCCGCCAGGCAAGAAGCTGCAATCCTTGACGCTGCTTTCGGGCGGCGAACAGGCGCTGACGGCGGTTGCACTGATCTTCGCCCTGTTCCTCACCAACCCAGCGCCGATCTGCGTGCTCGACGAAGTCGATGCGCCGCTGGACGATGCCAATATCGAACGCTTCTGCGACCTGCTCGATGCAATGACGCGCGAGACCGACACGCGCTACCTGATCGTCACGCACAACGCCGTGACGATGAGCCGAATGCACCGCCTGTTCGGGGTGACGATGATCGAAAAGGGCGTGAGCCGGCTGGTTTCCGTCGACCTTGGCGGGGCGGAAGAATTGCTGGCGGCAGAATAACGGGTCACTATCGCCCCCGCTGAGCCGCCCTCGCGATTGTGATCATTTCGACATCGGCAACAATGTCTCCGGGCGATGCTGGAGACTTTATCGCACGCTCGGCAGCAAGAAGCCGGTCGGCCAGCGTCGCGAGGCGTTCGGGAGACCAGCGTTTGAGCTGGCGTTCGACCCCGGCCTTTTCTTTCCAGAAGATCGCCTTGCCCTGCGCTTCCACAACCGAGCGCGCGTCGCCGCTCCTTTGTACCTGGCCTGCAAGGCGGACAAGCAGCTGCACGCGCTTCGCAACCGCACGGATCGCCGGAATACCCGCAACACCTTGCTCCTCGAGCTGCCTGATTTCCCCCGCCGCATCGCCGGGATTGCCGCCAAGGACCGCATCGACGAGCTTCGACAGTTCCGCCTCCCCTTCTCCCGCGCCGATGGCTTCGAGCGCCGCCATGTCGGCGGTCGCAGGCCGGTCGGGCGTGGCATCGAGATAGAGCGCCAGCTTTTCCACTTCGCGAGCCATCAACGCGCGGTCATTGGCGGCGGAATAGGCAAGCTGCCTTGCCGCATCCATGTCCAGCCGCAGCCCCTGCTCACGCGCCATGGCCGCAGCGAGCGGAGCGGCCTTTTCCGCGTCGAGCGCATAGCTGATGCAGGCCATGACCGCCGAATCGGCGAGCGCGCGTTTGAGCAGCGCCGAAGTGGGCCGCAATGCACCGGCAATCACGACCACCGGATTGCCGCCCACCTCGCTATCGAGCAGCGCCTCGATCGCCGGCATGCATTCATCGCCCACGACGTTCAGGCGGATATGCCGCTTTTCACCGAACAGCGAGATCGAGGCCGCCTCGTCGGCCAGCCGCGCGGGATCCGATTTGAGCGTCGCGCCTTCAAGATCGATCCGCTCGGCTTCCGGGCCCATCGCCCGTTCAAGCCGCTGCGCAAGGCCGCGCGATTCGGCTTCATCGGGCCCATAGAGCAGGAAGAGCCGGATGTGCGCAGGCGGCGAATCGAGCGCCCGTTCGATCTCAGCGCGATTGGCCTTCACTTGTCGGGCGTCTGGCGCTCGGCATAGAGCGCAACGCGCGCAACGATCTGGTCTGCCACGATCTGCGACAGCCTCTCGAGCGCGCTGTTCTCCCCGGCGACGGTCGCATATTCGGAGCTGACCACGTCGATGCCGGCGTCAGAACCCGCCGTCGCGTCAAGAAGTACGGTCCCCCTTGTGGCGTCGACCAGCCGGTAGCGGGCCCTGAGTGTCCGGCGCTCGCGCGTAACCGCATCGTCGCGGCGGACACCGAAGCCCGAAATCGTGTCGTCCAGTTCGACTTCGAGCCGATATTGCGCAGTGACGTTTCGATCGCGCCCGAGCCGGTCGTTCAGCGCATTGCGCATCAGCCAGCCAGCCTTTCCGTCAATCGGCGCAACATCCACGGTACGCAGTACCTGCGCGACCTTACCCCCTTCGCCATTACCGTAAAGCGGCCGCAAGCCGCAGGCCGAAACCAGCAGCATCAGGGCGAGAGCAGCGATCCGCATCATGCGACGATGTTAACCAGCCGCCCGGGAACGACAATCACCTTTTTGGGCGTGGCGCCATCGAGCGCGCGGACGATCTTTTCGCTTGCCAGCGCTGCGGCCTCCAGCGCGGCCTTGTCTGCCGCCTTGGGCAGCGTCAGCGTGTCGCGGAGCTTGCCATTGACTTGAATCGCGATCGTCACTTCGTCGTCGACCAGAAGGGCCGGATCGTGCGCCGGCCAGGCCTGAGCCGCGACCAGTCCCTCTCCACCCATACGCACCCAGCCCTCTTCGGCGAGATGCGGGAGCATCGGCGAAATGAGGCGCGCCAGTGTGCGGATCGCATCCGCACGGCTGGCGCTCGCGGGTGCCTTTTCAATGGCGTTCACCAGCTCGTGAACCTTGGCGACCGCCTTGTTGAATGTTAGCGCTTCGATATCCGCGCCGATCCCGGCGATCGCTCTGTGGAGCAATTTCTTCAGCCCGGCATCTTCGCCGGCCGCCTTGGCATCAAGCGTATCGAACAGCCGCCATATGCGATTGACGAAGCGCCACGTCCCTTCGATCCCGGCTTCGGACCATTCGAGATCGCGCTCTGGCGGCGAATCCGAAAGCATGAACCAGCGGACGGCATCCGCGCCATATTGGTCGAACATCGGATCAGGATCGACGACATTCTTCTTCGACTTCGACATCTTCTCGATGCGGCCAAGCGTGACAGGTTGATTATCGAGCGTGACGATATTCGCCCCCACCTGCTTGATTTCACCAGGAGACAGCCAGCTTCCATCCGGAGCCTTGTAGGTCTCGTGCGTCACCATTCCCTGAGTGAACAGACCCTTGAACGGCTCGGCGATATCGAGCTGCCCCATGCGACGCAGCGCCCGCGTCCAGAACCGGGCGTAGAGCAAATGGAGGATCGCATGCTCAACACCGCCGATATACTGGCCGACCGGCAGCCATTGTTCGGCTTCCGCGCGGTCGAACGGCTTGTCCTTGGGTTGGCTCGCGAAGCGGATGAAATACCAGCTTGAATCGACGAATGTGTCGAGCGTGTCCGTCTCGCGCCGCGCCGGTTCGTTGCAGTTCGGGCAAGCGACTTGCTTCCACGTCGGATGCCGGTCGAGCGGATTGCCCGGCACGTCGAAGCTCACATCCTCAGGCAGGACGACAGGCAATTGCGAGCGCGGCACGGGAAGCGCTCCGCAGAATTCGCAATGAATGATCGGGATCGGGGTTCCCCAGTAACGCTGGCGCGAAACACCCCAGTCCCGCAGGCGGTATTGGGTCTGCCCCTCGCCCCAGCCTTCATGTTCGGCACGGGCAATGACGGCCGCCTTCGCGTCGTCAACGCTCATGCCGTTGAGGAATTGCGAATTCACGATCCGACCTGGCCCTGTGTAAGCGGTATCGCCTTCGAAATCGGGATCGTCGAGATCGTGCTCGGCAACGACGCGCACAACAGGCAGATCATATTTGCGGGCAAAGTCCAGATCGCGCTGGTCATGCGCCGGGCAGCCGAAGATGGCGCCGGTGCCATAGTCCATCAACACGAAATTGGCGACATAGACAGGCAGGTGCCAGTGGGGGTCGAGCGGGTGCTGGACGGACAGGCCCGTGTTGAAGCCCATCTTCTCGGCGGTTTCGATATCGGCCGCTGTCGTTCCGCCCTTGCGGCATTCCTCGATAAAGGCCTGAAGCGCCGGCGCGTTCTCCGCGAGGTCAAGCGCAACCGGATGGTCGGCCGCAATCGCGACGAAGCTCGCGCCGAACATCGTATCGGGGCGCGTCGTGAAGACGTCGATACCGTCAGGCGAATCGACGAAATTAAAGGTGCAACGCAGCCCCTTCGATTTGCCGATCCAGTTTTCCTGCATCAGGCGGACCTTGTCGGGCCACTGGTCGAGCGTCTCGAGGCCTTCGAGCAGATCATCGGCAAAGGCCGTAATTTTCAGGAACCACTGGTTGAGTTTCTTCTTCTCGACGAGCGCTCCGGAACGCCAGCCGCGTCCGTCGATCACCTGCTCGTTCGCAAGCACGGTCATGTCGACCGGATCCCAGTTGACCGAACTTTCCTTGCGATAGACCAGGCCCGCCTTCAGCAAGTCGAGAAACAACGCCTGCTCATGGCCATAATAGTCGGGCTCGCACGTGGCGAGTTCGCGCGTCCAGTCGATCGCAAGGCCCAGCCGTTTGAGCTGCGCCTTCATCGCGGCGATATTGTCGCGGGTCCAGCCGCCCGGGTGGACCTTCTTTTCCATCGCTGCATTTTCCGCCGGCATGCCGAAGGCGTCCCATCCCATCGGATGAAGTACGGCATGCCCGGTCATCGCCTTGTAGCGCGCCAGAACATCGCCCATCGTATAGTTGCGGACATGGCCCATATGGATGCGCCCCGACGGATAGGGAAACATCTCGAGCACATAGGCCTTGGGCTTGTCGGACCGTGCCGGAGCGACAAAAATACCGCTCTCTTCCCACACCTTCTGCCAGTGCGGATCAGCCTTGAATGGGTTGAAACGGGATGACATCGTTCAAGCAGCTTCCTTCGCGTGTTCGCGTCTTCGCGCGAAACAGAAAGCCTGTCCCGCACCGCTGCCATGGCAAGGTTCGCGCAAAGGCGCGAAGGCGCGAAGGGTCAATTCCTATCCAGCAATGGCGCTGCGCCGGAGGTCGCGCGCCTTGGTGAGGATGATTTCCTCAAGCTTCTGGACTGTCGCCGCCTGAACCGGGGCATCGACCCAGCCTGCGCCCTGCGACACTTGCCGCGACGCCGCGACGCGCAACGCATCGGCGCGCAGGTCCTTGTCGAGGATCGAGATGGTCAACTTCATCCGTTCATTGGGCGAAGCTGGGTTGGCATACCAGTCGGTCACGATCACGCCGCCATTGGCGTCTGCCTGAACCAGCGGCATGAAGGAGATCGTATCGAGCGCTGCCCGCCAGAGATAGGCGTTGACACCGATCGTCGTGACCTTCGAAGCTGCGAGGTCCCGCTTTGCCGCGGCAGACGGTTTGCTGTCGCCGAAATAGTTGAAGCCCTTCGACAAATCCTGCTTGACCCAGGCACAGCCTGACACGGCAAGGCCGAGTGTGATTGCGGCAACGATTGGGAGGGGCCTCGGCATGTCAAATTATCCTTGGAAAAACGTCACTCGCGCGCCTTATAGGCAGGTTTTGCCATCCCGCAAGCCGGGACGCGGAGGCCGAGTGTTGAGCAATTGCAACAGCGCGAAACAAAGTGACTCAAACTCTGTGCATCGCGATTGATTCTATGCTAGCGCCTATTCGTGTAGGAGTTTGATTCTCGAACATGAGCCGTCGTGCAACCTTTTTGGCAAGTCTCTCGGGGGCGCTTTGCGTCGCCGCACTTGCGGTTGTGCCCGCGATAGGCGCATCGGGGACCACGCCCCTTTCGAAGCGCTTGGCGACGGTTGCGCCGCGTGTCGGAATCGGCAGTTTTACGCCTGCTGCAGCTGATCCTGTACTGGCGGCCGCACTTGCGCGGAGTGGCCTGAATAGCGCAGGTTTCCGCTTTACGCCGGCGGCGGTCAGCAATCATAATCGTGCCGTCACGGTTGCGGTTCGTGCAAGGACCGGAAATGCTTCGAGCGAGGCGGACCGAGTCGCGGCTGGAACCCCTGCAACCTTGGGTATCGCGCCCGTTGCCTATAGCTTGGGCGTCGGCGTCGGCTGGAAGCGCTTTGCCCTTTCGGGCGATGTGACGCGAATCGACAGTGGTGTCCTGCCGGGCGGTCGCGAGGCTGCCGATGTGGCAGTGAGTTACAACGCGCGGAAATGGAGCACCCGGCTTCAATTGGCGGCGGATCGCCCGACTGGGAATGCGCCGCATACGATCTCCGGAAACGAAAGTGTTTCGCTTGACGTCGGCGGTGCTTATCGCCTGACTCGCAATCTCGATGTGACAGCGGGCGTCCGCTACCGGTCGGAACGGAACAGGCTCGAGCCGTTGACCGACAACCGTCGCGATAGCCAAGCAGTCTATGTCGGAACTGCATTCCGGTTCTGAGTTGGGTTCTTCTTAGGCCGTCAGGCCGCTGATCGCGGCCCAGCCGTAAATTCCGAAAGCTGACAGGGAGCGAGCCCTTTTGCGCGTCATCCCGCCAAGGGCAATGACAGGCGCCTTGGTCCCCCGGATCAGCAACCCGAACCGGACGCGGCCCAATGCTCGCGCGCCGGGATGCGAGGCGGTAGAATAGACCGGGGAAACAAAAACCAGTCGAGCCCCGTTACGCTCCGCCGCCACTCTTTCGCGCAGTGTATGAACAGGCGCCGTCAGCGATCCGCGCCGACGCCCGTGCTCTCCGCCCGGCCCACCGGACAGGAGCGTCAGCCGTCGCGCGCGGGCGATACGCTGGATCTGACAGAACAGGGATTGTCGCGTAGCCCGTGAAAGGCTGTAGTGGCGAAAGACTATCCCCGATCCGCGCGGCAAGCGCTCGACTGCGGGGATCAAGGCCGCCCCCATTCGCTCGTCGGTCATCAGCCATAGCCGGGGCATTGCGTGATTGTGGCGCTTCGACATTCACCTGCCTATAGCGGCCGGATGAACGAAGACGCAAAGGACCGGCTGGCCGGCGTGAAAGCAAATATCGCAAGTGCGGCGAAACTGTCTGGCCGACATGCCGATGATGTCGAACTGATAGCCATCACGAAAACCCACGACGTTGCCGCGATTCGTCCGTTGCTCGAAGCGGGACACCGACGGTTCGGCGAAAACCGCGTGCAGGAAGCGCAGGCTAAATGGCCAGCCTTGCGCGCCGATTTTCCTGACGTAGAGCTTCACCTTGTCGGGCAACTCCAGTCGAACAAGGCAGAGGATGCGATCACGCTCTTCGATGTCATTCACTCGGTCGACCGCGACTCGCTGGTTTCGGCGCTTGCCAAGGCGCAGGTCAAAACCGGAAGGCATCCCGCCTGCTTCATTCAGGTCAATATCGGGAATGAGCCGCAAAAAGGCGGATGCCGGATCGATAACCTGCCACAATTGATCGCCGACGCCCGGAAGGCCGGCCTTGATCTTGTCGGCCTGATGGCGGTCCCACCCGTGGGTGTTGAATCCGCCCCGTATTTTGCGCTTCTTGCCAAACTTGCCCACGATCTCGGGCTGGCCGGGCTCAGCATGGGGATGACGGGCGACTATGAAACCGCGGTGATGCTGGGCGCCACGCATGTTCGCATCGGCAGCGCGCTGTTCGGCGCTCGCTACTAGTCCTCTATAACTGGTGGCCGGTGCGATCGCGCTTGGTGGCTAGATAACGCTCATTGTGCGGATTGGGCGGCAACTGGTGGGGAACGCGCTCGACCACCTGGATCCCCGAGGATTCGAGGCCGGCCACCTTTTCAGGATTATTCGTCAACAAGCGTATGCGCCCCTGCCCCAGCAGCTGCAGCATTCTTGCCGCCACTCCGAAGTCGCGTGAATCGACCGCGAATCCCAAACGGAGGTTGGCGTCCACTGTATCGAACCCCTGATCCTGCAGCTGATAGGCCCGCAACTTGTTGATGAGTCCGATCCCCCGGCCCTCCTGCCGCAGATAGAGCAATATGCCCCAGCCACTCGCAGCGATCAGCCGAAGCGCGGCGTCAAGCTGCGGCCCGCAATCACATTTGAGGCTTCCAAGAACGTCGCCGGTCAGGCATTCGCTATGCAGCCGGACCAGCGGGGGCTCGCCATTGGGTTGACCGATGACCAGCGCCACATGCTCGCCGGCCATTTCGGGGCTGCGAAAGGCAACGAGTTCGGCTTTTTCGGCGGCAGCCACAGGGAGCCGGGCGCGCGCAGCGATGGCCAGGCGTTCGGGCGCGTCCCAGGCATCAATGGCTTCGCTCGAAACGCTTTCATCCGGAGCATGGACACCATCGAGGACGAAAAAGGCCGGCAGCAACCCCGCATGACGCGCCAGTTCGAGAGCAGCAGCGCAGGCCTTGGCATGCGTCACATCGCGCGCACTGAACGGCCCCATCATCGGATTGGCAAGGTCGGTCGCCGGATCGGCAAGCGCCGTTGCAGCGGCGAGATCGAGCCACGATGTCCGGGCGACAATCACTGGCTCTCCCAAAGTGGCAGCGGCCCGTTGATTTGCCAGCTTCAAGGTTACGGCGCGCGTCGACGAAATCAGCACATCCGCCTTGGCCTCGGGATCGAAGGCGGCAAGGCGCAACGCATCCGCGCTCTCGATGGCCAAGACCGTGACCGCATCATCGATCGCGACCGGCCAGCCGCGCCGCAGGGCGTCGACCGCCCGGGCTGTGGCACGTGGATCGTTCAAAAGGTGAACTCGGTCACGATGGGAATGTGATCGGATGGCTTCTCCCAGTCGCGGCAGACTTCATGGACTTCATGTCCGACCGCCTTGCCGGCGAGTGCGGGTGACGCCCACATGTGATCCAGCCGCCGTCCGCGATCCGAAGCGGCCCAATCCTTCGCGCGATAACTCCACCAGGTGAACAGCCGTTCGGGTGCCGGTACAAATTTGCGGCCGAGATCGACCCATCCGTGGCTTGCCTGCAACCGATCAAGCGCCTCCACTTCCACCGGTGTATGGCTGACCACATCGAGAAGCTGCTTGTGGCTCCAGACGTCGGATTCGAGCGGGGCGATGTTGAAATCGCCCGTCAGGATCGTCGGTTCGGCCAGCGACGATGACCAGTCCGTCATCCGCGCAATAAAGTCGAGCTTCTGGCCGAATTTCGGATTCTGATCGCGGTCCGGGATATCGCCGCCTGCCGGCACATAGACGTTTTCTAGCAACGCGCCATTGGGTAGGCGCGCGCCGACATGCCGTGCCTCGCCATTGTCCTGCCAGTCATGGCTACGCTCCTCGACGAGCGGCACCTTGCTGAGGATGGCGACGCCATGATGCATCTTCTGCCCGTTCACCACGATATGGGGATAGCCGCAGTTTTTCAGTGCGGCCGCCGGGAAGACTCCGTTTTCGGCCTTGGTTTCCTGAAGGCAAAGAATGTCCGGCGCCATGTCCTTGAGGAAGCGTTCGACCAGGTCGAGCCGGAAGCGAACCGAATTGATGTTCCAGGAAGCGATCTTCATGCCCAACGCTCTAGCCCCAGCGGCCAAAGACCCGCAAGCGCCAAGACTGGTTCGCAGTCAGAACCCCTGAAACGGAAAGACCCTCACTCCGGGGGCATGGAGCGAGGGTCAACCGAGCGTTCGTCACGCTGGCGAGTTCCGGGTATAAACTGGGTTTCGAGCAACAGGGGGGAATCTCGAAACCGATCTCCGTAACTGCATGGACAATTATAGGGGCATTTCCTGTCGCCAATATGAATGAGGCGTTCAGCGGCCCCTTATATTCGGGCGTGGGTCGCGCCATCTGAACGCTTCGTCGGACACGGGCGCGTTGAACGTCTGATTGGACAGTCGGATGGAGGTGCGGTTTCCCTGGCTATCGAGCGTGACCCACCCCTGGAGCATCAGGCCAGCTGGCGCCGACGCCAAACGCGAAAATGCCAACGTGATCACCCCGAACTCGGGTCGCTTGGGATCGCGCGCTTCAACCACCACAAGCCGGGGATCGGCTGTTTCGACAACCTTGGCGAAGCGCGTCATGTCGCGATTCGGATCGAGCAGGACTCCAAGTGGGGAATTGCCGATCGGCCAGCGCTGCACCTGCCGTACCGAATAGTCGATGAAGGTCAGCGCCCTGCCATCGCCGACGATCAGGATCGGCACACCTTTTTGATATTGGAAGCGGATCTTGCCCGGGCGTTTGAGGGTAAGCGTGCCGTTCACTGTCTTGCCCGCGCGGTCGGTCTGGGAGAAGGCAGCCGTCATCGTCGCAACTGCCTTCAGATGTGCAGACACCGAAGCAAGCTCGTTCGTTTGGGCAAAAGCGGGGGCTGCGATTGCCGCCGCCGCGCACGCAGCCAGGATACGGAAAGACATTCGATACTCCACCAAGGGGCGGCACAAATGCATCCCGCCAGTTGAACCGCAACTGAATCTAGATGGCGTGCCCTTCGGCGTCGATTAGGACTTCGCGCCGGCCGACATGGTCTGGCCGGCTGACCAGACCTTCGGCCTCCATCCGCTCGATCAGGCGCGCGGCGCTGTTGTATCCGACCCGCAACTGACGCTGGACGTATGAGGTCGAGGCCTTCTGGCTTTCGGCAACGACCTGAACCGCGCGGCGGAACAGCTGGTCCTCGGGGCTGTCCTCGCCCGAAGGGGCTCCGTCGATCGCCCAGCCGCCATCCTCAGGCTCTTCGGTAACGGCCATGATATAATCGGGCGTACCCTGCGAGCGCCAGTGATCGGCAACCGCTCTGACTTCATCGTCGGAGACGAACGGCCCGTGCACGCGCGCTATCTGCTTGCCGCCGGGCATATAGAGCATGTCGCCCTTGCCAAGCAGCTGCTCGGCACCCTGTTCGCCAAGGATCGTCCGCGAATCGATTTTCGAGGTGACGGCAAAGCTGATCCGCGTCGGCAGGTTTGCCTTGATGACACCGGTAATGACATCGACCGAAGGCCGCTGCGTCGCCATGATCAGGTGAATGCCCGCAGCCCGCGCCTTTTGCGCAAGCCGTTGGATCAGGAACTCGACTTCCTTGCCCGCCGTCATCATCAGGTCGGCCAGCTCGTCGACGATGATCACGATCTGGGGCAGCGGTTCATATTCGAGCTTTTCTTCCTCATAGACCGGCTGGCCGGTTTCGGCATCGTAACCGGTCTGCACCTTGCGCCCCAGTTGCTGGCCCTTGGCGCGCGCCGCCTTCACCTTGTCATTGAAGCTCGAAAGCCCGCGCACCCCCAAAGAGGCCATCATCCGGTAGCGGTCCTCCATCTGCTCGACTGCCCATTTGAGCGCGCGGATAGCCTTGGCGGGTTCGGTCACCACCGGCGACAGCAGATGCGGAATATTGTCATAAATGCTGAGCTCAAGCATCTTCGGATCGATCATGATCAGGCGGCACTGGTCGGGTGTAAGCCTGTAGAGCAACGACAGGATCATCGCGTTGAGGCCCACGGATTTGCCTGAGCCGGTCGTACCGGCAACGAGAAGGTGCGGCATGGGGGCAAGGTCGGCGATCACCGGATCACCTGCTATGTTCTTGCCGAGAATGATAGGTAGCTGCGCCGTCTGGTCCTCGAACATCTGGCTTGAGGCGAGTTCGTGGAACACCACTGACTCGCGCCGTACGTTGGGGAGCTCGATGCCGATAACGCTGCGCCCCGGAATCGTCGCAACGCGGGCCGACATGGCAGACATATTGCGCGCGATATCGTCGGCAAGCTGAACCACGCGGCTGGCCTTGATTCCGGCGGCAGGTTCAAGCTCGTACATTGTGACCACGGGTCCCGGGCGAACCTCGACAATCGCGCCCTTCACATGGAAGTCGTCAAGTACCGATTCAAGCAGGCGCGCATTGCGTTCAAGGCCGGCCTTGTCGATCTGCGGTCCGCTCGACGGCGGCGCCTTCTTCAGCAAATCAAGCGAAGGCAGGACGTAGCGATCCTTCAGGTCGAATGCCGATTGCGCCGGCTTCTTGGGCGGCTGGGCCGGTGCGGGCTTTGCCGCGCCCAGGTTGATGATCGGCTTGCGCTCGTCGTTCCGCTCAGGCAGCGCAGCACGCGGTTCGGGCACCTTGATCGCGGGCGGCGGCCCGGCATAATCGTCGGCTGGCCCGGCTTCGCGCCAGCGCTTGCGGAACAGCCAGCTTCGTTCATCGGCATCGAGCCCGAGACTGATCGACCACACGACAATGCCCGCTATCGCCAGCAGCACGGCAACACCGAGTCCGACAAACCGTGCGATCGCGGGATCGGCGATGAAGCCCGTGCACCAGGAAACGATGCCCGCACCGAGATAGCCGATCGTACCACCAAGCCCGCCGGGCAATCCGGCAACGGATTCACTCTTGAACAGCGACAGGGCAACGTCAATCAGCAGAATGCCGCCCAGCGCGCGGAAGGCACGCTGACCCCATCCCGTCACCGCCACGCCGCGCCAGAGCCGCGTCGCGGCAACAACGATGAGCGGCACGAACAAGGCCGAGGCAGGCCCGATCAGCGAGAGGAGCCCGTCCGAAATCCAAGCGCCCGGCGTGCCGATCAGGTTGCGGACCGGCCCGCCTGCCGCCGTATTCAGCGAGGGATCGCTTGGGTGATAACTCGCCAGCAGCAATGTGAGTAGCAGCGCAACCAGCCCCAGCGCTAGTGCGCCAAGCACGGCCCCGCCGCGGATCGCACCGCGCTTCACCGAATCCTGCCATGCCTGCGCCCGACTGGCCATATGCGCCTCCCGTTCCCGTGCGCTTTCTGTTCCCTTGCCCGCTTAATGCGCCGGGCGGTGACTCGCCGTCAAGAGTCTGGCCGAAATGCTTGAGTCGCGTGCCATTTCGCCTAGAGAGAAATGATGGACTCAAGCGACGTTATCATCCTTGGCGGCGGGCTGGTCGGGCTGACGCTTGCCATTGCACTCGAAAAACATGGCCTGACGGCTGCCGTGATCGATCCACTCGATCCCGAAAAGACGCTGGCTGCCGGTTTCGACGGTCGCGCCAGCGCGATTGCCAGCGCCAGCTGGCGGATGCTCGATGCGCTCGGGATTGCCGAAAGCCTGAAGCCGTGTGGATGCGCGATTCACCGGATCGAAGTGCGCGACGGTCTTCAGAAGAATGCACTGGACTTCACGACGGCGGAGGATGACGAGCCGCTGGGCTATATGCTCGAAAATCGCGCGCTGCGGCAGGCACTGCGCGAAACGGCGCTTCCGGCCAAGGGTATAGCGCTCCACATGCCCGACCGGGCAATCGAGGTCGAACGCGACGAAGCCGGAGTTCGCGTGACGCTTGCCAGCGGCAAACACCTCAAGGGGCAGCTCCTTCTGGCCTGCGAGGGACGAAAATCGCCGACGCGCGAGGCGGCGGGCATCCGTGTCGCCAAGTGGGGCTATGACCATACCGCGATCATTTCGGCGTTCGATCACGAGAAGAACCACCACAATATCGCGCACGAGATCTTCTATCCAGCCGGGCCCTTCGCATTGCTGCCGCTCAATCCGGGGACGCGCTCGGCACTGGTCTGGACCGTGAGCCCGAAAGATGCGGTGGGCGTGCTGGCGCTTTCGGAGCGGGCTTTCCTTGCCGAAGTCTCGAAACGGGCTGGCGGGCTGCTGGGTGAAATCTCCCTTGCCGCGCCGCGCTCAAGCTATCCGCTCGACTTTCATCACGCCACGCGGATCACCGCCGAGCGGCTGGCGCTGGTCGGAGACGCAGCGCACGGCTCGCACCCTATTGCAGGCCAGGGCCTCAACCTGGGCTTTCGCGACGTGGCAGCGCTTGTCGAGGTACTGGTCGACGGAGCACGGCTCGGACTCGACCTAGGCGATGCGCAGTTGCTCGCGCGCTATGAGCGCTGGCGCAGCGTCGATACGCTCGCCGTCTCACTTGCAACCGACACGCTGACGCGGCTGTTCGGCATTCCCGGCAAACCCGCCTCCGCGATCCGACGCTTCGGGCTCGGCGCGGTCCAGAAATTGCCGCCGCTAAAGGCGCTGTTCATGGCCGAAGCGCGCGGCACCAGCGGGGATTTGCCGAGGCTGCTTCAGGGGGCGATGGTCTGAGGCGTCAGCGCCCGCGCTTCCTCGACCAGCATCACCGGTGTGCCGTTGCGCACCGGATAGGCCAGCCCGGCCGCTTCTGAAATCAGTTCCTGCGCGGCTTCATCATAGCGCAGCCTCGTCCGCGTGATCGGGCAGACGAGAATGTCCAGCAAATCGCGATCAAGGCTCATTGCAGCGTGACGCGTTCCTCGCCATCGTGGCGGCCGAAGAACTGGAGCAGCTGGATGATCAGCTCGGTCCGCTCCGAAAGGCTTTCGGCTTCGAGCAGCGCCTGCTTCGCGGCCGGATCGAACGGCGCGATCTGGGCAATACCGTTGACCAGCGCCTCATCGTCGAGCCGCGACACCGATTCCCAATCGACGGCATAGCCCTGCGCATTCGCGAATTTGCGCGATTCGGCCTCAAGCGCGGCCCGCTCGGCCAGGGCAAGCGATTGGTCATCCTGATCGGGCAAAAGCTCCGCTTCAATCTGGCGGAACGGCGTCTTCACCTCAAGTTCGCGGACCATGCGGAAGCGCGACCGGCCCTCAAGCACGATATTGTAACAACCGTCCTCCAGCGCCTCGACCTGCGACACATGACCGACACATCCCATCGAATAAAGCGGCGGATTGTCGCCCCGGCCGCGCGGCTGGATCATCGCAATCATCCGGTCACGCGCCATCGCATCGGATACCAGCGCCCGGTAGCGGGGTTCGAATATGTGCAGCGGAAGATGCATGCGCGGAAAGAGCAGTGCCCCAGCAAGCGGGAAGATCGACAACCGGGTGAGCGTTTGCGTCGTCATGTGAAGAGCACTGCCGAAAGCTTGCGCCGCTGCGCCGAAACCCAGGGATCCTCTATTCCGACCACGTCGAACAGCTTCAACAACTGCGCCCGCGCCGCGCCGTCATTCCAGTCACGATCGGCGGCAATGATCGCCAGCAGAGCATCTGCGGCGCCGTCGCGGTCGCCCGCTGCCATCAGCCCACCCGACAGGTCGAAGCGTAACTGATGGTTATCCGGTTGGGCCGCGACTTGGGCCTTCAGCCCGGCAAGATCGTCGACCGGCTTCGTATCGCGAGCAAGCGTCAGTGCCAAAACCGCGCGCGCGATGGCCGGATCCTTGACCTGCTCGGGAGAAAGCGCTGCAACCTGCGCTCCGGCCGCATCGAGTTCGCCCGCGCCGACATGCGCACGGATAAGGCCCGCGAGCGCTGCCGGATGCTCGGGCGCCATGTCGAGAATCTGATGAAAGATCGAAGCGGCGCGTGCGGCATCCCCGCCGGCCAGCACATCTTCGCCCATTGCGACCAAAGGCTCGATTTCGGCTTCGAGCGATTGCGCTTCGCCCTCTATGGGCAATTGCTTCAATATCTGGTCGAGCATGCGACCGAGCTGCGCTTCGGTCCGCGCCGACGTCAGGTCCGCGACCGGCTGTCCCTGGAACAGCGCATAGACAGTCGGGATCGACTGGACCCGGAATTGCGCCGCGATAAACTTGTTCTCATCGACATTGATCTTGATGAGCTTGACGCCCTTCGTCGCATAATCGGCCGCAACCTTTTCGAGCACGGGGGCAAGCTGCTTGCATGGCCCACACCACTCGGCCCAGAAATCGACGATCACGAGGCTGGTCATCGAAGGCTCGACCACATCGCGGCGGAAAGCCTCCACCACTTCGCGTTCATTCGCACTCAAACCCAATGTCGCCACATGATGCTCCTTGCTCGCCCCTATGTGGTGCTTCGGCACAAGATTGCCAACCCCCGATTCAGCGCTTGCCCAACCCAAAACCCGATGCTAACAGCCGCGCCTCACCCGCCCCGGCTTGCTCCGGGGCCAGTCGCCAGAGCGGGCGTAGCTCAGGGGTAGAGCACAACCTTGCCAAGGTTGGGGTCGAGGGTTCGAATCCCTTCGCCCGCTCCAGTTTTTCTACGGAAGAACAATGTGTTTAGGTGAGTGGGCGCCGCATATGCCTGGTTACAAGCCAACGCTAAAACCAAACTGTCAGCAATGTGTAAGCGCGGTGAATTGTCTTCCGTTTGCGATGAACAGCAATGGGGATGGAATACCGGAGGCACGCAAGCTGCACGGGTCTGTCGGTCAGGAAACCGCAAGGTGGCGCTGACACGCGATTTCAAGGAGACGGTGAAGGAACGTGCCGCGCGCGATCCGGCATTCGCCAAGGCCATGCTCGACGAAGCCGCCACCGCATTTCTCAATGGCGAGCCCCACGTGGCACGCCTGATCCTGCGCGATCTGGTCAATGCCTCGGTCGGATTCGAAGACCTTGCGGCCGAGGCCAAAAGGCCCAGCAAGAGCCTGCACCGGATGCTCTCGGAGAAGGGCAATCCGAGCATGGACAACCTTGCCGCAATCTTCGGTGCCGTCCGCAAACGCCTTGGCGTCGCGTTCGAAGCCCATGGTGTCGAGGCAGCATGATGTGTCCAACCAGTTGCCAGCATCTACAATGAACAAAAATTCGTCACTACGACGCCTCCTACAAGGCAACTCACAAAACCCAACTCCCGCTTGCGACGACACCGGATTTATCGAGTGACTTCGCTGCGCAACCGCTGACGCCACATGCCCCAAGCCAAGATCGGCACCATGGTCGCACCGACCAGAGGAAACAGGATGGCAAGGGCAGCGATCAGCGCCTTCACGCCGCCCGGCATCCGGTCACCTGCCTTAAGCTGTGGCTCACCAAGCCTCCCTTGCGGCCTGCGCTTCCACCAGAGGGTCAGGCCGGCGGCAATGCTGGCGACAAGGATCAGGCACACTGCAAGATTGGCGATCTGGTTGGGCAGGCCATATTGTCGGCCCATGTGGGTCATGACGCCCCATTCGACGGCCTTGGCGGTCGGGCTGTAGTCCGACCATCCGATATTGTCGATGATGCGGCCAGAACCGGGATCGACGTAGATCGTCCGCTGCCCCTCGGCTTTGTCCGGCACGTAGGAGATCATGAACACGCCGTCCCCGTCTTTCGGGTAGAAAATCCTGACACCGCCGCCGAACTGCGCCTGGTCAAGTTTGGGCAGTAGGACCTCGATGTCCGCAATTCCGACCGCCCCGCGACCCGATCCACGCGGCTGGTGAAGATGCTGGATCGTCCACGGGATCATCGCACTGTCCGGATCGGCCACTGCCATCTTCTTGTGAGCGGCATGGGGATCGATAGCCCCGCTGTCCTCTGTACCGCCAACTGCCTTTGGAGAAGCCTTGAAGTTGGGCGACGCCGCGACAAACGGGATGACTTCGCCGATCTTCGCGAACTGCGGTCCCCAGAAGGCCGACCAGGGCAGCCCGGTCAGCACCAGCAGGATCACGAACACGGCGTTGAAGATCGACGGAATGGCGTGCAAATCGCGCCAGAACCTTCGGCCGCTCGTTGCCAAGCGAGGAACGAACAAGCCTTTGACCTTCCACTTGCGTGGCCACCATAGCCAGATGCCGGTCGCCATCATCATCAGCGTCCAGCAGGCGACGAGTTCGACGACGTGGCTGCCGATATCGCCCCCAAGCAAAGTGCCGTGGAGGTCGCGCACGACGTTCATCGGCTGCATGGAAGGATCGGCTGTGCCGGCAACCCGTCCGCGGTAGGGATCGACATAGACGTCCCGGACGGTTCCCTCTGCGGTCCGGATATTCCACACCGAGGCTTCATCCGGCTCGCGTGGTAGCCGCACCCGGCTGATTTCCCCGCCGGGATACGCGCCTTTGACGATTGCCTCCTGCCGCGCGAGCGGCAGGGGCGTTGTTCCAGTGGCAACCGTCTGGATGTCCCGGTTCCACCAGCCGTCAAATTCGCGGTCGAACAGATAGATCGCACCAGTAAATGTCAGAACGATGAGCAAGGGGGCGGTCCAGAGCGCGGCGTAGAAATGCCAGCGCCAGACGGATCGATAGCTGCGGGTCACGGCGGGATCGTCCGCTTCGGTTGCTGCTGAAGCCATGTGTCGATCCTGCCCTTAGAAGCCGACGCTCAGCCGAACGCTGAACGTGCGCGGCTCACCCGGATAGACGGCGAAGCCATTGCCCGAGGCCGTGAAGTAGCGTTCGTCGAACAGATTGCTGAGCGTCGCATCGATACGCACCGGCTTCAGGTCGACCCCGGCGCCGATGTCCGCAAGCGTATAGGCAGGCAGGACCACGTCGCTGCCGTCCACAAGCGCCCGGTTGGTGATATGGTTGATGCCGCCGCGCAGGGTCACAGGCGTACCGGGGATCGTGACGCTGGAGCGCGCGGTAAAGCTGTGCTCCGGCAGGTCGCCAATTCGCTTGCCGATAATCCCGTCATTGCTGCGCGTGACCTTGCCATCAAGATAGGCATAGCCAGCGTTCAACTGCCACCAGTCGGTGACCTGCCACTCGCCTTCGACCTCGACGCCCCGAACTCGCTGCTCACCGGCATTGACGCTGAAATCCGGATCGACCGGATCGGCGGTGACGGCATTGACGCGCTTGATCTGGAACAGCGACGCGCTGCCCCGGAAACCATCCGTGCGGTAGCGCAGGCCGAACTCGGCCTGGTTCGACTTCTCGGGCTGAAGCGGCTCGCCTGTGCGCGTGCGTGCGCCGCCCGTGCTTTCGATGTCAAAGCCCGTGTTGTAGCCCGCATAGACCGACAGCGCATCGGTCAGCTGATAGGTCGAACCGATCTGCCAGATGGTGGTGCTGGTCTTGGCCCGATTGTTGGTCGCACCTTTCCAGTCACCATCCGATGCGTCGATCCAGCTATGACGGACGGCGCCGATTAGGTTCCAGCGGTCGGTCAGATCAATCTGGTCTTGCGCGTAGAGGGCATGGCCGTCGATGTTGTAGAAATTGTCGAATGCAAACGTCTTGGCAGGCGCCGTGCCGTTGAACGCATAGACCGGCGCCAGCACATTGATCGAGCTGACATTCGTCAGATTGCTCTGGGTGAACCGGCTCCGCTCGTGATCATATTCATAGCCGATTAGCAGCTTGTGCATGATCGGGCCGGTTTCGAGCCGACCGGACAGGTCGAGCTGGGCAATCGTATAGCTGTCATCCTCGCGACCGATCCGGCCGTTGCGGGTGATCGTGGTCGGATCAAGGGCATCAGGGGAGCGGAGCCGGATCTGCAGAAAACTGCTGTTGAACTCCTGATACTGAAGGCGCGGGGTCACGGTCCAGTTGCCCGAGAGCTTCATATCTACCCACGCCTGCACCATCGGCGCATTGGCGGTCAGCGCATCAGCCGCAGGTTCCCCGAGGTAAAGGCTGCGAGACAGCGGGCGAACGCCGTTGCTTTGCACCGTGCCCTTGATCGGCAGGCCCGGATTGCGCTGCGTGTCGCGCTCGACATATTCAGCAACCAGATGCGCCGCGACGCTATCTGACGGCGCATAGAGCAAGTTGAACGCCACGTTCTTGCGATTCATGTCCTGATAGTCGACGAAAGTGCCGGACCGCTCGACTTCGCCGGTGACCCGCACTGCCAGCCCCGGTGCGAGGCCGGTGTTCATGTCGACCGTCAGCATCTTCTGGTCATACTGGCCGAGCGTAATGGCGAAGGTGCCAAACTGGCTGTCCTGTGGCTGCTTGGTGATGATGCTGACGATGCCGCCCACGGCCGACTGACCGTAGAGCACGCCCGACGGACCTTTCAGCACCTCGACGCGATCAATGTTGGAGAGTGCCGAGGCATCGACATCTTCATAGTAACGCTGGCGGATGCCATTGCGCATCTGGTCGGCAAGGAAGCCGCGCACCTTGAGGCTGAACGACTGATAGGCGCCGACCCGGGAATAACCGGGGTTGGCACTGGGAACGTTGCGCAGCAGATCGCCGACGGAACGGGCGCCCTGCTCGATTATCTCGTCCGCTGTCACGATCTGGATCGACTGCGGCACCTTCGCGATCGGAATGCCGGACTTCGCGCCGAAGTCGCCCGACAGTTTTGTACCGGTGACGATGATATCCCGGTTGTCGGGATTGTCATTGTCGGCGGCCTCATCAGCCCAGGCCGGCGTGGCAACCAGAAGGGCAGACGCGAGAGCAATAGTCGAAGTTTTCATGGATATTCCCCCTTAGAGTTGGCTGTGATTGAATTGGTTCACGCAATCAGGCGCCTGAGTTTCTCAAGCGCGGTCGCGTCTGCTTCCTGGGTGTCGATGGTCCCGGAGAACTCGCCCTTGGCGGTCATCAGGTAGATCGCGGCGGTATGGTCGATCGTGTAGTCGCCGCCCGGCTGCGGCACTTTGGCCGAGTAAACCCCGTAGCCCTTCTTGATCTGCGCAAGCTGGGCATCGGTGCCAGTGAGGCCGAGGATCGGCGTTCCGAACAGCGCTACGTAGTTGCCAAGGTCGGCAGGCTTATCGTGCCCGGGATCGACCGAGACGAAGACGATGGCGAACTTCATGCCGTCCGGGCCGAGTTGCTTCCTCAGCCGTGCCATGCGGGCGAGACTTGTCGGGCAGACGTCGGGGCAGCGGGTGAAGCCGAAGAAGATCGCGTAAGGCTTGCCCGCCAGCGTCTTCTCGGTGACCGTCGAACCGTCCGGTGCGGTCAGCGTGAACGGCCCACCGAAAGCGTTCGCATAGCCGCCGGCAGGGTCGCTGGACGCGGAGTCTCCGCGCGAAACGACGCCAAGCCCTAGTCCACCCGCAACGAGCAGTAACACGAGCCAGATGATCCAGCGCGGCGAGCTGCCGTTCTCCGCCTCCTGCTCAACCGGCTCCATGGGATCAGGATCAGTGTCCTGCATGGCCGACCTCCATCGAGCCGGTCGAACCGACGGGCTGCACGGCGAATTGCACGGTGACGTTGCCAGCGCGCCGGAAGCGGAGCGTCACGGGAAAACGCTCGCCCTGCCGGAGTTGCCGCCTCAGCCCCATGAACATGATGTGAAAGCCGCCGGGCTTCAGTTCGACCGAACCCTTGGCCGGGACGGCAATGCCATCGGTGACTTGCCGCATGCGCATAACGCCGCCGTCCATCGTCATGGTGTGAAGCTGGACCTCTGCGGCGACTGGACTTGTGCCGGAAAGGAGGCGGTCATCATGAGTGCCGCTGTTGGCGATGGTCAGGAAACCGCCGCCGACGGCCTGTCCGACCGCAGTTTCGCGCGACCATGGGTGCTGGATGGAAAGCGTGCCCGTGCGGTAGCCATGGGCCACTGCTGCGCTTGCCGACAGGCTCGCGATGACGCCAAGCGCCAGCGCCTTGGAAGAAATGCCCATCAGATTGGAAACTCCGTCTCGGCGGAGCAGATGGAAGTCTCCTGCGCCGCAACTTGTTGGGTGGGTTCGATGAGGCCGAGGCCGAACGCCGCGTCGGTCCCCCGTGCAAAGATGCACAGGTCGATCAGCAGCCCTGCGCTGTCACGCTGCCGGACCTTGCCTTCGGCAAGTTCGAGCGTCTCTCCGGCTGGCCGGGACTTGCCATGCCGTTCGAGTGCGATCGTCAGGCCTGCCATCGCTAGGATCGAGAATGCAGGGACCAGCCAGTGGCCATGCAAGGCTGGCCCGATGCTGGTCACCACGAACAGCAAGGCGACGACGCTGAAACATACCCGCGCTTCCTGCGTCAGGTGTGAGCGGTTCTCCTGCATGTGCAGGATGAGGGGCTTTGAAGCGCCCCGTTCGGGCACAAACTCCAGCTTCTTAGGCTGAGGTGCCCAGGGCCGTTCGGATGAACGGCACAGCAATTCGTACATGGAAATGTGCTCCGGCTAGGCCGGTGCACGCGCAAAATGGGCGCAGGACCGGCCGGTCTGACAAATCGGTTCAGATTGTCAGACGAGAGCCGGCGGGCCGCGCAGCGGCGGACGGAGGTAGGATATGCGCTTGGGATGGGAGGTTCGGGCAGGCGCAAAGCTCAGAGCCAGGATGAAGGCAAGCGCCAGCGCCAGGAGCGCAGGATCGGCGCCAGTCATCGAAGCCATCGACAACGACGAGAACGGGCAATCACCCTTGCCTTGCTTGCCGGACGAATCGCTGGGTTCGCCCTTCATCGGAATGACGATCTGCTTCACTGCATGATTGCTGAAGGCGTCATCGCAGATCTGGACGGTCAGAACCTTGGAATTCTGTCCGATCATGAAGCCAGTCGGCACGACGACCTTCATGCACAAGGCCGCCATGACCACCAGAAGGGCCACGGCGCGGTGTCGCATCAGAAGGGCACGCATCACAGACATGCAGGGGCGCCCCTAAGCCTTGCAAGGTCAATTGTCATCCGGTTTTCGCGATCTGCGAGATAGACGCGATTACTCGACCACTTGAGTCAGCGTGGCCCAGGCCATCATGCGCAGGAAGAAGTGCACGTCGCTCAGCATGTTCTGCTTGCCGAAGGCCGGAACAGTAATGCCGGTCGGGCACGTCTTCTCTGCCATGGCCTTGACCCAGTTTCACGCGACCAGACAAGAAAGCGCCCGCCATGATCGAGACTGGTGACGGGGCGATCCAGATATTCGTACATGGCGGGTTGCATTCGTTCTCCTGGCCGGATCAGAGACGGCGGGTGTTCTCGGCGATCAGTCGGCGCGCCTCGATTGCAGCCTTGGCGGTCGTGGTCTTTCCGGACTGAATGTCGTCGGCGAGCTGCATCAGCCTGGCGCTGATGACGGTGCCGGTCTCGGCCTCCTCCTGGATGCCGATCCCGCCCTTTTCGTCGGCGATCCGGTCCCACTCGGCGCGGACGATCGCCCAGTAGTCCTTCGTTGCCATCCAGTAATCGTCGGCCGCCTTGACGTTGTAGCCATCGAACCTGGTGTAGGTGTTGAGAACATATTCCTGGACGACCGGCGCAAGCTTGCCGTCCCTCGGCCCCATCTTCGTGTTGTCCTGCCAGTGTATCCAGCCATCGGGACTGTTCTGGTGGCGGTTGATTGCAAGGTAGCGGTCATAGACCGGCTTTCTCACCGCATCGCGCCGCGCGAGCGGACGCCAAGTCCAGTTGGACCTCCAACGCCGCACACCGCCCTGCGTCTCGAACTGGCCCCAACCACCGTAACGCGGGGAGTCGTCGACCTGCCAGACCGTCTGCGACCAGCGCCCGGTGCGCATCTTCTCGGGCACGTCCTCCCACTTCCATGTGTTGCGGTCGGAATAGACCAGGACGCGGGCGGGTTCGTACTCCCAGTCCTGCCGCCAGTGCTTGATGACCATGTCCTTGCCCTGGTGGCCCGCGACGAGCAGGTGCTGGAGGACAATCTTGCGGCCCGTATCCTCGATCACGCGAACGACCTCGTTTCCGCCCGATATCTTCGGTTGCAACGGCGTGTAGGCAGGATCCCAGCGCGTCGATTCCTGCATGTCGAAGCGGACCTTGTAGTTGCCCGCCATGGCAAGGATGTCGGCACGATCAGCCTCAAAGCTGGCTGCGGCTTGTTCGGCGGCGATCGGCGGATGGGCGGACGCGGGGCTGGCGGTGATCGCGACGGCGAGAAGGCTGGCGCCCAGGATGGACTTGATAGGGTTCATGAGGGTTTCCTCCCTGTGAGATCAGAAGCGGTAGCTGAGCGAGGCGCTCGCGTTGCGGCCTGGCTGGGTGTAGGCGTCGGTCGCTGTCGAGGTGGAAGCGAGCCCGCGAACGTCGCTCCACCAGGCGTATTTGGCGTCGAACAGGTTGAAGACGCCGGCGCGCAGCGTCAGTCCGTCAACGAGCCGGACGAAAGCCGTGGCGTCGACAATGGTGAAGGCCGCCGGACGATAGGCGGTGGCTGCGGCGCGGTCGGCCTCTTTCCTCGCCGAATGGGTCAGGATGATTTGGCCGCCAAAACGCTCGCGCCGATCGCGGTAGCCGATGCCGGCCACAAGCTTCAGCGGATCGATGCTGGCCAGCGGGGTCGAGACCCCGCTGCGGACGCTGTCACCCTTGGCATAAGAGATTGCCAGTTGTACGGCCAGGCCATTGCCCGCGCTGACTTCCACCTTGCCTTCGACGCCCTTGATCTTGACCCGGGCGAGATTGATGTACTGGAAGATCAGCGGATCGGCGATCGTGCCGGTGCCGGAAATCGTCTCCTGGCTGATGAAGTTCCTATACTTGCCGGAAAAGCCGGTAAGACTGGCCGCGACAAACTGGTTGGTGAACCGCAAGCCGCCTTCGATTGACCGGCTGGTTTCAGGCTTCAGTCCGGGATTGGTGATGGTCCGGTATGCGCCAAACGGCGAGGTCGGGTTTTCGAAGAACTGGTTGACCTGGCTGGGGGCCGGAGCCTTGAAGCCATGCGCATAGTTGGCAAAAACGCTCAGCCCGCCAGCGATATTGGCAACCGCCCCAATCTTGGGAGAAATGCGCGATCCGCTTTGCTTCGCTGCGGCGAATGTCGGCAGCAAGGGATCGGCCTGCGGGCTGAGCTTGTAGTGGTCGAAGCGCAGCGCCGGGTAGAGCCGCAAGGCACCATTGGCGATCTCGATCCGGTCGGAGACAAACACCCCCGCCAGCGTGAAATCGGTCACCGGGAAGGCGCGGGTCGGGAACACGTCCGGCGCGGTCGGTACGATGCCATCACGCAGTCCGGTCTGCCGGGTTACTGAAGCGTCGATGCCCCAAGCGAGCGAGTGCTTCAATCCGCCGGTGGCAAAATCGCTGCGGAATTCCGCCGCGCCGCCGAATACCCGGTTGCTGAACACGTTGAGCCGGGTGCGGTCGGCTGCGGTATTGCGGTCTTCGGCGGTGAACTGGCGGTTTTCGCCGTCCTGCCAATAGGCCGTGATCTGCGCAAAATCGATCGGGCCGCCGCCGTCATAACGCCAGTCCAGGGCGATGCGCGACCGCTTGACCGTGTCGTTGGCGGTCAGTGCGAGAACGCTGGTCGCCGTTGATGCTACCGGTGCGACGCCGCTTAGCACATTGGTGTCGACCCTGCCCTTCTGGTATTCGCCGGTCAGTCGCAGACGGCTCGACGGGCCGGTTTGCCGGGCGATCTTGCCCAGCAGCGCATCGGAGCGCATGTCTTGGGGGTTGGGCGCGGTACGGGTAGAATTGGGCGCGTCAATGCTACCCTGATTGTCCAGTTCGCGGCCGTCGCGGCGGGTATAGGCGATCAGGCCCGAAAGCGCCGCACTGCGTGCGGCGATGATTGCGGTTTCGCTGAATTCGCCATCGGCGGAATCATAGCTGGCGCGCAGCCGGCCGCCGATGTTCGCGCCCTCACGCAGCAGGTCGGCAGGATCGGACGTGGTGAAGCTGACCGCGCCGGCTAGCCCGTCGCTGCCATAAAGCGCCGAGGCTGGACCGCGCAGGATTTCCACCGACGTGACCAGCCCCAGATCGACATAGTTGCCGCGCCCAGCGGCCTGTGCCCCGAACTCGAACCCGTCGGGCACACGCACGCCATCGACCTGGATCAGTACGCGGTTGCCTTCCAGCCCACGGATATTGAAGCTCGACGCGCCGTCCCGGCCGGTGACGCCTAGTGCCGCGCCGAACCGGCTGGGCGACTGGCGGACGCTGACGCCCGGCTCGAACCGCACGAGATCCTTGATGTCCGAGATCAGCTCGTCGGCGATCTGCTCGTCGTTCTTGACCGAGATGCTGGCGGGCACGTCCTGCAGCCGCACCGGCGTTCGCGTCGCGGTGACAACGATCTGGTTCATCCGGTCCAGCCAGAAGTAGCCATCGTTGTCCTGCGCCTGCACAGGCGCGGCCAGCATAGCAAAGGCGAGCGCCATCGATGCGCAGACCGGTCGCGCATGGCGCCAAGTGACAAGTTCCTCCGTTCTCTGCCAGTGCGAACAGCCCTTCAATTCAGGCCGAAAAGTGAGTGGATTAGCCCCCATCTACATTCCTTCTTATAACTGCGAGTGATTCGCATTAGCGATTAAATCGCATCAGGCAGGCATCTAGTCAACCCGGTCATCGCCGACACCTGCGTCGGCATCCTCTCCCAGACTTCGGTCGGGATGCGCGAGCGTCCCGGCCACCTTTTGGGCTGTTCGGGGGGGGGGCGGAATTCAAGCGGGCAAATGCCCGGAACAGGAAAAAACTATGAAGCGCAGCTATTTGATGAGGACAGCGTCAATCGCACTGGTGACCAGCACGACGCAGCCGGCGTTTGCCGCCGATGCAGCAGGGCGGACTGCACGCCCGGCGGCAGTATCGCGAGGTTCACCCCGAAGCGCGAAAGCCCGAAGGCATCGCCCAGCTGGCGCTTGATCCGGCCGGCAACGCGCGCGGCAAACACCGGCGGGTAGTTCGAGGGCTTGGCGCGCGGCGCGAAACCAGTTGCTGTCATAGCCCTTGTCGGTGAGCAGTTCTTTGGCGCGCGGAAGTGCTGAGAACAGCAGAAAAGCACCCTTGTGATCGCTCATCTGGCCTTCGCTCAGCAGCATCGCGATCGGTCGGCCAAGCCCGTCGCAGACGGCATGGAGCTTCGAGTTCAAGCCGCCCTTGGTGCGCCCGATACGTCTGGGAAGAGCCCCCCTTTTAGCAGACTGGCCGCCGTCCGGTGGGCCTTGAGGTGGGTGGCGTCGATCATGATCCGCTCGGGCTCCCCGGCCTTGCCCGCCAGTTCGGCGAAGATGCGATTGAATACGCCCAGACGGCTCCAGCGGATGAAACGGTTGTAGATCGTCTTGTGCGGGCCGTAATCCTTGGGTGCATCGCGCCACATCAAACCGTGCTTGATGACATAAACGATGCCCGACACAATCCGCTGGTCATCAACCCTCGGTACCCCATGCGACAGCGGGAAAAATGGCTCGATCCGGCGCATCTTCGCCTCGCTCAACAGAAAAGGTACATCCATCGACAGCGCCTCCTTGATGCTGCCATTGAATCAACCAATCATGTCTTAAGCAAGCAATTAATAGGTCCTGAGCCTAGGCTTTGCTGTGAGTTATTCCGACGTTTCGATCCGCGCGAGCAACGCTTCCACCTGAACCTGCGCGCCAGCCTCGGCATTGAGCTCGGCGACGATGCCATCGAACGGTGCGGTGAGCGTGTGCTCCATCTTCATGGCTTCGAGTGTGATAAGCTTCTGGCCCTTGGTGACTGTCTGGCCTGCTGTGACCTCGACTGCGATAATCCGGCCAGGCATGGGGGAGAGGATGTCGCCGGAGGATGCGGATGCACCGGGCGCCCCCACCCACCGTGAAACTATGTGCAGCGCCTCTCCACGGTCAAAAACCACGAACCCCCCATCGACTGACATGGCAGAGACGAACCGGTCCATCCAGTTCTCGGGCAGCGATCGAGTCACGGTTGCTCCGTCCACGAAGAATGTTGTCCTCTCGCGGGGCGAAGAGCTCAAGCCAAAATTGATCAAGCGATGCCAAACATGACGGTTCCAAGTATTATCCACCTCGTTCCGAGCGGTTGAATAGTGAATGTTCGTGGGCGACGGATCAACTAGTCTCGCCACATTCGCGGCCGCTGCATCATCCAACAGGCTTTCGCGAAGCGAGTCTGGCATCGTGGCGAGTGCCGGATGTTCCTGCACAAATCCTGTCGATATGTCTCCGGCGCGAAACTCCTTTTCGTTCATCAACCGATAAAGATAGCCTGCGTTGGTTTTCACTGGCCAGACTTCGACGCTGTCTAGTAGCTCCCGCAGCGCATCCAGCGACGCTAAGCGATCTGGCCGATGAGCAATCAACTTTGCGATCATTGGATCGTAGAACGGCGAAATGCTGTCCCCCTCCTCGACACCCGAGTCTATGCGCCAATATGTCCTCGCCGTCGAAAAAAGGGTAAGCGGCCCTGTTGATGGCAAGAATCCGGTCTCGGGGTTTTCCGCATACAACCGCGCTTCCATCGCCCAGCCATTGATGCTGAGTTCATCCTGTCGCTTCGGCAATGCCTCCCCGCTCGCCACCCGGAGTTGCCATTCGACGAGATCGACGCCGGTGATCTCTTCCGTCACTGGATGCTCGACCTGCAACCGCGTGTTCATTTCCATGAACCAGATGCGGTCGGCGCGCAGGCCTTCGCTGGCATCGGCAATGAATTCGATCGTGCCTGCACCGACATAGTCGACCGCCTTCGCCGCGCGGACGGCGGCGGCGCAGAGTTGCTCGCGCGTTGCTTCATCCATTCCCGGCGCGGGGGCTTCCTCGATCACTTTCTGGTGGCGCCGCTGGAGCGAGCAATCGCGTTCGAACAGATGGATGATATTGCCGTGGCTATCGCCGAACACCTGCACCTCGATATGGCGCGGGCGCTGAATATATTTCTCTATGAGGACATGCGAATTGCCGAACGACGAGGCTGCCTCGCGCTGGCAGGACGCGAGGGCATCGGCGAAATCCGCCGCCGCGTCGACCTTGCGCATCCCCTTGCCCCCGCCGCCGGCGACTGCCTTGATCAATACGGGATAGCCGATTTCGGCCGCGCGTTCGGCAAGGAAGGCCGGGTCCTGATCTTCTCCCATGTAGCCGGGCGTCACCGGTACGCCCGCTTCGGCCATCAATTTCTTCGCGGCGTCCTTCAGGCCCATCGCAGTAATGCTGGCAGGCTTGGGCCCGACCCAGACCAGTCCGGCATCGATCACTGCCTGCGCGAATTCGGCATTTTCCGAGAGGAAGCCATAGCCGGGATGGATCGCCTCAGCGCCCGTCGCCTTCGCCGCCGCGATGATTTTCTCTCCGACGAGATAGGATTCGCGCGCGGGCGACGGGCCAATATGCACCGCATCATCCGCCTGGCGGACATGGAGCGCCTTGGCATCGGCATCCGAATAGACTGCGACGGTGCGAATGCCCATTTTCCGCGCCGTACGGATGATCCGGCAGGCAATTTCACCCCGGTTGGCGATGAGGAGCGATTGGATCATGTCAGCCTCTGCAGCCCGTTGTGCGCGAGGAGAAGGTGAGGTTCATCACTTTCCATGTTCCGCTTTCGCGAACAAGGTCGAAGTGGTCAAATCCGCAATTGCTGACCTTGCCAGAGATACGGACAATGAAAGGCGCCCAGACCATCGCAATATCGCCATCAACGTCGATCGCCGGATCGTAAATCCGCTCTTCAAATGTTGCATCCGGCGTGATGCGCTCCGCAAACTGCGTCCAACTCTGCCGGCGTATACCATTCGCGCCGTCTGCGCGTTGGCCCACGGCGGTGACACGGCCGTCCGGATAGACCTGAGCCAGCATGGCCTTTGCATCACCTGTCTCAAATGCCGCGAAGAGCGCATTGATTGGCCTCATCACTTCCGCGACATCGACATCCTCATACGGCACAGGATTGGCGGGCGGAAGCTTGGGAGCGGCCTGAGCCATGAGGAGCAGCGCGAACGGCAAGACCATGAGCTTCCTCACATCCGGAACACCCCAAATCGGGGCGCCTCCTCGACCGGCGCATTGAGCGTTGCCGCGAAGGCCAGCCCCAGCACATCGCGTGTCTGCGCGGGATCGATGATACCATCGTCCCACAGCCGCGCGGTGGCGTGATAGGGATTGCCTTCATCCTCGTAGCGCTGGCGGATCGGATCCTTGAACGCGGCTTCTTCCTCCGGCGTCCATTTGTCCGCGTCGCGGTGGACGGTCGCCAGCACCGATGCCGCCTGTTCGCCGCCCATTACGCTGATCCGCGAATTGGGCCAGGTGAAGAGGAACCTCGGCGAATAGGCGCGGCCGCACATGCCGTAATTCCCGGCGCCGAAACTGCCGCCGATCAGGACGGTCACCTTGGGCACGCTGGCCGTGGCAACCGCCGTCACCAGCTTGGCGCCATGCTTGGCAATCCCTTCCGCCTCATACTTGCCGCCAACCATGAAGCCCGAGATGTTCTGGAGGAAGAGCAAGGGCACGCGGCGCTGGCAGGCCAGTTCGATGAAGTGTGCGCCTTTCACCGCGCTCTCGCTGAACAGCACGCCATTGTTTGCCAGGATCGCGACCGGGATGCCCCAGATATGCGCAAAACCGCAGACCAGGCTTGATCCGTAGAGCGCCTTGAATTCGTGAAACTCGGACCCGTCGACGAGCCGGGCAATGACTTCATGCACGTCATAGGGCGCGCGGACATCGTCGGGTATTATGCCGTAAAGCTCTTCAGCGTCGAACTTCGGCGGGCGCGGCTCTGCCATGTTGATGTCCGGCTCGCGCGGCTTCGGCAGGTGTGAAACGATATCGCGGACGATCGTCAGCGCATGTTCGTCATTCTCCGCGACATGATCGACCACGCCAGACTTGCGGCCATGAAGGTCTCCGCCACCCAGATCCTCGGCGCTGATGACTTCGCCGGTTGCCGCCTTCACCAGCGGCGGGCCCGCGAGGAAGATCGTTCCCTGGTTGCGGACGATCACCGTCTCGTCCGACATGGCGGGGACATAGGCGCCGCCTGCGGTGCAGCTGCCCATCACGCAGGCGATCTGCGGAATGCCCTTGGCGCTCATGTTCGCCTGATTGAAGAATATCCGCCCGAAATGCTCGCGATCGGGGAAGACCTCGGCCTGGTGCGGCAGGTTCGCGCCGCCCGAATCGACCAGATAGATGCAGGGCAGATGGTTCTGCTCGGCAATCTCCTGCGCGCGGAGATGCTTCTTGACCGTCATCGGGTAATAGGTACCGCCCTTCACGGTCGCATCGTTGCAGACGATCATGCACTGGCGGCCCGAGACTCTGCCAATGCCCGCGATCAGCCCGGCACCGGGGACTTCGCCATGATAGAGATCACATGCTGCAAGCTGGCCGATTTCGAGAAAGGGAGAACCGGGATCGAGCAGCCGTTCGACGCGATCACGCGGGAGGAGCTTGCCTCGGGACGTATGCCGCTCGCGCGATTTCTCATTCCCGCCTAGCGCCGCTTCGGCGACCTTGGCCCAGAGTTCGTCACGGAGTGCGCGGTTATGGACGGCGCGCTGACGCGTGTCTTCGGCATCGGGATTGACGAGAGTGGAGAGTGTGGGACCGCTCATGCCAGTTCTCCGTCGCCCCTGCGCAGGCAGGGGCCCTTGCGGGATCCGCGTTCCAATGCGTCAGACAGGCCCCTGCCTGCGCAGGGGCGACGAATGGACTCAAACACCAATCAACTCCCGCCCGATCAGCATCCGCCTGATCTCGTTCGTTCCCGCACCGATGTCCATCAGCTTGGAATCGCGCATCAGCCGTTCGACCGGCCAGTCCTTTGTATAGCCCGCGCCGCCCAGCGCCTGGATCGCCTCGAGCGCGACGCGCACCGAATTCTCGCTGGAGAGCATCACAGCCCCGGCCGCATCAAAACGGGTGGTCTTGCCCATGTCGCACGAGCGCGCGACCGCATAGACATAGGCTCGCGCCGAGTTGAGCGCGACATACATGTCCGCAACCTTTGCCTGCATCAGCTGAAAACTGCCGATCGGCACGCCGAACTGCTTGCGCTCGCGAATATAGGGAAGGACCGTATCGAGGCAGGCCTGCATGATGCCGAGGCCGATCCCGGCCAGCACCGCACGTTCATAATCGAGCCCCGACATCAGGACGCCGACACCGCCATTGACCGGGCCCATCGCATTCTCGGCCGGGACTTCGCAATCGTTGAACACGAGTTCGGCGGTCGGCGAGCCGCGCATGCCCATCTTGTCGATCTTCTGGCCGATGCTGAATCCGGGCATGTCCTTTTCGATGATAAAGGCCGTGATCCCGCGCGAGCCGGCTTCGCTGTTGGTCTTGGCATAGACGACGAGCGTTTCGGCATAAGCCGAATTGGTGATCCAGAACTTTGTGCCGTTGAGGATATAGCGATCGCCCTTCGCTTCGGCCTTCAATTTCATCGAGACCACGTCCGACCCCGCGCCGCTTTCCGACATGGCGAGCGAGCCGACATGTTCCCCAGAAATCAGGCCGGGCAGATATTTGGCCTTTTGCTCCGGATTACCCCAACGACGGATCTGGTTGACGCAAAGGTTGGAATGCGCGCCGTAGGAGAGTCCGACCGATGCCGAAGCACGGCTGACTTCCTCGACCGCGACCACATGTTCGAGATAGCCGAGCCCGAGCCCGCCCCATTCTTCCTCGACCGTGATGCCGTGCAGCCCGAGCGCACCCATTTCCGGCCAGAGTTCCGCCGGGAACCAGTCTTCCGCGTCGATCTTCGCGGCAAGCGGCGCAATCCGGTCCGCCGCGAACCGCCGTGTCGTTTCGCGGATCATGTCCGCATTCTCTCCCAGCGCAAAATCGAAATCCACCGCCCAGTCCTCCGTCGCGAAGCGCACTCTATAACGCACGGGTCCGATCAATAAAAATTGAAAGAAACGGCTCCATATCATAGACAGCATCTATGATTGACCGCTACCTCCTGCGCTATTTCCTTGCCGTTATCGACCAGGGCAGTTTTTCAAAAGCGGCGGTGCATTGCAATGTCTCTCAGCCGACCCTGTCGATCGGCATAGCCAAGCTTGAGCGCCTTCTTGCACGCCCGCTTTTCCTGCGCTCGAACCGCCGCGTCCATTTGACCGAAGCGGGCGCCCAGTTCGCTGTTCATGCCCGCCGTATCGAAAGCGAATTCAACCTCGCCGAACGAGCCCCAGCCGGCGACCCTCAGCGCAGCCTGCTTCGGCTGGGGGTATTGGCATCGATCCCGACACGGTGGATATCGGCCTTCGCCGCGCGGATCGCCGGCAACGACGCGACGGAGCGAGTCGAGTTTGTCGAAGGGCGCGAGCGAGAATTGCTGGAAGGGCTTGCGCGCGGGAGGCTTGATGCCGCGCTGACCATCATTCGGGCGGACAATGGCCGATTTGGAGGCGAGTCCCTGATGACCGAAGGCTATCCGCTTGCCCTGCCCGATTTTCATCCGCTCGCGCGCGAAAAGTCTATTGAGCCTGGCGCATTGGCGGCCGATGTGATGATCGTCAGGCGCCATTGCGAAGTGTTGTCCGAGACAAGCCGTCATTTTACAAGCCACGGCGTTCGTCCATTCTTCGCGACGCGGACCACCAATGACGACCGAGCTATGGCCCTTGTTGCGGCGGGCAGCGGAATAACGGTCATGCCACAAGGTTTTTCGGCGCCGGGCGTCTGTCGGCGGTGGCTGGCGGGCTTCGACCTGCGGCGGACGATCGGACTGCTGCACAGCACGCATTTTGGTGAATCCCGGCAGCGATCAGTAACACTCGACACGCTGCGCGAAATCATCGGGGGATTTGGCAATGCCTGACGCAGGCTATTCGGGAACACCGCTGGCCAAGGAGCTCTCGCATAAGGAGGGCATGTCGATCTGGTTTCATGACATGCCTGGACATGTCCGTACCGAAATTGCGCCGTCTGGTCATATCGAGAGGCCCGCACCCGAACCGGGGATCGGTGGCGCTCATATCTTTGTCCGCGACGCCGCCCTCATGGAATCGCTCCGGATAATCTTGCGATCGTCAATCGACCCGACAGGCTTTGTTTGGATTTCCTGGCCAAAAAAGATGCGTCGAAAGTCGTAACCGATATCAGCGAAGACCGGATTCGCGAGATCGCGCTGCCAATGGGGTGGGTGGACGTGAAGGTCTGCGCGATCGACGCAACCTGGTCTGGATTGAAACTGATGATCCGGAAGGAGTTGCGTTAGGTATTTTCCTCTATTGCGAAGCAGTCGCAAAACATGTAGCGAACGACTCGCAATAGCGGGAGCCAATGATGGTCGTCTGTGTCTGCAATGCCATTCGTGAGCGCGACGTTCGTGACGCCGCCCGTCGCGGCGCGCACAGTCCGGCCAAGGCCTATCGCTCTCTCGGCTGCAAGGCGCAATGTGGTCAATGCATCCCCTTCGCTCGTCAGATCATCAAGGCCGAACACGCGGTTGCTTGTTAGTCGCGACAGCGTATTTCCTTTGATTTCTGCCATTTTCGGGCTGTCATGCAATCCGATTTAGGGCTATGATCCGTGCAGTTTCCAGCGAAAGGGCCAAGCCATGAAGGGCGATCCCAAGGTTATCGAATTTCTCAACCTCGCGCTCAAGAATGAGCTGACGGCGATCAACCAGTATTTCCTGCACTATCGGATGCTCGACAATTGGGGTGTCAAGCGCCTCGCCAAGTTCGAATATAGCGAGAGCATCGACGAAATGAAGCATGCCGACAAGCTGGCCGAGCGAATCCTGTTTCTTGATGGCCTGCCCAATTTCCAGATGCTCGGACGGCTTCGTATCGGCGAATCCGTGGAAGAAATACTGAAGGCTGACCTGGAACTCGAAGAGGAAGCAATCCCCCCCTTGCGGCAGGCGATCGTCCATTGCGAGAAGGTACACGATTTCGTGAGCCGAGACCTGTTTGCCCACATCCTCGAAAACGAGGAGGAACATGTGGACACGCTTGAGACCCAGTTTGAGATGATCCGCCAGATGGGGCTGGAAAACTATATCCAGCTGCAATCGCGACCAGCGGCGGACTAGCGACTGTCAGTGGCTTGCGAACGCCTCTGACTTGGCTCGCAGCACGGGGTGGCGGACCATCAGCGGGTTGGTTTCCTTGTCGATCAGCTTGACCGTTCGGTCGAATACGTCGCGAAGTTGCACCACCGTTTCCAGAATGTTGTCGGGCGCCTGCCGCCATTCGATGCAATCGCGCGCCTGAACCTCGATCTCCTCGGCAAGGGCCGCGACGCCCAGCGCGCCAATCTGATAGGCTTCGGCCTTCAGAAGGTCTGCCGGATTTACAAGCGACACGGCGTCGCCTGCGCGCATCGCATCCTCGATCTGGGTAACAGCCTTGGCCCCGTCTTCACGAAGATAGCCAAGATGACGAAAAAGCCGGACTCCAAGCGAAGCACGCGCCTGATCAAAACGCGTCCAATCAACAAGATCCGTGTCGTCCATCTTTGCCATCTGAATGCCCGAGCCCTTCCAGCCCCCTTCGCCATATCGATGGCAAGTCGAATCTAGCCAGAAATCGTGAACGAGAAGTTGATGCAAGAGGCTTGAAGTTACAGGGAAGCGAAATCGATGACCGAATGTCGGTCAAGCCGATGTGAGAAATCCTCCAGCGGATATTTCAGATCGGACGAGCAACGGCCGGCCGGCTTCGGACAGCCTGTGCAAACGATCTGCGTCATAGCGGACGCCTGTGAGCGAGCATTCGAGATGTGCAACGAATGTCGCGCGTTCTGCCGTCAGATTGTCGTCGTGCTTCACCCTGCCTTGGCGACCCCGACCAGCGCCGGGCGCAACAGCCGGTCGCGGATCATGTAGCCCGACTGCATTTCCTGTATGATCGTGCCCGGCTCGGCATCGGCGCTCGGGATTTCGACCATCGCCTGATGCTTGTTGGGGTCAAGCGGCTGGCCAAGCGCTTCGACGCGCTTGATGCCGTTGCGCTCGAAGACCGAGAACAACTCGCGCTGGGTTGCCTCAAGGCCGGCGACCAGTCCCTTCGACGCTTCGTCGGCCCGCATCGCTTCCGGTATCGCATCGAGCGCGCGAGCTAGGTTGTCGGCAACGGAAAGAATATCGCGCGCAAAACCCGTCGCGGCATAGGCGCGGGCATCCTGCGCATCCTTTTCGAGGCGGCGGCGGACATTCTGGGTTTCGGCCTGTGCATAGAGAATCTGCTGGCGCGCTTCTTCAAGCTCACCCAAGAGCGCACCCAGGGGATCGGCTTCAGGATCGGGAACGGGCGGTGCGCCTTCGGCGATCATTTCGTCTTCGGCCTGCAATTCTTCATCATTCATTTGTGCATCAATCTCGACAATGTCTGTGCGGTGAAATCCACCATGGGAACGATACGGGCATAATTCAAGCGCGTGGGGCCAATCACTCCGACCACGCCAACCACACGTCCGTCACGCCCGTGATAGGGCGCGGCGATAACCGAAGAACCCGACAATGCGAAGAGTTTGTTCTCCGCGCCGATAAAGACCTTCGTGGCCGAACCCTCACGAGCACCTTCGAGCAGCCGGGCGATTTCCTCCTTGCCCTCGATCTCGTCCAGCAGCTGGCGTACCCTGTCGAGATTGGCTGCGGCCTGCGCGTCGATCAGGTTGGCGGCGCCACGAACGATCAGCACCGGGCGATGCGCCCCATCATGCGCCCAGTCGGCCAGGCCTTTGACGATCAGCTCGCGCGATGCCGCATCGAGCGCCGCGCGCTCCTGGCGGATTTCGTGCTCCAGCGCGGCAGCCGCTTCTGCGAGCGTAAACCCGGCGAGCCTTTCGGTCATGTAATTGCCAGCTTCAGCGAGCGCCGACGGCGTTGTACCGGACGGCAGATCCATGATGCGATTTTCGACCGAACCGTCATCACCGACAAGAATTGCAAGCGCCTGCTCAGCCGAAAGCGGGGCAAAAGCGAACTGCTTGAGCCGTGGCGCTCTCGTTGGCACCAATACCAACCCCGCGCAGGCCGAAAGTCCGGACAATGCGGCAGTCGCAGCCGTCAGCGCCTCCTCGATCGGCCCAGCCTGAGTCAGCCGGGACTCGATCGCTGCCCGCTCGTCGGCTGTGGGCTCCGCCGCTTGCATCATCCCGTCGACAAACAGGCGCAACCCGCTTTCCGTGGGCATCCTCCCCGCAGATGTATGCGGTGCAGCCAGCAAGCCCAGTTCTTCCAGGTCCTGCATTACATTTCGGATCGACGCCGGCGAGAGATTCATGGCGCCAAGCTTGGAAATCGTCCGTGAACCAACGGGCGAACCCGAACCCAGATATGATTCGACCACGACGCGAAACACATCGCGCGCGCGATCCGTCAATTCGTGCACCGGAGCTTCCGTCATCCGGCCCGATGTAGGGCATCGACCGGGCGTTCTCAACGGGCAGGCCTATTACTGCTGTGGTGGTGCCTGCCGTGCCTCTATTTCCGCGAGACTCTTGAAGTCGAGCAGGTCGATAAGGAAGATGAGCGATGCATTCGCAGGGATCGGGCCGACCGCCTTGTCGCCATACCCAAGCGTCGGTGGAATGCAGAGCTTATAGCTCCCGCCGCGCTGCATCTGCTTCAGCCCCTCGGCAAATCCGGGGATGACCTGCCCGACGGGGACGGGGACCGGACCGGCATCGTCGAAGGGTGCGCCCGTCGCCGCGACATAGCCCTTGTAGTTTATCAGCGCGACATCGCCGTCGCCGGGTTTTTCTCCTGAGCCGGCCTTCAGCACCGTGAGGCCCAGCCCCGATGCACTTTTCGACACGCATTGGCGCTCTGCCGCAGCGAGCGGGCCAGGAGGCGCCTTGATCTCAAGCAGATCGACATCAAAAACGAGATCGGAGTTTGGCGGAATCGGACCCGCGCCCTGCGCACCGTAACCCAGCGCGGCCGGAATACAGAGCCGGATACGGCCGCCGGCCTTGACCAGCTTCAATCCCTCCGAAAAGCCCGGGATGACATCGCTTACCGAAAAATCGGCGCGCTCCGATTGATCGAAAGTCTTGCCGTCAGCCGCCAATGTACCCTTGTACCGCACACTCACCTTGTCGGCATCGCGCGGCACAGCACCCGTTCCAGGCCTGAGCATGGAATAGCCCAGCCCGGACTGCGTCTTCAAAGTGCATTTGCCACTTTCGGCGGCCTTGGCTGGCGCAGCCCCAAGGACAATGGCTGAGGGAAACGCCGCAACAAGACCCGCAACGAGCATGGCTGCACGCGCGAGAACACGCGGATGGGTATCGATTTTCATGGGTAGGCGCCTAGCCGCCCCCGGCCCGCACAGCAATGGCGGATTGACGGCGGACTATTTGCGACGGCCGAGGCCAATCACGACAAGACCGGCAATGGCGAGGAACATCCCGTTCCAGCTCCATTTCGGCACGCCAATCATGAAACTGTCGGCAGGCCAGCGGATGATGTTAAGCCCCTGTCCGATCCACAGGCCGCCCATCAATATCATGAGGACACCGACTATCTGGGCGAGCATCTTCAAACTTTTCATGGCGTTCTTCCTCTCAGACCGACATGGTATGCGCCGGTTTGCAACCGATGAACAGCGCGGAATCCAGAGGGTAGCCATGACAATTGACACACCCGGTAGGGATGGCGCGAACCTTCAGGCGTCGTACGAAGCAAGATTCTCGATTTTTTCCGGATGAGCTTGAGCGACTGGCCGGCTGCGCCTAAGGCGACCGCGCCAATCAGGAAAGGAATTCAATGCGCCCCTCAGGACGCGCGCCCGACGAGATGCGGGCCATCACAATCGAACCGTCCTTCACCAAGCATGCCGAAGGTTCATGCCTTGTCAGTTTTGGCGACACGCGCGTGCTGGTGACAGCCAGCGTCGAGGATCGCCTGCCACCCTTTTTGCGCGGTAAGGGCGAAGGCTGGGTTACGGCCGAATATGGTATGTTGCCACGCGCGACGCACACCCGCAGCAACCGCGAGGCCGCCAAGGGCAAGCAGTCGGGGCGGACCCAGGAAATCCAGCGCCTGATCGGGCGCTCATTGCGAGCAGTAGTCGATCTCAAGGCGCTCGGTGAACGCCAGATCACACTCGATTGTGACGTGATCCAGGCCGATGGCGGGACGCGGACGGCGTCGATTTCCGGTGCGTGGGTTGCCCTGCGCCTCGCGGTTGACAAACTGGTTGCCGAGGGCAAGATCGAATGCGACCCGATCTCCTGTCAAGTCGCGGCGATCAGCTGCGGGATATATAAGGGCACCCCCGTGCTCGACCTCGATTATGACGAAGATTCGAACGCCGGAGCTGACGCCAACTTTGTCCTGCTTTCGAACGGCAACATAGCCGAAGCACAAGCGACGGCCGAGGGCGAAACTTATGATGAGGAGGCCTTGCTTCGCTTGCTCCGCCTTGCACGGATCGGCTGCAAGCAGGTGTTCGAGGCGCAGCTGAAGGCCGTCGGTCGCTAGTGCGCAAACTGCAGCCCGGAAAGCTGGTTATCGCCTCGCACAACCAAGGGAAGGTGCGCGAGATTCGAGCGCTTCTCGCCCCCTATGGTATCGAGCCCGTTTCGGCAGGAGATCTCGGCCTGCCCGAGCCCGAAGAAACCGGAACCGCTTTTGCGGAAAATGCTCTGATAAAGGCGCGCGCCAGCGCCGAGGGTTCGGGCCTTCCCGCCTTGGCAGACGATAGCGGGCTATGCGTCGCAGCGCTTGAAGGCGATCCTGGGGTCTATACGGCCGACTGGGCCGAAACGCCCCACGGCCGTGACTGGCACCTGGCGATGGGCAAGGTCGAGGAAAAGCTGAAGGCGCTTGGCCCCGATGTCGATCGGTCCGCGCAATTTGTATGCACGCTGGCGCTCTGTTGGCCGGATGGAGAGACGGCCCTTTTCGAAGGCCGCGTCTCCGGGCGCCTCACATGGCCACCGCGCGGCACTATGGGTTTCGGCTATGATCCGGTTTTTGTACCGGACGGCCATGACCAAACCTTCGCCGAGATCGCGCCTGAATCCAAGCACGCCATCAGCCACAGAGCCGAAGCGTTTAGGAAGCTGGTAAATGCGCTGTTCTGAAACAACGAAATTATCGGTCTGGAAGTTTTTGCCCTCCGGGTTCATCTTGTGGAAAGTGAATCGCGCCTAAAGGCATTTGCTGCGTGAGCAGGCGTGGGAGAAGTGTTCAATGTCCGTTCGGATAGCCATATCGATCATGGACGATCTGTCCGGCGATTGGCCTTGCAGCGCGGGGCAACCGTCGTGAAGGTCCGGCGTCCTCTTGTCTTGCGGCTTCTTGGTGTCACGGCTGCGATCGGCCTTGTTGTGGCCTTCACGGTGCCTACTAGTGACGGCGGACCGTCCTACGGCGTCGCGGCGGCGCGCGATATCATGGCCCTCATCTCCGATCGTTCCCCCGGCGAACGCACTCATGGCAAGCTTTCCAATACGAAAATGGCGAAACTGTCCCGCCAGGGCCCGAAACTGCCTTATCAGTTTGCAAAGGCGGGCATCCACGAACCGCGACCCGAGGGTTTGCCCGGCCTCATGGATTCGGCACCACGCATTATCGATCCGCTCGTTGAACCGGCGACGCCATTCAGCGTCGCGACGCCCCCGGTAGGAGCAGCCGACGAGACGCCATTGCCGCCCGTATTCACGGGAGGCAGCAGTGGGGGCGGAGTGGTCCTCTTTGATGGCGGAAGTAGCGGCAGCAGCGGTGGTGGAAGCAGCGGCGGTGGAAGCAGCGGCGGTGGAAGCAGCGGTGGCACGGAAAACCCTCCTCCCCCACCCATCGTCCCGGAGCCGGCAAGCTGGCTGATGATGATCGTCGGTATCGGATTTGTTGGCGCGATCTTGCGCTGGCGCAAGGGCACGGGAGCATGGCATGGGACCGCCAGCCCTCCCACCGTCGGTCCTGACGTGTGACGACAAGGCGTGCGCGCCGGCGGAGTGCCGCCACGGGCCCGTATCTTCTGATTGCCGCGACGCTCATCGCCGGCACCGGCGTTTTCCTGGCGATCCGCCCAAGCCGGCCACCCATCATTCGTATCGACGAAACCGCCACAAAGGACCAAAAGAGGATTTCCCTCTCTTCTGCGCAGGCCGCAAAACTCGCTAGCCCGGTCGGGCAGCCGCCAGTGAGCAGCATTCTCAACGTCCGAAAGCGCATGCACTATGGCGAATTCGTATGGGATGATGCGGGCGTCCCGACCGGGCCAGTCTGGGTAAGAGTCGATCTCGGCAGGCAGCTCATATCGGTATTTCGGGCGGGACAGGAGATCGGAACCGCCGTCATACTTTATGGCGCCGATGAAAAGCCGACGCCAACAGGACAGCTAAAGGTTCTTGAAAAGGATCGTGATCACTATTCGAGCTCATATGAAGCACCCATGCCATTCACGATGCGCCTGACAGACGACGGCGTCGCCATTCACGGAAGCGACGTGCGCTGGGGCGCCGCCACGCACGGTTGTGTCGGCATCCCCCTCAGCTTCGCGGCACGCCTGTTCGACCAGATCAAGCTAGGGGATCCGGTCGTGATCCTGCCAGCGGCAGAGGCACCCAAGACAACATGACCCGTCGGCACCTTTTCACAGCCGCCTACTGTATCTTTTTGGGACAAAAGAGATGGTTAACGAGTCATTAAATATTCGCTGAAACCAATTGCTTAACTCGATGTGTATATCTCACGTACGCAACACAACCACTGGGGCTTCGTGTGTCGAGATCGAGCATCAAACGGATTGGTGGCGCCTTGATTGTTGCGCTCTGTGCGCCATTCATGCTTGGCACCACGGGCCTGCAGAACAATCTCGATACGCGCGTTCTGGCCGCGCATAACCGCGAGCGCGATCTGGCGGGCATACCGCCGCTTAGCTGGAACAAATCGCTTGCAATCTCTGCGCACTATTGGGCTGAGCACCTGAGCCGCATCGGGCGCCTTGAACATGCGACCGACGATCCCCTGGACGCATATCCTCAAGGCGAGAATCTGTGGGCCGGCACACGCGGATACTATGGTGCTGAAACCATGGTCGACTATTGGATCCAGGAAAAGTCGAAATTCCGCCCCGGCACCTTCCCGCAAAATAGCCAGACCGGGAACGTCGAGGATGTGGGACATTACACCCAGGTGATGTGGCGCAATACGCGCGAGGTCGGATGCGCACTGAGCCATGGCACAGAATACGACATTCTTGTCTGCCGCTACGCCACCGCCGGCAACGTTGTCGGGGAACAGCCCTTTTAGGCTGACGCTCCTGTGGCGCGAGCTGCACAACATCGCTATCATGGTCGAAGAAAGCCATGTCAGTGCTCGCGCATCAGCTGGACTCCTCACCGGGAAGAACCGAGCCTCTGGCCCTTTACATTCATTGGCCATTCTGCGTCTCCAAATGCCCATATTGCGACTTTAACAGCCATGTCCGCAGCCATATTGATCACGACCTTTGGCGTGCGTCGCTGCTGAAGGACATGCGACATGAAGCGGCCCTTCTGCCGACAAGGAGGATCGGATCGATCTTTTTCGGCGGAGGGACGCCATCACTGATGCCGCCGGCCACGGTGGCCGCGCTGATTGAGGCCGCCGACGCGCTATGGGGCTTCGCACCTGACGTCGAGGTTACGATAGAGGCCAATCCCTCCTCAGTCGAAGCGTCGCGTTTTGCCGATCTGGCGACAGCCGGTGTCAATCGTGTTTCGTTGGGCCTTCAGGCGCTGGACGCGCGGGCACTCTCCTTTCTCGGTCGTGCGCACAGCGTCGAGGAAGGCTTGGCCGCGCTTGAAACGGCGCAGCACAAATTCTCCCGGATCAGCTTCGATCTTATCTATGCGCGTCCCGGACAATCTCTAGTAAATTGGGCGGCCGAGCTTGCCCGGGCCCTGTCGTTCGGCACCGAGCATCTTTCGCTCTACCAGTTGACGATCGAACCCGGCACGCGCTTCGCAGCGCTGGCGGCACAGGGCGAGATGACTCCCGTCGATCCCGATCATGGCGCCGAGCTGTTTGAAATGACGCGAGAGATGACCGCTGCTTCGGGCCTGCCTGCCTATGAGGTATCCAACCATGCCCGCCCGGGGTGCGCAAGCCGCCACAATCTCGCTTACTGGCGGTATAGCGACTATGCCGGGATCGGCCCTGGGGCCCATGGCAGGCGCGGCGGCCTTGCGACGACACGACACAAGAAACCCGAGAACTGGCTGAATGCTGTAGCGCGCAACGGCCATGGTCTCCAGGCCGAAGACAGGCTGAGCCCACCCGAGCGGGCGCGAGAAGCGCTGGTCATGGGGCTGCGGCTGAGCGAGGGTATCAACCTTGGCGACATAGCCCGGCGCTGCGGAGTACGCCGTGAATCCCTATTGAACGAGCGCCAGGCCCGGCTCCTTGAGCAACATGGACTGCTCCATCGCGAAGCGGATCGCTTGATTGTGACGCCCGCCGGCATGTTGTTGCTCGACCGAATATTGGGCGAGCTGGTCGAAATATAGCGCCCCGTGTTTTCCGCTCTGGCGATATGCCGATCCGGCTGATAGGGGACGCAGCCATGAAAAAGCTTCGCAAAGCAGTCTTTCCCGTCGGCGGCCTTGGCACCCGCTTCCTCCCGGCCACGAAGGCGATGCCCAAGGAAATGCTGACGGTCGTCGATAAGCCGTTGATTCAATATGCCGTGGATGAGGCGCGAGAGGCGGGCATCGAGCAGATGATCTTCGTGACCGGGCGCGGCAAATCGGCGATCGAAGACCATTTCGACATTTCCTACGAACTCGAGACCACAATGACCGATCGCGGCAAGTCGCTTTCCGCGATCGAGGGAACGCGTTTTCGCCCCGGCGAAGTCATCTATGTTCGCCAGCAGGAACCGATCGGGCTTGGTCACGCCATTTGGTGCGCCCGTCATATCGTGGGAGACGAACCCTTCGCGGTCTTCCTTCCCGACGAGTTGATGGCCGGCAGTCCCGGCTGCATGAAGCAGATGGTCGACGCCTATGAAAAGGTGGGCGGCAACATCGTTTGCGGCTACGAAGTACCGCATAGCGAGACGCACAAATATGGTGTGATCACGCCGGGCAAGGTCGATGGCCGCCTCATCGAAGTTACTGCACTGGTCGAAAAGCCTGCGCCAGGGACCGCGCCTTCGAATCTCATGATTCCCGGACGCTATATCCTCCAGCCCGAAGTGATGCGGGTCCTTGAAGGCCAGGCGCGTGGCGCCGGCAATGAAATCCAGCTGACCGACGCGATGGCGCGCATGATCGGGTCGCAGCCCTTTCATGCCTATGCGTTTGCAGGACGCCGCTTCGACTGCGGAGACAAGGCAGGGTTCATTACGGCGAACATCGCACTCGCCCTCGATCGGCCAGATATTGCGCCCGATGTCCGGCGCTGGCTTGACGACATTCATTAGGGCGGGACTTCGCAAATACTTCCAAAGTGTGGATGTATTCTGAAATCACGCTACAATTTATCCCGGAAATCCGTCGGTATTTAGTTCCAGATTAACCGAATGGCAGGACTTTTTCCTTAGGCCCCCGCCTAGGGATCAAGGGACAATACGTGCTTCGGAAACTTCGCTTCAGGGCAGTCTCACCCATTTTCGTGATGATCGTGCTGTTCGTCGCCGTCCTTGGGTTCAGCCTCGCCCGCACAATCGATGAAGCGAATTCGGTTGACACCGAGCGAACGCGCGCCGCCGTGGAGACGGCCGTCCAGGCACAGGTCCGGCAGATCATCATCATGGCAGACGACAATGCCATTTGGGACGACGCCACGACCGTTGTCTATGGCGGCCTTAAGGATCAATCCTTCCTGTGGAGCAGTTGGGGCATTTCGACCGCCGAAGCCAAGAACTATGACACAGCACTGATTCTCGATCATGAAGGCCGTCCTCTGCTCGGCTATTATCGCGGCCGGCCGGCTCGGTTCGACCCCGCCGTTCGATATGGGGAACCGTTCAACATCCTTCTGGAACGAGCGAAACGACAGAGGCAGGCCGTCGGAGGCATTGCAGGGTCCCCCGAGGGACCAGTCCTGATCGGCCTTGCCAACATCGTTCCCACGAACGGGGCGCTCGACCGGCTCGTTCCGAAGGCAGGTCCCTATTGGCTCGTATTCACAAAGCCATTCGGCCAGGATTCCGCGGACTGGATCGGTCGAAGCCTGTTGCTAAACGACATGAAGTTGTCGAACCGACCGCTCGACGATGCCTCAATCACTGTCCGCGATACGGCCGCCAAGCCAATCGCCAGCCTGAGCTGGAAACCCGCAAACCCGGGCAAGAGGGCGCTTGAGCGGTCGCTTCCCTGGATTGCAATTGCGACATGCCTGTACCTCCTTATCGGCGCAATGGTCGGCCGCCAAACGTTGCGCTCGGTTGCAAAACTGGCCGACGAGGCGATGGTCGACAGTCTGAGCAACCTGCCCAACCGCCGGGCACTGCGACGCGAGCTCGACCGCCGCCTGAAACGAGGCGAGAAGCTGGCACTTGCGCTTATCGACCTCGACGGTTTCAAGGGAATCAACGACAATTACGGTCACCATGTGGGCGATCGCCTCATTAAGAGCATCGCATCCCTGCTTACGGATCTTGTCGGATCGCGTGGCATGGTTTCCAGGCTTGGCGGAGACGAGTTCGCAATTCTCGTTCAAGGCAGCTCGGCGGTGGGCGAACTCCAAGACATAGCGCGCGCCATGCTTGACAAATTGTCGCGTCCCTTCCGAATTGACGAGCGTACGGTGCTTGTCGGCGCGAGCATCGGACTAGCCTCGGCCAGCTTTAGCGATTTCGATGCCAGCGAGCTGATGCGGCGCGCGGACGTTGCCATGTATTCGGCCAAGCATGCGGGGAAGATGCGCCTGGCATGGTATGACGAAATGCTCGACCAGAAGCAGGCCATCGCTCACACGATCGAACTTGAACTACGGCTTGCGATCGACACCGAGGATTTCGAAATCGTCTATCAACCGGTTGTTGGTATTCATGACAAGCGGATCGTGGCGGCCGAAGCGCTCCTGCGCTGGGCCAGCCCGACGCGCGGCGTCGTCAGCCCTTCGGAATTCATCCCCGTCGCCGAAGAAACCGGACTGATTGACAGGGTGGGAATGATCGTGCTTCGCCGGGCATGCCAGGACGCGCTTGACTGGGGCGATGTCCGAGTAGCCGTCAACGTGTCGGCGGCCCAATTGCGCAATCCGGAGTTTTCGAGCGAACTGAACCGGGTGCTCGACGAAACCGGTTTCCCGGCGGAGCGGCTCGAACTGGAAATTACCGAGGCCTATCTCGTCTATGACGCCGATACAGCGGGCAAGGTCCTTGACGAGATCAGAGCGCTCGGCGTTGGCGTCGCTCTCGACGATTATGGAACCGGGCATGCCTCGATCGGCTTCCTGAGGCAATTCTCGTTCAGCAAAGTCAAGCTTGACCACTCGCTAGTGGCCGAGGCCGGCCTGAACGAGGAAGCGCGCACGGTCGTGCAAGCGAACATCGCGGTTGCCCGCGCGCTCAACGTTGCTGTCGCCGCCGAAGGTGTCGAAACCGAGGACCAGGCGGACATGATGCGTGTCGCCGGATGCGACCAACTTCAAGGCTGGCTCTTTTCAAAGCCGATCACGGCCCGCGAAGTGGCCGCACGGGTGCTGAAAGACTATCCAGACCATCCTTCTTCGATGTTGAGGGCCGTCTGAGGATCAGGGCTTCGGGACGATCTTCCGGATCAACCCCTCCTGAGCGACATTGGCGACAAGCCGGCCGTCGCGCGTATAGACCCGACCGCGGTTGAAGCCGCGGCCTCGACCAGCCCAAGGGCTGTCCGTCACATACAGCATCCATTCGTCGCAGCGAAAATCGTCGTGCAGCCAGATTGCATGGTCGAGGCTGGCGCTCTGCAATTCCCCCGTCATCCAACTCAAGCCATGCGGCAATGCGCAGGTGCCAAGCAGAGTCATGTCCGAAACATAGGACAAGACGGCACGGTGCAGGACGGGATCGTTCCTAAGCGGCGCAACGGTCCGAAACCAGCTGTGCGTTAGCGGCGCTCGCTTCTCACGGTTCATCCAGTGCCGCGCTTCGACCGGGCGGAATTCGATCGGGCGCGGGCGTGTCATATGGTTGCGGAAACGCTCGGGCACTTGGTCTATCACCGCACGGCGCAATTCCGCTTCGCTCCGCAATTCCTCGGGCGGCGGCACCTCTGGCATATTGTCCTGATGCGAAAGCCCCTGTTCAAGCCGGTGGAACGATGCGGCAAGGTTGAGGATCGGACGCCCGTCCTGTTCCGCAATGACGCGGCGCGCCGAGAAGCTGCCGCCATCGAAATCGCGCTCGACACGATAGAGAATGTCCGACTCCTCGCTTCCGCCCCGCAGGAAATAGGCATGGAGCGAATGAGCCAGCCGGTCGGGGTCGACAGCCGCTGTTGCCGCCATCAAGGCCTGAGCAATGACTTCGCCCCCGAAGACGCGCCCCACTCCGCCGGACTGGCGTTTGCCAATGAACTGGTCTTCGCCTAGCGGCGTGACCGTCAGGAGTCGCGTAAGAGCGTCGACCAGCGCCTGCGGAGAAGGCGTCGAAGCCTCCGCGTCTCGTGAAATTGTCATGCGAATCTGCCTTTTCGGCCCGCCTTATCGAGACGCGCGCCGCTTAGGCAAGGCCCGAAAACAGGCCGCGTCAGACCCGTGTCATGGTCCATTCGCCATTTGCGCTACGGCATGCTTGGAGGGTTTCGGTTTCCTCGGCAGCGCCGGGTTGCGAAATTGTCTGCTTTACAAGCCGGCAGCCATTGGCGGCCGTGTCAGTCACTGCCCTTTTAAGCAGCGGAGCGGAAACATAGCCCTGCCCGAGCCCTTGATCTGAAACGAGCACCCAAGGTTGGCCCTTGACCGCAGCCGGAACCCATACCCGCTGGCCAGCGGCCAGCCGGCCCAGCACTCTCGCGTCCGTGCCCGGCGCACTGCGGATATTGGCGGTGGTCGTGGACACATAGGCGCCGCCAACCCTCGTATAGCCGGCCGCCGGTTCCACACCAGAAGCCAACCTCAGATTGGCGAGATCGACGCCCTGATCGGTCTGCCCGACTTCAACACGGCCGGACACGCCCGTCGCGTCGCTTTGCCATTCCTGATCCTTGCCAGTCAGCACTGCCTGTTCGAGGGCGCGTTCGGCCTTTGCCCGATCGTCCTTTTGGAGCTTGCACCCAAGCGCTGAGCCAGCCGCCGCGCCAAGCACGCCGCCAAGTATCGTCCCGAGCGTCCGATTGCCCCGCCCGGCGATGCGATTCCCCAGAAGGCCGCCCAATGCGCCGCCGGCCACTGCGCCGATCGTCTGCTTGTCGCCTTCCGCCGAGCAGCCAAAAATTCCGCCAATCCCCGCCACCTTGCGACCACCGCCGCTGTCGGCCGCCTGCATGGCCGAGGTCGACTTGGCCGGGGCAGGCGTGGCATCAATTGCGTTCGCAGCCGACCCGGTCACCACGAGCGAAAGGGCTGCCGCCGAAACCAGGACATTCTTCATCATCCATCCCCTTCATTGAAAGCTTCGACATGGCTAGAAGCCAGGCGCTGAACCCTCTGTTAATCGTAAATGGGCTTTCGTTCACTCGCCAATTGTCGCAAGACAATCCACCAAGCGTAGCTGTGTGATGGAGTGAAACAGGGATGGGCCGGAAATTCTTTGGCACCGACGGTATTCGGGGGCGGACCAACGCCGGGGCCATGACTGCGGAAATGGCGATGAAGGTCGGCATGGCGGCGGGGGCCCATTTCGTGCGCGGCGAGCACCGCCATCGCGTCGTCATCGGCAAGGATACCCGGCTGTCCGGTTACATGATCGAGAATGCGCTCGTCGCCGGCTTCACATCGGTGGGAATGGACGTGGTCCAGGTCGGGCCGATGCCGACGCCGGCAGTGGCCATGCTGACGCGGTCGATGCGCGCCGACCTCGGCGTGATGATTTCTGCCAGTCACAACCCCTATTACGACAATGGGATCAAGCTGTTCGGACCGGACGGTTACAAGCTTTCGGACGATGACGAGCGAGCAATCGAAGCCCTTCTCGAAAGTCCCCCACCGCTTGCAGAGCCCGAACGGATCGGACGCGCGCGGCGGGTTGAGGACGCGCGGGGTCGCTATTCGCATTTCGCCAAGTCCTGCTTTCCCGAAGAATTGCGGCTCGATGGTCTGAAGGTAGTCATCGATTGCGCGAACGGTGCAGCATACCAGGTGGCCCCGGTGGCGCTCTGGGAATTGGGCGCAGAGACGATTGCGATCGGCGTCACCCCCAATGGCACCAATATCAACGACAAGTGCGGATCGACCGCACCTGCCATGTTGCAGGAAACGGTCGTCGCGGCGGGCGCCGATATCGGGATCGCGCTCGACGGCGATGCCGACCGGCTGATTATCGTCGACGAGCAAGGCCGGGTGGTCGACGGCGACCAGATCATGGCGCTGATCGGCAAGAGCTGGGCAGAGGCCGGGCGCTTGCGCGGCGGCGGAATTGTCGCGACGGTCATGTCGAATCTCGGGCTCGAACGTTTCCTGAATTCGATCGGCCTCTCGCTGGAACGGACGGCTGTGGGTGATCGTTATGTGCTCGAGCGGATGCGCAGCGGCGGCTTCAACGTGGGAGGTGAGCAGTCCGGTCACATCATTCTCTCGGATTATGCGACAACCGGCGACGGGCTGGTTGCAGCGCTTCAAGTGCTGGCTGAGCTGGTCCGCCAGGGGCGCCCCGCAAGCGAAGTGCTCCACCTCTTCGATACGGTCCCTCAACTTCTGAAGAATGTTCGCTTCTCGTCCGGGCGCCCGCTTGAAAACGAAAGCGTCAAGCGCGCGATTGCCAGCGCCGAGCACGAGCTGAATGGAAAGGGGCGCCTGGTCATTCGTCCGTCGGGTACCGAGCCGGTGATCCGGGTAATGGCCGAAGGCGACGATGCGGCGCAGGTAACGCGCCTCGTGGATGGCATCTGCCATGCCGTGCAGGAGGCCGCCGCCTGATGCTCGAAATGCGCCCCGATTGCGAACGGTGCGGCGTCGACCTCCCGGCAGACGTCGCGGGGGCCTTCATCTGCTCATTCGAATGCACTTTTTGCGCCGAGTGTGCGGACGCGCTTGACGATCGCTGCCCCAATTGCGGCGGTGAACTTGTCGACCGGCCGACTCGCGCCAAGGCGAAACTCGAGATTTTCCCGGCATCGTCGGCTCCCAGATTCAAGGGATGACTGCGCGCATCCTCATTATAGCCGGATCCGATTCCGGGGGAGGCGCGGGAATCCAGGCGGACATCAAGACAGTGACGATGCTGGGCGGTCATGCCATGACAGCAATCACGGCCGTCACCGCGCAGAACACGCTGGGCGTCGATGCCATTCATCCGATCCCGACCGGAATGGTCATTGCGCAGATCGACGCCGTCGTCCGCGATATCGGGGTCGACGCCGTCAAGATCGGGATGATCGGTTCGGCCGAAACCGCCGATGCCGTCGTAACCTATCTGACACGCCTGACCGTCCCGATCGTGTTCGACCCGGTGATGGTCGCGACCAGTGGCTCGGCCCTTGCCGATACGCCGACGATCGAAGCATTCGAGCGATTGATGGCGATTGCCTCTCTCGTGACGCCCAACCTGCCGGAACTTGAGGCACTTGGCGGCGTCGAATCAATCCTGCAACACGGCTGCCATATACTGGTGAAGGGCGGACACGACGAGGGGGATGAGATCGTCGACCGGCTCATGTCCCCACGTGGCGAAACGCGCGAATGGCGTGGGAGCCGAATTGACACCGAAGAGACGCATGGCACAGGCTGCACGCTCGCAAGCGCCATCGCTTGTGGGCTGGGGCAGCGCATGTCGATCGACGATGCGATCGGGCGCGCCATTTCGTTCGTGCGGATTGCCCTGATCGAAGCGCCGGGGCTTGGCGCGGGCCATGGTCCACTCGGCCAGCAGAATGTTGTCGACTTCCAGTGATCGCGGGCGTTGACGAGGCCGGGCGCGGGCCACTTGCCGGCCCTGTGGTCGCCGCCGCCGTGATCCTGTGCGACGGCGGAATTGCCGGGCTCGATGACAGCAAGAAGCTCTCGCCCGCCCGCCGGGCCGTGCTTGAGGCGCAGATCCTTCAGCGCTGCACGGTCGGGATCGGAGCGGCTTCGGTCGAGGAGATCGACCGGATCAATATCCTGCAGGCAACGCTGCTTGCCATGACTCGCGCTGTCGAAGCGCTGGGCATCGAACCCGCGCGTATCCTGGTGGACGGCAATCGCCTGCCTCGCTGGCGCTACCGGGCCAAGGCGGTGATTGGCGGCGATGCAATCCACCCCTGCATCTCGGCCGCAAGCATCATCGCCAAGGAGCATCGCGATCGCATCATGATAGCGGCCGATGCCCAATTTCCCAGCTATGGTTGGGCAAGAAACAAGGGCTATGGAGCCGCCACGCACCTTGCCGCCCTCGCCGAATTGGGCCCAACGCCCCTCCATCGGCGAAGTTTTGCGCCCGTCGCCAAATATTTTTCGCCAGTGAGTCAAACAGGCCACACCACCACAGTTTGAGTCCGAGCCCCCCAATTCGATCTACATCTCGTGGCGGACTCTTTCCGTTCCGCCAAAGGTTAACGAATTTGTTAACCTTGATCGTTAACCCTCTGTCTTGACGCCGGAGTCTGCATGATTGAGGCAGGCCATTCGTGTCTCGAAGGGAGTGACAAATGGGGGTCTTGGAACGAGTCCGGAAGCCGGCAGCTACCGCAGTCGACCTGCCGCTCGACCGGATTCTGCGGGACGACTGCGTGGCCGCGATGCGCGCGCTTCCTGACGCATGTGTGGACATGGTCTTCGCCGATCCACCATACAACCTCCAGCTTGGCGGCGATCTTTTCCGTCCGGAAGGCGGGCGCGTCGATGCCGTCGACAATGACTGGGACAAGTTCGACAGCAACGCCGCCTATGACGCTTTCTCGCGTGCCTGGCTTGCCGAAGCCCGACGCATCCTTAAACCCAACGGCACGCTTTGGGTGATCGGTTCTTATCATAACATCTTCCGCGTCGGCTCGGCCCTGCAGGATGAAGGCTTCTGGATTCTCAACGACATCATCTGGCGCAAGGTAAACCCGATGCCCAATTTCAAGGGCACGCGCTTCACCAACGCGCACGAAACGCTGATCTGGGCCTCCAAATCCGAAAACGCGCGCTACACCTTCAACTATCGCGCGATGAAGACGCTGAATGACGAATTGCAGATGCGATCGGACTGGTCCTTCCCGATCTGCGGCGGACAGGAGCGGATCAGGAAGAACGGCACCAAGGCGCATCCCACGCAGAAGCCCGAGGCCCTGCTCTATCGCATTCTCCTTGCTTGCACCAAGCCCGGCGATGTCGTGCTCGACCCGTTCTTCGGCACCGGAACGACCGGTGCCGTCGCCAAACGGCTCCAACGGCATTTTATCGGGATTGAACGCGAGCAGGATTATGTCGATGTGGCCGAAGAGCGGATCGCAGCCGCGTTGCCGCTCGACGAATCCGCAGTCACGACGATGCAATCGCCGACGGCTGCTCCGCGCGTGGCGTTCGGCACGCTGGTCGAGAATGGCTATCTCCAGCCCGGTGCGAAAATCTGGGATGCGAAACGCCGATGGAGCGCCACGATCCGCGCCGATGGCTCGTTAGCCGCAGGCAATGAAACCGGCTCGATCCACAAACTCGGTGCGACCCTCCAGAAAGCGCCGAGCTGCAATGGCTGGACCTTCTGGCACTATGAGGCCGAAGACGGGCTGAAACCCATCGACGCACTGCGCCAGACCTACCTGCTGGCGACACAACCATAGACGGCGTTACGGCTCCGCGCTGACCGCGCCGTTGCCTGCCAAATGCCGGGACCAAGAACCAGTGCGCTTCTGCGCCCCCTTACACGCATCGGTTCGTCGCACGATGCGCTCGAACTATCTGTGCAACCGACAGTCGCGCTGCACGTGTTCATGTGCCAGAAAGGTTAACCTGAACAGGGGGCCGGCTGGCGCAGTTTAAGGGAGAATCTAAATGCACGACATTTCCAAAGGATTGGGAGCCCTCCTCCTGGTGACCCTGTCAGCGTCGGGAAGCGTATCGGCACAGCAGCAGGATCCGGTGCCTCAAGCCGGCATAGTCGTAAATGCGCCTGAGATGACTCCAGGGCCTGAAATCAAAGGCATCATTTCCGCACGCAGCGATGACAAGATCAAAGTGACAGCCGCTGACGGCACCAGCACAATCATCGCCATCAACGATGCAACGCGAATCAAGACCGGCGGAAGAATTTTCGGCGGGAACGGCGGCAAGTTGGGCCTGGAATCGTTGCTCAATGGCCTGCCCGTTACCGTGAAGACGCTTCAATCGGATACGGGCCTGGTGGCCGGCCAGATCAGCTTCAAGAACAACGATCTGAAGACCGCCACAATGATCCGTAACGGCACTGCCCAAGGGTTTGCCGAGCAGACAGCGGCAACGGAGGCGCTGCGCAGCCGCATGGGCGATATCGACAAGTACAATATCAAGAGCACGACCAATGTGTACTTCGATACGGGCAGGGCGGTTCTTTCCCCAACAGCCAAGGCCGACCTCTGCTCCGCAGCAAGCCAGGCAGAGGCAATGGACAACGCGCTGATGCTCGTCGTGGGTTATACTGACTCCGTTGGAAGCGATGAGTACAACCAGACGCTAAGCGAAAAGCGAGCTGCGAGCGTCATCAATTATCTCCAGCAATATTGCCACTGGAAGCCCTATCGTATGCTCACCCCGACCGGGATGGCAGAGGCAGATCCGGCGGCCAGCAACGACACTGTCGAAGGCAAAGCGCAGAACCGCCGCGTTTCGGTGAATGTCCTCGTCAGCAAGAGCGTAGACGGCCTGTAAGACCCGCAGGGTGGACGAAGCCCACCCCCGGAATTGCGCAGGAAGCCCACCCGCCTCAGCGCTTCGCCAGGATATCCAGCGCGGCTGCAGTCATCGCTTCGCTGGCCGTCGCGATCACCTTTTCGGCATCGGGCGCCCAGAAGGGAGAGTGGAGCGAGGGGAGCTTGGAAATATCGCCCTTTGCTTCATCCCATTTGGCCTGCGGGACTCCACCGACCCAGAATATCAGGCTCTGGATCGATTTGTCGGTAAGGTAGAAAACGCCGAAATCCTCGCTCGCGGTCGAAGCCTGGATCGCCTTAACCCGGTCCGCGCCGAAACGATCGGTGAAGACTTTCGCCATCCGCATCGTCAGGTCGTGCGTGTTGAAGGTCGCGTCGGCCGATTCGCCGTCATTGGTTACGACCGGCATCAGGTCATCGGGAAGGCCCGCCGCAATAGCCTCACCGCGCGCGATGCGCGAGATGCCTTCAAGGAGATGCGCACGGACTTCAGGCGTATAGGTTCTTACCGTCAGCTGGAGATTGGCCTCGTTCGAAATGATGTTGCGCTTCGATCCGCCGTGAAAACTTCCGACTGTCACGACTGCAGTGTCGAATGGATCGATCTCGCGTGAAATCAGCGTCTGAAGCGATGTCACGATGCGCGCGGCGAGAACGATTGGATCGCGGGTCAGCTGCGGGACCGCACCATGCCCCCCGATCCCGCGGACCTTGATGTCGATGCCGTCGACATTGGCCAGCGCTGGCCCGTCGGTGTAGCCGATCACGCCTGCGGGCAGCGAGGAAAGATCGTGAAACGCAATGACCGTGTCAGGTTTGGGAAAGCGCGTGAAGAGTCCGTCCTCGAGCATCCTCTTGACGCCCGCCACACGCTCTTCCGCCGGCTGACCGATCATAATCAGCGTGCCCGACCATTGCGACTTCATCGCCGCCAGGCGTCGCGCCGTGCCGATCCATGCCGTCATGTGCGTGTCATGCCCGCACGCATGCATCACACCCGTCGCGACCCCGCCCGCGCCAACGGTCTTGACCTTTGACGCATAGGGAAGTCCGGTTTGTTCGGTCAGCGGCAGCGCATCCATGTCCGCGCGGATGAGCAAGGTCGGTCCCGGACCATTGCGCATCACGGCAACCACGCCATGCCCTCCGACATTGGTCGTGACTTCAAAGCCGAGCTTCTTCGCTTCGGCGGCCAGCCGCGCGGATGATTTCACTTCTTCGAAGCTCAGTTCGGGATTGGCGTGCAACTCGCGATAGATCGTCATCAGCGACGGCATATCGGACGCAACGGCGTCTCGCACGGTTTCTGCAGCGGCAGGGTTCGCAACCAGCGCCGCCCCAAGGACAAGCAGAGGCTTCATGCGCTGGCCAGCGTGATACAGCGGCGCTGCGGGCGCGGGCGCTGATCACCCCGGCGCTGGGCTGAATCGCGTGGCGCATCCGTCACTTCGCGATCGCGCGCGGTCAGGGTAAGCATGGGCTTGCAATCGACATATTTCGCAAGCTGAGGCTGCTGCACCGCCGCCACGGCCATGGCGGTCAGGAAAATCATGATTCCACCCTCTTCCGATTCCGGTTGCACCGACCTTACGCCCGCTGGGCGCAAACGCCAAGTCAGGCTTGCGGCACCAGCTCGATCACATCCATGACCGATTCGAAATGAGGATAGGGCAGGATCAGCCGCCAGCGATTGGGGCCGATCCGCTCGACCGCGCCCGCCATGTCGCGCAGCGAATCGCGACCATAATCCATCGGCCGCGTCTCATCGCCCAGCATCATCGTGCCGAGAAAGATCTGGCGACGATCATCGCCCGGAAAGATGAGGCCAACCGGGCGCTGCGAGCCGCCAGTCTTGGCGAAGCTCATCACTTCGCCTTCATCGGCGATGGTACAGGCGAAATCGGGATAGACAGTATAGGCCGGCATTGCGGGCGAGGTCGTCCCGAGTTTGATTACGCGACAACGATAGTCGCCGGGTGCAGGCCCCGCGCCACCCATCGCGGCATCGGGATCGAGCAATGGGCCTTCATTCGCAATCCGGCCGCCATCGCCTCGCGCCTTGGCATCTTCGAGCGCCTTGACGAACGCCGACCGCCACGCCTTGATGCGCTCCATGTCTTCAGCGGTAACGACCCGCTTCCAGTCCAGTTGTGCCTGGGGGGACGCGCTCGTGGGCCTGGCTTGAGCACAAGCCGGAAGCACAACACACGCAACTAATAAACCAACCCGTATGGAGGTCATGCGACCCTCTCTCCATTTTTCTGCTGGATAGCAGGCGGGAGAGCTACAACTAAGGCACTATTGCGTGGTCCAACCGCCATCGACCGCGAGATTCGCTCCGGTGATCGCGCTCGCACCCTCGCTGCACAGAAAAACGGCCATCGCCGCCACCTGTTCGGGCATGACGAACTTGCGCTGGGGAATCGCCGCCAGAAGCACATCGTTGAGCACCTGTTCGCGCGTCATGCCACGCGTCCGCATCGTGTCCGGGATCTGGTTTTCCACCAGCGGCGTCCAGACATAACCGGGCGAAATCACGTTCACTGTGATGCCCTGCTGCGCCACCTCCATCGCGACACCGCGCGTCAGGCCAAGAACGGCATGCTTCGCTGTTATGTAGGCCGACTTGTTCGGGCTCGCGACACTCGCATGCGCGCTGGCCGTCGAGATAATCCGGCCCCAGCCATTGTCCTTCATGTGCGGAAGGCAGGACCGAATGAGGAGGAAAGGTGCATCGACCATGATCGCCTGCATCTGCCGCCATTTATCGACGGGAAATTCGTCGACGGGGCAGACGTGTTGGATTCCTGCGTTGTTGATGAGGATATCGACGCCACCGAATTCCTCCGCGCATGCGGCCGCCATTGCACTCACCTGATCGGCGTTGGTCAGGTCCGCGCCGTTATGAACCGCACGGGCCCCGCTTGAGGCCGCAAGTGCCGCGCATTGTTCGGCGATGGCAGCTGAGTCGCCGAACCCGTTGATCATGACATTGGCGCCTTCGGCCGCAAGCGCCGTTGCATAGGCCGCCCCTATGCCGGAGGTCGAACCGGTGATGAGAGCAGTCTTGCCTTTGAGGAACATGGATGGCCTTTCTCAGTGGGCTTTGGTCCATGCTCCAATCGCAGGGGCCAGCCGCCCGCGCAAGTCCGCCAGATAGTTGATCCGCGAGATGGCGGCGTTGGCATCGCCGCGCGCGGACGGCGCAAGCGTCTTCACCGCATAGGCTTGGACCCGGCCCGCCACCGCCCGATCGCTCGATTCGCTTGCCAGCTCTGGAATGAAGCCTGCCTTCGAGCTTTGCTCGAGAAGTGCATTGACCTGATCGGCATGCGCCACCGCCCAGTCAAACGCCATTTCGGGGTGGTCTTCGGAAACTGCGGAAATGATCGAGGCTCGCATCGGGACCGGAGCCTCGTCTGTCAGCGCAATGTCGAGCGCCTTTTGTGCTAGCTTCGGGTCCCGGGCGCTGCCGAGCAGACGGTAATATTGCAGCCGTGCGACGGGTCCTGCCTCGGTCCGTGCCCGTTCGTGCAAGCTGGTCCATTGCGCTTCGTCAGCCTGATACGCCCATATTTTGAGCGCGGATTCACGAACGGCACCGGTAATCGCCGAATCGGCCGCGAAGCTCGCTTCGGCATAGCGGGCCGCGTCTCCGACGACTCCGGGATCGCCAAGATTGCCCAGCGTCGGGATCAACGTCGCACGAAGCAAGGCAACCGAACTGGCCTCGCCCGGTTTCGCCTCCCAGCCTGTCCGGGCAAAAAGCGGCTTCAATATGGCCGCCGCGCGCTTGCGATAGGCCGCGTGATCGGGCGAACCTTTCATCACTTCATCAATGCCGCCGAGGCGATCTGTAAAATAGGCCCAAAGAAGGGGCGACGCATCGACGGGGGTCGCTTCCATCAGCGCGAACAGGCGGTCGAATGGCTGGTAGCCTCCGGCGGCGAGCGCATAGCTGTCAGCCGCAATGCCGACCTGATCATCGAGCGAAAGTGTGGCATAGGCTTTGGTCAGCGCCGCGAGGTGCGCTGGAGTATATTGCGTACGGAAGTAGGCGCTCTGCCCGGCATTGACGACAACCGGACCGCATCCGGCGATGCTCGTGGCAACTGGCTTTGCGCCGCTGACCATGACAGTCGTCGGTGCTCCGCCTTGTGAGAGTTTGACCGGCACAATCCACGTCTGCGGCGCGCGAGAACCTGCGTCGAGCGCAAAGCGGCCCTGCGAAAGCGAAAGGACCGTCTTCCCGCCAACGCATTTGGGAGCGCCCACCTTGATCAACGGCACGCCGCCCTGAAGCGTGAAGCTATGCATCATCGGCACCACCGGCTTGCCGGAAGCGGCCGCCACTTCTGCCCAAAGCTGATCCGTCACAGTGTTGCCATAGGCGTGCTTCGCCATATAGCGGCGAACCCCGTCCCGGAAGGCATCGGCGCCCACCGAGGCTTCCAGCATCCTGATCACCGCCTCGCCCTTGCGATAGGTGATATTGTCGAACGCCTGCGAGATCTGTTCGACGGTGCTGATTTTCTGGATGATCGGATGCGTCGTCGAGCGCGAATCGAGGCTGAAAGCGCCCTGCCGCGCATTGGCGAGGGATTGGGTCAACGCCTTCCATTCCGGGTTGAGGTCATCAGCGGCTTTGGACGCCATCCACGAGGCATAACCTTCGTTGAGCCACAGATCATCCCACCACGACATGGTGACGAGATCGCCGAACCATTGATGCGCCACTTCATGGGCGACAGTGTTGAACACATCCTGCTTCTGCGCCTCGGTCTGAAGCTTCGGGTCAAGCAGGACGGTCCGTTCGAAATAGAAGATCGCACCCCAATTCTCCATTGCCCCGAAAAACTGGCTTGAGCCTGGCCCACCGATCATGTCGAGCTTGGGAAGCGGATAGGGCGTGCCGAAATAGTCGTTGTAATAGGCAAGCAGCCGCTTCGCGCTGGCCAGTGCATAATCGCCCTGATCCGCTACGCCCTTACGCGTAATGATTCCGATTTCGGTATTGCCCGCCATGACGGTCTTGCGATCGACATCGCCAATTCCGAGGAACAGCAGATAGGTCGACATCTTCGGGGTTTCGGCAAAATGCCAGAGCGTACCGGCCGCCGTTTCCTCCTTCAACGTCACGGGCATGTTCGAAAAGGCCGTCTGGCCCGTTGGCGCCAATGCGGAAAGCTTGAACGTCGCCTTCAGCGCGGGCTCGTCCCACATCGGCGCAAACCGTCGGGCATCGGGCGCTTCGAATTGCGTCACGAGCATCCGTGCGTCCTTGCCGTCGACACCCTTGTAATCGATCGCGAACAGCCCCGAAGCCGACTGGTTGATCTTGCCCGTATAAACGAGTTTGAGCCGATGCTGCCCCTTGGCCAGAGGCTGAGCAAAGGTGAGTGATGCGGTCTGCGAGGACGCGTCGATCTTGACCAGGCCCTGAGCTGAACCGTCGAGCACAGCGGAACTGATCTCCAAATCCGCCGCATTCAGCTTCAGGACGGATGTTGGCGCCGCCACATCGACGGTGATTGTCTCTTCGCCCGAAAATGTGAGCTTGGAAGCGTCCGGCGCGACCGTGATGTCATAAGCCAGTGGCGTGACGCCTGTCGGAAGGCGACCTGTTTCCGCCTGGGCCGCCATTGAGAAGGCCGAAGCAAAGAGCAGGAACGCAGAAGACCTGGCGGTATAGGTACGGCGCATACGGGAATGACTCCGATTGTCGAAAAGTCGACGCATTTAGGTTCATGCAAGCTACTGACCAATGTGTTTCGATGGACGCACATATTCAGGGGACCAACGCCTGCAATTTCTCCTCGACGCTGTGTTGCCAAGGCGGCATGATCGGCCTCTGGAGCTTGTGGGAGAATGCCAATGCGGCTCGATGACATGGACACGTCGGATGTGGGGGTCGACGATCAACGCGGGACCGGCGGGGGCGGGTTCGGTTTTCCGATGGGCGGCGGGGGCCTGCCGCTCGGCCGGTCGATGGGCTGCGGCACACTTGTGCTCGTCATTATCGTATCGCTGATCTTTGGCGTAAACCCCATGCAAATCCTGGGTGGCGATGTGTCGGCGCCGACATCCCAGATCGCACCCCAAGCGCAGACCACCGTCGCCGGCAAAGGCTGCGATGCGGATGCTGCAAGCAAATTTTCCTGCCAGACGCTCAAATCGACCACGCTTACCTGGTCGAAGCTCTTTTCAGGCGGACAATACCGACCGCCGCACATTGCCTTCTATTCGGGCGGCGGCCGATCGGGCTGTGGGGCGGCACAATCGGCCATGGGACCGTTCTATTGTCCCGCCGATGAGGGCGTATATCTGGACACTGACTTCTATGGCGAACTGTCCCAGCGCTTCGGCGCGGCGGGCGATTTTGCCCAAGCCTATGTTATCGCGCACGAAGTTGGCCATCACGTCCAGAAGCTGACAGGTGTAGCGGATCAGGTGCAGGCCGCGCAGCAGCGTGCAAGCCGCGCTCAAGGGAACCGGCTCCAGGTTGCAATGGAGCTTCAGGCCGATTGCTATGCCGGAGTTTGGGCGGCGCAGAATCGCGAGCGGATGGAGCCCGGCGATGTCGAGGAAGGGCTGCGTGCCGCGCATCAGATCGGCGACGACGTACTGCAAAAGGCTTCACAGGGGATCGTTATTCCCGAAAGCTTCACGCACGGCTCCGCCGAGCAACGGATGGCTTGGCTCAAGAAGGGGCTTGAAACAGGCGACCCCGCCCAATGTGACACATTCGGGCGATAGGGGATGCGGATCGGGATTGTCGCACCGTCATGCTCGCTTGATGCGACCGTCCCTGACCGGCTCAACACGCTGGCCCGCGCCTCGCTGGGGCAAGGCGCGCCGGAATTTGTCGTCCATCCGCAATGCTTTCTGAGCGAGGGTCATTTTGCGGGGCCAGACAGGGCGCGTATAGACGCGCTGGTCGAGACCGCAAACAATCCGTCGATCGACGCAGTCTGGTTCGCGCGCGGCGGTTATGGGGCGTGCCGCGTGGCGGAACCGGCGATCCGCGCAATGGCGCCGGCCGCACGCGACAAGCTCTATCTGGGCTATAGCGACGCCGGCTTCCTGCTTGCCGGGCTCTATGCGCGCGGCATCGGGCGCGTAGCGCACGGTCCCATGCCGGCCGATCTCAACCGAGAAGGCGGCGAGGCGGCCGTTCTCCGGGGGCTGGACTGGCTTCTCGATCCGGACACCGCAGCCCCCCCGGCAGGCGCCAGTAGCCAGATTCACCTTTCCCCGCCGCTGACCGGTACGCCCGAAAAGTGCGTCGCCTTCAACCTGACTGTCTTCAGCCAACTGCTCGGGACGCCGCTTCAACCCGATCTGACCGACCATGTCCTCATGCTCGAGGAAGTCAGCGAATATATGTACCGGATCGACCGGAGCCTTTTTCACATCACGTCCAACCCGGCAGTGCGACGGGTCGCCGGGATCCGGCTCGGGCGATGCAGCGACATTCCCGAAAACGATCCCGACTTCGTCCTGAACGAAGAGCAGGTGGTGCAGCACTGGTGCGCCGTTTCGGGCATCCCTTGGCTTGGCCGCGCCGATATCGGACATGACGCAGCCAACACCGTCATTCCGTTCGGTTAGGAGCGACGGGTCACGCCTTGCCTCTTTTCGCGCGTCCCGCCATAGGGGCGGCCATGTCCAGCATGTTCAAGATCAGCCTTCCCGATGGTTCCGTGCGCGAAGTGGCGCCCGGCGCGACTCCGGCCGACATAGCCGCGGCGATTGGCCCCGGCCTAGCAAAGGCGACGTTGGCGGCGCGCGTGAATGGCGAACTGCGCGACGCGGCGCGACCGTTTGACGGCGATGCTATCCTTGCGCTGGTGACAGGCAGGGACGAGGCCGATGCCCTTGAACTCGCGCGGCACGACTATGCCCATGTCTTGGCTGAGGCCGTGCAGGCCCTTTTTCCGGGCACGCAGATCACCTTCGGCCCTTCGACCGATGACGGCTTCTATTATGATTTTGCGCCGAAGGACCGCCCCTTTACCGAGGACGATCTCCCCGCGATCGAGGCCGAGATGCGTCGCATCATCGCGGCCGACAAGCCGCTGCGCCGCGAGGTCTGGAGCCGGTCCGACCTGATCGCCCGGTGGAAGGCACAGGGCGAGACCTTCAAGGCCGAGTGGGCCGCCGAACTGCCCGAGGGAGAGGAACTGAGCGTCTATTGGTCGGGCAATGACTGGATGGACATGTGTCGCGGGCCGCATCTGGCCTCGACCGGCAAGCTCGATCCGCAAGCCTTCAAGCTGACGCGCGTTTCTGGCGCCTATTGGCGTGGCGATCAGAACAATCCGCAGCTTTCGCGCATCTATGGCACGGGCTGGCTCAACAAGAAGCAGCTCGACGCTCACCTCGTCCGGCTTGAGGAGGCTGCCAAGCGCGATCACCGCAAGATCGGGCAGGAGATGGACCTGTTCCACCTCCAGTCCGAAGCGCACGGTTCGGTCTTCTGGCATCCGAACGGTTACATGGTCTGGCGGCAGCTTGAGGCCTATATGCGCCGCCGGATCGACGCGGGCGGATATGTCGAGGTCAAGACGCCGCAGATCATGGACGCGCGCCAATGGGAACAATCGGGCCATTGGGGCAAGTATCGCGAGAACATGTTCATTGTTCCGGACGAAATCCCCAATACCGAAGACGATGCACCCGTCCTGACGGGCGAGGGCGACCTCATGGCGTTGAAGCCGATGAACTGCCCCGCGCACGTCCTGATATTCCGCCAAGGCATCAAATCCTATCGCGACCTGCCGCTGCGCATGGCCGAAATGGGCTGCTGCCACAGGAACGAGCCGCATGGCGCGCTTCACGGCATCATGCGCGTACGCCAGTTCACGCAGGACGATGGCCACATCTTTTGCCGAGAAGATCAGATCGTCGAGGAGGTCCGGCTGTTCTGCGACCTGCTCGATAGCGTCTATAAGGATCTTGGTTTCGAGAATTACGCGATCAAGCTCGCGCTTCGCCCAGAAAAGCGCTTCGGAACCGACGAGATGTGGGACAAGGCCGAGGCAGACCTTCGCGATGCGGTCGTGAAAACGGGCCGCGCGACCGCGGCCTATGGCTGGGAGGAACTCCCCGGCGAAGGTGCTTTCTATTCGCCCAAGCTCGAATTTCATCTGACTGACGCGATCGGGCGGACATGGCAGTGCGGCACGATCCAGCTCGATTATGTCCTGCCCGAACGGTTGGACGCGACCTATGTCGGCGAGGATGGCGCCAAGCATCGTCCGGTGATGCTCCACCGTGCGATCCTCGGCACCTATGAACGCTTCATCGGCATATTGATCGAGCACCATGCAGGGCGTTTTCCCGTGTGGCTCGCCCCGGTGCAGGCCGTAGTCGCGACGATCGTTTCCGATGCGGATGGCTACGCGAACGCCTGCGTCGAGAAGCTAAAGGCGGCGGGAATCCGGGTTGAATCCGATCTTCGGAACGAGAAGATCAACTACAAGGTTCGCGAACATTCGCTGGCGAAAGTGCCCCATTTGCTGGTGGTAGGCATGCGCGAGGCGGAAGAGGGCAAGGTCGCCATCCGCACGCTTGGTTCGGACGGACAGCGGATCATGAGCCTCGATGAAGCCATTGCCATGCTGCAAGCCGAAGCAACGCCACCCGATCTGCGGGGCTGACCGTCCGTCGCGCATCAATCGAGGCGTTGAAGCGAATTGTCCGCTGGCTTGCCCCGGCTTCGCTGCTTCTTTCGGCGGTGCCCGCGCTGGCGCAAGAGGGACCTGCCGGGCGCTATCGGCTTGCCGGCGGACCTGACGTGGCCTCGGAATTACTGGTCGGGCAAGACGGTCACTTCCAGTATTTCCTGATGGCCGGCGCTCTCGATGAAAGGGCGGAAGGGCATTGGGTGGCCTCTGGCCCCGGCATACGCTTCTATACGGATCCAAAGCCCGTCCCCGCCGCTTTCTCCATCGGGCCGGCAGTGACGACGGAGCAGGTCAAGCTTTCTCTGGTGGTTGCGTGGCCCAATGGTCGGGGCATCGCCGGAATAGATTTCAGGATCGGCTTTGCCTCCGGCGATCCGGTGACGGGCTACACGCAGGAATATGGCTGGTCGATGCCGCTTGACGAAACCCGGACACCGCTCTGGATCGAACTGGTCGAGCCTATTCACGGAGTGGTTTCGCCACGATTCCCAATCGACTTCGCCAAAGGCAACTCGCTACGCTTTACCTTCACGCCCAACGATATCGAGATCGTCGATTTTCAGGGCGCGCTGGCGGATGTCCGGCCCGGTGAACTGCTGCTGCACCACAGTGGCGAAATCCTCAGATATGTCCGGGAACGCGCTGAGAAACCCTGAAGACGCTGAGCGAGCCAACGAGTGCAATCATTGCGGCAGGATTGCTCCAGCCAGCCCCCCCCCGAGCTTGGCGGCTTGGACAACCACCTATTCCGCAAACATCGGCTTCCGTTTCTGCATTTCGGCCATCACCGCCTCCATCTGGTTGGGGGTTCGGATCACCTTCACCTGCTCGTCACTCTCAGCTTGCAGGACTTCAGCGGTGCTTGCATCGGCCAGCATGTTGCAGAGGCGCTTGGCGCCCCGAACGGCATGGGGATTCTTGTTGGCAATGATCCTCGCGAGCGCGAGCGAGTCCGCCAGCGGATCGTCAGAGACATGCGTCGCAAAGCCCATGTCCTTCGCCTCGTGACCACTGAATTGACGGTTGGTGTATATCATCTCGCGCAGCACATCGTCTGCGACATGCGTGCGCCAGAGAGCCATACCGGCGACATCCGGCACCAACCCCCATTTCATTTCCATGATCGCGATGCGCGTATCGGGATGGACGAACCGAATGTCCGCCGCAGCCATGATCTGGCTGCCCGCACCAAAGGCCACTCCGTGGACCGCAGCGATGACGGGCACCGGCAGTTCGCGCCACCCCCAAGCGGCATATTGCGCATTATTGGCGATACCGCGCGTCCGGTCCGAGAGCGAGCCTCCGGCGCTGCTTGCGCCTGCAACACGTTCCGCCTGCAGGCTGGACAAATCGAGCCCGGCACAGAATGCCCGCCCTTCGCCCGACAACACGACGACGCGCAGCCCGGCCATTGCTTTCAGCGTGTCGATCGCCTCTGCCAGCCCTTCCCACATGGCCGCATCGAGCGCATTCATCTTGTCGGCTCGGATCAGGCGGACATCGGCGATTCCGTCCTCGAGCATTGTGATGCTGACACGGTCTTTCATGCTGCGTTCCCCTTCAGGGCTGCCTCTACGATCGGCAGCTGGTCGTTTCCAAAATACATATCGTCGCCATCGACGAACATCGTAGGCGATCCAAATCCGCCACGCGCAATCAGTTCGTCGGTATTCGCGCGCAACAGCGCCTTGATCTCGTCCGTCGTCGAACGCGCACGGATCGCTGCCCCGTCAAGCCCCGCTTCGTTCGCCAGGCGCTCCAGCACATCCGGATCGTCGAGATTTTCGGCACGAACCATGAAACCCTCGAACGCCGCCTTGGCAAAGGCCTTGAGTGCCTGCTGGTCGTCCTGCAGCGCGCAGGCCATCCGCATGGCGTTCACGCTTTTCGCCGGATGATAGCGGTTGGGAAAGTCGAGGGTCAGCCCGGCCAGCCGCGCCCAGTCCTTCAGCACTTTCCAGCTATGCCTGAAACGCGGATTGTCCCCACCTTCGCGCGCCGCGTAGACAGCAGGATTGACCGCGTTGAACACACCCCCGACCAAAATCGGACGATAGGTGATTGCCGCTCCCGTTCGCGCGAGAACAGCGTCGATATTGGTGAAAGCGAGGTAGGTCCAGGGGCTGGACAGGTCGAAAAAGAATTCAAGCTTGCTCATGGCCTATGGTCAGTCCCCGAAAAAATTGAGTTCGAGCACGACATCGTTCGGATCGTGGAGGAACAACTGCCGAAGCCCGATCGATGCGATCTCGTTCAATGCATAGCCGATACCGCGCGCGTCGAGCCGTTCACACATTTCGGCAAAACCAGAGCAGTTGAGCGCAATATGATGGACCGCGCCGGTGGGACCCGGTGCGACCTCCCGGTCATATGCGCTCGGGCAATCAAGGCTGTTGAGGTGGACGATCGGTCGTCCGGCATCGTCGTACATCCATTGAACCATCGTTGCCGGCGCGGGCGCCGGCCCGTTACGCCGTTCAAGGCCGAGCACGTCAGCATAGAACCGCGCCGTCCCGTCAAGATCGGCCGCGATGATATTGAAGTGATCGAGTGCGTTGACCTTCATGGGGACCTCCTCAGTCTTTCATTCTTGCCCAGTACTGATCACGCAGCAGCCTCTTGTAGAGCTTGCCCGTATCGTGGCGCGGCAGTTCGGCAAGGAAATCGATCCGGCGCGGAATCTTGACGCCCGATAGCTTCTGGCGCGCATAGCCTACCAGTTCGTCGCGAAAGGCGTCATGTGCGTCGTCCATGTCGACAGGCTGGACAACGGCGATCACTTCCTCCCCCATTTCGTCATGCGGTCCGCCGATCACCGCGACGTCCTGCACGCGCGGATGAGTCACAAGGTGGTTCTCGATTTCCTGCGGATAGATGTTGACGCCACCCGAAATGATCATGAAGCTTTTGCGGTCAGTAAGGTAGAGATAACCTTCCTCATCCATCCAGCCCACATCGCCGAGTGTCGACCAGCCTTTCGAATTGCGGCTTGAGGCCGTCTTTTCGGCGTCGCCATGATATTCGAACACGCTTTCGCTTTCGAAGAAGATCGTGCCTTCGGTCCGGGTAGGCAGCTCGGTCTCGCCATCCTCCGCCATGATGTGGAGCTTGCCGACCACGGCCTTGCCGACCGACCCCTTGTGCGCCAGCCAGTCCTTCGAGCCGATAAAGGTCGAACCATTGCCTTCGGACCCGGCATAATATTCCTCGATGATCGGGCCCCACCATGCGATCATCGCTTCCTTGACCGGAATGGGACACGGCGCGGCGGCGTGAATGGCGCAATCGAGCGTCGACAAGTCGTATTTCGAACGGATTTCCTCTGGCAATTTGAGGAGACGGATGAAGTGTGTCGGCACATATTGGCCGCAAGTGATCTTGTATTTCTCGATGGCAGCCAGCACGCCTTCGGGGTCGAACTTTTTCATCATGACAACCGTGCCGCCGATCTTGTGCACCGTCATCGACCAGCGAAGTGGCGCGGCATGATAGAGCGGCGCGGGTGAAAGATACACGCTGTCAGGCGTGAAGCGATATAGCGCCATCGCGATCTGGGCGAGGCTATTGACCTGGTCGATCGCGGGATCGGGCGGAAGCGGTACGCGCACGCCCTTGGGTCGGCCTGTCGTGCCGGAAGAATAGAGCATGTCGACGCCCGCGCGTTCATCGGCGATCGGCGTGGCGGGCATCGGCGCAATTGCCTCTTCCCAGCAGCCATAGCCCGAAATCGCACCACCAAGCGCATAGCGCTCGACATCGGTCGAAAGCTGGGCTGCCAAGGGTGCCAGGCTCGCCGACATGATGAACAGCCTCGCGCCGGAATTCTGAAGGATATAGTCGGCCTCATCCGCAGTCAGTCGGGTCGAAAGACAAACATAGCGCAGGCCGGAGCGCTGCGCTCCCCAGGTCAGGTCATAGAATTCGGGCGTGTTTTCGACCATGAAGGCAACCACGTCTTCGGCCTTCAGCTCTCGTGAGCGGAAGAACTGCGCCGCGCGGTTCGAGGCTTCATCCAGCTGCTTGTAAGTGTGAATCTCGCCGGTTTCGGCAAGGATCACGGCCGGTTTGTCCGGGTTCGTCCGGGCATGGACACAGGGATGCATAGGCGTTGAAACTCCTCTCCGCTCCTCATCGTCCGCGAATCTGTTGCCCGCGTCCCAAAAACGATAGCAGCGATTCAGTTGCAGACCAGCACTGATCTTGGCATGGGAACGGGCAATGGAAAGCAATGCCCCATCCGATGCGTTCGATCCGGTCCAGCTGATCCGGATGATGAGCAACAATGGCCATAACAAGCTGATTGGCGTGCAATATCATGCACACGGGCACGGCTGGGCCGAATTGCGGCTGCCCTACAATGAGGCGCTGATTGGCGATGCGGAGACACGCATCCTTGCTTCTGGCCCGATCTTCACGATGATGGACATGGCGACCTCCATGTCGATCTGGCTGAAACGCGGGCGTTTCCAGCCGCAGGCAACGCTCGACTTGCGGGTCGACTATCTCCGCCCCGCCGAACCCGGCAAGGACGTGTACGGACGCGGCGAATGTTATCATCTCAGCCGGTCGATCGCGTTCATTCGCGGTCAGGCGCACGATGGCGATCCAGACCGGCCGATCGCCCATGTTGCCGGCACCTATATGTTTACGGCAGGTGCCTGATGAAGACTGACTCTCCCTTCGCAAAGACCATGGGCTTCGGCTCGGAGCGCGACGGCGACGGCAGGCTCGTGCTGACCATGGCGTTCGAGACCAACAAAATGGGCCGCCCCGGCTTCCTGCATGGCGGCGCCATTGCCGGGATGCTCGAAGCCGTGGCCTTCGCGACAGTGGCCGAGGCGCTGGACGAACAGGACAATGCCCGGATCAAGCCGATCAATGTTACCGTCAACTATCTGCGCGGAGGGCGCGACGCGATGACGCGCGCCCGCGCCACGATCGAGAGGCTCGGCCGCCGGGTGGCGAATGTGGAGGCCATTGCCTGGCAGGACGACCCCGAAAGCCCGATCGCGATCGCCCAGATGAACCTGATGCTGGCTCGGGACTAGCGATCGCCCTATTCCGCCGCGACAGCCTGCTCCGGCTCCTTCCAGACCAGCACCGGCTTGCGCGCCGCGAGCGTTTCATCGAGCCGTCTGCGCGGCGCGAAATGCGGCGCGGCCTTGAGCTCGGGATCGCCCTGTTTGGCGCGCAGCGCGACCGAACGAAGCGCGCCGATGAACTGGTCCAGCGCGGCCCTGCTCTCGGTCTCCGTCGGCTCGATAAGCATCGCGCCATGGACGACGAGCGGGAAATACATCGTCATAGGATGATAGCCTTCATCGATCAGCGCTTTGGCGATGTCCATGGTGCTGAAGCCATCAGCCAAACCTGCGTCGGAGAAGAGCGCTTCGTGCATGCACGGCCCCGTGCCCCCGAACGGCGCCTCCAGGACATCGTCGAGCGAACGCAGGACATAGTTGGCGTTAAGCACGGCATCCTCGGCCACCTGGCGAAGGCCGTCCGCGCCATGCGAAAGGATATAGGCAAGCGCGCGGGTATACATGCCCATCTGCCCGTGGAACGCCGTCATACGGCCGAAGGACTGGGCATGATGCTCGCCCGCCGTTTCTTCCTCGACCAGATGGAACGCATCGCCCTGCTGTTCGACAAATGGCAGCGGCGCGAACGGCGCAAGCGCTTCGGACAGCACGACCGGCCCCGAACCCGGGCCGCCGCCGCCATGCGGCGTGCTGAAGGTCTTGTGCAAGTTGATGTGCATCGCATCGACGCCAAGGTCGCCCGGACGGACGCGCCCGACGATTGCGTTGAAGTTGGCCCCGTCGCAATAGACGAAAGCGCCCGCCGCGTGGACCGCTTCCGAAATCGCCTTCATGTCACGCTCGAATAGGCCGCAGGTATTGGGGTTGGTGATCATCACCCCGGCCACGTCCGGGCCCAGCCGCGCCTTGAGCGCGTCGAGATTGACCCGCCCTTCGGCAGTCGCCGGGATGTTCTCCACCGCATAGCCGGCGAATGCCGCCGTTGCCGGATTGGTGCCGTGCGCGCTTTCGGGCACGAGGATCACCGAGCGCGCATCGCCGCGCGCTTCGAGGGCGGCGCGGATCGCGAGGATACCGCACAGTTCGCCATGCGCGCCGGCCTTGGGGGACATCGCGACGGCCTTCATGCCAGTCAGCGTGACCAGCCAATGCGCAAGCTCATGAATGACCGCGAGCGCGCCTTGCACCGACTGGACCGGCGCGAGCGGGTGGACATCGGCAAAGCCCTTCATCCGCGCGACTTTCTCGTTAAGCCGCGGATTGTGTTTCATGGTGCATGAACCAAGCGGGAATAATCCCAGGTCGATTGCGTAGTTCTGCCGCGAAAGGCGGGTATAGTGTCGCACAGCCTCCGGCTCCGAAAGGCCCGGCAGGCCGATCGGCCGGTTCCGCTCCAGACCGCCAAGGCGCGAGGCCATGGTCGGCGGCGGCGGAATGTCGACACCGGTCGTGCCGGTATCGCCCGTCTCGAAGATCAGCGGCTCTTCGAGCATCAATGCTCGGTTGCCGGTGTAGGTCGGGGCATTGCCCGCTTCGCCCGCGCCGATTTCGGGGCGCCATCCGCTTGCATTGATCGTCATGCCAGCACCTCCTCAAGCGCTGTGGCAAAGGCTTCGACATCCTCCGTTGTCACAACTTCGGTCACGGCGACGACCAGCCCGTTCTCAAGTTCGCCTGCACCCGGATAAAGGCGCCCGAGCGAAACGCCGCCGAGCACCTTGCGGTCAGCGAGCGCGCGCACGACCGGCCGCGCCTCCTTTGGCAATTTCAACGTGAATTCATTGAAGAAGCTGTCATTGACCAATGAGACGCCCGGAACCCGCGAAAGCCTTTCCGCTGCCGCGGCCGCGCCTGCATGATTGAGTGCGGCCAGAGCATGCAGGCCCTTTTCGCCAAGCAAGGTCATGTGGATGCTGAAGGCCAGCGCGCACAGCCCGGCATTGGTGCAGATGTTGGATGTCGCCTTTTCGCGGCGGATATGCTGTTCGCGGGTCGAAAGCGTCAGGACGAAACCGCGCTTTCCTTCGGCATCGACTGTTTCGCCGCAAAGCCGCCCTGGCATCTGCCGCACGAATTTTTCCTTGCAGGCAAAGAGACCGACATAAGGCCCGCCAAACTGGAGCCCGACGCCGATCGACTGGCCTTCGCCGACGACGATGTCGGCACCCATTTCACCGGGCGAACGGATCGCGCCGAGGGAAACCGGCTCGGTGACTACGGCGACAAGCAGCGCACCATGCTCATGTGCCTTCGCCGCAAGGAGGGACAGGTCCTCGATCCGGCCGAGAATATCGGGATACTGGACAACAACGCAGCTCGTTTCGGCATCGATCGCCGCAAGCAGGCGATCGCTGTCGGTCCTTGCCGACAATACGGGAAGCGCTGTTTCAAGCGTGTCACCGGTGAACTTCGCCATTGTCTGCGCAAGGCTCACATAGTGCGGATGGAGCCCGGACGAGAGGATCGCCTTCTTCCGCTTGGTCACGCGGCCCGCCATGCTGATCGCTTCCCAGCAGGCCGTCGAGCCGTCGTACATCGAGGCATTGGCCACGTCGCAGCCATAGAGCCGGGCGACCTGAGTCTGGAACTCGAACAGCATCTGGAGCGTGCCCTGCGCGATTTCGGGCTGGTAGGGCGTATAGGCCGTCAGGAACTCGCCGCGCTGGATCAGGTGATCGACGCTGGCCGGGATATGATGCTTGTAAGCGCCGCAGCCGAGGAAGAACGGGTGGTGTGCCGCAGCCATGTTCTGGCGCGCCAGCGCGGAGAAATGGCGCTCGACCGCCATTTCGCTGGCATGGTTCGGCAGGTCCGCAATCGGGCCGGACAGGCGGGCCTCGGCCGGCACATCGACGAACAGATCGTCGATGGACTTGGCGCCGATGACGCCAAGCATCGCCTGTCGGTCGGCCTGGGTGAGAGGAAGGTAGCGCATCAAAGGCCGTTCACGAAGGCCTTGTAGGCAGCTTCGTCCATCAGCCCGTCAAGCTCCGACGGATCGGAAAGCGTCAGCTTGAAGAACCAGCCATCGCCTTCGGGATCCGAATTGACGAGCGCCGGATCGCCGTCGAGCGCGCCATTGCCCTCGGTCACTGTGCCGGTGACAGGCGCATAAACGTCCGACGCGGCCTTGACGGATTCGACCACGGCCGCTTCGGCGCCCTTCTTCACTTGCGTGCCCGCAGCGGGAACTTCGACAAAGACGATGTCGCCAAGCTGGCTTTGCGCATAGTCGGTAATGCCGACAGTCGCCGACGTGCCTTCGACTTCGATCCATTCATGTTCATCAGTGAAATAGCGGGTCATTGAGTGGCTCCTCTGCGGACATAGGTGTGGGGAACGAAGGGCATCTTTGTGACAGTGACGGGTACGCGCTTTCCGCGCACTTCCGCTTCGAGCGCAGTGCCGGGCGCGGCCTGGGCCGTCGCGACATAGCCCATGGCGATTGGCGCACCGACACTGGGGGCGAAGCCACCGGACGTGACCGTGCCGATTTCCGCATCGCCCGAATAGAGTTTCGCGCCCTCGCGCACGGGCATTTTGCCTTCGACCGAAAGCCCGACCAGCTTGCACGCCGGCCCCTCGGCCAGCGCCTTCAGGATGCGGCCCGCGCCATTGAAGCCACCCTCTTCGCGGCGACGCTTCGAAACGGCGAAGCTGGCATTGCCCTCGACCGGATCGGTCTTTTCGTCGAGATCATGGCCGTAGAGCGGCAGGCCGGCTTCGAGCCGAAGTGAATCGCGCGCGCCAAGCCCGATCGGCTTCACTTCGGCCTGGGCGCAAAGGGCTTCGGCGAGCGCTTCGACGCCCGTCGCGGGCACCGAAATCTCGAACCCGTCCTCGCCCGTATAGCCCGAACGGCTGATCCACAGATCGCCGAACGCCCCCGCTTCCATGAAAAACAGCCTCTCGACGCCAGGCACGACGCGCGCGAGCGCATCGACGGCCTTCGGCCCCTGGAGCGCCAGCAGGGCATGATCCTCCATGTGATGGATCGTGATCTCGTCGGGCAGATGCTCGCGCAGGAAGCCGATATCCTCCCACTTCACCGCGCCGTTCACCACGACATAGAGATGATCGCCCGCATTGGTGACCATCAGGTCATCAAGGATGCCGCCGTCTTCGGCAAGAAGCAGCGAATAGCGCATCCGGCCGGGCTTGAGAGCGGAAATGTCTCCCGGGCAAAGCGTTTCGAGCGCTTCAGCCGCACCTTCGCCTGCAATCCGGAGCTGCCCCATGTGCGAAACATCGAACAGCCCGGCGCTTTCGCGCGTCCAGAGATGTTCGGCCATGATGCCTTCATACTGGATCGGCATCGTATAACCCGCAAAGGGCACCATTCGCGCACCTTTTGCACGATGCCAATCGCCCAGCGGCAGTTCGAGAGTTTCGGCCTGGTCTTCGCTCATCATCTGCTCCGGTCCAAAAGGTCACAGCATGGCCATGCGGTCGCATGATCCTGCTGCCCCCTCTGTCACGGAACCTGAGAGCTTTCCCCCGAGCGTTCGGGGTTACCCCTTCGGTGGCCCCGGATCGGGTCCGGGGCTCTTTCCAGAGCGTCGCAAAAGCCGATGCGGTCCTTTTGCCTGAGAGATTCCGGGGCGGTTGCTCCTTCGGCGCCCCGGATCAGATCCGGGGTCTCTCCCGCTTCGTCAGCGACAAAATCCGCAATGACGACCGGCCCCGCCCGAGTCAATCGACAATGCGCGCGGTTCTAGCGCGTCGCGTTGTACTGAAGTTGTGCCTGGGTAAGCTGGAAGCCGACAAGCAGCTCGAAGCTGGTCCGCGAAACGGCTTCGCGGACTTGCGGATCGGCCATCGGGTCGATCGCCGCATCGGCATCGCCAGGCTTCCGCTTCCGGGTGATGCGCTCCTGAATGTCCGCAGGCAGCGTGACGGCCGCGCGGTTAACATTAGCGCTCGCGCCGCCCTTGGTCTCGGCCCGCAGTTCCCCATCGTTGAAATGGAGGGCCACCCGGCTGACGCGTTTCGATACAACCACGCGGCCACCCTGGACGACCGTCGCGAAATAGGGGAGCACGACATCGCGGGCGCCGCTTGCATTGTTGCGCCGCGCCTGAACGTCGAAACTTGCCGTCACGACCACATCTTCGCCCGAATCGGCACAGCTCGAACGGACATTTGTGATCGACGCCGCCACGTCGATGGCACGCGAATCGGTACTCCCCGGCGGATCGAATAAGGTAATGTCGGCCGTATGAGACGGCACCGCTACCGCAGGGCAGGTGCTGCGCGTGATGATGATCCCGCCTGTTTCGTCGAACTCGCCTTCGCGCGCGCATCCCGCGAGCAGCAGGCCGCAGGCGGCGACGGCAATAATCGGGTTGCGAAACGACACAGGCATCATCCTTGAACAGATACGATTGCCGCGCGGTATAGGAAGCGGCTTTCGCGCCTGCAAGCAATCGCGTAGAGGCGGCGTCAGATTATGACGGAAAAGCCCCCCCTCCTTCTGCTCATTGCCGCGCCACGCGGCTTTTGCGCCGGCGTCGACCGCGCCATCCTGATTGTCGATCGCGCGCTCGCCAAGTTCGGGGCGCCGGTTTATGTGCGGCACGAAATCGTCCACAACCGCTTCGTCGTCGATAGCTTGAAGGCGAAAGGCGCGATCTTCGTCGAATCGCTCGACGAAGTTCCTCCCGATGCACCGGTGGTCTTTTCGGCGCACGGCGTGCCCAAGGCGGTTCCGGCCAAGGCCGAGGCGCGCGGGCTGACCTGGCTCGACGCCACATGCCCGCTGGTCTCGAAGGTCCACCGCCAGGCCGAGCGGCTGGTCGATGCCGGGCGGCATATCATCTTTGTCGGCCATGCCGGGCATCCCGAAGTGATCGGAACCTTCGGACAGGTGCCTGCCGGGTCGATGACGCTTGTCGAAACCCTTGCCGATGTTGCGAGGCTCAATCCGCCGGATCCCGATGCGCTCGCCTTCCTGACGCAGACCACGCTTTCGGTGGACGACACGGCGGAAATCGTGGCCGCACTGCAGGCCCGTTTCCCGACGATCGCCGCGCCGCGCGGCGAAGACATTTGTTACGCGACTTCGAACCGGCAGGCTGCCGTCAAGGCCATTGCCGAGCGCGCGGACATGATGTTCGTGATCGGCGCGCCCAATTCTTCCAATTCGTTGCGGCTCGCCGAAGTCGCCGAACGCAACAATGTGCCCGCGCGGCTAATCGAGCGCGCGGACGATGTCGATTTCGACTGGCTGGGCAGTCCGAAAATTGTGGGAATCACCGCGGGCGCCTCGGCGCCCGAAGTCCTTGTGCGCGAGCTTGTCGACCAATTGGCGACGCGCTTTGCGGTCACCGAGGAAGAAGTGGTCACTGCGACCGAGTCCATGGTTTTCAAACTGCCCCGCACGCTCACGGAAGATGCCTGACACACACGCCAACGGCCACGGACATCGGGCAAGACTCCGCAAGCGCCTGATCGAAGGCGGGGGCGATGCGCTGCTCGATCATGAACTGATCGAATATGTGCTGGCGCTGGCCATCCCGCGCAAGGACACCAAGCCGCTTGCCAAGGCCTTGCTCCACGAATTCGGCGGGATCGCGGGATTGCTGACGGCGGATGCCGACGCGATCGGGCGGGTCAAGGGCGTGGGCGAAGGCGCGGTTGCCGCGCTGAAGATCGTGCAGGCCGCGTCGCTCCGACTCTTGCAGGACAGGATCAGGGACCAGCCCGTCCTCGCCAGCTGGCAGGCGCTGCTCGATTATCTGCGCGCCGACATGGCCCACAAGACGACCGAGCGGGTCCGCGTCCTCCACCTCAACAGCCGCAACATGCTGATCCGCGACGAAGCGATGGCCGAGGGCTCGATCGACCAGGCCGCGATCCACCCCCGCGAAGTCATCCGCCGCGCGATCGACCTTGGCTCATCTGCGATCATCCTCGTCCACAACCACCCGAGCGGAGATCCCGCCCCCAGCCGCGCCGACATCGCCCTCACCCGCGACATCGCCGATGCGGGCAAAAAGCTCGGCATCACGGTCCACGATCATATCGTCATCGGCGCGAACGGGCACAGCTCGATGCGGGGGATGGGGTTGTTGTAGCCTGATGGCATGCTTCATGTTGCAATGCAGCATTTCATGTGCAAGCTTCCGAGTCGGAGAGGGTGGCTGACCATATGGGAGCTGTCCGATGCGATATGTACTGCGTTCAGAACCTCTTTATTGTTCGGAGACGGGCATGCTCGTTTCCAAAGACTATTGTTACGCCCTGCGTTGCAACGACGGCAAGGAATTCTGGCTTGAAATGGACAGCATTCCCAATCACCTCATCGACCAGCCCGTACAGATCGAAGGCCGACTCTATCGTCCTAACCTGGTGAGCGTGGAACGTATCGGCCCGGCCTGAACCGTGGCGTGAGCTTGGTTGCGGATTCTGACGTAGAGGCAGAGGCCCTTACCCCCCAAACCCCTCCGCCAGGAAGCGCTCCGCAATCGCCGCATGAACCGCCGCGCCGCGGGCCATTACGCTGTCGTCCAGCACCATCCGGTTCGAGTGCAGCCCGCAGCATTGTCGCCAGTCGCTGCCTTCATGGCTGGCACCGAGGAAGAACATCGCGCCGGGTACTTTTTCGAGGACATAGGCGAAATCTTCCGCGCCCATGATCGGCGTGTCGAGGGTCCGCCACGCCGCTTCGCCGAACAGGCTTTCCACCACCGACTGGCCGAAGGCGACCGCGCGGCCGTCACAGATCGTAACCGGAAAGCCCTGTTCGATCCGCACTTCGGCCGAGGCGCCGTGTGCGCCGGCGATGCCGGTGGCCAGCCGCTTCAATTCGGTCGCCACATTTTCGCGCTGGCGCGGCGAGAGCGTGCGGATCGTGCCGAGCAACGATGCAGATTCGGGAATGATGTTGTCGGTCGTCCCGGCAAGGATCCGCCCGATCGTGACCACCGCCGGATCGAAGACCGAGACCTTGCGCGTGACCATGGCCTGGATTGCCGTCACGATCTCGCACGCGATCGGCACCGGATCGAGCGCATCGTGCGGCATCGAGGCGTGCCCGCCCTTGCCCGAAATCGTCATGTGGAGCTTGTCCGCGGAAGCGAGCAGCGGCCCGGCGCGCCCGGTGAAGATGCCGTGCGGCGCGTTGGGCATGATGTGAAGCGCGAACGCTGCATCGGGGAGCGGATCGATCAACCCGTCATCGAGCATGTAGCGCGCACCGTGATGGCCTTCCTCGCCCGGCTGGAACATGAACATGACGGTGCCCGCAAGACTGTCTCGCTTCGCCGAGAGCATCCGTGCCGCGCCGACCAGCATCGCGACATGCGTGTCATGCCCGCAGGCATGCATCGCGCCTTCAGTGGTCGAGGCATAATCGAGCCCGGTTTCCTCATTGAGCGGCAGCGCATCCATATCCCCGCGGAGCAGCACCGTGCGGCCATTGTCCGATCCGCGCAGGATCGCGATCAGCCCGGTGGTCGAGGGCCCCTCGCGCAGTTCGAGCGGCAGGCCTTGGAGCGCGACTTTGATCTTGGCCAGCGTCTTGGGATTGTGAAGCCCGAGTTCCGGCTCGACATGGATCGCGCGACGCAAGGTCACGAGGTCGGGAAGGATTTCGTCAGCCTCTTCGACCCAGGATGTGCCTGAAAATGTCATGCCGGTCCTCCAGATTGCGCAGACGCAATCTGTCGCAAGGCGCAGCGCGTGGCAATGGCAACCGATGCTTTTTGCGACTATAGCCCAAGTCGCGAAAGGGAACCCGTCAGGCTTCAACCGGCCAGGAGTTGAGTCCATGCCCGCAATTACCGATCCACCCCCGCCCGAAGTCGCCGCCGATGTCGCCAGACTCTCGGCCGCGCTTGATCAGACGATTCCGGCGCGCGCAAATGGCCGGATCATCATCGGCACATGGAATATCCGCGCCTTTGGTGACTTGACGCGGAAATGGCACAGCGACCCGGCTGATTCGCCCAAGCGTGACCTCAACGCTGCGCTCTGCATCGCGGAGGTCCTGTCGCGCTTCGACGTAATTGCGGTGCAGGAAGTGCGGTCGAACCTGCGCGCACTGCGCGACGTGTTTCGCAAGCTTGGCCCGGACTGGTCGTTCGTGATGACGGATGTCAACACCGGCGATCCGGGGAATGAGGAAAGGCTGGCTTTCCTCTTCAACACGACACGAGTGAAGCTTTCGGGGCTCGCCTGCGAACTGGTCGTGCCGGAAGACATCAAGTCGCCCTTTGCAACGCCCGCGAACGCCTTTCAGCGCCAGTTCGCGCGCACGCCCTATGCGGTGAGCTTCCTTGCGGGGGACAAGACATTCGTTCTCGTCACTCTCCATGTTTTCTACGGGAAGAAGGGCGAAGACCGGCGGCTCGAACTGGAAGGGATCGCAAAATGGCTGCGCAACTGGGCCGAACGGCTCGACGATTACGGCCAGAACCTGATTTGCCTCGGCGATTTCAACATCGATCGCGCGAATGACCCGCAATACAAGGCGCTGACGTCTACCGGGCTCACCCCCGCGCCGGATCATGCCGGGCTCCCGCGTACTATTTTCGATGCCCCCGGGGCTTCGGACACGAACAGCTTTTTCGATCAGATCGCCTGGTTCCAGACAGTCAAGGGGAAGCCTTACCTGACGCTCAAATATGAAGGCGGCGGAAATTTCGATTTTCGCGGGCTGGTCATGACGAGTCTGACGAACGAGCAACTGTCCTACCGTATGTCGGACCACCTGCCGCTCTGGGTGGAATTCAGCACCTGACGGCTGTCATCTGCCGCCAAACAGTTGCCGCCCTGCCAAATCGAGCATGATTTCCTCCGACCCTCCGCCGATCGCATTGACCCGAACTTCGCGATAGATACGCTCAACCTTGCCGCCGGTGATATAGCTTGCCCCGCCCAGCACTTGCGCCGCATCGCGCGCCACGGCCTCCAGCATCCGCGTGGCCTGCACCTTGAGCATCGCGAAATCGGCAGGCTGATCGCGGCCTTGCTTCACTTGCCAGGCACAAAGATCGACCCAGGCCTGGGTTGCACCGATCTGGCGCGCCATGTCCGCGAGCTTGATGCGAATCGACTGGTGCTTGACGAGCGGCTTGCCGAACGTTTCGCGCTGCTGCGCCCATTCGGCGGCCTCCTTCAGGCATACGCGCGCATAGGCGCAACAGCCCATGGCCATGCCAAGCCGCTCCGAATTGAAATTGCGCATGATGCCGATGAATCCGCCATTTTCGGGGCCGATCAGGTTTTCGGCCGGAACCTTCACGTCCTCGAAATGAATCGCGGCGGTATCCGAACAGCGCCACCCCATCTTGTCGAGCCGCGTGCACGAAACGCCCGGCGAGTCCATCTCGATCAGCAGCAGCGAGACACCCCCCGCGCCGGGGCCGCCAGTGCGGACCGCACAAGTCAGCCAGTCTGCGCGCATCCCCGACGTGATGAACATCTTCGAACCGTTGACGACATAATGATCGCCGACGCGTTCGGCCCTGGTCCTGAGGTTCGCGACATCCGACCCGCCCGACGGCTCGGTGATCCCGAGCGCGATGATCTTTTCACCAGCGAGCACTGGCGCCGCTACGCGGCGCTTCAACTCATCGGTGCCCATCGCAAGGATCGGCGGTAGCCCGATCCCGTGCGTCATCAGAGAAGCGCTCAACCCGCCGGCGCCGACCGCTGCCAGTTCCTCGGTCTGCGTCAGGCCGTGGAAAATATCGAAGCCTTCGGAATGCCCCCCATATTCCTCAGGATAGCGCAGCCCCATGATGCCTGCCTCAGCCGCCTTCTTGTGCAAGTCGCGCGGCAGTTCGCCTTCGGCTTCCCAACGATCGATATGGGGCGCGATCTCGCGCGCGACGAAGCGGCGGACCGATTGTGCCAGCGCTTCGTGCGTCTCGTCATAAAAGGGCGAACGCGCGCGCCAGCTGTCAAAATCCATCATGAGGGGAACAGCCTGTTCGTGATGGACGCGCCTGCCGCCGCAGCGAGCCCCGTAAGCGCCGTGCCCCAGATCATGTCGAGGATTGTAACCTTCAGGCTCCAGACCCGGAGGGTCGCATGGTTGGTGAGGTCATAGGTCATATAGGCAAAGAAGCCGAAGGCCGCGCCATAGCAGAGCGCCGATTTCCAATTGCCATTCTGCAATGCGGGGCCGACCGCGAAGATCATCATGCCGAGAACATAGAGGAGATAGAAGGCGATCGCGGGGCCGAGGCGAAACCTGTCGGCCAGCAATTCGCCGATTTCCACACGGTAAAGCCGCTCCGACATGGTGCGGAGCCACACCGAATCGATCAGCGCAAAGGCAATCCCCGTGGCCAGATAGGCAAAGGCATACCGCCCCATCATTCTCCTCCTACATTTTTACATAACCCGGCTCCGCCGCGACGCGTTTCAGCCACGCCACGATCGACGGGTAGAAGGAAAGGTCGAAGCCGCCGCCTTCTTCGGCCACATGGGTATAGGCATAGAGCGCGATGTCCGCGAGCGTGATGCTTTCGCCCACGAACCAGTTCCGCGTCGCCAGATGATCGTCCATCAGCTTCAGCGCGGCATCGCCCGCGATCTTCTTGCCCGGCACGAGCGACTTCTGGATTTCGGACAGGCTGTCCTCGCCCACAAAGGCAAGCCAGAAGCGCAAGGTCGCGACATTGGGTTCGTGATTATACTGTTCGAAAAACATCCAGCGCAGCATGTCCGCCCGGTCGAAGCGATCGTCCGGGATCAACCGGGATCCATCGGCGAGATAGAAACAGGCCGCGCTGCTTTCGGGCAGGAAGCGGTCGCCGACCTGCAACACCGGAATGCGCCCATTAGGGTTGATGAATTTCAGGAATTGCGGCGTGCGGGTTTCCGCCTTGAGGACGCTATAGGCCCGGCATTCCATGCGCAGGCCAAGCAGCGCCGCCGTCAGCTTGATCTTGTAGCAATTGCCCGAAATCGGGTCTTCGTGAAGAATGAGCTTTTCCATGACGGCTCCTAACGCGGGCTCAGGGCAGCATCGCGCATCCCGCGCCAGACATGCAATGCTTGTACGGTCTCGGGAACGTCATGGATGCGGAGAATCTGTGCGCCCTGCTCCGCGCCCTTGAGGGCAATCGCGACCGAGCCGCCAAGTCTTTTCTCGACTGGCGCTTCGTTCGAAAGCGCACCGATCAGCCGCTTGCGGCTCGCGCCGAGCAGGATCGGCACGCCGAGACAGTGAAACAGCGACAGGCCATTGAGGATCGCAAGGTTTTCCGCGACGCCCTTGCCGAAACCGATCCCCGGATCGGCAATGATCCGTTCGCGGGCGATACCGGCCTCGACAACTGCCGTGATCCGGTCCTCAAGCCAGTCGAACACTTCGATCAGCGGATCGGAATAGTTTGCCCCGCCATGCGGATCGTGCGGCTTGCCCGGCGCGTGCATCAGGACGACCGGGACGGTCGAACGGAGCAAGACCTGCAACGATCGGTCATCGAAGAGCAACGCCGAAACATCGTTGATCATGTGAGCGCCGGCAGAGAGTCCCGCTTCCATCACCGCTGCCTTGCGCGTGTCGAGCGAAATGGCCGTGCCGCTGGCCGCCAACCGGGCAATGACAGGAAGGATACGCGCCTTTTCATCCTCTTCCCAGACAGTCGTGGCGCCCGGTCGCGTGGATTCGCCCCCCACATCGATGATCGCCGCCCCGGCCGCCGCCATCTCCACGCCGAGAGTGGCAGCCGCCGCGGGATCGTCGAGATGTTCGGAACCGCCCGAAAAACTGTCCGGTGTCATGTTCAGGATGCCCATCACCTGCGGCTGGTCGAGCCTGACCGTGCGTTCGCCCAGCACGAGCGGCGCGCGCGCAGCCGTGGCCCGGGCCATCATCGTGCAGAACGCTTCGGCCTGTTCGGCAGTGAGCCGGGAAAGAGCGTCATCCACCCGTTCGACGGCAACCAGCCATTGCCCGACGCGCTTCCCGCCATCGACGGCGATCACTTCCCAAGCGGAAAAGAACTGCATCCCCCCGGCAAGCCGCGCAAACTGGCCATCATAACCGAATGGGGCGTCGATGAATCCGGTCGGGCGCGGATAGAGGCGGGCGGTAGGGGGGGTGCTGATGGTCAAACCCGCTGCATCCTTCTGACTGCGAATACGCCCCACCCTCTGGCAGAGTTGGCCGGTACGCGGCAAGCGCCGATTCCGGGTCGTGCTAGGTTGTCGCCACTCCGTGATTTTGCTCGCGGGGGTCTGACTGGCAGGATTGCCTGGCCTGCGCTATTCAGCCTAGCGACAGTTCAATGTGTCAGAATGGCCTTCGGGAAACAAACGGAGAATAATTATGGTTCGCAAGATCGCCTTGGTTGCCCTGCTGGCAGGAGGACTCGCCCTCACCGCCTGCAACACCGTTCGCGGCATCGGCCAGGACGTTGAATCGGTGGGCAAGGAAGTGAAGAAAGCGCCCGATTGACGTTCCGGGAACTCGTCTCACACGAAGACACAAAGTCACGAAGGTGGTCTTTCAAGTGGCGGGGCGATAGTAGTCGTTCGCCACTCGCTTGATGCCCTCACGGAAGGTGGCGGCGCCGAAATTCATCAATAGGCCAAGAGGAAGCTTCATCAGACGCAAATAGGTGAGCAGTTGTTTGCCATGAACTGGTGCCAAGCGCTCGATGGATTTCAGTTCGATGATGAGATGCCCTTCGATCAATAGATCGGCCCGGAAGCCTTCATCTGATTGGAAGCCTTCAAAACTGATCGCAATCTGCTTTTGCCGTTCCACCGCCAGCCCACGACGTTTCAGGCTCTCGCAAAGCAACGCCTCATAGACTGACTCGAGGAGCCCCGGACCGAGCGCCTGATGCAGCTTCAACCCACAATCGATGGAAATGGCTGCAAGCGCCTCAACGTCGGTCACTAGATCTCAACCCTTCTTCGTGCCTTTGTGTCTTCGTGTGAGCATAATACCCGGCGTCAGCGCCTGCCGATGCACGAGGCTATTTCACACAAAGACACGAGGAGCAGGCGTGATTGGAATCTAACTTCCGTCACCTGAAGAATTGTTAGGGTCGAAGCGCGCAAACTTGAGTGGGACCGCAAATTGTATCCGGCTTGCGTTCTCGGATTTCGAACTGAGAGAGCCATTTAGGTTTGCGCTCAGCACGCTGAGCCCAACCTTGCCACCACCTTGACCAGCCTTCTCTGCGACTACGGTAACCGCCACATCAAACTTCATAGTAGTGACGAGCAGCCGCTGAGAATGAACGACGCCACCGTGCTGACGGAAACTCTACGCTTCCGATCCCTACAGGCGCAATAAACCGACCTAAAGTCTGATCTGCTTGCGCATCACGAATGCCAACCAAAACGTCAAGGAGAGCTGAGCGAACAAAATCTCGAAGATTGAGATTGTCGTCTCCCATAGTTACCTCTCAATAAACTCGCGCCTTCGGCTTCACATACTCGATCTCATCGGTGAGCGTGTAGTCGTGCACGGGGCGGTAGTCGATCTTGACCTTGCCGCCCTTGCCGCCCCAGCCTTCGAACCACAAGGCGCTGTGCTTCATCCAGGTCTTGTCGTCGCGCTTCGGAAAATCCTCGCGCGCGTGCGCACCGCGGCTTTCCTTGCGGTTGGCGGCGCCCGCGATCGTGACCGTCGCCTGCGCAATGAGATTGTCGAGTTCGAGCGTTTCGATCAGGTCCGTGTTCCAGATCAGGCTGCGATCGGTCACGCCGACATCCGCCATGCGGGCATAGGTCTTGGCAAGCTTGCCAATGCCTTCCTGCATCAGCCCTTCGTCGCGGAACACGGCGCAATGCGCCTGCATCGTGCGCTGCATTTCGACCCTGATTTCCGCCGTCGGTGATACGCCCTTGGCATTGCGGAACGTATCAAGCCGCGTCAACGCCAGATCCGACCCATCCTTTGGCAGCGGCTTGTGCGCCGTGCCGGGCTTGACGATTTCGGCAAGCCGCTTGCCCGCCGCGCGCCCGAACACAACAAGGTCGATCAGCGAATTGGAGCCGAGCCGGTTTGCACCGTGAACCGAAACGCAAGCCGCCTCACCCACCGCGAACAGGCCGGGGACGACCGCATCGGGATCGCCATCGCGGATGGTGACGACTTCCCCGTGATAGTTGGTCGGGATACCACCCATATTATAGTGCGCCGTGGGCACCACAGGGAGCGGCTGACGCGTCAGGTCGACACCGGCAAAGATCTTCCCGGACTCAGTGATGCCGGGAAGCCGTTCCGCCAGCACCTTGGGATCGATATGGTCGAGGTGAAGATAGATATAGTCCTTGTGCGGACCGCAGCCGCGTCCCTCGCGGATCTCGATCGCCATCGAGCGGCTGACAACGTCGCGCGAAGCAAGATCCTTGGCGGACGGTGCATAGCGCTCCATGAAGCGCTCGCCTTCCGAATTGGTGAGATACCCCCCTTCGCCGCGCGCGCCCTCGGTGATCAGCACGCCCGCGCCGTAAATGCCCGAGGGATGGAACTGCACGAATTCCATGTCCTGCAAGGGAAGGCCCGCGCGCAGCACCATGCCGCCGCCGTCGCCTGTGCAGGTATGGGCCGAGGTGCAGGAGAAATAGGTCCGGCCATAACCACCGGTCGCCAGCACGACCGCGTGGCTGCGGAAGCGATGAAGCGTGCCGTCTTCCATGCACAGCGCAATCACGCCGCGACACTCGCCATTTTCCATGATCAGATCGAGCGCGAAATATTCGACGAAGAAATCCGCATCATATTTCAGGCTCTGCTGGTAGAGCGCGTGAAGCATGGCGTGGCCGGTGCGGTCTGCCGCTGCGCAGGTGCGCTGCGCCGGGGGGCCTTCGCCCATATTCTGCATCATTCCGCCGAACGGGCGCTGGTAGATCGTTCCGTCCGCCGTCCGGCTGAACGGCACGCCGGCATGTTCGAGTTCGTAAACGGCGGCCGGCGCTTCACGCACCATATATTCGATGGCGTCCTGGTCCCCCAGCCAGTCGGAACCCTTGACCGTATCGAACATGTGCCAGGACCAGTGATCGGGGCCCATATTGCCGAGGCTCGCGGCAATGCCGCCCTGCGCCGCAACCGTGTGCGAGCGCGTCGGGAAAACCTTGGTGATGCAGGCAGTGCGCAGGCCCGCTTCGGCGCTGCCCATCGTCGCGCGCAGGCCCGAGCCGCCAGCGCCGACTACGACCGTGTCATAGGTGTGATCGATGATCTTGTAGGCGTCTGACATCAGGCCGGTGTCCCTGCAAAGGCAATTTTGAGAATGGAATAGAGCGCAAATCCGCCCGCACCGAATGTCCAGAGATGGAGCAGCCCGAGCGAGACGACACGCATGCCGCCATGGACATAATCCTCGATCACGACCTGGAGGCCAAGCCGGAAATGCCAGCAGACATTGACGACCATGAGCGCGAGCGGAACCGCCGTGAGCGGCGAATGGATCCAGCCGGTCACGGCTTCATAGTCGAGAGAGGGCAGGCGAAGGAGCGAGAAAAGGAACCAGAGCACAAGCACCACATTGCCAAGCGCCGTCACCCGCTGGAGCCACCAGTGATGCGATCCGCTCCGCGCCGAGCCGAGGCCGCGAACCCGGCCCAACCCCGTTCCGCTGCCCATCGTCAAAGTCCCTTCCAGAAAATGAGGAGCCAAGTCAGCCCGGTGAGCAGCACCGCCCCGATCAGCGTCGCCCACGCCCAGGCGCGGTTGGTCTGGAGCTCGAAGCCCGCGCCGAGGTCGAGCACGAAATGACGCAGTCCGGCGAGGAGATGGAGGAAGAACGTGAAAGTCAGGCCCACGGCCACGACATAACCCGGCCACCAGGTCGCCCAGCCCATGAAGCTTTCATAGGCTTCCTTGCCTGTTGCCGCGGCCACCAGCCACCAGACCAAGGCCGCCATGCCGACAGTCGCCAGCCCGACGCCCATCGCGCGGTTGAGAATCGAGACCGCCATGTGCGGCCCCCATTTGTAAATGCCCAGATGCGGCGAAAGTGGCCGCGCGGATGATCGCGCCATGCATGCCCCCAAAGGCTGGTTTCGGAATTGCCCGAGACCTTTAGCCAAAAGTCCGCCCGGCGCAACTGCCTGACGGCCCTGCCGGGACGGATTGTGCCCGAAGCGGAGCCTGGCCCGCGTCCGGCCGGTTGCCGCTGCTTGATCCGTCCACCCGGAATGGGGCAGGGTGCGGTCATGACACTTCATATCCTTCTGACTGGCGCCACGCGCGGTATCGGCGGGGCGATCACGGCGCGCCTGGCAAACGACAATGTAGAAATATTCGGCGCAAGCAGCCGGGATTTCGATCTGGGCACACCGGACGGTGCGCGGCGGCTCTGGAACGCTGCGCTTGAACGGCTCGACGGGCGGATCGATGTCCTGATCAACAATGCCGGCGTGTTCGAGGCCAATCCGCTCGACGGCGAAGACTGGATCGCCAACTGGAACCGGACGATGCAGATCAACCTGACGGCGTCCGCCGAACTCTGCCGCGCGGCGGTCCTTCACTGGCAGGCGCGGGCGAGCGAAGGCCGGATCGTCAATATCGCGAGCCGCGCCGCGCATCGCGGAGACAGTCCGGCGCACTGGCATTACGCGGCATCGAAAGGCGGGATGGTCTCGATGACCAAGACGATCGCGCGCGCCTATGCGGCGCAAGGCATCTATGCCTTCGCGATTTGCCCCGGCTTCACGATGACCGGGATGGCTGACGACTATCTCGCCAGCCGGGGCGGCGAGAAATTGCTCGCAGATATCCCGCTCGGCCGCGTCGCGATGCCGGAGGAGGTTGCGGAGATGGCTGTCTTTTGTGCGCTCACGGCGCCCCCGTCGATGACCGGCGCCGTGCTCGACGTAAATGGGGCGAGTTACGTCCGCTAGGGGCGTGGAAGTTGATGAAGTTGAAGCCACGTCACCCCCCGATTCACCCCCCCTTTAAGATGTGCTGAAGGATAATAAGAAGGAGTATCAAGGGCGCGAACGGGATCATCTGGGAACATGACAGGAACGAATCCTATTTGTCAACCTGAATTGCCCCCACGCGCCAGCGCCGGGAGGCTTCAATCTCAACGCATGAACAGCAAAATCGAGAGCGTCACGCCGATCAGGACGATCGTGATGCGCAACAGCCGCTCGTTGATACGGGACAGGACATGATTGCCAATCGCCCCGCCAAGCATCGAGCCAGCGCCGAGGACGAGCGCTTTCAGCCAGGCGACCTCGGGTGAAAAGACGAACAGGCCAAGCGCCGCCACGTTGATGATCGCGGCAAGCACATTCTTGGTGGCGCTCGCCGCGCGGATGGCAAGGCCGGCGGCGGTCAACACCGCGACGAGAATGATCCCGTTTCCACCTCCGAAATAGCCGCCATAGACAGAACTCATGAACAGCCCGATCCCGGACGCCAGGGGAGGAAGCGGTGCGCGCGGCTCGTGCGGCTTCGGTCCGAAACTGCCCCAGGCAAAAAGCGCCGTGGCCACAAGGATCAGCCAGGGCACCATATCTGCGAAGACCTTGGTCGGCGTAAGGAGAATCAGTTGCGCGCCAACCAGCCCGCCGCTGATCGCGATTGCAAGCATGGCCCAGACAGGGACGCCCGGAATTCCGGCAACTGCCTTTCGCCCGCCCCAGCCCGTTGTCACTTGCCCCGCCGTGAGGGCCACGGAAGACGTGATGTTGGCCACGCGCGCATCGAGCCCGGTAAAGATCAGCGCCGGCAGCGTGATGAAAGAGCCGCCGCCCGCTACGGCATTCTGTATGCCCGCCCAAAGGCCCGCCAATGCCAGTATCGCCCAGATCATGTGTCGGCGCCTATGGCATTCCCTCTGGCCCAACAAGCCCGTAATATGGCCGCCATGTCGAACAGCTGGAAACTGACCTTGCCCTGCACGCGAGCCGAAGCAGAAGCACTCGACGCGGATATCACGCCGCTGGCGCTGATGGAGCCGCCGCCGTCGCTCGTGGTGCGCGAGCCGGACGAGGCGCGGCCCGACCAGTGGGAACTCAATGCCTATTTCGAGGGCAAACCCGACAAGGCGAGCATTGCCCTTGTCCAGTCGCTGATCCCGAGCGCGGCCAGGGCACAGCCAAAGCTCGAGCAGCTCCCGGAAGAAGATTGGGTTACGATCAGTCAGGCTGGACTGGAACCGGTTCATGCGGGCCGCTTCTATGTCCATACATCGTCGGACCGGACTCCACCTCCCGCAGGGGCAAAGACTTTCCTGATCGAGGCGAGCCAGGCATTCGGGACCGGCGGGCACGAAACCACGCATGGCTGCCTTGAAATGCTCGACCGGATGAAGGCGCGCGGCATGCGGTTCGATCACATCGCCGATGTCGGGACGGGAACCGGCCTGCTTGCCTTTGCGGCACTCCATCTTTGGCCGCGTGCCTATGTGACGGCGTCGGACATCGATCCGGTCAGCATCGAGGTCGCAGCGGACAATGCGCGGGTCAACGTCGTGGCGCTGGGCCAGTCCGCGGGACGGGTCGCGCTCTGCGTCGCACCCGGCACCGATCATGAAATGATCCTGCGCCGCGCGCCGTACGACCTGGTGATTGCCAATATTCTCGCAGGTCCGCTGATCGAACTGGCGCCTTCACTATCCGCAATTCTTCGCGACGGGGGTTCGCTTATCCTTGCCGGGCTGCTCTCGGGGCAGGCAGGCGCTGTCGTGTCAGCCTATCGCGCACAGGGGCTGAGGCTGGCGGAGCGGAGGGATCGTGGCGAATGGCCGTGCCTGCGCCTCACCAAGCGCAACCGCTTCGGCTGGCAACGACCGGTCCGCGCGACAGGCCTGACCAGCCAGCCGCCGGGCGATTTCGGAAGCTGGTAGGAGTCTAGGCCGCCTTGCTTCTCGCATAAGCCTGCGTCCCACGCGTGATCACGCGGTCTTCGGGCAGGATATCGGCGATCGCGATGTCGGGCAGGGTTTCGAGCTGCCCATAAAGCGGGCCGAAATCGGTTTCGACCGTGACGTTGAGCAGATGCTCAAGACTCGGGATCACGAAATAATTCTGCTGGTAATCGTCGATCCGATAGTCCGTGCGCATGATCCTGAGCAGGTCGAAGCCGATCCGGTTTGGGCTCGGATCGTCAAGCGCAAAGACACTTTCGCCATAGCTTGAGACAATCCCCGCGCCATAGATACGCAACCCGCCCGCTTCTTCGATCAGCCCGAACTCGACCGTGTACCAATAGAGGCGCGCCAGTTTGTGGAGCGCGCCGAAGCCCAGCGAGCGCAAGCCGCCCTTGCCATAAGCGACCATATAATCGGCGAACACCGGATCGGCGAGCATCGGGACATGGCCGAACACGTCGTGAAAAACATCCGGCTCCTTCAGATAGTCGAGCTGGTCTGGCCGGCGGATGAAGTTCCCGGCCGGGAAACGCCGATTGGCAAGATGCTCGAAAAACACGTCGTCGGGCACAAGCCCCGGCACCGCAACAACCTGCCAGCCCGTCGCCGCCATCAACCGGGCGTTGAGCTCCCGATAGTCGGGAATGCCCGGCCGGCTGAGTTTCAGGACATCGACGCCGCGCAGGAAGGCCGCCGCCGCGCGGCCGGGGAGCATATTGCACTGGCGGGCAAAGAGCCGGTCCCACATAGCATGCTCTTCAGGCGAAAAGGCTTCCCAGTCCTGCGGAATCGTCCAGTCGGGCGCGGCGCCCGGGGGCGGAACTTCATGGACATGTTCAAACATGGTCCGAAATTACCAGCCTCCGAACATTGCGTCCATCCACTACTGCATAGTCTGCGGCATTCCCTCGACGAAGGGCCGTCACGCTTGCGGCCCGGCGGCATGACCATTCCATACAAGACAACGCCCACTTCATGTTTATAAACGAGCCGCAGAAAAGAACGTGTTGTGATGGAAAGCACAGCCGGAGCGAACGGCAAGAGTATGCACACGGTCGAGGAGACGATGATGCGATTGACCTGTCGATTTGCCCTTTCGGCTGCCATTGGGGGGCTCTGCTTCGCCGGGTCGGCCGTTGCGAAGCCGAAACCGGCGGAGCCCGAAGCGCCCGCAATCGCCAATGCCGCAACGATCATGGCTTACAAGCGCGACCCCCTCCCCATATATGACGATACCGGAAGCAAGTTGCGCGACGTGCCGCAAAAGAACATGCCCAAGGCCCAGTCTGCCGCCGCCCGGGTGGTCGGGACAAAACCCGGCTTTGTTTCCATCATGCTTGCCGGCAAGCCCGCTTGGCTCCGCCTGACCACGGTGGATTATGTCGGCGATTTGCCGACGACGCCGTGCGACAAGGTCGCCATGCAACTGGCGCTCAATGAAGAAGACGGGGTCGAAAGGTCGCTCGGGCTGGGGTGCCCCAAGCCAAAGGCCAAGTAATTCCGGAGTCATGGGGGTGTGCGAGGCCCGCATCGTCCTGTTCGGAGAATCAGCATGACCGTTTTCAGACTAGCCCTGCCACCAGCCCTGCTCGCCGGGGCCAGCTTGATGATTTCCGCACCGGTCGAGGCTCAACCGGCGTCCTGCCGGGCGCCGGTCGAAGGCAGCCTGCCAAAGGCCGTGAAGGTCCCCAAAAAGGGCCGCGGTAAATTCTCGATCGAAACCGCGCCCCGGATTGCGACACTGGCCCCCCAGACGATATGCGACATCGAAGCGAAGATCGCAGCCGGGGCGGCTGCAACGATGCAGGGCGGTGCGCTTGGCCTTTCGAGCCAGGTGCTGAACACGGCAGCCGGGCGGCTTGAGCTTATGGCATTGCCGGGCGTGGAGGCCGAGTTGCGCAAGTCGCTTGCCGGCTTTGCCCGCGCCTGGCCCTATGCGCCATTGCCTCGACAACCGCGCATCCTGTTCCGCGCGAGCGATGCTTATGATGCCTATGCCCTGCCGGACAACACGATCGTCCTGTCGACAGGCATCCTTCAAGCGGCGGAATCGGATTCGGAAGTCCTGTTTGTCCTCGCGCACGAATACTCGCATCTCCTGCTTGGCCATCACCTGACGCCCGAAGTGAGCAACGCAGGAAACAGGGCGTTGGTCGGAGCCGCGTCGACGGTCTATGTCGCCGGGTCGCTCGTATCCCAACTTCGGGCCAGCGGCGGATCGCTTTCGGCGGTCAATGTCAGCACTATGGAGACGACCGCAAAAAGGGCCGCGACGCTTACCGAATCGTTGCGCTTCGCGCTCGATGACATTTTCACACCGAACTGGAGTCACGAACAGGAAGACGAAGCGGACGCATTGGCACTGGATCTGCTGATCCGCTCGAACAGCAGCATCGACAGCTACGCCAATGTCTTTGCTAGGCTGCAGAAGATGATGGGCCAGCAATCCGCGTCACGTGCGAAAGGGCGAGCGTCGGCCGAGGCAAGGCAAAAAGAGCTGGAAGCGACCATGAGGCAGATTGCCTCGCTGGATTTCCTCGGAACGATCGGATCGGGCAGTACGGCGGGGCTTGCAAGGATGGGAGGCAAGATTGCCCTCAGCCTCGGTGCATCTGCGGCGGCCAAGTCCGGAAGCGCCATCCCGAAGGACACCCACCTGCCGCCCGACGAGCGGCGGAAGGGGCTCGCGGCCTATTTCCAGGCGGGTTACCCGACTGCGGATCCGCCCATTGATACCGGCGTGATGGTGCAGCGCTACAAGGCCCTGCCGGACTTCAAGCGGGCCATCGCGCTCAAGGACGCTTATCTGAAGGCACGCCAATCCTACTTTTCCCAGGATTACACCGGCGCGCTGAATAGGCTGAAGGTCATCGGCGCAGGAACGCGGACCGCTCCGACGTTCGTCAATTTCATGGCCGCGCTGGCAGCGAGGGACCTGGGCAACAGCGCACAGGCGAGGCTGTTCTATGAGGCCGGCCGCACGGGTGCCGGGATACCCAATGTCCAGCTGTTCGAAAGCTATGCCGAAGCGCGAATTGGCGAACGCGATTTTGCCGGATCGCAGGTCGTGCTCAATGACGCGACCGCGCGGTTCCGCGATATCGACCATTTCCGGAACATCGTCATCGAACGCTATATCGCGGAAGGCAATGAAGGGCAGGCCGCGAGCGACTATGCAGCCTGCCAGCAGGTCAAGGGACGCGACTATATCCCGGCGCGATGCAAGGCGGCCTATCCGCAGGCCGCAGCCGAAGCGAGCAAGCCGAAGTTCAGGATCCCGGTCCTGCCTTTCTGAGCATGATTGACACCCGGACGCCTGCGCCCGACTGTAAATGTCATGACCCGCTGGATATCAGGGCTTCTTTCGGTTTGCCTGGCCTTTGGCGCCAGCCCGGTGGGTGCGCAGCCCCCGGAGGCACCTGCGGACCTTGACGCCCTAACTGGCCAGATCGAGGCGGCGACGGCCAAGCGCCATTGGGCCGACGCCATCCTGCTCGGCCAGAAGGCACTGGCGATAGAGGAAGCGTCCAAGGGTGCGAACGACCCGGAAGTCGCGGGGACATTGATGCTGATCGCAGGCTGGATGCGCGAGTTGGACCGGCATGCCGAAGCAGAGCCCCTTCTGCGCCGCGCGCTCCTGATCTTCGAGCAAAGCCATGGCGACTCCCACGAATTCACCATTTCCGCTGCCAATAACCTGGCGGCAACGCTTGAAGCGCTGGGCCGGCTCGACGATGCGAACAGGATCTACACGCTGACGCTCGACAGGATGGCGAAGCGCTATGGCCAGTCGCACCGGCTGACCGCGATCAGCACCAACAACCTGGCCTTCAATCTGGCCCGGCAGGGGCGCTACCAGGACGCGCAACCGCTCTATGACAAGGCTCTCAGGATCGGGCGCGCGACGATGGACGACGACGACCCCGAGCTTGCCCGGATCGAGAACAATGTCGCCAGCAATCTCACCGCGCGCGGCCGCTATCTCCAGGCCGAACCGCTCTACAACCATGCGCTGAAAATCCGCCTTGGCGCGCTCGGCCCGGACGATCCAGACGTCGCGACAAGCTATAACAGCCTTGCCTTCAACCTTTCGGCGCAGGGGCGGCATGAGGACGCCGCGCCGTTGTTCGCCCGCGCGCTGGCGATCCGTGAAAAGGCAAGTGCCGAAGACCGGCGCGTAGCGACAAGCTACAACAATGTCGCCCACAACCTGAACGCGCGCGGCCGGCTGGCAGAGGCGGCCCCCCTCTACGCACGGGCGCTCGCCATTTGGCAGAAGCTCTATGGCGAACGGAATGCCCTGACGGCGATCGGCCTCAGCAATGTGGCGACGAATCTCGAGGCGCAAGGCAAGGTGGCGGACGCGCAGCCATTGTTCGACCGGGCGCTTCGCATCCGCCAGGCCGTGCTCAACCCCAATCACCCTGATCTTGCCGGAAGCTTTTTCAAGGTCGCTCACAACTTCCGGCTCCAGGGTAAATTTGCGGATGCCGAACCCAATTACCAGCACGCCATCGCGATCCGCAGGCAGGCGCTCGGATCACTCCATCCCGATCTCGCCCTTGGGCTTGCCGATTATGCCGAACTGGCGCTGGACATCGGCCCCCCGCGCAGTGCCGACGCGCTGAAGCTGGCCCGCGCAGCGGCGAACATTGCGCGCACACGCCGAAACCAGAGTCTCAGCGGCGAAGCGGCGGGAGACAGCGGAGCCGAGCAACAGGCGCTGACAAGGGCCCAGGGAGTCGATTCTAGCCGGATCGATCCGCTTGCGCGAAGCTTCGGCACGTTGTTGAAGGCGGACTGGCTGCGTGCCGGCGCCGCGGCAAACGAATCAGACGCGTTGAAAGCTGAAGGCTTCGAAGCAGCGCAAGACATGGAAACTTCGGTTGCCGCGCTCACCATGGCGCAGACTGCAGCCCGCACTGCAGCTGGCACCGGCCCCCTGACGGAACTTGTGCGGCAACAGCAGGATCTTTCCGCGAAAGGCCGCGAACTCGACCGCCGCCTGCTCTCGGCACTCGCCAATGGTAGCCACGCCGAGGCGGAAAAATTGCGCGCCGAAATCGCAACGACGGGTGAGGCCCTGTCCGCTGCCGATGCGGCGCTCCGTCGCCGGTTCCCCGACTATGCCGAGCTTGTGCAGCCACGCGCCCTTTCGATTGCGGATACCCGGAGCCGCCTCGCCGATGACGAAGCGCTTTTGATGGTGGTACCGGTCGGGGACGATATCTTCAGCTTCGGGGTGTCGAAGGACAGGCTGATCTGGAACCGGCTTGCGGGCCGCGCCGCAAGTGCTGCGAAGTCGATCGGGCTGCTACGATGCCAGATCGATCCCGGGCCGTGCGCTACTACCTTGAGCGACGCGGAACTGACCTCGGGAGCGCCACCGAGCTCGCCTTTCCTTGCCGACCAGCTTGCCGCCTACGACCGGGCACGAGCCTATTCGCTTTATCGGGATCTTGTCGCACCGGTCGAGGAAGCCTTCGCCGGAAAGCCGAAACTGTTCGTCACAGTGACCGGCGCGTTGGGCGGTCTGCCGCTCGGTGTCCTCATCACCGAACCGCCCAAGCCCGGCGAGGACGGCGCGGATCCGACGGTCCTTGCAAAATCCGCCTGGCTTGCGGATCGCTATTCGATGATTGCGCTTCCCTCGGTTTCGGTTCTGCGCGCGCTCAAACGAAAGCCTGTCGAGGCACAAGACGGTGAGAGTTTTATCGGCTATGGCGCGCCCCTCCTGGGCGGCCGGAAGGCCGGACAGGATTCTTCCGCGGCTGGCCGGCTGTTCCAGTCCGCCGACAGCGACGGCGCGACTCTGGCCGATCCCGAGGTATTGCGGCAGCTAGCCCCGCTGCCGGGGACGGCACGTGAGCTTTCCGCGATGGCTGCCGCACTCAAGGCTCCTGCGAAAGACATACTTATTGGCGCAGCCGCCACCGAAACCGCCGTGCGGGGCGACCCCGACCTGCCGCACGCGCGCGTGGTGGCATTTGCAACTCACGGCATCCTCCCACGCGAAGTTTCCGGGATCGAGGAGCCGGGGCTCGTCTTCACCCCGCCCCCATCGGCGAGCAAAGGCGACGATGGACTGTTGGCCGCATCCGAAGTCGCGCGGCTTACGCTCAGTGCCGACTGGGTGCTCCTCTCTGCCTGCAACACGGCGTCATCGGACGGTACCCCCGGCGCCGACAGCCTGTCGAGCCTTGCGCGGTCCTTCCTTTATGCGGGTGCGTCGGCCCTGCTGGCGAGCAACTGGCGCGTTTCGGATGAGGCAACGGCGGCGTTGACGGTCGAAACACTTTCCGGACGGTCCGGCGGCGCGCTGACCCGGGCGGAAGCGCTGCAGCGAGCGATGCGCGCCGTGCGGACGGGAAAGCGGGCCGATGGCACGGCGATTGCGGGCTGGAACGAAAGCTGGACGCATCCCGCCGCCTGGGGCGCTTTCACGGTCATTTCGAACGAGGATCAGTGAATTCTCAGGCAATCATTCCCATGATGATCACGAACCAGGAAACGAAGCTCGCCCCGAAAAAGGCAAGATCAGTCAGCGGCTCTTCAGACGCCAGCGGCTCAATGCGAGATGCCGGAAGGCCTTGCCGGAACGGATGCCGCGCGGCTTCGTTGGTCAGGACGAGGGCTCTTCTCATGGCGAGAAGTGTTAAGAACTTGTTGACCATCAAGGCCAGCGCAAAAGCTGGTTAATTTGCCCGCGTGCCGCAGCGGGACACGCGTCAGACGCTCTCCCGGATGCGTCCCGCACGCCGCATGATCAGCCATGGCGCCCAGCGTGCGGCAAAGGCCAGGCTCTTTGCCGTCTTGCCCACCACCGTGTGCACTTTCTTGCCATGCGCCGCATCCCAGGCTGCCTGCGCGACCTCCTCAACGGGGGTGAACTCAAGCCCCGCCTCTTTCACGCCTTCGCGCGCCGATCGGTTGGTTCCGGCCGTGGTGATATCGAGCAGTGGCGTGTCGATGAAGCTTGGCATGATCGAGCGCACCTTGATGCCATGTTCGGCCCATTCGAGATTGAGTCCCTCGGTCAGCCCCCGCACCGCGAACTTGGTTGCCGAATAGGTGACAAGCCCGGCCGCCCCATAAAGGCCAGCCGCCGAGCAAGTGTTCAGCAGGCACGAGCCCGGTGTCTGCTTCAGATAGTCGAGCCCGGTTTCGGCGCCATGGAGAACGCCTTTGAAATTGATGTCGACCAGCAGGTCGTGATCTTCCGGCGAAACCGCTTCGAACGGCCCGCCCCTAGCAATCCCGGCATTGTTGAAAAGAATATCGAGCCGTCCGCCCGATGCATCCCAGAACTCCGCAAGCGCGACTTCCCATTGCGCGCGTTCGCGCACGTCCATCACATGCGTCGAGGTCTGCCCCTGCGGCAGCAACGCCGCGGTTTCGGCAAGGCCCGCCTTGTTGATATCGGCCAATCCGACAAACCATCCGCGCGAGGCAAAGAGCTGGGCGGTCGCCCGGCCGACCCCCGAGCCTCCTCCAGTGATGAATATCGCTTTTCGCGTGTTCATGGTCTTGACCTTCTTGCCTCCTTCCGAATCTCTGGCCATTGAGGCGCGATGACCGTCCGATTCAAGCCCCTCTTCGCATTTTTTCTGTTCGTGGCAGCGCAGCTTCCTGCCACGGCCTTCGCGCAGATCACCGTCGCCTTTTATTCGCATGAGCTTGGCAACAGCTTTCCTCATGCCTTCATCGTGATCAAGGGGACGCCCGAAGCCGGCGGGGCGCCGATCGACGTGAATTTCGGCTTCACCGCCAAATCGGTGACGCCTGCCATATTGATGGGCCCGGTCACCGGCGTCATCAAGCCGGCCAATCCGGGCTATATTCGCAACAGCGACCGCAAATTCGCATTCCCCATTACCGACCAGCAATACGCCGCGCTGATGGTTCTGGTCGAAAAATGGAAGATGCTTCCGGGCAAGAGCTACGATCTCAATCGGCGCAACTGCACGCATTTCGTTGGCGAGGCCGCCCAAGCGCTCGGGCTCAAGGTCAATTTCGATCCAAAGCTGATGAAGCGGCCGCGCAGCTTTCTCGAAAACGTCGTTCGCCTCAACCCCGGCCTTCTGGCACACTGATTTGCGCTTTGTTCAACCTTTGCCGATAGGACGAACCGGATGAGCAGCAAATTTCCCATCCTCGTGACCGGCGGCGCCGGTTATATCGGCAGCCACGCGGTCCACGCCTTGCGCGACGCGGGCTGGCCGGTCGTCGTGATCGACAATCTGGTGACCGGGTTTCGCTGGGCGATACCGGACGGCATCTCGTTCGTCGAAGCCGATATCGGCGACGCGGCGGCGGTTTCCGCTGCAATATCCGCTCACGGGGTCGGCGCGATCATGCATTTCGCCGGATCGGTCGTCGTGCCGGAATCCGTTACCGACCCGCTCAAATATTATCGCAACAACACAGCCAACAGCCGTACCCTCCTGGAATGCGCAGTCAAGGGCGGGGTTCGCCATTTCATCTTTTCCTCGACAGCCGCGACATATGGCATCGCGGAAAGCATTCCGGTGCGCGAAGACAGCCCGAAGCGGCCGATCAACCCTTATGGCATGTCGAAACTGATGACCGAGTTCATGCTGGCCGACGTCGCCGCTGCTCACCCGATCAACTATTGCGCGCTTCGCTATTTCAACGTGGCTGGCGCAGATCCGGAGGGGCGGACGGGCCAGTCGACAGCAGGCGCCACGCACCTGATCAAGGTTGCGGTCGAGGCGGCGACCGGCAAGCGCGACCATGTCACGATCTTCGGTACTGACTTTGCGACACCGGACGGAACGGGCGTGCGCGATTACATTCACGTGTCCGATCTTGCCGCCGCCCATGTGCATGCGCTCGAGCGGCTGATCGCCGATCCCGCAGAGAGCCACATCATGAATTGCGGCTATGGCAAGGGCTTTTCGGTGAGCGAGGTGCTCGATGCCGTCGACCGGGCGACCAACCTCAAGATCGAGCGCCGGATCGAAGGACGCCGCGCGGGCGATCCCGACGCATTGATCGCGGACAACAGCAAGATCCTTGCGACGCTCCCCTGGCGCCCGAAACGCGACAATCTCGACCTGATCGTGCAGGACGCGCTGGCCTGGGAACGCGCGCTCGCCGAACGCGGCAAATAGAAACTTCCATGCCCGCCGCCTGTCGGGCATGAAGCCGGGGATGAACCCCGAGCTTTCCTTCATTTCCCAACTCCGCGAAATCGCAACGGATCCTGCGGCGAGAGGATTGCTCGACGACGCGGCCGTGCTGGAATTCGGACGGCTGAAGCTGGTGATCACGCAGGATACGCTGGTCGAGAATGTCCACTTCCTGCCGGGCGATCCGCCTGAAAGCGTCGCGGCGAAGCTCGTGGCGGTGAATCTGTCCGACCTTGCGGCAAAGGGCGCGAAGCCGCTGGCCGCGCTGATGTCCTACACGCTGACGGGCGATTCGGGCTGGGACAGCCGGTTCGTTTCGGGGCTTGGCAAGGCGCTGGCCGGATTTGGCGTTTCCCTGGTGGGGGGAGACACAATCTCGGCACGCGAGCGGGCGATCAGCCTCACCCTGATCGGCGAAGCCCGGGGCAATGTACCGAGCCGGAGCGGCGCGCATGAAGGCGACGCCCTGTTCGTGACAGGCACCGTCGGCGATGCGGGGCTCGGGCTGAAGATTGCCCGAGGCGAGCTGGAGGGGCCCGAAGCATTGCGCGATGCCTATTGGTTGCCCCAGCCGCAACTCGCGACAGGAGCCAGGCTCGCATCGACCGTCAGCGCAATGATGGACGTGTCCGATGGGCTGCTGATCGACGCATTGAGGATGGCCGATGCAAGCGGAGTGGCCGCAATGATCGACCTCGATGCGGTTCCGCTTTCGGCGGAATTCCGGGACTGCCGTGGGGACGACCGCGCCGCGCGGCTGATGGCGGCGACAGCCGGGGACGATTACCAGCTGCTCTTCGCATCGGCCCTTCCGCTGCCCGCCCTTTCCTGCCCGGCGACGCGCATCGGTCAGATGGTGCGCGGTTCGGGCGTCCATCTTCATGACCGCGACGGCGCCGTGCCGCTGCCGCTTGAGCTTGGCTGGTTGCATCAATAGCCGCGCCGCCAGCGCCCAAGGCCTTGCCTTTGCGCGCAAAGCCCCTCTATAGCCCCGCCCGGATCCCAAGAAAGGGAAGGTTCGCAGCCTTTGGGGTCGGTCAATTCGATGGGGGAAAGGGAATACCCTTATGTCAATCGTTACCATCGCAATCCTGTGCGGATTGCTTGCCGTGCTTTACGGCCTCGTTACCAGCCGCCAGGTGCTCGGCGCTTCGGCCGGCAACGAAAAGATGCAGGAAATCGCCGCCGCGATCCAGGAAGGCGCTGGCGCCTATCTTGGCCGGCAATATCGTACGATCGCATTTGTCGGCGTGGTCGTCGCGATCCTTGTTGCCTGGTTCCTCGGACCGCTTTCGGCCGTCGGCTTCGCGCTGGGCGCGATCCTTTCGGGCGCGACCGGCTTTATCGGGATGAACATCTCGGTGCGTGCGAACGTCCGTACGGCTGCCGCCGCGCAGACCGGGCTGCAGCAGGGCCTGACGATGGCGTTCCGCGCGGGCGCGATCACGGGCATGCTGGTCGCGGGCCTCGCGCTTCTCGCGATCTCGGTCTTCTTCTGGTACCTGACCGGCCCGGCGGCGCATGCCCCCAATGACCGCATCGTCGTCGATGCGCTCGTGGCGCTGGCCTTCGGCGCTTCGCTCATCTCGATCTTCGCGCGTCTTGGCGGCGGCATCTTCACCAAGGCCGCGGACGTCGGCGCCGACCTGGTCGGCAAGGTCGAGGCCGGTATCCCCGAGGACGATCCCCGCAACCCGGCCGTGATCGCCGACAATGTGGGTGACAATGTCGGCGACTGCGCCGGCATGGCAGCCGACCTGTTCGAAACCTATGTCGTGACGATCGGCGCGACGATGGTGCTGCTTGCGCTCCTCGTGAAGGGCGCGGACAATATCCTCGGCCTGATGAGCCTGCCGCTGCTGATCGGCGGCGTCTGCGTCATCACCTCGATCATCGGCACCTATTTCGTCCGCCTCGGCGGCGGAAAGAACATCATGGGCGCAATGTACAAGGGCTTCCTTGTGACGGCGGTCCTTTCGATCCCGGCGATCTGGTTCGCGACGGACTATGCGCTGGGCGGCATGGAAACGCTGATCGGCGCCAATCTTGACGGCACCGGCGGCTTCACCGGGCGGACGCTGTTCTATTGCTCGCTGCTTGGACTCGTCATCACCGGACTGATCATCTGGATCACCGAATATTACACGGGCACCAACTACCGCCCGGTGCGTTCGATCGCCAAGGCTTCGGAAACGGGCCACGGCACCAACGTGATCCAGGGCCTTGCGATCAGCCTTGAATCGACCGCGCTGCCGACGCTCGTCATCTGCGCGGGCATCATCATTGCCTACCAGCTGGCGGGCCTGATCGGCATTGCCTTCGCGGCAACCGCGATGCTGGCGCTCGCCGGCATGGTCGTCGCGCTCGATGCCTATGGCCCCGTCACCGACAATGCCGGCGGCATTGCCGAAATGGCGGGCCTGGACGATTCGGTCCGTGAAAAGACCGACGCGCTCGACGCGGTGGGCAACACCACCAAGGCCGTGACCAAGGGCTATGCCATCGGTTCGGCGGGCCTTGCAGCGCTCGTCCTCTTCGCGGCCTACACGACCGACCTTCGGGAATTCTTCCCCGATCTCCAGGTCAATTTCAGCCTTGAGAACCCCTATGTCATCGTCGGGCTGCTGCTCGGCGCGCTGCTCCCCTACCTGTTCGGCGCGATGGGCATGACGGCTGTCGGCCGGGCTGCTGGCGACGTGGTGAAGGACGTGCGTGAACAGTTCGCGACGAACAAGGGCATCATGGCCGGCACGTCCAAGCCCAACTATGCCCGCACCGTCGATCTGGTCACCAAGGCAGCGATCAAGGAAATGATCATTCCGTCGCTCCTGCCCGTGCTCGCGCCGATCCTGGTCTATTTCGTGATCAGTGCGGTTGCTGGCCAGGACAACGGCTTCGCGGCGCTCGGCGCGCTCCTTCTCGGCGTCATCGTCGGCGGGCTCTTTGTGGCCATCTCGATGACCTCGGGCGGCGGCGCGTGGGACAATGCGAAGAAGTTCATCGAAGACGGCAATCACGGCGGCAAGGGCTCCGAAGCCCATAAGGCGGCCGTGACGGGCGATACCGTCGGCGATCCCTACAAGGATACCGCCGGCCCCGCCGTCAACCCGATGATCAAGATCACGAACATCGTCGCGCTGCTGCTGCTCGCAGCACTGGCGCACGGCGCGATGTAACCGCATCCTGAATGCGAACAAAAGACCCCGTCCGGAGCGATCCGGGCGGGGTTTTCTTTTGGAACAAGTACCGCTTGCTCTTTTGACATTGGTAGCTAACCTTTCGGCACAGAGTGTGGTTGAAGGGGGAAAGCTTCGTGTTGTGCCGCTATTGTCTTCTAATACTGGGATTGTTCTTACCAGCCTCCGCAATTGCTCAAACGGCTGGTCCGGTGACGGCCAAATCGGAAGTTCCGCTCTCAATCGAGAGCTTCGCCGCACCTCCCTTCATAGAAGACCCAGAACTTTCCCCGAACGGCACTTGGTTCGCCACCCGGATGGCAGTCGGCGGCCAGCAGCTGCTGACGATGATGCCCCTTTCGCGCCAGAGCGAAAAACCGGTCTTCATAAAGCTCGATCCGGAAAAGTCGGATTTGGATTGGTGGCAATGGGTCAACGATGACTGGCTCCTGATCGGATACAGCGCGACGGTTCCGGTCGAGGGTGAAAAGTGGCGGGTCTATCGCGCCGCCTCGGTCAGCCGCCTGACTGGAAAAATCATTCCGCTTGCTCCGGACTCCTCCGGACAGAACGCTGCGGACCTCATCTGGACCGCGAAGGATGGAAGCCCGCACGTTCTGCTCGGCATACAGCAAGACATCTATAGCGACTCGCGCAAATTCTGGCCCGAAGTCCGCAGTTTCGACGTCTCGACCGGAAAGTCGCAAACCGTCCTCGCGCCGCGCCCGGACGTCATGGACTATTATGCGGATGCCAGCGGCGCTGTCCGAATGGGCTATGGCTATAACCGGGAAAGCCGGACCGCCCGCCTGATCTATCGGTCCTCTGGCAAGGACGCTTTTTCTGTGCTCGACAGGGCCAATTACCGCAAGGACGAGAAGCTGTCCTTTCCCGCTGCCTTCCTTGCCACGCCGGACCAGGCCCTGACCATTTCGGACGCCGACGGCTTCGATGCCCTTTACGAGCTCGATCTTCGCAGCCTGGAACGCGGAAAGAAGCTGTTCGGCACATCGGGTTTCGATATCGGCGGACTGGTGAAAAATCCCTCCGACGGGACTGTCGTCGGAATCTATCTCACGGAAGACAGGCCACGGATTCATTGGCTCGATCCTTCCCTCGCGCAGACCCAAGCCCAGATCGACGCGGCGGTCGGCGCTGGAAACGCGCTGATCACGAGTTGGGACCGCACAATGTCGAACCTGCTGGTCAAGCTTGGCGGGCCTGATCAGGCAGGAGCCTATTATGTCTATAATCGAGCGCTTGGCGGCAACATGTCGCGGCTGGCCTTTGCCGACGAAACCTTCAAGACCCGCAAGCTCGCTCCGGTCTCCACGATCCACTACAAGACGCGCGACGGGCTGGACCTGTCTGCCGTCCTGACTCTTCCCAAAGGCAAGGCAGCAAAGAACCTTCCGCTCATCCTCCTCCCCCATGGCGGGCCGCAGGCGCGCGATGTCGAGGGGTGGGACTGGTGGGTGCAGTTCCTTGCCTGGCGCGGCTATGCGGTCATCCAGCCCAACTATCGCGGCTCGACCGGATTTGGTACGGCCCTGGTTAACAAGGGATATGGCGAATGGGGCCTGAAGATGCAGGACGACCTGAACGACGCCATCACCTACCTTGCCGGTGCCGGAATCGCGGATCCGAAGCGGGTTTGCATCGCCGGGGCAAGCTATGGCGGCTATGCGGCGATGCGCGGGGCCCAGCGCGACGGGAAGCTCTTCCGGTGCGCGATATCCTATGCCGGCGTGTCGGATCTCGGCGCCCTGGCGCGTTATGACTCCCGATCGTTGCTGGGTGCGGAATACCGGGCGGACCTCAAGGAAAAGGCGCCCGACTTTGACGCCGTTTCTCCGCTGCGCCACCCAGAGGAATTCAGCACGCCGATCCTGATCATGCACGGCAAACTCGATCTGCGTGTCCCGGTGAAACAGTCCCGCGACATGGCGGAAAAGCTGGAAGCCGCCGGCAAGAATTATCGCTATGTCGAACAACCGCTCGGCGATCACCATTTCAGCCGTCAGGAAGACCGGTTGCAATTCCTGAAGGAAATGGACGCCTTCCTGCAACAGTACAACCCGTCCTGATGCCCCGTCTTCCCTTTTCCGCCGCCGCGCGTTAAGGAGCGCCGGCTTTTCAAGGAAACGTTACGCCAAGAGGATCGATGGCCAAGGAAGAACTACTCGAAATGCGCGGTACCGTGGTGGAGCTTTTGCCCAACGCCATGTTCCGCGTGAAGCTCGAAAACGATCACGAGATCCTCGGCCATACGGCGGGCAAGATGCGCAAGAACCGTATTCGCGTGCTGACCGGAGACGATGTCCTTGTCGAACTGACGCCCTATGATCTGACCAAGGGCCGGATCACCTATCGCTTCAAATGACGCCGTCGGCGTCACCCCGGACGTGATCGGGGGTCCAGGCCGCAAACCTTCGGATCGGAACGGTGTCTATGGATGCTGAATCAAGTTCAGCATGACGGATGTGCCATCCATCATTCTTGCTTCCGCCAGCCCAAGACGCGTCGAGCTTCTCGCACGGCTGGGTTTGGTCGCGGATGCCGTCGATCCCGCCCATATCGACGAGACGCCCGGACGAGGGGAACTGCCGCAGGCCTATGCCCGGCGGATGGCGGCGGAAAAGGCGTTGGCCGTTGCCAAGCGGCACCCGGGATGCCTTGTCCTTGCCGCCGACACGGTCGTGGCCGCAGGCCGGCGCATCCTGCCCAAGGCGGAGGCAGAGACCGAGGCGCGCGCCTGCCTTGAACTGCTGTCGGGGCGGAGGCATCACGTGTTGAGCGCCGTCTCGCTGATCGACCGCGAAGGGCGGGCGCATCATCGGCTCTCGACCAGCATCCTCACCTTCAAGCGGCTCGGTCAGGACGAAATCGACTCCTATCTCGAAAGCGGCGAGTGGAACGGAAAGGCGGGCGGATATGCCATTCAGGGCCGCGCCGAAGCTTTTGTCCGCCATCTTTCGGGATCGCACAGCGGGGTGATGGGGCTGCCGCTATACGAAACACGGGCATTGCTTCGCGCCGCGGGCATGGCCTGTGCCTGAATGGCTCTATGAAGCCGGGATCGGCGAGGCGCGGGCCGCGCTGGTCGAGGACGGGCGGATCGTCGAAGCCGTGATCGAAGTCGAGGACAGCGGGCCCCGGGCCGGCACCGTGTCGCAGGCCCGCCTCGTCGAAACGATCGTCCCGCGGCTTCGTGGCCGGGTGACACTCGACACAGGGGAGGATGCCTTGCTCGAGGGCATTCCGCCGGGGTTGAGCGAGGGGCGTAGCCTGCGCGTACGCATCGTCCGCGAAGCCATTCCCGAGCCCGGCCGCAGCAAGCTGCCAAAGGCCGTTGCGGCGCTCGACGATGACGAACTGCAGCCCGGCCCCGACCTGCTCGGGCGGATCACGGCGACCGGGCTCTCGGTCCGACGGTGCCATGCGCACGAGCCGGATCTGCTCGAGGCCATTGGCTGGTCCGAAGTGCTCGATGAAGCCGAAAACGGGGAGATCGCGTTTCCCGGCGGCGCGCTTCGGCTTTCGGTCACCCCGGCCATGACCTTGTTCGATGTCGACGGGAGCCTGCCGGCCGCGCAGCTCTCGATCGCGGCTGCCGCAGCGGTCGGCGCGGCGATCGTCCGGCTTGGCATTGGCGGTTCAATCGGCGTCGATTTCCCGACCATGCCGGATAAGGCCGCGCGCAAGGCCGCGGGGGATGCGCTTGACGCTGCGTTGCCGCTTCCCTTCGAGCGGACAGCGATCAATGGCTTCGGTTTCATGCAGATCGTCCGGCGCCGGGTCCGCGCCTCGCTTCCCGAAACTCTGCGGAAGGACCCTGCGGGTGCCACCTTGCGAGCGACGCTCCGCCGCATCGAACGCGAGGCGGCCACGGGATCGGTCGTACTTCCCGCCCAGATTGCCGCTCGCCTCGCTGCGCGGCCCGATTGGCAGTCAGAGCTCGAGCGGCGGACGGGCCATCCGATCGAAACCAGTCAGAGCGAAAGCTGATGCAGGTATCCGTAGGGGCACCGTCCGCATGACCTCTGTATCAGAGTTTCGGTCCAAGACTTGCGCACCGGGTTCGGCATGTGCGGTCATCTCTGTGCGGCGCGACGGCGGCATTTCTGCTTTCCGCTCTGGCCAGCCTGTCCCGCGCCTTGCTTGCGACAGGCGCAGGACCGTTAGTCTGGATCACAGGCAGCCTTGAAATGACGGCGATCGGCTTCGTTTGTGTCCAGATTCGTCGCCTTCAACATCATGCCGGACTGGCAGCCGCTCCAGCTATCGGTTGATCGGACAAGCCTGGCAGACTATTCTCGCTGGCAGAGGAGATTGCATCTGCCTGTCATTGGCTGACGCTGCCGCGAATATTGCGGCCAGGAACTGAAACATCGCTTCGGCGCCCATGTTGCGCCGGGCGCTTTTCCTTGCGTTAGGAACAATGAAATGACTGATGATTTCAACGTGCCAGACAACTGGTACGAAGACTTTTTCCATGAACCTGCCAACCGTTTCTGGGAAGCCGTGGTACCACCGGGCGCTGCGGACCAAGATGCCCAAGGGTTGATTCGTGCGCTACAGCTCGATCCGCCCGCCGCCATCCTTGACATTGCCTGCGGTGCGGGCCGGCATTCCCGGGCCCTCGCCAGGCATGGCTTCGACGTGACGGGCATTGACATATCCGCCGATGCGATCGCGCGAGCGAGAGAGTTGAGCAACGGGCTCCCCGTCGCCTTTGTCAAATCGAATCTCCTGTCCCTGCCTGCCGTCGGCCCGTTCGACGGCGCGTACTGGATGGGCAACGGCTTTGCCTATTTCCATACCGGCGACACGCTGGCCATCCTTGGCGCGCTGCGCCGCACGATGAAGTCGGGTTCCAAGCTGGTGGTCGAAAGCTATTCGAGCGCGGAATCGGTGTTTGCCGGTTGGCGGCAGGATCAAAAGCATGACTTTCCGGGCGGAACCTATGAAGCGCAATCGCGCTACGATCCGCGCACTGCGAGACTGGCGAGTCATGCCCTGCTGACGCTCGATGGCAAGCAGCATCGGCTGCGCTACGCCCACATTATCAGGACGGCAGCCGAAACCGCACAGCTGTTCGAAAGCGCGGGCTGGACTGTCGCTGCCCTTGATGCCGGGCTCGGTGGCGAGCCATACATGATCGGCAGCCCCAGGCTGGTCGTGACAGCAATCGCGCAGTGAGGCCCTAGCCGGCTGGCGGGCAGGAGCGTTCGCGCGCTTCTTCCCGCCAGCCAATGTCGTGGCGGAAAAAGCCTGAGGGGAATTCGATCGCGTTGATTGCATCATAGGCACGCGCCCGGGCTGCGATGACGCTTGGCGCCAATGCCGTGACATTTAGAACGCGCCCCCCATTGGCAGTGAGCACTCCGTCGCGGATTGCGGTGCCCGCATGAAAGACCTTGACCGCACCGGTATCGCCGAGGGCGATCCTGCCGCCTCTTTCCGGCGTACCGGGATAGCCCCGCGCGGCCATGACCACCGTCAGCGCGGTCTCGTCTGAAAATGCGGGCGGTTCGGCATCGGCCAGGCGCCCTTGTGCAATGGCAAGCAGCAGCGCCGCGAGATCGCCCCTATAGCGCACCATCAGCACCTGGCATTCGGGATCGCCGAAGCGGCAATTATATTCGATCAGCTTCGGCCCCTCGGCCGTCAGCATCAGCCCTGCATAAAGCACACCGTTATAAGGCGCGCCCGAAGCCGCCATTTCGGCAACCGTCGGTTTGATGATTTCGGCCATGACTCGCCCTTCGAGTTCAGGCGTCAGGACGCGCGCCGGGCTATAGGCGCCCATGCCCCCGGTGTTGGGGCCTGTATCGCCATCCCCCACCCGCTTGTGATCCTGTGCCGAGCCGAACGCGACGATGCTTGTGCCATCCGTCAATGCGAAAAAACTCGCCTCTTCGCCGGTCATGAATTCCTCGATCACGACTTCGGCGCCCGCATTGCCAAACCCGCCGCCAAACATGTCCTCGATAGCTGCACACGCTTCGTCATTCGTCTCGGCAATGATTACGCCCTTCCCCGCGGCAAGGCCATCGGCCTTGATCACCACCGGCAAGCCGAAGCGGGCCAAATCAGCCAGCGCCGCCGCCTTGTCCACATGCCGGGCATAAGCGGCAGTCGGAATATGCGCTCGAGCGCAGAGATCCTTGGTGAATCCCTTCGATCCTTCCAGCTGGGCCGCAGCAGCGCTGGGCCCAAAAACGGCAACGCCAGCTTCGCGCAACGAATCCGCCAGGCCATCGACAAGCGGCCCTTCAGGCCCGACCACCACGAGCCCGATGTCGTGGCCCGCGCAGAAGGCGGTCACGGCGGAATGATCGGCAACATCGAGATCGGCCAGTGCCGCCTCTTCAGCAATGCCGGGGTTGCCGGGCGCGGCATAGAGTGTATCGCACAAGGGTGATTGCGCGAGCTTCCATGCCAGCGCATGTTCGCGTCCGCCGCCGCCGATCAGAAGGATATTCATGGAAGAAGACACGCCCCCGCTGGATGAAGGGCGCCTCCTAGCCGAGGAGCGGCAGGGCGACAATGCGGGCGTGCTTTCGGTCAGCGAAATTTCGGCAGCCCTAAAACGCCATGTGGAACAGGGCTTCAGCCATGTCCGCATCCGCGGCGAGATTTCAGGGTTCAAGCGGGCAGCGTCTGGACACCTCTATCTCTCGCTGAAGGATGAAAACGCGCGGATCGACGGCGTCATGTGGAAAGGCAATGCCGGGCGTCTCGCCTTTGTCCCGCAAGACGGGATCGAAGTGATCGCCACTGGCAAACTCACCACTTACCCCGGGCGCTCCAACTACCAGATCGTGATCGACACGATGGAAGTGGCGGGTGAAGGTGCGCTCCTAGCGCTTCTCGAAAAGCTCAAGGCAAGGCTCCAGGCAGACGGGCTGTTCGATCCGGCACGGAAACGTCCCCTCCCCTTCCTGCCACGGACGATCGGTGTCGTGACCTCCCCGACTGGCGCAGTCATTCGCGACATCCTCCACCGCTTGGCGGATCGTTGCCCCACGCGGGTGATCGTTTGGCCGGTGTTGGTGCAGGGGCAGGGCTCGGCCGAGCAGGTTGCGGCGGCCGTGTCCGGCTTTTCCGCCATGCAGGGCGCCGACCGGCCCGATCTCGTTATAGTAGCGCGCGGTGGCGGGTCTATCGAGGATTTGTGGAGCTTCAACGAGGAAATCGTCGTTCGCGCGGTTGCCGCCTCGACGATCCCGGTCATTTCGGCAGTCGGGCATGAAACCGACACCACGCTGTGCGATTTCGCCGCAGATGTCCGCGCGCCCACACCGACCGCAGCTGCGGAGCTGGCCGTGCCGGTGCGCGCCGAGTTGCTAGCCGGATTGCAATCCGCACAGGCTCGCGCGTTGCGCGCCGTGCGCCGCTACGCCGAGCGCGCGGACGAGCGGCTGGTGGTGACGGCCCGGCGCCTGCCATCTCTGGACACGCTGCTAGGATCGCAGCGGCAAAAGGTCGATGATTTTGGCGATCGGTTGCGGCGCGGCCTCCAGCTTCGACTGTCGGACGCACGCGGCGAGCTGGCGCGGGCAAGCGGGGCGCTGAGGCCGATCATGCTGGCCCAGAAGCTGGTCGTTGCCGAACAGCGCCTCACCCAGACATGGCGACTTGCGGAATCGCTCCATCCGCTCCGCCCGCTCGAACGGGGCTATGTGCTGGTGAAAGACCGGCAGGGCGGCGTGGTCAGCGACGCCGCACGAGCCAACCGGGCGAAGCTGCTGACACTGACCTTCACCGACGGCGAAGTGCCCGTGCGGGTTGAGCCCGAAGCCCGTCCGGCCTATGATCGGTCGAAGCCCGAGCAGCCAAGCCTGCTTTAGCGGCAAGAGAAGGTTTGATGGCAATGCTGATGTCCCAGGGCCGCGTGGCCAAGCTCCACTATATGGCGAACGGCTTTCGCGTTCTTGCGCAAGGAGAGCATGTGATCTGCGCCAGATCCGGGGCGCCCATCCCGCTCGACCTGCTCCGCTACTGGAGCGTTGCCCGGCAGGAAGCCTACGCCACGGCCGATATCGCCACCAAGGCCATGCTCGAAGAGTGACTTGCTTGCGTACCGCGCTGGTGCTGGCTCTTATCCTTACGCCGGCAAACGGTGCCGCTACCGAACCGGCCATTCCTTCTCCACATGGGCACGCGATCGGGCGTTTCCAGCTCGATCGTACTCCACAACAGGGTGCACTTGTGCGGGGGGCCGTTCCGGCGCGCACCGTAAGGCTGGTCGTCGACGGCCACGATGTGGCTGTCGCCCAGGACCGCCGCTTTATCATCGGTTTCGGACGAGACCATGGGCCGACGGCATCGGTCTCGGCTTTCCTGGACGACGGCACCAGCGTCACCGAAACACTGACCGTCAGTCCGACCCGCTGGATCGTCGAAAATCTTTCAAGGTTGCCGCACCATGCCCAGCCCGACGCCGAATTTCAGGCCCGCCGCCCAACAGAGCTTGAACAGATCGCCGCCGCCCGACGCATCACGACCGGATCCCAAGGCTGGCGGCAGGACTTCATCTGGCCGGTCCCCGGCCGCATAACTGGCCATTTCGGTGCCCAGCGCATCTATGCCGGAATACCTGGTGCGCCGCACGCCGGTGTCGATCTGGTGGGACGCCCTGGCACGCCCGTCCTCGCCCCGGCTGACGGAGTCGTCATTCTTGCCGCCGCCAGACCGTTCACCCTCGAAGGCAACCTCCTGATGCTTGATCACGGCATGGGGCTCAACAGCGCCTTCCTTCATCTGTCGCGGATCGACGTCAAAGTTGGCGATGCGGTAAAGCAGGGGCAGCAGATCGGTGCGGTCGGCATGACGGGCCGAGCTACCGGCCCGCACCTTCACTGGGGCATGAAATGGCAGGATGAGCGGATCGATCCTGCCATGCTGCCCAAACTAGCGCGCTGACCTGTTCAAACCCGGGCCGACCGGCGACGGCGCCGGCGAAAAGGCCATCGAATGAACAGCAAGATCGTTCCGCAGACGCCGAGCACCAACCCGCAGACAGCGAAGCCAAGCAGCCATGGCGTGTTGAAATTTTCATGATTCTTCCAGTCCATGATGTGAAGGCCCCAGAAGAAATCGTAGAGTCGCCAGGTACCGGTCCGTACAGCAGCGATCCGGCCGTTACCCGCGACGACATAGACTGCGGTATGGTCGGAATCCGCAAACGCAACACGCCAAGCGGGCAGATCGCCACGATATTCGGGACTTTCCTCCTCGACGTGCGTGACCGTTGCAGACGGCTTTGCTGCGCCGCGCCAGGCACTAAGGGCAATCGCCTTGGCTTGATCAGCATCGAGCGGCGCTATAGCGGCCCCCGTTAGGGCGTCGAAAAACCGAGGCCCCTTTTCGGTCTTCAGTTCGGCGACCGGCCGGCCACCAACCATGCGCCAGCCGAGCGTCTCGACTGGGGCTCCCGCAGACGCAATCAGTCTCGACGGGTCGATGAATTCCGCTCCCGCTGGGATAGGCTGGAGTGCCTCGCGATCGACAAGATGTTCGCCACGTACCTTCTCGATCGGCAAGAAGCTCATCAGTGCGCCGCTGGCGAACCATATCAGCAACTGAGCACCGATGAAAAGCGCAAGCCATTTGTGGATGCGGCTCGCGGCAAGGTGCAGACGGTGGCGACGCGACCTCAGAACCAGGCCCTTATGCCAAGTGCAAAGCTTGTTGCCCTTACACGCTCCCCGGCCGTGCGGGCAAATCGAGCGCTGTCTCCCACCTTGCGTTTCCAGGACACCCCGACATAGGGGGCGAATTCACGCTTGATCTCATAGCGCAGACGAAGGCCGAGTTCGGCTTCTGACAGACCCGAGCCAATCCGGTTGGCGGGAACGTCCTGCGCGGCAAAGTTCAGTTCGGCACGGGGCTGCAAAATCAGTCTCTGAGTAATCCGTTCGTCATAATAGCCTTCAAGCCGCCCGAGCAAGTCCCCCTTGTCCGAAAGGAACAATGCGCCCTCAACCTTGAACCAGTATGGCGAGATCCCCTCGAAACCAATCGTGGCGTATGTGCGCGGCGGACCAGGCTCGAAGTCATGCCGGACGCCGGCTTGCAGGTTGAACCAAGGATCGATGGCGCGTGAATAGAGCGCACGAATCTCGCCGGCTTCGACGCCTTTCCCAGCTGCCGCTTCGCCCTCCGTCTTAAGGACGAACCGGTTGATATCGCCGCCGATCCATCCCTCGCCTTCCCAACGATAGGCGTCTGTGCCGCCCTGAACGCGATACTCGGCAAGATTGAACAACACGCTATATGACGTCATCGTCCCGACTTCGCGGCGCAGCGCGACGCGCGCGGAACCCATCCTCTCGGCCCCGAAAATGGCATCGGCAGCATGGTCCGAGGGCGGGGCCGGCGCAGGCGTATCGCCAACTTCGCTTTCGTCCGGTTCTTCTTGGGCGATGGCCGGCGACACCCAAAGGAGAGGGAAAAAAGCGATTGCCGCAATGCCCTTCATGCAACCTCGCTATCCGGTCGGACGGTCACGACGCGAAACATCCCGGCCATCATGTGCAACATCATATGGCAGTGGAACGCCCAGTCCCCAAGCGCGTCCGCCGTCACATCCAGCGAAACCCTGCCGCCCGGCAACACGTTGATCGTATGCTTGATCGGGCGATGCCCCGCGTCCCCCGTAACCAGTTCGAAGAAGTGGCCGTGCAGGTGGATCGGGTGCGGCATCATCGTGTCGTTGATCAAGTTCATCCGCACGCGTTCGTTATGCCGGAATGGAATCGGCTCCGCCCCGTCGCTGAGCTTCACCCCGTCGAAGGACCACATATAACGTTCCATATTGGCCGTTAGGTGGAGGTCGATTTCCCGCGACGGCTTGCGGGTGTCGCGATTGGCGGTAAGCGAACGAAGGTCGCGGTAGGTGAGTACGCGATGCTCCACGTCTTCAAGTCCGGTGGGTCGCTCGCCCGTCCGATCGACCGGCATTGGCGAAAGCATTGCCACGCCCGGCCCCATCTTCACCTGCGGGGCGACCGAAGGATCCAGCATCTTCATCGAACCCATGTCGTGGCCCATCGCGGAATGATCCATGTCCGCCATGTCGCCGCCGGACATGTCCATCGCGCCCATGCCCATGTCCTTCATAGACAAAGTCGGACGACCGCGCAGTGCGGGGACTTCTGCGGCCATTCCCATGCGAGGCGCAAGCGTCGCACGGCATTGGCCCGAGCGGTCAATGGATTCTGCAATCAGGCCGTAGGCCCGGTCTTCGCGCGGCTGGACGATCACATCATATGTCTCGGCAATTCCCATCTGGAATTCGTCAGTTTCAACAGGCCGGACATCCTGGCCGTCCGCCGCAACGACCGTCATCGGCAATCCCGGTATCCTGACGTTGAAGTTGGTCATCGATGCTGCATTGATGATCCGCAACCGCACACGTTCCCCTGCGGCGAAAAGGCCGGTCCAGTTATCTGCCGTATCGTGGCCGTTTATCAGATAGGTGTATGTTGCGCCCGTGACATCCGCGATGTCGGTCGGGTCCATCCGCATACCGGCCCACATGCGCCGTTCAGCCGCAGACTGGTCCTTGCCCTTGAGCTTGCCGGCCAGGGTTTGCTTGTTCATGTTGAAATAGCCGCCCATCGCCTTCAGCTTCCGCATCTGCTCCATCGCGTGCATCTGGCTCCAGTCGGACAAGACGATCACATGCTCGCGGTCATAACCAACCGGATCGGGGGCCGCCGGATCGATAATGATGGCGCCATATTGGCCCATCGTTTCCTGCATGTTCGAATGGCTGTGATACCAGTACGTGCCCGACTGCCTGACCTCAAACTCATAGTCGAAAGTCTCGCCGGGCTTGATGCCGGGAAAGCTGATCCCCGGAACCCCGTCCATCTGGAAGGGCAGCAGCAAGCCATGCCAGTGAATCGATGTGTCTTCGCTAAGCGCATTGGTGACGGCGATGCGAACCTTCTGGCCTTCCTTCAGCCGGATTACCGGGCCAGGAACGGTCCCGTTGATGGTGTAGGCATGGCTGGCTTTCCCACCCACCGAAAAGGGCGCATGGCCAATCGACAGCGCGATCATTTCGCCGCTGAGTGCATTCCCGCCCCCTGCGAGGCCCTGCGTGCCGCTCTTGGCCCAGGCCGGAAACAGAGGCGCAAAGGCAAGACTGCCTCCAGCAAGCGCGACTCCCCTGAGCAAAGCACGGCGATCAATGAATGAGGCGGTCATAGGAGGGTTTCCCTGATAGCATCCAAGGCACTATTCGCTCAATCCTTCTGATAAATTACTGGCGGGTGCATGTGTTGTACCCGCAAGTGTCGATATGGAGCCGATCATGATCCGTTGCCTGTTTCTTGCTGCCCTTGCCATGGCCACTCCGGCATCGGCACATCTCAAGCTCACATCGTCCGCTCCCGCGGCCAACGCCAGGGTGGCCAAGCCCGGAAAGATCGTTCTGACGTTCAGCGACACGATGGTCGCAAGTTCGTTCAAGGCCGAACTGGTCATGCTTACCATGCCGGGGATGGCAGACCATCCGCCGATGAAGATGTCGGGATACACGATCCAGATGAACACGGACGGCAAATCGGTGAACCTGCTCATGAAGCGCACGCTTCCGGCAGGCGGCTATTTGCTCAAATGGTCGGTGACCGGCACCGATAAACATCCCGTATCGGGCGAAGTTCCGTTTACCGTCAAATAGCGCACACGGCATAGGCGCGAACGGGAAAAGTGCCGAACCCCTTCACCTTCGGCGGAACGGCGCAGAAACGGAATCCCTTTTCCGGCAAGGCGGCGAGATTGGTCATATGCTCGACGATCGGAATGTCTGCGCCGAGCAAGGTGGTGTGGATAGGACGTGTCCGGGTGCGTGTGTCGTCGATATTGTAACTGTCGATCCCCACCAACGCCGCACCGCGATCAGCCAGGAGGTGCGCCGCCGCATCGGTCAGGAAAGGATGATTCTCGAAATAGGGCTCGGACCGCCAGAACTTGTCCCAACCGGTATGAACCAGCACGGCCTTGCCCGCGACATCCAGCCCGGCAAAGGCAGCGGCATCCACTGCAAGGCCTGCCTCGAACGGCTGGCGGACGACCACGCCGTCAAGTGCTGCCAATTGCAACAGGTCCAGCCCCGCCAGATCCTTGCCCTCGGCAAAGCGGTGGAACGGACTGTCGAGATAAGTGCCGGTATTGGCAACCATGTCTATCCGCCCGATCTGGAAGGTCGAGCCATCGTCATAATGGACGCGCGACGCCTCACGCTCCCAGTAATCGCAGATGACCGGCGCTGGCAGGCCCCTGAAGGTGACCATGCCATGCTCGATCGTGTGCGAAAGGTCGATCAATCGCTCTTGCGCATGTGCCATAGTGCGTAAACCCCAATGCCCATCCAGATTACGTTGAGCGCCGCCGAGGGAAGCGCTCCGTTTATTCCGCTATTGATGATGAACCCGGCGGCGCCGAGCACGTTCAGCAGTTGATAAGTCACCGACCGCGCCTCGATCTTCTCCAGCGACAGCAGGACATAGGCGATGAGGATCATCGCCGCTGCAGCCCAGCCAATGACTTCGACGACGATCAGGCCGCCAACTTCCTAAGCACATAGTGCAGGATCCCGCCATTCATGAAATATTCGACTTCATTGGCGGTATCGATCCGGCAAAGCGCGGTGAAGCTGAAGCTGCTTCCATCCTTACGCGTCACGACCACCTCGACGTCCTGCCGCGGTTTGAGGCCCGCAACGCCCGTGATTGTGAAACTGTCGTCGCCCGTCAGGCCCAGCGAATTGCGCGTCTCGCCATTTTTGAACTGAAGGGGAAGGACTCCCATGCCGACCAGGTTCGATCGGTGGATGCGCTCGAAGCTTTCTACAATGACGGCGCGGACGCCAAGCAAATTGGTGCCCTTCGCCGCCCAGTCGCGCGAAGAGCCGGTGCCATATTCCTTGCCCGCGACGACAACGAGCGGCGTGCCATCGGCTTTATGCCGCATCGCCGCATCATAGATCGGCATGATCTCCTGGCCATAGCGTGACATGCCGCCTTCGACGCCGGGGACCATCTCGTTCTTGATGCGGATGTTGGCGAACGTTCCGCGCATCATGACCTCATGATGGCCACGCCGCGCGCCGTAGGAATTGAAATCCGCCTTAGACACCTGATGTTCCATGAGCCAGGTGCCCGCAGGCGAATCGCTCTTGATGCTGCCTGCCGGGCTGATGTGATCGGTGGTGATCGAATCGCCAAGGATGGCAAGCGGCTTCGCTTCGATGATGTCGCCCACAGGCGCCGGCGTCATTGTCATGCCCTCGAAATAGGGGGGATTGGCAACATAGGTGCTGCCTGCGCGCCACCGATAGGTTTCGGAGCCTTCGACCTGGATGGCTTGCCAGTGCGCATCGCCGAGATAGACATTCGCATAGCGCGCCTGGAACATGCCGCGGTCAATGTTCGCGGCCATCGTGTCAGCGACTTCCTGATTGGTTGGCCAGATGTCCTTGAGGTAAACGTCCGAACCGTCGGTCGCCTGCCCGATCGGCGTGGTCGTGAAATCCTCGGTCACGGTGCCTTTCAGCGCATAGGCAACGACCAGCGGCGGCGAGGCGAGAAAATTTGCGCGGACATCGGGCGATACCCGGCCTTCGAAGTTGCGATTGCCCGAGAGGACCGAAGCGGCCACGATGTCGTTGCCGTTGATCGCCTTCGAGATCGGTTCGGCGAGCGGGCCCGAATTGCCGATACAGGTCGTGCAGCCATAGCCGACCAGATTGAAACCGACCGCATCGAGATCATCCTGCAACCCCGCCTTGGCGAGATAGTCGGTCACGACTTGCGATCCCGGCGCCAGCGAGGTCTTGACCCACGGCTTGGGCTTGAGGCCGAACGCGTTCGCCTTTTTGGCGACAAGCCCGGCCGCGACAAGGACGCCGGGATTCGAGGTGTTGGTGCAGCTGGTTATTGCCGCGATCACCACGTCGCCATCGCCGATATCGTGGCCCTTTCCCTCAACTGGCACCCGCTTGAAGCCCTCATGCTTGTAGATCGAGGACAACTCGCCATTGAACACGTCATCGACATCGGTAAGCGCGACCTTGTCCTGCGGCCGCTTCGGTCCGGCAAGGCTGGGAACGACCGTCGACATGTCGAGTTCGAGCGTCGACGTAAAGACGGGATCGGGAGAATCGGCGTATCGCCAAAGCCCCTGCGCCTTCGCATAGGCCTCGGTCAGCGCGATCTGCGCCTCTTCACGACCCGTAAGCCGCATATAGTCCAGCGTCTTTTCATCGATGCCGAAAAAGCCGCAAGTGGCGCCATATTCGGGTGCCATATTCGCCAGCGTCGCGCGATCGGCCAGTGTCAGCGACGAGAGGCCGGGACCGAAATATTCGACGAAGCGGCCAACCACGCCATGTTTCCGGAGCATCTGTGTGCAGGTCAGCACGAGGTCAGTCGCGGTGATGCCTTCCTTCAGCGTGCCGATGAGCTTGAATCCAACCACCTCCGGGATCAGCATCGACACCGGTTGGCCGAGCATTGCCGCTTCCGCTTCGATCCCGCCGACACCCCAACCGAGCACGCCAAGGCCATTGATCATCGTTGTATGGCTGTCGGTGCCGACACATGTGTCGGGATAGGCGACCGTGGCTCCGTTTTGGTCGCTTGACGTCCAGACAGCCTGTGCGATATTCTCGAGATTGACCTGATGGCAGATGCCCGTTCCCGGTGGAACCGCCTTGAAATTGTCGAGGCTTTTCGAACCCCATTTCAGGAAGTCGTAGCGTTCGCCGTTGCGATGATATTCGATCTCGACATTCTGCTCGAAAGCCTTGGGGTGGCCGAATTCGTCAACCATCACCGAATGGTCGATGACGAGGTGGACAGGGACAAGCGGATTGATCTTCGAGGTGTCCCCTCCCAGCTTCGCGATCGCATCGCGCATCGCTGCCAGATCGACGACACAAGGAACGCCCGTGAAATCCTGCAGCAGCACGCGCGCCGGGCGATACTGGATTTCAGCATCCGAAGTCGGGTTCTTCTGCCAGTCGATCAGGGCTTGGACATCGGCCGTCGAGACCGTGAAGCCGCCATCCTCGAACCGCAGCAGATTTTCGAGGAGCACCTTCATCGAGAAAGGCAGTCGCGAAACATCGCCCAGCTTCGCCGCAGCCTTGTCGATCGAATAATAGGCGTAACTCTTGCCCCCCACATCCAGCGTCGAGCGAGTGCCAAGCGTATCGTGTCCAACGGCGGTCATGAAGGTCTTCCCCTATTTGCGCGCGCATTGGCAAGCCCGTCGGGGTCCGCCGCTGCACGGGGTTGAAATGTCCCGAAATCCGGCACGGTGCGCCCTGCCCGTGCGGAAGGTTCGAGGGCCTGTTAGCAGGGCGATACGGGGCTGTCAGCCCCCGTATGAGACCGTTTTTCGGAGTCAGCGTGCAATATTATGACCCCCTTGCGTAATCTTGTCAGGCACCGAAAAACGGCCTAGCCTTCGCGCTGTCCAAGGTGGAGGCAAATCCAGATTCGCATAGACGATCGGATGGTCGCACCGCGCTTGCCATGGCCGTGTGTCGCGTATCATTGAAACCGGGCCTATATGGCCGCGTTTGGTCTGCGGCCCCAACAGGGATGTCTTGAAATGAAAATCAGTCTGTTTGCGGGCGCTGCGCTCGCGATTTCGCTTGGCCTTGCCGCGCCTGCTGCTGCGCAGGAATCGTCATATACGCCTGGGGGTTATGCCGACGTATCCGGCATCGATGTTCTCGACGGGCAATTCGAAAACTACATGGACTATCTGGCTGGCCCTTGGAAGGCGCAGAACGAATGGGCGAAGTCAAAAGGCTATGTCACCAGCTATGCCGTGTATGCCAATAACTACGCTCGCGAAGGCGAACCCGACCTCTTCCTGGTCGTAAACTACAGCAAGGTCTATGACGCCGCGGAGCAGCTTCGCCAGCAAAAGGAGTTCGAGGCCTTCATGAAGTCCGATACGCGCAAGCTCGACACAGCCTATGGCGCGCGCGCCACAATGCGTAAGCCAATGGGCACGCAGCAATTGCAGGAACTCAAGCTGAAATAGAGCAGAAGGCCGCGCGACCCTTGTGTCGCGCGGCCCCTTGTCCCCAGTCAAAGCCGGATCAGCTAAAGCTCACGGCTGTCCGCACTTGGCGGCGGCGCATCGCCGAACCGACCAAACCGAACCCAAAGATCATCATGGCCCAGGTTGCAGGCTCCGGCACCGATGTGCTTCCCGAAACGGTCAGGTTCGAGAATTTGAAGGCGTCAGTGCGACGATCGGCATTGTCGAACGCCGCGCCGACAAGCCAGATATTTCCGATATTGGCTGCGGGATTGAGCAGTCGGGTGTTGGGTGTCCCGTTGCCCGTCAAGGTCGAAAAGCCGCCGTTGAAGACACCGGAAAGCGTCAGGAAGTTCTGGTTGTTCAGTGCCGGCTGGCTGTTCCAAGGCGCACTCGTCGTCCCGAACCCGACCGTGGCATCCGTATCGAGATAGCCCCCCAGCGAAAACGGCGTAAAGGTTCCAGAAACGAGGCTGACGGGTTTGTCGAACTGGAGAACGAAAAAGTCGTAGCGGTTCTGATTGTCCGCCGTATGGGTGCTGCCAGAGCCCGACTCGTCACCGGAAGTGACCCCCAGCCCGCTGCTATAGAGGCCGAGATAGGAATCCCGCACCAAGCCTAGAATGCTTGGCGAAGTAAGGCTCCACCCCGTGACACGCAGGTTGAGCGTGGCGCCACCGCTCGTCGCCGAAAATAACCGGGCATTGCCGTCAGCGCCGTTGACACTGGACGATCCACCAGTCAGGCCGAACACAAAATTCGCCGCATGCGCCGAGGGAACACAAGTCCCCACCGAAAGGGCCGCCGCACAAACTGTCGAAGCAACGCGTGATGCAAACTTCATCGTTTCAAATCCCAGATTTAGTCTGGTCTTGAAATGCCTGAATAAATGCGACCAGTCTACTGTGATATTTCGTAGATTTAGAGGGGTTTTGTATTGTTTTGAGACGCCGTTAACTATCACTTCATGTACGAACCAAACGACCATTAACTATTGCATCCCGCGCAACTCGCGGCCTGCGCAGGAATATGTGCGCCATTGCGGCAGGCGTTGCGGCGCTCAGGCGTCTAATCGGCGAATCCGAGGGCTTTTCGTTCAGCAGCCACAATCGGTGCGAAACTTGGACGCGCGAGAATCGCGTCGCGATAAGCCGCCAGCTTGGGATATTTGACGGGATCAGGCGCCGCCCCTGCGTGTCCAAGATTGACGAGTATTGTCCCAACCGAAATATCCGCCAGCGAGAATGCGTCGCCGACGAGGAAGTTGGATGCGGGAATCTGCGTTTCCAACCACGCAAGGACCGGCGGCAGCTCGTTCGCCTGGGCTTCGTCGGCAGCGGCAAGATCGGCAGGTCGGCCGACCAGTTTGGCTACGATGCGGTTGAAGAAGATCTTGCCTGCCGGTTGCAGGAGAATGGTATCGGCGAACTCATCGAACCAGACTACGCGGCCCCGGTCCTTGGCCTCAGCGGGAATCAGCGCCGGCGTCGGATGTTTCGCCTCTATATAGTGGACGATCGCCGAAGAATCGCAGAGCAGGTAATCACCATCGCTGAAGGCGGGAATCTTCCCAAACGGGCTCATCGCCCGGAAGGCCGGATCGTTCCCACCCGGGAACGCCGATTTTGACTCAAGCGGAATGCCCTTTTCGGCGGCAAAAATCATGACTTTGCGAACAAAGGGAGAGAGCGAATTACCATAGACGATCATGAGAGGCATTCCTTTCCAACTGTATTTGGTTTCATAATGAAACCTAGCTACAGGCCGGAAAGAAGACAGGCAAGGGCGAATTCGAGGGGGTCCCGTGCAACGGTCTGATTGGGACTTTCGAAATAGAAGCGAGCATCTTATGGGCCCGCCGTTGTCCGCCATAAGTTCAGTCGAAAAGGGGGGGTTGCCCGCAATGGTCCGTATTGCCGTACTTACCCCGGCCGACGGCTATGGCGTCGATTGGCACAAAGACGCGGCGAACTACCGCTCCCTGTTCGGCGACAGTATTACCTTCCGCCCCTGGCGCGACCCGGGCTACCTTGCCGACTTCAACCTCATCCTGCCGTTGCTGGCCTGGGGCTACCAGCGTGATCCTGCTCATTGGTATGACTTGCTCCGCCTGTGGCAGGCGTTGCCATTCGCCAACACGCCCGAGACGCTGCGATGGAATACAAACAAAGCCTATTTACTAGACCTTGAGGCGCAAGGCGTTCCGATCGTCCCCACCCGATTGGCCCCATCGCTTTGCGAGCAGGACCTGACCGAAGCCGCGGCAGTACTGGGCGCTATGAGCCTTGTTGTGAAACCGGCCATATCCGGAGGCGCCGAAGGGACGTATCGCCTTCGCCCCGGAGGCCCCGTACCGACAACGGTCGCGGGGGCGGAAATGCTGATCCAGCCTCTGGTACCCGCCATTGCAGAAGAGGGTGAGTATAGCCTGTTCTTCTTTGGGGGCCGGTTCAGCCACGCGATATTGAAGCGTCCCGCAAGGGGAGACTTTCGCGTGCAGGAGCAATTTGGCGGAACGGAGATTGCCGTCGACCCGCCCGCCGCCACACTGGCGCTTGCCCAAACTGCGCTTGGCGTCCTGACCGAGCCGACCGTGTATGCACGCGTGGACATGGTCCGCAGCGGGTCCGGCACCTTCTGGCTCATGGAACTCGAACTTATCGAGCCGTCGCTCTTTCTGGCTCATGCGCCAGACAGGGGGGCGATGTTTGCAGAGGCGGTCCGTCGCGCAGCGGAAATGCGCCGGACCGGTTGACTTAAGCGTGCGCCTTCGCCAAGGGCCTGCCTCGCCCAAGCGCAACCATGGACAGGTGGCCGAGTGGTTAATGGCAGCAGACTGTAAATCTGCCGACGAGAGTCTACGCTGGTTCGAATCCAGCCCTGTCCACCACTCACTCGTTGAGATCCTGGCGTTCATCGCGGGCAGCCCTTGCGAAGCAGTTCCCGCGCAATGGTCATCCGCCAACGCGTCAGATATCCTCGATTTGCTTGCCGCGCGCGAGGTGAACGCGGGTCCCAACACCTGACCAGAGTCAGAAGCAAAAGGCAGGGGGGCACGGCTCCGACCGAGTATTCGAATGTCATGCGCCGAATTCTGTCTCGCGCCATGCGCGGCGGAGTTGATGCAGGCTGGAGGTAAAGCGCTCCTCCAATATGCGAGCCTCGACAATCCGGTCGGAGCGAAAATGGCGGAAGGCCTGTCGAAGTTCGCACCAGCCGACGATGAGACGCACCCGCTCGAAATAGCCAATATGTATGGGCCACACGATCCGTTTACTGACCCGCCCCTGTTCGTCGCTGTAGCTGATCGCGACCTTGCGCCTCTCCGGGATGGCCCGGCGCAGGGCCTGCATGTCCATGCTGTCAGCCACAATATTGGATGAATGGCCGGCGGCCAACAGTCCAGAACTGTCCGCCAGCAAGCGCATGTCCGGCGGCAACACGGCTTCCAGCTTGGCCACGAGATCCCGCGCGCCCCGAGCAGGGCCGCTTCCACCTCATCGAGCGTCAGCATCAGCGGCGGCAGTTCATATCCTGCCTCAAGGACATAGCCGACCCCCGCCTCGCCGCGCACCGGCACGCCGCTCGCGACAAGATCGGCCATGTCACGATAGATGGTTCGCGGATCGCGCTCCGGCTCTCCTGCCAGCTCCCGAGCGGTAACCGGGCGGCGTGCGCCACGCAGTATCTGGATGATCTGGAACAGCCGGTCCGCCCGACGCATCGTTTCTCCGTTCTGATCAAGTAGCCATGGCGTCCGCCATCAGTCCCCCAGCCCTTGCCACGCCTTTCAGCGCGGCAATGCCATTGTGCCAACGGGAAATCGAGGGTGTATCCGGCCGGGCATCAGCAAGCGCCAATTGCGAGAGGCAAGAGAAGACGGCGAGATCGGCAATGGTCGGCGTCTCACCCACAACATGAGCCGACCGGGACAATTGCTGCTCTAATATTGGTGTCAGGGATTCGAGCAACTCCTGCCCTTTGGCAAGGGCGGCCTTGTCCGCGCGTTCGCCTGCGAAAAGGGTGTTGAAGACAATATCGCGCGTCGCGATCGAGAGTCTCATCTGCGTCCAATCAAGCCATTGCTCGACCTTGGCGCGGACATGCGGCGCAACCGGATACCAATCGTCAAGGTCGTTCATCGTGCACAAGTAGCGCAATATGGCGTTGCTTTCAGCCAGTACCAGATCGCGGTCGACCAGCACGGGCACTTGCCCATTCGGATTGAGTGCGAGGAAAGACTCGCTGCGGTGCTCACCGGCCATCAGGTTCACTAGGCGTAGCTCATGGGGCAGATCGCATTGTGCCAGAAGGGCGATGACCCGGCGCGAGAAGAAGGAAAAGGGGTGCATGTGGAGTGTGTACATCGGGGCGGTTCCCTTGTGGTGGTTGTCCACACCCCTTGTATGGATCGCCTGCTGACAGCGTGATGTCAGTATAGTTGCAGGGTCGCGCTTCGTCGGCTCTGTTCGGTAATTTGCGTCGATAGCATTGGCCAATGGCCGGCGTGATCATGCCAGTACCCGATCTCGTTGCTGGCCAGCCAAGGATCGGGGATCGCAGATGGCCTTTTTCTCGCGACGTGCACGCAACATCATTCAGCCCATTTGTTGCAGTTTCCAGCTAATAGTGTGGATTCAGGTCATCGCGCTCCGCTATGCCCTGCGAAACCACGTTGCAATGAACACCGGCAGCCAGCCCGTCTGGAACGGCATGTGTGAGGCTTGCGACGAGCTCTGGTGACAGGAAAGGAGGTTGGCATATGGGCGGATTGGACAAGGCTTCGGTCGAACCAGTCATGAGCATTGGAAACACGGCAATTTCGCTGCAATCCATCGCCACCGCAGCGCTAATCCTTTTCGTAGGTGCACTTGCGGCTTCGGCGGTCCGATATCTCACTATCCGTGCGCAGCGCCGCCTGGGCGACGGTCGCGCGTCCACGCTATATGTGGCTGGACAAGTGGCGCGGTATGTCATCGTGGTGTCGGCCCTCGCAGCTACAGTATCGGCACTTGGCGTCGATCTTTCCGCCCTTTCCCTGTTCGCCGGCGCCTTGGGCGTGGGGATCGGCCTCGGCCTTCAAGGTGTGGTCAACAATTTTGTATGCGGACTCATCCTTCTTTTCGACGGTAGCATTGAAGTCGGCGACTATATCGAACTCAATGACGGTACGGCCGGAGTGGTCGACGCGATTGGCCCGCGCGCCACAACCTTGCGGACGACCGACAATGTTGATGTCATGGTGCCCAACGCAGACCTTCTTGGTGGCAAGCTGACGAACTGGACGCGCGACAGGGCATCCCGACGTGTGCACGTCCATTTCCCGGTGGCATATGGCAGCAACAAGGAAACAGTGAAATCGGCGGCATTGGAGGCTGCTCGCTCAGTCCCGTTCACTTTGCCGGACGACGACGAGCGAAAGACGCAGGTGTGGCTGACGGGTTTCGGAGAATCGGCGCTCGAGTTCGAACTTGTGGTGTGGCCCGCCCTCGACGCCGTGAAGCGTCCTGGGAGCATGATGGCGGCCTATTGCTGGGCAATCGATGACGCTTTGCGCAAACACGGGATCGAAGTCCCGTTTCCACAACGCGATTTGCGCATTCGGAGCTATTTCGGTCAAGAGGGGCAAGGGGCAATCAGCCTGTTGTCGGGCCGTACGGACGAGCCGACCAAGGAGCGCCGAACGAAGTCTGATCCCACCTCGACCAACGACGCTGCGGCCGACATCCGGCACGCTGGCCCCTAGTCGCGACGGGGCTAACGTGACCATTGGACGAGCTTCTCTCCGCGACCGGCCCAATTGATCGAAACCGTATCGAATTCGGCCGAGATGACGCACGCAGGCGGGCGGGCGGGATCAAATTGCCGGCATTCAATGACGGACCCACTCGGGCGCTGCTTGAGCCTGCCCGATACCAGAAGATCGAATCCATCCCCGCCGGGCATCTCGCCGGGCTCGAGTGTCGTGGTCACTTGGTAGTCCCTGTTGTTACGACGAAGCAGCCGCGTATCGTTCTTCGCAAAGAATTCGACAACACCGACCTGCGGCATGTCTTCACTGTAGCGGTCCGCAGGGGCTCCTTCGTTCCTGCCCCGCGCGGCATCATGTTCGTCCGTAGGCGGAGCGGGGGAAACGGGTTGCGGGCAGGCCGCCGAAAGCATCCAAGGCCGTTCGACGGCAAATCCTTCGACTGCCTCGGTATTATCGTCAACCAGGCTTCGGACAAGGCCGGACGCGATCCTGATTTCGGGCCGGACCCGGACCCGCAATATGCGCCTGGATTCATCGAAGGACCAACTGCGATCATCGGGAGACGAAGCCGGGCCGGTTGCTTCACAACCGAAACGCATCCGGAACTCGAAACGCTTTCCTTGAAGGGCACGTTGCGCTCCTCGATCGTCGGTATTGCTTGCGGTCGCGCTTCGGGCTCGCACAACGGCCAGCAACAGGTCGGCGCGGCTAAGCGGCGCCTCGAAGGCTGAAAGGACCGCCGGGCTGCTATGCTGCAGCCCACCTCCCCCCGCCGCTGCGCCATTGACCGTCTCGGCATCCTTCGGCTGGCAGCTTGCCGCACCGAGTGCCAGCGCGGCCCACCGCACAGTGCTTGCGACTCGCTTCATGACGTCTATCTAGCACATCGGGGTTGCAAGCGGGCGAAGCACGGGGCCGAATTTGGACCCACGCGAAAAATCAATCATAACCGCTGCATGTCGGAGAGTCAGGTTATCACCCTTATCGTGCTCGCGATGGTCGTTGCGGCACTCATCATGGACAAGCTGCGCTCAGATATCGTCGCCCTGTCAGGCGCCGCCCTATTATTGATATCCGGCGTGGTTCGGCCAGTGGAGGTGCAGGGCGCGTTTGCAAGCCCCGCTATCGTCGCACTCGCGTCGCTCTTTGTCATTGCCTATGCAATGGAACTTTCGGGGCTGCTTGACGGTGCGATCGCCATATTGACCAAGATTTGCCGTCGCATCGGCAAGACGGGCATTTGGCTGCTAATCGCGCTGTGCGGGGGCGCGTCGGCGTTCCTCAACAATACGCCAATAGTTGTCCTGGGAGCCCCTGTCGTGCGCGACGTTGCCGTCTCGCTCGGCACGTCCCCAAAGCGCTTTCTCATTCCTTTGTCCTACGCTTGCGTCCTGGGCGGTTGCTGCACGCTTATCGGAACATCGACCAACTTGCTTGTAAGTGACATGGCGTCCGTATCGGGCCAGCCGCGGTTCGGAATTTTCGAGATTACCCCCGTCGGAATCACTGTCGCCGTTGTCGGGGGGCTTTATCTGCTGATATTTGGCCAGCGGCTAATTCGGGTCGACAAAGGCGACACAAGCCCGCCTGAGGACGTCGGTCACGCGCTTTCGGAACCTGGTCTCGCCGGGGGGCAGATCGGGCACGCATTGCCTTTTTCCCAGCCTGCGCCGTTTCGGCCCCTCGCGGCTGTTGCTTCAGCGACGGTTTTCGTTGGCGTAGTAGCCTTTTCGGCGCTGGATATGGCCCCGATTGCAGCGTGCGCCTTTGCCGGTGCTGTGCTGCTAATTCTCCTGCGCGTGATCACTCCGGACCAGGCCTATTCCGGGCTGCGACCCGAAGTGCTGATGCTAATCGCCGGTATGGTGGTGCTCGGCATTGCTCTCGATGTGACGGGACTTGCCGCTGCGGTAACGTCGATGCTCATTGGCTCACTTGAGAGTGTCAGCCCATTGGCGGCCCTCATCATAGTCTATGGTGTCACGCTCTTTTCGACCGAATTGCTCTCAAACGCCACGGTGGCGGTCCTTTTTACGCCCATTGCGGTTTCGATTGCCGAGGCGCTCGACGTCAGTTCGCGTCCGTTCCTCGTGGCCGTGATGATCGCCGGGAGCGCCGCGTTTGCAACGCCCTTCGGCTATCAGACTAATGCTCTCGTCTATCAGATGGGCAGCTATAACTATCTGGACTTCGTACGCGTTGGAATTCCCCTCAATCTTGTCACTTGGGTCGCCGGCGTGGCGGCCATCCAGATTTGGTTCCCTTTTTGAGGCAAACTGCTTTCGAAGCCCCAAGGCGTCTCGATATGCTGGCAACTCGGGAACTGATCCCGTTGCCTCTGTTCGACTCTCCTGCGGGCGATCAGGAGATCGCCGCCCTTTCACCATAACTTGGATAAACCCATTGCGGCCTTGTCTTGAGGAGCGACGCCATTTGCCTGGCAGCAAAATTCCAATTCGCCCTTTGCGTCACAAATGCTTGCAGCCAACCTCTTCGATCGTTCCGCCAGTCCAGAAAATAGGCATGCTCCCAAAGGTCGCACACAAGCAATGGAACGCGTTCGGATCCAACCCAGACAGGAATAGTGTTTTCCGTCGTCGTAATGACCAAGCCGTGATCCCTGTGCCACACGAGCCAAAGCCAACCGGAGCCGACAAGGGCCATGCCCTTTTCGACGAAGCTGTGCTGAAAGGCTTTGATGCTGCCGAAGGTTTTAGTGAGCGCATCTCCCAGAATGCAATCTGGTGACCGCCCCTCTTCGCCGCTGAGACACTGCCAAAAGAAAGCATGGTTCCAGACTTGCGAGGCTGCGGTCAGAAGCGCGCGTTTGCGCTTCCAAGCCGCTTGGCGGATGATGTCTTCCAAGGCAAGGCCTTCGAATTCGGTGGCGCGGACCAACGAATTGAGCTTGTGAACGTGATCGACAAAGTGTTGGTCATAGTGAAAGCCCATTGCTTCCGGTGAAATCTGAGGGGCGAGCGAGGCCCGGTCGAAGGGAAGATGCAAAGGCGCGACGATCTCTCCGGGGCATGGCGCGACGCTCTCAAGCGCGCGCTCCAGTCGACCATCGAGACCTCGCAAGCTCAATGTGCCCTTGGGATGCGGCGCGGACTTGATCCGGTCTCTTCTATGCGAACCACTAAACATTCCACTTCCTTTCGCCTTCATTCTGGTCCGGCGCCAATCGGGCTTGGCGTGTCGCGCCGATTGGTTTGTTGCTGCACTTGGAGCTCTGTGTCGTCGCGCAACACCTACACGCTCAGCTTTGCTGATGAGGTAACTTGCCCGTTTCGCGATGAAGGATGGAAACTGTCGGGCCGATGTGGTGCCGCACTTCATCGATGGCGCGCTCGGCATCGGCAAGACAACGTCGCGCAACTTTGAGCCGGTTGATCAACTCAAGGCGTTGATCAGCGGCATCATCCCATTTTCTTGCCGCGCGGACGAGGGCCTCGGCCCAATTCAATGCTTCGATAGGCTCGCAACCGAAAATATGCCCCCAGCGCGCGGCGCCCTCGAATTGCCGCTGCGTAGCCAGCATGCGCTGTTCGGCTTTACGCTCGCATTTTTCGATACGCCTGATCTCATTTCGTGCCCAATGCTGGTGCCTGATCGCAGCCTGCAAACGCACAATTTCCTGCTGTTTCACCGTTTCGACATTGTTCGCCCGTTTCACTACGGAACCGGAGGTTCGAAACGTCGGCCCCCTGCTGCCACTCGGACCATCCGTCCGATGTTCCGCCTCTTGCGCGCAAGCGTTTGCCACGGGTGCAATCGTCCAGTTCGACATCGCTCTTTCCATACCACGCCTGCAGAGAATCTGCGGCTCCAATCGAGACAAGAGGCAGCCAACTGCCTCTCGGCTAAGACTTAGGGAGCCATTTGAATCATTAGAAGTGCAATTGTCAGAACCATAAATTTCGAATAAGAGAATTAAATGGATGTCATAACTGCCAGAACCTTCCTTGCCGCCGTCACGGCAGGCAGCTTCGTGGGCGCCGCCCGGCGTGTTCATGCCAGTCCTTCCGCCGTCACCGAAAGGATCAAGCAACTCGAACACTCTCTGCGCGTCCGGCTGTTCGATCGCGACAAACGTGGCTGTCGGCTGACATCGGCGGGACGCCGGTTCGTTGCGCCTGCCCAGGCCATGGTTCGCGCTTGGGACCAAGGGTGCATGCGGGTCGCGCTCCCGCCACGCTTCGCCCGGTCAGTCAGAATCGGTGGGCAGCACGCGTTATGGCCAGCCTTCCTGATGGCCTGGCTTCAGGATGTCATTGCACGCAACGATACTCTGGCCATTCGCGCCAGCTCCGCAACTGCTGCGCAGCTCAATCGTGATCTGGAGGACGACGAATTGGACATCGCCTTCTTGTACGACCCGGTTCTTCGCAAAGGCTTGCGCATCGAACAACTCGTGTCGGATCGGCTTGTCCTGCTAACATCGCGCCCGGACCGGGATTGGCGCGAAAACTTCGCGCGCATCGATTGGGGCGAAAACGCGAATGCAGAGATCTCGGCAAGGATCGGAGAATTGCCGAACCCTGGCCTTGACCTGGATTTGGGTAGCCTATCGCTCGATTGGCTGGTTGCGTCGGGTGCGAGTGGATACGTGCCGGAGCGTCTTGCATGGCACAAGATCAAGCAGGGCCGATTGACGTTGATCGACGGCGCACCGGATATCGAATTCTCGCCATTCGTCTGTTGGCGCGAATCCCTGCCAAAGGATTTGGTCGATCTTCTTGTCGACAGCGCCAAATTGCAGATGACCGAACGTCTCGACTAACCGACTTTGGGAAGGTCGGCGGCGAGGCAAATAAAGGCAGGGATGGGGGCCAACAGCCTCGCCGCACGCAAAGTCGGCTAGGCCGCGAGCTTTATCATTGCTCCCAATGTTCGACCAGCGCACAGCCCGCTTCGGCAAACGGCGCAAACGTAAAGCCGATATCGCGATCGGGAGCTGTTCAGCCTGGCCGGCGAAGTCCGGCAAAATATCCAAGTACAAACGACAAGATCAGCACCATCTGGACCTTGCCCAACTCGTCATGCCAGCCAAAAATCTGGCGGCCAAAGGCGAAAAGGCCCACAAACAGAGCAATCGCCAGAATGTTCATTGTTCATCTCCCACGACTTGTGCCTGGTCGTGCTCGAACCCCACGTCGAACGTGCACAATCATGACTAAGGAAAGATGAATCTTGCCCTTAAGCCGGCACGCCGGTATCGGGCGGTCGCAACCCGAACTCCTGCCTGCGAAAGCCCCTTCAATGAAGATGCGAGTCTATGTCACTCTCAAAAATGGCGTACTCGATCCGCAAGGCAAGGCAATCCACCATGCTCTTGAAGGGCTCGGCTTTTCGGGCGTCAACGACGTGCGGCAGGGCAAGTTGATCGAGCTCGACCTGGACGACACGATCCAAGAGACTGCCGTCGAAGACATGTGCCGCAAGCTTCTCGCAAACACCGTCATCGAGAATTTCCGCATCGAAAGGGCATGAGGCAATGAAATCCGCCGTCATCGTCTTCCCAGGATCCAATTGCGATCGCGACATGGCAGTGGCGCTGGAGATTGTGACGGGCTGCGCCCCCGCCATGGTCTGGCACCGCGAGACCCAATTGCCGGATGGTCTCGACATCATCGCAGTTCCGGGCGGCTTTTCCTACGGCGATTATCTGCGTTCAGGAGCGATGGCGGCGCAATCGCCCGTGATGCGCGCGGTAGTGCAGGCCGCTGGGAGGGGCGTTTCGGTTCTGGGCGTTTGCAATGGCTTTCAGGTATTGACCGAAGTTGGACTGCTGCCTGGCGCCTTGATGCGCAATGCCGGCATCAATTTTGTTTGTCGCGATGTTGCGGTGCACGTTTCCAACAGCCAGTCGATCTTCACGAGCCGCTATGAACAGGACGAACTCCTAACCATTCCAGTTGCGCATCATGACGGCAATTATTTTGCGGATGGCACCACGCTGGACCGGCTCGAAGGCGAAGGCCGGGTGGCGTTCCGCTATGCCGAGCCGGTCAACGGTTCGGCACGGGATATTGCCGGTATCCTGAATGCCGAGGGAAATGTTCTCGGCATGATGCCGCATCCCGAGCGAATGGTTGAACCGGCCCATGGCGGAACCGATGGCCGACGCCTGTTCGAGGGCTTGGTCGGAACGGTGATGGCCTGAGCGCCACGGCGAAGCTAACCCTCCACTGCTTCCAGTAGCGCCGATAACGTAAAGGGCTTGGCAAGAACCGGGCGCCCCCGGAACGCTTCGGGCGGAATCGCCCCAGCATCGGCGCTCATGAACCGAATCGAGAGATCGGGACGGCGCACTTGGGCTGCATCGGCCAGTTCGGGGCCCGTCATGCCCGGCATCTGAACGTCGGTCAGCAGGATGCCGACCTGATCGTCGAGCAGGGCAAGGGCGGCAGCGCCGCAATCAGCTTCCACAACGTCATGCCCGTGATCGCGCAGGGCATCGGCCGTCATCTGACGGATCCGGCCGTCATCATCGACGACCAGAATCTTCACGCGATCGCGCCGACCGCGCGACCGGCTTCGGCGAAGCGGGCAAGTACGGCATCGATCTGCTCGGGCGTGTGTTCGGCGCAGAGCGAGCAGCGCAGCAGGAAAATGCCCGTCGGCGTCGCCGGGGGACGCGCCATGTTCACATAGACGCCCAGCTCGACCATCTTGTCCCACATCGCGGCCGTCTGCTCCTGATTGTCGAGCAGGACCGTGACAATCGCGGATTCGGCCGTCTCGGTCGGCAACCGGAAGCCAAGTTTCTTGAGGCCGGCGTGCAGCTGGCGCACATTTTCCCAAAGATGCTGACGCTTGTTGTGCGCATACATCAGCTTACGGATCGACGTCGCTGCCGTCGCGACGACGCTTGGCGGCAACGAGGCCGTGAAGACATAGGGTCGCGTCACCAGCCGCAATATCTCGAACTTGGGATGGTTCGAGACGACGAACCCGCCGACCGTGCCAACACTTTTCGAGAATGTGCCGACGACGAAATCGACATCGGCCTCGACACCCTGCTCTTCATAGACGCCACGGCCATGCGGGCCGAAAAAGCCCATCGAATGCGCCTCGTCGACCAGGACCATCGCGCCGAACTTCTTGGCAACCGCGACCATCTTGTCGAGCGGGGCGATATCGCCGATCATCGAATAGACGCCTTCAAGAATGACCAGCTTGCCAGCCTCGGGGGGCAGGCGGCCAAGACGCTTTTCAAGGTCTTCTATACTGTTGTGACGGAAGCGGACGATTTCCGCGTTGCCGAGAAAGCAGCCGTCATAGATCGAGGCATGGCTGTCCGCATCGAGAATGATGTAATCGCCCTTGCCCGCGATCGTCGAAACCAGACCCAGATTCGCCTGATAGCCGGTCGAAAAGACCATTGCGTGCTTCGTTCCGTAAAACTCCTTCAGTGCCTCTTCGGCTTCCATATGGTCACGGAACGTGCCGTTCAGGCAACGACTGCCATTGGTGCCGCTGCCAAACTGTTCGAGTGCCGCCTTGCCTGCGGCGATCACGTCGGGATCGAACGTCATCCCCATATAATTGTACGTGCCGAGCAGGATTGTATCCTTGCCCTTGATGACGGCTTCGGTCGGCGACTTGACTTCATCCATCACGATCGCAAACGGATCCCGGATTCCGGTCGACATGAGCGCTTCGCGCTCGGCAATCAGGGGATCGAACTTCGAAAACAGATCGGTCATTTTGACTGCAGCTTTTCAACGGCATCGATCAGCTGGCCGACAGTTTCGATTTCGGCCTGCATGTTCATCGTGATCAGGATATCGAATTCGTCCTCGATAGCGGCGACGAAATCCATGACCGTCAAGCTGTCCCACTCGAGATCGTGCTGGAAGGTCGTGGCGTCGGTCAGGGCGATACCCTTCCTGTTGAAGGGTTCGATCTGTGCGGCAATGGCCTCGGCAATGGCGGCCCGGTCGGTCATGGCAACTCCTTGAAATGAAGTGTCGCGCCTATTCCACCGGAATGCGGCAGGAAGGCGGCAAGACTTGGCAAGCCCATGCCCGTCATGCAAGTGTAACGATCGGACGCGGTTCCCCAGGGAGAGCAAGCGATGCCGGATAAAGAATCACCCTATTCGCCGAACGCGGTGCATCTGGTGCGCACGACACAGCAGATCAACCTGACTTTGAGCCAGATGGCCGACCAGAAGGCGTCGATCCTGATGGGCGCGACGTTCGTCGTCTTTACAATTTGTGTCGGACAAGCGGGAAAGCAGGGCATCACTGCTGCGATCCTCGTCCTTGCGCTCTTTTCGTTCATCTCGGCAATGCTCGCGGTATTCGCCATCCTGCCCTCGATCGGTGCCAAGCCTGACTCGGGCGGAAAGCCCAACATTCTATTTTTCGGGACCTTCTCGGCCATGAGCGAAGATGCATTTGCCGATGCCGTGCTCGAAGAACTGACGACGGACGAAGCGATCTATCGCCTCATGCTGCGCGACATCTACCAGAATGGACAAGTGCTTCAGCGGAAGAAATATCGTTATTTGGGCTATGCCTACCGGACCTTTCTGGCCGGGCTGACATTGACGGTCGTCGCCCTCCTGGTCGAATGGATAGCCTGATCGCTATTTGCGTAGGGAAGCGAGGCCCGCCGCCTTGATGCCTGCTACCGCACAGGCGGCATCGTCCGCCGGAGCCTCTCCAGAAGCGCCAACTGCTCCGATCAGTGTCCGTCCGTCTGCCCCATAAACGGGAACGCCTCCACCAACCGTCACGACGTAGGGCGCCGCAGCAAATCCCGGCGTCGATTTGACTGCTTCGGCCATACCGGATGTCGGAAACCCCCACATCGCCACCGCCTTCGCCTTTTCAATCGCAAAGGCCATCACGCCTTCCCGGTTCCCGTCCATACGCATGGCAAGGATGAGGTGCCCGCCCGCATCCACGATTGCGATGGCATGGCTTTGCCCCTTGGCCGAAGCAAAGGTGCGGCAGCCGTTTGCTATGCTTTCGGCAGCCGTCAGAGTGAGCTCGGGCCCGCCCGTCTGCGCTGGAGCAGCAACAGAACACAAAAGCAGTCCCGGCACCACTAGGCGTTTCATCACCGCGCGCCCTCCCGTTCGTTGTCGAACAACCCGGCGAGCTGTTCGACCATCGTCCCTCCAAGCTGTTCGGCATCCATGATCGTGACGGCCTTCTGGTAGTAGCGCGTCACATCATGGCCGATCCCGATCGCGCAAAGCTCGACCGGCGATCGATTCTCGATCCAGCCGATCACCTGGCGCAGATGACGTTCGAGATAGGCGCCGTTGTTGACGGAAAGTGTGGAGTCGTCGACCGGGGCGCCATCTGAAATGACCATCAGGATTTTCCGCTCTTCCGGTCGCCCGATCAGCCGGTTGTGCGCCCAGAGCAAGGCCTCACCGTCGATATTTTCCTTGAGGAGCCCTTCGCGCATCATCAGCCCGAGCGACTTTTTAGCGCGCCGCCACGGCTCGTCGGCCGCTTTGTAAAGGATGTGCCTGAGATCATTGAGGCGGCCCGGCGATGCCGGGCGGCCTGCGGCCAGCCAGGCCTCGCGACTCTGCCCGCCCTTCCATGCGCGGGTCGTGAATCCCAATATTTCGGTCTTGACGCCGCACCGCTCAAGTGTCCGCGCCATGATGTCGGCACTGATCGCGGCGATTGAGATCGGTCGCCCGCGCATCGACCCCGAATTGTCGATGAGCAAAGTGACAACGGTGTCGCGAAATTCGGTATCGCGCTCAACCTTGTATGAAAGCGAATGGCCGGGCTGGGTCACGATACGTGCGAGCCGTGCGGCGTCGAGAATACCTTCTTCCTGATCGAAATCCCAGCTGCGATTCTGCTGCGCCATCAACCGGCGCTGGAGCCGGTTTGCGAGCTTGGTGACCGCGCCCTGCAAATGGACAAGCTGCTGGTCGAGATAGGCGCGCAGCCGCGCGAGTTCATCCTCGTCGCACAGATCGGTAGCAGCAATTACTTCATCGAACTGTTCGGTCCATGCCTTATAGTCGAAGCTGGGCGGCATGTCCGAGAGCGGCCGGTTGGGCCGCACAGGCATCATGCCTTCTTCGCCCTCGTCCCCCGGCTCGCCGTCGGCTTCCATATCGGCGTCAGACTCGATTTCCTGCTCGGTACCCTCTTCTGCCTCGCCTTCGCCCGCCTCCGCCCGCGCTTCCATCTGGGCCTGTGAATCGCCTTCTTCGCCCTCTTCCTGGCTCTGGTCCGAACCGTCGTCCTGATCGGAGTCTTCGTCGCTCCCCTCCTCGTTCGGATCGAACTCGTCCGCCGCATTGACGAGTTCGAGATCGGCAAGAAGCTTTTGCGCAAGCGCGGCAAAGGCAGCCTGATCATCGATCGCGAGCCCGAGCGCATCGAGATCGGGTCCAGCCCTATCCTCGATCCAGCCGCGCACCATGTCGAGGCCGCTGGCCGCGACTTCTGGAGGCGCATCGCCGGTCAGCCGCTCGCGAACGAGCAATCCGATGGCAGAGGAAAGCGGAACTTCATCGACGGCCTGCGCGCGTGCGATGGGATCGGAACGCATGCGCATTTCCAGCGCGTGCGAAAGGTTTGCACGAACGCCCGTCATTGCCTTGGCGCCAAGCGCCTCGATCCGGGCCGCCTCAATCGCATCGAAGACCGCCCCAGCAGTGGGGTCGCCCGGCCGGTTGGCGGCATGCACCGCATCATTGTGATGTCGCAGCCGGAGCGCCATGCCATCGGCAAAGCCACGCGCTTCCGCCACTTGCTCACGCGGGAGGGAGCGACCGGGCATCGGTACGCGGAAATTCTTCCCGCTTTGGGTCGGAGCATCAGCGGTAAAGGCAAGCTCGATTTCGGGCTCGTGCGCCATCGCGCGCGCAGTGCCGGTCAGCACGGACTTGAATGCATCGAGTGGCGATTGTTCGGACATGCGGGCAAAGCTTTAGCCGCGAAAAAGCGAAGGTGGAAGTTTCGCTGTGATGGCCTGTGCCGAATGGATGCGAAAACCCGAATTCCGCTCCAAAATCCTTTTCCGGACGCTAACCATTTGTTTGCCTTCGGTGATTATGAACCAAGCTACGGAAAAAGCGAGAATTTTCCGACGGGTTACTTGAGGCGAAGCACATTGCCAACGGGTTCCAGATCACGGGATGTCCGGCATCCCGCCCCTGACGGGTCGCGCGGCGCAGCGCGATGCCTGCCCATGCCCGCTGAAAGCCTCTCGTGATCGGTCGCGCCCGGAATGCAGAACGCCGCGAGCGCGCCGCAACCAGGGATCGCCGCCTGTCCGTGCTTCTTTGGGCGATGCTCTTTTCACTCATTTGCGGAGCGATCGAATTCGGACAGCCGCTCGAGGATCTGATCCAGGCAAGCCGGGACGTGATCCGAAGCCGCAATTCGACAATCAATGCCGCAGTGATCGGGATCGACGACAAGACCGCGAACGAATTGGGCGGCCTCGACTTTCCGCGTCATATCGACGGAGAAGCGATCGACAAGCTGTTTGCAATGGGCGCCCGCCGCGTCTTTTTCGACCGCGCCTATGCCGATCCAACATCCCCTGCGGAGGATGGCGCCTTTGTCGCCGCCCTTAAGCGCCATCCCGGACGGGTTTTCCTTGGTGTGATCAATACCAAGGACACTACGACGAGGCAGCGCGTCGAAATTGGCCCCAGACCTGAATTCGCCGAGGCCGCGCGATTGACCTCGCTCAACGGCAAGGTCACGCCGTTCGGCCTGTCGGTGCGCATTCCGTTCAACGGCACATTGCACGGGAAACGCATTCGTTCGATGTCCACCGTGATCGCAGGTGTCGATATCGACAGTTGGGATCATTACCGGCCGGACTGGGCAATTCAGGCTCTCTCGATCCCCACATACAGCTTTGTCGACATTGTTCGTGGGCGCATCCCTGCAGAGAAGATCGCCGGTCGCGATGTCGTCATCGGCCCGACCGCGCCGTCATTCAACGACATGCACCATATCGCGTCGCAGGACTGGCTGCCCGGCGTCTATTTCCAGGTCATCGGGGCGGAGACGCTTCGACGCGGCCATCCGGCCTATTGGGCCTGGTTTCCCGCTTACTTGGTTGGCCTCGGCCTTGCGTTGTTGCACCTTTACACACGTCGCATGCGAATTGTCTGGGCGACCGCAGCCGCCGCTGTGCTTCTCCTCGGCATATTGCCCATCTTTCTTGACGAGCAGTTGATCACGGTCGATGTCGTTCCGGGGGCTCTGCTGTTCTCGATCATTGCCTATCGCGCAACGACCCTGCGGCGCGTCCTCAGGAGTAGTCAGACCAATATCGTCTCGGGCCTGCCCAATCTGGCTGCGCTCCGCTATGCGGGAAACCGGCGGTCGGAGACGCTGATTGCGCTCAAGATGCGCAATTATGCCGAAATCGCCGCGAGCTTCGATCAATTGGTCGAGCGCGCCGTGATCGACGAGATCCGGCGGCGTGTGGCGTTGAGCGGCGACGATGGCGAAATGTTCCACAGCGAGGATACGTTGCTCTGGTTCACAAGCCTGCCGATGGGCAAGGATCTCGCGCACCATTTGGAAGGATTGAAGGCAATCCTGAGCACTGCCCTGCCTATCGGTGAGCGCGAGATAGACGTGTCGGTCTCATTCGGGGTCGACGCTGACCATGACCGCCCGATGACGAGCCGAATTGGCAGCGCCATGCTCTGCGCCGAAGAGGCGGCCCGCGCCAACGACATCTGGAAATTCTACGATCCCGAACGGTTGCACGAGGCCGCTTGGCAGTTGTCGCTCCTGAGCCGACTCGACCAGGCGATCGATACTGGCGAGGTTTGGGTCGCCTATCAGCCCAAACTCGACGTCAAGACCAATCGTATCGTCGGCGCAGAAGCTCTGGTGCGCTGGAGCCACCCGGAACGTGGCCTGATCGGCCCTGACGAATTCATCTCGGTTGCAGAAAGGCATAACCGCATCGAGAAATTGACCGGATTCGTACTCGATCAGGCCGTCGGCGCTGCCGCGAAGATCAACGCGAGAGGTGCCGATTTTGCCATTTCCGTCAACCTTTCGGTCCAGCTGCTGCAAAAGCCCGACCTGCCCGATTTTGTCGCCCGCATTCTCAAGAAGCACAACTTCCCCGCTTCCAAGCTGATTCTCGAAATCACCGAAACCGGGAAGCTCGATCGCAACGGATCCGGGATGGCAATGATGCGCACGCTTGTCGATGACGGGATCCGCCTGTCTATCGACGATTATGGCACCGGCAACGCGACGCTCGACTATCTGAAAATCCTGCCTTCGCATGAAGTGAAGATCGACAAGCAGTTCGTCGCCGATATCGACACCAATCATGATGACCTGATCCTTGTCGGCTCGACTATAGAAATGGTCCACTCGCTTGGCCGCAAGGTGGTCGCGGAAGGCGTCGAAACACCTACTATTCTGCACGCGCTCGCCAGACTAGGCTGCGACATGGTGCAGGGATATCTGGTCGGCAAACCAGTTGCATTCGGGGCGCTGGCCGAACAAGTCCTCTCCGAAGATATTCGAGCCGGCAACAAACGCTGAAGAATCGCCTGCTTGTCTAGCCATGGCTGGCAATAGTCACGACAGCAACTGCAAAAGCAAAACCGATAGTTGGGCATTAGCCGCCAAAGCCGAAGCAATTCCTCGCGGTCAAAATTGCAACATGGTAAATTTTCTGTTAACCATCCGACTCGGTAGGGGGCATTTCGCCTTCTTCACCTGCAGTCAGAGGGTTATTGTCATGTCGAAGAAAATGAAGGTGCAGAAGCCAGCCCGCGGTTTTTGGGCATGGCTCGACGTGGTTCTCGGCATTCGCTAGAGCGAAGGCGAAATCATCGCACAAATTCCAAAGGCCCCGGATTTCCGGGGCCTTTTTTGATTCTCGTCAAGCAGAGTGCGTTAGTCGAACAGGCTGGAGACCGAACTCTCGTCAGCGATGCGCTTGATTGCCTCGCCCACCAGAGGCGCGATGGTCAGCAGACGAATCTTCTTCGCCTCGGCAACCGAATCGGGCGCAACGATGGAATCGGTAATGACGAGTTCCGTGAGCTCCGAACCTTCGACACGGGCAACAGCTCCCCCTGAAAGCACCCCGTGGGTGCAATAGGCGGCGACGCCTTCCGCTCCCGCCGCCTTGAGTGCTCCTGCCGCGTTGCACAAAGTCCCGGCCGAATCGACAATATCGTCGATCAGAATGCAGAAGCGCCCTTCTACATCACCAATGATGTTCATCACTTCCGACTCACCAGCCCGTTCGCGACGCTTGTCCACAATAGCCAGCGGCGCGTTGTCGAGCCGCTTGGCGAGCGCACGTGCGCGGACAACCCCGCCCACGTCGGGCGAGACGACCATGATATTCCTGTCTCCGAACCGGGCCTGGATATCGGCGGACATGACGGGGGCGCCATAAAGATTGTCCGTCGGGATATCGAAGAAGCCCTGAATCTGGCCGGCGTGAAGATCGACCGAAAGCACGCGATTCGCACCCGCTGAAGTGATGATGTTGGCAACGAGCTTCGCCGAAATCGGAGTGCGCGGGCCAGGCTTCCGGTCCTGCCGGGCATAGCCGAAATAGGGGACGACAGCCGTGATCCGCTTGGCCGAGGCGCGGCGCAGCGCATCGATCATGATGAGCAATTCCATCAGATTGTCGTTCGCGGGAAAGCTGGTCGATTGGATGACGAAAACATCCTCGCCGCGCACATTTTCGTGAATTTCGACGAACACTTCCTCATCGGCGAAGCGGCGGACGCTGGCTTCGGTCAGGGGAAGGTCGAGATAGTCCGCAATTGCCCTTGCCAGCGGCGGATTCGAATTGCCGGTCAAAAGTTTCATGCGCGTCCCCATTCCTTCCCGATGCGCCGTCGCCTTACTGGGGGATTGGTGCTTGGGGAAGGGGGAGAAGAGCCGCCCGGTATCTATACGTCCAGATTTGCCACGTTCAGTGCATTCTCCTGGATGAAATCACGTCGCGGCTCAACGACATCGCCCATCAGCTGGGTGAAGATTTCGTCGGCCATGTCGGCCTGTGCGATTTCAACGCGCAACAGGCTGCGGTTTTCCGGATCCAGCGTGGTTTCCCAAAGCTGCTCGGCGTTCATTTCACCCAGCCCCTTGTACCGGCTGATCGAAAGGCCCTTGCGCCCCGCCGCAAGCACGGCGTCGAGTAGCTCGGAGGGACGACTGATGGCGGTGCCCTTGGTCGAAACGACCGGCGCCTCTGCTTCCTCATCGGTTTCAACCGGCTCTTCTACAGCCGCCGACGCCTTGCCGATTGCAACGAGCCGCGACCCCGTCGCGTAATTCTCCGCTACTTCTTCGACCAGCGTATGAAGACGGCGAGCCTCCTGGCTGGCAAGAAAACTGGCCTCGACGATGTGGTGATCGGTCACGCCGCGCCACAGCCGCTGGAGGTGGTAGCCGCCTTCGGCACCGACAACACCTTGCCAGCGCGCTTCGGGATCAGCCTTCGTCAGCCAGACTGCCGCGAAGTTCGCCGCCTCGGCACGCTGTTCGGCGTTGAGGCTGGGATCGAGAGCTCCAACCAGCGCCAATCCCTCGATGATCGCAGGGTCGTAACGCTTTGGGACATAGCGCATCAAGCTGCGCATTCGTCTCGCATGGCCCACCAGCGCCGCAAGATCGTTGCCGCTGCGCGTGCCGCCCGATGTTTCGAGCGCGGACAACCCGACACCGGCTTCGATCAGGAAGTCGTCAAGTGCAGCATCGTCCTTCAAATAAACTTCGCTGCGCCCGCGCATTGCCTTGTAGAGCGGCGGCTGGGCAATGAAGAGGTGCCCGGCGGCAATGATCTCCGGCATCTGGCGATAAAAGAAGGTCAAAAGCAGCGTGCGGATGTGGGCACCGTCCACGTCTGCGTCGGTCATGATGACGATCTTGTGGTAGCGCAGCTTTTCCAGATTGAAATCGTCGCGCCCGATGCCTGTCCCCATAGCCTGGATCAGCGTGCCGATTTCCTTGGACGAGAGCATCTTGTCGAAACGTGCGCGCTCGACGTTCAGGATCTTGCCGCGCAACGGGAGGATCGCCTGATTGTGGCGGTTGCGTCCCTGCTTGGCTGAGCCGCCGGCCGAATCGCCCTCGACAAGGAAGAGTTCCGATTTTGCGGGATCGCGCTCCTGACAGTCGGCCAGCTTCCCGGGGAGCGATGCAATGTCCATCACTCCTTTGCGCCGCGTCAGTTCGCGCGCCTTACGCGCGGCTTCACGAGCTGCGGCCGCGTCGATGATCTTCTGGACAATGGCTTTGGCATGCGCCGGATTTTCTTCGAGCCATTCGGCCATCTTGTCAGCCATCAGGCTTTCAAGCGGCTGGCGAACTTCGGATGAAACCAGCTTGTCCTTCGTTTGCGACGAGAACTTGGGGTCGGGCAGCTTGACCGAGACGATTGCCGTTAGCCCTTCGCGCATGTCATCGCCGGTCAGCGAGACTTTCTCCTTTTTGAGCAGTCCCGACTTTTCGGCATAGTTGTTCAGCGTCCGCGTGAGCGCCGCCCGGAAAGCCGCAAGATGCGTGCCCCCGTCGCGCTGCGGAATGTTGTTCGTGAAGGGCAGGACATTCTCGTAATAGCTGTCGTTCCATTCGAGCGCGACATCGATGCCGATGCCGTCCCGTTGGCCCGAAACCGCAATCGGCTCCGGAAAGAGCGGCGTTTTGGCGCGGTCGAGATATTTGACGAAAGCCGCTATCCCGCCTTCATAGTATAGCTCGTGCTCAACGCGCTCTGCATGGCGTGCATCGACAAGAAATATTCGAACACCCGAATTGAGAAAGGCCAGTTCGCGATAGCGATGTTCGAGCTTTTCGAAATCGAATTCGGTGATCTTGAATGTTTCGGGCGACGGGAGGAAGGTCACGCGGGTTCCCTTCTTGCCGCCCGCCGGGCCTACGACCTTCAGCGGCGCCACGGCATCGCCGTGCGCGAATTGCATGTAATGCTCTTCACCGTCGCGCCAGATCGTCAAGTCGAGCCGCAGCGAAAGCGCGTTCACGACCGATACGCCCACGCCGTGGAGTCCCCCTGAAACCTTGTAGGCATTGTCGTCGGATGTATTCTCGAACTTCCCGCCTGCATGAAGCTGGGTCATGATCACTTCGGCGGCCGAAACGCCTTCTTCGGGATGAATGCCGGTCGGGATGCCGCGGCCATTATCTTCGACCGAAACCGAGCCATCGGGGTTCAGCGTGATCGTAATAAGGTCGCAATGTCCGGCCAGTGCTTCGTCGATCGCGTTGTCCGAGACCTCGAAAACCATGTGATGCAAGCCAGACCCGTCATCGGTATCGCCGATGTACATGCCGGGCCGCTTGCGCACTGCGTCGAGACCCTTGAGGACCTTGATCGAATCAGCGCCATATTCGGAAGTATTGGGGGAATTCTGGGGTTCGTCTGTCATGCCGAGCCTATAGGGAAGGACGGCAGAAAACCCAAGAAAAATGCAACGCACGACCACAATTGACCAGCGAATAGTAATTAGATATCTAATTAGATAGTTTGATATCTAATTTGAGAGGTTGCGGCAATGAACAGGCGGACATTCATCGCGGGCGCAAGCGGGACGCTTGCACTTGTCGCGGCAGCGGGCACGTGGCGCGTAACCAGGATGCCACGGACTGCCATTCAGCCATGGAAGCTCGATCCCGAACCACCGGCCGACGTCCGGCTCGACGCCTTCCGCCATGCGATTCTCGCGCCGAACCCGCACAATCGCCAGCCTTGGCTGATCCGTCTTGAAGGGAGTGATTCGGCAATCCTTTCCTGCGATCTCGACAAGCGCCTGCCCGAAACCGATCCGTTCGATCGGCAGATCACGATCGGCTTTGGCACCTTTATCGAACTGGCCCGGATTACCGCCGCCGAGCGCGGTGTGCGCATGGAGGTCCAGCCCTTTCCCGAAGGCGAGCCTCGGCCCCGGCTGGACAGTCGCCCGATCGCGCGCCTGACTTTCGTGCCGGCCCCGGAAATCATTCACGATCCGCTGTTTGCGGCGATCCTTTCCCGGCGGACCAATCGCGAGGTCTATGACCCGCGGCCGCCACAGCCCGGTCAATTGGCCCGGTTTACTGCTGACGGTATCAACACAAGCGCCGATACGACCCTGATGCGGCGATTGCGCGCCATCACGGTCGCGGCGATCACCCGTGAAATGACGACGCAGGACAAGTTGATGGAAAGCGTCCGGCTGATGCGGATCGGGCATGGTGAAATCGATGCCAAGCCCGATGGCATCCCGCTTTCCGGGCCAATGATCGAAGCGACAGCAGCGCTTGGCCTGACCTCGCATGAAAGTCTGGCCGACCAGAAGAGCAGCGCATCGAAGATTGGCCTTGATGGCCTTACCAAAATCTACGGCTCGGTTCCGGCGGCGATGTGGATCGTGACGCCGGGCAACAGTCGCGCAGAGCAAATTGAGGCCGGCCGCCTCTATGCACGAGCCAATCTCCGCGCTACGTCCTTGGGTCTTGCCATGCACCCGATGAGCCAGGCCTTGCAGGAATATTCAGAAATGGCGCCGCTTTTTGTCGCCGCGCGTCAGCTATTGGGCGTGGGCGATGGCGCCTGCCTCCAGATGCTGGCGCGGCTTGGCCATGCTCCCGATGTCGCCCCTGCACCCCGCTGGCCGGTCGAACGTCACATTGTTTCATGAGCCAGGATCCGCTCGTCTTTCGCTTGTTCAACGAGATTGGGATCATCAACCAGCTTGCAACCACGGCATTCGAGCGGGCGCTGCCAAAGGGAATGACTCAGGCCCAATTCTCGATTCTCAATCATTTCATCCGGCTCGGCCATCATGAACGATCTCCCGCGCAACTGGCTTCTGCGTTCCAGGTGACACGCCCGACCATGACCAGCACCTTGGCGCGGATGGAGCGCGCAGGGCTCGTCGCGATTAGGCCCGACCCGCGCGACGGGCGGGGTAAGCTCGTGTCCGTGACCGAAAAGGGACGAAAGATGCGTGAAACCTGCATCGCGGCAGGTGCACTGTTCGTTCCCGTTGTGAATGGCCTGATGTCGAAGGCGGAGCTGGAAGCAACCCTGCGACCCCTGACGCGCCTGAGAGTCGTTCTGGACGAGATGCGAAATCCAAAGGCAACCGGACTGAACCAGAATTAATTCGCCCAACAGACCAGAAAACGCGTGCACTGGGCCGTCGTTTGTGTTCGGAAGCATACAACGCTTCCATAACGCGGACCGTGAAACCGATCGAACATGATGCTGTCGCGCAACTATCCGCCCTCTTCCGAACTCGCCCCCTATATCGTGCGTCATTATGTTTTCGAGGCAGGCCTGCCGGAAGATTTCGTACTGACCGACCGACTCCTGTCCGAAACCGCCTTCGTGCGCATCCTGATCCGGGGCGACTGGAAAGCGGAAATCGCACCCGGCTATTGGGCAGGCGCAGGCCCGGTCGTTCTTTTCGGCCCCAACGAATTCCCGCTGCGCGTGCGCGTGAAGGGGCCGTTCACGGTTGCCGGCTTTGCCATCCATCCCGGTGGGTGGAAATCGCTCTTCGACCGGTCGGCGCGCGATTATGCCGATCAGATGCTTCCCTTATCGGCGGCCTGGGGCGGCATCGCGGACAGGCTCTGGAGCGAAGTCCAGACCGCAAAGGACGATGCCGGGCTGGTGGCGGCGATGGAACGGGCCATTGCCGCCCAACTGACATGGATCGGCCTCAATCAGCCCGATCCGCAAATGAACGCCTTTGCCGCAATCGCCCGATCCGACAGCGCGATCCGGATCGACGATGCCGCAGCCCAGCTCGGTCTGTCGATCCGCCAGCTCGAACGCCGCTGCCTCGGATCGTTCGGCCTCAGCCCCAAGGCCGTACTGCGCCGGAGTCGCTTCCTCGATATGGCAACGGCGATGCGCGGCTTTTCCTCCCCCAGCGAGGAACAGCTGGCGGAGCTCCGTTACTTTGACCAGTCGCACCTGACACGAGAGTTTAAGCGTTTTGCCGGGATGACTCCGAAGGCGTTCGAACGGGCAGTGACGCCGCTTTTCACGGCCGGGCTAAATCTGCGCAGTCAGGCCGTCACGCGCCAGGCATCGACCTTCAATGCGGACGATGGAATGCCGCGATAGAGCCCAATCGTCTCAAACCGTGGGGGCCACCATGCCCTCCTCCACACGATACCAGCCCGCCGCTCTGCCAAGGCCTGAAAACAGGTCGGGTTCTGTGCCCGTCATCCACACTTGCCCGCCGCCCGCCGCCAGCTGTTCGAACAGCGCCACGCGGCGGACCGGATCAAGATGGGCCGCGATTTCGTCAAGCAGCAGGATCGGCCGCCTGCCCACACGTTCCGCGACAAGATCGGCATGGGTAAGAACGATGCCGAGCAATAGCGCTTTTTGCTCGCCCGTCGAACAGCGTGCCGCAGCCTGCCCCTTGGCGCGATGGGTAACGGCAAGGTCGCTGCGATGAGGCCCCGAAAGCGTGCGCCCCGCCGCCGCATCGCGCGCGCGCCCTTGCATGAGCTCGCGCTGCAACGCACCAGTGTCGTTCCAGCCTTCAAGCGCCAGCGCGGCGCGCGCAAATACCCCCTCCGCAGAAGCGGCAATTCGTTCGTCGAGTGCCGCGACCAATGTTGCGCGGGCCTGAGCGATGGCCGCCCCGTGTTCGGCCATTTGCGCCTCCAGCGCAGCCAGCCAGTCCGCGTCGGTGGGCTGGTCTTCTCCAAGCAGGCGATTGCGCTGCCGCATCGCCGCCTCGTAGCGGTTTGTGTGACGGGCATGGTCAGGAACAAGCGCAAGCACAAGCCGATCGAGAAACCGCCGCCGCTCGCTTGCGCCTTCGACGAACAGCCGGTCCATCGCTGGCGTCAGCCAGACGATCGACACCCATTCCGACAGCGCACTGGCCGAAGCGGCTGCCCCATTGATCCGGACAATTCGGCGGTCGGGTGCCGAGGCAACCGCGCCCGTGCCCAGATCTACATCGTCGAGCCGCCCGGCGATGGCGAACCCGCCCGGCCCGTCACTGCGGGCCATGTCTGCAAGTGCCGCCCCACGTAGGCCGCGCCCGGGCACCAACAAGGAGACCGCTTCGAGAATGTTTGTCTTGCCCGCACCATTCTCTCCGGTGAGGACGACGAAATTCGCCGCCGGCTCAAGCATCGCCGCGCGATGGTTGCGAAAATCGGTCAAGGCGAGGCGGGTCAGGGCCATGGCAACCTGCTGCACACCAGTTTGCCGCCAAAGACAAGCCCGTCTTGCCCTTGGCGAAAGACGCGCGTAAGGGGCCGCACTCGGTCGGGACGTAGCGCAGCCTGGTAGCGCATCACACTGGGGGTGTGGGGGTCGCAGGTTCGAATCCTGTCGTCCCGACCAGCTTTTCTCGAAGGATCAGGCCTTGCTCAAGCGCCAGCCCCATAGGCTGAGCGCGAGCATAACTATATTCGAAACGAAATCGAGCGCCATCCAGCGGCTGAACACCGGCACGACGAAGACGAACCAGTAGTTGAACCAGAAGAAGGGCAGGAGTGCGATGGCGTATGCGAGAAAGGTCATCCGGGTGAAGCGGCTGAACCAGGCGAACAGACCGGAAAGGATTGCCTGGGATCCGAAACAGCCCATCATCAGAGCGGTGGTGGTGCTTAGGTGCCGGTATTCTGGACTGACACCCAGCCGTTCGACCATCGCCGGAAAGAAGAGGCACCACGCCCCAAGACCGAGAAAAGGTAGCGCGATCAGTCGCTGTATGATCAATGGGTTTCGCATCGCGCTATCCTAACAAACCGCCGTCCCCTTGAAACCCCGCCGCTGACGGCCCCATATGCGAGGGCATGAGCGAACTTCCCAAATGGCACGGCACCACTATCGTTTCGGTGCGCAGGAGCGGCAAGGTTGTGATTGCGGGCGATGGCCAGGTTTCGATGGGCCAGACCGTGATGAAGCCGAACGCAAAGAAAGTTCGCCCGCTGGGCGATGGCAAGGTGATTGCCGGTTTCGCTGGTGCGACGGCGGACGCCTTTACGCTGTTCGAGCGGCTGGAGCGCAAGCTCGAACAATATAATGGCCAGTTGATGCGATCCGCCGTCGAACTCGCCAAGGACTGGCGGACCGACAAATATTTACGGAACCTGGAAGCAATGATGATCGTTGCAGACAAGGACGTGACATTGATTCTGACCGGCAATGGCGACGTCCTCGAACCCGTGGACGGAATCGCGGCAATCGGCTCGGGTGGCAATTTCGCACTTTCTGCGGCCCGCGCGCTCAAAGAGTATGAAACCGACGCCGAAAAGCTTGCGCGAAAGGCCATGGCCGTCGCTGCAGAAATCTGCGTCTACACCAACGACCAACTGACGGTCGAAACACTCGATTCCGCCCAGTAACAGGACCGAAATGAACCAGACCCTTACTCCCAAGGCCATTGTTGCCGCCTTGGATGCCCATATCGTGGGACAGGACGATGCCAAGCGCGCCGTTGCGGTGGCGCTTCGTAATCGCTGGCGACGCCAGCAGCTTGCGACCGAATTGCGCGACGAAATCAGCCCCAAGAATATCCTGATGATCGGCCCGACCGGCTGCGGCAAGACCGAGATCAGCCGGCGTCTCGCCAAACTGGCCGACGCACCGTTCGTGAAGGTCGAGGCGACCAAGTTCACCGAAGTCGGCTATGTCGGCCGCGACGTGGAGCAGATCGCCCGCGACCTGGCGGAAGAGGCGATCCGGCTCGAACGGGAGCGCCGTCGCGCGGCGGTCAGGGACAAGGCGGAAGAGGCGGCGATGAACCGCCTGCTCGACGCCTTGACCGGCAAGGACGCAAGCACCGCAACGCGCGAGGCATTCCGCAAGCGCTTCCAGGACGGCCATCTCGAGGCGACCGAAGTCGAGATCGAAATCGAGGCCAGTCCGTCGATGCCGTTCGATGTTCCAGGCGGCGGGCAGGTCGGCGTGATCAATATCGGCGAGATGATGGGCAAGGCCTTTGGCGGGAACCAGATGAAGCGCCGCAAGATGACCGTGCCAGCCGCTTGGGCGAAGCTGACCGAGGAAGAAGCCGACAAGAGGCTCGATCAGGACGACGTCGCGCGGGTTGCGCTTGCCGATGCAGAGGCAAACGGCATCGTCTTCCTGGACGAAATCGACAAGATTGCCGTTTCCGATGTGCGTGGCGGCTCGGTGAGCCGCGAGGGCGTTCAGCGCGACCTGCTGCCGCTCATCGAAGGGACAACGGTTTCAACCAAATACGGCCCGATGAAGACCGACCACATCCTCTTCATCGCCAGCGGCGCTTTCCATGTGGCGAAACCTTCGGACCTCCTGCCCGAACTCCAGGGCCGCCTGCCAATCCGGGTCGAACTCAAGGCGCTGACACAGGAGGATTTTGTCCGCATCCTGAAGGACACGCGCGCCAGTCTGGCCGATCAATATTCGGCGTTGCTTGGAACAGAAGGCGTCACAATCCGCTTTGCCGACGATGGCATCGAAGCGATCGCAAGGATAGCGGCGGAAGTAAACGAAGCCGTCGAGAATATCGGCGCGCGCCGGCTTTCGACCGTCATGGAAAAACTGCTCGAGGATGTGAGCTTCGAAGCCGAAGACCGGCAGGGAAGTGAAGTTTTGGTCGATGCCAAATATGTCGAGAAGCAATTGGCCAGCGTCGCGAAGAATGTCGATCTCAGCAAATATGTGCTTTGAGCGATTGTAACCTCGTGCGCGTTGGCTACGAACCTGACCGGCTTCGCCAGCTGATCGGGAGGAAATGAATGCGCAGGGTGTTTCAGTTGATTGTTGCCGCCATGATCGTCCTTGGCGGCGTGGCGAGCGTGCCGGCCGCGGCGGCCGAAATCGCGACCGGCGCTAAGGTGCCGGCTGGTTTCAAGGCCGTCGATGCGTCGGGCAAGGCGCGGAACTGGGCAAGCATTGCGGGGAAGAAAGGGACTGTCCTCGTCCTCTTCCGGTCGGCCAAATGGTGCCCCTATTGCCAGGCACAACTCAAAAGCCTGAAGGACTTGCAGGCGCCACTTGCCCAGCGTGGTTACAGCCTTGCCGCGCTCAGCTATGACTCACCCGAAATACTGACCGGGTTCGCAGCCAAGACCGGGATCGGCTATACTTTGCTGTCCGACCAGAAGTCGGTGATGATCGACGCTTTCGGCCTGCGGGACCCGAATTATGCGGCTGGTAGCTATGCCTTTGGCGTACCAAAGGCCTCGATCCTGCTGGTCGATGCGAAAGGCGTGCTCCGCTGGAAATCGGTGGCGACGGACTACAAGATCCGCGCCGACAATGTGACAATCCTGAAGGCGGTTGACGCGCTCCGTTAGCACAGCAACAAGACGGGCGATGACGGCAAGGGCCTTCCCGCTTTATCTGACCGCGCTTGTTGCGCTGGGCACCGTGGCGCTTGCCCTTGCAGTCGGCGCGGACACGATGGAGCAAGCGCGGCTTGCCGCGCGCTGGACGGCGCGCGCAGGCTTTCCGATCCTGATCCTCACCTACAGCGCTTCTTCGCTCGTCCGGCTCTGGCCCAACCTGCAGACGAAAGCCGTGTTGCGTCATCGGCGCCAATGGGGCCTGAGCTTTGCGCTGATGCACAGTGTCCACCTGGTGGCGCTCGCGACTTTCTCGATCATCGCAGCGCAGATGCCGACAATGGCGACGCTGGTCGGTGGCGGGGGAGCCTATGTTCTCATGTATGCGATGGTGCTGACATCGAACGACGCGGCGATGCGCGCGATGGGAATTTGGTGGAAGCGACTCCACCGGGTTGGCATCCACGCCCTTTGGTTCGTCTACGCGTTCAGCTATTTCGGGCGGCTCTTCAACCCGGACCTGCGGATGCAGGGCCTGATCCTTTTCCCTGTCTGCCTCGGTGCGCTTGGCCTCAGAATTGTGGCCTGGACCAAAACGCGCCGAAAGCTCGCCACCGCTTAGCGGGAACCGGTCTTGCGGACGGCGCCTTTATGCGCGCCGACGCCATTCCGCTTGCGGTGCGGACGGAACGGCCTGTGCGCCCGTTCGCCTTCGCTGCGTTCCGGACGATCTCCGCGCGGTCGATCGCGGCCCCCGTCATGGCGCTGTGCAGCCGGCTTGTTGGCAGGCTTCGGCAGCTTAGCCTTGAGCTCATCGAAATTGGCCGGTAGCGGAACAGGGTTGAGCCGGACGCCCGTAAGCCGCTCGATCTGGCGCAGCCAGCCTTTTTCCTCGCCCGCGACATAGGAGATCGCAATCCCGTCCGCCCCGGCACGTGCCGTGCGGCCGATCCGGTGGACATATTGTTCGGGGACATTGGGCATGTCGAAGTTGAAGACATGGCTGACGCCCGAAACGTCGATCCCGCGCGCCGCGATGTCGGTCGCAACCAGAATCCGGATTTCGCCCTTGCGGAAAGCCGTAAGCGCCTGGGTCCGCGCCGCCTGCGACTTGTTGCCGTGGATCGCTGCACAACCGATGTTTGCGGCATGGAGGTGCTTCACAACCTTATCGGCCCCGTGCTTCGTACGGGTAAAGACCAGCGCGCGGTCGATCGGCTCCTTGCCGAGCTGGATCGTGAGCAGGGCCTGCTTCTCGACTTGATTGAGGAAAGTCACATATTGCTCGACCCGTTCCGCCGTCGACGCGACGGGCGTGACCGCGACTTTGACCGGATCGGTCAGGAACCGGTCTCCCAGTTCGGCAATCGTCTTCGGCATGGTCGCCGAAAAGAAGAGCGACTGGCGATCCTTGGGAAGCATCTTGTCAATCTGCTTCAGCGGCACGATGAAACCAAGATCGAGCATCTGGTCCGCTTCGTCGAGGACGAAAATCTCCACATCCTTCAGCGTGACCGCGCGCTGCTGGACGAGATCGATCAGCCGGCCGGGCGTGGCGACCAGCACATCGACGCCCTGTCCGAGCGCCTTGATCTGGCGGCCGATCGGAACGCCGCCGAACACGGTTTCGACAGAAACCTTCATCTGGCGGCCATAATCGCGGAACGAGGCGCCAATCTGGGCGGCCAGTTCACGCGTCGGCGAAAGGACCAGCATCCGGCACGAGCGCTGCATGCGCGGCTTGGGATTGCGGTAGAAATAGTCGAGCGAGGGCAGCGCGAAAGCGGCCGTCTTGCCCGTGCCGGTCTGCGCAATGCCGCACAGGTCGTGACCTTCAAGAAGCGGCGGAATCGCTTGCAGTTGGATCGGCGTGGGAGTCGTATAGCCCTTGGCAGCAAGCGCCGCCAAAAGCGGCTTGGCGAGGCCAAGATCGGAAAATTGAGTCAAAACAAATCTCGTTTCGAAAAATGCGAGAACGCGCACGGGATGTGCTGCGCCAAGCGGGGTCAAAGTTGACAACCCGCGTGAAAAGGGAAGCCTTGTGGCATGGCGCTCTTAGGTGCTGACCTGCTCCACATCATCGCGGACAATCACGCTGGTCAGCAAGGACAAGCCGCATTCGGCTTGCTGCGCTGCACAATCAAATAGGCGCGAATAGCGGCAAATGCAAGGCGGAAAGGGAAATTGCCTTGATCACCCGCGTCGCCGCGCCCATTTAGAGCCCATGTTGATCGAAACCGAAACCACGCCGAACCCGGCAACGCTCAAATTCCTACCCGGCCGCACCGTGATGGAAGCGGGCACGCGCGATTTCGCCACGCCGGAAGAAGCGGAAGCCTCTCCGCTTGCCGAAATGCTGTTCGCGCTGGGCGATGTGGAGGGCGTGTTTTTCGGAAAGGACTTCGTGTCCGTCACTGCCGGGCCGGGCGCCGATTGGCGACATCTGAAGGGCGATGTGCTTTCGGTCCTTCTTGACCATTTCACGGCGAACATGCCGCTGTTCAAGCCCGCCAGCGCGGGATTTAGCGTTCCGCCGGAGGACGCAGGCTTTGCCGACGACCCGGCGGATGAAGACATCATCGTCCAGATCAAGGAGTTGATCGAGACCCGCGTCCGCCCGGCCGTGGCCGGAGATGGCGGGGATATCGTCTATCGCGGCTTTGCCAAGGGGAAGGTTTATCTCAAGATGCAAGGTGCCTGCGCGGGCTGCCCGTCTTCAACGGCTACACTCAAGCATGGCATCGAATCGCTTCTCAAGCACTATGTCCCCGAGGTCACGGAAGTCCTCTCGGTCTGAATTCCCTGGAAAGGCTGCTTATGTCCCTACCGCTCGACCCTGCGGCGCTCGACCAATTGTTCCGCACCGCGCGCACTTATAACGGTTACAGCGACAAGCCTGTCACACGGGCACAGATGGACGCCATTTGGGAACTGATGAAGTTCGGCCCGACATCCGCCAATGGCCTGCCGGCCAGGCTGGTCTGGTGCGAAAGCGCCGAAGCGAAGGAAAGGCTGGCGGCCTTCGCGCTGCCCGCAAACGGGGAAAAGATCCGCAAGGCGCCAGTGACCGTCATAGTCGGGATGGATCTCGAATTTTACGAGCATCTTCCGGAACTATTGCCGCACACCGATGCACGAAGCTGGTTTGCTGGCTCGCCCGCGCTTGCCGAAGCGACGGCATTCCGGAACTCCTCGCTGCAGGGAGCTTATTTCATCCTCGCCGCGCGCGCGCTTGGCCTTGATACCGGACCAATGTCCGGCTTCAGTAACGAGGCCGTCGACAAGGCCTTTTTTGCAGGCACGTCCTACAGGTCGAACTTCATCTCCACGCTCGGTTACGGTGATCCTTCCACTATTTTTGGTCGTTCGCCACGTCCCGGCTTTGAGCGGTTCAATACCGTTATCTGAGCCGATGCGCCGCCTTGTCATCGAAACATCGGGTGCGGAATGCTCGATTGCGCTGATCGAAGATGGCGAAATCGTCTCCGAGCGCCACGAGTGCGTAGGGCGGGGCCATGCCGAGCGTCTCATCCCGTGGATTGCCACCCTGCCCGGAGGTGGACGGAGCGATGAAGTGCTGGTCGGCTGCGGACCGGGCAGCTTTACAGGCGTTCGGATCGCTATAGCCGCCGCACGCGGCCTCGGACTGGGCTGGGACCTACCGGTGCATGGCGTTTCGTCACTCGCACTGATCGCGGCAGGTCAGAAAGCGGACGTGCTGACAGTGGCCGTCGAAGGTGGTCACGGCGAAATCTTTGCGCAGGACTTTGTACGGCGGCCATTTGGCGAAGCCGGCGCGCTTCGAAGCCTGACACCCGAAGCGGCGGCAAGGCTCTTCACGAATGAGATCGTGGCAGGCAGCGGAGCGCAAAGACTGGTCGCGGCTCGCGGTTCGGGCCAGGCCGTCGCGGGCGAAAGCCGCGCATCGAACGCGTTGCACCTGCCCGAAGCGTTCACTTCACTCGCTCCCCGGCCCGTCTATGGGCGCGGTGCCGACGCTAGGCCGATGGCGTGACGGACGGGATCGAAATCGTAGAAGCCGGTGCGCCGGACCTCGACGCGGTCATGACGGTGATGAACAAGGCGTTCGATCCGCGACATGGCGAAGCTTGGACCTCAGCGCAATGCGCCGGTGCGCTCTCCCTTCCAGGGGCTATCCTTCTTCTCGCGCGGATGGAGAAGCGCTCGGTCGGCTTCGCGCTGGCCCGAAGTGTCGCGGATGAGGCGGAATTGCTCCTGATTGCAGTCCGCCCCGACAGTCAGTGTCGCGGGGCCGGTCAAGCGCTGATTGAAAAAGTCATCGATTATTATTCGCATCAAGGCGTGAATAAACTGCATCTTGAAGTCAGGACCGACAACCCTGCACTGGCCTTCTACCGGCGTCTGGGCTTCGAACAGGTAGGACTGCGTCGGAACTATTATCGCCGAAGCGACGGCGAACTGACAGACGCAGCAACTCTAAGTGTCAAAATTGAGCGATTCTAGGACAAGTCTCCGGAAATTGCTTGTCAATCCATTATTGATATTTGCCGCGCGCGCGCCTATCCCGATATTGCTCTGGTCGCAATATATGAAAACTATCAGACAGACAAAATAAGGGTAGCGAGAAATGACAGATTCCAACGATATGACAGAAACGATCATCACGCTGACCGCCGATATTGTCGCGGCGCATGTCAGCAACAATAGCGTTTCAGTATCCGATCTGCCGACGCTGATCGCCAACGTACACAATGCACTGGCGGGGCTGGGTGGAAGCGCACCGACACCCGAAGTCCGCGCGGAGCCGGCTGTATCGATCCGCGCTTCGGTGAAACCGGACTATATTGTATGCCTTGATGACGGCAAGAAGCTGAAGATGCTGAAACGCCACCTGATGACGCACTATGGCATCACGCCCGACGAATATCGCGCCAAATGGGGCCTGCCCGCGGATTATCCGATGGTGGCTCCCAATTACGCCGAACAGCGCCGCAGCCTTGCGGTCAAGATTGGCCTGGGCCGCAAGCCCGGCAAGCGCAAATAAAGCCTGTACGGGAAAAGGGCGGGCAATTGATTTGCCCGCCCGCCTCTCTAAAAGGATGGGCATGACGATTTCGCGCCCGATGTGCCATGCCCCGACGCATTGATGTCGAAGCGCTCTGCGCTGAAAAGGGCCTCCGGATTACCGAACAGCGCCGGATCATCGCGCGCGTCCTTTCCGAAGCGGAAGACCATCCCGATGTCGAGGCGCTCCACGAGCGCTCATCGTCGATCGATCCGGGGATTTCGATCGCAACGGTTTATCGCACCGTCAGGCTGTTCGAGGAAGCGGGCATTCTCGACCGTCATGATTTCGGTGACGGACGATCGCGTTACGAAGCCGCGCCCGAAGCCCATCATGATCACCTCATCGATGTCGAGACCGGCAAAGTCATTGAATTCGTCGATCCAGAACTTGAGGCTTTGCAGAAGCAGATCGCCGAACGCCTGGGCTTCCGCCTCGTCGATCACCGGATGGAACTCTATGGCGTCTCGCTCGATCGCAAGAGCTGAACGCACGCATCCCAGGGCTTGGGCGCGTGTCGCGCGAATTGCCGTTGCCCTTGCCCTGCTACTCCCGTTCCACGGCCTGTGGCTGCTATTTCGCCTGAGATCGCCCTGGCCCCGCTTCTTCCTCGAATTTGCAGGAAAATCCGTCGGGTTGGATGTCAATGTGGCCGGAACTCCGCTCAAGAGGGATGTGCTCTACATCGCAAACCATGTCAGCTGGCTCGACATTCTCGTGCTGGCCGGAAAGACCGGAAGCGCCTTTGTCGCCAAGGCAGACATGGCTCCATGGCCGGTCATTGGCTGGCTCGCGACGCTCAACAATTCGGTCTATGTCGCGCGCGAGCAGCGGCTCGACGTACATGCGCAGGCGCTGGCGATGAAGGCCGCGCTCGAAACCGGCCAGCCGCTGACCCTGTTCCCCGAAGGCACGACGGGGGACGGGCGGGAGCTTCTGGCCTTCCGTTCCTCGCTTGTCGCTGCGGTCACGCCACCGCCGCAGGGCGTATCTATCCAGCCGGTCGCGATAGACTATGGACTGCCGGCGTCCGAAATCGCCTGGATCGGCGACGAGTCGGTGGGCCACAACGCACTGCGTGTCATGAGCCGCGCCGCGCGCCTGCCTGTCACGCTCCATTTCCTCGAACCGCTTGACCATGCGGACTTCCCGCACCGCAAGGCTATCGCCGCGCACAGCCGCGAGGCGATTGCGAGGACATTGTTCGGGGCCTAAAGCGCCGCCATGAGTCGAGCTGCCCCCAAATCCTTCCACGTCAAATCGTTCGGTTGCCAGATGAACGTCTATGACGGCGAACGCATGGCCGAAATGCTTGGGGCCGAAGGGATGGCTGCAGCGGCGGAGAGCGAGGCCGATCTTGTCATCCTCAACACCTGCCATATCCGCGAAAAGGCCGCCGAAAAGGTCTATTCGGACATTGGCCGCATGCGGAGAGACGATGGCTCGCGACCGATGATCGCGGTCGCCGGATGCGTCGCGCAGGCCGAGGGCGCCGAAATCCCGCGCCGCGCGCATGAAGTGGATATTGTCGTCGGGCCGCAGGCCTATCATCACTTGCCCGCGCTTGTCGCCGAAGCGGCAAAGGGAAAACGCGCGCTCGATCTTGACCTGCCCGGCCTTGCCAAATTCGACGTTCTGCCGAGGCGCGCGCCACGGCGGGGCCCGTCCGCCTTTCTGACCGTGCAGGAAGGCTGCGACAAGTTCTGCACTTATTGCGTGGTCCCTTACACGCGCGGCGCGGAGATCAGCCGCAGTTTCGCGGCGATCATTGATGAGGCGAAGGCGCTGGTCGATGGCGGCGTCAGGGAGATCACTCTGGTTGGACAGAATGTGAATGCCTGGGCACAGGACGGTCATGACCTGGGTAGCCTGATCCGCGCGCTTGACGCGCTGCAGGGCCTTGCTCGCATCCGTTATACCACCAGCCACCCCAATGACATGACCGACGGGCTGATTGCCGCACACCGCGATGTCGAAAAACTGATGCCTTTCCTGCACCTGCCGGTCCAGTCGGGCAGCGACCGGATCCTCAAGGCCATGAACAGAAGCCACAGTGCCGCATCCTATCGCGCAGTGATCGAGCGAGTCCGCAAAGCCCGGCCGGACATTGCCATTTCCGGCGATTTCATCGTCGGCTTCCCCGGCGAAACCGAGGCGGATTTCGCGGCAACACTCGCATTGATCGAAGAGGTCAGTTATGCCTCGGCCTATTCGTTCAAATATTCCGCTCGGCCGGGAACGCCCGCCGCCACGATGGAATACCAGATTGCCCCGGTCGTGATGGATGAGCGCCTCCAGCGCTTGCAGGCGCTGCTCAACCGGCAGCAGCATGAATTTAATATCGCAAGCATCGGCAAGACTTGCGAAATCCTGATCGAGCGCGACGGAAAGCGGCACGGACAGAAGATCGGCAAATCGCCCTGGCTTCAGTCTGTGATCGTCGAGCAAGGACCGGAAGCGGGCACGCTGCTTTCGGTCGAGCTTGTCAGCGCCGCGCCCAACAGCCTGATGGGCGTCGCGCGCGAGAAAGTACCGGCCTGATCAGGCAAAGGCGGCTTCGCGAGCGGGCTCCTCGCTTACCCGATGACTCTCGTGAGTGCCACAGGGTGCGTGACGGCCGAAGCTCGGCTCTTCCCCCACTTGGCCGCCGTCGATCCAGGCCAGCTTCGCCCGGATATAGGATCGCATGGCATCCAGCTCAGACGCCTTTTTCTCGAGCCGCATCAGCTGGTCCGCCAGAATTTCGCGGCTCCGTTCCGGTGTGAAGCCGCCGTCATAATATTCGGCGGCCATCGCGCCGATTTCGCGGAGCGAAAAACCAAGAGACTGCGACATGCGGATCAGCCGGGCCGCATCGACATGGTCTTCGCGGAACATCTGGTAAGGATTGGCACCGCCTTTGCGGCCGATATCGGGGCGCAGAAGTCCGCGCCTCACGTAAAACCGCACCGTATCGACGCTCAACCCAGCCGTGCGCGCAAATTCAGAAATCAGCATGACAAATCTCTTGACCATTGACTATGGTCCACACTTATATCGCGAAGCTCCTGCAGTGTGGAGCGACAATCTCATGACCAAAACGGCATTCGTTACAGGCGCGTCGTCGGGCATCGGCGCGGCGACAGTGAAGCAACTGATCGCGGACGGCTATCAGGTCTTCGCAGCAGCACGGCGGACGGACCGCATGGCGCCGCTCGCAGAACTCGGCGCGATCCTCGTGCCGCTCGATGTCACCGACGATGCGTCAATGGTCGCCGCGATCGAAGACGTTCGCAGCAAGTCGGGACGGCTTGACGTGCTTGTCAACAATGCGGGCTATGGCTCCTATGGCGCCCTCGAGGATGTCGCGATGGCCGAAGGACGGCGGCAGGTCGAGGTGAATCTCATGGGCCTCGCACGGATGTGCCAGCTCGCGCTGCCGATGATGCGTGCGCAGAATTCCGGCAGAATCATCAATGTTTCGTCGATGGGCGGCAAGATTCACGAGCCTTTCGGCGCCTGGTATCACGCGACCAAATATGCCGTCGAAGGACTGAGCGATTGCCTGCGTGTCGAAGCGAAACCCTTCGGCATCGACGTGGTCGTGATCGAACCGGGCGCGATCGTGACCGAGTGGAACAAGATCGCCCGCGACGGGCTGGTCGCGGCCTCCGGCAGCAGCGACTATGCGCCTTTTGCCCGGCGGCATGCGGCGATGCTCGCGAACGCCGACGTGTCAAAATCGAGCTCACCGCCGGACGTGGTTGCACGGACCATATCGAAGGCGGCTTCAGCCTCCCGCCCCAAGACCCGATACGCGACCGGCGGCGGCGCGGCGCTTATTCTCTTCCTGCGCAGCGTCCTTTCCGACCGCTTGTTCGACCGGCTGATCTGGTCGGTTTCGCAATCGCCCAAGCCGGTCTGACCGACGCCATTCGCCCGGCTGTGCTGTTTGGGCGACAGACGGGCGAAGAAATGCATGCGGACTGCATCCAGCGATGGACACCAACCCGTCATCGCCGCATGTTAGCGGCGTCCTGCGCGGGCATGGCGTCCGCGGATGCAAAAGGAGCCTTATGTCGCGCAAACCGATGCAAGCCAAAGCCGATGACAAAGCCCGGCTAGAGATTGTTTTTGACAAGCCCCAGTTGATGGGGCGCCTGTTCGGGGAGTTCGACCAGAACCTTGTCGCCATCGAAAACCGCTTCGGCGTCTACATCGCCGCGCGCGGCAACAAGCTCCAGCTCGAAGGCGAAGCAGAAGCGATTGCGCGTGCACGCGACGTGCTGACCGGTCTCTACAACCGACTGGCGCAGGGTCAGGAAATCGACGCGGGCGCGGTCCAGGCACTGATCCAGATGGCGTTCGAGCCGACGCTGGACGGCATCATCCGCCACGAGCATGAAGCGCCGCCGATCATGATCCGGACGCGCAAGAAGACGATCGTTCCGCGCTCGGCAACGCAGATCCGCTACATGGAAGCGTTGACCCGCAATGACATCATCTTCGCGCTGGGCCCGGCGGGCACGGGCAAGACCTATCTCGCGGTGGCGCAGGCAGTCTCTCAGCTGATCACCGGAAGTGTCGACCGGCTGATCCTTTCACGCCCGGCGGTTGAAGCCGGTGAAAGGCTGGGCTTTCTTCCCGGCGACATGAAGGAAAAGGTCGATCCCTATCTGCGTCCGCTTTACGATGCGCTCTATGATTGCCTGCCTGCCGAACAGGTTGAGCGGCGGATCGCGTCGGGCGAAATCGAGATTGCACCGATTGCCTTCATGCGCGGGCGGACGCTCGCAGACGCTTTCGTCATCCTCGACGAAGCGCAGAATACCACACCGATGCAGATGAAGATGTTTCTCACTCGCTTCGGCCAGAACAGCCGGATGGTGGTGTGCGGCGATCCCAAGCAGGTCGACCTGCCCGATCCGGGCAAGTCGGGGCTCGCGGACGCCGTGAGCAGGCTCGAAGGCGTGGAAGGGATTGCGACCGTCACTTTCGGCATTGGCGACGTCGTGCGCCACCCCGTCGTCGGACGGATCGTCGACGCCTATGAGGGCGGGGATTGATTGAGACGGCACTGCAGGCCGAGCCATGCTGGCCTGAGCATGACTGGGAAGGCCTGGCGTCAGCGGCCGTGGCGGCGGCGGTCGCGGCAACCCCGCATGGCGAACTCGCTGCGCTCGATGCGATCGTCGAAGTCGCGATTCGCCTGACCGACGATGCCGAGGTCCGGACTCTCAACCGCGACTATCGACACAAGGACAAACCGACCAACGTTCTGTCCTTCCCGATGGTGCCGCCCGACCTGATCGATGGTCTTTCCAATACCGACGACGGGGAAATCCTGCTTGGCGATATCGTTCTCGCACATGAAACTTGCGCCCGTGAGGCAGTCGAACGAAGTGTCTCGGTCGAAGCCCATGCCACACATCTGATTGTGCATGGCACGCTCCATTTGCTAGGCTATGATCACATAAGGGATGATGAAGCCGAAGCGATGGAATCTCTCGAACGCGAGATCATGGCCGCGCTCGGACTCCACGATCCCTATGAGCCGGTAGAGGAATAGACCCAAACCAATGCCCGACGATTCGAGTACCAACGGCCGAATATGGCAGGGCCTGAAGACCCTCCTGTTCGGCGAACGCGAAGCAAGCCTGCGCGACCAGATCGAGGATGCGATCGACGAGCATGAGGAAGACGGCGAGGAAGCCAAAGGGGATCTCTCGCCTGTCGAGCGCCAGATGCTCAGAAATCTGCTGCACTTCGGCGAGCGCACTGTCGGCGACGTCGCCGTGCCCCGCGGCGATATTATTGCTGTTGCCGAAGACATCGGCTTCGACGCGCTGGTTGCCGCCTTTGCCGATGCCGGGCACAGCCGTTTGCCCGTCTATCGCGAGAGCCTCGATACGATTACCGGTATGATCCACATCAAGGACGTGTTCGAAATTCTTGCAAACAAGTCGGCACCCCCAGCCAGCATCGGCGCGCTGATCCGCCAGCCGCGCTATGTTCCCGAATCGATGGGCGTACTCGACCTGCTTGCGGAGATGCGGGCAAGCCAGACGCATCTGGCCATTGTCATCGATGAATATTCGGGGACCGAAGGCCTGGTGACGATCGAGGATCTCGTCGAGGAGATCGTGGGCGACATCGAGGACGAACATGACGAGACTCCGGCGGCGATGATCGTGCCGTTGGAGGGCGGCTGCTGGGATGCCGATGCACGCGTGGAATTGTCCGACGTGTCCGAAACCGTCGATCCCCGGCTTGGCGAAGTCGAGGAAGATGTGGATACTCTGGGCGGGCTGGCCTTTGTGCTGGCCGGGCATGTTCCCCAAGTGGGCGAAAGCGTGACTCATGCCAGCGGCTGGCGAATCGAAGTGACGGATGGCGATGCGCGTCGCGCGACCCGGCTTATTCTCCATCCACCGACAGCAAGAGTTTCCGGCCAAGAGGACGTCGCGCCGGCCAAGTGATAGTCAGGGCGAAAGGAAAGTCGATGTTGAAAGGTCAGTGGTATTGGCTCCTTGGAAGCGCAGCGCTGCTTGGCGTCGGCGCGATGGCCGCGGCCCCGAAAAAGCTCGTCACGCCTGCCCCCAAGCCGGCTCCGACCGTCGTTCCGCAGCCCAAGGCGCGATACGCCATGGACATCGGTACGACCACCGGGCTGGCTGGAATGGCGGGCGGCGGCGCTGGAGCTGCCATGTCGATGATGTTCGGCGGCGGCGGGCGCGAGGCGCATGAGCTTCACTTGCGGCTGGGCTCCACGCTGGCAACGACCGGCACGCCGCAGGCCGATCATTTCTTCCAGCCCGCTGCCAAGCTTGGCAAATCCGTTCCACTTATCTCGCCTGTCCAGACCGCATCGAAGGACGAGCCGGGCCAGATGCCGCGAGATTTCCAGCGGCCCAAAGGCAGGCTGCTGCTGTATTGGGGATGCGGCACTCATGCGCCGAAGGGCCAGCCAGCGATCATCGATTTCTCGAAGATCGGAACCGGCCAGCCGATGCCGAATCTCTATTCGGCCCGCATCCCCGTCGACCGGGGCCCCACTGCTGCCAACAGTCGCACCTTCGGCGAATGGCCGAATGCCAAATCGGGCAAGAAGCCCCAATCGGGCTCGCTGATCGGCAACCACCGGATTTCCTCGACCTATGCGCCCGAAATCCAGTTTGCCCTTGCGCAGGACTATCTGGCCGGGCTGCACGGTGCGACCTCGCCCGGCCCGGAGGGTGCAGTCAATCTCAGCTGGAACAGCGTACCCGCTGCAACCGGCTATTATGCCTGGGTGATGGGCATGAAGATGGACGAAGCCAGTCGTGACGGGCCGCGCGACATGGTCTGGTGGTCCTCTTCTTCGGGGCGCGAATTCGGCGGCGGGCTGTTCGAATGGCTTTCCCCTGCGGTCGTCCAGCAGCTCATAGCCGATCGGACTGTGATGCCGCCAAGCCAGACAAGCTGCACCGTTCCGGCCGAAGTAAAGGCCGCGGCGCCCGATTTCATGATCGGTAATCTTTATGCCTATGGCCCCGAAACCAACATCGCCTACCCGCCGCGCCCGGCGACCGGGCCCTGGACCATCGAGTGGACAGCCCGCATCCGCTACCGCTCGACGACAAGCTGGATGATCGGGGGGCCGATGGCGAACGCGGCGCCTGATAAGAAGGGCAAACCCTGCAAGCCGAGCCTGTTCGGCGCGGTAACGGGCCTTGGGTGCTGAACAAGTGAGGATGAGACAATGACCTGGAAGAAGCATCTCCGCAACGCAGCGATCATCATTGTCGTCCTGCTGTTTGGGCTCTACTGGTATCTGTTCCACATGCCCGACAAGGCGCGCGTCGCTCTTGAGGACATGCAGGGCCAGGCCCCCAAGCTGATCGCGCCTCGGCAAGAGAAATTCCCGACGATCAACATTGCGAAGGTCGTCGGCTGGCAGGGAGACGCGAAACCTGTTGCCGCACCCGGCCTCAAGGTTACCGCCTTTGCCGACAAGCTGGATCACCCGCGCTGGTTGCTTGCACTGCCGAACGGCGACGTGCTGGTCGCCGAAAGCTCCGCCCCCGCCCGCGAAGTCAAGGGCGTCGAAGACTGGATCGGTCGGAAGCTGATCATGAAGGCAGGGGGGGCAGGCGGTTCGCCAGACAAGATCACACTGCTGCGCGATGCGGATGGCGACGGCGTTGCCGAATTTCGCTCCGAATTGCTTTCAGGGCTTCATTCTCCGTTCGGCATGGCGCTGGTCGGCAACACGCTCTACGTGGGCAACACCGACGCGCTGATGGCCTATCCTTTTACGCCCGGCGAAACGAAGATAACGGCCGCCGGTACCAAGGTAATGGATCTTCCGCACAACTTTCCCAACAATCACTGGGCACGAAACGTTGTCGCGTCGCCCGATGGCCAAAAACTTTACATAACCATCGGCTCCGACAGCAACATCGCGGAAGGCGGGATGGATAAAGAAAAGGACCGCGCACTGATCAGGGAGTATGACCTGAAGACGAAGCAATGGCTGGTCTATGCCTATGGCTTGCGCAACGCCAACGGCCTGGCTTTCAATCCGAAATCCGGAACGCTCTGGACGGTCGTGAACGAGCGCGACATGCTGGGCAGCGACGGCCCGCCCGACTATCTGACGACGGTCGATTTCGGAACCTTCTATGGATGGCCTTTCTATTATTGGGGGGGAATCGAGGACCAGCGCGTCCCGCAGCTTCGGCAGGACCTGAAGCAATATACCAAGCGGCCCGACTATGCCCTTGGGCCGCACGTCGCGGCGCTCGGCCTGACGTTCAATACCGGAACCGTGCTGGGCGCGAACTACGCCAACGGAGCCTTTGTAGGGATGCATGGATCGTGGAACCGTTACCCGGCCTCGGGCTACAAGGTGGTCTATGTCCCCTTCAATGATCGTGGTTTTCCGACCGGTGCCAAGCCGGCCGACGTGCTGACGGGCTTTCTCGATGCGAAGGGCCAGGCGCAAGGCCGCCCCGTCGGTGTAATTGTTGACAAGAGGGGGGCACTGCTCGTGGCCGACGATGTCGGGAACCGGGTCTGGCGTGTAACGGCGGGATAGCCGGAAAGGCTATTCAAGCAGCTTCGGGCCATCCCTGCTGAGCTTCGCGCGAATTCTGTCCGCGAAGAGTGAGAGGAAGGGTGGCAAGTCGATCTCGGCATGGACATTCGTGTCGTGAACGTCGAGGCGACAGGCGATCGACTGCCCCATCGCCTGAACTGTGAAGATCATCCTGTCGCCTTCCCAGTGATGAGAGATTGTCCCTCCGCCCGGGAACATATCGGCCAGCTTGCCGATCCCGCCATCGAGCCGCGACCGCGCGGTATCGCGGCCAAGCCGGTGTGGGATATCGACAGTCAGGGGATTGGCCATCGCATTTCCTTCAGGTCGCAAAGATCGCTCCGTCGTCGCCGAACGCCTTGAATTCAAGCGCGTTCCCGCTCGGATCGCGGAAGAACATTGTCGCCTGCTCGCCGGGCTTCCCCTGCCAGCGGATATGCGGGGCCACGCCAAAGCCGATCCCGGCCGCCTCGATCCGCTCGCGGAGCGCGTGCCAGTCCGCCATCGTCAGCACGACGCCGAAATGCGGGATCGGCACGCCATGCCCGTCGACTTTCTTGACCGCGGCATCCGCGCTGTGACCGGGAACGAGATGGACCGTGACCTGGTTGCCATACAGGTCGAAATCGATCCACTGATTGGAAGCGCGGCCCTCGCGGCATCCAAGCACCCCCGCATAAAAGGCACGGGCCGCACCAAGATCATTGACCGGAAAGGCCAGATGGAAAGGTCGGGCCCCGGTCATGGACGCGCCAATTCGAAGCAGGCCGCATAATCGATCTTGTCCTGTGTTCCCTTGCCTTGGCTGGCCTTGAATTCGGCCATGAGCTTTTCCTTTTCGAGCCCGATGACGACATCGCTCTCTGCCTCGGTCTTGCCTGCGGCCTTCAATTCCTCGCGCGCGCGACCATCGAGGATGGCCGCGAAAATCGCCGTTGTCCTCGCGGTCTTCGTCATTCCGTTATGCGCTGTCTCGTCGTCATAGGCGAGTGAGAGCGCGGCTGCGCATTCGACCAGCGTAGGCGGCTTGAGGGGCGGCACGATCGCATCAAGCAAGGTCATGCACGGTGCCAACCTCGCGCGTAGCAGCATCGTTGGGTCGGGGGCGGAGTGCGCCTCGGCCTGCAACGACGACACCTCTGCAAGAACCAGTCCGCGCACATCCTCACGCGATCGCTTGCTTTCCTTGACGATCGCTTCGCCGACGCGATCGGAGAATTTGGCGCCGCGCACCGCGAGCGGCGGCGTATCTTCCCATCCCTCGAAGCCGCGTTGCTGCTCATTTGCAACGATGGCGAGGAGGGCAACACATTTCACGCGCGCCTGCTGGTCAAGGCTGAGCGGACGAGGCGCGGCCGAAAGCGGCTGCGGCACCAGAAGCAGGGCGGGAGCAATCCGGCGAAACATGAACATGGTCTGGGCGATTGTCCGCCTTAGCGCAAGAGACTGGGCTCCAATCCACCGCCCGCATTTTCGCCTCTCCACAAGGCCGCCTGCCAAGCTATAGCGGCCCCGTGAATCGCTTCCCGAAATCGCTGGCGCTCGTTGCCGGGCTGTTCTCCGCGCTCGGCTTCGCGCCCCTCGACTGGTGGCCGCTGACGCTGGCCTGCCTTGCAATCCTGCTTCATCTCGTCTTCGAAGCGCAGGACCTTCGTAAGGCTCTCGCACGCGGTTATTGGTTCGGCGTCGGCCATTTCGCCGTGGGGCTGAACTGGATCGCGGGCGCATTCCAATATCAGGATACAATGCCCAAATGGCTCGGCTGGAGCGCGGTCGTCCTCCTCTCGCTCTATCTTGCGATCTATCCGGCGATGGCAGCAGGGCTTGCTTGGCGCTGGGGGCGATCGAAGCCGGCGGAGTTCATCCTGTTCTTCGCCGCCGCCTGGATCGTTACGGAATATCTTCGCGCAACGATGTTTACGGGCTTTGCCTGGAATCCGCTGAGTGTCGTCGTGATTCCTGTTGCCGGCGTCGCCCAGTATTTTGCGCCAGGAATAGGGACTTATGGCCTGAGCGGGCTCCTTGTTTTGGTGGCGGGTGGCCTTGCGCATCTCGTCCCCGGCTGGATCAGGCGCGTGAAGACGAGCTATCATTCGGTCGAAGGCGAGTGGGTTACGCTTGTCATATGGCCATTCGTTGCGGCCTTCACGGGAATCTTCGTATTCTTTTCGATGGGTTATGTGATGGGAAGCCCGCAAGAATCCCATGGCCCTCTCATCCGCGTCGTCCAGCCCAATATCGGGCAGCAGGACAAGCATGTTAAGGCCTTCGACAAGATCAATTTCGAAAAGCTCGCTGGCCTCAGCGGCGTGCCGGGACGCGAACCGCGTCTGATCCTCTGGCCCGAAGCCGCCGTCCCCGATTTCCTCGAGGAAGAGGAATGGGCGCGCGAACGGTTGGCACGGCTGATCGGGCCTCGGGACATGCTGGTCACGGGCGGGGTCGCGCTGGTCGAGGACAAGGAAGGCTATGTCGTTGCGGCGCGCAATTCGAGCTTCGTCCTGACGCCGGACGCAGAGATCATTGCCCGTTACGACAAAGCGCATCTCGTGCCCTATGGCGAATATCTCCCGATGAGGCCGGTCCTTTCGGCGCTTGGCCTGTCGCGCCTCGTGCCGGGGGATCTCGACTTCTGGCCGGGACCGGGGCCGCAGAGTACGGGAGTACCCGGTTTCGGGCGAATGGGCGTGCAGATCTGCTATGAAATCATCTTTTCGGGTCATGTGATCGACCGGAACAATCGGCCCGATTTCCTCTTCAATCCGTCGAACGATGCCTGGTTCGGATCGTGGGGGCCACCACAGCATCTGGCACAAGCCCGGCTGCGCGCGATTGAGGAAGGGATTCCGGTCGTCCGCTCGACGCCCACGGGGATTTCGGCGGTGATCGACGCCGATGGCAACCTTCTCCACCGCCTGCCGTACCGAAAGGCCGGCTTCATCGAAACACACCTGCCGCCGCCGCATCCGCCGACCCTTTTTGCGCGCTACGGAAATATTCTCTCTCTGGGTTTCGCGTTTTTCTTGGGGGCGTTGGGAATTGCCCTTGGCCGATTCCGGCGCTAAGGGCCGGGACCACATATAAAGCATTCCTTATATCAAGCAGGATCATCGCATGCGTGCCAATTACCTCTTTACGTCCGAAAGCGTTTCCGAAGGCCATCCCGACAAGGTCTCCGACCAGATTTCGGATGCGATCGTCGATCTGTTCCTGTCGAAGGATCCCGAAGCGCGCGTGGCCTGCGAAACGCTGACCACAACGCAAAAGGTTGTCCTTGCGGGCGAAATCCGGGGCAAGGGCATCATGGACGCCAGCGGGAACTGGGCGCCGGGTGTTGAGCAGGAGATTGAGGACACGGTCCGCAAGGTCGTGAAGGACATTGGCTATGAGCAGGACGGGTTTCACTGGAAGACGCTCGATTTCTCCAACAATCTTCACCCCCAGTCGGCCCACATAGCGCAAGGCGTCGATGCTTCGGGCAACAAGGACGAAGGAGCAGGCGATCAGGGCATCATGTTCGGCTTTGCCTGCGATGAAACACCCGACCTGATGCCGGCGACTCTCGATTACAGCCACAAGATCCTCGAGCGGATGGCTGCCGACCGCCATTCGGGCGCGGCCCCTTTCCTTGAGCCGGATGCGAAGAGCCAGGTCACGCTGCGTTTCGAAAATGGCAAGCCCGTTGCCGCAACCGCGATCGTCGTTTCCACCCAGCACGCCCCCGGCTATGATCAGGGCGCAAAGGAGGCCGAGCTTCACGCCTATGTGAAAAAGGTGGTCGCCGAAGTGATGCCCGCCGAACTTCTTTCGGACGAGACCGAATATCACATCAACCCGACCGGCAGTTTCGAAATCGGCGGGCCGGACGGCGATGCCGGGCTCACTGGCCGCAAGATCATTGTCGACACCTATGGTGGCGCGGCCCCGCACGGTGGCGGCGCTTTCTCGGGCAAGGACCCGACCAAGGTCGACCGTTCGGCAGCCTATATCACACGCTATCTTGCCAAGAATATCGTTGCCGCAGGGCTTGCCCGGCGCTGCACAATCCAGCTGGCCTACGCAATCGGTGTCTCGAAGCCGCTTTCGCTTTATGTCGACACGCATGGCACCGGCACCGTCGGCGACGACAAGCTCGAAGACGCGATCAAGAACATCAAGGCGCTGGGCGGGCTGACCCCACGCGGCATCCGCACGCATCTCGGCCTTAACAAGCCCATTTACCGCAAGACCGCGGCCTATGGCCATTTCGGTCGCAAGCCCGAGGGTGATACTTTCCCGTGGGAAAAGACCGATCTCGTCAACGAGCTGAAGGCTGCGCTCTAGCCAAACCGGAAAGCCGCGCATAAGGACATTTCAATGCGCGCCTATCTCGATCTCATGCAACGCATCCTCGACGAGGGCGTCACGCAGCAGGATCGGACGGGCGTCGGCACATTGTCCGTCTTCGGGCACCAGATGCGGTTCGACCTTTCCAGGGGCTTTCCGCTGCTCACGACCAAGAAGCTGCACCTGCGTTCGATCATCATCGAACTGCTCTGGTTCCTGCGCGGCGAAACCAATGTCCGCTGGCTGCAGGACCGGAAGGTGAGCATCTGGGACGAATGGGCGGACGATTCGGGCGATCTTGGCCCCGTTTACGGGAAGCAATGGCGGCACTGGGAAGGCGCCGGTGGCGTGACCGTCGACCAGATCGCGCTGCTGGTGGACCAGATCAACACCAACCCGGCCTCGCGCCGCCAGATCGTGACAGCCTGGAACCCGGCGGAAATCGGGCAGATGGCGCTCGCCCCGTGCCACTGCCTGTTCCAGACCCATGTCGCCAACGGGCGGCTGAGTCTCCAGCTCTACCAGCGCTCGTGCGACGTCTTCCTTGGCGTGCCGTTCAACATCGCCTCCTATGCGCTCTTGACCCACATGCTGGCCGACCAGTGCGGTCTGGAGCCGGGCGATTTTGTCTGGACCGGCGGCGATTGCCATCTCTATTCGAACCATCTGGAGCAAGCGCGGCTTCAGCTTTCGCGAGAGCCCGGCCCCCTGCCGCACCTTTCGATCCAGCGCCGTGCGCCCTCGATCGATTCCTATGAATATGAGGATTTCGTGATCGAGGATTATGTTGCGCAGCCGCACATCGCGGCCCCGGTGGCCGTGTGAATCGTCCAGAGATCGTTCTTATCGTCGCACGGGCCGACAATGGCGTGATCGGTGCCGACGGCCGCCTGCCCTGGCACATCTCCGCCGACCTCAGGCGCTTCAAGCAGCTGACGACCGGCGCGCCAATGATCATGGGGCGCAAAACGTTCGAGAGCCTGCCAGGGCTGCTTTCCGGCCGCCGCCATATCGTCCTCACCCGCGATCGGGGTTGGGCGGAGGATGGCGCTGAGGTGGTTCATAGCGTCGAAGGCGCACTTGCGCTTGCCAATGCGCCGCATGTCTCGGTGGTGGGCGGCGCGGAAATCTACCGGATATTCCTGCCGCGTGCAGACAGAATCGAACTGACCGAAGTGCATTTGTCACCTGAGGGCGATACCATGCTCGAACCCTTTGGGCCCGAATGGGCCGAAACCGCGCGGGTGCGTTGCGATGCCGAGAACGGCACGCCCGCCCATGATTTCGTGACGCTCAAGCGGAGAGGCTGATGCGACGTTTCCTGAAATGGCTCCTGGTCCTGCTGGCGATTGCGCTGGTGGGATTTTTCCTTTTTGGCCCTGGCATTGTCGAGCGCAGCATGAACAAGGTTGTGCCGGTCGCGGCCAAGGCCGGGCCGAAAGCGCTGGCGCTCCACAAGACGCTGGCCATTGCCGATATGCATTCGGACACGCTGATGTGGCAGCGGAGTGTGCTCGACCGTGGGACGCGCGGTCATGTCGATTTGCCACGCCTTGAGGACGGGCATGTCGCGTTGCAAGTGTTCTCCTCCGTCTCAAAAACGCCGAAAGGCCAGAATTACGATGCCAATGGCAGCGACAGCGACAACATCACTCTTCTGACCTTCGCCCAGCTCCAGCCGCCGCGCACCTGGACCTCGATCCTCGAACGCTCGCTTTATCATGCTCAGAAGCTCCAGCGCGCGGCGGACCACTCCGACGGACGGCTGCGCTTCATCAAGACCTCTGCCGAGCTGACAAAGCTGCTTGCCGACAGAGCTAAGGGCCAGAAGGTGACGGGAGCGGTCTTCTCGGTCGAGGGGCTGCAAAATCTTGAGGGCAAACTCTCCAATCTCGACAAGCTGCAGGCCGCTGGCATGCGCATGGCGGGACTTACGCATTTCTTCGACAATGAAGTCGCGGGTTCGATGCACGGGATCGGGAAAGGTGGGCTGACCCCGCTCGGACGGCAGGTGGTGGCCGAGCTCGAGCGGCGGCACATTGTCGTGGACATCGCTCATTCGAGCCACAAGACGGTTGCGGACGTGCTGGCGATGGCAACGCGGCCGGTGGTGTCCTCGCATGGCGGCGTGCAGGCGACATGCAAGGTCAATCGCAACCTGACCGATGACGAGATCCGTGGCGTCGCGAAGACGGGCGGCGTGATCGGCATCGGCTATTGGGATGCGGCAGTGTGCGGCACAGCACCGGCCAAGGTGGCGGAAGCGATTGCCCATGTCCGCGATCTGGTGGGGATCGATTATGTCGGGCTCGGTTCGGACTTTGACGGCGCCACGACCACCGGCTTCGATTCGTCGAAGCTCGTCCTGGTTACTCAGGCGCTGATCGACCGAGGCTTTTCCGACGACGATATCGCCAAGGTGATGGGCGGCAATGTGCTCCGCGTGCTGGGGCAGGTGTTGCCGCCGCGCTAGGTGCTTCCTATAGCGACGCCATGGAGCGCCTTGACGGGGGCTCGGCGATTCCCGAGCGCCTGCGCGGCGGGATCGTCGCGCTGGGAAATTTTGACGGGTTTCACAAGGGCCATCAGGCGGTCGTCGGGCGGGCGATCAAACGCGCACGCGCCGATGGGCGGCCAGCGCTGGTCGCCACATTCGATCCGCACCCGGTGCGCTTCTTCAAGCCCGATACCCCACCCTTTCGGCTGACCAGCCTCAACCAGCGCGAGCGGCTTTTCGCCGAAGCGGGGGCGGATGGGATGATTGTCTTTCCGTTCAACGCGGCCCTTGCCGGACTGACGGCGGAAGAGTTCGTTGCACAACGGCTCGGCGGAATAGCAGGCGTCGTGACCGGAGAGGATTTCACTTTCGGCAAGGGGCGGAGCGGCAATGTAGGCATCCTTGCCGAACTTGGTGCAAAATATGGCTTTGTCGCCGAAGCCGTTTCGCCCGTGGCGGATGGCGGAGAGGTCATATCCTCCAGCCGGATCCGCGACGCGCTTCAGGCCGGGGATTGCGCAACGGCAAAGGAGCTTCTGACACGCCCTTTTGCCGTCGAAGGCGTGGTCCAGCATGGCGACAAGAATGGTCGGCAGCTTGGCTTTCCGACCGCCAATATCGACATGGGCAGCTATCTGCGCCCGCGTTACGGAATTTATGCGGTGCGGGGGCGCCTGCCTGACGGTCGAAAGCTCGACGGTGCCGCAAGCATCGGCATCCGCCCGCACTTCCATCCGCCCAAGGAATTGCTTGAGCCGCATTTCTTCGATTTCGAAGGCGACCTTTACGGACAGACAATCGAGATCGAATTCCACGCCTTCCTCCGCGACGAAGAGAAATTCGAGAGCCTTGAAGCGCTGACTCTCCAGATCGAGCAGGATTGCGAACGGGCGCGCGAGGCGCTGGCAGGAGTATGAGTTGAGCGTTGCAAATCTGGCCAAGTGGGGCCTTGCGCTGGGTCTTCTGGCCCTTTCATTTCTCAATGCATCCTGGCTTGCCGCCGATCCCCAAGGCGCGCTCCAGCTCGTTGCGGCGCACAGTGAGGACAAGAACGGGTGCGCCACCTTGGGCGGCGTGCAGCGCGCGCTGATCGATGCAGGCGGTGGCGTCGTTCTCGACATGGACAGTGCGAAGGGCTGCCTTTCCGCGGAAACGGCCATCGAGCAATTCCCGCGCTATCACTTCATCCTGAAAACCAGCGATGCCGAAAAGGCGCTTGCCATGTTCGAGCGGCTCAAGGAGCCCATCGATGAGCGTTACGGCTTCGTGGGTGACGCCGCGACCGTTGCAGCGATCCGCGCCAAAGTGCCGGGGTCCTGGGCTTGGACAATCGCGGACGGCCGTCGCTGCTTTGCCGATTATGTAAAGCTCGGCTGGTTCGGCCTCACTCCCCAAAGCTGCCGGGGCGGAACGATCATCGTGCCGCTTGACGGGAAATGGAAAGTCGCGGGCTGGCCGCGCCGTTTCCTCGCCCGCATGAAGGCCGCCAATACCCATGTGATCCTGGCCGGGCCGGGTACCCCTGAAAATGCCATTCCCGGCCTCACCCGGCTTGAGGAGATTCCCGAAGTGCCGCGCGACTATACGGGAATGCTCTGGCTGGACGAGCCGGGACTGATCGGGCCTTCGATCCGGCGATAGCTTGCGAGCGCGCGTCCGCTCGCCTAAGGCCGCCCGCGTTATGACTGAAGCGCGCGATTATAGAGACACGGTCTTCCTCCCGAAGACCGATTTCCCGATGAAGGCCGGACTCCCCGCAAAGGAGCCAGGCATCCTTGCGCGCTGGCAGGAGATCGGCCTTTACGAACGCCTGCGCGAGCAGCGGCGGGGCCGCGAGAAGTTCATCCTCCACGATGGCCCGCCCTATGCCAATGGCGACATGCATATCGGCCATGCGATGCAGCGCATCCTGAAGGACATGGTGGTGCGCAGCCAGACGCTTCTCGGCAAGGACGTTCCCTTCGTGCCCGGCTGGGATTGCCATGGCCTGCCGATCGAATGGAAGGTCGAGGAGGAATACCGCAAGAAGAAGCGCAACAAAGACGAAATCCCGGTCGAGGAATTCCGCGCCGAATGCCGCGCCTATGCCCAGCACTGGGTCGATACGCAGCGCGAGCAGATCAAGCGGCTTGGCACGATGGGCGATTGGGACAATCCCTATCTGACGATGGATTTCGAGGCCGAGGCAACGATCGTTGCCGAACTGATGAAGTTCGCGGAATCCGGCCAATTGTATCGCGGCGCGAAGCCGGTGATGTGGTCGCCGGTCGAAAAGACCGCGCTCGCCGAAGCCGAAGTCGAATATGAGGATATCGTCTCGACCCAGATCGATGTGGCGTTCGAGATTGTTAAGACACGTCTCGCCGATATGGAGAATGCGCACGCGATAATATGGACGACGACTCCCTGGACAATCCCGGTCAACCAGGCAATCGCCTATGGACCTGATGTCGACTATGTATTGCTGCATTTAAATGCTGTGAGCGGTAAACCGTTGTCCGGCTGGGGCAGCATATCTCATGTTCTGGTTGCTGACGCGCTTATCGAACAGGTCTGCCAACGTCTCGGGATCGTAAATCATATTGTTGTCTGGAGAGGCAAAGGCTCCGAACTCGCCGGAACAATCGCCCGCCACCCGATGCACCATCTCGGCGGCTTCTTCGCGAAACCCCGCCCCTTCCTACCTGGCGATTTCGTTACCACCGACGCGGGCACCGGCCTTGTCCATATGTCGCCCGATCATGGCGAGGACGATTTCCTGTTGTGCAAGGCGCACGGTATCGATCCCGTCTTCGCGGTCGAGGGCGATGGCAAGTATCGCGAGGATTGGGCGTGGCTCGGCGGGCAGGGCTCGGTGATCAACGCGAAGTTCAACGCGCCCGACGGCCCGATCTGTTCGGACCTGCGAGAGGCGGGCGGCTTGCTCGCGGCGTCGGCCGATTTCCAGCACAGCTATCCGCACTCGTGGCGGTCCAAGGCCAAGGTCATCTATCGCTGCACGCCGCAATGGTTCGTGCCGATGGATCGCCCGCAGCCAGACCGTCCGGGGGACGGTCAGGACCGGGCGATCCCGGAGCGCAGCGAAGGGTCGGCGACGTTGCGGGAAACAGCCCTGCGCGCGATCGACGATACGCGCTTCGTCCCCGAAAAGGGCCGCAACCGGATCGGCGCGATGGTCGAGGGGCGGCCCGATTGGGTGCTTTCCCGCCAGCGCGCCTGGGGCGTGCCGATCACGCTCTTCGTCGACCGCAAGACGGGGCAGTATCTTGTCGACGAGGCCGTCAATGCGCGAATCGTGTCCGCCGTGCGCGAACAGGGCGTCGATGCGTGGAACGACGAGGCCGGGCAGAAATTGCTCGGCCATGCCTATCGTGCCGAGGATTATGAGCGCGTGACCGACATTCTGGATGTCTGGTTCGACAGCGGCTGCACCCATGCCTTTGTTCTCGAATCGGGCAAATGGCCGGACCTGCAATCGCCCGCCGACCTTTATCTCGAAGGCAGCGACCAGCATCGCGGCTGGTTCCAGTCGAGCCTGCTAGAAAGTTGCGGCACGCGCGGCCGGGCGCCCTACAAGGCGATCCTGACTCACGGCTTCACGATGGACGCCAAGGGCATGAAAATGTCCAAATCTCTGGGAAACACAATCAACCCCTTGGACCTGATGCGCGATTATGGCGCGGACATCATCCGGCTCTGGGCGCTTTCGGTCGATTTCACCGAGGATCACCGGATCGGCAAGGAAATCCTGTCCGGCGTGGCGGACCAGTATCGCAAGCTCAGGAACACCTTCCGCTACCTGCTCGGCGCGCTCGACGGGTTCAGCGAGGAAGAGCGGGTTCCCGTGGGCGAGATGCCCGAGCTGGAACGCTATGTGCTCCACCTTCTCGCCGACATGGACGCGAAGCTCAGACAGGCAGTCAATGATTTCGATTTCAACACCTATGTCCGCCTGATCGGCGATTTCGCGAACAACGATCTTTCGGCCTTCTTCTTCGATATCCGCAAGGACTGCCTCTATTGCGACGCGCCAACATCATCGAAGCGCCGCGCCTACCGGACGGTCCTCGACACGCTGTTCCACGCACTGGTCCGCTACATGGCGCCGGTGCTGGTGTTTACGGCGGAAGAGGTGTGGGGCACGCGGTATCCGGATGAAGGCAGCGTGCATTTTTCGGATTGGCCGGAGGTCGATGCAGGGTGGGTGGACGATGCGCTTTCGGTTCGCTGGTCGTCATTTCGCGAATTGCGTGGCGCAGTGACTGAAGCGATCGAGCCGATGCGCCGGGAAAAGATCATTGGCTCCAGCCTTGAAGCCGAAGTCGCCGTTCCAGGGGTGCATGCCGGAATCGACTTGCCTGAACTGTTCATCACGGGTTCGGTCGTTAGCGCCGATACATTATCGGTGAGAAAGACCGCCAATCACAAATGCGGCCGCTGCTGGCGGCACTTGCCCGAAGTCACGGACGACGGCGCGCTCTGCGGACGGTGCGACGAGGTGGTGAATGGCTGATGCCGCCCTTCCCCGCCGCAACGGCCTGATGCTTGCACTGGCGATTTTCATCGTCGACCAACTCGTGAAATATCTCGTCACCGGCCCGATCGGCCTGGCAATCGAAGGCCAGTCGATCGAGTTGCTGCCGATCTTCAACCTCACCTTGGTCCATAATTACGGCGTTTCTCTGGGCATGTTGACGGCTGACAGCAACGCGATGCGCTGGGGCCTTGTCGCGATGACGGGCGCGATCAGCCTCTTTGTCGGCGGCTGGCTGTGGCGCGAAACGGACCGGATCGACGTGCTTGCGCTTGGCCTGGTGCTGGGCGGCGCGACGGGCAACCTGCTCGATCGCATTCGCTTTGGCCATGTCGTCGATTTCGCCGATCTGCATTTCGGCGAATTCAGGCCCTTTTTGGTCTTCAATGTTGGCGATGCGGCCATTACGATAGGTGTATTGATCCTGCTTGCCCGGGCGCTGTTTGCGCAGGGCGGCAAACCCAAGGCGGAGAATGAGAATGCGTAAACTGATTGTTGCGGGCGCGATGCTGAGCCTGCTGTCCGCCTGCGGCACATCAAGCGGCGTGTTCGGCCGCAACCGGCCTGACGAGTTCGCCGTGACGCGCGCCGCCCCGCTGGTCGTCCCGCCCGACTTCGCGCTCGTGCCCCCTGCCCCCGGCGCGCCGCGCCCGCAGGAAGCCGACAGCTCGACTCAGGCGCTTCAGGCCATGTTCGGCGGCGCGGCACCACGCAGCGCGGTCGAAGGCGCCACCGTTTCGCAGGCCGGGGCCAATCGCGCCCAGACCGGCATCCGCGCCAATGCCGGAGATCCGGAAACCAATGTCGTCGACAAGGGCTCGGTCACGCGGGACATCATTGCCGCCCCCGAAGGCGATGGTGCCAACGCCAAAGTTTCGACACCGCAATAACGCATCGGATCTGCGCGACGGCGGCCGCTCACGCTTCGGTGCGGAGCGGCCGCGCCAACAGGCTTCCCACGACATCGTCCACCGGCGCCGCGCCTTCCAGCAGCGTACACACGGCATCGACCACCGGCATGTCGACCCCCAGCGCTCGGGCCGCCTTTTGCAGGACCGGCGCTGTGAATGCCCCTTCAGCGACAGTGCGGCTACCTGCGAGCAGGTCCGCGGCGCGGCCACCCTCGCCAAGCCCCTTACCGAGCGAGAAATTGCGCGATGCGGTCGACGAGCAAGTCAGGACAAGATCGCCCAGCCCCGAAAGTCCTGCCAGCGTCTCGGCTCTTGCTCCCTTCGCAAGACCGAAGCGCGTCATCTCTGCAAAGCCGCGCGCGATCAATGCGGCGCGCGCGTTCTGGCCCAATCCGCGCCCCTCGACCACGCCACAGGCGATGGCAAGGACGTTCTTGACGGCGCCCCCGATTTCAGCCCCGACAACGTCATCGGAAAGATAAGGCCGGAAATGGGGCCGGGCGAGACGGGCAGCAAGCGACTGGCCGAGCCCATCGGCCTCGCACGCCAGCGTAACCGCCGTCGGCAATCCGTGCGCAACTTCATGCGCGAAGGTGGGTCCGCTTAGCACCGCGATCGGCGCATCAGGGCAAACCTGGCGGGCGACTTCGGACATGAGCAGCATTGTCCCGGCTTCGATGCCCTTGGCGCACAGGATCACCGGCCGTCCGCCCACCGCGATATCGCCAAGCACAGCCCGCAGATGCTGGGCAGGCGTCACGAGCAACAGCGCGTCGCAGTCCGACAGGTCGGAAAATGAGCGCGTCGCCCGGATCGACCGGGCGAGCGGGACGCCCGAAAGGAACATCCTGTTCTCGTGCACTTCGTTGATCGATGCCACGACTTCGCGTTCCCGTGCCCACAGCGTCACGGGAAGACCGCCGCCGACAAGCACCTGTGCGAGCGCCGTGCCCCAGGCTCCCGCGCCGATCACGCCAGTCTTCATGCCTTCACTCCTGCGCCACGCACCTTTTCAGCTTCGGGGTCGAGCGGCCAGCGCGGTCGCGCCTCGAAGTCCAGCCCGTCGACAAGCCCCGCCGCAAACCGTTCCGCCCCGGCCCAGCCGATCATTGCCGCATTATCGGTGCAAAGCCACAGCGGCGGCGCAATAAAGGGCAAGCCTTGCGCAACGGCAAGGTTTTCGAGCGCGGCTCGGATCGCCCGGTTGGCGGCCACACCGCCCGCAACGACCAGCGCCGTCGCCTCGGGAGTCTCTTCGATCGCGCGCGCCGTCCGGTCGATCAGGCAATCAACGACCGCCTGCTGGAAGGAAGCGGCAATATCCTCCGGCGCATGGAGCCCCGAATCGCGCGCACGAAGCACCGCGCTCTTCAGACCGGCAAAAGAGAAATGAGGTTCCGCACTGCCAAGCAGGGGACGCGGCAGCGGAACGGCGCGCGGATTGCCATCTTTGGCGGCAGCCTCGACTGCCGGCCCTCCGGGAAAGCCAAGCCCCAACAGCTTTGCAGTCTTGTCGAACGCCTCGCCCGCTGCATCGTCGATCGTTGTCGCCAGCCGCCGATAGCGCCCGACACCTGAGACCAGGAGCAACTGGCAATGCCCGCCCGAGGCCAACAGCAACAGATAGGGAAACCCCAGCGACGGATCGGCAAGGCGCGGCGATAGCGCATGGCCTTCAAGATGGTTGACGGCAATCAGCGGTTTGCCGGCCGCGTGACACAGCGCCTTGGCCGTCACCAGCCCGACCATCACTCCGCCGATCAACCCCGGCCCGGCCGTCGCGGCAATGGCATCGACATCGCCCAACCTCACGCCCGCATCGGCAAGCGCCCCCTCGACCAGCGGCACAAGCGCCTCGACATGAGCACGCGCTGCGATCTCGGGAACGACGCCCCCAAAAGGCCGATGTTCGGCCTCTTGCCCTGCAAGCCGGTGCGACAGCACGACCCGCTCGCTCGTGACGAGGGCGGCTGCGGTTTCGTCGCAACTCGATTCGATGCCCAGAATGACGGCCATGGGCTTCCCTCTAGCCGCCCGTGCCGCTAGCACAAGCCGCCATGGCCAACCCCGACAGATCCCTGCGCCTCGGCACGCGTGGCTCCCCGCTAGCACTGGCACAAGCGCATATGGTGCGCGACGCCCTGATGGCCGCGCACGGCTGGAGCGCCGACGCGATCGAGATCGTCCCGGTGGTCGCCACTGGAGACCGGATTCAGGATTGCGCCCTGGCCGACGTTGGCGGCAAGGCCCTTTGGACAAAGGAACTCGATGCGGCCCTGCTATCAGGTGACATCGACTTTGCCGTCCATTCCATGAAAGACGTGGAAACCCTGCGCCCGACGACCCTGTCGATTGCAGCCATGCTGCCTCGCGCCGATGTCCGCGACCGATTGGTGGGCGCCGCCAGCATTGAAAGTCTGCCGCACGGTGCCAGCCTGGGCACGAGCGCTCCGCGGCGGCGCGCCCAGATTCTCGGGCTGCGGCCCGACCTCAAGATTGTCCTGCTTCGCGGGAATGTTCAGACTCGCCTGGCCAAGCTTGAACGAGGCGAAGTCGATGCAACGCTGCTTGCGGCCGCCGGACTGGACCGGCTGGGCATGCACGAAATGGGCATCAGCCTGCCGGTGACGGAGCTGTTGCCGGCTCCGGCCCAGGGCGCGGTCGGGATCGAAGCACTGGCGCAAAACGTGCGCATATGCGACTGGCTGGCAGCGATTAATGATCGCGCAACCTTCAACTGCGTATCCTCGGAGCGCGCCTTGCTTGCCGGATTGGCCGGCGACTGCCGTTCTCCGGTGGCGGCGCTCGCGGTTATGGATGGAGACATGATCAGCTTGCGTGCCGAAATCTACGCCCCCGATGGCAGCCGATCCGAAAAGGGGGGCGTCGAATTCGATCCTGGAACCGATGCAGCTTTCGAACTGGGCCGGGCTATGCTCGCGCGTGCGGATTCAGCCATTCGAGCCGTGTTTTCGTCATGATCCGCCCGCTTCTCATCATCCGTCCGGAACCCGGTAATGCGAACACGGCCGCACGGGCAAAGGCATTTGAACTCGATACGCGAGCGATTCCACTGTTCGAGATCAGCCCGATTGCCTGGGATGCGCCTGATCCCAAGCGATATGTGGGCGTCCTCCTGACCAGCGCGAGCGCGCTTCGCTCCGCCGGTCCGCAGCTGGCGCAATATACCCACCTTCCGGCGTTTGCGGTGGGTGGCGTTACGGCACAGGTGGCGCGCGAAGCCGGGTTCGTCTCGGTTGTGGAGGGCGACAGCGACGTGACCCGACTTGTCGGCAAGATTGCGACACTGGGCCTCCACCGCCTTCTCCATTTTTGCGGTACCGATGTCCGCGCGTTCGACCCTTATGGCGTCTTGATCGACCGTTGCGTTGTCTATTCGGCCGATGCCATCGAGCCTCCCGCGAGCTTTGCGGCGGCCATTGCCGAAGGGCCGGTCGTCCTTGTCCACTCGCCGCGCGCCGCTGCCCGGCTTGCGGAGCTGGTGGAAACGGAGGCGCGCAAGCGCGTTGCGCTGGTCGCGATCAGCGCCAATGCAGCGGAGGCCGCCGGTCGCGGGTGGGAAGAGGTTGCGATTGCCGCCGAACCGCGCGATGAAGCGCTGCTGGAAGCAGCGGCGCATTTGTGCCGCTAGACAAGAGCGGGGCCAACTGATGGAATTCGAGACACGCGCCGGCGCAGCCGGACAGCGCAAGCCGCGATCGGTCCGGTCGCTTCTACTGATGTTCAGCATTGCATTTCTAGCCGGGATCGGTGCGACGGGTTGGGGGCTTTCGCGCTGGGATGGCGCGCGGCAATGGCTGTTCGGGCGCTCGCCCGATCAAGAGGTACCTGCCGTTGCACCCAAGGCAGTCCAGCTACCCGTGCCCGTCGTCTCTACGCCCAATGTCGCCGAACGTCTGGCCGACCTGGAGGCGCGAATAGCGCGTATCGAGGCTGCAGGTGCGGAAGCCGGGGATGGAAGCCCCGATCGCGCGGAGGCCTTGCTGGTGTCCTTCGCAGCGCGGCGCGCAATCGATCGTGGTATCGGGCTCGGCTACGTCGAGGGCCTTCTCACCCAACGGTTTGGCACGACCCAACCAAGGGCCGTTGCGTCGATCATCGCTTCAGCGCGACAGCCCGTGACCTTGGAGAAACTGCGCACCACGCTCGATGCGATTGCTCCGGCCCTCGTCGGCAACGGCCCTGACGAGGATTGGTGGACTCAATTCAAACATGGGCTGTCAGGCGTTTTTGTCGTGAGGCAGGCAGGCACCGTGCCCGTCGATCCACAATCGAGGATAGACCGTGCATCAAGAATGGTGGACGAGGGGCGGGTCGACCTCGCACTTGCGGAAATTGCCCGGCTGCCGAACCGGAGCAAGGCTCAGGACTGGATCGCGACGGCACGCCGCTATGTCGAGGCGCATCGTGCGCTGGACCTGCTTGAAGCGGCAGCGATCATTTCCGAAGTACACCCCCAGCCGCCCGCGCCTGCCCCAACCGGCGAAGCGTCGGAGGCCACTGGAACCTTCTAGATTCCCGGCGTCTTGTAATGGTGCCAGGCAAAGACAGCTGCGGCCCCCCGATGAGGCCGCCAGGCCTCGCCGATTTCGCGTACCTCCTTTTCGCTGGGTCGCTCGGGAAGCCCCATGATGAGGCCGACATCGATCTGCACGGCAAGGTCTCCTGCTGGCCAAATATCGGGGCGGCCTTCCGCAAAGAGGAGGTAGATTTCGGCCGACCAGCGTCCGATTCCCTTGACTTGGGTCAGGAGGGCAATCGCTTCTTCGTCGTCATCGGGGAGATTATGGAGGTCAATTGCACGCGATTTCACGAGCTCGGCTAGGCTGCGGGCATAACCCTGCTTCTGGCGCGAAAGCCCGCAGGCGCGCAAATCATCAAACGAGGCCCCGAGAATCGCATGCGGATCGGTCATGTCGCCGCGCGCGGCTTCGAGCTTTGCCCAGACCGACGCTGCGGCTTGAAAGCTCACTTGCTGGCCAACGATTGTGCGAAGCAGAGTCATATAGCCGCGATCCCGCAATCGGGGTTCCGGATAGCCGACTTGAGAGAGAGCGATGCCGAAGCGCGGTTCGATCTCAGCCAGCGCGTCGAGCGACGCCTTGAGCTGCTCTGCCGATAACCCCATTGTCGAATCCTCGTTTTGCCATTAGCGAGCGCCCGAACAATCGCTAAACGAACATGCGGGGATAGGGCAAATGGCAAAACTGATCGTCACGACACGCGACGGCACCGAACATGAAGTTGAAGGACAGGCCGGCCTGTCGGTGATGGAAATCATCCGCGACGCAGGGTTCGACGAACTGCTTGCGTTGTGCGGCGGCTGCTGTTCGTGCGCGACCTGCCATGTCCATGTCGATCCTGCCTTTGCCGGCAAGGTCGAGCCAATGGGCGAGGACGAGAACGACCTGCTCGAAAGCTCCAACCATCGCAACGAGCAATCGCGGCTTTCCTGCCAGATTCCGTTCAGCGATGCCTTGGATGGGTTGAAAGTCACGATCGCCCAGGAAGATTGAGGGCAGGGCGGTGCCCGCCATCCTGGTCGATGCCGACGCCTGCCCGGTAAAGGACGAAATTTACAAGGTGGCCTTCCGGCACGAAGTTTCGGTCACGATCGTGAGCAACAGCCCGATTCGCGTGCCAGCCCATCCGTTGATCGCGCGCAAGGTGGTCGGCTCCGGCTTCGACGCCGCGGATGACTGGATCGCAGAACATGCGCACGGCGGCATCATTGTCGTCACGACCGACATTCTGCTCGCTGACCGATGCCTGAAGGCCGGTGCAGAAGTTGTCGCCCCCAATGGAAAACCTTTCACCGGAGCGTCCATCGGCGCTGCGATTGCGACACGGGCAATCATGTCGGACTTGCGCGCCAATGGCGACGCGGTCGGCGGGCCGTCCCCATTTTCGAAGACTGACCGGTCACGCTTTTTGTCCTCTCTCGATGAAGCGCTTGTGCGCTTGAAACGCTTCGCCGCGCTCTGATCGGACACGCTGGCCGGTTCCCTTTTTTCCTGCTAGGGGCGCCGCCATGCTGAATCTGAATGGTATCACCGTGCGCCTTGGCGGGCGCACCATCCTTGATCGCGCGACCGCTTCGCTGCCGCCGAAAAGCCGTGTCGGGCTGATCGGCCGCAATGGCGCCGGCAAATCGACGCTGATGAAAGTGATGATCGGCCAGCTCGAGCCGGATGACGGTTCGGTGGAAATGCCGCGTAAGACCCGGATCGGCTATATCGCGCAGGAAGCGCCGGCGGGCGATGCGACGCCATTCGAGACCGTTCTTGCCGCCGATACCGAACGCGCGGCCCTGCTACACGAAAGCGAGATCTGTCAGGATCCCGAGAGGCTGGGCGAAATCCATGAGCGGCTGATTGCAATCGATGCCTACACTGCGCCCGCCCGCGCATCGCGCATACTGGTCGGCCTCGGCTTCGATGAAGCAATGCAGGCGCGCGCCCTCGACAGCTTTTCGGGCGGATGGAAGATGCGCGTCGCACTTGCCGCGCTGCTCTTTTCCGAACCCGACCTGCTGCTGCTCGACGAACCGTCGAACCATCTCGACCTCGAAGCGACACTTTGGCTCGAGAGCTTCCTCAAATCCTATCCGGCGATGATGGTCGTCATCAGCCACGAGCGCGACCTGCTCAATAATGTGGTCGACAATATCCTTCACCTCGAAGGCGGACAGACCACGCTTTACGCTGGCGGGTATGACGCATTCGAGCGCCAGCGCGCCGAGCGGGCTGCGCAGCTTGCCGCCGCCAAGGCCGCACAGGATGCCCAGCGCGCCAAGCTGCAGGACTATATCGCCCGCAACAGCGCCCGAGCCTCGACTGCCCGACAGGCACAGTCGCGCGCCAAGGCGCTGGCGAAGATGCAGCCGGTGATGGCGATGATCGAGGATCCGTCGCTCAGCTTTGACTTCCCAAGCCCCGACGAACTGAAACCGCCACTCGTCACGCTGGACATGGCAAGCGTCGGATATGCACCGGGCAAGCCCATTCTCCAGAGACTGAACCTGCGGCTCGACCCCGATGACCGGATTGCGCTGCTCGGCCGCAACGGCAACGGCAAGACCACACTCGCGCGGCTGCTCGCCGCCCAGCTGCCTGCGATGGAGGGCGCGATCAACGCTTCGGGCAAGATGCGAGTCGGCTATTTCACGCAATATCAGGTCGAGGAACTCGATGGCAGCGATACGCCGCTCGAACACATGGCCCGGCAGATGAAAGGCGCCACGCCCGGCGCGATACGTGGCCAACTGGGGCGGTTCGGTTTTTCGGGTCCAAAGGCGACCACGCAAGTCTCCAAACTGTCGGGCGGCGAACGTGCAAGGCTCGCGCTGGCGCTCATCACGCGCGACGCGCCGCACATGCTGATCCTCGACGAACCGACGAACCATCTCGACGTCGATGCGCGCGAGGCGCTGGTCCAGGCGCTCAACGCCTATGACGGCGCGGTCGTGATCGTCAGCCATGATCGCCACATGATCGAGCTGGTTGCCGACCGGCTGGTGCTGGTCGATGGCGGGCGGGCTGAGGAATATGGCGGAACGCTTGAAGACTATACCGACCTGATCCTGGGCAGGAACCAGCCGAAGGGCCCGGAACCGGCAAAGTTCAACAAGAAGGAAGACCGAAAGGCCGCCGCCGCCGCACGCGAACAGAACAAGGTGCTGCGCGCCGAAGTGTCAGCTGCCGAAAAGGACATGGCTATGCTCACGGCGCACCGTTCGCGGATCGAACGGGCAATGTTCGATCCGGACAATGCGGGCCCGGAGGAAAATGGCATGAAGATGAGCGACCTGATGGTGCGACGCGCCGAAGTCGAGAAAAAGCTCGAAGCCGCGGAGGCCCGATGGCTTGAAGCATCGACGGCACTGGAAGAATTGTCGGTGGGTTGATTCGCCTGCCAGTTGTGCTTTCCCCCCATTTTGACTAGGGCGCGCCCCGCAACCGTCAAATCGGCGCTGACCCTTGCCTTGCACCGCGCCCATTAGAGAGACCATGACTTTTCAATCGCTCCATCCGCTTCTCGCCGAAGCGCTCGCCGCCCATGGCTATGCGGCGCCTACACCCGTGCAGGCCGCCGTGCTCGAATCCGAAGCAGAGGGGCGGGACCTGATCGTTTCGGCGCAGACCGGCTCCGGCAAGACCGTTGCCTTTGGGCTCGCGATGGCTCCACAGTTGTTGGACAACGCGGGGATGGCAGCTCCGGCTGGTGCGCCGCTGGCGCTTGTGATCGCCCCTACGCGCGAGCTTGCCCTGCAGGTCGGGCGCGAGCTGATTTGGCTATATGGCAAGGCGGGCATCCGTATCGCGACGTGCGTTGGAGGGATGGATGCATCGAAGGAACGCCGCGTCCTTGGTCAGGGTGCGCATATTGTGGTCGGTACTCCCGGAAGACTGCGCGACCATCTCGAACGCGGTTCGCTGATGCTCCACAGCCTGACCGTTGCTGTCCTCGATGAAGCCGACGAAATGCTCGACATGGGCTTCCGCGAGGATCTGGAGGAAATTCTCGACGCAACGCCGCAGGACCGCCGGACCTTCATGTTTTCTGCGACAATGCCCAAGCCGATCGTGGCGCTCGCCCGGCGCTACCAGCGAGATGCCTTGCGCATTTCGACGATCGGCGAAGATCGCGGCCATGGCGACATAGCCTATCAGGCCGTGACGATCGCCCCTGCCGATGTCGAGAACGCAGTCGTCAACCTGTTGCGCTTTCATGAAGCGACCACGGCAATGCTGTTCTGTGCAACGCGCGACAATGTCCGCCACCTTCACGCAAGCCTGACCGAGCGTGGCTTTTCGGTCGTCGCATTGTCGGGCGAGCATAGCCAGAACGAGCGGAACCACGCGTTGCAGGCGCTTCGCGACCGTCGCGCCCGGGTTTGCGTTGCGACTGACGTTGCCGCGCGCGGGATCGACCTGCCGACGCTGTCGCTGGTCATCCATGTCGAAATTCCGCGCGACGCAGAGGCGCTGCAGCACCGCTCGGGCCGCACCGGGCGTGCGGGCAAGAAGGGGACCGCCGTCATCCTTGTTCCCTATCCCCGGCGCAAGCGGGTCGAATCGATGCTGCGCGGTGCGCGGATCAATGCCGAATGGATTGCCGCCCCGAGCCGTGAAGACATTGCCCGGAACGACCGTGAGCGGCTGCTTGCGGCGCTGCTCGAACCTGTCGAGGCTGACGAGGAGGACCGGCTTCTGGCCGCGCGCCTCCTTGCGAAGCGGCCCCCGGAAGACATTGCCGCCGCCCTTGTCCGGGCGCATCGAGCGCGCATGCCCGAAGCGGAGGAACTGATCGATGCTGGCTCGCGACCGGAGCAACGCCAGGATGGCCCACGGCCCGGTTTCGAGAACACGACCTGGTTCCGGATGGACATCGGAAGGCGGCACAATGCGGACCCGCGCTGGCTGCTGCCGCTTCTCTGTCGGCGCGGACATATCACCCGCGCCGAAATCGGGGCCATACGGATCGCCGCGAACGAAACGCTGTTCGAAGTCCAAACTGCGGCGGCCGGGCGTTTTGCGGCGGCCGTGCGGCGGACGGCCGTAGGCGGCGAAGATGGCGAAGGCGGCATTCACATCGCTCAGGTGCAGGGTAAACCGCGCGACGAAGCGCGGCACAACCGGCGCGATCGCACGCCACGGCAAAGGCCCGGGTCAAGCCCCGGAAAGCCGCCTTTCGCCCCGAAACGCAAGGGACTGCGTGCACGGCCGCACTGAGCGATCCGGACAGACGCCCGCGCATGTGGAAATCACGTAGTTTCGCAAGGCACCGCCCACGCTAGGGGCGGTGCATGACCGATTGTACGCACTGCCCGGTTGGAAATAGCGCCATCTGCGCCGGATTGCCGGCCGACGCGCTTGAAACCCTGCGCCAGTTGGGGCGGAAACAGAAAGTGAAGCGGGGGCAAACGCTTGTCTGGGAAGGCGACGAGGCGCTGGTGGTCGCCAATGTCATCACCGGTGTCCTGAAACTCTCGATCTCCACTGCCGACGGGCGTGAGCAGATTGTCGGGGTCGTTTTTCCGTCCGACTTTATCGGACGCCCCTTCGGCAAGGAAAGCCCGCACAGTGTGACTGCGCTGACCGATGCCGAACTTTGCGTTTTCACCCGATCGGCGTTCGACGGCTTCGCGCGCCAGCACCCCGACATCCAGAACCGGCTTCTGATGCGCACGCTGACCGAGCTCGATCGAGCCCGCCATTGGATGCTGCTGCTGGGCAAGAAGACCGCAAGCGAGCGCATTGCCTCGCTGCTTCTCGAAGTTTCCGACCGCATGGGCAATGGTCAGGCAAGAGCCGCCGCCGGGCTTCCGGAGATATTCGAAATGCCGCTCGATCGACAGCAGATGGGGGATGTCCTGGGACTGACGATCGAAACTGTCAGTCGCCAGTTGACCAAACTCAAAGGGGCGGAAATGATTGACTTGCCGAATCGCCGCACGGTTGTGATTCAGGATCGGGCGCGCTTGCGGACTTTGGCACTCGCGGCCTGAAGGTTTGACTTGGGTCAATGAATGCAGACCGCGGATCGGCCAATAATGGGGACACAAAATCGCGCTGCGGCGCTTCGGGGAAGAATGATGGACAACATGGTAATGCGCGCTGGCGCGTGGTTCGTCGTGGCGCTGTTAGCCTTTGCTGCACTCGCACAAAGCGTCGATCCGGGCTTTTCGGTCCATATGGGCATTGTCAGCGCGGTAGCGCTTCTTGCTGCGGCGATGACGATCAAGGGCACCGATTTCGGAGCCATTGCCAATGGCGTGGCCCGGGCACCCGTAGACCTTTCTCGCTATGACGATGATCCAGTCCGATGGGGCGTGATTGCAACGGTATTCTGGGGCGTCGCCGGCTTCCTGGTCGGACTGTTCATTGCCTTGCAACTCGCCTTTCCGGCGCTGAACCTCAATCTCGAATATACGACGTTCGGGCGGCTGCGGCCACTTCACACCTCGGCGGTTATCTTTGCTTTTGGTGGCAACGCACTGCTTGCAACGAGTTTCTATGTCGTCCAGCGGACATGTCGTGCGCGGCTCGCCTTTCCAAGCCTCGCGCGTTTCGTCTTCTGGGGATACCAGCTCTTCATCGTGCTGGCCGCCACCGGCTATCTGATGGGCATTACCGAGGCAAGGGAATATGCCGAGCCCGAGTGGTACGTCGATTTGTGGCTGACCGTCGTCTGGGTATCCTATCTCATCGTTTTTGTCGGGACGATTGTTCGCCGCAAGGAGCCGCATATCTATGTGGCGAACTGGTTCTTCCTTGCGTTCATCATCACGGTCGCCATGCTTCACCTCGTCAACAACCTGACGATGCCCGTGAGCCTGGTTGGCTCGAAGAGCTATAGCGCCTTTGCGGGCGTCCAGGATGCGCTCACCCAGTGGTGGTATGGCCATAATGCGGTCGGTTTCTTCCTGACGGCAGGCTTTCTGGCCATGATGTACTATTTCGTGCCGAAGCAGGCAGAACGCCCAGTCTACAGCTATCGCCTGTCGATCATCCACTTCTGGTCGCTGATCTTTCTCTATATCTGGGCGGGCCCGCACCATCTTCACTATACCGCGCTGCCAGACTGGGCGCAGACGCTGGGCATGGTCTTCTCGGTCATGCTCTGGATGCCCAGTTGGGGCGGGATGATCAACGGGTTGATGACCCTTAATGGGGCATGGGACAAGATTCGCACCGACCCGATCATCCGCATGATGGTCATGGCGCTCGCCTTCTATGGCATGAGCACCTTCGAAGGGCCGATGCTCTCGATCAAGGCCGTCAATAGCCTGTCGCACTATACCGACTGGACTATCGGCCATGTCCATTCCGGCGCTCTTGGCTGGAACGGGATGATCACCTTTGCATCGATCTACTATCTTGTACCGCGCCTTTGGGGCCAGCCGCGGCTCTACTCGCTGCGCATGGTCAACTGGCACTTCTGGCTCGCGACCATCGGCATCGTTTTCTACGCGGCAGCCATGTGGGTCGCGGGGATCATGCAGGGTCTGATGTGGCGCGAATATGGATCGGACGGCTACTTGGTGTATGCCTTTTCCGAGGTCGTCTCAGCCATGTTCCCGATGTACCTGATCCGTGCTGCCGGCGGCCTGATGTATCTCTCCGGCGCGCTGATCATGGTATTCAATGTCTGGATGACGATCGCCGGCAAGCAACGGCAGGAAAAGCCGATGACAGAAACGCCGTACGACGCGTCTGCCGACCGTCCCCTCGCTCCAGCTTCCGCCGCCTGAAGGAGATAGAACCATGGCTGGTACTTTCCTCGATCACAAGCGGTTGGAACGTAATGTCACGCTGCTTGCCATCGTTGCTTTCATCACTGTCACAATCGGCGGCATCGTCGAGATAGCACCGCTCTTCTGGATCGACTCGACGGTAGAGAAAGTTACGGGAATGCGCCCCTACTCGCCGCTCGAGCTGGCGGGGCGTAACATTTACATGCGTGAAGGCTGCTATAACTGCCACAGCCAGATGATCAGGCCCTTCCGGGACGAGGTCGAACGGTATGGTCACTACAGCCTTGCGGCCGAGAGCATGTACGACCATCCGTTCCAGTGGGGCTCAAAGCGGACGGGGCCGGATCTTGCCCGTGTCGGCGGTCGGTATTCGGACGAATGGCATGTCCAGCATTTGAAGGATCCACGGGCCGTCGTCCCGGAATCGATCATGCCGCCCTATGCCTTTCTCGCGGAACGCGAGTTGAATGCAGGCGATATGCGTTCGCACCTGCAGGCACTTTACCGGGTCGGTGTGCCATACACCAAGGCCGCCATCGATTCGGCGAACGATGACCTGCAGGCCCAGGCCGATCCGGACCGGAGCAGCGCCGATCTCAAAGGGCGCTACCCCAAGGCGCAGGTCCGCGATTTCGATGGCGATCCGGCCCGCATCACGGAAATGGACGCGCTGGTCGCCTATCTCCAGATGCTTGGCACGCTGGTGGACCTAAAGGCGGCAGAAGCGCAGGAGCAGCCGCGATGACTTACGACGCATTCCGCCACTTTGCCGACAGTTGGGGGCTGCTTTTTATGGCGCTGGTGTTCGTCTCGCTAGTCGGCTGGACGTTCCGCAAAGGAGCTTCGGCGTATCACCGCGACGCCGCCGCGATCATCTTCAAGGATGAAGATCATGGTTGAGAATAAACGTATCGACGAAGCAACCGGCACTCAGACCGTCGGCCATGAATGGGACGGCATCGAAGAGTTGAATACACCGCTCCCGCGCTGGTGGTTGCTGACCTTCTACGCCTGCATCATCTGGGCGATCGGCTATGCCGTGTTCTTCCCAGCAGTCCCGATGCTCAACAGTGCGACAAAGGGCGTGACGGGCTGGACCAGTCGCGGTCAACTGGCCGCTGCAATGAATGTCGAAACGAAGCGCCGGGCGCCGATCACCGCTGCGATCGCGGCCGCCCCGATCGATCAGCTTCCGGCCAATGACAAGCTGTTGCAGGCTGCCATCGAAGGCGGTCGTGCTGCGTTCAAGGTCCATTGCGTGCAGTGCCACGGCTCGGGCGCCGCTGGATCGAAGGGATATCCGAACCTCAACGATGACGACTGGCTCTGGGGCGGCGATCTGGCGACCATCCACTACACGATCACGAACGGCGTGCGGAATCCTGATCATAGCGCAACCCGCTTTTCCCAGATGCCCGCATTTGACGGCGTGTTGACGACCGCCGAAATCAACTCGGTCGTTTCCTTCGTCCGGACGATTTCCGGCCAGCAACAGCCTAATGCGGCATCGGCACGCGGCGCGGCGCTGTTTGCGACCAATTGCAGCCAGTGCCATGGCCCCGACGGCAAGGGTGGAAGGCAATTCGGTGCGCCGAACCTGACCGATGCCATCTGGCTCTATGGCGGAGATCGGGCGACGCTCACCCAGACCGTCAGGAAAAGCCGGTTCGGGGTAATGCCGCGCTGGAACAACCGGCTCGACCCTGTGACGATCAAGATGCTTGCGGCCTATGTCCATTCGCTTGGCGGTGGCGAAGCTGCGCCAAGCCCCGCGCCAGCAGTGGCGGCCGCCAATGTCAAACCTTGAAGGCCTGATCGATCCTGGAAGCCCGCTCTATGAAAAGCGCAAGGGTGTTTACCCGAAGGCCGTAGACGGGTTCTTCCGCCGCCTGAAATGGGCGGTAATGGCAGTGACGCTGACCATCTACTATGTCACGCCCTGGTTGCGTTGGGATCGTGGGCCATACGCTCCCGATCAGGCGGTGCTGGTCGACCTTGCCCATCGCCGGTTCTACATGTTCGCGATAGAGATCTGGCCGCACGAATTCTACTATGTCGCCGGACTGCTGGTGATGGCGGGGATTGGGCTCTTTCTCGTAACATCGGCAGTGGGGCGCGCCTGGTGCGGCTATGCTTGCCCGCAGACCGTGTGGACCGACCTATTTCAGCATGTCGAGCGCGCGATCGACGGCGATCGCAACGCGCAGGTGCGGCTTGCCAACGCCCCCTGGGGTTTGGAGAAAATCGTCAAGCGGGTTTCGAAGCATGTTATCTGGATCATCATCGGCGCGCTGACCGGCGGCGCTTGGATTTTCTATTTCGCCGATGCACCGACGTTAATGCGCAACTTCCTGAAGGGCGATGCCCCGATGGTCGCCTACTCAACCGTAGCGATTCTCACCGCAACGACATACATCTTCGGCGGACTGATGCGCGAACAGGTCTGTATATACATGTGCCCATGGCCGCGTATCCAGACAGCGATGCTCGACGAGAAGTCGCTTTTGGTCACCTACAAGGACTGGCGCGGCGAGCCGCGCACTCACGGCGTCAAGAAAGCCGCGGATGAGGGGCTGAAGACTGGAGACTGTATTGATTGCACCCAGTGCGTGCAGGTTTGTCCGACTGGCATCGATATTCGCGAAGGCCCACAGATCGGCTGCATCACGTGTGCATTGTGCATCGATGCGTGCGACAAGGTGATGGCCCAGATCGGCCGGCCTCGAGGCCTCATCGACTATTGCACGCTCGACGATGCTGCGATCGAGAAGGCTGGAGGTACCGCGAAGCCGCTGCTCAAGACATTGTTCCGTCCGCGCACACTTGCCTATCTTTCGATTTGGACCGCGATCGGTGTGGCCATGCTCTTCTCGCTCGGAGCCCGGACCAGGCTTGACCTGAGTGTCCAGCAGGACCGCAATCCGATCTACGTCCAATTGTCCGACGGTGCGATCCGCAACAACTACACCGTCAAGGTCCGCAACATGGAGACCCGACCGCGCAAGATTCTCCTCAAGGTTTCGGGCCTCGAAGACGCGAAGATGTGGACCCAGGATGGAAGCCGGGAAACTGCCTCGCATCAGGTTGAGGTCAGTGTCGAGCCCGACAGCGTCTTGAAGGTGCGCCTGTTCGTGGCCGCGCCGCACGAGGGGGCACAGCGCCAGCCCTTCGAAATCTCGGCGCAGGCAGCAGGAACGAACGAAAAGGGCGACAGCGATACGACCCAGTTCGAGCGCCCCGAGAACGAGGAGCATGGCGAATGACCAAACCTTTTACCGGTTGGCACATGGCCACGATCCTGGTGGGCTTCTTCGGCATCGTTATTGCTGTCAATGTTTACATGGCCCGGGCCGCGATTGCGACGTTCGGAGGAACGGTTGTCGACAATTCCTATGTGGCGAGCCAGGAGTTTAACGACTGGCTCGCGGCCGCGCGCAAGCAGGAGCAGCTGGGGTGGGACACCCGGCTTTCGCTTGGTGAAGGAAGGCATGTGCGGATCGTGGCTGCAAAGGCGGGAGCGGCGCTTACCGGGCTTGGCGGCTCCGGGTTCGCCAGCCATCCGCTTGGGGCAACGCCTCCGATCAAGCTCGAATTTTTTCAGGCGCCGGATGGCTCGCTTGCATCAGCCGAGGCGCTGCCGGATGGACGCTGGCTGGTCCATGTCACGCTGCATCGCGGTTCGGACATCGCCAAGTTCTCAACGGCGCTCCAATGAACGCCCCAACCGGGCCGGTTGCCGGGGAAATACTCCCCGAAACGCTGTTTTCGGTTCCCGGGATGCGCTGTGCGGGGTGCATTGCCAAGCTGGAAGACGGTCTCCCAAAGGCCCACGGGATAATCGCGGCACGCGTGAATTTCACGGCCAAGCGTGTGACGTTGACGCATGTGCCCGAGATGAAGCTGCCCGATCTGCAGCAGGCGATCGCTGCCTTGGGATTCGAGGCCCAGCCGCTGGGACCGGCGATCTCCACATCCGATGACGCGAACAGCAAGGCCCTGCTGAAGGCAATGGCGGTTGCCGGATTTGCCGCGATGAACATCATGCTGTTGTCGGTTTCGGTCTGGTCGGGGGCGGATGGGGTGACGCGCGATCTGTTCCATTGGCTTTCGGCTGGCATTGCGTTGCCCGCCATCGCCTATTCGGGCCGGCCTTTTTTCAAATCGGCTTGGACTGCACTTCGGCACGGCCGAACCAACATGGATGTACCGATCTCGATCGGTGTTGTGCTGGCCAGCGGCTTGAGCCTGTTCGAGACCGTCGTTCACGGGCCACATGCCTATTTCGACGGTGTGGTCATGCTGCTGTTCTTCCTGCTTGCGGGGCGGTGGCTCGACAGCGTCATGCGAGACCGGGCTCGCGACGGCGTAACGGCGTTGCTCAAGCACGCCCCTTCGGGTGCCTTGGTCGTCGGCCCGGAGGGAAAGACAGATTGGCTCGCCGCATCGGCACTTCGGTCGGGCATGACAATGTTCGTCGCGGCGGGCGAGCGGTTGGCGGCCGACGGCGAGGTCGTTGAGGGGGAAACGCGAGTCGATCTGGGGCTTCTGACAGGCGAAAGCACGCCTGTGACGGCCGGAGCGGGCGCTCGCGTTCATGCCGGCACGCTCAATCTTGATGCCCCCGTCAAGGTGCGCGTTACGGCGACCGGCGAAGAAACGGTCATTGCCGATATCGCCCGGTTGATGGATCAAGCCGCCCAGTCGAAGTCGCGCTATGTCCGTGTGGCGGATCGGGCCGCGCGGCTCTATGCTCCAGCCGTTCATACGCTGGCTGCGGCCAGTTTCGCAGGCTGGATGATGGCCGGGGCGGGTTGGCATCAATCGCTCCTGATCGCAGTGGCGGTGCTGATCATCACCTGCCCTTGCGCGCTTGGCCTTGCCGTTCCTGCCGCCCAGATCGTTGCGGCGGGCGCGCTGATGCGAAAGGGAATCCTGATCAAGGACGGCTCCGCGCTCGAACGACTGGCCGAGGCCGATCGTGCGCTTTTCGACAAGACGGGGACCCTGACGCTTGGGAGGCCGGAGCCTGTGACGCTTGCCATGCTGGACGCATCCCAGAAGGCCGTGGCGCTTGCCCTTGCAAGGACGAGCCGGCATCCGCTGAGCGAAGCGCTGCGGCATGCCCTTGAAAGCGAGGACGCGGTGGTAGCGGCGGATGTCGCCGACATCCGCGAAGAAGCCGGAGCCGGTCTTTTCGGGACATGTGAAGGGGAGACGGTCGCGTTGCGCCGGCCCGAAGGCCAGACCCCCGAGAGCGGCCTGGCGACGATGCTAATCATGCCCGGGAGGCCGCCGGCAACGATCCTTTTCAGCGACAGGATCAGGCCCGACGCTGTCGAAACGGTCCATGCACTTGCAGAACTGGGCCTACCCGCGACAATTCTTTCGGGCGATCGCCCTGCTGCCGTCGCGCCCGTCGCACGCGCGCTGGGGCTGACGGCGCAGACCGGCATGCTGCCGCAGGACAAGCTCGACACGATTGATCGGCTGAAAGCGCGCGGAGAAAAAGTCCTGATGGTTGGCGACGGACTGAACGATGGCCCCGCACTGGCCGCGTGTCACGTCTCGATCGCGCCCGGATCGGCAAGCGACGCCGGGCAGAATGCCGCCGACGCAGTGTTCCTGGGTGACAGCATTGCGCCAGTGGCAACCGCAATCCGCGCCGCTCGCAAGACGCAACGCATCGTGCGGCAGAATTTCGCGCTTGCGATAGGCTATAATGCCATTGCCGTACCATTGGCCATTATGGGGTTGGTGACGCCGCTCATTGCCGCACTGGCCATGTCCGGATCCTCGCTGGTCGTGGTCGGCAATGCATTGCGGCTGAGGCGCGCTGCGCGGTGAACGGGATTGCGTTCCTTATTCCTATCGCGCTTCTACTGGGGTTGGCCGGGCTTGCGACCTTCTTCTGGTCGCTGGGTAGCGGGCAATATGACGACCTGGACGGGGCGTCGATGCGCATCCTGATCGACGAGGATGAACCTGCCCCTGAAAAGAAAGACGGGGCAAATCCTTAGACTTGCCCCGCCAGGTTGAGGAGTCTTGAATAGCGCTAGAGGCGGAAACCAAGCCCCACCCCGAAGACGAACGGGTTGAGGTTGACCTTCACGCGCTGAACGCCGATCGCGGTTGTCGACAGACGCGCGGTTGTGCGGATGTCGATATATTTGACGTCGAAATTGAGGAACATATTCTTGTTCAGATCGACATCAAACCCCGCCTGTGCTGCCCAGCCGAAGCTGCTCTTCATCTTCACCTTGGTCTGCCCGACGGCAGTTTCAAGCGCTGCCGAGGGCTTCTCCGAGTAGAAGAGCGTATAGTTGATGCCCGCACCGACATAAGGCCGGACCTTGCCGCCGGGAGCGAGGTGATATTGCGCAGTCAGCGTCGGTGGAAGCACCCAGGTCGAAGCCAGCCGCCCGATGGTGCCGGTCGTCCCGGTCGTCCCGGTCGCGTGATGCTTTGTCGTCGCGGCAATCAGCTCGAAGCCGATATTGTCCGACGCCATGTAAGTGAAATCCACTTCGGGCGCGCCGCTGTTGTTTATCTTGACCTTTTCGGTCGGAAAGGTCGGCGTAATTCCGCCCGACGATTCATTGGGAGCAACAATGATGCCGCGCACCCGGATGAGTGTGTCGCCTGCCGCCGCATTGGCCGGGGCCGCAAAGCCGCAGGCCAGAGCAAGGCCTGCGATGTATGGCATGTACTTCTTCATAAAATCTCCCTGTGTACTGACGTTGAAAAGAATCCGCTCAATGCCCGAGCAGAAGTGGAATGTGAGAGGTGCGCAGCAGGTCGCGCGTGGCGCCGCCGAGAAGCGTCTCACGGAAACGGGACCGGCCATAGGCGCCGATGATCAGACAACCCGCACTACGACCGCCGGCAAAGCCCTCAAGTGCGGCGCCGACACCTTCGGGGTCAGCCGGAAGCGTATGCAACTCGGACGCTACATTGTGGCGCGAAAGATAGCTGCTTGCCGATGTTTGAGGAAACGTTTCGGCGTCCTCGCCGACCGAAACGATATCGACGGCCGACGCTGCGCGCAGAAAGGGCAACGAGTTGCGGATGGCGTTGGCCGCTTCGGGCGATGCATTCCAGCCGATCACGGCCGAACGGCCGGCATCGAAGGTCGCGACACCGGTCGGAACCATAAGCACGGCGCAGGCTCCATGAACCGCCACCTCGTCGACAATCGGAAGGGGCTGCGAGACGGCATCGCCTGCGCCGGGATACTGACTGATGACCAGAAGATCGCTCAGCGCTGACGCGCTGACGAGTGTCTGGACGACAGGCCCATCGGCGGCAACCCAATCCCAACGGACATCGTCCTGCGCAAGCCTGCCCTCGATCCGCCTGCGGACTTCGTCTTCACGTTCGCGCACGCTTTCGAGAACTGCCGTCTGTGTATAGACCCCGCCCAAGGGTTCGAACGAGACATAGGCATTATACGGTGTCACCTGCAGGCAGGTCAGATGCGCATCGAACGCACGGCAGATGTCGAGAGCGACCTGCAGCCGGTCATCCAGCGCATCGTCGTCATAAACATGCAAAAGTACCGACTTCACGGGCCCAACTCCTCTTTGGGATTGCGGCCTGAATAGCCTGGCCCGACGGAGCGCTCCTTGATCCGACGCAACAAACTCCTTGATTCGGATCAAGGATGGAAAAGGGCCCCAATGCTAGCCCTCGCCGCATGTGGAGCTATTATCCCGAGCTGCTCGAGCGCGCCGTACCGCGCTATACGAGCTATCCGACGGCCGTCGAATTCAACGACCGTGTCGGCGCGTCCGACATGGCGAAGGCACTGGGAACCGTCGAGCGGGACACGCCGCTCTCGATTTATGTCCACATCCCATATTGTCAGTCGATCTGCTGGTATTGCGGGTGCAATACGGGAGCCGCCAACCGCACCCACCGGCTTGCCGGCTATCTCGAAGCGCTCGAAACCGAGATCGAGCGCGTCGGGAACAGGTTGCGAGGCCGAGGCAAGGTTCGGCACATCGCATTCGGCGGCGGCAGCCCCAATGCGATTGCACCTGTGGATTTTGTCCGCCTCGTGGACCGGCTGGTTCTCTCGTTCGATTGCGAAAAAGCGGACATGTCGGTCGAGATCGACCCGCGCATCTTTTCGGACGATTGGGCGATGACGCTCGCATCGTGTGGCGTCACCCGCGTCAGTCTCGGCGTTCAGAGTTTTTCGGAAACCATCCAGAAAGCGATCGGAAGGATTCAGCCCCGGCACATGATCGAGGCCTGCCTCGCTTTGCTCCGGCGATACGGGATCGACAATATCAATTTCGACCTCATGTACGGCTTGCCGGGTCAAACCCTAGAAGATCTGGAAGACACTCTTGTCCAGGCGATCGAGCTTGCGCCGAGCCGGATCGCGCTTTTCGGCTATGCTCATCTGCCCGACCTTGTCCCGCGCCAGCGCCGAATCGATGCGGCGGCGCTGCCAGATTCGGAGGCGAGGTTCGAAATGGCCGCGCTCGGCCATGCGCTCCTGACCGGTGCGGGTTACCAATCGGTCGGATTCGATCATTTCGCGCTCGCCGGAGACGGGCTTGCCGAGGCGACCGCACGCGGGAAGCTTTACCGGAACTTTCAAGGCTTCACAGACGATGACAGCCCGGTCCTGCTCGGGTTTGGCGCCAGCGCGATCAGTAGTTTCCCGCATGTGATGATCCAGAACGAGAAAAATCCGGGCCGGTACCGCGAATGCATCGCCAGCGGCGCGCTTGCCTCCGCACGCGGCGTATCCCGGAGCGACGAGGACCGGGCCCGTTCTACCATCATCGAGCGCATCTTGTGCCAGCGCGAGGCCCGCGATATTCCCGAGCAGATCGTTGCGAGCGCGCGGACAAGGCTTCGTCCGCTTGAGGCGCTGGGGCTTGTGCAATGGGAGGATCGTGACTTGCGTCTAAGCCGGTGTGCTCTTCCATACGCCCGGGTGGTGGCATCGGCCTTCGATGCCTATCGCCAGCCGGGAGCGAGCCGTTTCAGCAATGCGATCTAGGCTGCCCGCAGTCGCGCCGGCTGCTTGGCTCGCGCTTGTCGGGTTCGGTGGTCTGGAGCCGGTTGCGCAAGCTTGGGCGATGCCGAACATGATCAGCATCTGCTCGGCGTCCGGCCCCAAGCTCATCGAGATTCCCTCACCCGCGAGCCCGGGGAAACGCGACGATTGCGTCAAGGGATGCCATGCCTTGTGCCAGCGCAAGCGCGCGCCCCTGCAGGATTCGGTCGACGAGGAAGACTGACGGACGGTCTCTCCCGATTGCCCAACCCGCCCGCTTGTGTAGAAGGGCCGGATGGGAACGGGAAAAGTGCAGTCAATCCAGTCTCTGACAATTGGTAGCGCGCCCGACATTGCAGCCAGCGAAGCACTGCTGCGTTCGATACTCGCAACCGTGCCGGACGCGATGATCATAATCGACACCCAAGGCGTCATCACCTATTTCAGCGCAGCGGCCGAGCGGATGTTCGGCTATGCCAGCGATGAGGTTCGCGGACAGAATATCGGCATTCTCATGCCTTCACCGGACCGCGAGCGGCATGACAGCTATATCCGCCGATATCTCGAGACCGGCCAGGCACGGATTATCGGAATCGGGCGGTTTTCTGTCGGTCGTCGCCGCAATGGGGAAACGTTTCCCATGCAGCTTTCCATTGGCGAGGCGCGCACCGATGATGGGCGCGTCTTCGCGGGCTTCATCCGCGACCTGACCGAGCGGGAAGAAGCGCGTGTCCACCTCGAGGAACTGCAGAACGAGCTTGCCCATGTTTCGCGAGTCAGCGCGATGGGAACCATGGCCTCCTCGCTGGCCCACGAACTCAACCAGCCGCTGACGGCAATCGCCAATTATGTTGAGGCGGCACGAGACCTGCTTGATGAGCCCGTGCCCGGGAACGTCGATGCAGCTCGAGGCGCGCTTGATGATGCCGCGCGTGAATCGGTGCGGGCAGGACAGATCGTGCGCGGATTGCGCGATTTCATAAGGCGCGGAGAGGCCGAAAGGCGCGTCGAAAGCCTGCCGCGGCTCATCAGCGAGGCAAACGCACTGGCGCTGATCGGCGCGCGCGAACAGGGGGTTGGCGTCACCGTAAATCTTGATCCAAGGGCCGAAATGGTTCTTGCCGAAGGAGTCCAGGTTCAGCAGGTTCTGGTAAACCTGATCCGCAATGCGGTCGAGGCCATGGCGATCTCCAGTACGCGTCAGCTTGTGATCCGCACGAAGCGGGTCTCGCCGGAGATGGTGCAAGTCAGCGTCAGCGACAGCGGCCAGGGACTTGACGCGGCGATAGTTGACCGCCTGTTTGAGCCTTTCCTCAGCACCAAGGACAACGGGATGGGGCTCGGGCTTTCAATCTGCCGGACAATCATCGAATCGCTGGGTGGCTCGATCTGGGCCGAGCCGGCCTCCCAAGGAACAACTTTCAATTTCACTTTGCCGAGCGCGGATACGGAGGACGATGATGACGGACCGGCGTCAGATTTACCTGGTTGACGATGATGAGGCGGTCCGGCGGTCGGCAGGATTCATGCTCAAGACAGCCGGGTTCGCGGTCGAATCCTTTGTGTCGGGCGTCGAATTCCTGAAAAGCGTCGGGACGCTGGAGCCAGGCTGCATCCTGCTTGACGTCCGTATGCCCGGCATGGACGGACTCGAAGTCCAGCGCGTGCTTGGCGAGCGTGGCATCACTTTCCCGGTCATAGTCCTGACAGGCCATGGCGACGTCAATGTCGCGGTAAGCGCGATGAAAGCGGGTGCCATCGACTTTATCGAAAAGCCGTTCGAGAAGGCAGTGCTGCTTTCTGCCCTTGAGGAAGGCTTTTCCCAGATCGCGCGATCCGACCGGAACCGGGCGCGCACCGCCGAGGCGGCAACGCGGCTCAATGTGCTGACCCCGCGGGAATATGACGTTCTGGAAGGTCTTGTGCATGGCCATCCCAACAAGACGATTGCCTATGACCTGGGGATCAGCGCACGCACGGTCGAAATCCATCGCGCGAACCTGATGGCGAAACTGAATGTGCGCAGCCTTTCCGAAGCATTACGGATCGCCTTTGCAGCAGGTTTGGGCGATGCACCGGCAATCACGTCCGAAGGCTGACTTTCTCAGGCCGATGCAGCCTCCGCCAGTGGCAATGTAAATGCAAAGGTCGAACCCCCGGCTGCAGAAGGTTCTGCCCTGATCCGTCCACCCTGCGCCTCGACCAGTGTGCGGCATATCGAAAGCCCGAGCCCCATGCCGTTGCTCTTGGTCGTCCGGAAGGGTTCGAACAGATTAGCGGCAACTTCGGGAGAAATGCCCGCGCCACTATCCGAGACGGAAAGTTCTACCACCATCCCGTCGGGAAGGCGCGAGGAACGGATTTCGAGCCGCTTCACGCGCGTACCCTGCATCGCTTCAAGAGCATTTCGGATAAGGTTGAACAGGATCTGCTGCACGTGAATGGCATCGACCTTGACAAGGTCGGCCTCGGGATCGAGCGCAACACGCACCTCGATTTCGTTCTTTCCCGCGCCGAGCAAGGCAAGCGCGCTCGCCTCGCGGACCAGCTTCTTCAGGCTTTCGACCCGCCGCGCCGTTTCCCCCCGAGCGATGAAATCGCGGAGCCGCCGAACGATCATGGCAGCCCTCAATGACTGCTCAGCCGCCCCCGAAACTGCTTCGCGAAGCAACTCGCGATCGACCCGATCCGCATCGGCCAGTTCCTGCGCGGCCTCCATGTAATTGGTGATTGCTGCAAGCGGCTGGTTGAGTTCGTGCGCCAGCGCGGAGGCCAGTGACCCGACGGCATTCACCCGCGCAACATGGGCCAGTTCGTCCTGAAGCTGATGCAGGCGCCGTTCGGCCGACTGTCTTTCGGTCAGGTCGCGGATGAACCCGGTAAAGACACGTCCCTCGGGCGTCATCGCTTCCCCCACGGACAATTCGATGGGAAAAGTGGAGCCATCACGGCGGCGCGCGGTGGTGACGCGTCCGATGCCGATTATGCTCTTGCTGCCGGTCCGGCGATAATTCCCGATATAACCATCATGGCGCTCACGGTCGGGCGATGGCATCAGGATGCTGACATTCTCCCCAACAACCTCGGCCTGGGTGAAGCCGAACATCTGCTCCGCGGCCGCGCTGAACGATACGATACGGCCATGCTCGTCGATGACCACCATTGCATCGGGGACGGTCGCCAGGATCGAACGAAGATGCGCTGCATCGAATCCGTCCTTCACAAGTGCATCCATATGCCTCCAGTCGCGCCAACGTGCCGCCGCCTGGCGACGATCATTTCATTGCCCATGTCGCTCCCACAGGTCGCCACTGTGGACACTAACTTCCGGATCGGCACCGCTCTATCCGTATCAACCCTTATTGGCCGGGTTTTGGCCATCGAACATGATCGCCGCATGGCTTGGACCGTAATCCGCCTGGAGCTTGCCAGAACTCCGGAATTCCCGGAGGGATCGGCTGCGCGCGCCTATCTGTTGCGCCTGCCCCTCGATACCTTGGGCATGATCGACGCGACTGCTCTAGAAGCCAGTCCGCAGCTTGCAACCGTACGGCGCTATTGGCCCAACGAACGCGACAAGGAAGGCTATGTCCTCCACAAGCGCCGCCACTGGGTCTTTTCCTATGCGCCGGGCGAAGAGGATGACGAAGCGCTGTTCCACCTCGAGACTCATCCCATCCGGCTGGGGGAATTCGTCACCATCACCGAAACCGACGGAGAAAGACTGCCCTTCCGCGTGGTGCGCTGCGAATAGCGGAAGCAATCTCAGCGACTGGCGAGTTGGGCCCCCATCATCTGGTGCAGCAGGTTGATCGCCTTCAACGGACGCACCATCACTTTGAACCGCGTGATCCGGCCCTCCCCGTTCCACCAGATCATGTCGACCCCATTGATCAGGATGCCATCGATCTGGGTTTCGAATTCAAGGATGGCCGAGTCCCTGCCGTACCATTCATTGAGATAGGTAAAGCCGGGCCCTCCCAGAACCTTCGCTGCCGCCATGAGATATTTGAAGGTGATATCCTTCCCGCGCTGGGGTGTATGCACGACAGGCGATTCGAAGACGACGTCATCGTCAAGCAGGGCCGAAAGCACTTTCGGATCGCCGCTTTCGATATAGGCGTGCCAGTGCGCCAGCGCGCCGTTCTCTTGCTCGCCTTGAACGGAGGAAGGCTTTCCAGTTCGCGTATCAACCATTGGATGCAGCCTCGGCAAAGATGCGGCGTGCGTACAACAGGCTCAGAACGAAAAAGGCTTCAACGGCCATCGGAACGAAAGCCCCGGGGGTTATCCCGTCGGCAAACAAGCTGACCGTCCGGCCTGTAATTGCGATGGCGAAGAGCAGAATAGGCGCAACCAGCAACTTGGCATCTCGCCGCCACGCGGCCACTGCGGCCAGAAGGCCGCCGGTCAGGAAGAAAGCCGTCATGTCCGCGCGCAGGACAGCGAGCCCGGGAATTCCGTTCGGCGAGAGGAAGAAATTGGCCCCGGCTTCGCTGGGATGGACAAGGAACCCCAGCCCCAGGACAATGCCGAACAGTGCGGCCAACACCGCAAGGATTCGGGCAAGCATGATCATCGTTATCTCCCCCGGTTTCGGCCGCTCCGCTGTTGGCGGCGGCCTTTTCCGCACGATAGCGTACGGACGCCGCGACGCAACAGGGGGTCAGTGGAAATCGCGCGATTTGGGGAAAGTGCGAACGTTCCTCGGGTGCCCGCCGGTGCGAGCGTGGCGTTCGGGCTGGGGGTGAGTGAAAACATCGGCGCGGCTGATTTCCGGCGTGGTCCGATGGACATCCGACAGGGTTGCAAGAAGGTCCGTGCGGTCGATAATCCGGTGAGCCAGCAGATGAACCACGCCTTCGGGGCTTTTCTGGACCTCCCCTTCCACCTGCATCAGCCGCGCCGACATGACGGCAAGACGGAAGCGTTCGAAGGTGCGCGCCCACATGATGATGTTGGTAATTCCCGTCTCATCCTCCAGTGTGACGAAGATCGCCTTGCCATTGCCCGGCCGCTGGCGAACGAGAACGAGCCCCGCCACCCGACCGCGTGCGCCGTTCGGGGCCGCGTCGATTCCCGCGCAACTGGAAATGCCCTCTGCAGCGAAGGCCGGTCGCAGGATCTGCATCGGATGGGCCTTCAGCGACAGGCGCACCGTCTGGTAATCGGCCGCGACATGCTCACCCAGATGCATGGCAGGCAGATTGGCATCGGGTTCATCCCCCAGTTCGCGAGCACGGGCGGCGGCAAAGAGCGGCAGTTCGTTCACGGGCGTGCGCCGCGCCTCCCACGCCCCCTCGCGCCGGTCGGAGCCCAGCGAGCGGAGCGCGTCCGCATCGGCCAGAAGCCGCAGCGCGCGTGGCGGGAGGATAGCCCGGCGCGCCATATCCTCGATCGATGCAAAGGGGCGGGCAGCGAGCATGGCCTCCGCCCAAGCCTGTCGAAATCCATCAATCTGCCTAAAGCCCAGGCGAAGCGCACTGCCTTCAATGCCACTGTCCCAAGCACTTTCATTCACGTCGGCGGGAAGCACCTCCACCCCATGCTCGCGCGCGTCGCGAACGATCTGCGCAGGGGCATAGAAGCCCATCGGCTGGGAGTTGAGCAGCGCCGCCGCAAAGATTGCCGGATGGTGGCACTTGATCCAGGCCGACACATAGACGAGCCGCGCGAACGACAAGGCATGGCTTTCGGGAAAACCGTAGCTCCCGAACCCTTCGATCTGGCGATAACAGCGTTCGGCAAAATCACGTTCATAACCGCGCCCGACCATCCCTTCGACCAGCTTGTCATGGAATTTGTCGATGCCACCGACGTGCCTGAAGGTCGCCATCGCCCTACGAAGCTGGTTGGCTTCGGACTCGGTAAATTCCGCGGCGACAATCGCCAGCTTCATTGCCTGTTCCTGAAACAGCGGCACGCCCAATGTCTTGCCCAGCACATCCCGAAGCTCGTTCGGCGGATGAGGCAGGCGCGGCGAAGGGAAGGAAACCGGCTCCTTCCCGCTCCGTCGCCTCAAATAGGGATGAACCATATCCCCCTGGATCGGTCCGGGCCGGACAATCGCGACCTGGATCGTGAGATCGTAAAGCGTACGCGGCTTCAGACGCGGGAGCATGTTGATCTGCGCTCGGCTTTCAACCTGGAAGACGCCGATACTGTCTCCCTTGCACAGCATGTCGTAAACTGCCGGATCGCTCGAATCGATGTCGACGGTCAGGTCATGATCGCCAAGGCCGTTTACTCGCATCATGTCATAGGCCTTGCGGATGCAGGTCAGCATGCCGAGCGCCAGCACATCGACCTTCATCAGCCGCAGCGTATCGATATCGTCCTTGTCCCATTCGATGAAGCTGCGGTCCGGCATCGCCGCATTGTGGATGGGCACGGTCTCGTCGAGCCGGTCCTCGGTCAGGACGAAACCGCCCACATGCTGCGAAAGATGGCGCGGAAACTGGAGGATGCGCTCCGAAAGCGCCTTCAGCCGCGCAATCTCGGGATTGTCGGGGTCGAAGCCTGCTTCCCTCAGGCGCTTGTCATCGGGCTTGCTGCCAAAGCTGCCCCAAACCGTGCCCGCGAGCCGTGCCGTCACATCCTCGGTCAGCCCCAGCGCCTTGCCCACTTCTCGAACCGCGCTTCGGGGGCGGTAGTGAATGACTGTTGCGGCAATACCCGCGCGATGCCGGCCATAGCGTCTGTAGACATGCTGCATCACTTCCTCGCGCCGCTCATGTTCGAAATCGACGTCGATATCGGGCGGCTCCTTGCGATCGGACGAAACGAAGCGTGAGAAGAGCAGGTCATATTGCATCGGGTCGACCGACGTCACGCCAAGCAGGAAGCAGACCGCCGAATTGGCCGCCGAACCACGCCCCTGGCAGAGAATCGGCGGATCTTGGTCGCGCGCGAATTTCACAAGGTCGTGAACAGTCAGGAAATAATGGGCAAAGCCCTCCGCCTTGATGAACTTCAGCTCTTCCAGCACCGTTCGGCGCAGTTTGGGCGGTATACCGGCTGGATGCCGCCTGAGCGCGCCCTGCCAGGCAAGATGCGCCAGCCACGCATCGGCCGACCAACCCGGCGGCACTGGCTCATGCGGATATTCATAACGAAGCTGGCCAAGATCGAAGCCGATCCGTTCGGCGAAGCGAACCGTTTCCATGATCGCTTCGGGGCAGGCGGCGAACAGCCGGGCCATTTCGGCGGGCGCTTTCAGGTGCCGCTCGGCATTGGCCTCGAGCAGGCGACCGGCTCTGTGGATCGTCGTGCCGAACCGGATGCAGGTCATGATGTCGTGAAGCGGCCTGTCTTCCGCCCGCGCATAAAGCACGTCGTTGGTTGCAAGCAGCGGCGTACCGGCTTTGGAGGCAGTCTCCCGGTGCAACGCCAGCCGCCGAGCATCCGCGCCTGCATGGTTCATCGAAACGCCCAGCCAGACGCGCCCTGGAGCGGCCTTTGTCAGCCGGGCAAGCATCGCGGAAAGATCGGAAGATGCACTTTCCCGGAGTGGAGGCGGCTCCATATCGTCATCCGATGCATAATCGGGAGGAGCCTTGTGTGCTTCTTCCGCGCCACCGCTTGCATAGGGCAGAACGATCAAGAGCAGATCGTCGAGAAAGTCGAGCAGGTCCCCGAAAGTCAGGATGCAGCTACCCTTGACTGCTTTCATGTTGCCCCTGGTCAGGAGCCTCGTCAGCCGGCCCCAGCCGCGGCGCGTGGCAGGATAGACGATGATGTCGGGCGTGCCGTCGACAAAGACCAACCGCGCGCCCGTGACCAGGCGGAGGCCATTGCTCGCGGGCGCATCGTTGAATGCCGCCCAAGCGCGCACCACCCCTGCCACGCTGTTGCGGTCGGCAATGCCGATCGTGTGCAGGCCAAGCGCGATGGCCTGCGCAACCATGTCTGCCGGCCGCGAAGCGCCACGCAGGAAAGAATAGCTGGTCGTCCCAACCAGTTCCGCAAAGGCCGGGGATGTCATGCAAAAAGCCCGTGCAGATACCAGTCTGGAGTCCTGGCTTCGATTCCGTAAAGGCCATGCCGGAAGAGCCAGAAGCGGCGGCCACGCTCATCCTCGACGCGGAAATAATCCCGGGTCAGCCCGCCCTTGCCGGGCTCATGCCCTTCGCGCCGCCGCCACCATTCGGAGGCGATCCGTTCGGGCCCTTCGTAGCGGATCACGACATGCGTTTTACGCCGCCACTGGAAACGGCGCGGTGGGCCATCGGGCACTTCGGCAATTACCAGGATCGGCTGGGGCGGATCGAAGAGATGCAGCGGACGAAGCGGCGGTTCGCCCAACCGGGGCTTTGACCAGGGCAGGAGATTGGGCACGGAATTTGCCGGAAAGGCAAAGCTCGCCTGTTCGGGAATATGCGTGTCCCGGCCGACAAGGCGTTCCACCCGATGGGGCCCGAGCCGAGTCACGAGCCGGTCGACCAGCCCTGTTACGTCCTCTCCGGCCGCTTGTTTTTCGAACTCCTGCTGCTCCGGGGCGAGCGGTTCTGTAACGACAACATCAAGCCGTACAGCATCATAGCCGAATCCGGGATCGAGCGGATCCGCCAATGCCTCGATCCGTTCGCGGAACAGCCGCATGAGCAGCGCCGGATCACGGGTCGGCGCCCCAGTCTCGACAGAAAGGTTCCGGACATCGCCATCGCTGCGGAACAGGCTGGCGACAAAGCGCCGTCCGCCTTCTCCCCGTTCACGCAAGGCAGTTTGCGCTTCGCAGGCCAGTGCTTCGAGTGCCGCCAAGACATGATCGGTTGCAGCAATCGGCTCGGCAAAACGACGCTGAACGAAAAGCGCGGGCGGCACCCGGCGCGGCGTGATGCGGATATCCTCCTCCCCCAGGACGCGAGCGAGCTTTGCCACCATCTCCACCCCGAACCGCGCGGCGAGAGGCACGCGCGGACGCGTGACGAGATCGGCAATGGTGATGAGCCCCGCGCGGCGGAGCGCCGTCGTCCGTTCCTCATCGAGGTCGAGTGCAAGGATTGAGGGCGCGTCGCCATGTCGTGTCAGCGCCCGTGCCCGGTCCGGTGTTTCGGCGAGCGCATGCCGCACACAAAGCCCCGCGCGGCCGAGCCGGGCGATGAGATCGCCAGCCAATGCCACTTCCCCGCCCCAGATGTGCTCGCATCCCGTAACATCGAGGATCAGCCCGTCGGGCGGATCGAGCGCGACCATCGGTGTATAGCGGTCGCAATCGTCGGCGATGCGCGCAAGCATCGCGGCGTCCGCCGCCGGGTCATGGTCCGAAACCGCTAGGTCCGGCACCCGCGCGCGGGCATCCGCAAGCGTCATCCCGGGGGACAGGCCCAGCGAAAGCGCCTGCGCGTCGAGCGCCACCAGCCGCATCGCCCCGCGCTGCTTTTCGATAAAGGCACGAGGCCCCTCCCCCCCGCTGGCCGGATCGGAGTGCTTACGCCGCCATCGGTCGGCGCTGAGTAGCGGGAAGAACAACGCGAGATAGCGCCGGTTCCCGGAAAACATGCTCATCACGATCCCACTCCATGACAAGGCCGAAAGGCGGGATGCCGCCGCGATGGCGGACAAGCTCGACCGCCAGTGTCGCCTGGCCCGGCGCATTGCCTGGCAGGGCTGTCGAAGGCGCTGCCGCAACGGACCAGCGTGTGGCCGCAGCGCTGGCAGGAACGGCAGCCCTGTCGCGCAGGATGAAGGTTGCCACGCCTGTTCTTTCCGCTGCCAGAACGAGCTTCCGGCTTGCCGTCAGGTCGAGCTTCCGCGCTTCACCCCAAGGCTCGATCAAGACCGCGCCTGCGCCAACACACCCCAGAATATCGGCCCCGGCACGCAAGGTAGACAGTGTATCCGACGCCGTCACGAGAACAATCCGGCCAGGATCGATCCCGAGTTCGACGAGACCCGGTGCGTAAAGGCGGCCATGACGGCGCTGCCCCCTGTCTTCGCGGACCCAGAAGATGGGGCCGGTGCTGCCGGCACGTGCAGCAAGCATCAGCGCAAAGCTGCTCGCTGTGGCATGGTCCTCGGCTTCCGTCGCGCACAATTCGTGAAGCGCGCCTCGCGCTAGCCCGCCTCCAAGCCGCGCATCGACAGCGCGGCATCCGAGAGCAAAAAGCGGTAGCCCGCCACGCGGACGCTCCAGGCGTTCGAGACGGCGCTTCAATCGTGCGAGCGAGGCAATCGAATCGGACATAATGTTCCTATTTTGTTCTAGAAACACTTTTCCCCAAGTCGAGTCAAGCCGTGGCGAGCCCATAAGGCTCGGCTGGTCAAAAGTCCTGAAGTGTCGCTACTTGGAAAAGCTGCGTGGCGCGGGTGCGATCACGGCAAAGCCTGATGCGTTGATCTGCTGCACTTCGAGCATACGATCGGCAATCCCATCCCGACCAAAGCGGAAGGCGCCGTCAATTCCCGAAAAGCCCCCTTCGTCCGTAAGCTGGCCAATCGGGAAAGGCGCCCCCACTCGCCAACCGCCCGCAATTTTGTTGGCGAGCAACACCGCATCGTAGCCAAGGCTGGCAAGCCGGTAAGGCCCCTTGCCGAAACGGGTCCGGTATTTGGCTGAAAGCTGATTGTAATAGCTGTCGGAAACGCTGGCGAACCACGCCCCCTGCATCGCCGGACTCTGAGAAAGCGAACCTTCGGTATTCCACAGCTCGGTGCCCAGCACCTTTGCCGTCGCACCGCCGCTACGGCGAATAGCGGGAACAACCTGGAGTGCGACGCGCCCCGAATCAGCGATGAGAATCGCATCATACTTCCCGTTCAAGGCAAGCTTGGTCACAGCTGCGGAGATCGATCCAGCCGAGCGGTCGAAATTCTGCATCGCGATCAGCTTCCCCCCGCTTGCCTCCACAGCACGAATCATGGCTTGCGACGCGCGCTGGCCATAAGTGCCGTTGGGCACGAGCCCGGCAAACGTCACGAGCCCGCGCGACCGCGCATAGCGCACCACCCTGTCGACCGACTGGGTGGGAACAAAGCCCATGATGAAAGTGCCGTTGCCCGCGACTGACGTGTCATTGGAAAAACTGATGAGCGGGACCCTTGCCGCGCGACCGATCGGCGCGACGGCCTTCACATCGTCCGCCAGCAATGGCCCGAGAATGAGTTTGTTACCGTCCGCAATCGCCTTTTGCGCAGCTGCCGCTGCTCCAGGCGCGGTATCGTAAGTCGTCACCCGGATATTCTGCCCACCCGTATCGAGCACCGCCATATTCGCCGCATTGGCAATCGATTCGCCAACCCCGGCATTGGTGCCGGTGAGCGGAACCAGCAGGGCGATGCGATGGCGCGTGGCGTCGGTTGGCAATTGTCCAGTGACCGGAGCTTCTTCAGGAGGCTTCTCAATCGGCTTGGGCGGATGCTTCGGCACGACCTGGCACGCAGCAAGCAAAGCCGTCACCGCAAGAACCAGCCAACGCCCCACGCCCATTGCCCGACCCTCATGTTGCCCTAGGGCCTGTGCCTCTGCCATATCCCGAATCCTGATGACTGTAACGCTTGAACCCGGACTCTATATCGTCGCGACCCCAATCGGCAATCTTTCCGATCTTTCCCCACGCGCTGCGGACATATTAAGGCGGGCGGACGTGATTGCAGTCGAGGACAGCCGGGTGACAGGCAAGCTCCTCAGCCATCTTGGCGTCAAGCGCCCAATGACTCCTTATCACGACCATGTTGCGGAAGGCGTCCGCCCGGCGCTCATAGCGCGAATGGCGAACGAAGCGATCGCTCTTGTATCGGATGCCGGAACCCCGCTCATCTCCGATCCGGGATTCAAGCTGGTACGCGACGCGCGAGCGGCGGGTCACGCCGTCACCACCATTCCCGGGCCCTGCGCAGCGATCGCGGCGCTGACGCTCGCGGGTCTTCCGACAGACCGATTCCTCTTTGCCGGGTTCCTGCCCGCCAAGGAAAAAGCTCGCGCCGAGGCCATCGCGGAAATTGCCGCGGTGCGCGCAACGCTCGTCTTCTACGAGGCGGGACCGAGGCTCGCTGCGACGCTGTCTGCGCTTGCCGCCCAACTCGGGGATCGCGAAGCGGCGGTCGCGCGTGAAATCAGCAAGATGTTTGAGGAGTGCGTGACCGGTACCCTTCCCGCCCTCGCGAAACGATATGCCGATGCCCCGCCCAAGGGGGAGATCGTCATCATGGTCGCCCCTCCCATCCCGGTCGAGACGATCACGGATGCGGACACGATTGACACGGCCTTGCGTGAGGCCTTGTCCCATTTGCCCCCAGCCAAAGCCGCCAAGGAGGTCTCGAAGGTGCTGAAGGTGGACAGGCAGGCGCTCTATGCGCGCGCCATGACGCTGCTGGGCAAATGAACCGGCGGGAGGCGGAACGTTTCGGTCGCTGGGGTGAGCGGCGCGCAGCTTGGTGGCTGCGCCTGCAAGGCTGGCGCATCCTCGACCAGCGAGTCCGGCAGCGGGCGGGAGAGATTGACCTGATTGCAAGACGCGGGCGGACCACAGCCTTTATCGAAGTGAAGACTCGCGCCACAGCGGCCACGCTCGACCTGGCCATCGACGAATACCGGCTGCGCAGGGTCGCGGCTGCGGTCGACTCCGTTTCGCATCGTTATGCGCGCGCCGGCGATGACATCCGGATCGACATCATCCTGATCGCGCCGCGACGTTGGCCGCGCCACCTCGTGAACGTTTGGCACGGATAGGCGGTTGCGTCAGGCCGCCCTTCGCGCCGACGGACGGTCGGGAGTCTGGGAAGCCCTTTCCGACCCGACCGCTCTGCCCGACTTGATGATGTATAGCGCCGCATCCGCAGCATCGAGCAAGCCGGTCGCCGTATTCGCAACAGTCGGAAAACGGGCAGTGCCGATGCTTGCGGAGACGAAAACCTGTTGGCCATCGATCTGGTAAGGTTCCGCCAGGACCTGCCCGATCGCCGAGATCCGTTCCTCGATCACAAGGCTGCCATTCGATTCGCCGAATATGATCGCGAACTCATCCCCACCGATCCGCGCAACTTGATCGCCCGGCCCGCAAGCCGTCCGCAAGCGGTTCGCGAGCATGATGAGAACATCATCGCCCGCCGCATGACCGAACCGGTCGTTCACCGGCTTAAAGTCGTTGAGATCCAGCATCGCAATGACGAATTCCCCATTTGCGCAACGGGCGATACTTTCATCGAGCATTCGGGCGAAAGCCCGGCGGTTGTGCAGGCCGGTGAGTGCATCGGTATTGGCCTGCGCCTCCAGCTCGCTCTGAAGCATGAGATTGCGGACCATTTCATCGAATTGGCTGGCAATCAGCCGGCTCTGGAAGATCGAAACTGCAATCACGCAGGCTGCCAGCGCGATCAGCCGCACATCGCCTGAGAGGAACATGACGAGCGAAGTCGGTGCGAGTCCGACGACGAGAGACAGGATGGCAGCGCTGGGCAGGCTCGCCAGGCTGCTCGCACAAGCGGACGCAGCTAGGAAGATGAAGACGATCACCAGCGCGCGACTGGATTCTTCGGTCACGAGGAAACTCGAAGCCGCCCAAATGCTGCAAACCGACATGAGGGCAAAGCTCAAGAGATTGACGCGTTGCAGGTAGGTTCGCGCGAGTGCGCCGTCGATTGAAATGCCGCGCCGCCGGACCCAGGTGACGTAGCGCACTGCGCTCGCGACCAGCATGATTCCCGGCGCGGCAAATTTGAGAATCAGCGGAAAATCGCCTTGCGAGGCTAGCCCCGCACCGACCGAAATCATGGCGAGAACAATGTAGAGTATCGGAATCCGTTGCCGAAGCCGGTCGAACTGAATGACCGAAAGCTGGTCGCGCAAAGCTTCCGGCATTGCGGGCGGGGCTCCAGCCAGGTCTGCCCATACCGGTTTCAATGATGTGGACGCTCGCGTCATCCCTGCGGCTCTGATTTCCGTTTTCAATCGGAGAGCCCTAGGAGAACATGGTAAAATTCGGGTAAAGACGCCGATTCCGGGGTTGCCGGGATGACAAGCGCGCCGTCGGGCCTTAGAGCGCGGCGCATGACGCTGAAAATCGCCTTCCAGATGAACCCGCTGGCGGACCTCAACATAGCGGGCGATTCGACGTTCGCCCTGATGCTTGCGGCGCAGGAACGCGGATATCGGAGCTTCCAATATGCGGCCGATGCACTGAACTATGCAGATGGCCGTGTCTGGGCCAAGGCCTGGCCGGTCGAAATGGTCCAGCGCGTGAAAGGCGACCATTTCCGCCTTGGCGATCCGGTGGCGCTCGACCTCGGCACCGGCACCGATGTTGTCCTGATGCGTCAGGATCCGCCCTTCGACCTTGGTTATATCACGGCGACGCACCTGCTCGAGCGCATTCAGCCACATACGCTTGTGGTCAACGATCCGGTCAGCGTTCGCAACGCGCCCGAAAAAGTCTTCGTACTCGATTATGCGCAATTCATGCCGCCAACGCTCGTCACGCGCTCTTTCGAGGAAGTGCGCGCCTTCCGGGAGCGGCATGGCGAGATCGTGATCAAGCCGCTCCACGGCAATGCGGGCTCCGCCGTCATCCATATCGGGGCAGACGGCAAGAACCTCGCCGCGCTCTCCGAACTGTTCGGGCAGGTCTGGCGCGAGCCGTTCATGGCGCAAGCCTTCCTTCGTGAAGTGTCGGGGGGAGACAAGCGGATTGTGCTCGTGGACGGTGTGGTTGCCGGCGCCATCAACCGCATTCCCGGCGAAGGGGAGATCCGCTCCAACCTCGCAGCGGGCGGCCACGCGGAGCCGACCCAACTGACCCCGGGCGAACAGGCGATCTGTGACGCGCTTGGCCCGGAACTGAAGGCGCGCGGCCTTGTCTTTGTGGGGATCGATGTGATCGGCGGCAAATGGCTGACCGAAATCAACGTCACTTCCCCGACCGGAGTAGTGGCCATCGACCATTTCAACGGCACCGACACGCCGGGCATGATCTGGGATGCCATCGAAGCCAGGCTCGCAAGCCGATGAGCGAATGGATCATCCGCCTGATCGACGACACGGGCTATCTGGGCGTCGGTTTCCTGATGTTTCTTGAAACCGTCTTTCCGCCGATTCCGTCCGAAGTGATCATGCCGGTGGCCGGGCTTGCAGCAGCACGCGGCAAGATGGACATCTTCGGTGTGATCGCCAGCGGCACGGCAGGAGCGATGCTCGGCAACTATTTCTGGTACCTCGTCGCGCGCGTCATCGGGATCGAACGATTCAAGCCGCTGATTGAGAATTACGGCCGCTGGTTGACCTTCGACTGGGCGGAAATCGTAAAGGCGGAGAAACTGTTCGGCAGACAAGGTTGGGCGATCGTATTTTTCGGGCGGATGCTCCCGACGCTACGCTCGCTCATCTCGATCCCCGCCGGGCTGCTCCATATGCGGCTCTCGACTTTCGTGATCTGGTCGACAATCGGGACGGCTGGCTGGACTGCTCTGCTTGGACTGTCGGGCTGGGCGCTCGGACAGAAATTTGGCGCGGTCGAAACGGTGGTCGGACCGCTTTCGACTGCGGTCCTGATCGTGATCGCGCTTGGCTATGTCTGGCGGCTCGTCCGTTGGAAGCGTGCCTGAGGCGCTATTTCCCCCGCATCGTTTCCAACGCCTGACGGCCGAAACTCGCAATCAGTTCACCGACTTCGCGGACATGGGCCGCCGAGCGCGCGCTCTGTTCCTTCACGAAATCGCCCTGCGCCTTGATGACGTCCTGAACCGATTTGGCATTGGCGACCTTGCGTAGGGTGGCAAAGGCCTCCTTGGCGTTGGTTTCGGCATGATCGATCACCTTGGCGTTGATCGCAGCCGTGTTTGCCATGGCCTGTGCCGCGCTTTCACGAATGGCCTTGCCAGCCTTCTGGATCGGTTCGGCGACGCGCTCTGCGGCGCTCTTGGCTTTCTTGGGTTTTGCAGACTTGGCGGCGGGTTTCTTGGCCATCATGCTTTCTCCTTCTTGCGGGTGCGCGGCGCGGCAGCTGTCTTGGGCTTGGCCGCAGCGGGCCTTGCTTTTTTGGCAGGTGCGGCAGTTTTTGCAACCTTGGCAGCAGTCCGCGATTTCGGTGTTGCAGGCTTCCTCGGCACGGGCTTCGCTGCTTTCGCTGTCTTGGGTGCCGCCCTCGGGTTGAGTGCCGCATCTCGCAACTCCCCGAACGACTGGCGAATAGCCGCTGCGTAAATGGCCGGATCGGGCATCATTTTGCGGTCGCTCGTGAAGCTGATCGCGATATCGTCACCATAGCTGTAGATTGTGTTGATCAGCCCCATGCCGTCGAAGACCGGGCCCATGCCCATCATCTTGAGCATCTTCGCACCGGCGAAATAAAGCGGAACACGGCTGCCCGGAACATTGGTTGCCACACAGTTGAAGACCGGCGCGTGCGCATTCGCCACGCCCAACCTCGTGTAGAGGCGCGCGCCCAGCCCGGCGAGACCGGACGGGATCAACTGGCTGTAATCGGTCAGCGTCCGTGCGCCGACTGCATTGGTCATGGCCTTCGAATTCTTGGCCTCTCCGTGAATATAGGCGAGGCGCTCGACCGGATCGGCGATGTGCGTGCCAAGATTGACGACCATCGCCGAAACAAGATTGCCGAGCGCGGCCTTCTCGCCTTCGGCGCGTACCGAGATCGGGGCCATCGCCGAAAGGCTTTCCTTCGGCAGCGCGTCATGTGCCTTGAGATAGTGGCGCAAGCCGCCACCGATGATCGTCAGGATTGCATCGTTGACCGTCGCGCCGGGCAAGCTTTCCTTGATCGCGCGGACGTCGGCCAGCGGAAACGAGACGCCATCCCACACACGATGGGCGGAAACCTTCCCGTTTAGGACCGTCTTTGGAGCCATCCGCGCGCCCGAAAGCGACACGTCGCCTCCGGCCACGTCACGCGTCAGGCGCGCAATTCCGGGTACTGTCTTTGCAAAAGTTTCGGCAAAGCGCAGCGGCTGGCGGATCGAGTTGACCCAGGACCGGAACAGCAACTCTCCAACGGGCGGCGTCGATTCGGGTTTCCAGTCGTCCTTGGTTTCCTTTCGTGCCGGCGCGGCTTCAAGATCGTGAACCGCCGCTGACATTTCTACCCCGGACATGCCGTCGATCGCGGCATGATGAACTTTGCAGACCAGGGCGAAGCAGCCTTTGGGCAAGCCTTCAATATTATCGAGCCCTTCGACCACCCAGAATTCCCAAAGAGGCTTGGAGAGATCGAGCGGCCGCGCATGGAGCCGTGCGACCTGAATGCACAATTGCCGCCAATCCCCGGGCGCCGGAAGCGCGATATGGCGGACATGATATTCGAGATCGAAGTCCTTGTCCTCGATCCAGTAGGGATGATCGAGATCGAACGGCACCCGGACGAGCTTCTGGCGGAAGCTCCGCGCCCCGCCGAGCCGACTTTCGATATGCGCCAGCACTTCCTTGAAGCGGACCTTGCCCTCCGGCGCAGTCGAGGGATCGTATATACCGACCGAGCCGATATGCATCGGCGTATTCGCGGTTTCGAGATAGACGAAACTCGCGTCCTGCCCGCTCAGTTGCTCCATGCTTTCCTCTCCTTCACTGGCGTTCTCGCACCTTTGCGTCGAGGCTATCAGGCTTCTTCCACAGAGGCGAGTCTGCAACCGCGATGAGGCAAATTCGACAGGCGCGTATTGCGAAGCTAAAAGCACCAGCATGTCAGACCGACCCGAAACACCGTTGCTCGATATCATCAATGATCCGGCCGATCTCCGAAAGCTGAAGCCCGAACAGCTCCGCCAGCTTGCCGATGAGTTGCGCGCCGAGACAGTCAGCGCAGTTTCTGTCACCGGCGGGCATTTGGGAGCGGGGCTTGGTGTGGTCGAACTGACGACCGCGATCCATTATGTCTTCAACACGCCCGAGGACCGGCTGGTCTGGGACGTGGGGCATCAATGCTATCCGCACAAGATCCTGACCGGGCGGAGGGACCGGATTCGGACGCTGCGCGCGGGCGGCGGACTTTCGGGTTTCACCAAGCGCAGCGAAAGCGAATATGATCCGTTCGGCGCCGCGCATTCCTCCACATCGATTTCGGCCGCGCTGGGCTTTGCCATTGCCAACAAACTTGCCGACCGGCCCGGGCGCGGGATTGCCGTGATCGGTGACGGTGCGATGTCGGCAGGCATGGCCTACGAGGCGATGAACAACGCCCATGCCGCCGGGAACCGGCTGGTCGTCATTCTCAACGACAATGACATGTCGATCGCGCCACCGGTTGGGGGGCTTTCCGCCTATCTGGCGCGGATCGTGTCTTCGCGTCCCTTCCTCGAACTACGCGACCTTGCCAAGCGGATTTCGCGCAAGCTGCCCGAACCGCTCCACATTGCTGCTCGCAAAACGGACGAGTTCGCGCGCGGCCTGGCGATGGGCGGCACATTGTTCGAGGAACTGGGCTTCTACTATGTCGGCCCGATTGACGGACATAATCTCGATCACCTGATTCCGGTGCTCGAAAACGTCCGCGACGCGGCAGAGGGCCCGTGTCTCATTCATGTCGTGACTGAAAAGGGTCACGGCTATGGGCCAGCGGAAGCGGCGCCGGACAAATATCACGGAGTCCAGAAGTTTGATGTAGTGACGGGCGAACAGGCCAAGTCGCCCGCTGGGCCGCCAAGCTATACAGGCGTCTTCGCCCAGGCGCTGATCGCCGAAGCCAGGCGCGACGAAAAGATCGTGGCGATCACTGCGGCCATGCCGTCTGGCACCGGGCTCGACAAGTTCCAGCAGACGTTTCCCGAGCGGACCTTCGATGTCGGCATTGCCGAGCAGCACGCCGTTACTTTTGCGGCCGGGCTGGCAGCACAGGGCATGCGCCCCTTTGCCACCATCTATTCGACCTTCCTTCAGCGTGCCTATGATCAGGTCGTGCACGATGTCGCCATCCAGAACCTGCCGGTTCGTTTCGCGATCGACCGGGCCGGGCTGGTCGGAGCCGATGGCAGCACGCATGCGGGCAGTTTCGACGTTACCTATCTGTGCACGCTCCCCAATTTCGTAGTGATGGCTGCCGCCGACGAGGCGGAGTTGGTCCATATGGTCCACACGTGCGCCTGCCATGACAGCGGCCCGATCGCAGTGCGCTACCCGCGCGGCAATGGTGTCGGTGTTCCGCTCCCCGTCACGCCCGAACGGCTGGAGATCGGCAAAGGACGGATCGTCCGCCAGGGCAAGAAAGTCGCGATCCTTTCGCTCGGCACACGGCTCGAGGAAGCGCTGAAGGCCGCCGATCAGCTTGAGGCCAGGGGCCTGAGCACCACCGTTGCGGACCTGCGCTTTGCCAAACCGCTCGACAGCGAATTGATTCGCAAGCTGCTCGCCACACACGAAGTCGCCGTGACGGTCGAGGAAGGGAGTATCGGCGGCCTTGGCGCGCATGTCTTGACACTCGCGAGCGACGAGGGCCTGATCGATGGCGGGTTGAAACTCAGGACGATGCGATTGCCCGATATATTCCAGGAGCAGGATTCCCCAATGAAGCAGTACGACGAAGCTGGGCTGAACGCGCCGCAGATCGTCGACACCGTGCTCAAGGCGCTCCGCAAGAATTCGGTGGGCGTTGTGGAGGAAGCGCGGGCCTGATCACCCCACGGGAATGATCGTTGCCGTGGCCACTGCAGCAAGCACCGGATCCTCTCTTTCGCTTTCCGACCAGACTTCGGCACGTACCACAGCCTGACGCTTTCCGGCTTTCACGACACTGCCCCGCGCGCGCAAATGGCTTCCCTTGGCAGGGCTGAGGAAATTGAGCGTATAGCTGCCTGTCACGACATCGCCGATGACCGAACAGGCCGCCCAGGCGCACGCATTGTCGGCCATGACGCCGACTATTGCACCGTGTGCGAAACCATGATGCTGGGTCATGTCCGGGCGCATGGCGAGCAGCAATTCGGATTCGCCATCGAAGCACCGGATCGGCTCGATCCCGAGGAAGTTGGTGAAGCCCGATCCCTTCACGGCGACCTTCTTCATATAGTGAAGCCCTTCGTCGTTCGAGCTGAACCCGCGGGGGCGTGCGCCTGTCATTGCCATTGCTCCATAAGTCTGTAAAACAGACTTAATACCGCATATCCTGCTCGAAGCAAGTGCGTTAGGAGGGAATGGTCATGCGCAGCGTCACGGCTTCTCGTTCACCCTGCCCGATCGGGCGTGCATCGCGCATACTGGGCGATCGCTGGGCGCTGCTCATCCTGCGTGAGGCCTTTCTGGGCGTCGACCGGTTCGACGATTTTCTCGAGCGCCTGCCGATTTCGCGCGCGGTCCTGACGGCGCGCCTCAGGATGCTTGTCGACACGCAAGTACTCTCACGCGACCCTCCGTCGGGCAAGCGCGCGACCTACAAGCTGACCGAGGCGGGAAACGATCTTTTTCCAATGCTGACGGCGCTCAGGCAATGGGGCGATCGCTGGCTGTTCGAGCCCGGCCACCGCCCGCTTCCCATCCATACGCGCTTTGGCGAAGATGTGGCCCCGATCGAAGTCAGGACGACAGGCGGAACGCCCGTCGTCGCGGCAGATCGTGTGCTCTGGGACAGCTAGGCGCCGCCCAGACGAATCGTCTGAAAGGCGGGCCAAGTAAACCCAGCCTCCAGACGGGTGGCTCTACGGCACCCAGTCCAGCACCGGCAACGCCCGCGACGACGCATCGCCGACCAGTTCCCGCAGTGTGGCGCCTTGGTTCGTGGCGTTGGCGGAGCGTGCGTCGGAGCAGCGGAATTGCTGAAGACCTGCCGCGTCGTGTAGCGCGTCTTCCGCCCCGTCCACCTGGTGCCGCCGAGCCGATCCCCGCTGATCGGGACAATGTCAGGCGGCACGGCCAACGCTATCGATGGGTACGCAGCAACGCTTGCCAACAGGGCAAAATGGAAAAACCTCTCCGTCATCGACCCCATTTCTGGAAGACGGGAATGTCAGTCGGCAACCGGTGATAGGGTCGCGCGTCGCATGCGAAGTTCGCCGTATCGGGCCCGTCGAACTGCGACTGGTCGTCGAGCGAGCCGACCTTGATGATGATTCCCGCCTTGAACGAGGGTGCGCGGGTGAAAAGATGCGTCCCGCAGTTCGGGCAGAATTCGCGGGTAACCGCGCCTTCGATGTCGGTCCGCGTATAACCCTTCACCTCGCCCTTTGTCAGTTCAAAGGTCTCGACCGGAACGGCCATGACCAGCAGCGAACCGCCGCCCGTGATATATTGGCATTCGCGGCAGAAGCATTCTGCCTTCAGCAGGATTGGCCCTTCGGCCTGGTAGCGAACCGCCCCACAATAGCATCCGCCCGTGATCGACATGGTTTCCTCCTTCGTTCAGGGTTTGACAGCGTCCGGATGCGCTGCCTTGAAGGCCTCGAGCGCGTTGCACGCGGCGTCGATCCGGACAAGGCTCGGGAAGGCACCAAGCGGTGTGTCGAACCGCCTGGCATTCGCCATTTGCGGAACGAGGCAGATATCGGCGATGTCGGGAGCTGCACCGCCGAGAAAGGGCGTAGCAGGGTCGGCCATGGCCTCAAGCGCCGCAAAACCCTCAAGAATCCAGTGGCGATACCAGTCGTCCCGCGCCGCATCCCCGATGCCGAGTTCGTTGGAGAGATATTTGAGAATGCGCAGATTGTTGATCGGGTGAATGTCCGACGCAATCACATAGGCCATCGCAAGCGCGCGTGCCCGGGCGGCGGGATCGGTCGGAATCAGTTGCGGGCCAGGCTGAGTTGCATCCAGCCAGTCGATGATCGCGAGACTCTGGGTCAGCCTCAACTCGCCGACTTCGAGCATCGGCACTAAACCTTGTGGGTTTTTCGCCAGATAGTCCGGCGCCCGCTGCTCGCCATCAAGCAGGCTGGTCGGCACAGCTTCATAGGCCTGTCCCTTCAGGTTCAAGGCGATGCGGACCCGGTAGCTGGCCGAAGACCGCCAATAGTCATAGAGCCTGATCGTCACGCTTTCCCTCCCTTGCACCTGTCTTCCAGCAGGGCCACCAACTGGCCGACATCGTCGATCCGGGCAAGTTCCGCTGCGCTCACCAGCACGCTCAATGCATCATTTTCCTGCACTAGCACGGCCGGAAGCTGGACATCTACCCCGGGCCAGGCTTGCCGGAAGTCTTTACGGTGGAAGAACTGGACCGACCGGTCCGACCGTTCGAGCCACACCCGCCAGTCGTTCTTCATTCGCGTGAGACCGTGAGTGATCGCGCAGAGACTGCATTGATAGGTCGATGGCGAAACAAGTTTGTGGATCGAGTCCATCACACCGTTCACCAGCCCCGCCTCCGCATTATAGACGAAGACGAGCTTCACGGCTTTGGCGCATCCTGCGCCAGCATCGCCGCGATCCATTGGCCCAGCAGGGCGACCGCTTCCTCATGCACGCTCGCGCGGCCCAGTTCGGGCATGGCGATGCCCGGGTCCAGGTTCTGCATGCGATATAGGAGGATCGAGCGCTCCGGATGGCCGGGGTCGATCGCGAATTCACCGTCTCCCGAACCCCGGCCGGCAGCGGTCGGGCGCTTGTAAATTCCTAGATTGGGGCCCGGCGGCTGTTCCCGGTCCAGCCACAAACCGGACGTATTGGCGGGCCCGTTGCGATTGTGGCAATGCGCGCAATTGACGTCGAGATAAGCCCGCGCCCGCATCGCGACGCTGCCGGTCGCCGGATCGTCCCAGACGGGAAGGCGGGGCGGATTTGCAGGCAGGCGGTCCAGCTTGCCCGCGCGCCAGGCCGCCTCAAGCTGGCCATCGCGGTTGAGATTGCCCGCCTTTGGCCCGATCAGGCCGATCCCTCCAGCGCCATCGTCATGGCAGCCCTTGCACTGGTTCACATTGGGGACGGCATAGCTGATCGCGCGCGGCTTTCCGTCGAGGTGCGTCCAGCGCACATCGATCCTGAGGCCTGCGCGCTTCAGCATCGCATCGCTGCCATCGGCGTTCCAGACATAAGGCAGGGCCACCCAGCCCGATGCACGGCGAAGGAGAAGCCGGGTCTCAAGGATTCGCAATTTTTCCGCAGGCCGCCGCATGTCGGCGGGATAGCCGAAGCTCTTGATAAGTACGCTGCCAACCGGAAAATCGAGCACACCATCGTCGCGCCAGCCGATCTTCGTCCCCGGCGGGACATAGAAGAAGCGGAATTTTTCGGCATAGTCTGAAAAGAGCGGCGTGTTCAGCCGGTAGGGTGTGACGCCTGTATTGGGCGCTTGCCCGTAAGGCCCGGACAGGAGATGAAAATCGCTCAGCTTCGGCGGAAGCGTGTCGCCTGCAATAAGTGCGTCGTCAACCGGATCGGGCGGGCTTGCGCTGACCAGCAAGACCCATGCGGCCAGCGCCGCAAAGGCGCGCGTCACCGGATCGCCGCCTCCATCGACGGCGGCAGCACGATCGGGGCCAGCAACGCGGGCTCGGGCCCGGAACCAAGATCGACAAGGCTGGGATTGGCCGAAGTCGCCCGGGCTTTCGGGTCGGTAAGCCCGAGAGAAAGTGTCGGCACCTTGTCGATCACGCGGATATTGGTCCCCGTCCCGTCCCAGACGATTGGGGGTACGCTGCCCATCGCCGCGACCATTTCTGCCCCCCCGTCGAATTGCGGGCCCGGCGCGAAACCGGCGCGGCCATGCATGTTGCCGCCGATCACGACATTGGCCGGAAGGGGGTTATAGCCAGCATCGGTAAAGCTGTTCCGGTAGCCGACGATGAAGATATTGGTGCTGCCATTCTCGCCAATGACATTGTTGAAGATATGAACGTCGCGATTGGCCATCACGATCACGCCGGTCCCGTTCGGCACGCCGGCAACGATATTGCCCTTGGGCGCGAAATTGGGCGTATCGTTCCGTTCGGAGCGGTTCGAAAAGATCCGGACGGCATGCCCGCCTTTCTGCGGCAGGTTGGGCAGGTCGAAAACAAGAATCCCGCCAGTGTTGTGCATGGCGACGTTTGAGTAGACGTCCGCGCCATAGCAATTCTCGATCTCTATCCCGGCGACATTGAACATGGCGATCGAATTGCGAACGACAATGTTCTTCGACTGGCCGACATAGATGCCGGCGTCCGACGCCCCTTTCACTGCCACCTTGTCGATCAGCACATCGCTGGATTCGACGGGATAGACGCCATAGGCGCCGTTGCTCGCCTTGGGCCCTGCCGTCCATTCTACCCTGAGGTCATGATAGACGATGCGGTTGGCGCCCTTGGACTTGATTCCGTCCCCGCGCGAATCCTCGACCGCGAATCCCCGCAGGACCACATCGTCCGCCGTCACGAGCAGGCCTTCGCCCGCGCCCTTCTGGCCCTTGAAGCTCAGGATCGTGACGCCCGGTCCGGCGCCGCGGATCGTAACGCGATCGACATCGAGCGAAAGGCCGTCGGTCAGATCGAAACGACCCGCCCCGATTTCAACCGTGTCGCCGGGCCTCGCGTCGATCAGGGCGGCCTGCAATCGCGACTGCCCATCGGCCCCCGGTTCGACCCGGATCGTATCGGCAAGAGCGGGGCTGGCGGAGGCCAAAAGGCCTGCCGCAACGAAAAAGGGGATTGGCTTCATGCCGCAATCATTGCACTTACACGAGTGTAAGCCAAGAGAGGATTACCATGTTGCGTACCTTGCCCCCTGCCCTGTTGCTTAGTCTTGCCGCCGCCACGCCCGCCAATGCCGCTGCTTCGGTTTCGGGCCTTTGGCTGACGACCGAAAAAGACAGCGTGATTGAAATCGCCCAGTGCGGAGGGTCACTTTGCGGCCGAATCGCGCGAATTTTGAAACCCAATCCGAACGGCCCGCCGCGCGACATCAACAACCCCGATCCGGCTCTTCGCAATCGGCCGATCCAGGGCCTGCCGATTCTGACCGGCTTCAGGGACGCAGGACGGAACTGGGAAGGCACGGCCTATGATCCGCGCGCCGGCAAGTCCTACCGCTCCTACCTCACGTTGATGCGCGACGGCACGCTGGAGGTCAAAGGCTGCGTCGGCTTTTTCTGTCGCACGAAAAGCTGGACGCCAGTCCGCTGAAGGCCTGCTTATTCGGGCTTCACCTCGAGCTGGAATGCCTTGTCGGGGACCAGCCATTTGCGTGCGGCCTGCTGAAGTTCGGCGGGCGTGATCTTTAGATAGTCGGTTACCAGCGACTGGAGCGCCGCAATCTTTCGCGGGTCGCGCGAGGCCCCCGTCAATTGGCCGAGCCAGAACGAATTGCCGCTCGACGCACGGCTGATCGATTCGTGCAGTGGGTTGATGACGCGCGCCAGCTCGTCCGCCGAAACCGGTCGAGCTGCCAGGTCTGCCGCAATGTCCTTCGAAATTGTGAAGAAGCGGCCAAAACCCTCGGGTTTCAATTGCGAAGTCACGATAAAGCTGCCGCCGCTTTCGAGACCCGTAGGCCAACTTGAATCGACGCTCGGGCTGTAACTTGCGCCTTCCTCTTCGCGAAGCTTGGTGAATATCCGGTCGTTGAAGATCGACGCCAGCAATTCCAGCTTCCGCGCTTCATAGACATTCCCGAGCCCGCCGCCGGTCGGCCACGCCAGGACAGCCGCAGCCTGTTCCTTTGCCCCCCGATGTCGACGCACCAACGGCTCGGGTGTCGGCGAGACGCCCCTTGGAGATGCCTGCTGAACCGAGACACTCCGGGCGGACCGCTTTTTCAGTGCACCGAAGCTTGCAGCTGTTGCGGCAATGGCGCTGTCTGCGGGCACATCACCGAAAATCATGACCTCGATCGGTCCGCTTTTCAGCAACGGCTCCCAGAACGCGCGAAAGTTTTCTGGCGTCAGGCCTTCGACCTGGGCGCGGGTCGGGGTGGACCAGCGCGAATCGCCGCCCCGAAGGAGGCCACCCAGATCGCGGCCGAGGACCGACGACGGAGAGGAATCGAGCGTATCATATCCGGTCAGGAACGAATTGCGTGCTCGCAGCACCGGCGCCGGATCCCAGCGGGGAAGCGTGATAGCCGCCGCCATCAGCCGCAGCTGGTCGGCCAGGTCCGAGGCACGCGTCTGGGCCCGGAACTGGAAGGCGTCGTCTGTAATATCGAACGCCATGTTGATCTTGCGTCCGCTCGTCAGCCGGTCGAGCGCGTTCTGATCGAATGGCCCGATGCCGCCGGCAACAAGGGCGGCTGGGCCAGCCCAGGCAGGCGTCTGACGATCGGGCGGGAGCGCCTTCATCCCGTTGCCGAAACGGACGCTGACATAGACCTTGCCCTGCTCGGCCGGGTTGGGCGAGACCAACAGCTTGACGCCATTGTCGAAAACAATCTGCTCGACATCGATCTGCGGGACGACGACCGGTGCCCGCTTCTTGATCTTTCCGGTCTTTCCGAGACTCGGCAACTGATCGAAACTTACCGGTGCGCCTCCGCCAACAGATGCCAGCGCATCCACGGGCTTGGTGATTGCCGCTGCAAGCTCGGCCTCCGCATTGTCGATCGGCGACGGGCTGGTAATCAGTGCCCGCGGCCCTATCCCCGTAAAAAGCTTTCGAGTCGAAACAAGAATCTTGTCCGGCGTGATACCGTCCTTGATCCCGCTGAACACATCGAGCGCGACCTGCGCGGTTGCCACGGTTTCGCGGATATTGACTGCCTCGATCAGGTCATCGGCCTGTTTGGCCGCCGCTTCGGCGCGCTGGGTTTCGACCCCGACCTGGAGCGAGGAAAAAAACTCACCCGCCTCCCGATTGATATCCTCTTGCGAGCTGGGGTTGGTCAAGGCGTCGGCAATGACCGCACGCACATCGTGAAGCGCGGCCTGCCAGTCGTTGCCGAGCGGCGCGACCTGGACGAAGGTTCCATCGACCGAGCGGGCAACATCGTCCTGGTCGACCTGCGCTTGCAGGAAGCTGCCCCCTGCGCGGGCCCGCTCCTCGAGCCGACGGTTAATGAGCCGGAGTGCTACCAGGTCGACAAGGCGGCCCTGATTATATGCGATGGTGTCGTTCTTCTGCACCCACGGGCGCAGCCAGGCCAAGCTGACGACCAGCGGCGCACCCGGTTCGGTGATCGCCTGGGCAATCGGTTTTCCTGCCACTGGACGACCGAAATCCGGATCTGGCAGCGAAGGGCCGATTCCCTTCCAGTCCGAAAAATACTTGATCACCAGATCTTCGAAGACAAGCGGATCGCCATCGCCCGAAATCACCACCACGGTACGCTCGGGCCGGTACCAGCGATCGTGAAAGGCCCGCAGTGCCTGCGGCGTCGCAGCATTGAGGGTTTCGGTCGTGCCGATCGGTTGACGATTGGCCAATGGCTGCCCGGCAAAGAAGTGCGCTGTCGTCGCATCCCCAATCCTTGTGCCGGCCCCCAATCGCTCACGCGCTTCGGCAAGGACAGTGCGGCGTTCGGTTTCGACACCCTTTGCGGATATTTCCGGCGCCATCATCATGCCCGACAGGATCTTGATGCTTTCCTCAAGCCCGGATCGCGTCGCGCTCGGCAGGTCGAGCTTGTAGACGGTCTGGGTCAATGTGGTGTTGGCGTTGGTGTCGCTGCCGAAGGTCGCCCCAAGCCTTTGCCATGTCTTGATCGCTTCCCCGTCGGCAATATAGCGCGACCCGCGAAAGCTCAGATGCTCCATGAAATGGGCGAAACCACGTTCGCTGTCGCGTTCGTTGAGCGATCCGGCCTCGATATCGACACGGACCGAAACCTGCTGCGGGGGAACCCCACCCCGTCGCACGGCATAGCGCACGCCGTTGGAAAGCGTCCCGAACAGCCAGTTCGGGTCTGGTGGAATATCGCTTCCCCTGTACAGCCAGGGGATCGGCCGCTCGGTCGAAACGGGGGGGGCGGTCGCCGCGCGCTTGGCGGCCGGTTTGGCAGAATGGCGCGCACCCCAAGATGGGGCGACGAGACCAAGGCTGGCGACAAGAGCAAGAGTGATGCGCAGAACGCGCAGGGGCTTTGAAGACATTAGGGGCTGTTTACCCGTTTCCTTCGGCGAATCCAGTCGGTCACGCAGCGCGAGCCTCGATGGCCCTTTGCCGCCGCCTCTGAACCGACGATCCTATGCCCATTGCCTCTCGATATTTGGCAACAGTCCGCCGCGCGATATCAAAGCCTTTTTCATTGAGCATGTCGACAAGCGTATCGTCGGAAAGGATCGCCGTCGCACTTTCCGCATTGATCAGCGCCCGGATCGCGCTCTTCACGGCCTCGGCCGAAACCGCATCTCCGCCATCGGCCGCTGCGATGCCGCTCGTGAAGAAATATTTGAGTTCGAACAGCCCGCGCGCGCACGAGAGGTATTTGTTCGATGTCACCCGGCTGATCGTCGATTCGTGCATGCCGATTGCTTCCGCCACCGTGCGGAGCGTGAGCGGGCGCAACTGCGACACGCCTTCGTTGAAAAAGGCTTCCTGCTGCTTCACGATCTCGCTCGCGACCTTGACGATCGTTCGCTGGCGCTGGTCGAGCGCGCGAACCAGCCAGTTTGCGCTTTGCAGGCACTCGCTGAGCCACGCTTTCGAAGCCTTGTCCTGCGCCCCACCCGCGATTTCGGCATAGTAGCTGCGATTGATGAGCAGGCGCGGCAAGGTCGCGCTGTTGATCTCGACCGCCCAGCCCCTTCCCTTTCGGGCAACAAAAAGATCCGGCGTTACCGCCTCGACCGGGCCGGAGCCGAATTTGTGGCCGGGCTTGGGATCGTAGTTCCTGAGTTCGCGGATCATGTCCGCCATGTCTTCGGCGTCGACGCCACACATGCGCTGGAGCTGGGAGAGTCGCCCCTCCGCAAGCAGATCGAGATTGTCCAGCAAACGGGCCATCGCCGGATCGTACCGGTCGGCCTCCTTCGCCTGAAGCGCCAGGCACTCGCCAAGCGACCGGGCGCCGACGCCGGTCGGGTCGAAGCCCTGGATCACCCCGAGGACGTCCTCGACGCGCGCAAGCGCAACACCCAGCCGATTGGCAAGATCGAGCAGCGACATCGAAAGATATCCCGCCTCGTCAATCTGGTCGATCAGATGGCTGGCAATCAGCAGGTCCTGAGGTTCGAACGCGAGACCAGCCTGGGCAAGAAGGTGGTCGCGCAGAGACGGTGCTTCGGCCGCCATCGCATCGAAATCCGGCCCATCCTCGAAACCGCTGTCGTTCCCGCCGGAAATGCCAAGCTGCCCGTCCATCCCCGGCCCGCCATCGGCGACGCTGTCATGATGAAAAGTCTCCGCCGTCAGGTCGACATCAAGGCTTGCATCGGCATCACCCGGCGCCGCGTCGAGCAAGGCTTCGGCCGCGACGCTGCGATCCTCCTGCGGCGCCTCGGCATCCGGAGCGCCGGCCTCGTCGCGCTCCGCTTCGAGCAGGGGGTTCTTCTCGACTTCCTCCGCAATGAACGATTCGACTTCGAGGTTCGAAAGCGTCAGCAGGCGGATCGCCTGCTGCAACTGCGGCGTCATGACCAGTGACTGGCTTTGCCTCAGATCAAGGCGGGGCCCCAATGCCATGGCTAGAGGCTGAAGCCCTCGCCAAGATAGAGCCGCCGGACATTTTCATCCGCGACCAGTTCCTGCGGGCTGCCGGCGAAGAGGACGCGCCCGTCATAGATGATGCAGGCGCGATCGACGATATCGAGCGTCTCGCGAACATTGTGATCCGTGATGAGTACGCCGATCCCCCGCTGCTTGAGATCCTTCACCAGATCGCGAATATCGGCGATCGAAATCGGGTCGATCCCGGCAAAAGGTTCGTCGAGGAGCATGATCGACGGTGTTGCCGCAAGCGCGCGCGCGATTTCGCAGCGCCGCCGCTCCCCGCCCGACAGCGCCATCGCGGGAGCGTTGCGAAGCCTGGCCAGCCCGAACTCGTCCAGAAGGAACTCGAGCCGTGCGGCCCGTTCCGCCTTGTCGGGTTCGGCAAGTTCGAGAACGGCTATGATATTCTGCTCGACCGTGAGACCTCGAAAGATCGAGGTTTCCTGGGGCAGATATCCCAGTCCAAGGATCGCCCGCCGGTACATGGGCAGCCCGGTGATATCCGCACCATCAAGCATGATGCGCCCCGAATCCGGCTTCACCAGACCCATGATCGAATAAAAGCACGTGGTCTTTCCTGCGCCATTGGGGCCAAGCAGGCCGACGACCTCGCCCCGGCCGACCGACAGCGAAACATCTGACAACACGGTGCGCTTGTCATAGGATTTCGCGATCGACACGACCGACAGCCCGCTCGCCAGCGTGACGGGACCAGCCTCATGGGCCTCAAGGACGGATACGTCGTTCATCGGCACTCCTGAAACTGTGCTGGCACAACCATGGTATATCAAAGGTTAATTTTTGCGAATTGGCAAGATTATTGCATGGCCTGCGGCGAAGCGAAAGCCGCAGCCGGGCTATTGGCCCTTCTTGACCGTGAACCGGCCAGTCACGCGGCCGCCCGCACCGCCCTGCACGCCGGGAGCGCCAATGGCGCTGCCATCGACCACCGCCCGGCCGGAATTGAGATCGATCACCAATCGCCCGCCGCTGACCCGGTTTCCGCCTTGGGTCAGCGTCACGCCGCCAATCATCGTGATCAGCCGCCGTGGCAGGTCATAGATCGCCGTGCTGCCTTGTGCAGTCTGATCGCCCTTGTGAATCGTGACTCCGCCCGTCGCATCCAGCCGTTCGATCTGCACGCCCGAATTCACGCCATCCGCATAGGCGACGGTGAGCCGCGCCGATGCCAGCGTCAGATCCGCCTGGTTGACTCGCACATTGCCGACGAAGATGGCCCGATCCGCACGGTCCTGAACCTCGATCCGGTCTGCGGCGACGTCGACCGGAGCATCGGTGTTGTGCCCCTTCAGCGCCTGGCCGGTCGCGGGACCGGCAATGAGCGGCAGGACAAGGACGAGAACAAGGGCTTGGCGCATGCGGCTATCTGGCGCGGGCCTGCACGATATGCAAGCGCGCTCGTCCCTCAAGCGTCACGGATCGCGCACCAAGATCGGCCTCTATGCGGTCAGCGCTGAAACTGCCGAGCGGCATCCGGCCGTCGACCGGCCCGCCGCTTGCGAGCTTGCGGGTCTTGAGGCCGATCGCCACGTCGCGGGTCTGAAGTCGATACCCGCCCGAAGAAACAAAGACCACGGGCCCCACCACCGATACGATTTCACGATCCATGTCATAACGTCCCGTATCGGCGTGGAGCGAAGCCGGACCATCCTTGAGCAGGATGTTGGCCGTCAGGTCGTTCAGCTTGACGACTGGATCGCGCGAAGTCGCCTGTACGGCCGAACCGGCGGTGAGCTGGAAAGGCTGGCCTTTGCCATCTTCACCGCGATAGGTGGCGGCCGTCACGCGCATCCGCTCCCTGGCGATCTGGACGTTGTCCTTCGCCAACACGAAGCTAACCTCGCTCCGGCTCGCCAGAGGCACAAAGACAAGACCGGCGCTAAGCACACCGATGATCGCCGGCAGGGCAATACGCGCCCTCGCTATAATCCGGTCGTGCCGGCCGCCGGGAGCAGCCCATTGCTGCAGAGCCGAACGCGCCGAGCGAGCAGGATCAAGCATGGGCGAAAATATCGATTTCAGGCCAACCCTCAAGATCGAGTAGCGCGCGCGCCGGCAGGAAATCGAAGCAGGATCGAGCAAGCGCCATCCGCCCCTCGCGTTCGAGCCGCGCGTCGAGCTGGGCCTTCATGCGATGGAGATAGCGAACGTCGGAAGCGGCATATTCGCGTTGCGCATCGCTGATAACGGACGCGCCCCAATCGGACGATTGTTGCTGCTTGGAGAGTTCGACGCCCAGCAATTCCTTGACCAGATCCTTCAACCCATGCCGGTCGGTGTATGTGCGGACGAGCCGCGAGGCGATCTTGGTGCAATAAACCGGCGCTGCCATCACGCCGAGATAGGCGTGGATCGACGCCAGATCGAACCGCGCGAAATGATAGAGCTTGAGGCGCGCAGGATCAGCCAGCACGGCCTTCAGGTTCGGCGCGGCATAATCGCTGTCGGGTCCGAATCGTACGAGATGCTCATCCCCGCCACCGTCGGAGATCTGGACAAGACACAACCGGTCGCGCCTGGGCTGAAGGCCCATTGTCTCGGTATCGACTGCCACCGGCCCGTCAGCGAGGACGCCAGCGGGCAAATCTTCTTCGTGAAAGTAGATGGTCATTGAGCCTGTTCTTCCCGCAGCGCCGCTTTCCTTTGACGCGCATTGCGCGCCATGATGTTGAGCAGCTCGACCAGAACCGAAAAGCCCATCGCCGTATAGACGTAGCCCTTTGGAACATGAACGCCAAATCCATCGGCGATCAGGACGGCGCCGATCATCATGAGGAAGGCAAGGGCAAGCATGACCACGGTCGGGTTGTCGGCGATGAACCGTGCGAGCGGGTCCGATGCCACCAACATGATTCCGACGGTTACGACAATCGCGACGGCCATCACCGGGATCTGGTTGGTCATTCCGATCGCGGTCAGGATTGAATCGATCGAAAAGACCAGGTTCAGGAGTGCGATCTGCGCAATCGTCGTTCCGAACCCGATCACGCGATGCCCCTTCTTGTCGAGCATCTCGCCACTGGCCTCTGGGTCCATCGCATGGTGGATTTCCTTGGTCGCCTTCCAGAGCAGGAACAGGCCGCCCGCAATCAGGATCAGGTCACGCCCGCTGAGCATCGTTTCGAACGTCGGTTCTCCATGTTCGCCGGGCGGTCCCGAAAAACCGAAATCAACAAGCGGAGCCGTCAGCCCGATAATCCACGCAATGGCGCCGAGCAGCGCAAGCCGCATGGCCAGGGCCAGGCCGAGCCCGATCCGCCGGGCGCGCTGCTGCTGCTCCGCCGGAAGCTTGTTGGAAAGGATCGCCACGAAGACGAGATTGTCGACCCCCAGCACGACCTCGAGCACGATCAGCGTGAGAAGCGCCATCCAGATTCCGGGATCGGCAAAAAGTTCTAACATGTCTAGCATCGGTCGCGCTTTGCCACAGTCTTGGCAATCGCCGCAAGTCGGCTATGATCGGCTTTCGACATGGAGGCTTTGCCATGAATGACCCCACACAGCGTCCCGATGCGACGCCTGTCCCGAGCGGCTTCGAATTCAACCGGCCGACCATTGTCAGCCTGCTTTATCTGGCAAGTTTCATCACGGGCATCACAGCGATCATCGGAGTCGTACTTGCCTATGTCTGGAAGGGCGAACCTCGCCAGCCATGGGAAGAAACTCACTATATTTATCTGATCCGAACCTTCTGGATCGGCGTTGCCGGATCGGTGCTGGGCGTACTGACGCTGTTGGTCGGCATCGGCTTCCTAATTCTGCTTGGCATCGGCATCTGGGCGATCGTCCGCACTGTCATGAGCCTAGTCAGCGCGCAGAAACGGGAACCGATGAAAGATCCCGAAACGTTGTTCATTTAGCAAGCCAGACAGTCCATTGAGCAAGTGTTTGAAGCACCGATTCAAAATTGCTCGCGGAAGCCGCATTTTTGCGCTATTGCGACTCGAAGGTGCGTAATGGTTCTGCGCCGAATACCATGTGCACCATCGTCCGGTGCTTTGGTTCTAGGGATTTGCGGGCGATGAATTCGGGAAAGTCATACAGGGCATGAGTTTTGATAGAGGGCGTCGCGGCGATCGCGGCGGGCGCGGCAGGGACAAGCGCGACAGCTTCGGCGACGAGAGCTATGGCGGATATGCGGCATCGGGCGGCGATCGTTTCGGCGGTGGAGACCGTTTCGGCGGCGATCGCTTTGGCGGTGGCGGTGGCGGATTTCGTGGCGGCGGGGCACCCCGTTCCTCGATGCCGGCCCAAGTCGTGGGTGAAGGCACCGGCGTCGTCAAATTTTTCAACGGTCAGAAGGGCTTCGGCTTCATCGTGCGCGATGATGGCGGCGAAGATGTGTTCGTGCACATTTCCGCAGTTGAACAAGCTGGCCTGACGGGCTTGGCCGAGGGCCAGCCGCTCGGCTTCACGCTGGTCGATCGTGGCGGCAAGATATCCGCGACCGAACTCAAGATCGAAGGCGAGCCGCTTCCGGTCGAGGATCGCCCACGCGAGCCGCGCCCCGACCGGGGCGGCTTCGGCGGCGGAGATCGCGGCGGCGGTCGTGGCCCGCAGCGCCAGCTGACCGGCGAAAAGGCAACCGGCACGGTCAAATTCTTCAACGCAATGAAGGGCTTCGGCTTTGTCCAGCGCGACGATGGCCAGCCCGACGCATTCGTGCATATCTCTGCGGTCGAGCGGGCAGGCCTGCGCGGCCTCAACGAGGGCGACCGCCTCGAATTCGATATCGAAGTCGATCAGCGCGGCAAGTTCGCGGCCGTGAATTTGGTCCCGACCCAGTAATCGTCTTGCCTTGAAAGGGCGCGGCGTCCTCCGGGAAGCCGCGCCCTTTTCTATTGGAAGCTCGCCTTGATTCCGTCGATGACGAACTGCGCGGCCAATGCCGCAAGCACAACACCCAGAATCCGTGTGATCATTGCCTCGACCTTGTAGCCGAGCGCTTTCATCAGCGGCCCCGCCGCCAGCAACGAAGCCAGCGTAACGATCATAACGACGGCGAGCGCCGCGAGGACCGTCAGGCTTTGCTCAATTCCGTTGCTCCTTGCGTTCATCAGCATGACCGACGCAATCGAGCCCGGCCCGGCAATCATCGGAATTGCCATCGGGAAGATGGAGATGTCGTCATGATCGGGATCGGCCTTCACGCCTTCGGCGCGGCTTTCGCGACGTTCGGTCCGCTTTTCGAAAACCATTTCGATCGCGATCATGAACAGCATGATGCCTCCGGCAATACGGAAAGCGTCGAGGCTGATCCCCATCGAACCCAGAAACTGTTCGCCAAAGGCCGCGAACAGGACAAGGATCAGGCTCGCGACGGCCGTAGATCGGATCGCCATGGCCCGGCGGTGGGCAGCCGGGGTTCCCGCTGTCAGGCTCGCAAAGATCGGCGCGCAACCGGGCGGGTCGATGACCACGAAAAAGGTCACCAGCGCCGAAATGAAGAGTTCGGTCAAAATCTCTTGTCCTGAGGCAAGCCCCGGCGCATCCGCGCGGCCTGAAGCGTGTTGTGGAGGAGGCAGGCAATCGTCATCGGGCCCACGCCGCCGGGTACCGGAGTGATCGCACCGGCAACCGCCGCCACGCCCGCTGTATCGACATCGCCGACCAGCCGCGTCTTGCCATCTTGCGCGGGGATGCGATTTATTCCCACATCGATCACGCAGGCGCCGGGCTTGATCCAGTCTGCCTTCACCATTTCCGCCCGGCCGACGGCCGCGACAACGATATCGGCGCGGCGGACGACGTCGGGAAGGTTCCGCGTTCGGCTGTGCGCCATCGTGACGGTGCAATTCGCCGAGAGCAGAAGCTGCGCGACCGGCTTTCCGACAAGGATCGACCGACCGATCACGACCGCTTCCTTGCCTTCCAGATCGCCTGCCAGTGCATCGCGGATCAGCATCATGCAGCCAAGCGGCGTGCAGCTGACCAGTCCGGGCAGCCCCGATGCCAGCCGCCCAGCACTAACCACATGAAGCCCATCGACATCCTTGTCCGGGTCGATTGCGCTGACCACGGCCAGTTCGTCGAGATGCCCCGGCAAGGGCAACTGGACCAGTATCCCGTCGACACCTTCATCGAGGTTCAGCCGCTCGACCAGCGCAACCAGATCCTCTTGTGCGGTATCGGCGGGAAGCTTGTGTTCGAAGCTGTTCATGCCCGCTTCTACCGTCTGTTTGCCCTTGTTGCGGACATAGACAGCGCTCGCCGGATCATCGCCGACCAGCACGACAGCGAGCCCCGGTACGCGTCCAGTTTCAGCCCGGAATGCCTCCACCCCTTCGCCAACGCGAGCGCGAAGCCCGGCTGCAAATGCTTTTCCGTCAATGATCGCTGCTGTCATACAGCGCGGCTTTACAGTTTCACGAGCATTTTGCCAGTGTTGCCGCCCGAAAACAGCCCGAGAAAGGCATCAAAGGCCGAACCGATCCCCTGATGCACCGTTTCGCGCATCTTCACGTCGCCGCTCATTACCCAAGGTCCCATTTCGCCGAGGAATTCCATCATATGCTGGGCATAGTCGGTAAAAATGAAACCCTGCATCCGGATGCGCGCGGGAATGGTGCGGATCAGGTACTTATATTCGACGCCCCCTTCGGCATCATTGTAACGATCGATCATCCCGCAAATGGCGAACCGCGCAAAATTCCGCGCGACGGCAAATGCGGCATCGAGCTGGTCCCCGCCGACATTGTCGAAATAGACATCGATCCCGTCAGGCGCCGCCGCCGCCAATTGAGGCAGCACCGGACCAGCTTTGTAGTCGATACAAGCATCCGCGCCCAATTCCTTCACCCAGGCACATTTGTCCGGTCCACCGGCAGACCCGATCACGGTCATGCCTTTCTTCTTCGCAATCTGCACAACGGCGGACCCGACCGCACCCCCTGCCGCCGAGACAAACACAATGTCGCCCGGCTTTGCCTCTGCCGTCTTCAGCAGTCCGAAATAGGCAGTCGCACCCGTCAGCCCAAGGTTGTGCAGCCAAGCCTGAAGCGGCACGTTCATCGGCGGCAACTTCTGGGTACCCATGCCGCCCGGGCCCGGTTGGGTATCGACCACCGCCTCGTCGCGCCAGCCATTCATGTGCATCACCTTGTCGCCGACCGCGAAGCCTTCGGCCTTGCTCTCGATGACTTCGCCGACCGCACCGCCCGTCATCGGCTCACCGAGCGCGAACCCTTCGACATAGGATGCAAGGTTCGTCATCCTCCCACGCATATAGGGATCGACCGAGAGATATTCGTTGCGCACGCGAATCTGCCCGTCTGCAAGCAGCTGCTCCGGCATCTCGCGCAATGCGACATGATCGAGCGTGGGCAATCCCTTGGGATAGGCGTTGAAATACCAGGCACGGGCCATTTGGCGAGCTCCTCTCTTTTCTATGGTCGGCCGCACTCTCTTTCGGGGCGACTCGGGCAGATGAGTTTTAAGGTGAAACCTTCCCGTGGCAAGCCCATTGCCTTGACGAAAAGTCGGCGCTAAAGGCGCGGTCCCGGATGCGGGGCTGTAGCTCAGTTGGGAGAGCGCGTCGTTCGCAATGACGAGGTCAGCGGTTCGATCCCGCTCAGCTCCACCATCCGGATCGCTGCGCCAGTGACGAACCTTCAGGCGCGCCAAACAGCCTTTTCAGGACACGGCGAACCGCAAGCAGCGCCGCCACGGCTCCCGCTATTAGAAGGACGGCAACGAAGATCGCGGCCGTCGGGTTTGACAAGGCAAGGAAGAGGAGTCCGCCCGTCGCGACATCCTCGCCGGTCGAGACCGCGATGTTGCTGAACGGTTCGGGACTGGCATTGATCACGGCCCGGGTTCCCGCCTTCGCCCCGTGGCTGACCAGCGCCGCTCCACCGCCCAGCAGGAGGGAGACGACCTGCCATTTCGGGTCGGACGCATCGACCAGCGCCAGCGCCAGTAACGCTCCCCCCACCGGGCGGACGGCGGTGTGGACCGCATCCCAGAGCGAATCGAGCCAGGCGACCTTGTCCGCGAAGAATTCGGCGATCATGCCAAGCCCGGCCGCGCCCATCACCCAGTCGTTGGCCAGAACCGCAAGGCCGGACAGGTGCTCGGGCGGTGCAATCCAGCCAAGGCGCATCGCCAGGCCAGTCGCGAAGATGCACAGATAGAGCCGCCATCCGGCAAGCAGGCTGACGCTGCCCGCCACCCCCAATATCTCCATAATCCCCATCTTTGCCCCTTTCCCAAAGACGGGATCAAGTTTAGGCCGTTCAGGATGAATGACAACCGAGCAGGAGAGGACGGCGAAGCGCCTGTCCCGATTCCCGCGGCAACGCTTGTGGTGTTTCGCCACCGCTTGGCGGGCCCGCCCGAATTGCTCGTGGTCGAGCGTTCGGCCACGATGGCCTTTGCAGGCGGCGCGATCGTCTTTCCGGGTGGCCGGATCGACCCGGACGACCACGCAATTGCTGCGGCCCACCCCCATGACGTTGATGAGGGTGCGGCACGCGTCGCCGCCATCCGCGAAACGCTTGAGGAAAGCGGCCTGGCGATCGGGTTCGCCACGGAACCCACGCCCGAATGGATTGCGTCCGCCCAGCCCCGGCTTCACGCGCGCGAGCCGTTCAGCGCGCTGCTTGCGGAAGCCGGGCTGACGCTCGATCTCGATGTCCTTGTCCCGTTCGCGCGCTGGTGCCCGGCGCATCGCGAGGCACGGGTCTTCGATACACGCTTCTACCTTGCCAGCGTCCGCGACGATGCACCCGATCCCGTGGTGGACGACACCGAGAACATCAGCAGCTTCTGGGCGGCGGCGCAGGACGTGATCGACGCCGCCGACGCGGGCAAGGTGAAGGTTATCTTTCCCACCAGGCGCAACCTTGAGCGCCTGGCGCTGTTCGGCAGCTTTGCGGAAGCCGAAGCACATGCGCTGGACACGCCGATCAGTGTCGTCACGCCATGGATGGAGGAACGCGAAGGCGAGCCCCATCTCTGCATTCCCGAAGGCCTTGGCTACCCCATCACGTCCGAACCGCTCCGTTCGGCGTCGACGGCTTTTCGCTTTCCTCGTTAACTCTTCGGTAACCATAAAGGTGCAAGCTCCATCCTGCACGATCAGGAGTGGAGCAGATGGGGATTGCCAAGGATGCGCTGATGCAAGCACAGGCGCAGCTTTGCGAGCGGATCGACCAGCTCGTCATCGATCTGCCGCGCATCAGCATTTCGCGCCTTGCCCATGAAGTGGACGAACTCCGCAAGATTGCGGGCAACCACGGCCTGACTCCCGTCGTCGAAATCGCGCACAGGCTTGAAAGCGAACTGGCGACATCGCGCGGCGGGCTGATGGCCGTATCGTTCCTGGAAACGATGCGCGACGCCGTCGGCTGCGAGCGGCTCGACCCTGCTGCCACGCAAACCTATCTCGCCGCCATCAACCAGCGCCTCTACGGCTAGGGACGGACGCCCTAGTCGAGTAACCAGTTGGGCAGGCGTTCGGCTGCGATCAGGGCTTCGGGCTGGACCCGGTCGGCAACCACCGCATATTTCCCCCCATCGACCATAACTTCGGGAACAAGCGCCCGGCTGTTATAGGTAGAGGCCATTGTCGCACCATAGGCGCCGGCCGTGCGGAACACAGCCAGATCTCCGGACTTCACGGCATCGATATCGCGCCCCATGCCGAACGTGTCGGTGCTTTCGCACACCGGCCCGGCAATGTTGGCGATCATGCGTTCGCCCGTCGGGATAACCGCCTCGAAATCATGCCAAGCGTCGTAAAGAGCGGGCCGGGCCAGATCGTTCATCGCAGCGTCCACGATCACATAGGGATTGATGACGCCAGGCTTCACCCAGATCACCCGTGTCAGGAGCACGCCGGCGTTGCCGACGATCACGCGGCCAGGCTCGAACATCAGCGTCACGTCCCAGCCCTTGGTCACACGCTCGACCATCCGGCCATATTCGGCTGGTTCGGGCGGCACCTGGCCGCGCTGGTAGGGGACGCCAAGGCCACCCCCCAGGTCGACCCGGTCGATTGCGAAGCCCGCTGCCCGCAGTTCGGCAACAAACCTTCCAATCCGCGCATAACCGGCTTCGAGCGGGCCAAGATCGAACACCTGGCTGCCGATATGGAGGGCAACGCCCCGCATATCGAGGCCGGGCAGGCTCGCCAACCGCGCATAGATGCCCGCCGCCTGGTCGATCGGAACGCCGAACTTGTTTTCCTTCTTGCCGGTGGAGATCTTGGCATGCGTCTTCGCATCGACATCGGGATTGACGCGGAGGACGGCCACGGCCCGCTTGCCCGATGCCGCCGCCAGCTCGGAAAGCGCGGCGCCTTCCTCCTCCAGTTCGATGTTGAACTGGCCGATCCCGTCATCGAGCGCCCGCTGAAGTTCCGCGCGCGTCTTGCCGACACCCGAAAAGACAATATCCGCGGGCGCGATTCCCGATGCGAGCGCGCGGGCGATCTCCCCGCCCGACACGACGTCCGCGCCAAAGCCGCATTTGGCCAGGACACGCAGCACCGACAGGTTGGGATTGGCCTTGATCGCGAACGCAAAATGCTTGCGCTCGATTCCGGACAGCGCGTCCATGAAGACCTGCGCATGGCGTTCGAGCGTTGCGCGCGAATAAACATAGACCGGCGTGCCGACTTCCTCGGCAATCCGTGTCAGCGGTACATCCTCGGCGTGCATCACGCCGTTCCTCAGATTGAAATGGTCCATTTTTGCCTCAGAGCGATGGGGGAAGGTCGAACTTGTCGTTCTGGCGTTCTTCCGAGCGTTTCAATTGCTCATCGCTGCGTTTGGGCCGGGACTGGACATCGGGGACGAGCAGCTGGTCGGGCGTCGGAACGGCGGAGGCCGTTTCCGGTTTGGGCGGAAGTGTCTTGCCTGTCTCTGGCTTGAGCGCCACGCGTCCGCCACAGGCCGAAAGTGCCAGTGCCATGCCCAACAATGCCCAATGCGTCTTCATGCGCCCCGTTCCAGTGCCGTCCTTGCTTCGGCTATCCGCACCCTTACACAAGATGGCGCGGTTCCGCCATGGCTGGTGCGGCTGTTGACCGAGGCATCGACCGAAAGCACACCGAAAACACCCTCGTTGATCCGGGAATCGATGCCCTTGAGGTCGGAAAGCGCAAGATCGGCAAGGCCGCAGCCCTTGCCTTCCGCCAGCTTGACCGCCTGCCCGGTGATATGATGCGCCTCGCGGAACGGAACATCGGCCTCGCGCACAAGCCAGTCGGCAAGATCGGTTGCGGTGGCAAAGCCGCTTTCGGCGAGCGCGCGCATCCGGTCCGTCCGGAATGTCAGGCTTTCGATCATCCCCGTCATCGCCGCGAGCGACAGCGCAAGCAGGTCATGCGCCTCGAACACCGGCGGCTTGTCGTCCTGCATGTCCTTCGAATAGGCAAGCGGCAGGGCCTTCATCGTGATCATCAGCGCGGTCGTGCAGCCGATGATCCGCCCCGCATGGCCGCGGACGAGCTCCGCCGCATCCGGATTGCGCTTCTGCGGCATGATCGAGCTGCCGGTCGACCATTGGTCGGGAAGGGACACAAAGCCGAAGGGCTGGCTGGCCCAGATGACGATCTCCTCGGCCATGCGCGAAAGATGCAGCGCACACTGGCTGGCGGCCATCAGGTAATCGAGCGCGAAATCCCGGTCAGACACGCTGTCCAATGAATTGGCGGTCGGGCCGTCGAAACCGAGCGCAGCCGCCGTCCGTTCCCGGTCGATCGGAAAGCCCGTCCCGGCAAGCGCCGCGCTGCCGAGCGGGCATTGGTTCATCCGAACACGCGCATCGGCAAAGCGCGAGGCATCGCGGCGGATCATTTCGTGCCACGCCATCAGGTGATGGCCAAGCGTCACGGGCTGCGCGCTCTGGAGATGCGTAAAGCCGGGCATCACGGCATCGGCATGTTCTTCGGCGCGCGCGATGATTGCGCCGCGCAAGGCTTTCAACCCCGCCGCGACCGCGTCGATGGCGTCCCGAACCCAAAGTTTGAAGTCCGTCGCGACCTGGTCATTGCGCGACCGCGCGGTGTGGAGGCGGCCGGCCACCGGTCCGATCTTTTCGGCCAGCCGCGTCTCGGTGACCATATGAATGTCTTCGAGCGCCAGATCCTCCGGCACGCCATCCCTGGCATAGTCGGCCGCCACCGCATCGAGCCCATCGCTGATCGCCTGCGCATCGCCCGCCGAAAGAATACCGGTGGCGCCAAGCATGGCGACATGCGCCTTTGACGCGGCGATGTCCTGCTGCCAAAGCCGCTTGTCGAACGGGATAGAGGCATTTATCTCGCGCATCACCGCCGCCGGGCCTTCCGCGAAGCGCCCGCCCCACATCGAATTGGAGCTGTCATTGCGACTGGAAATCTTAGGCCTCCTTGGCGGTTGCGCCCTGCTGCTGGCCGGGTGCGATAAGCAATCTGCCCCCACACCGCAAGCGGAGGGCTCTCAAACCGCACAATCCGAAGCGCCGGCGGGGCCGGAGCAGGCGGGGGTGGTCGACATGTCGCATCGCGGCGAAGCGATGCCTTCGGTCGTGTTCGAGGACCCCAAGGGCGCGCCCGCCAGGCTTGCGGACTTCAAGGGCAAGCCGCTGCTCGTCAATCTCTGGGCAACCTGGTGCGGGCCGTGCGTTGCCGAGATGCCGACGCTCGATGCGCTTGCCGGGCGCGCCGAAGGGAGGCTCCAGGTTCTCGTCATCAGCCAGGACAATGCCCGCGCGCTGGTCGATGGCTGGTGGGCGAAGCGCGAATTCGCCCACCTGAAGCCCTATCTCGATGCGAAGAGCGATCTGGGCTTTGCCTATGATACGGGCATGTTGCCGACGACAGTGCTCTACGATGCCGAGGGCAAGGAAGTGTGGCGCGTTATCGGCGGGATGAACTGGGATGGCCCGCGCGCCAATACGCTGCTGGCGGAAATCCTGGGTGCGAAAGGCTAGCGGAGCTTCGCCGCCAGTTCCGCTTTCGCAGCGATGAATTCCGCCTCGAGCCGGTCGACGCGATCGGCCACGCTCTCGACAGCCGCCACGGCGCCGATGCCCTGCCCCGATCCCCAGATATCCTTCCAGGCCTTGGCCTTGGTATTGCCGCCCGAGCCGAAGTTCATTGTCTTCAGATCGCCTTCGGGCAGATTGTCCGGATCGAGGCCCGCGCGCTCGATCGAACCCCGCAGGTAATTGCCATGCACGCCGGTAAACAGGCTCGAATAGACGATGTCCGCCGCGCGCCCTTCGACGATTCCCTGCTTGTAGGCGGGATCGGCATTGGCTTCCTTCGTCGCGATCCAGGGCGAGCCGATATAGGCAAGGTCCGCGCCCAGCGCGAGGGCGGACAGGATCGAGCGGCCGTTGGCGATCGCTCCGGAAAGAGCGATCGGCCCGTCGAACCATTCGCGCAGTTCCGAAACAAGCGCGAAGGGCGAAAGCCTTCCGGCATGCCCGCCCGCGCCGGCCGCAACCGGGATCAGCCCGTCCGCGCCCTTTTCGACGGCCTTGTGGGCAAAGCGATCATCGATGACGTCATGAAAGGTGATCCCGCCCCAGGCATGGACGGCCTGGTTCAACTCCTCACGCGCGCCGAGCGACGTGATCGTGATAGGAACCTGCCACTTGGCGCAGGTCGCGACGTCGGCATCGAGCCGGTCGTTCGACTTGTGGACGATCTGGTTGACGGCATAGGGCGCCGCCGGGCGGTCCGGATTGGCCCGATTCCAAGCGGCCAGTTCTTCGGTGATCTGATGGAGCCATTCGTCGAGCTGGGCCTGCGGTCGCGCGTTGAGCGCCGGAAACGATCCGACGATCCCCGCCTTGCACTGGGCTATGACCAGTTCCGGGCCGGACACGATGAACAGCGGAGAGCCTATGACCGGAAGCCGCAGGCGATCGAACAGCGGGGATGGCAATGTCATGGGCGAGTTTCATAGCGAAACCCATTATCCTGTCCAGCCCAAATTGACGTTAGCGTCAACTCCTCGAGGATCGCCTGTAGATTACGGTACGGGCCGGCGGGAAATCGACTTCGCCCATGGCTTCGAACCCCAGCTTGGCCGCGACGCGCTGCGACGCGATGTTGCCCGGATCGATGATGCAGCGGATTTCGGGCCGGCCGAGCACCTCATCCGCCCAGCCAAGGATCGCGGCCATGGCTTCGGTCGCAAGGCCCCGGCCCCAGGCCTCGGGGACGAAGGCCCAGCCTGCCTCGGGATAGCCGACGAGTTCGGGAATCCCGCGTTCGAAACTGGCCAGCCCGCCATTGCCAAGGAAAGTGCCGCTTTCGCGATCGACAAAGCTCCAATAGCCATAGCCGAAGAGCGGCCAGAGCCCGATGCCCTGGAGGAACTTGCCCCAGCTTTCGGTGCGGGTGCGCGGCTGCCCGCCGATGAACGCCGTCAGGCGCGGATCGGCCCAGGCGGTGGCATAGGCCTCCCAATCCTCAAGTGAGAGCGGGCGGAGTGTCAAGCGGTCGGTGTGGAGTGTCGGCGCGATCATGCCCCACCCTTGGCACGGCGCTTCCAGAAGGTGAAGGTCTTGCGCTGGATTTTGGAGAGAAAGGCCTGCGCCTCGGGCCCGGTCCATGCACCCGCATAGTCGCGCCGCCCGACCCACCAGCCCTGCCCCGGCAAGCCATCGCCTTCGCGCACGACCAGCGCCGCCAGTTCGGGCTCGCCGCGCGCCGCGCCGCGCCGGTCGACCTCGTCGAGCACCTTGCAGAGCGCACGCATCTTCGGCCGCGTGAAGCGATAGCCGAGGATCAGCAGCAGTTCGGAATAGCTGACTGCCTTGCCATTCGCGGCCGACTCCTGGAGGAGGCGCTCGACAAGCGCGACATCGAACAAGGGCGCGCCCTTTGCCACAGGTTCGTCATCGAAGAATTCGTCGATCATCGCGGCCGTTTAGCGAGTCCGCCACTCTCCGTCATCCCGGCGAAGGCCGGGATCCATGAACACTTGCCCCCTCAGGAAGGAACGCCGCTCTTTGGCCCCTAATCCGGTGAAGTCAGCGATCATGGGTCCCGGCCTTCGCCGGGATGACGCTTGTGTTCCGGATCAGGCCGCCAGCGCCTCCGGCATCCGTGCAGCCTCATATTCGCTTTCGACCAGATTGATCAGCGCCCTGTCGTCATGATTCCACGGATGGAAACCCGGAAGGAAGAACGTCGCCCAGGGGAGCATGAGCTTGCGGATCGCGCCGGGTCCGCCGAACAGGAACCAGAGGAGGCCGAGATGCGCCTTGGCGCCGGTGATCCCGTCCTGCCGGAGCAGTTCGATCACGCCCTTGTAACGATTGACCCAGAAATTCTTCGAAACGAGCAGCATCATGATGCTCTTGACCTTCCAGCGCTTCCACCGGCTCCAGTCCTTCGTCGCGTGGAGCCAGGTGTCATAGGCAACGCCCTTGTGCTCGATCTCTTCCATCGCATGCCATTTCCAGAGTTCGACCTGCTCGGGATCCGCACCTTTCCACAGCTTCTTGTCGGTAATCATCTGTGTGGCCATGATCGCCGTGTAATGTTCGAGCGCCATCGTGACCGCGAGGTTCAGGATCTGCGGACGGTTCTTCGTCAACTCGAGCGATTCGGAGACTTTCCGTTCCAGCCCGGTCAGGTCGTAGCCCGCATCCGCGACGCGCTTGTTGAATGCGACGTGTTCGCGCGTGTGCATGATTTCCTGCTGGACGAAGGCCCGGATTTCGCGCGCAAGCTTTTCGGGCGCGCCATCGCGGAACGCCTTCACCGATTCAATGAAAAACGCTTCGCCGCGCGGAAATGTGATAGAGAGCGCGTTGTAGAAAGCCGTTGCAATCGGATCGCCACCAAGCCACCAGCGATCCTGCTTCGCATTGCGGCCGAAACGGCGGTCGCGGGGGGTTATGGTCAGATCACGAGGGGTCTTGAGAGCAACGGAAGCCATGCGCGAATCTCCTTACACTCGTGTCAATAGGATTTACTTACATAAATGTCAATAACTCGTAAACGCCTGACCCCCGAGGAAAGCCGCGCCGCAGCACTCGAGGCCGCGCGCGCGATCCTCATCGAAAGCGGCCCGCAAGCCGTGACGCTGAAGGCCGTCGCGGCCCGGATGGGGCGGACCCATGCCAATCTGCTCCACCATTTCGGCTCCGCCGCCGAATTGCAGGGCGCTCTTGCAGGAAATATCGCCGAACAGGTCTGCGGGACCATTGCCGGCGTCGTCTTGAAGGCGCGCCAGGGAGAGGCAGACCCACGCACGATCGTCGAAATGACCTTCGACGCGTTTGACCAACAGGGAGCAGGCGGCCTGTGCACCTGGATGATCATGTCCGGGAACCAGGATGCCCTGAACCCGATCCTCGATGCGATCCACAATCTCATGGACCAGTTGAGCGTGGGCGAGGAAGACGGGCTGATGCACGAAGAGACGCTCACGCTCGTCCTGATGGCAATGGGCGACGCCCTGCTCGGCGCGCCGATGGCCAAGGCACTGGGGCTGCCGCGTGGTGCTGCGCGCGACCTTGCCCACCAGATCCTCATGGCCTCGCCCGGAATGCAGAAGCGGATGGCCGCGCACGAGGCAGGCTGACGGTTTCACAAATGGGGCAAACCTGTCTAAGGGGCGCCCATGCATTTTCTCGATCAGGCCAAGATCTTTGTCCGCTCCGGCGCGGGCGGCCCCGGCGCCGTCAGCTTTCGGCGCGAGAAGTTCGTCGAATATGGCGGGCCGGATGGCGGCAATGGCGGCAAGGGCGGTGACATCATTTTCGAAGCCGTTGCCGGCCTCAATACACTCATCGATTTCCGCTATACCCAGCATTTCCGGGCGCAGCGCGGAACAGGCGGGGCCGGCCGCAACCGCACGGGCGCGGGCGGCGAGGACCTTGTGATCAAGGTGCCGGTCGGCACGCAGGTCCTCTCCGAGGACAAGGAGCATGTCCTTGCCGATTTCACCAAGGTCGGTGAGCGCAAGGTCTTCCTGCGCGGCGGCGATGGCGGGCGCGGCAACATGAGTTACAAGACCTCGACCAACCGCGCCCCGCGCCAGCACGGCACGGGCTGGCCGGGCGAGGAAATGTATGTCTGGCTGCGGCTGAAACTGCTTGCCGACGCCGGGCTGGTCGGCCTGCCCAATGCAGGCAAATCGACATTCATCAATGCGGTGACCAACGCCAAGGCAAAGGTCGGCGACTACCCCTTCACGACGGTCCGCCCGCAGCTGGGTGTCGTCAGCCACAGGGGCGGCGAGTTCGTGATTGCCGATATCCCCGGCTTGATCGAGGGCGCGGCGGAAGGCGCCGGCATCGGCGATCGTTTTCTGGGCCATATCGAACGGTGCAAGGTGCTGCTCCATCTGGTCGACGCGACGGGAGAAGATCCGGTCGGCGCGTGGCGGACTGTGCGCAGGGAGCTCGAAGCCTATGGCGCCGGGCTGACCGACAAGGTCGAAGTGATCGGCCTCAACAAGATCGATGCGCTCGACCCTGCCGACGTGAAGAAGCTCGTCACCAAGCTCAAGCGCGCGTCCAAGGCGGAAGTCTTCCCCCTGTCGGGAGCGAGCGGCGAGGGAATCGAGGCCGTGCTGGACCGGTTGGCCGACGCGATCGGTGTCAAGGCGGCCGCTCCCGAAGCCCGCGAGGAGGAGGCCAAGCCATGGTCGCCCCTGTGATGGCCGCACCTGGCGGTCTCACGGCGTTTCTCCGGATCGTCGATCTGGGAATGATCGTTTACTGGTCCGTCAGCCTTGCCGCCGTCATGGGCTTGGCATCCCTGCCCCAGGAAATGATGTACAGTGGCTATGGAACGCCGCTGATCGACGCCTGGAACTGGTCTTTCGCGCCACTCGATATTGCGTTTGCGGCGATCGGTCTGTGGAGCCTTACGCTGCTGAAGAAAGGAGACATGCGCTGGCGTGGCTGGGCGATCGTTTCCCTGACGCTCACCATGTGCGCGGGCGGGATGGCGATTGCCTTCTGGGCCCTGCAGGGCAGTTTCGACCTGGCCTGGTGGCTACCCAATCTTGCCCTCCTGCTCGCACCGCTTGCCTGGCTGCCGCGACTGGTTTCAGGCTCAGGCTCATGACCACAGTCACGCTCGCCCCAAAGGATTGCGCACGACTGATCGTCAAGATCGGGTCGTCGCTCCTTGTCGATGCGGACGGCAATGTCCGCCGGGCCTGGCTCGAAACGCTGGTAGCCGATCTTGCCGCGCGCGTTGCCGCAGGCCAGCGGATCGTCATTGTTTCCTCGGGCGCAATTGCGCTCGGCGCACGGCGGCTGAAGCTGCCCAAGGGCGGCCGCGCCAGCCTCGAGGATGCACAGGCGGCCGCCGCGACCGGCCAGATCGCGCTCTCGCAATGCTGGGCGGAACTCCTCGCCGCCCATGGGCTGACGGCAGCGCAGATGCTGGTCACGCTTGACGACCTCGAGGACCGGCGGCGTTATCTCAATGCCTCCGCAACGCTCGACAGGCTGATCGGCCTTGGCGTCGTGCCGGTCATCAACGAGAATGACTCGGTCGCCACTGCGGAAATTCGCTTCGGAGACAATGACCGGCTGGCCGCGCGGATCGCGCAGGCTGCGGGAGCGCAGGGCGTGATCCTGCTTTCCGATGTCGATGGCCTCTACACCGCCGATCCGGCACGCGATCCCGAGGCGGAGCGGATCGAGCGGGTCACGAAGATTGACAAAGCGATCATGGCCATGGCCGGGGGCGGGACATCCTCCGGCATGGGCTCGGGCGGCATGTCGTCCAAGATCGAAGCCGCCCAGATCGCGTCGAGCGCGGGTGTCGACCTGGTGATCGTCTCGGGCCTGCATGACCATCCGCTTGCGCGGTTGGCGGCGGGCGGATGCGGCACCTTGTTCGCGGCCGAGCGATCGACCCGCGCCAAGAAGGCCTGGCTTGCCGGGCGCCTGACGGTCAAGGGTTCGGTCCATGTCGACGCTGGTGCTGAGAAAGCACTGAAAGGCGGCGCGAGCCTGCTTCCAGCAGGAGCGAAGGCAATCGAAGGGAAATTCGCGCGTGGCGACGTCCTCGCAATTGTCGGGCCGGATGGCGTTGCGATTGCACGGGGTTTGTCCGAATATGACAGCCAAGATGCCGAACGTATTGCCGGCAAGCGGAGCGACGCACTTGCCGGAATACTGGGTTATGCTCCGCGCGCCGCGCTGATCCACCGCGATCATCTGGTGATGCTATGACCAAACCCGTGCTCGGCATTACCGGCGGCACGGGCTTTGTCGGCAAGACCCTGATCCGCCTCGCCCGCGGGCAAGGGCACCGGGTGCGTGCGCTCACGCGCTCGCCCCAATCCGATCAGGACGGGGTCGAATGGGTCGACGGCGCGCTCGACCGCCCCGAAAGCTTGCGCGCGCTCGCCCGTGGAAGCGATGCCGTTATCCATGTCGCAGGTGTTGTGAACGCACCGGATCGCGCGGGTTTCGAGACGGGCAATGTCGGCGGCACGCTGGCGATGATCGAAGCGGCGCGCGACGCAGGCGTCCGTCGGTTCATCCATGTGTCCTCGCTTTCGGCGCGTGAGCCCGATCTTTCGGTCTATGGCTGGTCGAAGGCAAAAGGCGAAACGCTGGTGCAAGCGAGCGGCCTCGACTGGACGATCATCCGCCCGCCCGCCATTTTCGGGCCCGGGGACGGCGAGATGCTCGACCTGTTCCGCATGGCGCGGCGCGGCGTCGTCCTGCTGCCGCCCGAGGGCCAGATTTCGGTGATCGAAGTGAGCGATCTTGCCCGGCTGCTGCTTGCCGTGCTTCCGGCCCCGGAGGCGCAGGCCCGCGTCTATGAGGCGGATGACGGCACGATCGGCGGCTGGTCCCACACCGGCTTCGGCAAGGCAATCGGAACGGCAGTCGGCAAGGATGTGGCGACGTTTTCCGCCCCGGCCCCGCTCCTTAACCTCGCGGCCCGGCTCGATGGCTTTTTCAGGGGAACGGGAGCGAAGCTGACCGCCGATCGCGTCCGCTATTTCTGCCATCCGAACTGGGTGGTCGATCCCGAACGGCGTCCGCCCGCCTCACTCTGGCAGCCTGAGATCGACACAAACGAGGGGCTGCGGGCGACGGCGCTAGCCTATGCAGAGGCCGGCTGGCTCAAACGCTGATCAGGGTTGCCGCCCGAACAGCGGCCCCATCCATGGCGCCCAGCGCTGCCAGCCTCCGTGGAGCGAAAACCATTCCCATTGCGCCGTGACGATCAGGCTGAGCGTCGCCAGCAGGCCAATCCCGAGCAAGCTCCAATTGCCCAACAGGCCAGCGCCCGCGACCGCAATCAGCAGGATATTGCCGATGAAATGCGAAAGCGGCGGATAGCGCTGGTCGGTCGTCACCCATTTGAACATCTGGTTGCCGAACAGGAACAGGGCCGGACCGCCACACGCCGTCAGGACATAGGCAAAGTTGGACGCCGCAGCTGGCGCCGCCAACATCTTCGCATCGGCAACGGCCGTTACGACGACCCCCGCCACGATCGGCATATGGAGATAGGTATAGGCATTGCGCGCAATGAAACCCGCATTGTCCGCCGTACTGATCATCGAGGAGGCGCGCTTGGCGCCGATATCGAAATAGATCCACCACATGGCCGCGCTGCCGATGAAGCTCGAAACAAAGGCAGTCATTGTCGGTCCGTCATGAGCCAGTTCGGCATAGGTCGCACCCGTTACCAGCACGGCTTCGCCCAGCGCGATGATGATGAAGAGCGCGCAGCGCTCGGCCATATGGCCGCCCGAAATATCCCAGTCTCCGCCGGTCGAACGACCAAGAAAGGGCGTCCGGAAGAAGAGCATCGGTCCCGCATATTCGATCGAAATGGCAAGCGCCCAGCACAGCGCCCGCCAGCCCGAATCGGTAAAGGCGCCGCCAAGCCAAAGCGGCGCGGACAGCAGGAAATAGAAGCTGATCCTGAGGAAGTTGCGGGCTCGGCCTTCATTCACGCCACGCGACGCCCACACCATGTAGAGGCTGCGGAACAGCTGCATCGCGACATAGCTCGCCGCAAAAAGCAGGCCCGCCTCGCCGAAGGCGTCGGGAATTGCGCTTGAAAGCGCCAACCCGCCAAGCATCATCGCGATCAGCATCAGCCGGACATTGGCGCGCTCGGGATCGAGCCAGTTGGTCGTCCAGCTTGTATAGATCCACACCCACCAGACCGGGAGGAACAGCAGCAAGGTCTTCAACGCCCCGCCCAAAGTGAGGTGCGAGAGCAGCCGGTGCGAAAGCTGGGTGATTGCGAAAACGAAGACCAGGTCGAAGAACAGCTCGATATAGGTGACCGGGCTGTGATCGTGCGCGGCGCGCTCGCGGAAGAGATGCGGGCGCGGCTTCACGGCAGCCAGTCCGCCATCGCCCGGGTCACGGCATCGGGTGCTTCCCAGGGCACGAAATGGCCGGCGCCTTCGATCCGCACGATCGTGAGATTCTCGATCAGCGCATCCAGTCCGTCGAGCAGGCAAGGGAGCAGGGCCTTGTCCTCCATCCCCCAGACGATCAGGACCGGCTTGGAAAGCTTCGGAAACGGTGCATCGAGGAATGGCGGACGCGGTGCATCTTCGTCCATTGCGGGCACTGTCATCGGAGAGGCGCGGTACCAGTTGAACATGGCGGTCAGCGCGCCCGGCTGGCTCCATTCATCGAGATAGGCCGCACGCTCCTCCGCGCCGACTTCGTCAGCCGTCAGGTGGCGCATGAAGCTGTGATCGAAGAACCAGTCGAGCCCGTTTTCCGCAATCCGCCGTTCGAGATCGTCGCCCCGAAAGGTGCGGATGTATTGCGAGGCAGCGCGCTGACCCAAATCCTCGATCAGCATTTGCTGGAACATGTAGGGATGTGGCGCATTGGCAATGATCAATCGCTCGACCCGATCCGGCCGGCCAAGCGCCGCTGCCCAGCCGATCGCCCCGCCCCAGTCGTGCGCGGCAAGCGTGAAGCGTTCGATCCCGAGCGCATCGGCCAGTGCGAACACGTCTCCGACCAGCTTGGGCACCGCATAGTCCGAAACGTCGGTCGGCTTGGACGAACGGGCATAACCGCGCTGATCGGGCGCAATGCAGTAATAACGATCCGAAAGGCCTGCCAATTGGTGCCGCCAGGTGCGGTGCGATTCGGGAAAGCCGTGGAGGAAAATGATCGGCGGATTGGCCGGATCGCCCGCCGTCCAGACATCGAGTTCGACGCCGGTGGCAAGCGCCGCACGCTGCTTCGGAAAATCGCTCAATCGTTGCTCCGGGTCAGGGGGATTTCGGGGATGGGAATGAATTCGTCGCCTTCGCCCGGCACATGCGGAAAGCGACCCTTGCGCCAATCGTCCTTGGCCTGGTTGATCCGATCGCGCGACGAGGAAACGAAATTCCACCAGACATGGCGCGGCGTGGTAAAGGCCTCTCCGCCAAGCAGCATTACGCGGCATGCGGTTTCCGCGCGAAGCGTTGCGGCAAAGCCCGGCCGCAAGACCGTGAGCGCATGGATTTCGACCGGCTCGCCGTCAAGGCTCGCCGAGCCGAGAGCCACGATCACCGCGCGCTCGTCGACGGCGACATCGATCGGAAGCGTCGTTCCCGCCTCCATCAGGACATCGGCGTAGATGGTGGCGGCATATTGGGTGGTGGGAGCCGTCTCGCCCCAGAGCGTGCCCATGATCACACGCGCGGAAACGCCCCCCGTTTCGATCAGTGGAAGCTCCCCGGGGGAGACGTGCTCGAACGCCGGGGCGATCTCCTCCTGCCCGTCGGGAAGTGCGAGCCATGTCTGCATGCCCGAAATATGCCCGCCCTTCGCACGCTCTTCCGCCGGCGAGCGTTCCGAATGGACGATACCGTGTCCAGCCGTCATCAGGTTCACCGCGCCTGGATGGATCGTCGCGAACGTTCCAAGCGAATCGCGATGATCGATCGCGCCCTCGAACAGATACGTGACCGTCGCGAGATTGATGTGCGGATGCGGGCGCACGTCGATGCCCCGGCCAATCTCGAACTGCGCCGGCCCCATCTGGTCAACAAAGATGAAGGGGCCGACCATTGTCCGCGCCTTGGCCGGCAAGGTTCGCCGCACCTTGAAATCTCCCAGGTCGTGCGTGACGGGCACTATGACATCGAAACCGGTCATCCGATCCGCTCCAGATCTATATGAGTTTTTTCGGTGACGACGTTGCCGGTGTTAACCGTGCCTTTTGGCTCGATCAGCATGACGTGGCACTCGCCGCCCAGGGCTTCCGGCCTGTGTTCGACGCCGTGAGGCACTATGATGAATTCGCCCGGGCCCACATCAACGTCCCCGTCGCGCAGCCCCATCCGCATCGTTCCGGATATGACGAGAAACATTTCGTCTTCGACCTCGTGATGATGCCAGTCGAATTCGCCTTCGAACTTGACGAGTTTTACCAGCGCGTCGTTGACCTCTCCCGCAATCCTCGGCCGCCAGTGATCGGAAATGCGAGAAAGCGCCTCGGCCACATTCACCTTGTCGATCTTGTTCATCCCTGTTCCCCGGGTGCACTCGCCTTGATCGCCAGCGCATGCACGCGCCGGCCCGGTAGATCGCCCAGCGCCCGATTGACCATACGCTGCCGTTCCAGCCGCGAAACGCCAGCAAAGGCCTCTGCCTCGATGTCGACCGTGAAATGCGATTCGCCCGAGCCATCATCGCCCGCATGGCCATGATGCCGGGCGCTGTCATTGATGACCGCAAGCCGAGCGGGTGAAAAGGCGGCGGCCAGCCGAGATTCGATTTCTTGGGCAACAGGTCCGGACATGGCTTCCCTTCTAGCAGCCGAGTTGGCATTGGCCAGCCTTATGGAGCGCGAGAAGTTTCACGGACGGGTCAGAGGCCGCAGCCACCGCTGCGCGCATCCGGGCTGTCCCGAGCCGGGAGAGTTCCGGGCGCCTTCGCATTTCGGCAGGCGCGCGGGCTTTGACGGGCCGGGCGACTGGCAATGGCTCTGCCTTGAGCATGTCCGCGAATTCAACACCCGCTACGACTGGTTCAAGGGCATGACGCCCGATGAGATTTCCGCTGCCCAAACGCCCTATGCAGGATGGGAGCGGGAAACGCGCGCCTTCACGCGAGCGGGCGTCGATTCGCCACCCAGATGGTCCGATTTCCACGATCCGCTCGATGCGATCTCCGGCCGGTTCAAGAGCCGCATGCCCAAGGAGCGCGCGGACGGGAAGCCGCTTTCGCCCGAAGACCGGAAGGCCCTGAAGACGCTAGGGCTTGGCGAGGATGCCGATCGCCGGGCGCTGCGCAGCCGCTATTCGGAACTGGTCCGCAAATATCATCCCGATCGCAACGGGGGAGACCGGAGCCACGAAAAGGCTTTGCAGGAGACGATTGCGGCTTATACGCACCTCAAAAGCGCGCCTGCGTTCAGCTGAAGAAGACCGATCATGACCAACATTCCCAACATCCAGCCCGATGCCCGCGGTTCGACCCTGCTCGATGCGCCCGACAAGACGATCAAGGTGCGCGAGATGTTCGGCATCGACACGGACATGGAATGCCCGGCCTTCAGCGAGGCCGATGAGCGCGTGCCCGACCTCGACAGCGCCTATGTCTTCGATCCGGACACGACGCTCGCGATACTCGCAGGCTTTGCCTTCAATCGCCGCGTGATGGTCCAGGGCTATCACGGCACGGGCAAATCGACGCATATCGAACAGGTGGCCGCGCGGCTCAATTGGCCGTGCATCCGCATCAATCTCGATGCGCATATCAGCCGCATCGACCTGATCGGCCGCGACGCGATCGTGCTGAAGGACGGCCAGCAGGTCACCGAGTTCCGTGAGGGCCTGCTCCCCTGGGCGCTGCAGACGCCGACGGCGCTTGTCTTCGACGAATATGATGCCGGCCGGCCGGATGTGATGTTCGTCATCCAGCGCGTGCTCGAAACCGAGGGCAAGCTGACTCTTCTCGACCAGAACCGCGTCATCCGTCCGAACCCCTGGTTCCGGCTTTTTGCCACGGCAAATACGGTCGGCCTCGGCGATACGAGCGGGCTCTATCACGGCACGCAGCAGATCAACCAGGGCCAGATGGACCGCTGGAACATCGTCGTTGGCCTCAATTATCTTCCCGCACAGGTCGAGAGCGAGATCGTGCTGGCAAAGGCAGCGGGTGCGGACCCCGCCGATGTCGCCAACATGGTCAAGGTCGCGGACCTGACGCGGCAGGGCTTCATCAACGGCGACATTTCGACGGTTATGAGCCCGCGCACCGTGATCACCTGGGCGCAGAACACGGCTATCTTCAAGGATGTCGGCTTTGCCTTCCGCCTTTCCTTCCTCAACAAGTGCGACGAAGCGGAGCGGGCGCTGGTGGCCGAATATTACCAGCGCGTCTTCGGGAAAGACCTGCCCGAATCGGTTGTCGGGAAGGCCTGACTCTCAATTCCGAAGATGAATGCGCCATAACGATCGCGTTCAGCATCGATCCAATCACGGTGTCGTAAGAAGGCCTTGTCGCTGGGGAGAAGCCCCGCGCGCCCAAGGAGACGCATGATGATCAAGCAACTTGCCCAAGCCGCCGCACTTGCCAGCGTGGCCATGACCAGCCTCGCCGCGACGCCCGCGCTCGCGCATGATCGTTATGAGCGCGGCGACTATTATCGCAATTCCCATCGCGACTATGACGACGATCGGCACGAGGGTCGCAACTGGTCTCGCAATCGCGGCTATTATGACAATGGCTATTACAATGGCCGCTACAGCGACAATCGCTACGCCTATCCCGATCGCCGCTACCGCCATTACAGCCGCCGCTGCGGATCGGGCTCAACCGGCACGATCCTCGGCGCTGTTGCAGGCGGGCTGCTCGGCCGGGAAGTCGGCCGCGGCGGCCGCTACAACCGTGGGAGCACGACTGGCCTGATCATCGGCGCAGGCGCGGGCGCACTTGTCGGTCGGGAGATCGATCGGAACGGCAACTGCCGCTAGCCCCCTGCAGACGCTTGCCCGTCGCCCGTGCCTGTGTAACCTTGCTCATGCAAGGGGGGCATGTGGATGGATCTTGTCGAGGGGTTTCTGACACAGGGCAATTTGGTGTTCATCGCGCTTGCGCTGTTCCTGCTCATGGTTCTGGCACTCGAATCGGGCGCGGCGGCGCAGCGTCGCTTTGCACCTGCCGCAAGGGATGGAGAGCATTCGGAAGGGCTTCTCCTGTCCGCGGCGCTGGCCCTGCTTGGCCTGCTCATTGCCTTCACTTTCTCGCTCGCCATCTCGCGCTATGACGCGCGGAGGGCCATGGTGGTCACGGAGGCCAACGCCATCGGCACGGCCTGGCTGCGCGCGGGGCTGACGGGCGGACCAGGGAATCCCGACCTGCAGCAGGCGATCACGCAGTACACCGACGTACGTCTGGGCCTGTCCGAGGGCCGGAGCGCGGCGAGCGTCGAGCGCGAGACGACCGGAGCCCAGGCCAGCGTCTGGGCGGCCCTGGAACGGACGATTCCCAAGGCCCCGCCGGCCCTGGTCAATTCATTGGTTACGTCAGTCAACGAGATGTTCGACGCAGCTTCGGCGCGCAAAGCGGAAAGGGATGCGAAAATCCCCGCACATGTCCTCGAGCTTCTGGCTCTCTATACCATCATGTCGGCGGGAATTGTCGGCTATGTGATGAACGCCTCGGGCCGCAGGCATCTTGCCGTGACCACGATCCTCTTCGGGCTGCTTGCGTTGGCGATCACATTGATTCTCGATCTCGACAGGCCTCGCCGGGGCTCGATCCTCGTTTCGCAACAGCCGATGATCGACGTGCGCGCGTCCATGCACTGAGACACTGCCGCCATTCTCCGAGAACCGGCTGGCACCGATGGCGTCATGATGCCAAAGGAGCGCGGATGCTTTCGCCCGACCGCCCCTTCGTGTTGCTCGACGACGCCCGCACGGCAGACGCCTCCCCGGCGCGGCTCTATCGCGATCCCGTCGCCACGATCACCGCGCGGAGGCGGAGCGAAGTGGGCGCAGCGCTTAAGGCTCTCAAGGCCGAGACCAGGCCTGTCGCAGGCTTTATCGGCTATGACGCCGGTTTCGCGCTCGAGCCGAGGCTGGCGGCGCTGGGAAACGATACGTCACTGCCGCTGGTCTGGTTCGGCGTATTCGAGGGGTACGACGAAGTTGCCGCGACGGACGTGGCATCGCTTCTGCCCGACCCTGACTCCGGCTGGGCCGGGCAACCCGTGCCGCAGCTTGACCGCTCCGCATACGAGGAAGCCTTTGCCCGAGTGGCCGATTATATCGCTGCTGGCGACATCTATCAGGTGAATCTCTCGTTTCGCGCGATGGTGCGCCTGGCCAGCAACCCGCTTGCGGTATATGCCGGGCTCCGGGCGCGCGCACGGGCAGGCTATGGCGGCATTGTGTGGACCGGAGAAGATTGGCTGCTTTCGCTTTCGCCCGAACTGTTCTTTGCGCTTCACGATGGCAAGGTCACGACAAAGCCGATGAAGGGGACGGCGGCGCGCGGCGCTACGCCCGATGCAGACAAGGCGGCAATCGAAGAGCTTGCGAGCGACCCCAAGCAACGCGCCGAAAACCTGATGATCGTCGATCTCCTTCGCAACGACCTTTCCCGCGTGGCCGAACCCGGCAGCGTTGAGGTGCCGGGGCTCTTTTCGGTCGAGACCTATCCGACTATCCACACCATGACATCCACCGTCACGGGCAGACTTCCCGAAGGGCGCGATGCCCTAGACCTGATTTCCGCGATCTTCCCCTGCGGCTCGATCACAGGTGCGCCCAAGATCCGGGCAATGGAGATCATCGATGCGGTCGAGCCAGGGTCGCGCGGAGCCTATACCGGAAGCATCGGGCGGATCGATCCCAATGGCGACGCCGCATTCAATGTTGCGATCCGCACGCTTCATTTGCATGAAGGCGAGGCCTTCGCCACGATCGGGCTGGGCGGCGGCATCGTCGCGGACAGCCGCATGGGGGAAGAATGGGACGAATGCCTGACCAAGGGACGCTTCGTGGCTGATCCGCGGACGTTCGATCTGATCGAAACGATGCGCTTCGATCCCGAAGGAGGGATTCACCTGCTCGACCGCCATATCGAACGGATCCGGGCAAGTGCCGCTGTGTTCGGCATCCCGTTCGATCGTCATGCGGTCCGCAACGAGCTTCAGGCGGCGACCTTTCGCATTGCCGCTCCGAGGCGCGTCCGCCTGGTGCTGGGCCAGAGCGGCCGGATCGCCATCGAGATTGCCCGGCTTCCCCAGACACCCGAAGGCCCGGTGGAAGTCGCGCTTGTCCCGCTGCCCGTCCGCCCCGACGATTTCCGCCTCCGCCACAAGACCAGCGATCGCGGCTTCCACGCAGATGCGCGCCGGCAGGCGGGAACGTTCGAAGTCATCTTTCTCCACCCCGACGGCTTCGTGACCGAAGGCAGTTTCACCAATATCTTCGTGAAGGGCGATGGCGCTCTCCTCACCCCGCCATTGTCGCGAGGGCTGCTTCCCGGCGTGCTGCGGGCCGAACTCATCGCCAATGGCAGCGCGGTCGAGGCCGACCTGCGCGCCGAAGATCTGGCCGGCGGGTTTTTCGTCGGAAATGCAAGCCGCGGGCTGTTGCCCGCCGCGCTCAAACCGCTATAGGCGCGCTGCACCGCACATAGAGAAGGTCCCGATGCGCACCACTTCTGCCGCGCTGAACCGCATTCAGCCCTCCGCCACGCTTGCCATGACCAGCCGGGTGCTGGACCTGAAGGCAAAGGGTGTCGACGTTATCGGCCTGTCCGCGGGCGAGCCCGATTTCGACACGCCCGATTTCGTGAAGGACGCAGCGATCGAGGCGATCCGCAAGGGTGCGACCAAATATACCAATGTCGACGGTACGGCCGAACTCAAGGCCGCGATCAAGGCCAAGTTCAAGCGCGACAACGGCCTCGACTATGAGACGAACCAGATCAGCGTCAATGTCGGCGGCAAGCACACTTTGTTCAACGCCCTGGTCGCGACAGTGGAGGCGGGAGACGAAGTCATCATCCCCGCACCATATTGGGTGAGCTATCCCGATATCGTCGCCTTTGCCGGCGGCACGCCGGTCTTCATCGAAGGCCCGGCCGCGCAAGGGTACAAGATCACGCCCGCGCAGCTTGAGGCCGCGATCACGCCCGCGACGCGCTGGCTGATCCTCAACTCTCCCTCGAACCCGACCGGCGCCGCCTATACCGCGACCGAACTCAAGGGGCTGGCGGAGGTGTTGCTGCGCCACCCGCAGGTGATGGTGATGACCGACGACATGTACGAGCATGTCTGGTACGCCGATGAGCCATTCGCCACGATCGTCCAGGTCTGCCCCGAACTTTACGACCGCACGCTGACCGTCAATGGCTGCTCCAAGGCCTATTCGATGACCGGCTGGCGCATCGGCTTTGCGGGCGGGCCGCAATGGCTGATCAAGGCAATGGCCAAGCTCCAGTCGCAATCGACCAGCAACCCCTGCTCGATTGCGCAGGCTGCGGCGACGGCCGCGCTCAATGGTGACCAGTCCTTCCTCACTGCCCGCAACGAGGCGTTTCGGGGGCGGCGCGATCTTGTTGTCTCGATGCTCAACCAGGCGAACGGGCTTTCCTGCCCGACGCCGGAAGGCGCCTTCTATGTCTATCCCGACGCTTCGGGCACGATCGGAAAGAAGACTCCTTCCGGCAAGACGATCGAAACCGATGCCGACCTGATCGACTATTTCCTCGACGAAGTGCAGGTCGCGGCCGTGCATGGCGCGGCGTTCGGCCTTTCGCCCGGGTTCCGCATTTCCTACGCCACATCGGAAGAATTGCTGACCGAAGCCTGCACGCGTATCCAGCGCGCCTGCGGCAATTTGCGCTGACAGCACACCCGTCTCCGGTGTAACTTTGCCCAAGGCTCTCACGAAAGTGTGAGCAACAGGGCGAGGTAAAGGAGACTTTCGATGCTGACTCTTTCGCGACGCGACTGCCTGGTGTCGACCGGCGCGCTGTCGGTGACCCTGCTGGCCGCCTGCAACCGCGCGGAAGCGACCGAACATTATGAAGTGACGCTGACTGACGCCGAATGGCGCAAGCGGCTTTCGCCCGCCGCCTATCAGACCTTGCGGCACGAAGCGACCGAGCGGCCCTTCAGCAGCCCGTTGAACGACGAACACCGCAAGGGAATCTTCGCATGCGGGGGTTGCGCGCTGCCGCTCTATTCGTCGGCCACCAAGTTCAACAGTGGCACAGGCTGGCCAAGCTTCTGGCAGCCGCTGCCCAAGGCAGTCCTCACCAAGACCGACTGGGCGATCGGCAGCCCCCGTACCGAAGTGCATTGCCGGCGCTGCGGCGGGCATCTTGGCCATGTCTTCGATGATGGCCCGCCCCCGACCGGCAAACGCTATTGCATGAACGGCGTTGCCATGACCTTCAAACCCGCATGAGGACTATTGTAATGCGTACCGGACTTGTTGCCGCAACCGCCGCGGCCATTTGGGCAATGACCCTTTCCACCCCCGGCGTCGCCGAAAAGGCCGTTGCCATCCCTGCCATCGCGGCCGATGCGAAAGAGCCTGGCAACGCTGCCATTGCCGTGTTCGCAGGCGGCTGTTTCTGGGGCATGGAAGGCGTTTTCGAGCATGTAAAGGGCGTGAAGACTGTCACCAGCGGCTATGCCGGCGGCACGGCGGACACGGCCTATTATGAATCAGTTTCGTCCGAAACAACAAAGCATGCCGAAGCGATCCGCATCGTCTATGACCCGCAGGCCGTGAGTTACGGGACCTTGTTGCGCGTCTATTTCTCCGTCGCGCACGACCCGACCCAGCTCAACCGTCAGGGCCCCGACACGGGTACGAGCTATCGTTCGGCCATCTTCCCGCAGTCCCCGGCACAGGACAAAGCGGCACGCGGCTATATTGCCCAGCTTTCGAAGACAAAGGCCTATTCCCGCCCGATCGTAACCCGGATTGAAACAGGCAAATTCTTCCCGGCCGAGGCCTATCACCAGGATTTCATGCGCCGAAATCCGAACCACGGTTATATCGTGCGTTTCGACATGCCCAAGCTCGCGGCCTACAAGGCTGCGTTCCCAAGCCTATACCGCTAGCGGAAAGCGCAGCAGCCGGTTGGCGGCGGGAACAAGCGCTTCTGCGCCGCCGCCGGTTGCCGACATGATTTCAGGATGATTGGCGGCAAGCCCGCCGGTCAGCGCGCCGAAAGCCGGAAAGACGAGCTTGGTCGCTGTCGCGACGAAGCAGGGGCGTGAAACGCTTCGTCCCCGGGCGGAAGCGCGGTGTTTCGGGTGGAAATGACCGGACAGCTCCGGCCGCATTTCGAGAGGCTCGGCGCGGTGACGGAGGATAACGCCGTCCCTTTCCGCCTCGTCGAGGATCGTACCCCCGATCCCTCCGGGTAGATGCTCGTCATGATTGCCGGTGATCCAGTGCCAGCGCGTTGTCGCGGTCAATCGCGCGAGCAGGCTCCGCGCCGGCTCCGAAAGCCGCTCGCTGCCTGCATCGTCATGAAAATTGTCGCCAAGGCACCATATTTCCGACGCACTTGTCCGCTCGATCAGCGCGGAAAGGCGGCGAAGCGTCTCGAGCGAATCGTGCGGCGGCAGCATCTGTCCACGGCTGGCGAACCAGCTTGCCTTTTCAAGATGAAGGTCGGCCACGACAAGAGCGGTCCGCCGGGGCCAGAACAGCGCTCCTTCCCTCAGGATGAAAAAGTCATGACCACCGAACGCGAAGGAAATCACCGCGCGCTGGCGCTCGGGTTTGCGCCAAGATGGAGCCCTGCATCGACCAACAGTGTTTCGCCCGTCACGTGCCGTGAAGCACGCGACAGGAAGAACAGCCCCGATGCCGCGATATCCTCGGGCGTGGAGGCCGCATGCAGCGGTACCGAGGCAATGACATTGGCCCTGATCCGCGCCGTCACCTCATCGCCAAAGGCATCACTGAACCAGCGCGTGTCGATAAAGCCGGGGCAGATGGCATTGACCCTGATCTTCGGCGCCAGCGCGCGGGCAAGGCTCTTGGTCATCGTGTTGAACGCGCCTTTCGAGGCGGCGTAGGCAACCGAAGACCCGATCCCGGTTACGCCTGCAATCGAAGAGACATTGAGGACGGCCGCTCTATCGCTCGCTTCGAGCAGGTTCCGTGCCGCGCGGATCATCTGGAACGGCCCGATCACATTGACGGCGTAGATGCGCTGGAAATCCTCGGCCGACAGTCCGTCGAGATCGGCATGATTAGGCACCTGCTTGGTCGTCCCTGCATTATTGGCGAGCGCGTCGATCCGGCCATATTTCTCCGCCGCCGCCGCGATCGCGCGGCAGGCTGAATCGTCCGAGACGTCACCCTGGACGACAGTCGCTTCCGCGCCTGCTGCCTGCACCAGCTTGGCCGTCGCTTCGGCTTCGGCAAGGCTCTTGGTGCAGTTGAGGATGACCGCGAGCGCTCCCTGTTCGGCAGCCCCGATCGCGAGCGCCGCGCCAAGCCCGGTTGCCGAGCCCGTCACCACCACAACAGCATCTTCGAAATCGCGCATCGGCCCGCTCCTCTTTTCAGGAACAAAGCCTAGGCGGGGTCAGCCCCGACCTCAAGCAGAAGCGTCGGCCGCTTCTCCGTCCGCCGGGTTCTCGAACCAGGCCTCGACGTCTCCGTTGAGCTTGATCGTCAACGGCTTGCCGCGCCGGTCGACGGTCTTGCCCGCCTGGACGCGGATCCAGCCTTCCGAAATCGAATATTCCTCGACATCGTGGCGCTGGCGGCCCTTGAACTTGATCCCCACCCCGCGCTGCAGCGCTTCGGCGGCAAAGAACGGGCTCGAAGGATCGATCGAAAGATGGTCTGGCGGTGTGTCTGTCATGGGCGCGGCCATATACGGCGGGGCGGCAAGGTTCAATCCCGTGCCGACCCGCCCGGCGTGCGGTCCGTCGCCGTAACGCTCACGACAAAGCAGGCGCGGGGGTCGCGCGCTCGTCTCCGGCATCCGCCAGCCGCCGCCACACGACCTCAAGCGGCCCCGTTCGGTAACGTCGCAGCCACAGGTTGCAGACCATGATCTCGAATCCGATCATGCCCAGCGCGATCGGCACCTGGGCAGCGATGCCGTATCGCCCCCAAAGCCCCAAGCCTATTCCGAAGCTGGGAAACAGGAACCACATGCCGATCAGGGTCTGGCCGATATAGCAGCTGAGCGCCATCCGGCCGCATGCCCTGACGGGAGCCAGGAGGAGTTGCCCCAGGCGCGCCTTGAGGATGAGATTGACCAGCGCGATATATCCGACGCTAAGCAGCAGGCGCCCGGCTTGGCTGGTGACTTCGTTGATCGGCACGCGCCCGAAGTCCGCGGCCAGCGTTCCTGCGGTTTCATGCCAGTTGAGCGGCACCCCAGCGCCAAGACAGGCAAAAGCGAGAATCGCATAGTAGCGAAGCGATCTGCGGCCCTGGGTCACGCCTGCCTTGAACAGCGCCATGCCCACCAGCATCGTCAGAAACGCCTCGGCAAGTTCGGAAAAGTAATAGGGCCAGCCAAGCGAAAAGCCGCTATAGATCATCCAGCTGAACCCGAGGTTTGCCGCATAGCTGCCTTCGCGGGCCTTTCGCTCCGCGCCAAGAAAGGCGGGGTCGGTGATCTGGGCTGCCTCTTCGGTGTTGAGCGCCTTCCACTCCTCCAGGATTTCCTTCCGATCGGCGGCCGGCAGTGCTGGAACTTGGCCACCCCGGATATCCTCGACCTTGTCCTTGACGCTATAATAATGAGCGGCGTCGGGAATGCTTGTTGCCGAAAGCGCAAGAAGGCCGGCAATGCCAAGCATCGCCAGCCGATTGGCGGCCATTCTGCGGAACGGAAAGAGCAGCAGGCCCGCAAAGCCGTAGTAGAACAGGATGTCGCCCGGCCAGAGAAGCAATGTTGCATGAAAGAAGCCGAATGCAGCCAGCCAGAGATTGCGGCGAAAGTAGCGGTCGGCTTCCGCCACGGGCTGCGAATGATCGAGCGACCGGGAAAGAAGAATGGCAGCGCTCGCTCCGAAGACCAGCTCGAGAAGGCCGCGCTGGGTTCCGAGGAAAAACGTGTTTTCGATGAACCAGATCCATCGATCAAGCTCGGTCCAGCCGCCGAACGATGGCTTCACGATCGTTGCATAGCTTGCGGCCATGCCAGGAATGTTGATCAGCAATATCCCGAGAATCGCCAGGCCGCGCAGGACATCGAGCGATTCGATCCGGTTTCCCGGTTTCGCTGTGTCTCCCGCCATGGGCTTCCCCTCCAAACCGCGCATTCGTCCGGCAGCAATACCCGCCGGAGCCGCGATTTGGATGCAGGGGCCCGCCCCGGCGTCAGGCGGCCAGCTTGGCGCGCGCAGCCTTTTTCCGCTCGTGCGGGTCAAGATGGCGCTTCCTGAGCCGGATCGACTTGGGCGTCACTTCGACCAGCTCGTCATCGTCGATATAGGCAATCGCCTGTTCGAGCGTCATCCGCTTGGGCGGAGTCAGGCGAATGGCATCGTCCTTGCCGCCCGAGGCGCGGAAGTTGGTCAGCTGCTTCGACTTCATCGGATTGACTTCGAGATCGTCGGTCTTCGCATTCTCGCCGATGATCATGCCCTCATAGAGCGGCTCGCCGGGAGAGACGAAAAGGATCCCGCGCTCCTCGAGCGGCCCGAGCGCATAGGCGACAGCTTCGCCCGCGCCGTTCGAGATCAGCACGCCGTTCTTGCGGCCCTCGATCGCGCCCTTATGCGGACCGTATTTCTCGAACAGCCGGTTCATGATCCCGGTGCCGCGCGTGTCGGAGAGGAATTCGCCATGATAGCCGATCAGCCCGCGTGACGGCGCCGAGAAGGTGATCCTCGTCTTGCCGCCGCCCGAGGGGCGCATGTCCGTCATCTCCGCCTTGCGGATCGCCATCTTGTCGATGACCGTACCCGAATATTCCTCGTCCACGTCGATCACGACCTGTTCGTAGGGCTCGGTGCGCTGGCCATTCTCTTCGCGGAACAGCACGCGCGGGCGACTGATCCCCAATTCGAAGCCCTCGCGGCGCATCGTCTCGATCAGCACGCCAAGCTGGAGCTCGCCACGGCCCGCCACTTCGAACGAATCCTTGTCGGCGCTTTCGGTCACCTTGATCGCGACATTCGATTCCGCCTCGCGGAACAGCCGGTCGCGGATCATCCGGCTCGTCACCTTGCTGCCTTCGCGGCCCGCCATGGGCGAATCGTTCACCGCAAATCGCATCGAGAGCGTCGGCGGGTCGATCGGCTGCGCGTGAAGCGCCTCGGTCACCGAGATATCGGCAATCGTGTTGGCGACCGTCGCTTCGGTCATGCCGGCAATCGAGATGATGTCCCCGGCAAAGGCCTCGTCCACCGGCACCCGCTCGAGCCCACGAAAGGCCAGCAGCTTCGAAGCGCGGCCCTGCTCGATAACGTTGCCCGCGGCGTCGAGTGCGTGGATCGGCTGGTTTATCTTGACCGTCCCCGCAGCGACACGCCCCGTCAGGATGCGGCCGAGGAAATTGTCGCGGTCAAGCAGGGTCACGAGGAAGCGGAAGGGCGCGTCGGGATCGACCTGGGGCTCCGGCACGTGATTGACGATCGTTTCGAACAGCGGAGCAAGGGTCCCCTCGCGCGCATCGGCGTCAAGCGAGGCATAGCCATTGCGCCCCGAGGCGAAGAGGACGGGGAAATCGAGCTGCTCGTCAGTCGCGTCGAGCGAGACGAACAGGTCGAACACTTCGTCGAGCACCTCCTGGATGCGCTGGTCGGGCCGGTCCACCTTGTTGACGACGACAATCGGGCGAAGGCCCAGTGCCAGTGCCTTGCCGGTCACGAACTTGGTCTGCGGCATCGCCCCTTCGGCGCTGTCCACCAGCAGGATGACGCCATCGACCATCGAGAGGATACGCTCCACTTCGCCGCCGAAATCGGCATGGCCGGGCGTATCGACAATATTGATCCGCGTTCCGTGCCACTCGACCGAGGTGCACTTGGCGAGAATGGTGATCCCGCGCTCCTTTTCGAGATCGTTCGAATCCATCGCCCGTTCCTCGACGCGCTGATTGTCGCGGAACGTGCCCGACTGTCGGAAAAGCTGGTCGACCAGCGTGGTCTTGCCATGATCGACGTGCGCGATGATGGCCACATTGCGAAGGGGCATTCGGGTTCTCAAGTGTGTGAGGAATGGATTGGCCGCGCCCCTAGCCGAATTTGTGCGTTGCGGCAAGGATGAGTGCCCCGCTATCGCGGATCATAGCCGCTTTGCGCCAGGATGGCGGCAGGATCGCGCAAGTCGATCAGGGTGTTGATCGCCGCCCTTTTATCGCTTGAACGCGACACATAGGCTTGAGCGATCCGCATCCCGACCCAATATCCTGCCTCATATGGCCAGCCTTCAGGCGCACGCTGGTAATTGCCGAACCACCGCGCGACGGCCTTGCCGACTTCGGCGTTCGAGGCACCTCCAGCCGTGGTCCCCCGCCTCACAATATCGCGATCATGTTGAAATTCACGCCACAGCCATGCCTCACGTTCAAGCGCCCAGCCGTCGCGAGACGTCATCGGCACCTTGCCAGTTACAAGGCTTGCAAGAAAATCGGGTACGCCCTCAGCAAGCGCCGAATAAAGCAAGGGATCCTTTCGCTCGATGGCGACATCATACGTCTGCCACGTATGGACAGTTTCGTGCGCGAACATCGAGCTCATCGTAGATTTGAACTGCTCAGCGGTCGTTCCCGGCCCACACATCACTTCTAGCCCCAACGCTTGCCCGTCGGCGCTTGCGGTCCCTCCGGAATTACCTGCACCAAACACAATATAGACCATTGGCAGGGGACGTTCGGGCACTAATCCCGTGTAGGCGAGGTAAATCGCCCGCATTTCAGGGGCCAGTCCCTTGGCGAGCGGGAGACATGTCTCTATTGCGTGTCGATATCGCGCCACGTCTGCCGCAATCGATTTTTGCAGGTTTTCGGCATTGATGATCCGATCGGGCATGAAGATTTCGACACCTCTACCCGAACCCGCCAAATAGGATGCCCGCAGTTGGGCAGCATTCGGTTTTCCACCAGTTTCGAGGAAAAGCCTGGCAAAGCGCTCTGCGTCGCGGGTTTCGATCTCAACCGCCAAGGGGTCGGCCGCGCCGGTTGTCGCCGCCGCCATAGCCATCGACAGGATCACCTTTGCAAAGCGGTGCATAGCCTCTACCCTTTCAATTGGCTCGTTCGAAGAGCCAAAGTTGGTTATTGCATTGAAAGTGGCCATGCAACCGTCCTACTTGAATAATACAGTGTTCCCCGCCATCTTGTCGGCAGAACTTGAGGAGATGCCCCGTGGCAACAAAGGTTGAAGAGGCTGACATCACATTGACCGCGCCCGATCCGGTGCCCGTGGTCTCGCCCGAAAAGGCGGCGGGGCTGGTGCCGCTGGCCGAAGGGCAAAAGACACAATTGGAAACGAAGGCCGAAAGTTTCGTCAACGAACTGGCGGCGCTCGATCCCAATTCACCCGAATTCGGCAAGATGGTCGATCAGCTGACGGTGATGGGCCGCAAGGAAATCGCCGAGGCCGCGGGCCAGTCCAATCGCTTCCTCGACCGGCCCGTCCGTGCGATGAGCAAGGATACGGGCGTCGGCGCCGATCTTGCCGAGTTGCGGCGGACGATCGAGGATCTCGATCCGGGCAAGAAGGACGATCTGTTCAGCAAGAAGAAGCTGTTCGGCATCATCCCCTATGGCAACAAGATGCGGAACTATTTCGACAGTTACAAGTCGAGCCAGGGCCATATCGCCTCGATCCTGACGCATCTCGGCTCGGGCAAGGATGAGCTGATCAAGGACAACGCCGCCATCTCGGTCGAACGGCAGAATCTCTGGGCGGCGATGGGCCGGCTCGAGCAGATGATCCACATCGCCAAGGCGCTCGACGCGCGGCTTGAGGAAAAGGCCGCCGACCTCGACATCAGCGACCCCGCCAAGGCCAAGGCGATCCGCGAAACGGCCTTGTTCTACATCCGCCAGCGCACGCAGGACTTGCTGACGCAGATGGCGGTGACGGTGCAGGGCTATCTCGCGCTCGATCTGGTCAAGAAGAACAATGTCGAACTGATCAAGGGCGTCGACCGCGCCTCGACCACGACCGTGGCCGCGCTGCGCACCGCCGTGACCGTCGCGCAGGCGCTGGTCGGGCAGAAGCTGGTGCTCGAACAGATCACCGCGCTCAACACGACGACCGCGAACATCATCGATTCGACCGGTGAGATGCTGAAGAACCAGACCGCGCAGATCCACGAGCAGGCGGCGTCGAGCACGATTCCCATTGAAACGCTCCAGCGCGCCTTCCAGAATATCTATCTGACGATGGACAATATCGACACGTTCAAGGCCAAGGCGCTGGTTTCGATGAAGACGACCGTGGATACGCTCGGCACCGAGATCGAGAAATCGAAGGGCTATATCGCGCGCGCCGAAGGCCAGGCGCAGGCGGCGCTCGAAAACAGCAGCGGCACGAGTCCCTTCTCCCCGGTCGAGTGATGGAATCCGAACGCATCCTTGCCCGGGCCGAAGAGGCACTCAGGCGCCACGGCATGGAGCCGCGCCTTGCCCAGCGCGCACGCGCGGCACAGCGGCGGTCCTTTTTCGGGAAGGTCAAGCGGATCGCGATTGTCGCGGGGGTGCTTACGATCGGCCTGCCGCTCTGGGGCCTGATCATCGGCCCTGTCGGCGCAAGCGGGCTGATGATCACGGTCCTTGCCTTCATGGTCGCAGCGGTCGGGCTGATGGCCTTCCCGAGGACACAGCTGGTTTCGAGCGAAGTATTGCCGACGACAGAACTTGCACTCCTTCCCTTGAGGACGGAAGAATGGCTTGCCGGGCAACGCCGGGCGCTTCCGGCTCCCGCGACCAAACTCGTCGACGGCATTGGCCTGAAGCTTGAAATCCTTGCGCCCCAGCTTCAGGCGCTTGATGAACGCGAGCCCGTGGCGGCCGATATCCGCCGCCTGATCAGCGACGAGCTGCCCGAGCTGGTCAAGGGCTATCAGCGCGTACCCCTCAACCTGCGCCGCGAAGGGCTGAACGGGATCAGCCCGGACAAGCAACTGATCGATGGCCTTAGCGTGGTCGATGAGGAGTTGGGCCGGCTGAGCGAACAGCTGGCCTCGGGTGATCTGAACAGGTTCGCGACACAGGGCCGCTATCTCGAACTCAAATATCAGGGCGATCCGGCCTGATGCTCTACCTTGCGGTCAAGGCCCTGCTTTCGGGCATATTGATCGCGGCGATTTCCGAAATCGCGAAGCGCAGCCCTGCGGCGGGCGCGCTCGTTGCCTCTTTGCCGCTGGTTTCGATCCTCGGCATGATGTGGCTCTGGCGCGACACGGGCGACCCGGTGCGGATGGCCGCGCATGCGGAGGCGACTTTCTGGTATGTCCTGCCGTCACTGCCGATGTTCCTGCTCATCCCCGCGCTGCTGCGGGCCGGGGTACCGTTCTGGGGCGCATTGACTTCGGGCTGCGCGCTGACCGTCGCGCTCTATCTGCTGATGGTCTGGATCGGTCCGCGGCTTGGCATTCCGATCTGATATCATCCCCTGTTCGCGCCGTTCGCCTTCGTCTAATGAGCGCGCATGTCTTCCCGTTTCGACCAGTTGCCCAACCGCCGCGCGATCATAGACCGGCGGAGCCTCGCCGATGCGCTCGCGGCACTTGAGGGCAAGGACGCGACTGCGTTACGCAACGGATCGACCGCACTCCTGAAGCCTGCGCTCGAAGCCGGACGGGCGGAGATCGCCGCAAGGCTGATCGAACATCCTCAAGCCGGGAGAGAGGCTGCTTCCGGCCAGGCATTCCTGATCGACCAATTGTTGCGGCTGATCTTCGATTTCACGACGCAGCGGCTCTATCCGCTCAACAACCCGACATCGTCCGAGCGGCTGACGCTGACCGCCGTCGGTGGCTATGGCCGGGGCGAGATGGCACCCTTTTCGGATGTCGATATCGCGTTCCTCACACCCTACAAGCAGACAGGCTGGGCCGAGCAGGTCATCGAATCGATCCTGTACACGCTGTGGGACCTTGGCCTGAAGGTCGGGCATTCCAGCCGTTCGCTCGACGAGATGGTACGGATGGCCAAGAGCGACCTGACGATCCGGACGGCGCTGCTGGAATCGCGCTACGTTTGGGGGGACCAGTCGCTCTACGACGAGGCCTCGGCGCGCTTCGATGCCGACGTGGTCGCGGGCACCGCACGCAGCTTCGTGACCGAGAAACTCGCCGAACGCGAAGCACGGCACAAGAGAATGGGCGACAGCCGCTATGTGGTCGAGCCCAACCTGAAGGAAGGCAAGGGCGGTTTGCGCGACCTTCACACGCTGTTCTGGATCGGAAAATATATCCACCGCGTCCAGAGTGTTGCCGATCTGGTCGATCGCGGGCTTCTGGCCAAGGCTGAACTGCGCCAGTTTCAGAAGGCGGAAAATTTCCTCTGGGCCGTGCGCTGCCATCTCCACACGCTGACCGGGCGCGCGGAGGAACGGCTGACCTTCGACGTCCAGCGAGAGATTGCTGCGCGGATGCACTATGCAGATCGGCCGGGCCGTTCGGCAGTCGAGCGGTTCATGCAGCATTATTTCCTGATTGCAAAACAGGTGGGCGATCTGACCGGTGTGTTCCTCGCCCATCTCGACGACAGCCTTGCGCCCAAGGGGCGGCGCTTTTCGCTGGCAGGATTCCGCCGTTCGACGCGCAAGCTCAATGGCTTTGTGCTCGACCGAGGGCGGCTCGCCCTTCCCTCCGATAGCTGGTTCGAGGGGGATCCGGTCCGGTTAATCGAGATATTCGCTTTGGCAGACCAGCACAGCCTTGAAATCCATCCCCAAGCGATGCGCGCCGCCAATCGCGATGCCAAGCTGATCGACGCGAAGGTCCGCAACGACAGCCGGGCTAACGCGTTGTTCCTTGATGTGCTGACCAGCAAACGCGATCCTGAAACCGTTCTGCGCTGGATGAACGAGGCGACGGTCTTTGGCCGCTTCGTTCCCGACTTCGGACGCGTCGTCGCACAGATGCAGTTCGACATGTACCACCACTATACGGTGGACGAACACAGCATCCGCGCGATCGGCCTGCTCGCGCGGATTGAAAAAGGCGATCTCGACGCAGACCACCCGCTGGCGACTGCGATCATGCGCCAGATCGTGTCGCGTCGCGTGCTGTACGTCGCGGTCCTTCTTCACGATATCGCCAAGGGCCGGGGTGGCGACCACTCGGTGCTGGGTGCAGAAGTCGCGATGAAGCTTTGCCCGCGATTCGGGATGACGGCGGCCGAAACCGAGACGTGCGCCTGGCTCGTGCGTTGGCACTTGTTGATGGCCAACACCGCATTCAAGCGCGACCTTTCGGACTTCAAGACCGTGTTGGACTTTGCCGAGCAGGTCCAATCGCCCGAACGGCTACGCCTGCTGCTGACGCTGACTGTCGTCGACATCCGCGCGGTCGGGCCGGGCGTCTGGAACAGCTGGAAACGGCAGCTGCTTTCCGACCTCTTCGCCGGCGCCGAAGAAGTCCTCCGGCTCGGCCATAAGCAGACCGGGCGCAAGGAAAGGGTCTTTGCAAAACAGGAAGTTCTGGCAGATCGCCTCGGCTGGTCCGCGACAGCGTTCGAGAAGCTGAAGAAGCGATTGCCCGAGAGCTACTGGATCGCCGAGCCCGACGACATTCTCGAAAGCAATGCCCGCCACATCGCCGATGCCGGGCAGCGGTCACTATCCATTGAAGCCAAGGTCTATCCCGCTCGTGGTGCGACGCTGGTGACTGTCTATGCCGCCGACCACCCGGGCCTGTTCTATCGCATGGCCGGCGCAATCCACCTCGCAGGCGGAAGCATCATCGATGCGCGCATCCATACGACCAAGGACGGCATGGCGCTCGACAATTTCCTGGTCCAGGATCCATTCGGCCAGCCGTTCGATGATGATCGGCGCCTGAAGCGGATCGAGCAGGCCATCGAGGATGCCCTCGCCAACCGCCATGCGCTCACCGAAAAGCTCGCCGCCCGCCCGCTTCCCCGGACCCGCGCCGAGGCCTTCGAGATCGAGCCCAATGTCCTGATCGATAATCGGGCGTCGAACCGGTACACGGTGATCGAGGTCAATGCCCGCGATCGCCCGGCGCTGCTCAATGCGCTGGCCTATGCCCAATTCCAGTCACGCGTGACGATTCATTCGGCGCATATCGCAACCTATGGGGAGCGCGCGGTCGACACATTCTACGTCACCGACCTGACGGGGGAGAAGATTACCAGCGAAGCACGGCTGAAGGCGCTCGAGAACGCGCTGCTGGCAGCGGCAACCGGAACGCCGGTCGAAGCACGGGCCGCATAGAAAACCCGCCCCGCATGAACCGGGGCGGGCTCTTCGAATGGCCTTGAGGCCAGCCACTTAGAACTTGCCGCGTACGGTCAGGCCATAAGTGCGTGGTTCAGCAAGGAATGCCGAAAAGATCTGCCGCCCGCCCGGGAATTGCGGATCGGTGAAGGAGGCCGAGGCTCCCCCCGCCTGGAACGGCGTGTTGAAGGCAACCTGAGTATAGTCCTTGTTAAAGATGTTCTGCGCCCAGAACTCGATGGCCCATTTCTGGTCCGGGCCACGCAGGCCGATACGGCCGTTCACCAGCGCATAGCCGTCTTGCTCCTTCTGCGGGAACAGGTCCGAACCGGTGTTGTAGTCGCCAGACAGGCGCGTATCAACATAGAAGAGCCCGGAAAGGCCCGAGCTGCCGATATCCGGCGTCCATGCGAAAGACGCTGTCGCAACATATTCCGGCGCGTTCGACAGATTGTCGCCAGGAAGCTTGCGCAGCGCCGGATCGAGCGGCGCGCCCGATTTGTCGCCCACCAGATTATCGCGATACTTGGTCTGCGAATAGGTCAGGCCAAGCCCGATCGTCACGTCGCGCATCGGACGCAGCGATGCCTCGATCTCAACGCCCTGCGCCCGCACGCCATAACCGACATCGCTGGCCGCACAGGCGCCGGTCGCCGCGCTCGCGTCGCGATCGGCACCGTTGAGGCTGGTGTTGCAGCCATTGACTGTCTGGACCAGGAACACGCTGCCGTTGAAGGTGTTCAGCTGGAAGTTCTTGAAATCCTGCCGGAACGCCGCGATGTTCAGGCTGAACGGCCGCGACGAATATTTGAGGCCGATTTCAAAGGCATTCACGATTTCAGGATCGAACTGGAGATTGCCCACCAGCGCCTGTGCGCCGCCGGTCGTTGCCGCGAAGGGCAGGAGCGGGGATTTCAGCGCCGACCGGTCGAGGTTGAAGCCCCCCGCCTTGTAGCCACGCGAATAGCTCGCATAGGTCAGCAAGTCCTTGTTGATCTTGAACGAAGCGACTGCCGTGCCGGTGAATTCGCTTTCTTTGCGCCGGTCATGGATCGCAACGCCATTGAGTTCGGCCGTGGAATTGCCTTGGCAGCCGAGGCCGATCAAGGCGCCCGCAAGTGCTCGCGCAGTCGCGCTCTGGGCCGCCGTACCTGCCGTCGTGGTCGTAAGATCGTCAATCAGGCTAGCTTGCAGCGCTGGGCAAGCCGCGTTGTCGTTGCCGAAAGTGGCGTTGAACTTCTTGCGCTCGGTGGTGTAGCGGCCGCCAAGCGTAATGCTGAAAGCGTCTGTCACGTGGAAGATGTTGTGCGTGAACACCGCGAAGTTCCGGCTGTTCTGCCTGTAGATATCCTGTGTCGACCCAAGATTGTTTAGGCCGTCCAGACGGGCAAAGCCAGCAACGATATCAGGACCGCTTGCGCCAGTGGCGCCCGCCAGTGTCGCTGGACCGACACCGGGAATGACGCAACTTGGACTAGTCGGGGAATATAACCCAGCAAGGCCACCGCCCGAAACAATCCGACAGGTGGCGAACCGCCCATACTGGCTGCCGAAGCGAAGATTGTCCGAAACGGTCAGGTCTTCATCGGCGAAATAGCCGCCGACCAGCCAGTCGAGCTTGTCGTTGAACAGCGAGCCCTGAAGGCGGAGTTCCTGGCTGAAGGTCTTGAACTGGCGGAAAGCGCTCCCGTCAGCAGCGCGGAACAGGATATCGACGGTGCTATAGTCGGTATCGGAGCCTTGGCTGCTCTTGTATTCGCGATAAGCGGTAATCGAGGTCAGGTTTGCTCCGCCCAGATCGAGCGTACCTTCAAGCGAGACGCCGCCATCGGTCGTCTTGCCACCATAACTGCGGCCCGGTGTGACCGAAATCTCGCGGCTGTAGGGATTGCTGAACGCCCCAATATTCTGTCCCAAGTCAGTCAGCACGCGGATGATGTTGTTCTGTGCCGGGTCGTTCAGCCCCCCGATCGCCGGCGCATGCGCCCGGTCGAGATAGACGGCTGCACAGCATTTCTCGTTGCGGTGCGAATAATCGCCGATCAATCTGAAGGAAAGCGCGTCATTCGGCTGGAACAGCAACTGACCACGCACAAAATAGCGGTCACGGTCATTGACGTCGGTGCTGTTGTTCGCATCGTGATAGAAGCCATCGCGCTTCGAATAGACCCCATCGACCCGAGCCGCTATCGATTCCGAAAGCGGCCCTGTGATTCCAACGGCAAAGCGCAGCGCGTCGTAATTGCCATAACTTGCTTCGGCGTTGGCACCGAAGTCGAACGACGGTTTCTTGCTGATCACGTGAATGAGGCCAGCCGAGGCGTTCCGGCCGAACAGCGTGCCTTGAGGGCCGCGTAGCACTTCGATCCGTTCTATCTCTCCTAGCTCGTTAAGGCCAATGCCAGAACGCGAGCGATAGACACCGTCGACGAACACTGCGACGGAGCTTTCAAGCCCGGGATTGTCCCCCACGGTCCCGACGCCGCGAATACGGGCCGAGCCATTAGCTTCGCTGCCAGTCGAAGACACGAGCAGCGACGGCGCCAGCTGGTTCAGTTGGCGGATATCGTTCGCACCGGAATTCTGGAGCGATTCCGAGGTCACAGCCGAGACGGCGAGTGGAACATCGGAAAGGGCCTCGTTACGGCGAGTAGCCGTCACGATGATTTCGCCGCCTTCATCGGTCGCAGCGTCGTCAGCCTGGGGGGCCTCTGCGGGGGCAGGCGTCTCGGTCTGGGCATAGGCAGGCGCCGCGATCGCGCACAGCGCAGCCGACACCAGCAAGGTCGTTTTCAGCATTTCTCTCTCCCACGTTGCGGTTGCTGTTTCCTGGGGCAGCAATCTTTATCCGGTGTTTTACGGTCGTTGGTTACCGCTCACCAGAGAAGGGTTCTGGTATCGCGCGCATTTCGGCCCGATTGCGGCATTTATGCAACAGGCTCGCAATTGAGGCCGGGATGGCTGCAAACGCGAAGAAGGCCTGCCTCGGACAGATCGGGGCAGGCCTGTTTCGAGCGGCTCAGGTGCCAGTTCCGCCTGCGGGGTCAGAACTTGCCGCGTACCGTAATGCCATAAGTCCGCGGTTCTCCGGGAAATGCAATGAACAGCTGGTTGGCTGTCGCCGCAACGCCGGACTGGACGGCGCGGAAGGTTCCGCTGCCCTGGAGCGGCGCGTCGGCCGCGATCTGCTGGTACTTCTTGTTGAACAGGTTCTGGCCGAACAGCTCGACGCCCCATTTCTTGTCGGGGCCGAACAGGCCGACACGCCCATTCACGACGAGAAAGCCATCCTGGACTTTTTCGAGATCGAGGTCTGAGCCGGTGTTGGTATCGCTTTGGTAGCGCGCATCGATATAGAGAAGCCCGCTCAGCCCCGAATTGCCGATTTCGGGAGAATAACCGAACCCGGTCGTCACGACATATTTGGGGGCATTGGAAATCTGCCGGCCGGGAAGCTGGAACAGCGTTGGCGGTAGCGGGCGGCCGTTGGTGCCGACCAGATTGCTGCGGTAAATCGTGTCGGAATAGGTGAGACCAAAATTGACGCTCACACCCTTGACTGGGCGTAGCACGCTTTCGATCTCGAAGCCCTTGGACTTCACACCACTGCGCGTGCGGTTGGCCGCGCAGGCGCCGGTCAGCACGCTTGCGTCCCGGTCGGCGCCATTCAGATTGTCACGGCAGCCTTCGAGATTGGTCACCTCAAAGTTGATTCCGTTGAACGTGTTGAGCTGGAACTGGCCGTAGGTCTGGTAGAAGGCGGCCACGTTCACATCGAACCCGCGCCCGTTGAACTTGAGGCCCAGTTCGTAGGCGTTCACGCGTTCGGGCGCGAACTGAAGGTCGGAAGCCTCGGCCCGCGCGTTGCCGACCGTGTTGGCGGGCAGCGCCAGGCGAGCGGCGCAAGCTGCCCTTGTCGCGGCCTTGGATGCCCGCACGGCGGTCGTGTCGGTGGCTGCATCAGCCGGTGCAAGCGGATTGCATGGAGCATCGAGCGCCGATGTGTCGAGATTGAAACCGCCAGCCTTGAAGCCGCGCGAGAAGGAGCCATAGACCAGCAGATCCTCGGTCGGCTTGTAGCTGAGAACCGCGGTTCCCGTGAACTCGCTTTCCGTGCGCTTGGTGCCGGGGCTGGCTTTCGTAAAACCCGGCCCGGCGTCGTTGTTGATCGCACAGGCGGCGCCCGAGAGTGGCGACGCGATGTTGCGGAGCGCAGTGCACAAATTGTTGTTGGTGTTGAACGAAGACGTCAGATCCTTGCGCTCGTGCGTATAACGGCCTCCGAGCGTAAGCGACAATTTGTCCGGGATGATGTCGATCACATTGTGCGTGAAGAAGGCGTAGTTGCTGCTGTCCTGCCTGAACGCGTTGCGGACGACGCCCGTATTGGCCAGCGGCCGCGCGCCGACCGAAGCGGCAAGATTCACGAAATTGGCGCCCGTCAGTGCGGTGAAGAAGCGATCCGCGTCCGCGCCGAACTGCGCATTGTCGGTCACGTCGAGCTGCTCGTCCGAATAATAGGCGCCGATCAGCCAGTCGAGCCGCCCGTCGAACAGCTCTCCCTGGAGCCGGGCCTCCTGCGTGAACAACTTGAATTCGCGCGTGAGGGCAGTGCGATGGAGAATGTCGAGACGCATGAAATCCTGATCCTGGCCCTGCGTATTCTTGTAGTCGCGATAAGCCGTGATCGCGGTCAGCTTGACGCCGCCGAAATTCCAGTTGAGCTCGCCCGAAGCACCATAATCCTCGCTATCCGAGCGGTAGTTGAAGCCCGGTGTTGTCGAAATGCCGCGATTGAACGGCGCGCCGACGCTGACGTTCGCACCCAACGCATTGAGCGCGGGAAGCAGTGTATTTGCAGAAATCGTCACATTGCCGGATGCATCGCGGCCAAGGTTGCGGGCCGGGCCCAGATATGGCGCGGCACAACAGATTTCATTGCGCTTCGAATAGTCGCCGATCAGGCGAACGCTGAGATCGCTGGTCGGCTCGAACAGCAACTGGCCGCGGATCAGATAGCGGTCGCGATCGTTCGAATCCTTGAGACCGGGCGTCAGATTCTTGGTGAAGCCGTCACGCTTCTGATAGACAGCGTCAAGCCGGCCGGCGATCTTGTCGGCAAGCCCGCCCGTGACGGATCCATCGATACGGTAGTAATCATAGTTGCCATATGTGGCCGAGCCTTTCGCCTCGAAATCGAAGCTCGGCTTCTTGGTCACGATGTTGATCAGGCCCGCTGTGGAATTCTTGCCGAACAGCGTGCCCTGCGGCCCGCGCAACACTTCCACGCGCTCGATATCGCCGAGTTCGGACAAGCCCACGCCGGTGCGGCTGCGGTACACGCCGTCAATGAAGAGGCCGACCGAAGACTCCAGTCCCGGGTTTTCGCCAACGGTTCCGACACCACGAATGCGCGCGGTGAAGCTGACCTCGCTCGTCGCGCCGGACACCAACAATGAAGGTGCAATCTGGGCAACCGCGCGAATGTCGCTTGCGCCGGTGTTGGCGAGAGATTCGCCGGAAAGGGCCGAAATCGCAATCGGCACGTTGGACAACGACTCTTCGCGCCTCGTTGCCGTGACGATGATGTCGCCCGCATCTTCGGCTTCGGCCGCTTCGTCGGCCGGAGTGCTCTGCGCCTGCGACCAAGCGGGCGCGGCCATCGCCAGTACCGCCGCCGAAACCAGAAAATTCACCTTGCGCATATTCGACATCCTCGAGACAGTTGAACCGTCTCGATTACGTCGCGATCAGCCGTTTCGGTTGCAGCGGCCCGGGGTGCCCGGTGCAGTATCGAGCGCTTTCACCCCTTCATGCGGCATTTATGCCACAGCGCTATTTGGGGCTGAGCACCATCAACATCTGACGGCCTTCCATGCGCGGATATTGCTCGACCTTCGCATCCTCGGTCGTATCTTCCTGCACCCGCTGGAGAAGCCGCATGCCGAGCTCTCCATGAGCCAGCTCACGCCCGCGGAATCGCAGCGTGACTTTCACCTTGTCGCCTTCGGCAATGAACTTGTGGATCGACCGCATCTTCACGTCATAATCGTGATCGTCGATGTTCGGACGCATCTTGATCTCCTTGATCTCCTGCGTCTTCTGGGTCTTGCGGGCCTGGTTCGCCTTTTTCTGCGCCTCGTACTTGAATTTGCCCACATCGAGGAACTTCGCGACCGGCGGATCGGCGTTCGGCGATACTTCCACCAGATCGAGCCCAACCTCGGCAGCCTGCTCGATCGCCTCGCGCGTGTACATCACGCCCAGATTTTCGCCATTTTCGTCAATCACCCGCACTTTCGGGGACTGGATGAATTCATTGAAGCGCGGCCCGTTCATGGGGGCAGGCGCAGGGCCGAGGGGACGGCGTGGGGCAAGCGGTGGTATAACAATTTCTCCGTAGACGTGGCAGTCAGGCGCGCGATGTATCGGTTTTGTGCCGGAAGGCAAAGCCCGAAAACGCCCTTCTGCGAGATTCTGGACCACTGTTGCGTCGCTACGTCACCTCTGGCAGCATGGAGCCAAGGGTCGTCCGGCGCCGGACGGGGCAGCGCAGAGCTCCGCCGCCGCACTGCTGTCATTCCGCAACCCGCGATAATGAAGGGAGTACGACCGTGAATAAGAGCCTGATACTCATTGCGCTGACGGGGGCCGCAAGCGTGTCCGCATCTGCACAGACCGACAAGACGGCTCCTATCGGTAGGGGGGAAGCGATCATCTACCGCGACGCATATTATTCCGGCCCGGCCGTCGCCGTCAGCGATGCGAAGCCCAATCTCGGGCTTGCGTGGCCGGTCAGTTCGATCCGCGTACGATCAGGCGTCTGGGAGCTGTGCAGCCGGTCCTCCTTCCGCAGCCCCTGCATTCGCGTAAGCGCGGATGAGCCCAATCTGCGCCGGAGCCACAATTTCTCGGGCGCGCTCATTTCGATGCGTCCGATGGGCAACCTTCCCGTCGAACCGCCCGTCGCACAACGCTCGCTGCGCGGCATGGCCGCCGAATTCTATCCGGCTCCCGCCCAAAGGGGTGGACGTGTTCTGGCCTGCCCGACCGGCATCGCAACGGCCAATTGCGCTGCGGTGAGCGCGGATCGCTTCTGCCGCTCGGTCGGCTGGAACGGAGCACGCTCGCAATCGCTTCAGAGCGAAGGCCGGCGCGTCTATCTGGCCGACGTGCTGTGCGCCAATTCCGGGGTGTGATTGCAATGGATAGAACCAAAATGCTGCTGGCCGGTCTGGGGCTTGCCCTGGCCGGCGGCGCTACCGCATCGACATCTTCCGCCTGGATGGCCGTCGACAAGGCATCGGAGGCGGCATGCAAGAAAGCGTCGGGCTTTCCCGATGCCGTCGCCGGGCCGCCTGTCCATTTCAGCGACCGCTTCCTCGTCGACGCCCGACTGGTCAAGGGAACATATCCTCAGGCCCATATGAAAGGCGCGAAGGGAGCAATACTTTGCCTTTACAATCGCCGGACGAAACGGGCAGAAGTTCAGGAGGCGCAAATGGAGCCGGCCATGCCTGCAATGCCCGCCATCAAGGACATCATGTGGAAAGGCGCCACGATCGATGGCAAGCCTCCAGTCGAAGGCAGTCGAGTCAGTCTTATGCTGGATTCAGGCGGGCGCGCCAGCGGCCGTTCGAGCTGCAACAATTTCAGCGCGCGCTACAGTCTCGATGGCGGCACGCTCAAGGTCCTGCCGCCGATGATTGGCACAAGGATGGCCTGCCCGCCGCCTTTGATGGATCAGGAAGCGCTGTTCACTGACATTCTCGGGAAGGCAGCAACGACGGCAGTCGGTGCGGATGGAACGCTGACGATTTCGGCGAGCGACGGGCGGACACTGACTTTTACCCGGGAATAGCGGTTGCCTGAGGGCGCGCCGGCAAACGGATCGAAACGAAAAGCAGCGCGCCAAAGGCAAGCGCCGACGCGCCCAGAAGCTGCGCGAACATATAGTCGCCAAGGCCGTCATGCAGGCGCCCAACGCCGATCAGCCCTGCGGCATTGCCGATCCAGCCCAGCCCAATCAGCGCGCCATAGACCGTGCCGTAATTGGCGATGCCGAAACGGCGCGCCGTGAAATAGGCAAAGATATCGTGCTCCGAGCCTTGCTGGAACCCGATCAGATAGGCCGCCGAAAGCGCAATGAGGCCCGATCCGTCGGCCGCCCAGAGCAGCAGGAAGCCCGAGGCCGGAACGAGGTTCAGGACGATCGCGATCCGGCGGGGATCGAACTTGTCGAGGCACCAACCGCCGAAAAGCCGGCCGGTCACCTGCCCGACGGCAAACGCCGAAAGCGCATAGGCCGCCGTCCGCGCGCTCAACCCCTCTTCCTGGATCATCGGCGACATCTGGCCGATAAAGCCGGAGCCCGCAGCCCCCATCACGATCAGCGAAAAAGCCATCATCCAGAAGCCGCCTTCGCGCAGGAAGGACCAGTCGCCCGTCCGGTGCCCGCCCGCCGGTCCCGCATGCCGGATCGTTTCTGGCGGCTCGTTCTGGACGAGGAAATAGACGGCGGGAAGACCGACCACCGCTGCAAGCACACCTAGCGCCATAAAGCCCGCGCGCCATCCCCAGACCGCCGCCAGCGCTTCGAGCGGCGGCGGGACGACGATCGTTGCGACGGCAATCCCGCACGCGGAAAGGCCAAGCGCAAGGCCGCGATGCACATCGAACCAGGCATTGACTGGCCGGGTGACCGTCAGCCCGGTCGTACCGATGCCGATCAGGCCGATCAGGAAAACACATGCGGCAAGGCCCCAGACGCCCGTGACAGCAAAGGCGATCAGGAATTCCAGTGCGATGACCGCCACCATCGAGCCCATGAAGACCTTACGGAAGCCCAGCCGGTCGGTCGCCCGCCCGATCAGCGGCGCCCCGAGGGCCCCTGCAACCACCAGCGATTGGACCGTCGCAATATCGCCGCGCGTCACGCGGAACTCGTCGGTGATGGGAAGGATGAACAAGCTGAAAGTGAAGAATAGCAGAACGGCCCCGAGGCCCGACCCGATCGCGCAGCCAAGAACAATGCGCCAGCCGCGCCGCCACTCACTCATCGACCGTCCTCATCTTCTCCGCCGATGCTCGCAGCTTGCTTGCACGCGTGTCAACAAGGAAACGCAAGTGCTGGACTTGGCCACTGGCCGTGATACCAATCCGGCGAAGAGAGGACAGCCCATAAAGATGGCCACGCGCGCAACGATACCGTCGCCCCGGACGCTGCCGATCATCGGCAATTTGCACCAGATTCCCAAGGCCGGGCTGATCCAGCACCTGATCGACGTCGCGCGCGACTTTGCGGAGCCCGGCATCTTCAAGCTCTACTTCGGAAGTTATGTGAGTCTGTGGGTTTCGCATCCCGACATCGTCGCCGAACTGTGCGACGAGACCCGCTTCCGCAAGATGCCGGGCCCCGGCCTTCGCGCAGTGCGCAGCTTTGCGGGCGACGGGCTCTTCACATCCTTCAGCGAGGAACCGAACTGGGGCAAGGCGCATCGCATCCTCCTTCCCGCTTTCAGCCAGCGGGCGATGCGCGGCTATTTCGACATGATGGTCGAAGTCGCCGACGCACTCGTCGGGAAATGGGAGAAGCATCTGGGCGACGAAGTGAACGTGCCCGATGACATGACGCGCTTCACGCTCGACAGCATCGCGATCGCGGGGTTCGGCTATCGCTTCAATTCCTTTGCGAAGGAGCAGATTGACCCCTTCCTCGAATCGCTGGCGACCGCGCTCATCGAGTGCATGAACAAGACGACGCGCCTGCCGATCCAACAGCGCTTTGCAAGCAAATCGAAGGCCCGGCTCGCAGAAGCCATTGCGACGATGAACAGTCTTGTCGACCGAGTGATCGCCGAGCGCCGTGCGTGTCCGACCGATGGTGGCGACTTGTTGAACCTGATGCTCAAGGCGCAGGACCCCGAAACCGGCGAAACGCTGGACGATCTCAACATCCGCTACCAGATCCTGACCTTCCTGATCGCAGGCCACGAGACGACATCAGGAATGTTGAGCTTTGCCTTCTACCAGCTGCTTCGTAACCCGCACGTGCTGGCGCAGGCCTATGCCGAGGTCGACCGTGTGCTGCCCGGCGACAAGCGGCCCGACTATGCGGATATTGCCAAGCTCGACGTGATCGAACGGATTCTGAAAGAAACCTTGAGGCTCTGGCCGACGGCGCCGTCTTTTTCGGTCGCACCGTTCAAGGACGAGGTCGTCCTGGGCAAATGGACGATGCGCAAGGACCGGCCGGTCAACGTGATGACGCCGGCGCTTCACCGCCATCCGTCGGTCTGGGAGCATCCATATGATTTCGACATCGACCGCTGGCTGCCAGAGGCCGAGGCGAAGCGCCACCGCCATGCCTACAAGCCCTTCGGCAACGGCGTGCGCGCCTGTATCGGTCGGCAGTTCGCGATGGTCGAGGCGAAACTGGCCCTTGCCATGCTCCTCCAGAAGTTCGCGATCTCGGACCGGCGCGACTATGCGCTCCGGATCAAGGAAACACTGTCGATCAAGCCCGACGATTTCACGATGCGGATCGACCGGCGCGCGGCGCACACGCGGATTGCGGCGTTCACTCAGGAAACGCCGGTCAACGACAATCCGGAAGAGCTGCAGGCGGCGGGTGCTGGGCGGCGGCTGTCGGTGCTCTGGGGCAGCTCGCTTGGCACTGCGCGTGACATTGCGGAGGAAATCGCCGAACGCGCCGAAGCCGACGGTTTCGAAGTGCGGGTGCGCGGCCTTGATGAATCGCTTGGCGTCTTGCCCGAAGACAGGGTGATCGTCGTGGTCACGGCCACCTATAACGGCAAGGCGCCCGACAGTGCGGTCGGGACCGAAGCCGCGCTCGATGCCGGAGAATTCGACGCCGCGAAATGGCCCGACACCAAGTTTGCCGTACTGGGCATCGGCAGCTCGAGCTGGCCCAATTACCAAAGCTTCCCGCGCCGGATCGACGCAGCGATGGAAGCAACCGGCGCCCAGCGGCTCGTAGCCCGGGGCGAGGCCGATACCGAGAGAGATTTCGACGGGCAGGTCGGCGCATTCCTCAATCAGCTTTGGCAGGCGCTGGGAGCGAAGGGCGAACAGGCAAAGGCAACCGGCCTTTCGCTGACCATGGTGGATACGCTCGACGCGCGCGCGGCTGTCCTGCCCGATCAGGCCGTGCCGCTCGAAATCCTTAGCAACGTCGAACTCGTCAAACCCGCCGACGACCTGTTCGACACGTCGCGGAAAGCGCCCCGTACCTCGACCCGGCTGATCCGCATCCGGCTTCCCCAAGGCGCCACCTACAATGCAGGCGATCACATCGCGATTTATGCGCGCAATCCCAAAACCCAGGTCGATCTTGCAATCGAGCGGCTGGGAGCGCCGGGCGCGATGCAGCTTGTCCTTTCGGGCGCGAGCGGGCGCTTCCGGCACTTGCCGCTGGGGCGGACGGTGACTGTGCGTCAACTGCTGACGGACTTTGTGGAGATTCAGGATCCGCTTCCAAGGCGCGCGCTCGAAGCCGCACTGGCAGTCACGCGCTGCCCGCACACACGGGCGGAGCTCGAACGGCTGAATGGCGAAGGCTGGCAGGCCGAAGTTGCCGACACGCGGCTGTCGCTCCTCGGCCTGCTGATAAAATATCCCGCGATCGAGATGGATCTCGAACATTTCGTCGAACTGTCCTCCGCGATCGCCCCGCGTTTCTATTCGATTGCCTCGTCGCCGCTGGTCCTGCCTGACGCCGTCGACCTGATCGTCGGCACGATGAAGGCGCCGGCCTGGTCCGGTATCGGCGAGCATCAGGGCTTTGCCTCTTCGCACATGCGCGATCTGGCTCCGGGCGATGCCGTGTTCGGCTATCTGCGCGCGCCCAATCCGCCCTTCGCACCACCCGCCGACGCCACGATCCCGATGATCCTTGTCGGCCCAGGCACGGGCTTCGCGCCGCTCCGGGGTTTCATGCAGGAACGGAGCAGCCAAAAGGTGAACGGCGTTCCCGTCGGCTCGATCCACCTGTTCTTCGGTTCGAAGCACCCGGACCATGACTGGCTCTGCCGCGCGGAAATGGAAGATTGGGCGGCCGAAGGCCTTGCAACGCTCCACCTCGCGCATTCGGCCGTCGAGGATTACCCCTATCCCTATGTCCAGCACGCGCTCGCTGCTGCCGGAGACGTCCTTTGGCCGCTTCTTGAATCGGGCGCACAGGTCTTCGTCTGCGGAGACGGCCGCAACATGGCACCCGCCGTCCGCGAGGCGCTGATCGACATATATGAGGCAAAGGCGGGCGGCAGCCGCGAGGCCGCGTCGCAATGGCTCGAGAACCTGATCGAGCAGGGGCGCTATCATCAGGACGTCTATGGCTTCGGGAAGTGAGTTGACGTTAACGTAAACCCCTCCTATTCGTGCATCAACACATAATGGAGAGTCGAACATGAACCTCGAATTCAGCCCGGAAGAGCTGGCCTTCCGTGACGAAGTCCGCACTTTCATCGCCGAGAATTATCCGAAAGAACTGCGCGGCAAGCAGGATGAAGGCGATGAACTGGGCAAGGAGGATTTCCTCTCCTGGCACCGCGTCCTTCACAAGAAGGGCTGGGTCGCGCCGGCCTGGCCGGTCGAATATGGCGGCACGGGCTGGACAGCGACGCAGAAATATATCTGGTCGGAGGAAACGGCGCGGGCCGATTGCATCCGGCTGATGCCGTTCGGCCTCTCCATGGTCGGCCCCGTCATCTACACCTTCGGCACGCCCGAGCAGAAGGCTCGTTTCCTGCCGCGCATCCTTTCGGGCGAGGATTGGTGGTGCCAGGGCTATTCGGAGCCGGGTTCGGGTTCCGACCTTGCGTCGCTCCGCACCAAGGCAGTGCGCGACGGCAGCGACTATATCGTCAACGGCCAGAAGACCTGGACGACAATGGCGCAGCATGCCGATTGGGGCTTCTTCCTTGTCCGCACCAATTCGGACGTGAAGCAACAGGAAGGGATCAGCTTCCTCCTCATCGACATGAAATCGCCGGGCATCACTGTCCGTCCGATCATCACGCTGGGCGGCGAACATGAGGTCAATGAAGTCTGGCTGGAGGACGTCCGCGTGCCGCAGAGCCAGCGCGTCTATGAGGAAGACAAGGGCTGGACCTGCGCCAAGTTCCTCCTCGCGCACGAACGCACCGGCATCGCCGGCGTCGCCGCCTCCAAGCGCGGCATCGAGCGCGTGAAATCGATCGCGCGGACCGAGATGGACGGAGACCGGTCATTGCTCGCCAACCCCTTCTTCAAGCGCAAGGTTGCCGAACTGGAAATGGACCTGACGGCGCTCGAATTCACCGAGCTCAGGAGCCTTGCGGGCGAAAATGCCGGCAAGGGCCCGGGGCCGGAATCGAGCCTCTTGAAGATCAAGGGTTCGGAAATCCAGCAGCGGCTGACCGAACTGAGCCTGGAAGCGGTCGGCCATTATGGCGCGCCCTATTTCCGGGGCTTCGGGGAAGGCGACAATGAGCATCCGATCGGGCCCGATTATGCGCACCGCACCGCGCCGACCTATTTCAACGCCCGCAAGACGACGATCTATGGCGGCTCGAACGAAATCCAGCGCAACATCATCGCGAAGATGGTTTTGGGGCTTTAGACCCAAAACCACCCCGAACTCGTTTCGGGGTCCATACGGCCCCAGTGTTCGGACGATGCGGTGCACGATGGATCCTGAAACAAGTTCAGGATGACGATAAGAGAAAGACAGAAAGAGGGATATGGATTTCACCTACACCGAAACGCAGGACATGCTGCGCGACACGCTCGCCCGTTTCCTCGCCGACACCTATGGTTTCGAAACCCGCCAGAAGATGATTGCCTCCGAAGCCGGCCGCGATCCCGGCATCTGGAAAGCGTTGGCGACCGATCTCGGCATTCTCTGCGCGCCCTTCAGCGAAGAGCAGGGCGGGCTGGGCGGCGGCGCGCTTGAAAACATGATCATGATGGAAGAACTGGGCAAGGTCATCGCGATCGAACCCTACCTCCAGACGGTCGTGATCGGCGGCGGTGCGCTGAAAGCCGCAGGCGGGCCGCTGGCCGATGCGCTGATTCCGGAAATCATCGCGGGCAATGCAATCATTGCCTTTGCCTATGCCGAGCCGCAGGGGCGCTACGACCTTGCCAACCTTCGCACAGTCGCGAAGAAGGACGGGGCGGGCTATGTCCTCAACGGCCATAAGGGCGTGGTCTATGCCGCCCCTTGGGCGACGCACCTGCTGGTCACCGCGCGCACGGGCGGGTCGCAGCGCGAAGCGTCGGGTGTTTCGCTGTTCCTTGTCGATGCGAAGTCTCCGGGCATTGTCCGCCGCGACTATCCGACGGTCGATGGCTTCCAGGCGTCCGAAGTCTATTTCGAAAATGTCGCGGTTCCCGCCGAAGCGCTACTTGGCGGCGAAGGGACGGGCCTGCCGCTCATCGAACAGATTGTGGATGAGGCGACGGTCGCGGTGTGCGGCGAAGCCTGCGGAGTGACACGCAAGCTCCACGAAGGCACGCTCGACTATTCGAAACAGCGCCAGCAGTTCGGCCAGCCGATCGGGCGTTTCCAGGTGCTCCAGCACCGGATGGCGGACATGTTCCTCGAGGTCGAACAGATCGTTTCGATGACGCTGATGGCCACGCTGAAGCTCGACCTGCCGGCCGACGAGCGCAAGGCGGCAGTCAGCCTGGCGAAGGCCAAGGTTGCGCGGTCAGCCAAATTCGTCGGCCAGAATGCGATCCAGACGCATGGCGGCATCGGCATCACGCAGGAACTGGCGATCGGACACTATTTCAAGCGCGCGACAATGATCGAAGGCCAGTTCGGATCGGCGGACTTCCATCTTGACCGCTTCGAAAGGCTGACGCTCTCCGACGCGGCCTGAACTTTCCGGAGAATCCGAAAGTCCGGATGCATCCTTTTCGGGCTGCCGTTCGTAAACCCCCTGTCGCGTCTCCCAAGCGTGACAGCGCCCGAACCGGCCTGCCCTGAGGGCCAGGGCGTCGCCCGACTGGTCCGCGTCGATTTCAGGGGCTCCGGAGCTGTCCCACCCTCGCCGGAGCCCGTGCGCCGCGGTTACCATTGTCGAAGGATATGGGGGGCGAAAGCCCCCCATATTGCCGGGCCCAGCTGTCCGCCGCTGCATCCGTTCCCGCGCTTTCCCGGTATCTGGACTCGAGCCCCCGGACCGGCAGGGGCTTGGCCGCCAGCAACGGCATGGAATGACAAGCGCAGGCGAAGAGGCGCGGGGCCGGATCGATGAACACGACAGACACTTACAATCCCGAATGGACCGGCGATGAGGCGCTGGCGCTCGATTATGCGTTGGGCATCCTTGTCGAGCCCGAACTTTCGATGGCCCGCCGCCGCATCGATGCCGATGCCCGATTTGCGCGGCTCGTATCGAGAAGCCGTGCGCGACTCGGGACCGGATCGGCCGGCCATGACATTGCGGACGATCGCATCGGGATGCCAAGCCCTGAAACCTGGCAGGCCATCCTTGCCCGGATCTCGAGCGAGGAGCGGGCCTAGCCCCTTACTTTGCCCCCGCGAGCATGGCGTCAATCGCCGCCCTGACGCTGGCATGTACTTCCTTCGGACCGAAACCGAGCGTGCGGTGGAGGAAGGCGAAATTCTCCGTGCTCATCAGCGCCAGCATGGCAGCCGCGAGATTCCTGCGCGCGACAGCATCGAGGCCGGGATGTTCGCGTTCGAGCATCCGGAGCATGTTCTTGTAGCCCATCTCGAAGAGCGGCTGGCGCAGCTCTCGCCCGACGGGCGAGAGATAGATTTCGCTTGCGACCTGCCGGTCGGCCTCCCAGGAGCGATACCGCATCTCCAGCCAGGCGAGAAGTTCGGCGATCGTTTCGGGAAGCTTGATATCCGGCCCGCCCGTCGCCTGTTCGAGATGATAGCGGGTAAAGGCGCGGATCAGTTCGTCGCGGCTGTTGTAATGGCGATAGATCGTCTGTTCGGTCACTTGCGCGACGCGGGCGACTTCCGCGATGCTGACGGCCGAAAGATCCGCCCTGCGAAGGATGGTTGCGACGGCCTCCAGGATGATGATCGACGTCTGTTCCTTGAGCCGCGCGCGCAACGGGCTCTGATACGGTGCGCGCGGCGCGTTCACGCAGGGGCCATCGCTCGGCGGGCCGCCGGCCCGGCTTCTCCCTCAAGCACAGCGCGCAACCGCCGCAGCCCGCGCTGCACGCGCGACTTGGCCGTGGGAAGGGGAACGCCTTCGTGCAGGGCCACTTCTTCGTGAGTCCAGCCCTCGACGACAACCTTGCAGACCGTGTCGCGCTGGGCGGGCGGCAGCGAAGCCAGCGCCGCGTTCAGATCGAGCCTGTCCCCGACCGGTTCGGGATCGACCGCGATTTCCGGCGCATCCTCATCGGGCGCCAGATAGCGTTCCGCCTTGCGCATGCGCCGCAAGTGATCGATCGCGACATTGCGCATGATGCGCGCCATCCAGGCAAGCGCATGGCCGCGCGCGGGATCATAATGCACGGCCCCCGCCCAGATCCGCAAATAGGCATCCTGCACCGCATCCTCGGCGGCATCGCGGGCACGAAGCAGGGCCATGGCCTGGCCGAGCAGACGCGCAGCGGTTGCGTCGTAAAGCTGCTTGAAGGCCATTTTGTCGCCCTGCCCCGTCAACTGCAGCAAGTGCGCGAGTTCGTTCATGCCACTGCCCCTTGCATCGCGGGCGGCCGCGAACCGCCGCGCCGCCACGCATTCACATGTATGGAACACAGACTCGATGTTAGGATGGATAACATCAATATCGGGCGGGTCAAGCGGGCGCGCGGCGCCCCTGCCGATCAGGCGAGATCGAGCGCCCGGAGCACGGCGCCCTGATCGTAATAGGGCCGTTCGCAGATGATCCTGTCGCTGCCGGGTGCGAATTCGAACGAGGCGGCGATGCGGATGCGGAACGCCCGCCCCGTCGGCTCCACCACGCGCGAGCCAAGCCGCAGCGGCCCCAGATGCGTGCCGGTGAGGAACGCCTCGACCAGCACGGTATCGCCATCATGCGCCATCGCGATGACTTCATTGGCCTGATCGGGAAACGGCGTGCGCGAGGCCGCAAAATAGCCGCGCACGGCCTCTTCCCCGTCGAAGACCGCGCCCGATCCGTACATTTCGTAACGCGGATGGGCGAAGGTGGCGATGACGGCATCCCAATCCCCCACACATTCGAGCGCCATATGGTCGCGCACGGTTTTCAGGCGCCGTTCGGCAAGATCAGTCATGAATCCCTCTCCTTCGCAGGCGACACTGCGCCAGCCAGGGGCCCGAACGCAAGGCCCGGAATTCCGCGCAAGTTGGCAGCAAAACGGTTGCGCGCCCCCTTCCCCGCCAGGAACCGCGCTCCGGCGGAAAACCGAGGCTTAGCTTCCCAAACTTCCCGCAATGGGCGCACTTTTGGGGAAGTCAGGCACAGGACCGCAACCGCGCCCGAAAACAATATTCGCCCACCGCATTTGGGGGATGAGAAAGAGCCTGCGGACCGAAGGTGCTCAATAATCTCCTATTTTACAAGGGGTTGAAGGCGCGCGGAAAACGCGGTGTATCAATTTTTCGCGCGGAGACGCGGAGGCGCGGAGAAGGCCCCGCTTGCATCGCGCCCGCTTTGCGGACAACCTTGAACACGGAGCCGCCACGCACGGCTCCGGGGTATAGCTACCCCTCGATAAGCGGTTGGTAAGGCCGGAGCCCTACCACCACCCTGATCCTATTCGGTCGGGGAGCCTGTGACGCATGTCCAGGGCTCTCGGGCCTAAAGGTTACAGGAGCCGTCTTATCGCGGTTAGCTAACTCCCCGATCACAGGATCGAAACGGACAGGCCAAGCGGGGGCGCACCGCAACGGCCATCCGGAGTGGAGCAGCCGTGCAGCAAGACAAGGACCCGCCCGGCGAACCCTTCTGGCTGAGCGCCACATTCTGGGTGGTGGGCATTCTTTATGTGGTGACGGTTGTGGTGAATTTTTTGGGCGCTGTCGTGGCGGTGTTGGGGTGAGTGTCGCACATCTTGGCAAAATATTCAAAAACGATTCACTTTTTGTTCTTGCCTTCTGGGAATCGCTTTTCCATAATGCCAAAAAATGACCCAGTGGAGGCTATATGTTCGACGATCTGTCATTCTCGGAGTTGCGTCAATGTGCGGGGATGAGTGTCGAGGAGGTGGCCGACGAGCTGGGTTATTCGCCAAGCACGGTGTATCGTTGGGAGCGGGGGGAAACGGCCCCGAAGGCCGCCGTATACAGAGCTCTTCAAACTGTTGCGCAATTTTCGCCACAGCCAGACCCGGCGACCGGCTTCAGATTTATCGATCTTTTCGCCGGCATCGGGGGGCTGCGCCTCGGGTTCCAGTCCATAGGCGGACATTGTGTTTTTACCTCCGAATGGGACCCGAAGGCACAGGAAACCTACGCCCGGAATTTCAGGGACAATCATCCCATCGGGGGCGATATCCGGGAGTATTCGGCTGACCCCGGCAAGATTCCCGAACATGACGTCCTGCTGGCGGGGTTCCCGTGCCAGCCGTTTTCGATAGCTGGTGTTTCAAAGAAGAATGCCCTCGGGCGGCCGCACGGCTTTTTGTGCGATACGCAGGGAACCCTGTTCTTCGACACGGCACGGATCATAGCGCATCATCGCCCGGCGGCGTTCCTGCTGGAGAACGTCAAAAATCTCGAGAGGCACGACGGCGGCAAGACATTTGCCACGATCATGAACGTGCTGAAAAACGAGTTGGGCTATCATGTGCAATCTCGCGTGATCAGTTCCGCGCCTTGGGTGCCGCAGAAGCGCGAGCGCATCTTCATTGTCGGCTTCAGGGAGCCCACAACCTTCGATTTGAAGGCGCTCGACATTCCGTCTGTTGAAAGCGGTCCGAAGCTCGGAACGATCCTTGACCGGCATGAGGAAGTCGACGCGAAATACACGCTCACCCCCAAGCTTTGGAACTATCTGAAAGCCTATAAGGAAAAGCACAACGCCAAGGGCAACGGCTTCGGCTTCGGCCTGTTCGGACCGGACGACGTGGCCCGTACCCTTTCTGCCCGTTATTACAAGGATGGCTCGGAAATTCTTGTCGCCCAACCCGGCAAGCGCCCGCGCCGCCTGACGCCTCAGGAATGTGCCCGACTGATGGGCTTCGAGCGCGGCGAACGGAAATGGCATATCCCGGTTTCCGATACACAGGCCTATCGTCAATTCGGTAACGCCGTTGTGGTGCCCGTTGTAGAATTTCTGGCAGCAGCGATGGAGCCGCATATTGCCAAAGCGGTGACTGGTAGACCGACTTTTGTGGAAGGGGTGCAGGGCGCTCTTGAACCGGAGTTCGCTTTTGGTTGATGTCGTTTCGCCCGAAGTCCGCAGCCGAATGATGTCAGGCATTCGGGCTGAGAATACGAAACCTGAAATGATTGTCAGGCGGGGGCTGCACCGATTGGGTTTCCGTTACAGGTTGCATTGGCGGAAACTGCCAGGCACCCCGGATCTCGTCTTCCCGAAGTTTCGCGCTGTCATTTTTGTAAACGGCTGTTTTTGGCATCGTCACGACTGCCCGAAGTTTCGACTTCCGCAGACCCGGACCGAGTTCTGGCACGCCAAGCTGGAAAGGAATGTTGAGCGAGACAAGAGTGTTCGGCAATTGCTCGAAGCGTCAGGCTGGCGACATCTTACACTTTGGGAGTGTGAATTGAAATCGCATGCAGAAGAGTCGGTTCTTCAGAGCGCCTCGTGGCTCCGAGGACCCGGCACCGGAGCTAAGCTGGTGATATTGTAGCGATATGTCGCTGTAGGACTGCACGCTTGCCTTTCCGAAGTCTCCCGGAATGAAGCTCCCTGTGACAAGATGGGCACAATGCTGCTGCATTCTTCAGCGTATCGTCACCGCCTTCGGCCAATGGCACAACATGATGAACCTCAAGATATGGTTTCCCGTCATCGCGTTCGAAGAGACGTGACTCACAATCCGGCATTTCGCATTCACCGCCCGCCCGACATATCGCTGCGGCTACCACGTACGGATCACGAACGAAGTCGTTGACAGTCTTTGCCTTGCGAGGCGGAGGCCCACTTTTCCGCGACACCCTGGCAAAGATTCTTGCTGGGTCGACTGCCTTGGCCAGCTGCCTTCCGATTTCATCGCTCGCTGGCTCAGGAGCGTCACCCTTCTCCTTCGCAAAAAAAAGATCATGCCCGATCCGACCAATTGTCAAGACATCGCCGGTTTGTATCCACGAAACGACTTCACGACCCATTCGCGCCTCAGGCGTTCGATTTGCCCCTTCGCGCATTGAATTATAATAAGAAACTGACAGTTCGCCGCCCGAAGTCCCTAATACACGAACCGGCAGCGTTCGGTCCGACGGACCCTCCGTTGGGGCAACGCCAGCTCCCAGCATGACTGCTTTTTGTCCTTCATTCAGAACATAGGCACCCTTTTCCTTGTCGGTCTTCGACACGACCTTTGAGGCATGATCGTCAAATATATTTAGCCAGTCTTGGGGCATACCTCATGATAGCCACTCGCTACCGATCATCAAGCCCATCCCGATTAGGCTACCGCAGCTTCGCAATCTCCCTTTGCCCGATCCTTGATGCGTTCCTCGCCGCAAGTCAGAGCCTTGGCTGGTCGCATCCGGTCCGCCGATTCAATGCGTACGGGTTGTCATGGCAAACCCGCTCCGCATCCGGACTTTCAAGAGCGGCGTTCCGGCCGCGCTTGCACCGAGGCCGTATATCCCGTATATACCGTTCATGGGCGCCCTCATCCACACCCGCACCTTCAAAAGCGGCAACAGCGTTGCCGTGCGCCTGCCCAGGGGGCTGGCGATCGCGGCGGATGTCGAGGTTGTCCTTGAACAGCGAGGCGACGAGATTGTCCTGCGCCCAGTGAAAGACCCGGTTGCGGAAAAGCAGAAGCTGCTGGCCATGCTCGCCGATCTGAAGGCGCTCGGGCCGGTGGGCGAAGTCGAGAAGCGGGAACCGTTCGACTTTCCGGACCGGCCGGGTCTCTAGCCCTTGGCCGTCCTGATCGACACCAATATCGCGATCCACCTGCGCGACGGCGATCCTGCTGTCTCCGACAGAATGGCCGGGCTGTCCGAACGGCCTTTCATTTCCATCGTGACATTGGTCGAGCTTGAAGGCGGCGTATATTCAAAGCCGGCGCTGGCCGCGAAACGGCGGGCCGCGCTCGATATCCTGCTTGACCGGCTGATCGCGCTCCCCTTCGACGATGCAGACGCGCGGGCCTATGCATCGATCGTGTCCGCCTGCGGCTATTCCCGCCCGCTCATCCTCGACCGGATGATCGCGGCCACGGCCCTTGTTCATGACCTTGTGCTGATCACGATGAACGGCGGCGATTTCAGGGATGTGCCGGGACTGAGGCTTGAGACCTGGGACGTGTCCCCGGGATCGTAGATTGCGCGGGAATTGCCGACCGGCTTTTGCCTATCGCAACTTCGCAATCTTCAGCCCGTCCGACTTTGCGCGGTCCTTGATGCTTTCCTCGCTGCGGGTCAGGGCTTTCGCCATCTGTTTCAGCGGCATGCCCTTTTTGGCGAGCGTGTGGAGCTTTTGAATCTCGTCGCTTGTCCAGGGCTGGCGGTGGCGTTCGAAGCGTTCGGCCATTTCTCTTTCCTCGTTCGGTGCAAGCGGCACGGGAGTAAATCCCGCGCCGTCGGTCCTCGGCAGGCGAGGCCGGCCGGCATTCGGCTGATCCTTGCCTAGCTTACGCTAGTCTCGGGCCTCATGCATCATCCCCCATCCTCAACGCCGCGATGAACGCTTCCTGCGGAATGCTCACGCTCCCATATTCGCGCATCCGCTTCTTGCCCTCCTTCTGCTTGTCGAGCAGCTTCCTCTTGCGCGTCGCATCGCCGCCATAGCATTTGGCGGTCACGTCCTTCCTCAGCGCGGCGATCGTTTCGCGCGCGATCACCTTGCCGCCGATCGCGGCCTGGATCGGGATCTTGAAGAGGTGCCGGGGGATCAGGTCCTTCAGCCGTTCGCACATGTGCCGCCCGCGCGCTTCGGCAGCACCCCGGTGAACGATCATCGAGAGCGCGTCGACAGGCTCGTTGTTCACAAGGATGTTCATCTTCACGAGATCGCCCGCGCGGTGGCCGATCTGGTGATAATCGAAGCTCGCATAGCCGCGCGAGATCGACTTGAGCCGATCGTAGAAATCGAACACGACTTCGTTCAGCGGCAGTTCGTAGGTGATCTGCGCGCGGCCGCCCACATAGGTCAGGTTCTTCTGGATGCCGCGCCGATCCTGGCAGAGCTTCAGGATCGAGCCCAGATATTCGTCGGGGACATAGATGGTCGCCTCGATCCACGGCTCGGCGATTTCGGCGATGCGGTTCGGATCGGGCATGTCCGCCGGATTGTGCAGCTCCATCTCGCCCTGCCCGTGCGTGAGCGTCAGGTGATAGACGACCGAGGGCGCGGTGGTGATCAGGTCCAGATCATATTCGCGGGTCAGCCGCTCCTGGATGATCTCGAGGTGGAGCAGCCCCAGGAATCCGCAGCGAAAGCCGAAGCCCAATGCGGCCGATGTTTCCATTTCGAAGCTGAAGCTCGCATCGTTGAGGCGAAGCTTGGAAATGCTTTCCCTGAGCTTCTCGAAATCGGCGGCGTCGACCGGGAAGAGCCCGCAAAAGACGACCGGCTGGACTTCCTTGAAGCCCGGAAGCGGAGCCAAGGCGGGGCGCTTCGCATCGGTGATCGTATCGCCGACGCGGGTCTGCGCCACTTCCTTGATCTGCGCGGTGATGAAGCCCACCTCGCCCGGTCCGAGTTCCGGCAGGGTCTCGATCTTCGGGCGCATGCAGCCGACGCGATCGACAAGATGCGTGGTGCCTGCCTGCATGAACTTGATCTGCTGGCCCTTGCGGATCGAGCCATCGACCACGCGGATCAGGATGACGACGCCCAGATAGGGGTCATACCAGCTATCGACGAGCATCGCCTTCAGCGGCGCATCGGGATCTCCCTTGGGCGCAGGGATGCGCGTGACGATCGCTTCCAGCACCTCGTCTATCCCGATGCCCGATTTGGCCGAGGCCAGCACGGCATCGTCCGCGGGCAGGCCGATGATCTCCTCGATCTCGTGGCGGACCTTTTCGGGCTCCGCGGCGGGCAGGTCTATCTTGTTGATGACGGGGACGATCTCATGATCATGCTCGATCGACTGATAGACGTTCGCCAGCGTCTGCGCCTCCACGCCTTGCGCTGCATCGACCACCAGCAGCGCGCCTTCGCACGCGGCAAGGCTGCGGCTGACTTCATAGGCGAAATCGACATGGCCCGGCGTGTCCATCAGGTTCAGCTCGTAAAGCTGGCCGTTCTTCGCCGTGTAGTTGAGGCGCACGGTCTGCGCCTTGATCGTGATGCCGCGCTCCTTCTCGATATCCATATTGTCGAGCACCTGGGCGGTCATCTCGCGGTCGGTCAGCCCGCCGGTGCGCTGGATCAGCCGGTCCGCCAGCGTGGACTTGCCGTGATCGATATGCGCGATGATCGAGAAATTGCGGATATGGTCGAGCGGAGTGGACATGGCCGCGCGCCCTAGCAGTGCGCGTCCGAAAGGGCAAAGGGGACGGCGCGGATGTTGATTTCGTCCAATACAGGGCGGAAAAAGCCCGTCAGCGTTCGGCGTACGTCGCGCTGCCGAAGCTGTTATGACGAAGTGTCGAACCGGCGCTGTGCGATCGACATCGGATTCCGGCGTCACGGGTCGATCCGGGCGCAGGCCAGGGATATGAAGGGGGAAAATTGTGCACAAATCTGTTGCAGCGGCCGTCGCCGCGTCGCTGGCTCTTGCGGGCGCCCTGCCCGCCAACGCCAATGAGGCCAATGACCGGTCTTCGGCCAAGAAGGCGCAGGACAAGGGCGTCGCCGACATACCGGTCTGCGCGCGCAAGCTCGGGACCATCGCCATCGTCGAGCCCGAAACGAAATGGTGGTCGGAGCTCGGCGTTTCCAGCCCCGAGGCGATCATCAAGTTCTTTGTCATGAAATCGGGCTGCTTTGGCCTTGTCGATCGCGGTGGCGGGCTCGCGGCCCGCGCGGTCGAACGCGCGCTCGGCGATTCGGGCGAGTTGCAGGAGGGCTCCAATATCGGCAAGCGGCAGGTCAAGGCGGCAGATTATGTGGTTGTCCCCGATATCGTCAGCCGCAACAGCAATTCGGGCGGGATGGGCGTTGCCGGCGCGCTTGGCGGCTTCCTGGGTGGACGCACGATCGGCGGGCTGCTTGGCGGCCTGAAGATTTCGAAGAAGGAAGCCAATGTGACGCTGAGCCTCGTCAATGTCCGCACGACAGAGATCGAGAGCCTGTCCGAAGGCTATTACCGCAAATCGGACCTCAGCTGGGGCGGCGGTGGCGGGGCCTGGTGGGGCGGCGGGCTCGCAGCGGCGGGCGGCGGCAGCTACACCAATTCGGACATCGGGCAGGTGATCGTCCTGGCCTATCTCGATGCGTACAAGAAGATGGTCGGCACGCTCGGCGGGCTTCCCGAGAATGCCAGCGCGGCGGCGCCCGAGGCGAAATAGGCCAAACGCATCGTCCGCGGGTTACGGCGTGGGCTGGTCTTCCAGCCACGCTCCCAATATCGCATTCACCGATTCCGGCGCTTCCTGCTGCACCCAGTGCGAAACGCCCGGTAGCCGGCGGAGCGTGAAATCGGCGACCCATTTCTCCGTTCCTTCGGTGCAGCGGATGTTGAGTGCCGTATCTTCCTCGCCCCAGATCATCAGCGTCGGGACATCGACCCGCCCGTCGCCCAGATCGACACTGTCGCGGTGACGGAGCAGCGCGCGGTAATAGTTGATCATCGCCGTGATCGCGCCGGGGCGGAGCGCTGCATCGGCATAGGTCTGGAGCACGTCCTTGGGGAAGCGGCTCTTGTCCACGGCCATGTTGTAAAAGGCGCCCTTGATCCCGGCCGCGCCGTCGCGTGTCATCATCCGTTCAGGCAGGCGGGGAAGCTGGAAGAAGAAGATATACCAGCTCCGCCGGAATTGCCGCCAGTGGCGGATCTCGCGCATCCCGACCATCGGGTGCGGCACATTCATGATGGCAAGCCGGGCGAGCGGGCGAAGCTTCCGGATCGCGAAGGCCCAGGCCACGATCGCGCCCCAGTCATGCGCGACGAGCATCACCTCCTTCGCGCCCGAAGCGTCGATCAGCGCCGCCACATCTTCCGTCAGGTGATCGAGCGCATAGGCACGGACGCCCTCGGGCTTCGATGAGGCGCCATAGCCCCTGAGGTTCGGCGCCCAGACGCGCCAGCCGCGCGCGGCCAGCATCGGCATCTGGTGTCGCCAGCTATAATTGAGCTCCGGAAAGCCATGCAGCATCAGCGCCAGCCGATCCCCCGCCCCGCATTCGGCGAGCTCGAACGTCTGGCCGTTCGCCTCGACGAAGCGCTGGCTGATGCCCGAGGCGGGGTCGGGGGTCCAGGTGAACTCGTTCACCCCAATATCCTTTCTATCGCTTCCAGCGCCGCATCGAAGCGCGGTTCGCCGTCGCCCGAGATCAGCGCCCAGTTGACGCCGCGCCGTTCAAGCTCGGCCTTGGACAGGTCGAAGAAGCGCCGCCGGTCCGCCTCTTCGCCATAGATGCGCAGTCCGTCATCGACCCAGGGCAGGTCGATATCGAGCAGCAGGTAGATATCTGCCGTGTCGGTATAGCGATCGAACCAGGGATCGCGCCTGCCGAACATCATCTCCGCCCAGACGGCCGTCATCACCGGATCGGTATCGAGGATCAGCCATTCGCGCGCGCGGCGGCGGGCACCGGCCGTCATTTTCTCGTGCGTCTGCGCGATGACGACAAGATCGTGCATTTCGATGTCGGTGCCATGTTCCTCGCAATAGGCGCGGCCATATTCGGGAACGATCTCGCAATCGAAATGCGCGGCGAGAAGCGTCGCCATCGTTGATTTGCCTGTGCTTTCGGGGCCGTGGAGACAGATGGTCTTCATCGCGGGGCTGCCTTTTCGGCGCGGCGCCATTCGACAAGACCCCAGACCGCAAGAATGAGGAACAGTCCGTAAAGCCCTGCGGTCAACAGCAGATCCTTCCTGAGATAGAGCGGAATGGATACTGCATTCACCACAATCCACCAGTGCCAGTTTTCGAGATAGCGGCGCGTCATCAAGATTTGCGCCGCAATCGAAAGCATCGCGACCGATCCGTCCCAATAGGGGTAGCTGGCATCGGTCAGCCGCGCCATCATCGTACCCCAGCCGAGAATCGCGATGAGCGAACCGGCGATCCAGAACGTGAGGCCGGAAGACGTCAAATGCTCGACGACAATTTCCCCCGCCTCCGCACGGTTCCGGCTCCAGGCCCACCAGCCATAGAGGTTGACCAGGAAGAAGAAGATCTGAAGCCCGGCATCGCTATAGAGCTTCGCCTCGAAGAAGATGACGGCGTAGAGCGAGACCATCGCCAGCGCGAACGGATAGTTCCAAATGCTCCGCTTCACGATCAGGACGATATTCGCGACGCCAAGCAGGGTAGCCGTGATTTCGAGCGGAGACATGCCGGCTTGATGGCAATTGCGTTACATTTGCGCAACAGGCGCGGACAAAGCGACCGCAAGGCCCGCAGTCGCGCTTGACGGCAACGCGCCGGCCCTGCACGCGACCGAAATCCGCCCGCACATACTCGGAAGGCCTCCCCATCATGCGCACGCCCCGTTTCAGAATCGCGACGCTCATGCTTCTTGCAAGCGTTTCCATGCCCGCTTTTGCTCAGGAGACGACGCCCTCCGCCGATGACGGTCTTGGCGAAATCATCGTGACGGCGCAGCGTCGCGAGGAAAAGCTGCAGGACGTTCCGCTCTCGATCACGGCAGTCAGGGGCGAAAAGCTCGATGCCATCGCCTCGGGCGGACCCGATATCCGCTTTCTTTCGGCCCGCGTGCCCAGCCTGATCGTCGAATCCTCGTTCGGCCGCACGTTCCCGCGCTTCTATATTCGCGGGCTTGGCAACACCGATTTCGATTTCAATGCCTCGCAGCCCGTCAGCCTCGTCTATGACGATGTCGTTCTCGAAAACCCGATCCTGAAAGGCTTTCCGGTGTTCGACCTCGACCGGGTCGAAGTGCTGCGCGGGCCGCAGGGCACGCTGTTCGGCCGCAACACGCCAGCCGGCATCGTCAAGTTCGATTCAGTCAAGCCCGGCGACGAACCGAGCGGTTATGCCCGGGTTTCCTATGGCCGGTTCAACGCGATCAATGCGCAGGGCGCGGTCGGCGGGCCGATTGCAGGCGACGCCGTGTCGGCGCGGCTTTCGGTCCTGTACCAGCGGCAGGACGATTATATCGACAATGTCCTCCCATCGGGCACCACCAAGGACGCACTGGAGGGCTATGACGAATTCGCGGCAAGGCTCCAGTTCCTGCTGAAGCCCAGCGAAGATCTCGACATTTTGTTCGGCGGGCAGCTGCGCACGCTCAACGGCACGGCGCGCGTATTCCGGGCGAATGTCTTCACGCGAGGGCAAAAGGGCCTCAATTCCAATTTCAGCCGCTATCAGGTTTCGACCGACGGGCAGAATGACCAGGAAGTTGATACCTGGAACCTTTCCGGGCGGATCACCTACGATGCCGGTGCTTTCTCGCTGATCTCGGTCACGAGCTATTGGGACGGCGATGCGGCATCGGTCGGGGACGTGGACGGGGGCTTCGGCGCGTCCTTCCTGCCGCCCGCGCAGACCGGGCCCGGCGTCATTCCCTTTACCGCGGAAACGCAGGACAATGTGCCCAGCCTCAAGCAGTTCACCCAGGAGCTGCGCATCCAGAGCAATGGCGACGGTCCGTTTTCCTATCAGGGCGGCTTTTTCTATTTCGACGAGAGCCTGAGCATCGTTTCCAACAATTTCTCGACGCTCGGCGATCCGAACAACCCGCCCGGCGGCATCAACATCATCGTTTCGCAAGCCCAGAAGAGCAAGGCTTACGGCGTGTTCGGCTCGCTCACCTACAAGCTTACCGACCAGTTCAGCGTGACGGGCGGCCTTCGCTACAATAATGACCGGCGGCGCTACCAGGTGGACCGCACCAAGGACACGCAATTCCCCAATTACCTCCAGAATCCGCTTGGCACCGTCAACCGGTCGGTCAAGGCTGACAACGTGACTTGGGACGTCACGGCGAAGTATGACTTCACCGATGCGGTCAATCTCTATGCCCGCGTTGCGAAGGGCTATCGCGCGCCGAGTATCCAGGGCCGCATTCTCTTTCCGCCGGCAACGCCGACCCCGCTTGAATCAGGCGTGACGGTCGGCAATTCGGAGACCATCTATTCCTATGAAAGCGGGATCAAGGCCGACATTCTGGACGGCAAGGGTCGCATCAATCTCAACGGCTTCTACTACGACCTGAAGAATGCGCAGCTGACAGCCGTCGGCGGCGGCGTGAACGCCAACCGGTTGATCAATGCGAAAAAGGTGCGCGGCTATGGCTTCGAGCTCGATGCCGAGCTGAAGCCGACCAGGAACCTGCTGCTGACAGCCGGGCTCAGCTACAACAACACGCGGATCAAGGACGCGAATCTTACGACGGCGGCGTGTGGCGCGGTCCGCGTCGATACATTCCCCGACGTTTCGCTCTGCACGATTCTCGATCCGATCGTCGTCCCGGCGGCGCCCTTCTCGGCAGCGATCGTGAACATCAATGGCAACAGCCTGCCGCAAAGCCCGCGCTGGATCGCCAACTGGACGGCGCGTTACTCGGTTCCGGTCGGCGCCGGCGAGGTCTATGCCTATACCGACTGGGCCTATCGTTCGAAGATCAATTTCTTCCTCTACGATTCGGTCGAGTTCCAGGACGGCCACCTGCTCGAAGGCGGCCTGAGGCTCGGTTACAAGACCGATCGCTATGACATTGCTGCCTTTGTCCGCAACATCACCAAGGACACGTCGGCAGTCGGCGGGATCGACTTCAACAACCTGACCGGGTTCGTCAACGAACCCCGGATCTGGGGCGTCGAGGCCGGGTTCAAATTCTGACCTGAAGCGATCCCTCGCAAAGGCAATGGGCCCGCCGGGAAACCGGTGGGCCTTTTTCTTGGAGCCTTGACACATACCGACCGGTTGGTATGCACATCTCATGCGAACGAATCGGACATTCCGTCCCGTGCCAGTCGGTGCCAAAGCGAAACTCCTCGAAGCCGCGGTCGTCCTGATCCGCACCAAGGGGTTCGCGGGCACGTCTGTCGACGATCTGTGCGCGGCAGCCGGCGTGACCAAGGGCGCCTTCTTCCATCATTTCCCGAGCAAGGAAGCGCTGGGCGTGGCGGCGGCGGAATTCTGGTCGGAAACGACCGGGGCCTTTTTCAGGGAAGCGCCCTATAACTGGCGCGACGATCCGCTCGATCGCGTGCTGGGCTATATCGATTTCCGCAGCCAATTGATCGAGGGGCCCGTCGAGGGCTTCACCTGCGTGGCCGGGACGATGGTCCAGGAGGCCTTCCATACCAGCCCGGCGATCCGCGACGCCTGTAATGCCAGCATTTCGGGCAATGCCGCGATGCTTGAGGCCGATATCGCCGAAGCCATCGAGCGCCATGGCGTGAAGGGCGTGACCGCGAAGAGCCTGTCATTGCACATCCAGGCAGTGCTGCAGGGTGGCTTCATCCTCGCCAAGGCTAAGGGCAGCGCCGACATTGCGCGCGAAAGTGTCGCGCATCTCAAACGCTATTTCGAGATGTTGTTCAAGGGAGTAAACGTATGAGGGCCGGGACGATCTTCGTGAGCCTGCCGGTCACCGACCTGTCGCGCTCGATCGCCTTCTACGAAGCGCTGGGCTTCGCCAGAAACGGACAATTCTCCGGTGAAACCGCGGCCTGCATGGTGTGGAGCGAGGCGATCCAGGTCATCCTGCTGACACATGATGCGTGGAAGAGCCTCACCGCGCGCCCGATCGCGCCGTCGACGTCGAGCGAAGTGGGGCTGGCGCTGTCCTTCGACAGCCGCGAGGCCGTCGATGCAGCGCATGACGCCGCCGTTTCGAAAGGCGGAACCGCAGACGTCAACCCGGTCGAGGACTATCCCTTCATGTACGGCCGCGACTTTACCGACCCCGATGGCCATATCTGGGGCGCAAAATGGATGGACCCGGCAGCCTTTCCGGCCAGCGAATAAGAGGAGGAAAGCCATGACCTATATCGACGGCTTCGTGATCGCTTGCCCAAAGGCGAACCGGCAGGCGTTTATCGACCATGCCAAGGTTACGGACGCCATGTTCATCGAAATGGGCGCGCTACGCATTGTCGAGTGCTGGGGCGACGACGTTCCCGAAGGCAAGACCACCGACTTCCGCATGGCAGTCAAGGCCGAAGCGGGCGAGGATGTCCTGTTCAGCTGGATCGAATGGCCGGACAAGGCGACGCGCGATGCCGCCTTTGCCAAGATGATGGACCCGGCAAACCCCGACCCGCGCATGGACCCGGAGAAAAACCCGGTCCCCTTCGATGGCAAGCGAATGATTTTTGGCGGATTTACGCCAGTGGTTGAAGTGAAAGGAGCAGCGTGATGACCAACAAGCAGGGCGAATTCATCTGGTATGAGTTGCTGACACCGGATGCAGCCGGATCCACGGCCTTTTATGGCGCGGTGATAGGCTGGACCGCCCGCAGCGCCGGACAGGAAGGCACGGACTACCGCATCCTCGAAAATGGCGGCGAAGGCGTCGGCGGGCTCATGCCCCTGACGACCGAGATGACGGCGGGCGGCGCGCGTCCGGGTTGGCTCGGCTATATCGCTGTGGACGATGTCGATGCGAGCGTTGCCGCGATCGGGGCCGCGGGTGGCTCAATCATGATGCCCGCATTCGACATTCCGAACGTGGGCCGGATCGCCATGGTCGCGGATCCCGATGGCGCGCCCTTCTACGTCATGAAAGGCGCTGTCGACATGACGAGCCTGGCCTTTTCGACCGACCGGCCGGGCCACTGCAGCTGGAACGAACTGTTCGCCGGCGATCAGTCAAAGGCGCTCGACTTCTATTCCCGCCAGTTCGGCTGGGAAAAGAATGGCGGGATGGATATGGGACCGATGGGTGACTATTCGTTCATTGCGCACGACGGCGTACCGATCGGCGCGATGATGAACCGGCCGCCCGAAAGCCCACCGCCGCACTGGAACTATTATTTCCGCGTCGCCGATATCGACGCGGCCGCGCGCGCAATCACGTCGTCCGGCGGAACGATATTGACCGGCCCGCAAGAAGTGCCCGGCGACCAATGGGTCATCCAAGGTGTCGATCCGCAAGGCGCCGCCTTCGCCCTGGTCGGCAAGCGCAACTGAGGGAGGACGATAATGGAAAATACAGCTCCCCGCTGGCTGCCCGCCGCCGGCATCATGCTGCTCCTGTGGAATCTCGCCGGAGTCGCTGCCTTTTACAGCCAGTGGACCATGACGGCCGAGGATATCGCTGCCCTGCCGCAGATCCAGCAGGACATGTGGAACAATGCGACGCCCCGAAGCTGGATTGCCTATGCCGTTGGCATAAGCACCGGCACGCTTGGCGCGGTTGCGCTGTTGCTCCGGCGCAAATGGGCGTTTGTGCTTTTCGCGCTCAGCCTTGTTGCCGTGATCGTGCAGTTCACTGCCCCTTATCTGATCGAGATCGCGATCCAACGGGATGCAAGCATCATGGTCTTCCCGCTGTTCATCGTCGTGATGGCGCTCGTCGAGACCTTATTGGCCCGGCGCTGGGCGAAGGCCGGGTGGCTCGCCTGACTGCAAGGAGAAATTTCATGTCTAAGATAACCCCCTGCCTCTGGTTCAATGGCGAGGCCGAGGACGCTGCGAACCTCTACGTTTCGCTCTTTCCTGATTCCGCGATCGGCGGGATCAGCCGCTATGGCGAGAACATGCCGATGCCCGCAGGCACGGCGATGCTCGTTGAATTCACGCTGGCGGGGCAGAGCTTTCAGGGATTGAATGGCGGCCCCCAATTCCCGCACAGCGAAGCCATCTCGATGTCGATCAGTTGCGCGGACCAGGCCGAGGTCGACCATTACTGGAACGGCTTGCTCGCAAATGGCGGCAGCGAAAGCATGTGCGGCTGGCTGAAGGACCGGTTCGGCGTCTCGTGGCAGGTCGTGCCCCGGCGGATGATCGAACTGCAGATGGAGGGCGGCGCCGGCGTCGGGCGGATGATGCAGCGGATGATGACGATGAGAAAGCTCGACATCGCGCCGCTCGAGGCTGCGTTTCTCGGAGAGGATGGGTGACGCTCCAGCTCTTCGGGCACCCCTTCTCGTCCTACACCTGGAAGGCGCTGATCCCGCTTTACGAGAATGGCACGCCGTTCGAATTCCGGATGCTCGACCCCGGGCATCCGGAGAATTTCGCGGAGTTCGCGTCGTTCTGGCCGATCGCCAAATTCCCTTTGCTCCGCGATGGCGAAACAGCGATCTTCGAAGCGACCGCGATCATCGAATATCTGGCGTCCTTCCATCCGGGGCCGGTAAAACTGCTGCCCGGGGATCCGGCGCTGGCGGTCGAGACGCGGATGATGGACCGGATCTTCGACAATTATGTGATGACGCCGCTCCAGGCCTTTATGGACCACGCATTGCGGCCGGCGGAAGAGCGCGATCCGGCCGGCGTTGCCCGTGCACGCAAGATGCTCGACACTATTTTCGGCTGGCTCGATGATCGGCTGGCGGGCCGGGAATGGGCGAATGGCAGCGGCTTCTCGCTCGCCGATTGTGCAGCCGCTCCCTCGCTCTTCTATGCCGACTGGGTCCATCCGATCAGTGAGGGGCATGCCAATCTCAGGGCCTATCGCGCGCGCCTGCTCACCCGGCCATCGGTTGCCCGCGCGGTCGATGAAGCCAGGCCCTATCGCGGCCTCTTCCCGCTCGGCGCACCCGACCGCGACTGAAATTTTTGCAAAGGATCGACATATGACCTCCGCTCCCTTCGAACTCGCCATCGAGCGCCATATCGCCGCAACCCCCGAAATCGTCTGGCAGGTGATGACGGAGCGGCTCGCCGAATGGTGGTGCCCCAAGCCCTGGCGCGCCGAAGTGATCGAGCAGGACTGGCGCCCCGGCGGGCGCAATGCCGTGACCATGTATGGCCCCAATGGAGAGGAATCGGGCGGCGAAGGCGTGTTCCTCGAAGTTGTACCCAACAAGCGCATCGTCTTCACCGACGCCTTCAAGGCCGGCTGGATTCCGCAAGAGCCGTTCATGGTCGGGTTCTTCGAGCTGACGCCCGACGGGGACGGCACGCATTACCGCGCGGGCGCTCGCCACTGGAGCGAAGCCGCGTTCAACCAGCACAAGGACATGGGCTTCGAGGGCGGCTGGTCCACGGTCGCCGCCCAGCTTGCCGAACTCGCGGAGGCAGCGGTCAGGGCCCGGTCATAGCGCCTGCGCTGCCGCCACCCCGCTTGCCCAGGCCCATTGGAAATTATAGCCGCCAAGCCAGCCCGTCACGTCCACCGCTTCACCGATCGCATAAAGGCCCGGCACGCGGCGCGCCTCCATCGTCTGCGAGGAAAGGCCTTCTGTCGCGATCCCGCCCGAGGTCACTTCGGCCTTCGCGAAGCCTTCGGTGCCATTGGGGTGGAATTGCCAGTTCGCAAGTCGTTGCTCGATGGCCTCGAGGTTGTGGTCAGCCTGCCCGCCCAGTTCGTCGGTCAGCGCGATCCGATCTGCAAGCGCCTTCGCCAGCCGTTCGGGAAGGGCCCCCGACAGCGCCGCGCGCAGGCCGGATCGCGGGCGTTGGCGCTTGATTTCGCGAAGCCAGCCGCGCGGATGATCGGGCAGGAAATCGATGGAGATCGGCTCACGGTGCCGCCAATAGGTGGATATCTGGAGGATTGCCGGGCCGGATAGCCCGCGATGGGTGAAGAGCGCGGCTTCGCGGAATGCCGTCTTCCCGGCCCGCGCCACCACTTCGGCCGAGACGCCGGAAAGCGAGGTGAAGAGCGCGTCCTCCCCGCTGAGCGTCAGCGGCACGAGCGCAGGGCGCGGCTCAACCAGTTTCAGCCCGAACCGGCGGGCCAGATCATAAGCAAAACCGGTCGCACCGATTTTCGGGATCGACGGACCGCCCGTCGCGATCACCAGAGAGGGCGCAGCAACGGTGCGATTGCCAAGACCGATCCGGAAAACCCCGTCTGCATGATCGACGCCGGCAATGGCTTCGCCCAACGCGATTTCGACCTTGCCGATCGCGCATTCATCAAGAAGCATGTCGACAATCTGGCGTGCCGATCCGTCGCAGAAAAGCTGGCCTAGCGTCTTTTCATGCCAGGCAATTCCGTGCCGCTCGACCATCGCGATGAAATCCTCCGGACGGTATCGCCCGAGCGCCGATTTGGCGAAATGCGGGTTTGCCGAAACATAGCGGTCGGCGGCGCTATGGATGTTCGTGAAGTTGCAGCGCCCGCCGCCCGAGATCAGGATCTTCTTTCCCGGCGCGTCGGCATGATCGATGACGAGTATCCGCCGCCCGCGCTGCCCGGCGGTTGCGGCGCACATCATCCCCGCGCCCCCTGCGCCGAGAATGATGGCATCGAATGTTTCCGGCGCGCGAGTCACGGCAGCGCTTTAGGGGGCAAGGCAGGGATCGGGCAAACGATCCTTTCTGCCCCACGGGGCGCCCGCGAAATCGCTTGCAATCATCCCCGGCCGTCAGCACATCCTTGTGGTCGACTGACGGAGGGGGAGGCCGCATCGTGAAAGCCTATCGGATTCACCGCTATGGCGGTCCGGAATGCGCAACGCTTGATGAAGGCGTTCCCGATCCGAAAGCCCGCCCCAAAGACCTGCTCGTGAAGGTTTCCGGCACCAGTCTCAATCCGGTCGACTACAAGACAAGGCTGGGCGCAGTCCGCGTCCTGTTCCGGCCGAAATTGCCGACCGCGTTCGGAAACGACCTTTCGGGCGAGGTCGTCGCGGTCGGTTCGGCGGTCAAGCAGTTCAAGGCTGGCGACAAGGTCATCGCCTGTTCGCGCATTACCGAAATGGGCAGCTTTGCCGAGATTGCCCGGATCGACGAAGGCTGCGCGGCCTTCCCGCCCGCGACCGTCGATCTCGCCACGGCAAGTGCCTTGCCGCTTGCCGGCCAGACTGCGCAACAGGTGCTCCGCGACCGGCTCCATGTTGGCCCCGGCATGCATGTGCTGATCACCGCCGGCGCGGGCGGCGTCGGCTGTTTCGCGATCCAGCTGGCCAAGCTGATGGGCGCCGAAGTCACCACCACCGCTTCGTCGCGCGGCGAAGCGCTGGTTCGCGAAATGGGTGCCGATCATGTGATCGACTATACCAAGACCGACCTTGCCAGCACCGGCCGGACATTCGACGCCGTGTTCGATCTTGCGGGCGGCGACACACTCGAGGCCTGCTTCAAGGTCGCCAAGCCGGGCACCACGGTCGTCTCGATCTCCGGCCTGCCGACTCCGTCGGCCGCGAGCAGCGCGCTCGGTTTTGGGGGAGCGATCAAGGCGCTGTTCTGGCTGGCCAGCCTCGATCTGCGTCGCAAGGCTGCGGCGAACGGCGTTTCCTATCATTATTATTTCCTTCACCCGCGCTCGTCCGACCTTGCCGAACTTGTCGCTTTGGTCGATGCGAGGAAGCTCAAGATCGTCGTCGACAGGCGCTTCGCCTTCGAAAACATCGCGGAAGCAATGGCGCATCTCGAGGCGGGACACGCCAAGGGCAAGGTCGTCGTCACGCTCTGACGTTTCCACCTTCCGTTTACGTCAATCTGTGATAGGCTCGGTTTCAAACAGAAACGCGGGAGAGTCGAAATGCACGATCTGGTGATCCGGGGCGGAACAATCGTCGATGGAACGGGCGGCCCTTCGTTCAAGGGCGATGTGGCGATCGACGGGGGCCTGATCACTGCCGTCGGCACGATCGAGGACAGCGGCCGCGAGGAAATCGACGCGACGGGCAGGATCGTCACGCCCGGCTTTGTCGACGTCCACACCCATTATGACGGGCAAGCGACCTGGGATCCCGAAATGGCGCCATCGAGCTGGCACGGCGTCACCACGGTCGTGATGGGCAATTGCGGCGTCGGCTTCGCACCTGCCAAGCCCGACAGGCATGACTGGCTGATCGGCCTGATGGAAGGCGTCGAGGATATCCCCGGAACGGCGCTGGCCGAAGGCATGACCTGGGACTGGGAGACTTTTCCCGAATATCTCGATGCGCTCGAAAAACTGCCGCGCACGGTCGATGTGGGAACGCACGTCCCGCACGGCGCCGTCCGCGCCTATGTGATGGGCGAACGCGGCGCGGCGAACGAGCCGCCGACCGAAACCGATATCGCGCAGATGTCCAGGATCGTCGAGGAAGGGCTGCGCGCAGGTGCTCTCGGCTTTTCGACCTCGCGCACGATCCTCCACAAATCGGTCGACGGCGTGCTCGTGCCCGGCACGACCGCGACCAAGGAAGAACTTCTCGGCATCGGACGGGCAATGGGCCGGGTCGGTTATGGCGTGTTCGAAATGGCGTCGGACCTGAAGCGCGAATGGAACGAGTTCGAATGGATGGGCGAATTGAGCCGCGAAACGGGCTTGCCCGTCAGCTTCGCCGCGCTCCAGTCGATCGCCAAGGAATTGCCGCTCGACGAGCAGATTTCGACGATGCGCGCCGAAAACGCCAAGGGCGCCAATATCGTCGCGCAGATCGCGCTCAGGGGCAACGGCATCGTCATGGCCTGGCGCGGAACCGTGCATCCCTTCCGCTTCAAGCCGGCCTGGGCCGAAATCGAGGGTCTGCCCTGGGAAGAACAGCTTCGCCACCTCAAGGACCCGGCGTTCAAGGCCAGGATGATCGCGGAGGAAAATGTTTTTCCCGAAAGCGACGTGGTCGACCTGCTTCGGATCGTCGCGGGCGGCTGGTTCATCCAGTTCGAGATGGACCCCGATTTCAATTACGAGCCGACGCAGGACCAGACGATCCTGGCGCGCGCGGCAGCCGCCGGCGTCTCGGGCGCCGAATATGCCTATGACCTCCTCATGCGCGACGAGGGCAAGGGCTTCATCTACTTCCCGATCCTCAATTATGCGGACGGCAATCTCGACTTCCTCGAAGCACTTCAGCAGGCAGACGACACGATCAATTCGCTCTCGGACGGTGGCGCGCATTGCGGCACGATTTGCGACGCGGCCTCGCCCACTTTCATGCTCCAGCATTGGGTGCGCGACCGCAAGAAGGCGCGCATCGGTCTCGAGAACGCGATCAAGCGACAGTGCCGCGATACGGCCTTGCTCTATCACCTCGAAGATCGCGGCCTGATCGCGCCGGGCTATCTGGCCGACATCAACGTCATCGACATGGCGAAGGTGAAGCTTGGCAAGCCCTGGCTGGCGTTCGACCTGCCGGCAGGCGGCAAGCGCCTGCTCCAAAAGGCCGAAGGCTATGACTATACGATCAAGTCCGGCCAAGTGACGTTCCGGAACGGCGAATATCTGGGCGTCCACCCCGGCGTGGTGTTGCGCGGTCCGCAGGGCGTCGAACTGGCAATGGCAGCGGAATAGCGCCAACCTGTGTCATTCCCGCGAAAGCGGGGACCCATATCTTCGCGTCTTTGTGTCTTCGTGTGAAACAATGACCTCACACGAAGCCACGAAGGGCACGAAGAAGATTGGCACCGTCCTGCATTCCCCGCTAAGCCTCGTCCGTGCGCAAGGATTACGAGCATCTGACGTCGCAGCAGAAGCGGCGGCCAGTGTGGGAAGGCTACATGCGATTGTAAAAGCGGTGTGCGAGGAACGGCTCGCCAGACCCTCACCGTCGCCCCGCACTTGATGCGGGGCTTGGCTTTTCTTCGCCGCAACCGTTGGCAATAAGGCAGTATGGCGCAGGGTGGCTGGGTATACATCATGGCGAACCGCTATCGCGGCGGCATGTATGTCGGCGTAACCGCTGATCTTCTCCGGCGGGTCTATCAGCACCGCGAAGGAACCGGTTCGTCGCACGTGGCGGATTTCGGCAAGACGCGGCTGGTCTATGCCGAGCGCCATGAAGAGATCGAGCCGGCCATAGCGCGCGAAAAGCTGGTGAAAAAGTGGAAACGCGACTGGAAGTTCGCGCTGATCGAAGCCGACAATCCGGATTGGCATGATTTGTGGGAGGAGTGGTTCCCGACGGACGCCAGTCAAGGCTAGCCAAGCCCCGTGTCAAGCACGGGGCGACGAAGTTGCGATGTTTGATATGGGGTGGAAAGCGGACATTGCTAGTACTAGTCTGAGCAATGCTTTCAAAAATAGTACCAGTGTTGCTCTGTTCGCTTTGTGGATGCGCAACAATGCAGAATGGAGATATCTTGGGAGAGTTGGAGTATGCGTGCGGTGATCTTGTGGTGATTGGCCGGATTAGAACGGTCGACGAAAAAGTCATTGCAGGTTCGGAGGCAGACTTCCTTCCAAATTGGCAAAGCGAATATCGCCTTCAAGTTCAAATCAGGCGGATAATTCGTGGCAAGGAACATAGGCGATTTGTCCCTGCATCCGTTATCTCTCATGCACAGATACGCGATGATCGCAATTTTCTGATAGTTCTTGGCCCGAGTGGGGCGGGCGGATACATCCTACGGACCGCTTCTTTGTGGGATGGGCGATCGAAGCTCAAGGAGCCGTGCTTGTAACGGCTGCTTTGGGGTCGTTGTTTCTAAAGGCAGACGGCGCTTCATGGGTGGTTAGCGGACCTCAATTTTCGGGGCCGGTGACAATCAAGACTCTCGACCCGATACCGATTGTCATATTCGGCAACCCAAACGAGATCATCGCGCCTACATCCCATGCCGTCGTTGGGCAGGAGCAATCTGACAATTCGCCCATCTGGCAAGACCAGGGTGGCGTATGTTTCGGTTCCCCGAAGATAGTATTTGTCAGCAATCTGGCTGTCGAAACTGACGAGCCGAGCCTCAACGCGCCTCGGTTTTCCTACGGGAAGTTGCCATTTATAGAACAGCACAAGCCCGCCCAAAAATGCCCCTCCAATGAGAATTGCAGCAATCTCGCGCAGACGTTCTCGTAGCATGGATAGGCGATGCGCTTTTCGGCCATTCACATGCAATGACCGAAATGTTGTCGCAAACAGACATAAGCGAGTCCCGGCGCTGTATCAAATTCCCGAACACCTCAAAAATCCCTGTCTTGAACGAAATCTCCTATTTGGTTATATTAGATCGAATGGAAGAGCCAAGACCTATCCCCGCAACCGCCCCGGATTTCGATCCCGTCCCCGTCCGCGAGCGCCACGATGGCTGGACGCGGGAGCGGCAAGCGGAGTTCATCGCCGCGCTCGCCGAAACCGCCTGCGTCACCGATGCCTGCAAGCGCGTGGGCATGTCGATCGAGAGCGCCTATCGCCTGCGCCGCCGCTTCGATGCGCGCAGCTTCCGCCTCGCCTGGGATGCCGCGCTCGATTATGGCATCCGCCGGCTTTCGGACGCCGTCCTGTCGCGCGCCATCTATGGCGTCCCCGTGCCCCATTATTACAAGGGCGAGCTGGTTGGCGAACATCGCCGCTACAATGACCGGCTGGCGATGTTCCTCATGCGCTATCGCGATCCGCTGCGCTACGGCCGGCATCTCGACAAGGCCAGCTACGAAGGACATGACGAACTGTTCGCCCTGCGGCTCCAGCGCGGGATCGGCTCGGTCGAAAGCGAAGCGGCCGAAGACGCGCTGAACGCCAGGTGGCAACCCGCGCCCGAACAGGGGCAAGCGGAGGACGGGGGCGGATGCGGTCCCCCCGAATATGGCCCTCGCCTGTGGTGACGTGGCCTGACTTTCATCAACTTCCGGCGCGGCGGCCCGCTTCGCGTCTTTGCACCTGCCCATCCCCCCTTGCGCTTCATCGCCGGTCCGTTAGCATCGCGGCCAAACACAAAGGGGTGTCTGCACTTATGCGGCATATCGCAGTGGTGGGCTCCGGCCCTGCGGGCTATTACACCGCGGAGGCGGCGCAGAAGAAGTTCGGCGACGATGTCCGCGTCGACATCATCGATCGCTTGCCCGTTCCCTATGGCCTGATCCGCTTCGGCGTCGCGCCCGATCACCAATCGATCAAGGGCGTCTCCAAACGCTACGAGGCCGTGAACCTTTCGGACAATGTCCGCTTTGTCGGCAACGTGCTGGTCGGCAAGGATGTGAGCATCGACGAGTTGACCAGGCTTTACGACGCGGTCGTCCTGGCGACCGGCGCTCCGCATGACCGCCCGCTCGCCATTCCCGGAAGCGACCTTCCCGGTGTGATCGGCTCGGCGGCCTTTGTCGGCTGGTATAATGGCCATCCCGATTTTGCCGAGCTCGATCCGCCGCTGGCCGGGCCGGGGGCAGTCGTTGTCGGGAACGGCAATGTCGCGCTCGATGTATCGCGGATCCTCGCCAAGACGCGCGCGGAGTTCGAAGGCGCCGACATTGTCTCGCACGCATTGGATGCGCTCGACCATTCGGGGATCAAGCGCGTCACCCTGCTCGGCCGGCGCGGGCCGCACCAGATCGCCATGACGCCGAAGGAACTGGGCGAACTCGGGCATCTGACCCGCGCCAAGCCGGCGATCAACCTCGCCGATTTCCCGCCCGAAGCCGATGACGCGCTGCTCGAGCCGGGGATGCGCAAATCCGTCACGCATTTGCGCGAATTTGCCGCAAATGGTGGGGATCCGAAGGAAATCACGCTTGATTTCGATTTCTTCGCAAGCCCCGTCGCCATCGAGGGCGATGGCAAGGTCGAACGAATCATTGTCGAGCGCACGAAGCTCGACGACGAGTTACGCTCGGTCGGAACCGGTGAAACCTATGTCATCCCGTGCGGGCTCGTCGTCTCGTGCATCGGCTATCAGACGCCGCCGATCCACGGCGTCCCCTACGAGCATGGCCGGGGCCGCTTCGCCAATTCGGAAGGGCGCGTGCTCCCGGGCCTCTACTGCGTCGGCTGGGCGCGGCGCGGGCCGACAGGGACGATCGGCACCAACCGGCCGGACGGATTTTCCGTCGTCGATCTGATCGCGACCGATATCGGCGATGGCGAGGGGCGGGAAGGACGCCCCGGCCTCGACGCGCTGCTTGCAAGCCGTGGCGTCGATATCGTCACCTTCCGCGACTGGAAGAAGATCGAGGAAGCCGAGATTGCCCGAGCCCGTGAAGGCGCGCCCCGCGAAAAATTCGTGGCGGTGGAAGACATGATTGCCGCGCGGGGTTGAACCGCGCGGCGTCCCCCGCTAAGGGCGTCCGCCTGCCACTCGGCCTTCGCGGCCGAATCCGCATCGGTCGGGGAATAGCTCAGCCTGGTAGAGCACTGTCTTCGGGAGGCAGGGGCCGGAGGTTCGAATCCTCTTTCCCCGACCAAAAGCGGCGCCACATCGCGCCTCGACTGCAATCGTGCCGTCGACCGCTGGCAATCCGAGGGGCCGAACCGGATTGGTTTCGCGCCGCTTGCCATGGCACGGACAGCCTGCCCACCCAGGTCGCTCGATACGCGCGTGGCCCGCGAACTGGGCATTGTGCGCACTTACCTGCTCGACGGGGATCAGTTTACGCTCCTCACCATGGCGGGTGGCGGAAATCAGGTGTTGCATCTTTCAATCGATGCGGGCCACCTGGCGCTTGACTGGTGTTGGTGAGTTTCATCGAAGCGCATTCAAGGTAGGGGCGACCGGAACTACTAGCTTGTCTCCACCCGCCTCAACCCGCCGGCATTGTTCCGATAATGAGCGGCAATCATGCCAAGCAGGAACAGCGGCAGCACCCAGATCACACGAGCCTGGTAGCGCGGGGACAGCGTAGAAAAGACAACTACGATCGTGGCATTGCCAATCAGCCCGGCAACGACGAGCAACACGGCGAAGCGCTCTCGATTGTGGAGACGTTTGAGGTTCGCCGCCAACCAGGCGAGGCACAGGGCAAGGAGGATATTGTCCAGCATACTGACCGCGACCATCAACGGCTGCCTCTGGCGCGAGCACAGGACGATCTCGGGAGCACCGTCTGCATCGGGCGCAAGGCACTCCCTGAATCGTGACTTGCCGAGGTCAAAGCGGAAGAGCTGGCGCAATATAGTACGCGATAGATTGTATGCCTCGTAGCCGGGATATTCGAGCGCCGCTTTCATCACGATTTCCGCTTCCTCAGCACGTATTCGGTCCATCTGCTCGGGCGTCGCTCGCCCGTTCAACCCCCATTTATAAAACAGGAAGTCATTGATCGTGGATGGAATATGAGTCCCGAACACTTCGCAAACCGCGTAGTGCTCGGTCGCGCAGTGCTTCTCCAGATACCAGCGTGCTGGGCCATCGACCACGGAACGGGTAAGCGCTGTGGGAAAGCGTTTGGCGGCAACGCTCACCTCCCCGAACGCCACGTAGCCGATGGCCGTGTTGGCAATCATGCCCAGCGCTGGCGGAACGATCAGCCATGCCCAGCTCCCACGCGGCCTCGCCAGCCCGAAACGCTTTGCCACCAGCAACACCACGACACCGAGCACCACCATCCCCATCGCCAGCGGCGGAACGCTGGCATGCGTAGTAACGGCAAAGCCTGTGATACCGGCCGTCGCCAACCGCACGCCTCCCGATAACCGATCTAGAAAAAGCGTCACGAGAATGGTCGTCGCAATGACAAAACCAGAAAACACGTCCGGAACGGCATTGGCGCAAGACAACGCGAGCGGTGTAGCGAACGCGAGTATACCGCCAATGGCAATGAACCGGCCCCAGCTCACGACACCGAGGACGCCAAGTGTGACGGCACCGAGAAAAGCCGCACAGAGAATCTGGGCAAGCGCCAGCGCCGTCATGTCCATGCCGGGCCAGCGCAGCAGGTAGGCGGTCACGCTGTAGGTGACCGAGCGCGCACCTTTGGGGGCTTCGTGAAAACTTGGCGCCACCGGAAGATCCGAAGCCTTCGCTGCAGGCAGCCCAGGCGCCGGCGCCTGCGAAGACTGCGGGAAGAGTTTCGAAGATACAAACTCCACTGCGACTTTCCCGCCTTTTAGATAGCTGGCGCTGTCGGCGATGTAGGACGGTCCTCCGAAAAGGATGAGCGGCCAGAGCAGGAGCAGTGCAAAAATCAACGTGCGCCGAACCAGCGCGCCATCAAACCTTACACTCATCGGCGAATTTCCTCAGTCGGACACACCTCCGACCGCGCGGCCGAACACGACGCTGCGAGTCTGCAGAATTGGAACAATGTTGGCATCGCGCCGAAACGTAGTCGCCGCAAACGCAATGGCAAGCCGTTTTGCATTGCTGTGCAATAATGGGGCGACGTCACCGATGTCGAGAATAGGAATTGAACTGGCGCGGCTTATTGATGCATCAAACCGACCAAGGTCAAGTGCCCGACGGCAATTGACAGGATCAGCATCGGGGGAACCATGGTGAACAATACTGCCATCGTCCGTTCGGCACTATGCGCGTTGATTCTGCTCGGCTGTGTCTCCTTTGGGGGCCGTGACCATTCCCGGGCTAATTTAACCATCAACGAACGCGAGCACCACCAAGTTATGACGGGCTGGGAAGTGACGGCCAGAGGCTGGGAGTTCGACAAAGGCAATGACCGGTTTGACGGATCGTGGCTGGCGCAGCGCGATGAACTCGCCACGATGCTCGTCGATCAAGCCGGAATTGACCGGGTGCGCCTGGAGATCAAGAGCGGGATAGAAAACCCCGTCGATTACTGGGCGCTCTTTGAAGCGGGCAAGATCGGTTATCGCGAATTCAAGGCCCATTTCTACGAGAAGATCAACGACAATGCGAATCCGGCCGACCTGAACCCCGCCGGCATTCATTTTTCCGATCTCGACTGGCACGTTGAGAACATGATTCTGCCCATCAAGAAGCGCCTCGGAACACGTGGTAGGCAGTTGCGACTCAATCTTGCGTATGTCGATTTCAAACGAACTGGCCAACCCGGAACGTTGTCGCATGCAAAAAATCCTGCCGAATATGCCGAACTCGTTACCGCAGCCTTTTCCCATCTGCGGGAGAAATATGGCCTAGTACCCGATTCACTCGAGATCATCATTGAACCCGATAACACCAGCGACTGGAGTGGTGCCGCAATCGGACGGGGAATCCTGGCCGTTACGGCACGGCTCGACGACGCCGGCTTTTCGAATGTTGAAATCATTGCCCCGTCGACGGCCAAGGCGCAACGCGCGCTTGCCTATTACGAAGACATCCGGAGCATTCCCGGCGCGACGCGGCACATGACTACGCTGGCCTACCACCGCTATGACGGTGCGCCGGATGCTCTGGATCTCAATCAAATTCGCGATACGGCGCGCGCTGCGGGGATTCGAACGGCAATGCTTGAATATGTCGATGGCGACGTAAGCGATTTGATTGCTGACTTATGCGAGGGCGATGCCTCGGCCTGGCAAAATTATGGAATTGCCGCGCGAGCGCGCGATGGCGGTGCCATCGGGCCAGGATCGCTGATTGTAGGTAGGGGGCCAGCCGGCGCCCCGTCAGTGCTTGAGCTGACTCCAACCGCGCAAGCGCTTTCTTTGATATTCAACGCCGTCGATCGGGGGTCGGTGCGCACGGGAGCGCTAAGCGACAACGAAGACCTTGAAGCCGTCAGCTTCATCACACCGGAAAAAAAATTGGTTGTCGCAATGCACGCGCTGGCCGGCATGCCGGTGACAATATCGGGCCTTCGCCGGGCCCAATACCAGCTTGTCATTGCCGGACCCGACGCCGCCGGAGCAATTGTAACGAGCGTGACAAGCAAGACTGGTGTGCTGACGCTCGATGTGAAGAAGAACGCCACCTATCGGCTGGCAGAGCATTGAGGCCTCGGTTTGCGCGTCTTGTTCCATTGTGTTAGCCAAACCTCAACGGATTGACTGTCGAGTAGCGGGGCCGACATGGGAGGATCGTCAGCAAAAACCCGGCCGGACCTCACGGGAAAGATTCCATTGGTTGTCGATCTTGATCGCACTCTGGTGAAATCGGATTTGCTCCATGAATCCTTTTTCCAATCCATTTCGAACGGCGCGCGTCACCATCTACGACTGCTTGCATACCTGCTGAAAGGAAAAGCACCGCTAAAGCAATATTTGGCCGAGCAAAGCACGATCGATTACAGCTTGCTGCCATACAATAGCGATGTGCTCGCATTCATCGAGCACGCGCGCGAAATCGGTCGTCCGGTGTATCTTGCAACCGGGAGCGACAGGCTGCACGCTGAAGGCGTCGGCGCACATCTTGGCCTTTTTGATGGAGTATTGTCGTCAGACGGCCAGACGAATCTGTCCGGCCGGACCAAAGCGGAACAGCTTGTCGCAATGTTCGGAGAGCGGGGGTTCGATTATATCGGGGACAGCGCGGCCGATATGGAAATCTGGGTGCGCGCGAACAAGGCAATCACCGTTGGCGCCGGCGCGGGGCTCCGAAGCAGGATCGAGAAGCGCCAATCGCTTGCGGATCACATCGCACTCGACAAGAAGCCAAACATCTGGTTCCGGGTACTTCGTATCCACCAATACGCGAAGAACGGCCTGGTATTTCTCCCGATGATTACATCGCAGTCTCTGACAATGACTGCGCTGATTCAGTGCATTTCTGCATTCTTTGCCTTTTCTTTTTGTGCATCGAGCGTCTATATTATCAACGATCTTGTCGACCTCGAGGCCGATCGCAAGCACCCGACCAAATGCAATCGCCCATTTGCAAGCGGCGCTGTGCCGATCCTGCAAGGCCTTGCCGCAGTACCTGTCCTGCTGGCCTTGGCTTTTGGGTTCGCTCTTTCGGTTTCCTTCTTGCTTGCAGCGGTCCTGGCCGGATATTTTGCAGTAACCTTGGCCTATTCCTTCAGCCTGAAGCGTAAGATGATGATCGACGTCGTGGTCCTTGCTGGCCTCTATACTACACGAGTGATTGGCGGAGCTGCCGCGATCCGGGTCGTTCCATCCGAATGGCTACTCGCATTCTCGATGTTCTTCTTCAGCTTCATGGCCCTCATCAAGCGCTACATCGAGCTCGACACACGGATCGAACAGGGTTTGGGGGAACTCACCAATCGCAACTACCGAAAATCGGATGTCAGTGTTGTGACGGCGCTTGCAGCGGCTTCCGGAATGAACGCTGTGACGATTTTTGCGCTATACGTCTCTTCGCCCAACGTCCAGAGTCGGTATCATCATCCCGAGCTATTCTGGTTGATCTGTCCCTTGTTGCTCTACTGGATCGGGCGAGTATTAGTGATGGCGCACAGACGACTCATCGATGACGACCCGATCATATTCGCGCTGCGTGACCCACGAAGCTACATCATGCTTCTCGCGGTCGGCTGCATCCTATTCTTCGCCGCCTGAACAACGGAGGGACAAGCCTCATGCGCCTAGTAACGATAGGACTGGTTCTTCTCAGTGTCGGTCTGACATCGGGCGCGCAGATTGCCCTCAAGGCGGGGATGACAGCGCCGGATGTCAGGGGCATCATGGAAGGCGGAAGGCCGCTGCGCATCGCCATCGGCCTTTCGTCGTCGCCACTTATCATTTTCGGTCTCCTTTCCTATGGATTGAGCGCCATTGTCTGGTTGCTTGTCCTTTCGCGCGTTCCACTTTCGACGGCCTATCCCTTCATCGCGCTCGGAATCGCGATTACAACGCTTGGTGGGCGCTTTCTCTTTCATGAGCCGCTCACCGCGACGAAGCTAGCCGGGATTGGGCTGGTGCTGATAGGCATCCTTGCCATCGGATTTGAGGGCGCAGGCGAGGCGACCATGCGTATTGGCAGTTAGGCCTGAAGAGGCGCGAAGCCGGCACTATTGGCATCGAGGCAGATGGGGCGACACAGGCGCGCCGTCCGATTTCCGCGGCGGTGTATACGGTTGATTCAGGTGATGTATGCAAATAGGGCGTGCATGGGGTCAAGCTCGAGGGGGGTACTGTTGCGCTATTTGGGTAACGCGGATGCTGAGCTGCAGGGCGCAGGTGCGCGCTGAGCATGGCCGTCCCTGGTCAACGCCTGCACATCGGGGTGGACGCCGCAACCTGGGCCAACGACCGGGGATTTGGCCGATTCACGCGTGAACTGATTAAGGTACTTGTCGCACGGGACGAAGGATTCGAATACACGCTCGTTTTTGATCGGCCCCCGCAGGTGCCGATGCCTGCCGGTGCGAGGATGCTCAGCGCTGCGACCCGCCGAGGGCTAAACGAGTCCCATTCGGGAGACTCCTCGCGGTCAATGATCGACCTGCTGCGCATGGCATGGGCGGTCCACAAAGCCAATTTCGACGTCTTTTTCTTCCCGGCCGTCTATTCATATTTTCCCATACTGGGCCGAACACCGTGCGTGGTTTGCTACCACGACTGCACCGCCGAACGCTTTCCCGAGTATCTTTTCCCCAAGCCGATCAATCACCGGCTATGGCGTGTCAAGACTGCTCTGGCGCTGCGCCAGACCACACGCGCCATGACAGTTACCGAGACGTCCGGCAGGGACATAGAGAGCATTTTCAAGATACCACGCTCGCGCATCGACGTGGTGACCGAGGGCGCCGACAAGGCATTCCAGCCTCACCCCCCCGCCGTGGGAATCACGGCGCGTGCGGAGTTTGGCGTCATGGATGGCGAGGATCTTCTCATCACATTGGGCGGAATGAACGCGCACAAGAATATCCTGGGGCTGCTGCGAGCGATGCCACAGATCATTGCCAAGCGGCCGGAGGTCCGACTTATCATTGTCGGCGACACTTCGGGGCGCGGTTTTTGGGACAACGTGCCCGAGCTGATGGCCTTTGTCGCTGCGCACCCGCCGATCGCCAAACATGTACAATTCAGCGGGTATCTTGACGATGACGACGTCGTGCGATTGCTGAACGGTGCGGCCGCTCTGGTCTTCCCGTCACTCTGGGAAGGCTTCGGTCTTCCAGCCGTGGAAGCGATGCAGTGCGGCGTACCGGTGCTCGCTAGCAATCGGGGCAGCCTGCCAGAGGTCGTAGGCGATGCTGGGCTGTTTTTCGAGCCGGAAAACCCCGACGATATTGCTCGGACGGTGCTGACCTTTCTGGAGAATACGCGTCTGCGTGCCCGCTTGCGCGAAGCCGCCCTGGCACGGGCCACCAGCTTCAGCTGGGAGCGCGCGGCTGAGCTTGCGGAAGCGAGCTTCCGCAAGGCTGCGGGCCAGAAACGTGTGACAGTACCGTTCAGGGCGGCCATGGGCCAACCGGTGCGATGACCACAATCATCGCGTTCGATCCCGCTTGGGCAGGCAACGCGTTCGACGCGCTCGGCGGCAAAGTGGGGCCGCTGGCGCAACTGATCGAGCAAACGTCGGCGGCGCGCGACACGGGCGCGGTAGTGTGGCGCGTGCCGGTTGACCGACGGAGCGTCCATTGCATGGAGAGCATTCATCGGCTCGGGGCATTGACAGGCGCGGCGGTTGACTTCCTTGCGCCCGACACACTCGACGAAAAGGAGCGGGCGTTTTTCGACGACTATATGGCCTATCGGTTTCCGATCACGCCAGCCGCACGCGCCAGTCGCAAGGTCGTCGAATGGTTCGAAGCGGGGCGTGAAGCGTTCGACGCCCTGATCCGCTTGCGCCCCGGCGAGGTCGCACCCGGGGTTGAGGTACCAGACAGAATCGAAACCGCGATAATCATCGGCGTCTATGGCGGCGATCACATCGGCGATGCGGCGATTCTCGGCGGCGCGATCCTGGATCTGCATCGCCGTTACGGCCTGCAGCGCGCGACTGTCATGAGCGCCCGTCCGGAACACACCCGTCGGCTGGTTGACGGCCTGTCCATTCCGGTGAAGGTTGCCGTGGAACGTTATCGCGTGGCGGCCGTGGAGCGGGGGCTCAAGGACGCCCAGGCCCTGATTTTGGGTGGTGGTCCGCTATTCGCCTCGCCGCGCATATTGGCACGTCATCTGGCGTCGGCCGAGGCCGCGCGGCGGCACGGGATTCCCTTTCTGATTGAGCGAATTGGTGTCCTCGCGCTGGAGGACAAGCTGTGCGTGTGGGCAGCCCGTCGGGTTGCCAGGATGGCATCGCGGATATCGGTGCGCTCGGAGGGGTCAGCACGCCATAGAGTGATGACTGGTCTAAAAGTGGAAGTCTCCCCCGATCCGGCCTTCGACTATCTGGCCAGCCGTACCGAGCTCGACCGCCTGCCAGCTGCCGACATTGCGGTGGTCGATGACTTGCTGGCGGAGACGGACGGTGCAATAACTGTAGGCATTAATCTGCGCCCCACGCACGATGACTGGCTTAACCTTCCTGATCTGGATGATCCGCAGGTCGACCCCAGATTGCTCGCCGGCCTGAGTCAGGCGCTCACCACGTTCGCTGAGGCAAGCGAGCGACCGGTGACCTATGTTTATTTCCCGATGAATGCGATCCAGTTGGGAATGTCGGACCTGACGGCCGCCTGCGCGCTGCGCCGCGTACTTCCAGCAACAATCGACCTCAGAGTGTGGCAGGGCGAACCCAGCTTGGATGGCGTCCTGCATCTGCTCCGACGACTCGACGCGACGATTGCGATGAGATTCCACGCTGCAATCTTCGCGGAATCACAAGGCAAGGCGCCCATCGGCATCGAATTCTTCCCGCCGCCCGGAGGCAAGGTTACCCAATTATTTGCTGAGCTTGGCCGACCAGAAGACGCCTCGACCATCGCCGCGTTCAGCAGCGAATGGTTGGTTGACCGGCTCCGCGCGCGGACCAGTGGTGCGAAGGAACCGCGGCGAAGCCGACAGGGCGCTGTAAAGAATCGATCACCCCGCGAGTCCGTAAAATGATCGGTAATCGGTACGGGCTATTCGGGCGGCCGACGGGAGGTTCGAAGTGAAGTTTTTGCAGAGCACTGGCCTTCTTCTCGGTCTCGCCCTCGCTACCAGCGCCTGCACGAAACGCGACCCCCAGTCCTGTCTGCATCACACGGTCCGTTGGGCTAAAGTCGAGATCGCCACGATGCATTTGAGGGACCAGATCTATATGTTGAGAACCGAAGGGCATGGTGAAGACGTGCCCGCCGGGAACATCACGGCGTTTGCAGGCCCCGACGGCGTGCTGATGGTCGATACCGGCCAACTCGAGACATCCGAGAAGGTGCTCGCGGCCATCCGCGCAATCACGCCCAACCGTCTACGCTACGTCATCGATTCGCATAGACATGGCGATCACCTTTGCGCCAATGCGAAGATGCACGAAGCCGGAGCCGAGATCGTTGCGCAGAAAAACGTCGTTCCCTGGCTCAAGGCTGGAAACGAATACACGCCGACACCAGCGCCTGGAGGCATGCCTCAGACCACCTATCAGAAGTCATTGTCTCTTCGCTTCAATGGGGAGGACGTGGAACTCTTCCATCCGCAAAAGGCGCACACTGACGGCGATACAGTCGTCTTTTTCCCCAAAGCCAATGTGATGGCCACGGGTGACATCTTCGTCAATGGCACCTACCCCTATCAGCCGGCAAGCAAGGGTGCTGGTGTAACCGCCGTCATTGCGGCGCTGGAGCAACTGCTCGCCATGACCGACGACAAGACCATCTTCGTCCCCGGCCATGGTCCGGTCGGAGGCCGCGCCGACGTGCTGGAACTCCTGGCCATGCTGAAAGACGCCCGGACGCGCATCCTCACGCTGAAGAACCAGGGGAAGGGCAGATATTACATCTGGCTCGCCGACCCTCTTGGGGATCTGAACGCGAAGTGGGGGAAGGACAGCTACTACACGGCCCGCGATCTGGCGATCTGGATCTACGAGGATTTGAATCAGCCGAACGGGCCGGACCAGAACGCCGCACCGCCAGTAAAGGATTCCTAATCGTGGACGCGCGACAGATGACCTGCGGTCAACGAGTATTCGTTACGGGCGCCGACGGGTTTGTTGGACGGCATCTCGTCAGCGCTTTGGAACAGGCTGGTGCGGAAGTAACGGTCCTCAGGCGAACCAGACCTGGAGCGCGGACCATGAGCGCGGGAAAGGTGAGAACCATTGTTGGCGACCTGGCCGACACCGCGCTATTGGAAGCCGGACTGCAAGGGCACGACATGATCTTTAATCTTGCCTATGACGGTCGCGCGACTGCTGCTGCCAATCTTGCGGCGTTCGATGCAATGTGTGCCGCTTCAGAGAGCGCGGGCGTAGGCCGGATTGTCCATACCAGCTCGATCGTTGTTTACGACGGATGGCCCAACAGCGACATCGATGAAACAAGCAGTATGGAGCGTGCCGGCGGGAGCGGCTACCGACAGGCCAAGATTGAGATGGAGCGCCGACTGATGACGGGGCGGCTGCCGGCGGCGATCTTACAGCCAACCATCGTCTATGGATCCGGCAGCGCCCTTTGGACGGAACAGTTCCTGGAGTGGCTGAGCATCGGGGACGTCGTGCTTCCTATGCCCGAGGGACATTGCCCAGGCATCTTTGTTGATGATCTGGTCCAAGCATTATTGCGCGCCGCCACACTGCCCGACCTTGCTCAGGAGCGTTTCATCGTCTCCGGAGCGGAGCCCTTCGCATGGTCTCGCCTTTTGGAAGGCTATGCGCGCATCGTTGGACATGGTGGCGTGAAATTTGTCCCCGCGAGCGAACTAAGATCAGGTGTGGGAGCGGAGCCGGACAACGACCACCAGGGCGAGACAACCTCACCGGCCTTGATCATCCACGCCACCGGACGACGGCTGCTAGGGCGCGGCCGGTATGAGCGCCTGCTGCGCATGGTCAAAAGCCGCTTGGCGAGGGGAGGCGCCTTCTATCCCGACCAGCATCTGCTCGGTGTCTTTTTGGCGACGGGTCAGTGCAACATCCAGCACGCCAGAGAGCGTCTCGGCTTCGAACCCGAATTCGACCTCGCCAGAGGTCTGGACGCAATTGCATCAATAAGGGGAGTTTCCAGCAGATGAGCATGAGACTTGGTGTCATCGGCGCCGGCAAGATAGGCGCGATCCGGATCGCGACGATCAAGGCGCACCCCGAGCTTGAACTCGCCGCCATCTACGACCGGTCGCAGGCCGTTGCCGAACGCGCAGCGGCCGGTACGGGTGCCAAGATCTGCCCGGACGTGCCAACCCTGCTCGACTGCGGACTGGACGCGGTCGTCGTGTCGACGCCCCACTTCGTGCACCGCGAGTTGTGCGTGGCCGCGTTCGAGCGAGGCCTGCACGTGCTTTGCGAGAAACCCCTGGCCCATACCGTCGAGGATGCGGCGGCCATCGTGGCCGCCGCCAAAAAAGCTGACCGCGTCCTCGCGCTTGGATTCAATCTCCGTTACTACCCGATGGTGAAGTTTGCCCGCCAGGTCGTCGACGATGGCCTCATTGGCAACATCACGCACATCCGCGTGCTGGGCGGGCATGACGGAATCTACAAGTTTGCGCACGATTGGGAGTACAAGATGCCCGAATCCGGCGGCGGGGCGATGATGGACGTGGGGATCCACGTGACCGACCTGGCGCGCTATTTTCTCGGCGAGATCACTTCGGTCTATGGTTCCATGTCCGAGTCCGTCTGGCATGTCGACGGCTCGGAAGACAATGCCATCGCCATCTTCAAGAATCCCCAAGGCATCGTCGCAAGCTACCAGACCACCTGGAGCGAATGGCGAGGGTACAAGAACCATATCGAAATATACGGGGACAACGGGATGGTTCGCGCCGCCTATGCTCCGATGGAAAATCTGCTGATCACCAACACGACGAAGGGAAAATTGCACAAGGTCCGCAAATTCTATCTGGATGTCATGCTCCGCGAGAAGCTGCTGGGATGGAAGACCACAACCTATCGGTCGTTTTGGGAAGAATTGGCCGACTTCGTCAAGATGATCGGCGGCGACTATCACGTGCCGTTGGCGGACGGACATGCGGGGTTGCGCTCGATCGAGGTCTCCGAGGCGGTCCGTTCATCAAGTAGGACGGGCCAGGCGGTCAATCTTCCAGACATCGGCAACATGTACCGCTAGCCTTTCGCCGCAGCCCTGAGGTCTTTTGCGATTCGATGGCCTGCTCTCGCCGACAGCGCCATGATCGTCAATGTGGGGTTCTGGAACGGATTGGTAGCAAAGGAGGCGGCATCCGTCACATAAACGTTCGGCGCGTCGAAGACTTGGTTGTCGGCGTTCAGGACATGGCGCGAGGGATCGGCGCCCATGCACGCGCCCCCGGACTCGTGGATCGACGAGCCCGGTAACAAAGCCCCCTCACGAGTAAACAGCATTCCGCCGGCAACGGCATAGACCGCTCTCGACATCAGGTTTTCCTTGCCGAGAATGTCCGGAGACAGGGAGAATGTCCGGCACAGGTCATCCAAGACCTGATTCATGTCGCGCACCATGGCGCGTTCGTTGTCCGAGTATCGCATGGTCACTTTGGGAACGGGGATGCCCCAAGCATCGCGCCGGCGCGGATCGAGCTCGATCCGGTTGTCAGCGCGTGGCAACACCTCGCCGATGGTCATGAAGTACCACCCCGGCTCGAATCGTCCGATGCAACCCATGATTGAATAACCGCGCAGAAAGCCCTGACGGCCACCTTCCCCAAGACGGTTGCGGAACGACGGGATGTAGATACCTGTATGTGCCCCGAAATCATAGGGATCGATAGCGCGGCCGAAGCCTTCGATGTCTTGCGACCGTCCGGCTCGCCGGACCATGATGTGATCCGTGAGGTAACGGCCAAGGTTGCCCGAGGAGTTGCCGAGTCCCCTCGGATGCCGAGCCGTTCGCGAGTTTAGCAGGATACGGACGCTTTCGATGGTGGATGCGGCCAGCACGACCACTTTTGCCGTGACCGTGACCTCCTTCCGCGTCGCGTCATCTATATATGTAACCCCCGTGGCCCGACCGGTGTCCGGGTCGGTCTCGACGCGTGCAACGACGGCTCCCGTGCGCAGTTCGAAACACTCGCTCGCACCTACCGTCTTCAAGGTCGGAGGCAGATGCTCGGGCATGTAATGAATGACACGGCTGGCCGTGGCCGGCCTATCGGGCCATGCCTCCTTCATTTGCTCGAGCAGCCGGGACTCGGCGGCGGTCAGGTGGTTCGGGCCGGAGAATTTCCCATCGGGCAGGTTGACGATCCCCGCAGCCTGCCCCGTCACCCCTTCGAACCGCTCCACCCGGTCATACCAAGGCGCCAGATCGTCATACGAGATAGGCCAGCTGTCGCCGAACCCATCGGCCTCCGCCGCCTTCAAATCTTGCTCCGAGATGCGGACGGCGTTCCGGCCCCAGAGATGCAGCCTGCCTCCGACCTGACGGGACCGGTACCAGTTGAAGCGCGTACCGCGCCCCGTCGTGTAGGGATTGTGCCGGTCGTTGACGAACAGATGCGCTGTCTCTGGCTTGAAGGACATGCAGGTGGCCTGCACGTGCTGCCCCGCCAGCATGGCCTTCACCCGGTTGATCAGGTTCGGCTTTGGAACATCGGCCTCGGCGTCGGGGAAATCCGCCCCGGTCAATGCCCTGCCCGCTTCGAGCATCAGGGTCCTGCAGCCGCCCTCCACGACTTCCTTCGCGACCCATCCACCGGCGGCTCCGGATCCGACAATGATGACATCGTACGGGGGGGGCGCTCCCATGGCCTCAGGGTCTACGCGTGATGTAACCCCGGACTTCACCCAGAGTCCAAGCCGTGGTCATCATGATCACATAGGGCAGCGCCAACAAATACCGCAGTCCGCGCCCTTTCCGGGCCTGGATAAGGCCGTGCCGGACCCACAATGTCGGCGGGATCAGCGGGCTCATGACGATGAGCCCGAGGCGTTCAAGGGCTGAAGTGCGCTTCGTCCTGACGAAGCCGAAAAGGTTGCCCCAGTCTCGTCGCTCCCTGAGCAGGTTGCCGAAGGTGATCGGCGGGCGGCGATGATTGACGACGAGCTCGTTCGACAGGTGCAGCTCCTCCCCCTGGTCCATCAGGGCCCGGTGGACAATCATCTCCCAGAACCGGTCGATCCACAGCTCTCTCGTGTCGGCCAGGGCCTTCGGCGTGTAGCTCACATTGACATCGGAAACCCAGCCCACCGAGCCGCTCTCGAAGGGGCGGCCATATCGACCGAAGTCCGTCACATAGAAGGCCCAGTGCATCAGGCTTACGGGTTCCATACACTCGATAGCCCCGCCGATCACATTGTATTTTCCTTGGGCATGAAGGCGAACCAGCGTCTTTGCCCAATCGCGGCTGGGGTGCCCGCGGTCCTCGAGCATCCCGATAATGTCGCCCGTGGCGGCCGCCAGCCCGCACGACCGCCGCCGGTCGTAGAGCTCGTGCTGCCCGCTCTGGGTATGAAGCGGGTAGGCCGGCGTCACAACCCCCATGTCGATAAACCTGACCTGCGGAAATTCGTCCGCAAGCAGCCTAGTGTCGTCGATGCTGGCGTCGTACGGCACGATGATCTCCATTGGAGGCGCGGCCTCCATGGCCATGACCGCGTGAAGAAAATCACGCAGATATTGCCCGCCATCGACGATCGTGACGACGATTGTAAGTGTCGGACTAGTGCTCAATGGAAATCGCTCCTTGAGGAAAAATCAAAAATCCAGACGAACGCTCTTGCAGACCCGACGCCCGATGAAAAGCGAGTTAAGCATCATTCGGTAGGTCCCCAGTGATCAAAAAACACTGTTCCGCTATGCGGGCTTCGTCGCGACAATATATTCATGGGCATAGAGCCCAAGTCTGCGCGATCCTCTGTCCACGATCTTGGCGCCGTATACAGCCAGCCACTCCTCGACTTCATCGATCGCGCGATAGTGGATCCATTGACGCGCCAGAATCAGATCGTGCAGCCGGTTCCACCAGGCGGGCACTAAGGGCCGAGAGGCCATGTCCTTGTAGAGGAGCGTCCCACCGGGCGCGACGTGCTCGAAACACTGGATAACCGCTCCATGTTGGGCATCGGGTGGAATGTGATGGAGGACATCGATCATGCTTACAGCGTCGAATGGGCCATCGGGCCAGGGATCTCCAACGGCACTGTGCCGGAAGGCAATGCGCCCGTCCGGAAAATGTGCGCGCGCCATGGCTTGAGCAGCAGCGACAGCGCCCGGCTCGGCATCAAATCCGATGGCCCGGATTGCAGGCCGCGAATAGCCCGCAAGACCTACAAACAGACCGGCGCCACAACCGACGTCGAGGAGCCTGCCGGTGTCGGGTAGCCAGCGCAGCAGATCCTCGAACGGGCAGATATAGGGCCTAAGGGTTTGCAACAGGCGCGCACGTGCCGGTGCCGTTCGGTACAAAGCCCGTGCGGCGGCGACTATCGCGTCACGACTTACCAGTGCCTCGACCACCGTATCATGCTCCATGGGCCGGGCTGGTCTGAGCCCGCATAGAGGTCTGCACAGCGCCGCCGATGAGCAGCATGAGCGTCGGGAATAGAAGGTTCAGGCTCCTGACTTCGCCCGGATGCGCGAACAGAATGAAGAGCGGCAGGTTGATCGCAGCGGCAAGCAGGGCGTGCAGCTTCATCCGCGTGCCAAGATGGGCCCAGCCGAGCCGCGCCACTGCAGCCACCAGCAGGATCGCAACCAGGCTGTAGCCCGACCAGCCCCACAGACCATAGGTACGCTCCATCCAGAACAAATTGGCCGGATTCACATAATATTCGAGATTCCCCCACAGCCAGAACTGGACGCTTTCACCAGGGTTCCCGGCATATTGAGCCTTGTTGAACACATAGGTTAGGCCGGAAACCAGCAGTGCGCCCCCAAATATCGCGAGGCCACGAATGTCCTTCCTGTCACGGACGAGTAATGGTGCGAGACAGAGGATGAAAAAGAAAAAGAGCTCTTTGTCATAAGTTGCAATGGTCGAAATGGGGACCAGCAGCCAATCCAGCCGCGTCCGGCACAAACACATCGCACCGACGAAGAAGAAGAGCTCGGAAAAATCATAAAAATGCCCGCCCCGCGAAAGGAAAAACGGAAAGTACAGCGCAAAGGCAACCGGGGCAGCAACCGCGGCCATGGGTGAAAGACCCTCCGCGAGACAAAGCCGTCGCATCAGGAAAAGACTCACGAAAAAGGCAAAAAATGTAAGGTTGTAGATAATATAGTAGCGGATCGCATAGCGGGGATTGTCCGCATCGCCTTGCCGCATTCCCCAGTTCGTCCGCCCCGGATTTTCCGGCGAAGGCCGTACTAGCCGTGCGAGGAGCTTGGCTTTGATCCCTTGCGGCAACGCATCCTCGATCACATTGGCGGTCATGGGCATGAGCTGGCGATAAACGAATGGTTTGGTCGCCGTGCCGTCAACCATCAAGGGCACAGAGTATCTGTCTGCCCCATCCTTCAGACCCCATTTTTCATAAAAACCGCTGTAGGAGGCTTCGGCGGTGATGAGAAAGAGGAAGAAGAGGAGGAAAGCGGACAGATGCCTAATGTAGAAACGCGGCACGGAAGCTGAATTGCCCTTTGCTCCCATCATATACCCCCCGGCGCCCCTGTTCCGCCCGAAGGCTATCACGGGATCAAACGGCTTGTCCACAGGGCCCGGCGGATCAGCCATAGGCGGCAGCGTTCAGCTCTTCCATGAGCGCCAGCGCTTCTCTAAGGAGCGCGTCGGAGATGCCGGCCTGATCCACTGGGCGCGGGCTTGCGCCGTTGATCGCTGCCGCCTGCGCAACGAAGCTTTCAGCGTCGGAAAGCCGCAACTGTACGGCGAGCCGCCGCAATTGGGCAATTGGCTCGGCGCAGAGCTTGTCGTGCGAGACCAATATGACTCGCTCACGATTGTGCTCAAGGACATGCCGATATGTTGAAATCCAATAAGCCAGCCAGAATTCGATCGTCATCGGATCGCAGCACGCGGAGCGCTCCAGCCAGCCGTCAAAATCGATCGGCTTCAAATTGGCACCGAAGTCGAAATGGCCAACACCGGCCATATAGGCCCGTGCAAAGGCGTCGCGAGAGTGCAGCTCAAGGAAATTCCTATGCTGCCGGAGCAGCGACGATGCGTGCTGCAATGGGGAGCGAAAGGGCACAACGATGTCAGCGTCCGGAAAAGCCTTGGCTAAGGCGCCGATTCGGCTGATGTTGAGATTGTTCTTGGAAACATAGCGGGCCCGTAACCCAGGTCGACGCAACTCGGCGATCTTGCGCATGTGATTGGCGAAGAATGGCTTGAAGCCAGTCAAATCGGCCGAATCCGGCCAAGGCTTGATTCGGTCTCCTGCGTAGCGTTGAGGGAAAAAGGCCAGCCACAGCATTTCCTCAAGCGCCTCTGGGCTGTCGGTGCCAACCGTCATCCCGTCGCCATGTGCGCGCTCCATGCGCTCCTCGGGCTTCTGGAATCCCAGCGAGACGCGACTCCACAATTGCGGCACGAGTACGAAGGGCATGTCGCGATAGCTGTGTGCGGCAAACTCATCGAGTCCGGCCAGGCAATTGAGCAGCAATGTTGTCCCCGCGCGCGGAAGGCCCGTGACAAACAACGGCGGCTGTAAAGGCAGGTTTTCAAACTTCCGGTCTTCGCTCTCGGCGAAGTCGATCTGCAGTCGCGGCGTGGCAAAAGCCAAGCGGTGCAGCAGCCGATCGAGCCAAGAATAGTTGCTCTCGAACTTCATGGCGACGGACTATTTGAGCCTGCCGCGCAGAAGTACGGCTACAAAGACGGCAACTCCACCGAGCAGGAATGGCCAGGTCAGCGACATCTGTATCACGGCTTCGAAGGCGAACAGGCCAGTCTGCGCAACCCCCCAGACAAGCGCGGTCGGTATGGCCAGCGCGATCACCAACCCAATCGTCAATCGCAGGAACGCACCAAACAGGGCGCGTGCATTAGCCTGCATCGCCGCCTCCTTGGCGCGATCATCCAGCGCAGGATCGCGGAGAAGGGCCATGCTGTTCCGGGACATTTGGCCCACATTTTCCGCGATTCGAACCAAGCCGAGCCACGACAGCGCGGCAGCAAAGCCAAGAACGATAAAGATTGCAGCAGCGACCGCGGCCATCACGCCTCGTCTACACCTTCCTGATCCTGTTTCTTGCGCTTGAACAGACGTTTCAGTGGATACCAGACGAACCCGAAAATCCCGGCCAGTACAGCGCTGACCAGCGCCACAAGCGACCCGATCATCGTCAAGCCCGCACCTGGCCCCATATAAGCCAGTGCAGGATCCGAAGACGCCAGCAATCCCAAAGCCAACACAGCCCATAAACTGGCACGCGCTCGCAAAGCCAACATATCGACTCCCCCAATCGCTATGAGTCCTGCCCTACAGCAAGACTGCCGAATTGGCACACCCTTATGGCGTCATTTACCAATTTTCCGGCAAGTTTGTACTTCCACCGCCGCCGATTGGGCCCTAACCGGACCGTTGTGAAAACGGGAAAACAGTTGGCGAGGGCATGGTACCGCGGCATTGATCCTGCACGGATCATGTTCGTCGCCTCCTTGTGCATGATTGCATTCGCGTATGGCGTTGCGACAATGCAGTACCGGATTTTCCCGTATCAACTCATCATGGATGCCCGGGCTGCCTACCAGGCGCTAAGAGATGAAGAAGACGATGCCTTGTTTGCCGGCGTCATCGCACTCGACCCCAAGGCGACGGCAAGGCCCGCCATCGCGACGCTCGATCCGGCGGCCGGCACTGAGCATCTCCTTGTAACGGGTGGGCCGTTCCAGTTCATGCAGCGGTGCCCCAAATATGGTTGCATGGCCTGGATCATTGATCGCAAGGGGACGGTATCACACAGCTGGGAAGTCGATACCGATCAATTGTTCGGCGATCTTCCCAAGCTCTCGGGCCGGCCCTTTATACGAAACATGTACCCGTCGGGTGTGGCGTTAGACCGCGACGGCTCACTCGTCATGGTCTTTCAGGCTCGAAACACCTTTCCCGCGCAGGTGGGAATCGCCAAGGTCGACCGTAACGGCAAGCTGCTCTGGAAGCGCTGGGACCAGAACCATCACTGGCCCATCGTAGAACGCGACGGCACAATCTATGCGCCTTATATGCATCTTGCCAACAATCTGGAGTATTTCGGACATACGCCTATCAAGGCGCGCTGCCCCAGTGGCAGGGTCAAGCTTGAGGGCATCGCGATATACGGCCCCGACGGCAAGCCGAAGCGACGGATCGAGATTTCCGAACATCTCATCTCGAGCAACTATCCCGGGTTGCTATACAGTCTGCGCGATGGCTGCGATCCGGTTCATCTCAACTGGATCGAAGTCGTGAATGCTGCGGCTGCGGCCAAAATTCCCGGCGTGGATGAAGGCGATTTGCTTGTTTCCCTGCGCGAATCCGGTACCATCGGGATCGTCGACAAGGACGGCGGCGATTTCAAGATGAAGTCCACCGGTCGTACGGCCGGACAACACAGCCCTCGCTTCCTTCCCGACGGCACGCTTCTCGTCTTTGACAACAAGGGCGGAAATCGCGCGCAGGGTGGCTCCCGCATCGTGAAACTCAACCTTGTGACCGGCGCCGTCGAGACGATCTTTCCGCGCGATGGCGACACCCGGCAGCTGCCCTTCTTTTCAGAAATTGCAGGTCATATCGATGTCAGCGCCGATGGCCGTCGAGCACTGATTACCGGCTATGAGCCCGGACGCAGCTTCGAAATCGACATCGCGACCGGCCGGCCACTCTGGTCTTATGTCAGCAATTTCGACATTGCTCCTTATCTAAAGTTACAGGGGATCAATGCGAAGACCAGCCGGGCCGGGCAGCAACTCTGGGGCGTATACTATGTGACGGACGAAAATCTCCGTAGCGCCGGATTGGCCCCATGAGCAGCAATACAACCGACGCAGCGGCTTGGCCGATACCCTTTGCCGGTTTTGGCATGCATTCCAACAAATGGTGTATCGACAATTTCACTGTAGAGGGGTTGAGCGCTAGAATGGCCACGCTCGACAGGACACAGCAGATGATGGAGTTCGAACGATGGAAGACATCACCGCAACAGTAACAGAATGCTCCGATGTCACCGCCGAGAAGGACCTCGCCGCGCGCCTGCTTGGGGGCGAAGTCATTGTCGCGCGCCATTGGCTCACCCGATCGGGCGTTTTCGACGAAATGCTCGCGGACAGCATTGGCGCCATTCGCTGCCATCTCGGCGACGAATTGACCGATGCCATCCTTGCGGCCGGCATCGAGCGCATTCATGAGATCGTGACGCCCGACAAGATTCCGGCGATGACCGATGCCATCTATCAGGCCATCCAGGCCAAGGCGCCCGACTATCTGTCTCGCCTGATGCCGGACCTTTTCGGCGACAGGGACTATTATTTCGAGACGGCGCCCAATGTGCGTTTCCATATCCCCTATGACAGCGCACGGCGGAACGCTGGCGCCTACGCAGATTTTGCCAAGAGGCGGGGCGAAGGAAAACTGACGGCACATGGTCCGCATCGGGACTCCTGGCTCGATTGCCCAGACAATGGCGTCAATATCTGGATTGCATTCGGGCGGGTCAAGAAAGGCAACGGCCTCACTGTGTTCGCCAGGGAGTACCACAAGACGCAAAGCCACACCGAGAAAGGCAGCGTAACCGACGATGTTGCGCTCACCGAGCCCGCGGCCTTCGATCTCGAGCCAGGCGATTGCATCCTGTTCCACACGGACCATCTTCACGGATCGGAACTGAACCGGACGCAGGAGACGCGCTTCGTGATCAGTTTCAGGGTTACGCTCGACAAGCCGCACTTCCCGCGCGAACATCACCACAGTTACCGCTATTCAGGTCTTGCCAGCGGACCGTTCCGCGCTTTTGCGACGCTGCCGTCCATCCTGCAGCCGAGCTTTGCAAAATCCGGCTTCCGTCGCCTTCGCAAGCGCCTGTTAGGTCGGCATGCGCCGCCGACGCCCAAGCCTGCAAGCGGAGCTTTGCCTCCCGTCTTTGCGAGGGACCTGGCCAAAGGTGAAATCCGGGCGGTGGACGCAAAAAGTTGTGTAGCGCGCCTTGGCGACGGGTCAATCGTTGCCTTTTCGCGACGCTGCGCGCACGAGGGCGCTGACTTGGCCAATGGCTATGTCGTCGACAATCACGTCGTCTGTCCATGGCACAACTTGCCCTATGACCCGGTATCGGGCACCTCGCCCTGTGCGGCCTTGCGCACCCGGACAATGGCAAGCCTTGTTCTTGAGGATGGGCGGATTGCGATTGCGCCCCGCGCTGCTTCCGCGGGCGAAGGCGCCTGAATCCGTAGAGGAGGGTGCCGGCGCGTAGTCGCCTCTCAGGACGGTTGGCTGCTTGGTTCGAGAGGCGCCGATTGTTCGCCTAGCCTTGTCTTGCCCAGCTCCAGAATGTCGCCGAGCAACGCCCGATCCAGGACTGGCGCCAGAAGCAGAAAGGCCGATACAGTCAGGGCCGAAGCCCAGAACCCAAACGACTGCCATTCGACAAGCACGGCAATGACCGCCGCCAAGGCCAGCGGTCGAAGCGTCAATCGATGGGACGGCGGCTCGCAGCCTTGCGCACGTGCGAAGCGGTGCGACACCGCCCAGACAACGAGTGCCCCCGCAACTGATCCCAACGCATAACCTGTCCCGCCATAGACTTGGCCCAGGCCAACACAGGCCGCGACCGTGGCTGCTAGGCCAATGACTTGCGAGTAAAGAACCATCTTCTGCTTTCCGGCTGCTGCCAGTGCGTTGCGCGAATGGCCTGACCACAAGGCAATAGGCAGAATCCACGACATTATCTTGAGGAGCGGCGCCGCTGCAAGCAGCTTGCCCCCCAAGGCAAGTTTCACAATGGGCAGCGCGAATACCGTCAGAACCAACGCTATGAAGACCCCCCCCCAAGCGGTTGCACGCATCGATTGCGCTTGCAAGCGACCAAGCGCGCCATTGGCGCTCGCATAGGCGCGGCTGACGGCAGGATAGAGATTGAAGTGATACAGGTTCCCGAATTGGCCGAGGGAACCGACAATGCGAGCCGCGCCGGCAAACCAAGCAGTCTCCACCCCACCGCTGAGCGACGCGATCAGGAACAGGGGGACAGACTGGGCCAATGCCCAGACAAAATTGCTCGAACCGACGGCCGCGCCTTCGCGGACGAGCGCGCCAAAACCCGAAAAGGACCCCGTCAGACGAAAGGGTGTGGCATGGCGCTGCTGCATGACGATGCACAGGGAGGTCATTGCCACAGCGGCGCTCAATTCCGCCAAGCCTACGGCCAGAACATCTGACGGCGCATGCACAAAGATCCAGATTCCGCTAGCAAAGACTGCCATGCGGACAATTTCCGCGTTGGCCACTGTCGCCATCCGTCCTGTGGCCTGAAACACCCATTGCTGCCTCCATGGCGCGGTAAGCAGGCTCGCCGCGAATAGCCAGACAAGGGACTGCGGGACTGTTGCCCGCGTCGTCACGATCGCGATGGACGCCATGACTGGTACGCCGACAAAAACCAACAGAAAGCGGGCAACTGGTATTTGGTACGCGAGCAAAGGCAGCTCCTGCGGGTCGCGAACCGTGCGGCGGGTCCCAACCACACCCAAGCCGCCGTCGACCAACAAGGCAAAGAACGCCGTCAGGCCCACGATATATTCGACGGCGCCATAGCTGACGGGATCAAGTGCGCGGGCAAGCCAGGCGAATGCCAGAAAGCCCAGCGCCTTGCTGATCAATTGCCCTCCAGCCAGGACCGAAAAGTCTCGAAACAGTTTCATTTTAGCGCATCGATCCGCCGCACCGTTTCGACTTTCCCCTTATCAATCGCAAGCGACCGGACAAGAGCGAGCCATGCTCCGATCGCCGTGGCTTCGCTCCAGCGAGCATTAAGAGCCACCTTGCCTGACGCCCCCAGCCGGTCTCGCAGGGTGCGGTCACCGGCAAGCAAGGAAAGCGCCGAGGCAAGACTCGCTCGATCGTCGAAAAGTAACCCGGCTCCACTTTCCTCGACAATCTGCCGGTAGGGCCCAAGGTCGCGCGCGACAATGGGCGTTGCTTCGCGAAAAGCCTCGAGCGCGACCATCGGGAAGACTTCATAGCACAGCGACGGCGCGATGAGAGCGGTCGCGCCGCGATAGAGCGCCGGGAGTGCGGCCGGATCAACCGAACCGAGGAATTTCACACTCTCGCGCCCTTCCGCTAACTTCTGCAAGTCCGGCTCAAAATCGCCGCCACCAGCAATGACAAGATCGGCCGGGCTTTCCGCATCGAAGCATGGAATGACATCCTGCAGGCCCTTGAACATTTCGAGCCGCCCGACGAACAGGAAATAAGGACGGTCTCCAACCAGCGGAGGTCCAACCGGCGGCGGCTTCGCTTCGCTGTCCGGCATGAAAGAGGCCATCGGAACCATTTCCCGCTTGAAGCCAAAGGCACGGTGATTGGCAGCGACCGAATGGCTCAGCGCGATGAGTGCGTCGACGTGTTCAAGACTGTCCTCAAGCAGCGATGTGTGCCGCCAAGCTTGCGGTGGCCTCTTGAAGGCGACCGAGCAGCGAAAACATTCGCGCCCGTCGCACAGTTCGCGATTGTGGCGCCATAGAATATGGTTTGGGCAAACGAGCCAATGCTCGTGCGCGGTGTAGAGCTTGATGCCGTCGCCGAGCGCAAGGACGCCCGGACCGCCAACCAGCGAGATGTTGTGATAGTGGATCACGTCGAATCCCTTGGCGAGGACCGCCTCTATCGCCGACCGCTGGACGATTGGCCTCCCAGTCTGCTGGGTCAGAAAGGTCGAGCCCAGCGGCCAGCGGCTCTCGAGCCTGTGGACGGTCACGCCTTCCGGCTCTGGCTCCGGCGACGGCGCAGGCTCGGCCTGAAGCGCGTTCCTGACTACGCGCCAGGCATCGGCATCATAGATCACCTCCACTTCGCAGCCGGCCCGCGCCAATGCATGGACGAAGCTCTGGACATAGCGGCCATCCCCGCCGAAATTGCAGGGCGGGTAAAAGGTCGTGACAATCGCCACGCGAAGCGGATTGGCCGTCATGCCGGACCGGAGTTCGCCGTCTTCATTCTTGACCATCCTGCATTGCCTTGTCCTGACGGGTTCGGCTGCTAGCGCGAACGGTAAAGCTTCACGGTCCCGCCGCCCAATGTCCCGTCGAGTTCCTTGACGAGCACATAGTTGCGCCGGACCCGTTGCATGGCCGCAGCCTGTTGTGGACGGACATGGTCATCGAACGCCGTTACCACCCACACACGTTTTGCCCGCGCCTCTAGCGCAAGGAGATCGGCGTCGTTCCGAACAACCGGCCAGCCCGGCCTGAAATAGATCTTTATCGGTTCGGAGGCGAGCCCGATGGAAGTCGCCACATCGCCGGACTCCCGTCCCTCGGCAATCAGACGCAAAGCACCGTCGAAGTCCTGTTTGGGCCGCTCATAGTTACGCACCAGAAGGACAAGTGAGGCAGCTGACGCGACAAGCGCGCCTGCGGCAAACAGGGGCAGCTCAAGCCGTGGTGCGCGAAAGAGTCGGGCGATCCACACGCACAATACCTGAGCACCGGCTGCAAGGCACAGAAAGACAAAGCCGATATCAACGAAAAAGTATCGCGGCCAGATCCGGAAGTCGAGCAGCACCAGCACGCCCAGCGCCAAGGGAATCGAAAGCACATAGACCGCGACCAACAGGGGAGATCGGCGCCAGAGCGTGATCGCACCAATGGCGATCACCAGCAGGGCCCCGGCGAGCGCGACCGGCGCAAGCGGCCCGAACGCCCCTAGACTACTCACTATTTCGTGCAGGGTTCGCAAGGGATTGACCCATTCGGCCATCGCCGACGTTGTCTTGCTTTGCGAAACCTTGTTCACGGCCGCGAGCACCTGAGCGAAGAGCGGCAGGTGCAACAGCCCGGTCAACAATCCGCCGAGCACAAAGCCGAAGGCCGGGCGGACATCACGCAGCCCAGAATAGGGGGCCAACATCTTGGCGTCCCGGGCAAGCCAAGCGAGTCCATAAACCACCGCATGGCTTGCAAAGAAAAAACCGGCAGAGAGATGTGTGTACATGCCGGCGGCGACTGACAGGCCATAGCCCGTCCAAATCCGCCAGTCGGGGCGCTTCAATCCCTCAACAAGCAGGAGCGTCGCGAGGCTCGTCCAGAACAGCAGTCCGGTATAGCCTCGCGCATTCTGCGAAAACCAGACATGGTGATAGGATATCGCGAGAAGAAGAGTGGCAAAGAGCGCCGGTGCGCGTCCCGCCGGGCCACGTCCAATAGCCCAGACAAGGACAAGGCTCGCGAGGCCGAAAAGCATCGCTGGAAGCCTGAGGGCCCAAGCGCTCTCGCCCAGCATCGCAACCGCCGCCTTGGCCTGGAGGCTGTAAAACATATGGTTGTTGAGCGAAGAAAAATCGGTCAGCAGCTGTCCGATTGGTGCGCGGACGTAACGCGTCAGCGTGAACACCTCATCATACCACAGCCCTGCATCAAGACCAACAATCCGCGCCACTGCGGCAATGGCCAGGATAGCGACGAGAGCCAAGCCTTCCCAGCGCTTCATGACACAGCCTTCCCTATGCGCTCATCAATCCCTTGTCGCAGGAGCGCGCTCAATAGTCGTCTGATGCGTAGTTCAGCCAATGCCACCTCCTGCTGCCGAACGGATCGCACGAAGCCCCTGACGCAGCCGCAGATAGCTGCGGCGTCCCTCGAGAAGCCCGGCCCACTGCCGGTGCTTGCGGAAATAGTGCATTTCAATGCGGGGCAAGTCGAACCGGTCGCGGCCCGGTCGCGCAAGCGCAAGCCGAGTCCCGAAGGCCACCCGGTAATGACGCCCGATCATCGTCACGACATTGGCGGAGACCCGGCCATAGGGTGCCGCAAAGCTTTCGACCGGCGCGCCCAGCTTGCCCGCCAGATCTTCCGCACACCCTGCGATTTCCGCTTCGCAGGTTGCTGCGTCCAGCCCCGTGAGATCAGGATGAGTACGGCTATGGCCGCCAAATTCGAACCCTTCTCCGGCGAGAGCGCGGACAACATCCCAGTCCATCAGGCGGCGCGGCGGGCGATTGGCCCCGTCCCATGTTTCGACGCCGCCCAACTGGCGCGTGGGGACAAAGACGAGCGCGGAAAATCCGTGCCGCTTGAGGACCGGGACCGCTTCTTCGGCGAAATCGGCAAAGGCATCGTCGAAGGTGATCAGCGCCTGGCGGCCGTCACCTCCGCTTTCACCCTGGCCATCGTGCCACTCAAGGAACGCGCCGAGCCGCGCGCTTCGATATCCGGCATCGGCAAGCGCCGCCATCTGCATCGCGAACGTTGCAGGCGGGATGCTCGTCGGACCGCCTGCTTCGGAAATGGAATGATAGGTCAGGACCAGCACGATATCCGCCCTCAATCCTCGACCACATGGGTTTCGAAGACACGACGATACTCATGCCATTTGGCCATATCGAAACTGCCATCCGCGCCAAGGCAATCGACCGCGCCATGCGCCATCGCCAGCGCATGATGGGTATTGTCGTGCGCGAACAGCCCTTGCCGCCCAAAGGTCAACAACCCCTTCACGCCTTCCACCCAGCGATCCATGATCGCCAAGTCCGCTTCGAAATTCCGGTCATACACCGGATAGGCATAGCCCAGCCGCTGCGTTTCGGTCCGGCGGACAGGCGCGGTCACCGGCAGCCCCACGCCTGCAAGCCATTCACACAATTTGGCGCCCAGCTCATCGTTCGAGAGCGACCAGAGCGGCTCATGCGGATCGCACGGCAATTCCGCACAAAGGATCGTCACACCTTCGGGCGCAGTAGTCGCGGAATAATTTTTCGGTTCGGACAGGCGCGAAATCGGGACGGCGTATTCGGGAAAATAATGCGCGTCATATTCGGTGAATTGCTGCTGTTCGAGCACGAGGTAAATGAGGATCATGCCGCGATAGCGAATGCGCGACGCCGCCTCGACAACCGCCGCCGGTGGAGGCGGATCCATGAACGAAACGAGGCTGGTGATTGGCAGCGTGGACCAGACCTTGTCGGTTTCGATCCGGGTTTCAGTGCCGTCCTTCAGGTAACGGACCGCCTTTACCGCCCCGTCCTCATGCTCGATGGCTGAGACTGACGCCTCCAGCGCGAAATCCGCGCCAAGCTTTTCCGCTTTGGCGCGCAGGGCCTCGCTGATCTGACCGAAGCCCTTTCGGGGATAGAAGAACCCTCCCGTCTGCGGCTTCTTAAAGCCAGGAACCTGCCCGAGAATCTTTTTCAGGATCTTCGTAATCGAACTGCCAGAGACACGACGCGTCGCCAGAGTTACGGCCAGCTCCTCGGGCGGCAACGCCCAGAGCTTGCGCATATAGGGATAGTAGAAATTCTCGCTCATCGCGGGCCCGAGCCCTTGATGGAGGACGCTGGCGAAAGTCGGCTCGCCCGCTGGTGCCCGGCGGAACGGCTTCGTCACCGCATCCCAGAGCAATTGCGCCGTGAACCCCTTTGGAAGGCGAAGCAGGAGGTCGACAGGCTTTAGCGGGAAATGGATCCACTTCCCCTTGAGCCTGATCCGGCCATGGCGGGGGCGCCACAACAGGTCCGCGCCTACCGCTTCCTGAATCATCGCGAGGATATGCGGCTCGCTGGCCGGGTGGAGGCGATGGCTCCCGAAATCGCAGTGAATGCCTTCGAGTACGAAGCTGCCTGAATTGCCGCCGACGCGCGGCGCACGCTCAAGCACTTGCACGTTGGCCTTGCCGCTTCGCGCAAGCATCAACGCTGCGCCCACGCCTGCAGGTCCGGCGCCAAGAACTGCGACTTTCTGCATCATGAGGGCTCCGCTGAAAATGTTGAGGGCGCCGGGCGCTTGAGTTGAACGAGAAAACCGATCAGGCCGCTGGCATAAAGAACGGACTGCCAGATCAGCCCAATGGCGATGACCTGTCCGGGATCAGCTCCGAATGGTTTGAGGAGGCCGGCCATGCTTGCTTCGCGAACGCCCAGCCCGCCAAGGCTGATCGGCGCAATCGCGATGATCTTTGCGGTGGTCCAGGCAAAGAACCATGCGGCAACCGGCGCTTCGACGCTCGCCGCCTGTGCAAATGCGATGTTGATGCCGACAAAAAGGCACTGAACGGCCATCGAGATCGCGAGGCACAGCAGCAGGCGGCCGGGGCTCTGCGCGAGGTCGGCGGCAGCATGGACCATGCTGGTCAATATGCGCGCCAATTTGCCCGAAGCGTTCCGCCGCGCGAGCGCTCGGTCGAGCATGGGCGCCACTATGAAACCGGCTGCGACGAGAACCAGCGCCCCGAACAGCGCCCAGCGCAATTCGGACCCTTCATAAAGTTTCGGCCCCCATGCACAATAGGCCCCGACCAATGCAATCAGAACGAGCCCGAGCGTATCGAGCAGCCGATCGGCTATCGAGCCCATGGCCAACCGGCCCTTGTCGACCGCCTGCCCGAATACCAACCCCGCCCGCACCACGTCTCCCCCCGCAACGCCGGGAAGGGCAAGGTTTGCCGCCAATCCCGCGAGATGCGCGCGAAATGCCTGCCGATAGCTGACGTCCTTGCCGATCAGCATGCGCCATTTGGCCGCTGCTGCCGCGTGCCCGGCAAGGAACAGGGCAAGAGCCGCCAGCCAGAGACCGGGCGAAAACTGGCGCGCTGCTGCCCAGACACTCGCAAACGGCACGAAATGGAAAATCAGCGCCAGCATCGCTGCGCTGACGCTGACTCGAACAAGCCAAATGCCCGGCAATTTCGTCTTGCCTCGTTTTCCGGACATCGACTCGGCGCTCACTTGACTGCGATGTCTGCGCGCGATCGCAGGTTAAGCCTGGAAATCATGTCGGCGATCAGCCCCAACGCCCACAGCAGGACCGCGCCAAGCAGACCGAGCACGGCCGTTTCGGAGAGGTTGTCGATATAGACGTCATAGACTGCCTTGATAAAGCCCATCACGAACAGAAGCATCCCGGCGGGAAGGTAGACGCGAAGCGGCTGGAAATAGACGGTCAGGCGGAAGACAAGGAACATGAAGCGCCCGAAATCGCTCGCCCTGATCTTGGACTGCCCGACCCGCTTTCCATAGACGATCGGCAGGTAGGAGACGCGCATGCCCGAAGCCAGCATGCACAACGTGATCGTCGTCGTGAACGAAAAGGCGTCAGGCAAGAGCGGGACAAAACGCTCGAGCGGCTCGCGCCGGAAGACCCGCAACCCAGAATTGAGGTCTGTGATTTCGTGCTGCGCCAGAAGGCTTGCCAGCTTGTTGAGCGTCCATTTCGCCGGACGCCGGATCAGCGGCACGCCCTTCATGGCGGCACCGCGATCCCCGACTACCATGTCGTTATAGGTTGCCATGGATATCATTTCGGGCAGGTACGACGCCGGATAGGTTCCATCGGCATCCAATATCGCGACGAGAGGAGCCGTGCTGACCGCGATCCCCGCCTTCAGCGCGCGGCCATAGCCTCCGTTGTGCGGAAAGTTCACAACTTCCACGCCTGTGGCGCGTGCGCGTTCCAACGTATCGTCGGTTGAACCGTCGTTTACCACGATGATCTCGTACGAAATGCCCGCCGCGCCAAGGACCTCGCGAACCGACGCGATGGTCTCGGCAACCGCGTTCTGCTCGTTATAGGCCGGGATTACGACGGAAACATAAGGCGTCCCGCCAACCTGTGTTGCCAGGTTTCCCGGCGCCCCGCCGGCTTCGACCAGCTCCAATTGCTCCGCCAAATGCTTACCCCCAACATACTGATGCCATCGCCCCGATAGATGGTAAACGTCTATATAAGGTGAACGCGGCAGGGCCAACCGGCGCTGATAACAGCGCCGCACGGGGCCAAGGTCCCCGCGTAGGAATCTTCCGAAGTCCGGTCGTGTTAGCCCAACCAGCCCATGACAACGACAACAAGTGCCCAGGAAAGAGCGGCACCGGCGACAATGATCGCAACGCGCAGCCAGCCCGGAAAGCGCTGACGGTGAACTTCTGTCGCCTGCGAATCGAATGCACCGTCGCTGCTCGATTCGCGTAGTTCGGCGACGGGCATCGCCGTCGCTCGATACGACACATTCCGATTTCCAGCCGTCATAATTCCACGCTGCGCCATGTTCTTGCCCTTTTTCCGTCGATCCATCGGAAAGAACGGAGAGTCCCCCGTCCCGTTAAGCCATCCCACCGACAATTAAGGCTTAACACCTGGATAACCGACGCCCTTGATTGTGCATATCGCCCCGTAATTGTCAATGAAACCGCCCAAGCCGAGCAATATTATGGTGCAGTGCATCATATCCGAATTCTGCGAAAACTTCGTGCAACAGGAACGAAAACGAGCGCAGGAGCGGGGTACTTTCAATACGGGAATCCGCGCTTCGACATGGTTAAAATGCTCTTCTCAAATTTCATAAATTTTAATATTCAGGCAAACTATTCGATATACTTAATGTAAAATTAAGTATAAACGCTAACGCTCTTTTGCTGATTGGGAACAAGCCCAGATGCCTTCAAATTACGGCCAACCGAATCTTTCCTGACAAAAGTGATTCTCTGCTCAGGAACATCGCTTGAGTTCGCATATGCAGCATGATATCGCATGAGATGAGGCCACAACACGGGATTGTCTATGAGCTATATGGATTCCGTCGTCGAAAGATCGCCTCGTGCCGAAATATATCCCCGAACCGAACGATCGTCGAAAGATTTTGCCATACGCGCGCTCGACCTGATCATTGCGATTAGCGCGCTCATGGCCCTCGGCCCCTTTCTCCTCATTGTAGCGGGTTCGATCTGGATCACGGATGGTGGCTCCCCCATATTTGCCCATCAGCGGCTGGGGCGCGGCGGCAGACGTTTCGGATGCCTCAAGTTCAGGACGATGGTTGTCGATTCCCAGCAAAGGCTGGAAGCTTTGCTGGCCAAGGATCCCGCTGCTCGCGCGGAATGGGACCGGGACCAGAAGCTGCGGAACGACCCGCGCGTCACGCCCCTGGGCCGCTTTTATCGCAAGGCCAGCATTGACGAACTACCCCAGCTCATCAATGTGTTGCGCGGCGAAATGTCCATCGTCGGGCCGCGGCCGATCGTGCATGCCGAACGCCTTCGTTACGGAAGGTATTTCTCCGCCTATTGCGCAGTAACGCCGGGCATAACCGGAATCTGGCAGATTTGCGGGCGCAACGACGTATCATATCGCCGGCGCGTGGCTTGCGACGTCCTCTATGCCCGCTCGCGTTCTCTTGCGCTCAATGTCCGCATCATCGCCATGACCGTGCCCGCCGTCCTGAAGAGCGAGGGGAGCTATTGACGGCGGCGCCTGGCCGCACTCGCTTCCATCCACTCCAGCATCTGACGACCGATCGCTACGGCATCGAAACGCGATGCTTCGGCTTCGGCCACGCGGCGCCACGATACGAGCGTGTTCGGATCGTCGAGAATGATCGAAAGGGCCTTGCGCCAGCCTGATACAGTCGCATCCATGACAAGGCGCCCGTTCCGGCCGTCCTCCACAAGCTCCGGAATGCCGCCACGCGCGCTTCCCATGACAGGAAGTCCAAGGCCCAGCGCCTGGATGACGACGCCCGGAGAATTCTCCGCCCAGATGGAAGGGATGCAGAGCAGGTCGCTCTCCATCATCCGGTCGGCGAGTTCGGCATGCGAAATGAAGCCAAGAAAATCGCACCACGGCGCGCTTCCGAAACGCGCGCGCAGTTCGGCCTGCTGCTGTCCCTGCCCGGCAATCGTCAGGCTGATGTTGGCGCTCTCGGCCAGCTGTTCGACGGCTTCCAGAAGAAGATCGATGCCCTTCGATTCATGAATGCGCCCGGCATAGAGCAGGCGCAGGACCCGGCTCGGCCGAAAAACCCTGTCGGGCCTGGGATAAGTGTTCGGGTTGAGGATCACTGCGCTGGGGTAATCGCGAACCGGGAAATAGCGCGACAGGGCGTCGAGATTGGCCCGAGACGGTGAAACGAAAGTGACGCTGGCCTGCTGCCGGATCAAGTTGAGCTTGTAGCGCGCGGACGCCGCGCAGGACACACACTGCCCTTTGCAGTCCCTGCCGTTCTTGAACATGCTCATCCGAATGCAGGCCAGCCCCAGATCGGGCAGCACGTAATTGACCGGAATGCTGCGCGCCGCCACTTCCTTGAGCAACGGATAGCCGAGACCCTGAATGAGGTGAACATTGACGAGATCGGGAGCAAACGCGTCGAGTATGCGCCCGAACGATCCGCGCAGGCCCTGCGCGAAATGGTCCTGGAGATGCCAGATCGGCTTTTTCAGCGACGCCGCTTCGTAGAAGCGGAACACCGGATAGATGTGGGGGGTCTTGAGGCGCACGATTCTGACCCCCGTGGGCGTGGTTTCCTCGCCTTCGGGTTCATCGCGATCCGCCGCGCGGACCACCATCACTTCGTGGCCGGCCGAGGCAAGCAAGTCTGAAAGATTCCGCGCCGAAACCTCTGCGCCCCCGCGCATTTTGGGTGGATAGAGTGAGGAAATCTGGAGGACGCGCATCAAGCCGGCACCTGCGCGCCTGAAGCTTGCGCCTCCATCCTCCGCCAGCTTGCCAGCCGCAGCACGAGGAGGATCAGCGACGAGACCAGCGCCGCAAGGGCCGCTCCCCGAATCCCCAGTACGGGAATCGCCAAAAGGCAGCCCGTCACTCCAAGGCCCAGACCTGCAATATTGAACAAGGCATAGTGCACATCCTTTTCCGCGGCAGCGAGTGCCGTACTCATGAAGTCGGACAAGATTTTCACGGCATAGGCTGCGAGCAGGAACGGAACGATATCAAACGCCGCCAGGATTTCGGCCTTTCCCGCGACGCGGGCAGCAGCATAGGCTGCAGGCGCCGCTGCCAGAAGCGAAGCCGATCCGACAAGCGCCGTCACCCGGAATCGGTGGCCGAGCGCCACACGCAGGCTGGCCATTCCGCCGGAAAGATAGGCTGCACGGAGTTCTGGTTGGTAGACCTGAACAGTCGCGGCCTGGCAGATGATATAGGCTGAATTCACGATCGACGCATAGAAGAAGTAGATTCCCGCAGCGCGGATATCCTGCAGCGACGAGATGATGAACCGGTCGAGATAGACGCTGCCCGCAAATCCAAGGTCACTGAGATAGATCTTGGCGGCCCGCAGGCCGACCGACGCGGCGAAGCCGCCAGCAAAGCGGCCCGGCATGCGAAGAGCGGCGGCATAGTCCCGCCGATAGTGCCAGAACATGACCAGATGGCTTGCCGCAAGTCCCACCAGCCAGAACCATGCGAGTGCCTCAATCGAACGCAACTGCGGCTCGAACCAGGCGAACGCCATGAACGGGACCACCCAGGCGCCGTTCCTGAGAAACAGGAGGAGATTGGCAAAGGTCGAACGACTGCGGGCAAGAAGCGCGACCTGCAGATCGAATCCAAGAAGCTCGAGCACCAGAACGGCGATGGCCAGCCAAGGCGAAAGCGGCAACCGCACCGCGCCGGTCCAAGCCAGTGCGGCCAACATAACGGCGCAAAACGCCCCGGCGGCGATCGATACCGAGATCCGGCTCCCGGCAAGCTCGACCGCCTCTTCGTGGCTCAGCCCGACCAGCCGCCTCGCCATGAAGAAATTCAATCCCAGCCCGGCCATCGATGGCAGCAATCCGGCCGCCCCGGCCATCAGTGCGAATGTCCCTACATCACTGAGCGTCATGAACCGCGCCATGAAGATGGCAAGAAGGAACCGCGCTCCAAGCCCTGTGGTGCGAAGCAGCGCATTGGCGATCCCGACGCTCATTTCCTACCCGCCTGCTCGGCCGGCAAATTTTTTGCTGATGCCACGCACAAGAAATTAACCCTCCTCCGCCTAGGCCAAGGGTTGTTCAAACCATGCAAATCTTGTTCGACAGCCGCTGGATCGCGCCGCACGGCATCGGCCGCGTCGCGCGCGAATATCGCGACCGGCTGGTTCGCGATTTCGACGTCATAGAACTGAGAGACGGACCGAAACCGTCGCACCCGGCGGACTGGTGGTTTCTCGGCCGGGCGTTCCGCCGGTCTCGTGCCGACCTGTTGTTCACCCCCGGCTACAACGGAACGCCGCTGGCTGGACGACGACAGATCTTTATCATTCACGATCTGATTCATTTCGGTAGAGCCGAGCCTAACGGATGGCGCAAGCGGCTCTATTACAACAGCATTATCCGCTTGGCGGCGATGCGCGGCGACGTCATTACCGTGTCGCAGGCATCGGCCGACGAACTCGTTCGCCGCTGGCCCGAAACATATGGCCGGATCAGCGTCGTCCCCAACGGCATTTCCGAGCCGTTCAAGAGTTTCTGCCCCGCACCTGACGCGACGCGCTACGGAATTGCCCTTTTCGGCAACGGGCGCTGGCACAAGAATTTGGACAGGATGCTCGAAGCGATCGCCCTGCGGCAGGAGCACGGGCGCCCGCCTATGGACATGCGCGTCACGGTAATCGGGGCCGCAGAGCCGGCGCAATCGCTCGCCGCCGCCGCCGGCGTCCGGAATCTTGCGCTGGCCGGCACGGTCAGCGACGAGAACATGGTCGCGCTTTTGGCACGGTCTGCAGGACTGCTCTTCTGTTCCCATGTCGAGGGCTTTGGCCTCCCGGTGCTGGAGGCCATTGCCTGCGGGTGCCCAGTGATCGCCTCCGACATTCCTGTCATGCACGAAGTCGGCAAAGCGGGGTGTGTGTTTGTCGATCCGAATTCGGCACGGGCAATTGCCGACGGCATTGACCGAGCGACCGGCCTCACAATCGACGATGAAACCCGCCGGAGGCTGGTCGCCCGCCATGATTGGGACGCAAGCTATGAAAAAGTTGCCGCTCGCATCCGCGAACTGGCCCGATCTCTCCCCCCGCGTTGATCGCGCACGCGCGCGCCAATCGCTCACGCTTCTGCTCCACCGCGACCAGCCCGGCGACTGCGCGGCCGGGCACAGGCGATCGCGAGCACCATCGAGGGCAGGACACTCTCGATCACATTGGCTGCGGTTCCGATTCCCAACATGGCAATGATCAAGACGAAGTCGCGGCGCCCGCGTCCACCCGCTGCGATTGCACGCTGCCCGCCGCGGAACATCAGCGCACCGAAGAGCAGCGACACCATCCCGAACGTCACGAACAGGTATATCGCGAGGTTGTCGCCGGGATTGTAGCTGTCGGGGTGCGACAGCTGCTGTGGAGAGCCGATGCTCCCGAGCCCGCGACCGAAGACCCACTGTACAGGATCATAGCGGTCGATCATTGCGATCGCCTTGGGCCAGGTGTTGAGCACCCGATCGGCAAATGAGCTGTAGTCGGCGCCGACGCCTGTCCCGGCGGGATAGAGTTGCGGTCCGTACGTCATGGCGAGAAATGGTCCGGCAAAAACAAGGGCGAGCCAGAAGCCCATTACCGCCGCCGCGGCCCAGCGCCTTCGCGCCGCGCCAGAGTCCCGGATTCGGCCGACAAGGAAATAGGTCAAAGGAAGCATGGCCATCGCCAGCATCGGCGATTTGGAGGTGGTGTAGTAAATCGCCGCCAGCCCGGCCGCCCAGAAGATCGCACGCCACAAGAGCGGCTTTGTCCGGTGTTCCAGCGCCACGTAGCAGATCAGGATCTGGGCTGCAGCGGTGTAGCTGGCTCTCGTAAATCCGGACAGGCGCGGCATGCCATAGGCCTGCCAGTCGCGCGCGGCGACCATCTGGCGGCCAAGCACTTCATAGCTTGCATCGACCCAGGGGTAGCGAACGACGGTGTTGAGAAGGACGCCGGCCGTCGCGATGAAGAAGATCGGAATCATCGCGCCGATCAGCCTGTCGTGCATCCGGCGCTGAGTCAGCGCCAGCGCAACCAGAAAGGACAACCAGATATACAGGGCGAAGCCGATTTCTCCAATGCTCCGCCCCAATGTGAAGGAAAGTGCGATCTCAACGAGCGCGAAGGCCAGTGTTGCGACCATGGGTATCGTCGACTCCGGGTCGCCAATGCGTGCGACGAAGTGGCACAGAAGGGCGACAATCGCGATGCCGGCGGGCGAATAGGCAAGCATGGTCAGGCCCATGGCGGGCAGCACGAAGCGAACCGCACCTCCAAGCGCGTCGAAATACAGATAGGCAATAGCCGACACTATCAGCGCAAGGCCCGCAAATTCGTCGAGCGCGCCATTCGAGCGGACCTCGCCCGGAAGCCTTTGGAGCGAGAAGGTCGTGCGAAGATTGCCCGCAAGCTCCATGCTGTCAGCGCCCCTCTCGAATCATGATGGGCCCCTTGCGCGCGGCGGCCAGAGCATCGCCGACGAACACGGCGAATTCGGCCATGAAGCGCGACTTCGCAAATCCCGCGGCGCGCGCGCGAATTTCAGCTGGATCGAAGCTTTCCTCGCACACCTCATAAGCGAGGATGGCATCGCCGAGCGCCGCCGCCGTTTGTTCGCCAAAGAACAGACCCGTTCTGCCTTCGAGCACGGTTTCGGTCGCTCCGCCGCGAGCAAAAGCAATCACCGGCCGTCCCGAAGCCATGGCTTCGACTGGCGCGATTCCGAAATCCTCCTCTCCCGGCATCAGGAATGCACGGGCTTCGGCGTAGAGGCGCTTGAGATTCTCGAACGAGCAGCGCCCGGCAAATTCGATCGTTGGCCCGGCCATTGCCTTCAGTTTGGGCGTGTCCGGCCCATCGCCCGTGATGACCAGCTTTCGGCCCAGGGAATTGCAGGCAGCAATCGCAAGGTCGATCCGCTTGTAGGACACGTGGCGGCCAGTGATCAGGTAGTAGTCGCCCCTGGTCTCGCTCAGGGCGAAATCGTCAACGTCGACCGGCGGATGGATGACATGTGCCTCGCGGCGATAATAGCGGCCGATGCGTGCGGCAACATAGCGCGAATTAGCGACAAACCGGTCGACGCGCAGGCTCGACGCCTGGTCCCAGAGCCGGAGCCTTGTGATGCACAACGCGAGAATGAGACGCTGGAGCCACCCCGTCGCGGACCGATATTCATGATATTGGTCCCACAAATAACGCATCGGCGAATGGCAGTAGCAGATATGGACTGCATCGAGCGGCGGCACGATTCCCTTTGCCGGGCCGGATTCGCTCGAGATGATCAGGTCATAGCCGCGCAGATCAAGATTCTCGAGCGCGACAGGCATGAGCGGCAGCAACGCCCGATAGTAGCGCGCCGCGCCCGGAAGGTGCTGCAGGAAGCTTGTACGAAGCCGCTCTCGCGGAACGATCGTTTCCGAAAACGCTGGGTTTGCGACAAGCGTGAACACGTCGGCTTCGGGAAAGAGCTCAAGCATGGCCTTGACAACATTTTCTCCCCCGCCGCCACCGACCAGCCAGTAGTGCACGATCGCAACTCTCGTTGGCCGTCCGGCATCCATGACATCTCGCGCGCCTCGCGTCGCCGATTGCAGATCCAGCTCAACGCGCATTCGTCCTCCCGATTTTACTGCTTTGCGGCGACGAGGCGTCGACCCGAATCGAAAGCGCCGGATCCCAGACCGTATAGGTTCGGCCAGTGAACAGAGACTCCATTACTCCCGCCGCCACTCCGATGAGGCTCAGCGCCGCACTCGACATCACGGAGAAAGGTCTGGCCTCATGCGAATACCCGATGAGAAGGAGCGCCAACACGGATGCAAGCACGGCACACGCCATCGCCGGACCGAAAGCTGCCCCAAGCGCCGCCAATGCGCTCATCGCCGCCCCGGCCAAGAAGAATGGCGTCAGCCATTTCATCACCCGGTGCGACAGATAGGCATATAGTCGCGAGGCCGGCATGCGCCGCAGTTCCGGCCAAAGCGCGCGATGCACATTGGCGGCCTGGCAGGCAATGCGGCGCTTGCGTAGCCTTTCCTCTCCGGCGCCAACTGCACTGCGTTCGTAGACCCGGACATTGTTCGCCGAATAGATGCGGAATCCGGCAATGAGTATCTTGAGACTCAGATAGAGATCGTCGATCAGGTGTGGCGGAGGCGGCCGGTGCAACGACCGGCGGATCATGAACATGGCGCCATCGACGCCTATTACGCCGACTGTCTCGCTTTCCACGCGCTTTATCGCCTCCTCCAACCGCCAGTAGAGGGCGCCGATCGCGCTCGTGGGCGATTCGCGCCGGTTCGAATAGATGAGGTGGGCCGTCACACACCCGATGGCGGAATCGGCAAACGGTCGGGCCAATTCGATCGCACAGTTGGCTTCGCTGACGACATTGGCGTCTGTGAAAAGGACAAGTTCGCTCTCGGACCGAGCCACAAGAACATTCATTCCGAAGGTTTTGCCCGCCCGCTCCTTGCCGACCACCAGATCGATCCGGTCGGCGTAGCGGCGGAGAATGTCGACGGTCGAATCGGAAGGGGCGTCGGCATAGACATGGACCGTGGCCGGGCCATATTCGGCCGCAGTCTCAAGCAACCGCTCGACCTTTCCCGCGATAATCCGTTCCTCATTGTAAGCGCACAAGCAGATCGCCAGTTTGGGTCGTTTCGCGTTTCGCATGGCGAGCCGCGGTTTGGCCTGTTTGGCGAAGAAAAGTCGCAGGCTTAGCGGGTAAAATGCAAAGCAATGCCCCGCGAGCGCGAGCAGGACCAGCGCAAGCAATGCAAAGGCTGCTGGCAATGTTGTCGCGGACACATATCCTCCATGGGGCCGGAGGCTTGCTCTCGCAGATGATCGTTAACGATTTGTCACGCGCTTCCGTCGCATTCGCCGCACGGTTTCGCGACCCATTTACCTTGTGGCAAGAATTGCGCTGCACTGCAGCACCAAGACGGAATGGCGGCATAACCGGTGCCCGCCCGAGTCGCTCGAGGAATGCTCATGCTGCGGATTTTTCATGCGGTCGCTGCTTTTGCACTTGTCAGCGGGGCGCATGCCGCCCTCGCTACCGACGTGGCGGCATCGTCCGATGACGTCGCCCCAAGCTATACGCTTGGCATAGACGACAAACTGGCGCTGACAGTCTATGGTGAGGAAGGCTTGTCAGGAGAGCAGCAAGTCGGGCCCGATGGGTCGGTCGCGGTTCCCCTGATCGGCAAGGTCCGTGCCGAAGGGCGGACCGTCGATGCGGTCAGTGCGGAAGTCCGCGAGCGGCTGGCGGCGGGCTACCTCCGCAACCCGAGTGTGTCGATTGCCATACTCACCTTTCGGCCCTTCTATATTCTTGGCGAAGTCAACAAGCCCGGCGAATATGCGTATCGAAAGGGCCTTTCGGTGGCCGATGCTGTCGCGACGGCCCAGGGCTTCAGCTATCGTGCGCGCAAGAAATACGTCTATGTCCGACATGCCGGAACAAGCGAAGAGCTGAAGCTGGAACTGCGCCCGGACCTTCTTGTCCGCCCGGGTGACACGCTTCGGATCGGCGAGCGCTACTTCTGACATGCGCAGCGCGCCCCGGATCGGCCCTGCCAGGGCCTGTGCCCGGTCGCTGCTGGCCGCACCCCTTCTGGCGTCGACGGCCGTATCTGCGCAAACTTACGAACCACTGCTCGACACCGACATCCCGGTTTCAATGCCGAGTTTGCGCAACAAGACCGTGCTCGAACGGCCTCACCCCGAGCTCGTGCCACAGGGAATCGGTGCTGGCGGTTTCCGGATCTACCCCGAGCTGGGCACCGAACCGGGCTACACGAGCAACGCCCTGGGGGCGAGCGTGGCCGCGCGAGAGGACAGTTTCGTGACGGTCGAGCCGCGAATTCGGGCCGAGAGCCAATGGTCCCGGCACGCGCTCGGTATCTCGCTTGGCTATCGCGCCCGGCGTTATGCCAGCGTGTCCGCCAAGAACGAGGACGGTTTACGCGCGCGCGTCGATGGACGATTCGATCTTCGGGGTGAGTCCAGCCTGGTGGCCGGCTTCGGCTATGAGCGGAGCTACGAGCAGCAATACACGGGTTCTTTTCCGGCCAATGGCGGCGCGTCGATTGCCGTGCGGCATCCCTCGGCTCTGCTAAGGGGCACGTTCGTTGCCAATCGGCTGAGGCTAATCGTCAGCGCCGACCACAACCGGTTCGACTATTCGGACACGACTGCGCTGGACGGAACTCCACTCGATCAGGACTATCGCGACCGGCGGGTCTTCCGTGCCAGCACGCGGGCGGAATACCTCTTCGCGGCAGACAGTTCCGCATTCATGCAGGGAACCTATCGGCGAACGCGTTACGATGATCGATCCAGCGCGCTGACCGACCGAACGAGCAGGGAAGTGCGGCTGGTTGCCGGATTCGTCGGCGACGTGACGCCGATCATCCGTGCCGCGATCGGCGTCGGCTATGCCGATCGGCGCTATGACCGGCCCGGCATCCGGCCGGTCCGCGATGTCGTTGCCGATGTCCGCCTCGATTACAACATCACGCCGCTCACGACGTTTTCATTGGTTGGGCAGCGGGGGATCGAGGAAGCCATCGTGCAGGATGCCGCAGGCTATGTTGCCACCCGGCTTGCCATCCGGGCCGACCATGAACTGCTTCGGAACCTCCTGCTCAACATTTCGGCCGAACGCGAGAACGACGATTTCAAGGGCATCGCGCGTCGCGACCGCTTGACGCGCATAAGCGCGGGCGCCGCGTATACCATGTCTCGTAACGTCCTGCTCACCCCTCAACTCGATTATATCCGGCGAAGGAGCGAGGGTGTGTCTGCGGGGCCCAACTTCAAGGAGGTGCGGTTTGCCCTGCGCGCTTCATTCCGAATCTGACGGTCGCCGGACTTTGTCCGCCGCTCCGGGCGCGAATGCGCCCGCCCCTTCTGCACGACTTTGAGCCCGGAGAACCCTATGTACCAAGACAGGATCGTACGGGTCGAGGAGCGACAGGATCTTGCGGGCGTGTTTTCGAGATTCCGCCGACACCTGCCGCTGGGTAGTGCCATAATTTTTGCCTGTGTGATCTTTGCCGGAATTGCGACGCAGTTCCTTCCGAAGAAATACACAGGGCGCGTCCAGCTCGCTTTTGCGCCGCAGGGTTCGCTTATAAAAAATATTGCCGACCCAGGATTGAGCGATGCGGCGCGTGAAGCCGAAATCGAGGCGCAGCTGCAATTTGCCCGCTCCCTTGCGGTTGCCAATCCGGTGGTCAAGGCGCTCGGCTTGGCAAAAGACCCCGAATTCCGGACCAAGGCGGGGCGCTTCAAATCAGGCGGTGCGGATGCCCTCGCAGCCGCGGTGCTTGAAGATGTCGCCGCGCGGCGCGTGGGACAGACGCCGCTCATAGAACTCACCTACACCTCAAGTGACCCGATCAAGGCGGCAAAGATCGCGAACGCGCTGGCCGATAGCTATCTCCAGAACCAGGTCATACAAAAGCTCGCGCAGTCAAAATCGACACTCGACCGGCTCGACGGTCGCGTCGAATTGTTGCGCCAACAGGCGGAAAGCGCCGACGCCGCCGTCGCCGACTTCCGGGTGAGGAACAACCTGATCGGCAATCCGGACTCGATCGCGCTTGAGCAGGAAATTTCGGCAATCAGTACCAACCTTGCAAATGCCCGGGCTGTCGCGGCCGAAGCGCAGTCGCGACAAGCCGCCGCCAGCCGCTCGACAATCGTCGGCAGCAATAGCGGCCCGATCGACAATAGCACGCTTTCCAGCCTGCGTGCCCAGCGCGCCGAAGTTGTCCGCAAGCTCGGCGCCCTTTCAGCACGCTATGGGGAGAAGCACCCGCTCATGATCGACGCCCAGGAAGAACTCTCTCGCATCGACGGAGAGATTCGGGGCGAGATGCGTGGGCTTTCGGCTACGGCTGGCGCTGAATCGAACATCGCGGGTGCACGCGCTACGTCATTGAGCGCCAGCCTTGGAGCGGCGCGGTCGCGACTGGCGGCCAATGTCCGCGGCGGGGTCGGGCTTGCCGATCTGGAGCGCAAGGCCGAAATCGCGAGGCAACAATATCAGAATCTGCTCGGCGCGCGGGGTCAGGAAACAGCCCGCCGGGCACTGTTCCAGCCGGACTCGAGGCTGGTATCGCCGGCGACACCGCCTTTTTCGGCAAGCTCGCCCAATCTGATGGTCAACCTTGTCCTTGGCTTCGCGCTCGGGCTTGGACTCGCTCTCGCGACGGCTTTTTTCCGCGAACGCTGGTCGCAATCGCTCAACACGATCGACGATATCGACCGCCTGCTCGGCGTCGAATTCCTGAACTCTGTGCCGACGCTCGCCTCCTCCATCGACCAGCCGAAAACGCACGATCCGGCTGCAGCCGTCATGCTTCATCCGCTTTCATCCTATGCAGAAGCCTTCCGGAGCCTCGCAACTACATTGCTCTATCGGGCAAGGGAGCCGGGAGAAGGGCGCGGCAAGGTAATCGGCATTACGTCGTCCCTGCCCAAGGAAGGCAAGACCACGACATCGATCTCCGTCGCCCGCGTCCTGGCTCTGTCGGGCAAGAAAGTGGCCATCCTGGACGCCGACCTGAGGCGGCGCTCGATCACCCAGACGCTCGCCCCCGAAGTCGCAAGAGGCTGGGTCGAGCTGATCGCCGGCACGGCCCGCCTGAACGACATCCTTGTCGTCGACGAAACCGGGGCCACGCTCGTCCCTGCAGCGGTGAACGCCCATCTTGCGGCAAGCCCGTTCAGCGATCCAGGCTTTGATCGGCTGATCGAGACTTTGCGTCGCGACTTTGATGTCGTTGTCGTCGATACGGCTCCGGTCCTGGCTGTGGACGACACGCGCGTCTTGCTGAAGCATCTCGATACGCTCGCGCTGCTGGCACGCTGGCGGCAAACGCCGGTCAAGGCCATTCGCGCCGCGCTCCATCAGGTCCGGGCGGTCGGCGGATCCGTTTCGGGCGTCGCCATGACCATGGTGGACCTGAAGAACCAGGCACGTTCCGGCTACGGCGATGCCTCCGATTATTATGGCGACATGAAGGACTATTACGCGACCGAATGAACCCGGCCGCCTGACGAGGAAAGTGCAGTGACGCAACCGTCGCTACAAATGGGCATTGTTCCGGAGCCATACACACGGCTGCCGCTGCCCGGCCGCGTCCTGGCGCCGCTGCAGCGCAGAATCGGCTCGCTTGCGATGGCGCGGCTCTATTCCGTCTTCGATCAGGGCGCGTCCGGGCTGGCCAATATCATTGCATTGGCGATGCTCGGCCGCACCTTGCCTGTTGAGCAGTTCGGTGCGATCGGGATGATGATCGGGCTCCATTATTTCGTTGCCGGTTTTCACCGTTCGGCAATCGTCCTCCCCTTTCTCACAGTCCATCGCGATCAGACCGGTAGCCCTGCCATGCACGAGGAACGATCGGCATGGTGGTGGATCGCGGTGTTCGGCGCCACCTTGCTCGCGGCCGCGCTCGCCATGGCGGCCGGCGCCGTCCGCGTGTTGAGCGAATGGCTACCTGCAGCGCATTGGCTCATCCAGCCGCTCGTGCTGGCGGCGATGGTAACGCCCGCAATGCTCGCCGCCGAATTCACACGCCGATGGCTGTTCCAGATCGAACGAGCCGATCTCGTCGCGCTGCTTGCCGCGGCCTATTTTTGCGTTCTGGTCGGCGGTGCCTGGCTGGCCGCGATCATGAGCGCCGATGCTACCGCAGGTGCCTGCGCCTGGGTGGCAGCGAGCCTCGCCGCTGCGATCCCGGCCCTGCTGCTGCTCCAACCGGCAGGGATTCGAATGCCTGAAATCCGGCGGATTGTTCGCGAGCACCGGAGCGAGGCTCGCTGGCTTGCATGGGCGAACCTGCCCTATTCCGTCTATGGCAGCGCAACCATCATAGTCCTGATCGGCGCCATGGTTGGACCAGTAGCGGCAGCCGTCTTTACCGCGGCACGCACCCTTACGAACCCGGCGATGAGCATCGTTTCCGCTATCGATTCGACCGACAAACCCCGTGCGGCCCGCGCGCTCGTCGAACGGGGGGCGGTCGGTTTGCACGACGCCGTCCGTCGCACACGACGCCTGATCGTCATTGCGACGGGCGCGTATCTTGGCGCGGTTGCGATCTGGGCCGGGCCGCTCTCACGCGTCGCGTTCCACGGCCAATATTCGGAAGTCTCGGCCGAAGTGAGGCTTCTCGCATTCGCCTTCTTCCTGGCCGGTCTCAACCAACCGTCCGAGACGCATCTGATTGTCCTGAAGGCCGGTCGGACGATGCTTGCGGTACGCACCATCGTGGCGCTCGGCGCGATCGTCATGCTCGTGCTGGCCGCTCCCTGGGGCGTTACGGGGATGGCCGGTGCCGTAGTCGCGATCCAGGCTTTCAACCTCGGTCTCCTCCAAACCGCCGAACGGCGAGCCATGTCGAAGGGTGCTCACTCATGACTGCCGGCCCACGTTTTTCGATCGTCATTCTGACCTATGCGCGCGAAGCAATCCTAGCCGATACGCTCGACCGGCTGGCCGGACATCTTGAAGGTCGGTCGGACTACGAACTGCTCCTTGTCGACAACAATGTCGAAGCCATCAGCCGGTCGGCCCAGCTTGCCCCGTTCAACATGGCCAAGCTTCTCTGGGACGGGCGGAACAAGGGCGTCGCCGCTCGCAACAGGGGCTTCGAAATGGCGCGGGGCGACTATATCATCCTCCTCGACGACGACGTCTTTGTAGACACACCCGACTTTCTTGACCGGTTTGCGGCGCTCTTCGACGCCGATGATCGACTGGGCGCGATTACCACGCGCAAATATGTACGCGGCGAGACGCGGCGGCGACTTGACCTGATCCCGCATACCAACAAGTCGGTCGATCTGACCCGCCCTTTCTACACCTTCCGTTTCGTCGGCGGTTGCGTGGGATTCCGGGCAAGAACGCTACGCGACGTGGGCGGCTTCCTGCCTGACTTCTTCTATGGGCTAGAAGAGGTCGAACTGGCCTACCGGATCATCGATGGCGGCTGGAAGATCCGGTACGAGCCAGACATCGTCTCCGAGGAGCTCGAACACCCGGCAGGGCGGCGACCAAAGCGCGAGGTGCAGACCGATCGCCTCGCAAACAAGTACATCATCTCCTATCTGCGCATGCCGCAGCCTTGGCTGATGCTCAACATGGTCGCCTTCACTCCCTATTTGCTTTATTTCGCCGGTGGCGAAGCAAGTGTAAGCGGAGCCGTCCGCCAGTTCCTGGCGTGGCTCCGGAAATCCGATCGCCCGAAGCGTCGTCCTATCGGCAAAGAGGCGACCCGCTATATTCGCGCCTGCGGAGGATCGACATGGCGGTGAGGTGCGCGCTTGCCTTGCTGGCGCTCGCGGCCCCCCTCGCGACGCTGGCGTGTGCCGATACAATGGCGCCGCGCCGGCTCGATCGCGCAACGCTGACTCCGTCCTTCGACGAGTCCTTCGACCACCCGCCGACATTCTGGGAAGGCGAAACAGGCAAGCAGGGACGCTGGAAAACCAACTATTTCTTCGGGCAACAGGATGCGGACCAGCCGTCGGGCTGGGAATCTCGCACGCTTTCACCCAATCGAGAGCTCCAATATTATGGCCGCCCATTGGATACGCCGTCTCCTTTTCTCTGGAAGGACGGCGTGCTGTCGATCGTGGCACAATCCCGACTGGACCTCGGCAATCCGCGCATGCACGGCCTGCCCTTCGTGTCGGGGCTGATCACAACCGAAAAGAGCTTCAGCCAGTCGGCCGGATATTTCGAGGCGAGGATCGCCCTTCCTCCCGGCAAGGGCTTGTGGCCGGCCTTCTGGCTACTCCCCGAACCAAAGACCGAGAGCGGCCGTCCCGTTCACCCCGGGGGGCAGGAGATCGATATTTTCGAGGCGATCGGTGAGCCGGGGCGGATCTACCATACGGTCTTCACCGATCATGGTGGCGAAAAGATAAAGAATGCGCGGGCGTTCGAAACGCATGCCGACCTGACCCGGTTTCACACCTATGGCGTTCTCGTCACTCCGGCGCAGATTGTCTGGTATTTCGACGATGTCGAAGTGAGGCGTGTCGCCAATGCCGATTTCGAACGGCCGGCCTACATGCTGCTGAACCTCGCCGTCGGCGGAGATTGGCCCGGGGCGCCGGACGCCGACACCCGTTTCCCTGCAGTGATGCGGATCGACTGGGTGCGGGCTTTCCGGCTGAAGGATGTCGCCCGATGATTGCCGACGCCCGGACAGCCGGTCTGCCCGACCGGCTGAAAGCCGATCTCGTCATCGTCGGGGCCGGGGCTGCGGGCATCACGCTTGCACTCGCGCTCGCCGATACCGGCATGCAGATACTCCTCGTTGAAGCTGGCGGCTCGCAATACTCGGCCGCGTCGCAAGCCTATTATGCGGGCGAAGCCGTCGATCCTACAGCTCACAGCCCTGTAGACATGTATCGCCGCAGGGTCCTCGGCGGCTCGACCACATTGTGGGGCGGACGCTGCATTCCGTTCGACCCGGTTGATTTCGAACGTCGCCCCTGGATGATCCACGCCCGCTGGCCGTTCGGGCATGAAGAGGTCGCCGCACACATCCCCCGCGCCATGGACATTCTTGAGGCGGGCGCTCCCGAATTCAATGCGGGCGATACGCTTTGCGGACAGGCGCCTTTGGTCGAGGGCGTGATCGACGAGAATGTAATCGTCGACCGGATCGAACGATTCAGCCGGCCAACCGACTTTGGCGCGCGCTACCGCAAACGACTCGAGCGCGCCTCGAACATCCGGCTGTTCACCAGTGCTCCGATCACGCAGATCCGGCTCGGGGAAGATGGGACGGCTGCGGGCGTCGTCTTCGATGTCGCCGGAAATTCCGTTGTCGTTGACGCGCCACGCGTTGCAATCGCGGCAGGCGGCATCGAAACGCCGCGGCTCCTTCTCGCCGGCTGTAACGCACGCCCTCAGGGCCTTGGCAACGAGTATGACCTGGTGGGTCGCTTTTACCAATGCCATCTCGAAGGCGAGGTCGGTCGCCTGCGATTTCTCGTCCCGCGTGAGAGAGTACGGCTCGACTATGAGCAGTCGCGTGACGGAATCTATTGCCGACGCTACATTTGGCTTTCACCACACGCGCAGCGCCGCCACCAACTTGCCGGGCTGGTCCTGCGCCCGGCGCATCCGGGCATCGTCGACCCCGGTCATCGGGACCCGGTGCTTTCGGCCATGTATCTCGCCAAGGCATTTATCGTTCCCGAATATGCCCGCAAGATGACGGCGCTGGAACATCAGGCGCGATTGTCCAGCGGCGGATCGGCCCTCGCCTGGCACGCGGCACATGTTCGCAATATCCTTCTTGGAGCGCCGAAACTCGCCGCCTTCGCGACAGACTGGACCCGGCGGCGGATTCTTGCCAGCCGCAAGCTGCCTTCGGTCGTCCTGCCCAGCCCGGAGGGGATCTACCCTGCCGACGTGAATGGTGAGCAAGAGCCCAACCGCGAAAGCCGCGTCCGTCTGGGCAGCGAGCGCGACGCACTGGGAATGCCGCGCGTACGGGTTTCATGGAGCGCGACCGACGATGACTATCGCAGATTGTTCGATGGGCTAAGGCGAATCTCGCATGCCCTTGCAAAAAGTCAAACGGTGCGGCTCGATCTCGACGGGGTGGACGAAACCACATTGGCCAGCATGATCGTGCCGATCGGCGGCCATCACGTCGGCACTGCGCGAATGGCCGATAATCCTCGCGATGGCGTCTGCGATGCGAACGGAGAAGTGTTTTCGGTGCCCGGCCTTTTCATAGCGGGAGCTGCCACCTTCCCGACATCGAGCTTCGCCAATCCGACCCTGACATTGGTCGCCCTCACGCTCCGGTTGGCGGAGCACCTGAAGCGCACTCCACCGAGGCCTCAAACGGCATCGACGAACATAACCGCTGGAGACGTCTATGCGTGAGGCCCTTGCCCGGGATGCCGGCATGTTCTTTTCGCGATGGGGCAACTCGCGCAAGCCGCGCTGGATGCTCTGGGGACGGCTTCTCCTCCTCACCCCCGGCTTCCAGCTTGTGTTCTGGCTGCGCGTGCAGCGGTCGCTCGGGGCCGTGCCGGTCCTTGGTCCGGGACTGCGCCGGATCCTCTGGTATTTCACGACGATCTGGTTCTCCTGCGATGTCGACCCCGAGGTCGAGATCGGGCATGGCCTCTACCTGCCCCACCCGCTCGGCATCGTGATCGGCGGTGGCGTGAAGATCGGCAGCAACGTCTCGATCCTGCAAAACGTGACACTTGGTCGCGTGGCGACCGAACACCTCGATCCGACGCTTGGAGACAATGTCGAAATCGGCGCCGGTGCTGTCGTGCTGGGGGCCATTCACGTGGCATCGGGCGCAAAGGTTGGCGCGAACAGCGTCGTACTGAAGGATGTGCCCGCCGGAGCGATCGCCGTCGGAGCGCCAGCGCGCATCATCGAGCGGCTGAAATCCTCATGATGCTTGCTCGTGATGCAGAACTCTTCCTGTCGCGGCTGGGAGCTTCGCGCAAGCCGCGCTGGATGCTCTGGGGACGGCTTCTCCTTTTGACCCCGGGTTTCCAGTTCGTGCTGTGGCTCCGCCTTCAGCGCGCCGTCGCGAGCCTTCCATTCCTGGGACCCGTCTTGCGCCGCCTCTTCTGGTATTGGACGCGACTCTGCTTTGCGAGCGACGTCGACACCCAGGCCCGGATCGGGCCAGGCCTCTACACGCCGCATCCCTTCGGGATCGTGATCGGGGCGGGCGTCAGGATCGGCAGGAATGTCGCCATATTACAGAGAGTGACGCTTGGGCGCGCGGGCCTCGACCATGTCTACCCCGTCATAGGCGACAGTGTGGAGATAGGCGCGGGCGCAGCGATACTCGGTGCAATCCGCATCGGCGACGGTGCGCGGATCGGCGCAAATAGCGTCGTTCTGAAAGATGTTCCAGCAGGTGCAGTCGCGGTCGGAGCGCCGGCGCGCGTGATCGAGCGCGCTTCAAGTGTCATGGAGGAAAGTGCATGCACGACAAGCTTCCCTTCGAACTGAAGGCGGCACGCGGCGCCCCGCGGGTCGATCAATACGGCCTTCCCTTGCGCGGACGGGCGCGTGTTTCGCCGTCGATCGAAGCGGCGGGCGGGGGGGCGACTTTCTGGGTTTTCGCTGTAATCGCGCTCTGCGTCACTCTGCTCCAGAAAATCGGTTTGGGTGCAGCACCCAATGCCATGGTACCCGTGATCGTTCCGTTGACGCTTGCAGCATCTCTTGCCGGGATTGCCTTTGCGCGGCCGGTGTTCGACCCAGGCCGGGCCGGGCTCTATTTCTTGTTCGTCGTCGTTTCCGGGCTCACCACCGCGCTCTTTGCCACCAACTATTCGCTCAACAGCTTCGCGCTATTCGCGGTCCTCTATATGCCTATGATCGTAGCATTTCGCGTGTCCGAGAAGGCCTACAGGCGGTGCATGGATTTCTTCAGCACGCTGATGGTCGCGATGGTCGGGATCGTCCTGATCCAGCACCTCATTCAGCTGAGCGTCGGCTGGCAGTATTGGCCCAACCTCGACAAGCTCCTCCCATCGTCGCTGCTGATCCCGTATTTCAACTATGTCCAGCCAATCGTCTGGGGCATGAACTATATGAAGCCGAACGCCATTTTCTTCCTTGAAGTGTCGTTCCTTTCGCAGTTCATCGCTCTTGCACTGGGCGTGGAGCTCGTCATCTTCAGGCGCTGGTGGCGGATTGCGCTCTTCACCTCGGCCGTGTTCATGACTTTTGCCGGGACAGGATTGCTGCTGCTCCTGCTAACCGTCCCGGTCCTGGTCGGCCGGGTTTCGATCCGCAACATGCTGGCGACGACGGCCCTGCTCGCGCTCGTGGGCCTGCTTGCCTGGTGGCTCGGCTGGGCCGACCTCGTTTCACACCGCTTCGACGAATTCAGCCGGACCGGCGCCAGCGCCAACATGCGCTTTGTTGAACCCTATAACCGGCTGGTCGAGTTCGCGAGCGACCCCAATTCGCTCTATCGCGGGATTGGCGCCGGCCAGATCGAAAAGGCGCTGAATTTCCAGTGGTGGCCAATCACGAAAGCAATCCTCGAATACGGGATCATCCCCGGCCTCCTGTTCTACGGCTTCTTTCTCTACACACTGTTCAACCACGCGCCGCGACTCCGGATCGCCTATATGCTTGCAATCTGGTTCAGCTTCGAAGGCGCACTTCTGACCGCCGTCAACCCAATCACCTGCGTGCTGCTTTCGACGATGTTCATGATTGACGGTCGCCGAGTGAAAGGCGCGCATTAGAGCTTGCCCAACACCATAATGCGAGCAAGACTGATTGGGACCAACGGTTCGAACGGGGGCGGACCACACCGATGAACTTGCTGTTCCGCCTTGCTTCCGCTCTGACCTGGGCTGCCGCCTTTATCGTTTCTGCCAGTGGTCCGGACGCGATAGCGGCCGAGCCGGTCGGGCCGCCAATGGGCCCCGATGTCGAAAACTATTCGCCGCCCTTTTCCGGGGCGAAAGCCACGAAAGCTTGAAAAAAGGCCTATTACGGCGGAGACCGGATCAACGCCGAGCGTATTGCGCGCCGGATGGTGGCGAGCACCGAAACGTTACGGCCGGGAGAAACGCTCGAGCGCGTTGAAGCTTTGTTCATTCTCGGCCTCACGGTGAATGAGATCCGCAGGCATAGCGAAGCCGAAACCACATACCGGCCAAGGACCGAAGAAGAAGAACGGCTGAGCGACCGGCAGAATCAACGCATCGCGGAACTGGCCACCAAGCTGGCCGCCGCCGCGCCCCTTTTCTGGGAACTGCGGATGCCGCACCCGATCGGCATTTCCGCGCTTCAGGCCACAATGGGGGCGGATGCAAAGCTGCTGCATGAAAATGAAGCGCTGGTCCTGTTCATGATCCCGCCAGATAGCCGCTACGGGCTTGTCTTTGCAGTATCCAAGCAGCGGGCCGCCTGGGCGCGGCTCGGCTTGAGCCGCAGCGAGCTTCAGGAAAAAGTGACACGAATCCGCTCCTCGATCGACGGAGAGGCGTATGGCGCCGGGAAATCGCAAGGCTCGCCTGGCCTCGGCGCCCTGCCCTTCGATCGGACGCTGGCACATCAGCTCTACCAGGAACTCTTTGGTGACCCTGCGATTCAAGGCGTGCTGGCCGCGCCGACGACATGGATCATTGTTCCCGCCGGGCCATTGACCAGCCTTCCCCCGTCTCTTCTCGTAACAGGGGCCCCTGAGGGCGGAAGAGAAGGTGATGATGACGAAGCCTTGCGCCGGACGCCATGGCTGGCACGGAGCAAGGCGATAGCGGTGTTGCCATCAGTCGCCGCGCTTCGAACGATCCGACAGATACTGCCAGCCGAGCGCGAGACTGCGCGCGATCCGTTGCTGGCGCTTGTCGACCCCGATTTCGGCGCGGCACCCGCCGTTCCGGCAAAGCCCCCGCAGACACGGTCCTTCACTGCGTACTTCCGCGACGGTCAGCCCGACGTTTCGGCCTTGCGTGCGCTGGGCCGGCTTCCCAACACGCGCGCCGAAGGCCTGGCGCTGATGAAGATACTCGGCGCCAGGGAGGCCGCCGTGCTTTGGGGGGCGAGCGCAAGCAAGAAGAACCTGCTCGGCCTCAACGCACATCCGGCGCGCTGGCGCACGTAAGAGTCCTGGAGTTTGCAACACACGGCCTCGCGGCGGGAAAGGACGATGGAATCGCGGAACCGCTGCTTGTGCTTGCCGCGGCGGATCGCCCGGAAGACTGGATTCTCAAGGCCTCGGATGCTGCCGGCCTGAAACTCAATGCGGATTGGGTCGTCTTGTCCGGCTGCAACACGGCAAGCCCGGACCTGGGCCAGGTTGACGGACTATCGGGTTTCGCGCGCGCGTTCTTTTTTTGCTGGAGCCAGTTCCCTGCTGGTTTCACACTGGCGCCTCGATGACGAGATTGCGTCCAGCCTCGTTCCCGAGACCATCCGGCTTCACAATTCCGGCGCCCGGCTTTCCAAGGCGGAAGCGCTTCGCCAGGCAATGCTCGCGATCATCGATGATCGCGATCTCATTGCCGCCCATCCTGCCTATTGGGCGCCGTTCACACTTGTGGGTGAGACCCGCTGACGGCGTGCCTGCCCTACCGCCCCGTGCAGAGATCCGAACTGTCGGTCTTGGTCAGGATCATCGGTCTGGGATCGGGCGCACTGGCGATGAAGTTGACCCGAATCATCGTCAGGCGTCGGATGTGGCGAGTCCAAAGCCCAAAGGCCGGCGACACCCATCCGACCATGAAGGCATCCGGATATTTGTCGCGCAGCTCATCGATCATACTTTCGTCCGGCACCGGCTGATACGTCGCCATTACGCCGATATTGACGTCGCGCAGGACGACGTCCTCGATCAGCTTGTCGGGAAGGCCGATGAAATAGGAGCCGCGCTCCCCATTGCCCGCGCCCGTGATGCGATCATAGACGATGCGCCGCAGATTGCCCGGCTTCGGGGGCGCCTGTTCGGGGCGGACCCGCCCGCGATCCCCGAGCCGCAGGAACAGGGGGCTCTTGGCGCGGACGATGTGGACGTCGGTCACCAATATGTCTTCGACCGTCCCTCCGTCGACCACTTCCCACGATATGCCGGAATCGGACATGCGCGGCCGCCAGACGCGCATTTCGATCGAAGGCCCGCCCACGACGCAGTTGCGCACCAGAACCTTGCGGAAGTCGCCTTGCGAGTCAGTGCCGAATTTCATCGCGTTGCAGGAACTGTAGAATTCGCAATTCTCGACCAGCACCTGCTCCATGGGCCGCTGCGACGCACCCTTGAAACACATTGCGTCGTCTTCCGAGTTGATGAAGCAGTGGCGCACGATGACCCGGCGGCACCCGTCGATATCGAGACCGTCGTTATTGACGTTGGCCTGGTTGTCGACCCTGATGCCCTCGACCAGAAGGTCCTCGCAATTGAGGTAGTTCTGCATCCAGCCAGCCGCGTCCTTAAGATGAATATCCTTGATGTGGACGCGCCTGCAATCGATGACCCGGATCAGGAAGGGGCGACCCGGCGTGCGATGCGGCGTTTCCTCGCCGGGAAAATTGTCCCGCGTGCCGCGGCCATCGATCAACCCCTCCCCGCACAGCGAGATGTTTTCGCATGCCTCCGCAAAGATCAGCGACTGATTCATGCCCATATTGCTGTCCATCACGGTCGGTCGCTGAGGGACATGTTCCGGATAGTCCTTCAGATCGAGGCTGCCGAGCAGGCGTGCGCCTTTTGCCACCTCGAAGCGGACGTTGCTGCGCAATACGATGGTGCCGCTGACATAATCGCCATGGGCCAGCCGCACCGTTCCTCCGCCCGCCTTGCCGGCCGCGTCGACTGCCGCCTGGATGGCGCCGGTCGCGAGCGCGCCGGTATGGCCGAAGGCCTCCGGGGTGAAGACGCGCTTCGGCCCGCTCCAGGGCTTGAGAGCCCCCGTCAGCATCACCGCCATCGCCTCGAGATCGGCACGAAGCTTCGGCACCCAGCCGGCAATGCGCGGGTCGCAGGTGCCGGGCTCGATCGCCCGAAGGGGAGAAACCCCATGTGCTGCGAGCGCCAGCGCAGCAAACCCCTTCGCAACACTGCGGCGTGAAAACTCAATCGTCATTCCAACTCTCCCGATAATTCTCTGGTCGTTTCGATGTCATTCAGGCGATCTCGAGGACGCCCCGGCCGGGGCCGACCTTGACCTCCGCGCAGCGTTCGCCACGCACCGCAAACGATGCCGGTTGCCCGCGCCAACTGGCCTTTCGCGGCGGTTGCGCCAGCACGACGAGGACTGTGGCGCGATGCTCGCCCGAAATGTCGAGCATCGCGGTCACGGCGCGGTCATCACTCCAGCGTTGGTGCACGATTCGCGTGTTGAGACCGACGCTCAGCGTACCAGGGACGTAATATCCTTCGAACCAGTTGCGTATGGGGCTCGAAAGCGCACCGAACGGGTGCCAGGCGCTGCCAATTCCGGTTCGCGCATCGAAATTCTCGTAGGTGCGGCCGCTCCGTTCGATTTCCGCGCTGTAGACATCGAGTGCCGTCTTGCCGATCTGCCACGCCTTCTCGCCCTCGCCATAGTCGAGAAGCGCCTTCCACATGAACCATTGGTGCGGCATCCACACCGTGCCGTTCCAATATCCGTCACTCGAGAAGTATGACGCCCGCTGGTCGACCGCGGTCAGCCCGTAGGGTGTCCAGAGCCGCCCCGGAGTCATCATGTTTTCGATGAGCTTCTGCACCTGCGCCAGTGTGCACATGTCGGCAACGAGCGGGCTGATCCCGTCCAGCCCCATGTTGAAATTTTCACCCTGTGCAGACCGCCACTGGCCGGTGGGCTGTTTGACCGCGTCATGCTCCACATAGGCGTAATAACCTGACGCCTCGTCCCAGCTATGCGACTGGAGCGCCGCGCTGAGCGAAGCAATGTCGCCCCGCCATTCGGAAAGGTCGCGCGTTGCGCCGATGGCTTCCGCAACCTGGCACAATATCTTTGCACAACGGATGGCGTGGGCGGAAGAAATGACGGGGGCAACCCGGTCGTTCTTCTTTGCGGCGTGCACGGCCATCTGTGCAGGATAATCATCCATGCCGCCGGTATTGTAGAAATAGTCATAGGTCCTGATGAGGCCGGACTTGAGGTCACGGCATGTCGAGCCGCCTTCACGCCCCATCAGGAAGCGGAGATATCGCGCCAGCCGAGGATAGCGCTCACGTGCGAAGGCCAGGCTGCCATTCCGGTTCCAGAGTTCCTGGAAAAGATAGAATTGCGTCGCCAGCGGCGTGCCGTGGTGAAGAAAAGCCGCCTGCTCGTCATCGATCGGGCTCAGATAGGTGTCGAGAAGCGCCGTCGACAGGCGCGGCGCAGCGCGCGCCATGCCAAGACCGGTAAAACCCGAATCCCAAGTATAGACCGACGACCATTCCCGGCCCGGGCAATAGTTGCGGACCCATGTTCCACCGGTCCAGATCGGGAAGAGCATGTTCGTCGCAATTGTCGCGAGCAGGCGCTCCGCACCCTCCCGATAGGCGGCGGTACCAGACCTTGTTTGCGCCGGCCGCCTTGCAGCCGCAAATGCCGCATCCGCGTCCCGCGCGCGCACCTCGTGCAGTGCCTCCGCCGCGCCCACGGGGGTGCCGACTGCGATAAAGCAATCGCGCACGATGGTCGCACCCGGCGTCAGGTCAATAACAGCCGGCGTCATGATCGTGACGCTACCCGGACCAACGCCCTGCGGCACGCGCTTCATCGCAAACAGGCTGGGGTCGTTGAGCGCCCAATCGAGCGTCCGCACATCGTCTGTGCGTGCCGATCCGATATGGGTCGTACCGCCCGTCCAGGCCATCGCATAGACTTGGGGGATTTCTTTGGGAAAGGAGAGAAGGGTCCGCCCGGCTGCGACGTCGTCCTGACGTTGCGCCTCCAACACCCATCCGTGCGGCGAAAAGGCGACCAATTCTGCCTCGTCCGCCTCCACAAGGGCGAATCCGTCAAGCTCGATCGGGCGGCCGCCAAGGGCTCCGAGCATAAGCAGGTGATCGCCGGCTGAAATGGCGCCTATCGCGACGTCGATCGTCCTGAATGTTTCGTGCATTCCGCCATCGCTACCCAGGCGGATTGCACGGTTCACCAGACCGGCCAGTCGGAACTCCGAAGTGCCGCCGGCAATCCGGTAGCGAAGCCTGACAACGGCCGCGCGATAAGGCCGCACAATCCGCAGGCGCCACTGCACGCGGTCTCCTGCTGTCCCGCCGAATCCTTGGCCAATGCCCGTCGAGCCGACAAAACCATCCTCGAATATTTCTCCGCGACGCCGGCCGTCGGTAACGAGGTGATCATCGAAACGTTTTTCGGCCCAGTCTAGGCGGTCGTAGTGCAACGCGTCCACCCAGAGTCCCGAATCGGGCAGGTGAGCATCGGCCGGGCTAGAGGGGCTTCCCTTGACCGCGCGATGCGCGATTCCGGAGGCATCCTCCAAGCGCGTGCGCGGGGGGTTCGAAGGCGGAGCAAGACGTGCAATCCAGTTGAGGAGAAGCGGCCATGATGACGTGGACCGGTTGTGCGCCGTTGCTCTCAGCACGCCACCGGACGCCACTGCCAGCCACTCAAGCGTCACATCGACACCGGCGGACAACTTGCATTCCCAGGCAATGTAACCGAGCTCGGGCTCGGCCCGGATCGGCTGCATGGCCAGCCCCATCTCTGCGTACGGGACCAGCGTTTCACGACGCAAGACGGCAGGCGCCAGCGCGAAGTCCATACGCAGCCCACGCACCGGATCGGCGATGTGCGCAATGCCATTCCAATGGTCGCTATAGGGGCCCCAGTCGGACAGGGGGATGTCGCGATTGAATGGGCGTCGCCACACGACGTCGCCTGCGCGCCCGACGGAGCCTAGCCGGTCGCCCGTGCCGATTGCGGCCCAGGCAGGCAAGGCTGCCCCAAGCAGGCCCAATGGCGCGGCTTCAGCCAGAAATGCGCGTCTGGGCCCCGTCCAAACCATGAGATTGCTATCGCCCTCCTGCCCCTTGTGCCACGAATCCCACATCCGGCACCAATTGAGATCATGCCAGTTGTCGTTACGCCATCAGGTATCTCGATTGCAATAGGTCAGGCCAATATGAATTTCAGTTCGGCGCCATTTGGGGCGAGATCGCGGTTTGCCGACGTTGGGTCGCCGCCGGCTCGCTCGTCGCCAGCCTCATTGCCGTCCTTGAATCGATCCGGCCCGTGGCGGCGGTGCGAGCACAGACTCGTCAGACGTTGAGGCGCCTTGCGATCCGCCCGCGCTGCATTTCGGTCTCGGATCGGGCCAGGCGTATCACCTCGACTTCGGTGGCCGCGAGCAAGTCCTCGATCACACGCTGGAGATGCTCGCGCATCATCTTTCGCGCCTCGGCAGGATCACGGGCACGCAAGGCGTCGACGATGAGGCGGTGCTCCTCGACACGGGGATGAACGCTCTCGCGACGAGCTTCCGCAAACATATAGGCACTCAGCGGCGCACGGTCTCGCAGACTCCAGATCATCTCGAATATCATCGAAATCACTGAATTTCCTGTAGATTCGGCAATTAGCATGTGGAACCGCTTGTCCGCTTCCAGCGCCTCGGGGCTGGCTGCATCGCAGGCCGCCATCTGTGCGAGAGTCTCATCCAGCTTCTCGAGCACTTCGTCCTCGATCACCGTGGCCGACACTGCGGCAACCTCACCCTCAAACAGTATCCGCGCCTCGAGCAACTCGAATGCCCCCACGTCGAGCTCGATCTCCGATGCGCTCTCGACGGGAAGCGCAGTAACGTACAGGCCGGAGCCATGCCGCGCCTCGACCAAGCCGCGGATTTCCAATGCAATCATGGCCTCGCGTACTGTCGGCCTGCTGACGGAAAATGTCTCGGCCAGCTCACGCTCGCCCGGTAATCGCGTGCCGACGCTATATTGTCCCTTGGCAATCGCGTCGACGATTGCGTCGGCGATCTGCTGGTAAAGTTTGGTCGGACGCATCTTCATGAACCAATGAATGTCACGATAAGCGGATTGACACAATAGGCCAGTGCGATCACATTGGTCTTGCCAAAAGGTGAGGCCAATGTCAGTTTTAGTTATGAGACTCTATCGGTCGTCAAGTGATTCGATGGCGGTGGTTTCAGAGATGAGGGCGGCCATTGGCCTCCCATTTTCTCCGGTCGGCCCGTCACAGCGGGCGATCGATCAAGTGGGAATGAAAACTTTGGGGAGGTCAGGTCAATGAACGTCAACGGTCGTCGGGCAGGAATCGCAGCGCTTCTTGGAGCAACCATGCTGGCCGGAATTCCGGCATATGCCCAGGAAGCACCCGCCGATGCGGCGGCAACCCCGGCTCAGGAGCCGGCAACGCCTGCAACCGAAGCCGAGCCTCCCGAAGAAGCGCCGGGCGATATCGTCGTGAACGGCTTTCGCCAGAGTTATGCCGATGCGCTTCGCGCCAAGCGGAGCCAGATCGCCATTTCGGACGGGATTTCGTCCGATGGCCTTGGCCGCTTCCCCGACCTCAACGTTGGCGAGGCGCTCCAGCGCGTTCCCGGCATCCAGATCAACCGCGAGGCCGAGGGGCGCAATGCCACAATCAACCTGCGTGGCCTTCCCGGCGAATATGCGCGGCTGACATTCAACGGCGTCGCCTTTGCCGAGCCAATTCTGGGCGAATCAGCACCGCTGGGCGCGTTCAACTCCGACATCTTCAGCGCGATTGCAATCAACAAGTCCCCCCTTTCCGATGCACAGTCGGGTGGGCTTTCGGGCACGATCGACCTCCAGATCGCACCGGCCCTCGGCCGGAAAGAAGGCGGCTTCATCAAAGCTGCAATGGAATATAACCAGTTCGACGAGCGGTTCGCACCGGCTGCGACGGTCGGTTATAATTACCACTTCTCCGACAGCTTCGCCGTGTTCGGGATCCTTGCCTACAAGCACGAGAATTTCCGGCGGGACGGCATTCTGTTCAATAACTATTCCAGCTACTCGGCCGCGCAAGCGCAAGCAAATGCGGCAATCCTTGGCGCCTATTATCCGACATCGGCTGCCTGTCCGGCATGCACGGGCTCGACCTCGACAAAGGGCGTGCTCTACAATTCGCAGTTGCGCCAATATTCCCGCATCAATGTCGGTGACCTCTATACAGGGGCTGCCGGTGCAGAATGGAAGCCAGACGACCGCACGCGGATTGGCGTGACGGGCTTCTACACCGATCGCCGCCTTCCCAAGACTTTCCAGTATCTCTCTATTCTCTCGAACAACAACTCAAGTGCGATCACGCCGCTCGGCGCGCCGATCCAGCTCAGCGACGGCCGTTATGTGACGACTGACGTCAATTATTCAAACGCCAGCGATGTCATGTCGACACGCCAGTTCGCCCAGCACCAGAAAGCGTGGAGCGTCAATGCAAAGGCCGACTGGACGAACGATGCCTGGCGGCTAGACGGACTCGTCACCGCATCAAAAGCGTATAACAGCTCCGAGGAAACCGAGTTCGATTTCGAAACGCTCCAAGCGCCGGGCGCAGGCAACGGCCTTTCGGGCACGATCAGGACCGGCGCAGGGCGTATTTCCGACCTCTTTTTCACGGTCTCTCCAACCCCGGCGGTGACCTCGCTTGCCCCGGGAGGATGGTTCTGGGGCGGCGTAAGCGACCCCACGACATTCTATGATTCGACTGTCTCGGCGAACCGCCGCAAACGAATCCGCTTCACCGGCTCGCTGGGCTACGCAACCAACGAGTTGCTGGGCGCGCAGGCCAATATCGAGCGGACCTTCGACGGCGGCATCATCAGCGGCATTCAGGCCGGCTACCGCTTCGAGCACAACAAGTTCATCTCGTCGGGCTATCGCACCTCCGCGTTCGGGCTGCAAACGCAGAATATTGACGGAACTTTTCTGCAGCCGGCGCCTATCAACGGCAATTTCTTCGACGGCAAGGGTGGGTCGCCCACCACCAACTGGTACTCTACGCCGCTCGATTATGCACTGGGACGTACAACGCCGGTCACCCCCTACCCCGGTGGCGATCTTTCGCCGCTCGGGTTCAACATTCACTACAGCGACAACAATTATCAGCTGAACAACTTCTCGAACCAGACCGATCTCAACATCGGCTATGCGCAGCTCAAATATGACTTGGCGCTTGGCGGCGTGCGCGTACGCGGCAGCGGAGGCGTGCGCTACGAAGCCGCCCAGAACACGGTCGTCGCGCTGGACCGCGTCTCGCTGACGGGAACAATCGGCGCGCCCTCGGATTTTCGCGAACATGTCTACAAGCAGAGCTATGGCAAGCTGTTGCCCTCGTTCATTCTGGTGGCAGACCTGAGCGAAAAACTGATCTTCCGTACGGCGGCCTATCGCACCTATGTGCGGCCGCACCCGCGCCAGTTCACGCCCACCACGATCGTCAACGCCCCCACCAACGGCGTGTACAATGTCACGCTCGGGAATCCCGATCTGAAACCCTATAACGGCACGTCGTTCGACGCTTCGCTCGAATGGTATAACCGCCCGAGCAGCGTGATCGCCGTCGCGGCTTTCCAGAAGCGGATTACCGGCCTGATCTCGAGGATCACCGACCCCAAGAGACTTTGCCCTGCGGACGCAACGGCTCTCGGCCTCGGTACGCTGACGGTCAATGGCGACCTGTGCGAAAGCAGTCTGATCTATACTGGTGGCCCTGTACCCGTACCCTTCCGGGTCGTCGCGACCGGATTTGTGAACCAGCCAAACCCGATCACGGTGCGCGGTGTGGAGTTCAATATCCAGCAGTCGCTCGACTTCCTGCCGGGGTTTCTGCGGCACTTCGGTGGGGGTTTCAACTATGCTTACACGACGATCAGCGGCAAGAACGCCGATGGCAGCACGGCAACCTTGCCGGGCGTATCGAAGCACAACGCCAATATAATCGGCTACTATGAAACCGACCTTTTCGGTGTTCGGCTCGTCTACAATTACCGAAGCGAGTACGACCTTGCCAGCGCTGGCACCTTCACCGGGGCGGCGCGGCGCGTAAAATCGCGCGGACAGTTGGACCTGTCGACATCGTTCAACGTCAACAAGCAGTTCACGCTCTCGCTCGACGCATATAATCTTACGAACGCCATCCGTCAGGAATTCGAGAACGATCCGCGTCTGATCCGCCGCGCGGACTATGACGGGCGGTCATTCACGCTGACCGCGCGAGCAACATTCTGAGGCACGGGCGCCGGGGCTGAAGCGCAAAAATTCCTTCAGCCTCGGCGTCAACCAGACAGGCAAAAATCTTTTACATGGCTGCGCAGAATCGCGGCGGCAGGTCCAGACGCGGCCCAGATCGCCGCAAAAAGACCGGCCGATCCGAACAGGGCTTCGACAACACCGTCGGTTCCTGCGGTTCGCCATAGGTCGGCGATCTCGTCTCGCATCGGATCATCAACCGGATTGCGGTCTCCGCGCATGTGGACGATCCAGGCGGCGAGCGCTTGCAGCGTCGCGGCACAGGTACGCCCCCGAGCGTCGTTGATCGCCAGCGGGATCAGCCATCGCGGCCCGATTTTCTGGGAGCCGTCGGTTGCGATCTGCGAAAGCCGGTGCGGCAAGGTCGGATTCGCAAAACGGCCAAGCAGGCGATCGGCATAGAGCGAAAGATCCTGACCCGGAGCCGGATCGAGGCTAGCCGCTGCCTCGTCGCGCATGAGCCGTTCGACAAGCGGGCGGATCGCGGGATCGGCGATCGCCTCGTGGACATGCTCATGGCCCGCGGCCAGCCCAAGATAGGCCAGCGCGGAATGCGCGCCGTTGAGCATGCGCAGCTTGGCGTCCTCGTATGGCCGGACATCGGATACGAATTGCGCCCCGGCCACTTCCCAGCGCGGCCGGGGACCGGCGAAGCGGTCCTCGATCACCCATTGGCTGAACGGCTCGGTGATCACCGCGCCCTCATCTCGCATGCCCACCTGTGTGGCGATCGCATCACGCTGCACGTCACTCATCGCCGGGACGATCCGATCCACCATCGTTGTGGGGCAAGCGCACTCGCGGTCGAACCAACCCGTGAGAGCCGGGGCGTATCGATCCAGATAGGCCCGTATCAATGCGGCAAGGACATTGCCATTGGCGGCCAGATTGTCGCACGAAACCAGTGTCAGCCCACCGATGCCGCCTGCCATGCGAACATGAAAACCTGCGGCCAGAAGCGCATAAAGGCTTTCGGGACGCGCAGCGCGCTCCATATCGAGCTTGCCGTCGGGCAAGCGACAATAGCCTTTTTCGGTCACGGTCAGCGTGACAAGATGCGTTCCGGGATCCGCCAGCGCGCCGATGACGCCCTGCGGCGCTTCCGGGGCGACCAGAACGTCGCGCAGGGCGCCGATCAACCGGGTCCGGTCCCCGGCCTTGTCCCGCTCCGTCAGTGTAAACAATCCATCCTGAGACGCGATCGCGTCGCGCATTTGCGGAGAACGGAGGGAAACGCCGGTGATCGCCCAATCGCGATCGCCGGCCGTCATTGCCGAATCGGTATAGCTCGCCTGGTGCGCACGATGGAACGCGCCGACGCCAAGATGGACGATCCCGCGCCGTTGCGCCTGCCGGTCATATCCGGGCCGCGCCACATCAGCAGGTAGCCGGTCGCAAGTCGCGGCTGAAAGCCTCAAAGTCGGTAGGCCCGGCGGACAAGACCATTGGTCAACTCATGAGCCAGTTCAGCGGCCTCCCAGTCGGCAAGGCGGTGCTCGACCACCAGCCGAGCGAGAAAGGCGCAATCCACCCGACGCGCAACATCGTGCCGGGCCGGGATCGAGAGGAAGGCCCGCGTATCGTCGTTAAAGCCGACCGTGTTGTAGAATCCAGCCGTCTCCGTCGTCATCTCGCGGAACCGTCGCATGCCTTCGGGGCTGTCGTGAAACCACCAGGCCGGACCGAGCTTCAGGCAGGGATAGTGGCCTGCCAACGGCGCAAGCTCGCGCGCATAGTTGCTTTCATCGAGCGTGAAGAGAATGATCGTCAGGTCGCTTCGCGTCCCGAACCGGTCGAGCAACGGCTTCAGCGCATGGACATAGTCCGTGCGCATCGGAATGTCGGCGCCTTTGTCGGGGCCATGACTGGCGAAGAGGCCAGCATTGTGGTTGCGGAATGCGCCAGGATGAATCTGCATGACCATGCCGTCCTCGAGCGACATTTTCGCCATTTCGGTCAGCATCTGGGCACGGAACAATTCTGCATCGGCCGGGGTCCATCCGCCGCCGACTATGCGGCGAAACAAGGCTTCGCATTCGGGCGGCGAAAGATCTGCAGTCGCTGGTGTCAGGTGGCCATGGTCGGATGCGGTTGCGCCTGCGGCGCGGAAGTCAGCGCGTCGCTTGCGATGTGCTGCAAGATAGCCCGTCCAGCTCTCTACATCCTCTCCGGTCAGAGCGGCAAATTGTTCCATAGCCACACCAAATGTCTCATGCTCAACATTGATCACACTGTCGGGGCGGTAGGTCGTGATGATGCGGCCATTCCAGCCCGAGGTGCGGATCGCATGATGGCCGGAAAGATCATCCTGCGGCCCTTCTGTCGTGGCCAGCAACTCTATGCGAAAACGGTCGAACAACGATCGGGGCCGAAATGCATCCGAAGCCAGCTTCTCGCCGATCGCGCCGTAATAGTGGTCGGCGGTCTTTGCATCGAGCGCCACATCGAGACCAAACACGTCCGAGAAGACGTGGTCGAGCCACAGACGCGACGGTGTGCCGCGAAAGAGATGGTAATGCGCGGCGAAAAGCTGCCATGCCGCGCGCGGATCGGTATCCGGCATGCCATGCCGATCGGGAATGCGGAGCGCGTCGAGCGAAACGCCGTGGCTGTAGAGAAGGCGGAAGACATAATGGTCGGGCGCGAGCAGCAGGCTTGTTGCATCACCCCAAGGCTCATTGGACGCGAACCAGCCCGCGTCCGTATGCCCGTGCGGGCTGATGATCGGTAAATTGGCGATCTCGCGATAGAGCGCGCTCGCCACGCCCCGCGTCGCGGGGTCGGCAGGAAACAGCCGGTCGGGATCAAGGCGCAGCGGCCGCGGCCCTGCGTTGGTCATCCCGCCTGGCCTGTGGCGGCTGCATAGGCCACGCCACGTTCCAACCCCCTCAACTCCGCCAAACCTCGCATTCTTCCCAGCAGCGAATAGCCCGGATTGGTCTTGCGGCCGAGGTCATAGAGCATCTGGTGGCCATGGTCGGGCCGCATGGGAATCGAGCGCCCCGCGCGAACCTGCAGCGCATGAATCTTCGCAACGATTGCCGGCATGTCGGCGTTACCCTCCAGATGGGCGGCTTCGTAAAATGCGTCGTTCGGCTGTCGTTCGACCGAACGCAAGTGAAGAAAGCCTATTCGATCGCCAAATCGCTCAACCATGCCGGGCAGGTCAATATCGCCGCGTACACCGAACGAGCCCGGGCAAAAGCACAGCCCGTTCGAAGGGGAAGGGACTGCCGCGAACAGCGCTGCGACATCGGCCTCCGTGCTCACGACGCGTGGGAGACCGAAAAGCGGAAAAGGCGGATCGTCCGGATGAACAACAAGACGGATCCCGACTTCGTCCGCAGCCGGGCAAACCGCTTCCAGAAAGGCGACATGATTGGCTCTCAGCCGGTCGGCATCGATTCCGGCATAGGTGTCAAGGCTTGCCAGGAAATCGGCAGATGTGAAGCTCTCCTCGCTGCCTGGAAGACCGGCAATGATCGTGCGCTCCAGGGTCCGGCACTCATCCTTTGACATGGCGCGAAAGCGGTGGCCTGCGGCTTCGAGCATGGCGTCGGAATAATCGCGCTCGGCGCCGGGGCGGCGAAGGATATGGATGTCATAGGCTGCAACCGCTTCCATTTCGAAACGCAATGCAAGCGCCCCGTCGGGCAGTTCCCAGGCAAGGTCCGTCCGCGTCCAGTCAAGAAGCGGCATGAAGTTGTAGGTGACGACCTCGATCCCGCAGGCAGCAAGGTTGCGCAGGCTTTCGCGATAAGCCGCGATGAGGCCATCCCAATCCTTCCCGCGCGTCTTGATTCCTTCGTGAACGGGAAGGCTTTCCACCACCGTCCAGCCGAGCCCACTTTCGAGAATCATTGCCTTGCGTTCCGCAATCGCATCCTGCGCCCAAATTTCTCCGTTCGGAACTTGGTGTAGCGCAGTAACAACCTCAGTCGCCCCCGACTGACGGATATCGCGCAAGGTAACCGGATCGGCCGGCCCAAACCAGCGCATCGTCTGCTTCATGAACATATGATTTTGTTATCCTGCTTCAATAAGGTTCATCGACAAGTTTGAAGGGCCGCAACGTTGTGCGGTAGCAGGATTCAAATTGGTCAGCCAAGTAAAATTTTTGGTAGGACCAATCTCTGCCTGGCCACGCGCATCGCGCCGGGCGCGCGTCATCAGGTGCGTTTTGGTCAATAGCTGATTTTGTGACGTTTAGTCGCAATTTTGATGCCGATTCGTATAATCGTGTCAATTCGAATGCAGCCGCTCGGCCTAGCCATCCGGCACGAAGCGCGTTTCGCCTTGGCGAGAATTGGGCTTACCAATAAAGAGCGAATCGGCAGGATGGTCGGTCAGGATCGCCCTGCCGCAACAAGGATCGGCAAATATGGCAAAGGTCGTGGTGGTGGGGGAGGGAATGCTCGAGCTTTCGAGCGACGGCCCGGGCTGGCGTCTGGCCTATGGTGGAGATACGCTCAACACCGCAATTCACCTGGCCCGCTTCGGGCACGAAGTAGCCTTTGCGACCGCGCTTGGCACTGACTCATTCAGCGATGGGCTGCGGCTGGCGTGGCAGGGCGAAGGGATCGATATTTCGCTTGTTCTGACCGATCCTGACCGCCTGCCCGGCCTTTATGCCATCCGGACGGACGCGGAGGGAGAGCGCAGTTTCACGTATTGGCGCAGTGAAAGCGCGGCACGACAGATGTTCGCTCTGCCTGAGGCCCGGCGTTTCGCGGCGGCGGCGGATCGCGCAGACCTGCTGCTTTTCTCGCTCATCAGCGTGGCAATCCTGCCCCACGCATCGCGCGAGATGCTGCACGACTTGTGCCGACGGACAAACGCCGGTGGCGGACGGGTCGCTTTCGATGGAAATTACCGGCCGAGGCTTTGGCGGAACGCGAACGAGGCCATTGCCGAACGTGACGCAGCAATCGCGCTGGGCGATATCGGCTTGCCGACGCTCGAGGACGAACTGGCACTTTCCGGTCCCTCGACGGCCGAAGCGGTATCAGCGCGTTGGCGGGGCCTTGGCGCGCGCGAGACTGTCGTCAAGCTGGGGGCGGAAGGGTGCATGATCAATGGCCACATTGTCCCTCCCGCTTCGCGGTTGAGCCCGATCGATACAAGCGGCGCGGGCGATGCCTTCAATGCCGGCTATCTTCACGCCCGGCTTGGCGGCGCTCACCCCGCCGATGCTGCTCGATGCGGTCATGACCTTGCAGCCTGGACCCTGATGCGACGTGGTGCCGTTCCCGCGCCCGATGCCGACGCCCCCTATCTGCGCTAGGCGGTGGTGGGTTTGCGCAGCAACGTCCAGAGCACCACCGCACCGATAAGGTCGAACGCAGCGAGACAGACGAAGAGTGGATTGTAGCCGATCGTGTCGGCAAGCGCCCCGATCACAAGCGAAAAGCCGAGGCCGCCGATCCAGGCAGCCGACCCTCCCATGCCCGTGACCTTGCCGACGATACGCTGCTCGAACAGGTCCGCGGAAAGCGTGATCAGCGCGCCGGACAACATCTGGTGTGCAAAGCCGCCGACGCAGAAAAGGAGGATCGCCATGGCTGGGCTGACCGTCAGGCCAATGGCGGCAGGGCCGATCATGAGCAAGGCGCCGGTCGTCACGACGATCTTTCGCGATGTCAGGAGCGAGACGCCAAAACGCCTGATCAGCCAGGGCGCATAGTAACCGCCCGTCAGAGAACCCGCGTCGGAGGCCAGGAAGGGAAGCCAGGCAAAGGCCGCCACGCTTTTCAGGTCCATTCCTTTGGCCTCCACAAGATAGAGCGGAATGAAGAAGTTGAATGTTTGCCAAGCCGGTTCGGCCAGGAAACGCGGTATCGCAATGCTCCAGAACTGGTGCGTCCGCAGCGTATCGCGCCATGTCAATGCAGGTTCCGTCGGCTCGTCCTCGTCGCGGTCGGCGAGGATCAGCGCACGCTCCGCATTCCCGAGCCGCGAATGCTCAAGCGGCGGCCGATATGCATGATACCAGATCGCCGCCCAGACCAGCCCGATTCCCCCGGTGACGACAAAGGCCGATTGCCAGCCCCAGGCCGCAATGCAGAAGACGACGATCGGTGGCGCAATCATCGCGCCGATTGATGTGCCGATATTGAACCAGCCAGTCGCAACCGTCCGTTCACTGGCAGGGAACCATTGCGCGACAACCTTCATACCCGCCGGAATGGCAGCCGCCTCGGTCAGCCCGAGCAGGCCGCGAAAAAAAGCAAGCGAAGGCCAACCACCCGCAAAGGCATGAAAACAATTGGCGAGCGACCAGCCGGTCGCAAACAGCGCGAAGCCAAGCCTCAGGCCAAGCAGGTCGAGCAGATAGCCTGCAATCGGCTGCATTACGGTGTAACTGGCCTGAAAGGCTGCGACCACCCAGCTATATTCCCTGGTGGTCATGTCGAACGCCTGCTTGAGCGTCGGCGCCGCGACCGACAGGGAGGATCGCGCAAGATAGTTGAGAATGGTGCCCAGTGTGACGAGAAGGATGATCCACCAGCGCAGTCCGATTCCTACCCTCTGCACCGCCATCCCCTTTTCGTTTGCCGCAATTTGGCCTTACCAAAAGAGCAGCATGGCTCTCAACATGTCAAGCCTTTCTGCAGCTCGGAGAGCGCATTGGTTTTGCCGTCTTTCAAATCCTGCCGATATCGAAGGGGTCTTGCCAAGGCGCCTGCGGCGAGACCAATATGCTCCCGACGCGCGAGCCTGATGGGATGAAGCCATGACGAAATTTCCGAAGCATCTTTTCGAAGAGCCCGACCCCGATCCGGATACGCTCGCCAACCTTGGACCGCTTGCCCCGATGGCGGGAGTCTGGGAGGGTGAAAAGGGCAAGGATATCAAGCCCACGGAATCGGGCGCCGCCAGCCAGCGCTATATCGAGCGCATCGTACTCGAACCTATCGATCCGCAGATGAATGGTCCGCAGCTCCTTTATGGCCTTCGCTACCACACCCATGTCGTGAAGCCGGGAGAGATAGAAACCTACCACGACCAGACGGGGTATTGGCTTTGGGAGCCCGCGACCGGGCGCATCCTGCACAGCCTGACCATTCCGCGCGGCCAGGTCGTTCTGGCGAAGGGAAAAGCGAGGGCCGACGCGAAGACGTTCAGCGTCAAAGCGCGCCGCGGCAGCACGGAAAACGGAATTTGCTCCGGAACCTTTCTCGAGAAAAATTTCCGGACCGATCGCTTTTCCATGACAGTGACGGTGCACAGCCAGGACAGCTGGAGCTATGAGGAGTCCACGATCCTGAAGATCAGGGGCGTCCGCGCGCCTTTCGATCACAGCGACAAGAACACGCTCCACAGAGTCAAATCCGCCAAACGCAACCCGCTTGCACGAGGCAAACGTTAAACCTTTGATGGCCGCTGTCCGGCGAGCCGAGCCTGCCTTCCAGACCTATCGCGAGGCGCGAAGCCGGTCGAGCCTGACCAGCGCCCCACCGGCACTCCGCTCCTCATTGTGGGGATCGAAGACGATCTCGCTGACCAGCCGCTCGCCACCAACCCGTTCCAGCTGGACGAAGACGTCGACCGTGTCACGCGCATAATCGACCAGTTCGGTACGACGGAGTTCGGTATTAGCCATGAGCGCCATCAAGGCCAGTTGCTCTACGGCGCCTTCGGTCGAAGCAGCATGCAACGTCGATATCGAACCGGGATGGCCAGTGCCAACGGCACGCAGCCAGTTGAGAGCCTCAGGACCACGCAATTCGCCCATGATGATACGATCCGGACGCATCCTGAGCGCTGCCTCAACCAGATCGGCGACATTGATCGACGCCTCGCCAAGCCGGCCGCGCGCCGCCACAAGGCCCACCACGTTCGGCTGTTCGATCCGGATTTCGGGTGTGTCCTCGATCAATACCAGGCGCTCACTTGCCGGGGCTTCCTTCAACAAGGCATTGAGAAAGGTGGTCTTGCCGGTCCCCGTCCCGCCAGAGATCAGAATCGTCTTGCGCGCACGAACGGCGCTGGAAAGAAATTCGCCCATATCCCCGCGATCGAGAAGCGCGGATAGTGCGCGGTCTTCCGCCTGCCGTTCCGAGGCGCGCGTGCCGACCCTCGCAAGGGCCCCCGATTTGACATAATCTGATAGCCGCAGATCCGGCATCATGTGTTTGCGGATTGCGATGGCGACGTTCCCGCGCGTCGCCGGTGGGGCGCAAACCTGGATGCGCGCGCCATTTGGCAAAGTGGCGGCAAGCAGCGGGTGCTCGCGATTGATCCCCTGATCGGACGCGGCCGCCACCTGCCGTGCCAGCCGCCAAAGAGTCGCGTCGTCGATCTGCGGCACGGCATGACGCTCGCTGCCGGATGCGCCCTCGAGCCAGATCTCTCCGGGCTGATTGACATAAAGATCCGTCACGTCGCCGCGCGTAAGGAAGGGCGCAAACGGAGCAAGGAAGCTGTTGAGAAAAAGGCCGGCAGTGCGGCTCATGGCGCCGGCCCCACGCTGCTGAAATCGAGATCGCGCGCGACGAAGATTCGGACTGGGGCGCCCGCGCGCGTCACGATCGTGGGCGGGATATCAAGATCGCTTGCCGCTTGCTGCGCCAGTTGCGAGGCTTCGTTTGCGCTGCTCACGACCACGGTCGACCCCCGGCTGACTGCCGTGGTCGCTGCCTGGATTCCACCGGTCAGCACGGTCAGCAGGATCGAACCGCCAAAGCGCTTGAGGAAATGGCTATTGACCTTCCCCGCCACGCCGCCGCGCCCGAGATCGTCGATCGCGGGTGAGCCGATCGCAATCGATGCCCCGTCCGGACGAAGGATACGCGTCCAGACGATGAAGATCCGCGATGCGCCCTTCGCCACGCCCGACTTATACTGCCCGACGACGCGGCTACCCGCCGGGATCAGGACCGTCGAACCATCGAAGCTCAGTACATCGCGCTGGATAAGCGCCCGGGCAAAGCCCGGCAGGTCCGAATTGAGCGCCGTTTCCATGACCGCGCCGATAATTGCGCCTTGCGGCACGAGGCTGTCGAGATTGGCGAGCCGGGTTGCCCGGGCAAGATCCACATCCTCCTTGCCGACGCGGGAAGAAAACTGCTCGGCGTCCGATAGCGGTCTACTGGACTGCGCTGCCGGCAAACCCTGGGCCGCAGCCGCAGCCTCCGGCGGCAGCGGTCCACCCGGAAGTGGAGGCGGCGTGGCGTTGTTCTGCGCGAGATCGACGATCACAGCCGGCGCCCGCAGCCGCTCGTTCGCCTGGTCGCGATTGGGAGGGGGAGGAAGGGGCGCCTGTGAGGACGGCAGGGGCGGAGACGCAACCGGCGTTTTGGGCGCTTCGGCCGGCGAGGGGGAGGGAACGGGAAGCGGCGCTGGCGAAGCAAGTGCCCCCGATGCAAGCGGTGGCAGCGCCGCTGGCTGCCCATCGGTCGACGCACGCGCATCCGCCAGCCAGAGAAAGACCCCTCCGCCAAGTGCTGCGAAGGAAACGCCAATGCCAATCGGCGAGGCCGGTTTACGTTTGCGCGCTATGGCAAAGCCCTTGACTTGAACTTCCGTCATTGCGCGCCCTTCCCGCTCTTCGCGACGCTTGCCATCTGGTTTCCGGCCCTCAGCGTGAACCGCTCTCCCAATTGCTGGACGACGGCGATGCGCCCGCGCATCACCGAGTTGACGAGCGACTCATCCTTGCCCGGACCGCCTGCAAAGATCGCAGGCAGGGGTTGGTCTTGCGCAAACTCGAAATAGGTCTGACGGCCATCGTCCCAGACCCGCGCGGGGCGAAGTGCCTGAACGCCTGCCACGGCATAGCCAAAATTGAGGACGGGTACCGGCGGGGCCGGTGGTTCTTCGATCGCTTCGACCACGGGGCGCGGATAGTCGAACTTCACGATCCACGGCGTGGAGGGCCGACGCGGCGCGACCCCTAGCGCAAAGACATAGCGCCGCCGGTCCGTCACAACCGCCATATTGGTGGCCGCCTTGGGCACAAGCGGCTTGAGAAACAGGTTGCGCGCCCGCTTGCTCGGGGTCACCTGCCAAGCCAATGCATCACCGATCGAAACCGTCTCGATCCGCTCGTCGCTGCCGAATTCGATCATGATCTGCCAGCCGATCGCGCCGGTCAGGTTCACGACCCTGTCAGCTTCCCAGCGCACGGTCTGGATATGCGAATCCGCAGCCCTTGCGGGACCGGGAGTGGCAAGCCCTGCGGCAAGGAGAGCAAGAAGCTGGCGCCTCATGACCCGGCCCCTTCCAGATCGCGACGATAGCGCGTCACCTGAAAGCCAAGCGGGTTGTCGAAACGATCCTCGAGGCGAAGGGGTTTGCCACTAAACCCGAAGCTCAGCGCCGAAACATAACTGCGCCGGGCGGAAGCTCCGCTACCGGCAACACTGCGGATGATATCATAGCGGACCAGCGCGACCCCGGGGGCCACGATCGATACGCTCTTGATTGCCACAGCCAATGTATCGCCCTTGCCGAGCACGCGCAGGGGGCTCGCCGGGTTGGCCGCCGCCATTGCTGCCACATAGACGCGAGCAACGTCAGGCGTGGAGAGAAGCTGCACTCGGCGATACTGGAACGGCAGATCGGTCGCATCGAATGTCTCACGTGCGATCACATAGTTGGCCAATTGCGCCTGGATCACGGCGTCATTCTGGGTCAGCTTGCCCGGGCTTAGACCTTGTTCCACCTGCACGGCACCGGTCTGGCGATCGACCGTCACGACATAGGGCTGAACCGATTTGAGCGGCATCATTGCCGCCAGCGCAACAGCCAGGAGAAGGGCGATGAACGCTGCAACGCCTGCAACGATCCACGCAATTCGTGTCTGCAGGTTCGCACTGCGCCTTCGATCTTCGGACCAGCTGCGTGCGGCAGCGAAATATGTGTCGGATGTAGTCATGCGTCTCTCTTCATCGCTGCGCGCGATTGTCTGGGGGTCCGCGATACGAGCGGGGCATTGGATGAAAGCGCACCCGGCGAAATCCGCTCAGCCGTCGTGGACCATGCGGGAGCAGTTGCGAGGCGCCCGCGCGCCGGTGCCGGCGACGGCAGCGGGGCGGCCGCTTCGCGACGGACGCTGCGTTCAAGCGCCATCGCGACGGCGCGGGGCGCGTCCGTCCGGTCGATTCGCGACGCAACGTCTTGCCCGGACGATCGTTGAACCAATTCAGAGCGACGGAACAAGGTTTGCCCGCCGGGAAGCTTGATCCCGCTCGCAATCCGCGCACCAGCGTAAACCGAGGCCAGCATTGCAGCCGCAAAGACCAGGACAACAAGGCCGACGGGTGTGACCGAAGCGGGTTCGAATCGCCCCTGCGCCTGTTCCGAGAGGTTGCGGGCAATCAGCGGCAACAGGATCGCAAATTCAATCGCTGCCGTTGTCAGGACAAAGAGCGGCGCCAGCGCCGCAGTGGCCATGGCAACAAGCCAGCCGCCAGCAACGCCACGGGTCGCATCGAACAGGATGAAGCCCGCCATCACAGGCGCGATCGCCAGCAGAATCGAGAGGATCACGCGCGCGACAACCAACATCCCGACAATGGACTGCGTCAGGATCAGCGACGACAGGTTGAGCGTCATTGCCGAGGCAGCCGGGCCGCCGATCAGTGGCGAGGCAATCCCCGCACGTGTACGATATCCGAGGCTCGCGGACTCCAGCCCGTCGAGAGCGGATTGCAACTGCTCGATCGGATCGCGCGCATTGACGCTTGCGAGAACTTCGCTGGCAATCCGTGCCGGCGCATGAGCAAAAAGGTCATAGGCCAGTGCCTGCCAGCTGGCCCAGCTTGTCGCGATCACGAGTACCACCCCGATCTTGACGGCAAGGCTGACGGCATCCGAAAGCAACAATCCGCGGCCGAGCAGGAGCCGATAACCGAAGAACGCAACCGCCAGCACCAGCAGTCCGTTCAGACCTGCCGCAACCGGCCCGCTAGGTGCCGCTAATGCATTGTAGCCACGCTCGACGAGCCCAAAGGCATAGCAATCCGCATCGGTCAGCAACTGTCCGGCAAGACCGGCGTTGGTGGGCAAGGCGCAGAAGCTGCTCATGCGGCTTCCAGCAATCGGGGCAGCCAGTCCCCCGGCAGGTCGCCAACTTCATCGCGGATTTCATCGAGCAGCCGGGTCGTGCGTTCGCGCCCCGACAGGACGGTCAGCATGCCGGGCTCCGACGCCAGGTTGAGGCGAACGACGACACTGTCATTCCCGTGCTTCACAAGGAATGCGCGCGCATTCTCCGGGATGGTGCGGATGAGGTCGAACTCATGCGCCGACAGGCCGAAGCCATCGATATAGTCGCGCGCCTGCGCCGCCGAATTCGCCATGAAAATCTGCGTTCCGGCCTGTTCGACGATCGCCGATGCAATCCGGCTTTCGAGCGCATCCGAAGCCGATTGCGTCGCGAAGCCCACAATCCCGCCGCGCTTCCGGATCGTCTTTTCCCAATCGCGTATGCGCGCGACGAACACGTCATCATCAAGCGCTTTCCAGCCCTCATCGATCACGATGATCGTCGGGCGGCCATCGATCCGCTCTTCGATCCGGTGAAAAAGGTAGAGCATGGCAGGCGTTCGCAGCATCGGTTGGTCGAGGATCGCCGTCATGTCGAAGCCGATCGTTTCGGCATCGAGATCGAGACCGTCGGCTTCATTATCGAACAGCCACGCATGCTCTCCACCCGAATGCCAGGGTGCAATACGCGCGGCGAGATCGCCGGCCGAAGCCCGGCCGCGTCCGCGCAGCAGTTCGGCGAGATGCCTGAGCCGCCGGAGTTCGGGCGGCCCGGCATAGCAAGCGTCGACAGCCTCGGCGATCCATTCCGCTTCCTCGACGCTTGGCGACATCCCGCTTCCTGCGGCAAGAGTCGCGATCCATTCACACAGAAATCGACGGTTGACCGGCGTATCGGGAAGCGCGAGCGGGTTGAGCCGGCTCAGTTGGCCTGGGCGAAGCTGGTCATAGACCCCGCCAATCGCGCGCAGGAAGATTTCCGCACCGCGATCCTTGTCGAAGAATACGATTCGGGGGGAGAAGCGCCGCGCTTGCGCGAGGAGGAAATTCAGCACCACGGTCTTGCCAGAACCCGACGGGCCGATCACCGTGAAGTTGCCGAGATCACCCCGGTGGAAATTGAAGAAATAGGGGCCTGCCGAGGTCGTCTCGAACAGGGTGACCGCGCTCCCCCAATGGTTTCCGCTCGGGCGCCCGACAGGAAAATTGTGCGCGCTCGCAAAACCGGCGAAATTGGCTGAGGAGATCAGCGCCCTCCGCGCAATATAGGAAAAATTGCCCGGAAACTGGGCCCAAAAGGCAGCCTCGAGCCCAAGCTCCTCTCGCACCGCCGCAATCCCGGCATCGGCAAGCGTTGCCTGCACCTCGCCCGCCGCGGCATCGAGCGTTGCCGCATCTGATGCACGCAGCATCACGGTCAGGTGATGCTCGCCAAAAGCTGCCCGTCCTGCTGCAAGGTCGTCCTTGGCGACTGCCAGTTCGCTGCGCAGCGACGCTGCAGCATCGTCCGCCGAGCGCATCCGCCGGAGCGCCAGGTCCATCCGCTCAAGCGCCGGACCGCGGTCAACCAGGGCGAAACTCTGGGTCACGGTCATTTCGAACGGCAGGCGATAGAGATCGTCGAGCATCCCCGCGCCCGTCTGTGCCGGATAGTCCTTGATCGAGAGGATCGCCGCGAATTCGCTCGGCGCGCCGTCGATCGGGCCAAGTTCGATCGTGTCGGCACCGAAGCCGATTCGCCGCCGCGCGAGCGCATGGCCGAGATCGCCCGCCGGAAGCAGGCGAGGCCCGGTGTCGCCATTCACCAGCGTCGAGAGGAACTCCATCGGCTCCGACGCAAGGCCCGTCGGCAGGTCATAGCTCGAAAGCAAGGCCGGGCCATAAGACTCGAGCGCGGCCATCAGGGCTTCACGCGCCTGCGACAATTCGCGCAGGTCAACCGGTCCGGTGGCGGCGTCGTGCCCGCCACCAAAAAGAGCGAGCAACCGTTCTGCGACCCGCACTCTTCCGCGCGCGGGGCGGATGACCAGCGTCAAATACAGATCGTTCACGAAGAGCCGCCGTACAGCCAGTCGCTCGCGCCACGCCGCGTCCAGCTTGGCGCTGAACGGGTCTCCGAATTGCCCCTCAAGCGCCGGTGCCACCGCACGGCGCACGACATGATGGACTAGCGCGAACCGGGACGATGCGACGGCCTGAAGCATCGCATCCCGCCCAACCTTGCGTGCGACCAGCTGTGCGGCATCAATAGTCTCGAACGGCAAGCCGGCAAGCCGGATGACCTGCATGGCAAGGCCGTCACGCGTCACGATCGTGTGCGGGTCGACCTGCGCGGCATAGGGCAGGTGATCACCGACCCACGCCTCGCGAGCGGCCGCTGCGTTACGCCCGATAGGCATTGGCCCCCCAGATGCTGTAGTTCCTGACGCGAGGCGTGCGCCGCAGCCGCGTGAGCCAGAGCGCCATGATATTGGGATCGCGCAGATGCAGCGCATAACCGACCGCGTGAAGCGCAAGCGAAGGCGCAAGCGCGAACAGGCTTTTGAAGACAAGGAAAAGCTCGGCCGCGACGATGCCGTTTAGCACGAAGAAGCTGTAGGTGACGCCCGCGACCATCTGGGGACGAGCGAGTGCACGAAAGAGGGGATCGCCCTCCATAGATCAGCCTCCCGCCACCGAACGGATGCCCCCGACGATCGAAGCCGCGCCGAAAAGGATGAACAGCCCGAGGACGACTGTGGCGCCATAGCGCCAGTTGATCCTGCCAGTGAGCATGCCGAAGCCCACGCCCGCCACTGCAATAACTGCCACTGCCGTAGCAAGGTTGCCGAGCAGGGTCCCCTGCAGCCAGCCGATGGCGCCGATGATCGGGCCGGACCCTGCCGGATCAGGCGCTGCATATTGGGCACGCGCAGGTGCGGCGATAACTAGGAGTAGCAGCGCAGGCATGCGGATTTTCATGGATTTGCAACCTCAATGAGCAGGGGCGGCTCCGCAGGACTGGCGACCGGAGTCGCCTCTCCGCCAAGCCGGGCCAGGATGGACGCGACATAGGTTTGGGTTTCGCGATAGGGCGGAATGCCGCCATAGCGCAGCACCGCCCCCGGGCCGGCATTATAGGCGGCAAGCGCCAGCGGCACGCTGCCGAACCGATCGATCTGCTGGCGGAGGTAACGCGCCCCGCCACGGATATTGTCTTCCCGGACGTATGGGTCGACGCTCAGGCGTCGCGCGGTTTCGGGCATGAGCTGCATCACGCCGATTGCCCCCTTGGGACTGACGGCATCGTTGCGGCCGCGCGACTCCTGCCACGCGACAGCGGCCAACAGTGCAGGCGACAAGCCATGCACGCGCGCGACCTCCTGAAACGTCTCGGTATCCGGTTGCGGGGGCAATGCTGCAGGACGAACAGCGCGGATCGGAGCGGCGGAATCGCCAACAAACAGTGTCGGCCCGTCATAGGTGGTCGCCACGCCCTGCGCATCGATCTCGATTACCTGCGCGCCGGCAGGAGAGGAGGCAAGCCACCCCGCCAGCATGACCGCGATCCCGAACGCGCCCTTCACAGCATGTGGTCCATGACTGGCCCGCTCGGCTGAAGAAGAGCGAAAACCAGGTTGATGACGCCCGCGGTAATGATCCAGCTCGCAACGACATAGGTCGCAACCTGCATCCCGCGCTCGTGCAGGAACCTTGCGGGAAAAAAGAGCAGCACGCAGCCGGCCCCCAGGGCAAACTCAGGGGCCGAAGTCTCGCCGCTCTGAAGCAGTACGCCCAGCCAGAAGCCCAGGTTTGCGGCGGCCAGCCCCAAAAGCGGAGCTGCGCGGCTGCCGAGATACGCAAGAGCGGCCGTAACGATTGTCCCGGCGCCCAGGGCTTTGAGTGCCATCGGCTGCAGCGCCAAAGCAAACGGCAATTTACCCGTAGCTAGGGCCATGACGGCCAGCAGCGTCAGCGCCAGCCACCCTTGCCGGGCCGGAGCGGCAGATAGCACAAGGCCCAAGCCTCCACAGGCAAGAGCGATCGAAAAGCCGGTGCCGTTCATGTTGAAACCAGCTTCAGGAGAAAGGCGAAACCTGTCAGGCCGATCATCCCGCCCATTCCGCGCAATGCTGCCGCGCCGCCGCGCCGCTCGCGCAGCAGCCCCAGCACAATTCCGGCGACGTGAAGCAGCCCGGTCGCCGTCACAAAGCCGATGATGTAGGGCTGCGGATTGAGCGCGAACGGAAGCTCGACACCGTGCGCATAGCCGTGGAACAGGGCGAAAAAGGAAATCAGCCCGACTGCCACCCAGGCCGGTGCGCGCAAGGCAAGCGCAATCGCACCCCCGAGCACGATCATCGAAAAGGCGATGCCTTCCTCGGTCGGCAACATCGGCACGCCGAAGATGCCAAGCACCGCGCCAACCGCCATCATCATCGGAAAGACAATGGGCAGCAGCCAGACAAGCGGACGGCCAAGGAACGCGCCCCAGATTCCGACCGCGACCATCGCCAGCAAATGGTCGGGACCGAGAAACGGATGTTCGAAGCCTGAAACCAAACCGCCCACTGGCCCCGTATTCACATGAGCGAACGCCGGCGCCGATCCCAACAGGATAGGCAGCGGCATCGCTTTCGCAATCAACCCGCGCATTGAAGGGACATATTTGTAATGATCAGGAAATCGCTGGCCGTGGCCTTGCTCCTTCCGCTCGCAACCGCCGCTTCCGGGCACGATTTCTGGATTCAGCCGTCCAGTTTTCGCGTCCCTGGCGGTAGGCCGGTCCCGTTCAGCATGCTGGTCGGCCATGGCGAGTATCGGGAGCGGTGGCAGGGCGATGCGAGCTATATCGTCAGCCTTGCCGATCTCACCCCGGAGGGCCGCATCGACCTGCGCGACCGCTTCCGCGCCTTTGGCCGCACCGTGGATGTCTTCGCACCTGCCCGCAGCCCAGGCCTGCACATCCTTACGATGCAGACAAGGCCGGTGCCGTCGAACCTGCCGTTCGGCCGTTTCAACGAATTCATCCGTGAAGAGGGGTTGACCCCAATCATCAGCGCCCGGTTGCGCGCCGGAACGGTCAGCACGCCGGGTCGCGAATTCTATAGCCGGCGGGCCAAGGCGCTGGTGCAGGTTGGGCCGCCAAGCGGCAGGCCGGATCCTCGAGCGACGAAGCCTCTGGGTCTCAGCCTCGAAATCGTTCCCGAACGCGACCCCTATGCGCTTGGCAAGGACCGAACGATGCCCGTCCGTGTCCTGTATGAAGGACGCCGCCTGCCCGGCGCGCTGGTCAAGCTGCGGGATCTTCATAACGATGAAAAGCCCGTCGCCATGGCCCGGACCGATCGCGACGGGCGCGCCGCCTTTCGCATTCCCCCCACCGGGCAGTGGCTGGTCAACGTTGTCTGGTCCAGACCCCTCAAGGGCGATGTGCGCGCCGATTTTGACACTGTCTTTTCAAGTCTCACTTTTGGTTACGATCCGCTTCCCACGACACGTTAGATCGCTGCTTGGATGCACAACTCCCCGGCGCCTTGGGGGAAGGCGCCGGAAAGCCGCGCTTGTCACTTGAGAGCGACAGGCTCCGCCGTCAGGTTGACAGGATTCACGTCGCCGTCTTGCGGCACGACGGGAGCGCCGTTCGCATCGACCCGGAAGGCGATGCCGAAGCCCGTGCCCAGTGCGTCTTCCTGGCGCTGCACCGTCATCGTTTGCGGAGGAGGCGTAGGCGTCGCGCTGTTCCGGCTGCCGCAACCGGCAAGCGCGACGGCGAGCAACCCCGCCAGAATGAGCTTTTCCATTCCCGGTCTCATTTCAGACCTCCGTCACTTGCCGTAGGCCGAGCTGCCATCGGGCAGCGTCGTCGTCTGGAAGATCACAGCGCCACGAATCGGCGAAGCGGAATAGGGGAAGGTCGACGGATTGTCTTTAGGATCGTCCGGCGCGGCATCCGTGTAAGGCAGCAGTCCGGCTGGCGCCTGAGCAGCAGGGCAGACGCCCAGATCGACCAGGGTCCTATTGGGCCCGACCGGAAGTGGATAACACAACCTGCCCATGGCAGCCCGCAGTGAGATATCCACGATATCGTCATTCAGGCGGCGCCCATTGGGCCATCCGGCCAAGTCACCGGCGATAACACCCAACGGATTCTGCTGGTTGCGTGGCGTCGGCGGGATGTTGGTGTTGAGCCGGATCATGTCCGAAGGCGTGACGGTCATCAACTGATTTACCCCAGGAAAGCCGGTCAGGAACACAGCGACAAGATCGTTGCGCGGAAAGAAGCTTGGCGCGATGTTGTCGGTCAGCTGGACATTCTTGCCCTGCATCAGGAGCCCCTGATTGACGGGCGCGCGAAACAGTTCGTCAAGAAGCGTGGGGTAAGTCGGATTCGTCACGAACGACTGATACTGCGCATCGTTCTCCGGCTTGGTCGCGTTGAACTTGTCCTTCTGCGAAATGCCGATCAGGAGTTCGTTGACCAGGGGGTTGCCCAGCCGCGAAACCTGAACATAGGCGCCGCCTTCGACCGTGGTCTTTGTCTGGCTTCCCGAGAATGGATTGAGCAGCTTCGCCTGTGGCAGGCTCGATGTGCTCCAGACCCCGATCACGCCGTTTCCCGCGCCTGTCAGGCACTTCTTGTCCACCTCGATTGCGATCTGGCCGACATTCTTGCGAAGGCGGACTTCCTGGAGCCGGTTGTCCTGCGCCGTCCCGCCGAGCGGGAAAACGCGCCCGCCTTCAGCTTCGATGCCATTTGCATAGACCGGATCGGGGACGCCCTGGATGGGAACCAGATTCACATTGTCGAACACCCCCCCCAGATTGACAGCGAACGAATCCGCCCGTTGGCCGGCAAAAACGGTCCCGTTGGTCGCACAACCGGGAATCTTGACCGATTTGACGAAGCTCTGCGAATAGGCCGGATAATTCGGGATCGTCTTCGTGCCCGTATTGTCGAACGGCCGGTCGAAAGTTGCGCTGCCGGTCGAGGCGTCGGTTACCGCCGCACGCGTGCCGGTGCGCCGGGGGCCCGTGATCATCGTGACCGTATAGGTTTGCTTGTCGGCAAAGGTCGGCCCCGAGCTTCCGGGGGTGGGAAGCTGGGCTCGAAGCGCGACCTCCTGGTTCACGCCGCCGACATTGCGCATCAGCCCCTTGCCATTGTTCACATATGTGTCGGCAAACTTGAACTGGAAGGTGATGTCTTCCACCGCATCGCCATTATTGTCGACATGGAGCTCGTAAATGGCGTCCGGATCCATCGAATAATAGTTGGGGCCGCTGCCGGGATCCTCGCCCGGCTGGAAATTGGCCACCAGCACGACCTTGTCCTTGTCTTCGGCATCGATCGCATCGTCACCGAATGCCATGAAAGCGTATACGTCGGTATGATCGAGCTTCGGCAATTCGGTAATGCCGGGCGCCTCGCGGTGGCTGGCGCTCCAGAGCGGGGTGAATGCGATACTGGCCAGCGCCATTGCAGCGCCCAGTTTTGCGACGGATTTTACCTTCACGCTATGATTCCTTCTTGTTCGCACACCAGGCACGCGACCCGGGCTGGACCCGCCCCGAAAGCCGGGGCGAAACAGGCACAGCGCCTGATATACCCCGCGAAAGGCAGCATCGGTTTCACAGTCCGTCGAAGATTCCTTCGACGATCGACATTTTTCGGTCGGGGGTAAGAGAAGCCGCCGCATCGAACGGCTCGACGATCAGCTGCGCCCAGCTCCACTGTCCGCTTCCGAAAACCAGGACGTTGGTCCGCCGCGCTGTTGTGACGGGAAGAATCACCGGGCCGGCGACAGGCGTCTCAAGACAGGCCTGCGGCAGGGTCAGGAGCGTGGATTCGACAGCGGCACGGACAGGAGCCAGTGCTCCCGAGGGAGGGGTCGCCGCCTCGTTCCAATCCACGGCCCAGACCGCAATCGAATTGGCAAGGCCGACACCTTCGGGCGGCAGGGCGTCAAGCGCAGCCCGAGCCGGCTCATCGCCGTTCAGGGCCAGACTCACCGCCTCAAGCGGCTCGCACACCTCTCCCTTGGTCGACGGCATGGCTTTGGCAGGGACGAGTTCCGGAGCCTTTCGCTCGCCGTCCTTCTTCAGTGGGCGCGGCTTGTCCGGCTTGGCGGCAGCTATCGGTCTTGGGGCCGCTTTTGATGGCGGCGCCAGCGAAAAGACAGACAGCGTGCCCATCGGAGAGCCCTGCGGAACGACGGTACTATCGAGAAGCGCAAGTAGGACAAGCATGTGCAGCGCAACGACGGACAAAAAAATCGAGGTGCGGCGGACAGGCGAAATGCGCGCCTGCAGCGGCGCGGTTCGCCGGCCATCCCGTTTCCCGCCAACCATCAAAATATCCCAGATGCAACCGCCCGCACGGTCGGCACAAGGGATTACGGCCGGACCAGGCACAATGGATGCGGACGCCGGGGCCCCTTTGCGTCGGGGCCGCTCTCTCTACGACTGGGCTGAAACAATGGTGCCCGGGGGCGGGATCGAACCACCGACACTGCGATTTTCAGTCGCATGCTCTACCAACTGAGCTACCCGGGCATCTGGCGCGAAAGCGGGTCCGCGCAAAGCGAAGCGCGCCTATAGTCAGGCTTTATGGGTGCTGTCCAGTCCCGAACCGTCCTCTTCCTCGTCAACGCGTGCGGGAACGCGGTAAGCCTCGCCAAGCCAGTTGAGGAGATCGCGATCCTTGCAGCCGCGCGAGCAGAAGGGACGGAATTCGGCCTGTAAGGGCTTGCCGCACAAGGGGCATCCCTTGTCGGGACCCGGCGACGTTCGAGAGAAACTTTGCATTGGGGCGCATCCAAACCGACAAGCTTGCTTGTTCTCCCCTTTACGTAAACGGGAGAGCTGCCTTGATCAAATCCATCCTTCTTGCCGCGACAGCGGCAATAGCCATCCAGTGCGCAACGGTCCACGCCGCTTTCGCACAGGCTGCAGACGCCGGCGTCGACGAAGGCGGGCTCGACGAAATCATCGTGACGGCACAAAAGCGTGCGGAAAATATCCAGGACATACCGGCCGCCGTATCGGCGATCAGCGGGGACGAGCTTCAAAATCGCGGTATTGCCCAGACAAGCGATCTGGCCGGTGCCCTGCCGAACCTCCAGGTGACTTCGGCCTATAGTTCGACCCAGCCCAATTTCTCGCTGCGCGGCATTTCGGTCGCCAACGAGTTTTCAGCATCCACGGCCTCTCCAGTCGGGGTCTATGTCGACGAAGTCTATCAGAGCTTTCGCGCCAGCCATGGCCAGCAGCTCTACGATCTCGAACGCGTGGAAGTACTGCGCGGGCCGCAGGGCACGCTGTACGGTCGAAACACCACCGGCGGCGCGATCAACTTCATCACGCGCAAGCCGCGCCTTGGTGATGCCCAGGGTTATTTCACGGCCGGTTACGGGAACTTCGATACCTACTCCCTGCAGGGAGCCGCCGAAGTCACGCTTGTGCCCGACGAGTTCGGCATCCGCATCGCGGGCACACGCGCCAAGGGCGATGGCTATACATTCAATCCCACGCTCAACAAGGATTTTGCCACGACCGATTCGCTGGCGGGCCGCATCACCGCGCGCTGGAAACCAAGCGACAAGCTCGACGTTACGCTGAAGCTTTTCGGCGCGAAGGCCGATCCCCGGCAGGACATCCCCTATGGCATCGGCTACCTTCAGGGCCGTACCGATGCCGCAGGCTATTCCCGCTTTGCGCCAAGGCCGGAACTTGGCGGGCGGACACTGAAGCGGAACGAAATCCAGGCCGACACGGCAGGCACCTATTTCGTGCGGACAACCGGCGCTTCGCTCTCCATCCAGTATGAGCTGGCCGACAATGTCACGCTCAATTCAAGCACTGGTTATGATCATCTGAAATATCACCTGTCGCCATTCGATTGCGACGGATCGCCCACCAATATCTGCGCGATCCGCTATCTTTCGATCGGCGACAACTTCAATCAGGACCTCCACCTCAATTATGAAGGCAACGGGTTGAAGCTGATCGGCGGGGTCTATTATGGCCGCGACAAGATCCGGACGCGCAACGAGGAAGACTTTTTCGGCTTTCTCCGGCCCTTGCTGCTCGGCGCGGGACTTCCGTCGAGCTTCAATAATGCGCCGATCGCCGTGCTCGGCGGCGACGCCCTGAAGACTCTGCCAGCCTTTGCCGTGGACCCCACGCTCACTCCCGCGTCCCCTGGCTTCTGTGCGCCTGTTGTCGTCAACGCCAACGGCTTTTTTGATGCGCGAAGCCTGATCGCGTTCCAAGCCGATATCGCGGCGACCAACGCCGCCGGGCCGGGCGCTGCGCAAGCGGCGTGCGCGGCTGCGGGCGCCCCACCTTTCGGGCCGATCCTTGCGACGCAACGCTTCACGATCGACCGGCCGTCTGCCGCGCTCTATGGCGAGGCCGCCTGGGAAGCGACCGACAAGCTCACGCTCACGCTCGGCCTTCGCTACACGCGCGATACGGTGAAATACAAAAATGCCTCAACCGTGCTTTTCGATCTTGGCGGCAAGAACCCGGCAGCAAGCCTCGTGCCCTACAGCTTCCCGTTCAACCCCAGCTTCAAACCAGTCAATCAGCGCGAGCGGACCGGGCGGCTGACCGGGCGGTTCGTCGCGGACTACAAGTTCGCCAAGGACATATTGGGCTATGCAAGCTTCAGCCGCGGCTTCCGTGCGGGCACCTATAACGGTCTTGCCTATCAGGACATCCGGCAAGTCTATTTCGTGAAGCCCGAAAAGGTCGATGCCTATGAGGTCGGCCTCAAGACCCGGTTGTTCGATCGCCGCGTGCAGCTGAACCTTGCCGGCTTCTATTATGACTACGGCAACCAGCAGATCGCCCAGATCGTCGGCGCGACGTCATTCCTGAGGAACGCAAGCGGGCGGCTCTATGGCGGTGAGGCGGAGCTTGCCGTCCAGGCAGCGGACAATCTCCGCTTCGACGCGGCTCTCGGACTGCTCAACTCTCGCTACAAGGGCAACAAAATCGACCTGACCGATCCGCGCAGCCTGACGCTCAACATCAACGGCAACCCGTTCCCCAACGCGCCGGAAACGACGTTCCAGGCGGGCTTCGACTGGACGCCGCTTGAAATCGGCAATGGCAAGCTCCAACTGCGCGGTGAAACCCAGTATCAGGGCCGCTATTATTTCGATCCGTTCAAGGACTATGGCCAGAAGCCCTGCGACCGGCCGGTGGCAGGCACCAAGGTCCTGCAAGCAACGCCCGAGCTTGCCTGCGGCAATCCGGGATACTGGCTGTTCAACGGCCGCATCACTTACGCGACCGATCGCTACTCGATCAGCGTCTGGGGCAAGAACCTGACGAACAAGTTCTACTACAGCTATGGGCTGAACCTGAATGCCTTCTTCGAAGACTATCTGGTTCGCGGCGCGCCGAGGACTTACGGCGTGGAAGCGACAGTGCGATTCTGAACGGCGACCGCGCCCGCCCGGAAGCTACGGCACCAGCACCGTATCTTCCGGGCGGGGCGCCGTTTGAGGATAATCGAGGGTGTAATGCAGCCCCCGGCTTTCGTGCCGGTGAAGCGCAGAGCGGATAATAAGATCCGCCACCTCGACCAGATTACGGAGCTCGGCCAAGTCCGGCGTCACGCGGAATGCGCTGTAATAATCCTGCACCTCCTGCCTCAGCAGGTCGATCCGATGCTTCGCGCGTTCGAGCCTTTTGGTCGTCCGCACGATGCCAACGAAGTTCCACATGAAATGCCGGATTTCGCGCCAGCATTGCGCGATCACCACTTCTTCGTCGGAATCGGTTACGCGGCTTTCGTCCCACGCCCGGATCAAAGGCGGCGCAGGCAGCGCCTCCCAATTGGCCATGATGTGACGCGCACAAGCCTCCCCGAAAACAAGGCATTCGAGAAGCGAATTGGACGCAAGCCGGTTGGCGCCGTGAAGCCCGGATTGGGTGACCTCACCCGCCGCATAGAGGCCGGGCGCATCGGTTCGCCCGTCAAGATCGATCAGCACGCCTCCGCAGGTATAATGCTGCGCGGGCACGACCGGGATCGGCTCTTTCGTGATATCGATCCCAAGTTCGAGAAGCCGCGCATGGATGTTGGGAAAATGCTCGCGAACGAATTCGGGCGGCTTGTGGCTGATATCGAGATGAACATAGTCGAGGCCTAGCCGCTTGATCTCATGATCGATCGCACGGGCAACGATGTCACGCGGAGCCAGCTCCTCGCGGGGGTCGAAACGCGGCATGAATCGTTCGCCCGTAGTCGGGATCTTCAATTGCCCGCCTTCCCCACGAACCGCTTCGGTAATCAGGAAATTCTTGACCTCGAGATTGTAGAGGCAGGTCGGGTGGAATTGCATGAACTCCATGTTCGAAACACGACAACCCGCGCGCCAGGCCATGGCAATCCCGTCTCCAGTCGCACCGCGCGGCGCGGTCGAATAGAGATAGGTCCGCCCCGCTCCGCCAGTCGCGAGAATGGTTGCGCGCGCGGTAAAGGTTTCCACCTTTCCGCTCTTCCGGTTGAGCGCATAGGCCCCGTGGATTCGCCCGCTTGTCGAGAAGCGTTGCTGGTGACGCCCGAGGATGAGGTCGATTGCGACCATGTCCGGCACCAGCGTAATGTTGGGATGCTCGCGAGCCGATTTCTCGAGCCCCTGCTGCACCGCCCAGCCCGTCGCATCGTCAACATGGACGATCCGCCGGTGCGAATGCCCACCCTCGCGCGTCAGGTGCCACTGATCGCCGTCGCCTATATTGAAGGGAACGCCAAGTGCCGCCAGCCGTGCGATCGCCTCCGGCGCGTTTTCCACCACGAATTCGACGGTCGCCCGGTTGTTGAGGCCTGCACCTGCAACCATCGTATCTTCGATATGGCTTTCAAACGTGTCGCCGGGTTCCAGAACCGCCGCAATTCCGCCTTGCGCCCAGCTTGTCGCCCCGTCGGACAGTCCGCCTTTGGCAAGCACCCCCACGCGGTATTGCTGCGCCAATGTGAGCGCCGCCGTCAGCCCCGCAGCGCCCGATCCGAGGATCAGGACATCGAATTCATGCTGCTCAGCCATTCGCCGCGCGCGTGAGATTCAGGAAGACATGTTCAAGATCGGCTTCGCGCGTCGAAACGTCTGCAATGCCGAGCCCGGCCGCCTGCACGGCGTCGAGCACGTCCCCCGCATTTGCGCGGCTCTTGTTGTAGGTGATCGTCAGCACGCGCTGCCCCTTCAGTTCGACCGTCTCGAAGATCGGAGAAACCGGCGCAGTGGCAACATCACGATCGACAGTGATTTCGACTGCCTTTTCCTGGGCCATGCCAACGAGCTCGCGCGTCGGCTTGTTGGCAATCAGCTCTCCATGATTGATGATGGCGATCCGGTCGCACAACTCCTCGGCTTCCTCCAGATAGTGCGTCGTGAGAACGATCGTCACGCCGTGGTCGTTGAGTTCGCGAACATAGGCCCAAAGCTGCTGGCGAAGCTCGACATCGACACCGGCGGTCGGTTCGTCGAGAACAAGGATCGGCGGCGAGTGGACCATGGCCTTGGCCACGAGCAGCCGGCGCTTCATCCCGCCCGAAAGCGTGCGCGAATAGGCGTCGGCCTTGTCCTCGAGATGTACGGCCCGGAGCAACTCCATCGACCGCCGCTTCGCTTTGGGTACGCCGTAAAGCCCGGCCTGCAGTTCGAGCGCCTCGAAGGGTGTGAAGAAGGGATCGAACAGAATTTCCTGTGGCACGATACCGATCGAGGCCTTGGCGTTGCGCGGGTGCTCGTCAATGTCGAAGCCCCAGATGTTCGCCCGCCCGCTTGTCTTGTTCACAAGCCCCGCAAGAATGTTGATCATGGTCGACTTGCCTGCGCCGTTCGGACCGAGCAGGCCGAAAATCTCGCCACGTGGCACGTCGAGGCCGACGCCCTTCAGCGCCTCCTTTCCCCCCTCATAGGTCTTGCGCAGGGAATCGATGGAAATGGCAGCTTGAGTCATGCCGCCGCTTTAGCGCTCGCCGCCAACAACGCAATCATACAGCCAGCGCGATCGTTTCCGCGAGATTAACCATAGGCATTCAGCCAGACTTAGTGGCGAATTCACTATGGGTTTCGCATGACGGTGGGGACAATCGGAAACCGGGTGCTCGGATCGGGCTTGGCGGCGCTTGCGGCCGGCGCACTGCCGGCACACGCCGCAACGACAGCCGCATCGGCAGAAGCGGTGACCCTCAGCCGACTGTCGCTCGTCAAAACCGAGGACCTCGATTTCGGTACGCTGATTTCGGGAACCACTGCGGGAACCGCGACAATCAACGCCAATACCGGAGCCCGCACGACGACCGGAGGCGTCACTCCGGCAAGCGGCGGCACGCCCAAACGCGCCGAATTCGTCGGCATCGGCGGTAGGGGCATTCTCATTATGGTCGCGATCGGCGCATCGCCGACGCTCAGCAACGGAGCCGGTGGAACCATGCCGACTGCGCTGACGGTTCAGGGCGGCACGGGAGTACGCCTTTTCCCGGGAACCGGCGTCCAGACTTTCCGCGTCGGCGGCAGATTGGACGTGGCGGCGAACCAGCCGTCCGGGGACTATGCGGGAACCTTCACGCTCACCGTCACCTATTTCTGATCCGGTTGCGCCCCGGCACGCCGGTTGCTAAGGCCGCGACCATGATCCACCATCCCGAAACCGTGACCGTTAAGACCCGCCGGGTCGCCTGCGACGGCGCGAGCGACATTCCGGGCGACGCTGCGCTTGGCCATCCGCGCGTCTGGCTGGAAATCGATGAGCGCGGCTATGTCGATTGCGGCTATTGCGACCGGCGCTTCATTTTGGCGGGCGGGGCGACCGACAGCCACTGAGCCCACATCTGGTTAGCAGCGTCTTAACCCTGACTCGTCAGGCGTTGGCGAGGCTTTTCGTGCATGATCCGGCCCATGACAAATGGCATGGCCATCAAGCTTTCGCTCCTTGGGTTCGCCGCGCTAGCGTCGCTGGCGGTGCATCAGGCGCAACCGACACAGCGATATACGATCGTAGGCGGAGATTCGACGCCTTCCCCGCAGCGATAATCTATCCTTGACGGCAAGGCCTTCCTATATGAAGGCCATGATAAACCTGAATGACCCGCGCCGTTTCCTCTATCGTGACGGCAATCTCGATCCCGCAACCGCCCAGAAGCTGTCCACCGAGCTTCTGAAATCCTGCGACGATGGCGAACTCTATCTCCAGTATCGTGCGTCGGAGGCCTTCGGCTTCGATGATGGCCGACTGAAGACGGCCGACTATTCGACCGACGCCGGCTTCGGCCTGCGCGGCGTTTCGGGAGAGATGACGGGCTTTGCCCATGCAAACGAGCTGAGCGAGGCCGCGATCCGCAGGGCGGGCGAAACGCTCACGCTTCTGGATCCGGCAAAGGGCGCGATGGCGCCCGCGCCGCGCCGCAGCAACCGGCACCTCTATACCGATGGCGATCCGATGGGTCTGATCCCCTTTGCGGACAAGGTTGCGCTCTGCCAACAGATCGACGCCGCCGCCCGCGCGCGCGACCCGCGCGTCGTGCAGGTGTCGGTCAACCTCGCGGGAAGCTGGAGCGTGGTCGAGATCGTCCGCGGGGACGGGTTTATTGCGACCGACATCCGCCCGCTCGTCCGTCTTGGCGTGAGCATTGTGTGCGAGCAGAATGGCCGCCGCGAAAGCGGGACATTCGGGATCGGCGGCCGCTATCTCTATGAAAGCCTCTTCCGCCCCGAAACCTGGAACCGCGCGATCGACGAAGCGCTGAAGCAGGCGCTGGTCAATCTCGAAAGCGTCGATGCCCCGGCGGGCGAAATGACCGTGCTGCTCGGGCCGGGCTGGCCGGGGATCATTCTTCACGAAGCGATCGGGCACGGGCTGGAAGGCGATTTCAATCGCAAGGGCACCTCTGCCTTTTCCGGCAGGATCGGCGAACGGGTCGCCGCCCCCGGAATCACGGTGGTGGACGACGGCTCGATCCCGGATCGGCGCGGTTCACTCACGATCGACGATGAAGGCACGCCGACCAGCGAGACGGTCCTGATCGAAGACGGCATCCTGAAAGGCTATATGCAGGACAGGCTCAATGCCCGGCTGATGGGCGTGGCGCCCACCGGTAATGGGCGGCGCGAGAGCTATGCCCACGCGCCGATGCCGCGGATGACGAACACCTTCATGAAGGCTGGGAAAGACGATCCGGCCGAGCTGCTCTCGCGAGTCAAATCTGGCATCTTCGCCAAGAGCTTCGGCGGCGGGCAGGTCGATATCGTGTCGGGCAAGTTCGTCTTTTCCTGCACCGAGGCCTACAGGATCGAGAATGGCAGGATCGGTGCGCCGCTGAAAGGCGCGACGCTGATCGGCGACGGCCCCAGCGTGCTCACGAAGGTGACCGGCATCGGCAACGATTTCGCGCTCGACGAAGGCATCGGCATCTGCGGCAAGGGCGGGCAGAGCGTGCCGGCGGGAGTCGGCCAGCCGACCCTTCTCGTCGAAGGGCTGACAGTCGGCGGGACGGCAGCTTAGGAGACTCATCACACATGTCGGAATTCTTCAACAGCATCGGCGACGAGCACATGGCGTTCATCGCGAAACAGCCAGTCTTTTTCGTCGCGACCGCGGCGGAGGATGCCCGCATCAACCTCAGCCCCAAGGGCATGGACAGTTTCCGCGTGCTCGGCCCCAACTCGGTCGGCTATCTCGATGTCGGCGGATCGGGGAACGAAACCCAGGCGCACCTTGCGGCGGACGGACGGATCACGATCATGTTCTGCGCGTTCGACAAGCCGCCGCTGATCATGCGGCTTTACGGTCGCGGCCGCGCGGTCCTGCCGCAGGATGAGGAATGGGACGTGCTGGCGGCCCGTTTCACGCTGCTGCCCGGCACCCGGCAGATCTTCGTCGTCGCGGTGGACAGCCTCCAGACCAGTTGCGGCTGGGGTGTTCCGCTCATGACGCTCGAGGCCGAACGCCCGACGCTTTCCAAATATCATGCCCAGCAGGATCCGGTGGCGCGGATGGAAAAGATCGCGACGCGGACGAAGAGCATCGACGGCCTGCCGCTGCGTGTCCAGTCCCACTTCCCCTGGCAGGGGTAAAGCGCGTGCCGCTCGTCGAATTCGCGCGTTACTATAACAGCTTCGAAGCGGGCCTCGCGCAATCGCGGCTGGCCGATTGCGACGTGGACTCGGTGATCTTCGACCTCGAAATGGCGAACTATGCCGGTGGGCTTTCGATCCCGATCCGGCTGATGGTGCTTGAGGAAGACCTGCCCGCCGCCCGGCTTGCCATGCGCGTCAGCGACGAGCCCGCCTGATCAGCCATTCTCCTTTCCGGTGCAGGCGCCGGTGCGCTTCGAATCCATTTCCATCTTCATCGACATGCCACCCGCCGGCCCGGGCCCGCTGCCCGTTGCGGCCATCGTCATGTGATAATGATCGGGGCTGTAAGTGCCCTGCATCGTCATGGTCCGCTCGGCACCATCGACGCCGCATTTCATCGCGGCATCGATCTTTCCGCCCGACATCGTGAAATGGTCGTAGCGGCACTGCCCGTCACCACCCGAGAAGAAATCCTCCTTCGGCTTCTTCGCCTCGGCCTCGGTCAGGCACGAAGCGAAGGTCTTGGCCTTGCCCATCACGGTCTTCATCTGCGCGACGGCCTCCGGCGGCATGCCGGGCATGTTCATCTCCTTGATCGTCATGGTCGATTCCCAATGCCCCGGCGAAACGAACTGGCCGTCCGCGGCCGCGGCCTTCACTTCCTCGGCAACTTCGGACACCGAAGCATTCTTCATCTCGACACCCTTGCCGCACCCGGAGAGCAGGACGGCCGGAACCAGCAGAACCATCGCACGCTTCATCATAGTCACCTTTCCCACATCGTCACGAAGGCGCGCAGCATCGCGATTGCGCGGCTAATGTCCAGCCCAGCGCGCACCTGCCCTCATCATGGACATCCCGAAACGCGATCAGCGCCGCATCCCGCCCCACGGCGAAAGCCCGTCCGGCAGACCGCCTGCGCAGCGCATAGGCCGCCTCGCGCGATTTGGACGCAGCCGCGCACGCCCGCCCGATGCTCCCCTTTTCCGCCAGCACACCAGGAAAGCGCCGCTTCGCTTCATCGCAACAAACAAAAACTTCGCCGCAGGCTTATTGCCTACTAAATTAGTAGAGATTATCCATGCGTGGCGAGTCGAGGTTCACCGTTTACATGACAGGGAGTATTGCATGGCTGAAGGTACAGACGATCAACTAGCGCGCAAGGGGAGATTTGCCGACACCGATCCAATCCAACTGATCCATGAGGCGCTCGCCAAGCTTCGTTTTGGCGGAATTCAGCTGACGATCCATGAAGGCAAGTTTGTCCAGATGGACGTCACGGAGAAACGCCGCTTCACCTGAACCGAATTCAACCAGATCCAATTCCTTGCACAGCCTGATGCTGACCGGACCACCGGACGCATCCCTCCAACACGGGAAGCATCATGCTCAGACTTTCAAGTTTCGCGGGCGCCCTGCTCGCTACCACCGCCCTTACCGCCAGCGAGGCCTTTGCCTCCGAACTTGATGCTGAAGACCAACAGCAGATCTCGGTCGGCACGGGAGCGAGCGATGGCGATGCCATCATTGTTACCGCGCGGCGGCGCGAGGAAACGGCACAGGAGATCCCCTTGGCCATTTCCGTGGTCGGCGGGGAACAGATCGACAATACCGGCAGCTTCAACGTCGGCCGCTTGCAGCAGCTGACTCCGGCGTTGCAGTTCTATTCCTCCAACCCGCGCAACACAGCGGTCAACATCCGCGGAATCGGCGTGCCGTTCGGGCTGACCAGCGACGGGTTCGAGCAGGGTGTCGGCATCTATATCGACGATGTCTACTATTCGCGGGTGGCCTCTGCCACACTCGACTTCCTCGACGTCGCCCAGATCGAAGTGCTGCGCGGACCCCAGGGCACGCTCTACGGCAAGAATACCACAGCCGGCGCGATCAACATCACCACCAACAAGCCAACCTTCGATTTCGAGGGCAAGGCCGAGGTGAGCCTGGGCAATTACAATTTTCAGCAGGCCAAGGCCGCGATCTCCGGCCCACTTTCGGACACGGTGGCCGCACGGCTCGCGTTGTCCAGCACCAGCCGCAGCGGCACCATCTTCAATGTCACGACCAATGAGCGAATCCAGGGCCAGAACAACATCGGCTTGCGCGGCCAGCTCCTGTGGGAGCCGACCACGAACCTCAGCATCACATTGGTTGGGGACTACAACACCCAGGACGCCAAATGCTGCGGTTCCGTATTTGTCCGCGCCGGGGCGACCCAGCGCCCCTTGAACCGTCAGTTTGCCGCGCTCGCCGCCGCGCAAGGCTATGCGCCGCCAAGCACCGATCCGTTTGACAGGCTGACCGATTTGGACGCCAATCTCAATGCCGGAAATACGATCGGCGGCGTTGCCTTGCGGGTCAACTGGAACGTCGGGCGCGGTACGCTGACTTCGATTACGGCTTGGCGCACCTGGGACTGGAGACCGGAAAACGACCGCGACTTCACCGGGCTGCCGGTCGTCACCTTGTCGCAGAACCCCTCGCAGCAGGACCAGTACACACAGGAGTTTCGTTACTCCCGGTCCGGCGATGCGATCGATTTCGTAGTCGGCGCCTTCGCTTTCGACCAGCGGATCGACACGCAGGGCACGGAACAGCATGGCGCGGCGTCGAGCCGCTGGACAATCAATCCCGGTAGCGCGCTGTCGAACGACCCGACCGTGCTGGACGGCCTGACCGCCCGCAACACGCAGTTCCTGAAAAGCACCAGCCTCGCACTGTTCGGACAGCTGAGCTGGAAGGTGTCGGACGGCTTCGCCATCCAGCCCGGAGCCCGCGTCAATTACGACAAGAAGGATGGCTACTATCAGCGCCGCGTGTTTAGAGGCGACGGGACCGAACTGCTTGGCTCCGAGACAGATGCCCGCAGCGTGGCCCAGCTGGGCGTTTTCCGGCCGCAGGAGAGCGCGCCGACAAGCAGAGACTGGAACTTCACGTACGACCTGACGCTCAGCTACGCGCTGGCTCGGGATGTCCTGGCCTACGCCACCTATGCCAAGAGCTTCAAGACCATCGGCATCAACCAGAACGGCCTGCCCACCGATGCAGCCGGTGTGCCGATCGCGGCAGCGGGCCAGATCAGGCCGGAATCGATCAACCACTTCGAAATGGGCATCAAGTCGCGGTTCTGGAACCGTCGTGCCACGCTCAACCTCGCGGCTTTCCGCACCGATATCGGCGATTACCAGGCAACGGTGACCAACGGCCAGTTCGGCGTCCTGCGAGGCTTCCTCGCCAATGCCGACGAGGTTCGCTCGCAGGGGATCGAGGCCGATTTCTCGATCCGGCCGAGCGAGCGGTTCAACGCCTATGCCAGTGGTGCCTATACCGATGCGAAATATGTCCGCTTCGTCGATGCTCCTTGCCCGCCGGAGCTCTCGGGGGGCACGGTGGCCGGGATCAACGCGCCCAGTGCGCCGGGCACTCCGGGTGGCTTCAGCCCGGCCAATTGCGACATCTCCGGTCAGCGGCTACCAGGCGTTTCGAAGTGGTCGTTTTCGTTCGGGGCGGAAGGCAATATTCATGCCCGCCTGTTTGGCCAGGAGGGCGAGTTTTACCTTGGTTATGATGGAAGCTATCGGTCCAATTTTTCGTCGAACGCCTCCCCCTCGGCCTACACTTGGGTCAACGGATACAGCCTGTCGAACTTCCGGTTGGGATTCCGAAGCGACTCCGGCTTCAGCTTTTACGGCTGGGTCCGCAACGCTTTCGACCAGAACTATTTCGAGCAGTTGTTCGTCGGCCCCGGGAATACCGGCCTGATCGCTGGCTTGCCGGGTGATCCGCGCACCTGGGGACTCACTGTCAAGATCGAACTCAGATAAAGGGAAGGGATCACCATCACGATGCCCGAGCTTACCGCGGAGCACATCCAGGCCATACTGCCGTTCATCGGCGTAGGCTTCTTCGCCCAGCTGATCGACGGCGCGCTTGGAATGGCCTTCGGCGTCCTTACCAACACCCTGTTGGTAAGCGTCCTCGGCTTCGCTCCGGCGCGCGCCTCTGCGAGCGTGCATGTCGTGGAGACGTTCACGACGGCAGCTTCTGCTGTCAGTCACATCTTCCACAAGAACGTGAACTGGAAGCTGTTTGCGCGCCTTGCCATCCCGGGAATGATTGGCGGCGTCGCGGGGGCCTATCTGTTGACCAATATCGACGGCAAAGTCGCCAAGCCCTTCGTCATGGTCTATCTTACCGGGATCGGCATCTACCTCCTGTGGCGAGCCTGGGAGATGGACCATGGGCACGGGCACAAGCCGCCAAAGATTGTCGAACCGCTCGGCCTCTTCGGCGGGTTCCTCGATGCGGCGGGTGGTGGCGGCTGGGGACCGGTCGTGACTTCGAACTTGCTCGTCCAGGGCACAGAGCCTCGCACGACGATCGGAACGGTCAACACTGCCGAATTCTTCCTCACCACCACGATCTCGGCGACCTTCATCCTGACACTTGGGCTTGAGGCCTTCACGATTGCGGCCGTCGGCCTGATCATCGGCGGCTTGATGGCTGCCCCGCTTGGCGCGGTGATTGCCAAGCGCATTCCCGCCAAGCGCCTGTTGGCCATGGTGGGCAGCTTGCTCACCGCAACCAGCCTGTTCAGCCTGTATAAGGCGCTATTTTGATTTCAATCGAGAAGCGGGACAAAGGAATTGGCTCGATTGGAACCAGTCTTTCGGTGCGATCATGCCGGGATTCCACGAACGACCGGTTTCAGGATCGCCAAGAGCCGCCGCAACGTCCAATGTGGCACAAAACAGGCGGTGCCTTTCTGGTCGCCCCGGCGTAACCCCATCGAACTGCGCCGTGGCTCAAAGACTTGAAGGATTCGCCCGGAAGCGCACAGGGGCGGCGCCTTATCCGAAGGGCGGGCAATCCAGTCCGGCGGGGCTTTTCGTGAAAATCTCCGGCGCGCCCTCGGTGATGCCGATCGAGTGTTCGAACTGGGCGGAAAGCGAGCGATCGCGCGTCACGGCCGTCCAGCCATCGTCGAGCACCTTGCAATCGGGGCGGCCGATATTGATCATCGGTTCGATCGTGAAGAACATGCCGGGCCTGAGTTCGGGGCCCGTGCCGGGCCTGCCGGCGTGGACGACTTCGGGCGCGTCGTGGAACAGGCGGCCGATGCCGTGGCCACAGAAATCGCGGACCACACCGTAACGATATTTCTCCGCATGGCTCTGGATCGCGTGCGCGACATCGCCCAGGTGATTGCCCGGCCGCGCCTGCTCGATCCCCAGCATCATCGCTTCGTACGTCACCTCGACAAGGCGGCGTGCCTTGATCGGGACGTTGCCGACCAGATAGGTGCGGTTGGTATCGCCGTGCCAGCCATCGACGATCGACGTCACATCGACATTGACGATATCGCCGTCGCGCAGCACCTTCGGCCCCGGAATGCCGTGGCAGATCACATGGTTGATCGAGGTGCAGCAGCTGTGTGTATAGCCGCGATAGCCGAGCGTCGCCGGGATCGCGCCTGCCTCCAGCGTCATCCGGCGGACGGCATCGTCGATCTCCTCCGTCGTGACGCCGGGCGCGATCAGCGGAACCAGCGCGTCGAGGATCTGCGCGGAGAGGAGCCCGGCCTTGCGCATCCCCTCGAACCCTTCGGGCCCGTGGAGCTTGATGGCGCCATTGCGGGCGTGGAGCGTGTCGAGGCCTACGGTCTGATAGTCTGTCATCGGGACGATATAGCAGCGGGTTCGCTATTTTGCGAGCCTTGGCGGATTCCCCCTTGCACGCCCGCCCCCTGCGCGCGTAACCTGATACAAAAGGTGAACAATGAGGAGTCCCGGCGATGACGGAGAAACCCGAAGGCGGCTGCGCGTGCGGCGCGGTGCGATACCGGCTCGAAAGCGCGCCGATGTTCGTCCATTGCTGCCACTGCACGTCGTGCCAGACCGAGACGGGCACGGCCTTTGCACTGAACCTGCTGATCGAGGCGGATCGGGTCACGCTTCTTGAGGGTGCGCCGGTCGCCATCATGACGCCATCCGAAAGCGGCAAGGGCCAGCAGGTCTGGCGCTGCCCCGACTGCCAGATTGCCGTCTGGAGCAATTATGGCGGCGCGGGGGACAAGATCCGATTCGTGCGCGGCGGGACGCTCGACGATGCGAAGGCCGTCACGCCCGACATCCATATCTATACCCGGTCGAAGCTGCCCTGGGTCCGCCTGCCCGAAGGAGCACTGGCGGTGGAGGCCTATTATGACCGGGCTGGCATCTGGCCGGAAGAAAGCCTCGCCCGGCGCGAGGCGCTATTTGGCTGACCGGAACTTCCGCGCTATGGCCGTTCCATGACTTCGACACGCATCTGGACCGCCGCGCTCGTCGTGATCGGCGATGAAATCCTTTCGGGCCGCACGCAGGACAAGAACGTCGCGCAGATCGCGCTCTGGCTGAACATCCAGGGAATCAGGCTGGCCGAGGTGCGGATCGTCCCCGATGTCGAGGAGGCGATCGTCGAGGCAGTGAACACCCTGCGCGCGCGCAACGACTATCTCTTCACGACAGGCGGGATCGGGCCGACGCATGACGACATCACTGTCGATGCGATCGCGGCGGCGCTTGGCGTCGGCGTCGTCATCCACCCGGAGGCGAGCGCCGCGCTCCACCGTTATTACGAGGCGCGCGGCGGAGTGACCGAGGCGCGGCTGCGCATGGCGCGCGTGCCGGACGGCGCCGAACTCATCCCCAACCGCATGTCCGGCGCGCCGGGCATCAGGCATGGCAACATCTTCATCATGGCGGGCGTCCCGCACATCACGGCGGGGATGCTCGACGCGCTGACGGGCACGCTCGAAGGCGGGGCGCCGCTGCTTTCACGCACGATCGGCTGCTGGGTCGCGGAAAGCGAGATTGCCGAGCTTCTGGGGGATACCGAAAAGGCGCATGAAGGCTGCCAGATCGGCAGCTATCCCTTTTTCCGCCACGGGCAGGTCGGCTCCAACTTCGTGGTCCGCTCGACCGACCAGCTCGCGCTCGATACCTGCGCCAATGCGCTTGGCGCGGCGCTGGAAGCGATCGGCCGCGAAGCCGTCGAAGGCGGGATCTAGTCCGCCAGCGCCGGATCGGCCCGCCCGGCGGGCGCGAGAGACACAAGGATCGCCAGTCCGACGAGCGCAAAGACCGCCGCGATCACAAAGGCAATGCCGTAAAACTGGAACGGCGCATCGGGCCCCGTGAACCAGGCAAGCGCCGGATTGAAGACCATCGGCGCGATGATCGAGCCGACGGCCATCACGCTTGAGGCAAAGCCCTGGACCTCGCCCTGGTTGGTCGCATCGGCCCGCCTCGACATCATGGCCGTCAGGCAAGGGTGGACAAGCGACTGGACCGCGATCAGCGGCATCATCGCAAAGGCCAGCCAGCCATTGGTCGTGGCGGCAAAGGCCGCCATGCCGATCGCGCCGCCGATCATGCCGATCGTCGCCGTCCGCCGCTCCCCGATCCGGGCGATGATCCGCGCCGAAAGGAAGATCTGCGTCACTGCCATCGTTGCCCCCATCAGCGCGAGCGACAGGCCGATCATCGTGTTCGACCAGCCATAGCGCCCGATCGTGAAATAGGCCCAGGTCATGGGATAGATCAGGCTCGCCAGCTGCCACATGAAATAGACGGCCGAAATCGGCAGCAGACCCGGCAGCTTGCGCAGGGCGAACAGCGCGCCGACCGGGTTCGCGCGCTTCCAGTCGAACGGGCGGCGGTTTTCGGCGGCAAGCGTTTCGGGAAGCGCGAACAGGCCATAAAGGAAATTGGCAAGAGCAAGCGCGCCCGCCGCGTAAAAGGGCATGCGAAAGCTGATCTCCGCCAGGAGGCCGCCGATCGCCGGCCCGGCGACGAAGCCGACGCCGAAGGCCGCGCTGATATAGCCGAACAGCCGAGACCGCTCATCCGGCGCGGTGATATCGGCAATCACCGATTGCGACGGCCCATTCGAGGCGCCGAAAATCCCGGTGAGCATCCGCGCCGCGAACAGCCAGGCCAGCGTCGGCGCAAAGGCCATGACAATGAAGTCGATCGCAAAGCCGAGCAGCGACCCCAAGAGCACGAGCCGCCGCCCGAACCGGTCCGAAAGATTGCCCATGACGGGCCCGAACAGGAACTGGAACAGCGCATAGGTGAGCGAAAGCAGCCCCCCGATCGCCGTCGCGCGCGACAGGCTGGCATGCCCGAGCGACATGACGAGCTGCGGGAAGGAGGGAATGATGATCCCGAACCCAATCGAATTGACGAGCATCGTCGCCAGCACGAACTTGATTGCGGGGGAAAGGGGAGTGCGGCTCATGTCAGTCCGCGGTCTATGCTGTGGCCATGGCGACGCCGTGAAGAAGAACAGGCGGGTTTGCAAGCGCCGCGACGGCGCCGGGGCGGACTGCCTGCCCGGCAAAGGTCAGGAAAGGTTAGGCGAACGCGCATGTTTTTGCAGGAGTGGCCTTGCGCACCAAGGGGGATATTCAGCGCCCGTGCCGGAGCATGAGAAAGAGCCGGCAACAGCCGGGGCGAGTCGCCACCACTGGCCGAGTTTGGGAAATGATTTCCTATTTTACAATAGGTTAGGGCGATTTTGTTCGCGCGGAGGCGCGGATGATTTGGAGGCGAGCACCCGGCGCCGTAATCCAATGCGAGCAATTGCTTCAGTTCAGAATTGCTCGAATTTCATCCTCAAATTGATCAGTCATTAATCGCCTGGCGATATGCGGGGGGGCTTTTACAAGATCAGCGATCTCGTTCAGGGTCATTTCCTTTGCGTCAAACTTTCGCCTAAATTCAAGGCGGCGCTGCTCCGGGCAAAGAACGCCCATTGCCATCCAAAGTGCCGTATACTCTGCCTTCACATGCTGTGATTGGGTGGTGGCCGATGCTCCAAAGAACTGACGCATGTGAGTTTCAAGGACGAATTGGTTATCAGTCATGGTGCCACCATCACTCTCAAAGTAGCAATGCATAACTTCTTTGATTGTGACGAATCGCTCGTAGTACTCGTCCTGCCCTTCCGCGAGTATGATTGTAAAATTAGACGTAAGGCCATGGTTGGCCAGACATGGCCGTCTCACAATAAAGCCCCTCAGCCCTTCAATTGGCATCGCGCTAGTGGCCTTTGCCTCTATGTTTTCGACCCATTGGAGATCTTTAGCGTCGTCTACATACCACTGTCGCGGCAGTGAATCCGCCGCAATTGACTGACGCTTTTGGAATAGTTTTCTGTAAGGCAAAAGGGCACCTATCGATCTGAAAGATCAGATCGATAGGTCAATATCCCTACAATTACCATCTCTGATTGCAGAGAGAGCAGCACTTGTATGTGCCGCTATTTCGTCAATAGACGCCTGAAAGCTACCCTCACCAGGGTAAAACTTAATGTCAGAAATGGCGCTGTCCGGATTTCCGAACAGCTCTTGTTTCAAGAGGTCTAGTTCGTTCATGGTCAACTCCATCGTGCTGCAGCCGTAGCCTTAGCAATTTCCTTTCTTCCGGCCTAAGGCAGAACTCTCGCTTTTTCTGCTTCGCCAGCGGATCGGCCATTCCCGCTGGCAACTCGATCGTCGACTTCGCCAGTTGCGATCCTTCCAACAATAACGACTCTGCCGAGAGCATCGGCGGAGCGTTTTTGCCTTTGCGGACCTTTGAGCATACCGAACCTATATCTTGGGTCTTAACCGCTAACAAAAGGGAAACATTTCTGTTCCGTGCTTTGCTTGAGTCTTAGCTTATTAATAGATATTGGCTTTTTTGCGGCCAATGCAATCGCAAATGCGACGAACCGATCGAAAAAACCGACTAAGCTGCTCGCAACACAATTGACATAAGAAATTTTCGATGTAAGGGCCGCGCCCCTTGCCGAACTACCTCCTATTTGTCAAGCCCGCGATTTTCGCGAATCAGCAATTTGTTGACCCTCCCGTCAAACGCCGATCGCCACTGTCTCATAACGGGATTGAACATAACTTGAACCGATCGCATAGATCGGAATCCGATCGGGCATTCCATTCATACGCCGATCTGAAGGTAAAACTGAGGCTCTACCCTCCGAGGACCAGTCGCTCCTCGCATATCTCCTTCACAATCCCCTGAAGCGCTTCAACGCTGGCGGTCGCTTCCTCCAGCAGTTCCTTCGTGATCCGATAGTGCTTCGAATACCTGGCCTCGACATAGGCTCGGCGGATTTTGTCGAAGGGGCGGCGTTGGTGTCTCGTCTTGCGGGGCCATGCTTCGGTCAGGCGTTGGTCTAGCCCTTCGGCCATTGCGCGGAGTTTTTCGATCTTGTGGAGTTGCGGGCTGTAGAGGGTTAGGGTCAGCAGGACGCAATGATAGGCTGACTCCACTGCTTGGTGCAGCAAGAACGCAGCTTGGTTTAGGCTGCCATCGGTTATGCAAAATTCGGCCGCTCGCTTCAGCCTGATCGAATTATCAAACCACTGCTCGAAATGCCCCTTGGCCTCGTCGCGTATCTCCTCCGCGCTCAGATTGCCCGGCTTGGCGAGTGGCTTGGTGTCATATTCGTAGACGATGATCCCGTCGCGATCGATGTCCTTGAAGAAGGGGCGGCCCCGGCGGAGCTGGTCGTTCACGTCCGCAAGGTCGTGGACGATGAAGTTCACCTCTCGCCGGTTCGAGCTTTTGAGCCAGGTGCGGATCAGCGCGTCGTTGGCGCCGTACCACCAGCCGTCATCGGCAAGCTCCTTGTGGCTGACGATCACGAGCAGGTCGAAGTCCGACCGGTATCCGCTCCGCATGTCCGTCACCTGCGTGCCGCGCGCCATCGATCCGTAGAGGACGATCTTCAGGATCCGCCCCTGCTTGCTGCGTTCCCACGCCTTGCCCTTGATCGCCTCGGCAAATTCCGTCCGCAACGTTTCCACCGCGCGCTCCAACTGCCTTTGCAGCATCGGCCGGAGGTGATCGATATCCTTGCGCACGAGAGGAGGCTTAAAGCGGAATGCGTGGAATGTGAATCGCCATTGTGAGGAGCTTGGCGTCGCGGCAAAGCCGCGCCGTCGGACGCCGCTTGTGGCGGCGCCGGCCGAGCCGCCACCGGGACTGGCCTTTGCTTCGCAAAGTTTTCGTGTGGCGGCTGGAGCGGGCGAAGGGAATCGAACCCTCGTCGTAAGCTTGGGAAGCTTCTGCTCTGCCATTGAGCTACGCCCGCTGAGGGAGCACGCCTTTATGTCAGTCTTGCGCGATTGTCGAGCCACGCGCATGGTGGCCGTTCGAAAGAATATAGGGGAGAGAGAGATGGGACTGGAATTGCGTTCGCTGGTGAAGGCGAGTGGCGAGCTTGAGCTTTCGCTGATCGACGTGGCCGTGCCCGATCCGGGGCCCGACCAGGTGGTCGTCCGCGTCGAGGCGACGCCGATCAATCCTTCGGACCTCGGGCTGCTCCTTGGCGCGGCGGACGTTTCGACCGCGCGGGCCGGGGGCACCGCCAGCCACCCCGTCACCACGATGAAGATCCCCGAACAGATGATGCGGGCGATGGCCGCGCGGGTCGATCAATCGATGCCCGTCGGCAATGAGGGCGCGGGCGTGGTCGTGAAGGCGGGCTCTTCCCCCGAAGCGCAGGCGCTGATGGGCAAGACCGTGACGATGATCGGCGGGGCGATGTATGCCCAGTATCGCTGCTTGCGCCACTCCGATTGCATGGTCTTGCCGGAAGGGACGACGCCCGCCGAGGGCGCCTCTTGCTTCGTCAATCCGCTGACCGCGCTCAGCATGGTCGAAGTGATGAAGCGCGAGGGGCATCATGCGCTGGTCCACACCGCAGCCGCATCGAACCTTGGGCAGATGCTCAACAAGATCTGCATCAAGGACGGCGTTCCGCTCGTCAACATCGTCCGCAGCCCCGAACAGGCGAAGATCCTGCGCGATATCGGCGCCAAGCATATCTGCGATTCGAGCGCGCCCGATTTCATGCAGAGCCTTGTTGCAGCGCTTGTCGAAACCGGGGCGACATTGGCCTTCGACGCGATCGGCGGCGGCAAGCTCGCCGGGCAGATCCTGACGGCAATGGAGATCGCCGCCAACAAGACGGCGAAGGAATATAGCCGCTACGGCTCCACGGTGCACAAGCAGGTCTATATCTATGGCCGGCTCGATACGCGGCCGACAGAGCTGGGCGCGGGGCTGGGCATGGCCTGGGGCGTGGGCGGCTGGCTCTTGACGCCGTTCCTGATGAAGCTTGGCGCCGATGCGCTCCTTCTGCGGGCGCGCGTGATGGCCGAATTGAAGACGACCTTCGCCAGCCATTACAGCCACGAAATCTCGCTCGCCGAAGCGCTCAAGCCGGCCGTGATCGAAGCCTATAACCGGCGCGCGACGGGGGAAAAATACCTCATCGTGCCAAGCAAGGGATGATCTGATGAACCTCGAAGGGATATTTTCCGGGCTGAGCGTGCTCGCCATGCTCGGCTGGGTGGCGCTTGCGCTCGCGCCGTTGCAGCGCACTTTGAGCGTGGCGTTCGCCCGCATCCTCGCGCTGCTGCTGGCGGCGGCCTATCTGGCGCAATATTTCCTGACGACCGAGACAGTGGACGGCGCAGGCTTCGGCTCGCTTGCCGAAGTAACCGCGCTGTTTTCTGCACCCGGCAACCTGATGATGGGCTGGACGCACTACCTCGCGTTCGACCTGTTCATCGGGAGCTGGGAAGTCCAGGACGCGGAAGAAGCCGGCGTGCCGCACTGGCTGCTTCTCCCCTGCCTGTTCCTCACGTTTTTTCTCGGGCCGATCGGGCTGCTCCTCTATTTCACGATCAAGTTCGGCAAGCGGCGGTTCTTTCCCGCATGAGCTGGCAGAAGGAAGTCGATGAAATTGGCAAGCGCAAGAAGCTTGCCGAAGGCATGGGCGGGCCGGAAAAGCTCAAGCGGCAAAAGGCCGACGGCAAGCTCAACGCGCGCGAACGGATCGCGGGGCTGGTCGACAAGGGCAGCTTTCGCGAAATCGGCCAGCTTGGCGGCGCCGCGACCTATGACGACAAGGGAGAGCTGAAGAGCTTCCTGCCTTCCAACATGCTGTTCGGCCGGGCGAAGATCGAAGGGCGGCCGGTTGTCGTCCAGTCCGACGATTTCACCGTGCGCGGGGGCGCTGCCGATGCGGCGATCCACGAAAAGCTGGTCCAGGCGGAAAAGCTGGCGGGCGAATACCGCATGCCGCTCATCCGCATGATCGAGGGGACGGGCGGCGGCGGCTCGGTCAAGACATTGGAGACGATGGGGTTCACCTATGTCCCCGAAGTGCCCGGCTGGGACCTGATGGTCGACAACCTCTCGCTGATCCCGATCGTGGCGCTGGGGCTTGGCCCGGTGGCCGGGCTGGGCGCGGGGCGGCTGGTGATGAGCCATTATTCGCTGCTGGTGAAGGGCATGAGCCAGCTTTTCGTCGCCGGGCCGCCCGTGGTCGCGGCTGTCGGGGAAAAGCGCACCAAGGAAGAACTGGGCGGATCGCATATCCACGCGACGAACGGCGCGATCGACGATGAGGCGAAGAGCGAGGCCGAGGCGTTCGCGATGGCGCGGGCCTTCCTCTCCTATTTGCCTTCCTCGATCCACGAACTGCCCGAGCGCAAGCCGGCCAGCGACAAGCCAGATCGCCGCGAGCAATTCCTGATCGAAGCCGTTCCGCGCGATCTTCGCCACCTCTACAAGATTCGCCCGATCATCGAGGCAGTGGTCGACCGGGGCAGTTTCTTCGAAATCGGCCGCCAGCACGGTCCCTCGATCGTGACCGGCTTTGCGCGGGTCGACGGATATCCGGTGGCCGTGATGGCGAGCGACCCGATGGTGCTGGGCGGGCTCTGGACCGCGGCGACCGCGCGCAAGGTCGAACGCTTCATCGATCTCGCCGACACGTTCCACCTGCCGGTCGTCCATCTGGTCGACAATCCCGGCTTCATGATCGGGCGCAAGGCGGAGGAAGACGGCACGATCCGCTATGGCAGCCGCGCGATGACCGCCGTCTATCAGAGCAAGGTGCCGATCTGCGTCGTCGTCCTGCGCAAGGTATACGGAATGGGCGGCAGCGCGCCCGCCAATCTGTCGCGCTTCAAATGGCGCTTCGCCTGGCCAAGCGGCGATTGGGGGAGCCTGCCGATTTCAGGCGGGCTCGAGGCGGCCTACAAATCCGAACTCGAAGCGTCGGACAATCCCAAGGCGCTCCTGAAAGACATCACCGCGCGCCTGAACCGCGTCCGCAGCCCGTTCCGCACGGCCGAGAAATTCCGCATCGAGGACATAATCGACCCGCGCGACACGCGGCCGATGTTGTGCGAATTCGTCGAGCACGCCTACCGCGTGCTCGAACCCGGCCCAACGGCACGCGGCTATCGCTGCTAGGCCTTGACCATCCGCTGAAGCCGGACATTGATGATGGCTTCCGCCTGCGCCATGATCCGGTCGATCAGCTCCTTGCAGGTCGGGATGTCGTGGATCAACCCGGCGACCATGCCGCAGCTCCAGGCGCCGGCGTCCATGTCCCCCTCGAGCATGATCCGGGGATAGACCCCCGCCACTTCCTCGATGATGTCCTCGAACTTGAGATTGGGGCCGAGGGTCCGTTCCTTTTCGAGCAGCCGCTCGACCGCCGCGTTGGTCATGACCCGCTCGGTATTGCGCAAGGGACGCATGACGAGCCGCGTATCGAGTTCGGAGGCAGCAACGAGCGCCTGCTTCACTTTCTCATGCACCGGCGCTTCCTTCGTCGCGATGAAGCGCGTGCCCATGTTCATGCCCTCGGCGCCCAATGCGAGCGCGGCGACGAGGCTGCGGCCGTCCGCCATCCCGCCCGAGGCGACGAAGGGAATCTCCAGCTCTTCGGCGGCGCGCGGCAGGAGGATGAAGTTGGGCACATCGTCCTCGCCCGGATGACCGCCGCATTCGAACCCGTCGACCGAAACCGCGTCGCAGCCGATCGATTGCGCCTTGAGCGAATGGCGCACCGAGGTGCATTTGTGGATCACCTTGATGCCCGCATCCTTGAGATAGGGCAGGACCATCTGCGGATTATTGCCCGCCGTTTCGACGGCCTTGACGCCGCCTTCGATGATGGCGCGGACATAACCCGGATAATCGGGCGTGTTCACGACCGGCAGAAAAGTGAGATTCACCCCGAACGGCTTGTCGGTCATGTCGCGGCATTTGGCGATCTCGTTCGCCAAGTCCGCCGGCGTCCGCTGCGTCAGGCCCGTGATGATCCCGAGGCCACCGGCGTTCGAAACGGCTGCCGCCATTTCGGCAAAGCCCACGAAATGCATCCCGCCCTGGATGATCGGGTGCTCGATGCCGAACAATTCGGTGATGCGGGTCTTCATGGGACGAATCCTCTCTGCCTCTCCTGGGAGCACGAGAGTTGCGGGAGATTGACGTTTACGTCAAGTACCCGTCCGCCTATCGCCCTGCCGGCTTCACGAATTTGAGCGTCATGCGGTCGCTCTCCCCGATTGCCGCATATTTCGCACGATCCTTGTCACCCAACCGGAAATTGGGCGGCAGCGTCCAGACGCCGTCGGGCCAGTCGTGCGTGTCTTTCGGATTCGCGTTCACTTGCGATTCCGCTACAAGCTTGAACCCCGCACGGGTGGCAAAAGCGACGATCGAACTGCGCTTCATATAGCCGCTCTTTTCTTCCTTCGCGCTGTCCATCGCTTCGGGAAGGCGGTGCTCCACAATGCCCAGAACCCCGCCGGGCTTGAGCATCCGGTATATCTGGTTGAACGAGGCCTGCGCATTGTCCGTGCCGCCAAAGCGCCAGTTGTGGACGTTGCGGAACGTCAGCACCAGGTCGGCCGAACCGTCTGGCACCAGTGTTGCTCCGTCCGCTGCCGGGAAATTGGCGCGTTTGACTTTGCCGTATATTGCCGGGCTCGCATCGAGCCTTTCCGCAATTCTGGCAGCCGCTCGGCCAACGGGCGACGCCACCGTCAGCGTGCCCTTCGCTGCCAGATAGGGTGCAAGGATTTCCGTATACCAGCCCGCACCCGGCCAGAGTTCGACCACATTCTGTGTCGGCTTCAGACCAAAAAATGTGAGCGTTTCTAAGGGATGGCGATAGGCATCGCGCGCGCGGCTTTCAGCGCTGCGATGAGGCGCTGCGATTGCAGCCGAAAGCGCGGGATCATCCAGGCGGCGCGGGGCCGAACCTGCGGGACCTGCAAGCGTGATCGCTGCAACGCAGGCGACGAATGAAATGATGGGGGACTGGCGCATATACTCCTCTTCGCACTATTCATGACGCTTCCTGGAAAGAAGGGCGGAATTTTGCAACAGCTGTTATGGGGCGGATGCGGCACAGCGCTCGCACTTGCCGGAATCGCGATCTGGGGAGACAGGCGGCGGGCGAACCGCATCGATCCCGACGATGTGGGATTCATGCCCTGGCCACTTATATTGGTGCTGGCGATGATCGTCGCGGCCGTTTTTGCCGCCTTCGCCTTGAAGGCCGGATAAGGGATGCGCGCGCTCGGCGCGATTCTCGCCGGCGGGCAGGGGCGCCGTTTCGGCGGCGACAAGGCCGCGGCGCTGCTCGATGGCAAGCCGCTGATCGGGCACGTCGCAGATGGCTTGCGCGGACAGGTCGAAGCACTGATCGTCGTTGGTCGCAACTGGCCGGGACTGGCCATGCTCGACGATCGCCCCCGAGGCGCGCATGGCCCGTTAGCGGGTCTCAATGCGGCGCTTCGCCATGCGCTCGATGCCGGGCTTGACGGCGTACTGAGCGCCGGATGCGATACGCTGCCGATCCCGTCGGACGCGACGGCCCGGCTGATGGGGTCCGAACCCGGCTATTTCGAAGGACATTTTCTTTTCGGCTGGTGGCCATCGGAGTTGTCATCGCTGCTCGAACAGCATCTGGCGGGGCAGAATGACCGGTCAATGCGCGGCTGGATCGCCAGGTGCGGCGCACGCGCCATGGCCCCGCCCGGTCCGCTCTACAACCTCAACACCCAGGCAGACCTCGATGCCTATGCGCGCATTGCCCACGCTTAATCCGGAGCCCCAGAATCCGTAATTGCCTTTTGAGCGAGGTGCGCGTGATTCAGCGATCGATTGCAGCATGAAGCTGCCTCCTGTCATTGTCCTTGGGGTCGACACGCCGGTCGGGCTGACGATCGTCCGCGAGCTTGGCCGGCATGGTGTGTCGGTTCATGGAATAGGCAATAGCCGCGACGCACTGGCCCGGACGTCGCGCTACCTTGACAGCTTCTCGCTTCGCCCCCAGGGACCGCCGCTGAGCGAGTGGCTGCCCGAACGGATATTTCATACCGGCGTACGCGCCCTCTTTGCGATTGCGGAAGACGATCTGGTCGCATTGGCCGCGCTTCCCGAGGACATTGAAGGATGCCGGATCCTGACGCCACGCAAGCCGCAGCTCGACCTTGTTCTCGACAAGAACCGCACGCTGGCCCTGGCGGCCGGGCTGGGCATCGACGTCCCCGAAAGCTGGCAACCGATTGCCGACGAGGACTTCGCCCGATACGCGGAAACGCTGACCTATCCCATCGTCGCCAAATGGGCCGACCCTCCGGCAATGACGCGAATCCTGGCGAAGCACGGCCTGGAGCTGATCAAGGCCGAGCACGCAGCCACGCCTGGCGCGCTGCTGGCCTTGCTCGATCGCTACGCCCCCATACGCGAATGGCCGATGGTTCAGCCCTATTGCCCCGGATATGGTCTCGGCCAGTCTTTCCACATGGCCTGGGGGAAGGCGAGCCTCGCCTTCCAGCACCGGCGCATCCACGAATGGCCGCCTCAGGGAGGCATCTCGACTTTGTGCGAATCGCTGCCGCTCGACCGGCACGCGCATCAAAGGGCGAAATCAGAAGCGTTGCTTGCCGCCATCGGCTGGAACGGTCCGGCCATGGTCGAATATCGCCATGATCCGGAAACCGGAAAATACTGGCTGATGGAGGTCAATGGCCGGTTCTGGGGCAGCCAACCGCTTGCGCTCCACTGCGGCGTGGAATTTGCCTGGGAACAATATCGCCACGCCATGCTCCGGGAAAGCGACCCCGCAACGCCCCGCTTTCTTGAGCGGCGCGCGCGTTTCATGGTCCCCGAAACGCGGCGTCTGCTCGCAATCCTTTCACCGGGAAACCCGTTCCCCAATTACAGCCGCGCCCGGACGGCCGAGCTGTTCGCCTATGTCGGCGGCTTTTTCGATCCACGAATGCGCTACTTCGTCCATAGTCGCGACGACCCGAGGCCGATGCTTCAGGAAGTGGGGGGAATCATACACCGGTTTCTGCGGCGGGAAAAACGGCCAGAAGACTAGACGCCACGCCGCACCGCGCGGGCAACCGCATCGAGAACGCCGTTCACGAACTTCTTTTCCTTGGAATCGAAAAAGGCATGAGCGACGTCAAGATATTCGCCGATCACGCTTCCCGTCGGAATGTCGGGCCGCGCAAGCAGCTCATACGTCCCTGCGCGCAGGATCTGGCGAAGCGAGCGATCGAGCCGGTCGAGCGTCCATCCCGCGCCAAGATTGGCCGAAACAAGCGCGTCGATCTCCGACTGCCGCGCGTCGACGCCCTTGACCACATCGTTGAAAAAATCGACTTCGGCATCGGCATAGGTCGCATCCTCGATCGTCGCGCCAAGCCGGTGCTGGTGAAATTCGTGGAGCAGCTTTGCAATGGGCGTCGCTTCCATTTCGCGCTGGTAAAGCGCCTGGACGGCCGCGAGCCGCGCCGCCGAACGGGAACGGCCCCGGCTCATGCCAGCCGCTCCGCCACCGAAGCTGCATGGGCGGGAAGCCCCTCGGCCCGGGCGAGAGCCACTGCCGCCGGTCCGATCGCGCGGATCGCCCTCGCGTCGCAGGCAAGAAAGCTGGTACGTTTCATAAAATCGAGCACGGACAATCCTGATGAAAAACGGGCGCGCCGCCCGGTCGGGAGAACGTGGTTGGGGCCGCCCACATAATCGCCGATGGCCTCCGGCGTGTATCGGCCGAGAAAGATGGATCCCGCATGGCGGACGCGGGCGAAAAGCGGTTCGGGATCGGCGACGGCGAGTTCGAGATGCTCGGGCGCAAGCCTGTCGACCAGTGACGGCACGTCGGCGAGGTCGGGCACCACGATGATCGCGCCATGCGCATCCCAGCTCGCGCGGGCGACATCGCGCGTCGAAAGCTGCCCGATCAGCCGTTCGACTACTGCCGCGACCCTTTCAGCAAAATCCGCATCGTCGGTGATGAGGATCGACTGGCTGGTCGGGTCATGTTCGGCTTGGCTCAACAGGTCTGCGGCGACCCAGTCCGGATCATTGTCCCCATCGGCCACGACGAGGATTTCCGACGGACCGGCGACCATGTCTATGCCGACCACACCGTAAAGCTGACGTTTCGCCTCGGCGACCCAGGCGTTGCCCGGCCCCGTCACCACATCGACAGGTGCTATCCGTTCGGTCCCAAAGGCCAGCGCCGCGATCGCCTGCGCGCCGCCGATCCGCCAGACTTCATCGACGCCTGAAAGAGCTGCCGCCGCCAGCACCAGCGGGTTGATTTCCCCGTCCGGAGACGGCGTGACCATGACCAGCCGATCCACACCCGCGACCTTTGCCGGTATGGCATTCATCAGGACAGACGAAGGATAGGCCGCCCGGCCGCCCGGCACATAGACGCCCGCCGCATCCACGGCCCTCCATCGCGCGCCCATGCGCACCCCGGCATCGTCGGTCGTGTCGCTGTCCTTCGGCCGCTGCGCCTCGTGATAGGCGTGGATCCGTGCCGCCGCCAGTTCCAGCGCGTGTCGCAACTCGGGATCGAGCGCGTCCAGCGCCGCCCGGCAATCGGCAGGCGAAATCCGCCAGCCTGTTGTGTTGAGATCGAACCGGTCGAATTTCGCGGTCAGCGCGTGCACCGCCGCATCACCGCGCGCGCGGACATCGGCAAGGATGGCGGCAACGTCGCGCGAAACATCCTGTCCGGCCTCGCGCCGGTCGTTCACAAGAGCCGAAAAGCGCGCCTCGAAATCGGCCGCAGCGGCCTCAAGCCTGATCATCGACCGCCCTCCGGAAGGCATCGACGATCCGCCCGACTTCGGCATTGGTCTTGAACGCCGCGCGATTGACGATCAGCCGCGCCGTGACCTGTGCCAGCACCTCGACTTCGACCAGGCCATTGTCCTTCAGCGTCCGGCCCGAAGAAACAAGATCGACGATCCGGCTCGACAGGCCAAGCGTCGGCGCCAGTTCCATCGCCCCGTTCAGCTTGACGCATTCGGCCTGGACGCCCCGCGCCTCGAAATGGCGGCGCGTAAGATTGGGATATTTGGTCGCGACGCGAACATGGCTCCAGCGACGGGGATCGTCGGAGGCCGCAAGCGCCGCCGGTTCGGCCACCGAAATCCGGCAATGGCCGATATCGAGATCGACCGGCGCATAAAGTTCGGAATAGGCGAATTCGTCGATCACGTCCGATCCGACAATGCCAAGCTGCGCGGCGCCATGCGCGACGAAAGTCGCGACATCGAAGGCGCGCACGCGGATGAGGCTGATATCGGGCCGGTTGGTTTCGAAGCGCAGCGCCCGGCTCGATTCATCGGCAAAGGCCGCCTCCGGCTCGATTCCCGCGCGCGCAAGCAAGGGCAATGCTTCTTCGAGCAGGCGCCCCTTAGGGACAGCGAGGATAACGGGAGAGGCCATGGTGGCGCGGCCTTTACGTGTGCGCCGCAATAAGGGCAAGTTTCGGGAATGGCTGCCCTGTCGAGGCTGGTTCGAACGACGCCGAACTGCCCCCGTTATCCTCGTTATCCACAGGCCTCAGGGCTCAGATTCCGCTGGAACGACTCGGCCTTCCATGAGAGCTTCCACTTGTCGCTGCGGACGGCTCCGAGGGAAACCAAGGAAAGATCCAGGGCGGCAAGCCGGCGAAACGGGCCGAAGGAAGCCGCAAGGCGGAATACGGAAACGACGCGGGCAGGGCGAGGGATGGAGGCCACGAAGCCGAGGGGAAACCCGGAGCGGACACAGGATTCGGAACGGACCCGCAGCAGGATCAGACTCTTCGGGGAAAGGCCTGTTGATGTCAGAACCGGTCGTGAAAGTCGAAAGACTGGAAAGGCGGAGTTCGACATAGTGGCGGCTGGTGGAGACACCAGCCGCCATTTCTGTTTGGGCGGTTTATCCCACCAGGTGAGCGATATCGATCGGGCGATTGCCCCGGCGAAGTTCCACGGTGACCTTCGCGTCCGCTGCTCCCGCCCGGCCGAGCGGGCTTCCCTGGACGACACTATCGCCTACCGCGACATCGAGCGCGGAAAGCCCGGTAATCAGGGTCGTCCACCCCCCGCCATGATCAATGATCACGATCGAGCCATAGCCGCGATAAGGGCCGGCAAAGACGATCCGCCCGTCATTGGGCGCAATCACCTGCGCGGCCGGGCGCGTTTCGATCGTCAATCCGCGGGCGCGAACGCCCGTCCCCGAAACCTCGCCCAATCCTGCTACGATGCGCCCGGCAACGGGCAGCCTGTAGGCAAGCCGATCGCCCGAGGCGGAGGCCGTTTCCACCGGAACCGCCCGGGGGGATCCTGGCAGGCTGGGGCGAAGGATTGGTCCGGGCAGCGATTCGAGCTGCTGACGCCGCTGCGCGTCTGCACCAAGCTGGTTCATCAGATCGGTAATATCGCGGGCCTTTTCACCCATGGCGATGGCGCGGTCCTGTTCGATCATCGCGCTGGCGGCGAAACGTTGGGCCTCGCGGCGATGCGCCGCAGCCAGCTGGATCAGCCTCGCGCGCTGGGCCTTGATCCGCTCACGGCTCGCGGCCAGGGCCGAGACTGCGCTGTCAGCCTCGGCGCGAAGGCGCCGGCCTGCCGCAACTTCGCTTCTCAATCCCGCAGTCCGCTGCTCAAGCAGCGGCAGGACCGACGCCAGGACTGCGCGGGCATGGACAAGGTCGCGCGTCGAGCCCGGCTGCACGAGCGCCAGCGCCGGCGGACGGCGCGCCATCGTCTGGAGCACTGCAAGCAGCCGCACCGCCGGTTCCTGCCGCGCCGCAAGCCTGGCCCGCTGCACGCCGCGCAACCTTTCGATCAGCCGGATACGGGCTTCTCCGGCGGCAATATCGGCTTCGGTCGATTGAATTCGCGAGGCAAGCGCGGCGGATTCGGCAAGCGCTTGATCGCTCCGGCCACGCGCGGCGGCAGCCTTCGCTTCGAGCTCGTTGGCCCGCGCGTCCGCCGCGGCGGACTGCCTCCTGGCAACCACAAGCGCGCGCCGTTCGTCGTCGAGCGATTGTGCGCCTGCCATCGACCCCACCAGCAGGAGGCTCGCAAGCGCAGACCTGCCACGGCGCATCCAGAGCGCCAGCGACCGATCAGTTCTCGCTGTCGAGCTTCCCGAATTTGGTTTCAAACTCCGCAATCGCTCCCCTGGCCAGAAGGCCTGCCTGTTCGATCCAGCTATCACGTTCGATCCGGCCTTTGAAAGCGCCAAGATGCGCGTCCACCTTTGCTGCATCATCCGCGTTCCACGCACCGATCTGGTCGAAGCGGGTAATACCGAGGCTGACGAGCAGCGTGTTGAGTTTCGGGCCGACACCCTTGAGCAAAAGGAGATTGTCGGGCGCGCCTGCGGCACCCGGAACGCCGATTGCAGTCATTGGCGGCGGCGATGCAGGCGCTGCCTTGGCCGGAGCTTTTTTTGCGGCTGGCGATTTCTTCGCGGCCGGCTTGGCGGCTGCCGGCTTCTTTGCGGCAGGCTTTTCGGCTTTCGCGACAGGCCTGGACGGCGCGGGTTTCTTTTCAGCCTTCGATGCAGGCTCCGGAACTGCGACGGGCGGCGCGGCCGCCTTGGGCGCAGGCATTTCTGCAGGCTTGTCTTCGACCTTTGCCGGGGGCGTGGCCGCCGTCCCGCGATTGCGGAGCAAGACCCATAACAGGGTGAAGATGACGATCCCGACAAGAATCCCGATGATCAGCTGGTTGTCCACGACGCTCACTCCCGACGCGATTTCCCTCGCGGCGGGACACTAGCGTGCGCTTGGGCCAAGTCCAGTGGCGATCATTCCGCCGATGCGACTTGCCCTTTGCCCGCAAGGCCGGTGAGCTTCAGGAATTCCTCGCGCAGATAGCCATGCTGATCGCCCGCGAGCCGCCGGATATCGGCATAGGAGAAGCTGCCGAGATATTTGTCGCCCCTTAGTTTCTGGCCGAAGGCCGCAACCGCACTCGCAAAAGCCAGATCGCCCCGTGGCGCCTGCGCCGATGCCGCGAGCGCCGCCGGCACCGGGCGCTCGATCAGCATCGAGCGGTCTCCGTCGGGCAATTTGTAGCGCAGCTTGAGCCACGCAAGATCTCCGCCGCCAAGCGCACTTGCGGTGCCCGGGCGATTGGCGTCGAAATGACGCAGCGGCAGCCATCCCTTCGCGCCCGCGGGAACCAGTTCGTAAAGCGCCGTTACCTGATGGCCGGCGCCGATATCGCCCGCATCGACCTTATCATTGTCGAAATCCTCTTCGGCAAGCGCGCGATTCTCATAACCGATCAGGCGGTATTCGCGGACCAGCGCGGGATTGAACTCGATCTGGATCTTCACGTCCTTGGCGATCGTGAACAAAGTTGCCGCCATTTCCTCGTCGAGCACCTTCTGTGCTTCGAGCGCGGAATCGATATAGGCATAATTACCGTTCCCGACATCAGCGACGTGTTCCATCATCGCTTCGTTGTAGTTGCCCTGCCCGAAGCCAAGCGTCGTGAGAGTGATGCCGCTTTCGCGGTTCTTCTTGACTATGGCTTCGATCCCTTCGTCGGACGAGATGCCGACGTTGAAATCGCCGTCGGTCGCCATTATCACGCGATTGACGCCGCCGGGAATGAAGTGTGCGCGCGCCGTTGCGTAGGCCAGTTCCATGCCTTGCCCGCCCGCCGTCGAACCGCCGGCCTGCAGGCAGTCGAGCGCCGCCTTTACGTAGTTTGCGTTGCTGGTGGGTTCGAGAACGATTCCGGCCGCACCGGCATAGACCACGATCGACACCTTGTCGCGCGGGGTCAGTTTGTCGGCGAGCATTGCAAGCGCGGACTTGACGAGCGGCAGCTTGTCCGGCTCATCCATCGATCCGGAAACGTCGACAAGGAAAACAAGGTTCGCCGCCGGGCGCTGCTCGCGCGGAATGTCGAACCCCTTGATGCCGATGCGGAGTAGCCTGGTATCGGGATTCCAGGGCGTCATCGCCATATCCGTCGTTACGCTGAACGGGCGGCTGCGATCGGCGGGAAGCGGATAATCGTAGCGGAAATAATTGAGCATTTCCTCGGTCCTGACCGCGGCCTCGGGCGGCGTCCGGCCCTGCGTCAGGAAGCGGCGGACATTGGCGTAGGAACCGGTGTCGACATCGATCGAGAATGTCGAAACCGGCTGCCGGGCAACGGAATAGATCCCGGAAACGTCCTTGCCCCGGTATCGCTCGCGATCCTCTGCCACCGCCACGGGGTAGGCGGCCTGCGCTTTCACCGCGCGTTGCTCGGCCCGGGCGACCGAAATCGGGGATGATTGCACCGAAGGCACGGCGCGCTGGCTGGTGACGACAATGTCCTGCGCGGCCCCCTCTTGCACCGCCGCGACTTCGTAGCTGACAGGCGGCGGTGGCGGCGGAACGGCTATAGGGACGCGAGGCTGGTAACCGGTTTCCCCTCGGATGCAGCGGACGGGGCTTTCAGGCGCAGTTACCGTCGAACCGGACGGTGCACGCGACGCAAGCGGCTGGGCGGGCCCCGAAACCAACGCGGCGATCGAAAGAAGAAGAAGCGGACGTGACCGGCGAAGACTGGCAGGCATATGATCCTCCCTTGCCCTGTCGCAATGTGATGTTATATCTTTCCTGAACCACAAGTGAATGCAAGCGGGGATTCAACGCATCAATCGTTCGCCATTGCGAGCGCGAAGCTTTACCGCCCGGCCATGGCCTTGACATGCGCAAGATAGGTGCGGCCGATCCGCACCTGCGCGCCATCGGTCAGCTCGGCATGCCAGGCACCGGCCTTGTCATGGCCGAGCCGGACAATCCGGTCCTTGCGCACGATCACCGAACGATGGAGGCGGATGAAGCGTGTCGGATCGAGCCGTTCCTCGAGCGCGCCTATGGTCTGATGAAGAAGATAACTGCGCGCACCGACATGGAGCCGCATATAATCGCGTTCGGCATCGATCCGCTCGATGTCGATCGCGGCGATACGGACAAGTTCGGACCGGTGCGGCACCCAAAACTCCTCGACATGCGCGGACGGCGCTGCGCTTGTCCCCGGAACGCGGCGGCGCTCCATCACGCGGTCGATCGCGCGGCGCAACCGTTCGGCCGAAACGGGCTTCAGCAGATAATCGACTGCCGAAAGATCGAAGGCTTCGATCGCGAAACTGTCGAACGCCGTCACGAAGATGACTGCAGGGGCGGGCGCGCCAGTACCGCGGCCGATCATCTTGGCGACCGCCATGCCGTCCAGTTCGGGCATCGCAATGTCGAGCAAGACGAGGTCGGGCGCCAGGCTTTCGATCATGCGTAACGCGGCTGCACCGTCCGCCGCCGTCCCGGCGAGCACCAGCGCCGGCTGTTCGGCGCAAAGGATCTGCATCCGCTCGATCGCCAGCGGCTCATCGTCCACGATCAGGGCGCGCAAGGGCGTGCTATCGACCATGGCGCATCAGTGGCAGGGTCAGGCAGACGCGATAGCCGCCGCCATTTGCAGGGCCATGCGCAAGGCTGGCGCGTTCACCGAAGCGAGCCGCCAGCCGGTCGCGGACATTGGCAAGCCCTATGCCGTGCGGGCCATCATCGTCGATCTCGACCGTCGCCGGACCCGGTCCGTTGTCGCTGACCGTCAGGATCAATTGCCCGTGCGCCTGCGCCGCGCTGATCTCGATCAGCACGGGCCGGTTGGTCTGCGAAACGCCATGCTTGATTGCATTTTCGACAAGCGGCTGGAGAATGAGCCCCGGCACCGCCGCAGTGGCAAGTTCGGGCGGCAGGTCGATCTTCACCATCAGCCGCTCCGGAAAGCGAACGGCCTCGATATCGAGATAAAGCTTCTGAAGCTCGATTTCCTCGGCCAGATCGACATCCTCGCTCGGCTCGCCCGAAAGGCTGGTGCGGTAGAAGGTCGACAGATTCATGATCATCGTTTCGGCCTCGTCGCGCCGCCCGCGCATGACCAGCGCCGAAAGCGAATTCAACGTATTGAACAGGAAATGCGGATTGACCTGGTAGCGCAGCGCCCGGAGCTCCGCCGATTGCGCGGCCCGGGCAAAGCGGGCGGCCTTGCGCTCCGCCTGCCCCACGTCCTGCGCGAAGCCGAGCGCGAGGTAGAGCGATGCCCACGCAATCAGGAAGAAATAGCGAGTGATAGCCACTTCCGCGATTTCCAGGATCACCGGGTGTTCCTTGTCGGGGAACGCCCGTTCGATATCCATCAGCCCGGCGGGATCGTAAACATTGAAGAAGTAATAGTTGACGCCTGAAATCGCGATCGCGCAGGGAATCGATATCAGGATCACGGCGGCAATCCGGACCCAGAGAGGGTGCCGATCGAAGGGACGGAGCAGCAACCACAGGCCAATCGTGATCAGGATCCCGACTGCCGTCACAAAGCCGCGCCGAAGCGCCATTTCGCCCTGCGCAGGAAAGTCCATGATCGTCGCGCGCAAGGTCACGATCACGACATAAAAGAGCCAGAATCCCAGGATGGAAAACAGCACGACGCGGCCGTCAAGCCTCTTGCTGTCAGTCATATCCGCACTGTCATTCATTCCAGCCACCATAGCGCGACTCTCGCAATGCGCATCCCCCCTGCCATTTCCTTTGTCGAAACGAGGCGCAGGCTGGTCGACGGATTCGGTTGATTAACCGCTTCCTAACCATCTTCGGCGATCATGGCCGTATCAGCGATACGGAGTTTCGTCATGGCGACCAGCATGAAACCTGCCGATGGCAGCCTCACGCTAGCCGAAATCAAGGAGTTCGCGAGCTTCGATGCCGCAGCGCAGCGCTATATCCGCCGCGCGCTCGACGTGGCCTATTGCCGCCACGATGCGCTGGCGCTCTGGTCACGCGATGTTGTCGAGGCAGCGAGCATCCGTGCGCAGACCCGCATCTATGAGGCGCTGCCGCATCTGCGCCAAGCCATTCCCGACGATAGCGGACTCGACCAGATTGAAAGCTTTCTTGGCCTGCTTGTCCGCGTGACCGCATTCGACCTTGGCCAGGACCGGCTTTCGACTTTCGGCGCCTATCGCTTCCTTTATGAGCGCCTGATCGGCGCTGCGGCACGGCCATGGTTCCCGTCCGCCTTCTGCGCGGCTGCCTCGCTTCCGCACTTGCACCCGCACCGGCGGCGCTCGCTGCTCCAGTCGATCAGCGAGGCCGCCGCGACAGCTCCGGGCTGGTCGACGCGCGAGCCGGTCTTCTTTCCGGAATGGGTTGAAAAGGTCGAAGCCTAATCGCAGGCCAGGTGGAGCTTCTGCCCCATCCAGGCGGCCACAAGGCTGGCGACGGCCACGGTCAGAAGCATGTCTGCAATCGTGACGTGCAGCGAATTCAGGCCCAGCAGAAGCAGCGATGAAGCCACCATCGCTCCCGAATTGACGATATTGTTCGCGGCGACCGTGCGCGCCGTTTCAGCCTGTGACACAGTCGTCGTCAGGAAGGCATAGAGCGGCACCACGAACATGCCCCCCGCGATCGCGATACCGGTGAGCGCGATCAGGACAAGATCCGCCTGCTTCCATGAAATGAATTCGGCAATCCCCATCAGATGGTCGGGCTTTTCCGGCCATGTCTTGACTGCCCACCAGAGCACCGCGACGAAGCCGCCCATGCCGATTGCCGAAAGCGGCGAATAACGAGCCGAAACTCGCCCCTTGAGCATCCGGTTGATCGCCACCGATCCAATCGCGATCCCGATCGAGAAGATCGCCATGAACATCGTCGCAACGGTCTGGTCGGCTCCCAGCGCATTCTTGACGAGCGGCGGAAAAAGCGACGCGAGCACTGCGCCGATCGCCCAGAAGAAGCTGATCGCGACGATCGCCAGATAGAGCCGGGGAATATGCATCGTCGCGCTGACAAGCCGGTTCGAGGCGCGAATGATGTGCCAGTCGAACTTGAAGGGAGGCGCGTCCGCTTGCGGCGGCGCGGGGGGCACCTGCTGCCCGGCCAGCCGCCCTGCAATGGCGGTCAGCAAGACGCCGGCCGCCGCCCACTGATAGGGAATGATCCCCCCGATGATCGTGCCGAGCAGGATGGCGATATAGGTTCCGGCCTCGACCAGACCGGTTCCGCCCAGAACATCGTCCTTGCCCAGATGTTGCGGCAGGATGGCGTATTTGATCGGACCGAAAAAGGTCGAATGCACACCCATTGCGAACAGCGCGAGCAGCATGAGTGCGATCGACAGGCTCTGGTCCACCCTATGCAACATCAAGCCGGCCGCGCCGAAAACCATGATCCCGATTTCGGCCGTCTTGATGATGCGGATCAGCGGCGCCTTGTCGCGACCATCCGCGAGTTGGCCCGAAAGCGCGGAAAACAGGAAGAAGGGAAGAATGAAAAGCGCGCCCGCCAGAGCGGAGAAATCGGCCTCCTTCGTCGGGTCGCTATAGATCTGGTAGATGACAAGGACGACCATCGCCGTCTTGAACAGATTATCGTTGAACGCTCCCAGGAACTGCGTGACGAACAGGGGCAGAAAACGCCTTTGCCCCAATAGCCGTATCGGATTTCGCATGAAGGGGCAGGCTTCCCGGCTGTTGCACGTGTGCCGGCGCCATAGCCGAGCACGCGCACAACAGCAAAGCGGGAATCAGCCTTAATATCAGCCTTGTCTGAGTTTCACTGCCAGATAGCGCGCGGGGCCCTGTCCACGCTGGACGAAGAGGAGAACATTCGAGCGCCCAGCTGCCTTGGCGGCATTTGCCGCCGCAGCGATATCGGCCGGCGAACTGGCCAGCTTGTAATTGACCGACAGGATTACGTCGCCGCGCTGCAGTCCTTTTGCGGCCGCATCGCTCGACGGATCGACCGCGCCGATCACGACACCCTTGACGCTTGCGTTAAGGCCGAGCTGGCGGGAAATATCAGGCGTCAGGGTCTGGAGCGCGAGGCCAAGCGATGCCCGAGTTGCCGTCTGGCTCGACTTTTCATCCTCTGGATCAAGCCCCGGCTGCCCCCCAGCCCCGAGGCTGGCGAGCTTTTCCTCGGACGGCCGTTCGCCGAGCACCGCCGTCAACGTCTGACGCCGCCCGTCGCGGATGACCTCGATCGGCACCCGCGCTCCGACTGCTTGGTTGGCGACAAGGTAGGAAAGCGTCTGGTCGGGCGTCACCTCGCGACCATTGACCTTGACGACGATGTCACCCTGCCTGATCCCGGCCTTGTCTGCCGCTTCGCCGGGTTCGACCCGGGCAATCAGCTCGCCATGGTTCTTCTCGATGCCAAGCGAATCGGCGATTCCCTCATCAAGCGGCTGGATGCCGACACCCAGATAACCGCGCGCAATCCTCGCCCCGCCCTTCAGCTTTTCGACGATCGGAAAAGCCTGTTCGGCCGGAATGGCAAAGCCGATCCCGATATTCCCGCCGGTCGGCGAGAAGATCATCGTGTTGATACCGATGACGTTGCCGTTGATGTCGAACATCGGGCCGCCCGAATTGCCCTGGTTGATAGAGGCATCGGTCTGGATATAGCGATCATAAGCGCCGCCCTGCCCCGTCACGCGGTGAAGGGCAGAGACGATACCCGCCGTCACGGTGCCGCCAAGGCCGAACGGATTGCCGATCGCGACAACCCAATCGCCCACGCGGGTCTTGGTCGAATCGCCGAACTTCACGAACGGAAGGTTGGTGGCGCTGATCTTGAGAACGGCAAGGTCGGAGGTCGGATCGCGACCGACAAGCTTTGCATCATATTCGGTGCGATCGGGCATGATCACCTTGATCGAGCTGACCACCGCCGAGCCCGGCCCTTCGCCACCCGAAATCACATGATTGTTGGTCACGATATAGCCGTCGGGCGAAATGATGAAGCCCGAACCGAGCGACTGCGCCTCACGCGTGACCGGACGGCCGCCATTGACGTCGCCACCACCGAACAGGTCGCCAAATGGCGTCCCGGCGAACGGATTGGAGTTGACCTGTACGCGCTGCGTCGTCGAGATGTTCACGACCGCCGGCTGGAGGCGGGCGGCAAGATCGGCAAAGCTCATGGGCGCGCCGGGACGAGGGGCGGACGTGGCCACAATGCTGCCGGGTTCATTCTGTGCGGTCTGCGCGCCACCCGGCGACTGGAGCGCCAGGGTTGCGGCAGTGCCGCCGAGAAGCAGGGCTGATGTTATGGCATAAGCGTAACGCACGGATTCAAACCTCCTGGTTGAGACAACGAGTCATCCCCAATTTCCGTTCATCAACATGTAAGTTTCCGGCTTAACCGGAATTGAACATGCCGATTCATACTCACTTCCCTCCCCGGAACTCCTTGAGATAGTCGTTGCCCGGCGACATGATGATACTGGTCGTACCGCTGGTCTTCCCATTGACGCCGAAGGTCTGGCGGTAGGACTGCATCGCCCGGTAGAAATCGTAGAATTCGGGATCCTTGCCAAAGGCCGCTGCATAGATCTGCGCGGATTTGGCATCGGCTTCGGCACGGATGATCTGGGCTTGGCGGAAGCCGTCGGCCTCAATCGTCAGCGCTTCCTGCGTCCGCGCGGTGCGCATCCGTTCATAAGCGGAATCGAGAGGCGTACCTTCGGGCAGATCCGCCCGCTTGATCCGCACGTCGACGATCTCCGCGCCATATTGCTGCGCCACCCGTTCGAGTCCGGCCTGGATATTGTCCATCACGCGGTCGCGTTCGGGGCTGAGCAGTTCGGCGAACTTGCGCTTGCCGAGTTCGTTGCGCAATGCCGATCCGAGGATCGGACGCAACGCATCCGAAACATTCTCAACAGTCCGGGCGGCGCTGTACATGCGGACCGGATCGACGATCCGGTAACGCGCATAGGCATCAACATTGAGACGGAGCTGGTCGGTCGAGAGGACTTGCTGCGGATCCATGTCGACATCGAGGATGCGCTTGTCGATCCAGACAATGTCCTCGATGAACGGAATCTTCGCGACAAGGCCGGCACCAGTGCTCCCGAAGACCTGGCCGGGTTTGTAGCCGTTGATCACGCGATCGACCTTGCTCAGCCGCAACACCACGCCCTGCCGGGTCTCCGGCACGACCGAAACGGTGCTGATGAGCAAGACAAGCGCGGCAAGCCCGCCGACCACTAGGGCAATCGGATTCGCCAGGAAACGCGAAAGAGCGGTGGGGTTATCGTAGCTCACCGTGCCGCCTCCTCAACCGTGACTCGCGGTCGGGCATTTCCGAGCGGGAGATAGGGCGCAATGCTGCTAGGCTCGACGATCGTCTTGTCAGTGTTCGAAAGCACGGCTTCCATCGTTTCATAATACATGCGCCTGCGCGTCACGCCCGGCGCCAGCTTGTACTGGGCATAGACCTTGTCGAATGCCGCCGCTTCACCCTCGGCGCGCGCCGTAACCTGCTGCGCATAAGTATTGGCATTGTTGATATTGGCCTGCTTTTCCTGCTGTTTGACCGTAACAAGCTTGAAGGCGTCATTGACCTGGGCCGGCGGATCGGCTTGCTTGATCGCGACGCCGCGGATCGTGATCCCCGCCCTGTAATCGTTGAGCAGAACCTGCATCCGCTGGGCCACCCGGGTTTCGATCTGGCTCCTTCTCGGGCCGAACGCGTCATTCAATGTCACATTGCTCATCACCTCGCGCATCGCGCTTTCGGCAACTTCGCGAATCGTGTCTTCGGGCTGGGCAAGTTCGAACAGGTAATATTCGGGTTGGCGCACGTTCCAGCGCACCTGATAGGCCAAGTCGATCACATTCTGGTCGCCGGTCAGGATCAGGTTCTGCCCCGCGCCCTCGGGAATGTCGATTGATTTGATTCCCCGGATGTTGACCTTCTGGACGCGGTCGATCGGGGCGGGGAAAGTCATGCTGATGCCCGGCTCAAGCTTTCCGGCATATTTGCCGAAACGCATGATGACGCCTTCTTCCTGGGGCTCGATGCGGTGGAAGCTCGTGAAAACGATCCAGAGCGCCGCGACGGCAATCGCGCCAAGGCGGATCATCGATGCGCCATTCCCGTCACCCGGCATCTGCCCGCCAAACCGGCCACGCAACTGCTGCGCCAGCTGGTCGAACGCCGAAGTCCCGCGCGGGCCCCTCGGTTTGCCGCCGCCCGGAGGCTGGTTCCAGGGATTGCGAGGGCCGCCACCGCCTGAATCGCCGCCTCCCGACCCCTTGCCCCGGCCGCCCCATGGGCCGCCCTCATTGAAAAGGGCGCCTGCGCGCGCCCGCCAACCTGAAACTTTGTCCATAAAAGTCATTATAGGTGGCGTCCGCCGCGAAAAACAGTGGCGAGCAAAGAATCTGTGCGTAAAGGACCGCTCATGCCCGATGCCGAAACGCTTGCTGCCCTTCTCGATGCGATTGCCGACCCTGCCGGGCATGGAGGTCTCATCGCCAGTGGGCGCGCCTCCGCGCCGCGTCTGAATGAAGGCCGGGTCAGCCTCGTCCTGGACGTGACCGGCCTTTCGCCCGCTGAACGCGACGCACTCGACAAGGCGGTGCACACTGCGCTTGAACGGGCGCCAGGGGTCACCGAAATCCGCATTGCCATGACGTCCGAAAAAGTGGGGCGCCGCCTGATTGCAATTGGCAGCGGCAAGGGCGGCGTCGGCAAATCGACCCTTGCCGCCAATCTTGCCGTCGCACTCGCCCGGATGGGGCGCAGGGTCGGGCTGGTCGACGCCGACATCTATGGCCCCTCTCAGCCCCGGTTGATGGATAGCGAAGGTGTCCGGCCGACCGCGAAGGACCAGAAGCTGGAACCCGTGCAGACCCGGTTCGGGGTGCCGATGCTCTCCATGGGACATCTTGTGAAACCGGGGCAGGCCATTGCCTGGCGAGGACCGATGGCCGGCAATGCGCTCGGCCAGCTGATCGATGCCGATTGGGGACAATGCGACCTGCTCATTGTCGACCTGCCGCCGGGAACGGGAGATATCCAGCTCTCGATGATCCAGAAGCACAAGCCAACGGGCGCGATCATCGTTTCGACACCGCAGGATCTCGCCCTGATCGACGCCACGCGCGCGATCGACCTGTTCGATCAGTCGGCGGTCCCGATCATCGGTCTTGTCGAGAATATGGCGGGTTATCGCTGCCCCAAATGCGGCGAAGTCTCCGACCCGTTCGGCCATGGCGGGGCCGAGGCCGCGGCCCGACAAATGGGCCATGAATTTCTGGGCCGGGTTCCACTCGATATCGCGATCCGCACGGCGTCCGACGCGGGCGACCCGCCGGCGGCGGGCGACGGCCCCGTGGCGGCCAGCTTCAATGCCATCGCCCAGCGACTGTGCGGCTGGCTCGATGCACGGGGAGGGCGGAATGCCGCTTGAATCGGACGCCGCGATCAAGGCCTTGCTGGAGGACGTGAAGACCATTGCGCTGGTCGGCGCTTCGGCCAACCCGGCGCGCGACAGTCATGGCGTCATGGCCTTCCTCCTGCGTCAAGGCTATCGCGTCATCCCCGTCAATCCGGGCCTGGCCGGGCAGCACCTCCTCGGAGAAGAGGTCGTGGCCAGACTGTCCGATATCCGCGTGCCGATCGACATGGTCGATATCTTCCGCAACAGCGAAGCGGCAGGCGCAGTCGTGGACGAAGCGATTGCAGCCGGTGCGAAAGCCGTCTGGATGCAGCTTGGCGTCATCAACCCCGAAGCCGCCGCGCGCGCCGAAGCGGCGGGCATCAGGGTGGTGATGAATCATTGCCCGAAGATCGAGATTCCCCGGCTCGGACTGCTGAAGCGCTAGTCGCGCAGCAACTCGTTGATCGCCGTCTTGGCCCGTGTCCGCGCATCGACCCGCTTGACGATCACCGCGCAGCCAAGGCTTGGCCCCGGCGATCCGTCGGGCAGCGACTTGCCGGGCATCGCGCCCGGCACGACCACCGAATAAGCGGGCACGCGGCCGATAAAGACCTCGCCTGTCGCCCGATCGACGATCTTGCTGGTCGAAGAGATGAACACACCCATCCCCAGCACCGCGCCTTCTTCGACGATCACGCCCTCGACCACTTCGGATCGCGCGCCGATGAAGCAATTATCCTCGATGATGACGGGTCCTGCCTGAAGCGGCTCAAGCACGCCGCCAATGCCGACGCCGCCCGAGAGATGGACATTCTTCCCGATCTGCGCGCAGCTTCCGACAGTCGCCCAGCCATCGACCATCGAGCCGTCTCCCACGCTTGCCCCGATGTTCACGAAGCTTGGCATCAGGACGACATTGCGGCCGATATGCGCGCCCGCCCGGACGATCGATCCCGGCACCGCCCGGAAGCCGGCTTCACGGAAGCGGTTTTCGCCCCAGCCTTCGAATTTCGACGGTACCTTGTCGAACCAGTTGGTTCCTCCGGGGCCGGGTATGACCGCATTGTCGTTCAGCCGGAAAGAAAGGAGCACGGCCTTTTTGAGCCACTGGTTGACGACCCAGGTTCCATCGACCTTCTCGGCCACGCGCCGTTCACCGCTGTCCAGCAGTAACAGCGCGGCATCGACCGCATCGCGGACGACGCCGGTCGTTACGGGGCTGATCGTATCGCGCGCATCCCAGGCTGCATCGATTGCGACTTCGAGTTGTGCAGTCATCGTCCGGCAGTCTCCATGATCTCGTTCAGCCAATGGCTCAAATCGTGTGTTTCATAGTCGATGAATTCGGGGCTGGCATCGGCATCGCCATGTTCCGAACCGTTGTTCACCCAGACCGTCGCCATGCCGAGCGCCTTGGCCGGCTTCAGGTTGCGCGCCATGTCTTCAACGAATAGCGCACGGCCGGGCTCCACGCTCAATGCCACGCACATGTCTTCATAGGCGTTCGGATGCGGCTTGGGCCGATATTGTGCGCCATGAATGTCGAACAACCCGTCGAACGCCTCGGCCAATCCGAGCCCCGCCAGTACACGGCCTGCATAGTCGGCATCGCCGTTCGTATAGACAAGCTTGCGCCCCGGTAGCTTCGCAAGCGCGGTGTTCAGCGCCGGATCGGGCGCGAGGCGGCTCATGTCGATGTCGTGCACGAAATTGAGGAAATGATGAGGGTCGACACTTTCATGAGCCATCAGGCCCGAAAGCGTCGTTCCATGCTCGATGAAGTAGTGCTTCTGCACACGCCGCGCCTCAACCGGATCGACGTCGAGGAGCTGCTGGATATACAGACCCATTTTTTCGTCGATCAACGAGAAGAGATCGACACGCGCGGGATAGAGCGTGTTGTCGAGATCGAAGATCCAGCTTTCTATCGAACCAAGCGCGAGAGGCATGGCCGCGCCTCTAGCGGCACAGGCTTCGCTGCGCAAATCGACCGCAAGGTTAAATGCACTTTAAGCTTGATCTGCTTTGGTTGTCTTGGCGGTTGGACAACAATGGGTTACATCGACCAGGGGATACGGGGATCGCGATGTACAAGTCCTGGAAGCGAGTGGCGTTCCGTGCAGGATGTAGCCTTTCCGCGCTGGCGGCGCTCAGCGCTTGCGGCGGTGGCGGCACCGGAGGCGGAGTCAATTCCACGCCGACACCCCCACCGGTCACGCCGCCACCCGCCCCACCACCTCCCCCGCCGCCGCCTCCACCCTCTGGCAGCTTCAACACCGCTGAATATCAGAGATCGAACGGCGCCGTGCAGGCCCGGGCGATCACAGGATATGATGCGGGCGCCACCGGCGTCGGCGTGATTGCAACGGTGATCGATTCAGGCGTTGCCCAGTTCAATGCGGAGTTCGCAGGCCGGATTCACCCGGCTTCTGCCGATCTTGCGGGGTCGCGCGGCATCGGCGATGAGGGAGGCCATGGCACGGCGGTTTCCGACGTGCTTCTGGGCGCCAAGAACGACGTCGGCATTCACGGCGTCGCTTTTGCCGCGACATTGCTCGTCGCACGAACCGATACGCCAGGAAGCTGCGCCAACACGGCCCCTGACGAGGGGTGCATGCACGATGACAACGCGATTGCGCGGGGCGTTGACCTTGCAGTCACCAACGGCGCCCGGGTCATCAACATCTCTCTGGGAGGCTCCCCTCCCAATTCGACATTGCGGGCGGCGCTCGGCCGGGCGACGGCGGCGGGAATCGTCATTGTCTTTTCGGCAGGAAATGACAGCAGCAATAATCCCGATCCTTTCGCCCAGATTGCGAGCGATCCGCTCGCGCGCAACCTGATCCTGATTGCCGGCGCTCTCGATTCGAGCAACGCGGCTCTCGCGGATTTTTCAAACAAGGCTGGAAACGGGGCGGCCCACTACATCGGTGCGCTTGGCGTCGGCGTCCGGGCGATCGACCAGACAGGCACGAGCTTCCTGTGGAGCGGAACGTCGTTTTCCGCGCCGATCGTGTCGGGGGCGGTGGCCTTGCTGGCCCAGGCATTTCCGAACCTGACGGGCGCGCAGATTATCGATCTGCTGCTTCGGACGGCCGACGATCTTGGTTCGCCGGGTGTGGATTCGATCTTCGGTAATGGTGCGCTCGATCTTGCCAAGGCTTTCGGACCCCAAGGACCATTGGCGTTCGCCGGATCGCAGGTTCCACTCCCTGAAACCACCGGCCTCGCCTCGGCACCCATGGGCGACGGCGGCCAGCACGGACTTTCGGCGGTCGTGCTCGATAGCTATGGCCGAGCCTATTCGGCCGATCTAGCAGCCGGCATCGCGCGCGCGCCGTTCCAGCCGCGGCTCGCACCGGCGCTGGGAATCGGATCGCGCAGCCTCACCATGGAAGGCGGCTCGACCGCGATTGCTCTCTCCCTAACGAACGAGGCGGGAGGGCTGTCGGTCGACCGGCTGCTTCTATCCCCAAGCGACGAGCGCAGGGCCCGCGCGCTTGCCGGATCGGTCGTGACCAGGCTTGGACAAAGCACGGCGGTTGCGCTCGGAATTTCGCGCAGCGGCCTTGCGCTCGCTAACGAGCTCGACCGGCGGGACGGCGGCGATTTCCTCGTCGGCGACTCCGCGCTCGACAGTTTCGGTTTCGACACGCGCGCCAAGTCGGGCATGGCCCTGCGCCGGGACCTTGGCGGGATCGGGCTGACTGTCAGCGCTGAAAGCGGCGCGGCCCGACTTTGGGAAAATGGCGTGTTTCGCCAATTGCGGCGCGGCTATCGCGAACATGGCTATGGCGCGCTGAGCGTCGGCGCTTCGAGGGCCTTCGGCCCCATCGCGCTTTCGGCACGTGCGACCAACCTGATCGAACGCGACACGATTCTCGGCGCGCATTTCGACAGCACATTCGGAGCAGGCGGCGCGCGGACCTGGTTCGCCGATCTCGAGGCTCGCTGGACGCCCTCACGGGCATGGGCGCTGAACGCGGCGTGGCGGCAGGGCTGGACCCGGCTCGGCGCGGGCGGCATTCGCCAGAACACGGATCACCTGCAGACCAATGCCTGGTCAGTTGATGTGGTGCGCAGCGCGTTGTTCGGCCGCGCGGATCGCTTGTCGCTCCGCATTGCCCAACCGCTTCGCGTTTCGCGCGGCGGGTTCGACCTGACCCTGCCGACCAGCTATGATTACGCGACCGAGCAGGCCGGGTTTTCGACGACGCGGCTGAACCTCGCCCCGACAGGGCGCGAGCGCGATATCGAAGCGGCCTATTCGCGACCGCTTTGGGGCGGCCGGGTTTCGGCCAACGCTTACTGGCGGTGCCAGCCGGGCAATTTCGTCTCGGCACCCGATGATCTCGGTGCTGCGATCCGCTTCAGCTTCGGGCTCTAGACGGCAAAGCTCTCGCCGCAGCCGCACGCGCCCTTGGCATTGGGATTGTTGAAGACAAATCCGGCAGTGAAATCATCCTCCTGCCAGTCCATCGTCGAGCCGATCAGGTAGAGCACCGACGCCCCATCGACGAAGAACAGCCCGCCGGGCGTTTCGATCTTCTCGTCAAACGGAGCTGCTTCGCGCACATAATCGACCGAATAGGCAAGGCCCGAACAGCCGCGGCGCGGGGTCGAAAGCTTGACGCCGATCATCCCTTCGGGCGCGTTGGCCATCAGTGCGGCAATCCGCGCTTCGGCGGCAGGCGTCAGGGTCAGCGCGGCGGGGCGCGATCTCGTGATTGTACTCATAGCATTCCAAGCTCCAGGCGGGCCTCGTCCGACATCGATGCCGGAGACCAGGGTGGATCCCAGACAAGATTGACTTCGGCATCGCCGATTCCGGGCACCGATCCGACGCGTAACTCAACCTCTCCCGGCATCGATTCGGCCACGGGGCAATGCGGCGTTGTCAGCGTCATCGTCACGAGCGCATGGCCTTCGTTGATCTCGACATTGTAGATCAGGCCAAGGTCGTAAATGTTCACCGGAATTTCCGGATCGTAGATTTCCTTGAGCGCCGCGATGACCGCCTCATACAGATCGCCGCCAGCTTCATCTGAATGTGCCGTCGCGGGCTTCTGGGCGAGAAAGCCTTCGAGGTAATCCTTCTTGCGTTCGAGCTTCTCGGGCGCGCTTTCAGCGTCCGCTACACGCGCCCGGGGCGGCGCCGGTACGCCCGTCACTTCCTCGGTCCTGATCGCGTCCGTCATACGCCAAAAATCCTTTGCACTCTCTCAATCCCGCCGACCAGCGCCGCGACATCGCTTTCATCGCTGTAAATGCCAAAGCTCGCCCGCGCCGTCGCCGGCACTCCGAGCGCGTCCATCAGCGGCTGGGCGCAGTGATGGCCGGCACGGATGGCGACGCCTTCCTCATCCAATATGGTGCCGATATCGTGCGGATGAACCCCCTGGATCGCGAAAGAAACGATCCCGGCAGCATCCTCGGGCCCGAACAAGGTCACCGAATTGATAGACCGCAACGCCTCACGCGTCTTGCGGACCAGTTCCGCTTCGTGCGCCCCGATCGCGTCGGGGCCGATCCGCTCGACATAGTCGATCGCCGCGGCGAGCCCGATCGCCTCCACAATCGCGGGCGTCCCGGCCTCGAAGCGTTGCGGCGGCGGGGCATAGCTCGTCTTGTCGAACGTCACGCGGTCGATCATCGCGCCGCCACCTTGCCAGGGAGGCATGACGTCAAGAATCTCCGACTTCGCCCAAAGCACGCCGATACCCGTCGGGCCATAAAGCTTGTGCGCGGAAAAGACGTAGAAGTCGCAATCGAGCGCCGCCACGTCGACGGCCAGGCGCGGAACGGCCTGGCAGCCGTCGAGCAGCAGCATCGCCCCGACGCCATGTGCCAGCCGTGCCGCGCGCTTCGCATCGAGCACCGAGCCGAGCACGTTGGAGACATGCGCGAAGGCAACCAGCTTGTGCGCAGGCGTCAGCATCGCTTCGGCCGCATCGAGATCGATCCGGCCATCGGCAGTCAACGGGCACACATCGATCGCGACCCCCGTCCGGTCGCGCAACAATTGCCAGGGCACGATGTTCGAATGATGCTCGAGCACCGAAAGCAGGATGCGGTCGCCCGGTTTCAGGCCCTGCCCCCAGCTATTGGCGACAAGATTGATGCCTTCGGTCGCTCCGCGCACGAAGACGATCTCGTTCGGCATGTCGCATCCGATAAAGCGCGCCGCGCGCGTCCGGGTATGCTCGTAAGCCAGCGTCATGTCGGCGGAGCGCTGATAGACGCCGCGATGGACCGTTGCATAATCGACGCCCATCGCGCGAACCGTGGCATCGATCACGGCCTGAGGTTTTTGCGCGGTCGCGGCCGTATCGAGATAATGCCAATCGCCCATGCCGGGGAAGTCGGCGCGCCAATCCCCCTCCCGCTTGCGGGAGGGGCTAGGGGTGGGCGCTCGGGAAGCGGACACCGTTTCAGGCCCACCCCCGGCCCCTCCCGCAAGCGGGAGGGGAGATGCGATTGCTTCGCTCATACCATCGTTCCCAACTTGGAAAGCGCCGCCGCGGTCAAAGCCCCTTCGGCCTCAGCCCCTTCGAACACGCCTGCAACAAAGGCCTGCAGCAGCAATTGCTTTGCCTCTGCCGGCGGAAGCCCGCGCGAGGCGAGGTAGAAGAGAGCGGCCTGATCGAGTTCGCCGACCGTCGCGCCGTGCGCGCACTTCACATCGTCGGCGAAGATTTCGAGTTCCGGCTTCGCATTGGCCGTCGCCGTCCGGTCGAGCAGCATGGCTTTTACCGACTGCGACGCGTCGGTCTTCTGCGCACCCCGCGCCACCGCGACCTTGCCCAGATAGGAACCGGTGGCCTTGCCGCCAACGACCGTGCGCACCGTCTGGTTGCTCGTGGCATTGGGCTCGGCATGCGTGACGGTGGTGACGATCTCGAGCGTCTGTTCGCCCGAGCCGAGGATCACGCCGCGCAGTTCGAAATGCGCGCCCTCGTGGAGCGTGACGTCCAGCTCGATCCGCCCGTAATCGCCGCCGAGGTTGAGAACATCGAGCCGCGAATCCGCGCCTTTGCCGACGACAAGAGCTACCTGCCGGATTCCGGCCGAATCCTGGACGATCGACCGGCTGAAGGAGCCGCCCGCCGGGACGGCAATGCGCTCCACCGCTGGCAAGGGCCAAAGCCTCGCCAGCGCACCCATATCGGCATAACGCCAGGCCTCATCGCGGCGCGTCGGAAGGGCGATCGCATTCATAGCGCGCTCCCCTCCGCGCCTCCGCGCCTCCGCGCGAACAATACTGGCTCACGCGGAGACGCGGAGGCGCGGAGAAAGGAAGAGAAGTCGAAGCTCACGCAGCAAGCTCCCGATAGCCCTCACGTTCAAGCTCGAGCGCGAGTTCGGGGCCGCCCGAGCGGACGATCTTGCCGTCTGCCAGCACATGGACAAAATCGGGTTTCACATAATCGAGCAGCCGCTGGTAGTGCGTGATGAGCAGCACGGCCTTGTCCGGCTTGCGCATGATCCGGTTGATGCCTTCGCCCACGACGCGAAGCGCATCGATGTCGAGGCCCGAATCCGTCTCGTCGAGGATCGCGAGCCGGGGATCGAGAATCCCCATCTGGACCATTTCGTTGCGCTTCTTCTCGCCGCCCGAAAAGCCGACATTCACCGGGCGCTTCAGCATGTCCATGTCCATCCCCATCGCGTCGGCCTGGGCGCGGGCGAGCTTCAGGAAATCGCCGCCCGAAAGCGGCTCCTCCCCGCGGCTTTTCCGCTGCGCATTGAGCGCTTCGCGCAGGAACTGGACATTCGAGACGCCGGGAATTTCGACCGGATACTGGAAGCCGAGGAACAGCCCCGCCGCCGCCCGCTCGTGCGGGGCGAGGGAGAGCAGGTCGATCCCCCTCCCGCTTGCGGGAGGGGTTAGGGGTGGGAACGAGCCACGCGAGCCGCCGGATTCATCAGGCCCACCCCCGGCCCCTCCCGAAAGCGGGAGGGGGGAAGTGAACGTGACCTCCCCCTCCGTCACTTCATAACCCGGCCGCCCGCCCAGCACATAGGCAAGCGTCGACTTGCCCGCCCCATTGGGCCCCATGATCGCATGGACTTCGCCCGCGTTGAGCGAGAGCGTAAGGCCCTTGAGGATCTCAGTGCCGCCGACCATGGCGTGGAGGTTGTTAATGGTTAGCATAGAGTCTGTCTGTCCAATGCCCTTTGAGAGCGAGCATGAAGTCGGGATTCTGGACTGGTAGCTCGCTGTTGTCGCCAATTACGGTCGGTTCGTTGCAATGTGGACAAGTAGCGTCACGCTGATCAAAAATTGGGATGTCAGCTTGAATTTCATTGCCTTGAGGTTGTCGCCAATTTCTAATTGTCGATGATGAAAAATATTTTCCGCAACTAATACACACACAGATTTTGCTCTTGCAGATTTCATCCGAGTTCCAGCGTATGTGTGAGAGCGCCGCTTCCAATTCAGCAAAATCGTAATTCATGATGGCCAATCTCCTCCAGCCGAGCGCTCGCGCGACCGCTGTTTAAGGCGTCGTAGACCTCGAAAAATCAGGACAGAAAGCAGCATCGTGATGTTGCTCGCGATATAGTGACGCGCGGTTGCAACTGTCCCAAACTCGCTCTCAACCAACAAATACCAAACGTAAATTGACGCCATTGAAACTATGAAACCCAGAATGATGGCCTGAAATGACTTGGGGCTGCCCAGCGGATTGCGTGCAACAATGAAGCCGATCAAAATTAGCCAAGGAAATCCGATGAACATCCCCAAGGCCGTGCCCAGAACATCTGCACTAAAATTAGCCATCACCCCACACTCCCCTCAAGCGATATCCCCAGCAGCTTCTGCGCCTCGACGGCAAATTCCATCGGAAGTTGCTGCAGCACTTCCTTGGCAAAGCCGTTGACGATCAGCGCGACGGCCTCTTCCTGCCCCAGCCCGCGCTGCATGGCGTAGAAAAGCTGGTCGTCGGAAATCTTCGAGGTCGTCGCCTCATGCTCGATCTGCGCCGAGGGATTGCGGACTTCGATATAGGGCACGGTATGTGCGCCGCACTCGCTCCCCAGCAGCAGCGAGTCGCACTGGGTGGAGTTGCGCACACCCTCCGCCGTCGGACCGACGCGCACCAGCCCGCGATAGGTGTTGCTGGATTTGCCCGCGCTGATCCCCTTGGAGACGATTGTCGAGCGCGAGCCGCGCCCCAAATGGATCATCTTGGTGCCGGTATCGGCCTGCTGGCGATTGTTCGTCACCGCGACCGAATAGAATTCGCCGACGCTGTTTTCGCCCGAAAGCACGCAGCTGGGATATTTCCAGGTGATCGCGCTGCCGGTTTCGACCTGCGTCCAGCTGACCTTGCTCCGCTTGCCCGAACAAAGCGCGCGCTTGGTCACGAAATTGTATATGCCGCCCTTGCCGTCCTTGTCGCCCGGATACCAGTTCTGGACGGTCGAATATTTGATCTCCGCATCATCCAGTGCCACCAGCTCGACCACGGCGGCATGCAGCTGGTTTTCGTCGCGCATCGGGGCGGTGCAGCCCTCAAGATAGGAGACATAAGCGCCCTTGTCCGCGACGATCAAAGTCCGTTCGAACTGGCCGGTATTTTCCGCATTGATGCGGAAATAGGTGGAAAGCTCCATCGGGCAGCGCACGCCTTCGGGGACATAGACGAAGGTCCCGTCCGAAAAGACCGCGCAATTGAGGGCCGCGAAATAATTGTCGTGCATCGGCACGACCTTTCCCAGCCACTTCTTCACCAACTCGGGATATTCGCGGATCGCCTCGGAGATCGAAAGGAAAATGACCCCCGCACGCTTCAGTTCCTCGCGGAAGGTGGTCGCGACGCTGACCGAGTCGAACACCGCATCGACCGCGACCTTGCGCGCGCCCTCGACGCCGGCGAGCACTTTCTGCTCCTCGATCGGGATGCCGAGCTTCTTGTAAACTTCGAGAATTTCGGGATCGACTTCGTCCAGGCTCGAAAGCTTGGGCTTGGCCTTGGGCGCGGCGTAGTAATAGGCGTCCTGATAATCAATCGGATCGATATCGAGTTTCGCCCAGTCGGGCATCTCCATCGTCAGCCAGTGGCGATAGGCCCGGAGCCGCCAGTCGAGCATCCATTCGGGCTCGTTCTTCTTCGCCGAAATGAAACGGACCGTTTCTTCGGAAAGGCCTTTCGGTGCGAATTCCTGCTCGATGTCGGAGGAAAACCCCCATTCATAGGTTTCGAGGTCCTTCGCGGCGGCAATGGCTTCGGCATTCTTGCTCATGCCAAACTCCCTTCTCCGCGCCTCCGCGCCTCCGCGTGAATGAGAAAAGAAAGTTGGGGGTCGCGCGGAGGCGCGGAGGCGCGGAGGGCTTTCTGGGCAGGCATCATTGTGCACTGCCCAGAGAAGTGAGGGGGATATTCGCCAGCGCGCCGCGCACGGCCTGATTCACCACCGGCCAGTGCGGCTGGACCCGGCAGGCGCCTTCCATCCCGCAATCATGCTTGCCGCTTTCCACGCACGACGTCATCGCGATCGGGCCTTCCACCGCCTCGATAATGTCGGCCAGCGTCACAGCCGCCGCCGGGCGCGCCAGCTTGAACCCGCCGCCCGCTCCGCGCACCGAGCGGAGCAGCCCTGCGGCGCTCAATTTGCTCACCAGCTTCTGCACCGTGGGAAGCGGAATGCCGGTCTCATCCGCAAGGACAGCCGCATTGATCCGGCTGCCGCCACAATGGCGGGCCGCGGCAGACATCATGACCACCGCATAATCGGCAAGACTCGAAAGGCGCATGGCAGTTTAATTAGACCAAATTGGTCTTATTATCAAGTCCAGGGTGCCTCGGCCCGAAAATTGTCCGGGTGGAGCGTCACCTGCATCACCGGGTTCGAATTGATCTGAAGGCCGCGCGGCGTCAGCCCGGTGAAGTGCTTGATCTCGCGCGTCATGTGTGCGCGGTCGGAATATTCCTCCGCCAGCTCATCGGGCACGGGGCCCTTGGTCCCGATCAGCCGCGAGGCCGTGCGCAGCGCACGGAACTTGCGCGCAAGCATCTTGGGCGGCGCGCCGAAATAGCGGTTGGCGAGCCGCATGACCTGACGCGGCGAAAGGTCGCACGCATCGTACAGGGCCTCGGGCGCCGGAATTGGCATGCAGGAGAGCCATTCACCGATCTTCCCGATGATTGCGCGCTGATCATCGGGAAGAGGCTTTATCTTCGGGATGAGGAAGGCGTCCATCATCTTCCCCATCGCCTCCACATCGCGCATCCCCTTCATCCGGTTGAACAAGTCAAGCGATTCAGGCCCGAGCAGCGAAACGCCATCGCGTGCACGGTTCGCAAATTCACCGGCATCGGCATCGACGATGCCGTGCCAGAATTCGGGAAGCAATACGCAACCGAAGCTGTCGAGCGGTCCGGTGATGCTGTAGCTGGCCGTGGCCGTGGCCGGGCCGAGCAGCATTACCGGGCAATCCGGATCCCGGCGACCGCCGGGATAATCGTAAAAGCCGTGCCCGTTGAACATCAGCCGCAAATAGCCGACATCGGCGCGCTCATAATCCTCGATCAGCGGATAATCGAAATAGACATAGTAATATATGGAAACATAAGGCGCGAGTTCGGGCGCGGGCATCGCGAAGCTGAGCTGCATCAATCTTTCCCTTCAACGGCCATCACGTCTGCGCGGACAGCGTCGCGATCCGCCCCTTGAGGTCCGCCCGGTCGAATGTCCGTGTGGTCAGCCGGGAAGCATGGTCGCGAATCGCGCTGGGCGTGATCCCTATGAATTCCTTCATTTCACGAATGCAGTGTGACTGGTCGTAAAAACCCTGGTCTATAAAGTCCTGCCACTCCCCCTCACCGCGAGCGATCAGGTTCGCCGTACGGAGCGCCCGGTACTTGCGCACGAGCAGCTTGGGGGGAGAGCCGTACATCTGCCGTGTCAGCCGCTCGATCTGGCGGCGCGAAAGGTTCGTGGCGGCTTCGAGGTCCTTGATATCGGGCGACAGGCTGGCTTCGAGCCAGCGGTCGACCGCACGGATGAACCAGTGCGGCACCTTCGCCATTTCGCCCGAAAAACGCTCCGAACGAACAGTCATGAGCGCCGCCATGTCTTCGATCCGGTCCATCTTCGCCATCTTCGCCGCCGTTTCGACCGAGATGTCGCCCAGAACCGTACGTGCGTCGATCAGCCTGTTCGCATATTCGTCCGCCGGAAGCCCGGTCATCACCGCCCAGCCGGCCGGAAGCAGCCCGCCGCCAAAGACACGCGCCGGACCCTTGACCACGACACGCGAAGCCTTGGTCCGCGGACCCATCAGCGTGATCGGAAAAAAGCTTTCGCGATGCCCATCGCCGAAGATGACTTCGCCTTCGCCCGCGAAGACGACGCGGAACTGCGCAATATCGGCACGCTCGAGATCCTCGAAGGACGCCTCATCGGTTTCGAAGAGATAATAGGCCGACACAAAAGCGGAAAGTTCCGCGGGCGGCGGGAGGTACTCGAGCTTTATCACCTGACTATGACCCGATCGCTTTTATTCTGGAATGCACTGCCAGACCGGCGGTCGAACCTCACCGTACACGCCCGGCATTGCCAGTATGCGTTTGATAATCGCATACCCCGCGGGGGAAAAAAAGTGGCCCGGTGCAAATAAAGCGCCGGGCCACAAGGATAGGGTCTCGCGAGGGGAAACCCTTCGGGTCGCATTTGGCGCATAAGGCCTTGATAATGGCGTGGATTGCAAATTTTGGTCGAAGATTGAAGGAAATCGACATCCAGTCGAAAAATGCCGTGCGGCGGATCGGCCGCAACGCAAAAAAAGGCCCAGCCGGTTTCCCGGCCAGGCCATCAGGTAAAGGTTCCCCGAATCACTTCGGGAGCCCCTCGGGTCGCATCCCATTGCCTAAAGAGAGTCCCCGCAGGGGTATTGGACAGAATCGACACCAAATATTAACCGCGTTTTGACCGGCCGCGCATGGAGTGTTAGCGCGCCCTACAATGTCCTTCTTTGCCCTTGTCCGACCGCTGGTTTTCGCGCTCGATCCGGAACCTGCGCATCGCCTGACCATCTCGGCGCTCAAGCTGATGCCTGTCCGGGCCTTGCCTGCGGCCGATCCCGCGCTGGCCGTAACGGTAGCTGGCCTCCGTTTCCCGTCGCCCGTCGGGCTCGCCGCGGGATTCGACAAGAATGCGGAAGTGCCCGACGCGATGCTGGGGCTGGGCTTTGGCTTTGCCGAAGTTGGAACGATCACGCCCCTCGCGCAACCAGGCAATCCCAAGCCACGGCTCTTCCGGCTGCGCGAGGATGAAGCCGTGATCAATCGTATGGGCTTCAACAATGAAGGACAGGAAGCCGCGCTTGTCCGGCTCGCCGCGCGAAAGCGACGGGGGATTGTCGGCGTCAACATCGGCGCCAACAAGGATACGGCGGACCGGATTGCCGACTATGCCCGCGGCGTTCGGGCGATGTCCCCCGTTGCCGATTATCTCACGATCAATATCAGTTCACCGAACACGCCGGGTTTGCGTGCCCTGCAAGGCGGCGATGCGCTCGATGCGTTGCTCGATGCCGTGAGCGACGCCCGGCCCGCCGCTGGCCCGCCGGTCTTCCTGAAAATTGCGCCGGACCTTGAGCCCGCAGAGATCGACGCGGTGGTGAAGACGGCGAGCGGCCGGATCGACGCGCTCATCATCGGGAACACGACATTGTCACGCCCTGCGCTGCGTTCCCGACTTGGCAGCGAAACCGGCGGGCTTTCAGGGGCGCCGCTCGCCGCACTTGCGCTGGAACGCCTCCGAGACTTTCGCCGTGCCAGCGGCGGATCGCTTCCGCTCATCGCCGCCGGTGGAATTGCCAATGCCGAACAGGCCTGGACGCGAATCAAGGCCGGCGCGTCGCTGGTGCAGCTCTATTCGGCGCTGGTCTATCATGGGCCGGGTCTTGCTCGCGCGATTGAAGATGCCCTGCCCGCGCTCATGTCCAGGGACGGGTTTGCGACAATCGCCGAAGCGATCGGCTCCGAAGCACGTTAGGGGTTGCCGTCATCGCGGAGCGGGCTAGGGTCGCGCCCCATGAAAAGGCTCCTTCCCGCACTCCTCATCCTGCTTGCATTCCCGACCGCTCTTTCCGCCAAGGGAGGCGTCGTATCGGCAGCCGACCCGCGCGCGGCCGAAGCGGGTCGCGAAATCCTTCGCCAGGGCGGCTCGGCCAGCGACGCCGCCATTGCCATGATGCTTGCGCTGACTGTCGTCGAACCCCAATCTTCCGGCATCGGCGGGGGCGGCTTCATGATTCACAATGACGGTCGGACCAACGTGGCCGAAACGATCGACGGACGCGAGACAGCTCCTTCTTCGGCCAGCCCCCGACTGTTCCTCAACGCAGACGGCAAGCCTATGGGGTTCCTTCAGGCCGTGCCGGGCGGGCGCTCGGTTGGTGTTCCGGGCAATATCGCGCTCGCCGCGCGTGCCTCGGCAAGATGGGGCAAGCTTCCCTGGGCGACCCTCTTCAAGCCAGCGATCCGCCTTGCGGAAAACGGCTATCAGGTGACGCCCCGACTGGCAGGGGCGCTGTCGCAACTCAAGGGCATCTGGCCGGACTTCCCGGCGGCACAGTCCATCTACTGGCAGGACGGCCGCCCCAAACAAGTGGGCGAAACAGTGAAGAACCCGGCGCTTGCCGCGCTTTTGCGCAAGGTCGCGGCCAAAGGCCCCAAAGCCTTTTACTCCGGTCCGAATGCGGAAGCGATCATCGCGGCCACCGGTCTCTCGAAACGCAACCCGACCGTTGTGACCCGCCGCGACATTGCCAGCTACCGGGCGATCGACCGCGCGGCGGTCTGCACGACCTATCGTCAGTACAGGCTTTGCGGCATGGGTCCGCCTTCCTCGGGCGCGACGACGGTTTTCCAGATTCTCGGGATGCTCGAACGTTTCGACCTCAAATCGCTGGGCAAGGACAACCCGCAGAGCTGGCACCTGATCGCCGAAGCGATGATGCTGGGCTATGCCGATCGCGAGAAATATCTCGGCGATCCGGGATTCGTTTCGGTGCCGGTCGCCGGGCTGCTCGACAAGGGTTATATCGCAAGCCGCTCCGCTCTGATTTCGCCCGATCATTCGCTGGCCGCCTATGAAGCCGGAACGCCGCCGGGCGCACAGCCGCGCACGGCTGCGCTTTCGAGAGAGGTTGCCGGCACCACGCATTTCGTAGCGGTCGACGGCAATGGTGATATCGCCAGCATGACCTCAACCGTAGAGGGCCCGTTCGGCAGCCAGCTTGTTGCCAACGGCTATTTCCTAAACAATGAGCTGACGGACTTCACTTTCGCGCCGGAAAAGGATGGCGCGCCCGTCGCGAACCGTGTCGAAGCCGGAAAGCGGCCTCTTTCATCGATGTCCCCGACCATTGTCTACGGGCCGGACGGCAAGGCGATTTTCGCGGTCGGAGCCGCCGGGGGCAAAACCATCATCATGCAGGTCGCGAAGACCCTGATAGCTCACCTTGACTGGGGGCTTTCCGCGCAGGAGGCTGTCGCGGCTCCCAACATCTATTTTTCCGGCGACGCCGTCCTTGTGGAGCCCGACACGCCGCTTGCGGCAATGCAAAGCCAGCTTGCGACGTTCGGCCGGACGGTCGTCGCCGCGCGGATGTCCAGCAAGGCCAATGCGGCGGAACGGACGTCGACGGGATGGCAGGGGGCGGCAGACCCCCGCAGCGAGGGAGTTGCACTGGGGGAATGAAGCATGAGGCAGTTCGAGGAGTTTCCAAATCTCGTGACAATGTTTTTCCGCCGCGCGGCGGAAAAGGGCGACGCGCCGTTCCTCTGGCACAAGGCGGATGGCCGCTGGCAACCGATTAGCTGGGCCGAAGGGGCAAGGCAGGTCGTGTCGCTTGCCTCCGCGCTTGGCGATATGGGCCTGAAACGCGGCGACCGGGTGATGCTCGTTTCCGAAAATCGCCCCGAATGGTGCATCGCCGATCTGGGCATCATGGCAGCCGGCTGCATCACCGTTCCGACCTACACAACCAACGCGGAGCGCGACCATCAGCATATCATTGAAGATTCGGGCGCATCGGCGATCATCGTTTCAACCCAGAAACTTGCCGCCGCCGTCATGCCCGCGGCGCTCAGGGCAACCAGGGCGCAGCACATCATCGGTATCGAGCCCTTGCGCATGGGGCAGACCAGCGGGGTCAAGGCGCATGACTGGGCAGGCCTGATCGGAAGGTCTGATATCGACGTCAATGCTTGCGCGGCACACGCCGAAGCCGAGTTCAAGCGCGAAGACCTTGCCTGCATCATCTACACGAGCGGTACGGGCGGCGCTCCACGCGGCGTCCAGCAGCATCATGGCGCGATTCTTCTCAACGTCGCCGGCTGTGTCGACATTATTTCGAACGATTTCGGCTGGGGTGACGAAGTCTTTCTCTCGTTCCTTCCGCTTTCGCATGCCTATGAACATTCCGGCGGACAGTTCCTGCCGATCGGGCTCGGTGGGCAGATCTATTATGCCGAGGGCCTTGAAAAGCTGGCCGCCAATATCGAAGAAGTCCGCCCGACGATCATGGTCGTCGTGCCGCGCCTGTTCGAAGTGCTTCGCGCACGCATGCTCAAGACCGTCGAGAAGCAGGGCAAGTTTGCGCTAGGCTTGCTCAGGCGTGCGTTGAACCTAGGCGAAAAAGACATGAAGGGCGGCGTCCCGATTTGGGACAAGCCGATGAGCCTGTTCCTCGACAAGACGCTGAGGCCGAAGATCCAGCAGCGCTTCGGCGGGCGGATGAAGGCGCTGGTTTCAGGCGGTGCGCCGCTCAATCCCGATGTCGGCGTCTTTTTCCACAGCGTCGGGCTGACTCTGCTCCAGGGCTATGGCCAGACCGAGGCCGGACCGGTCATTTCATGCAACCGGCCGGCCGCCGGCCTGAAAATGGACACGGTCGGCCCACCGATGAAGGGCGTCGAAGTGAAGATCGCCGAAGATGGCGAAATTCTCGTGCGCGGTGAGTTGGTGATGCACGGCTATTGGCGCAACGAAGCCGAAACGGCCCGCGTTCTGAAAGATGGCTGGCTTCACACAGGCGATATTGGGGAGTTCGACAGGAAGGGCCGCATCCGCATCACCGATCGCAAGAAGGACATCATCGTCAATGACAAGGGCGAAAACGTCTCCCCTCAAAAAATCGAAGGCATGCTGACGCTTCAGCCCGAAATCGTCCAGGCCATGGTCAGCGGCGACAAACGCCCGCATCTGGTCGGCCTGATCGTTCCCGATCCCGAATGGGCGGCCGAATGGGCGGTGACCAACGACATCAAATACGATCTTAAGTCGTTGTGCGACCTTCCTGCCTTCCGCTCTGCGGTAATGGAAGCGGTCGATCGGGTGAACCGTCAGGTCTCGGCAACCGAAAAGGTGCGGAACATCACACTGACACCTGACGGATTCACGATCGACAATGAAATGCTGACGCCGTCGCTCAAGATCCGGCGACACATGATCCGGCAGGTCTATGGCGAACGGCTTGACGCGCTTTACAAGGCCTGAGCGGCTACGACCCCTTATAAGGCACGAAATCGCTCATCGCGCAACTTCCGCCCGTGAAGCCCGCAAGCAGGTCCGCACTATGCGCGATGTCGCCCCGGCATAGCTGGCTGCTGCCAAAGATGCGCGTTATCAGGGCCCGGTCGCGACCGATGCCGTTGCAATTGCCGTGGGTGTCGTTGCGGTAAACGAGCTTGCGCGAAACGCGGAAGAGAATCGTTCCCTTTCCATTGTCAAAGCTCCGCGTCCCGTTCGCATCGCGCAGGTGGATGCAGTTCTGCGGCTTGCCGGGCGTCAGGCCCGCCAATTCCTTTTCAAGCCGTACCTCTTCGCGCGCATAACGGGCATCGCGCGAGGCCGACGAGGCGGAAACCGTGCCGCAGAGCAACAGGCTGGCAAACGGTAGGATCATTATAGTTTTGCGCATGGCATACTCCTTCCAATACGCCCCCTTGGCCAGAACATATCAGAATCAACCACGAAATCCATCTTTTGCGGCACGGCGTTCAGCCAATTGCTCCACCGATGCCGCGCGCATGAACGGGTTGGTTTCACGCTCCAGCCCGATCGTCGTCGGCACTGTCGGTTCGCCCCGCGCGCGGGCCGCGTCGACTTGCTTCATCCGCGCTGCCAGCGCCTCGTTTTCGGGCTCGGCGACCAGCGCGTAGCGGCCATTCGACTGGGTATATTCATGCGCGCAATAGACCATCGTTTCCGCCGGGAGCGCGCCCAGCCTCGCCATATTGTCAAACATCTGCTCGGCCGTTCCCTCGAACAGCCGCCCGCAGCCCATCGCGAACAGAGTGTCGCCCACAAAAACCGCCTTCTCGCCCGCAAAATGATAGGCGATATGCCCGGCGGTATGGGCCGGGACGTCGATCACGTCGGCTGTGCACGCACCCAGCCGGACCAGCTTCCCGCCGCAGACTTTTACATCCAAAGTCGGGATGCGCGCCTGTTCCGCTTCGGGGCCCGTGATCGTGCAGCCGGTCGCGGCCTTGATCGCTTCGTTGCCGCCCGTGTGGTCGGGGTGCCAATGCGTGTTCCAGATCTGCGTAATCCGCCAGCCGCGCTTTTCCGCCTCTGCCAGCACGGGCTCGGCAACAGCCGGATCGACCGCCATCGTTTCGCCCGAAACCGATTCATGGACCAGCCAGACATAATTGTCCGAAAGGACCGGGATGCGGACGATTTCCAGCGCCATCCTACCAGTGCCCTGTATTCGGCATCGAGGCCCAGGGTTCCTGCGGCGGCAGGTGCCCGTCCTGCAAGAGTTCGACCGAGATATTGTCGGGGGTGCGGATGAACGCCATGTGCCCGTCGCGCGGAGGCCGGTTGATCGTTACCCCCGCATCCATCAACCGCTGGCAAGTCTCGTAGATATTCTCCACTCGATACGCGAGATGCCCGAAATTGCGGCCTTCGCCATAGCCGGCCTCATCCCAGTTATGCGTCAATTCGACCTGCGCGTCCTCATCGCCGGGAGCCGCGAGGAAGATCAGGGTGAAGCGCCCTTGTTCGCTGTCGAACCGGCGCAGCTCCTTGAGGCCGAGCAGCTCGAAAAAGGCAATGGTGGCAACCGGGTCGCTGACCCGGATCATCGTGTGGAGATATTTCATGACGGCGATGCTAGCCGATTATTGCGGCGCGCCCAAGCGTTTGAGCGCATCGGTAGCCGCTTTCCCGGCCGGGCCGTCGGGCGCAGCCTTGACCGCCGCTTCCCAGGCCGTCCGCGCTGCAGCGTCGGAACCCGAAAGCACCGCGATGTTGCCGGCCTCGAGCGCGACCGAGGCGTCATCCGGCGCGCGCTTCATTGCCTCGGCAATGTCTGCTTGCGCCCGTGGCAGATCGCCGCTCCGCCGGGCCAGCGTGGCCGACAGGAGCCAGGCAAGTGGATCTGCCGGGACGAGCTTCAGTGCCATGTCGAGATCTGCGCGCGCTGCGGCCGCGGCATCGGTCGCAACACGCGCCCGCGCCCGATCGAGATACGCTTCCCCCGCTTCGGCGCCGGCAAGACCATTTCCGGCAAGCGCTGAATCGAGATACTGCCCCGCCTTCGCCATGTCGCCTGCCGCAATCGCCGCATTCCCCGCCTGCACCCAGAGGCGCGCGGCCCGCGCATCATGCGTGCGTTCGGCCAGCTCGGCGGCTTGCTGGAAAGCCGTCGCGGCGGGCAACCACCGCCTGAGGCTCGCATAGGCCAGCCCCGCGCACTGACGCGCGAGCACTCCGCCACCCGCGATTTGCCAGTCGCCAGCAAATTCCAGAGCCTTGGCCGCATCGCCCTCGGTGAGGGCGACACACTGGTCAAAGCGGGCTTCATCGGGGCCTTGTGCGGCCGCCGCGGCAAGGAAAAGCAAGATCACAGGCGCTCCAAAAGGCTTTCAACCGTCTGCAACAGAAGGGCAATATCCTGCTCGCGCGACAGGCGATGATCGCCATCCTTGACGAGCGTCACCTGCACATCGTCTGAACGAAGAAGCGAAGCGAGGTGGGTGCTGTGATGCCACGGCACGTCGGGATCGCATTGCCCATGCAACAGGCGCACCGGGCAATCGATCGCGATCGGACCCTGCAACAGCCGGTGCGCCTCGCCCGATTGCCAGAAGCCCTTCGTGATCACTGTCGGCTCGGGTCCATAGGGCGATGCTTCCTCAAGCCGCCCTTGCGAGAGAATTTCGAGCTTTTGTTCCTGGCTATAGCCCCAATCCGTGAAATCGGGTGCTGCGGCAATCCCGACCAGCCCGGCAATCCGGCCAGACCGGGCAAGCGCTGCAAGCAGCATCAGCCAGCCGCCCATCGAGGATCCGACAAGGACGGCCGGGCCCGGAGCAAGCGTGTCGATCACCAGCAGCGTGTCGGAAAGCCAGCTGTCTAGCGTCTGGCTTTCGAAATCACCTTCGCTTTGCCCGCACCCGGCATAGTCGAAGCGGATAAAGCTGCGGCCATGACAAGCGGCCCACGCGTCGAGCGCGAGCGCTTTCCCACCCGTCATGTCGGACATGTAACCCGAAAGGAAAACAACCGTCGGCCCGAGCCCGTCCTGCCCGGCATGGGCGAGCCGCACGCCGTCGGCGCGTTTCAGATTACCCATTCGGCCGAAAGCATTTCGACTGTCGCATTGCGCTTGGCCCCGCGCTTTTCGACCATGATCGTGTGAAGGCGACGAATCGTGTCGCTACCGCTCGTCACGCAAAGAGCGGGTACGAACGCATGAACCAGCGCGCACAATCCGCCCCAGATCATGGTCAGGCCGAAACCGCTTGCCACGCGGAAGTGCTCGAAAAAGCTTTCTTCGACTTCACGCGGATGATCGAGAAAGATCTTGCGAAACATGACATGCGCTCCTGCCGGGATCAGTGTCGATGTCACCTAGCCTGAAAGCCGGGTCATGCGAAGCCGGTTTCGCGGTCAGAAAAGAAAACCGTCGTCCTTTTCGACCTTCGGATCATTGTGGCAAATGTCGATCAGGGCGTTCCACTGCGCCGGGTCGAGCACGGGGGCATAAACGCTGCCCGCCTTCTTGCTCCCGCGGAATGCGCGTTCGCGGCTTTGCGAAAGGGGATGAGTTGAAACATAGCCCATGGCCGCAGCCGCGTTGCCAAGCTTGGCCTCCTGCGCCGCCATGCGGGCAAAAAAATCCGCTGTATCGTCGGGCGAAACCCGCGCGGACTTCAGTCGTCTGATCGCATAATCATCGGCCTCCGCTTCCGCTTCGCGCGAATAGGATGCGGCGAGCATCGAATTGAGATATCCTCCGGTATCGCCGCCGAAGCCGCCAAGCAGAACACTGAGCCCCGCCTGGCGCATCAGCGCCTGGACCACATGCCGCTTGCGGACGTGCCCGATTTCGTGCCCGATAACCCCGGCGATTTCATCGCCCGATTTTGATTCCTGCAGCAACCCGCGAAACACGATGATATTGCCGCCAGGCAGGGCCACGGCATTGACCATTCCGATATTTGCTACACGGACGCGAACCGGGGGCTGCCCGCGATCGATCTTGCGCACCAACGCATCGAGCGCCGCCTGCCCGCCCGCCCCGTTGCAGAAACGCCCACCCAGATCGCCGACCATTGCGTCGCCCATCCGTTTTTCCCATGCAAAGGGTATGTTGGGCGCGAGCCAGTCCGGCGACTTGAGCACGACCACCGCGACGACCGAAGAGACGAGGAGAAACGCGCCCGAAGCACGCCACAGCCCAAACCGGTCTATCCAGCCCCCATAGCGCAATGGCCGGGGAACCAGCGCTGCGACTTCATCCGGAATGGCGCCGGTAAAGCCGATCCGCCAGCCCGAGCGGCCCTTGAGGCCAAAGACCGCACCGTCCGGGCCGTCGTCGCGGCGGACGAGGTCGCCCCATGAAAACGGACCACTTTCGCCCGTATCGCCCGTCAGGACGAATCCGTCTCGATCTCCCGAAAGCCAGACCCGTTGGCGGATCGCGTTACGGCCATCATAGTGCCAAAGGCCGGAGACCCGAATCACGCTCAAAAGCCGCCCATGTCGAGCGCGTCGAGCAATCCTTCGCCCTGGCGGGGCTCGGGCGTGGACGATTGGGTCAGCGTCACCAGGTCAACCTCTCCGCCTGCTTCCATGTAACGAATGAAGAATCGCCAGTTCCGATATCGCACGAACCCGCCAATCAGCCCGAGGGGAATGCCGACGACGAATACAAGCGCGACAAGCGAAACAAAGGGCGGGTTTACGAAAGTCTGGGTCTCCGGCGACAGGCGCGGCATGAGGCCCAGCACTGCCGCAAGCACCAATGCCGGCACGAGCGCGGCTGCGTAGAGGAAAAAATTGCCGATCATGAGCCCAACCCAGTGCCGGGTTCGCGCGGTGAAGGCGAAGTCGAGCGTCGAAAGGCAGAGCGAACCGATCATTTCCCGTAGAAAGGCCGCATAATAAGCAAGCGCAAGGATCGGCAGGAGTATGTAGAATCCTGCAACGGCCAGAATGATCCCTGCCGCAGCTCCGGATGCGCCGGCCGAGGCCGCGCCCATTACAGCCGCCGCGATCCCGCCGATGAGCGCGACGAGCGGCACCAGATAGCAAAGCAGGAAGCGCTTCATCAGTCCGCTCCATTCGGGCGCAGACACGAAAGGGTGAGGGCCGAAGCTCATCCTGTTCCAGCGCTCCGACCACAGGCTCGTCATCGACCAGGGAATCAACAGCCCGAGCGCCGATGAACCGACAATTGTCTTCCAGGTGTAGGACCAGCCATATCCGAAACCCGGATTGTCGCTTCCGCCCCGGATTCCGTGCCAAAGCGTGCGGCTCAGCCGGTATCGGAGGCCACGGAAGATGGCGAGGCCGGCAACATAGAAAAAGACGAGATAGATTGAGACGAAGAGCAGCCCTGCGAACGCGCCCTGCCCTTGCAGGATCAGCGCCTGCGCCACGAACTGGAGAAGGAAGAGGGGCACGAACAGGATCGCCAGCACCAGCAGGAAACCAAGAAACAGCTCAAGCCCCGTTCCCGTCCATTCAAGACGGTCATCGATGAACCGAGTCTTGCTCCAGAGATAGCGCCGTTCGCGCGCAATGCCCCAGAAACGGTAGAAACCCAAAGTAACGATCGACAACATCAAGTTGGCGAAGAGGATCGGCGCCAGCTCGCGCCAGTCTCCGTCGAACGAAAACGCGGTTTCTTCCTGCGACCCGACACCCATTACCATTCCCCTTGCCCACGCGTGCCCGGCAGGCTTCCAGCTTTACGGGAAAAGGTCAATGGAAGGCGATGCAATTCCTTGTAGGCAAGCCGCCTTTAAAGCCCGTGCTGGTGGCTCGACGGCGCATGTGGCGGTTCGATTTCGGGAGGTTCGGGTGCATCGAGTTCACCCTCCCATTTGCCGACGACGACTGCTGCAACCGCATTGCCGACGACATTGGTGCCTGAACGGCCCATATCGAGGAACTGATCGACCGCGAGGATCAGGACCAGCCCTGCCTCCGGAATTCCGAATTGCGCCATCGTTCCCGAAATCACGACGAGGCTTGCCCGCGGCACCGCCGCCATGCCTTTCGACGTGACCATCAGCGTCAGCAGCATGGCGATCTGCTGCCCGGTCGAAAGTTCGATGCCGTAAAGCTGCGCGATGAAGAGCGTCGCGAAGGTCATGTACATCATCGAGCCGTCAAGATTGAACGAATAGCCGAGCGGCAAAACGAAGCTCGCAATCCTGGGCGGAACGCCGAAGCGGTCCAGCGCCTCAAGCGTGCGCGGATAGGCCGCCTCGGACGAGGCGGTCGAAAAGGCAAGCAGAATCGGCTCGCGGATATATCGGATGAGAGCGCCCGCTCGACGCCCGACAACCAGGAACGCGACAAAGCCAAGCACCAGCCAGAGAACGAGCAGGCCGAAATAGAAGCTGCCGATGAACCAGGCAAACGTCGCCAGCACGCCAAGCCCGTTGATCGCGATCACCTTCGTCATTGCAGCGAAGACAGCGAGCGGCGAAACGCGCATAACATAATCGGTCACTTGCAGCATGACCTGGACAAGAGCGTCGATGCCCTTGGAGATGGGCTCCGCCTTTTCACCCACTGCGGTCATCGCCACGCCGAAGAAAAGTGCGAAGGTGACGATTTGGAGAAGCGTATTGTTCGCCATGCCCTCGATGATCGAGGCAGGGAACATTTCCGCGAGAATCTGGATGATATCCTTGGCGGGCGCTTCGATACCGGTCGTCGCGGTGGGCGGCGGCAGGGTGAATCCCCCCCCGATGCCCGGATGCAGCCAGTTCACGAGAAACATGCCAAGCGTGAGCGAGACTAGGGTGGCGCCCACGAACCAGACGATGGTTTTCATGCCGACCCGCCCGAGCGCCGCCGTATCCCCCATATGGACGATGCCCGAAACGAGCGTCGCGAAAACCAGCGGGGCTATAATCATCTTGATCAACCGCAGGAAGACCGTGGTCACGAGGCCCAGCCACTTGGCGATTTCCGCAAGCAGGTCCGAATCCGTGATCAACGCGTGCAAAACGGCGCCGGCCAGGATGCCGAAGATCAACCCGATCATGATATAGAATGTCAGCCGCTTGGCCATAAATTCCCTCAAAACAGTCTAGGCGCGTTGGACGCGATCGGAGGCTATCCGTCAAGCCGTTCGAGCAAATCAGCGGCAAACCGGCCAAGCGTATCGTCGCGCGCGCCCATTATGAGGATTCGATCTCCCGCGCGCGCCTCGGCAAGAAGTCGCGCCGCGATGGCGGCGCGCTCGGGCAGATATTCGGCCCGCGCTCCCACCGCTTCGGCCAGCACATCGCTTCCGCGGCTACGATCGACCGTGCCGCCATAATAGGCAGGGTCGGGCAGGAAGAGCCTGTCTTCCACGCCAAGCCGGGTTCGGAACGTTTCCGCCAACTCCTGTCCCATGAGTCTCAACGGCCCATAACCGTGCGGCTGGAACATGACGAGAAGCCGCCCCGGAAAAGCATGAAGCGTATCGAGCGTCGCGCCGATCTTGTCCGGATTGTGCCCGAAATCATCGATCACGGTGACGCCATGGCGCGTCCCCACCAGATCGAGGCGGCGGCGGAGCCCGGTAAAGCCGCCAAGCGCCGCCACGCCGTCGGCAAGCGGGACGCCAGCTGCCTCGGCGGCGGCCAGCGCCGCAAGCGCGTTCGCGGCATTGTGACGGCCCGGCACATTGAGCGAGACGGGAACGCCATTCGCGAGGAAGTCCACGCCATCGGGCCGCTCGACAAGACCGGTTCCGCGCAGACCCGCATCCGCGCCGAACCCGAAGGTCCGCGCATCGGCCCCTGCAAGCGCCAGCGCCTCTTCATTGTCCGCATTGATGACGGCAACCCGCGCCCGGCCGACGAAATCGCCGAACAGCCGCCGCAATTCCTCCATCGACTTGTGATCGAGAGCGACATTGTTGAGGACGGCGATGTCGGGCGTGTAGAGCGCGATCGAGCCGTCGCTTTCATCGACTTCGCTTACGAAAACCCGCCCCTTTCCGACCCGCGCGCTGGCAAAAGGCGCATCGGGGCGGACATAATTCTTCATCACAGCGCCGTTCATGATCGTCGGCTCTCGGCCGGCCTTGTCGAGAATCCAGCCGATCATGCCCGTGACGGTCGATTTCCCGCTGGTTCCACCGACCGCGATCCGCTCAGCACTGGCATTAAATATCTGCGCAAGCAGGTCCGCCCGGCTCAGCCGTTCGAGCCCGAGCCTGTTGGCCGCGACGACATCGGGCACGTTTTCCTCTACCGCCGCCGAAGCGACAAAGACCTGACCCGATGCGACGCCAGACCCGTCCTGCGGAAAAAGCGCGATCCCGAGATTTTCAAGCGCGGCGAACTTCTCGCCAATCCGGCCCTGATCAAGCGAGCGGTCCGACCCCGATACGCGCGCGCCGCGCGCCGCCACGATCATCGCCAGCGGCATCATGCCCGATCCGCCGACGCCGCAGAAGAAATAGTAAGGAGATCCCATAAGGCCGCGCTTCTGGCGGGTCATTCGGCCAAGGGCAAGCGCAACCGCGCTAGGACACCGCCCAAGTCCTCGCTTTCCTCGAGCACGATCGACCCGCCATAGATCTCGGCAACGTCGCGGACGATCGCAAGGCCAAGGCCGGTCCCGGGCTTCGACGAATCGAGCCGCACGCCGCGATTGAACAGCTTTTCCCGATCCTGCGGGGAAATGCCGGCGCCATCGTCTTCCACCAAGATTTCGGCCATCGGCCCTTCGCTACCCACCGTCACGAACACGCTGCCGCCGCCATATTTGGCGGCATTCTCGATCAGGTTGCCGAGCATTTCATCAAGGTCCTGCCGCTCGACATGGACCGACAGGCGCTTGTTTCCGTCCCTGTCGAAACGGACCTCGGGGTAGAGGCGCGAAACCGCGCGTTCGACCGATTCAAGGCTGGCCCACACTTCGGCCCGACTATGGACATTGCCGCGCCGCCCGACCGCGCGGGCCCGGGCAAGATGATGATCGACCTGCCGGCGCATTGTCGTCGCCTCGCGAATCACGGTGTCGCTGAGATCGCTCGCGTGCGCCGTGGCGGCATTCATGATGACGGTGAGCGGCGTCTTCAACGCGTGAGCAAGGTTTCCCGCATGGCGCCGCGCCTCTTCCGCCTGCGTTTCATTGTGGGACAGAAGTCCGTTCAGTTCCTCGACGAGCGGCGCAACCTCGTCGGGCAATTCCTCTTCCGCCACTCGGTTTGCGCGGCCTGCCCGCATATCGGCGATCGCCTGGCGCAGCGAACGGAGAGGCCAGAGCCCGTATAGCGCCTGGAGCGCCGCCATCCCGATCAGCCCGAGCCCAAGCAGAGCGAAGCTTCTGACCAGCGTTTTCCTGAGCGTGCCGATCTGGGCATCGAGCACTTCGCGGCTTTGCGCCACCTGAAATCGCCAGACGGTCCCCGAGCCGGGCAGGACGATGTCACGTTCGGCAACACGGATTGTCTCGTCGGAAAATTCGTGGCTGTCATAGACGTGGATGTCATCGTCCGCGTGGCTGGCCTGCACGTGAAGCGCCCGGTCCCAGAGCGACCGCGACCGGAAAGGCGTAAACCCCTGCCCGCTGATCTGCCAGTAGAACCCGGAATTGGGTTCAAGAAAGCGCTGATCCCCCAATGGCCGGTTGAGCCGGACTTCTCCGAAATCGTCGATCTCGGCCGCAGCGACCATAGACGTCAGCACGAATTGCTGGCCATCGTCGAAGTTGCGTGTGATGGCATTGGTCAGGACGCGATCCAATGCAACGCCGCCGCCCAGAAGGAGCAGCAGGATCCACGCAGCGGCAATGCCGGTCATGCGCCGGCTCAGCGATCCGCTCGCCAGCCGGAGCCTCCAGCGTCCTATCTGCCAGCCCCCCCGCCCAGGAGGAGGCGGGTCAGGCGGGGTCTTCGAGGCTGTAGCCGAGGCCACGGATGGTCGTGATGACATCGGCACCGAGTTTCTTGCGGATACGCGTGACAAAAACCTCGATCGTGTTCGAATCGCGGTCGAAATCCTGATCGTAGATATGCTCGATCAACTCGGTCCGCGAGACGACCTTGCCCTTGTGGTGGAGCAGGTAGGAAAGAAGCTTGTATTCCTGCGCGGTCATCTTGACCGGCTCTCCGGCAAGTGTGACGCGCCCCGAACGCGTGTCGAGCCGCACATCGCCGGCAATCAGTTCGGACGACGCATTGCCGCTGGCGCGGCGGATGAGCGCGCGCAGCCGGGCAATCAGCTCCTGCGTCTGGAAAGGCTTGGCCAGATAATCGTCCGCTCCGGCATCGAGACCGGCCACCTTGTCCGACCAGCTGTCGCGCGCGGTAAGGACAAGAACGGGCGTGACCTTGCCTTCCTTGCGCCAGCGATCGAGCACCGTCAGCCCGTCGATTTCAGGCAGGCCGAGATCGAGGATGATCGCGTCGTAGTTTTCGGTCGACCCCAGATAATGGCCGTCCTCGCCGTCCGTCGCGAGATCGACGGCATAGCCTGCCCCTTCGAGCGTGTTCTTGAGCTGCGCACCAAGCGTGGGCTCGTCTTCAACGATCAATACGCGCAACTGGATTCTCCCCTGCAGACCGGCGGGCGGTCACTCTCCCGCCTTGCCGATTATTGCACCGTTTTTCCCGTTCACATCAAGCCAGATCACCTTGGAACCCCTCATGAATTTCAGCCGGTAGGACAGGTTTTCCTCGTCGAACTCGGCCCCGATATAGTCTGCGCCGCTGGCCTTCATTTCGGGAACGATATCATTCTCTATGCTGCGCAGCGAATGAACCGCGCCCTGGCGTGTCGCCTGGAAAGCAGCGTCCTGTTCGCCACGGCGCGCCTTCTGGGCAGCGACCGGCGTGGAGGAAAGTGCGGCAAGCAAGGCCGTCGCAATAAAAGATTTGAACATTGCCATGGGGTCTTGGCATAGGGAGCGCCCATTGAATAGGCCATGAATGGCTTTTCATCCTTTCAGTATCGTCGGAATCCATCATGTCTGCCCCAATTCTTGCTTATGAAGGCCTTGGTCTCGTCCAGGGATCGGGCTGGCTGTTCCAGGATCTCGACATATTCATAGGCGAACGCGACCGGCTCGCCCTGATCGGACGCAACGGAGCCGGCAAGACCACGCTGTTCAAATTGCTTGCCGGCCGGATTGAAGCGGACAAGGGGCGGCGGACGATCGTCCCGGGCACCAAAGTCGTCCTGCTCGAGCAGGAACCGGCGCTTGGCGGGTTCGCCACGCTGCATGACTTCGCGACCGCCGGGCCGGGCGGGCCGGCCGCGCACGAAGTCGAGGCGATTGCCGACCAGATCGGGATCGACTTGTCGCGGGATGCCGAGAGCGCGAGTGGCGGGGAAAGGCGGCGCGCGGCAATCGCCCGGGCGCTGGCCCTGGACCCGGATGTCCTCCTGCTCGACGAGCCGACCAACCATCTCGACCTTGCGGCGATCGACTGGCTCGAGGACTGGCTCAAACGCTATACCGGCGCTTTCATCGCGATTTCGCATGACCGGACCTTCCTGACCCGGCTTACCCGCTCGACGCTGTGGCTTGATCGCGGCAAGATCCGCCGCTCCGAAATCGGCTTTGGCGGGTTCGAACGCTGGATGGAAGCCGTCTATGCCGAAGAGGTGCGAGCCGCCGAAAAGCTCGATGCGAAGCTGAAACTCGAGCTCCACTGGCTGCAGCGCGGCGTGACGGCACGACGCAAGCGCAACCAGGGCCGGCTCGAAAAGCTGAACCAGATGCGCGCGCAGCGGGCCGCCATGCTGGGGCCGCAGGGCGCCGCCAAACTTGCCATTGCCAGCGACGACGTCCGGTCCAAGTCAGTGATCGTGGCCGAAGGAGTCAACAAGTCTTTCGGGGACCGCGCGATCATCCGGAACTTCACTCTGCGCATCCAGCGCGGAGACCGGATCGGCATCGTCGGGGCGAACGGCGCGGGAAAAACCACTTTGCTCAAACTGCTGACCGGAGAGATCCCAGCCGATAGCGGCGCAGTGACGCGCGCCAAGACGCTGAACGGGATCGTCATCGACCAGCAGCGGGCGCTTCTTGCCCCCGACAAGACCGTTCGCGATGTGCTGTGCGAAGGCGGGGACTGGATCGAGGTTCGCGGTATCAAGAAGCATATCCAGGGCTATTTGAAGGAATTCCTGTTCGAGCCCGGCCTTGCCGATGCCCACGTCGGGGCACTTTCGGGCGGCGAACAGTCCCGCCTTCTGCTCGCCCGCGAATTCGCCAGGGCCTCGAACCTGCTGGTGCTCGACGAACCGACCAACGATCTCGACCTTGAGACGCTCGACCTCCTGCAGGAAGTCATCGCCGATTATGACGGCACGGTCCTGATCGTCAGCCATGACCGCGATTTTCTGGACCGGACCGTAACGCTGACGCTTGGCCTCGACGGATCGGGCAAAGTCGACATCATTGCAGGCGGCTATGAAGACTGGGAGCGCAAGCGCGCCGCGCCGAAGGAGGGCGCGAAAAAGACGGCAAGGCCGGTCGAGGCGGCGAAACCCGAGCGCGTGGCGACAAAGCTCAGCTACAAGGACCAGCGCGACTATGACCTGCTCCCGGCGCGGATCGCCGAGATCGAGACCGCCATTGCTCGCGACGAGGACGCACTGTCGGATGCAACGCTCTACAGCCGCGATCCGGCGCGATTCGCTGCGCTCACCAAGGCGATCGAAGTCGCGCGCGCCGAAAAAGAGGCTGCAGAGGAGCGCTGGCTGACGCTGGCCGAGGCCGTCGAGGCGCTTGGCTAGGCCACGATCCGGCCGCCCTTCAGCCGGATAAACTGTGCCGCCAAGCGCTCCGCTTCCGCAATGTCGTGGGTCACGTAAACGACGGGAATCGATATCCCGGCGAGCAGGTCTTCGAGCGCGCCGAGCAGCTCGCCGCGTGCCTCGCGGTCGAGCCCAGAAAGCGGCTCGTCCATAAGGAGCAGGCGCGGCTGGCCCATCAGCGCGCGCGCGATCCCGGCGCGTTGGGCTTCTCCGCCGGAAAGCTGTGCTGGCAGGCGGTCGAGCAGCGCGGCGATGCCCGTCCGGGCGATAACGTCTTCCACCGCGAACCGACCTGCCGGAGCGCGAGCGATTGCAAAATCGAGGTTCTTGCGGACGCTGAGATGGGGAAGCAGCCCCATTCCCTGGAAGACATAGCCGACGCGCCGCTGGTGCGGCGGCACAAAGCGACTTTCATCCTGCCAGATCTCGCCTCCGAAGCGGATCGTGCCGGGATGGCGATCGAGCCCGGCAAGCGCACGCAACAGGCTGGTCTTGCCCGAACCGGACGCGCCCAACAGTGCAGTCACACCGCTCGCGGGAATTTCGGTGTCGAGATCGAGCGCGAAATCCGCACCGATCCAGGCCCTGATCCTGACGGCAAGCGTCACGGCCGGACTCCGCCGATGCGGCGCTCGACAAGCAGCAACGCCAGTAGCGCAACAAAGGAAAAGGCGATCATTCCCCCCGCAATGGCATGCGCTTCCCCGAATTGCAGGCTTTCAACAAGCTGGTAGATCCGCGTCGACAAGACTTCGGTCTTGCCCGGAACCGCGCCGCCGATCATGAGCACGACGCCGAATTCACCAACAGTATGCGCGAAAACAAGGATAGCGGCGGAAATGAACCCGCGCCGCGCGAGCGGGACGGCGACATGGACGAACCGGTCGAACGGCCCCGCGCCCATTGTTGCCGCAATTTCGAGGGGACGGCTCCCCACGCCTTCAAAGGCAGTGCGTAACGGCTGAACCGCGAAAGGCAGCGAGTAGAAAAGAGATCCGATCACGAGGCCGGTAAAGGTAAAGGCCAACGTCCGGACGCCGAACGGGTGAAGCAGCGTCATGAGCGGGCTTTGCGGCCCAAGCGCGATCAGGACGTAAAAGCCGATCACCGTCGGCGGCAGGACGAGCGGCAGCGCAGTCAATGCTCCGACGATTTCCTTCCATCCACTCTTCGAACACGCCAGCCACCAGGCGAGCGGCGTCGCCAGCATCAGGAGCAGAAGCGTTGTGACGGCCGCCAGTTCGACCGTCGTCAGGACGACCAGGTTCATCGTCGCGTTTCATACCCGTATCGACGAATGATCGCGACAGCCTGGGGCGATTTCAGGAATCTAAAGAATGCTCGCGCTGCGGGGTTTGCGACACCGGTCTTGAGCAGCACCGCCTGCTGGTCGATCGGCGCATGCAGCGCCTTGGGCACGATCCAGCGCGACCCGCCGGGCGCATCGACCAGCTGGCTCAATGCGACGAACCCAAGATCGGCAGCACCGGTCGCCACGAACTGATAGGTCTGTGCAATCGAGCTGCCCTTGACGATCTTCGGCGCAAGCACGGGATAGACGCCAAGCCGCTGCATCGCCTGGACGGCCGCCACCCCATAAGGTGCCGTCGCCGGATCGGCGATGGCAATCGTCGCAAAGCCGCCGCGCTTCAGGACTGCGCCCTTCGCATCGACCAACCCCGGCCTGGCCGAGTAGAGCACAATCCGCCCGATCGCATAGGTGAAGCGCGTTTTCGGGACCGCAAAGCCCTCCTGCTCGGCCCTTTGCGGCCGTTCGGCGTCGGCGGAAAGAAAAAGCTCGAACGGCGCGCCGTGCGTCAACTGCGTATAGAATGCGCCGGATGCGCCGAAACTCAGCACGGCTGTGTGGCCAGTCGCCTTTTGGAAGGCGGCCGCGATTTCCTTCGCCGGCGCGGTGAAATTGGCCGCAATCGCAACCTGCGTTTCGCCGGCGCGGGCAGGGGCTGTGAACGAAACAAGGGTTGCGGCAAGAAGCAGCGCAAGGCGGTTCATGGCAAAGGGTCTCACGGCCTCAGGATGGTCGCGCCGACCGTCTTGCCGGCTTCAAGGTCACGGTGCGCCTGCGCTGCATCCTCGAGCGCATAGGTCTGGCCGATATTGGCGCCGATCACGCCCTGTCGGAACATGTCGAACACATAGTCCGCGCCTGCCTGCCGTTCCGCAGGATCCGAATAATAGTCGAACAGAGTCGGCCGCGTGACGAAGAGCGAGCCCTTTTGCGCCAGCGTGCCCAGATTGACGCCAGTGACGGGGCCTCCGGCATTGCCGTAACTGACAATCATTCCGCGCCGGCCCGTTGCTGCGAGCGAAGCTTCCCACGTCGTCATCCCGACTCCATCGAACGTCACGCGCACGCCTGCGCCGTCTGTGATCTCTCGCACCCGGGCCGCGACATCTTCCGATTTGTACAAGATTACATGGTCGGCCCCGGCGTTTTTCGCGAGAGCCGCCTTTTCGGGCGTGCTGACCGCGCCAATGACGGTCGCGCCGACATGCCTGAGCCATTGGACGAGCAACAGCCCGACTCCGCCTGCTGCCGCATGGACGAGCACCGGCCATCTGGCCTGCACACGCGCGCAGCGTTCGACAAGGAACTCGGTGGTGCAGCCCTTCAGCAGGCCAGCCGCCGCGACTTCGTCGTTGATGTCGGCAGGAATGAGGAAAAGCGCCGATGCCGGGAGATTCCGCTCGGTCGCATAGGCGCCAAGAACCGGACCGAACGTGCAAACCCGGTCTCCGACCACAAACACGTCGACCCCTTCGCCGACGGCCTCGACAATGCCTGCTGCCTCAAGCCCCAGTCCGTTGGGGAGCGGGATCGGATAGGTTCCGTCGCGATGGTAGGTGTCAATATAGTTGAGCCCGATCGCCGTATTGCGCATCCGCACTTCGCCGGGGCCCGGCGGCGGCAGGTCCATGTCGGCCCAACCGATGACCTCAGGCCCACCCTGTTTGCTGATCCGCGCCGTCCGCGCCATTCTTCTATCCTTCGTACCAATGAATATCGACAGGCGTTTCAAGCCCGGCAAGGACGCGCCCGACCGGAAGCGGAGAACTGTCCCCATCCCTTAGTGCCTGTTCGAGGAGTTTCCGTTTCTTGTTACCGGTCAGGACAATGACGATTGACTTTGCCGCCTGGATCGACGCGCGCGTGAGCGTCACGCGCGCAACCGGGGCTTCGGGCGGCAGCGGATCGGGCATCACGCCCACGGCCTTGCGCTCGGCTGGCGCATTGAGCGCATCGTCCAGATCGGGCCCGACAAAGATCGAGGCCGTGTGCCCGTCTTCACCCACACCCAGCCAGACGAGGTCGGGCGGCCAGTGGAAATCGCCGATCCTGGAAGACGCCGCGTTGCCCGCTGCCTTGTAGTCCGCTGCCTTTTCCGAAACGATCGGCACCACGCGCGCGCCCTTGGGCAGGAAGATCCGCGCCAGGCCCGCGACGTTGCACAGCGGGTCGTCAAGCGCGACAATGCGTTCGTCGGTCGGGAAAATGGTGACGCGCTTCCAGTCGATCTTCGCTTCAGCCAGTTTTTCGAGAATCGGCCCGGGCGTCTTGCCCCCGGCCAGCGCGATCACGGCCGAACCGCGCGCGTCGATCGCGGATTCGATGATGAAACCGACATCGCCTGCCACGGCATCGGCAAGCTCGTCCATATCGTCATAGTCCCACCATTCGGCTTCGATCATCATGCTGCTCCATACACGGGGTTGAAGCGCCGCCATGCGACGGGACGGAGGAGCGATCAAGCCTCCAGTTCGATGTCCCAATAGAGCCAGTCACGCCAGCTTTCGTGGAGATAGTTGGGCGGGAAGCTGCGCCCCTGGTCCTGCAATTGCCAGCTGGTCGGGCGGATCGGCTGGGTGTGAAGCGCCATATGCGCCTGTTTGGGCGTCCGACCGCCTTTCTTCAGATTGCAAGGCGCGCATGCGGTCGCGACATTTTCCCATGTCGTGCGCCCGCCCTGGGCACGCGGTATGACATGATCGAACGTCAGATCCTTGAGACTGCCGCAATACTGGCATTGGAACCGGTCACGCAGGAAAAGGTTGAACCGGGTAAAGGCCGGGTGCTGCGACGGGCGGACATATTGCTTCAGGGCGATCACCGAAGGAAGCTTCATCGCGAAACTGGTGCTGTGCACTTCGCGTTGATATTCCTCGACAATGTCGACCCGGTCCAGAAAGACCGCCTTGACCGCCGTCTGCCAGGGCCAGAGCGAGAGCGGATAGTAGCTCAACGGCGTGTAGTCCGCATTGAGCACAAGGGCGGGACAGCCATCCGGATGGCGGATAAGATCCGGGTGATACATGGCCGACCAACCCCTTTCGCCTGTTGCATGCGCGCTTTCGCCGCTTCACATGACACACGCATGACAGCATTTACCATATGATGGGGTCAAGGGCGAAAATGCACAAAGATGTTGTGACTCGCTTTGCGCCAAGCCCGACGGGGCGATTGCACCTTGGCCATGCCTGGTCTGCCCTCCTTGCGCATGACCGGGCACGGGCCGACAAGGGCCGCTTCCTGCTCCGGATCGAGGATATCGACCGGACGCGGTGCCGCCCCGAATTCGTCGACGGAATTTATGAGGATCTGCGCTGGCTCGGCCTCGAATGGGATGGAGCCGTGATGATCCAGTCGGCGCGGATGCCGGTCTATGCCGATGCCGTTGCGAAGCTTGAGGCGATGGGTCTGCTCTATCGTTGCACCTGTACCCGCGCGGACATTGCCGCGGCGGCTTCGGCGCCGCAGGGCGCAATGGGCGCGATCTATCCCGGCACGTGCAGGAGCAAGGCCATCGGACCCGATACAGCCCTGCCTTGGAGCTGGCGGCTTGACGTCGCTAGCGCATTTACGCGAACCGGCCCGCTTTGCTGGATCGACGAAGAGGCGGGGGAAATCCGCGCCACACCCGAAATTCTGGGCGATCCGGTGCTTGCGCGAAAGGATGCCGGAACAAGTTATCATCTTGCCGTGACCGTCGACGATGCGGCCCAGGGCGTGACGCATGTCGTGCGCGGGCGCGATCTTTTTGCCGCGACACATATTCATCGGTTGCTGCAGGCCCTGCTTACCCTGCCCGTCCCTGTCTACCGGCACCACCGGCTCATCGCCGGCGCTGACGGCGAGCGCCTCGCCAAGCGCAAGGCGGCACCCACCCTCGCCACCCTCCGCGCGTCCCGCGTCGATCCGGTCGAACTGGTCCGAAACATGCGGCGGGGATGCTTTCCGGTTGGCTTCGCGCTGCAGGAGGAATAAGGAAGCGTCATGTCCATTCTTTCAGTCCTCCTGATCCTGGCCATTATTGGCGCGGTCGTGATGCTCGTGCGCGGGATCGTCGCCTTTCTGAAGAGCACCGAAGCCGATCTCAGGAATGACGGGACCGGGCCGAGCGCGTCGAGCCTCAAACAGAACAGGATGATGCAGGGCCGTGTCGCCTTTCAGGCGCTGGCTATCGTCATCGTGATCCTGATGCTTGCCCTGGCGCGCGGCGGCTGAGCTTCTTGGTCAAGCTCAACAAGATTTACACCCGTACCGGAGACGATGGCACGACCGGGCTTGTCGATGGCAGCCGCTTGCCCAAGGATGCGCCGCGCATGGCCGCGATCGGCGATGTCGATGAAGCGAACAGCGCGATCGGGCTGGCGGCGCTACACGCCGGGGGCAAGCTGCTCGCGCAGCTTCGCACGATCCAGAACGACATGTTCGACCTTGGGGCCGATCTTGCAACGCCGGGCGAGGATTTTGCGCCCGGAGAAATGTCGCTCCGGATCGTCGCCCGACAGGTCGAACGGCTCGAATCCGAAATCGACGCGATGAATGGCGCGATGCAGCCGCTTACCAGCTTCATCCTGCCGGGCGGGACCCCGCTTGGCGCGGCGCTCCATCTGGCCCGCAGCATCGCCCGTCGCGCCGAACGCTCGGCAGTCACCGCCGCGCACGGCGTTTCGCTCAATCCGCTTGCGCTGGCCTATCTTAACAGGCTGTCGGACTGGTTGTTCGTCGCCGCGCGTTACGCAAACGGGCAGGGCCAAGACGATATACTCTGGGTGCCGGGCGCCAGCCGATAGCCTAGCGCCGCGAGACGGCCGCGCGCCAGGTCGTGATATAGTCGGTGCTGCCCCGGCATTCCCCCATGTCGGATCGCTGAACCAGACGGAACTGCGCGCCGTCCCACGCAAAGGACTGCATTGTTCCGCAGTCGCCAAGCCCCCGGCCCTTTTCATAGGTGGAGAGAAGCTGCGTCTTCTCATCCCAATCTGCATTGACCAGCGTATTGTCGTTCTCGGGACTCATGCCAGCTGGAGAGTCCAACCGCGCCGGGCGGACCTTGCCGTTCTGGTCGATGAGCAGTGCGGAGCTGAAGAAATTATACGCCCCATTGTCGCATGGCGTGGGCAGCAGGGCGAGTGTCGTCGCTGCATCGAGGCGGGCATGCGTCGGCGCGAAGTCCTCCGATTCCGTAACCTCGCATTCATGCGCGACCTGCTCGCGCGCAACATCGGCCTTGGAGAGCCTGCGTGGCGGGATTTTCGGAACCGGCGGCGGAACGATCAGCGGCAGGGAAAGCGGTGGGGGCACAGCGCCTGCTGGCCGCGCACCCTTGCGAATAAGCGCCGTCACTGTCCCCACGCGTTTTTGCTGGTCATCCACGTAAAGAAGCGCTGCGTTCAATCCGGCAAGCGAAACATGGCCCACTTCCGCACCCGACGCATCGAGCAAGCCAAGCCGCCGCGCGGCCTTGGCGGCCTCCACGAAAGCGGTCGCATCGTCCGCGCGAACCGAGGTCACGCCCTGGTCCGTCATAAGTCGAACCGGAAGCCTTCTCCCATCGGCTGTGAGCGACGCGACGGCCAGATCGTCCGTATTGATCCAGATGCGAGGTGGCGCGTCGCGTTCCGCACCGCGCACCACGGCCATGGTCAACGCGTCGAAATCGTCGCCGGGATAGAGCCCACTGGCCTGGCAGGCGCGCCCATTGTCGCACCCGACGATCCAGTCGGTAAAGGTCCTGAGCTGGCCGGGCGCCGGCGAGGACGTGGCGGCAGCGGCAAGCAAGGCGAGGGTGAACATGCGCCGCTCCCTAGCCGTGACCGGCCCGAGGCGATAGAGGCTTGAGCGAATCGCAATGGCTGGGGTTTCTTATGAAGACGATCGGTGTTGTTGGCGCAGGGCAGATGGGCGCGGGCATCGCGCAGGTATCGGCGCAGGCGGGGTATCGTGTCCTCCTTTCCGATGTGGATCTCGACCGCGCGACCAAGGGCCGAGACGGCATCGCCAAGGGCCTGGGCCGCCTTGTCGAGAAGGAAAAAATTGCGACCGAGGCGCGCGATGCCGCCCTTGCGCTGATCGAGCCCGTGGCAGGCTCCTCCGCCTTTGCCGAAGCCGACCTGGTGATCGAAGCGGCAACCGAGCGTGAGGAAGTCAAGCGCGCGATCTTCGCCGATATCGGCAAGGTCCTGACGAGTGAGGCACTTCTGGCCTCCAACACGTCGTCGATCCCGATCACGCGGCTGGCGCAGGCCTCGCCCGATCCGGCGCGCTTCATGGGGGTCCATTTCTTCAACCCCGTGCCGGTCATGGGCCTGATCGAGCTGATCCGCGGGCTTGCGACGGCCGATGCAACCGTCGCGGCTGTCGAAGCCTATGGCCGTTCGCTCGGCAAGGAGATTGTCCATGCCAACGACGCGCCGGGATTCATCGTCAATCGCGTGCTGCTGCCGATGCTCAACGAAGCCTGTTTTGCGCTCGGCGAAGGCGTAGCGACGATCCGCGATATCGATACCGCCTGCAGGCTTGGCCTCAATCACCCGATGGGGCCGCTGACGCTTGCCGATTTTATCGGGCTCGACACCTGTCTCGAAATCTGCCGGGTTCTCCACAGCGGGACCGGCGATCCGAAATTCCGCCCCGCGCCCTTGCTCGTCAAATATGTCGAGGCCGGCTGGTTGGGCAAAAAGGCCGGCCGGGGGTTCTACGACTGGACGGGCCCGGAACCGGTGCCGACGCGTTGACTTTGCCGGCGTCCGGCTGAAACACTCTCCGTCATGGCGCGCGAAACCTTCAACGACATCGAATCCTTTGCGAAGGAACAGGCCCGTGTCCGAAAATCGGCGATGGCCGCCTTGCTGGCCAGTTTGGCCCTGCTTACGGCCGCTTGGACTCTCTGTACCGGCTGGCCCGTTACCGCCGCCTCAGATGCCGACCGACTCGCCTTCGTGTTTCGCTGCGAACTTGCGATCGGCTTTGTCCTGTGGGCGATGATCGCTCGGGTCGGCGCGATCCGGTACTTCTCTCCAGCCGATATCGGAGGCGCTGCGAGCGGGACGGAAACGAAGGAGATTGCCGTCGCGCGGGCGGCGCTTCAGAATACCATTGAGCAGTCCGTTCTGGCTATCATCGCGCATTCGGCCTTGGCGCTGACGCTGCCTGCCGACAGGATGGCCGTCATCATTGCGCTCATCGGCCTGTTCGTGATCGGGCGGATTGCCTATTGGTTCGGCTATCCCAAGGGCGCTGCGGCCCGGGCCTTCGGCTTTGCGCTGACTTTCTATCCAACGATCATCGGCCTTTCGGCGGCGCTTGTCTTCACATTCATCTGACCAGACACCCTCCCCGGAATCATCGCTCCGGGGAGGGTTTGCGTTCAGCCCTTTCGCGTCGCACCGACGGATTGGATGAAGTTCCAGACAGTCATCGGGAACGGCGGCTTGCGATCACCCTGCCACTCATCCATCCGGTTGTAGAGGTTAGTGGCGCCAGCCATCATTTCGGGCGTGGCGACGGCCTTGAATGGCGCCAGCAGCGCCTGCCATTCGTCATAGAGGATGCCTGCCTCCGCCGAGCCTGGGTCGAGTGGCAGCGCCGCCTCGATTTTCGCGCCCAACGCCTCCCACCGGGCACTATGGGCCATGGGATCGAAACCGCTGGGCACATCCTTCATGCGTTCGGCCCAATGGGCCTGGTCTTCGGGTGAAAAATAGCGGTCCGTGACCTTCTTCCAGCCTTCAGATTCCATCTGAATATCTCCTTTCCGGATCAGCGAGCAGAAGGTCTCGGCGTCGACCGGCTCGCCACGGTCGATGCGGGACAATGCGGATTGGAGCAGCGCCCTGGCGTCGGCCAATTTGCCCGCCTGCTCCTCGATTGCGGCAATCTGGACTTCGAGCATCCCCCTGAGGTCGATCGCCCGATTCTCGAAAAGCCGCTTGATATCGGCGAGGCTGAGCCCGGCACGCTTGAGCGCGACGAGGCGGTGGAGCCGCTCCAGCTCCCCGACGCCATAATGGCGACGGCCGGACGCGCTGCGCAACGGGATCACCAGCCCGCGCGCCTCGTAGAAGCGAAGCGCCCGGCTGGAGAGGCCCGTGCGGCGGGCGACTTCAGCGATATCGAAGCTTTGAATCGTCATGATTCGCTTTCTAGCCGTTGACGTTAGGTCAACTTCAAGCACCAAATCGCATTGCGCTTGATTTCGGCGCAGCCGGTGCGCAACACGCATGCCAGCGGCTTCGAGGAGAAGAGAATGGCCCATGTAACCCCGAGACCATTCACCGTGGATATTCCCGGAAGCGCACTCGACGATCTGAAGGCCCGGCTCGCGCTCACGCGCTATCCGGAAAAGGAGACAGTCGACGATTGGGACCAGGGCATCCCGCTCGCCTATGTCCGCGAAGTCGCGGACTACTGGGCGACCGGTTATGACTGGCGGCGTTGCGAGGCGCGGCTCAACGCGATGCCGAACTTCCTCATCGAACTGGAAGGGCTCGATGTCCATTTCATCCATGTCCGTTCGGCAAATCCGGATGCTCGCCCCTTGCTCCTGACTCATGGCTGGCCGGGGTCAGTCCTCGAATTTCTGGGCGTCATCGGGCCACTCTCCGAAGATTTCCATGTCGTCATCCCGTCGCTTCCGGGCTATGCATTTTCGGGCAAACCGGCCGAGACGGGCTGGGGCGTGGACTGGATTGCGCGGGCCTGGAACCAGCTGATGCTCGCGCTCGGCTATGATCGTTATTTCGCGCAAGGCGGCGATTGGGGTTCGGCCGTCACCTCCGAGATCGGCAGCCAGAATCTCGGCAATTGCGCGGGCATCCATCTGAACATGGTTGTTGGGGCCTTGCCGCAGCCTCTGCCCGACGACCTGACGCCGTTCGAGATCGCCGCGCTGGCCCGGATGCAATGGTATCAGGACAAGGACACCGGCTATTCGATCCAGCAAGCAACCCGCCCGCAGACGCTGGGCTATGCGCTGGCGGATTCGCCAATCGGCCAGATGGCTTGGATATTGGAGAAGTTCCATGGCTGGACCGATTGCAACGGCAATCCCGAAACCATCATCAGCCGTGACCATCTGCTCGACAATGTTATGCTCTATTGGCTGACCAATTCGGCGGCCTCGTCGGCTCGGCTCTATTGGCACAGCTTCCGCAAGTTCCGTGGCGGCGAGGTTTTGCTCCCCACCGGGTGCAGCCTGTTCCCGATGGAGCTGTTCCGTCTTTCGCGTCGCTGGGCGGAGATGCGCTACAAGCAGATCGTCTACTGGAACGAATTGCCGAAGGGCGGTCATTTCGCAGCACTCGAACAACCGGAACTGTTTGTGCAGGAACTGCGCGCGTGCTTTAAGGCAATGAAGCTCTAGGGGGATTTCCGTGTCGCGTTCACTTTTCATCTACTCGCTGATCTATGGCGGGCTCGTCTGCATGGCCGGCGTTCTGGGGACCAAGATCGTGGCCATCGGCCCGTTGACGGTCGAGGCCGGCATCTTTGCCTTTCTTCAACTCGTGGTCCTTTCCAGTGCCGTTTCCGAACTGCATGGTGCGGCAACCGCACAGAAGCTCGTGCGCTACGGTTTCATCCCGCTGATCCTTTCCGCGCTTCTGATCCAGCTTGTCATCGCCATGCCTTCGGCGAGCTTCTGGACACAGCAGGACGCGTTCAAGGGAATTTTGGGACAGGGATCACGGCTTATGCTGGCGGGGCTCATTTCCTACGGCATCTCGCAGACATTGAATGTCTTCGTCTTCAATGCCTTGCGCGAAGGCACGGGAAAAATGGTCTGGCTGCGCGGCATGATTGCGGCAGTCGCCAGCCAACTTGTCGATACGACGATTTTCCTTACGATCGCTTTTCTGGGCGTCCTGCCCATCCTGCCGCTACTCATCAGTGGCATCACGGCAAAGGTCGCGCTATCGGTTGTAATGGTCCCGCCATTGATCCAGCTTGCGGTCGAGCTTGGCCGGAAACTTGACCAGAAGCCCGCAACCGCATAGCGCGCCGCATCACAATGAGCAGACACGAACCCGACAAATCCGCGCTGGCCAAGGCGGAGGTGCTGACAGAAGCGCTGCCCTATATGCAGCGTTATGCCGGCGCCACGTTCGTCATCAAATATGGCGGGCACGCGATGGGCGATCCGGCGGCGGCGCGGGACTTTGCCGACGATGTCGTGCTGATGAAGGCGGTCGGCATCAATCCCGTCGTCGTCCATGGCGGCGGGCCGCAGATCGGCGCCATGCTCGAGAAGCTGGGCGTCGAGACGAGTTTTGTCGACGGATTGCGCGTGACCGATGCCGAAACGGCCAGAGTCGCAGAAATGGTCCTGTCAGGTGCGATCAACAAGGAACTTGTTTCCTGGATCGCGACAGCAGGCGGCAAGGCGGTCGGGATTTCGGGCAAGGATGGCGGCTTTGTGACGGCCGAAAAGGTCGAACGCACGACCCGCGATCCCGAAAGCAATATCGAGCGCGTCGTGGATCTTGGCTTTGTGGGCGAACCCAAGGCAGTCGACCGGACGATCCTCGACACCATCTCGGCGGCGGGGATGATCCCCGTTGTCGCTCCGATCGGCGTGGGAGCGGACGGGCATACCTATAACATCAACGCCGACACGATGGCGGGCGCGATTGCTGCTGCGCTTTCGGCCGACCGGCTTTTCCTGCTGACCGACGTTGCGGGCGTGCTGGACAAGCAGGGCGCGCTCCTGACCGATCTCGATCCGGCAAAGATCACGGCCCTGCGCGCGGACGGCACCGTGACCGGCGGGATGATTCCCAAGCTCGAAACCTGTATGACGGCGGTCAAAGGCGGGGTCGATGCCGCCGTCATTCTTGACGGACGCGTTCCGCATGCCATGCTTGTCGAAATTTTCACGCGCAGCGGCGCGGGCACGCTCGTGCATCGCTGACGCCTGAAGGAGACTGACCGTGGCCAACATGCTTCTCGGGATCACCGACTATCTGCTCTACCTGCTGGGGATCGTGATCATCGCGCAGTTCGTGATGTCGATCCTGATCTCGTTCAACGTGATCAACACCTATAACGAATTCGTCCGCGCGATCTGGCAGGCGCTCGAGAAAATGACCGAGCCGCTCTACCGCCCGATCCGCCGGATCCTGCCCGATTTCGGCGCGATCGATTTTTCGCCGATGGTGGTGATCATCTTGATCACGATCCTCAGAAGCTATGTGCTCCCCGAAATCGCGATCGCCGCGCTGAGCTAACCGCCGCATTGCGCGCGGTGGAGCAGTTTCTGGTCCGCCAGCACGAGCGCCATCATGGCCTCCACGACCGGCGCGCCGCGAATGCCGACGCACGGATCGTGCCGCCCCTTTGTCACGATTTCCGTCGCTTCGCCCGTGCGGGTGATCGTTTCGACCGGGGTCATGATCGATGAAGTCGGCTTGAAGGCGACGCGCACCACGACCGGCTGGCCGGTGGAAATTCCGCCCGCGACGCCGCCCGAATTATTGGCAAGGAATTCCGGCATGTTCGAGCCCGGCCGCATCCTGTCTGCATTCTCCTCGCCGCGCAGGCGGGCGGCGTCAAAACCGGCGCCGATCTCGACGCCCTTCGCAGCATTGATCGACATCATCGCAGCGGCCAGTTCGGCATCGAGCTTCGCGTAAAGCGGCGCACCCCATCCTGCGGGCACCCCGCGCGCCACACATTCGACCACCGCTCCCAGCGACGATCCGGCCTTGCGGGCGTCGTCGAGCAATTTTTCCCAACGCCCGGCTGCAGCCTCGTCCGGGCAGAAAAACGGGTTCCTGCCGATCTGGCTTTCCTCGAAATTGTCCCGATCGATGCGGTCCCCGCCGATTTCCACGACATAGGCAAGAATTTCGACTTCGGGGATGGCAAGCCGGGCAACCGCGCCCGCCGCCACGCGCGCCGCCGTCTCGCGCGCCGAGGAGCGCCCACCGCCACGATAATCGCGAAAGCCGTATTTGGCATCATAGCTATAGTCGGCATGGCCCGGGCGGTAGGACTTTGCGACTTCGGAATAGTCCTTCGAGCGCTGGTCGACATTCTCGATCATCAGGCTGATCGGCGTTCCCGTCGTCCGCCCCTCGAACACGCCCGAGAGGATTTTCACGGTGTCGGGCTCCTGCCGCTGCGTCGTGAATTTCGACTGGCCGGGGCGCCGCCGGTCAAGGAAAGGCTGGATATCGCTCTCACTCAGCGGGATCCCCGGCGGGCAGCCATCGACCACTGCGCCAAGAGCGGGTCCGTGGCTTTCCCCCCAGGTGGAGAATCGGAAGACATGGCCGAATGTGTTGAAGCTCATCTATCCCAGTCTCGCAAAGGCGGGCGCATAGTCCGCCACGCCTCTTTCGGGCAGGCGAAGCGCGCTGTCCAGAGGACAGGCCATGAAATGAGGCCCCGAATAGGGAGACGCAAAGCGCGCGGCGCTTCCGGCGCTGAAGCCGAAGCGCGGATAATATCCCTCATGGCCAAGAACGAAGCATAGCGCGACACCTAGCGCCGGAAGCCTCGCCAGCCCTTCGCGGATCAGCGCGGAGCCGATGCCCAGCCCCTGATAGGCGGGAAGCACACCCACCGGCGCAAGACCGGCCGCCGCAATTGCCTTGCCATCCCCGGTCACGGTCATCCGGCTGAACAGGGCATGGGCCACCACCGCACCCTCGATATTCGCCACGACCGAAACCAGCGCATCGCCATCGTCCTCGATCATGCACACGAGCCGCGCCTCGGCATCGCCACCGAACGCCGCTTCATGAATGGCATGGATGGCCGCCGCATCGGAAGCGGTTGCGCTCCGGACCAACATCAGGCCAGCGTGATGTCCGGCGCGTCTTCCTGCTTCATGCCGACTACGTGATAGCCCGCATCGACATGATGCGTCTCGCCCGTCACGCCCGCTGAAAGCTCGGACAACAGGTAGAGCCCGGCCCCGCCGACATCCTCTATCGTGACGTTGCGGCGGAGCGGCGAATTATACTCGTTCCACTTCATGATATAGCGGAAATCGCCGATCCCGGAGGCCGCCAACGTCTTGATCGGTCCCGCCGAAATCGCATTGACGCGAATGTTCGAGGGCCCAAGGTCGTTGGCGAGGTATTTTACGCTCGTCTCGAGCGCGGCCTTGGCGACACCCATCACGTTATAGTGCGGGATCACCTTTTCCGCTCCGTAATAGCTGAGCGTCAGCAGCGCCCCGCCCTCGGGCATCAACGCGCGGGCCCGGTGCGCAACCGCAACGAAGCTGTAGACGCTGATGTTCATCGTCATCAGGAAGTTGTCGAGGCTGGTATCGACATAACCGCCACGAAGCTCGTTCTTGTCCGAAAAGCCGATGGCATGGACGACAAAATCGATCGTCGGCCAGCGCGCGGCCAGCGTCTCGAATGCCTTGTCGAGCGCGGCCATGTCCGAAACGTCGCAATCGATCAGGAAGTCGCTGCCCAATTGTTCGGCCAGCGGACGAACCCGCTTTTCGAGCGCTTCTCCCTGATAGGAAAAGGCAAGCTCGGCTCCCTCGGCCTTGAGTTTCTGCGCTATGCCCCAGGCGAGGCTGCGATCATTGGCAAGGCCCATGATGAGCCCGCGCTTGCCGTTCATGTATCCAGCCACTTGGCCTCCGCAAGATCATCCAACATTGTGTGGCTCTTTAGCGGATGGTTGAGGGGGTTTGCCAGTGCCGCGTTGACATGTGCCGCAATCACGAAGCCATAGCCGATCAGCCAGAAGAACAGCATGGCGACCATGACCCCCGCGAGCCCACCATAAGTGAGCGTATAGCCCCCGAAAAGCGCCAGCACCTTCGGCAGGAGGAGAAGCGCGACGTACCACCAGAACGTCACGAATAGTGCGCCGGGCCATTTGGGATAGCCCCGGCCCCGGTAGCGGCTCGGGGTAAGCGCCCAGAACAACAGATAGCTTGAAAAGAAGGTCATCAGGATTGGAACGAACCGGGTGCTGGCGATTCTTTCTGCGACCGGGCCCGCTGCGGGCACAAAGCGCATGATCACTTCCTCAGCGGTGGTCAGCAGCACTTGCATGGAAAATGCCGCGATGAGCAGGCCGACCGCAACGACAATGATCGCAACCCCGATCAGCCGGTACTGCCAGAATGGGCGGGCATATTCCGTGCCATAGGCGCGGCGCAAAATTTCCCGAATCGTCTCGATGAAACTGCCGACCGTCCACACCCCGATCGCAGCTCCGAACCACAGCAACGGCCCTGTCCTCAACGAAAGCACCTGGACGGCAGTGGATTCGACCATGTCGCCGACCGAGGGCGGAAAGGCGCGAGCGATGGAATGCAGCGCCGCCAAATTCTCTTCGGGCCGCCCGAGCAGCTGAGCCGCCGCTGCAAGGATGATGAAAAAGGGAAACATCGCAAGAAGCGTCAGATAGGCAAGGTTTCCAGCGTGGATGAAACCGTCGTTATAGACGCCGACCACCGCCCGTCGCGCGAATTCGAAAACATGCGAGCCAGGGCCGATATGACCGAAAAAGCCCTTCCGGTGGGGGTGGGCATCGGGGTGGACCCGCCTCGCTTCGGGCGATTCGGGCGATACGTCGCGCATCAGCTAAGGCCGGCCCTCGGATCGCGCGCATCGGTCCAGCTTTCCGCGAAGGAATTGAGGCTCTCATCGTCGGGGGGAATGTCGATGAGCAGTGTGACAAGCTGATCGCCGCGCGCGCCACCCTTTGCCGTAAAGCCCTTGCCCTTGAGACGCAGCACCCTGCCCGAACTGGACCCCTTGGGAATGTTGAGCATGACTGGGCCTTCGACCGTCGGCACCCGGACGGGGCCGCCCAGCACGGCCTCCTTGAGGCTGACCGGCAGATCGATCCGGACATTGTCTCCATCGCGCATGAAATGGCGGTGGTTGCGGACTTCGATCGTAACGATAGCGTCGCCTGCACCGCCAGGGCCCGCCTGGCCCTTGCCGGAAAGCTTCATCTGGGTTCCGGTTTCGACGCCTGCGGGCAGTTTCAGATCGATCGTCTTGCCATCCTGAAGCGTGATCCGCTGCGGCGCCAGCGTCGCTGCATCCTCGAACGAGACTCCCAGACGATAGGCGACGTTCGCCCCCTTGGGCGGGGGCGCACTCTGTCTTCCGAAACCGCCAAACCCGCCGCCCCGGCTTCGCCCGCCGCCGAACAGGCCCTCGAACAGGTCGCCAAGGTCGGCCGCCGCCGCATCGCCGAAGCCGCCCTGGAAGCCGCCGGAACTGCCTCGAAAGCCGCCCTGCTGGCCGCCAAAGCCGGCAAAGGGGTTGGCCGGATTGCCATGTTCATCGATCTCGCCCCGGTCGAACTGGGCGCGCTTGTCCTTGTCCGATAGCAAGTCATAGGCGTTCGTCACTTCCGCAAAGCGCTCGGTCGCCTTCGGATTTCCCTTGTTCGTGTCGGGGTGAAGCTCCTTGGCGAGCTTGCGATAGGCCTTTTTGATATCGGCTTCGGTCGCGCCGCGTGAAACGCCAAGGGTCGAATAAGGGTCTGCCATGGCCCCTAGCTAGTGGCTGGGCAGGCGAACGGCAAGATTTCAGCCCTGTTCCGATGTGAATTGCGCGTGATGCCGGATCACTTCGTCAATGATGAAACGCAGGAATTTCTCGGTGAAGTCAGGGTCGAGATCGGCTTCCATCGCCAGCTTCCTGAGCCGCGCGATCTGCGCTTCCTCACGGACCGGATCGGCGGGGGGAAGCGCATTCTCGGCCTTGTAGCGCCCGACGGCCTGCGTCACCTTGAAGCGTTCGGCAAGCAGATAGACGAGGGCCGCATCGATATTGTCGATGCTCTGGCGATATTGGTGTAACCGGTCGGCAGTCATCATCCGAAACTCTTGTTCGCAAATGACGCACGTTGCAAGCCGGAACGCCAGCTTTGCACTTGCGCCACGGCCCGTTGCCCGCCAGAGGAGTCACCATCATGACCGCAACGCTTCATCGCATCGGCCCCGACAAGCAGCCGTCGCTTGATTCGATCATCGGCCTGGTCGCTGCCGAGATGAACCAGGTCAATGCCGTCATCCTGGAAAGGATGCAGTCGCAGATTCCGTTGATCCCCGAACTGGCGGGCCACCTGATCGCGGGCGGAGGCAAGCGGATGAGGCCGATGCTGACCCTCGCGACGGCGCGGCTGCTGGACTATTCGGGCGCGCGCCACCACAAGCTCGCCGCTGCGGTCGAATTCATCCATACAGCGACTCTGCTGCACGATGATGTTGTCGACGGGTCAGACCTCAGGCGCGGGCGGCGAACGGCCAACATCATCTGGGGAAATCCGGCGAGCGTTCTGGTTGGCGACTTCCTCTTCAGTCGTTCGTTCGAACTGATGGTCGAGGATGGCAGTCTCAAGGTCCTGAAGATTCTTTCGAACGCTTCGGCCGTCATTGCCGAAGGCGAAGTCAACCAGTTGACCGCGCAGCGACAGGTCAACACTGGCGAAGACAAGTATCTCGACATCATCGGCGCGAAGACCGCCGCGCTGTTTGCCGCTGCCTGTCGCATCTCCGCTGTCGTCGCCGAGCGCGACGAAGCGACGGAGGAAGCGCTCGACAGCTATGGCCGCAACCTGGGCATTGCCTTCCAGCTCGTCGATGACGCAATCGACTATGCATCGGACGCCGAAACAATGGGCAAGGGCGTGGGAGACGATTTCCGCGACGGCAAGGTGACCCTGCCCGTCATCCTGGCCCATGCGCGCGGCGCGGCAGAAGACCGGGCCTTCTGGCAGGCGGCGATGGAAGGGCGCCGGATTTCGGACGAAGATCTGGCCCATGCCAAGTCCTTGCTGATCGAGACGCGAGCGATCGACGATACGCTGACCCGGGCCCGCCACTATGGCCAGCGCGCGATCGACGCGCTTGGCCCCTTTGCCGCCAGCGCCGCAAAGAGCGCGTTGATCGAAGCCGTCGAGTTCGCGATTGCCCGGGCCTATTGAAACGCTTCCTGTCCAAAAAATCCTGCCGGAGTTCCTGGCCTGCCTGCAGGATGGAAGCAACGCTGTCCTGATTGCCCCACCGGGCGCCGGAAAGACGACTGCCGTTGCTCCGGCCTTGCTTGCGGAAGACTGGTGCACGGGCCAGGTCCTCCTGCTTTCGCCCCGGCGGATCGCGGCGCGCGCTGCGGCCGAGCGGATGGCCGAACTGGCGGGCGAGGCTGTGGGTAGAACCATCGGCTATGCGACGCGAATGGACTCGCGCCAATCCGCGGAGACCCGAATCCTTGTCCTGACCGAAGGCATTTTCCGCAACCGCATCCAGGCCGATCCCGAACTGGCGGGCGTTTCGGCGGTGCTGTTCGACGAAGTCCATGAGCGTAGCCTCGACAGCGATTTCGGGCTCGCGCTCGCGCTCGACGCTCAGGCGGTGCTCCGCCCCGATCTGAGGCTTGTCGCCATGTCGGCGACGCTCGACGGGGAACGCTTTGCCCGGCTGATGGCGGCACCTGAGATCGAAAGCGCCGGCAAAAGCCATCCGCTCGCAATTAGGCATATCGGGCGCCGGGACGAAGCAAGGATCGAGGACGAGATGGCCGCGGCCATCCGCCGGGCGCTGGCCGACGAGGAGGGCGACATACTTGCCTTCCTTCCCGGCGTTGCCGAGATCGAACGGACGGCGGAAAGACTTGGCGACATCCCGGCAGAAATCCACCGGCTGCATGGCAGCCTCGACCCCGCCGAACAGCGGTCGGCCATCCGCAAAGGAGCGGGCCGGAAGCTCGTCCTTGCGACAAGCATTGCGGAAACCAGCCTGACGATCGACGGCGTGCGCGTCGTGGTCGACAGCGGCCTTGCCCGGCGCGCGCGTTATGACAGGGGCGCGGGGGTGACTCGGCTGGTGACCGAAAGGGTCAGCCAGGCCGCCGCAACCCAGCGGGCAGGGCGCGCGGCGCGGCAGGGACCGGGCGTCGCCTACCGGCTGTGGGAAGAAGCCGCGACGGCGGGCCTGCCGCGCTTCGATCCGCCCGAAATACTGGAAGCGGACCTTTCGCCAGTGTTGCTCGATTGTGCGCTTTGGGGCGTGAGCGATCCAGCGACGCTTCGCTGGCTCGATCCGCCGCCAGCCGCAGCGCTTTCCGAAGCGCGAAACCGGCTCGCTGTGCTCGATGCGCTCGATGCGGACGGCCGCCCAACCGCGCATGGCCGCAGCATCGCGACACTCCCGCTGCCGCCCCGGCTTGCCCATATGCTTGTGTGCGCCGCTGCCCGGGACGAAGGGGCCCTTGCCGCCGAAACGGCCGTTCTCCTTTCCGAGCGCGGGCTGGGCGGGAATGATCCCGACCTGTCGGTGCGGCTGGAGCGCTGGCGGCGCGAAAAGGGGGCGCGCGCCGAAGCCGCGCGCAGGATGGCACGCCGCTGGGCCGGGCTGGTCCAGTGCGCCGGAAACAGGGAAGGGAGCCTCGCCCGGTGCATCGCGCTTGCCTTCCCCGACCGGATCGCCCGGCGGCGCGACGCGGCCGGTGAGCAGTGGATCAGCAGTGGCGGGCGCGGTTTCCGGCTCGATCCCGCGCATCCGCTGGCCCGCAACGAATGGCTTGCCGTTGCCGATGTCCAGGGGGCGGCCTCTGGCGCACGAATCCTGTCAGCCGCACCAATCGATGCGGCCGAAGTGGAGGCACTGTTCGCCGACCGGATCGAAAGCGGCATTCAAGTACGCTTCGATGCCGGGACGGGAAGCGTGAGGACGATTGCCGGTCGCCGGCTGGGCGCGATCATTCTGTCGCGCGCCGAAAATGCCGAGGCAAGCGTAGGGGAGATTGCGGCGGCGCTCCTTGAAGGCGTGCGCGAACATGGCCTCTCCATCATCGACTTGCCACAATCGGCGGCCGCACTGCGGCAGCGCGCGCGCTGGGCGGGGATCAAGACATTGTCGGATGAGGCTTTGCTGGCCACGCTCGACCAATGGCTTGCCCCGCTCCTCCCCGGAAAGAGGCGGCTGGCGGAGATTGGCGGGGACGCGCTTCACTTTGTGCTGTGGGGGTTGCTCGGCTGGGAGGGGCAACAACAGCTAAAGCGGCTGGCCCCGACGCATTTCACCTCGCCCGCAGGCTCGACGCACGAAATCGATTATGCCGCCGTTGCGGGGCCGACCGTCACGCTGCGCGTCCAGGCCTTGTTCGGGCTATCCGACCATCCTGCGATCGGGCCCGATCGCGTGCCCCTGATCCTTTCGCTCACGTCGCCGGCCGGCCGGCCGATTCAGACGACGCGCGACCTTCCCGGCTTCTGGCGCGGAAGCTGGGCCGATGTCGCCAAGGATATGCGCGGCCGTTACCCCCGGCACAACTGGCCCGACGATCCGGCGGCGGCCATAGCCAGCCTCAAGACGAAGAAGGCCCTTGATCGGCAGCGTTGAATCGGGAAAAGGGCAAGGCATGAGCCATGTCCGCATCTATCAGAAACCGAAGAACGCCATGCAGTCGGGCCGCTACGGCACCGAGACGTGGATTCTCGAATTTGAGCCGGCCGATCCGCAGCGCGCCGATCCGCTGATGGGCTGGACCGGGAGCGGCGACACGCGGCGGCAGCTGATCCTCAAATTCCCGACGCTCGAGGCAGCAAGATCTTATGCGGAGCGCAAGGGCCTTGTGGCGACCATTGTCGAGGCTCCGAAAAAGGTCCTGAAGCTTCAGGCCTATGCCGACAATTTCAGGTGACGAACAGCGCGACCCCGGATTTGGTTCGGGGCCTATGAGCTGAGCAAGGACCCGCCCAAAAGCATCAACAGCTTTGCATCCATTGCGCAGCCTGAGGCGCGCTTTGCGGCGATGAAATCCGCAAGGCCGTCAAGCGGCACGCGGTGGACGGTGATGTTCTCGCCATCGGTCCCGCCGCCAACCCCGGCCTTTGCAAGCCCATGCGCGCGTACAAGGTGGAAGCTCTCGCTCACCATGCCGGGCGAGGAATGGAATTCGCCGATGCGCTCTATCCTTGCGGCGCGATAGCCGGTTTCTTCCTCCAGCTCGCGAGCGGCAGCAGCCTCGACGGCTTCACCTTCGGTTTCGTCACCGACCAGCCCTGCCGGAAGTTCGAGACAGTTGGCGCCAAGCGGGACACGATACTGTTCGACAAGAAGGACATGCCCTTCATCAACCGCCAGAACCACCGCCGCCTTGATGCCGCGGGCGCGCGAGACATATTCCCACTTGCCTCGCGTCTTTGCGGTGATGAAACGGCCTTGCCAGACGATTTCCTCGCCCCCGGAATCACTCATAGTTCGATCAGCCGGTCGGGAAGCTCGTTGGCGTCATCCTTCGCGCGCGGAAAATGCGCGCCGAGAATCGCGCCGACGTCGCCAATTGCCGCCACCATGCCATCGGAGAGCCGGCCCTGCCGCACTTCGGCGATGAGCTTGGCCATCGCATCTCCCCAGGTCTCCGGCGTGACTTTCGAATGGATCGCTTCATCGGCAACGATTTCAGCACGATGCTCGGCCATCGAAAGATAGATCAATACGCCCGTCCGACCCAAAGTGCGCCGTTCTGCGCCCACCTTGAAATATCGGATGGCCCGCCGGCGCACCCGTTCCGCCTTCACCACTCGGGGTGTGAGGAACAGCCGGAGCGGCATCCATTGCAGGATCAGCCGCGCGCCGACGAATTTGAGCACCGCCACGGCAAGGGCAAGCTCGAACGCTTCGGCGAGCGTCCAATCGACAATCCACCCCCCTGAAATGCGCGCAACCAGCCCCGTGTAGAATTCGGGGAAGGCTGCAAGCGCCGCAAGCGCAAGTACCGCCACGCTGATCGACCACCAGAGCGCGACGTCAAGGTAGCGGTCAGAAGACTCCGCGACGATGGTCACGATCTCCCCAGCAGTTCCGGCCTCGGCGTCCCGGACGGCCTTGCTCACCCGCTGGTGGTCGGCCTCTGTCATCCTTGCGGTTCTCGCCATCACCATCCTCCGGAGGCGCCACCGCCGCCGAATGAACCGCCGCCCCCTGAAAAGCCGCCGCCGAAACCGCCTCCCGAACTGCCGCCACCCCAGCCGCCGCCCGAACCACCACCCCAGATGATCACGGGGCCATGCCCATGGCGCCGCCCACGCCCACGGCCGAAGATCGAGCGAAACAGCGGCAGGATGAAAAACAGGAAAATGAACAGCCAGAACAGGGCACTGCTGATCGAATCGCCCTTGTTCGCATTTGCGGACTGGCTCGCCAGCTGCGCCGCATATTTGGCCGCTTCCTCGGGCGGGAGCTTCAGCTGGGCAATGATCGCGTCGGTCCCAGCGTTTATCCCGGCAGGGAAGTCGCCGGCCTTGAAGGCCGGAATGATCTGGGTGTTAATGATGACGCTGGAAAAGGCATCGGTCAGGATCGGTTCGAGCCCATAGCCGACCTCGATCCGCACCTTCCTGTCATTGGGCGCGACAAGCAGAATCGCACCATTGTTCTGGTCTTTCTGCCCGATCCCCCATGTACGGCCCAGGCGATATCCGTAATCGGCAATATCATAGCCTTCGAGGCTGGGCACGGTTGCAACAACGAGCTGCCGCGAACTTCCCTTTTCGAGCGTATCGAGCTTCGCCGTCAACGCTGCTTCCTGATCGTCGGGAATGATGTTTGCCGCATCGACCACGCGTCCCGTCAGTGCGGGAAAGGTCTGCGCCTGGGCAACGCCCGCGATCAGCAGCAAGAGGCAGGCAAGCCACCTCATCATTCTGTCTCCTCCTGGGGGGCAGCGTGGATCAGAACTTGACCGTGGGAGCCCGGTCGGCGTTGGGCGCGGTCGCCTCATAGGTCGTCATCGGCTTCGCACCATAGAAGATCTTCGCCCCGATCGCGTCGGGGAAGGTCCGGATCGTCGTATTATAGGCCTGGACGGCGGTGTTATAATCCTTGATCGAAACGTTGATCCGGTTTTCGGTACCCTCCAGTTGCGACTGGAGTGCCAGGAAATTCTGGTTCGACTTGAGGTCGGGATAGGCCTCGACACTCGCCAGCAACCGTCCGAGCGATCCGGAAAGCTGGGTCTGCGCCTCCTGGAAGGCCTTGACCTTGGCCGGGTCGTTCAAGTCGTCCGCATTGACCTGGATCGAAGTCGCCTTCGCGCGCGCTTCTGTCACTTGCGTCAGCACGGTTGATTCCTGCTTGGCATATCCCTTCACGGTTTCGACGAGATTGGGGATCAGATCGGCCCGGCGCTGGTAATCGGCCTGGACGTTCGACCACTTCGCCTTGGCGTTTTCCTCGGCAGTCGGCACACTGTTGATACCGCAGCCGCCAAGCGAGAGCGCCAGCGCAGGTGCGGCCAGAAAGGCAAGTTTACGACGATTGAGCTTGGTCACGGTCAACTCCCCACAACAAAGGTGTGTCATGAAGATAGGACGCCTCATGCGTCCCCGCAATATGCTTGCATTCATATTCGATTGTGCCAGTCTTGCGATCCTTGTGGGGCTGTTGCGGGAGAGCAGGTGATGTGGAGTGAGTTCAAGGCGTTCGTCAATAAGGGAAATGTGCTCGACTTGGCCGTCGGCGTGCTCATCGGCGCGGCTTTCGGGAAGATCATCTCGTCATTCACCGACGACGTCCTGATGCCGATCATTTCCCTGATAACGGGCGGTGGCGTCGATTTTTCGAACAAGTTCGTCCTGCTCGGCGATCCGGGCGATAAGGTGATCACCACGCTTGCTGAAGCCAAGGCCGCCAATATCGGCGTGTTCGCTTATGGCAATTTCATCACGGCGCTCATCAATTTCCTCATTTTGGCGTTTGTGATCTTCCTCATCGTGCGAAGCGCGAACAAGGTCATGAAGCGTGCCGAAGATGCCGGAATCCCCGAGGATGTCCTGCTGCTTCGCGAAATCAGGGATTCGGTGAAGAAGTAACGGAACCTACGCCGCGACTTTGTTTTCCGACACGGCGGCCGCAAGGCTCGTGCCATCGAGAATCCGGGCCGTATCGTCACGCACGATCATCATCGCACGGCGGATTTCGCACGTTTCCTCGTCGCGGCAATCCTTGCACTTCTTGTAGGCCGTGCGGCTGACGCAGGGAACCAGTGCCAGCGGCCCTTCGATGACGCGGATGATGTCGCCCAGCGAAATCAGGTGTGCGGGCCGCGCTAGGGCAAAGCCGCCCTGCTTCCCGCGCGTCGAAACCACAAGGTTCGCCGCCTTGAGCTCGGTCAGGATGATTTCCAGGAATTTGCGTGGCACATTGGCTTCGGCAGCGATCCGGCTCATCGGGACCGGGTGATGGCCCTTCGGCTCCCGCGCGAGCAGGAGCATGGCCCGAAGGCCGTAACGCGAACGCTGTGTCAGCATGTTAAACACCCTAGCAACAGGTGGAGATTGAAACAACCCCTGCGCTCCGCGGCCCGTGCACTTAACATTCAGGAATTCGCGACTATATTGGCAGGCGCCGGGTTCGCCCGGCTATGGCGATAAATGATGTCGTGCAATAGATGCAGCGGACCCGGGGGCGGTACCCGGCGGCTCCACCATTTGTCCCGGCGCAGGCCGGGATCACTGACGGGGCCGAACTAGGATCGACGTGTGTTGAAAAGCGGTGTTTTCGCCCGGCATGAATAAGCCGTGAAATGGTTCAAACTCATAAGTGCCAACGATAACGAAGCACTTGCTATTGCTGCTTAACCCAAGGGCCTCACGGCTCTAGGTTAACCAACATAACGCGGTCGGGCTGAACCGGGCAACAGAATCAGACACCAGCGGCCCGGGAGGCGCCGGGCAACAGAAGCCTCCCACCTCCCACTAGTGCTTGACATTTCGGCTGGCGAATCTAATGCGCCCGCTTTCCGCGCACCTTTGCGCGACCAGCATATAGTCCAAAAAGGTTTTCAGGTCATGGCCAAGCCAACCACCGTCAAGATCAAGCTCGCCAGCACGGCGGACACCGGCTTCTTCTACGTCACCAAGAAGAATCCGCGCACCAAGACGGAGAAACTCTCGTTCAAGAAGTATGATCCCGTCGTGCGCAAGCATGTCGAGTTCAAGGAAACCAAGATCAAGTGATCCTTGCCCGTTAGGGCTTTGGTCATCCCGGACCTGATCCGGGATCCATTTCACACCAGCGCGCGCGAATCGGCGAGGTCGGCAAGCTCCTTGACCACGCCGACGAACTTCATCAGCGAAATCGGCTTGGCCACATAGGCATCGGCCCCCGCTTCGCGGATCCGGTCTTCATCGCTCTTGCCGGCATAGGCCGTCACCGCCATCACGGGAATGCGCCGCAGGATCACATCCCGGCGGATCGCCTCGATCAGCTCGAGTCCGCTGATATGCGGCATCTGTATATCCATGATGATGATGTCCGGCGCGAAAAGCGTGGCGCGATTGATTGCCTCGCGCGCGTCGCGAACGCCCTCCGCCTCATAGTCGTGCGCGCGCAACAGATCGCAAAAGAGTTTCAAATTGAGTTCATTGTCCTCGACAACGAGCACCCTTTTTGCCACGCCAGATTTCCCACTGAATTTCCCGGAAACGACCTCTAGGCGATGCTCAAGGCGGAGACAAACCCTGATGACAGGAGTGTGCTGGCGCTCTCGGCACTGGCCTGGATTCTTTCGGACGACGCGCGCGCGGCGCGCCTTCTGGCGCTGACCGGGCTGACGGCGGCGGACCTGCGTGACCGGCTGGCGGACCCGGCGCTTCACGAAGCCCTGTTCGCCTTTCTTGAAGCTCATCAGCCCGACCTGCTGGACTGTGCCGAAGCGCTCGGCGTTCCGCTTGCGCAGCTTGTCCGGCCCGAGTCGGGAGCATGAGCCGCCCGCTACTGATCACCGATTGCGACGAAGTGCTGCTGCATATGGTCGTGCCGTTCGCCGAGTGGCTGGACGAAGCGCATCACATCCATTTCGACCTCGACCTTGGCGATTTTGCCAATGCGCTGCGCCACAAGGCGACGGGCGAACTGGTACCCGGCCCCAATATCTGGCCACTGCTCCAGGGCTTCTTCCGCACCGAAATGCCGCGACAGCGCGCTATCGAAGGGGCGGTCGACGCGATAAACTCGATCGGCGCCGAGGCCGATATCGTGATCCTCACCAACCTGACCGATGATTTCCGGGTCGCCCGAACTGAGCAACTGCGCGCGGTTGGCATCGATTTCCCGGTCATTACCAACCAGGGCGGCAAGGGCGAGCCGCTTGCCAGGATCGTTGCCGACTACGCTCCCAGCGTGACAGTCTTTGTCGACGATCTGGCGCACCAGCATATTTCCGTTGCCGAGCATGCGCCCGAGGTCTGGCGGCTCCACATGGTCGGCGAGCCGCGGCTCCAGCCCTTCATCAAGACACCCGAAGCCGCACATCACCGCATCGATGACTGGCAGAACGCAACGGGCTGGATTATTGACCGCTTCAAAGGAGTCCCGCTTTGACCAATTCGCCCACCAAGTCCTTGAAGATGAACCCCGCGCCGATCGATCCCGGCCCCGAGGAGCGTCTTGCAGCGCTCGGTCTGGCCTTGCCCAAGCCGGCTGCGCCGGTGGCGGCCTATGTCCCAACCGTCGAGACCGGCGGAATGCTCTATGTCTCCGGCCAGGTCTCGATGCAGAACGGCCAACTTATGGCCGGCCGTCTGGGCGACGACCGCGACCTCGCTTACGGGTTTGAGGCTGCGCGCGCCTGCGGCTTGATGGTTCTGGCGCAGATCAAGGCGGCGCTGGGCTCGCTCGACAGGGTCGGGCGCGTGGTCAAGCTCAACATATTCGTCAATTCGGACCCTCGCTTTACGGACCAGCCCAAGGTCGGCAACGGCGCATCGGAACTGATGGTTCATGTGTTCGGCGACGCTGGCAAGCACGCCCGGGCGGCCGTTGGCGTCCCGACGCTGCCAATGGGCGCGGCTGTCGAGGTGGATGCGATTGTCGCCATCAAGCCCGATTGATTTGCCTGCTGCACAAGCAAGGACTTCATTTCTCGCGTACGGGCGCTTTGCCCATCGAGGCCTGCACGGCGGCGGCGTGATCGAGAATAGCCGGGCAGCTTTCGCAGCCGCGATCGCAAAGGGCGACGGCATCGAACTCGACGTTCGGAGCGCGCGCGACGGAGGCGCTTTTGTCTTTCACGACCGGACTCTCGACCGCCTGACCGGCGAAACCGGAAATTTCGATGCCCGCGCGGCCGCCGAACTTGACCGGATACTGCTCAGGGGCACGAACGAGACCATCCCCCGGCTGCCCGAGATTCTCGGCCTAGTGGGTGGCAAGGTTCCGCTCCTGATCGAAGCGAAAACGCGCCGCGTGCTGGTTGGGCCTCTCTGCAATGCGGTGAAGCGCGCGCTGGAAGGCTATGGCGGCGAAACGGGCATCATGTCGTTCAACCCGGCCATCGGTCGCTGGTTTCGCCGGAATGCGCCCCATATTGCACGCGGCCTCATCATCATGGGCGAAAAGGACAGGCGAGGCCTTGCGGCGCTCCGGGCGCGCATCGCGCGGCGGCTCTCGCTGTGGCAGGCAAGGCCCGATTTTCTTGCCTGTGACATACGGGACCTGCCTTCGGCCTTTGCCGCGAAGCAGCGGCAACACGGCCTCAAGCTGGTCACCTGGACAGTCCAGAGTGCCGAAGAGGAGCGCCTTGCCCTGGCCCATGCCGATGCGATCATCTACGAAAAGCCGGGACCCGGAGCACATGAAGGCTGACCGGACCGACGGCACGATCCTGGCGCGGCTTGCCGGTGGCGTCGCCGACTTCGGCCCTGCCGCATGGGATCGCTGCGCCGGAAGCGGCAATCCCTTTATAAGCCACGCCTTTCTTTCGATTCTCGAGCAATCGGGAAGCGCAACCGCCGAGGCCGGGTGGCAGCCGCTGCCCATAGCGATCGACGATACGAAAGGCGGGCTTGCGGGAGTCGCCCCATCCTATGTGAAGAGCCACAGCCAGGGCGAATATGTTTTCGATCAAAGCTGGGCGGACGCATGGCACCGTGCGGGAGGGCAATATTATCCCAAATTTCTGATCGGCGTGCCGTTCACGCCGGTTCCCGGGCCGCGATTGCTGACTGACGATGAAAACGTCGCACGCGGGCTGATCGCTGCCGCCGAGGCCGTCGTATCGCGACACGGGCTTTCATCGGCGCACGCCAATTTTCTCGAGCCTCGCGACATGGAGCGTTTCCGCGCCGCAGGTTGGCTGATTCGCGAAGGATCCCAGTTTCACTGGGCGAATGCCGGATATTCCTGTTTCGACGATTTTCTGGGAAGCCTGTCCTCGCGAAAGCGCAAGGCCATCCGCAAGGAACGCGCAGCCGCCCAAGCCGGGCTCGAAATTGTCCACCTGACCGGCGATGCGATCGCCGAGGCGCATTGGGATGCCTTCTGGGAATTCTACCAGGATACCGGCTCGCGCAAATGGGGCCGCCCCTACCTGACCCGCGCTTTCTTCAGCCTGCTCGGCGAGGCGATGGCAGATCGGGTGCTGCTGATCTTCGCCTTGCGCAACGGCCAGCCGATCGCCGGCGCGCTCAACCTGATCGGCGCCGATGCGCTCTACGGCCGCTATTGGGGATGTCGCGAGGACATTCCCTTTCTTCATTTCGAGCTTTGCTATTATCAGGCCATCGATTTTGCGATTGCGCAGCGGCTTGGCCGGGTGGAAGCGGGAGCGCAAGGGGAGCACAAGCTCGCGCGCGGCTATGGCCCTGTCCCGACATGGTCGGCGCACTTCATCGCCGATCCGGGTTTTCGCGCGGCGGTTGCCGACTTTGTCGAACGCGAAAGGCGCGCGGTCGAGCGGGAAATCGAATTCCTCGGAGAAATGACTCCGTTCAGGAAAGGCGGTTAGGCTGCCCGCCGGACCGTTTCGGAAAGCCAGGCGCGGGCCTGTCTTTGCGCTTCGGCAATCTCGCGTGCGGTCATGTCCTCGGCGATCTCGGCGCGACATTGCTGGCCCCGCTCGCTGCCATTCAACGCCGCAAGATTGAACCATTTATGTGCCTGGATCAGATCGACCTCGACCCCGGCGCTGCCGGACGAATAAGCAATGCCCAAGTCGAAATAGGCCCGCGCATCGCCCCGTGCCGCATCGGCCAGCCTGCTTTCAATCAGGAAATTGGCGCTTCTAATGCTCGTCGCCATGAAGAACCCCCTTCTTCTCATTCGATGACGGGGGTTGTCAGCCGGATATGGTCAACAAATGGTTAACGACGCGTCCGGTTTTTTGGCCTCACCGCGAAATTGTCGATCAGCCGCGTCGCCCCGATCCGCGCCGCACCCAGAAGGCGGGCCTCGCGATCCAGCGTTTCAAGGGGTTCGAGCGACCCCGCGTCGACCAGCGCCACATAATCGACCGAGCCGAAGCCAGCCGACAGAAGCCGCTCCTTGGCAGAGACAAGCGAGGCGGCAATGTCCTCCCCGCCTTCGATCTCGGCCACGGCCTGCTGCAGAGACTGTGGCAGAGCCAGCGCAGCCTTGCGCTCGGCGCCGGAAAGATAGGCATTGCGCGAGGATAGGGCGAGGCCGTCTGTGTCGCGAAGAATGGGCATCCCGACCAGTTCGACCTCAATGTCGAGATCGCGCACCATTCGCCGGATGATCACCAGTTGCTGCCAATCCTTTTCTCCAAAAACGGCGATATCTGGCCGGACCTGGTTGAACAGCTTGGCAACGATTGTCGCGACTCCCTCGAAGTGCCCCGGCCGCGCTGCGCCGCACAGGACATCGTCCAATCCGTCAACAACGACACTGGTCGAAAAGCCTTCCGGATAGATTTCCGACACGGATGGCATCCAAAGTGCCGTCACGCCCGCATTGGCAAGCCGCGCGGCGTCCGCATCTTCGGAACGCGGATATTTCTCGAAATCCTCGTTGGGTCCGAACTGCCGGGGATTGACGAACAGCGAGACAAAAACATGATCGGCCTGACGCTTGGCCAGCTCGACAAGCGCCATATGCCCTTCATGCAGGGCGCCCATGGTTGGCACCAGCGCGATTGTCCCGCCGCTTTCGCGTATCAATTTGGTGCGCTCGCGCAGGCCGGAAAGCTGACGGATGATTTGCACGGGCAAGACGGCTCCGATAAGGGTGTCCGTGCGCTCCTTGGCGGGCGTACACCAATGAATCAAGAGGCCGAACCGGAGTATCGATGGCGCAGAACACGCATGTAATTGTCTTCGCCAACGAAAAGGGCGGGACGGGCAAGTCGACGACCGCGGTTCATACCGCGGTTGCATTGACCAGTACCGGCCACAGCGTCGCTGCGATCGATCTCGATACGCGCCAGAAGACGATGACGCGCTATCTCGACAACCGCGAAGCCACCGCCCGGCGACGGCAGATCGACCTCCCCTCTCCACGGCACGTGACGCTTGACCTGATGACTCCTGCGGGCCTTGACCAGGAAATGGCTCGTGTCGGCAGCGGTGCCGATTTTATCGTGATCGACACGCCGGGCCGCGACGATCCCGTTTCGCGCGCGGCCATTGCCCGTGCCGATACAATCGTGACCCCGATCAACGACTCGTTTGTCGATCTCGACCTGATCGGCCAGGTCGATGCCGAGACGTTCCGCGTGAAGCGCCCGAGCTTCTATGCCGAACTGATCTGGGACTTGCGCAAGGAACGCGCCCGTGCCGACGGGACCACGGTCGACTGGGTGGTGCTGAGGAACCGGCTCCAGCATATCGATGCGCACAATATGCGCCGCGTCGGCAAGGCGCTGGCCGAGCTGTCGAAACGCGTGGGATTCCGTACGATCTCCGGCCTTGGCGAGCGCGTGATCTATCGCGAACTTTTTCCGAAAGGCCTGACACTGCTCGATGTCGACGCGATCGGAGGCATCGGGCTCAGCCATATCGCCGCACGGCAGGAGCTGCGCGAGCTTGTCGCCGGCCTTGCCCTTCCGGTGCGCGAGACGGACCAGCACGAACTGGTCTTCGCATGATCCTTCGGCTACTGATTTTCGCGGGGCTGATCTACGCTTTCTATGTGCTGGCCAAGCGCGCCCTTGCTCCCGGCGGAACGATGAACATTGCCGACGCCGCACGGCTTCTTGACGTCGCTCCCGATGCCGATCCGGCCATCATTGTCGAGGCGCACAAGCGGCTGATCGCGAAGGTCCATCCCGATGCCGGGGGAACGTCGCCGCTGGCCACGCAAGTCAATCAGGCGCGCGATATACTGCTTCGTAACATTTCCAGACGATAGGCGCTTTCCATGTCTCATCAATTCGATCCGGTCGCCCTGCGCGAATATGATATTCGCGGCATTGTCGGCAAAACACTGGGTGAGCCCGATGCCTATGCGATCGGCCGCACCTTCGGCACCATCATTCGCCGCAGCGGCGGGAAGCGCGTCGTCGTTGGCTATGACGGGCGAGTTTCATCACCCGCGCTCGAAGCGGCTTTGGTCAAGGGGCTGACCGAAAGCGGCATCGACGTCGTGCGCACCGGGCTAGGGCCAACTCCCATGCTCTATTATGCGGAGTCCGTACTCGATGGCGTTGATGGCGGTATCCAGATAACCGGCAGCCACAATCCCGCCGACTATAACGGCTTCAAGATGGTGCAGGCGCACGGGCCGTTTTACGGGGAGGATATCCAGAGGCTCGGACGCATGGCGGCGGCCGGCGACTGGGAGAGCGGCAACGGATCGGTTGCCGAGTGCGACATCGAGGACGCCTATGTCGCCCGCCTTGCCCAAGACTATCCCGGCCGCGCCTTCCGCATCGGGTGGGACGCCGGCAACGGCGCGGCCGGGCGGGTGATCGAGAAGCTGACGCGCCTGCTCCCCGGCGAGCACCATCTTCTGTTCACCGAAATCGACGGGCGTTTCCCCAATCATCATCCCGATCCTACGGTCGAGGAAAACCTTGCCGATCTGAAAAGGCTTGTCGCGGAAAAGTCGCTCGATTTCGGAGTGGCATTCGATGGCGATGGGGACCGGATCGGCGCGATTGACGGGCAGGGGCGCGTGATCTGGGGCGACCAGATTCTCTCCATATTGGCTGAATCAGTGCTCCAGCAGGAACCCGGTGCGACGATCATCGCCGATGTGAAGGCTAGCCAGGCGCTTTACGACCGGATTGCCGAACTGGGTGGTCGGCCGTTGATGTGGAAGACCGGCCACAGCCTGATCAAGGTCAAGATGAAGGAAACCGACAGCCCGCTCGCGGGCGAAATGAGCGGTCATATCTTCTACCGCCACGGCTGGTACGGCTTCGATGACGCGCAATATGTCGCAGTGCGTTTCATGCAGGCGATCGGCGAACAGGGGGGCTCCCTCTCGGCAATCAAGGACGCGATGCCGGACATGATCAACACACCCGAACTGCGCTTCCAGGTCGATGAAAGCCGCAAGTTCGCCGTGGTCGATGAAGTACTGGCCCGGCTCACGGCCGAAGGCGCCAATGTCGATCGCACGGACGGCGCTCGCGTCAACACGTCCGACGGGTGGTGGCTGCTGCGCGCGTCGAACACGCAGGACGTGCTGGTTGCACGTGCCGAAGCGCAGAACCAGGCCGGGCTCGACCGGCTGATGGCGCAGATCGACGCACAGCTGGCAGCCTCCGGGCTGACACGCGGAGAATCGGTCGGGCATTGATTCTTGCGCGCGGCCGCCCGACAGTCGAAGGGTGACGTCGCTTCCTCCCGTTCTTGCCGATTGGTTTGCTCGTAAGGGCTGGGCGCCGCGCCGCTACCAGTTGGAGATGCTCGATGCGGCGCGGGCCGGGGACCACGCCCTGCTCGTTGCCCCGACCGGCGCGGGCAAGACGCTTGCCGGATTTCTTCCGTCGCTGGCCGACCTGATCGAGGCGCCTGCGGAAAGGCTTCATACGCTTTATGTCTCGCCGTTGAAGGCGCTCGCCGTCGATGTACGGCGCAACCTGCTGGCGCCGATCGAAGAAATGGGGCTCGACATCCGGGTCGAGACCCGCACCGGGGACACGCCGTCGGAACGCAAGGCGAGGCAGCGCGTCCGGCCGCCGCAGATCCTGCTGACGACTCCTGAGTCGCTCAGCCTGCTGCTCTCCTATCCTGACAGTTTTCAGATGTTTGTCGGCCTCAAGACCATCATCATCGATGAGGTTCATGCCTTTGCGCCGCACAAGCGGGGCGATCTGCTCAGCCTGTCGCTCGCGCGGCTTCAGGCGATCAACCCTGCCCTGCGCCGCGTGGCTCTTTCTGCAACCGTGGCGGAACCGGACGCCTATCGGCTCTGGCTCGCACCTGATGGCGCAGGTGGTTCGGTCCGTCTGGTCGAAGGCGATCCGGGCGCTCCACCTGTCATTACGATGCTGCTGCCCGAGGGGGAGATTCCCTGGGGCGGTCATTCGGGGCGCTATGCCGCTGCACAAGTCATGGCGGAGATCGAGACGCACGAAACGACGCTTGTTTTCTGCAATACGCGCGGGCTCGCCGAATTGATCTTTCAGGAGCTCTGGGCGGCCAACGAACTCAAGCTGCCGATCGGTATCCATCACGGCAGCCTCGACATCGAGGCGCGGCGCAGGGTCGAGAATGCGATGGCCGAAGGGCGGCTCCGAGGGCTGGTCGCGACGGCAAGCCTCGATCTCGGAGTCGACTGGGGCAATGTCGATTGCGTCATCCAGATGGGCGCGCCCAAAGGCTCTTCGCGATTGATGCAGCGGATCGGGCGGGCAAACCACCGGCTCGACGAACCGAGCGAGGCGATCCTCGTTCCCGGCAATCGCTTCGAATATCTGGAAGCGCAGGCAGCGATCGACGCCATAGCCGAGGGCAAGCGCGATGGCGACGGCTTCCGCCCCGGCGGGCTCGATGTTCTGGCCCAGCACATCATGGCCTGCGCCTGTGCGGCACCGTTCGAGGAGCAGGCGATGCTGGCCGAGATCCAGTCCGCCGCGCCCTACCAGGCACTTGATGTCGGAACCTTTTCGCGCGTGCTCGGCCTGATCGCGACCGGCGGATACGCTCTTCGCGCCTATGACAAGTTCCGCCGGCTGGTGCGTGACCCTGACGGCCACTGGCGCCTCACGCATCCGAAGTTCGCCGCGCAATATCGTCTCAATGCCGGCATCATCGTCGATTCACCGATGCTGACCGTGCGCTTCCGGAATGGCCGCAAACTCGGCGTCCTCGACGAACATTTCGCGGCTAGTCTCGTGAAGGGCGATTGCTTCTTCTTTGCGGGCATGAGCCTGGAAGTCGAGGGCGTCGATGCAACCGATCTCATCGTTCGTGCAACCAGCAGGCGTGCACGCATCCCGAGCTATACCGGCGCACGCATGCCGCTGACGACGCATCTCGCAGACCGGGTGCGCACTTTTCTTCACGATCCCAGCCAATGGCCCCGCTTCCCAAGAGATGTGCGTATCTGGCTCGAAATGCAGGCGCGCCGTTCCACCTTGCCCGCGCCCAATGAATTGCTGATCGAGAGCTTTCCGCGCGAGGGACTGCACTACATGGTCGCTTACAGCTTCGAAGGCTGGAACGCGCATCAGTCGCTTGCCATGCTGATCACGAAACGAATGGACGCAATGGGGCTTCAGCCGGTCGGTTTCGTCTGCAGCGACTATGCCTTCGCGATCTGGAGCCTCAAGCCAGTCGCCGATCCCCGGCCGCTCTTTTCGCCCGACATATTGCGCGACGAACTTGCCGAATGGATCGAGCAGTCGGCGCTCCTGAAACGCGCTTTCCGTGAGGTGGCGGTGATTTCGGGGCTGGTCGAACGTCAGCACCCCGGCAAGCGCAAGTCCGGGCGGCAAGTGACGTTTTCGACCGACCTGATCTACGACGTGCTTCGCAAATACGAGCCCGATCATTTGCTTCTCGAGGCGGCATGGGCCGACGCGCGGGCGCGGATGACCGATGTCGGGCGGCTCGGCGCGCTGCTCGACCGGGCGGCGGCCAGCATTGTTCACAAGACATTGCCTCACGTTTCGCCGCTCGCGATTCCGGTTCTGGTCCTGATCGGGCGCGAAAGCGTCGCAGGGCCCGACACCGACGACGCGCTGCTTGTCGAGGCCGAAGCACTCGCCGCCGAAGCGATGTCCGATGACCGGTGACATTGACCGCCGCGCAGTCGTCACTATGTTGTAACAAGGGATGTGAAATCGAAGAGGAGCCATTTGTGGCACGAGCCCGCATTCCCGTAGCATTTTTCCCTTTTACATTGTGCTTGACGGCTCCGGTCGGGGCGCAGACGCCAACGCCGCCTGTAGCCGGCGAGGCGGCATCCGTAGCCGATGAGATCGCGACCGGGCTTGATCGCGCGCTCCGCATGACGGTACCCGTCGTGGTCAACGGGCAGGGCCCGTTCCAGTTTGTCGTTGATACGGGCGCCGATCGCACTGTCGTATCGGAGGATCTGGCCGACAGGCTCGGCCTTCCCAAGGCGGGAACGGCCAAGCTGCATGCCATGGGTGGATCCGCCGATGTCCGGCTGGTGAAGATCGATACCGTCCAGGTATCGAACAATACCGCTCGGAAAGTCCACGCGGCGGCCTTGCCGAAACGCAATGTGGGAGCCGACGGGCTGCTGGGGATCGACAGCCTCAAGGGCCAGCGCATCGTCATGGACTTTCACAGCAACACGATGCGCATCGAGCCTGCCAGCGAGCCGGAGGAGGCCGTGCCCGCCGACGCGGACCTGATTGTTGTCACGGCCCGGACGCGGCTTGGCCAGCTTGTCATGGTCGACGCCGATGCCAATGGGCAGAAGATCTGGGTCGTTGTCGACACCGGCGCGCAAAACAGCATTGCCAATTCGAAGCTGCGTTCGCTTCTGGTCAAGCGACGGCCCGACACCGAGATCAAGCCGATCAACATGGTCGATGTGCTCGGTCGCAACACGCCCGCGGAATATACGGTGGTCAGCAAGCTCCGGATCGGCGGCATTTCAATGGGCAATGCGGCAATAGCTTTTGCCGACGCTCATCCGTTCAAGCTGTTTGGTCTCACGCGGAAACCGTCGATGCTTCTCGGTGTTGAAAGCCTGAGGTCATTCCGCCGGGTCTCGGTCGATTTCGCGACCCGGAAGGTCAAGTTCCTTCTGCCTGAGGAAGGCTAGCCCGCGATCCAGCCGGCCACATCCTCGGCAACCTTGTTCGTTGCTGCATTGAGGGCGCGACCAACCGGATCCGGCTTGATTTCCCTCACGGGAACCCGCGCTTCGAAGCGGCGTGTCCTCACCGTTCGGCCATGGTCGGCGGTCATCGCAGCATCATAGGTAACCACGGCCTGTCCGGCATCCGGATCGATTCCGAAGGCACTCAAGGTACCCGTCACTTGCATGCCCTGATCCAGCGCGAGCTGGCGGACGTCGAGGACCACGCGTCCCGTCCTGGCAGCGACTGTCTCGGAGACAACGCGCTGGAACAGTCGCGCGGGCGGCTCCGCCCACACGGCATCCTTCACATAGGCGATCGCGGTCGGACCGCTCGTGACAAGCACGCGATTGCTCGCAAGCGCCTGCGGAACCACAGGAACATGGATGGTGATGGCTTCCCCTGCCTGTGCGGTGCGACTGTCATTGGCGGCGACTTGCGCCGCAGCGGAAAGACTGAGCAGCGATTCGGGCGGCTTACCGCCAAGGCTGACGCAACCCGAAAGCGCCACGCCAAGGACGAGTACAGAAATCACCCTGATCATTTGCCGTGCCTCCCGGGCTTGTAGTCGGGGAGCGACGGCGGTCCGATCAAGGCCCCTGCTCCGCCCTGATCGAGCTTGGTTGCGACCGATCCCAGCGCTTCGGACATGGTGCGCAAATCGCGGACCAGCTGGCCGATTTCGGGAATGGTCTGGTTGGAAAGTGTCTGGACCCCAGGCCTCGCTTCGCTCAGCACCGCATCGAGGCTCGCAAGGCTTTTCTGCGCCTGCGCCGCCGTCTTGCGCAACTCGACAACCATCGGCCGGCCTTCGCTGTCGAGCAGGGTATTGGTCGTTCCCGCAAGCTTCGCCAGCTCGTCGGCCGCGAGCCCCGCCGACTTGATCGTCGCGCGCGTCTCCGCGATCGTCGCTTCGATCTGGGGTCCGTTGCGTGCCAGCGTCGCGGTCAGGCGGTTGGTATTTTCGAGAATGCCGGACAGACTCTTCTGGTTCTTGTCGTTGAGCAGTTCCGTCACACGCTCGGTCAAGGTGGATATACGCTCGAGGAGCTGCGGCGCGTTGTTGAGCAGTGCGCCAAGCCCGGTCCGCTTGGTGGGAATCACCGGCGCACCCGCAGGCCCGATATCCTTGATTGGCGGCGCGCCTTTGATGCCGCCATCGAGCAGGATCGAGGACGGGCCGGTAAAGCTGCCCTGCAAACTTGCTGTCGTGCCTTCGAGAATCGGCGTCTCGCCCTTCACTTCGACGCGGACGCGAACAAAGCCCGGATTGTCGCGCCACAACTCGATGAGTTTCACCTGGCCCGAGGGGACGCCAGCATAGGTGACCGTGCCACCCTGCGACAGGCCCTCGACCGATTGCTGGAAGAATATGTCGTAGCTCTTGGTCAGTCCGCCATTGATGCCGGCAAGCCAGACGATGAAACCAGCCAGCGCCACAAGCAGGCCAAGCACGACGCCGCCGACAAGAATATGGTTGGAACGTGTTTCCATCAGCGTATCATGCCCTTGTTTCGCTGTTGCGATCAACCGTCGCCGTCGCGGCGCGGCCTCGCGGCCCGTTGAAATATTCCTGGATCCAGGGATGATCCATGGCCAGAAGTTCCGGGATGGTCCCTACGCCGATCACTTTCCGGTCGGCCAGGACCGCCACCCGGTCGCAAATCGCATAGAGCGTATCGAGATCATGCGTGATCAGGAAAACCGTGAAGCCAAGCGTCTTCTGCAGGCTCTGCGTCAGGGAATCGAATGCAGCAGCACCAATCGGATCGAGCCCGGCGGTGGGTTCGTCGAGGAACAGGAGCGTCGGATCGAGCGCCAATGCTCGCGCTAGCCCGGCGCGCTTGCGCATCCCGCCCGAAAGCTCGGACGGATATTTGGGGCCCGCATCGGCGGGAAGGCCCGACATGACGACCTTATACGCGGCAATTTCATCAAGCAGCGATTCGGGCAGGCGGGGATAATATTCGCGCAACGGGACCTGGATGTTCTCGGCCACGGTCAGGGTCGAAAACAGCGCGCCGCCCTGAAACAGGACACCCCAGCGGCGCCGGATATCGAGCGCCTCCCGCTCTTCCTTGTCGAGCATCGATTCGCCGAAAACCAGGACTTCGCCCTCGTCGGGCCGCTGCAGTCCGATGATCGAGCGCATCAGCACGGACTTGCCGGTTCCGGAGCCGCCAACCACGCCAAGGATTTCGCCGTTGCGCACATCGAGATCGAGCGCCTCATGAACCACCTGCGGCCCGAAACTGTTCTTGAGGCCACGAACGCGGATGGCAATGGGGTCGTTGCGATTCATCAGTCCCAGCCAATCGACGTGAAGAAGACCGCAAAAAAGGCATCAAGGACAATCACAAGGAAAATGGCCTGCACAACGGCCGCAGTGGTCCGCAAACCGACCTGCTCTGCATCGCCCTCTACCTGCATCCCCTGAAAGCAGCCCGATATGGCAATGATCGCGCCAAAGACCGGGGCCTTGGTCAGGCCCACCCAGAGATCGGTGATGGGCGTCACCTCGCGCAACCGATGGATGTAGGTGAGCGGCGGCAAGTCGAGCGAAATCCAGCAAAAGATGCCTCCGCCGATCATGGCGATGATCATCGAGAAGAATCCGAGCAACGGCATCATGAATGTCGCGGCAAGCAGGCGCGGCAGGACCAATGCTTCGATGGGGGATACCCCGATCGTGCGCATGGCATCGATTTCCTCGGTCAGCTTCATGGTTCCCAGTTGTGCGGCAAAGGCCGAACCCGAGCGGCCTGCAACCATGATTGCCGTCATCAGGACCCCAAGTTCGCGTGTCGTGATCCGGCCGATCAGGTTCACGGTCAATGCTTCGGCACCGAACTGGCGAAGCTGGACCGCACCTTGCTGCGCAATGACGATGCCGATGAGGAAGCTCATAAGCCCGACGATCGCCAGCGCCTTCACGCCCACCAATTCGAACCTCTGGATCACTGCGTTGAGCCGGAAGCGTCGCGGCTCCCGGATCACCGACCATGTTCCGATCAGGATCGCGCCGAAGAAGGACAGCAGCCCAAGCATCGTCTGCCAAGCCATCACAGTCGCATCGCCAACCTCATCGAGCACGCGCAGGAATGGCTTGTACGGTTCGGGCCGCATCAAAACGGGGCGATATGATCGCTCCACCTGCCGCAGCAGCGTCTGACCTTCGGAACTGAGTCCGACTATTTCCGCCTCGTTTTCCTCCGCGAGCTTGTGGACGATCCAGGCCCCGACCGTGTCGATCCGCTGAATCTCGGAAAGGTCGATCCGCTTCGGCGCGCGGTCCAGCGATTCCAGCCGTTGGGGCAGGTCTTCAAGGCGGGGCAGGGTCAGACGACCGGTGAAGCGCAGGACAGGCACATCGCCCGCCATTTCCTCCACAAAATCGGCCTTGAGGCTGGTCGGTTCCGGCATGATCCTCGAACAGTGCTGCATTCGCGGCTTACGGGCAAGCTGCAATGCCATTATGGCGAAATCATGCAGCGCATCGCAATTTACGACATGGACCGGACAATTACGCGATTGGCGACGTTCGGGCCGTTCCTCGCCTACGCCGTTCCCCGTTACCGTCCGTGGCGAATCCTTTTTGCTCCGGCCCTGATCGTGACCATTCTTGCCTATGCCCTGAAACTGCTCGACCGTGCGCGGTTGAAAGAGATCAATCTGGGCCTGATGCTCGGCCGACGGATCGACGCTGCCGCGCTCGCCCGAATTTCAGCGGGATTTGCCGGCCGGACGCTCGCACGGAACGTTTTTCGCGCGGCGCTTGACCGGATCGATCAGGACCGGGCCGACGGTTGCCGCATCGTCATCGCCAGCGCTTCCTACAATTTCTATGTGTCGCAGATCGGGCGGCTGCTTGGTGCCGATGTCGTGGCGACCAGGGCGACAATGGCGGGCGACGACATCGATCCGAAGATCGACGGCGAAAACTGCTATGGCGAAGCCAAGCTGGCGATGGTCAATGATTGGTTGAAACTCCAATCGATCCGCCGCGATTCAGTCCATATCCGTTTCTATTCCGACCACGCCTCGGACGCGCCCTGCCTCGCCTGGGCGGATGAAGCCTTCGCCGCCAACCCGCACGGCCGCCTCCGCGCGCTCGCCGGCGCGCGCGGATGGACCATTATCGACTGGGCCTAGATCGCCGCCAGCGCCTGTTCGAAATCGGCGATCAGGTCATCGGCGTCTTCGACCCCGATCGAGATGCGGACCATGTTCGACGTGATCCCGAGCGCGGCCTTGCGATCGTCAGGCACCGACAGGTGCGTCATCGCGGCCGGGCAGCTCGCCAGCGTCTCCGTCCCGCCGAGGCTGACGGCGAGCTTGGCGATCTTCAGAGCATCGAGAAAGGCAAAGGCCTCGGCCTCTCCGCCTTTCAGATAGAGCGAGAAAGTCGATCCCGCGCCGCTGCAGTGGCGCTTGTAGATATCTGCCTGCCGCTCGTTTTCCGGAAAGCCCAGATAGACGATCTTTTCAACCTTGGGCTGGTCCTTGAGCCAGGCGCAGATCTTCGCGGCGTTTTCGCCAGCACGGCTCATCCGGAGTTCGAGTGTTTCGAGGCTGCGGAGCAGCATCCAGGCACTGTTCGGATCGAGGATCGTGCCGATCGTGTTGCGCATCGCGCGGATCGTGTTGATGTGCGCTTTTGACCCCAGCGCCCCGCCAGCGACCAAGTCGCTATGTCCCCCTGCATATTTGGTGAGGCTGTAGACCACGATGTCCGCGCCATGCGCCAGGGGCTTGTGCCAGAGCGGCCCGAGGAACGTGTTGTCGATAACGATCGGCGGGCGATCCTCGCCCGTCCCGAAGCGCGCATCGCGCACCCCGGCCACGGCCTCCACGTCGACAAGCACGTTCGTCGGATTGGCCGGACTTTCAAGATAGATCAGCGCGACCCGGCCCAGAGCCTGCGCCTGTTCGACGACCGCATCGATTTCCTCGGGCGTGGCGCCAGCGGGGAAATCGAGCCATTTCACCCCGAACTTGCCGAGGATCCGCCCGATCAGCGTTTCGGTCGCAGCATAGAGCGGGGCCGAATGGACGATCACATCGCCCGGCTGGACGAACGCAAGCAGGACCGTCGCGATGGCCGACATGCCGCTCGAAAAGGTGAGCGCATCCTCTGCATCTTCCCAGACGCCGAGCCGGTCTTCGGCGATTTCCTGGTTGGGGCCGTTGAACCGCGAATAGACAAGGCCCTCGGCGCCGCCCGGCCGCTTTCCGGTCACACCTTCGAAATGGCGCTTTCCCGCCGCCGCATTTTCGAAAACAAAGGTCGAAGTCAGGAAGATCGGCGGCTTCAGCGACCCTTCGGACAGCGCAGGATCGAAGCCATGCCCCATCATCAGCGTGTTGGGCTGAAGCTTGCGGTTGCCGATCGCCATCACATCGGGTTTGGGGCGGCGGCGGGGGGTTTCGGACGCATCGGTCATGTAATTTGCTTTCGGAAGAGAGTAATATTGTTGTGCAGCCTAGCTGAAACAGGGTCAGCCCGGAAGCCCGATCAGCGAAATCTGCCGCCCATAGCCGGGTTCTCCGCGGTGTGTTGCGCGGCGAAAACTGAAAAATCGCTCCGGATCTGCATAGGTGTCGAGCCCGAGCAACTCGATCCGCCCGATTCCGGCTGCTGCCAGCCGCGCCGCGACATAGGCTTCAAGGTCGAATTGCTGGTGCCCCTCGCGGCCCGGCGAAAAGAAACGCTCATTGGCCGGATCCGCTTCCTCGAAGCGACGGGCAAAGCCGTCATCGACTTCGTAGGAAACGCGCGCGATCACCGGGCCGATTGCGGCCACGATCCGGTCGCGCTGCGCACCCAGCCCCTCCATCGCGGCTATCGCAGAATCGGTCACCCCACCGAGCGCGCCCTTCCACCCGGCATGGGCCGCGCCGACAACCCCGGCCTGGGCATCGGCGAGCAGGACAGGCGTGCAATCAGCCGTCAAGACGCCAAGCAGCAGGCCCGGCCGGTCGGTAACGATCGCGTCGGCGTGCGGCCGCGCATCGTCGGGCCAGGGAGCCGTCGCAGCCACGGCATCGGCAGAATGCACTTGGTGGACCGTCACAAGCTGCGCGCCGAACCGCACGGCCTCCACCGCTCGCCTTCGATTTTCGGCTATCGCCGCCGCGTCATCGTCCGAACCAAGCCCAACATTCAGGCCCGCATGGAGCCCGGTCGAAACGCCCCCGCGCCGCCCGAGAAATCCGTGCGGCATGCCCCTGAGCGCCTGCGCGATGATGACTTCGACCGGTTCCATCGCCCGCCCCTATCAGAACCCGGCCGGATCCGGCCAGCCGGGAGAGACGATAGCCATCGTGCGAAACAGGCTGCCCATCTCGGCCGGGCTGGTCAGGCGGCGAAATGCCACTGCCAACGCTTCGCCGTTATCCGGATTCGCCCGTGCCAACATTGCCGCGCGCTCGGCGATTCCCAGACGGCCAAGAAAATCACCCTGTGAGACGGGACCGTGGAGCCGTGCGCCCGCGAGCGCCGCAATGGCTCCGAGCGCCGTGAAATCGACATGTGCCGTGAGATCATGTTCGCCAGGTGCTTCGAAGGGATTGACATGACCATGCCCCTTTACGGCCTGCAGGGTTTCTCCGATTGCGGGCCCCTCATAGCCGTAATCGATCAGCAACGCCGCGCCGCCCTGCCTCACGACTCGCTCGGCGAGAGCCCGGGCAACAGCAACGCTTGCGGGTGAGGTTTCGATGATACTGCCGGGCGGAGCGTCTCGAAGGCTTTCAGGAACGATGGCGTCCGGGGCGAGCTTGCCGGCAACCGGCAGAAAAATCACATCCTGGCAGGCAACACGGCGCTCGCGCCAGCCATCCTGGGCCTTCACCAGCTGGTAAATGGGAAGCGCATCAAAAAACTCGTTCGCAACAATGAGAAGCGGTTCCGTTTCCGGCAGGCTTGTCACATCGTCATGGAAGACAGCGTCCGGGACGGCACGGAACTGAGCCGCGCGCAGGACGGGACTCGTCTCCACGAAATGCACGGGCGGGCGAAGCCCTGCATTGCCCATGGCGCGGAGCGCATCGGCGGCAAGCGTGCCACGCCCCGGGCCCAGTTCGACGAAGCGGATGGCCGGCTTTCCAGCGCGCATCCAAAGATCGGCGCACCAGGCCCCGACCAATTCCCCGAACATCTGGCTGATTTCGGGCGCCGTGACGAAATCGCCCGCCGCCCCCAGCGGATCGCGCGTGGCATAATAATGCGCATTGGCCGCAGCCATGAACTGCGCAACCGGGATCGGCCCGCCAAGCGTGATGGCACGCGCCAACCGTTCGGGCAAATGCGGCTCAGGCGACGCTGGCTGTTCCGGCAACAGCTTCCACCCTCTTGCGGCGCGCCCTTGAAGTCAGGATCAGATAGAGCCCGAGCAGAATCATCGGCACGCACAACGTCTGCCCCATCGTGAGGCCGAGCAGGCCCGTCACGCCCACATCTGGCTCGCGCAGGAATTCAAGCCCGAAACGCACCGAGCCATAGTAAAGCGCAAGCATGCCGAAAAGGCGTCCGGGATAGTATCGCGCGTCCGATTTCCAGAAGAGCAACCAGAGAATCGCGAAGGAAAGCAGGCCTTCGAGCCCTGCTTCGTAAAGCTGGCTCGGGTGGCGCGCTATTTCATCGCCAGTCGCGGGAAAGATCATTGCCCAGGGCACATCGGTCGGGCGGCCCCAAAGCTCCCCATTCACGAAATTCGCGAGGCGAACGAAGAACAGACCGAACGGCGTTGCGCAAGCGATATAGTCGCAGAAGCGGAGGAAGCTCAATTTGTTGCGCCACGTGAACCATCCGATCGCGAGAATGGTTCCGATCGTGCCACCATGCAGCGACATTCCCCCTTCCCAAAGCTTGAACACATCCAGCGGCGTCAGGAAAATCTCCGGCTTGTAGAACAGGCAATAGCCGAGCCGCCCGCCGACGATGATGCCGAGCGTTGCATAGAATACGAAATCATCGGCATGCCGCCTCGCCATCGGCGCACCCGGCTGCGCGATCAGTTTCAACAGGTACCACCAGCCGATCAGGATGCTCGCGATATAGGCAAGGCTGTACCAGCGGAGCTTGAAGACCCCCAGATCGAGCGCAATCGGTGAAAGTCCAAGCTGGTCATAGCGAATGGCGGAACTGGCTTCGGCAAGAAACGACAGGATCAAGGCTTTTCCCCGGCAATTTTCCCCTCCATAGTGAGAGCAAACGAGAAGACCAATAGGGAGAGAAGAACGATGCCATCCGAATTGGACTTGCGGCTTGAAAAGGCCACAGCAGAACTGACCAGCGCGCAAGGGCCAATGCCGTTGACGACTTTCCGCCAGCACGGAGTCGACGTGCCGATGATCGCGGCCGCCCCTCCTGCGCTGACACATTATTTCGCCCATTTCTGCGCCCAGCATGGCGATGCGACGTTCCTTGTGGACGGCGAGGAAAGATTGAGCTTCGCCCAAACCTATGCCGCCGCCCGCAAGGTGGCTGGCGCGCTTGTCGATGACCATGGCGTTAAAAAAGGCGACCGGATCGGTGTCGCGATGCGCAACGCGCCGGCCTGGGTCGTGCTTTATATGGGCGTATTGATGGCGGGCGGTTGCGCGACCCTGCTCAACGGCTGGTGGCAGGGCTCCGAACTGGCCGCCGGAATCGACGATGTCGACGCGAGCATCGTCTTTGTCGATCCGCCGCGAGGAAAGCGGCTGGAGGAGGCCGGGTACAAGGGCAAGGCGAAAATCGTTGCGCTCGATATTTCCCTGCCGATCGACGAAGCAATGGCGCCCGTTATGGCGGCAGGCGGTGGCGCGGACACGCCCTTGCCTGAAATCACAGGCGACGACCTGGCGACCATTCTTTTCACGTCGGGGTCAACCGGACAGTCCAAGGGCGCTTGTTCGACGCACCGCGCTGTCGTGCAGGCGACATTCAACTATATCGTGCAGGCGTTGGTGATGCTGAAACTCGGCACCGAAGACGGGACGATCAGCGCCGATCGGCCGCCGCACGCGGCATTGCTGACCGTGCCGCTTTTCCATGTGACAGGCGAAGTCCCGATCATGCTCGTCAGCTTCGCCATCGGCCGCAAGATCGTCATGATGCCCAAATGGAACGCGATTGCGGCAATGGAACTGATCCAACGCGAGAAGATCACCAATTTCACCGGCGTTCCGCTGATGAGCTTCGAACTGCTGACTCATCCCGATCGCCACAAATACGACCTCTCGTCGCTCCAGGGACTCGCGGGTGGCGGGGCACCCCGTCCGGTCGATCATGTCCGCCGTCTGGTCGAGGAATTTCCGACCGCGCCGCCAGCACTTGGCTATGGCCTCACCGAGACCAATGCGATCGGCGCGGGCATCTTTTCAACCAACTATCTCGAAAAGCCGAACAGCACCGGGACTCCGTCCAAGCCGCTGGTCGATCTTGCGATCCTCGACGATGCCGGGAAGCCGATGCCGCAGGGCGAACGCGGCGAAATCTCGATCCGCTCGGTCGCGCTGTTCTGCGGATACTGGAACCAGCCCGAAGCGACCGCCGCCTGCATGACGAAAGACGGCTATTTCCGTTCAGGCGACATCGGCTATCTCGACCCCGACGGCTATGTCTTCATTGTCGACCGCAAGAAGGACATCATCATCCGCGGCGGCGAGAATATCTCCTGCCAGGAAGTCGAGGCCGATATCTACAAGCACCCGGCCGTGGCCGAAGCTTGCGTCTTCGGCCTGCCCGACGAACGGCTGGGCGAAGTTCCGGGGGCCGTGGTCTATTTCCATCCCGGCCAGGACGTGACGGTCGAGGCCCTTACCGAATTCCTGAAAGGCCAGCTGGCTGCGTTCAAGGTGCCACAGCAGATATGGATCTCCGCCGAACCGCTCCCGCGCCTCGGTACGGAGAAGATCGACAAGGTCACGCTGCGGAACGACTATCGAGCAGTCTGGGCGAAAATGCGGGGATAGCCCCTTGGGAGGGGGCTTCCCCCCGAATCGATCAGGCTCTAAGCCCCAGCGCATGGAAATTTCGCGGCGATCCTTGCTGACGGGGGCGGCAATCGGAGGCGGGCTCGTGGTGGGCTGGGCGCTTTGGCCGCGCAGCTATCCCCCGAACCTTGTCGCCGCCGAGGGCGAAAGCATCTTCAATGCCTGGTTGAAGATCGGGACCGACGGGCATGTGACCGTCGTGGTACCGCAGGTCGAAATGGGGCAGGGCAGCTATACCGTCATCCCGCAGATCATTGCCGACGAACTGGGAGCAGACTGGCGGACGGTTTCGGTCGAGCCTGCGCCGCTCAATCCCGTTTACGCCAACGCTGTCTTTGCCGAGGAGTGGCAGGAGGGCTGGTGGCCCGAAGAGAAAGTCCAGGCGACCGGCGGGTCTTCCACCGTGCGCGCTTATGAGACGGTTGCCCGGCGCGCGGGGGCCGCAGCGCGAGCATTGCTGTGCCAGGCGGCCGCGAGGCGCTGGGATGCCGACTGGCTGGCCTGCGATACCGGGGGCGGGTTCGTGACGCGCGGCGACGACAGGCTGCGCTTTGGCGAACTCGCCGAGGAAGCGGCGCGAATGCGGCTTCCCGAGGATGTTCCGCTTCGCATGGGCGGGGGGGGGAACCGGCTCACCGGCCGGGGCATGAATCGGCTCGACATTCCGGCAAAGATCGATGGATCGGCCAATTATGCCGCCGATATCCGCCTTCCCGACATGGTCTATGCCGCGATCCGGCAGGGGCCGATCGGCGATTCCTTCCTGAAATCGGTCGACAAGGCGGCTGCCGACCGGATCTTCGGCGTGCTCGATATTGTCGAGCATGAACGCTGGGTCGCAGCGGTTGCAACAAACTGGTGGGCGGCGAACCGGGCGCTCGATGCCATGCGCCCCAAATTCGTGACGAAGGGGCGCTTCGTAGGAGACCGGTCGATCGCGCAGGCGCTTTCGAGCGCGCTTGGCGCCGATGGCAAGCGCGTGGCGGAATCAGGCGATGTCGATGCTGCCCTTGCGAATGCGCGGACTTCGACCGCCGAATATTCCGTTGGGCTGGCACCGCATGCCGCGATCGAACCACTAAGCGCCACGGCTGCACTCGGTGATGGCAAGCTCCAACTCTGGATCGCGACGCAACTGCCGGGTCCGGCCCGCGATGCCGCCGCGCACGCGATCGGCCTCGATCCGGAGGACGTGACGGTCCACCCGATGCTCATCGGCGGGTCGTTCGGGCGCAAATATGAGGTCGAGATCGCCCGGCAGGCGGCAATCCTTGCCTATAAGCTGAAACGCCCGGTGCAACTGACCTGGTCGCGTGCGGAAGACATGATGCACGAACCCTTCCGGCCGGCGGCGCGTGCGCGGATGGTGGCCCGTCTGGGGGGGGCGGGCCATATCGATGCATGGCACGCACAAATCGCCGCGCCGAACGGGCTTGGCGAAATGCGATCTCGCACGCTGGACGGTCTTTCGGCGACGGACGCGCAGCGCAAGCATGCGGGTCGCTCGCACCTTCACGCTGTGGACGGCGCGACGCCCGTCTATGCGATCGACAATTACGGCATCGATCACCACCCCGTCGATATCGGCGTACCGGCCGGTCCGTGGCGGGGCCGTGCACACAGCTTTACCGCCTTCTTCAACGAGTGCTTCATCGACGAGCTGTCGCACGAAAGCGGTGTCGAGCCCTTTTCCTTCCGGATGGCCATGCTGGGCGGCAATCCCCGATTGGCGTTGTGCCTGTCCAAGGCCGCGACCAAGGGCAGCTGGGAAGGCGGCGGACAGGGCACCGGGCAGGGACTGGCGTGCCACTCGATGGCGGGAAGTCATATCGCGGTTCTCGCCGAAGCCCAACTCGATGACGATCAGCGCGTCCGTGTGACTCGCCTTGTCGCGGTCGCCGATATCGGGCGCGTGATCAATCCAGACATTGCGCGGCAGCAGATCGAAGGCGGGCTCCTGTTCGGGATGGGAGCGGCGACGGGCAATGCCGTCCATATCAGGCGCGGGCTGGCCGGCCCCCTGCGTCTGCGCGATCTCGGTCTGCCAAAACTGGCCGACATGCCCGAAATCACGGTCGAGCTTGTCGCAAGCACAGAAGCGCCGGGCGGTGCGGGGGAATTGGGCGTGCCCGCAGTTGCGCCGGCTATTGCCAACGCCTTGTTTGCGGGAAGCGGGCGGCGCTTCCGAAACCTTCCGCTTTCGCCCGGCAACCTTTGATGGCACGCCCCGACGATCACCCCGAACTATCGACCGGGCGTGTGGGCATACTCCTGGTCAATCTCGGCTCGCCTGAAGCACCGACACCGGCAGCGGTTCGCACCTATCTGAAGGAATTCCTGTCAGATCGTCGCGTCGTCGAAATCCCGTCGCTCATCTGGCAGCCCATATTGCGCGGGATCGTCCTCACGACCCGCCCGCGAAAATCGGCTCATGCCTATTCTCAAATCTGGACCGAGGATGGCTCGCCGCTCACGGTCATCACACGAAGGCAGGCCGAAGCGGCACAGTCGGCGTTGGGTGATACGGCGATGGTCGACTGGGCGATGCGCTATGGCCGGCCGTCGATCGGGAAGCAGCTGGCGGCGATGAAGGCCGCCGGGTGCGACCGCATCCTGATCGCGCCGCTCTATCCGCAATATTCGGGCACCACGACGGCGACCGTAACGGACGCAGCGGCAGCCGCGCTTTCAAAAATGCGTTGGCAGCCGGCGCTTCGCTTCCTGCCCCCCTATCATGACGATCCGGCCTATATCGGCGCGCTGAGGCAGAACGTCGAGGCCGGGTTGGCAGCACTTCCCTTTGTGCCCGACGCAATAGTCGCGAGCTTCCATTCCTTGCCTGCGCGCACACTTGAGCTCGGTGATCCTTACTATTGCCATTGCCAGAAGACCGTGCGGCTCCTTTCCGAAGCACTGGGCCGCTCGCTCACCGTCAGCTTCCAGTCGCGCCTCGGCCGGGCCAAATGGCTCGAACCGGCAACCGATGCGACGCTGACGGGGCTGCCGCCGGCCGGCGCCCGGAAAGTGGCCGTCATCGCCCCGGGGTTCGCCGCCGACAATCTCGAGACGCTCGAGGAACTGGGCATTCGCGGGCGAAAGATCTTTCTCGACGCCGGGGGGACGGATTTTGCCTACCTCCCCTGCCTAAACGACAGCGTGCCGGGAATGGACATGCTTGTCACTTTACTTTCGCGTGAACTTGCAGGGTGGCGTGGAGCTTCCTAGTCTTGCCGGAAACCAAACGAAGGAGAGGCTTGATGGGCAAGGTGGCAATTGTAACCGGCGGAACGCGCGGCATCGGCGAAGCGATCTGCGTCGCGCTCAAGGACGCTGGTTTCACGGTCGCCGCCAATTATGCGGGAAATGCGGAGCGGGCCAGGGCCTTTACCGACCGTACCGGCATACCCGCCTATCAATGGGACGTTGCCGATCACAAGGCGTGCCTTGAGGGATGCGCGAAGGTCGCCGCCGATTTGGGGCCGATCGATGTAGTCGTGAACAATGCCGGCATCACCCGAGACGGTACGCTTCTCAAGATGAGCTACGAAGCTTGGAAGGAAGTGATCGACACGAATTTGGGCGGCTGTTTCAACATGGCCAAGGCCACTTTTTCGGGCATGAAGGATCGCGGCTGGGGTCGGATCGTCAATATCGGCTCGATCAACGGTCAGGCGGGCCAATATGGCCAGGTGAACTATGCCGCCGCCAAATCTGGCATCCACGGCTTCACCAAGGCGCTGGCGCAGGAAGGCGCGAAATTCGGCGTTACCGTAAACGCCATTGCCCCGGGCTATATCGATACCGACATGGTCGCGGCGGTTCCCGCCGATGTGCTGGCGAAGATTGTCGCCAAAATCCCGGTCGGGCGGCTTGGCAAGGCGAGCGAAATTGCCCGTGGCGTCGCTTTTCTCTGTTCGGAGGATGCGGGATTCGTCACCGGATCGACAATGTCGATCAATGGCGGCCAGCACATGTATTGATGGCCGGGCCCGTCAAGCGCTCGGTCACGATTGCGGGCCACGAAACCTCGATCAGCCTTGAACCTGTTTTCTGGGAAGCGCTTAAGAGCGCGGCCGAAAGCCGGTCATTGCCGCTCAACGCCCTGATCGCACAGATCGATGCAAGACGGATCGAAGCACGCGATCCGCCCAATCTGGGAAGCGCAATCCGCGTCTGGCTCATGGAACAGGCTCTTCGCGGCGCAGGGCGCTAGATCGGTTCGCCGCTCAACCTCTGGCAGATCATGTCGAGTTGCTCGAGCGAGGAATAGGCAAGCGTCATCGTTCCCGAACGCGCCTGATGATTGATCTTGACCTTGAGCCCCAGCATGTCTGTCAATTGCCGCTCGAGCGCCAGCAGGTCCGGGTCGCCGCTCCGGCCTCCTCCGCGCGCGCCATCGGTTCGCCCCGGCGGAGCCTTGGCCTTCTTGATCAGCCTTTCGGTTTCACGCACCGAAAGGCCCCGTTGGACAATCATGCGCCCAAGCCCGACAGGATCGTCCGACCCGAGCAAGGCACGGGCATGGCCCATCGTGATCTGGCCCGCAGTCAGCCAGTCATGAACCGGCAAAGGCAGGTTGCGAAGACGCATCAGGTTCGCGACATGGCTGCGCGACTTGCCGACGATCCGGCCGAGCGCTTCCTGCGTATGACCATGGTCGTCGATCAGCCGCCGGTAGGCCTCGCCCTCTTCCCAGGCGTTGAGCTGCTCGCGCTGGACATTCTCGATAATGGCGATTTCTAGCGCAGTGACGTCATCAAATTCCCTAATTATTACAGGGACTTGGTGGATATGCGCGCGTTGGGCCGCACGCCAGCGCCGTTCGCCGGCGATGATCTCATAATGCCCATCATGATCGGGATCGCGCACGACGATCGGCTGGAGTACGCCCCGCGACTTGATCGATTCGGCAAGCTCGTCAAGCGCATCGTCGTCGAACGTCTTGCGCGGCTGGTTGGGCAGTGGCCGCAGTCGGTTGACTTCGACCATCCGGACGCCTTCGGGCGTGGCGCCATCGAGTGCAACCGGCGGCTCGCGCTCGATTTCACCAAGCAGCGCCGAAAGCCCCCGGCCAAGCCCTGTCGGACGCTTCTTCAACGGCGTGACTGGCGCGTCCTCGTTCACGCAGCAGCCTTTTGCCGGGGAAGCCGCGCGATCAACTCGCGCGCCAGCGCCATATAAGCCTCGGATCCAGGGCACTTGTGATCATAGATCAATGCGGGCAGTCCGTGGCTCGGCGCTTCGGACAGCCGGACGTTGCGCGGAATGACCGTTTCGAACACGGCCCGCCCAAGGCAGCTGCGCACGTCCTGCGCGACCTGATCGGTCAGCCGGTTGCGGCGGTCATACATGGTGAGTGCCACGCCAAGGATCGAAAGCGTCGGGTTGAAGCGCCCCCGGATTCTCTCAACTGTCTGTAATAGCTGGCTTAATCCTTCGAGCGCAAAGAATTCACACTGGAGAGGAACCAGCAGGGATTGCGCGGCGACCATGGCATTGAGCGTCAACAGCCCAAGCGAAGGCGGGCAATCGAAAAGCGCAATGTCCCATTTCCCTGGGGGCGCCGCCTCCAGGGCCGTCAGGAGCCGGTGGGTGCGCTGATCGAATTCGACCAGTTCGATTTCGGCGCCGGACAAGTCGGGGGTGGATGCGACCAGATCGAGCCGGGGGATCCGCGTCGCGATCACGGCATCGGCCAGGCCGCACTCGCCGAGGAGGAGGTCATAGCTGGAGCGCACCCGTTCCGCCTGGTGGATGCCGAGGCCGGTTGAAGCATTGCCCTGCGGATCGAGATCGACAAGCAACACTTTCCAGCCGGTCGCCGCCAGCGCAGTGGCAACATTGATTGCTGTCGTGGTCTTCCCCACTCCGCCCTTCTGGTTCGCAACGGCAATACGGATCATCGGGCGTTTTTCCTCGGGCTCACGCCGGTTGCGACAATGATCGCAGCTTCGGCGTCAGTAAGACTGGGTTCCACGTGAAACACACCCTGCCACGAACTTCTTACCGATTCCAGTTCTTCACGTGCACTGCGGCCTTTTGGCAGCAACCAGAGCGTTTTTTCTGTGGAAAAGCGGTGGGCAAGTTCGAAAAGCTTCGGCAGTGGCGCAAAGGCGCGGGCCGATATCACTCCGGCTTTCAGCGTTTCGAGCGATTCAAGCCGTCCGGCGTGAACTCCTGCATGGCCCAACCCGAGCGCTTCGGCCTGCCGGGCAAGAAACTCGAAACGCTTGCGCCGTGATTCGACCAGGATCACCGGAACATCGGCGAGAATGGCAATGACCATTCCCGGAAAACCCGCGCCAGTGCCAAGGTCGAGCCACGGCAGGGCCGAATGGGGCTCGGGCCGCAACCTCAGCAGCTGCGCGGAATCGACAATGTGGCGACTCCATATTTCGGGGATCGTTGCGGCGCTGATGAGGTTCTGGCGCTTGTTTTCGGCAATCACCGCTTCGGCGAATGCAGCAAGCTTTGCCATTGTTTCACGTGAAACATGACAATTGCGAACGAGCCAGTCCTTCGCTTCCTCTTCGATCATGCCGCCTTCCGGCGAGCGCTGACAAGGATGGCGGCAAGCGCTGCAGGCGTCACACCGCGAATGCGCTCGGCGGCGCCAAGTGTTGCCGGGCGGGCCGCTTCGAGCCGCTCAATCATCTCGTTCGACAGCCCGGCAATCGCCCGATAATCGATCCCGCCACCCAGCTTCACGGCTTCGTTTGCCCTCATCGCACGGATTTCTGCCTCCTGCCGGGCGACATAGGGTGCATAACGCGCATCCTCGATCACTTCGGAAACGGTCGACGGGCGAAAGTCCTCAAGTTCGGGCAGCAGCGATTTCAGCCCGACCGTATCCAGTCCTGCGACCCGGACGAGGTCGAACAGCGAATGTCTTTCGCCCCCCGTTCCACGTGGATCGCGTGCGGTCCGCGCCTTCAATAGCTCAGTCAGTTTCTCGCGCTCTGCCCTATGGCTCTCGAACCAGTTGCGCCGCGCAAGTCCGACGCAGCCCGCTTCGAGTGCAACCGGCGTCAGCCGGGTTGCCGCATTGTCGGAACGAAGTCGCAGCCGGTATTCGGCGCGCGCCGTCAGCATCCGGTAGGGCTCTGTAATACCTTGAAGCACCAAATCATCGATCATCACGCCGATATAGGATGACGCCCGATCGAGGATGATTGCGGGTCGCCCCAGCGCCTTTGCGGCCGCATTCAGTCCGGCAACAAGGCCCTGTGCGGCAGCCTCTTCGTAGCCGGTCGTCCCATTGATCTGACCCGCGCAGAACAGCCCGGCGATGGCGCGCAGCTCAAGCGTGGCATCTAGCGCACGCGGATCGATATGATCATATTCGACAGCATAGCCCGGCTGCGCGATCTCGACTTGTTCAAGGCCCCTGATCGTTCGCAAAAAAGCGAGCTGCACATCGGCGGGAAGCGACGTCGAAACGCCGTTGGGATAGACAAGCGGATCGTCCAGCCCTTCCGGCTCGAGAAATATCTGGTGCCCGTCGCGATCGCCGAAGCGGTGGATCTTGTCCTCGATCGACGGGCAATAGCGCGGCCCCTGCCCCTCGATATCGCCCGAAAACAGCGGTGACCGGTCAAGGCTGTTGCGGATTACATCATGGGTCTGCGCATTGGTCCGCGTGATGGCGCAGTAGAGCTGCTGTGTTTCACGTGAAACGCTCAAGTCCGAAAAGGTCCAATGGCCGTCATCGGAAGCCTGGGTTTCGAGCGCAGCCCAGTCGATCGTCCGCCCGTCGAGCCGGGGTGGCGTGCCGGTCTTGAGACGGCCAAGCGGCAGTTTGCGCGTGCGAAGCTGGCCTCCGAGCGTAACCGACGCGGCCTCCCCGACACGCCCACCCAGGCTCTGCTCTTCGCCGCAGAACATCTTTCCGTTAAGGAACGTGCCGGTCGCTAGAACAATTGCAGGGGCATCGAGAATGCTCCCGTCCCCCAACATCAGTCCAGTTACACGGTCGCCGTCGAATTCGAGCGACGCCGCTTCCCCCTCCACAACCTCCAGCCCGGGCTGCGCATCGAGTAAGCGACTGATCGCGACCCTGAACAGCTTGCGATCGGCCTGGACACGCGGCCCCTGCACGGCCGCCCCTTTCGATGCGTTGAGCATCCTGTAGTGAATGGCGGCCGCATCGGCAGCTCGCGCAATGATCCCGTCAAAGGCATCGACCTCGCGTACGAGATGGCCCTTGCCAAGCCCTCCGATCGCCGGATTGCAGGACATTGCCCCAATCTGGTCTGTCCGGAACGTAACAAGCGCGGTGGCGGCGCCCATGCGTGCGGCAGCCGCTGCCGCTTCGCATCCGGCATGGCCGCCACCGACTATAATGACATCGAAACTGCGCATGAGCGCGCCGCTACGCCCGAAGCGGCAAAATGCCAACCCGTTTCACGTGAAACGCACTATTTGCCGATGCACATGCTGCCAAACAGCGCGTCGAGCATGTTTTCAACGCCCGATCGCCCGGTCAGGCGATCGAGACAGTCTCGCGCCTGGCGGAGATGCTCGGCAACGATCAACGGATCAGCTTCGCCCGCCGCTCGTTCGAGCGAGTCCCGCACGTCGGCCAGGATGGCCTTGTGCCGCCTGTTAAGCGCCAATGCGCCAGGGCGGGGCAGCATGTCGCCAGCGCGCTTCAGCATTTCCTGTTTGAGCGCGGCGATCCCCTCCCCCGTTACGGTCGAAACTCGCAGGCCGGGTCGCGACCCTCCAAGGTCGGCCTTCGCCGCAACGACAATCGCGTCCTTTGGCGCTTCCGATGCTTCTCCCAGCCAGAGAACAAGGTCAGCGCCTGCAACGGCATCGCTTGCGCGCGCCACGCCGATCGATTCGATGGCGTCCTCGCTCTCGCGCAGGCCCGCGGTGTCGATCAGCACCAGGGGCACGCCGTCGAGCGCGACGACGCCCTCGATCCTGTCGCGCGTTGTGCCCGCGATGTCGGACACAATGGCCGCTTCACGATCCAGTAAAATATTGAAAATGCTTGATTTTCCTGCGTTGGGCGGCCCCGCAAGAACGACACGGATGCCGTCACGCAACCGCTCTGCCCCCGGCTCGGCCAGAAGCGCCGTCATCTCGCCGGCAAGCGCTGCAACCTCGCTATGGACACCTTCAACTTCACGTACATCGTCTTCATCGGAAAAATCGAGCGCCGCTTCGATTCGCGCGGAATGCCGGAGCAGCGCCTTTTGCCATGCCTCAACCCTCCGGCCCAGGCCACCCTCCGCAAGGGCCAGCGCCGACTGGCGCTGACTCTCCGTCTCCGCGGCAAGGAGGTCGGCAAGCCCTTCGGCTTCGGCGAGGTCGATTCGACCATTCTCGAAGGCCCGTCGCGTGAATTCCCCGGGAGTCGCCGGACGCAGGCCTTCAAGCGCCCCGATCTCCGCGAGAATCGATGCGACCACGGCCCGCCCGCCATGCACATGAAACTCGGCCAAATCCTCGCCCGTTGCCGTCGCGGGCCCGGGAAACCAGAGGATCAGCGCATGATCGAGCAACTCGCCGCGGCGGTCGCGGAGCGGTCGATAGCTTGCCCGGCGCGGTGCCGGCCGGCCGTCTGCCATTGCATCCAGAGTCCTCCCGGCGACGGGGCCGCTAATCCGGACCACGGCGATGCCCGCCGGCGGCAGGCCGCTCGACAGGGCAAAGATCGTATCGCGTGCGTTGGGGCTCAATCCTTTCTCTTCTTCCCCGATCCGTCGCCGCCCGAGAACTGGCCGATCAGATCCTTGACGAAATCGACACCCTGTCCGCCCATTGGGACCCAATTGCGCACCAAGCCCTCAACCATGTCGGGAGTCAGGCCCTTGGTCATGACCGTCTTCATCTGGTTGAGATAGACATCGTGGACGCCGGTCAGGTCCGGCAGGCCAACCAGCCGGCGGACCTCTTCTGGGGTGCAATCGACATCGATATTGAATTTCATGGCTGGTCTCCCTTGGGCCTGATGCTAAACTTTGCCGCATGAGCGCCGCGCCCGCAACTGCCCGTATCGCGACGCCGGTCGGCATGGTGGAACTGGTCGTTGTGGGCGACGTCCTGACGTCAACACGAATCCGGCCAGAATCGGCCAAGGAATGGCAGAACTCCGACAATCCGGTGCTGATTCGAGCTGTGGATCAGATCCGGGATTATTTCGCGGGCGCACGCAAGGTGTTCCATCTGCCGCTCGCAACGGCCCCAACTGGCGGGCTGGAACAGCTTCGTGCTGCCATTGCGTCCATCCCCTTTGGCGACACGGAAACTTATGGTGCGCTTGCCCGCAGGACGGGTTCGGTGGCGCGCGCCGTCGGGCAGGCCTGCAAGACCAATCCCTTTCCGATTGTCATTCCCTGCCACCGCGTCGTATCGTCTGCCGGGCGCGAATATTATTCGGCGGGCGCGGGCCCTGAAACCAAGGCCTGGCTGATCGACTTCGAAGCCGCACATTCGCATGGCATAAGGACACGGTTGTTATGAGCACGATCCGGATCGGCGAGTTTTCCGCTTATATGGCAGAGCCTGAGGGGGCACCCCGGGCAGCGATTATCGTCATCCAGGAAATTTTCGGAGTGAATGCCGGCATCCGCCAGAAATGTGATCAATGGGCGCGTCAAGGCTATCTCGCTGTCGCGCCGGACCTGTTCTGGCGGATGCAGCCTGGCGTCGAACTCGATCCCGATATCGAGGTCGAATTCCAGCAGGCACTCGACCTGCTCAATCGCTACAGCGCGGACAAAGGCTCCGACAAGAGTATCCTCGATATCGAGGAAACGATCCGCGCGATTCGCGCGCGCGGCGTACAGAAGGTCGGCGCAGTGGGATATTGCCTTGGTGGTTATCTCGCTTACCTAACTGCGTGCCGCACCGATATTGACGCATCGGTCGGCTACTATGGGGTCATGATCGACCAGGCGCTGGGCGAAAGCCACGCCATAGCGCGGCCGCTTATGCTCCATATTCCGACAGCCGATCATTTTGTCGGACCTGAGGCGCAGGCGGCGATCCATCAAGGGCTGGACAATCACCCCAAGGTCGCGCTCCACGACTATCCCGGTCTCGATCATGGCTTTGCCACTGAGACCGGCAAGCGCCGCCACGAAGGCGGTGCCCGCGTGGCCGATGCGCGGACAGCGGATTTCTTTGCTATCAGCCTGCGCTAGCCTGTCTTACTGCCCGATAATATTGATGACGTGCGGCTGTACGTCGTGCCATCCGTCCCAGATCATCTTGGCGGCGACCCAGACAATCACCGAAAGACCGATCCACGCGATCCAGCGGTAGCGTTCGATATATTTGGCAATCACGTTCGAGGCGGCGCCCATCAGAACCACCGAAAGGACCAGGCCGATCACGAGAACCACTGGATGCTCTCGCGCCGCGCCAGCAACGGCCAGGACATTGTCGAGACTCATGCTGACGTCTGCCAGCGCGACGCTCCATGCCGCTGAAGCGAAGCTCTTGCGCGCCGCCAGGCCCGAATGCTCATCTCCCGGAATTTCAGGCGATCCTGCGCTTTCCCCGCTATGCCGCAGTTCACGGTACATTCGCCACGCAACCCAGAGCAGGAGCAATCCGCCAGCCAGGACCAGGCCGATAATTCCGAGTAGCTGGCTGACGGTCAGCGCAAAAGCAATTCGCAGCACCAGCGCGGCCAGCACGCCCAGCATGATCACTTTCTTGCGGTCCGCCTCTGGCAGCCCGGCGGCGAGCGCGCCCACCACGATCGCGTTATCGCCGGCAAGGACGATGTCGATCATCAGGATCTCGAATAGAGCCGTGATCGCGCCAGGCTCTGACAGGCTGGAAAAGTCCATGTCTTTCTATGAAGCTACATCAACGAAGTTGCAACAATCGGTGCGACCTGATGGGCGCCCTCCCAGATCATGTTGAGGGCAACATAGAGAATGACCAGCAACCCGACCCAGGCGATCCAGTGATAGCGCTGGACAAGCTTGGCGACGAGATTGGCCGCCAGTCCCATCAGCGTGACCGAAAAGGCAAGGCCGAAAAACAGGACGGTCGGATGCTCCCGCGCTGCTGCGGCGACGGCAAGGACATTGTCCAGGCTCATCGACAGGTCGGCGAGCGTCACTTGTATCGCGGCCTGGAGAAACGTCTTGGTTGCCGGCGGGCCCTCGATCGCAACGGTCTCGGGATCATCGGCGACGATCACGGTCGCCGGCCGAAGCTCTCGATACATGTTGAATGCGACCCAGAGCAGGAGCAGTCCGCCCGCAAGCAGAAGCCCCGTGATCTTCAGGAGCCAGGTCGCCACCAGCGCGAACCCGATCAGGAAAACAAGTGCCATCCCGACGCCGAACATCAAGACGCGCCGGCGATCGTTTGCCGGAAGCCCCGAAGCGAGGGTTCCCATGATGACGACATTGTCTCCCGCCATCGTCAGGTCGATCAGGATGACCTGCAGCAGCGTCGCCATCCCTGCGGCTGTGAAGACGTCGGAAAAATTGATCACAACGGGTCCCCGAAATAGTCGACGGTTGGCATCGGGTCATAAAAACCATGTAGCAGGGCGCGCCACTGCTGATAGCGGTCCGACTTCCGGAATCCGTCGCGGTGATCGGCGATCGAATCCCAACGCACGATCAGGAGGTAATACCCCGGCGTTTCGCAGGCAGGCCGGATTTCGATCCCGCCAAAGCCGGGGGAAGCCGCAATAAGCGGTCTTGCTTCGACCATTGCCGCCTCGAACGCCGCCTCGCGACCAGGCAAAACCTGCAAGAGCGCATGTTCGAGAATCACGACCTTGGCCTACTGGTTCATCGAATCGAAGAAATCCTCGTTGGTCTTCGAATCCTTCATCTTGTCGAGCAGGAACTCCATGGCATCGACGGTTCCCATCTGCATGAGGATACGGCGCAGCACCCACATCTTCGACAGATTGCCCTTTTCGACCAGCAGTTCTTCCTTGCGTGTGCCGGACTTGCCGACATCGAGCGCGGGGAAGATGCGCTTATCCGCAACCTTGCGGTCAAGCACGATTTCGGAATTGCCGGTGCCCTTGAACTCTTCGAAGATGACTTCGTCCATGCGGCTGCCCGTATCGATGAGAGCTGTTGCGATGATCGAGAGCGAACCGCCTTCCTCGATGTTTCGCGCCGCGCCGAAGAAGCGCTTCGGCCGCTGGAGCGCGTTGGCATCGACACCACCGGTCAACACCTTGCCCGACGACGGGACGACAGTGTTGTAGGCGCGGCCAAGGCGCGTGATCGAATCGAGCAGGATAACGACGTCCTTCTTGTGTTCGACAAGCCGCTTGGCCTTCTCGATCACCATTTCAGCAACCTGGACGTGGCGCGACGCAGGCTCGTCGAAAGTCGAGCTGATCACTTCGCCCTTCACCGAACGCTGCATATCGGTCACTTCCTCGGGCCGCTCATCGACGAGCAGAACGATGAGGAAGACTTCCGGATGATTGTCGGTGATCGCCTTGGCGATATTCTGGAGAAGCACCGTCTTGCCGGTGCGAGGCGGCGCGACGATCAACGCGCGCTGGCCTTTGCCTTGGGGGCTTATGATGTCGATGACTCGCGCCGACTTGTCCTTCACGGTCGGGTCGAGCGTATCGAGCCGCAACTTCTCGTCGGGATAGAGCGGCGTCAGGTTGTCGAAATTGACACGATGGCGGACAACTTCGGGGTCGTCGAAATTGATCGCCGTGACCCGGTTCAGGGCAAAATAGCGTTCGCCATCCTTCGGCCCGCGGATTTCGCCTTCAACGGTATCTCCGGTCCTCAGGCCATGCTTGCGGACCTGATTGGGGGAGACGTAAATATCATCCGGGCCGGCGAGATAATTCGCCTCAGGGCTCCGCAGGAAACCGAACCCGTCAGGCAGGACCTCGATCGTGCCAAGCCCCATGATCTGGGTTCCGTTTTCGGCCTCGACCTTCAGGATCGCAAACATCAGATCCTGTTTGCGCAGAGTCGATGCGCCCTCGACGCCTAGCTCTTCCGCCATTTCGACGAGTTCTGCCGGGCTCTTCTTTTTGAGTTCTTTCAAATGCATTTTCTTCGATTCCATAAGGAATATTGGGGGAGAACCGCGAACAGCGAAATCATGGTTTGAAATAAGCTGCTGAATGGCGCGAACGGCCCAGCGGATGGCGCGGAGTTAGGACGGGCCCGGTGTGAAGTCAAGGCCGGGAAAACCCCTAGAACGGCCGCACGATGACCATGATCACGATGATGGCGGCGGCAATGCCCGGAACCTCGTTGAGCATCCGCAATGTCTTGCTTGTCAGTGTCCGTGTACCTTGGGCGAGCTTGCGGCTATAACTCGCCATCCAGCCATGGTAGCCGGAAAGGCCAAGCACTGCCATGAATTTTACGTGAAACCACCCCTGCGCCCAGGCGCCGGTATCGAGTATTAGACACAGGCCGAACAGCCAGGCGAGTATCATCGACGGGTCCATGATGATCTTGACGAGTCGACGTTCGCGTTCGGCCCAGACCGCATTTTCCGGCGAGGCGGGATCGGCCTCCTGATGATAGGCAAGAAAGCGGGGGAGCATGAACAGCCCTGCCATCCAGAAGATCACAAAAATGATGTGCGCGGCCTTCACCCAGAGATAGGCGTTCCCGAGAAACCCGATCATCCACGCACCTTTTTCAGCAACGCCTCTACATTTTCTATTGGCGTTTCAGGCAGGATGCCATGACCCAGATTGAAAACATGCGGCCGGCGGGCAAAAGCCGCAAGGATGCGATCAACCGCTTGCTCCAAGGCACTCCCGCCCGCGATAAGCACCAACGGATCAAGGTTGCCTTGAACCGGGAGACCTTCAGGCAAGCTTGCATCGGCCCAGGCCGGATCTACTGTCTCATCAAGGCCAATGACATCGACTCCCGTCTCACGCGCATAGGCCGCCAGCTTTCCGCCGACACCTTTGGGAAAACCGATGACGGGAGTCTCCGGATGCCGCGCCTTCAGCTGTGACACGATCGCTGCATTGGGCGCAATCACCCAGCGCTCGAACTGAGTCGGGCTGAGGCTCCCTGCCCAGCTGTCGAAAAGCTGGACCGCCTCAACGCCAGCCGCAATCTGCCCCGACAGATAGTCGACGCTCAGCGTGACGATCGCGTCGATGATCGTCTGAAACGCATCTGGGTCACGATAAGCATATCGCCGAGCCTCGGCCTGCTCGCGGCTTCCCTGACCGGCGATCATATATGTCGCGACTGTCCAGGGGCTTCCTGCAAAGCCGAGAAAGGTGGTCTGAGAAGGCAGCGCGGCACGAACTTGGCGGACTGTTTCGTAAACCGGTTCCAGACGCTCCGGCGCCGGCTCGAGGCTCGCGAACGCATGATCGACCAGCCGCGGCGCAAGCCTGGGCCCCTCGCCTTCCTCGAACCAGAGATCTTGGCCCATGGCATGGGGAATGACAAGGATGTCCGAAAAGAGAATTGCTCCGTCGAATCCGAAGCGGCGAACCGGCTGGAGCGTGACTTCTGCGGCTACCGGCGAATCATTGACCAGTTCTAGGAATCCGCCCTTCTTCTCCCTGAGCGCGCGATACTCGGGAAGGTACCGTCCCGCCTGCCGCATGAGCCAAATCGGAGGTGTTGGCTGCCGCTCACCGCACAGGGTGGCCAGCAAGGGTTTCGTGATCACGTCCGCCATGCTTACTAAATCATTTCTATATGAAAATGGATTGTGGTTGTTGATTGGGGGTTGTGTCGCAGGGTTTATGCGCTGTCCCGCAAATTGCCAACAGCGGCCTTGTCGCGCCACTCCAGAAATTGTCGTGAGTCGTTGGACCTGTCCCGGTAATCCACAGGACGTGGATTGAATCCGAGGCCTGTTGAACGGCCTGTGGGTGAATTTCATCGGTCCGGGGCTCAATCGCGCTCTTGGAATTGCGAAGCTTTTTGGGGTAGCGCTGTCCCCAATGTTGTCCACACACCGCCTTTGCGCGTGAACCGCCTTCACCTCCACCTCGTGTCGGATTCAACCGGCGAGACGCTCGAGACCGTGGCGAAGGCCGCGCTCGCCCAGTTCGATTCGGTCGAAACGATCAAGCATTTCTGGCCGATGGTCCGCTCTGAAGGCCATCTGACCCGGATTATGGCCGATATCGCGCAGAACCCCGGGCTCGTTCTCTACACGATGGTCAATGCCGATGTCCGCCGGACACTGGAGGCGAAATGCCGCGCGCTGGGGTTACCAATGGTTGCGGCGATCGATCCTGTCGTTCATGCGCTGTCGCAGATGCTTGGCCAGACGGCGAAAGCCCGTCCAGGTGGGCAGCATATGCTGGATGCCGCCTATTTCGCGCGGGTCGAGGCGATCCAGTATACGATCGCGCATGATGATGGTGTCGGCCATGAAAATTGGGAAGAGGCCGATATCCTGCTCGCCGGCGTCTCGCGAAGCTCGAAGACACCAACCTCGATCTATCTCGCGAACCGGGGATACAAGACGGCCAATATTCCGATCGTTATCGAATCGCCGCCGCCTGACAACCTCTTCAGCTTGAAACACCCGCTGGTCGTCGGGCTCGTGACGAGCGCCGACCGGCTCGTCCAGATCCGCCGCAATCGGCTCCTGTCGTTGAACCAGATGCCCGACACCGACTATGTCGACCAGGAAGCTGTGCAGCGGGAGCTCGCCTATGCGCGGCGGATGTTCGCTGACAATGGCTGGCCGGTCATTGATGTCACGCGCCGCTCGATCGAGGAGGCCGCAGCCGCGATCATCAATCTCTACAATGAACGGCATGCTGCGGAGGCCCCGCACTGATGCTGATTTTGGCCTCTGGAAGCGCCGGCCGCCGCGCATTGCTTGAAAATGCCGGCGTTCCGCATGGCGTCATGACAGCAGCGATTGATGAAGACGCGGTGAAGGCAAGTTTTCGTTCGCAAGGCTCGAGTGCTCGCGATCTGGCAGACGCGCTCGCCGAATTGAAGGCAGTGAAGGTATCGGCGAAATTCCCTGGCGATCTTGTCCTCGGATGCGATCAGACGCTTGCGCTTGATGACGGGACAATGCTTGATAAGGCGCCGGACCGGGCATCGCTTGCGCAGCAGCTTCGGCAGCTGATGGGGGCGACGCATTCACTCTTTAGCGCGGCTGTGATTGCCGAACAGGGACAGCCAGTGTGGCGGCATGTCGAGCGGGTCAGGATGACCGTGCGGTCGTTATCCGATGCCTTTATTGACGACTATCTCGACGCGGAGGGCGATGCATTGCTCGGCTGTGTCGGGGGATACCGGATCGAGGGGCGCGGCGCACAGTTGTTCTCGCGAATTGAGGGTAGCCATTTCGCCATTGTCGGCCTGCCGCTGCTTCCTCTGCTCGACTTTCTCCGCACGCGGGGGATATTGGCAACATGACGATCCGTTACGCCGAGGTGATTGGCGATCCCATTGCACATTCCAAATCGCCCCTGATTCACAACTTCTGGCTCGGGAAGCTTGGCATCGACGCAGAATATCGCGCCTGCCGCGTCTCTGCAGCGCGGCTCGGCGACTATTTTACTCAAAGGGGCGAAGACCTGAACTGGTGCGGATGTAATGTAACCATTCCACACAAGATTGCGGCGCTCGACCATGTGTCAGATCCGGGGGGCGTGAGGAGTTCGATCGGGGCCATAAATACCATCGCGCGCGGGCCCGAAGGCGAGCTGTTCGGCACCAACACCGACGCCGCCGGCTTTCTTGGCCCGATCCTCGATGTGCCGTTGGCCGGGGCGCCCGTCATTCTCATCGGAAGCGGCGGGGCTGCCAATGCCATCCTTTTCGCACTGGCCCAGATCGACGCCGGACCGGTCACTATCCTTGCGCGAAACGCCCTCAAAGCTGCGGCTCTGTTGGCCAGATTCGGATTGAAGGGAGATGTGAAACCGCTCGATAGTGCACTTCCGCCTGCGTCTCTTCTCGTCAACGCCAGCCCGCTCGGTATGAAAGGCCAACCTCCGCTTGATCTCGATCTCACGCCGCTTCCCAACGACGCGATAGTGTATGATATCGTATACGCCCCTCTTGAAACCGGCTTGCTGCGGGCAGCGCGGGCACGGGGGCTCGAGACGGTCGACGGACTTGAAATGCTTGTTGGCCAGGCAGCGCTTGCGTTCGAGCTGTTCTTCGATGTTCCGCCGCCCGAAGGCCATGATGAAGAGCTCCGGGAAATGCTGGTCCAATGATCGTCCTTGGTCTGACAGGATCGATCGGCATGGGAAAATCGGCGGTGTCTGCAATGTTTCGCCGCGCAGGCGTACCCGTGTTCGACGCCGATGCTGCGGTCCATTCGCTGCAGGGCCCGGGCGGCCCGCTGCTTCCTGCAATAGAAAAGCGCTTTCCCGGAACGACTGGCCCCGAAGGGGTGAACCGCGCAAAGCTCGGCGCTGCTGTTTTCGGCAAGCCGGACGAGCTCAAGGCGCTCGAAAGAATTGTTCATCCTGCGGTTGGCCGCCTGCGCCGCCATTGGCTGAGACGGAATCGGTCGCGGCCGATCGTGGTTCTGGACATCCCGTTGCTCTTCGAAACCAAGGGTTGGCGGTCTGTCGACGCGGTCGTCGTGGTCTCTGCTCCGGCTTGGGTTCAGCGTAAGCGTGTCCTGGCCCGGCCTGGCATGACGGAGGGTAAGTTCCGGCGCATCCGTGCGGTGCAAACACCCGATTCCGAAAAGCGGCGGCGTGCCGATTTCGTTCTTGCGACCGGTTGCCTTCGGCACGAGACGGAAGCGCAGGTCCGGCGTCTTGTCGCTTGCCTCCGCGCCAAAAGAGGCCGATAATCCTTTTAGAATGCGCGAGATTGTTTTCGATACTGAAACCACGGGACTAAGCCCCGCCAGCGGGGACCGGATGGTGGAAATAGGGTGTGTCGAACTGGTCAACCGCGTTGAGACGGGCAACAGTTTTCATGCCTATTTCAATCCGGAACGGCCAATGGACCCCGCAGCGCAGGAAGTGCACGGGCTTTCCGACGCCTTTTTGTCGAACAAGCCGCTTTTCGAGGAAAAGGTTGAAGAGCTTCTCGATTTCCTCGGGGATTCGCCGCTGGTCGCGCACAATGCGCGTTTCGATTTTGCGTTTCTCAATCACGAACTTGGTGCTTGTGGGCGGCTGCATGTTCCCGATTCGAGAATGGTGGACACCCTGGCTCTGGCCCGTGTCCGACATCCTGGCGCCAAGCACAGCCTTGATGCCCTATGCACGCGGTACGGCATCGATCGCAGCCACAGGATCAAGCATGGCGCGCTGCTCGATGCACAATTGCTCGCCCAGATCTATATCGAACTCACGGGGGGGCGCCAGATCGGCCTGTCGCTTGCGGATTCGCTTGCCGAGGAACGCTCGAGCGGCGTCCGGGGCAGCGGTGCGGGCCCGGCACCAGCCCGGACGTCGTACAGGCCCGCTCGACCGCACCAGCCCAGCGAGGAAGAACGGACGCGGCACCGCCAATTTATCGACCTGATGGTCAATCCTCTCTGGCTAGATGGCCCGCTGGCCGAAGACGACGCCCCTGAGGCGGCAGCAATTGACGGAGGCGCGGCGCGCGCCTAGAGCGCGCCGCTCTGATTGGAGGTCAAGCATGGAAATTCGCGTTTCGGGGCATCAGGTCGACACTGGCGATGCGCTTCGCACCCATGTGACCGAAAGGCTTCAGGGCATCGCGGACAAGTACTTCTCGCGCGCGCTTTCGGCACAGGTGACCTTCGGGAAAGGCCCCTATGTCCATGGATTCGGGTGTGACATCGTTGCTCATGTCATGCAGGGCGTCGTCCTCAAGGGATCGCATACGGCACAGGACGCTCATCTGGCTTTCGATGGGGCAGCGGACAAGGTCGAGCGCCAGCTGCGGCGATACAAGCACCGCCTGAAGGATCGGGTCGGTGGTGGAATCGACGCGCTTCCCGTTATTGAGGCCAATGCCGGCTATACCGTCTTCAACGCCGCCGAAGATGTCGAAGAAGTCGGCGACGCGCCGTTGATCATCGCTGAAACGCGAGTCGACATTCCCGATGCGACGGTTTCCGATGCTGTAATGATGCTCGATTTACGGAATACCAACGCCCTTCTGTTCAAGAATAGCGGTAGCGGCGTTCTCAACATGGTCTATCGCCGCGGCGACGGCACGATCGGCTGGGTGGAGCCCCAGCGTACCCAATAGGATTTGCCGCGCGGCCGTATAGGAATTTAGGATTGTTTATGGGTTTTCTTGGCGACATGATGAGTGCAGGCGCGGTCGCGTCTTCGCTAAACGCCACAACAAAAAAGGCATTGTTCCAGCAGCTCGCCCTGATCGGCGAACGAGAATACGGCCTTGATCCGCATGACGTGGCGGAGCGTCTGACCGAGCGTGAACGACTCGGTTCGACGGGCTTCGGCAAGGGCGTGGCCATTCCGCACGGCAAGATCGAGGGACTTTCGCATATCGTGGCGATGTTCGCACGGCTTGATCCGCCCATTGATTTCGAAGCGATCGACGATCTTCCGGTTGATCTCGTTTTCTGCCTGCTCTCGCCGCCCGATGCGGGGGCCGAGCATCTGAAAGCTCTGGCGCAGGTTAGCCGCTGGCTGCGCGATCCGGGCTTCGTGGCCAAATTGCGCGGTGCCGGCTCTGACGATGCCATTTACGCCTTGTTTGCCGGCCAAGAAGAGCGCCATGCCGCCTAACGGCAACGGAGCCGACTGTATCGTCCGGCGGGGCAACCGCCCAATATCATTCGCCGGCAATTCGGACCTCCAGCCGTGACGGAGGTTCGCCTAGCCAGTGCGACACTTGCGAACGGGCTGGTCCGTCTGGCGGAACAAGCGGGTGGCTTTGCCACTGTTATTGCAAGAGGCGATTCTGTATCGGGCGCGGTGCTCCTGCAGATACTCGAAAAGGGACGCTTTTCCGCAACTTTGGAACGAATGCCGAGCTATGCCGGAGCTTCCAGATGGATGCCGGTTGGACCCCAAGATTCTGAGAACAAAGAGAATTTTGAAGCCTATTTTGAGCGCCGCCTATCACGCGATCCTGATCTCTGGATCCTAGAACTGGATGTCCCGGATGTGGAACGGTTCGTCGCGGAACTTCGTGCCAGCGCTTGACTTTGTTGCGACGCACAATCAAGGGCTCCGCAATATTTAGGTGCGTAGCCTTGTCGCCACCCAAAATGTTGTAGGGCTCTGGACAGGGACGTAGACAGGGGACGATCGCGAAAGCCGGGTTTTTTTGGCGCTTTCGGCCGGACCGTTCACTGCACAAGCAAGTGTGAACATGAGTAATGCCAAGCGGACCGCATTCTGTGCGGCCCTTTCACTTTTTGCCGTGACCGCTCTCAGCGGATCCGGCGCTGCCTCGGCCTTCGGGGCGGCAGATGTTACGGCAGCGGAGAAGAGTTCCCTGCTTCCGGGCGCGGTCTATGAAACCGCTGCCGAAGAGGGCGAAACGCCCGTCGACTATACAATCATTCCCGAAATTCCCGATGCAGCCGATTCGACCGAGAATCGTCAGGCCAACCTTTCGTTGCCGCGGCTCGTTGCGCTTCATGCCGGGACGGAAACCGCCAGCCGTGAGGAAGAATGCCTTGCCGGCGCCGTTTATTTCGAAGCCAAGGGCGAGCCGCTCGACGGCCAGCTTGCGGTGGCCCAGGTCATCATGAACCGGACGCGGTCCGGCCGTTTTCCGTCATCTGTCTGTGGCGTTGTTTTCCAGCCAAGCCAGTTCTCTTTTGTCCGCGGCCACGGCTTTCCGCCGATTGCACGCGAGAGCCTAAACTGGCGGCAGGCAGTTGCGATTGCGAAGATCGCCACGGACGATATGTGGGATTCGAGCGTTGACAACGCGCTCTATTTCCATGCCCGTCGTGTCTCGCCGGGCTGGCGGTTGAACCGGATTGCCACGATCGGCAACCACGTATTCTATCGCTGATCGACACTTTGGCTCTCGCCATCGTTCACGTCTTGTTCTAGGACAAGGTCATGGACTCAGGTGAGCTTGGCCCTGAAGAAAAACTCGTGGCGGGAGATGTCGCGCGCGGCGTCTCCCGCCTGTTCCTGCGGAACGACCTGCTGAGCATTTCGGAAGTGCCGCTTGGCAACGGCCGGCGGGTCGATCTGTTCGCGCTTTCGCCGAAGGGCCTGGTTACGATCGTTGAAATCAAGGTTTCGAAGGCCGATTTGCTGGGAGACGGTAAATGGCCCGAATATCTCGATTATTGTGACCGCTTCTTCTGGGCCGTGCCGCAAGGTTTTGATCTAGCCCTGCTCCAACGGCCTCACCTTATGCCGGAACGGACGGGGCTGATCGTGGCGGATCGCTATGATGCCGCGATTGTCAGAGAGGCCCAAAGCACGATGCTGGCTCCGGCCCGCCGCAAGGTCGAAACGCTTCGTTTTGCTCGCCGCGCGGCTCGCCGTCTGCTCGTCTCGATCGAAGCCGAAGACGAAACCGCCTTCTAGCGCGGACCGGCTGCCTTCGGTGTGGCGGTTGCCGGCTTCACTGTTTCGAGAAGCTTGAGAATTGCAGCCGATCGCCGGTCGCGCGCTGCATAGTCGCGCGCCGAAAGCCCGGCACCTGAATCGACCTTGTTTGGATTGGCTCCGTTCGTCATCAGCAGCTGAACCATTGCCGCGTCGCGATTCTGCACGGCGCGGATCAAAGGGGTTTCGCCGGAGTTGTTTGCGAGATCCACGCTCGCGCGGCGGCCGAGCAATACTTGTGCCCCTTCGACGAAGCCCAGTTGTGCGGCAATCATCAGCGGCGTGTTTCCCTGCGCGTCTCGCATGTCGGTCTTGGCGCCACGCGAAAGGAGAAAGCGGATCCAGGTTTCGTCACGTTCGCGGGTCACGATGTGCAGCGCGGTTTCGCCTGTCGAGGTATCGCGTGTGTCGATGATGACATTGCCCGGCTTGGAGATGATCTCGGTTGTCTTGTTCCCGTCGCGGTCGCGCACGGCCTTCAGGAAATTGTAGCTGTCCGAGAACTGGGCAAGCGCGACGCCGGGAATGATCAGCCCGAGCAGCGCGAACGCCTTTAAGGATTTTGCCATCGTCATGTCTTGTTGCCTTTTCCCCGCTTCTTGCGCAGAGCCGTCTAACAAAGCAAGGCTGGCATGATGATGAACAGACTCCATTTTTTGTTTCCACTGCTTCTGCTCGCCGCATGCGGCCAGAGCCAGCCTGGCAAGGCGCCCCTTGACGGCGCCAGAATGGGCGGGGCTTTTTCGTTGACCGGAGAAGATGGCAAGATCGTCCATGATACCGATTTCAAGGGCAAATACCGTCTTGTCTATTTCGGCTATACGTTCTGTCCCGACGTCTGCCCGGTTGATGTGCAGAAATTGATGCAGGGATTGAAGCTGTTCGAGAAACAGGATCCGGCCCGCGCGGCGAAAGTCCAACCATTGTTTATAACGGTCGACCCCGAGCGCGATACGCCAGCCGCACTCACGTCTTTCACCGATGCTTTTCATCCCCGGCTGATCGGGCTGACCGGATCGCCCGCCGCCATCGCCGAGGTCGCGAAGGCCTATGGCGTCTACTACCAGAAGAGCCCGGGCGTCACTCCAGGCACTTACCTCGTCGATCACAGCCGCGCGACAACCCTGTATGGGCCTGAGGGCGAGCCGATTGCTTTCATTCCCGAAAGCGGCTCGCCGGACGCGATTGCCGCTGAACTCGGCCGCTGGGTAAAATGAGCCGACGCTTCTGGGAAGATACACCGCTGGACCGGCTCGATCGCGCGCAATGGGAAGCGCTGTGCGACGGGTGCGGAAAATGCTGCATCCACAAGCTTGAGGATGAGGATACGGGAGAGTTGCTTCCGACCAATGTCGCCTGTCGACTGCTCGACCGGAGGAGCGGGCGCTGCTCTGACTACAAGCACCGCCATGCCCATGTGCCCGAATGCATCCGGCTGACACCGGCGAAGCTGCGGACGATGGACTGGCTGCCAGACACATGCGCCTATGTCCGGCGAGCCGAGGGAAGGCCGCTACCCGACTGGCACTATCTTGTCTGCGGCGATAGGGACGCCGTTCACCGGGCCGGAGCATCGGTCCGCGGCTGGACGATATCGGAAGACGATGCGGGCGACCTGGAAAACCATATCCTCGACATCTGAGGCTGAACCAGTCTTTTCCGGCGGCGCCCATGTCCGGCCGCTGGTCCTGGTTCGCTCTGCTCGCGCGCGACAGATGCGGCTTGTCGTCAGCCCGCGCGATGGAACCGTACGCCTCACCGTCCCGCGGCGCGCGGGCGCTTCCGATGCCAGGCGCTGGGCCGAATCGAAGCGCGACTGGATCGAGGCACAGCTGGCGACGCTTCCGCAGCCTCAGCCGATCACGCCCGGCATGGCCCTGACGTTTGCGGGGGAGCCGCTTCGGCTCGACTGGTCGGAAAGTCATCCGCGCAAGCCCGGCCGCATCGGATCGTCGCTACGCGTCGGCGGGCCTCGCGCTTCTCTCGAGGCAAGGGTTCTGCGCTGGCTGAGGGGTGAAGCTCGCGCCGTCCTTGAGGAAGAAAGTCGCGATCTTGCCGCACGGCTCGGCGTTACGCTCGGTCGGGTCGGGGTTGGGGATCCGGTCTCGCGCTGGGGCAGTTGTTCGCCGTCGGGCGACATCCGCTATAGCTGGCGGCTGATCCTTGCCCCTGCGGCCGTTAGGCGCGCTACCGTTGCGCATGAAGTGGCACATCGCGTGCACATGAATCACGGGCCGCGCTTTCATGCGCTGGTGGCCGAACTCCTGGGGGAGGATCCGGCCGTTGCCCGGCGCTGGCTTCGGGCGCACGGGGCAGGGCTTCACTGGTTCGGACGATCGTCCTGAGGGAGGAGCTCGGACGGCGGGCTGCCGCTTTCGTCCGGCGCACCCGGGCTCGCGACCAGATCTTCAGCCGTGGACGGATGATCCCCGACAGGATTACCGTCGGCATCGACGAAGGTGCCATTGTCAGGTCCGCCGAAATAGGCTTCTTCGTCCGGCTCGAGCTGCCATTCGGGAAGAGTGACCTCCGTATCGAACGGCTCGACCTTCCGGTTTGCAACAGCAATACGCATGAACGCCGAAAAAGCCCGAGCCGGGGCGGTCCCACCCTGAAGGCCGCGAATGGTCTTCGCATCGTCGCGGCCCATCCAGACCCCGGTTGTCAGCCCGCTCGAGAAGCCCATGAACCAACCGTCTTTGTTGGACGAGGTGGTCCCTGTCTTGCCGGCGACCGGACGGCCGATCTGCGCTGCCTTTCCTGTGCCGACGCTGACGGCCGTCTGCAGCAGGTCCGTCATCCCGGCGGCAACTTGCGGCGGGATCAGCACGCGCGAGAGATCCGGTTCGTGCTCGTAAAGCAGCTCGCCTTTGTCGGTCGTCACCTTCACGATACCATAGGGAACGATCGCCACGCCTTTCGACGCGACCGATGCATAGGCGCGTGTCATGTCAATCAGGCGTACATCGGACGTTCCCAAAACCATGGACGGCAATGTGTTGATCGGCGTGGTGATCCCAAGCCGCTGCGCCATTCCGGCAATCGCCGAGGTGCCGACTTCGGCACCGATCTTGGCGGCGATCGTATTCACCGAATAGGCAAAAGCCGTGCGCAGGTTCATGTCACCTGCAAAGCGGCCGTTCGAATTGCGCGGTTTCCAGCCATTGATGTCCACGGGTTCGTCGACAACCGCGGATTCGGCAGTGAAGCCTGCCTCCAGCGCAGCGAGATAGACGAACAACTTGAACGCCGATCCCGGCTGACGGACCGCCTGGGTGGCGCGGTTGTAGTTCGAAGTCACATAGTCGGTACCGCCGACCATCGCGCGGACAGCGCCATCGCGGTCGATCGCCACGAGCGCGCCTTGCGCACCCGCGGGGGCATTGGCGCGGATCGCCGCTTCGGCGGCGCGCTGCATGTTGACGTCGATCGTCGTCCACACATCGATGGGCGCTTCCGTCTCATCGATCAGCGTTTCAAGCTGGGGGAGGGCCCAGTCAGTGAAATAGCGTACTGCAGTGCTGTTTTGTTCGGGTGCCAGCTTTACATCGGCGGGGTTGGCGGCGCGCACCTGATCGGCGGTGACAACGCCGTTCGATTGCATGGCTGCAAGGACGACCGTGGCGCGGCCGACGGCAGCCTTGGCATCCGCCGTCGGCGAATAGTTGGAAGGCGCTTTTACCAGCCCGGCAATGATTGCCGCCTCGGCAAGGCTCAGCTGGCTGGCGGGGTGGCCGAAGAACTTGCGGGATGCCGCATCGATTCCATAGGCACCGCCTCCGAAATAGACACGATTCAGATAGAGTTCGAGAATTTCGTCCTTCGAGAATTTCCGCTCGAGGGCGAGGGCAAGAATGATCTCGCGGATCTTGCGGGTCCAGGTCTTGTCGTTGGTCAGAAAGACATTGCGGGCAAGCTGTTGGGTGATTGTCGATCCGCCCTGGGTGAAATGTCCCTTTTCGACGCGCACGATCATCGACCGGGCGATGCCCAGCGGGTCGACGCCCGGATGCCAGCGGTAGCGCCGGTCTTCGACCGACACCATGGCGTCAGTCATCACTTTCGGAATCGCGAAATAGGGTAGCCACGCCCCAAAGCTCGGGCCAAGGGAAATGATGACCGTTCCGTCCGCCGCGCGCACCCGGATCATCTGCCCGTTGGGCGATTGCTTCAATTCTTCATAGGAAGGCAGGGTGGACCAAGCGATGCCAACCGCAATCGCAAGTGTGACGAATCCCGCCAGCCCGGCAAAGACGCTGTAACGAAAGACCCTTACATACCAGGGACGCGGGGGTTTTGCGGTTTTGCGGCGAGCCATGGGTTGAAGATGATAGGGCGAGCGGGACTCGCCCGCAAGAGTCAGGCTTTGTCGCCACCCTTGAAGTCCAGCGCGACGCTGTTCATGCAGTAACGCAACCCGGTATCGTCGCGGGGCCCGTCAGGGAAGACATGGCCCAGATGGCCATCGCACTTCGCGCAGCGGACCTCGACGCGCATCATGCCATGGCTGGTGTCGCGATGCTCCGTCACGGCGTCGGGGCCGACGGGGGCCGTAAAGCTGGGCCATCCTGAGCCGGAATCGAATTTGCGGTCGCTTTCGAACAAAGGGTTGCCGCAGCCCGCGCAATCATAACGGCCTGAAGCCTTGTTATAGTTGAGGCTGCCGGCGAACGCGCGCTCTGTGCCAGCCTGTCGCAACACGGCATATTGTTCCGGGGTCAGGCGCTCGCGCCATTCGGCTTCGCTGAGATTGAGTTTTTCCATTGGCCCAATGTGGGGCGCGGTCCGTCCACAATCAATGGGAAACTCTTGTCCATTCGGCGAAGCGGGCAGCCAGCCAAGGCAAATACCGGACACCCAGCGCAAGCAGGCGCGCCGTGTTCGGCCGTTCTCCCCGATGCCACAGAAAACGTGCAATACTGATCGGGTGGGCGGCGGCATGAGCAAGGCGCGCCTGATAGGCAATCGGCGTTTCCCCGCTCAACCAGCCGGTACTCGCCATGATTCCGCTCGCAAGGGCAATGCCGATGCCTTCGCCCGACAGGGAGGGGATGACGGCGGCCTGATCTCCCAATCGGAATACCCCCGGCATCGTCTGGCGGGCAATCCAGCCATAGGGCACTGCGCCGATCGCATCGACCCCTCCTTCGCGATGGGCCAAGCGATCGGCAAAGGCCGCGCTCTCGGCAGCCCAGTCGGCCAACAGCCTGTCCGGATCGCCCCCGCTTTCCGCCAGCCGTGATTTGCGCACGGCAAGGCAGAGATTGCCGCGTCCACCTTCCTGAAGTTCTACCCCGCAATAGCCCCTGTTGAACAGGTGCAACTCGATCGCGCTGCCCACCAGCTGTGCAAGGCCCGGATTCGGCGAAAGTCGGACGCGGATTCCAACCGTTTGGGCGTCCGCATCGGCGCGGGGGCGGCCAAGCCCACGGACATCGTGTTTTCCACTCGCAAGGAACAATGTTTCCGGTCGAAGACTCGCCCCATCTCCTGTTACGATTTCGCCGTCATGCCATTCTCGCACTGACGCGCCCCGCTCTAGCCCCGCGCCCAAGGCTTGAACGCGCGCAAGCAACAGCGTGTCGAGGCGCTGGCGCGATACGCCGGTTGCAGGGCGGGGTAAGCGCGCTTCTCCGATCGACCGCCCGGCAAAGACGCGTAGCCGGTCGATCGGGTGTCCCCCCAGCGCTTCGATGCCCAGCTTGTCCAGTGCTTCGAGCGTTCGCCAGCTCAGGAATCCGCCGCACAGTGCATCGCCGGTCTCGTATTGCTTCTCGAGCAGCACGGGCCTCGCGCCGGCGGCGCTTAATGTGATCGCGGCGGCAGACCCGGCTGGGCCCCCGCCGACGATCAGCGGATCGTTTCGGCGCATAGCCGGAAGGGAAAGGCACGGAAAGCTCGGGCATTTGCAATACCAGCCTCGGCGAACAGCGGCGGCCATTCGCCGGGCCGATAGGACCGCGCGACGGATAGCTGGCCGTCGTGTCGCACGATCGGATGCCACGCCATCAACCGCGCGAGCAGGGGGAAGCCGGCATAGGCAAAGCCGTGGCGATGCAAATCGTTGATGAACCAGCCGCGCCGCGCGTGGCGGTCCATGAAGCGTAGAAAGGCAATAAGCTGCGCATGGCTCATATGATGCGCGACGAGGCTCGATATCACGAAGTCCCAGGGCTCATCTGCCTGGTCGGCATAGTCGCCGGTGCGCCAGTCGATTGTCATGCCGGCAGGTGTGGAGGCCCGGGCGACCGTTTCGCTGCGCGGATTGAGGTCGATCCCGACAAGGTCGGCTTCGACACCTCGCTTCGCTGCCCAGCGGGCAATGGCGCGGAGCATGTCGCCATCGCCAAAGCCTACATCGAGCAACCGGAACCTTCTCGCCGTGCCAAGAGCGCGCTCGAGAAAGGCCAGCGTCGGCCGTCGGGCCATTGTGATCGTATTGACCTTGGCGAGATCGTTCAGAACGCGCGAATAGGTCGCGAGATCGAGCGCGGGATCGTCCATCAGTTCATCGGCGGTCGTTCGCTGCGCAAGCATGTCAGCTGATCCCGTGAAAGCGGAAGCCCTCAGCGGCAAGTCCGGGCCCGAAGGCAAGCGCGACGCCATGTTTTGGTTGGCGTTCGAGAACCCCGGCGAGCGCAAACATGAGTGTGGCAGAGGACATATTCCCATAGTCGTGCAGCACTTGCCGAGAGATCGCCAGCGCGTCTTCATCGAGGTTCAGGCCGTGTGAAACCGCGTCGAGAATCGACCGCCCGCCAGCATGAACGGCCCATCCGTCGATCGCTTTGGGATCGACGCCTCCCGTCAATGTTCTTCTGAAATCGTCGTCGCGTAACGCTTCGGCAATGCGCCCCGGAACGGCGCCCGAAAGATGCATGGCAAACCCCTGATCGCCGATGCTCCACCGTATCAGGGATCCCGAATCGGGCAGCGTCGCGGCAAAGGGTGCGTCGATTGCCAGCCCCGGCCCCTTGCCGGTAACGAGCGCCGCTGCCGCCCCGTCGCCGAACTGGAGCATTGCCAGAAGCGGCTCGATTGCGGATTCTGGCTGGAGATGGAGCGTCGATAGCTCGACTGCCACGACAAGGACGCGCGCTTGGGGATCGGATCGCACGATATGCCGCGCGCTGCGGAGCGCCGAGATTGCGGCGTAACACCCCATGAAGCCGACCAGCAGCCGTTCGACCGAAGGCGAAAGCCCGAGCCGTTCGGCAATGATCTGGTCGATTCCCGGCGCGACGAAGCCCGTGCAACTCGCAACGACGATATGACTGACAGAGCCGAGCGGAACCAGCTTCCGGATTGCTTCCAATGCCAGCGCCGGGGCATGTTCTGCATAGAGTTCCATTCGCGCCGATGTTGGCGGCAGGATCTTGTCGGCATAAAAGCCATCGGGCGCTACCGGTGATCCGCCGTCGCGCCCTTTGGGCAGCACCGAATAGCGGTGCGCTATTCCCGAACGGGTCGCCATGCGCGAAAACAGTCCAGCTTCGCGCGGATCGGAAACGCGCTTTCCGGCCCAGTCGATAAACGCCTGATGGATGTCGTGGCCCGGTACTGCCGTACCGATGGCATTGATGCGGGCAGTTACTACAGACACAAGGGGCCTTTGTCGGGTCGCGTTCGGGGGTTACGCTCAAATGCAATCATGCCGGAGTTAACGCCATATTGAAAGTTTAACGTTAGATTCAGCACAATGAACGTGGGGACGCTCATACGGATCGTGCTGGCTCTTGCGCTCCCGTTGCCGGGAACGGCGGTGGTTGCACAGGCCTGCCAGCTTTGCGCGGCAGCACCGGCACCGCCGGCAGCGACGCTACGGCCCCTTGCCATTACGGTCGAAGCGGCGCTTGATTTCAGCACTGCCGTCTATGCCGGCCGGGGATCGGGGAGCATAACGATCGAAGCGCGTACTGGCCGCCGTCAGATGATCGGCCTGGTAGCGCTTGGTGGACCGGCGTTGGTCGGCACGGTGACCGTAACCGGTCAGCCTTTTGCCCGAGTCGCAATCGACTTGCCCCGCGCGATCGTTTTGAATTCGAACCTTGGCGCGACGGCGGACGTGACGGAGATTCGCACCGACCTGCCGCCTCATCCTTCGATCGGCGCGGATGGCCGGCTTGTTTTCACGTTCGGCGGGCGCCTGACAGTGCGGAACGGAGCCGACGGCGATTTTCGCGGTCGAATTCCGGTCACCGCGGAATACGAATAGCCTGAACGGCCCAAATTCGGTCTAAAGCTTATCGCCCGATTAACCATTCGGGACAGCAAATTGTGAAAGCCTCTCGCTGTACGGCAGATTCCGGAATGGATGTTTTTTCCATTCGGAAACGACTGAAACGCGAATATCTTTAGGGGACTTTTCAATGAAGATTCAAAAGCTCAAGGCCATTGTTGCCACGACGACGCTCATGGCCCTCGGCCTCGGCGCCACATCCGCCAATGCTGCAACCGCAAGCGCAACGGCGCGCGCAAAAATCCTTCGCCAGATCACTTTGACCAATACGTCCGACCTCCAGTTCGGGACGATCGTAACGAGCGCCGCGCCTTCGACGGTCGCTGTTTCATCGGTCGGAGTGCGCACCTGCGGAGCCGGCTTGGTCTGCTCCGGCACGACCACCGCTGCCGGTTTCACGATTGGGGGCACGACCGGACTGGTCGTGACGATCTCCGTTCCGGCATCGGTCACCTTGAACGACGGCCTCGGTAATTCCATGACGGCTTCGCTTGCCGCCAGCGCCGCGACGACGACTCTTGTTGCCAGTGCGGGCGCTTTCTCGGTTGGCGGCACCCTGGCGGTGGGCGCGAACCAGGTCGATGGCGACTATACCGGGACGTTCAACGCGACGGTCGATTATCAGTAAGCCTTGCTGACCAAGGCTCTTGGGCCCGCCGACGCATAGTCCGTGTCGGCGGGCCTTTTTTTGTTTCGAATATGGCAGTTGGTTAGCCGAATATAAACCAAATCCAGGCATAATGGCGCCTTGCCAGGTCGTGGGGACCATTGGGCTTGGAGTCATGTACAATGACCGTTTTCCGGCGCCTTCGCGCCTTGGCCCGGCTTGCCGGGATTTCGCTCCTGTGCGCGCAGCCCGCACTTGCCGCAGGAGACCTTCTCGTTGCGCCGACGCGCGTCATTCTCGACGGTTCGCGCGGAACCGAAGTTATCCTCAACAATATCGGCAGCGAGCCCGCGACCTATCGCGTTTCGCTCGAACTGCGCCGGATGTTGCCCGACGGCTCGCTCGAGGAAATCGATCCGGCTGCCGCCGATGCACATGATGCAACGACGCTCGGCATGATCAGCTACGCGCCGCGCCGGGTCGTCCTCCCGCCGAACCAGCCACAATCGATCCGGATCGGCGTCCGTGCGCCGCAAGGGCTGCCGGATGGCGAATATCGTGCGCATATGCTGTTTCGTGCGATTCCCGACGCGAAGCCGATCGAGCCCGGCGCTGCGCCGAAGGACGGCGTGTCGATCGCGCTTACCCCCATTTATGGCGTGACGATCCCGATCATTGTCCGCCAGGGCAGCCTGGTGGCGACGGCCGCCATCGCCAATCCCCGAATACTGAGGGACAAGGACGGCCCGGCTCTGGCCTTTACGCTCAGCCGCAGCGGAACGCGCTCGGTCTATGGGCGGATTCGCGTGACGAAACCCGGTGTGGCCAAACCGCTGTTCGAAGTCCGAGGAATCGCTGTTTACGCCGAAATCGGCCAACGGAACGTCAAGCTGCCGATACCGGAAGAGCTGGCGGCGCAACTGGCCGGCCCCGTGAAGGTCGAATATCTCGAAGACGGTGATGCGGGCGGTGGCACCATTGCCGCGCTCGACGCCGTGATCCGCTAGAGCCCCGGGAAACTTTAGTCCGGAAATAGCGATGAAGCGCCTATCCACCTTTCTTGGCCGCGTCCTTATGGGCGCGGCTGTGCTGTTCGGGTTGGGCCAGCCAAGTGCTGCCCGCGCCGAGGCACGGTGGATCGCCAACCCGGACGACGCCCTTCTCTTCGATGTACGGCTCGGCCAGTACCGGCTTGGCGATGGTGTGCGCGGCTATCAGGTGCCCGGCGGAAGCTGTGTCGATCTGGCCGATGTCATCATGGCGCTCGACATTCCGGTGCGTCTCGACAAGAAGTTGCGCCGCGCAACCGGTTGGGCGTTCGATGAACGTCACACCCTGCTAGTCGATCGCGAAGCCGGAATGGTACAAATCATGAACACCAGCGCAAGGTTGAGTGCGGACGACGTTTTTGACACGCCGGAAGGCTGGTGCGTGGCAACAGCGAAGCTCGCTGCCTGGCTGGGGATCGGATTGCAGGCAGATCAGGCAAATGCACTGCTGATCGTCAAATCGACGGCCAAACTGCCGGTCGAAGCGCAGATCGAGCGGCGAAACAGGGCGGCGAAGGTCCAGAATATGACCGCGTTTGACCTCAAAAGCCTTCCGCACAGCGAAACGCCGTTCCGCGGCGTGCGGACACCGTCGGTCGATGCGGTCGTCAGCCTTGGTGGGCTCAGGGACCGGGCACGCGGCACGGGCCAGTTTGCCCGCAGCTACGAACTTTATGCCGCCGGCGAAGTTGGCCCAATTGCTTACAACGCGCGGCTGTCTTCGAACCGCAAGGGCGCACCAGAAAGCCTGCGCGTCCAGGCTTATCGGACCGATCCCGAAGGCCGCTTGCTTGGCCCGCTCAAGGCAACGACGGTCGCGGCGGGCGATGTTTCGGGCTTTTCGACGCCGCTTGTCGCGCAGTCGAGCGCCGGGCGCGGGGTCATGGTCACCAACCGTCCGGTCGAGCGGCGCGACAGTTTCGATCGCGCCGATTTTCGTGGCGATTTGCCCAACGGCTGGGATGCCGAACTCTATCGCAACGGCCAGTTGCTCATGTTTGCCAATGATCGAGCCGATGGCCGTTACGAATTTCTCGATGTGCCCCTGCTTTATGGCCAGAACCGGTTCGAGATCGTTCTCTATGGGCCGCAGGGCCAGGTCCGCCGCGAGATCCGGAACGTGCCGGTCGGTCTCGACAGCATTCCGCCGCGCAAGACTTATTACTGGGCCGGGGTTTATGAGGACGGGCACGACCTGATCGGTCTGGGCAGCGGTGGCCGCTATGGCCGGATGGGGTGGCGCGGGACGTTCGGCATCGAGCGCGGCCTCAACGCAAGAACATCGCTGGGGGCGCTGGCGCACAGCCTTGTCCTCGATGACGGGTTACGAAGAAATTATGCCGAATTGGCGCTGCGGCGTGCGGTTGGCCCAACTTTACTGGAAGTGTCAGGATCCGGGGCGAACGGCGGGGGCACCGCCTTGCGGGCGCAATTGCTGGGCGAGTTGTGGAGCAGCTATTTTAGTATCGAAACGATCGCAGCGCGAAACGGCTTCCGTTCGGACCGGATCCTGCGCGACGTGGTGGGGCTCCACACCGTCTCATTCGATCGCAGCTTCAAGCTTGGCCGCACCTTTCTGCCGGTTCGTCTGGAATCGCGCTACACCACTCGGACGACAGGTGCGGACAGCCTCGACGCGGCGGCCCGGATTTCGACGGGCTTTGGCCGCATGTCGTTGACCGGCGAAGTGAGCTGGCGCGATGAACGCCGCAAATTCGGGCCTGAACCGCCTGGGATCCTCGATGCCGCGCTGCTCGCCAATGCGCGGATCGGCGCCGTGCGCCTGCGCGGCGAGACGCGATACCGGTTGCGGCCCGATTCGCGCCTCGACAGCGCAACATTGGTCGCCGAGTGGTCGACGGACAGGGGCGACGATCGCTATCGCAGCGATTGGCGGGCCGAAATCGGCTATGACCGGCCACTCCGCAGGGGCCGGATCGGCCTCGGCTATGTTCGCCGTTTCGAAAAGCTTGCCCTTACCGCATCGGTTGAAGCCGGGAGCGACGGATCGCTGGCCGGCGGGCTGAACCTTGCTTTCAGCCTCGGACCAGATCCGGCGGGACGGGGCGGTGTTCGTATGACATCGGACCGGCTTGCAACGCAGGGGCAGGCCGTCGCGCGGGTCTATCGCGATCTCAATGGCGATGGCGTGCGCCAGGCGGACGAGCCGCTCGAAAAGGACGTCCAGCTGGCGGCCGGCCGGGTGCCGGTTGCGCGGCTGACTGGCAAGAACGGACAGGTTGTGATCGATTCGCTTGAGCCCTGGCAACCGGTCCTGATCGGGATAGATGCTTCGTCGCTTCCCGATCCGCTTGTCCAGCCGGCTACGCCGGGCGTCGTCGTAACGCCTCGGCCCGGCGTCGCGGTTGCGATCGAGCTGCCGCTGGTCAGCGCAGGTGATGTCGATGGCACGTTGGTGCGCGCAGGCGGCGGTCGCCTCGAAGGCGTCGATCTCGAACTGATCAATGCAGAAGGCCGATCCGTTGCGCGAACACGCAGCGATTTCGACGGCTTCTTCTTGTTCGAAGGCGTTCCCTATGGCCGCTACACGATCCGGATTGCGGAGAGTTCAGCAAGCGCGGCGCGCATTTCGGCAACGCTCGGGGGCGTTGCCGTTGTCAGCGGGTCCAATCCGTCGGTTCACTTGGGAACGCTTGCGGCTCAACCGGTCGTCCGGCAAGCGGCCATTCCCTGATGGTCCGGGAGAGCTGGTGCGGTCGAGAAGACTCGAACTTCCACGGGCTTTCGCCCACAACGACCTCAACGTTGCGCGTCTACCAGTTCCGCCACGACCGCACGCTCATGAAAGATCCGGGGCAGCCCCGGCCTTGGTAGGCACGCGCCCCTAGCAGAGGGATTTGCCGCCTGCAACCTTCCCTTTGCGGCTTTACGCCGGCCGTTAACCGTATTTCAGGGTTGAGAGAAATCGTAAACAGAGTCCTAACATGCCGCGTGCTGACCGCGATTGCCCTTGCCGCTGCTGCCGCGCTGTCCGCCCCCGCGCCGCGGACCGCATCGCGCGCGGTTGCTGTGGCCCGTGCCCGGATCGTCAGCGCGGCACGCATCAGTTTCTCAAGGCCGGAAAGGTCCTTGGTCAAAAGAAAGCGCGGGCTGGTCGAATTCGAATAGGCTGCAGTAGCGGCCTAGTTCGAAAGCGCGCCGGAAAAGCTCAGATTCAGCTCGCGCGCGCCCTTGGGCACGTCGACTTCGGCTGAGTTGAACTCAGCCGTTCCCTTGGGGCCGATCGTCCGCCGTGGTGGCGTGATCGTCCAGCTGTAGACGACACGGCCCTGGGCGTCGCGAAGTTCGGCAAGAATGTCTGGAACGCGCTGGCGCTGGTTGGTCGGGTTGACCACGCGTCCGCTGATCGCGAACAACTCATTGCCGCTTTCAAGCGTGCGCCGCTCCGGTTTGCGCGGCACGTCGAGGAGAAGCGGCACCTCGGCCGTGCCGACGGGCAAGCCAAGCTGCGCCATGAAGCTCGGCGTCCCGAAGAACTGGATCGCGACGATCCCCGCGAGCAGGATGAGAGCGGCTGCGACGGCTGCGATCGTCCAGCGGCGAGTGGGGCTGGTGCGCGGGCGAAAAGGCGGGCGATGCTCAAAAGGGTCCGGCTCGTCGTCGGTAGTGCTTGTGTCTTCCTGCCAGCTGGCCGGTGGCGGCGCGGATTGGACAGGCGCTGGCGGGACCGGGAGTGGCGCCGCCAACGGGGGCGCAGGCACCGGCGCCGCCAGCGGCAGTTCCGAAGGGCCGGCATGGTCCGGGGCCGGCGGCTCGGCAAACCAGCTATGCTTGCAGGCGGCGCAACGAACTTGGCGGCCATTGGGGCCGACCGCCGTGTCCGGCACGAGATAGCGGGTCTTGCAGGCCGGACAGGAAAGGATCATTGCGTGCGAATTTACCTCTGCGAAGCCTGTCCTAAGCACTGAACGGAAGCGACTTGCAAGCCCCAAGGGCAATTCGCCCGCCATGGATCGCCAAGTCGTGCTTTACCTGCGAGTTGCCGCAGGGCAAGGAAGGCAGGGGGAAAACGGCAACTACGTCATGGCAACGATCGTCCAGTTTGAAAATGTCGGGTTGCGATACGGCACGGGTGCGGAAACGCTTTCCGACCTCAGCTTTTCGCTCGGGCGGGGCGGCTTCTATTTCCTGACTGGCGCATCCGGGGCGGGCAAGACGTCGCTGTTGCGCCTGTTGTTCCTCGCCCAGCGGCCGAGCCGGGGGCTGATCAAGCTGTTCGGCGAGGACATGGTCACGATGGCGCGTGAGCGACTGCCCCTGTTTCGCCGTCGGATCGGGGTGGTTTTCCAGGATTTCCGGCTGATCCCGCATCTTTCTGCGTTCGACAATGTCGCGTTGCCCTTGCGAGTAGCGGGAGCCGATGAACGCGATATTGAAAAGCCGGTGAACGAAATGCTGGCCTGGGTGGGGTTGGGGGATCGGGCAAGCGCCCGCCCCGCGACTCTTTCGGGCGGTGAACAGCAGCGCGTCGCCATCGCGAGAGCCGTGATCGGAAGGCCGGACATTCTGGTCGCTGATGAACCAACGGGCAATGTCGATCCCGACATGGCGGCGCGGCTCCTCTATTTGTTCGATTCACTCAACAAGCTGGGGACGACAATCGTCGTGGCGACGCACGACCTTCATTTGCTCAGTCGCGTCGGCACGGCAACGATCATGCACCTCGACGCCGGCCGAATACAGGACCCGACGGGCGCATTGCGCTACCCGCCGCGGCGCGACGGAATGGCCTGAGGCATGGCGCTGTTCCGTTCCAGTCCGGCAGATCGCCGACTTCTCCTTGAAGGACGATTTGCCGGACCCATGCCCTGGGTGATTGCGATAATGATGTTCCTGAGTGTGCTCGCTGCGGCTGCGGGATTGGCGCTTGGATCGGCTGCGGGGGCACTTGGCGCCGATTTGGCGGGGAGGCTCACCATCCAGCTTCCCGAGGCCAATCCGGTTCTCCGGGAGGCGGGAAAACGGGCGATAATTTCCGAACTCGGACGTCTTGGCGTCATCGAGAAGATCGAACCGGTCAGCGAGGAAGAGCTTGGCGCGCTGCTCGATCCCTGGCTCGGCGCGGAAGGGCGCGATGCCGGTCTGCCGATCCCGGCGCTTATCGATGTCGAGTTGCGCCGCGCAACACCATCCGACGTGGCGGAGGTGCGCAAGGCTGTAAGAGCCGTCGCACCGGCCGCGCGGGTGGACACGCATGCGCACTGGCTGGCACCGCTCGCCAGCTTGCTGGAGTCGCTCAAATGGCTTTCGGTCATGCTGGTCGCGATGATGACCCTGGCGACAGGGACGACCGTGGTTCTTGCCGCGCGCGGGGCGCTCAACACGCATCGCGCCGTCATAGAAGTGATGCACCTGCTCGGTTCGACGGACGGGCAGGTCGCAGGCCTCTTCCAGCGGCGAATTGCACTCGACGCTTTGTTTGGAGGTCTGGCAGGACTTGGCGGGGCGCTCGTCGTGATGGCGATCATCGGCGGTCGGATGAATGCGATCGGCTCCGACCTACTGGGATCGACGCGGCTGGGCTGGCCCGATTGGGCGATTATCCTTGCCCTGCCTCTTTTCGGGGCATTGCTGGCTACAGTTGCCGCGCGCGTTACGATTCTGTTTGCCCTAAGACACACATTGTGATTCGCCGCTTCCTCTCATTGGCCCTGACCGTGTGGTTGCTTGGTTGGGCCTGGTTCGTCGTCAGCTTGCCCCGGGCCGCCGGCGATACCATGACCGATGCGATCGTCGTCCTGACCGGAGGGGCAGGGCGGATTCAGCGCGGGCTCGACCATCTGGCGCACGGTCATGCCCGGCGGATGCTGGTTTCGGGCGTCGACCCGTCGGTGCGGCTCGGGGAACTTGCGCAGCTTCAGAATGCTCCGGAAAATCTCTTTGCCTGTTGCGTGGATCTTGGAAAGGACGCCGTCGACACGCGTTCAAACGCCGCCGAAGCGGCGCAATGGTTGCGGCGCAAGCGCTTCCGGTCGGTCCGTTTGGTGACGACGGACTGGCACATGCCGCGTGCGCGGTTCGAGTTGAAGCGAGCGGTCGGACCCGATGTGACGGTTATTCCCGACGCGGTGGACAGCGCGCCCGGTTTCGTTACGCTTTTCGCCGAGTATAACAAATACCTGCTAAGGCGGGTTTCGGCGCTGCTAGGCGTATAACCCATGGCGCTTCTCCGTTCGTTGCTTTTCGTCGCTATCTTCTATCCCGGGAGCGTGGTCCTGGTGCTGGCGGCCCTTGCATCCATTCCGTTCGGGCAGGACGCGATCATTGCGAGTTCGCGGCGCTGGGCTGCCTGGCATCGCTGGTGCGCCCGGTGGGTGCTGGGGATCCGCACGCGCGTGATCGGAGAGCTGCCGCAAAATGGCGTGCTCTATGCCATCAAGCACGAAGCAATGTACGAGACGATCGAGACTCTCGTTCTGTTCGATCGTCCGGTCGTGGTGATGAAGAAGGAATTGGCCGACATGTTCGGCTGGGGATATGTCGCGCGCAAGATGGGGGTCATTCCGGTCGATCGCGAAGCCGGCGCGGCGGCCATGAGGCACATGATTGCCGCCGCGAGGGCCGCCAAGGCAAGCAATCGCCCCGTTATCCTGTTTCCCGAAGGAACGCGTGTTCCACACGGTGAAAAGCCCGCGCTGCGGGCGGGATTCGCAGGCCTTTACAAGGTTCTCGACCTTCCGGTCGTGCCTGTCGCGCTCGATTCGGGCAAGATCTGGCCGAAAGGGCTCGTCAAGCGACCGGGAATCGTCACGCTGAAGGTCGGCGAAACCATTCCCCCCGGATTGCCGCGCGGTGAAGCCGAGACGCGCGTTCACGCAGCAATCAACGCCCTCAACGACTGACCCTCAGTCAGTGGTCGGCGCGCCCGAAGTCGGGGCGTTCGTCGTCCTGGCCTTGCTCAATGATCGAGCGCCGGATCGCTCGTGTACGTGTGAAAAGGTCGAATAGCGCATCACCGTCACCCCAGCGGATCGCACGCTGAAGCGCGGTCAGGTCTTCGGAAAAGCGCTGGAGCATTTCGAGTACGGCTTCCTTGTTGGACAGGAAGACATCGCGCCACATGGTCGGGTCCGACGCTGCGATGCGCGTGAAATCGCGAAAGCCGCCTGCGGAATATTTGATCACTTCGGAACGGGTCACTTCCTCGAGATCCGACGCAGTTCCGACGATCGTATAGGCAATCAGGTGCGGCAAATGGCTGGTGATCGCGAGGACCAGATCGTGATGCTGCGCGTCCATGGTTTCGACATTGGCACCGAGCCGTTCCCAAAAGGCCTGAAGCTGCGCGACCTTCGCGGGATCGCACCCTTCAGGCGGGGTCAGGATGCACCAGCGGTTGTGGAACAGGCTTGCAAACCCTGCCTCCGGTCCGCTTCGCTCGGTGCCCGCGACTGGATGGGCCGGGATCGCGACATGATGGGGAAGCGCAGCAGCAAAGGCGGCCGCAACGCTTGTCTTCGACGATCCGGCATCGCTGACAATGGCTTCGGGCGCCAGGTCGCTTGCGATGCTGCCTGCGACCTCCCCCATCGCGCCGACCGGCACGCACAGGATGACGAGATCGGCATCGATAACCGCCGCCCCGGGCGTATCGGTCACATCGTCGAGCAGATTCATGGCCCGCACGGTTTCACGGACTTGCGCGCTGCTATCGTGGCCGGTCAGCGCAACGCCTGGCATGTGCGCGCGCACCGCGCGGGCGATGGACGATCCGATCAGGCCCAGTCCGATGATCGAAACCCGGGCGAAAGGCAGCATCAGCCAGTCGCTCCGACAATGTCGCGAAGCGCCGCTGCGAGGCCTCGTGTCTCTTCCTCGGTGCCGATCGTGATCCGAAGGCCGTTGGCCAATCCCTGACCCGGCAGCCAGCGGACGATGAAGCCGCGGTCCATCAGGCCATGATAGGCCTGCTCCGCCGAAACCGCGCCATTGAACAGGACAAGCAGGAAATTGGCCTTGCTTTCGAGCGTGCGGAGCCCCGCATTGCCCAACTTGCCCACTTCCCCGCTCAGCCAGGCGCGCCATTTTGCATTATGTGCACGGCTATTGGCTACGAAGTCCTCATCGCCCAGCGCGGCGATGGCCGCGTTCTGGCCGGCAATTGTGATGTTGAAGGGCAAACGGATCCGGTGCATCGCATCGACGATGGGCGCGGCGGCATATCCCCACCCGATCCGCTCTGCGGCCAGACCGAAAATTTTTGAGAAAGTGCGCGTGACGAGTACGTTGGGCGCGGACATGGCAAGCACCAACCCCCCGTCATCCTCATCCTCGTCAAGATATTCGGCATAGGCCTGATCGAGGACAAGCAGGACATTCTCCGGAAGGCCGGCGTGAAGACGGGCGATCTCCTCGCGGCGCGTATAAGTACTGGTCGGGTTGTTGGGATTGGCGATGAAGACGATTTTCGTTCGCTCGGTCACGGCCGCAAGAACAGCATCGACATCGGTTGCATAGTCCCTGTCCGGTGCGATCACCGGCGTCGCGCCGACACGACGGATGGCGATATCGTAAACCGCAAAGCCGTAGCGGACGTAAATGACCTCGTCACCCGGTCCTGCAAAAGCGCCTGTCGCCTGGTGCAGCACTTCGTCCGAGCCCGTGCCATAGATGATGCGCGCGGGATCGAGGCCGTGGCGGTGCGCAAGCGCCTCGCGAAGGGCCGCCGCCCCGCCATCGGGATAGCGCTCCAGTCCGCCAGCCTGCGCGGCAAAGGCAGCACGTGCCTTGTCGCTTGTCCCGAGCGGGTTTTCGTTCGAAGACAGCTTGGCCGCCTTCACCCCGCTATCGGTCGTCGACCTGCCCGGAATATAAGGGTGGATCGCCTTGATCCATTCTTTGGGTGTCGGTCCTGTCATAGTGCGCGCGGCTCTAGGGGTGGAAGGCTTCATTGACAAGATAGGGTCGCGCACCTTAGCCCCGCCGCCATGTCGGTGCGTTTCGGCCTCAATCGTCACGTCGTGCTGCCCGGGCCGCTGAAGCTCGAGGGCGGGAGCGAGCTTGCGCCGGTCGAGATTGCGTACGAAACCTACGGCGCGCTCAATGAAGACGCCTCCAATGCGATCCTGATCTGTCATGCGCTGACCGGCGACCAGCATGTCGCGAGCAATCATTCGATCACGGGCAAGCCTGGCTGGTGGACGCGGATGGTGGGACCTGGAAAGCCGGTCGATACGGACCGGTTCTGCGTGATCAGCTCGAACGTGATCGGGGGCTGCATGGGATCGTCTGGGCCGGAAAGCCTCGGCCCCGATGGGAAACCTTATAGCATGAACTTTCCCGTCATCACGGTCGGCGACATGGTCCGCGCGCAGGCAATGTTGCTTGATCACCTTGACATCGAACGGCTTTATTCGGTGATCGGCGGGTCTATGGGCGGCATGCAGGCGCTGAGCTGGGCCGCGAACTTTCCGACACGCGTTGCGTCCGCGATCGTCATCGCTTCGACCGCGCGGCATTCCGCCCAGAATATCGCGTTTCACGAAGTGGGGCGGCAAGCAATCATGGCCGACCCGAACTGGCGTGAAGGCAATTACTATGCCGATGGCAAATCGCCCGACAATGGGCTTGCCGTTGCGCGAATGGCGGCGCACATCACCTATCTTTCCGAGCAGGGATTGACCGAGAAATTCGGGAGGCGGCTGCAGGATCGTGACGTCAAGACGTTCGGGTTCGACGCGGATTTCCAGGTCGAGAGCTATTTGCGGCATCAGGGGCTGACCTTCACCGACCGCTTCGATGCCAATTCCTATCTCTATATCACGCGGGCAACCGACTATTTCGACCTGGCCGAGGAACATGGCGGGCACCTTGCCAATGCCTTCAGGGACTGCAGGTCGCGCTTTTGCGTGATCAGTTTCGATACCGACTGGCTTTACCCCACATCGGAGTCACGCAACATCGTCCACGCGCTCAATGCCTCGGGCGCGCCAGTGAGTTTCGTCGAGCTATCCTCCCCTTTCGGGCATGACAGTTTTTTTCTCGAACTCCCCGAGCTCGATCGCGTAATCGTCGGCTTCCTGAAAGCGGGGGGACTATGACCTTGCTTCGTCCGGATCTCGCAATCATTGCCAGCGAAGTGGCTTCGGGCTCGCGGATCCTGGACGTGGGCTGCGGCGACGGCGCTCTGATGGCCGCGCTGCGCGACGAAAGGCAGGTCGATGCGCGCGGCATGGAGCTCGATCGTGGCAATGTGACTGAGTGTGTCGCACGTGGACTTTCGGTGATTCAGGGCAATGCGGACACCGATCTTGCCGATTATCCGGACGCCGCGTTCGATTATGCGATCCTGAGCCAAACCTTGCAGACGACAATGCGGCCCGACCTTGTTGTCGAGCAATTGCTGCGGATCGGAAAGCGAGCCTTTGTTTCCTTCCCCAATTTCGCGCATTGGCGCGTCCGACTTTCGTTGCTCTGGGGCGGGCGGATGCCGGTCACGCGGCTCTTGCCGGTCGCCTGGTACAAAACGCCGAACATCCACCACGTCACGGTCGACGATTTCCGCGCCCTGGTGAAAGAGCGCGGCATCCGGGTCGAAGGTGCCTGGTTCCTGAGCGGCGACAAATTGACCAGCGAAGCCGCGGCCAACTTCCGGGCTGAACATGCCGTGTTCCTGCTCTCGCGCTAACCGCGCAGTACCGCTCCCAGCTTGCCTGCTGCCACCACTACGGCATCGCTGATCGCGGTCAGATCGGCTTCGGTGAAGCTTTTCTCCTGCGGTTGCAGCGTCACCTCAACTGCGAGCGAAACCTGGCCTTCGGGCACGCCCTGTCCGACGAAGCGGTCGAACAGTCGGGCGCCGGTGATATGCACCTTGTCCGCTCCCTTAACGACACGGACCAAGGTGTCGGCCGCCAAATCGGCCGGCACGAGGAAAGCGAAGTCCCGAGCAACGGCTTGCAAGGCAGGTGGCGTGTAATCCGTCCGCACGAAAGCATTGCCGTCCTTTGGTGCGCGCTTGGCAGGAATTGCATCAAGATAGATCTCCGCAACCAGCACCGGCCCGTCGAGACCGAATGCCCGTGCGGTATTCGGGTGCAACGCTCCGAAACTGGCGAGGACGGCCTTGGGCCCAAGGCGGAGCGTGCCCGACTGGCCGGGGTGATAATGATCGCCGGCTTCGCCCAGAACCTGCAGACTGGCGATCGGCGCGCCTGCCGCTTCGAGCAGCGCCAGCGCTTCAGCCTTGGCATCGAACGCGTCGAACTTGGTGGTCTTGCCACCCGCCCAGCCACGCGCGGCCTTGTCGCCAGCCAGCACGACGCCCACCGTCGGACGCTCGGCATCGGCCAGATAACGCCGGCCCACTTCGAACAGGCGGACGCTGGCCGCGCCGCGGTCCATGTTGCGCTGTGCGGCCGAAAGCAGGCCGGGAAGCAGTGAGGGGCGCATCACTTTCATGTCTTCGCTGATCGGATTGGCAAGGCTCCATGCCCCGCCGCCGAACGCAGCCGCTTCCTTTTCGGAAAGGAAGGACCAGGTGATCGCTTCGTTCAAGCCGCGCGCAGCCGCAGACCGACGAACCTTGCGCTCGACTTTCTGGGCCGGCGTCGCAGTCGGCTTGGCGACACCTTCGGCGCGCGCAAGCGGAGCCGACGCGACCGAATCGAGCCCCGTGATGCGGACGACTTCCTCGACCAGATCGGCTGGCCCAATGACGTCACGACGCCATGACGGCACCGTGACGGACCAGTCATAACTTATTGAGAAACCCAGTTTTTCCAGAATTTCTTTCTGATCGTCCGGGGCAATGGCGATGCCGCCCAGCGTTTCGCTGCGCGCCGGATCATAGGAAAGCGATTTCTGCGCGAGCGGAGGGGATCCTGCGCGCACGACTTCGGAAGCCTCCCCGCCGCAGATGTCGAGTATCAACTGGCTGAGGATCGCAAGCCCGTCATCAAGAAAGGCTGGATCGACGCCACGCTCAAACCGCGCGCGCGCATCGGACGTCAGTGCAAGCGCCTGACCTGTTTTCGCGATTCGCTCGGGTGTGAAATAGGCGATCTCAAGCAGAACATCGCTTGTCGTCTCCGAACAGCCCGAATGCTCGCCGCCCATGATGCCGGCAATGTCATGCACGCCGTTCGCGTCGGCGATCACCGTCATCTCGCGTGTCAGGACGTAGTCCTTCCCGTTGAGCGCCGTTACAGTCTCGCCCTCGGCCGCGCGCCGCGCGACGACCGCGCCCGACAACTGGGAAAGATCATAGGCATGCGCCGGCCGGCCCAGATCGAGCATCACATAATTGGTGACATCGACAAGGGCCGAAATCGCGCGCTGTCCTGCGGACTTGAGCCTGGCCTGCATCCAGTCCGGAGAGGTGCCGTTGGCAACACCCTTGATTACGCGGCCATAAAAAGCCGGGCAGCCGTCGGGGTCGTCGGTGCGAATCTCCGTGGGGCAGGCGAAATGGCCCATGACCGTAGGAACGGTCAGCGGCTTCAGCATGCCAAGGCCCGCGGCGGCAAGATCGCGGGCAATGCCGCGCACGCCCATGCAATCCTGCCGGTTGGGTGTGATCGCCACGTCGATAACCGGATCGTTGAGCCCTGCCCATTCGGCATAGGCCTGCCCGACCGGTGCGTCGGCGGCGAGTTCGATGATGCCGTCGTGATCGTCGCCCAATTCAAGTTCGCGCGTCGAGCACATCATACCATTCGACTCGACGCCGCGGATCGCCGCGACTTTCAGGACCATGCCATTGGCGGGAACGACAGCGCCGGGCGCGCCAAAGACACCGACAAGGCCCGCGCGGGCATTGGGCGCGCCGCATACGACCTGTAGCGGACCCTCGCCTGCGTCGACCGACAGCACTTGCAGCTTGTCCGCCTGCGGATGCGGCGCGGTGCTCAGCACCTTGGCGATGCGGAAGGCGGCCAGTTTTTCGGCCGGATTCTCGACGGATTCGACCTCGAGGCCGATCCGCGTCAGCGTTTCGGCAACGGCATTGATGTCTGCATCGGTGTCGAGATGCGCCTTGAGCCAGGAGAGTGAGAACTTCATGCGCCTACTCCTCCGCTGAGCGTGGGTACATCCAGCGCCGAAAAGCCGTAATGCCTCAGCCAACGCAAGTCGCCGTCGAAAAAGGCGCGCAAATCGTCCATCCCGTATTTGAGCATAGCAAGGCGATCGACCCCCGTTCCGAAGGCGAATCCCTGCCAGATTTCCGGATCGAGCCCGCAATTGGCGATCACGCGTGGATGAACCATGCCCGAGCCGAGTACTTCCATCCATTTCTCGCTGCCGCCGATCACCCGTTTTCCGTCGATTTCGGAATAGCCGACATCGACCTCGACCGAGGGCTCGGTAAAGGGGAAATAGCTGGGGCGCAGCCGCAGCACGACATCGTCGCGCTCGAAAAAGCCCTTGAGGAACGTCTCGAGCGTCCATTTGAGGTGGCCGAGATGGATGCCCTTGTCGATCACCAGCCCCTCGATCTGGTGGAACATCGGCGTGTGCGTCGCATCGCTGTCCGAACGATAGACGCGGCCCGGCGCGATGATGCGGATCGGCGGTTCCTGGTTCATCATCGTCCGGATCTGGACTGGAGAGGTGTGCGTGCGGAGCAGCATCTGTTTTCCGTCCACCGCCATCTGGTTCGGGAAATAGAATGTGTCGTGCATCGCGCGCGCCGGATGCGTCTCGGGAATGTTGAGCGCGGTGAAATTATGCCAGTCATCCTCGATCTCGGGCCCGGTCTCGACGGCAAAGCCCATATCGGCGAAGACTTCGGCGAGTTCGTCCATCACTTGCGAAACCGGGTGGACGGAGCCTTGCGGCGCTTCTGGCGCGGGCAGGCTCATGTCGAGCCGCTCGGTTGCGAGGCGGGCATCGAGCTGGGCAGATTCGAGCGCGGCCTTTTTCGCTGCAATCGCATCGGTCACGGCTTGTCTGAGGCCGTTGATCAGCGGGCCCTTTTCCTGTCGCTCTTCGGGTGACATCGCGCCCAGCGTCTTGAGCAGGGCCGAAACGGAGCCCTGCTTGCCCAAAGCCGCAATGCGGACGGACTCAAGCGCGTCCAGACCTTCGGCGGCGGCAATCGCAGCGAGAGTTTCGGTTTCGAGATTTGCGAGTTCGGTCATCGTGTTCGCCCAATAAGCAAATGGGCGCGAACGGCAATGCCGCCCACGCCCATTTGCGCATATACGAAAGTGGAAGCTGTTAAGCTGCCGCTGGCAGCGCCGCCTTCGCCTGCGCGATGATGGCGCTAAACGACGCGGCTTCGTGCATCGCGATATCGGCCAGAACCTTCCGGTCCAGTTCGACACCGGCGAGCTTCAGGCCGTGCATGAATTCGCTGTAGGTCAGCCCTTCCATGCGGACGGCGGCGTTGATGCGCTGGATCCACAAGCCGCGGAAGCTCCGCTTCTTAACCTTCCGATCGCGATAGGCATATTGCCCGGACTTTTCGACAGCCTGACGAGCGATGCGAATCGTGTTCTTGCGGCGGCCGTAAAAGCCCTTCGCCTGTTCCAGAATGCGCTTGTGCTTGGTGCGCGTAGTCGTGCCGCGTTTGATGCGTGACATGGTTCGCGCTCCTTACTTCAGGCCGTAGGGCGCCCAGGCCTTGACCGTTGCCGTATCGGCAGCGGACAGGACGGAGGTCCCACGATTCTGGCGGATATACTTGCCATTGTGGCTGATCAGCCGATGGCGCTTTCCGGCAACGCCATGCTTAAGCTTGCCAGTGGCGGTCACGGTGAAGCGCTTCTTCACCCCGCTCTTGGTCTTCAGTTTGGGCATTTTCGTCCTTTCAATATGCGACGATTCCGATCCGCCTTGGCAGCCCTTTCAGCCAGGCAAATCCCTTGTATCGTAACGCGGAAGCGGGCGCCTTTAGGCGGGAAGCCGCCCAAAGGCAACCTTTTTCCCGGGCTATCAGAATTTCAGCCCGACCGTCGCGAAGACCTGGCGCGGGTTTCCGTAGTAGGCAGTCAGGATTCCCTCGCGGCCAAGCGTCGGATTGATCCCCGGCTGGCCGTTTGCGAGGATGAAGCTCCCTGTGTCCGGATTCTGCCTCAAGAAGTTGTAGCCCGACACGATGTACTTCTTGTTGGTCAGGTTGCGACCATGAATGCCGAAGGTCCAGCGGTCATTGGCTGAGGTGAAGACGAGATTCGCATCCCACAAGAGATAGCGGGGCTGGTCAAGCACGGGCGTCCGGATTTCGAACTGCTGCGATCCGCTGCGATACGACAAGGTCGTCGAGAGATCCAGCGAACCTGCGCCAACCGGCGTGTTATAGCTCAATGTCTCGCTCACCGTCCATTTCGGCGTGTTCTGGAACTTGCGCCGGTCGGCGACATCGATGCCGCGTGAATCGATGAAGCGCTTGTACTGCGCGTCGAGATAGCCGGTCGAAACGACAAGCCGGACAGCATCGCCATCGCGGGCTACGTCGCGGGTGACGAGATTGCCTTCGAACTCGATGCCGTTGATTCGTGCGCGACCGGCGTTGGTCGTGATGCCGACAAAAGTCTGAACGCCGCCGACCACCGCGCCGACCGAACCCGGGATTTGCACATCCGTATAGGTCGAATGGAAGGCGGCAATCGCGATGTTGAGCGCGCGATCGAACAGGGCGGCCTTGTATCCGGCCTCATAGCTGGTCACGCGTTCGGGATCGAAAGACAGGAAGTTGTAGATATCGTCCTGGTCGCCGCCCGCGCCAGTGATGCCATTTCCATTAAGATCGGGCGCTGCAGTCCCGACGCCGCGCGGATCGAACCCGCCGCCCTTGAAGCCCTGCGAATAGCTTGCATAGAGGTTGTGGTTGGGCGTTGGTTTGAAGCTGATCGATGCACGCGGAGTGAAGCGCCTGAACGTCGCCGAGCCGCGGAAGTCTGTTTGGCGGACGATCGGCGCAGTCGTTCCCCCGAAAAAGGGCGATGACCCCAGATAGACATTGCGCTGGACCTGCGAGGTCCGCCGGTCCCAAGTATAGCGCCCGCCTGCCGAGATGCTGAGCATGTCGGTAATGTCGTACGTAAAGTCGCCGAAGATTGCGCCCGTGTCGGTGTCGACATTGCCGAAGGTCAATGCCGTCACGGTGTTCGGAAGGCGCACATCGAACACCGTGCGCGACTTGGCGTTGAGATAGTAAGCGCCGATCAGGCCGTTGAACGGGCCTGCGTCAATCAGGAGCTGGATTTCCTGCGAGAATTGCTCGTTGTTGTAAAATGCCGGCACGTCGACATCAACAGCGGGGAGCGCGTCAAAATCGATGGGTGTCGCCGAATCGTCCTTGCGATAAGCGCTGATGCTGCGGAGCGTGATCCCGTCGGCGGGTTTGACTTCACCGAAGAGCGAAACGCCCCAGGCCTCGACGTCCTGCTTCGGCGCGACCAGCGCGCCACGGCTATCGTAGACGTCAGACAGCACCGGGGCCCCCGAAAACAGGCCGGGGATCAAGCGGTGACCACCGCGCGCATTGCTCTTGTCCTTCGTATAATCTCCCGACAAGCGGAAAAAGGCATCGGTCGCATGGACTTCGGCGCTCAGCCGGCCGGCCCAGATGTCCTTGTTATAGTTGTCTTGGCCGGTGGTCAGGTTCTTGCCGAAACCGCCGCGGCTGAGCCGCGCGAGCGAGCCGCCGACGCGCAGGATCCCCTCGCCAATGGGTGCACTGGCGGAGATGACGCCGTCTGCCTGATCATAGCTGCCATAGGTGGCGCGGAGCGACACTGTAGGGTCTTCGCCAATCCGGCGGGTGACATACTTCACCGCGCCGCCGATCGTATTGCGGCCGTAAAGCGTCCCCTGCGGGCCGCGCAGGACTTCAATTCGCTCGACGTCATAAATGTCGAGCACAGCCGCTTGCGGACGGTTGAGGTAAACATCGTCGAGATAGAGGCCGACGCCCGCTTCGAAGCCGGCTACCGGATCCTGCTGGCCGACGCCGCGAATGAAGGCCGTAAGCGTGGAGTTTGTGCCGCGTGACGTTTCGAGTGTCACGTTGGGTGTCGAGTTGGAAATGTCAGTGATGTCGATCGCCCCCGACTTGTCGAGCTGTTCGCCGCTGACCGCTGAAATCGCGATCGGAACCTCGAGCAGGCTTTCCTCGCGCCGCCGCGCGGTAACAACAATGGCGCCCGAATCATCGGCGGCCGTGGCCTCTTCGGCCTGCTGCGCGAAAGCGGGGGCAGCCGGAAGGCAGGCAAAAGCCGCGCTCGCAAACAGGGCGCAACGCACAAGGCGGATGGATTTCATGGCATTTCTCCCAAACAACCGTTCTGGTTTGCACGTGCGCATTGCGCCCGGCGTCAGCGCTGTGATACTGAAAGGTGAACCATGTTTCAACTTGGAAAATGGGAGGGGATGGCAAATGGCTGCAGAGCGTGGCAATCCGGCAACAATGGAACCCAATGCCAAAACGCCGCGCACCGAACGTGGGCGCAAGACGCTGCGCGCGATTCTTGATGCGGCCGCGGCCGAATTCGGGGAAAAGGGCTTCTACGAAACGTCAATCGTCGGGATCACGAGCCGGGCCGGCGTGGCCCTCGGAAGTTTCTACACCTACTTCGATTCAAAAGATGCGATCTACCGGGCGCTGGTGCGCGACATGTCTGCCCAGGTGGAAGCGCAGGCGGCCGACGGCGCGCGCGAGGCGAAAGATCCGCTTGAGCGGGAAACGGCGGCTTTCAAGGCATTTCTCGAATTCACGCGAGCGCACAAGGAAATTTACCGCATCATCGACGAGGCCGAATTTGCAGACCCGGAAAGCCATCGCCTCCATTATGAGAGCACAGCCGCGCGCATTCTCGGACGATTGCGGGAAGGAGCGGCGCAGGGCATGTTTCGCTCCGATATCGAGGAGGCCCACGCATGGGCAGTCATGGGCATGAACGTGTTTCTTGGACTGCGCTTCGGCGTCTGGTCCGACAGCGAAGATAGCGGCCGTATCGCGGCCATTGCTCGCGATTTCATTGCAAAGGGCTTGGGCCGCTAGGCCGGGCGCGCTCTTTCCCCTCCACAAGAGCGACCGGGGCGGTTAGGAAGCAGTGATGCTTGCTTCGATCTTCGGCCTTTCCGGCCTTGCGCTCACGCCTGATGAAACGGCTTTTTTCCGGGACGTCGATCCGGCCGGCTATATTCTCTTCAAGCGCAACGTCGACACGCGCGAGCAATTGCGCGCGCTGACCGATACGCTCAGGACACTTCACGGGCGTGACGATCTGCCGATACTGATCGATCAGGAAGGCGGTCGCGTTGCGCGGATGCAGCCTCCCGCCTGGCCAGCCTTTCCGCCGGGCGAAGCGTTCGACCGGCTCTATCGCATCGCACCAATGTCCGCGATCGAGGCGGCACGGGCCAATGCGAAGGCCATTGCGCTTACGCTCTCCGAAGTCGGAATCACGGTCGATTGCCTGCCGCTCCTCGATGTCCGCGTGCCCGAAACGCATCCGGCCATCGGCGACCGCGCATTGGGGGCGGAGCCGATGCAGGTGGCGGCTCTTGGCCGTGCCGTGATCGACGGGCTGCGCGCTGGCGGCGTGGTCGGCGTGGTCAAGCACATGCCGGGGCAAGGACGGGCGCAAGTCGACAGCCATCACGCACTGCCGGTCGTCGGCGCGGACGATGCTACACTCGAAACCGACCTGGCCCCGTTTCGCAGCCTTGCCGATGCCCCTATGGGGATGACGGGGCATATCATCTTCGAGGCTTGGGACGCAGACCGCTGCGCCACGTTGTCGCCGGTGGTGATCGACGATGTCATTCGCGGGCGGATCGGCTTCGACGGATTCCTGATGAGCGACGATCTCGACATGAAGGCCCTGAATGGAACCATAGGCGACCTGGCAGCGGCTTGCGTGGCGGCTGGCTGCGATGCCGCGCTCAATTGCTGGGGGCGCATGGAAGAGATGGTCGCGATTGCAAACCAGGTTGGGCCACTATCGGTAAAGGGCGAGCGAAGGCTGGAGCGGGCAATGGCCACCATCGGACCGGCACCGGATACGGCTGAACTTGAGGAGCTTCTTGCCAAGCGCGATGCCTTGTTGCAGCTTGCGGCCTGAATGGAAGAGCAGCTGATCATAGAGGAGTTTGCAGCAACCTCCGACGGCGAGCCGTTCTTGCTCGAACTGGGAAGCTGGGAGGGCCCGCTTGACCTGCTGTTGGCGCTCGCGCGGAGCCAGAAGGTCGATTTGCGCGAAATCTCGATCCTTGCGCTGGTCGAGCAATATCTCGATTTCATTGCCGGTGCGAAGGCGCTGAAGCTTGAAATCGCGGCCGATTACCTCGTGATGGCGGCGTGGCTGGCCTATCTCAAATCCTGCCTCCTTCTCCCTCGCGAACCGCATGTGGAGCCGAGCCCGGAAGAACTTGCGCTTCGCCTCCAGTTGCGGCTCGAGCGGCTGAATGCCATGCGCGAAGCCGGCGCCCGGCTGATGGCGCGCGACCGGTTGGGGCGCGATGTCTTTTCTCGTGGTCTGCCAGACGGTTTGCGCGTGATCCGAAAGGCCAAATGGGATGCGCAGATATTCGACCTGATCCAGGCCTATGGCCATGTAAAGGCCCGCAGCGTGCCAGCCTTTCACATCGTTGCACGGCGGCACGTGATGACGCTAGAGGATGCGATCGAGCGCGTGGCGCGGCTTGTCGGCAGCGCGATCGACTGGATGGCGATCGAGCGCTTTCTGCCCGAAACTGACGATCCCCAGTTCCGACGCTCCGCCCTTGCGTCGAGTTTCGTCGCAACACTCGAGCTCGCGCGGCAAGGCAAGCTTCAGCTCGCGCAGGAAGAGGCGTTTGCTCCACTGATGGTGAAGGCAGCATGATCGATCCTGCCGAAGACCTGACCCGCGCCGTTGAAGCAACGCTATTTGCAGCGAACGAGCCGATGACTGCTGCAGAGATTGCCGCCTATGTCGGGCTCGATGCCGATGTGAAGGGCGCACTTTCGGAACTTGCGGCGCGCTATGAGGGGCGCGGCATCAACCTTGTCGAGCGCGGCGGGCGTTGGCTTTTCCAGACGGCCCCGGACCTTGCCCATATCCTCAGGCGCGAGCGCGAAGAGGCGCGCAAGCTGTCACGTGCCGGGATCGAGACGCTCGCGATCATTGCCTATCACGAGCCGGTCAGCCGCGCCGAGATCGAGGCGATCCGCGGGGTCCAGATTTCCAAAGGTACGCTGGACGTGCTGATGGAGGCTGGCTGGGTCCGCCCGGCGGGCCGCCGCGAAGTCCCCGGCCGGCCGCTCACTTATGCAACCACTCCGGGCTTTCTCGCCCATTTCGGGCTCGAGCACCGACGCGACTTGCCCGGGATCGACGATTTGAAGGCCGCCGGGCTGCTCGACCCGGTCGATCTGGCGTTCGAGGCCCTCGAAATGCAGGGTCGCGACGCGGAGCAACTGGAAACTGTCGACGAGAGCGACTAGATAGGGCCATATGCATCCAATACCGGCAACGTCCGGTAACACCGCCATGCGCGCCATTCATGGCCGCTAAAGGAGATACATCATGGGCCTCAGTCTTCCGCATATTCTACTGCTCGCGCTTGTCGTGCTGCTGCTGTTCGGTGGTGGCCGCGTGTCAGGCCTCATGGGCGATGTTGCCAAAGGCATAAAGAGCTTCAAGAAGGGGCTTGCCGACGACGACGATGCGGCAAAGCCCGCTGCCAAGATCGAGGCACAATCCACGCCAACCGTGATCGAGGCCGAAAAGCAGACCGACAAACAGGCCTGATCCGCAAACAATGTTCGATGTCGCGCCCACCGAATTGCTGCTGGTGGCCATTGTCGCGCTGGTCGTGATCGGGCCGAAGGATCTTCCGCGCGTGCTGCGGGTGATCGGCCAATGGGTGGGCAAGGCAAGGCGGGTAGCCGCGCAATTTCGTTCGGGATTCGACGAGATGATTCGCGAAAGCGAACTCGCAGAAATGGAAAAGAAATGGGCCGAGGAAAATGCCCGGATCATGGCCGAACATCCGATGATCGCCCCTCCCGAGCCGCCTGCTAGCACTGCGCCGGACGCCAAACCGGTTGAAGAAGGCGCAGGCTCTTGAAGGATATTGACGAAACAAAGGCGCCGCTGCTCGATCATCTGATCGAGCTGCGCCGACGCCTGCTCTGGAGCGTGGCGGCGCTGGGTGCGGCCTTTCTGGGTTGTCTCTACGTCGCGCGCCCGATCTTTGCCTTTCTCGTCCAGCCGCTGCTGAGGGCCGGACAGGGCAAGATCATCTATACCGACATATTTGAGGCCTTCTTCGTCGAACTGAAGGTCGCATTCTTCGCTGCGCTCATGATCGCCTTTCCGGTATTGGCAACGCAGCTCTGGCGTTTCGTCGCGCCGGGCTTGTATGCCAAGGAAAAGCAGGCCTTTTTGCCCTTCCTAGTGATGACGCCCATCCTGTTCGCGGCGGGGGCCGCGATGGCCTATTATGTTGCGATGCCGATCGCGCTCACCTATCTGCTCGGCTACAGTGGAAATGTCGGCGGCATTCAGCAGGAAGCGTTGCCAGGCGTTGGCAACTATTTGAATTTTGTGACCAAATTCATCTTCGGCTTTGGCGTCGCCTTCCTCCTGCCGGTGGTGCTGATGCTCCTTGAGCGTGCCGGGATCGTCAGCCGTGCGCAGCTGAAGCGTGGACGGCGCTATGCCATCGTCGCCATCGTTGCCGTCGCCGCGGTTCTGACTCCACCCGACATCCTGTCGCAGATCCTGCTCGCGGTGCCGCTTTACCTGCTTTACGAATTCGCGATTGTCGCCATCTGGTTCACGCAGCGCCGCCGCGCGGCCGAGCCAGAACAAGCCCCGGCCGAATGACGAAGTCCGCACTGGGCGAAGCACTGGCCCGGGCCGAAACCGAATCGCCTTTCCTGCGCAAGCTTATCGTCAGGCATCATGATCTGGCGGCACAACTTTCCGGCGGGGACTTGCAGGGGGCATTGGCCGCTGCAAAGTCGATCGATACGGACATGCCCGTCCAGACCGCGCTGCGCCTTGCCAAATCCCGGCTGGCGCTCACGCTGGCGATTGGCGATCTCGCAGGCGCTCTCAGCCTTGAAAGGGTAATCAAGGAGCTGTCGACGTTTGCGGACACAGCCCTCGACCATGCCATCCGCGACGCCATCGAGGCGCTGATGCCTGGAGCCGATCCGGTCGGCTTTGCCGCCATTGCGCTGGGCAAACATGGCAGCCGCGAGTTGAACTATAGTTCCGACATCGATCCGATCCTGATCTTCGATCCCGAGCGCCTGCCGCGCCGCCAGCGCGATGAACCGGCAGAAGCGGCGGTCCGGATCGCGACCCGGATGATGCAGACGATGCAGTCGCGCGACGGGGATGGCTATGTTTTCCGCGTCGATCTGCGGCTCCGGCCCAATCCGGAAGTGACGCCGATCGCGCTTCCGGTCGAGGCGGCGATTTCCTATTATGAATCGAGCGCGCTCGCCTGGGAACGCGCGGCCTTTATCCGCGCGCGGGCCTGTTCGGGCGATATCGCGATGGGGCAGGGATTTCTTGACGCCATAAAACCCTTTGTCTGGCGCCGGGGTCTCGACTTCGGGGCTATCAACGAGATTCGGGGCATGTCGCGCCGGATCCGAGACCATTATGCCGGTGGGCAGGTGTTCGGCCCCGGATTCGACCTGAAACGCGGACGCGGCGGCATTCGCGAATGCGAATTCTTTGCCCAGATTCACCAGTTGATCCACGGTGGGCGCGATCCGGCACTCCGGGTTCCGGCGACTATGGGCGCGCTCACGGCGCTGGCGGATGCGGGGCATGTGGGGGCGGACGAGGCCCGCACGCTGATCGACGCCTATCAGCTCTACCGGACGATCGAGCACCGCTTGCAAATGGTGGATGACCAGCAGACCCACGCCCTTCCCAAACAGGCGGACGCGCTTGACGGGGTGGCGCGGCTGCATGGCCTCCGCTCGGGCGAAGACTTGCTGGCTCTGCTCGGCCCCCATGTCGAGGCAGTGGGGCTCCTCTATGACGGACTGGATTCCGATCGCCCGGATGCCTTGCCGCAGGAGCGTGAGGCGCTGGAGGCGATGCTGGTATCGGCCGGGTTCGTGGATCCGCAGCCCGTCGTCCAGCGCATTGCGGGCTGGCGCAGCGGGCAGGCGCGCGCCTTGCGCAGCGCCGCGGCGCAGCAGGCGCTCGAAGCGGTGTTGCCGAAGCTCATCAGTGCGCTTGGCGAATCGCCCGACCCGGTTTCGGCCGTGAATCGACTCGACGGACTGATCGACCGGCTGCCAAGCGCGATCAACCTGTTCCGGCTGCTTGAGGCGCGGCCGCAACTGCTGCACGTGGTGACCGATATCCTCTGCTACGCGCCGACGCTTGCGGCAGATCTGTCGCGCCGGGCGGGCCTGCTTGACGGGCTGATAGACGCCAGTGCCTTCGACGCGCCTCCGGACGTCGACACGATCGCAGCGCGACTCCGGAGCGAGGATGGACAGGCGAGTTTAGAGGACCGGCTCGACCGGGTCCGGCATGTCGTGGGCGAATTGCGCTTTGCGCTCGGCGCGCAGATCGTTGTCGGCGCAAACGACCCGGCGTTGGTCGCTGGCGGCTACGCGCGCGTGGCCGAAGCTGCGATCCGTGTGGTCGGCGCAGCGGTTACGGCCGAATTCGAAGCCGTGCACGGCAAGGTGCCTGGGTCCGAACTCGTCATCCTCGCCCTCGGCCGGATGGGCGGAGGTGAACTGACTCACGCGTCGGACCTCGATCTGATCTACCTCTTCACGGGCGATTTCGCGTCCGAATCCGACGGTGCAAAGCCGCTTGGCGCGACGCATTATTTCAACCGGCTTGCTCAGCGCGTGACGGCGGGGCTGTCGGTCGTGACTGCTGCCGGGGCGCTCTACGAAGTCGATACGCGGCTGCGGCCTTCGGGCGCGCAGGGGCCGCTGGTCGTTTCGCTCGACAGTTTCGAACGCTACCAGCGCGAGGAGGCCTGGACCTGGGAACATATGGCGCTGACTCGCGCCCGGCTTGTGTTCGGATCGGCCGAAGCGCGGGCAGCGACGCAGGCCATCATCGACACCGTGCTGAACCGGCCACGAGAACGCGCCGAGATCGTCGCCGCGGCCACCAAGATGCGCAGCGACATCGCCGAACACAAGCCGCCGAAAGGGCCGCTCGACGTGAAGCTGTGCGAGGGCGGGCTGGTCGATCTGGAGTTCGCCGTCCAGGTGACGCAGCTTGCCCACCGCAAGGGTCTTGCGCCGCATCTCGCCACGGCGATAGCGGCGCTGGTAGAGGCCGGGCTGCTGCCGCCGTCGCTCGCCGATGGCTACAGGCTGCTCTCCCGTTTCCTGGTGACGGTGCGGCTTGTTGCGCCCGATCTGCAAGTCCCGTCCGGCCCCATCCAGACGCTGATTGCCCGCGCCTGCGACCAGCCCGATTGGGAGAGCCTGCTTGCAGCGCTCGACGCCGTGCGGCAGGGCGTATCCGAAGCTTGGCACGCGATTTGCGCTGCCCCGACAGGAGATTGATCATGCTCAACCCGGGCGATGCCGCACCGAATATTTCCTACGCAACCGTCGAAGGCGGCACGGCCGCGATCGCCGATCACAAGGGCCGCACGCTGGTCCTCTATTTCTACCCCAAGGACGATACGACCGGCTGCACCCGCGAGGCACAGGATTTCACCGCCCTTGCCGCCGATTTCGCCAAGGCCGGAGCCGATATTGTCGGCATTTCAAAGGACAGCGTCAAAAGCCACGCCAAGTTTGCCGGTAAGTACGGGCTGAAAGTCGCGCTTGGCAGCGATGAAAGCGGAGCGGTCTGCGAGGCTTTCGGCGTCTGGGTCGAAAAATCCATGTATGGCCGCACCTATATGGGGATCGAGCGGTCGACCTTCCTCATCGATTCAGCGGGCAGGATTGCCCGCATCTGGCGCAAGGTAAAGGTTGCGAACCATGCCGCCGAAGTGCTGGAGGCAGTGAAAGCGCTTTAGGCATGGGGATCGCGGTTTCGGCATTCATCATCGTCACGGCATTTTTCACGGCCACGCTATCGGGCATATTCGGAATGGCTGGCGGGCTGCTGCTGATGGGGGCGCTGGCCTTTGTCCTGCCGGTTTCGACGGCCTTCGTGACCCACGGCATCCTGCAGCTCGTGGCGAACGGCTGGCGGGCCGTGTTGCATCGCAAATATGTCGATTGGCGGATTCTTGCCAATTATGCGATGGCTTCGACCGTTGCCGGGGGCATGATTGCGCTCATTGCCTTCGCGCCCTCGCGGCCGCTGCTCTTCCTTCTGCTCGGCCTGGTGCCGATGCTCGTCTGGCTGCCGAAAAACTGGATCCAGCTTGACGCGGCAAGAACGCCGCATGCCCTGATTTCAGGCTTTCTCGTGACGCTTGTCAATCTGACAGCGGGAGTGGCAGGCCCATTGCTCGACATATTTTTCGTGCGCACCGCGCTGACACGCCACCAGATCGTTGCGACCAAGGCGGCGACGCAGGTTTTCAGCCATCTGGCAAAGATCCTCGTTTATGGCGCGCCGCTGCTCGCCGCACCAAAGGCCGCGATGCCGCCGCTCTGGGTCTTTGCGATTGCCATTCCGGTGTCGATGCTTGGCACAGCGGCCGGCGGCTGGGTGCTCGACCGCATAAGCGACGTGGATTTCAAGCGCTGGACCGCGTGGATCGTGACCGGGATCGGGCTGGTCTATCTCGCCAAGGCCGCGCAGCTGATTCTGTGACCGGCGTCGGCGAGGCCATTCGTTCGGTCCTGATGACGGCCGATCCGCGCGCCAAGGCCATGCGCGCCAGGGCTGTCGCGCGAGATTGGCGGCTCGGGCGGCTTGCCCATCGCTTCGAGGCGGCCATGCCCGATCGCCCGGCGCGCCCCGAAAAACCCGAACTGCTGCCACCCAACCGGATGCCCAATCGCCGCCGGGGCGGCTCCGAGGCAAAGCGGATCGCAATGCTCCACGCCTTTGCCCATATCGAATTTGTGGCGATCGACCTGGCGTTCGATGCAGCGGGACGGTTCGGCCAGGGCCGGCCTGCGGAATTCGTGTCGGACTGGCTGTCGGTCGGTGCCGATGAAGCGATGCATTTCGCTTTGCTCGAACGGCGGCTGGTGGCGCTGGGCAGCGGATATGGCGCGCTTCCCGCGCATGACGGGCTTTGGGAGGCGGCGGAGGCGACTCGCAATGATCTTCTGGCGCGACTCGCGGTCGTCCCGATGGTGCTCGAAGCCCGCGGTCTTGACGTCAGTCCGTCAACGATCGTTCGGCTGGAATCGGCCGGAGACGACGCATCCGCGCGGATTCTGGCGCGAATCTATGCCGATGAAATCCGCCATGTGGGGGTTGGATCGTCCTGGTTTGAGCGATTGTGCGAGTCTGCGGGAATCGATGCGGCGAAGCATTGGCAGTTGCTTGTGAGAGGGCATTTCAGGGGAGCGCTTAAGCCTCCGTTCAACGACTCGGCGCGCGCAAAAGCCGGTCTGCCCCGCGAATATTATGCATCGCTTGCATCGGCTGAAACCCTGCCCCAGTGATCTGCACCACATCAGGCGTCGGGTCGTAGGCGGCGCTTCAGAGTTTGGGTCGCCGGGGGAATCATGGGTTCTTTGTCGCACACGAACGGGGCTGGACTATTGTCCAAACTCCGCCATCTTTTCCGCGAAAGAGATATTTTGGTACATGACGGCAGCGCTATGCGCCGGGTTCATGTTTCGGCGCGCGCCCAGTTTGCTGCGGCGTCGGGCGCGACCTTCCTTTTGGCTGTTTCGGCGTTCGGGCTGGTCCAGTTCGCGCTCGGCACGCCGGCCATTTCCGGCGCCATCGAAAATTTCGCTTCGCGCCAGGTCGAAGTGGCGATGATGGAAAACCGCGTCGAATCGCTGCAGTCCGAAGTGGCCGCGATCCGGGTTTCGGCAAAACAGCACGCCGCCAAGCTTGAAGCGCGTCAGGCGTTTCTGGCCGCCGTCATCAAGGGTGAAGCCGATCCGGCCGAGCTTGCCGCGCTGCTTCCGGCGGATGCCAAGACGGTTGACGCGGAGATTGCCGCGGCCTTCGGCGAAGTCGAACATTCACAGGCAGCGATGGCTTCGGCCGTTCGCGTTTCGACCGAAGCCCGGTATCGCCAGGCGGCGCAGATGGTAGCGCGGCTCGGCCTTTCGCCGCAGCGGATCGGGACCGACAGCATGAATGGCGTTGGCGGTCCCTATGAGCCGGTTCCCGCGGGCACGCAGATCACCACTGTCAAGCCCGGCCAACCCGATCCGCAGTTCCAGGCGCTGTTCAACAGCTGGAAGCGGCTCGACCAGTTGCAGACCGGAATTGTGGCAATCCCCTCGATGCGTCCGGTCCAGAGCCTGACTTTCACGAGCAATTTCGGCATCCGCACCGATCCGTTCCGCGGCGGCGCCGCGATGCATGCGGGTGTCGATATTCCGGGCGCCTATGCGACTCCGATATATGCTACGGCCGATGCCGTGGTGAACCGGTCGGGCTGGGTTGGCGGCTATGGCAATCTTGTCGAACTCAATCACGGCCGTGGCATCCAGACGCGTTACGGCCATTTGTCGTCCATCCTCGTCGCCCCTGGCGCCCGCGTGAAGCGCGGCCAATTGATTGCGCTCATGGGCTCGACCGGGCGCTCGACGGGCAATCATCTCCACTATGAGGTGCGGATCGACGGCCATGCGGTCAATCCGGCGCCGTTTCTCCAGACGTCGGACTACCTCGTGGCGATGCAGCGCCGCGGCAATGTCACGGCTGTTGGTGGACCGCTCGAGACCGGCTCGAAGTAATCTGGCGCGCGGGCCGGTTGCGGCCGGGTTCGATCGGCCCTATCTTCCATTCATGAGTGTGACACTTTCTGAAAGCGCGGCCGCGCGCGTGGCATGGATCGCCCGCAAGCAGGGGAAGCCCGCCATTCTGCGGCTTTCGGTCGAAGGCGGCGGTTGTTCTGGCTTTCAGTATCGTTATGGCCTCGCAGAGACCGTCGAAAGCGACGATATCGTGACGCACAATGGTGATGTCCAGCTGGTCGTCGATCCGGTCAGTCTTGAGTTGATCGAGGGATCGGAAGTCGATTTCGTCGAATCTCTGGGCGGGGCGGCCTTCCGCGTGACCAACCCCCAGGCGGCATCCGGCTGCGGCTGCGGAGCGAGCTTTTCAGTCTGAAAGGGATGGCAGAAAAAGTGGCTACCGGTTTTTCGTTCGACATCCCGACTGTCAGATAATGCGGATTGCAACTTATAACGTGAACGGCATCAAGGCGCGGCTCCCCCGTCTCGTCGAATGGCTTGCGGAAACCCGGCCCGACGTGGTTTGCCTTCAGGAGCTCAAGTCGAGCGATGAGACACTGCCGGTCGCCGAAATCGAGGCAACAGGATACAAGGGCATCTGGCACGGGCAGAAGGCATTTAACGGCGTTGCGATCCTTGCCCGCGGTGAAGCACCGGTCGAAGTGAAGAAGGGCCTCGATGGCGAGCCCGAGGATGAGCACAGCCGCTATATCGAAGCCGATGTGATGGGCGTGCGCGTGGCCAGCATCTATCTGCCCAACGGCAATCCACAGCCCGGCCCGAAGTTCGATTTCAAGCTCCGCTGGTTCGAACGGCTGGCCAGGCGCGCCAAGGAGCTGATGGCGCTCGAAATTCCGGTCGTGCTGGCAGGCGACTATAATGTCATTCCGACCGATGCCGATATCGCCAATCCGAGATCGATGATCGACGATGCGCTGATGCAGCCCGAAAGCCGCGCCGCCTTTCGGAGGCTTTCCATGCTCGGGCTGACCGATGCCCTGCGCGCGCGCCACCCGACGGGCCCTTTGTGGACGTATTGGGACTATCAGGCGGGCGGCTGGCAACGCGATGCCGGATTTCGGATCGACCACCTCATGCTGTCGCCCGAAGCGGCCGACCGCCTTGTCGACGCTGGTGTCGACAAGGAATTTCGCGGCCGCGAAAAAGCGAGCGACCACGCGGCGACCTGGATCGTTCTCGACTAAGCCATCTGTTCAGCAAGCGCCGCCGCTGCCGCGTCGAACCCGCGCCAGGCGGCGGCGGCGAGCGCGCCGCCGACACTGACGCGTCTGACCCCCAGCGCCGCGAGATCAGCTACGCGCATTCCGGGATTCATGATCAGGACATTGACCGGCTTGGGGGCGACAGCCCTGACGCTTGCCTCGATTTCCGCCGGGTCCACCATCCCTGGCGCGAACAGGCAATCGGCTCCGGCTTCGGCGAAGGCCGTCATTCGCTCGATAGCGAAACTCACATCCTTGATACTGTTCAGATAGGCCTCGGTTCGGGCCACGAGAAGAGCGCCCGTCCCGCTGGCATCGATGGCAGCACGGGCTGCCCTGATTCGGTCGACGGCCAGATCAAGCGGGTACAGGCTTCCGGGACTCGCCTGATCTTCGACCGACAACCCGGCAATGCCGGTTTCAAGTGCGCGCGCCACATTGACGGCAACCCCTTCCGGCGCATCCGCAAATCCGCTTTCGAAATCGGCGTTCACCGGCAGATCGGTCGCCGCACAAAGTCGAGTCAGATGATCGAGAATCTGCTCAAGCGTGATCTGGTGATCCGTCAGCCCCAATGTCCAGGCGGCAGCCGAACTCGACGATGCGAGCGCCTTGAAGCCGAGCTTTTCGAGCCGCCTCGCGCTTCCCGCATCCCAAGGGTTCGGCAGAATGAAACAGCCCTTTTCGTGCAATGCACGGAAAGTGGCGGCGCGAGTGGTCTGTTCGGTCATTAGAGGGCCTTTTCGTAAATCCAGTAATCCTTGTTGATGTGCGAATGGATTGCATCGGCAATCGCGTTCATTCCCTGATTATCGTCGAGAATCCAGCCAATCTCGCCCCGCGATGCGCCATAGCCGGCGATGGCATTGCGGCGGATGAACTCGATCATCATGAAGGCCAGCTGGCTTGCCATGCGCGAAGACTGAAGCCGTTTGACGACGCCCATCAGCGGAACCCGCATCGTGCGCACTTGCGGTTTACGGAGCCACCAGAGCAGTTTCGCCCAGTTGAAGGGGAAAAGATTGCCACCGAATTGCACCAGTTTTTCATTGATGTCGGGAAGGACGATCATGAAGGCGACGGGTTCGCCATCATATTCGGCAACCATGATGAGGTCTTCATAGACGATCGGCTTCAGTTTCTTGCCGACATAGGCAATCTCGCTGTCGGTCAACGGCACAAAGCCCCAATTGTCCGACCAGGCATCGTTCAATATTCCGAGGATCAGCTTCGCCTCTTCATTGAAACGCGATTTGTCGACCTGGCGGACGCGGATGCGTGCATTCTTCTCACCCGCCGCAACGATGCGGTTAACGAGTTCGGGAAAGCCGTTCGAGATATCGAGCTCCCAGGTCTTCAGCGACTTCGCAAAATTGTATCCTGACGCTTCGATCCATCGCTGATAGGCAGAGGAATTGTGCCCCATCATCACCGTAGGCGGGTGATCGAAGCCATCGACCAGCAGGCCGGGCTCATCCCAGATCGAAATGCTCAAGGGGCCAAGGGCGCGGTGCATACCCTTGCTGCGCAACCAATCCTCGGCCGTGGCAATCAGCGCCTTTGCCGTTGCTTCGTCCTCGGCCTCCATCAGCCCCCAATTGCCCGTGCCCGGTCCCATTCCCTGCTCGACCGGCTGCGCAAGCGCGAGATGGTCGATATGCGCAGAAATCCGGCCCGTGACGCGGCCGTCGCATTCGGCAAGATAGAGCTGCGCCTCGCCATGTTCGAACCACGGATTCTTGCCCGGGGTGATCAGGCCGTGGACCTCGTCCTTCAACGGCGGAACCCAATTGGGATCATCTGCATAGAGCCGGAACGGCAGGTCGACAAAGGCCTTGCGGTCGGCCTTGGACGCGACCGGGCGAACTTTGATCGTGTTTTGCGCCAAGATGGCCTCCTTTTGCTCGTCGCATAGGGCATTCGGAAGGCGTCGGGAATCCCCCAGTACGCCACCGTTGCCGCCAGGGGATTTCACCGGGGCAAAGAGTGCGCCATCATCCTGCCACACTATTCTGGTGATGAGCCGAGCCATGAAATCCGCCATCCTTGCCACCGGCAGCGCCACAGAGCTTCAGAAACCCGGCCCGGCCTCCGGCTCGGCGAAAGCACGCGTAGCAGACGATATGGCCATGATCCGGGCTGCAGCCGAGCTTACGCGCGATCTGACTGCGCCCAACCCGCGCATCTACTGGGTCGATTTTCTGCTGTTCGCCGCAATTGGCTATGCGGGGCTGTTTCTTGCGATTACGGCTTCGAGCGCGCTTCCGGCCGTCGGTTGGGCGGTTGTCGCGATCATCGGGCTTTATCGCGCCGGCCTGTTCATCCATGAACTCACGCATATCAAGCATTCGGCCGTTCCGGGATTTCGATTCGCGTGGAACGCGATCGTCGGCATCCCGTTGATGGTTCCATCCTTCATGTACGAGGGAATTCACAGCCTGCACCACGCGCGCACGCGTTACGGAACCGTGGAGGATCCCGAATATCTGCCGCTCGCGCTGATGAAGCCATGGACTGTGCCGCTGTTCGTGCTCGTTGCGGCTTTGGGGCCCATTGCTCTCCTGCTGCGCTTTGGCATTCTTGCGCCGCTATCCGCTGTGATTCCGCCGCTCAGGACGCTGGTTGTGGAGCGTTATTCGGGCCTGATCATCAATCCGGTGTTCCGCCGCCGCCCTCCCGAAGGAACGTTCCGTCGGGACTGGCTTGTCCTCGAAACGGCAACCAGTCTTTGGGCGGTGCTGCTGCTGGCGGCGGTAGCGTCGGGGCTGTTTCCGCTGCGGGGCTTCCTGATCTTTCTCGGCGTGATGTCGGGCGTTGTTGTTCTGAACCAGATCCGCACATTGGTCGCCCATCTCTGGGAAAATGAGGGTGACGTCATGAGTGTGACGGCCCAGTTTCTCGACAGCGTCAATGTTTCCCCTCCAGGCCTGCTGCCTGCGCTCTGGGCGCCGGTCGGGCTGCGTTACCACGCCCTGCACCACCTGCTTCCCGGGCTTCCCTATCATGCGCTGGGCGAAGCGCATCGCCGGCTGAGCGCAGCGCTTGCACCCGATTCCGCCTATCACCGCGCGAACTACAGGGGGCTTCCGGGGCTTGTTGTCCGTCTCATGGGGAATACGGCGAAAGCAGCCTGACCCTATTCCTCTGTCTGGATGAGGACCGCTTCGCCGATCAGGAGGAAGAGAAGGAACGGCCCCCAGGCTGCCAGAAGCGGCGGGTAGGCACCTAGATTACCCATGGCGAGGCCGAAATTGTCTGCAACGAAATAGGCAAAGCCGAGCGCCATGCCGATCACCGCGCGGATGAAAAGCCGTCCCGAACGGGCAATGCCGAATGCTGCCACGGCACCGAGCAAAGGCATCAAGACAGCGGAAAGGGGGCCGGCGAGCTTGTGCCATAGCCCAGCCTCCAATGCGCCGGTCGGCCTTCCGGCTTCGCGCAAGTCGCCGATTGCCTTCGACAAGCCGATGAACGAAAGCCCGTCGGCATCGACGTTCGAAAGCGTGAACTGGTCTGGCCGGACGCCGGTTCCGACATTGACAGTGCCGAGCGGGGTCTGGGTGCCGCGCCGAACGTCAAAGCGGCTCGCCCCAATCAGGCTCCACCCACTTGACTGGGGGATGGCACGCGGCGCGCGGACGATCGCCAGCAGGGAGCCGCCGGCGCGATTGTAGATCGTTACGTCCAGGAGGCGCGTCGCCCCGCCCCGACCGGTCACGGTGCCGGCGTGAATCAGATGGTCCCCGTCGCGCACCCAGACATTGCTCTGACTTCTCTGGTCCATCGGAATGGGCCCGTACTCGGCACGTTGCCAGCGATCGAGAGTGGCGCTCGCACGCGAAACGATCCGGTCGTTGAAAGCGAACGACACAAGCGCCACGCCAAAGGCCGCGACAATGAGCGGTGCCAGCACTTGGTGAGCGGATAACCCCGCCGCCTTCATCGAGATCACTTCGCTGTTCTGATTGAGCGTCGCCAACGTAACGAGCGTGCCCAAAAGAATGGAGAAGGGAAGCAGGAATGCGATGATCTGCGGAAGTCGAAGGGAAAGATACGTCCAGAGCTGGGCGCTGCCATTCCCTTTATAGGCAAGGATGTTGTCGGATTCTCCCAGCAGATCGAGCGTCTGCAGCACCAGCGCCAGCGCGAGGAGCACCGCAAGGCTCCGCAGGAGAAACATCCGCGCCATGTACCAGCTAATGGTGCTCGAGGGGAAAAACGAGTTCGACACGATCAGGCGCCGGCAAGGCTTGGGAAGATGCGGCCGATCAGCCGCCTGAAAGCAGCGCCGATCTTCGAGAAGGATCGTTCAAGCGCCCCGATAGGCTGTCCGCCGGGAACATAAGCGATCGTATAGAACATCCAGCAGATCAAGGCGGCGAAAGCGAGGAACGGCAGCCACAGCGCATAGAAAGGATCGATACGGCCGAGCGCGCCCATGCCTTCGGCATATTCGTTGACCTTGTGATAAGCGACGACCATCACGATCGAAAGAAAGACGCCAAGCGCCGATGAGGAACGTTTCGGCGGCACCGCAAGCGCGATTGCGAGGAGCGGCAGGAGCATCATCATCGCCACTTCGACCAACCGGAAGTGAAAATTGGCGCGTGTTTCGTCGCGTATCATCTTGGAGACTCGAGGATCGTTGCCGACCTGGACCAACTCCGGGATGGTCAGTTCGCGATCCTTGCCGCCGCGATTGCGGAATGCTTCGATCTTCGGCAGGTCGATCGGCAGATCATGTCCGGTGAAGCTCAGGACGCGGGGCGCCTTGAACCCCGGCGCATCGTGGACAAGGACACCATTCGCCAGCCGCAGGATGATGGTATCGGGGTCGTCTGTCGCCATGAACGTGCCCTTTTCGGCCGTCACTGCGAGCGTCTTGCCCCCCTTGCCTTCTGCCATCACGAAAATGCCGCTGAGATCGCGACCGTTGTTCGAACTCCTCTCGATTCGCATCGTCATATGCTTGCCCAGACGGGTAAACTCGCCGACCTTGATCGAAGCGCCGAGTGCGCCCGAACGGAGCTCGAAACGAAGCCCCTCATAAGCATAGCGGGCATAGGGCTGAACATAGCCGACGATCGCCAGGTTCACGAGCGCGAGCGCAACCGTATAGAGATAAGGCGCGCGCAGCAGGCGACCATAGCCCTGCCCGACCGCCTTCAGGGCATCGAGTTCGGATGAAAGCGCGATCCGGCGAAAGGCCAGCAATATGCCGAGCATCAGCCCGATCGGAATCCCGAGCGACAAATATTCGGGGAGGAGATTGGCAAGCATCCGCCATACCACGCTCACCGGCCCGCCTTCGGAGGCGACGAAATCGAACAGCCGCAGCATCTTGTCGAGTACGAGGAGCATTGCGGCAATGACCAGCGTCGAGAAAAGCGGTGCGGCGATCAAGCGAGCAATGTAGCGGTCGGTGGCGGAGAGCATGGTTTAAGCTTCTGTTTATCCAATGACCATCATTTCGCCGCAAAGCCGAGCCATGTTGACCCTCGCACAGGGAGATACCGGCGTTGTGTTGCCGGTTATAGCCTTGAGGAGTCACTTGGTCATGTTGAAATTTCGCCTCTGCCTTGCCGGCTTTTCGCTTGCGCTCGCAGCTGCGTCTGCGGTTCCGGCGGGTGCGACGATATTGGGCCCCGATGCGGCCGCGTGCGCACGTGGCGAAGGCCCGGCGATTCTGGTCAATGTCGTCGGATTCAAGAATAGGGCGGGAACCGTCAGGGCGCGGACTTTTGGGGGCAGTCCTTCGACCTGGTTCGACAAGAGATACTCATTGAAGCGGACCTTGACTGATGTGCCTGCATCTGGCCCAGTGGCCATATGCATGCCCGTGCCGGGCCCCGGCGTCTATGCGGTCGATATCCGTCACGATATCGATGGTCGCGGCAAGACCGACAAGTCGGACGGCGCTGGCGCTTCTGGCAATCCCGATGTTTCGCTGTTCGACGTCCTCTTCAAGCGCAAGCCGCAGCCGGGCAAGGTTGCCGTGAAGGTGGGTGACGGCGTTACGCCGATCACAGTTGTTCTCAAATATCTCTCGGGCGGGTCGGTCAAGCCGGTCCAGATGACTTCGGGGCGCTGATATGGTTGCGGTCGCGCTCCTGTCGAACCCTCGCTCGACCGGTAATCGCGACATGCTGCCCCGCATCCGGGCCTTTTGTGCCGGCCGCCCCGATGTGTTTCACTATGAGGTCGAACAAGTCGGCCAGATTGCCGAGGCGCTCGAATCGATCGCGCGCGTCCGGCCGAGGGTCCTTGTCGTCAATGGTGGTGACGGCACGGTCCAGGCGACCTTGACGGAACTCTACAACGGCGGACAGTTCGGACGGGAACCGCCGCCCATGGCCGTCTTGCCCAACGGCAAGACCAACCTTATCGCGCTTGATCTTGGGGCTTCGGGCGATCCGCTCGTTGCGCTGGAGCGTATCGTTGCGCTGGCGCGGTCCGACCTCAAGCCGCATGTCGTGGAGCGCGAACTGATCGCGCTGACGGAGGGCGATACGCCGATCAACCGGCCGGTCCTTGGCATGTTTCTCGGGGGTGCGGGCTTTGCCGACACCATTCTCTATTGCCGGCACAAGATATATCCACTTGGCCTGCCGAATGGCTTGAGCCATGTTCTTGCGGGAATTCTGGTTCTGTTTTCCGCAATTTTCGGCGTGCGCGGAAGGTATCTTCCACCGGCGCCGCAGCCGGTCAAAGTTTCGCTGATCCGCGAAGGCCAGTCCTCGCAGCGTTTTGCCTTTCTGATTGTCACCACGCTCGAGAAGATGCTGCTCGGGAGCAAGACCGCAGGAAGCGCCTCCGGCCTCAAGCTGATGGCAGTCGATCAATCTCCGCTCGCATTGCTGAAGGCGCTGATCGCTAGCATCATGGGCCGTTTGGGCGAGCATCCCGTGACGGGCGTCCATGTCGAACAGGGCGATGTGATCCGTATAGAAAGCGAGCGGTCGAGCGTCATTCTCGATGGCGAGGAATTCCATGCGCTTAAGGGAAGGCCGATCGTCCTGCGCTCGACCCCGCCGGTTTCGTTCCTTCGCCTCGCCGCGTGAGTGCGCTTTCCGCACTGGTTGCCGCCGAACTCGCGGAGCCGGTCAATCCCCGCGTGACGGCGATGGCCGAAGCGATTGCCGCCCAATATGGCGATGCGGCGCGCGCTGTCCTGTTCTACGGCTCTTGCCTGCGCCAGCGCGAACTCGACGGTTTGATGCTCGATTTCTACCTGATCGTCTCGGATTATGAGGCGGCCTATCGCGGCAGCTGGCTGGCGCGCGCGAACCGGCTGATCCCGCCCAATGTCTTTCCCTTCGCGCAGGGAGGACTGGCGGCCAAATATGCCGTGCTGAGCGAAACCGATTTCGCGACGCTCAACGGTATCGACGCCAGTACGGTTTCGGTCTGGGCGCGTTTTGCCCAGCCGACACGGCTGGTCTGGACAGCGGACGAAGCCGCCCGCGCCAGCGTCGTTGCGTCTATCGAACGTGCGGCGCCGAGCCTCTTTGCACTGGCGCGACCGATCGTGCCGACTGGCGACCCGCTCGACATCTGGCGTGCCGGGTTCGCGCAAACCTATCGCGCCGAGTTGCGCGCGGAGCGCGAGGACCGGTCGGGATCGATCGTCGATGCTGATCCGGATCGCTATCGCCGGTTCGGCAATGCGGTCCCGGTAAGCTCAATGTCCCGCGTGGAGGCAGAACGCCGGTGGCGACGGCTCCAGCGACGGGGCAAATGGATGTCGGCCGTCCGGCTGGCGAAGGCAAGTTTCACTTTCGCGGGCGGCGTCGATTACCTTGCCTGGAAAATCAACCGGCACGCCGGCACGCAGATCGTCATCAAACCCTGGCAGCGCCGCTGGCCGCTGCTGGGGGCGATCGTGCTGGTGCCGCGGCTCCTGCTGCAGGGCGCCGTGCGCTAGCGTCCGAACTTTCGCTGCACCTTGCCGTATCGCATCTTTCTTGTCCCCGGCTTGCCTTCGTTGCTGCGGCCCATGACCGGGGCTTTCTGCTGGTCGATGGGCAGGCCAAGCTCGCTCTGTTCGAGCGCGCGGATCTCGTCGCGTAGGCGTCCGGCTTCCTCGAACTCGAGATCGGCGGCGGCGGCTCGCATCTTCTTTTCCAGTTCCTCGATATAGGCCCTGAGATTGTGGCCAACCATGTGCGCGGGGCCATCCTCGATCTCGACCGTCACCTGATCCTTCGAAGCGACGTGAGCGATGATGTCGCCGATATTCTTGCGGACCGTTTCCGGCGTAATGTCGTGCTCGAGATTATAGGCGAACTGCTTTTCGCGCCGCCGGTCGGTCTCGGCGATCGCGCGTTCCATGCTGCCGGTCATCCGGTCGGCATAGAGGATGACTCGGCCATCGACATTGCGCGCGGCACGGCCGATCGTCTGGATGAGCGAGGTTTCCGAACGCAGGAATCCTTCCTTGTCCGCATCGAGGATGCAGACTAGGCCGCATTCGGGAATGTCGAGCCCTTCGCGCAACAGGTTGATGCCGACGAGCACATCGTAAACGCCCAGCCGCAGATCTCGAATCAGTTCGATCCGTTCGAGCGTCTCGACGTCCGAATGCATGTAGCGCACGCGCAAGCCAGCCTCATGCATGAACTCGGTCAGGTCCTCGGCCATCCGCTTGGTGAGCGTGGTGACGAGCGTGCGATACCCCGCCTCCGCCGTCTTGCGGCATTCATTGATGCAATCCTGCACCTGATCTTCGACCGGGCGGATTGTGACGGGCGGGTCGGTGAGGCCCGTCGGACGGATCACCTGTTCGGCGAATACGCCGCCGGTCTGCTCCATTTCCCAGTTGCCGGGCGTGGCCGAAACATAGGTGGTCTGCGGCCGCATCGCATTCCATTCGTTGAAGCGCAGCGGCCGGTTGTCGATCGCGGACGGCAGGCGGAAACCATATTCGGCGAGCGTCAGCTTGCGCCGGTGGTCGCCGCGGGCCATGCCGTTCACTTGCCCGATCGTCACATGGCTTTCATCGACGAAGAGCAGCGCGTTTTCCGGCAGATATTCGAACAGGGTCGGCGGCGGCTCGCCGGGCAGCCTGCCGGTCAGGAAGCGCGAATAATTCTCGATGCCCGCGCAGCTTCCGGTCGCCGCAATCATCTCCAGATCGAAATTGGTCCGCTGTTCGAGCCGCTGCGCTTCGAGCAGCCGCCCTTCGCCGACCAGCTCCTTCAGTCGCACGGCCAACTCCAGCTTGATCGCTTCCATTGCCTGTTTGAGTGTCGGCCCGGGGGTCACGTAGTGCGAGTTCGCATAGACGCGGACATAGTCGAGCGAGGCGACTTTCTTGCCCGTCAGCGGATCGAATTCTACAATGTCTTCGATATCGTCGCCGAAGAAGGAGATGCGCCAGGCGGTGTCTTCATAGTGCGAAGGGAACAGCTCCAGATTGTCCCCGCGCACGCGGAAATTGCCGCGCGCAAAGGCCTGGTCGTTGCGCTTGTACTGCAGCGAAACGAGCTTGCGGATGATCTCGCGCTGGTCGACTGTCTGGCCCTTCTTCAGGTCGAAGATCATCGCCGAATAAGTTTCGACCGAGCCGATGCCGTAAAGGCACGAGACAGAGGCCACGATCAGCACATCGTCGCGCTCAAGCAGCGCGCGCGTCGCCGAATGCCGCATGCGGTCGATGGCTTCGTTCACCGAGCTCTCTTTCTCGATGTACGTGTCCGACCGGGGGACATAGGCTTCGGGCTGGTAGTAATCGTAGTAGGAAACGAAATACTCGACGGCATTTTCGGGAAAGAAACTCTTGAACTCGCCATAAAGCTGCGCGGCGAGGATCTTATTGGGAGCGAGCACAAGCGCGGGCCGCTGTACGGCCTCGATCACCTTGGCCATGGTGAACGTCTTGCCCGAACCGGTCACGCCCAAAAGAACCTGATCGCGCTCGGCGGCTTCAATCCCGGCGACAAGTTCGGCAATCGCCGATGGCTGGTCGCCCGATGGCTGGTATTCGCTGACGATCTTGAACTTCCTGCCGCCATCGGCTTTTGGTGGGCGCTCCGGCCGGTGCGGAACAAAGGCCTGACCCGTTTCGGGCTCATCAAGCGTCGTGCGGATTGCTAAGGACATATCGGGAACATAGGGCGTGGACCGCAATGTGGCAATGATGCGTTGCGACCCGGTTGCGGCAGGGGTCATCGTGCTGCTACGCGGGCAGTATGAGCGATGACCGCTACGCCGCTTTTCGCGCCGATGTCCGCCAATGGCTTGCCGCGCACCTGACGCCCGAGTTGCGCGAAGTCTCGGCGCGGGCGACCAGCGTCTTTATCGACAAGCCGCACAATCTGGCCTGGCAGCGCATCCTGGCATCGCGCGGCTGGGTCGCGCCGCACTGGCCGGCCGAATATGGCGGGCCGGGCTGGGACGAGACCGAGCGCTACATTTTCGCCAGCGAATGCGCGCGCGCCGAAGCGCCGAACCTTTCGCCGATGGGCCTGAGGATGGTCGCGCCGTGCATCATGCGATACGGAACCGCTGAACAGAAGGCGCATTACCTGCCACGCATCCTTTCGGGTGAGGACTATTGGTGCCAGGGCTATTCGGAGCCGCAGGCAGGATCGGACCTTGCCGCGCTTTCGCTCCGCGCAGACCGAGACGGCGACTGCTACGTCCTCAACGGATCGAAGATCTGGACGACGCACGCCCATTTCGCGAACCGCATGTTCTGCCTCGTCCGCACCAGTCGGGATGGGCCGCGCCAAGCGGGAATCAGTTTCCTCCTGCTCGATATGGCGACGCCGGGGATCACGGTGCGCCCGATTCCGTCGATCGCGAACGATCATGACTACAACCAGGTCTTTTTCGAGGATGTTCGTGTGCCCGTCTCGGGCCGGCTCGGCGAGGAGAACCAGGGCTGGACCGTCGCCAAATATCTTCTCGAATTCGAACGCGCGGTGGCTTACGCAGCGGGGCTCTATGCTGCGCTCGACCAGCTTCGCGAGGCTGCGCGTGACGCCGGGCTGATGGCCGATGCGCAGTTTCGCCGAAAGCTCTCGCTCCTCAAAGCGCAGATCACCGCAATCGAAGCTGTCGAACTTGGCGTCATGGCGGCAATGGCGGCGGGCCGAAATCCAGGGCCGGCATCGTCCGCGCTCAAGATCCAGGGCACCGAAGCGCAGCAGCGTATCCAGGAACTCGCGGTCGAAGTCGCGGGCGATTATGCCGCTCCCGATCAACATGACGCACGCCAGCCGGGCAGCAACGTGCCCTCGCTCACCACCGATTTCACGATGATCGCCGCGCCACGCTACTTTAATGGTCGCGCGGCTTCGATCTATGGCGGGTCGAACGAGATCCAGCGGGGAATCATAGCTCGCCAGGTGCTAGGCCTATAGCGCAGGCAAACTGCCTTGTTTTTAGGCAATGATTCCTGTTCTGCACTCTTGCTGGGCAGGATTTGAATGATCCTTTCGCCGAATCCCTGTTCTTGTTGCCGAATCCTGTTTGGCACGCTTATTGAAAGCGCAAGGCTGTTTGCGGGGACTCAGGAAAGCGAAAATGAAAAAGATCGAAGCGATCATCAAGCCGTTCAAGCTCGACGACGTGAAGGAAGCGCTGCACGAAGTGGGCGTCTCCGGCATCACCGTTACCGAGGCCAAGGGCTTTGGCCGCCAGAAGGGGCATACCGAGCTTTATCGCGGCGCTGAATATGTTGTCGATTTCCTGCCCAAGGTGAAGCTTGAAGTCGTGGTCGACGACGGCATGGCGCAGCGCGTGGTCGAAGCGATCGCGAACGCGGCCCAGACGGGCCGTATCGGCGATGGCAAGATATTCGTCATTCCGGTGGAAAGCGCTTTGCGCATCCGCACGGGGGAGAAGGATGGCGACGCGATTTGACGGCCCCGACAGGCCGTCACCCTGAACTTGTTTCAGGGTCCATTCCACCCCGCCACTCATATTGTGTTTTGAAGCATGGATGCTGAAACAAGTTCAGCATGACGAAAGAAAGAAGGAAAGCAAAATGGCCAAGCCGGCAGATGTTCTGAAGCGTATCAAGGATGAAGAGATCGAATGGGTCGATCTCCGTTTTACCGACCCCAAGGGCAAGTGGCAGCATCTGTCCATGTGTTCGAGCGTGATTGGCGAGGACGAGTTGACAGACGGCCTGATGTTCGACGGTTCGTCGATCGCGGGCTGGAAGGCCATCAACGAATCCGACATGATCCTGAAGCCCGACCTGAATTCTGTTTATGTCGATCCCTTCTCGGCCACGCCGATGATGATCATCTTCTGCGATATCGTCGAGCCGTCGACCGGAGAGCTCTATGCCCGCGATCCGCGTTCGACCGCAAAGCGCGCCGAAGCTTATCTGAAGTCCACCGGCATCGGTGATACCGTCTATGTGGGTCCCGAAGCCGAATTCTTCATGTTCGACGATGTCCGTTTCGAAAACAGCTACAACACGTCGTCATACAAGCTCGACGACATCGAGCTGCCGACGAACACGGGCACCAGCTATGAGAGCGGCAATATGGGCCACCGCCCGCGCGCCAAGGGCGGCTATTTCCCCGTGGCTCCGGTCGATTCGGCTCAGGACATTCGCGGCGAGATGGTTTCGACCATGCTTGAAATGGGCCTGCCGTGCGACAAGCACCACCATGAAGTCGCGGCCGCCCAGCACGAACTGGGCCTGACCTTCGGCACGCTTACCGAAACGGCCGACCGCATGCAGATCTACAAATATGTCGTGCACATGGTCGCTCATGCCTATGGCAAGTCGGCCACGTTCATGCCGAAGCCGATCAAGGAAGATAATGGCTCGGGAATGCACACGCACTTGTCGATCTGGTCGAAAGGCAAGCCGCTCTTTGCGGGGAACGGCTATGCCGGCCTTTCGGACATGTGCCTTTATTTCATCGGCGGGATCATCAAGCACGCCAAGTCGGTGAATGCTTTCACCAACCCGACGACGAACAGCTACAAGCGGCTCGTTCCGGGATATGAGGCACCGGTGCTGCTCGCCTATTCGGCGCGTAACCGTTCGGCCTCATGCCGCATTCCCTATGGCGCGGGCGCCAAGGCGAAGCGCGTCGAGGTCCGCTTCCCCGATGCGATGGCCAATCCCTATCTCGCCTATGCCGCGCTGTTCATGGCCGGGCTCGACGGGATCGAGAACAAGATCCATCCCGGAGACGCCATGGACAAGAATCTCTACGACTTGCCGCCGGAAGAACTGGCACAGGTGCCGACCGTGTGTGGTTCGCTGCGCGAAGCGCTTGAAAGCCTCGAGGCCGATCATGCCTATCTGCTGAAGGGCGATGTGTTCTCGAAGGACCAGATCGAATCCTATATCGAACTCAAGATGGAAGACGTCGCCCGCTGGGAAATGACGCCGAGCCCGGTCGAGTTCGACATGTACTATTCGGCCTGAGCCGGTTCTGCGGGGTGGTGGCTTTGCTGCCGCCCCGCCCTCAGGCGAGTTCGCTGATGCGGATTGCAGGCGGTGCCGTCGGCGCTGCGGCCTGATCCGGGTCGAAGCGACGCCAGCCATCGGGGCCAAGCCGTTCGATCGGCCGGTATTTGGTTTTGTATCCCATCCGTGTCGAGCCCTGAATCCAATACCCAAGATACACATAGGGCAAGCCTGCCGCGCCCGCGCGCAGGATATGGTCCATGATGATGAAATTGCCGAGACCGGGCCGGGCCGGGTCATCGACCGCGAAGAAGCTGTAGATCATCGAAAGCCCGTCGCCCTGCCGGTCGGTCAGGCAGGCGCCGACCAGACGCCCGGGGTGGCCATCGGCCGAAGGCTCGCGATATTCGATCACATAGGTGTTGACGGGCGTTTGCTCGACCATGTCGGCAAAGTCGATCTCATCCATGCCAGCCATCCCGCCGGTCGGGTGGCGCCGCTCGAGATAGTGACGGAGCAACTGGAACTGCTCGTCGGTCGACCAGGGGCGCGCCGCGGTGACCTCAAGATCGGCGTGGCGCCTGAGCACCTTGCGCTGACTGGCGTTGGGCGTGAATTCCTGGGTGACGACACGGACTGAAATACAAGCCGAACAATCCATGCAGCTCGGGCGATAGGCTACACCCTGGCTGCGGCGAAAACCGATCTTGCCCAAGGCATCGTTCAACTCGCTGGCATGCGAGCCCGTGAGCTCGGTGAAGACCTTGCGTTCCATCCGGCCCGGCAAATAAGGGCACGGGCTCGGGCTGGTGACAAAAAAGCGCGGAAAGCGGAATTGTGCAGTCACGTCCGATCCGTTCCCTCAACCGTGTTACGCTGGCGATCGGGATGTTATGAAGCGCGGCGCGAGTTATGAAAAGGGCGTTTACCATGAAAACACGGTAAACGGTGCACAGCAACAGCGATCAGGCGAGTTCGACCTGCGAGACTTCGTAGCCAGCCTCGCGCAGCGCCCCGATCAGCCGCTCCAGATGCGAAGCGTCGCGTGTTTCGCACTCGATATCGGTGATCAGGCCCTTGGCCGGCAGGTCCGTGAAGACCCGCTGATGATAAATCTCGAGGACGTTGACATTGAGTTCGGCAATCACCCGGAAGACATTGACGAGCGCACCCGGCCGATCCTGCAGCCGGATGCGGATCCGTGCCAGCCGGCCAGAGCGCACCTGATCGCGCAGCAGCACATTGGCAAGCAGCCTTGTATCGATATTGCCGCCTGTCAGGATAACACCGACGGTCCGCCCGTGGAATTTTTCCGGATATTCCATCAGCGCGGCAAGGCCTGCTGCGCCCGCGCCTTCGACGACGGTCTTTTCGATCTGGAGAAGCAGGCTGACGGCCTCTTCAAGGCGGCGCTCACCGACCAGAACGATATCGTCGGCCAGTGCTTTCACGAAGCGTCGAGTCAGCTCGCCAGGATGCTTGACGGCAATGCCTTCGGCCAGCGTGTCGCCAGTGCAGGGCACATCGACGCCAGCGATGACATTGTGCATCGAAGGGTAGAGTTCGGCCTGGACGCCCACCAGTTTCAGATCCGGCCGCAAGGCCTTCGCGGCCGTTCCCATTCCCGAGATCAGGCCTCCGCCGCCAATCGGAACGGCCAGCGTGTCGATGTCGGGAGCATCTTCCAGCATTTCGATCGCGACAGTTCCCTGCCCGGCAATGATGTCCGGCTCGTCGAAGGGGTGGACGAACGTCAGGCCGTGCTCGCTCTCGAGCGCGCGGGCATGGGCATAGGCCGCCTCGAACGTCTCCCCGTGCAGCACGACGGTTGCGCCGTGCGCTTCTGTCTGCATCACCTTCACGGTCGGGGTCGCTTTCGGCATGACGATCGTGACCGGTACGCCCAGCCGCTTGCCATGATAGGCCAATCCCTGCGCGTGGTTTCCGGCTGATGCCGCAATCACACCATTCTTCAGCGCATTATCGCCCATCAGGAGCAGGCGGTTCAATGCCCCGCGTTCCTTGTAGGCAGCTGTGAACTGGAGATTTTCGAACTTCAGATAGACTTTCGCCCCGGTCATTTGCGAAAGCGTCTGGCTGTGAAGCGTCGGCGTGCGGACGACTGCACCGCCGATACGTGCATGGGCCGCGCGAACGTCTTCAAGCGTGACGGGAAGGCTATCCTGATCCGACATGCGAGCGCCCATAGCCGGTTTCGGCGGTTTGTGAAGCGCTTTGGTCGATTTCGGGCTCAAACGGATCTTGCGCCGGTGCCGTTGCGAGAGAGAAGAACAGCCGCAAATCCGAAGAACAGGATATGCGCCAGGTTCGCCGAGGCCGGCACTGTATAGGCCGCAAGCGCGGGGAAGGGCAGGCTCGCGGCAATCATCGCCAGCACGATGAGCACCGGGTTGAACGCCGCCGCCCAGCGCGGAAAAGCCGTCCGCCCGCCAGCCACGGCAAGGGCATAGGCAGCCGACGCCAGAATCGAGACAGCGAACAGGACCAGCCACAAGGGAAAGAGATAGACGGCATGGGGCACCGTCACCGGCGAAGCCTCTACGCCCACAGGGCCCGTTTCGATGATGACGGCTGTCACGCCGTGAATCGCGGCGCCGATCGCGCCGAGATAACAGCCGCCGAGAAACACCAGCCGGGCAGCGCCTTCGCTGGGCCGTAGCCCGCGTGACACGAGCCAGTATCCGACGGCATAGAACGGGATGCAGAGGACACCGAGATAGTGTCCGGCGATGAGCGTCTGTGCGTCGACCGCCGCGCTCCCTTCGGCGCGCAGCATGCCGTTGTGAAGCAGCAGAATATCGCCGATGCTTGCAAGGATTGCCGCAAGGACGGCAACCAGCCCTGCCACCTGCACGGTGCGGCGGGGCAGCGGTCCATTTGGCATCGGTTTCCCCTCCTCCGAAGTTGCGCCGACGCAGATTAGGAAGCTTGGAAGCTCCCTGCAACCGGCTCTGGCCAAGTGCCGGCACCTATAGCCGCGCCCGGACTTGTCAGGCTCTAGGCGGGAACGGCCTCAATGATGGACAGGCTTGTCGGTGTGGCTGTGACACAGTGTAGTTTGAGGCCCGCCTGCTCGAACAAGGTCGAGAACTCACGTTCAGTCCGTTCATGCCCTTCGCCGAAAACCATCATGAGGATGTCCATCGTCTTTGCCGGATGCGGATCGTTGCCTTCGGGGATGACCGCATCCATCACCCACAGGACCGATCCGGGGTGCATCGCGGCACGGCAGTTGCGCAGGATGGCCAGGCAGTGCTCATCGCTCCAGTCATGGAGAATGCGTTTCAGCACATAGCCATCGGCACCGTCCGGCACCGATTGGAAAAAGTCTCCCCCGACGGCTGACCAGCGATCACCGATAATGCCTGACGAGAGGCCGGCGGGATTGGCAGCGACGGCCGGCAAGTCAAACAGCATAGCGTGAACATCCGGCGCGATCTTGAGGACCTCTGCGAGAAACCCGCCCTGACCCCCGCCAATGTCGACGATCCGGACCCTTCCGGACAGGTCGAGTGCGGCGGCCATGGCCGGGTTTTCCGCGGTGGCGAAACCGGCCATGCCGCGATCGAACCAGGCGCTGCATTCGGGATTCCGTTTCATATAATCGAAGAAGCCCATGCCGTGTTGCCGGTCGAAGGCGGGTTCTCCAGTCAGCACCGATTCGCGCAATGCGCCGACCGCGCTCCACCATGAACCATCGCCCGTCACTTCGCCGCAGAACAGCAGCCCGTCGCGCATCGCGTCGCCGCTCAACAGGGCGGCGGCATCGTTGAGGGCAAAACGCCCGTCCGCCTGTTCCTGAAACACGCCGTGCGATGCAAGGCTTCTGAGCAGGCGGCGGAGTGCCTTGGGGTGCGCACCCGTCGCTTCGGCCAGCTGCGCGATCTCCTGCGGGCCGGCCCGGAGCCTGTCGGCGATGCCAAGTTCGGCAGCGACATGAAGGCCGCGCGACACGAGATAGGCAAGCGCGATATTGACGACGGTTCCGACCGGATCGGACGGGCTGTTGTGTTCGGGCATGGGGGAACTCCTCCTCGCGATGAGAGTTTCTTGGCCTGCGGTTACACAACGTTGTCAGGCATCGGATGCGGCATCGTCTTCTCGCGGCGTGGCTCTGGCCAAGCGCGCCGGGTCGCCTTATGCTCAGGCGATGGCGAGATTGGCTTTTATCGGGCTTGGCGTGATGGGCGGGCCGATGGCGCGGCATTTGGCCGAAGCCGGGCACGACATGACGGTTTACAACCGCACCCAATCGAAGGCGGATGCCTGGGTTCTCGCCAATGGCGGGCGAAGCGCGCCGAGCCCTGCCGAGGCAGCCGAAGGCGTGGACGCCGTCATCACCTGCGTCGGCAATGATGATGACCTTGCCGCCGTCACGCTCTCGCGCGACGGCGCCTTCCGGACGATGCGCAAGGACAGCCTGTTCATCGATCACACCACGGTTTCGGCGAAGATCGCGCGGCAACTCGCGGTCGAGGCCAAGGATAAATATATCTGGCCGATCGATGCGCCGATGACAGGCGGGCAGATCGGCGCGCAAAAGGGCGCGCTGACCCTGATGTGCGGCGGGCGGGCCAAGGCAATCGAGGCAGCGACCCCGATCATGCAGGCCTATGCGGCCAAGATTGTCCATGTCGGGCCGACGGGCGCGGGGCAGCTGACCAAGATGGTCAACCAGATCGGCTTTGCCGGGATCGTCCAGTCGCTGGCCGAGGCGATCCGCTTTGCCCAGGCTGAAGATCTCGATCTCGACAAGGTTTACGAAGCGATCTCGGGCGGTGCGGCCGCAAGCTGGCAGATGACCAACCGCTGGGCGACAATGGCGCGCGACGAATTCGATTTCGGGCTGGCGGTCGACCTGATGCGCAAGGATCTGGGCCTCGCCTTCGACGAGGCGCGGGGGAATGGCGCGACGCTTCCGGTGACGGCTTTGGTCGACCAGTTCCTCGCTGAAGTGCAAGGGCTGGGCGGCGGCCGGCAAGACCCGAGCGCACTGATCCGGAGATTGGCAAAGCCGCACTAGGTTTTGAGGGTGGCGTCCATTCGGCGTTTTCGGTTTCTCAGCTATCGTGGGGGGAATGATGATGACTCGGTTTCAGCTGTTGCTGCTTGGCGGGGCAGCACTCGCTACAGCCGGACTGCCGCAGGCCCTTGAAGCACAAACAAGTACGCCTACGGCCAAGCTGCCCTCCGCGCTTGAGGCGACGATTGCGGAAAGTCACGAGGCGCTGCGCAAAATCCTGAACGGAGATCCTTCAGGCTATGCAGCGCTTTTCGCGGATCGCGACGACATTACGCTCGGCAATCCATTTGGACCTTTCGGCAAGGGCCGGGCCGCCGTCCTAAAGGCTCTCAACAACGCATCCGCCAAATACAGGGACGGTTCCGTTATCCAAGTCGAACGGGTTGCAGCTTACGGCGATGGCAATCTGGTCTGTGTCGTGGAGATTGAGCACGATCGTGCCAAGCTGGGCGCAAGTCCCGACTTTGCCGAGTTCGCTGCGCGGGTTACCAGCGTGTACGAAAAGACAAGGCGTGGCTGGAAGCTCGTACATCGCCACGCAGACCCGATCACGACACCCCGCCCGGCGGAGTCGATGTTGGGAAAATGAGTGACCCGGCGTTATCGCGGCGCCATGCGGATTGCGCCGTCGAGGCGGATGCACTGGCCATTGAAGTAGGAATTGCGTGCGAGTTCCATCGCGAGGCTGGCAAACTCTTCCGGCTTCCCGAGGCGTTTGGGAAATGGCACCGAGGCTGCCAGGCTTTCAAGCACTTGCGGTTTGGCGCCAAGCATCAAGGGCGTCGCGAAGATGCCGGGCATGATGGAATTGACCCGGATGCCAAGGTCTGAAAGGTCGCGCGCCATTGGCAGCACCAGCCCGTTGACCCCCGCTTTTGCCGATCCGTAGATCACCTGGCCGATCTGACCGTCCTGCGCGGCAACGGAGGCTGTCAGCGTAATGCACCCGCGCTCCCCATCGTCGAGCGGGTCGAGTGTCGCCATTCCCTCTGCGGCAAGCGACGCGATCCTGTAGGACGCCACGAGAATGCCGTTCACGCCATAGCTGTAATCCTCGGTGGAAAGACGTTTGAGCCGACCGGCTTCCTTGTCGAAGGCAAGGGTCTTGCCGCGCCGCGATGTCATCGCGCAATGCACGACGATCCGTTCCTGCCCGTGCGCGGCACGCGCCCTGGCAAATCCGGCGATGACCGAGTCTTCGCTTGTAATATCAACGTCGCAGAAAAGCCCCCCGATCGTATCGGCAACCGCTTGGCCCAGCTTCGCGTTCAGGTCGAAGATCGCCACCTTGATCCCTGCGGCGGCCATTGCTTCGGCCGTCGCCCGCCCAAGCCCGGAGGCGCCCCCCGTCACGATTGCGGCGGTAGAAGAATCGATCAGCATTCAATGCTCCTTTGCATGGTCACGGTCCAGACGTCGCAATTGGCTCTCGCTTTGGCAACTGGCAAATCGCGCAATAGCCTGACCGACCTGGCCAGAGTGGATGGAGTTCCCGTTGGCCGCTCTTCACCCCATCCCGTGCGCCTCGGGGATCGGCGAGGCAGGGCCGTCGGGCCTCGCGGTCAGGTCCTCGCTCGTGGCGCCGTTCCGGTACCGGGCGAGCAGGTCTTCGGGGTCGAAGGCGACGCCCACCGGGTTAGCTGCAAAGGCCTCGCTCGTCATGAAGGCGTTGGCCTCTTCGAGCGTCCCGCAATCGACCTGGAGTTCCGTCCGGTTGCCGTCGGGGTCCCTATAGTACATCGAGAGCGTGGTGCCGTGATGAACCGGCCAATAGGGCATGATCCCCGCCGTCTTCAGCCGGGCATAGGTCTCGAGCAGGTCGCCGATCCCGGCATAGGTATAGGCGACATGATTGACGCCGATGTCACCGCGCTCATCGCGGCCGCCCGGGTTCATCACGTCGAGATTGGCGAAGGCGAAACGGTGATGCTCGTCGTCATAGGTCATGAAGGCCAGCGCGGGATCGCGGTGCACGACCCGCGCCTCGAAGACATTCTCATACCAGGCGATCATCTCGTCATAGCGCCGCGTCTGATAGACGACATGCGCGAGCTTGACTGGCCTTGCCATAGTGCCGCCCCCCCAAGGCGACTCGGATCGAGGCGCCGCCGCCATCCTATGCACCGGCGGCGAAGGTGCAATGGGGCGCTTGCCGGCGCGGCGCGGGGCGGGCATGATCGGGGGATGCATATTCTTTGCCCAGGCCCACCCCTAACCCCTCCCGCAAGCGGGAGGGGGATTTTGCTGGCCATCATCGCGCTCGCCTTTGCCGCTCCGGCGGCTGCCGACACTCTGATCGACAATGTCAATGGCATCACGCTCGACGAAGCGGGCAAGCCGGTGCGGTTCAGCGGGCTGGTGATGGGCGATGACGGGAAGGTGGTGCGGCTTGTCAGCGCTGCTGCGCCGCTTCCGCAGCCCGCCAAGAAGCCCAAGAGGGGCGATCCAGCCCCATATCGGCCCGATTACCGGATCGACGGTAAGGGGCGGACGATGCTGCCGGGGCTGATCGATGCGCACGGGCATGTCATGTCGCTCGGCTTTCAGGCGCTGACACTCGATCTTGCGGAGACAACTTCACTCGCCGAGGCGCAGGCGAAGATTGCGGCTTATGCGAAGGAGCATGGCAACCGGCGCTGGATCATCGGGCGGGGCTGGAACCAGGAGCTTTGGGGGCTGGGACGATTCCCGACGGCGGCGGAACTCGATGCGGTGGTGGGGGACAAGCCGGTCTGGCTCGAACGGGTCGATGGCCATGCCGGCTGGGCGAACAGCGCCGCGATGGCCGAGGCGGGTGTGACGGCGAAGACTGCATCTCCGGCCGGCGGGCGGATCGAGATGGAGGGCGGGAAACCGAGCGGCATCTTCGTCGACGCGGCGAAGGCGCTGATCGAGAAAGTCATTCCCCAGCCGCTGGCGCGCGAGCGCGATCAGGCTCTGATCAAGGCGCAGGATGCTCTCCTTGCCTTCGGGATCACCGGGATCGCCGATATGGGAACGAGCATCGAGGACTGGTCGAGCTTCCGCCGAGCAGGTGACGGCGGCTGGCTCAACATCCGGATCTTTGCCTATTCGGCCGGACTCGATCCGATCCTCGTCATCGGCGGCAATGCGCCGACGGCCTGGCTCTATGGGGACCGGCTGCGGATGGGCGGGGTGAAGCTCTATGCCGATGGCGCGCTGGGATCGCGCGGGGCATGGCTCAAGGCGCCCTATGCCGACGCGCCGGGCAATCGCGGACTTCAGTTCGTTGAGGACACGAAACTCAGGAACATCATGAGCCGCGCGGCGCTCGACGGATACCAGATTGCCATTCATGCGATCGGCGACGCGGCCAATGCGCAGGCGCTCGACGCCTATTCGGAATTGCAGTCCACCTATACCGGAGACCGGCGCTGGCGGATCGAACATGCGCAGATCGTCGATCCGGCGGATATTCCGCGCTTTGCGCAACTGGGCGTGATCGCCTCGATGCAGCCGGTCCACCAGACTAGCGACCGGACAATGGCCGAAGCGCGCCTGGGGCAGGGGCGGCTGAAGGGCGCCTATGCGTGGAAGAGCATGATCGGCACAGGCGCGCATTTGGCCTTCGGATCGGATACGCCGGTCGAAAGCCCCGATCCCTTTGCCGGGCTGGCGGCGGCGATCACGCGCGAGGATGCGAAGGGAGAACCCTTTGGCGGCTGGCAGCCGCAGGAACGCGTCAGCCGCGAGGAAGCGCTGGCGGGGTTCACGACGGGGGCCGCCTATGCCGCCTTTGCGGAAGGCAAGGTGGGAAGGCTTGCGCCGGGTCTCTGGGCCGATTTCATCCTGGTCGATCGCGATCCGATGCTCTCGACGCCCGCCGAACTGCGGGCAACGAAAGTGCTTGAAACCTGGGTTGCCGGGCGGAAAGTTTACACCAAGGCTAACTGACGAGCGCGGTCAGCGTGCCCGGCGTCAGCACTTGCGGCAATTCCGTCGGCTCGCTGCCGCCCTTGGGATACCAGAGATAGAGCGGAACGCCCGAGCGGCCATGCGCTTCGAGGAAACGCGTGATCGCCGGATCGCCATTGGTCCAGTCGCCGACCATCACGGTCACGCCCGCCTTGTCGAACGCGTCCTTGGTTTCGGCCCGGTCGATCGCCGCCTTCTCATTGACTTTGCAGGTCAGGCACCAGTCAGCGGTGAAATAGAGGAACACGGGTTTGCCCGAACCGCGGAGTGCGGTGAGCTTGCTTTCCGAGAACGGCTCTGCGCCCATCACGGCCGTGTGGCTCGGCGCGAGCGTGAAGAGGAACGGCATGGCGAAGGAAGCTCCAGCCGAAAGAGCGGCAAAGCCTGCCAACGCCGTAACACCCAGTGGCTGACGTCGTCCGCCAAACCAACCGAGGATGCCGACCAGCACGGAACCGGCAACTCCGATCCTGAGGCCCGTCTGCCCTGTCTGGCGCCAGAGCAGCCAGAGAAGCGCCGCCACCGTCAGCGCCATCGGAATGGCAAGGATCTTCTGGAAAGTCGCCATCCATGCACCAGGCTTCGGAACCATGCGACGGAGCGCCGGGACAAAGCCGAGGCCCAGGAATGGCAGGGCGAGGCCAAGTCCAAGTCCTGCGAAGATCGCCAGCGCAGCAGGAACCGGAAGCACGAGCGCTGCCCCGAGGGCGGCTGCCATGAACGGCCCGGTGCAGGGTGTCGCGACAAAGGCGGCAAGGACTCCCGTCCAGAACGCGCCTGTGCTTCCGCCCTTCGACGCCAGCGCTTCGCCGCCGCCATAGCTTTTCAGGTGAAACAGTCCGAGCAGGTTGAGCGTGATTGCGCTCGCCAGCAGCGCGAGGAACAGGATCACCCGCGGATCCTGCAACTGGAAGGCCCAGCCGACCTGGGTCCCGCCCGCCCGCAAGGCCAGAAGGCCGCCGCCAAGCGCGAGACAGGTGGCGATGACGCCCGCGGCATAAGCAAGCCCTTCGCGCCTGGCCTCGCTTTCGTCGATGCTTGCCGCGCGGGCAAGACTGATCGCCTTGAGGCTGATGACCGGAAACACGCACGGCATGACGTTGAGAATCAAGCCGCCTAGGATGGCGCCGCCAAGGGCGAGAACCAGCGTGAGCAAGCCCGCGTCGCTACTGACCTTTGCGACGGTCCCGGGCGTAGCCGAAATGGCCAGCCCTTCGCCCTTGCCCAGGGAAACGACGCCTTCGAGCCGGTTCGGGGCGGCAAAACCGTAACCGGCTTTCGCCGCTTCGATCACCAGCATGTCGCCTGCGCGGCTGACTTTCTGCGGGGCGGCATAGTTCAGTGCGCTTTCGCTGATCGCATAGAACCAAGCATCGGCCGCGGGGCGGCTGGCGGGGTATGGGATGCCGATGCGGATGACCGGGCCATCGACCTGGAAATGTGCCTGGCTGCCGAGCGGTCGCGGCAGCTTCATCCGCCACTGGTCGAATTGCGCCCTGTCGTTTGGCGCAATGGCGCCGTCGCCTGCCACAAGGTCAAGCGCGAGATCGTCATGCTCGGGCACGCAGATCTTGTCCGTGCAGGCCAGCCGGTCGATCGCGAGGCGCAGCGGAAGCGCCGCGCCCTTCGCAAGGCCGGCGGGTGGCGTCAAAGTCACCAGAAGAGCGTGTTCGGAATTGAAGACGTGATTCATCAGGTCGGCAATCACCAGCCGCTCGGGCACGGGATAGCGCGGTTCACTGACTATGGCGCCCTTTGGCAGCGTCCAGCGCAATTGTGCGGAAAGGCCGGCATCTCCGGGATTTTGCCAATAGCCGTGCCAGCCCGGCTCGGGCTGCATGCGGATCGCGAGCGTGACCGGCTGGCCCGGCGCCGGCGCCACGCTTTCGGCAACAAGCGTCGCTTTGACATGATTCTGGGCCAATGCCGGCGCCGCGAATGCGCCAAGCATCGCGGCCAATGTCATCAGGCTGCAACGGAGCCAGTTCATCGAAATTCCTTGTTGCGTACCGGGAGGCGCTATAGCCTGTTTCGGTCGAACACAAAGCGGAGTTACAGAGTGAGGAAAGTCCTTCTGGCCAGCGCGATGCTGGCAGCGTTGTCGAGCGGCACTGCGGCCGAAGCGAAAAAGCCCATGCCAAAGCCCGCCGCCGCGTTGCCCGCCCCCCCCGCCGTCGCCAGACCAAAGCTGATCGTGGCGATCTCGATCGACCAGTTTTCCGCCGATCTGTTTGCCGAATATCGAAGCCATTTCACAGGCGGACTCAAGCGATTGAGCGAGGGCGCCGTCTTTCCGGCCGGTTATCAGAGCCATGCAGCAACCGAAACCTGCCCCGGCCATTCGACCATCCTGACCGGATCGCATCCGGCGCGCACGGGGATCATTGCCAACAGCTGGATCGACCTCGACGCCGCGCGAACCGACAAGCGCGTTTACTGCGCCGAGGATGAGACGGTCGCAGGCAGCAGCGCGGACAATTACACTCAGTCGCCCGTCCACCTGAAGGTGCCGACGCTTGGGGACCGGCTCAAAGCGGTTTCTCCGAAGTCGCGCGTGGTCTCGGTTGCAGGCAAGGACCGGGCGGCAATCATGATGGCGGGACATACACCTGACGAAATCTGGTGGTGGAACGGTAAGCGCAACTTCATCAGCTACAAAGGCAAGGCAGAGCCGGCTGCCGTCACCGCAGCCAATGCCGCGATCGATCAGGCCCTGACGATCGGGATTCCCGCCCCGGCGCTTTCGCCGCTATGCGCTGCGAAGGTCGCGCCGGTCGAGCTGAAGCCATTGCCGCGGGCGGGCGATCCCGACGTGCCCTCAAAGTTCGTCGGCAACGCGCCGGGCGCGATCGAGCCGGGGAACGCTGCCGGTTTCACGGCTTCGCCGAGCCTAGACTATGTGACGCTGACAATCGCGACACAGCTTGCTTCGGACATGAAGCTTGGTGAGGGAGAAGCAACCGACGTCCTTATCGTCGGCCTTTCGGCGACCGACTATGTCGGACATACGTACGGGACCGAAGGCCCCGAAATGTGCAACCAGCTGATGGCCGCCGACGCGCGGCTCGGGGCATTTTTCGATGCGCTCGATCGGCGGGGGATTTCCTATGCGGTGGCGCTGACGGCCGATCACGGAGGGCATGACATTCCGGAACGCAACCGGACGCGCGCGTTCGAAGCGGCGCAGCGCGCGGATGCGGGCCTGACGCCAAGCGCGCTCGGTGCCAAGGTTGCGGCGGCGCTTGGCCTTGAGGGTTCCTACATCACGGGCGATGGCTCTCCCTTCGGCGACTACTATATCGCCCATGGCCTTCCCAAGGCACAGCATGAGGCGATTCTTGCCAAGGCCCGCGAATTCCTGCTCCAGAGCCCGCAGGTCGACGCTGTCCTGAGCGCGGACGAGATTGCCGCAACGCCGAAGCCCATCGCACCACCGAATGAATGGACGCTCCGGGAGCGTGCGGCAGCCAGCTATGACAAGACCCGCTCGGGCGATTTCTACGTGATCCTGAAACCCTATGTTACGCCCATCCCCAACGGAAGCGGGCGTTACAGCGCGACGCACGGGAGCATCTGGGACTATGACCGGCGGGTGCCCATGCTTTTCTGGTGGAAAGGCATGACGGGGTTCGAACAGCCCAATCCTGTGGAAACCGTCGATATCCTGCCGACGATCGCCGGCCTGATCGGGCTCCCGGTGCCGGCCACCGAGATTGACGGCCGCTGCCTCGACCTGATTGCGGGGCCGGCCAGCAACTGTCCCTGATCGCCTGTTTCTCCGGCTTGTTCCGCCTGGCGAAGAGGCGTAACCTTTTGGCCAGATAGGACGAATCCCGCGAATAGCCACAAGCCGGGATGGAGGATGATTGTATGCGTAGGTCGGTATTTTTGTCAGCTGCTCTTGTTGCGCTGGCGGCGACGGGCCCGCTTCTGGCCTCGGGTGGCGGCGGCGGCGGAGGTGGCGGCAGCTTCCCCAGCGAAAGCGCGCCCCAATATGATCCTGTTGCCGAATATTCGAAAGGCACGGCTGCGCTCCAGGCCAAGGATTTCAAGGCCGCAAAGACAGCGTTCGACCATGTCCTGGCGAGCGCCCCGCGCGATGCCAATTCCAACTATCTTGCCGGCCTGTCGCGCGAGGGGCTGGGCGACTGGAAGGGCGCGAAGAAGTTCCTCGAAAAGGCGACCAAGATCGATCCGAACATGACCAGCGCCTGGCGCGAACTGGGCGTCACCTATGCGAAACTCGGGGACAGGCCCAATGCCGAGGCGACGATGGCTTCGCTCCAGGCCAAGGCGACGGCCTGTGCCGACACCTGCCCGGCGGCGGCCGAGCTGAAGCTGGCGATCGATGCGATCAATACCGCGCTTTCGGGCACCCCCACGGCGTCGCTGGTTACCGGGCAAAGCCTGATGTTCGCGAGTGCCGCCAAGGGCGATGCGCTCTATCTCGACGCCGTCGCGCTGATCAACGAGCGCCGCTATGAGGATGCGATCGCGACTCTCAAATCGGCGCAGGCGAGCTTCGGCCCGCACCCCGATATCCTGACTTATCTCGGGTTTGCCAATCGCAAGCTCAAGCGGTTCGACGTTGCCGAAAGCTACTATCTCGCGGCGCTGGCGGTTGCCCCCAATCATCGTGGCGCGACCGAATATTATGGCGAGCTGATGGTCGAACGCGGAGACCTGGCAGGCGCGAGGCTGAAGCTGGCGGCGCTCGACGGCCAGTGCCAGTTCGGATGTGCCGAGGCGGAGGAATTGCGGCGTTGGATCGCGGCAGGCCATTCGCCGCACTCCTGAGGCCGTTTGGCCTAAGGGCGTTGGCCCTGATCCTGCTCGTTTGCGGTGGCGCGCGCGCCAGTGCGCCGCTCCCGATCCGCGAAGCCAATTGGCTGGTGCCCGCCCAGCGGCTTCATCTTCTGACCACCCGGCCCGAGGAATGCGTGCCCGAAGACTCGCCCGACATTGTCTCGCTGGTCTATGGGACGGTCGCCTTCCGCGATCCGATGTTGCTTGGGGGGCAGGCGGCGCGCGCCGGACTCAGCTGCATGAGCTGTCATCGCAGTGGGCGGGGCAATCCAGGGTTCCAGTTTCCGGGCCTTTCGGGCGCTCCGGGCACGGCCGACGTCACGTCCTCGCTGATGAGCTCGCATCGCGGCGACGGCGTTTCCAACCCAAAGCCGATCCCGGATCTGACCTTCGCCATGCCCAAGGTTTCGCGCGTCGATCAACGCGGGCTCGAGGCCTTCATCCGCGGACTGATTGTCGAGGAGTTCGACGGGGAACCGCCGTCGCCCGTCGTTCTCAGGGGACTGGCCAGTTATGTCCGCGCGCTCGATCCGAAAAATTGTCCGTCGCGCCAAGACCAGCCCTATGGTCTCGCCAATGCTCTGGTTGACTATTTCGTGGCGCTTGGGGCGGCGGAGACTGCGCTGGTCGACCGCGATTCCGAAACGGCGATCGCCATGTTGCGCGGCGCACGGTCGGTGCTCGGCGGGATCGACGCTCGCTACCAGGAGGCTGGACTGGAAAGGCAGCGCGCCGCGCTTGAAGAAGCAGGTCTGGCGCTTGCGCAGATTCAGCAACAGTTGCGCGATGGGGGCGATCCGGTTGCGACGGCGGACATTGTCCACAAGCGCTGGGCGGGAACCCGCCGCTGGGCGGAGCCGCTGATCCGGACCGAATATCTTTCGCTCTACAATCCCAAATTGTTGAAGGCCGCGCTTGGGGAACGGCGATAGCGCGCCTCGCGCCGGCAGCGGAGCAGGGCAAGCTTCGGCGCGCCGATCCGTTTCGATTCACTATCAAAAAAGCTTGCACGGCGCGGCAAAACCAAGCAGCATGGTGGTTCCGGAGAGAGAAACTATAAATAATGCAGGAAAATCATACAGATAGAGCCGCGCCACCATCGCTGCTCCTCGCGCTGACCGAGCCGCTGCGGGCAATTCTGGAGCTTGGGTCGGTGCCGATGGCAGCCCCGCTTCTGGCCACTGCGCCACGCGGAGACGGGCATCCCGTGCTTGTCCTGCCGGGATTTATCACGACGGACCGTTCGACTTCGCTGCTTCGCCGCTTCCTGACCCAGCTGGGCTATGATGCCCATACCTGGAACCTTGGCCGCAATCTTGGCCCCAAGGCGATCGGCGACGAAGGCGAACACCTGATCGCGCGGCTCGACGAGGTTCATGAAAGCACCGGATCGAAAGTCAGCCTGGTCGGCTGGAGCCTTGGCGGCATGATGGCGCGGCAGCTTTCGCGCCGCCGCCCGGATCTGGTCCGGCAGATCATCACGCTGGGATCGCCCATCGTCGGCAACCCGCGTGCGACCAATGCCTGGCGCACCTATCAGCAGATGACCGGTCACCGTCTCGACGATCCGGGCGTCGATGAACAGTTGCGCGAAAGCCATTTGCCGCCACCCGTCCCCTCGACCGCCATTTTCAGCAAGGAAGACGGCATCGTCGCATGGCGGAACTGCCTTGAGCCCGAAGACGCGATGACGGACAATATCCGCGTCTATGGCAGCCATTGCGGACTCGGCGTCAATCCCGTGGTCCTTTATGCGATTGCCGACCGGCTGGCGCAGGAAGAAGGAAGCTGGGCGCCGTTCGACCGCACCGGGCCGCTGCGGCAGTTCGTCTATCCGTCATCGGGGCATAGCAGCCACTAGCGGGTCTATGCCCTTGGGTGGGCATTCCTGTAGACGTCGAGAAGATAGGCAGCATCGACCGAGGTATAGATCTGGGTCGAGCTGAGGCTGGCATGACCCAATAGCTCCTGCAGGCTTCGAAGGTCCGCGCCTCCCGCCAGCAAATGCGTCGCGAAGCTGTGCCGCAACGCATGCGGCGTCGTTCGTTCGCCTAACCCGAGCCTCATTCGCGCGCCCTGCACGGAACGGCGGATGATTGCCGGGTTGAGAGGGCCGCCCCGGCTTCCTCGGAAGAGCGGTCGATCCTTTTCGGCACCGTGCGGGCAAAGCGCGACATAGGCGTTGATCGCGTCCGCCACGGGCTCGAGCAGCGGCACGACCCGGGTCTTGTCGCGCTTGCCTGTCACGCGCAGCACGCGTTCGAGCGGCAGCACGCTTCCGGTCAGGCCAAGGGCCTCGCTGATGCGCAGTCCGGCGCCGTAGAGCAGGAGAAGAATCGCCCAATCGCGGGCGCCGATCCAGGCATCGGCGGCCTGGCCCGACACATCTTCGGCGAGCGACACGGCTTCGGCCGGGGAAATGGCGCGCGGCAGGCCCTTCTTGACTCGCGGCCCCTTCAGCCGCGGCACGGCTTCCGCACCGCTGGCAAAGGCAAGAAAGCCCCTGACGGCGGACAGCTCGCGCGCGGCGCTCGCATTGCCCAGCCCCTCCATCCGCCGCCGGGCGAGAAAGGCGCGCAAGTCGGCCGCTTCCAGGGCGCCGATTTGGGGTGGACCACCCTGATGATCGCTGAGGAAATCAAGCAATCGTTCCGCCGTTGCCACATAGGCGCGAACCGTGTGGAGCGAGCGCCGCCGCTCCTGGCGGAGATGGTCGCTCCAGGCGCCTATCAGCGCCTCGCCGTTCACCCGATCTTCTGCCCCGTCTTCTCCCAGTCGGCAAGGAAGCCGGCAATGCCCTTGTCGGTCAGGACATGGTTGAAGAGCGAGCGGATGACGGCTGGCGGCGCAGTCATCACATCGGCGCCGATCTTCGCCGATTCGAGAACGTGGATTGCATGGCGGACCGAGGCGACGAGGATTTCGGTTCCGAAATCGTAATTGTCGTAGATCAGGCGGATGTCGGAGATAAGCGCCATCCCGTCGAAGCCGTTGTCGTCATGCCGCCCGACGAAGGGCGAGACGAAGGTTGCGCCCGCCTTGGCGGCGAGCAGCGCCTGGTTGGCGGAAAAGCAGAGCGTGACGTTGACCATCGTCCCGTCGCTCGTCAGCGCCTTGCAGGTCTTGAGGCCGTCGATCGTCAGCGGCACCTTGATGCAGACATTGTCAGCGATCTTCCGGAGGATTTCCGCCTCCTTCATCATCGTTTCATGATCGAGTGCGACGACTTCGGCCGAGACGGGCCCCTTTACCAGCCCGCAAATTTCCTTCGTCACTTCCATGAAGTCCCGGCCGGACTTGTGGATCAGCGACGGGTTCGTGGTGACGCCGTCGAGCAGGCCGGTCGCGGCGAGTTCGGCAATGTCCTTGGTATCGGCGGTATCGACAAAGAATTTCATGAATCGGGCTTTCGGATCGGAGAGTCAGTTCGCAGGTCCGATAACAGGGTTGGGGGGGATATTCCAACGCTGATCGCGGCAGTCTTCGTGCCTTCGCGCCTTCGTGTGAGCCCAACATTCTTTGACTCACACGAAGACGCAAAGGTACGAAAAACGGCCTCTTTCTGGCCGATAAATCCTATTTGTTCCTTTTTAATATCCTATTTGGCACAAAAGACTTGACAGTGTCACGCTATTCTGTCTAAAAGGCGTTCAATGGAAAAATGCGATTCGCAGCCGGGGCTGCGGACGGCCGCGAGCGGGAACGCTTTTGCGGCCTTTTTCGTGTCGAAAGGATTTCGAGATGACAAGCAAGGCAAGGCGTTCGGGAAAGGCGCAGGCGGGACTGCCGAGCATGGCAGTCCGCCGGACGTGCTTTATCGAGCTCCTGCGTCGCACTGCCAATGTGAGCCGGGCGGCGCGCGAAGCCGGGCTGGCGAGTTCGACCGTCTATCGCCGGCGCGCCAAATCGAAGGCCTTCGCGGCGGACTGGGACAATGCCGTGGCGGAAGCGCTCGACGCGCTGGAGGAATCAGTGATGGAGCGCGTGCGCGACGGCGTTTCCCGGCCCATTTTCTATGGAGGCGAGCAGGTGGGCACGGTCCGGCAATATTCGGACCAGCTTGCGATGTTCATTCTGAAGTCGAAGCGCCCCGAAATCTACAATCGCCTGCCCCATCCTGTCGCGGAAGCCGAAGAAATGACCGAGGCCGAGGCGGAGACCGAATTCGACCGCCGGATGGCCCGGCTGAAGGTGGATTGACGCATGTCGCCTCATGCCTCCGAAGCGGCGAAGATCGCGAATGGCGACGCGGCTGCGCTTGCGCGCCGCCGCGCGGCCATTTCCAGCTTCCGCGGCACCCTGAGGGACTGGTCCTTCTGGGCGGACAAGCGCCAGCTTCCGCCGGATGGCGACTGGCATGGCTGGCTGATGCTGGCAGGGCGCGGCTTCGGCAAGACTCGGGCCGGGTCCGAATGGATTCATGCACTGGCGGAAGAGCATGGCGCGATCCGCATTGCCCTTGTCGGGGCGACGATGGACGAAGCACGGGCCATCATGGTCGAAGGGCAAGGCGGAATTCTTGCGACCCGGCCAAAGGAAGCGCGACCCAAATGGGAGCCGTCTCGCGGCCGGCTTCGGTGGCGGACCGGCGCGGAGGCCTTTCTCTATTCGGGCGAGGCCCCCGAAAAACTGCGCGGCCCCGAACATCATTTCGCCTGGTGCGACGAGCTGGCCAAATGGGCCCGGCCGCAAGGCTGCTGGGACATGCTCCAGATGGGGCTGCGGTTGGGTGAACGCCCGCGCACGCTGGTGACGACTACGCCGCGACCCCTGTCGCTGCTGCGTCGGCTGGCGGGCGATCCGGGTGTGGTGACGGTGCGGGGTGCGACGGCGGAAAACAGGATGCTGCCCGATGCCTATCTCGAACGGATGCAGGCCGAATATGGCGGCACGCGGCTTGGCCGGCAGGAGCTGGACGGCGAACTGATCGAGGATGCCGAAGGCGCGCTCTGGACGCGCGACGGACTGGAAGCCATCCGGGCGCAAGCCGCGCCCGAACTGGCGCGCGTCGTGATCGGGGTCGATCCGCCCGCGACCAGCACGGGCGACGCCTGCGGGATCATCGCCGCGGGCGTGTGTGCCGAAGGCAAGGGCTGGGTGCTGGCGGACGAAAGCGTTTCGGGCCGTTCGCCCGAAGGCTGGGCGCAGGCAGTGGCTTCTGCCGCCGCGCGCTGGCAGGCGGACCGGGTCGTGGCCGAGAAGAACAATGGCGGGGAGATGGTCGAAAGCGTGCTTCGTGCAGCTGACGTCACCATGCCGGTCCGCCTGGTCCATGCCGCCCGTGGAAAAGTGTCGCGGGCCGAGCCGGTGGCGGCACTCTACGAAAAGCGCCGGGTTCATCATGCCGGAGCCTTCCCGGCGCTTGAAGACGAATTGTGCGGGCTGATCGCAGGCGGGGCCTATGAGGGGCCCGGCAAATCTCCCGACCGGGCGGACGCACTGGTCTGGGCCATGACCGAATTGATGCTGGGGAAACGATCGGCCGGGCCGCGCGTGCGGACGATCTGACCTTCCCGGCATCCCCTCCCCTGAAAGGAAAGAATTATGTTGCTCAAGAAGATTGCCCGCTGGGCAGGCCGGCGCTTGTCCGAAAAATCCACCTATGTCGGGCTGGCGACAGTCGCGATCGCCGTGGGCGCTCCCCCGGAAGTGGTCGCGTCGATCGGGAAGGCCGGGCAGGTTGCCGCGCTGATCTTCGGAACGGGGCTGGCAGCCGCGACCACCGGTCAGAATCAAACCCCCGCCGACGCCGCGGAGTAGGCCATGAAATTGTTCGGCTGGAAATCGGCCGGGCGCGCAGTCGCACGTCCGGTGCTTTCGCACGGCTTTTCGACCTGGGGCACGACCGATTGGCCGCGCTCCTATGAAGCGCAATTGCGGGAGCTCTATCTGGGCAACGCTGTCGCGCAGCGCGCGGTGCGGCTGGTCGCGGAAGGCGTGGCGTCCGCGCCGCTTGTCGCGACCGACCCCAAGGCGCTGGCGCTCGTTTCGGCGACGAGCGGCGGGCAATCGCTGCTCGAAACCGTGGCGATGCAGATGCTGCTGCACGGCAATGCCTATGTCGAACTGCTCTCCGGGTCAGACGGAGCGCCGGCCGAACTGTTCGCGCTGCGGCCCGAGCGTGTCAGCGTCGAGCCCGATCCGCGCGGCTGGCCGATGGCGTTCGTCTATCGCGCCGGCACGGCGGCGACGCGGTTGGCGAGCGACCGGGTGATCCACATCCGCACGCACCATCCGCTCGACGATCATTATGGGCTCGGCTGCCTCGATGCGGCCGCTGGCGCAATGGCGGCGCACAATGCCGCGACCCGCTGGAACAAGGCGCTGCTCGACAATGCGGCGCGGCCTTCGGGTGCGCTGGTTGCCGAAGGGAGCGAGACGCTGACCGCCGACCAGTTCACAAGGCTCCGCAAGGAAATGGAGGACAGCTTTGCCGGTGCCGCCAATGCGGGGCGGCCGATGCTCCTTGAGGGCGGGCTCAGATGGCAGGCCATGTCGCTTTCGCCTGCCGACATGGATTTTGCGGGGCTGAAGGCGGCGGCGGCGCGCGAGATCGCTCTGGCGTTCGGCGTGCCATCCGTGCTGCTCGGCCTGCCGGGCGACGCGACCTATGCCAATTACCGCGAGGCCAACAAGGCGCTCTGGCGTCAGGCAATCCTGCCCCTGGCGGGCAAGATCCTCGATGCGCTCGCCGAGGGGCTTTCGCCGTGGTTCGCCGGGCTGAAACTGTCGGTCGATCTCGACCGGGTGCCCGCTTTGTCCGAAGACCGGGAGCGGCTGTGGGCGCAGGTGAACGGTGCAGCCTTTCTGAGCCCGAACGAAAAGCGCGCCATGCTTGGTCTGACGGCACTGCCGGAACCGCGTGTGACGGAACAGGTCGAAGTCAAGTTCAACCCCTGGCACGACCCCAAGGACGGTCGCTTCACATTCAGGCAGGGTGGAACCTTTTCTGGCGGGGGTGGCAGCTTTGGCGGTGGAGGGGCGACCGGCCGATTTGACGTGCCGTCGCGGCCGAGACCCAAAAGCACCCGAAGACAGACGCCAAAACCAGTCGTTTCCCTGCCTCCGCCGGGCGCAAGCGCGGCGCGCAAGGCGCCCGGTCTGCGCCAGACCGCCACGGACGCTCGAAGCGCGACAGGCGGTATGCGCAGGATCACGGAGAATGGCTATGACTTCGATCTGGACAGCGAAAACCGCACGCGCAGGGCTGGCGGAACCGTGAGACTGGATCCGGAGCAACGGCGCTCACGGTCTGCACAACGGCGGGCAGGCAGGCCACACCGATTGCCGACAGACGACGGCGGACATTATGTTGCCCGCGAATTCGGCGGACCCGACAAGGACTTCAACCATTTCGCCCAGGACGCCAATTTCAACCGGAGCCGCTATCGCAAGCTGGAAACAAAGTGGGGCAAGCTGACCCGGGCTGGCAAAAAAGTCACATTTGCCATTATTCCGCGATATCCGCGCGGATCACGGCGTCCATCGCACATCGATGTGACGTATTTCGATGGCAGCGACGTGCACAGAGTGCCTTTCACGAACGACAGCGGGAACTGACGACATGACCATGAAAGAAAAAGGCGAAATTCTGGAGGAGATTGGGCGCTTGATCGACGATCAGCTTGAAGGGAAGAGCGAGAACGCCTTTCTCTATGCGGAAACCGCAGAAAATGCAGGCGAAGCATATATTCTTGAGGATGCGGGTGATCGCGTGATCTTTCATCTTGCAGACGATGAAATCATCTGGGCGGCCCACGCGTTGTGGAAGAAAGATCCGGAGGACAAGCGCTGGCAAGCCATGCGATACTCGTTGAACGATGGGAAATTTTCGGCCGAGTTCGACTATTTCCAGGAAGAGGATGAGGACGATGTTGATCCTGATCGGGTCTCCCGCGTACTGAAGGAACGCGCCGGCAATAGGGCCATAGACAACACGCTCGAGATCGAGAAGTTTAGGCGCCTCACCGGATATGACATCTGACGGCCCTATTCTGATCAGGCAATTCTGCCCACCCCAAATCCCAAGCTTCCCGCTTTCGGGCAAAATCGCGCAAACTCAATGAGGCTGGCAAAAAAACCAGTCGAACGGGTGAAAGCGCGCCCTGGCCGTGGCTGACGGAATCTTGAAGGGCAAGATTGCCGACCCCACCGGCGGCGCAACTTTTTTCATGTCATCAAGCGCCGACGAGCGGGGCAAACCCCATACAACAAAAGGATCGTTCAGGAGAGCTCTCGAGAGTGGAAGATTGGTCGACTCAGCCTATGTCAGCAGCTCGAAGAGAAAGAGGCAAAATCATTTCTTCGTTGAAGTACCAGCTAAGCGCCCTCCAGCGAGGAAAGCCGGGCGCAAAAAGCCCTGAGACGCGGCGAGCGTGGGCAATCTCGATTATCGGGTTGGCCAGCATGATGGCAAATTGCGGCGCTGTCGCCGCCAAAGCGCCAAGGCACATCAGGAAGTTCGATATTACCTGTTCGGTGAGCGGTCATGACTACAGAGCGTATCACCGCGAACTGGAAGGCCTAGCGTACGCCATGCCAAACAGCTGGGCCTATGACTTCCGCTACCGGATAGATCTGAACGCGGGGACATACACCTACGTGAGTCCCAAACACGAGGAGACAAAGAAAATTGCGTCCACCACGCGTCGGATCATCACTTTCGTAAAGACCAAGGACGAGCATGAGACCTTTGATCTGAAGACGCAGCGCTATCACAGTACAGCCACGCTGTCCGCTTACAAGGACGGCTTTGCCGCGGGGCCTTGTCGCTTTGCGAGATACTCCGGGCGTTGAATAGCAACCCCGCAATCGTTGGCCGTCATCCCGGCTGACCCGCCCATTTTCAACCGAACCACGGAGCCGCCTTCGGGCGGCTTTTTCCTTGTCAGGAGCGCATATCATGAGCGATTCAAACATGCTGACACAATTGACCGCGCAGGCCGAGGCGCACGGCGCCGATCTCGTGACGTTGCGCGCGCTGATCGAGGAAGCCTGCGAACTGGGCGCGGTCCGCGCGCTCTCCGTGCTGGGGCTGGCCGATGACGGGGCGCGCAAGGATGTGGAGGAATTGCGCGAGCTGCTCTCGGCCTGGCGGGATGCCAAGGTCGCGGCCGGCCGGGCCGCGATCGGCTGGCTGGTGCGCGGTGCGATCGCGCTGATGCTTGTCGGGGCGGCGGTGAAGTTCGGGCTGCCGGGGTTGGCCGGCCAATGACCCCGGATCGAGCCCGGGGGATGCGGTTCGCAGGCTATGCGGCAGTCTTCGACCGGCCCGACAGCGGCGGCGACATTGTCCGCAAGGGGGCCTTTGCGGCGGCGCTTGCCCGGGACGTTCCGCTCTTTTGGCAGCACGACACGAACCAACGGATCGGCACCATTGAAATGCTGAAGGAGGATCGGCGCGGGCTGCGCGTGATCGGCCGGCTGGCCGGTGGCCGGGCCGTCGCGCCCGGGCAGGGGCTGTCGTTCGGGTACCGGGTTCGCGCGGCGCGCAAGGGCGCGTTCCGGGAGTTGACCGACCTCGAACTCATCGAAGTCAGCCTCGTCGCGCAACCGATGCAGCCGCTCGCACGCGTGCATGCGGTCGAAGACAATCAAGAAGGAGAAGACCATGGATTATGAAGTGAAAGCCGGATCGCTCGAAGAGAGCTTTGCGGACGTTGAAGGCGGTACGGTGGCAGTCGAACGGCCCGTCCTGTCGGGGGGCGATGCGTCGCGCTCGGCCTTTGTCGAAGGCTATCTCCGGCGGGGCGCGGAGCTTGAGCTGAAGAGCTTTTCGGGCGTCGTTCCTGCCGATGGCGGCTATGCCATTCCAAGGGAAATCGATGCAGCGGTCGATGCGACGCTCAAATCAATCTCGCCCATTCGCGGCATTGCCAATGTCGTGAAGGTCGGCAGTGCCGGTTATCGAAAGCTGGTGACCTCGGGCGGTGTCGCTTCGGGCTGGGCGGCGGAAGATGCCGTGCGGCCCGACACGAACACGCCCGTCTTCAACGAGATCGTGCCGAGCTTCGGCGATCTCTATGCCAAGCCTTCGGCGACGCAGGCGATGCTCGACGACGCGCAGTTCGATGTCGAAGCCTGGCTTGCGGCGGAGATCGCGACCGAATTCGCCAAGGCCGAAGGAAGCGCATTTGTAAACGGCACCGGGATCAACCAGCCCAAGGGCTTCCTCCAGTCGCCGGTCGCGGCGACGGCCGACTCGGCACGCGCATTCGGGACGCTCCAATATGTACCCACCGGCACGCTTGGCGCATTTTCCGCGAGTCCTCAGGACAAGCTGGTCGAGCTCGTCCACACGCTGCGCGCTCCCTATCGCCAGGGTGCGGCATGGGTGATGAATTCGGCGACGCTGGCGGCGATCCGCAAGTTCAAGACCAGCGACGGCGCGTTCCTCTGGCAGGCGGGGCTGGTTTCGGGCCAGCCCGATACGCTGCTCGGCTATCCGGTGGTCGAGGCGGAGGACATGCCCGATATCGCCAATAACAGCCTGTCGATTGCGTTCGGCAATTTCCAGGCTGGCTATCTGATCGCCGAGCGGACCGAGACCCGGATCCTGCGCGATCCCTATTCGAACAAGCCTTATGTCCAGTTCTACGCCACCAAGCGGCTGGGCGGGTGTGTGTCGAATTCGGAAAGCATCAAGCTGCTCAAATTCGCGGCAAGCTAGGCCGAATTTCCCTTCCCCTGCGGAAGGGACCGGGGAGGCGGGCTCGCGCGTCGGCGGGCGAATTGGTCCCGAGGCCCGCCCGCCTCCCAATCTTCCCCTGCCCTTCCCGCACCAGGGAGTGGCGCTTTGAGGATGCCCCGACATGTTCGACCTTACCCCGCCGCAGATCGCGGCGGAGGCCGTGTTTGCGGCCAAAGCCTTTTTGCGGATCGAAGACGCGCTGGAAGATGTGCTTGTCGCCAACCTGCTTGCGGCAGCAGTCCGCCACGTGGAAAGTTTCACAAATCTCGTCGTGCTGCGCCGCGAAGGCGTCGATCGCTTGCCGGCTTCGGGCTCTTGGCAGAGGCTTGGCGTGACGCCCGTTCATGCGATCATCGCTGTTACCGGGCTGTCCGTCGACGGCCCCGCATTTATACTGCCGGTCGGATCCTATGCGCTTGATCTGGACGGCGACGGCGATGGTTGGATCCGTGTCACCGAACCGGGAAATGCTGCACGGGTCGAAGTGAGGGTCGATGCCGGGCTGGCGGCGACCTGGGATGATATTCCGGAATCACTGCGGCTCGCGATCCTGCGGCTCGCCGGATACCTTCATGCCTATCGCGATGCGGCGCAGGACGCGGGGCCGCCGGCGGCGGTCGCCGCGTTGCTCGGGCCATGGCGGCGGATGCGGCTGTCATGATCGGCGAGTTTGCGGGTACGCTCAAGGAGCGGGTTGCGATCGAGCAGCGCCGCACGGAGCGCGATGTCCTGGCGGGCGCCAAGCGTGGCTTCCGCTATGACGGAGCGGCCTGGGCCGCGATGGTGCCGCTTGCGCCAGGATCCTTGACGGACGCCGACGCGCTGTCGGCGCTCCCGCGCTGGCAAGTGACGATGCGCAAGCGCGAGGCGATCGGCCCGGAAACCCGGCTGGTCTGGCGTGGCCGCTTTCTCGCGGTCTTGTCAGTGCTCACCGATCCGCGCGAACCGGCAAAGATGACCCTGATTTGCGAGGAGATGCGTTGATGTTCGAACGATTGAAGGCGCGTGCCGCACGCGCGGGCCAAGTGGCGGCCCTTGCATTGATTGCGCGGCTGGCGCGCAATGCCGTGCTTCCGCGCGACGTGCGCGTTGATACGAGAGACGACGGGTTGACGCTTTCGGGACGCGGCCTGCGGCGGCGGATGCTTGACGATCCCCGGCTGCGGGGGATCGGGCGATGAGCGCGGCGACAATTGCCGTGCAGGCCGCGATTGCCGAGGCATTGCGCAACTCGGGGTCTGTGATGGCTGCGGTCTCGGGCGTCTATGACGGCCCGCCGCCGCGTGCGGCTTTCCCCTATATCGCGATCAGCGACGGCAGCAGCGGAGACTGGAGCACCAAGACCGCGCCCGGCCGCGAAATCCGGGCAACGCTGACGGTCTGGGACGATGGCGAGGAGCCCGCGCGGCTCTACGGCCTGATGCACGAAGTCGAGCAGGCAGTGGCCGGTATCGAACGCGACCTGGACGGGTGGCGCGTGGCGAGCGTGGCGTTCGCCCGTTCGTTCGTGGTGCGCGATCCGGCCGGGCCCTGGGCGGGGCTGGTCGAACACCGAATCAGAGTGATGGGGACGTAGATTCCCCTCCCGCTTGCGGGAGGGGTCAGGGGTGGGCCTGGCCTTTTTCCGCCTCCATTCATTCCCACCCCCAAACCCCTCCCGCAAGCGGGATGGGAGAATATGAGGTTTCAAAATGGCAGCGGAAAAAGGAAGCGCCTTCCTGCTGAAGGTCGGCGACGGCACGGCCGTGCCGGCCTACAGCACGGTCGCGGGGCTGCGGACAACGCAGCTTTCGATCAATGGCGATGCAGTGGTCGTGACCAACAAGGGCTCGGGCGGGTGGCGCGAGCTGCTTTCGGGTGCAGGGGTGCGCTCGGTTTCGGTCTCGGGCGCGGGAGTCTTCACGGGCTCGGCCGCCGAGATGCGGATCAAGGCCAGCGCCTTGGCGGGCACGCTCGACGATTATGAGCTGTCGTTCGAGTCCGGTGAGCGGCTCCGCGGTCGGTTCCTCGTCGCGCGGCTCGACTATGCCGGGGATTTCAATGGCGAGCGATCCTATACAATGGCGCTTGAAAGCTCGGGCGCGGTGGTGTCGCTGTGAGTGCGGCAGCGAACCCGGCGCGGGGAGAAACACGGCTGTTCGACTGGACCCTGCGCCCGACATTCGGTGCGCTGGTGGCGGCCGAAGAAGAGCTTGGATCGCTCTTCGCCCTTGTCGAGCGCGCGGCGGCGGGAGGCCTGAAACTTTCCGAAATGGTCGGGCTGTTCTGGCATTGCCTTCGGGACGAGACGGGCCTCACCCGCGAAGAGCTTGGCGAAGCCGTGGCCAAGGCTGGGCTTGCTGCCGTGACCCCTGCCCTCAAGGCGCTCATCGGGCAAATATTGGCAGGGCGATGAGTTTCGCGCGCGCCGCAAGGCGGCTGGCGGGGCTGGCCGGGGTTCTTCTCGGCTGGCGCCCGCAGGATTTCTGGAACGCAACGCCCGACGAACTGGCCACGATCATCGAGGGCCACACGCCGCACCAGGGCGAACGTGCCGATCGGGCGCTGCTCGAACGGCTGAAGGAGATTTATCCCGATGGATGAGGAAATCGAGCGGCTGGTGGTTTCGGTTCGTGCCGACACGCAGGGCTTTTCACGCGATGTGCAGGACATGAAGGCAGTTCTCGATGGACCGTTCGGCGCGGGAGTCGAGAGGGCGGGACAATTGCTTGAAACATCGCTCGCGCGAGCGCTCAAGACCGGAAAGCTGGGCTTCGAGGATCTGAAGCGGATCGCGCTTCAAGTGACGGCGGAGATTGCGGCCGCCGCCATTCGCGCCGGGATCGGGGCCATTGGCGGCAGCGGAGCGGAAGGGGGCCTGCTTTCGGCGGCGAGCACGATCCTGGGGTCCGTGCTCGGATTGCCCGGCCGTGCGACCGGAGGACCGGTTTCACCGGGCCGCGCCTATATGGTTGGGGAACGGGGCCCCGAGGTTTTCATCCCGACGGGCAGCGGGACGATTTCCCCCATGACGGCTGCCACACCGCGCGACGTGCGGATCGCGATTGCCATCAATGCCCCGGCGGGGTCAGCGCCCGACATGCTCGCGCGGTCAAGCCGTCAGGTGGCGCGCGCTGTCCGCATGTCACTTGCGCGCGGGGACTAGGGATAAGGCTCGCAAGCTATGCCGTCGCCGTCAGCGTCCAGTGCTGGCCGGTAACCCGGCTCCCCCCTCGCGATTGGTGCCGCGCCAGCCGCGCGTGCGAAACTGCATCGTGGATAATAGGTCGGGACGCGGATCGTGTCTCCGAACAATACCGCGAGGAAAACGAGCAAGGACGCAAGGCACACGACAACCGCAAAGGGAGGGCCGCGACCTGCGGCAGCCCGCTTCCGAGATTTTGTTGGGCCACGATAAAACGGACTGCGTTCCCGCATGGCACGGGCAAGGTTCGGGAACCGCTTCCTATCGAAACGTGGCGACATGCAAGCAAGTCTAAATGGTCGGAGTTAATGACCGGTAAGAATGCCGGTGTTGGAGGACGTAATGGGGCATTCGCTCGCCAAGCCGGACGACGCCTTTCGCACCGGGTTCGTCAAGCGGTTCGACCCGCGTTTCTGGACCGTCGATTTCCCGCGCCCGATGATGGCAGCCGTCACCACGCCAGGCCCGCAGTCGCTGCGCGTCGATACGGTGTTCTACAAGCGGAACGACCTTGCCGGACTGATCTGGGAAGCGGAGGACCGGTTCGATCATCCGCTGCTTGCCTATGAAACGAACCGCGATTTCCGGGGATGCGTGCTGAAATTCCGCTGGCGGTCTTCGGGGCTGATGCCGCTCGATGCGGTCAATGGCCCGACTCTCACGATCGAGGGGCGCGATGCCGCAGGCAATCCGCGCGGCTGGTACGTCCGGTTGTGGAACTATGCCAAGGGCACGCCGACCGATGCCGCGATCACGCTCGATTTCGACGCATTATCCGGCGGTTTCCTGTTGCCGTCCGAAGCCGATCCGGTCTGGGCGGGGGACATCGACCGGATGTTCCTTTCGCTGGTGCCGCCGGGATACGATAATGCCGATGCGCCGCTCCCCGCGCCTGCCGAAGGCCATGTAACGCTGAGCGGGATGGTGTGTGACGGGCCGGGATCGGTGCTGGAGATCGGCGATGTCATCGTGCCGCCGCACGGCTTTTCGGCGGCCACTGGCTATGACGACGCGTATAACCAGTCACCGGCACGACTGCTTCGAAATATGTTCCAACTTGGTTATCGGGGGAGTCTCGACCATTATGTCGGAATGAGCCATTATTTCCGGCTCGAAGCGCTTTATGGCGGTTATTATACCAGCCTTGCGGGCGGGACGCTCAATGCTCCGTGCGCGGCCTGGCATGCCGATTTCGCCGCGCGCTCGAAAGCGCTCGGCTATCGGCTGATCGTGTCGCTTTCCTACGAGCTGTTCGACGCGCATTGCTACAATGACTGGAAACAGCGGGCGTGGAACGGCGATCCGGCGCATACGGCATACAGTCCGCCCTCAGTGCTGCTCTCGCCCGCGCATTCGGGTGCGATGGGATACCTCCAGGCAGTCGCGCGCGCTTTCGTCTTTATCGCGGCATCGGCGGGCCATGCGCCGCGTTTTCAGGTTGGCGAGCCGTGGTGGTGGGTGCTGCCCGACGGCCGGCCCTGTCTTTATGACGCGGCCGCACGCGCCGCGTTGGGCGGGGCGCCAGTCGAGATTCCGACGGTTCGCTCCACCGCGTTGACGGCCGCGCAGAAAACCCTGCTCGACGATGCGGGCGCTTTGCTCGCGTCGTCCACGGCCGCGCTGGCCGCTGCAGTTCGGGCGGACCAGCCCGGCTGCGAGACGATGGTCCTTGTCTATATGCCGACAGTGCTCGATGCCGCTGCACCGGACGTGAGGCGCGCCAATGTTCCGGTCGGCTGGGCGTCGCCGGCCTTCGATATCCTCCAGCTCGAGGATTATGAATGGGTGACGGCCGGCAATGTCGCGGCGAGCGCCGCAGGTGCTGCGCTCATGACCGCGCGGCTCGGCTATCCGCCGTCGCGCCAGCATTACCTTTCGGGTTTCGTGCAGGCGCCCGCCGACAAGGCGCAGTGGTCACTGATCGAAGCAGCCGCGCGGACGGGCAAGGCGCGCGGCGCTGCCGAAACCTTCATCTGGGCGCTGCCGCAAATCGCGCGCGACGGCTTCACGCTTTTCACCCTCGAGGAGGACGATGTGCAGGCATTCGACGATGTATCCTTCCCCCTTGCACTCGGCCGCGCGGCGAGTGTGACGCCGGGATTCTCGACCGCGATCGTGGCGACTGCTTCGGGTCATGAGCAGCGAAACATGGACTGGGCGAGCGGGCGGCTGCGCTTCGATGCGGGGCCGGGCGTGCGCTCGGAAGCCGATCTCCAGACGCTCATCGCGTTCTTCAGGGCGCGGCGCGGCGCGGCGAGAGGCTTCCGCTTCCGCGACCCGCTCGACCATTCGTCACACATCATGACAGGCGTGCCGACTGCACTCGATCAGGCTCTTGGCACGGGCGACGGAATCCGGACGTCGTTTTCACTGGTCAAGTCCTATGGCGAGGGCGCCGAAGCGGAACAGCGAAGGATCACTCGCCCAGAAACCGAATCGGTGCTTGTTGCCCTGGACGGGCAGGCCGTCACCAACTGGACGCTGGCAGAGGCGGGTATCGTCAATTTCACGGTCGCTCCGCCATTGGGGGCGCAAGTGACCGCGGGCTTCCGCTTCGATGTTCCCGTCCGTTTCGCGGAAGACGGCCTGACCGTCGATACCGGGCAATGGCAGGCAGGCGATGTGCCGTCAGTCCCCCTGGTCGAAATCCGGGAAGGCTGAACGATGCCCGACTGGTTCAAGGACGACCTCACCAGCCTAGCCTTTTGCTGGCGGCTCGAACGGCGCGACGGCGTGGTGCTGGGCTTCACCAGCCATGATCGCGACCTTGTGCTCGACGGCCTCGTTTATCGTGCGGCGCCGGGCATGGTGCCGTCGGCAATCGAGCGGCGCGAAACCCTGGACCCAGGAACGATGGATCTTGCGGGCGCGCTGACAAGCAGTCTCATTACCGAGGCGGACCTGATCGCCGGGCGCTGGGATGGGGCCCGGCTGCGCGTGACGGCGGTCAACTGGGCCGATCCCGAGGACAGCCCGTTGTTTCTCGTCCGTGGCGAGCTGGGCAGCGTCGAAAGCGATGGCCGATCCTTCTCGGCCGAGCTGCGTGGGCCTTCCATCTTGCTCGAAGCCCCCGTTGTCGAGGAAACGTCGCCCGAATGCCGCGCCGAACTGGGCGACCGGCGCTGTCGCGTCGACATGTCGGCACGACGGACGGTTTCGCGGATCGTCGCGGCAGACGGCGCGTCGCTGACCGTGGACAATGCGCCGGGCGATTGCGGCTTCGGGATGCTCCGCTGGCTCGACGGCGCCAATGCCGGATTGCAAAGCGCGATCATGGCTTCTTCCGGGGTCCGGGTGACGCTGCGCGAACCGCCGCTCTTTTCTCCGGCGGCTGGAACCATGGTCGAACTGATCGAGGGCTGCGACAAGCGGCTGGCGACCTGTGCGGCGCGCTTTGCCAATGCAGCAAATTTCAGGGGAGAGCCGCATCTTCCAGGCAACGATCTGCTGGTGCGCTATGCGAAATGACCCTGTCTCTTCCGCGCGGGCGCTGCTCGGTGTTCCGTTCCGGCTTCACGGGCGTTCGCCAGAGCTTGGTCTCGATTGCGTCGGCCTTGTCGCCATTGCCTATGGCCTCAAGGAAGGCGTTCCCACGGGATACAGCCTGCGCAGCCGCGATCCGGCCTATTGGGAACGGATCATACGCAGCAAAGGCTTTGCCCGCCGCCGGAAGAACTGGCGGCGAGGCGATTTGCTGCTGGTTTGCCCAGGCCCGGCCCAGATCCACCTTGGAGTCTGGACCGGCGAAGGCCTGATCCACGCCGATGCGGGGCTTGGACGAATCGTCGAGACACCCGGAGTTCCTCGCTGGCCAGTGCTTTCGGCCTGGCTGCGCCGCAAGGGAAAGCGCTGATGGCAACGCTGATTCTATCAACAGTCGGGACGCTTGTCGGCGGCCCTGTCGGTGGCGCGATCGGCGCCATCATCGGCCAGCAGATCGACAATCGTGTCTTCGCGCCCAAGGGCCGCAAAGGGCCGCGTCTCAACGAACTGGCGATCCAGTCGTCTTCCTATGGCTCGGCGATCCCGAAATTGTTCGGAACCAACCGGGTGGCAGGAACCGTGATCTGGGCAACCGACCTGAAAGAGACCAGGCGCAAGGTTTCGAACGGAAAGGGTCAGCCCAAATCGACAGTCTACAGCTATTCAGCCTCGTTCGCCGTTGCGCTTTCGGCCCGGCGGATCGTGCGTGTGGGGCGGATTTGGGCCGATAGCAATTTGTTGCGTGGCGTCTCCGGAGACTTCAAGAGCGAAACGGGCTTCAGGCTTCACGACGGAAGCGAGGGGCAACCCGTCGATCCGCTGATCGCTTCGGCCGAAGGGATGGCAGCGACGCCCGCCTATCGCGGCCTTGCCTATGCCGTGTTCGAGGATTTTCAGCTTGGCGATTTCGGCAACCGGATCCCGGCCCTCAGCTTCGAAGTCATTGCCGATGACGGCGATGTGAGCATCGGCGCGATCCTTTCGGGGCTTGGCGGCACCGGTCTGGCGGCCGATATCCCCGCACGTGTCGGGGGCTTTGCCGCAACGGGGGACAGCGTGCGTGGGGTTGCCGAAACGCTGGCGGATCTGTTTCCGTTCGCGGCGCGCGACGATGGCGCGGTCCTGCGTCTTGAAAGTTCGTCGCCGGTCTATGGCAGTCTCGCCGAAGCCGATCTTGGGGGCGCGCACGACCAGCGACCGGTGCCGCGCATGATGCGCGGCCGGCAGTCCGGGGACGGCTTGCCCTCCACGCTCTCTGTTGCGCATTACGAACCCGCGCGCGATTATCAGCAAGGGCTTCAGCGCGTCCACGGCGGTGGGGCCGGCCGCCGCGATCTGAGAATCGATATGCCAGTGACGCTTGATGCCGGTCGCGCGAAAGGCCATGCGGCAGCGGCGCTGCACCGGCTTCGGGTCGAACGGATGACAGCAAAGATCCGACTGCCCTGGCGCTATCTCGATCTGGTTCCGGGAAACAGGATCGTCTTGCCCGAAGATCCGGGGGATTGGCGCGTGACGGGCGTGACTCTCGACCGGATGGTGGTGGAAACCGAAATCGTCCGAAGCGGAGCCATGTCCGCAGCCATGCTCGAGTCCGATCCGGGGCGGAGCCTTGCCCAGCCCGACGCGCCGCATGGCCCGACAATATTTCACCTTCTCGATCTTCCTCCGCTCGACGACAGTGTCGCAACGGCACCGCGTGTCGCGGTGGCAGCGGCCGGCGCACTGCCCGACTGGCGCCGCGCTGCCTTGCTTGTTAGCCTCGACGACGGGATGAGCTGGCAGGAAGCGGGAACCACTGCGGCCCCGGCTGTGATCGGCACGGCCAGGACCGCGCTCGGTACCGCAAGCGCGCAGTTGCTCGACCACGCCAGCGTGATCGAAATCCAACTGCTCAACGAGGCGATGGAGGTTCATTCTGTCACGCCGGATGCGCTTCTGGGTGGGGCCAATGTCGCGCTCGTGGGGAACGAATTGGTCCAGTTCCGTGATGTTATGCCGCTTGGCGGCAACGCATATCGCCTTACAGGTTTTTTTCGTGGTAGAAGAGGAACTGAATGGGCAATCAGATCGCATCAGGTCGGGGAGCCCTTCGTCCTTATCGAACGCGAGGCCTTGGCCTTTATCGATGTGCCGGCAGGCGCCAATCAGGTTCGCGTGATCGCGACTGGGATGGCCGATGTGCAGCCGCCGGAGCATCGGCTCGGCAATCCAGGCCAGGCGCTGCTGCCGCCGGCGCCCGTCCATGGAACGGCGGTGAGATTGTCGAACGGAGATATCGATATCCGGTGGGTGCGGCGGAGCCGCAACGGCTGGCGGTGGCTCGATGGCGTCGATGCGCCGCTGGTCGAAGAAGGTGAGCGATATCATGTCGCGCTGACGCCGGACCACGGTCTCCAGCGCGTCATCGAACAGGCAGAGTCCCACTATCTCTACTCTGTCGCTGCGCAGATGGCCGACCAGGCGGATGGCGCTACGCAGGTAATCGCCAGCATTTCCCAACTGGGCAGTTTCGGCCTTTCGCGGGCTGTTTCGATCCCGTTTTCACTTGGATGAGGAGGCTTCGCAATGAGCGAACAGACGCCGCGGCTCGGATTTCCACTGCTAGTCAGCGGTCAGGCGCAGAAGGAAGTGACACACAACGAAGCATTGATCATGGCTGACGCACTTGTTCAGCCCGTGGTCCAGGCCGTCGCTCCTCCGGCCATACCCTCGGCACCCGAACCGGGTCAGTGCTGGGCCGTTGGCGCCGGCGCCGGCGGTGCCTGGGCCGGGCGGGACCACGCCATTGCTTGCTGGACGGAGGGGGGCTGGCGCTTCGTGGCGTCCCGCGAGGGCATGACTGTGTGGAGCCTGGCCGACTCGCTTCCCGCCCGCCGTGACGCAAATGGCTGGACAATCGGACAACTTGATGCGTCGACGCTACGGATTGTGGGCGAACAGGTCGTGAGCACCCGACAGCCCTCGATTGCCGCCCCGACGGGCGGTTCGATCGTCGATACGGAAGTGCGAGTCGCGGTTGAATCGATACTCGGCGCATTAAGGGCTCACGGCTTGATAGCCACCTGATTTACTTCACGCACACCCTCTTTCACGCCGGGACCGACGGAACTGCGGCATTTCGGCAACAGTTCCGGACATTTCTTTGCTTGCACGCATCTTTGCCTTTGGCTAGTGCTCTCACGCTGTCCCGAGTGACAAATGAGAAAGGGGATTATTATGCGGAAGCTGGCCATTGCTATGGCGCTCACCTCCACCGCCATTGCCTCACCTGCGCTTGCGCGTGATGACGCATGGTATATCGGTGTCGAGGGCGGGCCGTCGATCGTCGAGGACGTTGCTTATGACATCAACGGCCTTAGTGATGCGATTACAGTTGATCATGACACCGGCTATGATGTCGACGGTATCATTGGATATGATTTTGGCGGTTTCCGCCTTGAAGCCGAAGTCGGCTACAAGAAGGCTGGCGTCAACTCGCTGACTTCGACGGTTACCGTGCCTTTCGCGAGTGGTACCGCCGCTGCAGGAATTTATGACTATGCTGGCGGCGACACGAGCGTATTGAGTTTCATGTTGAATGGCATGCTCGATTTCGGCGATGATGACGGGCTTAACGGGTTTGTTGGCTTGGGTGGTGGTGTCGCCCGGGTCAAGGGCAGCTATGCTCTGACCACTGCGGGCGACTCCATCAATGATTCGGACACAGGCTTTGCGTGGCAGGCGATCGCCGGCATTCGTGCGCCGCTGAACGACCATTGGGACGTTGGGCTGAAGTATCGCTTCTTCAACGCCGATCACGTGTCGCTGATCGACCTGGCTGGTCGTTCGGCCGATGGGCGCTATCGGTCGCACAGCCTCTTGGGCAGCCTGATTTACAATTTCGGCGAGCCGCCGGCGCCTCCGCCGCCGCCTCCCCCGCCGCCTCCGCCGCCGCCGCCGCCGCCGCCGCCTCCGCCGCCTCCGGCTGTCTGCTCGCCCGGACCGTACATCGTGTTCTTCGAGTGGGATAAGTCGGACATCACGGCTGAAGCCGCAGGCATTCTGGATAGCGCGGTCGGTGCCTATGCCGATTGCGGCCAGGCACAGGTCATGCTGGCGGGCCATGCCGACAAGTCGGGTACGCCGAAATACAATGTCGGCCTGTCCGAACGGCGCAACGCTTCTGTTCGTGCTTATCTCGAAGGCAAGGGCATTCCGTCGGGTGTCATCAGCACCCAGGCCTTCGGCGAAAGCGCACCGCGCGTCGAAACCGCCGATGGTGTGCGTGAACTCCAGAACCGTCGTGTGGAAATCACCTACGGTCCGGGTTCGGGCATGTAAGCCATTCGATCCTTCTAGGATTGAGACGAGGGGGCCGGTCGAAAGACCGGCCCCTTTCGTTCTTATTGGCGCATTAATGATTGCAAGCTATGAGCCGGGCCGTTCCAGATAAGGGTGCTTCATGAATATCACGATGATCGGTGCCGGTTATGTCGGCCTTGTCTCAGGTGCATGCTTTGCCGATTTCGGTCACGATGTCGTGTGCGTCGACCTTGATGCGGGCAAGGTCGAGGCGTTGCGGAATGGCGTGATGCCGATTTACGAACCTGGGCTGGATGCCCTGGTGCGCAGCAATTCGGCAGCAGGCCGCCTTTCATTCTCGACCGACCTTGCTGCCTCGGTAGCGGACGCCGACGCGGTGTTCATTGCTGTCGGCACGCCATCGCGACGCGGCGACGGCCACGCCGACCTGTCTTATGTTTACCAGGCAACGCGCGACATTGCCGCAGCGGCGAAGAAACCGTTGGTTGTGGTCACGAAGTCTACTGTGCCCGTGGGGACGGGAGACGAAGTCGAGCGAATCCTGAACGAAGTCGCGCCGGACAACGAATGGGCCGTGGTGTCCAACCCTGAGTTCCTGCGCGAAGGCGCGGCCATCAGCGACTTCAAGCGCCCCGACCGGATCGTGATCGGGACCGACGATGAACGCGCCCGCGATGTCATGCGCGAAATCTACCGCCCGCTTTTCCTCAACGAGGCGCCGATCCTCTTCACTGGACGGCGCACGGCGGAACTGACCAAATACGCCGCCAATGCGTTTCTTGCGACCAAGATAACGTTTATCAACGAGATTGCCGATCTTTGTGAAGCCGTTGGTGCCGACGTTCAGGATGTTTCGCGCGGGATCGGCCTCGACAATCGGATCGGTTCCAAGTTCCTTCATGCCGGCCCTGGTTATGGCGGGTCATGTTTTCCCAAGGACACGCTCGCCCTGCTCAAGACTGCCGAAGACTTCGATACGCCGGTCCGCATTGTCGAAGCCGTCGTTTCCGTCAATGACAGCCGCAAGCGCGCGATGGGTCGCAAAATTATCGCTGCAGCGGGAGGCGATGTGCGAGGTCGCAGGGTCGGGCTCCTTGGCCTGACGTTCAAACCCAATACCGATGACATGCGCGACGCACCCTCGCTGGCGATCGTTCAGGCTTTGCTTGATGGCGGCGCGATCATCACGGCCTTCGATCCAGAAGGCATGGAGATCGCACGCGCGATGATGCCAGAGATCGGCTATGCGAACGATGCCTACGAGGCCGCCAAGGATGCCGATGTCGTGGTTATCGTCACCGAATGGGATGCGTTCCGTGCGCTCGATCTCAAACGCCTTGGCGACATCATGAAAACGCGCTGTATCGTAGATTTGCGCAATATCTACAAACCCGACGTCGCCCGGAGCGCCGGCTTCACCTATCATTCGGTCGGACGGCCGGCCGACTGACAGGACCTGTCAAAGGGGCTCGCCGGCCGCGCGTGCGCGTTCGAGCAACGTAGCCTCGGCCTTCGGGAGCGTCCGATAGGCAAGGATCAGCAGCGTCGCTGAAATCGGCACGCCGGCCAGCACCGAAAGGACGCCGGTCGCGAGATTGCCGGTAACCGATGAAACCTGCCCGGCCATGTAGGGGCCGAGCGAAAGGCCCACGAGCGTTGTCGCAAGGAAAAAAGTGGCGGTCGCGACTCCGCGCATCCTTGGCAGCACGAGATCCTGCGTCGTTGCTGCAGTCGCGCCGAGTGCCGAGCTCGTAAAGGTTCCGGCGAAAAAAATACCCGCATAGAAGAAGGTCGTGCTCGACGTGGTGAAAGCCGTAATCAGCGGAATGATCGAAAGCATCGGAACCAGAAGCACTACCAGTATCCGCCCGGCGGGATTGCGCTTTCGCAGGTGATCGGACAGCCGCCCGCCCGCGATCACCCCCAGAAAGCCAGCCAGCGCTCCGGGGCCGCCAACCCAAAACCCCGCCTCGCTTTTTGAGGCTCCGAGAACCCGCTCGGCATAAGGCGCTGCCCAGAAGCTCACGGCGTAGCTCTGGAAGGCAATGAAGCCATAGCCGAGCGTGGTGAAAAGAAAGGCCGGTGTTCCCCAGATCAGCTTGAACGTCGGGGGATCGCGATGCCGCAATGTGCTTGCCCAGGAAAAAACCGCATAGGCGCCAACCCCCACAGCGACCCATTGCGCGACCGTACCGGTCAGGTTGACGAGCAGCGCCGCCAACGCCGCGATCGCAATCGCGGCTGCAACATTGACGGTGAGCGCACGCGCACCAAGCCGCGCTGCGCTGATCAGTGTCAGAGGCGGAATGACGGTCAACAGTTCGTCGAGAAAGTTCCGGAACGGGCGCTCGGCTGGCGGCGTGATGATGCCGTCCGCCTGACCGCGAACCGGCTCTTTCAGCGTCGATACCCAAATAGCGAGCAGCAAACCTGGAATACCGACAGCCATGAAAGCTGCCTGCCATCCCGCAAGCCCCAGAGGCCCGGAATGCGCTGGGAAAGCCGCGTTCCAGCGCTCGACGATCTGGCCGCCGATCAGGAGCGACAGGCCGCCACCGATATAGAGACCCGAGGAATATATGGCGAGCGCCGTCGCACGCTTTTCCTTTGGAAACCAGTCGGATAGCAGGGAATAGGCCGAAGGGCTCGCCGTCGCTTCTCCGACGCCAACGCCGATCCGCGCACCGGCAAGCATCACGCCGTTCTTCGCAAGCCCGGAGGCTGCCGTCATGATCGACCAAAGGCTCAAGCCGACGGTCAGCAGCCGTGTCCGGTTCCAGCCGTCGGCCAGCTTGCCGAGCGGGATGCCGAACAGCGCATAGAAGACGCCGAAAGCCGTTCCGTAGAGAAAGCCGAGATCGGCGTCGCTCAGGCCAAGGTCGCGCTTGATGTCGTTGGCCAGGATCGAAATGATCTGGCGATCGACGAAATTGAGAACATAGACGATAACGAGAAGCGACAGGACGTACCAGGCGTATCGCGGATGAGGCCGTTCGGCTGCTGTCCCGGTCAATGCGATCCTCCCGATTCCCGTTTTTCTCTTTGAAACGAATGAGCCCTTGATTTGCCGCCCAAGTGACTCCACCTGAAACGTGAATCAAGGTCCAGATCAGCCACTGGCTAGCAGAGCAACGAGGCTTGGCAAGGGGAATGCGGCAGGATGAGCGTTTCGGTACTCTTTGTGTGTCTCGGCAATATCTGCCGCTCGCCGCTGGCCGAGGCTGCTTTCCGACGCGAGGCGGGGCAGGCAGGGTTCGACATTGTGGTCGATTCTGCAGGAACAGGCGACTGGCACGCGGGCCAGCCGCCCGACCGTCGCGCGCAGGCCGTGGCACGTCGGCAGGGTGTGGAGATCGACCTGTATCGAGCGCGTCAGGTGGATTCTGCGGACTTCGAGCGGTTCACGCACGTCGTTGCTCTTGATGAGCAGAATCTAGCCGACCTGGAACGGTTGCGGCCGCAGGGCGCGCGGGCGCAACTCTCGCTTCTGCTCGATCACGTTCCGGGACGCGAGGGGCAAAGCGTCGCTGATCCCTATTATGGAGATGAAGAAGCGTTCGAGTTGGCCTGGGCGGAAGTAAGTTTGGGCGCAGCGGGGCTGCTGGCGCGGATCGCGGGCCGGGACTGACAGCGCGTCAATCGTGGTCGGGATGCTGGCGGCTGACCACTTCATCCAGAAATGCCTGGGCTTCGGGCGAATTCGCGCGCGCGGGAAGCACATGAAGCGTGGCGAAATAGCTTAGCTGCTCGTCCGGATTGACCTGTAGCACGGGCGGGGCTGCCTCCGGATTGTCGAGCGATCCGATCGAAATCTCGAGATCGCCACCCCAGTCATATGTGAGCGGTGTGCCGCATTTCGCGCAAAATCCGCGTTCCACCTTGTTGGAACTGGCGAATATGGCGGGGCTGCCGCGCGTCCATTCGATTCCCTTTGCTGTCACAAGCGGGCCGAAAAAGCCGCCGAACGCTTTCTGGCACATCCGGCAATGGCAGATCGTGGCACGGCCGAGTTCGGCGATCCGGTAGCGCACCGCGCCGCACTGGCATCCTCCACTATGCGGCATTGCAGGTCAGACCCGCATCGGCATCAGGACGTAAAGCGCGCTTGCCTTGTCATTTTCGCGGATCAGCGTCGGGGCCGCCGCGTCGGCCAGATGCACCTCGACGGTATCGCCTTCGACCTGTGCCAGAATGTCCATCAGGTAACGCGCATTGAAGCCGATCTCGAACCCGTCGGACTTGTAATCGCCCGAAACTTCTTCGGCCGCCGTGCCGTTTTCCGGCGACGTTACGGACAATGTGATCTTGTCAGTTTCGAGTGCCATCTTGACTGCGCGCGTCTTTTCCGAAGCGATGGTCGAAACGCGATCCACGCCTTCCATAAAGCTCTTGGGGTCGATGCGGAGAATCTTGTCGTTGCCCGTCGGGATCACGCGATTGTAATCGGGGAAAGTGCCATCGATCAGCTTCGAGGTGAGGACAGCCGCGCCAAGCCCGAAGCGAATCTTGCTCGCCGAAAGCGAAACCTCAACCGAGCCGTCAATCTCGTCGAGAAGCTTCCGAAGCTCGCCGATGCATTTGCGCGGGATGATAATGTCGGGCATCCCCGCCGCACCGTCGGGCCGGGCGACCGTGACGCGGGCCAGGCGATGTCCGTCCGTCGCTGCGGCCTTGAGCACCGGCTGGGCATCGTCGGTCACATGCCAGAATATTCCGTTCAGATAGTAGCGCGTTTCCTCGGTCGAGATCGCAAACCGTGTCTTGTCGACGATTTCCTTGAGCGTAGCTGCCGGCAGCTCGAATTTTGTCGGCAACTCGCCTTCGGCGATGACCGGGAAGTCATCGCGCGGGAGGGTCTGGAGATTGAAGCGGGCGCGGCCGGCGTTGACCGCCATCTTTCCGTCGGCGGCCGCAAGGCTTACCTGGCTTCCCTCCGGCAGCTTCCGCGCGATATCGAACAGGGTGTGAGCCGAAACGGTTGTCGCGCCCGGCGTTTCGACCTGAGCTTCGACGCTTTCGTTGATCTGAAGATCAAGGTCTGTTGCCATCAGTCGTATAGAACCGTCCGCGTTCGCCTCGATCAGCACATTCGAAAGGATGGGGATCGTGTTACGGCGTTCGACCACCGACTGGACATGGCCAAGGCTCTTCAAAAGCGTAGCCCGTTCGATGGTAGCCTTCATTGATCAATTCCCCGGTCGTCTCTGGTGCGGCCTGTTGCGCTTATAGCGGCAGAAATGCCGCTCGCCAGTGCTTTTCATGAACAAGAATGCGCGTGGCCGCAAGGCCCTCACCCGCTTGCATTGGGGATAAATTGCGGGAAAGAGGGCGCATGACACTTCCAGGCCGCACCTTCATCGCCCGCCATGGCGAAACCGTCTTCAACGCCGCTCGCCGAATGCAGGGGGACATGCTCGACACCCCTTTGACGCGGACCGGTTTCGCTCAGGCAAACGCGATGGGCGCGGCCCTTGCCGGCCATCTCGGGCCGTCGCCCGAGCTCGCGCTCTGGTCATCGCCCTCGGGTCGTGCGTTGCAGACCCTGGCGATTATCGCCGAACATATCGGGGCGGACTGGCACGGTGCCGCCCGCGACCCGCGGCTGCAGGAAATCGATGTCGGCGAATGGGCCGGGCGCACTTACGCCGAAATCATGGCGGATCAGGGCGATATCGTCGATCCGCATATCGCGCTCTTCACGATCCGCCCGCCGGGCGGCGAATGGTATGACGATATCGCGCGACGGCTTCAGGGCTGGATCGACGACGTGGCGGGCCAGGAGGGCGATCGGCTGGTGATCATGCACGGAATGTCATCACGCGTGCTGCGCGGGATAATGCTGGGCCTGCCGGTCGACCCGCACTGGAAAGCGCCGATCGCGCCCAGCCTTCCGCAAGGCACGATGGTCATGATCCACGATGGAAAGGAAGAAGTCGTCCATCTCGGAGGGAGTGCGAGGCCGGCATGAAGCGGCTGGGGCTGGCCTTCATGTTGCTGGCCGGGCCGGCTGCGGCGCGCGATGCGCTGGGGATCTATGAAGACTGGGGGGCGTTTCGCGATACTGCGCCACCGCGGTGCTTTGCCATTGCCGAACCGGTGCGCAAGGGGCATGCGAAGTGGCGGCCCTTTGCTGCCGTTTCGCATTGGCCGCGTCAGCGGATTCGTGGCCAGATCCATGTCCGCCTTAGCCGCGAAAAACGGGAGGGTGCGGCCGTGACGCTCCGTATCGACGAGCGCCGCTTTGCGATGGTCGCAGGCGGCGCTGACGCCTGGGCGCCGGACCCGGCGACCGACGCGGCGATCATTGCCGCCATGCGCTCGGGCCGGAGCATGAGCATTTCAAGCGCCGCCGCGAATGGGGCAGCCTTTGTCGACGTCTATATCCTCAAAGGCGCGGCGACTGCGATCGATGCCGCGGCGCTCGGCTGTGCGCGGGGGCGCTGATTCCTTGGGTGGAAAAGCGTGCTGCGCGGCACTATAGGCGCGGCCATGCAAATTCCCGGCAACATTGATCCGGTTCCTGTCCCCCGCGCAGCGAGCGTGCGGGCCGATGGGCGTGCGGAACTCGTGGGACTGACCAAGGACCAGATTCGGGGTGAGCTTGAGAGCGCAGGCCTTGAGCCCAAGGCCGCGAAGCTTCGGGCCAAGCAGATCTGGCACTGGATCTACAATCGCGGGGTTTCCGACTTCGCGGCGATGACCGACATTGCCAAGGCGCAGCATGGCTGGCTCGCGGAGCGCTTCGCGATTTCGCGGCCCCAAGTAGTCGAGGCGCAGGTCTCGACCGACGGAACGCGGAAATGGCTGCTGCGGTCGGATGACGGGCAGGATTTCGAGATGGTGTTCATCCCCGATGCGGATCGGGGAACGCTCTGTGTCTCCTCGCAAGTGGGCTGCACGCTCAATTGCCGATTCTGCAACACCGGCACAATGCGGCTGGTCCGCAACCTTACGCCTGCCGAAATCGTCGGGCAGGTCATGCTCGCCCGCGATTCGCTTGGCGAATGGCCAAGCGGCGAAGACGGCCGGATGCTCACCAACATCGTCATGATGGGGATGGGCGAACCACTCTACAATTTCGAAGCGGTGCGCGATGCGCTCAAGATCGTAATGGATGGCGACGGGCTTGCGTTGTCCAAACGCCGTATCACGCTTTCGACATCAGGCGTCGTCCCGATGATGGAGCGGGCCGGCAAGGAAATCGGCGTCAATCTGGCGGTTTCGCTCCATGCCGTGAGAAAGGATGTGCGCGACGAGATCGTGCCGATCAACCGGAAGTACGGGATAGAGGAATTGCTCCAGGCTTGCGCCGACTATCCCGGCGCGAACAATGCCCGGCGGATCACGTTCGAATATGTGATGCTCAAGGACAAGAATGACAGCGACGAAGATGCGCGGGAGCTTGTCCGCCTGATCCGTAAATACCGGCTGCCGGCAAAGGTGAATCTCATTCCGTTCAATCCCTGGCCGGGCGCGCCCTATGAATGTTCGGAGCCCGAGCGAATCCGGGCCTTTTCGGAGATCGTATTCGGCGGCGGCATTTCCGCGCCTGTCCGTACTCCGCGCGGCCGCGACATCGATGCGGCCTGCGGGCAGCTCAGGACCTCCAGCGAAAAGCGCACGCGGGCGGAGCTTGACCGGCTCGCCGAAGAGAAACAGGCGGCACTCGGCTAGACCTTGCCTCTAAGAACTGCCAGACTGGCAAAAAAAGGGGGAGGATGGAGATGGCCGGAACCGCTGCGGTCGCGCGGCGAGGCGTGGCAAAACGCCATGTTCTTGTTGCAATGTGCTTTGTCGCCACATTCATCTGCTATATCGACAGGGTCAATATTTCCGTCGCCATCATTCCGATGGCGGAGGAGTTCGGCTGGTCGGGGACGACCAAGGGATTCGTCCTTTCTTCCTTCTTTATTGGCTATATGGCGGCAATGCTGCCGACCGGCTGGCTCGCGAACCGGATCGGCGGGCGGCTGTTGATGGGCGGGGCACTGGTTGGTTGGTCGGTCTTTACTGTGCTCACTCCGATCGCTGCGGGCATCTCGCTGTCGGTGCTCATCGCGACGCGGATCCTGATGGGAATGGGTGAGGCTGCCAGTTTTCCGGCAGTCTATAACCTGCTTGCACGTTGGGTTCCCCAGACCGAACGCAGCCGGGCCGCGGCGATCAACCTGACCGGCATCCCTCTCGGCACGGTCTTTGCCTTGTCATCGACCGGCTGGCTTGTCGTCAACTATGGCTGGCAGGCTGTATTCTATGCCTTTGGTGGGCTTGGGCTGGCCTTTTCGTTTTTCTGGTTCTGGCAGGTCCATGCGCGGCCTTCTGTGCATCCCCGGATTTCCAGGGAGGAACGGGCGCTGTTAGCACCGCTCGAGGCGGATGTCGGGACCACGCCGGCGCCGGTGCCGTGGAAGCTGCTCCTTTCGCACTCCGCTGTCTGGGCGATCGTCGTCAATCATTTCTGCGCCAACTGGACGCTCTACCTGATGCTGACCTGGCTCCCGAGCTATTTCCGGGACGCGCAGCATATGTCGATTGCCGGATCGGGCCTGTTTTCGATCCTTCCCTGGGTTTCACAGTTCGTGGTGGGCAATAGCGCGGCGCACGTTGCAGACCGAATGATTGCACGCGGATGGAGCCTGACGGCTGTGCGCAAGATCATGCAATGCTCCGGGCTTGGGGGCGGCGCCGCATTCCTGCTGCTGGCCTCACAGGCAACGACGCCGGCATTTGCGCTTGTCACGATTTGCGGGGCGCTTGGCACGAGTGCGCTGTGCTGGGCGGGCTTTGCCAGCAACCATCTCGACATTGCCCCCCGCCACGCTGACGTACTCTGGAGCATCAGCAACACCGCGGCGACCCTTCCTGGCATCGTCGGCGTCGCCGCAACCGGCATATTGCTCGACCTGACGGGTGGCTATACCGCGACGTTCCTTGTCGCCGCAGCGATCAACGCTGGCGGAGCAATCGTGTGGTTGATCTGGGGCACAGGGAAGCGGATTCTCGATTGATCGGGTCGCGATGTAACCTAAGATGATCGGCGGTCGAACCCCGGACAGGAGGACCACGCGATGAACCGACCCGCCCCAGAAGGAGAGGCCGCGCCGCCGCCTTCTGCCGCACCGCAGACCGTTTTCCGGCACCGCCTTTCAACACGCGTCTGGCATTGGGTGAACGCGATCACGATATTCGTGATGCTGATGTCGGGACTGATGATCTTCAACGCGCATCCGCACCTCTATTGGGGCCAGTATGGCGCCAATCTCGACAAACCCTGGCTAAGCCTTCCGCGCTTTCCCGGCTGGGCGACGATCCCATCCACTTACGACCTTGCATTGGGCCGGCACTGGCACCTGGCCTTTGCGTGGGTGCTTGCGTTCGGACTACTGGCCTATCTGCTCTGGTCGCTGTTCAATGGGCATCTGAAAAGGGATGTTGCACTCTCCCGGGCAGAAGTCGCGCCCGCACATCTCTGGGAAGATATCAGGAAGCACGCCCGATTCGACTTCACGGAGAGCGAGGCGCGCTACAATCCGCTCCAGAAGATCACTTACAGCCTTGTCCTGTTCGGGCTGATCCCGGCGCTGATCCTGACTGGCCTGACAATGTCGCCCGGCATGAATTCCGCGCTCCCTTGGCTCGTTGACCTCTTTGGCGGGCGAGCCTCGGCGCGATCGATCCATTTCATATGTGCAATGGGGATTGCGGCCTTTATCGTCATTCACTTGCTGCTTGTGATCCTGGCGGGGCCGGTCAACGAGATTCGTTCGATGATCACGGGCTGGTTCCGCCTTTCTCCGCCCAAGGCCACGACTTCGGGAGACAGGGCATGATCATCACTCGGCGCAACATTTTGGTCGGCGGGGCGGCCGGCCTTCTCACCGGCTGCGATGCACTTGGCCGGAACGAAGATTTCCGCAAGCTGCTGGCGCTTGGTGAAAAAGGCAATTTTGCGATACAGCGCAGCCTTCAGGACCGCATGGCGCTTGCGAGGGAGTTCCGGCCCGATCAACGATCGCCCATTTTCCGTGTCAACGGCACGCACCAGCCAAAGGGCGATGCCTATGCCAAGCATCTGCAGGAAAAATTCGTCAATTGGCGGCTCACGGTCGACGGACTCGTCGCACGTCCGCAAAGCTATTCGGCCGCACAGATCATGGCTGGGCCGAAACGCAGCCAGATTACGCGCCACGATTGCGTCGAAGGCTGGAGTGCTATCGGAAAATGGACGGGTATTCCGCTGAAGCTGCTGCTTGATGCCGCTGGCCTGAAGACGCAGGCTCGCTACATTGTCTTCCATTGTGCAGACAAGATGGGCTTCGGCAACCCTTATTATGAAAGTATCGACCTGATCGACGCCTTCCACCCGCAGACGATTCTTGCCTGGGCGCTTAACGATGAACCTCTGATGGTCGGAAACGGCGCGCCGCTGCGGCTCCGCGTTGAGCGTCAGCTTGGCTACAAACAGGCTAAGTACGTTGAGCGGATCGAAGCGGTGGACGGTCTTTCCAAGGTATATGGCGGCAAGGGCGGCTATTGGGAAGATGGCGCCGGCTATGAATGGTATGCCGGGATTTGATCGAACCCGCCAGGGCGGTTAAGGCCCGGCCATGAGCAATCCCGACTACGAAGCCATTGCCCGGTCCGGGGTAGAGGCCCTCCGGCGTGGAGATGCGAACGCCGCGCGCGAGGCCTTTGCATTTGTTGAGGATGCGGGCCGCGCCTCGCACCAGCTTCGTTTGTTTCACGCGCAGGCTTGTGAAATGGCAGGGGATGGCGCGGCAATGGAAGCGGCCCTCGCTCTTGTCCTGAAAGCCGAGCCGCGCAATCTCTATGCATTGCTGATGATGGGCGAAGGGCGGGCACGGCTCGGTGACGACCGCGCGGCATCGTCCTGGTTCGGCTTGGCGCTTTCGTCCGCAAGTCAAATGCAGGGGCTGCCCCCGGATCTGCCGCCGCGCCTCGATCGCGCGGCGCAGGCGCTCGATGCCATGGGCCGGAAGTTTGAAGCGCACATGCAGTCCAGTCTTGCTGCGGTTCATGTCGATCCGGACAAGGTCGGCAGCCGCTTCCGCGAGGCGATTGAAATCATGGCGGGGCGGGCACAGCCCCAGCTCCAGCAGCCGACAAGCTTCTACTATCCTCGCTTACCCCAGATCCCCTTCTACGACCCGGGCGATTTCGAATGGGTTGCAGCTCTCGAAGCACGGATGCCGGATATCCGGGCCGAGGCCGAAGCCGTACTTTCCGCTGGCCGCGATCTCCTGCCCTATGTCCAGCGCAATGCCGACAGGCCGACACGCGAACATGCCCTGCTCGATGATCCCGACTGGAGCGCCTATTATCTGTGGAAAGATGGCGTACTGGTTGAAGATCACGCCCGGGCTTGCCCGGCAGCCGTTGCGGCGCTCGAAAATCTGCCCATGCCGAATGTGGCGAACAGGTCGCCTTCGGCCCTGTTCTCGGTCCTCAAGGCGAAGACGCATATTCCGCCGCATTGGGGGATGCTCAATACGCGGTTGATCTGCCACCTCCCGCTGATCGTCCCTCCGAACTGCCGACTGCGCGTTGGCAATGAGGTGCGCAACGTCGAAGCCGGGAAAATGCTGATCTTTGACGACAGTATCGAGCACGAGGCATGGAATGACAGCGACGAAACCCGCGTCATCCTGCTGTTTGAAATCTGGCGGCCGGAGCTGGATGCAGAGGAGCGCCGCGCGCTGTCAGCGATGTTCGAGGCCATCGGCCTCTATTGAAGAAGCCGCTTCAGTTCGTACAGCCGGTCGAGCGCTTCACGTGGGCTGAGCGCGTCGATATCGAGCGATTCAAGAGCGACATGAACGGGATCGCGGGCTTCGGGCTCGGGGACCGCTGCGGCAAAGAGCGGCAGGTCATCCAGCCCCGCGGCAAGCCCGCCGGTCGCATCGCGCCCCGCCTCCAGCTTTGATAGCACGGCCCTGGCGCGGGCCAGTACGGCGGGAGGCAAGCCCGCAAGCCGCCCGACAGCGATCCCGTAACTCCGGTCGGCCGGACCGTCGGCGACTTCGTGGAGCAGCACAAGATCCCCCTTGTATTCGCGCGCGCGGACATTGTGCAGCGACAGGGCGTCGAGCTTTTCGGCCAGCCGCGTCAGTTCGTGATAGTGGGTTGCGAAAAGGCAGCGGCAGCGATTGATTTCGTGTACGGCTTCGACAACGGCCCAGGCGATGGCAAGGCCGTCATAGGTGGAAGTGCCGCGCCCGACCTCGTCGAGGATGATGAAACTGTGTTCGGTCGCCTGCGCAAGGATGGCCGCCGTCTCGACCATTTCGACCATGAAGGTGGAACGGCCGCGTGCGAGATTGTCTGAAGCGCCGACCCGGCTAAACAGCCGGTCGACCAGCCCGAGCGTGGCGGATTTTGCCGGAACATAGCTTCCTGCCTGCGCCAGCACAGCTATCAGTGCGTTCTGCCTGAGAAAAGTCGATTTGCCGCCCATATTGGGTCCGGTCACCAGCCAGAGCCGAGCCTCCGGGCGCAGCATCACGTCGTTGGCGACAAAGCGCCTACCGCTTGCTGCAAGAGCCGCCTCGACGACGGGATGCCGTCCGGCCACAACGTCGAAGCGTGCGTCTTCGACCAGCGCCGGACGACACCAGCCCCCTTCGACGGCTCGCTCTGCAAGCGCGGCCGCAACGTCAAACCGGGCCAGGGCATCGGCCGTCACGGCGATTTCTTTCGCGCGTGCGAGCGCGGCCGAAACAAGCTCTTCGAGATGAGCTGCTTCCGCCGCGAGCGCGTGGGCGCCTGCCTGCGTTACCGTCATGGCCAATTCGTGAAGCTCGGGCGCGTTGAAGCGAACGACCCCGGCGAGCGTCTGGCGGTGGGTGAACCCGGAATCGGCGGACATCAACGGATCGGCGTTCTTCGCCGAAACCTCGATATGATAGCCAAGCACGTTGTTGTGCTTGATCTTGAGCGCGGCGATCCCGGTTTGCGCGCGATAACGCGCTTCGAGCATGGCGATGTCGCGGCGTCCGCTGCCACCCGTATTCCGCAGGGCATCAAGGGCGGCGTCATACCCTTCGGCGATATAGCCGCCCTGCGCGGCGTCGAGTGGCGGCGATGGGACCAGCGCGCGCGAAAGCAGATCGACCAGCGCGCCGTGGCCGTCGAGCCTAGGCAGGAGTTCGGCCATCAGCGGCGGCGCGTCTCCGGCCCTTGCGATCCGTTCCCGCATGAGACGCGCCTCACCCAGACCGTCGCGCAACTGGCCCAGATCCCGCGGTCCACCGCGCCCGGCCGCGAGACGCCCCAGTGCCCGTGCTACATCGGGGAGTGCACGCAACGCCGCCCGCAGCGCCTCTCGCGCGCCTCCATTCTCGACATAGAGGGCAATCAGGTCGAGACGCGCCTGGATCGCCGCCTTGTCCATGAGCGGCGCACCGATGTCGCTTGCAAGGAGGCGTGCGCCGCCCGGCGTCACGGTCCGGTCGACTGCATCTAGAAGGCTCCCCGCTCGCGTGCCTCCCGCCGAGCGGACCAGCTCGAGGCTTTCGCGCGTTGCAGCGTCGATCAGCATATGATCGTTTGCGGCGCGCTTCACCGGGGCGGAAAGGAACGGCAAATTGCCTTTGCCCGCATGATCGAGATAGGCGATCAGCCCACCTGCCGCCGCTGCCTGCGCGCGCGACAGACCGCCGAACCCATCGAGCGTCACCACACCGAAAAGCTTTTTCAGCCGCGCTTCCCCCGCAGCCGAATCGAAATCGGCGCGCGGTCTGGTATGGCCGGGAATCGCGAACCCTTCGGGCACGATGACTTCGGCCGCCGCAAGTCGTGCCAGTTCGGCATCGAGGCCGGCGCTCGCCGCTTCACTCACCTCGAACCGGCCGGTCGAAATATCCGCGGCAGCGATCCCCACCACATCGCCGACCGACGCAAGGGCGACCAGCCAATTGGCCGCACGTGCCTCGAGCAACGTTTCTTCGGTCAGTGTGCCCGCAGTCACGACCCTGACGATCCCGCGCGATACGATTGATTTGGAACCGCGCGCTTTGGCGGCTGCCGGGCTTTCGGTCTGTTCGGCAATGGCAACGCGATGGCCCGCCTTGATGAGGCGCGCGAGATAGGCTTCCATTGCGTGCACGGGCACGCCGCACATCGGAATGGGCGCCCCCAAATGCTCCCCGCGCGCGGTAAGCGCGATATCGAGAATGGCCGCTGCCACTTTGGCATCGTCGAAGAAGAGCTCGAAGAAATCGCCCATCCTGTAGAAAAGAAGACAATCGGGCGCCTCCGCCTTCAACGCGAAATATTGCGCCATCATCGGGGTAGGGGAAGCGTCGGCCATTCCCACCCCGATAGCGATTTTGCCCGCAGGCTCAAACCCGTCTTCCAGTTGCAGGATTGAACGCCTAAGGGTTCGGGAAGCAGTCGGGCGCGCCGGATTCGAGGGCGATCACAGGGGTAAGGAATGAGCGACGAAGCAAGAGTGCAGTTTTCCGAGCGCGAAGCCCTGATCTATCATTCGGGCGGACGGCCCGGGAAGATCGAGATCGTTGCTTCGAAGCCGATGGCGACCCAGCGCGACCTGAGTTTGGCCTATTCGCCGGGCGTCGCCGTTCCGGTACTCGCGATCGCCGACGATCCGGCGCTGGCCTATGACTATACGGCGAAGGGCAATCTGGTCGCCGTCATTTCGAACGGAACCGCAATTCTGGGTCTCGGCAATCTCGGGGCGCTCGCCTCAAAGCCTGTCATGGAAGGCAAGGCCGTCCTCTTCAAGCGTTTCGCCGATGTCGATGCGATCGATCTGGAGCTGGCGACTGAAGATCCCGATGCTTTCATCAATGCGGTTGCCCTGCTCGAGCCAAGCTTTGGCGGAATCAACCTTGAAGACATCAAGGCGCCCGAGTGCTTCATTATCGAGCAGGCACTGAAAGAGCGGATGAAAATTCCGGTCATGCATGACGACCAGCATGGCACGGCGATCATCAGCGCGGCGGGCCTCATCAATGCTTGCGAGATTACGGGCCGCAAGCTCGGCGACGTCAAGGTGGTTGTGAACGGGGCGGGCGCGGCGGCGATAGCCTGCACTGCGCTCATCAAGGCGATGGGCGTTTCGCCCGCCAATGTCATCATGTGCGACCGGAAGGGCGTCATCTACCAGGGACGCCAGGAAGGGATGGACCAGTGGAAATCCGCCCATGCGGCCGTCACCGAAGCGCGCACGCTGGAGGAAGCGCTGGTCGGCGCGGACATTTTCCTCGGGCTTTCGGCGAAGGATGCGCTCAGTCCCGACATGCTCGAAAAAATGGCACCGCGCCCGATCATTTTCGCGATGGCCAATCCCGATCCTGAAATTACGCCTCCCGCCGCCAAGGCCGTGCGCCCCGACTGCATCGTAGCGACCGGCCGGTCCGACTATCCCAACCAGGTCAACAATGTCCTTGGTTTTCCCTTCATCTTCCGCGGGGCACTCGACGTCCGGGCGACGACGATCAACGAGGAAATGAAGATTGCGGCGGCTTACGCGATTGCCGAACTGGCGCGTGAGGCTGTGCCCGAAGAGGTGGCGGCGGCCTATGGCGGGCAGCTGGCGAGCTTCGGGCAGGATTACATCATCCCGGCACCCTTCGATCCGCGTCTGATGGAAGTCGTCCCTGCGGCTGTCGCCAAGGCGGCGATGGATTCGGGCGTTGCAACCAAGCCGATCCTCGACATGGACGAGTACCGCACCAGCCTGCGCGCGCGGCTGAACCCGACCACGTCGGTGCTGACGCTCGCCTATGACAATGCCCGCGCCCATCCCAAGCGCGTGGTCTTTGCCGAAGCCGAAGAGGAAGTTGTGCTTCGCGCGGCGATCGCCTTCCGCGAAGGCGGTTGCGGGACGCCCATCTTGATTGGGCGCGACGATGTTCTTGAAAAGCTGAAGGCGTTGGGCGTCGATGATCCCGAGAGCTTCGAGATTCACAACAGCCGCCATTCGCCGCTCGTGCCCGAGATGGTCGAGATCCTGTACAGCCGGTTGCAGCGGCGCGGCTATCTCCATCGCGAGTGCGAACGGCTCGTCAACACCGATCGCAACATCTTCGCATCGCTGCTGCTCAAGATGGGAGAGGCGGACGCGATGATCACGGGCGTCACGCGGACTTATGGCCAATCGTTGCGCGAAGTGCGTCGCGTCCTCGACCAGGCAGAGGGGAGGACGCCGTTCGGCATTCATGTTCTGGTCGGCCAATCGCACACGGTGTTCATGGCGGATACGACGGTCAACGAGCGTCCGTCGGCATCGGAGCTTGCCGATATTGCCGAACAGACGGCGGCGGTCGCCCGGCGGATGGGACACGAGCCACGTGTGGCCTTCCTGTCCTATTCGACCTTCGGTAATCCGTCGGGGAATTGGCTGGGGCCGATCCGCGACGCAGTCGAGATTCTCGATTCGCGCGGCGTGAGCTTCGAATATGAAGGCGAAATGGCGCCCGATGTGGCGCTCAATCCGAAGCTGATGGTGAACTATCCGTTCAGCCGGCTTTCTGGCCCGGCCAATGTGCTGGTCATGCCGGGGCTTCAGTCGGCCAATCTCTCGGCCAAGCTTCTGCGCGAACTGGGCGGAGACTCCGTTATCGGGCCGATGCTGGTCGGCATGGAAAAGCCGGTGCAGATTGCGACCATGGCGTCAAACGCGTCCGAACTGGTCACGCTTGCCGTGCTCGCCGCGAGCGGCATCGCGCTTTAGGCAGAAAGCTCAGTTGGGGTTGTCGGTGGTCGAGCCGCCCTGGCCGACGGCGCCGACCGTGCCGATATTGCCGAACAGATCTTCAAAGAAGCTCCGTTCCTTTCCGAGCGTCGGTGTCTTGTCGCCGTTCGGATCGATTCGCGCGACTTTTTCAACGCCCGTCTTCTCGACCGAGGCGACATTGCCTGCCGAATCGAACCGGACATGAAGGACAAGTTGCTGGGTCGGCGACGGCAGGGCAAAGGCCAACTGCTTCGTGGTCCGGGCGAAATAATACCAGTCGTTCGGCGTGAACTGCCCGACAAAGCTTGGCCGACCGAGCGTCTTCTGCACCGATTCGCGATTGTCGACGCCCGGCTGGATGCCGCTGACCAGCGTGTCATCGGCGATATAGCCCTGGTGTGCCACAATGCGCGCACAGCCGGATGCGCCCAGCGCGAGCGCCGCTAGCGCTGCAACACCAGCCAATCTGGTTGACATCCGGACCATAACACTCTCCTGCACTCAGCCATTCGCCCGGCCATTGAAACGCGCGAATGCGCGGTCAATATGCGTTGCATCGCCTATGGGCAAGCGCAGGTATAACAATTGGAAGACAATATGGCACTCAAGGCCTTCCGCAAGTGGTTCAGCAGCGCAGACGAGCGAGCCCAGGTCGGGGCGCTCTATGCGGCGATCATCGCCGAAGCTCGGCAGCCGCACTGGTATGTTGAAGGTGGCGTTGCCGATTCGATCGACGGGCGGTTTGACATGGTCAATGTCGTGCTGGCGCTTGTACTGATCCGGATGGAGGCGCTTGGCGATGACGCGCAGATGCCCTCGACTCTGTTGGCCGAAACGTTTGTCGACGATATGGACGGCCAGCTTCGCGAGCTTGGGATCGGCGATATCGTGGTGGGCAAGCATATCGGGCGCATGATGGCGGCACTTGGCGGCAGGATTGGGGCCTATCGGCAGGGGTTTGGCGAAGGGGGCGATCCGCAGGCCGCGCTTCTTCGGAACCTTTACCGGGGCCAGGATCCGGGTTCGATGGCGCTTGGCCATGTCGAGACGGCGCTCAGGGCGTTTGCGGCCGGGCTCGATCGCCTGTCTCTGGCTGCCTTGCTTGCTGGGCGTTTGTCGGGCGCGTGAGCGGCGCCCCTGAATTTTCGCGGCGGTTTGCGCTCGCCGATATAGGCGCGGTGCCAAAACATGTGAGCCTTGTTGCCGACGCAGTCGAATGTCGGGCGCTGGCGAGGCGTTTCGGGCTGGTCGCGGTCGATTCGCTGGCGGGCGAAGCCGAACTTGCGGCGGTAGACAACGTGATCGAGGCGCGCGGAACTGTGTCGGCGCAACTGACCCAGAGCTGCGCCGCCACGGCCCGTCCGCTGCCTGTGGCGCTCCAGGAGTCCTTCCACATCCGCTTCGAAGCACCCCGCGCCGACGTTTCGGAGGAGGAATTCGAGCTCAGCGCCGAGGACTGCGATGTGATGGAGCATGACGGGCTTGCGGTCGATCTGGGAGAAGCTGTCGCGCAGACGCTGGGCCTTGCCATCGATCCCTTTGCCCGCGCGCCCGACGCCGACGAGGTACTGAAGGCGGCTGGCATTGTTGGTGAGGAGGATGCGAGCCCCTTTGCCAAATTGAAGGGTCTCTTCGAAAAGCGTTGAACGACAGATGTCAGCGCAGCAGCGACGACAGTTCGACCAGGCTCGGCGCGGCAAGCCCTAGCCCGAATGCAATGTCGAACGCGCGGATTGGCCGCACTTGCCGGCCGCGCCGGTTGTTGCGGTAATCGATGATGGTCAGGACGAGGATCGAAAGACCGCAAAAGGCGGCAAACGAAAGCGCGATCAAGAAGGGGGCGTACAGGGCTTCGGGAAAGCTGGCAAAAGCCGGCCAGAGAATGAAGGCCGCGAGTCCCGCAACAAGCCCCGGGCCGCTGGCCCGACGGGCTGTCCAGCTTGAAAGAAATCCACTCACAGTGTCAGCTTAGCGTCGCCGACCAGGTCCGCAATGGCTCGCGAGTTTCGATTTCGCACGGTCGTTACGGAATTAACCAAGATTTTGTTGGTGCTCGCAAATTGGCTGGCTAGTCTTGTCCGAGACGAATAGACAGAAGATTGCGTCAGCCCCTAAGCTTTACAGCGCGACCGGGCTGCGCGACACCGTCGTTTCGTCGTGCATTGTGGGAACCTGATATGTCATTGGACGCAGTAATCATCCTCAGCGCAATCGCGATCGGCGCGATCGTGACGATGATTGGCGTGTTCGTGATATTGGCTCGGATGCAGCGGAAAGCGCGGCGTCGGCGGAGCCTCAGCTGGTATTACGACTGAACTTCCGGCAAGTCCGGCACCCATTAGAACGGAACGTCGTCGTCCAGATCATTGTCGAATGCGCCGCCGCTTGATGGCCCCCGGCTCGCGCCGCCGCCGAACGAGCTTGCGCCACGGTCTTCGCCCCAATTCGATGATCCGCCCCCCGATCCGCCGCCTTCGCGCCCGCCGAGCAAAGTGAGTTCGCCGCGGAAGCGCTGGAGCACGACTTCGGTCGTATAGCGGTCATTGCCGTTCTGGTCGGTCCATTTGCGTGTCTGGAGCTGACCTTCGACATAGACCGAGGAGCCCTTTCGCAGATATTGCTTTGCGATCCGGCCAAGATTTTCGTTGAAAACGACGATATTGTGCCACTCGGTCTTTTCGCGGCGCTCGCCCGAAGACTTGTCGTTCCAGTTCTCCGACGTCGCGAGCGAGAAGCTGACCACTTCTCCACCATTGTTCATCGTGCGGACTTCGGGGTCCTTGCCCAGATTGCCGATCAGAATAACCTTGTTGACGCTGCCCGCCACTGCTTCTCTCCCTAAAGACCGAGCGCAGTGGCTAACCAGAAAGTGAAGCCGGCTGCAAGGTAAGCGAGAGCGAAAAGATATCCGACCATGAACAAAGGCCATTTCCAGCCGTTCGTCTCCCTTCGGACGACCGCGATCGTCGAAATGCATTGCGGGGCGAAGACGAACCAAGCGAGAAACGCCAACGCCGTAGGCAGGCTCCAGCTACCCTTCAGCCTTTCGCCCAGCGTCTGGTCGCGCTCCGATTCGTTCTGGTCGTCGATTGCATAGGTGGTTGCAAGCGCGGAGACCGCGACTTCACGCGCCGCCATTGCGGGGATCAGCGCAAGCGAGATGTCCCTGTTGAAGCCGATGGGTTTCATCGCCACGGCAAGCCCGTTCGCGATGCGGCCGGCAATGGAATGGTCAACCTGGCTGACGCCCGAATTCGGGTCGACACGCGGGAAATTAAGCAGCGCCCAAAGGATCATTGTCGTAACGGCAATGATCGTGCCTGCGCGCTTGAGGAAGACCCATGCCCGCTGCCACAGGCCAAGCAGGAGGTTCTTGAATATCGGCATCTGATAGCGCGGCATTTCCATCATGAAACCCATGCCACGGCCCTTCGTGACGGAGCGGCGAAGAACGAGCGCCGCGAGCAGCGCTCCGATGATGCCCGTCAAATAGAGTGCGAACAATACCATCCCCTGCAGGCCGATACCCGGCAGCACATCGCGCGCGGGAATGAAGGCTGCGATGATCACGGCATAGACTGGCAGTCGTGCCGAACAGGTCATCAACGGCGCGATCAGGATCGTCGTCAACCGGTCCTTGGGATCCTCGACTGTCCGTGTCGCCATGATGCCCGGCACGGCGCAGGCAAAGGAAGACAGGAGCGGAATGAAGGCGCGTCCTGACAGGCCGACGCCTGCCATCAACCGGTCCATGAGAAAAGCCGCGCGCACCATATAGCCGGTCATTTCGAGGACCAGAATGAAGGCGAAGAGAATCAGGATCTGTGGCAGGAAAACGATCACCGCGCCAACTCCGGCGATGACTCCGTCTGCAACGAAGGAACGGACAATGCCCGGCGGCAGGGCTGCGGTTGCCGTATCGCGAAACCGGCTCACCCCGGCATCGATTGCATCCGCGAACGGAGTCGCCCAGGCAAAGACAGCCTGGAACATGAGGAAGAGCAGGACTGCAAGGACGATCGGCCCGGCAACGGGGTGAAGCACGATGCGATCGATCGCCCGCGTGGTCGCCCTGGCGGGCGCTTCGCTGACAATCGCGGCCTTGGCCATTACGCGCGCCTGGCGCTGACGTTCGCCAAAGTCTCCGGGCAGGGCGCGCGGCGGAACGGACGGCCTGCCGATCAGTGAAAGCATATGTTCCTTCAGCGGCTCCACGCCACGCTTGCGAACCGCAACCGTGGGGATGACAGGCACGCCAAGATCCGCCGCGAGCCGTTCCGGATCCAGCGTCAGCCCGTCACGTGCCGCCATGTCGACCATGTTGAGCGCGACGATGGCCGGAATGCCCTGTGCGATCAGTTCGCCGGCAAAGCGCAGATGATTGTCGAGATTGCCGGCATCGACCACGATTACCAGCGCATCGGGCCTGCGCTCGCCCGCTTGCACACCCATCACCACGTCTCGCGTGACTTGCTCGTCGGGGCTGGTCGGTTCGAGGCTGTAAGTGCCGGGCAGGTCGACAAGTTCGGCCGGGCGTCCGTCCGGCAGGATCAGACGCCCGGCGTGACGCTCGACGGTGACTCCAGGATAATTGCCCGTCTTCTGCCGCGCGCCCGTGAGTGCATTGAACAGCGCAGACTTGCCTGCATTGGGATTGCCGACCAAGGCAATGAGGGGCAGTGCGGTCATAACGGCGATACGTCAATCAAGGCCGCATGGATGCGCCGGATGGCAACGGTCATCCGCCCGATCCGGCAGGCAATAGGGTCGCGCGCCACAAGCCCGCCGCGATGGAGGGCCTCAATGGTCAGGCCTTCGTCGAACCCCAGCGCGCGCAGCCGCCGCGCCGCGCCCGCTTCGAACGACTCCCAGCCGATATGCGCAATCCTTGCGGGTTGGTTTAGAGGCAATTCGTCAAGTCGCACGCAGGGCCAGCCTTGCTGATTCGGATTTTGCGAACGATTATCATTAACAAAAAGCCTTGGCCAGCCCTACTGTGCCGGATAGCGCAGGCGGCCGATGAACCGGGCCGGGCTGAACGGCGGCTTCATGTTCGCAATCCGCGCCTTCGCTTTCTCGAACCGCATGACGCCTTCGATGCGCCGCGCGAGAAACGCCCGGGTTTCGGACAGGTCTTCGCTTTCGTCATTGAGGAAAACCGCCAGAGTGGCGCCATAGACCGAGCCAAGGAGCGCACGCTTGGTATAGTGATTATAATCGGTCGCGGTATCGCCCGCCGCGCGCCACATCGCATCGGCGGCTCGCCAGCCAAGCTGCAACGCGCGCGGCGCATTGGCCGGGAAGGCAAGGATCGAGAGTGCCCGGCGAAGCGCCTCGCGGTACGGGCGAGCGATTGCCAGTCGCGCCTCGACCAGCGCGGCGATCCGTTCGCGAACCTTCATGCGCCCGAGCTTTTCCGCCGGTAGCGCATCGAGCATGTCCGTATCGATCGTCTGGAACCATGCGTCGATCATGGCCATGCGATCATCGCCAAAGACAAGATGCGCGACGGTCGGGTCGACACCCAGATCGGCCGACGCGCTCTCGACCGCTTTGGCGTTCCAGCCATCGAACCCGGCATGGCCCGGCAAGGCACGCGTAAGGACGGGACGGAGTTCGTCAAGAGTCATGTCTGCTATTGCTTGAGCCATCGCACATTCCATCGGGTGACAGGCGATTCATGGAGTGATAGGTGTGCCGCGTCAATCGGCGGCGGGTCCGCAAAGCATAGGGGAAGCAAAATGGCAAAGTTTTTCGGCAATCTGTGGGCCGTGGTCGGCGTCGGCGCAATTCTGACGCTCGGACTGCTGTTCGCGCACATGGGCGGCCTGGGCAACGCAAAGGGCTGGATGACCTTCCTTCACGTGCTGGTCGGCATCATGTGGATCGGCCATCTCTATTATTTCAATTTCACCCAGATCCCGACAATGCCGAAGGTGCCTGCGGAATTGAAACCCGCAGTCAGCAAATATATCGCGCCCGAGGCGCTGTTCTGGTTCCGCTGGGGCGCTGCATTCACCGTCTTGACCGGTCTTCTGGTGGCCTGGATCAGCAACTATCTTGTTGAAGCGCTGACGCTTCAGGAAGGCGTGCGTTCGATCGGGATCGGCATGTGGCTGGGCCTGATCATGGCGTTCAACGTGTGGTTCATCATCTGGCCGAACCAGAAAAAGGCGCTGGGCATGGTCGAGGCAGACGACGCAACCAAAGCGAAAGCGGCAACGACGGCGATGATGTTCAGCCGGACCAACACACTGCTTTCGATCCCGATGCTGCTGTGCATGGTCATGCACAATCTGGGCGGCTCGTTCTAACTCGTACCGCGGTCGGGCTGGCTCACCATAACCAGCGCCAGCCCGATCAGGACCGCACCCGCCCAGTCGGCGAGGCCTAGGGTCTCGCCGTAGGCGATCCAGCCGACCAGCGCGGAAATCATCGGCTGAAGCAACAGGGTAAGCCCGAACAGGAGCGGCGGAATCCGCCCCACTGTATAGATCATCAGCCCCTGCCCCACGATCTGACTGAGCAACGCCAGCGCGACCAGCGGAGCCCAGTTGTGCGGTACAAGCCTCTCTCCGATCGCAAGTGCCATCAGGAGCAGGGGCAGCGCACTCATCACCGTCGACCAGGCAAGAACCGGCCATTGGCCCATGCCCGAGCGCGCCCGGCTCATCAGCACGAGATAGGCGGTGTAGAAAGCCCCGGCGAGAAGGCAGAGCAGGTCGCCTGCAAGATTGCGCGGCGACAGTTCGAACGAGCGACCCATCAGCAGCGCTGCGCCCACCCCGGCGAACGTCAACGCGACGGCCTGCATCCGCGTCGGCCATTGGCGAGCTACGGCGAAGGCATAGAGCGGAAGGAGAAAGCTGGTCGAATTGCCCAGCAGATTTGCGTTGGCCAGCTTGGTTTGCAGGATGCCGAGATGCCAGGAGGCTAGATCGACAGCGAAGAAAATGCCCGAAAGCGCGAATAGCGCGAAGGTCGCCCGCCCGAGCTTGCGGGCCGGGTCGCCCATGGTGCGGGCGATCAGGAATAGGAAAGGTGTGGCGAGCGCGATTCGCCAGAAGGCCGCTGCGATCGGTCCCGTATCGGCCATGCGCACGAACCAGGATCCGAATGCAAGGCAGATATTGCCCAGAATCAGCGCCGGAATCCCGAAGCGCAGAGCGGCTTCTCGCCCTGAAACCAAATCTTGTTCTTGTCCGCGTGCCATTGGCCCCATATCCGGGCTCATTGATCACGTTGCAAACGGAAACCTTGTATGACCAGTCTCTTCGACCCGATACAGTTTGGTGCGATCAGCGCCAGGAACCGCATTGTCATGGCGCCGCTAACGCGCGGCCGGAGCGTGGATGCCCATGTTCCCGTCACGGCCTTGAAAGCCGAATATTACTCCCAACGCGCGAGCGCGGGGCTGATCATTGCCGAAGCCACCGGCATTTCGCAGGAAGGCTTGGGTTGGCCTTCCGCGCCCGGTATCTGGTCGAATGAGCAAGTGGAGGCATGGAAGCCCGTGACCGCGGCCGTCCATGAGGCCGGAGGCAAAATCGTTCTCCAGCTCTGGCATATGGGCCGTTTGGTCCACCCCGACTTCCTCGGCGGCGCAGCGCCCGTTTCCTCATCGGTCACGACCGCTCCGAGCTATGCGCATACCGCGACCGGCAAGAAGCCCTACGAGCCGGCTCGTGCGCTCCGGCTGGACGAGATTCCGCGCGTGATCGGCGATTATGTTCATGCGGCAAGGAATGCGATGACCGCCGGGTTCGACGGCGTGCAGCTTCACGGCGCGAATGGCTATCTGATCGACCAGTTCCTGCGCGACAATTCCAACTTCCGCGACGATGCCTATGGCGGCTCGATCGAGAACCGCATCCGGCTCCTCCGCGAAGTGACGCAGGCGCTTGCCGATACGGTCGGCGCGGATCGAACCAGCGTCCGTCTTTCGCCCAATGGCGAAACGCAAGGAGCGGACGATTCGAATCCTGTTCCGCTCTTCACTGCCGCCGCAGTGGCGCTTCAGGAAATCGGCATCTCCTTCCTCGAACTGCGCGAGCAGAAAACCTATGGCACATTCGGGACAAGCGAAGTGCCGCGCATTTCGCCCGACATCCGCAAGGTCTTCTCGGGCCCGCTGGTCCTCAACCAGGAGTATACGCTGGAAACCGCGATGGCCGATCTCGAAAGCGGGCTTGCCGATGCGATCAGCTTCGGCCGGAAATTCATTTCGAATCCCGACCTGCCCGCGCGGCTTGCAAAGGGTGCCGAACTGGCGCCGGACAACTACCGGACCTGGTATTCACCGGGCCCCGAGGGCTACACAGATTATCCGACGCTCGGCGCGCTGGTTGAAGCCTGAGCGGGGGTTCAGCTCCCGAAGCGCTGCTTGAGTTCGAACAAGGCAAGGGCGGCCTTCGCAGCTTCGCCGCCCTTGTCCTTCTGCGCGGGATCGGCGCGGACAATTGCCTGTTGTTCGTTCTCGACAGTCAGGATGCCATTGCCGATCGCAATCCCGTCCATGGTCAATGCCATGACGCCGCGCGCGCTCTCTCCCGCGACGATTTCGAAATGATAGGTTTCGCCGCGAATGACGACGCCGATTGCCACAAAGCCGTCAAAGCGCCCGCTTTCGGCGGCAAGTGCGATCGTGCCCGGAATTTCGAGCGCGCCCGGAACGGTCAAGACTTCGACCTGATGCCCGGCGGCCTCTAACGCTGCCTGCGCGCCCGCGACCAGCATGTCGTTCAGATGGTCATAGAAGCGAGCTTCGACAATCAGGAATTTGGCCATGGCGATGTAGTTCCTTCGGGGTGGTGCGTCGCGCGGTTGAACGTCTTTACCGGTCGACAACTTCGCGCATTCGCGCGAGATAGCGCGCGAGCACATCGATTTCGAGATTGACGGCCTGGCCCTGCTGCAGTTCGCTGAAAGCCGTCACGGCCCATGTGTGCGGTATGATGTTCACGGCGAAATGAGCGGAACCGTCGGGCTGGTCCTTCACTTCGTTGACAGTCAGCGAGACGCCGTCGATCGTGATCGATCCCTTGGCGGCAATGAAGGGGGCAATGTCGTGCGCAACCTGGATGCCGATCCGGTGCGAATCGCCTTCGGGGCAAATCCCAAGGACAGTGCCTACGCCATCGACATGCCCCGTGACGATATGGCCACCCAGCTCGTCGCCAATCTTGAGCGCGCGTTCGAGATTGAGCTTGCGCCCTGTGGCCCACATTCCCAGCGCCGTCCGGCTAACGCTTTCGCCCGAGATATCGACCGCGAACCAGTCGGCGCCCTTGTCGACGACAGTCAGGCAGACGCCCGAACAGGCAATCGAGGCGCCCAGATCGATCGTTTCCGTATCGTAGTGACAGCCGATCACACAGCGCAGGTCGCCGCGCTGCTCTGCCGAGCGGATGGTGCCGATATCGGTGACGATGCCTGTGAACATGCTAGAGTTCCTTATCGGCCCGTTCGTAAATGTCGAGCGTGTCGCTGCCAAGCTGGCGTGTATCGGTGCGCCGCCACTGGCCGTGCGCATCGTCCATCCGGTCAAGCCCGATATCGCCAAGCGAGGCGCGTCCTGCGCCGATTGTGATCGGCGCGCGATAGAGCAGTAGCCTGTCGACCAACCCGGCCTTCAGGAATGCCGCCGCCGTTGCGGCTCCTCCTTCGACAAGAATCCAGTCGATGCCTGCCAGCCCGGATATCGATTCGGGCGATCCCAGCGCCTCCCAGTCCGACGGCGCGGTTCCGTGCGTCAGCAGGCCCTTGCGTGGCGACCGGTCCTCGAGCCCTGGAAGGCGGACATCGAGCCGGGGCTTGTCCGCTTCGAATGTGCCACGCCCGACAATCACCATATTTGCCCGCGCCCGTTCGAGATGGCCGTGCGCCCGCGCTGCCTCCCCGGTTATCCAGCGGCTTTCGCCGCTGGCAAGCGCGATGCATCCGTCGAGCGATGTGGCAAGTTTGAGCGTGACGAACGGCCGCCCCCGCGTTTCGCGCGACCACCAACCCGCCATTGCGGCTCTGGCCTCGCGCGCCATCACGCGCTTCGTGACCTCAATGCCATCGACCTCGAGCTGGTAGAATCCCGAACCGTTGGTGCGTTTGTCCGGATCGGCCGTCGCCGAAACGACCCGCGCCACGCCGGCAGCGATCAGGCTGTCGGTGCAGGCCGGACCGCGTTCACTGTGGTGCGCGCAGGGCTCGAGCGAGGTGTAGGCCGTGCAGCCGTGCGCAGTGTCGCCGGCCTCGTCCAGCGCCATGGCCTCGGCGTGCGGCCTGCCGCCGGGCTGGGTCCAGCCACGCCCGATAACATGGCCGTCGCGAACCAGGACGCAACCGACATTGGGATTGGGTGTCGTTCGCGCCTGCCCGCGCCGCGCCAGCGCGATCGCCGCCGCCATGAAACGCGCATCCTGGCCAGGGTTCAAATCCCCAACTCGCTAAGCTGTTTCTGCAGCTTGGCCGATTCCTTGCGCTGGGCTTCCTGCAGCTTTTTCAGTTCGGCCTGTTCGGCGAGGCGCTTCGCCTGGTCGATCCGCTGCTGCGCCTTGATCTCTGCGTCCGTCCGGTTTGGGGCGTAGTTCTGTACCCAGACGATTTCTGGCGGCTTGTATTCCTTCGTCCTGGATTGGATGAGGAAGGCCGCGATGAAATAGCCGGTGATCAGCACGGATAGCAGCGCAAATACCCATTGGTGTTTTTCCCGCGAAGCAAGAAAGGCGCGGAGATCGGCAAAAGCGGCGGACGGCCGCGAAACGGGGGGGAGAGCCATGAAACCAAGATAGGGCGGGACCGGGCGCAATGCCAGCCCCGCCCCGGCGGCATTAATCGGGCAGTTCGAACCTGACGGTCATTTCGCGCCAGCTCTCTACCGGCTCGCCGTCGCGTGTCGCGGGAAGGAAGCGCCATTTCGAAAGCGCCTGCTTGCGTGTCGCCTCGAGAAAGGCCGGCGCATCGGCCCTTAGGGCCTCGAGCGCCTTCACACGGCCGTCGATCCCGATCAGGACGCGCACCGTGACCACGCCCTCGCGCTCCTCGCGGACCATCCCGGGCGGGTAAGCGGGCTGGAGCCCGGCTGCGTAGCGCGGGTTGATCTGCGCTCCCTTGAAGACCGGGTTTGGAACCGGCAGCGGCAGCGGGGCGATGCCACCGGCGCTTGGTTCAGTTCCGCCACTCGCTCTGGTGAGCATCGTTTCGTCAGGCTGGTCGGGCGCCGAGATGACCGGCGGGACAAAACTGTCCCGGCCTTTCGCCTTCACAACAGGTTTTTCAGGATCCTTGGGGGTCGCCGGAATCGGCTCTGGCGTCACCGGATCAATTTCCAGGATCGTCCAGGCTGGCTGCGGCAACATGTCCGGAACTGAATAGATAATCGCCGCAACCATCGCTCCGTTGATCGCCAGCGCCCCGATTACGCTGGCGGCCCCAGGGCGTGCCGCGCCCTTGTCGAGATAAGCCATACATCATCCTATCGCGGAGCGGGAACTGTCACTCCACAACGGGAATGTTACATTATATCTACTAAAGATACAATATTACATATTAGCGGCCGCTGAGAGGCGCCCCAGCGCTCGCTCGCGGCCGATGACAGGGAGGAGCGCTGCCATATCCGGTCCATGCTCACGGCCTGTCAGGGCGAGGCGGAGCGGCAGGAACAGCTGCTTTCCCTTGCGTCCGGTCGCCGCCTTGAGCGCGCCCGTCAGTCCGTGCCACGGGTCATTGGCCCAGTCGAGCGAAGCCGCGAGCCTTGCCGCCTCGCCGAGATAGGCTCGATCCTCTTCGGCCACGATTGCATCGACCGGGCCTTCGACGACTGCCCACCAGTCGCCTGCTTCATCGACACGCGTCAGATTGGGCCGGATCGCGTCCCAGCCCGCTTCGCCCATCCCGGCAGGGAGCCGGTCGGCTACCTTTTCATAGGGAGTCTGGTGAAGGATGCGGGCGTTGAGCTGTGCAAGCTCGGCTTCGTCGAAGCGCGCCGGCGCGCGACCGAAGCGGGAAAAGTCGATCCCGGCGATCAGTGGAGCGGGATTGGTCACAGGCTCCACCGGGTCGCTTGTGCCCAGCCGGGCAAGAAGCGCGAGCAGTGCGATCGGCTCGATCCCCTGCTCCTTGAAAGCCTCCACGCCGAGCGAACCGAGGCGTTTCGAAAGCTTGCCCTCGCTTCCCGTCAATAGCGCTTCGTGGGCAAAGGCGGGGGCAGCCGCGCCTAGCGCCGCGAACATCTGGAGCTGGGTCGCGGTGTTGGTGACATGGTCCTCACCGCGCACGACATGAGTGATCCCGAGGTCGACATCGTCGATCGCCGAAGGCAGCATATAGAGCCACGACCCGTCCGCGCGGCGGATGACCGGGTCGGACAGGAGTTTCGGATCGAATTTCTGGTGGCCGCGCACCAAATCGTCCCACTCGATCAGCGCATCGTGATCGAGTTTGAAGCGCCAGTGCGGCGTTCTGTCTTCCGGGAAGGGCGCATCGGACGCGGGCCGTTCGTAAACCGGCGGAAGCCCCCGGCCGAGCAGGACCTTGCGGCGGAGCTCAAGCTCTTCAGGCGTCTCGTAACAGGCATAGATCCGTCCCGCCGCCTTCAGGGCCTCAAAACGCCTCTCATAAAGGTCGAAGCGTTTGGACTGGCGCTCCTCGGCGTCCCAATCGAGCCCAAGCCAGCGAAGATCGGCCCGGATCCGGGCGACATACTCCTCTTTCGACCGTTCAAGATCGGTATCGTCGATGCGCAGGATGAAGCGCCCGCCATGCTTTTTCGCCCACAGCCAATTGTGAAGCGCCGTGCGCACGTTGCCAACATGGAGGTTGCCCGTGGGTGACGGGGCGAAGCGCGTGGTGACGGTCATGCGGTCCTGAATGCGTTGGTAATCGGATAACGGCGATCACGCCCGAAATTGCGCTTGCCGAGCTTGACGCCTGGCGGGGCCTGACGGCGCTTGTACTCGGCGATGCAGAGCAGGCGCTCGATCCGCGCCACAGTGTCGCGATCGAATCCGCGCGCGGCGACCTGGTCCACCGACAATTCTTCCTCAACCAGCCCCAACAGGATCGGGTCGAGTTCGGGATAATCGGGAAGCGAATCCGAATCCTTCTGGTCGGGGCGGAGTTCGGCCGAGGGCGGCTTGGTGATGATGTTTTCGGGCATCACGGGGCCGTCAGGGCCCAGCCCCAGTCTCGGCTTGTGCGCGTTCCGCCATTTCGAAAGCGCGAACACCGTCATCTTGTAGGCATCCTTGATCGGGTTATAGCCACCCGCCATGTCGCCATAGATAGTCGCATAGCCCACCGACATTTCGGACTTGTTGCCCGTGGTCATGAGCATGTGACCGAACTTGTTCGAAAGCGCCATCAGCGTGACGCCCCTGATGCGCGACTGGATGTTTTCCTCGGTGATATCGACATCGCGGTCGGCAAAGGAGCCAGACAGCATCGTGTCGAACGCGGCGACAGCAGGTGCGATCGGGATGGTGTCGAGCCTGCACCCGATCATCCGGGCGCATTCGTCCGCATCGGACAGGCTTTCCTGCCCCGTGAAGCGCGAAGGGAGCATGACGGCCCATACCCTGTCCGGCCCGAGCGCGTCGGCTGCAATCGCCGCGCAGATGGCTGAATCGATTCCACCCGACAGGCCCAGGACAACGCCGGGAAAGCGATTGGCGTTCACATAATCGCGCAAACCGATCATCATCGCGTGATAGGCATCCGACGGGAACGGCTCGAGTTGGGCCATCCGTCCGGTCTCGCAGACCCATCGGGATGGCTGGCGCTCCCAGCGGGTCAGGCGAATTTCTTCCTCCCAGTCTGGCAGCTGGTGCGCCATCGTGCCGTCGGCGTTCAGGACGAACGAAGCGCCGTCGAAAACGAGTTCATCCTGCCCGCCTACGCGGTTGAGATAGGCCATGGGAAGCCCGGTCTCTTTCACGCGCGCTGCAGCGACGATGGTCGAGCGCAAATCGTCCTTGTCGATCTCATAGGGACTGCCATTGGGGGTCAGCAGCATCTCGGCGCCTTGGGCTTTCAAGTGCGCGCAGACCTCGGGCAGCCACACATCCTCGCAGATCGGAATGCCGATGCGGACGCCCCGGAAATCGATTGGCTCGGGAAGCGGGCCGCTCGCGAACAGGCGCTTTTCGTCGAACGTCCCATAGTTGGGAAGTTCGCGCTTCAGTCGTTCGGCAACGACCCTTCCGCCATCGAGCAAGGCCATGGCGTTGTAGAGCTTCCCATCGACCCGCCGGATTGTGCCGACGAGCATCGCGGGCCCGCCATCGACCGTGGCCGCGGCAAGCCGCGCCAGTTCGGCGTCGGCGCGTTCGGCAAGCGCCGGCTTCAGCACCAGGTCTTCGGGCGGATAGCCGATCAGCTGGAGTTCGGGAAACAGGATCAGGTCGGCACCGGTCGCCTGCTTCCGGGCCGTGAGCATTGCATCGGCATTGGCGGCAAGATCGCCCATGCGTTGCGAAAGCTGGGCAAGGGCAATGGTCAGCGCATTGGTCATGCTGGCCTCCTAGTGCCCGAAAACAAAAGGGGGAAGCATTTTGCATGCCTCCCCCGCAATACCAAATGCTGTACCGATCAGGCGGGAATGCCGCTGATCGCTTTCATTTCCATGAAGTCCTTGAGGCCGAACAGCCCACCCTCGCGTCCATTGCCGGACTGCTTGTAGCCCCCGAAAGGCGCGCCGGGAGCTGGGCCCCAGTTGTTGACCGCAACCATGCCGGCTCGCAGCTTCGGCGCGATTTCCGCTGCCTTGGCCGGGTCGCCCGAAATGACGGCAGAAAGACCGTAGTCGGTGTCGTTCGCGATCTTCACGCCTTCATCGATCGTCGAATAGGCCATCACGGTCGCGACCGGCCCGAACACTTCCTCCTTGGCAATCCGCATGTCGGGAGTGACGCCCGAGAAGACCGTGGGCTTGATATAGTAACCGCGGTTGACGTTGGTCGGGAGCCCGGTCCCGCCGGTTTCAAGCTTGGCGCCTTCGTCGATCGCGGACTGGATCAGGCCCTGGATCTTGTCATACTGGGCCTTGTTGACCACAGGGCCGATATGCATGCCTTCGGCCAGCGGATCGCCCACTGGCGTCGCATCGAACATGCCTTTGATGATGCCCACCGCTTCCGCCTCGCGGTCCTTCTGCACGAGGATGCGCGTAGGCGCGATGCAGCTTTGCCCGGTATTGACGAGCACGCCTTGCACGGTTGGGGGCAGGACTTCCTCGAGCTTCGCGTCAGGAAGAACGAGGTTGGGCGACTTGCCACCGAGTTCCTGATGGACGCGCTTGACTGTATCCGCAGCTGCCTTGGCGACGAGGATGCCCGCGCGTGTCGAGCCGGTAAAGCTCACCATGTCGATATCCTTGTGCGCCGAAATGGCGGCACCCACGCCGGGGCCGTCGCCTTGGACCAGGTTGAAGACGCCAGGTGGGACGCCGGCGGCGTCGAGGATCTCGGCAAAGATCGCCGCATTGCCCGGGCATTCCTCGGATGGCTTCAGGACCATTGTATTCCCACCGGCCAGCGCCGGCGCGACCTTCAGCGCAATCTGGTTCAGCGGCCAGTTCCACGGCGTGATCATTCCGACCACACCGATCGGCTCATAGACCACAAGGTTCGCGCCGTGTTTTTCGCTGAATTCGAAATTCTTGAGCGCTTCGATCGTGCCCAGAAAGCCTCCGATTCCGGCTCCGACCTGCGCTGTCGCGGCAAAGCTCACCGGTGCACCCATTTCATTCGCCATCGATTTGGCAAGATCCGGCACGCGCTTCTTGTATTCCTCGACAATGCGGCCGAGGAGCGCGAGCCGCTCTTCGCGCGTCGTCTGGCTATAGGTTTCAAACGCCGCGCGCGCGGCCTTCACCGCAGCATCGACATCGGCAGACGTGCCGAGCGTGATTTCCGTGCAGGGCTCTTCGGTCGAGGGGCTGATGACCTGATGGCGCCTGCCGCCGATCGAGTCGACCCATTGGCCGTTGATATAGTGCTTGAGATAACTGTCCATTCTCGCCTCTCCTTGGCAAACCGAGTCGTTTGACCGATCAACAAGTTTTGATTTGGGACTTTTTACGTAAACGTCAACTCCCCATGCGGCTATTCGCGTGAAAGCCTCGATATGAGGATCGCGGCACGCTTGGCCTGACGGCGGATCGAGGCGAGGTCGACGGTCTCACCGGGGGCGTGATCGCCGTGACTCGCGGTCCCAAGGCCAACCAGGCCGTCCACGTCCTTGGCGACGAACGAAATATCGCCAGCGCCGCGCTTGAGCGGATCGAGCGCTGCCATCTCGGGCAGGCCAAGATCACGGTTGACGATATTGAGGCGCACGAGCAGCCGGCGATTGCCTTCGGTCGGGGCCATGGCCGGATAGCCTCCGCTCTCGAACCGGATTTCGGCGCCCGTTCCTGGTGCATGGGCTGCAACGATTGCTTCCATCTTGTCCTTGACCCGAGCGGTCTGTTCATCGCTCAAGGTCCGAAAATCCCCCCGGGCGATGGCGACGGCCGGGATGATGTTGGTCTTGCCGCGCGCCGTCGCGCGAATGCCTTCGGCGTCCAGTGCGGCATCGGTTCCGCCCGTGATCAACCCCACATTGAAAGTGAGGTTGGGCTCGGGAAGTTCGGTCCGGAACCGGGCTATGATCCGCGTCAGTTCATAGATTGCGCCGTCGCCGAAGGTCGAATTGAAGATCAGCGAACTGTGCCCCGTCTTGCCGGTTGCGGTCAGCGTCCAACTGTTCGAGGACCGGCGTGCGATCGAGCCCATGTCCTGGCCGTTTTCGATCGCCAGACCCTCGAAGTCGAGCGCAATATCTGCACGCTTCCCGGCGGCCACGAGGTCCGCGCGCGCAATATCGATCGGATCGCCCGAATCCTCCTCGTCGCCAGTCATCACGATTTCGATATTGGCGCCATCCAGAGTGCCAGCAGCCTTCATGGCCCGCAGGGCGGAAACCATGACCGCGAGGCCGCCCTTGTCATCGCCCGATCCAGGGCCTTCCGCCTCATCGCCGTGCCGCACGAATTTCTGGAACGGTGAGTCCTTTTCGAACACGGTATCAAGATGGGCAATCAGTAACAGTCTCTTGGCACCGGCCCTGCCCTTGTGGACCGCAATCAGATGGCCTGAGCGCTTGGCGGTGGCCATCGGCTTCCAGGTTACGGCAAAACCCAGTGCTTCCAATTCGGCGCGCATAATCCGGCCGACGGCCTCGACGCCGGCAAAATTCATTGAGCCGCTATTCTGATTGACTAGCCCTTCGAGCAGAGCAACGCTGCGCTCATACTCGGCGTCGATAGTTGCCGACATTCGCGTTTCGGTCGTCGTAAGGCGCGCACTTGCGGGCTGGGCGGCAAGAACTGCCACACCCGTCAAGACAGTCCCAATCCACTTTTGCACACTACTTCTCCTCGCTCGGCAAACGATCATGCTGTGCCGCTCTTTGCGCCAGGCCGCAATTGGGCACTGGCGGTTTTTTCGGGATCGGCTAGAGTTTGCCGGCAATGCTCACTCTTCCCAACCTGCTCACGCTCTCTCGCATATTCGCGGTGCCGATCCTTGTGGCTCTTCTCTGGTATCCCGGCTGGGAGCTTGGTTACGGCCTCGGTTTCGGGCTTTACTGCCTGATGGGCATTACCGACTATTTCGATGGCTATCTGGCGCGCGCGCAGGGCGCGGTTTCGAAGCTGGGCGTTTTTCTCGATCCGATTGCCGACAAGATCATGGTTGCAGCCGTGGTTGTCATGCTGGTTGGCACGCGCCATGAGGCGGCGTCGATCACGGGGCTCCACCTTATCCCGGCGCTGATCATACTCTTGCGCGAAATGGCGGTTTCGGGCCTTCGCGAATTTCTGGCGGATCTGCGCGTGTCGGTGCCGGTTTCGCAGCTGGCGAAGTGGAAGACGACGCTTCAGTTGGTCGCGCTTGGTGCCTTGATCCTGGCCGGCGCACTACCCGCCTCTGCATGGATAAAGCAGGTAGGGCTCGTCAGCCTTTGGGGTGCTGCCGCCCTGACACTGGTGACGGGATGGGATTATCTGCGCGTTGGTCTGAAGCACATGGATTGAATGGTGGCCGAGGTCACCTTGCTCTATTTCGCCCGTGTTCGCGACGCGCTGGGTCTCGATGAAGAACGACGAGGCCTGCCCGACGACCTCCGGACGGTGCGCGATCTCATGACATGGCTTGTCGGGCTTGATGTACGCTACGGCGAAGCCTTTGCCGATCCCGCCAAGATCCGTTGCGCGATCGACCAGGTTATGGTCCCGTTTGATGCGCCCCTGGATGGCGCAAGTGAGATCGCGTTTTTCCCGCCGGTGACAGGGGGATGAGGCGCGTCCTGGTCCAGACGGAGGATTTCGATCCGGGCAGCGAGCTTGCTGCCCTTGGCGGACTCGGATCGGGCGGTGTTGCAAGCTTTGTCGGCCATGTCCGCGGCGGAGACGGGCTGATCGCGATGACGCTCGAACATTATCCGGCCATGACCGGTGCCGCGCTCGAAGCCCTCGCCGGGGAGGCCGCCGCGCGCTGGCCGCTTGACGGCGTGACATTGATTCATCGGGTGGGGCGGCTCTTTCCGAGCGACCGGATCGTGTTCGTCGGAGCCGCCTCGCGGCACAGGGCCGCTGCGCTTGAGGCCTGTGCCTTTCTGATCGACCGGCTCAAGACCGATGCTCCTTTCTGGAAGAAGGAAGAATTTGCCGACGGGCGCGCCGCCTGGGTCGAGGCGCGCGCAAGCGACGACGATGCCGCGCGGCGCTGGGGCTAGCGCCCGGTCACTTCCCGCAAGACATTCGCCAACAGCTCGAACTCCTTGCCGCGCGGGCTTGCCTTGCGCCAGGCGAGTGCAATGCTCCGGCTGGGATGCTCGGCCACAAGCGGGCGGGCGGTAATCCCCGTATTGGCAAGAATATTCGCCTCAATCGCCATTTCGGGAAGCATGGTCACGCCAAGGCCATTGTCGACCATCTGCACCAGCGTGTGCAGCGACGTGCCCAGCATCGCGGCATTGGCCCGCAGCTCTGGCCGGTTGCACGCGGAGAGGGCATGGTCCTTCAGGCAATGGCCGTCCTCGAGCAAAAGAAGGCGCTTTTCGTCTATGGTCTCGGGGGTCACGGTGTCGGGGGGGCGTTCGTTGCCGGGATAGGCCACGAACAGCCGGTCTTCGAACAGGGTTTCCGATTCGACATCTCCGCAGGCGTAAGGAAGCGCCAGAAGCACACAATCGGCCCTGCCGTGATTGAGCGATTCGCACGCCGCCCCGCTCGTTTCCTCTCGAAGATAGAGTTTCAGATCCGGCCAGTCACGCCGCAGGCGCGGAAGGATGCGTGGCAGCAGAAATGGTGCGATCGTCGGGATCACGCTCATCCGCAAATCGCCCGAAAGCGGCTTGCCGGCGGCGCGGACCATATCTCCCAATTCTTCGGCTTCGCGCAGCACGCGGCGCGCCTTCTCGGCGATGCGCTCGCCCAGCGCAGTGAACCGGACGACGCGCCGGTTGCGTTCGACCAGCGTAACGCCGATCAGTGTTTCGAGTTCGCGCAGGCCCGCCGAAAGAGTCGATTGTGTCACGAAACAGGCTTCGGCTGCCTTGCCGAAATGGCCATGCTCGTGCAGCGCCACAAGATATTGAAGCTGCTTGATGGTCGGCAGATATATGGTCACCGATCGCCCTTCTCAATCTCTAACGCAAGCTTAATCGTTTTAGGCGATCACACAAGTTCCAGATAACGGGCGATGCCGAAGATGCTCACCAGAGTGAGCAGCACGCCGACCATGATCATCATCGGACGCGGGGGGACGTGCTTGGCAATCCACGAGCCAAGCGGAGCTGCCAGCACGCCGCCAATCAGCAGTCCCATTACCGGTGCGCTGAAGTCCTTGATGCCGAGCGTCGTAAAATAAGTGATGGAAACCGCCACCGCTAACACGAACTCAGCCGTGTTGACCGTGCCGACGGTCATGCGCGGGCTGTGCCCCTGGATAAGGAGGTTCGACGTTACGACCGGCCCCCAGCCTCCACCTCCCGTAGCGTCAAGAAAGCCGCCTATTGCGCCGACCGGCTCCACGATTCGCGCGCGTCTCTCACGGCTGATCTTGTGGCCGACGCCGCGCCAAAGAATGTAGAGTCCGATGAGTGTCAGATAACCCAGCACAAACGGCCGCGCCGCTCCGGAGTTGGCCAAATGGAGCATGGACAGCAGATAAGCGCCGGCAACGCCGCCAATGACGCCAGACACCGATAGCCGGGCGAAGAGTTTGCGGTCGACATTGCCATGCATCATATGGCTCACGCCGCTCACCCCCCCGGTAAAAGATTTGATCACATGGACATAGCTTGTGGCAAGCGCCGGCGGCACTCCAAGCCAGAGAAGCGAAATGTTGGCGATCACGCCGAACGCCATGCCGAGCGCGCCATCGACCAGCTGTGCCGCAAAGCCGATCGCGACAAAAGGAAGTATTGCCGAGATGTCGAACCCGAAAATATCCATCTTTCCCCTTTCGCAGGCCTACGCGGCAAGAGCCAAGTTGTATTGCGGCGGGCGACGCTGCACACCGGGAATCACTCAATAACGCGGCGCGGGTCTAGAATCCCCGGCGCCAAACACCTAGATAGAGTTCCTTGGGAAGGTAAAAGGCAACGCACAACTTATGTTTGATGGACTTATCGCCTATCTCGATTCAGTGAAGGCACGGGATCCCGCCCCTCGCTCGCGTTGGGAAATCCTTATCTATCCAGGCGTCTGGGCACTCGGGTTTCATCGCGTTGCCCATTGGCTTTTCGCGGCCGACATGTTCTTCCTCGCCAGGCTGGTCAATCACATCAGCCGCCTCCTGACCGCGATCGACATCCATCCCGGCGCTGTCATCGGCCGCAATTTCTTCATCGATCATGGTTTTGTCGTGATAGGCGAGACTGCCGAGATCGGAGACAATGTCACAATCTATCAATGCGTGACTTTGGGCGGGACGAGCCCGGACAACGGTGTGGCGGGCAAGCGGCACCCGACAATCAGCGACGGCGTCATCATCGGATCGGGTGCGCAGGTGCTTGGCCCCATCACGCTTGGACCGCGCTCCCGGATCGGTGCCAACTCGGTCGTCACCAAGGATGTGCCTGAAGGCGCGACGATGGTCGGCATTCCGGCGCGGCAGACGCTGGTCGATGCGGCGGATTACCAAAAGGGCTTCATGCCTTATGGCACGCCCTGCAGCGAGCGCTTCGATCCTGCGACGCAGCAACTGGAAATACTGAAATGCGAGGTGGAGCAGCTGCAGAAACGGCTGGCTGCGCTTGCCGAAGAGCGCGAGGTCGGCAAGGCCAAGCGGACCAACGCCTGATGGGAGAGGTCACGCCGTTTCCGATACGGGGCGGCGGACAGACCGCATTCGACCGCTCCGAACTGACTCGCATCCTCGATCTCTACGGCCGCATGGTCGCAGCAGGACTGTGGCGTGACTATGCTATAGCGATGGAGCGGGATGTGGCGGTTTTCAGCGCGTTCCGGCGGGCGGCGGAACGTCCCGAATACCGGATTGAGAAACGCCCTGCGCTGCGCAACCGGCAGGGCATGTGGGCGTTGATCGGCGAGGCCGGGATGGTCCTCCGGCGCGGGCAGGAGCTTGCTCCCATACTCGCGCCGGTCGAACGGCGGCTTATGAAACTGGTTGCGGGCTGACTGGAAGCGGCATCGACTGGGGCAGCCGGGCGCCGATACTGGCAGGGAGCAATCCGAGCACCGACCGCCGGGCGCCATGCCAGAAGGCCGAAAGCAGCAGCAGGGCCGATCCGATGACGAAAGCCGCCAACGCCACGTTCAGGCTGATGGCGCCGAATTCGCGGAAAAGGGCTATGATGGCATAGATCACATAGCCAAGCGCCGAAACGAGTAGCGCACGCCGATCCACCGCCAAGGCGACGAGCCCCATCGCAACGTAGAGTGCCACCACGACCAGGGCCTTGCTCACGCCGGGCTCGCCTTCGAGCATTCCGAGCATCGCGAAGATCGAATGCGCGATCATCGGCGCAGCCAACAAATGCAGCCAGAACGCAACGTCCGAGCGGCGCGTGGTCCGTGCCGGATCGGTCATGTCCCAGCGCATCGCAAAGGCAAAAACACCGAGACCAAGGACGAAGAGCGCGGCGTAGACGATTCGCTCGATTTGTTCGTCGCCGACCGCGGCAAGCAGGAGGGACAGAATGACGCCCACCAGCGCCGCCGCGCCCGCAGCGACGGTGATCGGCACGTGAAAGCGTCTCCAGTGCAGCCAAGCGGCCCCGGCTGCAATTGCGGCGCATCCGGCGACGATAGCCGCTCCGGCGCTATCGCCGGTTTCCAGTCCGCCTTCTCCCAGAATCGCCGTCACCAGCATGCTGAATACGCCGCCGACAAAGGAAAGCAGGAAAACAATGCTTGGCAGCGCCATGCGGCGGATGCGGGTGAAATATTCGGCAAGACCCCAGGACAGGGCGGCGACTACCGCCCCGCCGATTGCAGGGTGGATTTCACCGCCAAGCCAGGCCCCACCGACCAGAAGCAGCACGCCGGCAATGGCGACGAATATGTCATTGAAGCCCGACAAGAGACGGAAGTCCTCCTCGTCCACCATTGTCGTCGAACGTTGGGCAGAAACATGAGTCCGCAAGGCTGTGACTGCCTGCGGGCTCAAGACACCGGCAGCCACGGCCGCTTCAAGATCGCTTTCGCTGTACATCGTCCAAACTCCTCCTGTTCAAGGGCAAGTCTGGCACAGGTGTATTATAAATACAATACAGTTAGTTGCCCTGCAGCCGGGCAATGGCGGCCATCGACTGCTCGGCACCCGATTGCGGCACTGTTTCCCCTGTCCGGTCGCTGATTTCGGCCCAGTGTGCAGCAACGGCCTCGACCGTGCGTTCGCCCGGCGGAAGCGCGATACCGCGCGTCAGCGTGACGTTGGCGGTGTGGAAAAAACCGCCGCCTGCACCGACGATCGCGTTCGAAGGGGCGTCGTCCGAGACGAGAAACAGGGCTGCAGGAACAACGTTGACGGGATCGAATGCCTTGAAGGCTTCGGGCGGCAGAATGTCTTCGGTCATCCGCGTCGCCGCGATCGGCGCGAGCGTATTGACTTTCACATTGTATTTCGCGCCCTCGAGATAAAGGGACTTGGTGAAGCCGGCGAGCCCGAGCTTGGCGGCACCATAGTTGGTCTGGCCGAAATTGCCGTAAAGGCCGGTCGACGATGCCGTCATCAGGATGCGCCCATAATTCTGTTCGCGCATCGTGTCCCAGACGGCCTTGGTGCAGTTCGCCGAACCGAGCAGGTGTACGCGCACCACAAGCTCGAAATCGGCCATTTCCATCTTGGTGAAGCTCTTGTCGCGCAGGATGCCGGCATTGTTGATGAGGACATGGACCGTGCCCCAAGCCTCTTTCGCCTTGGCGACCATTTCCACCATCTGTTCATATTCGGCGACATTGCCGCCGTTCGACATGGCTTCGCCACCCGCTGCCCGGATTTCTTCGACCACCTTCAGTGCGGCATCGGAATGGCCCGTGCCGTCGCGCGCCCCGCCCAGGTCGTTCACCACCACCTTCGCTCCGCGCCGTGCCAGTTCAAGCGCATATTCGCGGCCAAGCCCGCCGCCCGCGCCGGTGACGATGGCAACCTTGCCTGCAAAACTGATGGTCATGATCTCTGCTCCGCTATCGTTCGATGCGCGCTGATTAGCGTTTGAATCGCCGGGCGCAAGCGGCAAGGGGTGAACGCTACGGCACGGCTTGTTACACTGCGGCCTTGCTGAACGCGCTCGACATTTCGCCTGGTTCGAGCTTTAGCAGTGCACCCGAAGCCGAATGACGCGTAAGGAGCCAAAAGCTTTCCAATGATGGACGCCCGCCACCTGACCAAGGCGCTTGCCGATCCATCCTATGTGCTCGGACTTGATAAGAAGCGTTGGGCCGCGCTGCTTGCAATGGCCGAGGCTGAGCAATTGGCGGGCAGCCTCGCTTGGCGGCTGGACGGCCTGCCGGTCCCCGAAGAGGCAGCGGCGAATCTCGCCAAAGCGCGGCAGGCCACCGAAGCGCAGCGCGCAGAGGTGCTCCGCGAGGCAGCAGCTGCAAGCCGGGCGTTGGCGCCTCTCGGAAAGCCTGTCATCCTGCTCAACGAGGCAGCGTTCATGGCTGCCGGCCTCGACGCTGCGCGCGGTATTCGGGTTGGAAATCTTGACATTATGGTTCCTCATGAGGCGGCTGACGATGTCGGCGCGCTGGTGCGAAGACCGGGCGGGCCGGCACCCGGCCTGCCGATCAAGGTCCATTGCAAGGCCCTGCCGGTAGCGACCGATCCTCAGCCGCTGGGCAAAGGTCTTTGGACATTGTCACACGAAGACATGGTGGTTCACGCCGTCGCACAATCGATCGCTGCAGGCGACTTTTCGAGGGGGCTGCACGATCTTTGGACGGTGGATCGACTGATCCGCGAATTTTCGGACAAGGCCGATTTCTGGAAGCGTCTCCATGCCGCTTCGGCGCGGCAGGGCATGACCCGCCACCTTTCCCGCGCGCTGCGGCTTTCCCGCCATCTTTTCGAGACTCCGGTCGATGCCTGGCTCGCCTGGGAGGCGCGGCGCGGGGACGTATTCTATCTCGGCCGCCTGCTCGCGCGGAACGGCGAGGGGAAGGATATTCGCAAGATCCTGAGGTTCGCATTTCGCATTCGCGCCCGCTGGATCGACATGCTCGCGCGCTGGTTCTGGAATCGGCAACAATTTGGTGGCAAGGGGCTGCCATGAGCAAGAGACCCGTTGCCGCCATCATCCTTGCAGCAGGCAAGGGCACGCGCATGAAATCCGACCAGCACAAGGTTCTTCACCCGATCGCCGGGAAACCCATGCTGCTGCACCTGCTCGCCAGCGTCGATGCGCTCGAGCCGGCAAGCAAGGTCGTGGTCGTCGGAAGTGGCAAGGAACAGCTTGAAACCGCGCTCGCCGGAACGGGTTGTGCGATTGCCGTGCAGGAACCGCAGCTTGGCACCGGGCATGCGGTCCAGCAGGCGCAGGAGGTTTTGGCGGCGTTCGATGGCGATGTCCTGATCCTTTATGGCGATGTGCCGCTGGTCAGCACGGCCACGATGCAGCGAATGCTCGACAGGCTAAACGAAAGCGATGCGCCGGTGGCCGTTGTTGTCGGCTTTCGGCCCGCCGATCCCGGCGCCTATGGCCGGATCGTGACCGTAAACGGGCGCACCATTTCGCGGATGGTCGAATTCAAGGACGCAACGGCGGAGGAGCGCGAGATCGACCTTTGCAATTCGGGCCTGATGGCCGTGCGGTCTGCCGATTTGTTCGCGCTTCTCGCCCAGGTTGGCAACGCCAATGCAGCGGGCGAATATTACCTGCCCGACATTGTGATGGTGGCACTGAAAAAGGGACAGGCGAGCGCCGTGATCGAAACGGAACCCGACGAAGTGACGGGGGTTAACAGTCGCGCCGAGCTGGCGGCAATGGAAAGCCAGTGGCAAGCGCGCCGCCGCAAGCAGGCGATGGACGAAGGCGCGACACTGATAGCGCCGGATACCGTCTGGTTCGCGCACGATACGAAGGTCGGGCGCGATGTGCTGATCGAGCCCAACGTCTTTTTCGGCCCCGGCGTGACGATTGCCGACAAGGTCACGATCCACGGCTTTTCGCATATTGAGGGCGCAACGATCGCCAGCGGAGCAGAAGTTGGGCCGTTCGCGCGCCTGCGCCCCGGCGCGGTGCTGGAAGAAAAGTCCAAGATCGGCAATTTCGTCGAAATGAAGAAGGCGCGGCTCGGCAAGGGCGCCAAAGCCAACCACCTGACCTATCTGGGTGACGCCGATGTGGGTGCCGGCGCCAACATCGGCGCCGGGACGATCACCTGCAACTATGACGGGTTCCTCAAATATCGGACGGAAATCGGTGCGGGCGCCTTTATCGGTTCGAACTCTGCGCTGGTCGCTCCAGTCACGATCGGAGACGGGGCGATCGTTGCCGCCGGTTCGGTCGTGACGGCCGATGTCCATGCCGATGCGCTGGCCATTGCCCGGGGATCGCAGGAAGTGAAGCCCAATTGGGCGAAGCGCTTCCGCGAAGTGATGGCAGCGAAAAAGGCCGAGCGGAAATAGCGATCAGCCCAGGTCGTAACGGGCGAGCTCTTCATACTGCGCACCCGAGCCTCCCAGGCTGCTTTCGTAAAGGCCAAACGAATCGACCCGGAAGACGGGGCTCGCAAGGCCGGCATGAAGTCCGGCAAAGTGCGAAACGTCGCCACCCTTGCGGCTGAACCGCGCCAGCGTAACGTGCGGATGATAGGCGCGACCCTCGGGTGCCAGCCCGATCCGGACAAGCGCATGATCGATCTTGCGGTGAAGCGCGGCAAGTGCGCCAGATGGCGCAAGCCCCGCCCAGAGTGCATCGATTCGCCCCTTCCTCTCGAAGGTGCCGATCCCGGCAATGGCCGTTTGGATCGGCGGATGGCGGACCGTAAGGAGTGCTTCGGCGATGTCCTCCGCCGTCCGGCCATCGACTTCGCCAATGAACCTCAAGGTAAGGTGAAGCTGGCAATCCTCCTGCCAGCGCGCCTCGCCGATGCCAGCCATGAGCGCCATGAGCTGGCGGCGGATAGGCTCGGGAGGCCGGGCTGCGACGAACAGTCGGTGCATGTTGTCCGGTTTCGCTTGAAATCGAGGAACTTTCTACCGATATTGCAGGCATCCGGTGCTTTTCACCGGGCAAAGGAGTGAAATCACGATGGCCAACTGGTCCGACCCCCGCATTGCCGGTGCTCCGCTGGGCGCCGCTGCTGGCACGCAAAGCGCCGCCTATGATGCGGGCCTGCGTTCCTATATGCTATCCGTATACAACTATATGGCGTCCGGCGTCCTGCTGACCGGCATAGTCGCGCTGCTTTTCGCGCGTAGCGGCTATGCGCAGTCCGTCATGTTCGCGCCAGGCATGCTCAAATATGTCATTATGTTCGCACCGCTGGGCTTTGTTTTCGCGCTGAGCTTCGGCATCAACCGCATGTCGACTGCCGCCGCGCAGGCGACCTACTGGGCGTATGCCGCAGTCATGGGCCTGTCGCTCTCGACGATCTTCCTCGTCTATACCGGAACCTCGATCGCGCAGGTCTTCTTCGCGACGGCCGCTGCCTTCGCGGGCCTCAGCCTGTGGGGCTATACGACGAAGAAGGACCTGTCGGGTTTCGGCACGTTCCTAGTCATGGGTGTCGTCGGCCTGCTGGTGGCGAGCATCATCAACATCTTCATGCAGTCGGGTCCGTTTCAGCTGGTGATCAGCGCGCTTGGCGTCCTGATCTTCGCTGGCCTTACCGCCTATGACACGCAAAAGATCAAGAGCATGTATGCCTATGTCGCCGGTAGCGAAATGGTCGGCAAGTCGGTCGTGATGGGTGCGCTTCAGCTCTATCTCGATTTCATCAACATGTTCATGTTCCTGCTCCGCCTGTTCGGTTCGCGCGACTAAGCGCAAGCGGCAAGTGCCAGATCAAGAAGCCCGACGGGAGCGATCCCGTCGGGCTTCTTCCTGCGTTACTCCGGAAGGAAGTCCGGCACGCTCAGGTAGCGTTCGCCCGTGTCGTAATTGAAGCCAAGCACCCGGGCGTTCTTTGGCAGGTCGGGCAGTTTCTGCGCTATGGCAGCAAGCGTTGCGCCAGAGGAGATCCCGACAAGCATGCCTTCTTCGCGGGCGGCGCGCTTCGCCATTGCCTTGGCATCTGCCGGATCGACCTGGATCGCGCCGTCGAGCAGTTGGGTGTGAAGGTTTGCCGGGATGAAACCCGCGCCGATTCCCTGGATCGGGTGCGGCGCCGGGCTCCCGCCTGAGATTACCGGCGAAAGCGTCGGCTCGACGGCGAAAACCTTGAGATTGGGCCAGGCCTTCTTGAGCACCTGGGCGACGCCGGTGATATGGCCGCCGGTGCCGACGCCGGTGATGATCGCATCGAGCGGCGTATCCTTGAAATCGGCAAGGATCTCGGGCCCGGTCGTCCGGGCATGGACGTCGATATTGGCCGGATTTTCGAACTGCTGCGGCATCCAGGCGCCGGGAGTGGTCGAAACGATCTCGAGCGCGCGCTCGATCGCGCCTTTCATGCCCTTTTCGCGCGGGGTCAGGTCGAACCTCGCGCCATAGGCGAGCATCAGGCGGCGGCGCTCGATCGACATGCTTTCGGGCATCACGAGGATGAGCTTGTAGCCCTTGACGGCGGCGACCATGGCAAGGCCGATGCCGGTATTGCCCGAAGTGGGCTCCACGATCGTGCCACCGGGTTTCAGGGCGCCGGATTTTTCGGCGTCCTCGATCATCGCAAGGCCGATCCGGTCCTTGATCGATCCGCCCGGATTGGCGCGCTCGGACTTGATCCAGACTTCGGCGTCCGGAAACAGCCGCGAAACGCGGATATGCGGGGTATTGCCGATTGTCTCGAGGATATTGGCTGCCTTCATGTCGTTATCTCCTTGGGAGGATCGAATGTCTTTGCCCGGCGCAGTTCGGGAAAAATATAGGCCCAGATCAGGGTTACGGCAATTGCGCCTGCGCCGCCGATCACAACCGCTCCGACCGGTCCGACAAGAGCTGCGGCAAGGCCCGATTGCGCTTCGCCGAGTTCGTTCGAGCCTGAAATGGCGAGTTGCGAGACGGCATTCACGCGCCCCCGCATCTCATCGGGCGTGTAGAGCTGGGTCAGCGAGGATCGGACATAGACCGAAAGCATGTCCGCCGCGCCCAGTATCGCCAGCATTGCGAGCGAAAGCCAGAGATTGGTCGAAACACCGAAGACGATCGTTGCCCCGCCGAAAACGATCACCGCGCCGAGCATCTTCATGCCGACATTGTGCGCAAGCGGCCGGAACGAGAACCACATGGCCATGACCGTCGCCCCCAATGCCGGTGCGCCCCGCAGCCAGCCCAGCCCTTCGGGACCCACCTTCAATATGTCGCGGGCATAAACGGGCAGCAACGCCGTCGCGCCGGCCAGCAGGACGGCAAACAGATCGAGCGTGATAGCGCCGAGAAGGAAGCGGTGGCTGCGGACATAGCCCAGCCCGTCGATCATCTGCCGCAGGGGATGAGCGCCGCCCTTGATGGCGGTGCGGGCATAGGGGCGGATCGCGAGAACGGATATGGCTGTGATCGCGAGCAGCGCCGCTGCTATCCAGTAAGAAAGAGCCGGATTGGCGGCATAGGCCAAACCGCCCAGCGCGGGGCCAAGGATTGCCCCGGTCTGCCATGCAATGCTGCTCATCGCGATTGCGCGCGGCAGGATTTCGGGCGGGACCAGATTGGGAGCGATGGAGCTTAACGAGGGCCCGTTGAACGCGCGAACCACGCCATGGAGCGCGGCGACGGTGAAAAGGGCAGGCAGTGTCACTGTATCGGCTGCGGTCATCCAGCCGAGCGCCAGCGCATTCGCCAGGTCGAGTGCTATGGCGCCAGCCGAAACGATCCGCCGGTCGAACCGGTCTGCCGCCCAGCCGGCCACGGGCATCAGAACCAGCAGGGGCAGGAATTGCGCGACGCCGATCAGTCCGAGCTGAAACGCAGCGGCCTTCGGCCCCATTCCGTAATCGGTGCGCGCGACGTCATAGACTTGCCAGCCGATCACGACGACCATCCCGACCTGGGCCAGGACGGCGGCGAAGCGCGCGATCCAGAACAGGCGGTAGTCGCGGAACGAAAGCGGCGATTGGGGTTTCGCCATTCAATAGCGCCTGAACATGCCGGTGCGGGCGCACAGGAAGAGAATCAATGGCCAGCCGATCGTGAATATCAGGTCCCGGCTCGTGTCCGGCCAGCGCCACGAACCATAATTCAGTCGGTCGAGCGTTTCATTGAGGCCTTCGCCAGCAATCACGAGCGAAACCGGAACGAACGAGGCGAGCGACCGGCGCATCATGATCGCGGCCAGAACGAACGCCATCATGCCGAACTGGGAATGGATCAGCCAGTCATCGATGCCGACCCAGGTGGCGATCGCGATCTTCCAGCTTTCATATTTGGCAACCAGCGCCATGATCGTGCCCGACTGGGCCACAGCTTGCGCCGCCGCGGAAATGCTCGTCATCGCGCGGCCTTAGGCAAGGCTTACGAAACTGTCGAGAACACGTTTTCTTCCCGCCTGCTCAAAATCGATTTCAAGCTTGTTGCCTTCGATTTCGGCAATCGTCCCATATCCGAACTTGGTGTGGAAAATCCGCAAGCCGACCGAAACGTCGCTGCGCCCCTTGTTGCCCAGGCTGACGGCGCTGCCGCGCGCCTCGACGATGCGCGTTGGCTTCGACGAATAGCCGCCTGCCGCTGCCCGCTGCCAGCCGGGGCCGCGCCCCGTAGCGCGCTGAAGATGGGCAAAGGGATCGGATTGCTCGGACCAGTTCGCGCGCCACAGGCTCTCGCCGCCGCTCATCGTCGTTTCACTGGAGACATTGGCCTCGGGCAGCTCGGCAATGAAGCGCGAGGGAATGCTCGAAGTCCATTGGCCATAGATGCGCCGGTTGGCGGCATGAAGGATCGTGCATCGCTTCCGCGCCCGGGTGATCGCGACATAGGCGAGGCGGCGCTCCTCCTCGAGACTTTTCAGCCCGCCTTCATCCAGCGCGCGTTGCGAAGGGAAAACCCCCTCTTCCCAGCCGGCAAGGAAGGTCCGTTCGAATTCCAGCCCTTTCGCCGCATGGATCGTCATGATCGTCACTTTCTCGTCTTCGGCGGCCGCGTCATTGTCCATGACGAGGCTGACATGTTCGAGAAAGGCGCCAAGCGTCTCGTACTCCTCCATCGCGCGGACGAGCTCGTTGAGGTTTTCGAGCCTCCCTGCGCTTTCGGCCGATTTGTCGGCCTGGAGCATGGCCGTGTAGCCGCTCTCGTCGAGAATCGCTCGGGCAAGCTCCGGGTGCGCAAGGTCGCGCGCCCGGTCACGCCAGCTTCCGAGGTCCGCGACAAAGCTCCCTAACGCACGCCGTGCCTGCGGCGTCAGTTCATCAGTGTCGAGGATGCGGGCGGCGGCATGCGTCAGCGGCATGCCTTCAGCGCGGGCAAGCATCTGGATCTTGGCAATCGCCTTGTCGCCCAGACCGCGCTTGGGCTGGTTCACGATCCTCTCGAAGGCAAGATCGTCGGCCGGCTGGTTGACAAGGCGGAGATAGGCGAGTGCGTCCCTGATTTCGGCGCGCTCGTAAAAGCGGAAGCCACCGATGATGCGGTAGGGCAGGCCGATCGCGATGAAACGGTCCTCGAATTCGCGCGTCTGGAATTGGGCGCGGACGAGGATTGCGGCGTCGTCGAGCGAGCCACCGGCGCGCTGGTGGACTTCGACCATGTCGCCCACCCGGCGCGCTTCCTCCGGGCCGTCCCAGACGCCTATCACATCGACTTTCTCGCCGTCGTTGAGTTGGGTCCACAAGGTCTTGCCAAGCCGCCCGCCATTGTGGTCGATCAGCCCCGAGGCGGCAGCAAGGATATGCGGGGTCGAGCGGTAATTCTGTTCGAGCCGGATGATCGCCGCACCGGGAAAATCCTGCTCGAAGCGCAGGATGTTCGTCACTTCCGCGCCGCGCCAGGAATAGATGGACTGGTCGTCGTCGCCGACGCAGCAGATATTCTTGCGCGCCTGCGCCAGCAGCCGGAGCCAGAGATACTGGACGGCATTGGTGTCCTGATATTCGTCGACCAGGATATATTTGAAGCGCTGCTGATACTGTTCGAGTACCTCGCGATGCGTCTTCAGGATCGTCAGGACGTGAAGCAGAAGGTCCCCGAAGTCGCAGGCATTCAGCGCCTTCAATCGGTCCTGATAGATCTGGTAGAGTTCCCCGCCCCTGCCATTGGCGAAGCGCTCGCTTTCGCCGGCATCAATGTCCTTCGGCGTCAGCCCCTTGTTCTTCCACTGATCGATCAGCCCGCCGAGTTGGCGCGCGGGCCATCGCTTCTCGTCAAGATCGGCAAGCTGGATGACCTGCTTCAACAAGCGGATCTGATCGTCGGTATCGAGAATCGTGAAATTGCTCTGCAGCCCGACCAGTTCGGCATGGCGGCGCAGCATCTTCGCGCCGATCGCGTGGAAGGTGCCGAGCCAGGGCATGCCCTCGACTGCCTCGCCGATGATCCGGCCGACCCGCTCCTTCATCTCGCGCGCGGCCTTGTTGGTAAAGGTGACGGCGAGGATTTCGGAGGGCCATGCGCGCCGCGTCGCGATCAGGTGCGCAAGCCGCGCGGTCAGGGCTGCGGTCTTGCCGGTCCCCGCCCCCGCCAGCATCAGCACGGGGCCCTCCGTCGTCAGCACGGCTTCGCGCTGCGGAAGGTTCAGGCCCTTGAGATAGGGCGGGTCAATCGGCGGGACGGGGGTGTTCATTATTCTGAACGATTAGGGAACATTGGCGCGGCGGGCAAGCATCCTGAGCGGGCTCGGCCAATGCCTGCTTGGCCCTGCGGATAGACAGCGTTAGGGTGCTGTCACGTCATGCAAATCTACCTTCCCATCGCCAACATGTCCGTCAACATCATCGCGATGATCCTGCTTGGCGGGATGGTCGGCTTGTTGTCGGGCATGTTCGGTGTCGGCGGGGGGTTCCTGACGACGCCGCTGCTGATCTTCTACGGTGTCCCGCCGACGGTTGCCGCAGCCTCTGCGGCGACCCAAGTGACAGGAGCCAGCGTCTCGGGGGTGCTTGCGCATTGGGAACGCGGCGGCGTCGACCTGCGTATGGGGCTTGTGCTGGCGGCGGGAGGCGTTCTCGGAGCGGTCGCGGGCGCATGGCTGTTCAACGTGCTGAGCGGGCTCGGCCAGATCGATACGGCGATCAACATTCTCTATGTCGCGATGCTGGGCTCGATCGGCTGGCTGATGGCGCGCGACTCCTGGCGCGATATCAAGGCAGAACGGTCGGGCGAACCGGTGGAGGCGCGCAAGGTCCATCATCATCCGCTGGTCGCGAACCTGCCCTTTCGCTGGCGCTTCTACAAATCGGGCATCTATGTCTCGCCACTCGCACCGTTCGGGCTGGGTTTCGTGACGGGCATCCTTACTGTCCTGCTTGGTGTGGGCGGCGGCTTTGTCGTCGTGCCGGCGATGATCTACCTGCTTGGGATGTCCGCGCGCGTCGTGGTCGGCACGTCGCTGCTCCAGATCCTGCTGGTCACGGCTTTCACCACCATGGTCCATTCCCTGACAACGCATGCCGTCGATATCGTGCTCGCCGGGCTACTGCTCGTCGGGGGCGTATTCGGAGCCCAGATGGGTGCACGGCTTGCCGTCAGGCTGCCACCCCAGAAGCTGCGCATGGCATTGGCCGTGATTGTCCTCCTGGTGGCGCTGCGCATGTTCCTGGAGCTGACGTACCGTCCGCCTGAGCTCTATACGATCGAATTGCTCGGATGATCCGGGCGCTTTTCCTGCTTGTGGCTGTGCTGTTCATCACGGGCGCCCGCGAACCGGTTCTCGTGCCCGATGTCTCGCAGCGCAATGTCGATATCGTCTACAGTTTCACGGGCGCGGAGCTCTTGCTGTTCGGGGCGATTCTCTATCCCGACGGGCGTTTCCCGCAGCGCGACGCCGATATCGCAGTCGTCCTCAAAGGGCCAAGCCAGCCCGTGCTGATGCGCGAAAAACGGAGATTGCTCGGTACGATCTGGGCCAATGCAGACAGCACGCGCTTCCAGTCGACGCCGGGATTCTATGCGATTGCGACGTCGCGTCCGCTGGACAAGCTGGTCGACGAGCGGACGGCCGCGATCTACGAACTCGGCCTGGGCAATATCCAGCTTTCGCCCGCCGATGCCGGCTCTCCGGCCAAGCAGGCGCGGTTTGAAAGCGGACTTGTCAACTTACGTCGGAAGAATGACCTGTTCATCGACCAGCCCGGGTCGGTCGAAATCACAAATGGCGTGCTGTATCGCGCGCGCCTCCCCATTCCAGCTCGCGTGCCGACGGGGCACTACACAGCAGAAACCTTTCTGATCCGCGACGGGCGCGTCCTGGCGGCGGCGACGCGTGATATCGTCATCCGAAAATCGGGGTTTGAGAGATTCGTGGCCGTCGCTGCGGACCAGTCGCCCTTTCTCTATGGCCTGTGCGCAATCCTGCTTTCGCTCACGCTCGGCTGGCTCGCGAGCGCTGCCTTCCGGCGGCTTTGATCCGCCTTTCCGGTTTCCGCTTTCTTAAGGAACGACTGGTACAGCTTCGCCCTCTTCAAAAGGGGCAGAATTTATGGATCTCCAGACGTCGCCGAGTGTCTATCAACCGGGTTCGGAAGCCGCTCCGGCCATTGCGCCGCGTCCTTCGCGCGGGGTGGACACGCAGATTGGCACTGTTCTGGACATTTCGGGATCTTCGTCGCGGATCGTGCTCGACGCGGCGGCGATCGAGTCGCTTGCCTCGCAGGCGGACCCCAGTCTTTCGGGCGCCGGGCAGGTCGGCGGGCAGATCAAGGTCAAGGTCGGATCGACCTGGCTGGTGGCCAACATCCGCACGCTGTCCAAACATCCCGACACGCCGGGCAAGGTTATAGGGATGATCGACTTTCTCGGCGAAGGCGATGAGGAACGGCTCACCGGCAAGATCTACAATTTCCGCCGCGGCGTGACGCGCTATCCCTTTCCCGACGCCCCTGTCTTTCCGGCCTCGTCCGACGACATGCGCCAACTCTACGCAGCCGACGATCGCGCCCATATCGAGATTGGCACCGTCTATCCGACAAGCGACATTCGGGGCGCGCTTTATGTCGATGCGATGCTCGGCAAGCATTTCGCACTGCTCGGCTCGACCGGTACCGGCAAATCCACCTCGGCGGCGTTGATCCTGCACCGGATCTGCGAACTCGCGCCGCAGGGCCATATCGTGATGATCGACCCGCACGGCGAATATTCGGCGGCGTTCAAGTCGAACGGTGCGATCTATGACGTCACCAACCTTGCCATGCCCTATTGGCTGATGAATTTCGAAGAGCATTGCGAGGTTTTTCTCACGACCCAGGGCAATGAGCGGCAGGGCGATGCGGACATCCTCGCCAAATGCCTGCTCGCCGCGCGCGCCAAGAGCCGGGCGGCCGAAGGTATCGCGAAGCTGACGGTCGATTCGCCGATCCCCTACCTCCTTTCCGATCTGACGACGATCATCACGGCCGAAATGGGCAAGCTCGACAAGGCGGGCGAGAACGCGCCCTATATGCGGCTGAAGACCAAGATCGATGAGATCAAGGCCGATCCCCGCTATACCTTCATGTTCTCAGGCATGATGGTGGCCGATACGATGGCCGACTTCCTTGGCCGCATCTTCCGCCTGCCGGGAGACGGCAAGCCCATTTCGATCATCGACGTATCCGGCGTGCCGTCCGACATTACCTCGGTGGTGGTCGCGGTGCTCAGCCGGATGGTCTTCGACTATGCGATCTGGTCGCGCAACGAGCCGCAACGGCCGATCCTGCTCGTCTGCGAAGAAGCGCACCGCTATGTGCCGGCCGAACGCGACGCGCACAAGAATTCGGTCGGCAAGATACTCGGGCGGATCGCCAAGGAAGGCCGCAAATATGGCGTTTCGCTGGGCCTGATCACGCAGCGCCCGTCGGACCTTGCCGAAGGTGTGCTCTCGCAATGCGGCACGATCATCGCGATGCGCCTCAACAACGATCGCGACCAGGCATTCGTGAAGGCGGCGATGCCCGAAGGCGCGCGCGGGTTTCTCGATACCATCCCGGCGCTTCGCAACCGCGAATGCATCATCTGCGGCGAAGGCGTCTCGATCCCGGTCCGCGTCGCGATGGACGAACTCGAAGAGCACAAGCGCCCGGCCTCGAGCGATCCGCTCTTCTCCGAACTCTGGCAGCAGACCGGCGGCGAGGAGGAAATCGTTGCCCGCGTGGTCAAGAGGTGGCGCAGCCAGGGGAAGTAGGCCGGTCAGACGTCCTTCCCCATTGACGCCAGCTCCGCTCGCCGCTAAGGGCGCGCTCGTCTGACGGAAATGGTGCGTAGGGGTTCCCTTGCAAATCCGCTTAAAATCAGACGCTACATAGAGCTTGAACGATGCTTGTGTGGGTGAAGGCCTGGGGATCATCATGTGATTCCCTCAGGCCTTTTTGCGTTTTCCCGAACGCCGCCTGCATGAACAGAGTAACTTCAAAAAGGTGAAGGGCTTCATGCCAACGATCAATCAGCTGGTCCGCAAGGGCCGGGACCCTCAGAAGGCCAAATCCAAGGTTCCCGCAATGGAGCAGAACCCGCAAAAGCGCGGCGTCTGCACACGCGTCTATACGACGACCCCGAAAAAGCCGAACTCGGCGCTCCGCAAGGTGGCTAAGATCCGCCTGACGAACCAGCGCGAAGTCATCAGCTACATCCCGGGTGAAGGGCACAATCTTCAGGAGCACTCGGTGGTCCTGATCCGCGGGGGGCGCGTTCGCGACCTTCCCGGTGTGCGTTATCACGTACTTCGCGGCGTCCTGGATACCCAGGGCGTCAAGGACCGCAAGCAATCGCGCTCGAAATACGGCGCGAAGCGTCCCAAGTAAGAAGGATCAGCAGAAATGGCACGTCGTCGTCGGCCCGAAAAGCGGGTAATCCTGCCTGATCCCAAGTTCGGGGATGAGGTTCTTTCGAAATTCATGAACAGCGTGATGCTGGATGGCAAGAAGTCCACCGCAGAAGGCATCGTCTATAGCGCGCTCGAAACCGTCGAGGCCCGCGCCAAGAAGGATCCGCTGCAGGTCTTCCATGATGCCCTCAACAATGTGAAGCCGGGCATCGAAGTCCGTTCGCGTCGCGTTGGCGGTGCCACCTATCAGGTGCCGGTCGAAGTCCGCGCCGAACGCGCGCAGGCGCTTGCGATCCGCTGGCTGATCTCGGCGGCGCGCAACCGCAGCGAGAACACCATGTCGGCACGGCTTTCGGGCGAACTGATGGATGCGGCGAGCAATCGCGGCAACGCCGTCAAGAAGCGCGAAGACACGCACCGCATGGCAGAAGCCAACCGCGCCTTCTCGCATTACCGCTGGTAACAGCGGCAACCCTCCGGAGTATTTGACATGGCACGCAGCCATCCCCTCGAAAGATACCGCAACATCGGTATCATGGCGCATATCGACGCGGGCAAGACCACGACGACCGAGCGCATCCTCTATTACACCGGCAAGTCCTACAAGATCGGCGAAGTGCACGAAGGCACTGCGACGATGGACTGGATGGAGCAGGAGCAGGAACGCGGCATCACGATCACGTCGGCCGCCACGACCTGTTTCTGGAACGACCACCGGATCAACATCATCGACACACCCGGCCACGTTGACTTCACCATCGAAGTCGAGCGTTCGCTGCGCGTGCTCGACGGCGCTGTCGCCTGCTTCGATGGTGTGGCCGGTGTGGAGCCGCAGTCGGAAACGGTGTGGCGCCAGGCCGAGAAGTACAATGTTCCGCGCATGTGCTTCGTCAACAAGCTCGACCGTACGGGCGCGAATTTCGAGATGTGCGTGGACATGATCCGCGACCGTCTGGGTGCGAAGCCGCTGGTGCTCTACATCCCGGTCGGAATCGAAAGCAGCCTGAAGGGCCTGGTCGACCTGGTCGAGAATCGCGCGATCATCTGGCTCGACGAAGCGCTTGGCGCGAAGTTCGAATATCAGGATATTCCTGACGATCTGAAGGAAAAGGCCGCGCAGATGCGGTCCGAACTGATCGAAACCGTGGTCGAGCAGGACGATGCCGTGCTTGAGGCCTATTTCGACGGCACCGAGCCCGATGTCGCGACGCTCAAGCGGCTGATCCGCAAGGGCACGCTCAATTTCTCGTTCGTGCCCGTCCTGTGTGGTTCGGCGTTCAAGAACAAGGGCGTCCAGCCGCTTCTCGATGCTGTCGTCGACTATCTGCCTTCGCCGCTCGACATTCCGGCGGTCGAAGGCGTGAAGCTTGACGGCGAGACGAAGGACACGCGTCCGGCAGACGATAGCGCGCCGTTCTCCGCGCTGGCGTTCAAGATCATGAACGACCCGTTCGTCGGTTCGCTGACCTTCGCCCGCATCTATTCGGGCAAGCTCGAAAAGGGCTCGTACCTGAACTCGGTCAAGGACAAGAAGGAAAAGATCGGCCGCATGCTTCTCATGCATGCGAACAGCCGCGAAGATATCGACGTTGCCTATGCAGGCGATATCGTGGCGCTGGCGGGGCTCAAGGAAACGACCACGGGCGACACGCTTTGCGATCCGGCCAGCCCGATCATTCTCGAGCGGATGGAATTCCCTGATCCCGTGATCGAGCTTTCGGTTGAACCCAAGACCAAGGCAGACCAGGAAAAGATGGGCCTTGCGCTCAATCGCCTTGCTGCCGAGGATCCGTCGTTCCGCGTTTCGACCGATCATGAATCGGGCCAGACGATCATCAAGGGGATGGGTGAACTTCACCTCGAAATCCTTGTCGATCGCATGAAGCGCGAGTTCAAGGTGGAAGCCAATGTCGGCGCGCCGCAGGTGGCGTATCGCGAATATCTCGCAAAGCCGGTCGAGGTCGATTACACGCACAAGAAGCAGTCGGGCGGCTCGGGCCAGTTCGGCCGCGTCAAGGTCTCGGTCAAGCCGGGCGAGCGCGGTTCGGGCGTCGTCTTCGTCGACGAAGTCAAGGGCGGCAACATCCCGCGCGAATATATCCCCTCGGTCGAAAAGGGGATGCGCGAGACGGCCGAAACCGGCCAGCTGATCGGCTTCCCGATCATCGATTTCGAGATCCGGCTGACCGACGGCGCCTATCACGACGTCGACTCGTCCGCACTGGCATTCGAAATCACCGGTCGTGGCGCAATGCGCGAAGTTGCGCAGAAAGCCGGCATCAAGCTGCTCGAACCGATCATGAAGGTCGAGGTCGTCACGCCCGAGGATTATCTGGGCGACGTCATCGGCGACATGAACTCGCGTCGCGGGCAGATTCAGGGCACGGACAGCCGCGGCAACGCGCAGGCCGTGAACGCGCTTGTGCCGCTTGCCAACATGTTCGGCTACGTGAATCAGCTGCGTTCGTTCACGCAAGGGCGCGCGCAATACACGATGCAGTTCTCGCACTATGACGAAGTGCCGGCGAACGTTGCCGAAGAGGTGAAGGCAAAGCTTGCCTGATTGAAAAAGACGGACTAAGGGCCGCGCCTGATTTCGCAGGCGCTGGCCCGCAATCTTGAACACAGCAAACCAATCGAAGAACGAGGGTTATAAAATGGCCAAGGCTAAATTTGAGCGGACGAAGCCGCACTGCAACATCGGCACCATCGGTCACGTCGACCATGGCAAGACCTCGCTGACCGCAGCGATCACCAAGGTGCTCGCCGAAACCGGCGGCGCGACCTTCACCAGCTATGACAATATCGACAAGGCTCCCGAAGAGCGCGAGCGCGGCATCACCATTTCGACCGCGCATGTCGAATATGAAACCGAGAAGCGCCACTATGCGCACGTCGATTGCCCGGGCCACGCCGACTATGTGAAGAACATGATCACCGGCGCCGCCCAGATGGACGGCGCGATCCTCGTCGTGTCGGCGACCGACGGCCCGATGCCGCAGACCCGCGAGCACATCCTGCTCGCCCGTCAGGTTGGCGTGCCGCAGATGGTCGTTTTCATGAACAAGGTCGACCTGGTCGACGATCCCGAAATCCTCGAGCTCGTCGAACTCGAAATCCGCGAGCTGCTTTCGAGCTATGATTTCGACGGCGACAACATTCCCGTCATCCAGGGTTCGGCTGTCTGCGCGCTCAATGACACCAACCCGGAAATCGGCAAGGAGGCCGTGCTCAAGCTGATGGCTGCGGTCGATGACTGGATCCCGCAGCCGGCGCGTCCGCTCGACAAGCCGTTCCTGATGCCGATCGAAGACGTGTTCTCGATCTCGGGCCGCGGCACCGTCGTGACCGGCCGTGTCGAAACCGGCGTCGTCAAGGTTGGCGAGGAAGTCGAGATTGTCGGCCTCCGCGACACCAAGAAGACGACCGTGACCGGCGTCGAAATGTTCCGCAAGCTGCTCGATCAGGGTGAAGCCGGCGACAATATCGGTGCGCTGATCCGTGGCGTCGGTCGTGACGAAGTGGAGCGCGGCCAGGTTCTGGCCAAGCCCGGCTCGATCACGCCGCACACCGAATTCTCGTCGGAAGTCTATGTGCTGTCGAAGGACGAAGGCGGCCGTCACACGCCGTTCTTTGCGAACTATCGTCCGCAGTTCTACTTCCGCACCACCGACGTGACCGGCGAAGTCGTTCTTCCGGCCGGCACCGAAATGGTGATGCCGGGCGACAACGTCCAGCTGGGTGTCAAGCTGATCGCACCGATCGCGATGGAGCAGGGGCTCCGTTTCTCGATCCGCGAAGGCGGACGTACTGTCGGCTCGGGGGTTGTTTCCTCGATCTCGAAGTAATATAGGTACCGGCAACCGCCCGATTCTCCCCAGGAGGATCGGGCGATTGCTATTTTGAATTTGGCTCTTTCTCATCGGTAGTGGACATGGAAACGCAGAATATCCGCATTCGCCTCAAGGCGTTCGATCATCGTGTGCTTGATCAGGCAACAGGCGACATCGCAGATACGGCAAAGCGCACCGGCGCCTTGATCCGTGGCCCCATTCCGCTCCCGACGAGGATCGAGAAATTCACCGTGAACCGCGGCCCGCACGTCGACAAGAAGTCGCGCGAGCAGTTCGAGGTCCGCACGTACAAGCGGTTGCTGGATATCCTGCAGCCCACGCCCCAGACCGTTGACGCGCTGATGAAGCTCGATCTCGCGGCAGGGGTTGATGTTGAGATCAAACTCGCCTAACGGCGCTGATCTTTGAGGGATACCGCACGCACCGATGATTCGGGGCGTGGCTGCGTCCCCCGTCTTTTCCGCTTCGGCGGATACGCAACCCGGACGGGGTGACACTTTACATTGGGGTTGAGCAAGCCCGCGGGGAATGGGTCTCCGTGGGCCTCTGTATTGAGGAGAACTGATCATGCGTACTGGCGTGATCGCGAAGAAGATGGGCATGACGCGCCTGTTCAAGGACGATGGGCGCCACGTGCCCGTTACCGTTCTTTCGCTTGAAAATTGCCAGGTCGTGTCGCAGCGGACCCAGGAGCGTGACGGCTATGTCGCGCTTCAGCTGGGCGCCGGTGCGGCCAAGGCCAAGAATGTCGCAAAGCCGCAGCGCGGCCATTTCGCCAAGGCGGAAGTGGAACCAAAGGCGCAGCTGGTCGAATTCCGCGTGTCCGACGATGCGCTGGTGGATGTGGGCGCGGAGATTGCCGCTGACCATTTCGTTCCCGGCCAGTTTGTCGACATCGCCGGCCACACCCAGGGCAAGGGCTTTGCGGGCGCCATGAAGCGCTGGAACTTCGGCGGCCTGCGTGCAACGCACGGTGTCTCGGTCTCGCACCGTTCGCACGGTTCGACCGGCAACCGCCAGGACCCGGGCAAGGTCTTCAAGAACAAGAAGATGGCCGGCCATATGGGTGATCGCCAGCGCACCCAGCAGAATCTGGAAGTCGTGCTGACCGATGTCGAGCGCGGCCTGATTTTCGTCAAGGGTTCGGTTCCCGGTTCAAAGGGCACTTGGCTGATGGTCAGCGACGCGGTGAAGATCGCGCGTCCCGCTGACGCTCCGTATCCCGCCTCGATCAAGAGCGATGCCGCTCCGGTCGTCGAGGAAGAAGTGAAGGTCGAGGACGTTGCGGTCGAGGCCGCGGCCGAAGCGCCTGTCGTTGAAACCCCGGCCGAGGAAGCGCCTGCCGCTCCCGAAGCATCAGAAAACCAGGAGGGCTGAACATGAAACTCAAGGTTCAGACTCTCGACGCCAAGGGCAAGGGCGATATCGAATTGTCGGATGACGTGTTCGGCGTTGAGCCGCGCGCGGACATTCTGCACCGCGTCGTCACCTGGCAGCTCGAAAAGGCTCGCGGAACGGCCCGTGGCGCCCGCGAGCGCTCGGACGTTGCCCGCACTGGCAAGAAGTTCGGCAACCAGAAGGGCGGCGGCACCGCCCGTCATGGCAACCGTCGTTCGCCGGTCTTCGTAGGAGGTGGCAAGGCCCACGGCCCGCGCGTCCGGGACTTCAACCCGTCGCTCAACAAGAAGATTCGTGCGCTGGGCCTGAAAATGGCGCTTTCGGCCAAGGCGAAGGCCGGCACGCTGATCGTGATGGACAGCCTTGCGGTCAAGGATGGCAAGACCAAGGCGCTTGCAGGCTCATGGAGCAAGCTCGGCTTTGGCAAGACGGCTCTGGTCATCGATGGCGATGCAGTCGAAACGACCTTCGCCAACGCCTCGTCTAACCTGATTGGTGTGAACGTGATGCCTGCCGCTGGCGCGAATGTTTACGACATCCTGAAGCACGAAACCCTGGTCCTGACCCGTGCGGCGGTCGAAAAGCTGGAGGCGCGGTTCAATGGCTAAGAAGCAGGCAGCGGCGGTCGATGTCCGCCACTTCGATGTGGTGCGCGGGCCGCACATCACCGAAAAGTCGACGATGGCAAGCGAGAACAACGCGGTTGTTTTCCGCGTCGCCAACGATGCGACCAAGCCGCAGATCAAGGCGGCTGTGGAAGCGCTGTTCGACGTGAAGGTGCTCGCGGTCAACACGATCGTCCAGAAGGGCAAGACCAAGCGGTGGAAGGGCCAGCCCTACACCCGGTCCGATTTCAAGAAGGCTGTCGTTCGCCTGGCTGAAGGCCAGTCGATCGATGTGACCACGGGGATTTAAGCGCCATGGCACTGAAGCATTACAACCCGACCAGCCCGGCGCGCCGTGGCCTGATCCTGGTGGATCGCTCGGCGCTCCACAAGGGCAAGCCCGTCAAGGCGCTGACCGAAGGCAAGCGCAAGACCGGCGGCCGCAACAACAAGGGCCATGTCACCTCGCGCGGCATCGCCGGCGGGCACAAGCAGCGTTATCGCATCATCGACTTCAAGCGTCGCAAATGGGACGTGGAAGCGACTGTCGAGCGGCTGGAATATGATCCCAACCGCACGGCCTTCATTGCGCTGGTGAAATATCCCGACGGCGAGCTGGCCTATATCCTCGCGCCCCAGCGGCTTGCGCCGGGCGACAAGGTGATCGCCGGCAAGAAGACCGATGTGAAGCCGGGCAACGCGATGGAACTCGGCCAGATGCCCGTCGGCACGATCGTCCACAATGTGGAGATGAAGCCGGGCAAGGGTGGCCAGATTGCCCGTTCGGCCGGCACCTATGTTCAGGTCGTCGGTCGTGACCGCGGGATGGTGATTGTCCGCCTGAACTCGGGCGAGCAGCGCTATATCCGTTCGGACTGCATGGCGACGGTCGGTGCCGTGTCGAACCCCGACAATGGTAACACCAACCTGGCAAAGGCAGGCCGCAATCGCTGGCTGGGCATCCGCCCGCTGACGCGCGGCGTTGCCAAGAACCCGGTCGATCACCCGCACGGCGGTGGTGAAGGCCGGACCTCGGGCGGCCGTCATCCGGTGACCCCGTGGGGCAAGCCGACCAAGGGTGCGCGCACCCGCAACAACAAGGCGACGGACAAGATGATTATCCGCTCGCGTCATGCGAAGAAGAAGAGGTAAATCATGGCCCGTTCCGTCTGGAAAGGTCCCTTTGTTGACCTTCATCTGCTGAAAAAGGCCGAGGCGACCCAGGAAGCCGGCGGTCGTGCGCCGATCAAGACCTGGTCGCGCCGTTCGACGATCCTGCCGCAGTTCGTCGGCCTTACGTTCAACGTCTATAATGGCCGCAAGTTCGTTCCCGTCTCGGTGAACGAGGACATGGTCGGCATGAAGCTCGGTGAATTCGCGCCCACGCGCTACTTCCCCGGCCACGCCGCTGACAAGAAGGGCAAGCGCTGATGTCGAAACCAGCATCCCCCCGCAAGGTCGGCGAGAAAGAGGCCTTGGCGGTCGGCACCACGATCCGTGGTTCCGCGCAGAAGCTCAACCTCGTGGCCGCGCTCATCCGCAACCGCAAGGTCGGCGATGCGCTCAACATCCTGACCTTCTCCAAGAGGGCCATGGCGGTTGACGTGAAAAAGGTGCTCGCAAGCGCGGTCGCCAATGCCGAGAACAATCACAATCTCGATGTCGATGCGCTCGTTGTCGCTGAAGCCAGTGTCGGCAAGTCGATCTCGATGAAACGTTTCGCGACCCGCGCGCGCGGTCGTTCGAGCCGCATCGTCAAGCCGTTCAGCCGCTTGCGCGTGGTTGTCCGCGAAGTCGAAGAAAAGGACGCCTGATATGGGTCAGAAATCAAATCCGGTCGGGCTGCGTCTCCAGATCAATCGCACCTGGGACAGCCGCTGGTTCGCCGAAGGTGCGGACTATGGCCGCCTGCTGCTCGAGGATCTCGAGATCCGTAAGTACATCCTTAAGAATCTGCCCCAGGCAGCGATTTCGAAGGTTGTGATCGAGCGTCCGGCCAAGCTGTGCCGCGTCTCCATCTATGCCGCACGCCCCGGTGTGATCATCGGCAAGAAGGGCACGGACATCGAAAAGCTTCGGAAGACCCTGGGCGCGATGACCTCTTCGGACGTTTCGCTGAACATCGTCGAAATCCGCAAGCCCGAAATCGACGCGAAGCTCGTGGCGCAGGGTGTTGCCGATCAGCTCGAACGCCGCATTGCCTTCCGTCGCGCTATGAAGCGTGCGGTGCAGTCCGCGCTGCGTCTCGGTGCCGAAGGCATCAAGATCACCTGCGGCGGACGTCTGGGCGGCGCGGAAATCGCGCGCACCGAATGGTATCGCGAAGGCCGTGTGCCGCTGCACACGCTGCGCGCCAATGTCGATTACGCCGAAGCGACCGCTCATACCGCCTATGGCGTGTGCGGGATCAAGGTCTGGATCTTCAAGGGCGAAATCCTGGGTCATGACCCGATGGCAACTGACCGGCTGATGATGGACGCGCAGACGTCCGGCGTCCGGCCCGCGCGCTAAAAGAGAGCAAGAGCAATGCTGCAACCGAAACGCACAAAATTCCGCAAGGCGCACAAGGGCCGCATCCATGGCGATGCCCCCGGCGGCACCACGCTGAACTTCGGCTCCTATGGCCTGAAGGCCATGGAGCCCGAGCGGATCACCGCGCGCCAGATCGAGGCGGCTCGCCGCGCGATCACGCGTCACATCAAGCGCCAGGGGCGCCTTCACATCCGTGTCTTCCCGGACGTGCCGGTTTCGTCGAAGCCTGCCGAAGTCCGCATGGGCAAGGGCAAGGGCGCGCCGGAATTCTGGGTAGCGCGCGTGAAGCCCGGCCGCATCCTGTTCGAACTCGAAGGCGTGGCCGGCCCGCTTGCGGCCGTCGCATTCCAGCGTGCCGCCATGAAGTTGCCGATCAAGACCAAGGTCGTGGCCCGTCTGGGCGATACCTCGCATCTGGGAGCACAGGGATGACCAAGATCGCTGACCTCAAGGTGAAGACCGATGACCAGCTGGTCGAGCATCTCGTGGAACTGAAGCGCGAGGCATTCAACCTGCGTTTCCAGGCTGCGACGAACCAGCTCGAAAAGCCGGCCCGCGTGCGCGAAGTCCGCAGAGACATCGCGCGCATCAAGACGCTCCAGACCCAGCGCGCTGGCGCTGCGGCCAAGGCATAAGGAAGACACGATGCCAAAACGTATCCTGACCGGAACCGTCGTGTCCGACAAGACCGACAAGACCGTCGTGGTGAAGGTCGAACGCAAGGTGAAGCATCCGCTTTACGGCAAGATCATTCGCCGCTCGAAGAAATATCATGCGCATGACGAGGCCAATAGCTGGAAGGTCGGTCAAGTCGTGCGGATCGAGGAGTGTGCGCCGATTTCGAAGCTGAAGTCCTGGCGCGTGGTCGATGGCGGCGGGGTTGCGACCCCGGCCGAGCTGGAGGGCTGATCCATGATCCAGATGCAATCCAACCTCGATGTCGCTGACAATTCGGGCGCCAAACGCGTGCAGTGCATCAAGGTGCTCGGTGGTTCGAAGCGCCGCTTCGCAGGCGTGGGCGATGTGATCGTCGTTTCGATCAAGGAAGCCCAGCCGCGCGGCAAGGTGAAGAAGGGCGACGTGCATCGCGCCGTCATCGTTCGCACCGCCAAGGACATTCATCGTCCCGATGGCTCGACCATCCGGTTCGATACGAATGCCGCCGTTCTCGTCAACAAGAACGAGGAGCCGATCGGCACGCGTATCTTTGGCCCGGTGGTCCGTGAGCTGCGTGCGAAGAATTACATGAAGATCATTTCGCTCGCGCCGGAGGTGCTGTGATGTCGGCAGCTAAGATAAAGAAGGGCGACAAGGTCGTCGTCCTTTCGGGCAAGGACAAGGGCAAGCACGGCGAAGTCGTGCTGTCGATGCCGAAGGAAGGCAAGGTCGTGGTTTCGGGTGTGAACATCGCGACCCGCCACAGGAAGCCGACCCAGGCGAACCCGCAGGGCGGCCTGGAGCGTCGTGAGGCTCCGCTTCACGTCTCGAAGGTCGCGATCGAGGATCCGAAGACGGGCAAGCCGACGCGCGTCCGTTTCGAAATCAAGGACGGAAAGAAGGTCCGCGTGGCCGTGAAGTCCGGACAGGTGCTCTAATGGCAGACAAGTACAAGGCCCGGATGCAGGCCCTTTACGAGGGCAAGATCGTCAAGGCGATGACGGACCGCTTTGGGTACAAGAACCCGATGCAGGTCCCGAAGATCGAAAAGATCGTCATCAACATGGGCGTGGGCGAAGCGACCCAGGACAAGAAGAAGGTCGATATCGCCGCAGGCGAAATGCAGCAGATTGCCGGCCAGAAGCCGGTGATCATCAAGGCCAAGAAGTCGGTCGCGCAGTTCAAGCTTCGCGAAGGCATGCCGATCGGCTGCAAGGTGACGTTGCGTCGCGAGCGGATGTATGAGTTTCTCGATCGTCTGATCACGATCGCGCTGCCCCGCGTCCGCGACTTCCGCGGCCTCAATCCGAAATCGTTCGACGGCCGGGGCAATTATGCCATGGGCCTGAAGGAACAGCTGGTCTTCCCGGAAATCAGCTATGACCAGATCGACAAGGTGCGCGGGATGGACGTGATCTTCACGACCACGGCCAACACCGATGACGAGGCGCGCGAGCTGCTCCGCCTCTTCGGCTTCCCGTTCCCGCCAGAATCGACTGGCTCGGAAACTCAAGAAAAGCAGGCGGCTTGACATGGCGAAACTGAGTTCCATCAACAAGAATGAGAAGCGCAAGAAGCTGGTCAAGAAATATGCCGGCCGCTACGCGCGTCTGAAGGCGATCGCCAACGACAACAGCCTCGACGATACCGATCGTCTGATGGCGCGTCTGAAGCTCGCTGAAATCCCGCGCAACGGCAATCCGACGCGCGTGCGCAACCGTTGCGAGCTGACCGGGCGTCCGCGCGCTTATTATCGCAAGTTCCGCCTCTGCCGCGTGCAGCTGCGCGATCTGGCCAACAAGGGCCTGATCCCGGGCGTGACGAAGTCGAGCTGGTAAGGATTTAAGAGATGGCATTGACCGATCCCTTGGGTGATATGCTCACCCGCATCCGCAACGGCCAGCGGGCCAAGAAGGACAGCGTTGTGACGCCGGCTTCCAAGCTGCGTGCGAGTGTTCTCGAAGTGCTGAAGCGCGAAGGCTATATCCGTGGCTATTCGGAAGAAGAGCTCGCGGGCCATGCCGGCCTGCGCGTCGAGCTGAAATATTTCGAGGGGCAGCCCGCGATCAAGCATGTCGCGCGCGTCTCGAAGCCGGGCCGCCGGGTCTATTCGGGCTCGAAGGAGCTTCCGCGGATCCGCAACGGCCTTGGCATCACGATCGTTTCGACGCCGAAGGGCGTTCTGTCGGACGCGGAAGCGCGCGACATGAACGTCGGCGGTGAAGTCTTGGCGGAGGTGTTCTGATGAGCCGCACGGGCAAGAAGCCGGTAGCTATTCCGGCAGGCGTCACGGCTACGGTCGAAGGCGGCGTCATTTCGGTCAAGGGACCGAAGGGAGCGCTGTCGATCCCGATGGCCGACGAAGTGACCTATGCACTGGAGGACGGTTCGCTGTCGATCAGGCCGGCCAACGACACCAAGCGTGCGCGGGCTTTCTGGGGCATGCAGCGTACGCTCGTCCAGAATCTCGTGACTGGCGTGACCGTGGGTTTCTCGAAAACGCTCGAAATCACGGGCGTCGGCTATCGCGCCAACGCGCAGGGTAAGAAGCTGAAGCTCCAGCTCGGCTATAGCCACGACGTCGATCTCGAAGTGCCGGAAGGCCTCGAGGTCAAGACGCCCGACCAGACCACGGTCGAGATTTCGGGCATCGATGCGCAGAAGGTCGGTCAGTTCGCGGCGGAAATCCGCCGTTGGCGCAAGCCGGAGCCTTACAAGGGCAAGGGCATCAAATATCGCGGCGAATATGTCTTCCGCAAAGAGGGTAAGAAGAAATAATGGCCAAGCTGTCACTCTTCGAAAAGCGGCGTCGCCGCGTCCGTTCGGCGCTTCTGGCCAAGCGTGGCCTGCGCGCGCGGCTTTCGGTGCATCGTTCTGGCCGCCATATCTATGCGCAGGTCATCGACGACGAGGCCGGCAAGACGATTGCCGCTGCCTCGACGCTCGAAAAGGATGCGCGTGGTTCAACCGGCGCGACTGCAGACGCGGCGTCTTCGGTCGGCAAGGTGATTGCCGAGCGGGCGAAAAAGGCTGGCGTGACCAAGGTTGTGTTCGATCGCGGGGGCTTTCTCTATCACGGGCGCGTGAAAGCGCTCGCCGAAGCGGCCCGTGAAGGCGGATTGGAGTTCTGATACATGTCTGACGAAACCGAAAACCAGGGCGCCGAGATCGCTGTTGAAGCAGCGGTTCCCGAAGGGCGTGGCCCACGCGGTGGCCGTGGCCGTGGCGGCGGCGAACGCGGACAGCGTGGCGGCCGTGACGGCAATCGCGGGCGTCGTGACGATCGTCGCGGACAGGGTGCCGAGGAAGCGGGCGAAGAGCTGATCGAAAAGCTCGTCCACATCAACCGCGTCTCGAAGACCGTGAAGGGGGGCAAGCGCTTCGGCTTTGCAGCGCTCGTCGTGGTCGGCGATGGCAAGGGCCGGGTCGGCCATGGCCATGGCAAGGCGCGCGAAGTGCCGGAAGCGATCCAGAAGGCGACTGCGGCAGCCAAGAAGGCCATGATCCGCGTGCCCCTGCGCGAAGGCCGGACGCTCCATCACGATGGCCGCGGCCATTTCGGTGCGGGGCTTGTTCATGTCCGCTCGGCGCCGCAGGGAACCGGCATCATCGCGGGCGGCCCGATGCGCGCCGTGTTCGAGTCGCTGGGCGTCGCCGATGTGGTGACCAAGTCGACCGGCACGTCGAACCCCTACAACATGATCCGGGCGACTTTCGAGGCGTTGAAGGGTCAGACCAGCCCGAAATCGGTGGCGCAGCGTCGCGGCAAGAAGATTGCCGACCTGCTCGGCCGGGGCGGATCGCAGACCGCCGAGGCGGATGCCGAAGCGGTTGTGGAGTAAGCAAGATGGCGAAGATCAAGATCAAGCAGACGGGCTCGCCCATCCGCCGCACCAAGGACCAGCGCGCGACGCTGGTCGGTCTTGGGCTCAACAAGATGCACAAGGTCTCCGAACTTGAGGATAGCCCCGAAGTACAGGGCATGATCCGCAAGGTGCGGCATATGGTGACGGTTATAGCATAACCGTCATCCCGAAACTGATTCGGGATCCATTCCGCCAAGCGCGAAGCGGGATGGGCCAAAGCGTCAATGGGCCCCAGCCTGCGCCGGGGTAAACTACAGCGAGTGCAAGACATGAAACTGAACGAAATCCGCGACAATGACGGTGCCCGCAAGGGCCGCATGCGCGTTGGCCGGGGCATCGGCTCGGGCAAGGGCAAGACTTCGGGCCGCGGCCAGAAGGGCCAGACGAGCCGCTCCGGCGTTTCGATCGCCGGCTTCGAGGGCGGCCAGATGCCGCTCCACATGCGTTTGCCGAAGCGCGGCTTCAACAACATCTTCGCCAAGGACTATGCCGAGGTGAACCTTGGCGCGATCCAACGGCTCGTTGATGCCAAGAAACTCGATGCCAAGGGCGTGATCGATCACGCCGCGCTGAAGGCGGCCGGCGTTGCCCGCAGCGGCAGGGACGGCGTACGGATTCTCGCCAAGGGTGATTTCTCGGCCAAGCTGAATTTCAAGGTTGCCGGCGTCTCGGCCAGCGCCAAGGCCGCCATCGAAAAGGCAGGCGGCTCGGTTGAGCTGATCACGGTCGTGCCGGCTGCCGAAAAGGCTGCTGCCAAGAAGGGCAGCGCCAAGCAGGCCGCCAAAAAGGGCTGAAGCGAACGCCAGCGCCTTTCCATGCGCGGATCAGGCACTATATAGGGCGGCGCGGGACTGATCGGGTCCTGTCGCCGCCTTTTCATTCAAGGGTCCAACCAGTTCTATGGCAACCTCTGCTGACCAGATGGCCGCGAGCCTCAGCCTCAACAATTTCGCGCAGGCGACCGAACTCAAGAAGCGGATTTGGTTCACGCTCGGCGCGCTGGTTGTCTTCCGCCTGTTGAGCCATGTGCCGCTGCCCGGAATCGATCCGGTCGCCCTCCAGGCTCAGTTCGATACGACCAAGGGCGGTGTCCTCGATTTCTTCAACATGTTCTCGGGTGGCGCTCTCGAACGGATGAGCCTCATCGCGCTGGGCGTCATGCCCTATATCACGTCGTCGATCGTGGTTCAGCTGGCAACCTCGCTTTCTCCGGCGCTTGGCGCGCTCAAGAAGGAAGGCGAAAGCGGGCGCAAGAAGCTCAACCAATATACCCGCTACGGCACGGTCGCGCTGACGATCATCCAGGGCTATTTCATCGCGGTCGGGCTGGAAAGCTGGGGCGCGTCGACGGGGCAGTCCGCCGTTGTGGAGCCGGGCATATTGTTCCGCATCGCGGCGGTGACGGCACTTCTCGGCGGGACGATGTTCCTCATGTGGCTGGGCGAACAGATCACCAGCCGCGGCATCGGCAACGGCATCTCGCTTATCGTCATGGCCGGGATCGTTTCGCAACTGCCGCGCGCGCTCGTCAACATCTTCGAAGGTGGGCGGACGGGCACCATGTCTCCGCTGCTGATCTTCGGCATTCTCATCCTGGTGGTCGGGCTGATTGCCGGCATCTGCTTCATGGAACGCGCGCAGCGCCGCGTGCTGATCCAGTACCCCAAGCGCGCGACGGCGCGGGGCATGATGCAGTCAGACAAGTCCTTCCTGCCGTTGAAGATCAACACCGCAAACGTGATCCCGCCGATCTTCGCCTCGTCGTTGCTGCTGATGCCGCTGACGCTGGTGCAGTTCGCGGGTAACCGGGTGGCTGGCGAAAGCACCTGGGGCGATATCGTGCTGGCGATCACGACGAACCTCCAGCACGGCTCTCCGCTGTTCATGGCGCTCTATGCGGCAGGCATCATCTTTTTTTGCTTCTTCTACACTGCGGTTGTGTTCAACCCAGAGGAAACGGCAGACAATCTGAAGCGCTACGGCGGGTTTATCCCCGGTATCCGTCCCGGCAAGAATACCGAGGTCTATCTCGATTATGTGCTGACGCGGATCACGGTGATCGGCGCCGCCTATCTTACCTTCATCTGCCTTGTGCCCGAATATCTGGTGACCGCGCTTGGCATACCCTTCTATCTGGGCGGCACCAGCCTTTTGATCGTGGTCAATGTCACGATCGACACGGTGACGCAGATTCAGAGCCACTTGCTCGCACACCAATATGGTGACCTGATCAAGAAATCGAAGCTGAAGGGTGGCTTGCGCCGCTAGCGCCAGAATATTTCCCTGGGGGACGGAGACTCATGAACATCATCCTGCTGGGCCCGCCCGGCGCCGGAAAGGGCACGCAGGCGAGCCGCCTCGTCGAAGAACGCGGCATGGTCCAGCTTTCAACCGGCGACATGCTACGCGCGGCGGTGAAGGCCGGGACGCCGACTGGACTCAAGGCCAAGGCAGTGATGGAAGCCGGCGAACTGGTTTCGGACGAGATCGTCTCGGGCATCATCGGTGAAGCGCTTGATGAGCTGAAGCCCGAAACCGGCGTAATCTTCGACGGGTATCCGCGAACTGCGGCACAGGCCGCCTCGCTCGACACGATCCTGTCCGACCGCAATCGCGCGCTTGATCATGTCATCGAACTCGACGTCGATGAAGATGCGCTCGTCGAACGCATTACCGGACGCTTCACCTGCGCCAAGTGCAACGAAGGCTATCACGACGCATTCAAGCAACCCAAGGTTTCAGGCGTCTGCGATGTCTGCGGGTCAACCGAGTTCAAGCGCCGACCCGACGACAATGAGGAAACCGTCCGGACTCGCATGGCCGAATACCGTGCCAAGACAGCGCCGATCCTGCCGATCTATGAAGCGCGGGGGCTTGTCCGTCGTGTCGACGGCATGGCGGACATTGCCCATGTCACTCAGGCAATCGAGTCAATCCTCGACGGCTGAGCTGTTGCAGTGAAATGTTTGCGCTTGGCTCCTAGTGGAGCGAAAGCGCATCCTTGATCTTGAGTTTCTCTTTCTTGAGTTGGGCGATCCGCGCGGCGTCAGGGGCGGGGCGGCGGTTCTCTTCTTCGATCAGGCGATCGAGACCGGCATGTCTGGCTTGAAGGCTGTTAGCAAGGCTGGCTTCCATCAGCGACTCTCCATTGTTGACTGCGAAGCCGAGTAAATCACTAAAAGTCTTGCCTGTCTCGTATTGATTATGGTGAATGCGACAAACTGATGAGCGGAATCGGCAAAGCGGGGTTGGTCCGGTGGCTGGAATTTTCGAAACTCAGGAGACCGAGCAGCGGCTGGGGTTGCTTCGTGAGGAGCATCGCGACCTCGACACGGCTATCTCCGCCTTGCTGGAAAGCCCCAATGCCGACCAGTTGCAGGTGGCGCGGATGAAGCGGCGCAAGCTTCGGATCAAGGACGAAATCCAGCTGTTGGAAAGTCAGCTGGTGCCGGACATTATCGCCTGATTCCGGGGATGCTGCAGACGGCATTTACCTTTTATCGCGGTTCCCCAGCGCCGGGGGATATGGCATGAATGCATTGCGTGACTTCAGCGAGACCAATATGAATCCAGCCGGCGGCCTCACGGAAAAGCTCATCGACTCGCTCTATCTTGAGGCAATGGTGCTGGCGGACGAGGTCAGGAGCTATTTCGACCAGTTCGGGCGAGAGGCTCGTGCGGACATGACACCGCTGCAACGTGTAAGTTTTTCATGCGAATCGCTGAAGGTCACGACGCGGCTGATGCACAGCACGGCGTGGCTGCTGGCGCAGCGGGCGCCCCATGGCACGACAAACCCGCTGGCCGCTGCGGCGCCGAGCGAGCCGGCAACGGTCGAGAGTCTGCCCGAGGAGGCCCGGCAGCTCATCGGTGCGAGCGAAGATCTCTATGCCCGGATTCAACGGCTCGACGAAAAACTCGGCCGTCCCTCGGACGAACCAAATCCGGCCCTTTATCTGCGCGCGCGGCTCGAGCAGGCCTTCTAGCGGCTATACGGATTGCCGCTCGCACGGGCTCATGGCATAGCAAAGCGAGCTGAGGCCGGGGGCGCATCTTGACCAAGTTTACCGTCAACAATCAGCCGGTCGAATACCGGATGGATCCGGAAACGCCGCTGCTTTGGGCCCTGCGCGACGCGTCCAATCTCACTGGTACGAAATATGGTTGCGGCTCGGGCGATTGCGGAGCCTGCACCGTCGATATCGACGGACACGCTGTCCGGTCGTGCCAGATCACGATCGCGGCGGCGGAAGGAACGATCGTGACCACGATCGAAGGCTTGTCGCGAGACCGAAGTCACCCGGTGCAGCAGGCCTGGGCGGCCGAAGGCGTGCCGCAATGCGGATATTGCCAGTCTGGTATGATCATGGCGGCAGCGACCCTCCTCAAGGCGAATCCCAACCCGAGCGATGGCGATATTGATGCGGCAATAACCAACCTTTGTCGCTGTGGGACTTATCCCAGGATTCGCCGTGCGATCCGGCGGGCTGCAGCGATGACGGCGGGCCGCGAAGTGATTGTGGCGGCACCCCCTCCCGGCATCGCGCCTGACGATGCGGCACGCGCAGTGCCTGCGCTTACGCCGCCGCCGCGCTGACAGCTTTCTGATTGCTTTCAGGGTCATTAAGCGTCGGCTCATCTCCGGAGTCGCACAAGGAGCACGCAGCACGACGTCAGTGGATCGTGCAAGGAGTAATCGACTATGCGTAAGTTGACTCTCGCTTTGTTGCTGGCTTCGGCCGCCTCCGTGCCCGCCCATGCCCAGTTCAGCGCCCGTGGAGGTCGCGATGCCGGGCAGGAAGGTGCATCGCAACCCATCGATGAAGCGCGCGCCGCGCGCTACGAACGCAGGGCGGAGGCCCAAGCGGCAAGGGCCCAGCCTTCGCCCGATGCAGGCCGCCGCCAGGGCCGCTCGGAAGCTGGCAACTGGCGTGGCGAACAGCAGGTCCAGGCGCCGTCGCAGCCTCGAGGCAATCCGGGCCAATGGAACGGCGCGCGGCGCTGGCAAGGTCGCAACGATGTCTTGACCACAAACCCGCCCCAAGTCCGCGATGAGCCGCGCCGCGATGGCAGGCGTGATGGCGACCATGATGGAAGGCGCGACTGGAGCAATCGGCAGGGTGGCGTGCAACAGCCGATTCCCGTCCCGCAGAATGGCCGCCGCTGGGACGGCGACCGGAACGATGGCCGCCATTGGGATCGCGATCGCGACAACGACCGGGCCAGGAACCCGGGCACCTGGCATCGCGACGACAATGGTCGCTGGGAACGTCACGATGATCGCGGCGGCGACTGGAACAGGGGAGGGCAATATCGCGATTGGAACCGGTCATGGAGAAACGACCGGCGCTATGACTGGCAGCGGTACCGCCACCAATTTCACGACCGCTATCGCGCGCCGCGCTACGATAATCCCTATGGCTACCGCTACGGGTATCGGCGATTCAGCATTGGTATCTATCTCGATACGCTGTTTTTCGGTAGCCGTTACTGGCTCAACGATCCTTGGGACTATCGCCTGCCGCCAGCGCCCTATGGCTGCCGCTGGGTGCGTTATTATGACGACGTTCTGCTCGTCGATATTCGCAGCGGCTATGTTGTCGACGTGATCTACGATTTCTTCTGGTAACAGGTCCGCCGGAAAATCGGGGCCCGAGGTCTAGCGACTCCCGGGCCCTTTTCTTTTCCGGCTTGCGCTGCGCTGTCCGCTGTTCCATCCGGATCGTGACAGGAGGATCCGATCGATGCGTTGTACTGCCCTCATTCTTGCCGCCCTGATGGCGTCCACTGCGCCTGCTCGGGCGGAAACCGTCCTTGTTCTTGCCGGACATGTCATCACTGACGCGTCGAGGCCGGCGCGGGGCGCATCGACAATCACCATAACCGACGGCCGGATAACGGCCATAGCCGACGGGCTGGCTCGAGCCGAACCCGGCGCGCGCGTGATTGATCTATCGACCAGAACCGTCCTTCCCGGGCTGATCGACGCACATGTCCACCTGACCGGCGATCCGGGTGGGGACTTCCGGGACGAAGCCGTCGACTCTATCGAATCGACCGTCGTTACCGGGGCCAAGAATGCGCGGATTACTGCGCTGGCCGGTTTCACCACTGTGCGCGACCTGGGGTCCGCGCCGCTTGCCGGATTCGCCTTGCGGAACGGGACGGCGAATGGTTTCATTCCCGGCCCGCGCATCCTTTCGGCGGGAGCGCCGATCTCGATCATCGGCGGGCACGGCGACGTGTCGGGGTTTCGGCCCGAAGTAAATGCCGCGCTGGACGCGGGCAATACCTGCACGGGAGCGGTCCAGTGCGCGGAGCGCGTGCGCGAAGCGTCCAAGCGCGGGGCCGATGTCATCAAGATTACAGCAACGGGTGGCGTGCTTTCACAGCAGGGGCGCGGCCTTGGCAAGCATTTCACCGACGAGGAAATGGCGTCGATCGTGTCGACGGCCCACAGCCTTGGCCTGAAGGTCGCCGCCCATGCCCATGGCGCGAGCGGGATCGAGGGGGCCGCGCGAGCGGGCGTAGATTCGATCGAGCATGGGACCTTCGCCGATACCGCCGGCCTCAAGGAATTGAAGGGGCATGGCAGTTTCATTGTGCCCACGCTGATGGCCTTTACCGGCATCCGTGAACGGCTTGGCAAAAATGTCTATACGCCAACCGTCGAGGCCAAGGTGCGCGAGACACTGAGCCATGTCGGTGAAGCACTGAAAGTGGCGCGTGGCATGGGTGTGCGTGTCGCGTTCGGCACCGACGCCGGTGTTTTCGAGCACGGTCGCAACGCCGAAGAATTTGCCCAACTCGTGTCTTATGGTGGAATGACTCCGGCCCAGGCGCTTGCCAGTGCCACGACCGATGCTGCCGAACTATTGGGGCTTGAGAATCAGGTCGGTCGGATTGCGCCAGGCTATTCGGCGGATATGATTGCGGTCGATGGCGATCCGCTCGTCGATGTTCGGGTGCTGGAAAAAGTGAAGTTCGTGATGGTCAGGGGACGGGTGATCGAGTGAGCGTAGCGGCAAAGGCAAAGCTAGGCTCGGGCCGGCTCGCCCATATCGGGAAAAGCGTCCGCAAGCGCCTGACGCGGCACGAACGAGTCGAGGTGGTGACCTCGGGCCTGCTCGATCTTTACATCGTTCAGGGCTTTCTGCTTCCGCAGGAATGCACAGATCTGATCGCGCTGATTGACGCAGCAAGCCGACCGTCCACTTTGTACGAAGGGACAGAGATTCCGGGCTTTCGAACGAGTTTCAGCGGCGACCTGGATCCCTTCCATCCCTTGGTGCAGGTTGTCGAGGGGCGGATCTGCAATCTCATGGGGCTCGACAAAAGGCTGGGCGAAACGCTTCAGGGCCAGCGTTATGCAGTCGGCCAGCAATTCAAACCGCACCATGACTATTTCCATACGAGCCAATCTTATTGGCAAAAGGAAAAGCCGCGCGGCGGGCAGCGCAGCTGGACGGCAATGATCTATCTGAACGAGCCCGGTGGCGGGGGCGAAACCAATTTTCCCAGTGCAGGCCTGTGCGTATCGCCACGTACCGCCATGCTGGTCCTCTGGAACAACATGGATGAAATGGGTGCCCCGAACGAGCTTACCCTCCATGAGGGCTGCCCGGTGACACTAGGCACCAAATATATCGTCACGAAATGGTTCAGGGAGCATTTCTGGGGCTAGTGCCCATCGGCAAGGGAGAAAGGCAGGATGTTTGTCGGGCATTACAGTGCGGCGTTGGTTGCCGCCGCGCATCCCAAGGCGCCGAAGCTGGGCACCCTGTTCGTAGCGGCGCAACTTGTCGATATCGGCTTCTTCAGCTTCGTCCTTGCCGGTGTCGAACATATGCGGCTGACGCCGGGCATCACGGTCATGAACAATATGGATCTTTATGACATGCCTTGGACCCACAGCCTGGTCGGTACCTTGGGCTGGGCGCTGGCGTTCGGGCTTGTCGTTTGGCTCTGGCTGCGCAGCCGTGCAGCCGGCGTGATTACCGGCAGCGTGGTCTTTTCGCACTGGCTGCTCGATCTGCTGGTCCATCGGCCGGACCTGACTTTCGCCGGCAGTCCGCCAAAGCTCGGCCTGGGCCTGTGGAATTATCCGGCGGTCGAAATGCCGCTCGAAATCGTGCTGCTGCTTGGCAGTGCCTGGCTCTTCGCCCGGGCCGTGCGGCCGAGCATCGGACGGCTGGCATTGCTCATCCTTCTCCTTCTCGGGCTGCAAGGCTTCAACTGGTTTGCTCCGCAGCCGACGGAGCTTGACGCCAGCCAATCCATCCTCGGGCTTGTCGCCTATATGCTGGCTGCGGCCGTCGCCTGGTGGGTGGCACGCGGGCGATCCGACATTCCTGCGGCATAGGGACTAGGCGGAACCGGCGCGGCCCGCTAAGGCCGCGCGCATGTCCCAGATCACGCCCGAAATCGTCGCCGAACATGGCCTTTCGCCCGAGGAATATGAACGCGTTCTCCACGCCATGGGGCGCGAGCCGAACCTGACCGAACTCGGCATCTTCTCCGTCATGTGGTCGGAACATTGCTCCTACAAATCCTCGCGGATTCACCTGAAGAAGCTGCCGACCACAGGCCCGCAAGTGATCTGCGGACCCGGCGAGAATGCCGGCGTCGTCGATATCGGCGATGGGCAGGCGGCGATCTTCAAGATGGAGAGCCACAACCACCCCTCCTATATCGAGCCTTATCAGGGCGCGGCGACGGGCGTCGGTGGCATTTTGCGCGACGTTTTCACGATGGGTGCGCGGCCGATCGCCAACATGAACGCGCTGCGCTTCGGCCGACCCGACCACCCGAAGATGCGCCACCTGATTTCCGGGGTGGTGCGTGGGATTGGCGGCTATGGCAATTGTGTGGGCGTGCCGACTGTCGGCGGGGAGGTGAATTTCCACCCGGCGTACGATGGAAACATCCTTGTCAACGCGATGACCGTCGGTATCGCTGATACCGACAAGATCTTCTATTCGGCCGCTTCGGGGCCGGGCAATCCGATCGTCTATGTCGGCTCGAAGACCGGGCGCGACGGCATTCATGGCGCGACGATGGCAAGCGCGGATTTCTCCGAAGACAGCGAGGAAAAGCGCCCGACGGTGCAAGTGGGCGACCCCTTCACCGAGAAGCTGCTGATCGAGGCCTGTCTCGAACTCATGGCCTCCGACGCAATTGTCGCGATCCAAGATATGGGCGCGGCCGGGCTTACGTCCTCAAGCGTCGAGATGGCGTCGAAGGGCGGGGTCGGCATCGAACTCGACATGGACAAGGTGCCCTGCCGCGAGGAAGGCATGACGCCCTATGAGATGATGCTCTCCGAATCGCAGGAACGCATGCTCATGGTCCTGAAGCCGGGCCGTGAGGAATTCGCCGAAGCCATTTTCCGCAAATGGGAGCTCGATTTCGCGGTGATCGGCCATGTGACAGAGACCGGGCACATGGTCCTGAAGTTCAGGGGCGAGACGGTTGCGGACATCCCGCTCGCGCCGCTTGCGGACGAAGCGCCGCTCTACGACCGGCCCTGGGTAAAGACGCCCCCGCCCGCGCCTTTGACCGACATTCCCGAGTCGACCGATATCGGCGCGGACCTTCTCAAGCTGATGGCCAGCCCGGACATCGCCTCGCGTCGCTGGATCTGGGAGCAGTATGACAACAAGGTCGGTGCGGACACGGTTCAGCCGCCGGGCGGAGACGCGGCGGTCGTCCGCGTTCACGGCACGGACAAGGCGATTGCCATTTCGACCGACTGCACCCCGCGCTACTGCTATGCAGACCCTTATGAAGGCGGGAAGCAGGCGATTGCCGAATGCTACCGTAACCTGAGCGCAGTTGGCGCCACGCCGCTGGCCGTGACCAACTGCCTCAATTTCGCGAACCCGCAGCGACCGGAAATCATGGGGCAGTTTGTCGGCTGCCTGGAGGGCATGGCCGATGCCTGTCGCGCCCTCGACTTCCCGATCGTGTCGGGCAATGTCTCGCTCTACAACGAAAGCAAGGCGACCGGCGGGGGGAGCGCGATCCTGCCCACGCCCGCCATTGGTGGGATCGGGCTGATGCGCGACTGGCGCAAGGCAGTCGGCATCGGGTTCAAGGCCGAGGGAGAAACGATCTGGCTTCTTGGCGGCCATGGAACCGGGCTTGGCCAGTCGATCTGGTTGCGGGAGGTCACAGGGCTGGAAAGTGGAACGCCGCCGTCGGTCGATCTTGCTGCAGAGCGCCAGGCCGGCAGCCATGTGCGCGAACTCATCGATTCAGGCGTCGCGACCGCCGTTCACGATATTTCGGATGGCGGGCTGCTTGTGGCGGTTGCGGAAATGGCCCTTGCAGGAGGGACCGGTGCAATTCTGGACGCACTCGATACGGTACAGGCCTTTGGCGAGGATCAAGGTCGCTATCTGGTCACGACCGCGCAGGGCGTAACGGTTGCAGATGCTGTGGCAATCGGAACGACGGGCGGCGATCGGGTCGCAGGAGTGCCGCTCGCCGACGTCCGCGCCGCGCATGAAGGCTTCTTTCCCAAGCTGATGGCTTAAAGGCCCCTCGACCACCGCTGCGCGGCGGCCCCCTCCCCAAGGCTGCGCCTTAGGGAGGATAAAGGTCAGGCCGCAGCTGCCAGGAAATTATAGGGATCGATGCCGCGCGCGCGATACGTGTTGTGGGCTGCACGATATTGAGTGGGCTGGCCGATGTTCAGCCGCTTGCGCGCGTCCTCGATCGGTTCGGCGAGCAGGTCGGCGATGCTTTCATCGACAATGTTCGCTGCCGCACGGCCGTGGCGCTGGCCCTGCCGGATGGCTTTCAGCACCGGGGCGCCGACCTTGATCTTGCGCTGCAGCTCCAGCCCGCCGAGATAGGAAATGAACAGGTTTCCAAGATTCCGGTTCTGGCCATAGGTGAAGCCCAGCACGCACTGTTCGCCCAGCGCATCCCGGCCATAACCGGTCAGCACATGGAGCAGGTCGTGCGTATCGCGCAGACGGTTGCCATACCATTCGAGCTGGTCGTTATAGTGCGGCTTGTTTCCCCGCATCTTGTCGCTTTCGGCAACGAGTCCCGCCGCCGACAGCCCTTCGCGCTCCATGAAGTCGACATAGGCGCGCCCGACCGTTCCCACGGGCAGTCGCTTCAGCGTATCATGATCGTCGAGAATCGTTGGCAGATAAGGCTCGCTTGCCATCAAGCGCTGCCCCTTCGGGCTTTCGACGAAGGCCCTCGCCTCCGGCAGGAAGCCCTTGCGCGGCAGGCATTCGAAAATGTGGAAGACCTGCTCGGTGTCTTCCTTGTCCTTCAACAGTTTGCGGAAATGAGCCAGCGCCTTGAATGGCCGGAAACGCGGCGCGGGTCGGGCAGGATCGCGAAAGACAGTCGGTTGCATTCCGCTACCCTAATCATATTGACAACAATGTCAATATCTCTTCGGGTGCTTGCCAAGACACGGTGCGGCCTGCCAGAAGCAGTGGCGATCAAGCCAGGGAGACGGAGATGAAGATCGGGTCTGTACAATTGGGATTGGGCCTTGCGTTCGCGCTGCTCGCCGCCCCCGCGTCTTCGGCAACGCCGGAGGAAACAGCGCGTGCCGCGCTTGCCCGATCGCCGGTCGTAGACGGTCACAACGATGTGCCGGAGCAGCTTCGCGAACGCTTCGCGAATGATTTCTCCAAGTTCGATTTTCACGACATGTCCCCGACTGCCTCGCAGAAGGGCGGCAAGATGCACACCGATCTCGCGAGGCTGAGAAAGGGCATGGTCGGCGGACAATTCTGGTCCGTCTGGGTGACGACCGGCCAGAGCGAAGTGGAGGCCGTCCGTCAGGTAACCGAGCAGATCGACGTGGTCGAGCGGCTGGCTACCGCCTACCCAAAAGACCTGATGCTCGCAAAGAGTGCCGATGATATAGAGGCCGCGTTCAAGCAGCATCGGATTGCGTCGCTGGTCGGCGTCGAGGGCGGGCATTCGATCGGATCTTCGCTTGGCGTGTTGCGGCAATTCTACCGCGCCGGCGCGCGATACATGACGATTACTCACTCGAAGAACACGCCCTGGGCTGACAGCGCGACCGACACGCCCAACAGCGGCGGGCTCGCGCCGTTCGGAGTCGCCGTCGTCAAGGAAATGAACCGGCTCGGCATGCTGGTCGATATCAGCCACGTTTCGGAAAAGACGATGATGGATGTGCTTGACGTCACGGCGGCACCCGTGATCTTCAGTCATTCGGGTGCGCGGGCGATCGACGGCCATCCGCGCAACGTGCCGGATTCCGTGCTGGCCCGGTTGAAGGCCAATGGCGGGGTCGTGATGCAGGTCTTCCTGCCCGATTTCGTCAGCGAGCAAGTCCGCGAGTGGGAAGGCGCGAAGGCCGCCGAGGAAGCACGCGCGAAATATCTCCACAATGGCAATCCGGCCGCGGCAGCGGGGGCTTTAGCGGATTGGGTTGCAGCCCATCCAAGACCGCGCGCCACGCTTGCGCAGGTGGCCGATCATATCGATCATGTCAGGCAGGTCGCCGGCATCGATCATATCGGGCTCGGCGGCGACTTCGATGGAATGGACAGCGTGATCGAGGGTTTGGAGGACGTGTCGACCTATCCCGCGCTCTTTGCCGAGCTTGCGCGGCGGGGATACAGCCGGGAGGATCTCGAAAAAATCGCTTGCCGCAACCTGATCCGCGTTCTGCGCGCGACAGAGGCGGTGGCAAAGGCAAAATCTGGAGAGGCGCCGTTCAATCTGCTGTTCGCTTCATAGGGTTTTCCCAACGGCTGGTCGTTCATTGAGAATCGTTCGTCGCGCGACCTGTATCGCTTGGCTGACGGAGCGCTACAACAAGCCGCAATGTTTGGGCGGGTTCGCATCGCGTTGATCGCGGGGGTAATGACAATGACGGCTTGCGTTTCCTCTCAGGAAACGCCGAGCCGCCTGCCGCCTCCGCCTGTCGTCCAGCCCAAGCCTGTCACCCAGCCTCAGGTCACGCCGCCACCTGCGGCGCCGGTCGCGCTGGCCCGGGCAATTCATTCGTTATGGGCGGGATTTGAAGGGCGCACCGGCATTGCGATCGCGCGAATGGACGGCACCTGGGTCGTCCATGAGCGCGGCGATGAATTGATGCCGCAGCAAAGCGTCTCGAAGCTCTGGGTGGCAATGGCCGTGATGGATGCGGTTGATCGGGGAAAGCTGCACCTTGACGATCACGTGACGCTCACCCGCGCTGACCTGACGGTGTTCAACCAGCCCATTGCGGCGGCGATCGGCGAAAGCAGTTTCACCACGACAATTGCCGACCTGCTTGATCGGCAGATGCGCCGGAGCGACAATACCGCCAACGATTTTCTGATGCGCAAGGTCGGAGGGCCACAAGCGATCCGGTCCTTCATCGCTTCGAAGGGTTTTGGGGCGATCCGTTTCGGTCCGGGTGAAAAGCTGCTCCAGGCGAAGACAGCCGGTTTGACGTGGCGGCCGGAATATATCGACAACCAGGCCTTCCGTGCCGCGCGCTCGCGGCTCAGCGATGTTGCACGGACGGCGGCAATGGATGCCTATCTGGCCGACCCCCCTGATGGGGCCGCGCCGATCGCCATTGCCCGTGCGCTGCTTCGCCTGAAACGGGGCGACCTTCTTTCGCCCTCCTCGACGCGTTACCTGCTCAATCTCATGTCGACTTCGGTTACAGGGCCGCAACGGCTCCACGGCGGCGTTCCGACGGGCTGGAGCTTTGCCCACAAGACGGGAACCGGTCAGGAATTCAAAGGGCGCCAGGCCGGATTCAATGACGTCAGCATCATGACCGCGCCCGATGGCACCAGCTATGCCGTCGTGGTGATGATCGCGGACACGCGGACGCCGTTGGCCAAGCGCTTCGAACTGATGCAAGGTATCAGCGCCACGGTTGGCGCCTTTCACAAGCTGCAATAGGTTTTTGCCCCGGCGCGGCGAACGCGCTAGACCCTTACGCAATGTCCCAGAACCACCTCTATCTGATCGACGGCTCGGGCTATATTTTCCGGGCCTATCATCGACTTCCCCCGCTGACAAATATTCACGACGAGCCGGTCGGCGCGGTCTATGGCTATACGACCATGTTGTGGAAGCTCGCCGATGCGCTCCACAAGGCCGATGGACCGACTCACATGGCAGTCATCCTCGATGCGTCGGGCAAGTCGTTCCGCAACGACATCTATTCGCAATATAAGGCGCACCGGCCGCCTGCGCCCGAGGATCTGGTGCCGCAGTTTCCAATGATCCGCGATGCGACGCGTGCTTTTTCATTGCCCTGCATCGAGGTGCCGGGCCTTGAGGCGGATGACCTGATCGCCTCCTATGCACATGCAGCGCTTGCACAGGGCTGGAATGTCACGATCGTGTCCACGGACAAGGATCTGATGCAGCTCATCCAGCCGGGCGTCGACATGCTCGATCCGATGAAGAGCGAGCGGCTGGGCCCGCACGCGGTGATCGAGAAGTTCGGCGTTGAGCCCGATCGGTTGGGCGAAGTACTCGGCCTGATGGGCGATACGGCGGACAATGTGCCGGGCGTGCCGGGAATTGGCCCCAAAACGGCGGCAAAGCTGGTTCAGGAGTTTGGCACGGTCGATGCCGTCCTTGCCGCTGCGCCCGACATGAAGCCGTCAAGAATGCGGGAAAATCTGATCGAATTTGCCGAACAGGCCCGGCTGTCGCGTATCCTTGTCGAACTCAAGACCGATGCGCCCTTGCCCGAGCCACTCGACGATTTCCTGCTGAAGGAAGTGCCTGAACCGCCACTGCGGTCCTTTCTCGAACATCATGGCTTTGCTTCGTTGCTCAAGCGCCTTGCGGGCGACGGGCCGGGAAAACCCGATCACCAGACCATGAAGCTGATCCGCTCCGAAGCGAAGACGGCGCCTGCTGCGCAGCCGCCTGCGCCGGAAAAGCTTCCGTTCGATCTCGATGCCTATGTCTGCGTGCAGACGGCCGAGGCGCTCGACGACTGGATTGCGGAGGCGACACTTGCCGGTGTGATTGCGGTCGATACCGAGACCGACGCCCTCGATTCGATGCAAGCCGGGTTGGTCGGCGTGAACATCGCGACCGCGCCAAATCGCGCCTGTTATATCCCGCTCGCGCACGGCGGCACCGACTTGTTGTCCGAAGTGCCGCAACAGGTGCCGCTCGAACTGGCAATCGCAAAGCTCAAGCCGTTGCTCGAGGACCCTTCCGTCCTGAAAGTCGGGCATAACATCAAATACGACATGAACGTCCTTGCCCGTTACGGCATCGACATATCCCCGATCGACGACACGATGGTGATGAGCTTCGATCTCGATGCGGGGCGCCACAATCACGGAATGGATGAACTGGCGCTCCAGCATTTCGGCCACACCTGCATATCGTTCAAGGATGTATGCGGCACGGGCAGGAACCAGCTCACGTTCAACCAGGTCGCGCTCAGGGACGCGACGCGCTACGCTGCCGAGGATGCTGATGTCACGCTCCGCTTCTGGCACTGGCTGAAACCGCGCCTTTCGGCCGAAAAAGTGACGCGGGTCTACGAACGCGTCGATCGTCCGCTCATTTCCGTGCTGGTCCGGATGGAGCAGGAAGGAATTAAGGTCGATCGCGATGAATTGGCGCGCATGTCGAAGGAGTTCGCTGACGGGATCGCTGGGTTTGAGGCAGAGATCCACGCGCTCGCCGGACAGCCCTTCACGGTGGGGAGCCCCAAACAACTGGGCGAAATCCTGTTCGGGAAGATGGGCTTGAAGGGCGGCAAGAAAGGAAAGTCGGGCGATTACTCGACCGATGTCACAGTGCTTGAAAAGCTTGCGGGCGAAGGCATCGAGATCGCAGGCAAGGTGCTCGAGTGGCGCCAGTTGTCGAAGCTCAAGTCCACCTACACGGATTCTCTTCAGGAGCAAGTCAATCCCCGGACCGGACGCGTCCATACCAGTTATTCGATTACCGGTGCGCAGACCGGGCGTCTTTCCTCGAACGATCCCAATCTCCAGAACATTCCGGTCCGCACCGAAGTGGGCCGGCGTATCCGGGAAGCATTCGTCGCCGAGCCCGGCAATGTCCTGTTATCAGCAGACTATAGCCAGATCGAATTGCGGTTGGCAGCCCATATGGCGAACGTGCCCGCACTGAAGGAAGCCTTCGCCAAGGGTGAGGACATCCATGCGTTGACGGCAATGGAGCTGTTCGGCGAAGTGAACCGCGATACGCGCGGCCGAGCCAAGACGATCAACTTCTCGTTGCTCTACGGCATCTCGCGCTGGGGGTTGGCGGGCAGGCTGGGCATTTCGGCCGACGAGGCTCAGTCGATGATCGACCGCTATTTCGAGCGGTTCCCCGGCATCAACCAGTACATCAGCCAGACGCTCCAGAAGGCGCGCGAAACGGGGCATACCGAAACGCTGTTCGGGCGAAAGACGCATTTCACCCGGATTACCTCGCAAAACCCAACCGAGCGGGCAGGCTCCGAACGCGCAGCGATCAATGCCCCGATCCAGGGGACAAGCGCGGATATCATCAAGCGCGCCATGACCCGCATGCTTCCCGCGCTCGCCGACGCTGGGCTTTCGCATGTAAAGATGCTGCTCCAGGTCCATGACGAACTGGTGTTCGAACTGCCCGAAGGCGATGTTGCGGCGGCAAGTCCAGTCATCGAGCGGGTCATGGCCGAGGCAGCCGAGCCGCTCGTGAAGCTCGATGTTCCGCTGGGCGTCGAAATCGGGACGGGCAAGAGCTGGGGCGCCGCGCATTGACCGGCGCGAGCGCTACCGAACCTGACGATATCGAAGCCCTGGCAAAGGGGGGGCGCACCAATGTTGCCGGATTCTTTGCGCGCCTGATCGCGCGCATTCCCTTCCTGTTCATTGCCGGCCAATGGTATGGCGCGGCGGCGCTCGGGCGCATGGCCTATGCCGTCTTGGTTGTCGAATTTGCGGCGCAGGTTGCAACGCTTGGGCTGAAGCGTGGGCTTGCGCTCCATCTGTCGGGAGAAGGCAAACAAGGCGGCGCGTGGGACGCAATGGCGATTGTGCTTGCCTGCGCCGTGGCGCTGATGGCCGGGTTGATGCTGATGCCGCGCGTGATGTTCCCGAACAGCGACATCAACGGTCTTGAGCTGTTGTTGCCGCTGGTCGTCCCGGCTCTGGCGTTGACCGACCTGATGCTGGCGGCGCTTGCCTATCGCTACGATGTCGGGGCGACGGTCCGCGCCAAGGCGATCGTCGAGCCCTGGACGATCAGCATCGCGGCCTTTGCGCTTAGTTGGTACTCGCTGCGCGACGGCTTGTTGATCGCCTATGCGCTGTCGATGGGCGCGGCGTTGGTGACTGCGGCGCTTCCCTTCTTTCGTGCCTATGGTCTTCCGGCGGGATGGGGCCCAACGCCAAACGGGCTTTACCGTCTCGCCCGGCGCAACTTGCCGCTGGCCGCAGCCGATGGGATCGAGTGGGGGTCGCGACGACTGGATCTTGCGATCCTCGGCCTGTTCGTTTCGCCCGCAACCGTCGGCATCTACTATGTGGCGCAGCAGGTGGCGAGCCTGCCGCAAAAGCTCAAGACCAGCTTCGATCCGATCCTCGGCCCGGTCATCACGCGAAAGCTGGAGAGCGGCGATAAAGCCGCCGTTGCCCGGCAAATCAGCCAGGTCGGTTTCTGGATCATCGCGGCGCAGGCCGGAATTGCCCTTTCGCTCGGCATTCCGGGGGAAGCGCTGATGGGCCTTTTCGGGCCCAAAAGCGCATTTGTTGGAGGCAATGGTGCGCTTGCGTTCCTGCTGCTCGCTGAAGTGGCGGCAGCCGTCGCTGTCGTCAGCGAGGCAGCCTTGGTCTATATCGCCCGGCACCGCAACTTCCTGATCTCGGCAGCGATGATCGGGTTTCAGGCGGCGCTGACATTTCTGTTCCTGTTCACGGCGCGACGTGAACATTTTCCCGAACTCTACCAGGCGGCCGCGCCGGCCGCTGCACTTGCAATTTCGTTGGGTTTCGCCTCGATGGTCAAGTCAAACCTGGCTGCGCTTTTGCTCGGTGCGCCGGTGTCAGTGTGGCGCTGGCCACTGATCTGGGCGTCGGCGGCGGGGATTGCCGTGGGGCTGATTGCCGTTCAAATGCCCGAATGGGTCGAACTGGCCCTCGGAATCCCAGCGATCCTGTTTGTCTATGGAACCGTGATCTGGAAATGGGGTTTTGCCGAAGAAGACCGGACGCTGTTCCGAAAGGCCAGTGCCTGACGGTCAGTGCCGGAAATGGCGCATCCCGGTAAAGACCATTGCCAGCCCCGCATCATCCGCGGCTTTGACTACCTCCTCGTCGCGGATCGAACCGCCAGGCTGGATGACTGCCGTGGCACCTGCCTCGACCGCTGTCAGCAGGCCGTCAGCAAAAGGGAAGAAGGCGTCCGAGGCAACCGCCGACCCGATCGTGCGCGGCTCGGACCAGCCGGCCCTTTCGGCCGCGTCCTTTGCTTTCCAGGCGGCAATGCGCGCCGATTCGACCCGGTTCATCTGGCCCGCCCCGATCCCCGCCGTGCTGCCGCCCTTGGCATAGACGATGGCGTTCGATTTCACATGCTTGGCGACGGTCCAGGCGAACAGGCAGTCCGACAATTCCTGGTCGGTCGGCGTGCGCTTGGTTACGGTCTTGAGCATGTCTTGCGTCACGCGCCCATTGTCGCGGGACTGGACGAGGAAACCGCCCGCAATCGTCTTCACCGTCAATCCGCCACGTGCCGGGTCGGGCAGCTCGCCGGTCAGCAACAGGCGGAGATTCTTCTTCCTGGCGAAAATCGCTTTGGCCTCTTCGCTCGCGTCGGGGGCCGCGACAACTTCGGTAAAGATCCCCGCCATTGCCTCGGCCGTTGCCGCATCGAGCGGGCGGTTTACGGCAATGATCCCGCCAAACGCGGAGACGGAGTCACACGCGAGGGCTGCCTGATAGGCTTCAAGCAGCGTATCGGCGGTCGCGACGCCGCACGGATTGGCGTGCTTGACGATCACCACGGTCGGCGGCCCGTCGCGGAATTCGCTCACCAGTTCGAGCGCCGCATCGGCGTCGTTATAATTGTTGTAGGAGAGTTCCTTGCCCTGCAATTGCTCGGCCTGGGCAATGCCCCGGGTATGCGGTCCGGCCGGGATATAGAGCGCCGCCTTCTGGTGCGGGTTCTCGCCATAGCGCAACTCCTCGCGCTTCAGGCCTGTGAGCGCCAGCGTATCCGGGAAAAGCTGCTGCTGGTCGGCAAAAGCGAACCACTGGCTGATCATCGCGTCATAGGTCGCCGTCGCGGCATAGGCCTTGGCGGCAAGGCGGCGGCGGAAGTCATAGCCGGTGGCGCCGTTGTTCGCGTCCATCGCGGCGATCAGTTCGCCATAATCAGCGGGATCGGTCACGATTGCCACAGACGCATGGTTTTTCGCTGCCGAGCGGACCATCGAAGGCCCGCCGATATCGATATTCTCGATGATCTCGTCACGGCTTGCGCCCTTGGCGACGGTCGCGGCAAAAGGATAGAGATTGACCACGACAAGGTCGATTGCGCCAATGTCGTGCGCCTCCATGGCTGCAACATGTTCGGGATTGTCCCTAACCGCCAGAAGTCCGCCATGAACGACCGGATGGAGCGTCTTCACCCGCCCGTCCATCATTTCGGGAAAGCCCGTCAGGTCCGAGATGTCCATGACCTGCAACCCGGCGTCGCGCAGCGCCTTCGCCGTGCCGCCCGTCGAAACCAGCTCAACGCCGTGCCGCGCGAGCGCCGCCCCGAGATCCGGCAGTCCGGCCTTGTCCGAAACGCTGAGCAGCGCCCTTTTGATCTTCACGTCCGTCATCATGTCTCCAGATAGATTAGCCGGCGCGCCGCAACACCCAGCCGACGCTCGCGCCGCCGGGCGGTGCTTCGCCGCTCACGACCAGTTGCAATGTGTTGTGGGGGCGGGCCTCACCATCGACCCACAGGCTTTCCTCGATCGTCAACGTTCCGCCGCGGCAGCGGAACTGCCACAGCGCGCCGCGTTCAATCCTCAGCAACGCGCCCATCCCGTCCGCCGTCGGCGTGGCCTCGATGCCGGGAGCGAGATGGAAGCGGATGGCAAAGGCCGATGTCATCGGCTTCTGCCTGGCCTTGGCGGGAAGGAGCGCATCTTCGCCGCGCAGCTCTCGGCCATCCCCCGAAAGCAGCAGCGTCCTTTTGTGGATCAGCCCGAACCGCCGGACATAGCCGTCATGGCTTGCCTCGATCCGGCTGCTGCCTTCATTTTCCTGCCGCTCGAGTGCAATCTCCGAAACCCCGCGCCCGAGTGTCCCGTCGTTGTGGATCGCTGTCGAATTACTGTCGGCAAGGATAAGTGTCGAATGGGCAGCGCTTGTTCTCAGTCCATTGGCAAGGCCTGCCGAGATGAACGCCCCGCCTGCATTGGCTCCGCCACAGTTGACGATCAGCCGGTGCCCGGCGTCGGACAATTCGAAAGCCAGCGTCGAGGCGCAGCCGCCTTTCGACACACGCCGGTCTGGCGGTGGCGCCGCATCGATCACGAGAACGGACTGCCCGGCCGTGGCGCGCTGATACCCCCAGTCGCGCGCCTGGCGTTGCGGACGCGTGCGCACGCCGCTGGCAGCGACGATGGCCTCGACGCGCGATGGGCTGAGCGGCAGGCCGCCCTGCCAGCTTGAAAGCCCCCCATCGCCCAAGGTCACGCCAAGCAGCGATGGAACGGCCAGATTAAGTGCGCTGCCGATAAAGGGTGGAAGCTCGATCCGTCGTGCGTTATAGACTCGGGCGAGCATTGAGAGCAGCATGACGACGTCGAGCTGACCGTCTGGCGTCCGGCAGACAAGCCCGCCATCGGCAGAAAAGCCGGAGCTGAGCGCGCGCGCCAATCCTGTTTCGCCAAAGGCTCGCCTTGGATTGCCGCCTGCCATTAGGAGGCCCGCCGCCGTCACTCCAGCCCAGCCCGCGATCCGCGGCAGGCCGACAGGTGCGCGATCGGCCGTCCGCTCCAGATGCCGTGCGCCCCGAGCCAGCCCATTGAGGACGGCAGAGCGATAGACAAGGTCGGTGCTCGACAGGATCAGCGGCGCGTGCGCCGCCCAGAACAGGATGCGCCAGCCCCAGAGATCCGGTCGCCAGGCAGGCTCGCTCACTCGCTCGGCATGGCTCGCCAGCCATTTGCGTGTCAGCATTTCAGCGGCAGGGGCAACCTGCGCGCGCGGGCCCGCTGCCGCGAGATCGCGTAACCACTGGAATCGTTGCAGATAGGCGGCAAAGCCCGGAGAGACGGGCTCGCTCCCGAAATCGACCTGGCTGCATGCGAACTGCTCCCCTCGCCAGCCCAGCTCCCCGCGCAGGATCGCGAGGCCGGCAGCAGCGTCCCCCGCAACGGGATCGTCGGGCACGGCAAGCAGCTTCAGCGGATAGCGGCCACGAAGCCTGAGCGCATGGAGCGGTGTCCGCCATGTCAGGCGGTAGAACTGGCTTGCCAGCCTTTCCGCCAGGGATTCCCCACTTCCGCCAGGCGTGCGCACCAGACGCCTGCCTACGGGGATCTCTTCATGACTGTCGTCTGTCATCCCCCGACGGCCATTCAGCCGCGCAGTGCGGCGATGTTGGTGGCATAAGCGCCGGGGCCGCCCCTGAAGGTCGCAGTTCCGGCGACGAGCACGTCCGCTCCGGCGCCGATGACCCGGGGAGCCGTTTTGCGATCGATGCCGCCATCGACTTCGAGGCGGATGTCCTTGCCCAGTTTGTCGATCGATTTCCGGATCGCCTCGATCTTGCGCAGCTGACTCTCGATGAAGCTCTGCCCGCCAAAGCCGGGGTTGACGCTCATCACCAGGACAAGGTCGATTTCCTCAAGGACATAGTCGAGCATCTTGGCGGGTGTCGCCGGGTTGAGGGAGACGCCGGCCTTCTTGCCAAGCGCCTTGATCCGCTGAATCGTGCGGTGAAGATGCGGGCCCGCTTCCTGATGGACGGTGATGATGTCCGAGCCGGCCTCGGCAAAGGCTTCCAGCATGAAATCCACGGGCGCGATCATCAGGTGGACGTCCATCACCTTTTCGGTATGCGGGCGCAGCGCTTTCACAACCATTGGTCCGATTGTGATGTTTGGCACGAAATGGCCGTCCATCACGTCGACATGAATCCAGTCTGCCCCGGCTGCGTCGACCGCGCGCACTTCCTCTCCCAGTCGCGCGAAATCAGCCGACAGGATCGACGGTGCAATAAGGACAGGGTTTCCCATAACCGGCCGCTCTAGCCAGCGAATCACCTTGCGGCAAGGCGCGTTCAGGGCCGTTTGAAGCGCGCGATGAAAAAACCGTCTGCGTGATTGACGGGCAGGACGCGAACCCAGCCCTTGGGGTCCGGCAATATGCCGGCCCCAAGCTCTTGTGGGGCGATTGCCGAGGAGTTCAAGCCCGATGCTGCCGCCGCGCGGACCTGGTCTTCGCCTTCCTGCCGTTCGAGCGAGCAGGTGGCATAGACAAGGGTACCGCCGGGCCGGAGCCAGCCCGAAACGCGCACGATCATGGCGGCTTGCAGCTCGGCAAGCTGGGCAATGTCGCGTGGCCGGACGCGATACAGGACGTCGGGGTGCCGGGCGAATATCCCCGTCGCGCTGCACGGCGCGTCGAGCAGGATGGCCTCCACCGGCGCCGGCGGTTCCCAACGCATCAGGTCGGCCGTCACGAGCCGGGCCGAAAGCCCGGTGCGCGCAAGATTGTCCTCAAGCCGGACGATCCGGGCGCGGTCCTGATCGAGCGCGGTCACATCCCATCCCGATGCCGCAAGCTGCATTGTCTTGCCGCCCGGAGCTGCGCACAGATCGAGCACGGCCTGCCCTGCTCCAGACCCGAGGAGCCTGGCCGGAAGTGATGCCGCGATATTCTGCACCCACCATGCGCCTTCCTCGAATCCCGGCAGCTCCGCAATCGCCGGGCCTCGGGCAATACGGACATGGCCCGGCATGAGGCTTTCGCCGTCAAGACGGTCGGCCCAGAGTGCGGTCTCGGCTGCGTCGCGCAGGGTAAGATCGATGACGGGTGGTTCAATCATGGCTGCGGCAGCAAGCTCCACAAGCGTGTCGCTCCAGCGCACCCGGACCGGGTCGGGCAGGGTCGGCACGTCGGGCAGAGACGCCTTGCGCCGCAGCAAGGTTCCGAGAACACCATGGACGAGCCGCCGCGGCCCGCCGTCGACCAGCGGCAGGGCAGTCGCCACGGCGGCATGTTCGGGGGTTCCCATGACGAGGACTTGCACCAGCGCCAGTCGCAGGACCATTCTGGCCTTGGCGTCGTCCGGCAGCTTCTGCCGCGTTGCACTGTCTATCAGCGTGTCCAGGTCTGGCAGACGGCGAAGCGTCTCGCTGGCAATGGCGCGCGCAAGCGCCTTGTCTTCGGGTTTTGCCAGGCCTCGCGTCGCCCTCGTTAGTAAAGACTCAAGCGGCTGGCCCCGCCGCAGCACGGCATCGAGCAAAGTGAGCGCGGCGCGGCGCGGCGCAAGTCCGGGGGTCATGTCCATGAACGCCGCCGTAGCGGGCTAATCGTCTCTTGTCGAAAAGATGCGGAGCGGCGATATTGCGAAGATGCCCCGCAAGCGTCCGCCCCACGTCAAACCACCGGCCTATCTGTCGAAGAGCCCGCCAGTGCCCGTGCCGCAAGACGTACCTCGCGCAGCGGAGCCGGACCCGGACCGGCTCGATCCGGTGCGCTACGGCGATTGGGAACTGAAAGGCATTGCCGTCGATTTCTAGCTTCAACTCGCTGTTAAGGCCTTGGGTGATAGTCCACGAGGCTGCACAAAAGGGCGGTTGGGATGAACAGGGAAATCGGGAATTTGGCGGCGCGGCTGATCGGGAGCGGCCAGGTCAGCGATGGCGATGTGCTCGCGCTGCGCGAGGCGGTTTGGCGCGAGGACATTATCAGCCTCGAAACACTGGATGCGCTCTTCCTCGTGAACGACGGGTGCGCGCCTGGAACGCCCCGCTGGGTCGGCTTCTTCGTCGAGGCAGTCGAGCACGCCCTGCTAAACCAGACGCCGCCGCCCGGTTTCATTGGCGAGGATGGTGCGCGCTGGCTTCAGGGCAAGATCGATCGCGATGGCCGCGTCGCAACGCTTGGCGAAATCGAACTGCTGGTTTCTGTCTTGGAACATGCGGAGAATGCGCCTGACTCGCTCAAGGCATATGCGCTTGCTCAAATCGAGGCGACGATCAAGAGCGGCGTCGGGCCGACGCGGGCACCGGGCCCGGTCCGTCCCAATTGTGTGGACGATGCCGAGGTGCAGTTGCTCCGTCGTCTGATCTTTGCCGGCGGCGGCGAGGGCGCGATCATTGTTGGGGCGCAAGAAGCCGACATGCTCTTTCGCATCAAGGACGCAGCGCTTGGCGGCCAGAACGCGCCGGGCTGGCTCCAGCTTTTTGTCCAGGGCGTCGGCAATCACCTGCTCGCGCACAGCGACTACCGGCCACTCACGCGCGAAGAAGCCGCGCACCTCAATGCCGAAATGGAAGCAAATACGCCAAGCGTCGCCAGCTTTTTCCGGCGGATGCTGCCAAGCGACATGTTCGGCCGCGGAACGATCCTCGATGCGTTCAAGGCCGTCTTTCCGCATGAGGACGAACTGTTTGCACGCTCCCTTTCAACGGGCATCGATTCGGCGCTGACGGCAGTCGAAGCGGCCTGGCTCAAAACTCATATTGCAGCGGACGGTGATACCGATCCGTTTGAGAAGGCGCTGATGACGTTCATCCTCGATGAGGTTGGCAATGTGCCCGCCCCGCTATTGGATCTTGGCCGCCGCCGGGCCTGAGTGGCTCAGAAGCTGATCCGCAAGCCCACCGAACCGGAAGTCGATTCAGCGTTGGAAAACCCGGCTGTCCGGATCACCGACAGATCAAGCCGCAAGGGCTTTGCAATCCTGAAGCTGGCCGTTGCGCCATATTCGGCCCAACTGTCCTTCGTCCCCGGCACATCGAGCGCGCCCAGCAGCCGGGAGGCGGCAACGGGCGATGTACCGCGATTGTAGGCGGTTGCGTTCGAACTTGTGACGAACGCGCCGTAGAGCCCGATGCTGTGCGCATCGCCGGGGCCGAAGAGAAGCTGTGCGGTGCTGCCGAGCGTGAAAGCAACGCCGTCCTGTTTTTCCTTCTGGGTGACTAGTCCGCGAACGGGCGCCGCGATCGCCCGCGCGGTATCGACCCGACTATAGTCGAGTGCGGCAAAGGGGGAGAGAAAGCCGTGCTCCCCGACGGGAAGGTCATAGGTCAGGGAGGCGCCGACGGCAGACGTTTTCCCGTTACTCGTGATAGTGATCGTCTGGCCGTTGAGCCTCTGGAATGCCTCGGCACCGAATTTCCGTCGACCGAATGCGACATAGGCGTCGAGGTTGAGCGAACCGAAGCTCGCGCCGCCCGCCAGACTCAATTGGTCTGTTTTTGCGGGAACCGTGCCGAGCAACCCCTGTCCGTCGCGCGTGTCGATATGCGTGCCGGTCAGGCGGATATAGCCGTCCGCAAAATTCCGTGTCAGGCCGATGCTGTAAAAGGGTTGGTCGCCGCGGCCTTCGACGGTCGCGGTGCCGCCCGAAAGCGAAGTCGACCATTTGGCCTCGGCCTTCTCCGTTTCGGCAAGCGCCGGTTGCGCCAGCATCATGCAGGCCAGAATGGCCATGAGTTCCGATTTCATGAAAACCCCCGATTTAAGCCTTTGTCCGCTCTAAACGTCGCTGGCGAAGTTTTCCTTCGTCCGCTTGCGAAGGATTTAATGGTTTCGTTCGTTTTAAGGGGTAATTCGGGGATGTGATTGATGTGTTGATGAGCCCTGCGACGCCGCAATCCGCGGATGACGACACGCTGATGGCCCGGATCGCGGTGCGCGATGCGGAGGCGTTTCGCGTGCTGGTGGATAAGCATGCAGGCAAGGCCCATCGCATCGCGTGGCGAATGCTGGGGGATGCGGTCGAGGCCGAAGATGTGGCACAGGAAGCGATGTTGAAATTGTGGGAACAGGCAGACAGGTGGCAGGCGGGCGGGGCTGGCGTCGGCGCCTGGCTCAACCGTGTGGCGACGAACCTTTGCCTTGATCGTTTGCGCCGACGCCGATTTGCGAGCGATGAGGACGTGCCGGAGCGCGTTGATGAAACTCCGCTTGCCGATGCAAAGATGGACTCTGAATGGATGCGCCATCGGGCGATGCAAGCGGTGCAGTCGCTTCCGGACCGGCAGCGCGCCGCGATCGTCCTGACATATTATGAAGAATGCTCGAACCATGCCGCCGCGGAGATCCTTGGCCTCAATATCAAGGCATTCGAGTCTCTGTTGCTGCGCGCCCGCCAGGCTTTGAAAGCTGCGCTCGGCGATGTACGGACGGCGCGCCAGGGAGATGTGGCATGAGCGATCCAAGGCTTGACCCTGCCCTCGGCAAGGCACTTGATGCGTACACGGTTCCGCCGCTCTCTCCCGGCTTCGCTGACCGTGTCGTGGCGGCGGCGGCAAACGTCCGTCCGTCGCTGCCGGCTCCGGTTCCGTCGCGCGGAGGAAGGCGTGCGCGGTGGATTCGCGGGCATCGTGTTGTGATCGGCGTCGTGGCGTTCAGCCTGATGAGCGCGGGGGCCGCTGCGACCGCCATCTTCGGGGATGTTGCGCGCACCATTCCCGTCATTGGCCCGCTCATCGCCAGCGTTTCTCCGGCCAAGCCACAGCCCAAGCCGAAACTGGCGGCTGTCGCAAAGCCGAAACCTGACGAGGGCGGTCCTCCAGCCGTTGTGGACGAGGCGGATACCGCGCCCTTGCCGTTGACCTTGCCCGAACGGGCTATGGTTCGACGCGCGATCCGCCGCGAAATTGTGGCCGAGCGGATTGCGGTCGGGCTTCAGCAACGCGGCGAGCGGCGAGCGGCGCTGGGGCTTCCGGCAAGTCCGCCGCGCCCGGCGCAGATCGTTCCGATTCTGCGCCGCATTCCGCCGGCCGATCGCGCAGCCGTCATCCAGCGGGTTCGTGAAATCCGTCAGGAGCAGCGGGCAGCCGAGCTTGGCCTGCCTTCGCGCGCGGCGGTGATTCCGGAGATGGATGCCGCGATCACGCCCCGGCCAGAACTCGCGGCGCCGCCAATGCCCGCTCCGGCGGTGCCGACTGCGCCGTTGCCGGATGTCCAGCGTCCCTCCAATTCTTCACCCGATGTCGGCGCAGCCCAGCGCGGGGACATGGCTATGACTCCCGAGCGGATCGAGCAGCTCCGCCGCCTGCGCGCGCTTCGCGAACTTCAGCAGCGTCGGCGCGAACTGCGCCGACAGAGGCTGCAACAATAGACGAAGGGTTTTCCGGCGTCCTGCGTTGAAGGAAGGTGAGCGGGTCGGCTCCTTCAACAGATACTGGAGAATGACATGAACAAAATCCTTCTTGTTCCGGCCCTTGCCGCAATCCTTGCCGTTCCTGCCCTGGCCGAGCCCGTGACCAAGACAGTCACGATCGACCGGCCCAACATCGACGGAACGCGGACGATCACACGCGACAAGGAAGCGGGAACGCTTTCGGTCGATACTCAGGTTACGCGCGCCAGCGACGGCGCGACCGCCTCGCGTGAATTCGATCGCACGCGGACGGCGGACGGCTTCACCGTCTCGGGTTCCTCCACGAACTTCGATGGACAGACCCGCAGCTTTGAACGCACTCGCACTCGTACCGACAGCGGGTCGACGACCAGCGGAAGCTTCACCACCCGGGACGGTGAAACCTACACGACATCGGGTAGCCGCACGCGCACCGACACTGGCTTTGCGGCGAACCAGAACATCAAGGACAGCGCGGGAACCACGGTCTTCAATCGCGATGTTTCGGTGACCCGCGCCGACGGGCAGGTCACCCGGTCTGTCGATGTGACCCGCGCCGAGGGCTTCCGGCCGCCGCATCGCCCCGAACGGCCGTCCCGGCCCCAGGCACGCCGCCGCGCAAACGCTGGCGGCTAGTCTTCCGGACCCCAAACCGGCCTGGCGCGCGACCCCGAACCGGGCCGGATTCATTGCCTGTGCACGGCAATGCCCTGTCGGGCGCATGACCGGTCTGTCCGGCCATGCGCCCGATTTGCGCCATGCCAAGTGCAAGGCTTGCGCCTGCCGGGCTCCAAGGCTAGAGGCGCACCTTCCGGCGCCTAGGAGTGTAGCTCAGCTGGTAGAGCATCGGTCTCCAAAACCGAGGGCCGGGGGTTCGAGCCCCTCCACTCCTGCCACCGGGCTTGCGCCCGTGGGAAATCGGCATTAAAGGGCCGCAATCCCGACATCAGGATCGCGCAGACCGGAAGGCTCCGGACGCGAGGCTGTGTTGGCTGAGACAAGGAATTTTGCGGAATGGCCAAGGTCAGTCCAGGTGAGTTTATTCGGCAGGTTCGGGCGGAAACGGCGCGAGTCGTCTGGCCCACGAGCCGCGAAACCGTGATGACGACTGTCATGGTTCTCATCATGACGACGATTCTCGGCCTTTTCTTTTTCGGGCTGGACAGCTTTTTCAGCTGGATCGTCCAGTCGCTTCTGAAACTGATCTGACGCGCGAGCAGGATTGAAAACTACATAATGTCACGCTGGTACATCATTCACGCCTATTCGGGCTTCGAGAACAAGGTTCGCGATGCGATCATGGCCGATGCCGCGCGGCTCGGGCTCGAGGCGCTGGTCGATGCCGTCGAAGTGCCGACCGAAACCGTGACCGAAGTCCGCCGCGGCAAGAAAGTCCAGGCCGAACGCAAGTTCTTCCCCGGCTATGTGCTGGCGAAGCTGAACATGAATGACGATGTCTATCACCTCGTCAAGAATCAGCCGAAAGTGACCGGGTTTCTCGGTGCCAGCGGCAAGCCGCAGCCGATCAGCGAGGCAGAGGCCGCGCGGATCCTCAACACGAAGGAAGCCGCAGCCGCCGCGCCGAAAGCGCGTATCTCGGTGGACTACGAGATCGGCGACCAGGTCAAGGTGCTCGACGGACCGTTCGCCAGCTTCAACGGGGTTGTCGAGGAAATCGACTTCGACAAGAATCGGGTCAAGGTTTCCGTTTCCATCTTCGGCCGGGCCACACCGGTCGAGCTTGAGTTCGAGCAGGTGGAACGGGCGAAATAGGTATTCTCGGGGCTTGCCCCGGAATGTGTGCGGAAGGCTTTCGGGCTGCTTGACCGCTAAACTTGAAAGAGAGTGAGAACGTAACATGGCTAAGAAGATCAGCGGCTATATCAAGCTGCAAGTGCCGGCGGGTGCCGCAAACCCATCACCGCCGATCGGCCCGGCCCTGGGTCAGCGCGGCGTGAACATCATGGAATTCTGCAAGGCGTTCAACGCCGCAACCGGCGATCTTGAAAAGAACATGCCGATTCCGACGATCATCACCGTCTATGCGGACAAGAGCTTTTCGTTCGAGACCAAGACCCCACCCGCGACCTTCCTGATCAAGAAGGCGCTGAACCTCAAGTCGGGCTCGAAGGAGCCGGGCAAGACATCGGCAGGCAAGATCAAGCGCTCGCAGCTTTCCGAAATCGCACAGCTGAAGATGAAGGATCTGAACGCCAACGACATCGACGCGGCGACGAAGATCATCGAAGGTTCGGCGCGGGCCATGGGCCTCGAAGTGGTGGAGGGCTGAGATCATGGCATTCCAGAGCAAGAAGGCGAAGAAGCTCGCCGCTGAAATCAACCGCGAAAAGCTGCACGGCGTCGATGAAGCCATCGCCATCGTGAAAGCCAACGCGACGGCCAAGTTCGACGAAACCATCGAAGTCGCCATCGCGCTGGGCGTCGATCCCCGTCATGCCGACCAGATGGTCCGCGGCGTAGTGACGCTGCCCAAGGGCACCGGCAAGACGGTGCGTGTCGGCGTGTTTGCGCGCGGCGACAAGGCAGAGGAAGCCAAGGCCGCCGGTGCGGATGTGGTGGGCGCTGAAGACCTTCTCGAAATCTGCCAGTCGGGCAAGATCGAGTTCGAGCGCTGCATCGCGACGCCGGACATGATGGGCCTCGTCGGCCGTCTCGGCAAGGTGCTGGGCCCCAAGGGCCTGATGCCGAACCCGAAGCTCGGCACGGTTACGCCCAATGTCGGCGAAGCCGTGAAGGCCGCGAAGGGCGGCCAGATCGAATATCGCGTCGAAAAGGCCGGGATCATCCATGCCGGCATCGGCAAGGCCAGCTTCAAGGCCGAAGACCTGCGCACCAATTTCGATGCGCTGGTCGATGCGGTCGTCAAGGCGAAGCCCTCGGGCGCCAAAGGCAAGTATCTGAAGAAGGCGGCGCTCAGCTCCTCGATGGGGCCGGGCATCAAGCTTGATGTCGCGGAATTGAGCGCGGCCTGAGCGGACGACGCTATTGAACAAAGGGGCCGGGGGAAACTCCGGCCCTTTTTATGCCCTGACAACCTGGCCTGGCTGCCGGATGCCGAACAGGAGCAGCCACAAGGACAATGCGAGTTCCCCGAGGAGCGGAAGCATGAGCAACTGTGACGGGAGCTGTTGGGCCACCGGCGGTGCGGCTATTCCCGCGAAACTGCTGATCAGATGGGCAGCGCCGCCGATTGCCATCAAGACGCCAATCGTTCGCGGAACCAGTCCGCTCCGCCATATGAGATAGCCAAGCAGAACGCAGTAGGTCCCAAAGAAGACAAGGCTGACGCCATAGCCCTCTGCGTGAAGCGCCAGCGCCTGCAGCGTCACGTCATCCAGCCCCTGACCGCCGGGGCCGCCGGATTGGGTCGCCGCAGCCCGTTGGAGAAGCGGGATGAAGAGCGGCAGGCTGTTGGCGGCCAGAACAGCGATCCCTGTCATGCTGAAACCGGCTGCAATCAGCGACACTTTCCGGCTCGTCGCCGTAAACATCGCATAGAGCAGCATCGTGACGGCGATGTAGAAGCACAGCATCACGACGTCGCTTGCCAGGCCGGCGCGATAAAGTGCTTCCTGCGACAGGATATTCTGGGCGGTCGCCAGGGCGTCGCCTTTAACGGAAAGGCTGGACCGGGCAAATCCTTCGGCGAAGATTCCCGTTGCGATCGTTCCAAGGTAAAGCCCGCCGGCCGCGCGCGCCTGTGATCGCGTCAAACCCTGCGGCGCACCAGAGCAAGCCGTCATTGCGTTTGCGCCGCTTCCGTGGCCACTCGTGGCCAGGTCCATGCAAACCACACGACAAGCAGCATGCAGAGCTTCAATTTCACGGGCGGGCGGAAATTCTCAAGCGAAGATGTGTCCGAATCCGGCATTTTCGGCAAGCTCCTGTGTATTTGCGTGTTATTACACCAATACAGTAATGTCACGGAGATGTGCGCTGCGCAAGGCGATTGTCTTGACCTCGCCTCGAATTTGGTTATAGGCGCGCCCTTCGGTCGGGCCTGCATTTGCATCCTGGCCGCCGTCCGAGACAGTTGGTGCCCCTGATCCGATCAGGGGCTTAATTTCCAGCCGAGACGGGGAAGAGATTTATCGTGCGGGCTCCGATGAGTGGGCGCGCCGTTTTTCACCATTCCCCACGGACAGCCAAAGGGCACTTGCCCTGCGGCACAATCGCATCCGCGGATGGGCCGCGGATGTCTGTTGAGGAGAATGGCATGGATCGTGCTCAAAAACCGGTAGTGGTCGAAGAGCTGAACCGCGTCTTCAACGAGGTCAATGTGGTGGTCGTCACCCGGAACCTCGGCTTGAGCGTCGCCCAGTCGACGGCGCTCCGGAACAAGATGCGCGAAGCGGGAGCGACCTACAAGGTTACGAAGAACAGTCTCGCCAAGATCGCAACCAAGGGCACAGCGTATGAATCGATCAGCGATCTGCTGACCGGTCCTGTCGCGCTGGCCTCCTCCGTTGACCCGGTGGCAGCTGCAAAGATTGTCGTCGAGTTCGCCAAGACGAATGAGAAGCTCGAGATCGTCGGCGGCGCAATGGGGAGCACCGTCCTTGATGTGAATGGTGTGAAGGCCCTGGCAACAATGCCTTCGCTGGATGAACTGCGCGCCAAGATCGTGGGGCTTGTACAGGCACCTGCGACGAAGGTCGTCCAGATCGTTCAGGCTCCGGCTGGCCAGCTGGCCCGCGTCTTTGGCGCCTATGGCGCGAAGGAAGCCGCGTAACTGATGAACCCGTTCGTCATCCCGAACTTGTTTCGGGACCCATGAACACGATGGTGCAGGATTTGAAGCTGACGTGATCATGGATGCTGAAACAAGTTCGGCATGACGGCTTGATTGATTTATTGGAGATTTAAAATGGCTGATTTGAACAAGATTGTTGAAGACCTTTCCGCCTTGACCGTTCTCGAAGCGGCTGAACTTTCGAAGCTGCTTGAGGAAAAGTGGGGCGTTTCGGCGGCGGCTGCGGTTGCGGTTGCGGCTCCTGCAGCCGGCGGCGCTGCTGCGCCTGCCGCTGAGGAGAAGACCGAATTCGACGTCATCCTGACCGGCGACGGCGGCAACAAGATTGCCGTCATCAAGGAAGTCCGCGCCATCACCGGCCTGGGCCTCACCGAAGCCAAGGCTGCTGTGGAAGCCGCGCCGAAGGCGATCAAGGAAGGCGTTTCGAAGGACGAGGCCGAAAAGGTCAAGGCCCAGCTCGAAGCCGCTGGCGCGACCGTCGAACTCAAGTAGTTCTTCGGAGCAATCCGTTTGGAAGAGGGCGGTGCCTGCAAAGGCGCCGCCCTTTTTCTATGGTGTCGCTCACCTTCGACTAAGGCCGGCCAGAATTCGACTAAGCTGGTTGCCTTCGCTCGTCTCGCGGCGCAGTTTCCGCGCCTGCATCTGTTCGAGAAAGGGAATCAGGATGAAGAGAGCGCTTTTGATCGCGGCACTGGTTGCCGCGCCTGTCCTTGCCAAGACTGCGGCGCCGGACTGGCTTGCCATTCCGCAACGTGCGGAAAGCGATGCCAAGCTCGACGAAGGCCGCAAGCCGATTGAAACGCTTACCTTCCTTGGCATCAGGAAGGGGGATGCGGCGCTCGATTATGCCGCAGGCGGCGGATATTATACCGAAATCATGGCGCGGGCTGTTGGCCCCAAGGGCCACGTGACGGCATGGGAGCCGACACAGTTTTCCGGGAGTGAAAAGGGCAAGGCAAAATGGGCCGGCATTCTCGCCCGCACGCCCAATGTCCATTTGCTCGAACAACCGTTCGAGGAATTCCAGGCGCCGGCCAACAGCTACAATTTTGCGCTGTTCCACCTGACCTATCATGACCTTTACTGGACTTCGACCGAATACAAGCTGAAGGAACAGGATCCCAATCTGCTGGTCAGGAAGCTCTACGCCGCGATGCGGCCGGGCGGGATTGTCGGCGTTGTTGATCATGTCGGCCCGGCGGGCGACACCCGCCAGGTTGTGGACAAGTTCCACAGGGTCGACCCCGAGGTGGTAAAGGCGGATTTCCTTCGCGGCGGCTTCAAGCTGGTGGGCGAAAGCCAGCATTTGCAAGTTGCATCGGACGATCACACGAAATTGGTCTTCGATCCTTCGGTGCGTGGCAAGACCGACCGGTTTGTACTCAAGTTCATGAAGCCGAAGAAATAGGCTCTCGGGCAAGAAAAAGGGCCCATTGCCATGACGCAACGGGCCCGTTTCAAGAGCGCCTGATCGCTTAGAAGGTCTTGCGCACGGTCAGGCCATAGGTGCGCGGTGTATTCACGTTGAAGCCCAGCCGTGCGCGTCCACCGCGTTCGCGATCGAACGACAGCAGGGCGTTCTCGTTGAACAAGTTGTTGACATAGGCGAGGATCGACAGGCCGCCGTCGAAATCCACTCCGGCATTGAGGTTGACGATCTGGTAGCTCGGCAACTGCAGGTTGAGCGTTGTCGATGCATTTGCCGGCATCCCCGCAAATGGCAGGTTGTGGACAAAGGTTCGCGGGTTGTTTTCCTGATCGCTCGGCTGTGTATAACGATTGCCGACATGCTGGAAGGTGGCAGTGAAATGCCCATCCGCGCCATCGCTCAGCTCGAAATTGTAAGTCGCGTTGGCCGAGAGCTGGAATTTCGGCACCGAGGGCAAGCGATTGCCATCACGAATGCCGCCCAGCACTGCGCCGGTGCCATCGACCACCGTCGAGTCGAACTTCGAAGACAGGATGCTGCCCGAAATTCCGAATTCGAATGCCTTGCCGGCATGGGCCGCAAGCTCGAACTCGATGCCCTGCGAATGCGCCTTCGGCACGTTGAAAACAACGCGCGAGGAGCAGGAGCCCGCATCGAGCGTGACCTGCAGGTTGCTCATGTCTGTATAGAAGGCTGCTGCGTTGAACGTGAAGCCGTGGCCTTGTGCCTTGACCCCGGCTTCATAGTTCCACAGTGACTCATCGCTGAAGCGCTGATAGCCTCCGAAGATGGCACGGTCGGCCGGCGTGCAAAGCGTAGCATTGAGCGGATCATTGACGCCGCCGAGACGGAACCCCTTTGAAGCCTGGGCATTGAACGTCACATTGTCCGACGCCTTGTAGCTGGCAAGGAAACGGGGGTTGAAACCGTTCGAGCTGGTCCGGTCCGTCTGGTTGTCACCGTTCGAGAACAGGCCACCCGATTTGAAGCTGCGGACTTCCTTGTAATCATAGTACCGGCCGCCAGCCGTGATCGTGAACCTGTCAGCAAGTTCGAGGCTGGCTTCGCCGAAGACCGCATATTGCTTGAGATTGTAGGGAAGGTCCGAATTGTATGGCGAATTGGCCGGGAAGCCATTCGCCACGGCGGCCGACGTACCAGCCCCCAATGTGGCGTCCGTTACCGCATCGTAGCCGGGAGTGGGCAGGCGCTGGCGGTAGAAGCGATCGGTGTTGGCGTAAAACGCGCCGACCAGCCACTGAAAGGGGCCATCGCCTGTCGAGCTTAAGCGTAGTTCCTGGGTAAACGCTTCGACATCCGTCGTATCGCGCAGATTCGACGGAAGCAGGACACCGGCTGCCGGATAGCCGAGATCGACCGATACCGATCCCGTCAGCGCGCTGGCATCGCGGCTGACGAGGATGTTGCGGTTCGTATAGGTGCTGACCGAAGTCAGCGCTGCAGGGCCAAGGTCGATATTGACTGTACCGTCGGCGATGAAGGTCTCATCGCTGAATTGTTCGCGCAGCAACAGATATTGCTGGCGCTTGCCGAAAACCACTTGAGGTCGGGTGGTGGTGAACTGATTGCCGAACAGGTTGAAGACTTCCTGCCGGTTGAACCCGTCGGTCGTGATTTTCTGGTAGATCACGCGCGGCGTGATCGTGATGTTCTCGGAAGGCTGGAACGTGATCGCGAGGCGCCCGCCATAGCGATCGCCATCGTTCACATTCTTGCCGCCCGCCGGGCCTAGCGCGTCGATGAAACCGGCGTAGCGGGTGTAATATCCGACAGCGCGCGCCGCAGCCTTTTCACCCAGCGGTACGTTGACTGCGCCTTTGAGACTGCCGCCAACCGAGCCGCCGTCAACCAGGTTGACATTGCCCTCGATCGCTCCTTCGGTCACGCCGATGCGGGCCTGGTTTGTAATGTAGCGGAGCGTGCCGCCGATATTCCCCGAGCCGAACAGCGTGCCCTGCGGGCCGCGCAACGTTTCGACGCGATTGAGGTCGAACAGGTCAAGGTCGGGCGTGAACAGCGACAGGGAAATCGGCGATTCATCGAGATAGACGCCGACCTGCTCCTTGACGCCCGGCTGGTCGCGGACGATCTGCCCGGCGGAAACGCCGCGGATCGAGACCTGGCTCTGCCCCGGCCCGAGATTCTGTATGGCGAGGCCCGCCACGCTACGCGAAATGTCCTCAAGTGACGTTGCGCCCGATTTCCGGATATCCTCGGCGGTCTGGGCGTTGATGGAGAAGGGAACGTCCTGCAGCGTGGCGTTGCGCTTGGTAGCCGTAACAATGATTTCATTGCCTTCTGCCTCGTCGGCCGCCGCCGTTTCCTGGGCATGGGCGGGGAGCGCTAGCGCAAAGGACAAAGCCGAAAAACCGGCCAGAAGCGTTGATTTTTTCATTTTGGGTCTCCTCCCTAACGAGTAATCGGGGGATTCTGCCTAATCGCAGAGTCCCGGCCAACCCCTGCAGCACCGACACTGGCCCGATTTGGCTGGGGCTGTGACACTTTGGTGACAGGCAAAAAAGAAGGCCGATGCATTTCTGCACCGGCCCAGTGAGGTTCGCAGGAGGAACCTGGGGAGGAGCTTCCGCGTCGGCAGAAGATCCAATCTGTATTGGGAGCGGGCCGAGGAGGAGAGAGGTATGCCCGCCCCCAAACTCGTCAATAGTTGTAGGCGCGCTCCCCATGTTCGGCGAGGTCGAGCCCTTCCTGCTCGACTTCAGCAGTGGGACGCAGACCGATCGTGTATTTGAGCGCAAGGAACAGCACAGCCGAAACACCGCCCGACCAGATGAGCGTCGTTCCGACGGCCCAGATCTGGGTCTTGAGCTGCGCTGCCATGTCGTAGGTTCCAACAACGGCGGGCATGACCGTATAGTCGAAGAAGCCCTGACCACCGAGTGCCGGATCAGCGACGATCGCCGTACCGATCGCCCCGACGATGCCGCCGATGCAGTGCACGCCGAAGACGTCGAGCGAGTCGTCATAGCCGAATTTGCGCTTCACCGTGGTCACGAAGAAGAAGCAGACGATCGAGACGGCAAAGCCCAGCAGGATCGACGTCATCGGTGCGGCGAACCCGGATGCCGGCGTGATCGCAACAAGGCCGGCAACGGCCCCCGTCGCCGCACCGAGCAGCGAAGGCTTCTTGTGGACGATTTGTTCAATCACGGCCCAGGCGACGGCAGCCGCCGCGGTCGCGACATAGGTGTTGATGAAGGCAACGGTCGTCACGCCGTTCGATTCAAGGTTGGATCCGGCGTTGAAACCGAACCAGCCCACCCACAGTAGCGAGGCGCCGATCATCGTCATGGTCAACGAATGCGGAGGCATCGGTTCCTTGTTGAAGCCGATGCGCTTTCCGATCACGAGGCAGCCGACCAGGCCAGCAATCCCCGCATTGATATGGACGACAGTGCCGCCTGCAAAGTCCAGCGCGCCCTTGCCCCAGAGATAGCCATAGTCTCCCGGCTGGTTCGGCAGGAAGTCCGGGCCCGCCCAATACCAGACCATGTGGGCGATCGGGAAATAGACGAGCGTCAGCCACGCGACCACGAAAATGATCAGCGGCGTAAACTTCACACGCTCGGCAAACGCCCCGACAATCAGCGCCGGCGTGATGCAGGCAAAGGTCATCTGGAAAATGATAAAGGCATATTCGGGAAGGTAGACGCCATTCGAGAAGGTGGCGGCAAGAGTGGTTCCGTCGACACCCTTGAGAAAGAGTTTTGAAAAGCCGCCGACGAATTCGGATCCGCCCGTGAAGGCCATTGAATAGCCCCAGCAGACCCAGACGAGGCTGGCGACGCAGACGATCATCAGCACCTGCATCAGGACGGACAGCATGTTCTTGGTGCGAACCAGGCCACCATAGAAAAGCGCAAGCCCGGGAACCGACATCATCAGCACAAGTGCCGACGAAATGAGCATCCAGGTCGTATCGCCCTTGTTCACCATATCGGCCGTGGGCGTGAAGGCGGCTGCAGCCGCGGGAGCGGCCTCTGCTACGGCGGCGGTCGCATTGGACGCGGCTTCGGCGGCGTTGTTTGCGGCCTCCTGCGCCCAGGCGGGAAGGGCTGCGAAGGTGCTCGCAACACCTCCTGCCAGCCCAAACAAAGTCTTTTTGGAAATCATGCTTCCCCCTGTTGTTCTAGAGTGCAACACTGTCGGTTTCACCGGTGCGGATGCGCACCGCCTGGCCGAGGTCGAGTACGAAGATTTTGCCGTCGCCGATCGCGCCGGTGTTCGCGCTTTGCTGGATGGCCTCGACCACGCGCTCGGCGAGATCGGAAGCACAGGCAACTTCGATCTTGATCTTGGGCACCATATTGGTGCTGTATTCCGCGCCGCGATAGATTTCGGTCTGACCCTTCTGGCGGCCGAAGCCCTTAACTTCGGAAACGGTCATGCCCGATACGCCCAGCTCGCTCAGCGCGTCGCGGACGTCATCGAGCTTGAACGGCTTGATGATGGCAATGATGAATTTCAAAGCTGGCCCCCTTTTTTCGTGTCCAAGGGATACCGTGCAAAGGCCGTGCCAAAATGCTGCGCCGCAAAAAAGCTTAAGAATGTGTAACTTTTCTGCAATTTTTGCGATGTCGGACGCTCGAATCTCAGGCACTCGTTCCAATCTGCCCATATTATGGGCAATTATGACGCCATGGATCGAGGCAATGGGCTTGCGGCGCTTGTCGGTGTTGGGCATGGGTCGCGAAAAGAAACCAAGTCGCGGGAACAACGAGAGGAGCCCTGAAATGACCGAAGCCTATATCATCGATGCAGTCCGCACGCCGCGGGGAATCGGGAAGCCGGGCAAGGGCGCGCTTTCGCACCTGCATCCGCAACATCTGGCGGCAACGGTCCTGCGGGCGCTGAAGGAGCGCAACAATCTCAACACCGCCGAAGTCGATGACATCATCTGGTCGACAAGCACCCAGAAGGGCAAGCAGGGCGGTGATCTGGGGCGCATGGCGGCACTTGATGCCGGCTATGATATCAAGGCGTCGGGAATGACGCTCGACCGCTTCTGCGGCGGCGGGATCACAAGCGTCAATCTGGCGGCGGCGCAAGTCATGTCCGGCATGGAGGACCTAGTCATCGCAGGCGGGACTGAAATGATGTCCTACACCGCCGCACTTGCCGCCGAAGAACGCGAGGCGGGCATGCGCCCGATGGGCATGGGATCGGGGAACCGGCACTTGCAGCACGTCCATCCGCAATCGCATCAGGGCGTGTGCGGCGATGCAATCGCGGCGATGGAGGGAATCGCCCGCGCCGATGTCGATGCGTTGGGCCTTGAGAGCCAGCGCCGGGCCGATGTCGCGATTCGTGAGGGGCGGTTCGCGAAGAGCCTGGTGACTGTCTATAATGAGGATGGCTCGGTCGCGCTCGATCATGAGGAATTTCCCCGGCCGCAGACAACAGCCGAGGGGCTGGCGTCATTGAAGGCGTCGTTCAATGAGATCGCCGACATGTCGATCCAGCCTGACGGCCAGACTTTCCGTCAATCGATCAATGCCGTTTATCCGGACCTCAAATGGGAAGGCGTCCATCATGCGGGCAATTCCTCGGGCGTGGTCGATGGCGCCGCCGCAGTCCTGATCGCGTCGAAGGAGTATGCAGACAAGCATGGCCTGAAGCCGCGAGCGCGGATCGTTGCGACGGCGAATATCGGCGATTGCCCGACGCTGATGCTCAATGCCCCAGTGCCTGCCGCGAAAAAGGTGTTGGCGAAGGCCGGGCTAACGCCCGACGATATCGACCTGTGGGAAATCAACGAAGCCTTTGCGGTGGTCGCCGAAAAGTTCATCCGCGACCTGAAGCTCGACCGCAACAAGGTCAACGTCAATGGCGGCGCCTGCGCGCTCGGCCATCCGATCGGCGCTACGGGATCGATCCTGATCGGCACCGTTCTCGATGAGCTTGAGCGCCAGGGGTTGAAGCGCGGCCTCGTGACCATGTGTGCGGCGGGTGGCATGGCACCCGCCATCATCATCGAACGGGTCTAGCACGCCGGTTTCCCGGCGCTCTTTATCCATGGCCAAAAAGGCGGTTGGCCGTGTTGGCAGCACGGCGTCCCAGATAGCGGGCGCCGTCGAGTTCGGTCGCGCTCGGCTGGCGGCTACCGTCGCTTGCCGCAATGGTGGTGGCGCCATAAGGAGCGCCGCCGACGATTTCGTCGTCCCGCATCTGGCCGGCAAATCCATAGTCAAGGCCGACGATCGTCATGCCGAAATGCAGCATGTTCGTGATCAGCGAAAACAGCGTGGTTTCCTGGCCCCCGTGTTGGGTGCCCGATGAAGTGAAAGCGGCACCGACTTTGCCGTTGAGCGCGCCGCGTGACCAGAGGCCACCCGCCTGGTCCAGGAATGCCGCCATCTGCGACGAGATCCGCCCGAAGCGCGTGCCAGTGCCGATGACGATCGCGTCATATTCCTCAAGCTCGGCAATGGTGGCGACCGGCGCCTTCTGGTCGAGCTTGAAGTGGCGGGCGCGGGCAACCTCGTCTGGAACGGTTTCGGGAACGCGCCTGATCGCGACGCTGGCTCCCGCTTCGCCAGCGCCTTCGGCTATGGCCTCGGCCATCTGCTCGATATGGCCATATGAGGAGTAGTAGAGAACCAGGAGCTTGGTCATTGTCATATCCTTTCGGGGGTTGCGGATCAGGGTTGATTGTCGAAGGCATAGGCGTCCATGCGAAGCACGCCGTGAGTGGTGCTTGCATGCAGGCGGGTTGCGACAGCGTCCGGCCCTGCTGCGCCGAGCGCGACGAATAGCGGTAGCAAATGCTCGTCCGTTGGATGGTTGCGCGCGGCGTGAGGGGCAAGGTTTCGCCAGGCAAGAAGATCGCAGGTGCGCTGGTCCATCAGCGCGGTATGCATCCAGCCCGCGAAGGCGCTTACCCAGGCGGGTTCGATGTCATCATGCCCGGCATGCAAGTGTGAAAGGTCGTGCGTGAAACTCCCGCTGCCGACGACCAGTATGCCGTCGCTGGCAAGCGGCGATAGCGCCCGGCCCAATTCAAGGTGATGGCCGGGGCCAAGATGGCTTTGCACCGATAACTGCAGCACCGGAATGTCTGCCTCCGGCCAGGCCAGCATCAGCGGCACCCATGCCCCATGGTCGAGGCCGCGCCGTGGGTCGACGGCCACGGGCAGGCCCGCTGCGCCGATCAGTTCCGCAAAATGTTCCGCGAGGGCCGGGTCGCCGGGCGCAGGATAGGCGAGGGCGTGGAGCGCCGGCGGAAAGCCGTAGAAGTCATGAATTGTCGCATTGGTCGCCACGGCATTGACGCTCGGCACGCGTGTTTCCCAATGGGCGGATACCATCAGGATGGCGCGCGGGCGTTCCATCGTGGCGGCCAACCCGGCAAGGAACGACCTTGCCGGCGTACGTTCAAGAAGAATCGTTGGCGCACCATGCGACAGGAAGAGCGGACGGATCATGGCGGCTTACTTGGTTTCCGGCCCGGCGCCATCCACTGCCCAGGCGCCGCCGCCCAGGAGAGCCACGACGATCAGTACCAAAGTCCAGAACACCGGAAATTCCCAGCCGCCATTGGGGCTGGAAAAGAGGAAACCGTTGCCGGCGTGCGGAACCGTTGCCCCGATCATGATCGGGACTGCGGCAAGCGCCGCAAGGCGCGTGCGAAACCCGATGAGCATGGCAAGGCCAAGAACGATCTCCCCCGCCATCACCGGATAGGCAAGAAAGCCGGGAAAGCCGATGCTTTCGAAGAAAGCGGCGGTTCCGCCGGGCGTGAAAATCAAAAGCTTGATGAGGCCGTGAGCGAGCAGGAACCCGCCGCTTGTGATGCGAAGCAGGGCTGCCGCTGCGCCTGTATGGCTTTTGCTGAGCATGTGATCATCCCTTTTCAAGATTGAGACCTCAAGTAAGATCGATCGATATCGTATGAAATCGGTAAATATTGACTAGTAGTCATGCGATATCGCATAGACCGGCCATGGACTGGGACGATCTGCGCACCTTTCTTGCGATCGCGCGACACGGCACGCTTTCGGCAGCGGCGCGGGCGATTGGCGTGACGCAGCCGACCATGGGCCGTCGCCTTGTTGCAATGGAATCGCGCACCGGTGCGAGGCTGCTGCAGCGCTTGCCGGGGCGATATGCGCTCACCTCGCTCGGCGAGGCCGTGCTTGGCAACGCCGAGCGGATAGAGGCAGAAGCGCTGGCGGCCGAGCGGACGATTACGGGGCGCGATGTCGCCCTTGCCGGGACGGTGCGTGTGACGACGGTCGATACGCTTGCCGCGCGCATCGTCGCGCCTGCGTTGGCCGAATTGCAGCGCACGCATCCAGCGATTGTGGTTGAACTTGTGCCGGACACGCGGTCGCTGAGCCTGTCGAAGCGAGAAGCCGACATTGCGCTTCGCATCTCGCGCTTTACGGGAAACGAAGTCGTTGCGCGGCGGGTCGGGGCGCTTGCCCTCGGATTCTATGCAATGCCGGACTGGGCTGACAAGGTGGGGTCAAGCGCTGCGCGGCTGGTGACTGTGCTTGACGACCAGGCCCATCTGCCAGAGGCGGAGTGGCTCATCCGGCACTTTCCCGAAGCCGCGATCGGATTCCGGTCGAACAGCCGTGAAGTCATGGTGTGGGCGGCCAAGAGCGGCGCGGGAATAGCGGCGATTGCCCGCTATCGCGGCGATGAGGAAGCCGGTCTTGTGCGGCTCAAGCCCGAAGTGCCCGACCTGATGCGCGACATCTGGATGGGTGTTCATGCCGATATGCGTCACATGCCTCGTGTCCGGGTGGTGATGGACGCGATCGTTGGGACGCTGCGCGCAAACGCCCGGACTCTCTGTCCCGGCGGTCAACGCAACGAGACCTGAACTCCTGCTCGAAGAGGGAGCGGAGGTGGTGCCCCTGGCCGGACTCGAACCAGCACGCCTTGCGGCACTCGATTTTGAGTCGAGCGCGTCTACCAATTTCACCACAGGGGCCCAACGGGTCAGGGGGGCAGCGTTTAACCAAGCAAAGCCGCGCCCGCAACCAGGAAACTGCCGGGGATGGTCTAGACAGTCGGGCTCTCGCCTGCCTTGGGATCTTCACCGTAACGGTTGGCGCCGCGCGTCCCTTCCAGGCACATGAAAACCAGCACGACCAGACCGCCGACATAGGGTATGAAGTTGAGCAGGACGAACCAGCCCGATTTGTCCTGATCATGGAATCGCCGCACCTGGACCGCGATCGATGGAACAATCAGCGCCAGCCAGAACAATCCGAAGACAATCAGGAAAGGGCCGGCGATCAGCCCACCGCTTCCGGCCGTAGCCCGTAATCCCCCACAATATTGACGAGGACCGTCATACTAGACATCCGGACTTGCAGGACAATGGGTTATGCAGGCGGTGCTCCAAAGGCATTTTCCTCCGCGTCGCCGGGCAACAGGAGGAGGACGATCCATGCGATTCCGCCGGCCAGCAAGGCGCCCGACGATGCAATGAGAAGAGCCTGATTGGTTCCGGCGGCCAGGGTTGCGAGCCAGGGAAGATAAACAAGCATCATCCACCAGCCGCTCTTCCCGCTATCATGCAGGCGCCGCACGCCGATCGTGATCGAAGGAAGCAGGAAGAGCAGCGTAACCGACAATTCGATCATGCCCATGTTCATGGCAACCGTAACGTCGTGGCCGCTCGTCCCGTCAGCATAATGTGCAGCAACCGTCAGCAGCGTCACAAACAGCAAGAAGGCCCAGAATTCGGAGCGCGACGCCCGTCCACCGAAGTCGGCATATTGTTTCAGCGGCCCGATGATCCATTGCATGTGCGCCCTCCCACAGCAGCCTCAGTTGCGAGGTGCTTGTCGCCGATAACTTAATGCTTCTGCAACATGAATTCTGCCAAGTGTTTCGGATTGCGCAAGATCGGCAATGGTCCGGGCCACGCGCAACACCCGTGTATAGCCGCGCGCGGTCAGGCGCATCGCCTGCGCCGCTTGGGTCAGCAGCTTGCGACCGGGTTCGTCGGGCGTCGCAACGCTTTCGAGCAGCGCGCCGTCGGCCTCGCTATTGGTCCGTGCGCCCGTCCCGGCGTAGCGCCGGGTCTGGAGTTCGCGCGCCGATCGCACCCTGGAAGCGACCGCAGCGGAATTTTCGGAAGGCGCGGGCAGTACCAGATCGGCAGCGCTGACGGCCGCCACTTCGACATGCAGGTCTATCCGGTCGAGCAGCGGGCCCGAGATGCGCGCCTGATAATCGGCTGCGCACCGTGGCGCGCGGGCACAGGCAAGCGCGGGATCGCCAAGATGCCCGCAGCGGCAAGGGTTCATTGCCGCGACAAGCTGAACGCGCGCGGGGAATGTGACATGCGCATTGGCGCGGGCAACGCTGACCTGCCCTGTCTCGAGTGGTTGGCGGAGCGAATCGAGCACGACGCGCTGAAACTCGGGCAGCTCGTCGAGAAAGAGCACGCCAAGATGTGCCAGGCTCACTTCGCCGGGCCGGACGCGCAGCCCGCCGCCGACCAGCGCCGCCATCGATGCCGAATGATGTGGTGCGCGAAAAGGGCGGGAACGGGTCATCCGCCCGCCCGCAAGTTCTCCCGCAACGCTGGCCACCATCGAAACCTCGAGCGCTTCGGCTGCTGTCAGGTCGGGAAGAATCCCCGGCATGCATGCCGCCAGCAAGGATTTCCCGGCGCCGGGGGGACCGGTCATGATCAGGTTGTGCCCCCCTGCAGCTGCTATTTCGATGGCACGCCTTGTGGTTTCCTGACCCTTCACCTGCGCCAGATCGGGGCCCTGCGCGCGCGCCACGGCCTCCCCGGGTTCAGGCGGGCGCAGCAACATGCTGCCCTTGAAATGATTGAGCAGGGAAAGCAGGTCGGGTGCGGCAATCACTTCGACCTTTCCGGCCCAGGCGGCTTCGGGCCCCTGCGACGCCGGGCAGACCAGCCCCAGATCCCGTTCGCTGGCGTGAAGGGCGGCCAGAAGGACGCCGGGAGAAGCCGCCACCCGGGCATCGAGGCCGAGTTCGCCAACGACGACATAGCTGGAGAGCGTTTCCGCGTCGACGACACCCATTGCGCCGAGCAGGGCCAGTGCGATCGGCAGGTCATAGTGCGATCCTTCCTTGGGAAGGTCCGCCGGAGACAGGTTGACGGTGATCCGCTTGGGCGGAAGCGAAAGGCCCATGGCCGATATCGCCGCATGAACTCGCTCGCGGCTTTCGGCGACGGCCTTGTCCGGGAGGCCGACAATCGCGAATTTCGGATTACCCGGCGCGACCTGACACTGAACCTCTACGCCTCGGGCCTCAAGCCCCAGATAAGCCACGGTTTGCACGATCGCGACCATCAGCGGCCCCGCAATCCTAACTGTACGTTAAGGATAAACGGAAGGATTATGGTAACCAGAGTTGCACGATCATCGTCGGCCATGATGTGCGGGCATTCAATCGATCCGGCTGCAAAGAACGGGGCCTCCGGGGCCAGCGTGGCCGAACGGCTGGCGAACGCGATCATCGATGCCCTGCGCATCGCGATCATTGCTGCGCCCATTGTCTTTTCGCTGCCACTCATCGCCCGTGCCGATCCCGGAGCTTTGTCGCCATTCGGGCCGCCTTTGGCCGCGAGCCGGAATATTGCGGAACAGATCGGCCTCATTGATGAAGCTACACCTCAACCCGTCCGGCGGATGCCCCCGGCTGAACGATAAATAGACGCACCTGTCTTGCGCTTGCTTGAGCGCGCTACCACATCGCCTTCATGACGCTTAAGGAACGCTGGTATGCGCTCGGCCGGAGCCCGACTTATCGCTTGGTGATGGCCGTGATCGGCATCGTCCTGGTGGTTCTCTCACCGATTGTTGGCGCCCTGCCGGGCCCGGGCGGCATCTTCGTCTTTGCAATCGGCCTGAGCCTGATCCTCAGGAGTTCGCTATGGGCCAAGCGGCACTATGTCATCTTCAAACGCAAGCGGCCCATAATCGGTCACTGGACGGACTGGGGCCTGCGCCGACGCAGCGCGAGGCGGCGGCTCGAGCGGAAGAAGGCGAAAGAAAAGGCAGGCAATTGACTTTTGCTGCGAGTCTGCCTAACGGCACCGGCAACAAAGGCCGTCTTCGCGGGCGGCCCTTTTTCGTTTATGACGTTTTGCCAAGGACATGAGTGATGAAGCGCACTTTTCAGCCGAGCAACCTGGTTCGCGCCCGCCGCCACGGCTTTCGCGCGCGGATGGCGACGGTCGGCGGACGCGCCGTGATTCGCGCGCGCCGTGCTCGCGGTCGCAAGAAGCTTTCCGCCTGATTTCGATCCGAAAGCGGTCGGACTTTCTGGCCGCCAATGCAGCAAGCCGGGTGGCAACGCCCGGCTTTGTGCTGTTGGTGCGCGGGCGGAACGACGGCGATCCGGCAATGCGGCTCGGGATCACTGTTACAAAGAAGATCGGCAACGCCGTGGTGCGCAACCGGATGAAGCGCCGCTTTCGCGCGCTCGCGCGCGAGGTGATTGTAACCGAAGGTGCGGCCGGATCGGATCACATCCTGATTGGCCGCGCGGGCGGCATTGAACGCGATTTTGCGACGCTCAAGGCCGATCTCGCCAAGGCGCTCACAAAGGCAGCACGATGATTGCGCGATTGCTGATCCTTCTTGCGCGGGGCTGGCAATGGGGCCCTTCGGCCATATTGCCACCATCCTGTCGCTATTCGCCATCATGTTCGGCCTATGCAATCGAAGCGATAAGCCGCTATGGGGCGGCCAAAGGCGGCTGGATGTCAGCCAAGCGGATCTTGCGGTGCCACCCCTGGGGTGGGCACGGCTATGATCCGGTACCGTAGTTTAGGGGAAAGAGACCTTGGATAATCAGCGTAACATGGTCCTGGCGATCGTGCTGTCCGCGCTCGTATTGATTGGCTGGACGGTGCTTTCGGATCGTTACTTCCCGCAGCCCGCACCGCCGGCCACAACCGCGGCCCCCACACCCGCGGCAACGGCAGGCGGGCCCGCGCGTGCCGCTCCAGTCAAGGCAAGGCCATCGCTGCGCGACGTCAAGGCCGTGCTTGCCGAAGGCAATCGCGTCATCATTGAAACGCCCCGCCTGTCCGGGTCGATCAACCTCAAGGGCGCGGAAATCGACGATCTGGTTCTTCTCACCTATCGCGAGACGGTGAAGAAGAAGTCGCCGCCGGTGCGGCTGTTATCGCCGGGCGGCGCGAAGAACAGCTATTATGCGGGCTTTGGCTGGCTTGGCGAAGGGGCGACGGTCCCCGGGCCGGACACGCTCTGGACAAGCAGCGGGACGAAACTGACACCGCAGACGCCCGTGACGCTCAGTTGGGACAATGGCGCAGGCCAGGTCTATCGTATCGCGATAGCGATCGACTCGAACTACATGTTCACAATCGATCAGTCCGTGACCAATAACGGCACTGGCGCAGTCGCGGCGCGAAGCTATAGCTATGTCAGCCGCGTCAAGGGCGCTCATACCGGCGGCTCGATGCTCGCTCCTTCAAAGGATGTCGATAGCTGGACAATGCATATTGGGCCGATCGGCACGTTCAACGCCAAGGCCAATTATGACGTGGATTATGAGGATGTGGATGAAGCCGGCGCCGCAGGCGTGCGCTTCCCGACGAACGGCGGGTGGCTCGGTTTCGGCGAAACCTATTGGCTGACGGCGCTGGTGCCGGCCAAGGGCATGAATGTCGATGCCGGCTTCCGCTCGGGCAACGGTTCCTACCAAGCCGAGTTCTCGACACCTCAGGCTATCGTTGGGCCGGGCAAGACTCTGACCACCATCAGCCGCCTCTTCGCCGGTGCCAAGGAAGTCCGTACGCTCGACACCTACGAGGAAAAGCTCGGCATTCCGCTGTTCGGCAAAGCCATCGACTGGGGCTGGTTCGAGATCATCGAAAAGCCGATTTTCTATTTCCTCGATTTCCTGTTCCGGATGGTCGGCAATTTCGGCGTGGCGATCATCCTGCTGACGCTCACCGTGCGTGGGCTGATGTTCCCGATTGCGCAGCGCCAGTTCGCCTCGATGGCGGCCATGCGGGTCGTCCAGCCCAAGCTGAAGGCGCTCCAGGAAAAGTACAAGGATGACAAGCCGAAGCTTCAGCAGGAGATGATGGCGCTCTACCAGAAGGAAAAGATCAACCCGATGGCAGGCTGCCTGCCGATCTTCCTTCAGATCCCGGTCTTCTATGCGCTCTACAAGGTGCTGATGCTGACGATCGAAATGCGGCACCAGCCCTTTGCGTTGTGGATTCATGATCTCTCGGCACCTGACCCGGCGACTGTCCTGAACCTGTTCGGCCTTTTGAACTTCACGCCTCCCAGCTTCCTTGCGCTTGGCATCTTCCCGATCCTGCTCGGAATCACGATGTGGCTGCAGTTCAAGCTCAACCCCGCGCCGATGGATCCGGTCCAGCAGCAGATGTTCTCGATCATGCCCTGGATCATGATGTTCATGATGGCGCCGTTTGCCGCGGGGCTCCAGCTCTACTGGATCATGTCGAACGTCCTGACGATCGCGCAGCAGAAGTGGCTCTATTCGCGGCACCCTGCGCTCAAGGAGCCCGTGAAGGCGTGAGCTTTTCCGAAGAGCAGCTGGAGGGTGCCCGGAAGATTTTCAGCGGTCCGATCGCGTTCCTGAAATCGGCGCCGTCGCTCGAATTCCTGCCGGAGCCGACGGTGAACGAAGTGGCCTTTGCCGGCCGGTCGAACGTTGGCAAGTCCTCGCTGCTCAACGCCTTGACCAACCGCACCGGCCTTGCGCGCACTTCGAATACGCCGGGGCGCACGCAGGAACTGAATTTCTTCGATGTGGGTAGTCCACCGATCTTCCGGCTTGTTGACATGCCGGGCTATGGCTTTGCTGAGGCACCCAAGGATGTCGTCAGGAAATGGCGCTTCCTGATCAACGACTATCTGCGCGGGCGGCAGGTCCTGAAGCGGACCCTTGTCCTGGTCGACAGCCGCCACGGCCTGAAGGATGTCGATCGCGACGTGATGGACATGCTCGACAATGCAGCAGTCAGCTATCGGATCGTCCTCACCAAGGCGGACAAGATCAAGGCAAGCGCGCTGGCCGAAGTCGCGGCGCAGACAGAGGCGGAAGTGCGCAAGCGCGGAGCGGCGCACCCCGACCTTATCCTGACCTCGAGCGAGAAGGGCATGGGCATCGCCGACTTGCGGGCGGCGGTAATCGAAGCGATAGAGTAAGCCATGCGCAAACTCTTCATCGGCAACAAGACCTATTCGAGCTGGTCGCTGCGCGGCTGGCTCGCCTGCAAGCAATCCGGCCTGCCATTCGAGGAAGCGGTTGTCCCGCTCTACGACCAGGATTGGGACAAGCGCCGCCAGGGTGATGAGTTCGCGCCGTCGTCCGGAAAGGTGCCGATCCTGTGGGATGGCGAAACCGTCGTGTGGGACAGCTTGGCGATCATTGAGTATCTGAACGAGAAGTCTGGTGGAGACAAATTCTGGCCGGCCGATGAAGGCGCGCGCGCGATGGCGCGATCGATGGCGGCCGAAATGCATTCGGGCTTCGCCGCGCTCCGCAGAGAGCATTCGATGAACATCCGCCAGATCTATCCGCCAAAAGAGGCAAGCGTAGAAGTCCGGGCCGATATCGAGCGGATCATGGAACTTTGGGCGCAGGCCCGCGCGCGCTTCGGGGGCACGGGCGAATTCCTGTTCGGCGAATTCGGCGCGGTTGACATCATGTATGCGCCGGTCGTTACGCGCTTCATCACTTATTCGCTGCCCGTCGCCCAGTTTGCGGTGCCTTATATGCAGGCAATCATCGCGCATCCTTTCATGCAGGATTGGATTGCCGCCGCCCAGGCGGAAGACTGGGTCATCGAGAAATTTGAAGGCACAATCCAAAACTAGAGCAGAATTGTCGTGGCGGATGCCCGTTCCCTTCTCCAGTCGGTCTTCGGGTTTCATGAATTCCGGGGTGTCCAGAAACGCGTGATCGATCGCGTGCTAGCGGGCGAACGGACGCTTGCCGTCATGCCGACGGGTGCGGGCAAATCGCTTTGCTATCAGCTTCCGGCGCTGGCGCTGGACGGAACCTGCGTCGTCATCTCGCCCCTCATCGCGCTGATGCATGATCAGCTTCGCGCGGCAACCGCTATCGGCATCCGTGCGGCCAGCCTGACTTCGGCCGACGATAATCGTGATGAGACGGTCGCCCGCTTCCGCCGCGGCGAACTCGATTTGCTCTATGCAGCGCCCGAGCGAGCCTCGGGGCATGAGTTTCGCGGCTTATTGCGTGAAGCGAAGGTCTCGTTGTTCGCAATCGACGAAGCGCATTGCGTATCCGAATGGGGCCATGATTTCCGCCCCGATTACCGACTGCTTCGTCCGCTCATGGACGATTTTCCGGATGTTCCGCGGCTGGCGCTGACAGCCACGGCCGATGCGCACACGCGCGGCGATATCCTCGCGCAGCTCGGGATTCCCGTTGGCGGGATGATCGTTGCCGGGTTCGACCGGCCCAATATCCGCTACGCCATGTCGCCCAGGCATGGCACGGCCCAGCAAATCGCCGATCTTGTCGCGAACACGCCCGGCCCCGGCATCGTCTATGCCCAGACGCGCATGGCGACCGAAAAACTGGCCGAACAACTCGGTCGGACCGGGCGACCGACCCGCGCTTATCATGCCGGGCTCGATCCGCGGGTACGCGCGCGGAACCAGCATGATTTCGTTGCCTCTGAAGACATGGTGATAGTGGCAACCGTCGCCTTCGGCATGGGCATCGACAAGCCCGACGTCCGCTTCGTGGCGCATGCCGGGCTCCCGAAGTCGATTGAGGCCTATTATCAGGAAACAGGACGTGCGGGCCGCGACGGCGATCCGGCGATCGCCCATATGTTCTGGGGCGCGGAGGATTTCGCGCGGGCGCGCCAAAGGCTGACCGAACTCGATCCGGTACGCCTTCAGGGCGAGCGTGCCCGCCTCTCCGCATTGGCGGCGCTGGTTGAAACGGCAGGATGCCGACGCGCCATCCTGTTGCGACACTTCGGTGAGTCTCCGCCCCCGGCGTGCGGAAATTGCGACAATTGTCTCGAACGGCCTGCCTCTGTCGATGCGAGCGAAACCGCACGCAAATTCCTTTCGGCCGTCTATCGCACTGGCCAGAGTTTCGGCGTGGGCCATCTCGAGGCCGTGCTGACTGGGGCGACGAACGAGCGGACCGAAAAGCTCGGGCATGACCGGCTCTCGGTGTTCGGGATCGTCGATGGCGCGGAGGCCGCGCTGCTCAAGCCGGTCGCTCGCGCCCTTGTCCTGCGCGATGCGCTCCGCCCCACCGAACATGGCGGGCTGATGTTAGGTCCGGAGGCGCGGGCGATCCTCAAAGGCGATGCCAGCGTCGAACTCGTGGTCCCGCCGAAGCGCGAGCGCCGCCGCAAACGGGGCAACGATGCCAACCCGGTCGGCGACCTCCTGTTCGAGCGCTTGCGGGCCTTGCGGCGGGACCTTGCCGAAGAGGCGGGTGTGCCGCCCTATGTGATCTTTCACGATTCGACCCTGCGCGAAATGGCGCTGGAGAGGCCGGAGTCGCTGTCTGCCCTCGCCGGGATCAGCGGCGTCGGCGCGCGCAAGCTCGAAGCCTATGGCGATGCCTTTCTCTCTGCTCTAAGGCAGGCGCAGGAGGAGGGAAGCGATGTTCCGCACGCTTGACGACACAATCATGGTCTCGCCCCAAATTGGTATCGATGCCGTAGCGGAAGCGAAGGCCCGTGGCGTTACGCTCATCATCAACAACCGCCCCGAAGGCGAATCGGCCGACCAGATCCCGGGCGCCGAGATCGAGGCGGCCGCCCGTGCGGCCGGCATCGACTATGTCGCCATTCCGGTTACGCATGCCGGCTTTTCCGAGGCCCAGGTCAGTGCGATGCGAGCGGCTCTGGAAAAAACCCCGGGGCCTGTCCTTGCCTATTGCCGATCGGGCACGCGCTCGACCTTGCTCTGGGCGCTGGCGCAATCCTCGCTCGGCGAACATCCGGCCGTGCTGGCGGAAAAGGCGGCCGGGGCGGGCTACGATCTGGCTCCCGTTGCAACGCTGATGGACATCCTCAGGGCCAAGGCATGAATGCGCTCGTCCAGCTCGGCGTGTCGTTTGCGGCCGTGCTGTTGATGGCGGCGCTTGCCTGGTGGTTGAAGCTCGGCGGGGATGCTCGCATACGTACCAAAGATCAGGCGCGATTGCTGGCGGATCAGGCCGTGTGCGGGTTCAAGCCGGTCGCAGTCGCGCTCGATCGCGCGGGGATCGGGGCACTCCTGAAGGACGGTGAAGGGCGGCAGATGCTGATCCGCCGGAATGGCGCGAATTTTGTCGGACGCTTGCTGGACAGGCATGTCGTTGCCCGGCTGGACCGGAATTTCCTGACGATCGGCACGGGCGAACGCACGTTCGGCACGATCACGCTCGATCTCGGCCCGGACGCGCAATATTGGGCCTCTGGCCTGAGGCACCTGACATGAAGGATCTGCCCAACCCTGTCGATTATGCCGTCCCGGCCTTTGTCCTGCTCATTGTGCTCGAAATGCTCTGGGCCCGTTACCGTGCCCCTGAAAAGTACGAGCCGAAAGACACGCTTACCTCGTTGCTCTTCGGCTTCGGAAGCACGGTTGCCGGCGCGCTGACGGGTGCGACCATTTTCGGCCTGTCCGTCTGGCTCTATCAGTATCGTGCCGTCACCATCCCGTTCGCGTGGTGGGCCTGGATCGTGTGCTTCATTCTGGACGATTTCGCCTATTATGTGTTCCACCGCGCGGCGCACCGCGTCCGATGGTTCTGGGCGAGTCACGTCAATCACCATTCGAGCCAGCACTATAACCTGTCGACCGCTTTGCGGCAGACCTGGACGGGCTTTATCGCGGGCTCCTTCCTGTTCCGCCTGCCGTTGATGCTGATCGGATTCCATCCGGCGATGGTCGCGTTCGTGGGCGGGATCAATCTCATCTACCAGTTCTGGATCCACACCGAAGCGATCGGGCGCCTGCCGCGCTGGTTCGAGGCCGTGATGAACACGCCCAGCCATCATCGCGTCCACCACGCGACCAATCCGCGTTATCTCGATGCCAATTATGCCGGCGTCTTCATCGTCTGGGACCGAATGTTCGGCAGCTTCACGCCTGAAGTTGACGATGAACCGATCCGCTACGGGATCGTGAAGCAGTTGGGGACGTTCAATCTCCTCTGGAGCGTTTTCCACGAATGGATCGGCATTGCGAAGGATCTCTGGTCGGCGCCGTTTTCGGCCAAGCTTGGCTATCTGTTCGGCCCCCCGGGCTGGAGCCATGACGGTAGCCGGGACACATCCGACACGATCAAGGCCAGATGGCGGGAACAGCAGCATGGATGAATATGATATCATTGTCGTCGGTGGCGGGTCGGGCGGCAGTGCCGCCGCCGGGCGTCTGTCGGAAGGCGGCAAGTACACGGTCTGCCTGATCGAGGCGGGCGGGAAGAACACCGATATCCGCGTCCGCGCGCCCGGGCTTTTCCCATTCCTTCCGGCCAAGACCAACTGGCAGTTCGAAACGGTGCCCCAGCCGGGACTCAACGGGCGGACGGGCTATCAGCCGCGCGGCCGTGGCCTCGGCGGATCGTCTGCGATCAATGCAATGGTCTATATCCGCGGCTGCGCCTGGGATTATGACAATTGGGCAGCGCTCGGCTGCGACGGCTGGGCCTACAAGGACGTTCTGCCTTACTTCAAGCGCTCGGAAGGCAATGTCCGGGGCGGAGACGATTATCATGGAAGCGATGGCCCGCTGACCGTCAGCGATCAGACTTATCCCAATCCCGGCAGCCTGGATTTCGTCGAAGCGGGTGCGTCACTCCAATTGCCGCGCAACGAGGATTTCAACGGGGCGCGATTCGAAGGCGTGGGCCTCTATCAGGTCACGCAGCGCAAGGGCGAACGCTGGACGTCGGCACGCGCCTATGTCGAGGCCAATCGGGATTCCGGGCGGCTCCGCGTCGAAACCGGCGCGTTGGTCGAGCGCGTGCTGTTCGAGAATGGCCGCGCGACCGGCGTGGCATTTGTGCAGGGCGGTGCGCGCAAAACCGTTCGCGCCCGCCGCGCGGTCATCCTTGCGGGCGGCGTGTTCGGCACGGCGCAGGCGCTCATGCTGTCAGGGATCGGCCCTGCGGATCACCTGAAGGCGCATGGCATTCCCGTGATGATCGACCGGCCAACAGTCGGCAGCAATCTGCAGGACCATATCGACTATGTCGCGGGCTTCGAAACCGGCGGCGATGTTTTCAGCGGTACCAATCTCAAAACGATCTTCAGGACGGCAGGCGCTCTCTGGCAATGGCTGCGCAAGCGGACCGGGCCGATGACGACCAACTATGCCGAAGCGGGCGGGTTTGCAAAATCGTCACCCGACGTCGCGGTGCCCGATCTTCAGTTCCATTTCGTGCCTGCGATCCTCGAGAATCACGGCCGCGATACCGTGAAAGAGGCAGGCTTTTCCGGCCATGTCTGCGTGCTCAGGCCCGAAAGCCGGGGCACCGTCCGGCTGGCGAGCGCCGATCCGGAGGCGGCCCCGCTCATCGACCCTGGCTTTCTGACCGACGACCGCGACATGGACGTGATGAAGAAGGGCGTCCGCCTGCTCCATCGCATCCTGACGGCCCCGCCGCTTTCGCACCACGGTGGCCGCGACCGGAATGCGACCCCGCTCGATGACGATGCCGCGCTCGAACAGCTGATTCGCAACCGCGCGGATACGGTCTATCATCCGGTCGGAACGGCGCGGATGGGGTCCGATGACGATGCTGTGTGCGATACCAGCCTGCGCGTGCGCGGCGTCGAGGGACTGTACGTGGCCGACGCATCGATCATGCCGCGGCTGATTTCTGGAAATACCAATGCGCCGAGCATCATGATCGGCGAACGCTGCGCTGATTTCGTGAGTTCGGATCTGCAACGATAATCTTCGGCGCTACGCGCCTTCGGGGTTCCATGCTTGCCTGTCGGTCGGACAGGCTGCGCGGAATTGGTGGAGCCTAGCGGGATCGAACCGCTGACCTCTACACTGCCAGTGTAGCGCTCTCCCAGCTGAGCTAAGGCCCCATCGGAGGCAGCGCCTTAATCGTGCGCTGCCTTGAAATCAAGCGTCAGCTATCGTCGGACGATTCGCCCGTATCGACGCCCAGATCGTCATCGCCGCCCAGATCGACTTCGTCGTCGGGGGAGACTTCGGCATCCTCGTCGACATCGATATCCAGATCGTCGCCCAGATCGGCATCGGGCTTTTCAACATCGACCTTCTTCTCTTCCTCGAACGGCATCGGCTGCTTGGACTTGAGCACGGGCTCGGGATGCCAGGCATTGCCGCATGCAATGCAGGTGACCGGTTCGTCCTTGGTCAGATCGTAAAAACGCTCACCGCACTTCGGGCAAGTCCGCTTCGTGCCCCATTCAGGCTTCACCATGAGCCTCAAAACCTTTCAACAAAATTGGCTGGCAGGGGCATGCCCCCGAGAATCGCGGCGCGCCTTGCCATAGCAGGACGCCGCTGTCAAAAGCCGCGGCCATGCAAAGCCCGAAGTCCTTTTCGCAAAGCGGTCCGCTCAGGGGTTCCGTCCGTGTTCCGGGGGACAAGTCGATCTCGCACCGTTCGCTGATGCTGTCGGCGCTGGCAATCGGCGAAAGCCGAATCGAAGGACTGCTCGAGGGAGAGGATGTCCACGCGACGGCTGCGGCAATGCGTGCCATGGGGGCCGATGTGGAGCGGGGCGTGGACGGCATCTGGCGCGTGCACGGCGTTGGCGTCGGCGGCCTGCTCCAGCCGCAGGGCGCGCTCGATATGGGCAATTCGGGCACATCGACCCGGCTGCTGATGGGGCTGGTCGCCAGTCATGCCATCACCGCGACCTTTGTCGGCGATGCCTCTCTCTCGAAGCGGCCGATGGGGCGCGTGAGCGAACCGCTGTCGCTGATGGGCGCGTCCTTCACGGGCAGCCCGGGCGCCAATGGCGCGCAATGCCTGCCGATGATGGTGCGCGGCGCCTGCCCCGCCGTGCCGATCTCCTACAGGCTCCCGATGGCCTCGGCACAGGTCAAATCGGCGATCCTGCTCGCCGGGCTCAACACGCCCGGCATCACGCGCGTGATCGAACCGGTCCCGACGCGCGATCATAGCGAGCGGATGCTAAGGGGATTCGGCGCCGATCTGACGGTAGAGACGGACAGCGCCGGCGTGCGCACGATCTCGATCCGGGGAGAGGTGGACCTGAAGCCGCAGCATATCATCGTTCCGGGCGATCCGTCGTCCGCCGCCTTCCCGATCGTCGCGGCGCTCATCACCCCCGGATCCGAAGTGACGGTGACGAATGTCGGCATGAACCCGACGCGCGCCGGCCTGTTCGATGTGCTCCTGAAAATGGGTGCGGACCTGGGCTTTGCCAATGCCCGCGAAGTTGGCGGCGAGCCGGTGGCCGATATCACTGCCCGCCACAGCGCGCTCCGCGGGATCGATGTCCCGCCGGATGTCGCGCCGAGTATGATCGACGAATTCCCGATCCTGTTCGTTGCAGCAGCCATGGCCGAGGGCACGACCCGCACATCGGGCCTCGACGAACTGCGCGTCAAGGAATCGGACCGGCTGGCGCTGATGGCGAAGGGGTTGGCGCGGATCGGCGTGCAGGTCGAGGAGACGGCGGACGGGCTGACGATCCACGGCAATGGCGGCGGCCCGCTTGGCGGCGGGAATGCCCCGCCCCGGATCGAAGCCGCGCTCGATCACCGCATCGCGATGAGCTTTGCCGTTGCCGGGCTCAACGCAAAGGGCGGGCTGACGATTGATGACATGTCGCCGGTCGCCACCAGCTTCCCGGGCTTCGAGGTGATGCTCGAAACATTGGGGGCAGGGCAATGAACGGCACGCTGGCGGACGCGATCGGGATTTGCGGCAGCATCCTGTTCATCGGCGCGTTCATCTATGCCAACCGTGCGGCCGTGCTGAACAAACTGCTGTTCAATGCGCTCAACCTCGTGGGCGCGATCCTGCTGCTGATTTCGCTTTCGGTGCATTTCAATCTTGCGGCGGTGCTGCTGGAAGGGGCCTGGGCGGTGATCGCGCTTGCGGGCCTTGTAACGGCGCTCAGGGAAAAACGGGTCGGATAATTGGTGCTGGGTTCAAACGACGTGGCCGATACACTCACCCCTGCCGAACGTAGCCAGCGCATGAGTCTCATTCGCGGCAAGAACACGAAGCCGGAACTGTTCGTTCGTCGATTGGTGCATGGCATGGGATACCGATACCGGCTCCACGCCGCCGATCTACCCGGTACGCCCGATCTCGTATTTTGCCGCCGCAAGTGCGCGATCTTCGTGCATGGCTGCTTTTGGCACCGACACCCCGACACGGCGTGCAAGATCGCGCGGCTCCCAAAGTCACGCCAGGAATTCTGGACGGCAAAGCTCTCACACAACCGCGAGCGCGACGTGGCGCAAGTCGAAGCTTTGGGAAACATGGGATGGAGGGTCTTGACGATCTGGGAATGTCAGTTGAAAGAGGTCTTGGAACTAAAAAAGAACATTCGGCGGTTCTTGGAGGCGGGCTGACATGCGGTCGATCGAATTATTCGCGGGGGCGGGCGGGCTTGGCATGGGCCTGTGCCAATCGGGCTTTCAGCCCGTGAAGATAGTCGAATGGGATCGCTGGTGCTGCGACACCATCCGCGAGAACAGGCGTGCTGAGGTTGGCCCCGTGAGCCGGTGGCCGGAGCCGATTGAGGGGGACATTCGTCACGTCGACTTCCGTCCTCATGAGGGGAAGGTCGACCTCGTGAGCGGGGGGCCGCCGTGTCAGCCCTTCTCGCTTGGTGGCAAGCATCGGGCGCAGGCCGATCATCGTGACATGTGGGCCGAAGCGGTTAGGGTGGTGCGGGAAACCAAGCCGCCCGCCTTCGTGTTCGAGAACGTCAAGGGTCTTACCCGCGCGTCCTTCGCCACATACCTTGCCTATATCGTCCATCAACTCAGCTATCCTGAGTTGGTGCGAAAGGTCGATGAGGAGTGGCTGTCACACCTGATACGTCTGGAAGCGCACCATACCTCCGGGCGCGAGTCCGGCCTGAAGTACAACGTCGTGTATCGGGTACTAAACGCCGCCGACTATGGCGTGCCGCAGCGACGCGAGCGGGTGGTATTTGTTGGCTTCCGTGGTGACCTCGGCATTGAGTGGTCATTCCCAGAGGAAAGCCACTCGCTGGACGCATTGCTGTGGGATCAGTTCCGCACCGAGGAATATGGCAGCCGGCACAAGGTGCGGCTTGCGGAGTTGACGGATCCCAAGCTGCGAGTACGGGCGCTGCGCCTACCGAATCGCCCCGACACTCACGCGTGGCGCACCGTCCGTGATGCGCTTCGCGAGCTCCCCGATCCTGAACTCAATGCCAGCGATGCGCGGCGCTTCCACAATCACCGGTTCCAAACCGGCGCGCGTAGCTATCCAGGGCATACCGGCAGTCCGCTCGATCTACCCGCGAAGACACTCAAGGCAGGCGTTCATGGTGTGCCGGGCGGTGAAAACATGTTGCTGAGGCCGAATGGTTCGGTCAGGTATTTCACGGTGCGGGAAAGTGCTCGCTTGCAGACCTTCCCCGACAGTTATCGCCTGCATGGGTCTTGGACGGAATCGATGCGCCAGCTTGGCAATGCGGTGCCAGTTGAACTAGCTCGCGTGATCGGGAGCGGCGTGGCGTCCCGACTCGCGGAGAGGGCATGAAGAGCAATACGATTGACTCGGATTCTGTTGGCGCGCTGCGTGCAAGCCTTGAACGACTCACCGCAGATGCGGGCGATACCTCCCTATCGAGTCCGAAGCGCAAGAAATTCGAGGCACAGATCAAGGAAGCCATCGATGGCCTGACAGCGCTATTGGCCAAACTCGATCCTATCGCGCAGCCCACTTCGGTCTTCGATCCTAGCAACCCCAAGGTGGTGGGCCGGTTCGTGGCCTTGGCGCTCGTGGCCCAGGATCGACATCCACTTGCGGAGATTCCGAAGTTTTACGGCTCGGGCGTCTACGCCATATACTACAACGGCACCTTTCCGGCCTATCAGCCTATCAGCGGCAGCGAGACCCCGATCTATGTGGGCCAGGCCGCGCCAACGATCCCGAATGCCCGCACGCCGATGGAACAAGGCGCACGGCTCTGTGGGCGCTTGAGCGACCATCGCAAGAATATCGGGAAAGCCTCGGGTACGTTGAACCTCGCCGACTTTGAGTTCCGCTCGCTTGTGGTCCAGAGCGGTTGGGAGACTGCCGCCGAGGACTATCTCATCCACCTGTTTCGGCCGATCTGGAACAGTGAAACGAACATTCTCTATGGCTTGGGCAAGCATGGCGATTCCGCCACAACACGCGCCAACAAGCGATCGCCTTGGGATACGTTGCATCCTGGACGCGCCTGGGCGGTCGCGACCGCGGAAGATGCCAAGCCTGTCGCGCAAATCGACGCGGAGCTTGCCGCGCATTTTGACCAGCATCCGACCTACGCCGACCTCGAAGCAGTGTTGGCCAGCTTTATCGAGGAACTACGCCAAGGATGAAGCAACCCAACTGGCGTTAGTCATTTCACGCCGGGAGCCTGTTCGTCATCCGCGATGTGTGGCGCAGCGGATTGGATCGGGCAAGTAAATCCTGCCTGACTTTCCATTGCCTCTGAGATGAGGCTCACGCATAGTGCTCCCGGCGCCGCCACGCACGGCGCTGGGGCCTGATAAACCCCTCAGTAACCGCTGGATGGCACGATGCCGTCCGCACATCCTTGACCCTTTTCGGTCGGGGAGCCTGTGACGCATGTCCAGGGCTCTCCAGCCTAAAGGTCACAGGGACCGAGTTACTGCGGTTTATCACTCCCCGGCTAAAGGATTGGATGTGAAGTCGAATGCGGGGGCGCCCGCTTTCCGGCTCCACGGGGAGAGTGATTGTGCCCAGGTGGCAATATTACGAGCTGACGGGAACGCTGTGGCGCTCCTCGATCCGGCCCTCGCATCTCTATGAAATCCATACCGACAGCGGCAGGCGCTGGTTCCTGGACATGCCGCGCCGGGTGGACCGGCTGATCGGCCGTGCGGTGCATATCGAGGGATACCGGTCGGACTTCGCGCTCATCGATGTGAGCCGGGTCTGGGCCGTGGGCGAGCCGCGTCCGCTCTTTTGGCGCGAACGGCTGGCGGCGTGGTGGCAAGGAGTGCGCCCCGGATGGGCGGGAGAGGAACGGGAGGGTTAGGGCTGCATGGGCATTTTTTGCTGTCCTACAGGCCCATATTTGGCTTAGCTGGTCCGATGATGCTCTATGCCTCTCTCCTGACCGCTTGCTCCGGAATCCTTTCCGAAAGGGGCACTCCCCGGGTGACGTGCCATGACTTTTATCAACTTCCAGTCTCTCGCCGCCTGTTTCGCGGCATGGCGGCGCCCGAGTCGGCGGCATGATCATCGCCGTTGATGGCCCGGCCGCATCGGGCAAGGGGACGATCGCGCGGGCGTTGGCCGCGCATTTCGGGCTGCCGCTTCTCGATACCGGCCTGCTCTATCGCGCCGTCGGCGTGGCGACCGAGCGCGCCGGTGGCAACCCGGATGCAGAGGCCGATGCGGCCAAGGCCTGCCGGTTCGAGGATGCGTTGCTCGCCGATCCGGCGCTCAGGAGCGAAGCCGCCGCCGGGCTGGCGTCTCGCGTCTCCGTCCATCCGCGGGTGCGCAAGGCGCTCCTCAAGCGCCAGCGCGATTTTGCGAAGCAACCGGGGGGCGCGATATTGGACGGGCGCGATATCGGCACTGTCATCGTCCCTCAGGCAGACGCCAAGCTCTATGTCACGGCCAGCGCCGAAGTCCGCGCAAGGCGGCGGCAATTCGAGGATCGCCATCGGGACTATCCCGCGATCCTTGCCGATATCCTTGCCCGCGACGAACGCGATGCCGGCCGCGCCGATGCCCCGATGCGCCGCGCTGAGGATGCCGACCTGCTCGATACGAGCGACCTTGGCATCGACGATGCGGTCCAGCGCGCGATCGCGCTTGTCGAGGCGCGGCTGCGGCGGTGATGCGGGCTTGCTCCGGCGATGCCTTTTGACTATAGGCGCCGCCGTCCAGCGGGCGTTTGCGCTCGCGGAGGCCCGATTTCGGCCCTGACCGCCCATCATAGCGCTCAACCAGATCTCGTCCCCCGCGTGTTTCTTTCGGCCAATGGATGCGTTGCGGGCATGGGGCCCGCAGGGCGGTTCGGCCAAAAGACCTCCGGATTCAACCGGATGGCCGGAAATTGTTAATTAGGAACTTTCACTATGGCGACAGCCGCAAATCCGACGCGCGACGATTTCGCAGCGCTTCTCAATGAATCACTCGGTGGCGAAGACCAGGGCTTTGAAGGCCGGGTCGTAAAGGGCACCGTTACCGCAATCGAAAACGATCATGCCATCATCGATGTCGGCCTGAAGAGCGAAGGCCGCGTGCCGCTGCGCGAGTTCGCAGCGCCGGGCCAGAAGGCCGAGCTTTCCGTCGGCGACACTGTCGAAGTCTATGTCGACCGGGTCGAGAATGTGAACGGCGAAGCGATGCTCAGTCGCGACCGCGCGCGCCGCGAAGCCGCCTGGGACGCGCTCGAAGCCGAATTCGCCCAGTCGAGCCGCGTCGAAGGCGTCATCTTCGGTCGCGTCAAGGGCGGCTTCACGGTCGATCTTTCGGGCGCCGTTGCCTTCCTTCCCGGCTCGCAGGTCGATATCCGCCCGGTTCGCGACGTGACCCCGCTGATGGATATTCCCCAGCCCTTCCAGATCCTGAAGATGGACCGCAAGCGCGGCAACATCGTCGTTTCGCGCCGTGCGATACTCGAGGAAACCCGTGCGGAAGCCCGCACCGGCCTGATCTCGACGCTCGCCGAAGGCCAGGTGATCGACGGCATCGTCAAGAACATCACCGATTACGGCGCGTTCGTTGATCTGGGCGGCATCGATGGCCTGCTCCATGTCACCGACATGAGCTACAAGCGCGTCGGCCATCCGTCGGAAGTCATCGCCATCGGCGATACCGTCAAGGTCCAGATCATCCGCATCAACAAGGATACGCAGCGCATCTCGCTCGGCATGAAGCAGCTCGAGAGCGATCCTTGGGATACGGCCGTACAGACCTATCCGATTGGCGCGAAGCTTTCGGGCCGCGTTACGAACATCACCGAATATGGTGCGTTCGTCGAACTCGAGCCGGGCATCGAGGGCCTGGTCCATGTCTCCGAAATGAGCTGGACCAAGAAGAACGTCCATCCGGGCAAGATCGTTTCGACCAGCCAGGAAGTCGATGTTATCGTCCTCGAGGTCGATACCGAAAAGCGTCGCATTTCGCTTGGCCTCAAGCAGGCGATCAGCAATCCGTGGGAAGCGTTTGCCGCCGCCCATCCGGTTGGCAGCGTCATCGAGGGCGAAGTCAAGAATGCGACCGAGTTCGGCCTGTTCATCGGCCTCGACGGCGACGTGGATGGCATGGTCCACATGTCGGACATTGCCTGGGGCATTTCGGGCGAGGACGCGCTGGCGCTTCACCGCAAGGGCGAAATGGTCAAGGCCGTGGTCCTCGACATCGATGTCGAGAAGGAGCGCATCTCGCTTGGTATCAAGCAGCTTGAAAAGGGTGCGCCTTCCGTAAGCGCCGGCGCCGGCGCGGGCGGACTTGCGAAGAATGCGATCACGACCGTGACCGTGCTTGAGGTGCGCGATGGCGGCCTTGAAGTCCAGGCGGGCGAGGATGGAGCGACCGGTTTCATCAAGCGCACCGACCTTGGTCGCGATCGCGACGAACAGCGTCCCGACCGTTTCCAGGTCGGTCAGAAGTTCGACGCCATGGTCATCGGTTTCGATCGCTCGAAGAAGCCGAACTTCTCGATCAAGGCCATGCAGCTTGCCGAGGAAAAGCAGGCCGTCGCGCAGTATGGTTCGTCCGACTCGGGCGCTTCGCTGGGCGATATTCTGGGCGAAGCCCTGAAGGCGCGCGACAGCAAGAAATAGGAAATCCGGCCGGCCGCCTTGCCAAAACCATGGCAAGGCGGCCGTTTCGTGCGCTGGGGCCTGCCTTTTTTTGCCATTTTGGCAATGGTTATGTCGAATTTTACCATATTTCCTTGCATCGGAACAGTTTTGCGCCATTTTACATAGTGAGTGCTGCGACCAGCGGGTGGCAAGGTCATGTAAGACCGGAAACCGGCTGTGGCGTTTCTCGAGGGGAGAGACGTCTTGTAGAATGCGGGCTCATGAGGGGTAATCCATGATCCGTTCGGAACTTGTACAGTATCTATCCAACGCCAATCCCGGCTTGTCCGCCCGCGAACTTGACTTGATCGTCACAGTTTTTTTCGACGCGATCACGGAGCGTCTTGCCGATGGCGGCCGTGTTGAACTTCGCGGCTTTGGCGCGTTCTCCACGCGCGCACGCGATGGCCGCACGGGCCGCAATCCGCGAACAGGCGCCACGGTCGCCATCGACGCCAAGCGCGTTCCCTATTTCAAGCCAGGCAAGGAAATGCGCGAGCGGCTGAACGTCTGACCGGCGTTTCTCGGCTTTCTGCTTGACGCGTGACGCGCATGGCCCTTTGGAGGGCAAGGGTGCGCGGACGTGGCGAAACCGGTAGACGCAGCAGACTTAAAAGCACATAATATCCAACGACTTACAAGATATATGTAGCAAAATCAGTCGGATAGAGGCACAATAGAAGGATGAGCGTCTAGCACAATGCTAGCACAAAACCGCTCATGATGGTGCCCACCATGACGACCGCCGATATTACCGCCCGCCACAAACTGCTCGATGGCAAAGTCCAACTCTATATCCGGGCTGGCAGCCCGCATTGGCAATGCTCCTGCACGATCGCAGGACGACAGAAGCGAACGACGACCAAGGAAGAGAGTCTTGCCCGCGCCAAGGACGTTGCGCGGGACTGGTATCTCGGCCTTCTCGGTAAATACCGCCAAGGTGAGATCAGGGAAGGCACGCCCTTCACGAAAGCCGCCGACCAGTTCCTCGCCGAATACGGCGCGATCATGGAAGGCGAGCGAAACGCCCAATATATCAAGAGTCATGGCATTCGACTCAGAGTCCATCTAACACCCTTTTTCGGGGACAAGATGGTGGAGGAAATCACCCCCGGACTCGTGCAAGAGTATCGTGCCCACAGGATGAAGACCGGAGTCGCTAGGGACAAAAAGACACTCCAGCGACCGGCGCGAAACACCCTGCATCAAGAAATCATCACGCTACGTCATGTCCTCAAGACAGCCGAGCGACATGGCTGGCTGCCCTATCTCCCCAACATATCTGCACCCTACAAGGCGTCAGGGAAGATCAGCCACCGCGCATGGTTTTCGCCCGAGGAGTATAAGCGACTCTACAAAGCGACCGGCGACCGGGCAAAGAATCCTAAGAAGGAGCGGTGGCGGTCGGCTTGCGAAGATCTCCACGACTACATCCTGTTCATGGTGAACAGCGGGCTTCGCCCCGACGAGGCCCGGCGCATCGAGGTGCGCGACGTGGAGATCGCAATCGACGGCCCTGATAAGCAAAAGATTCTTCATATCGCCGTGCGCGGCAAGCGCGGCGTCGGCTACTGCAAGACGATGCCTGGAGCGGTGTTGCCGTTTCAGCGCGTCGTTAAGCGCCATGGTCGCAAGGCGACCGATTTGCTTTTCCCAACCATCCAGCGCGAGCTGTTCAACACGATCCTCGATGAACTCGATCTAAAGAAGGACCGTGAGGGCAACGCCCGCACGACCTACAGCCTTCGCCATACCTACATCAGCTTTCGGCTCATGGAGGGGGCCGACATCTATCAGGTGGCCAAAAACTGCCGCACCAGCGTCGAGATGATCGAGAAATACTACGCTTCCCACATCAAGGACATGATCGACGCCGGGGCTATCAACACTCGGCGGCCCAGAAAGTGAGGATGTGGGCGCTCTTACAAAGAGCCACACACATTATGGAACCCCCTTCCCGTTCCGACCTTGGCAGTCCGACACGTTCCGCCTAGACTGGTAACTGGCTTTGCGGGCGTGGCGGAATCGGTAGACGCAACGGACTTAAGCTAAGGAAATGAGTGCCTGGGGGGAAACCTCCAGTGCAGAACTGCTCAAATTCGGGGAAACCTTTCAAATGGCAATCCCGAGCCAAGCCCTCGCAAGAGGGAAGGTGTAGAGACTAGACGGGCAGCGCCTAACCCTCGATCTCCGGGGCAAGGCGAAGGGATAGTCCAGACCACAAACGCCCTTTTTGGGCGGCGGTGAAAGCCGTAGCTGGTAAGAAAATCCGTCGGGCTTTGCCCGTGCCGGTTCAAGTCCGGCCGCCCGCACCATACCGTTTTCGACAATGCCGCCGGACGGCGGACTGTCGGCCAGCCAAGCCGGAACCGGCGACCTGGCTTTTTCTTGGGAAGGCCCGCCTGCACAGGCGGGCCGGTGGCCTCTCAAAGCCCCGCACGGGGCTGGCCATCCTCTAGCTGCGTCAAATGATGCTTCGCATCACAACCGATCTACTTTCCCAATAGCCATTTCGCGAAGCGACCCATCCAGCTTGCGGTATCCTGTTGCTCGCCACCTTGTGGCGGCGTTGGCCTCGTCGATGAGGGCGATCCGCCGAATTGCCGCTCCTTGCGTTCGCGGTCGATGGCGCGGCCCAGGTCGATCCGCTCGCGGGACCACTTGTCAGCCCAACGCACCCGCCCATTGGCGAGAATGTAGTGGGACTGACAGGCAAAGCTCCAATTGCCGATTGAAGGATTGATCGTGACGCTCTGGCCGTCGAACTTCATCGACCAATCCGTAGGAGAAAACCGCGTGTAAACCTCACTACCGCAGCCGCAGAAACAGCGGTGCGCCGCTGTCGCAAACTCCATCGAGACATAGAGGACGCCTTCATCTAGCCGGTCTGGGAAAGCTTTGACGAACTTGTGTGTGTAGGTGGTACGGCTCATGCTTTGTCCTCGTTGACGATGACATTGCCGGAAAGGGCGAAGTTGGCGTGATGCTCATGCCCGAGGTCCGCGTAGAAGCCGAAGTGCTTCTTCCAGCGGATAACGGCGAGTGCAGCGTTGAGCGCATTCAGATCGGCAATCTGAATGTTCTTCGCATATATGTTATCCTTGCCCGCGTCCTTGAAGGAAACCCGCCCGGGCTGCCGGATATGATCCCGCCTTTCAGGCGTGCTGGTAGTGACACGGACAAGGCCGGTCAGCCTATCGTCGATAAGCTCGATGCCCATACCGACATCGACGAAGGGGATGCCGTGGCGCTCCAGATATTCCACCAGCAGCCGTTTCGGCGTGCCGGGGTCCATGCAGATGAAAGCGAAATCTAGAGCACCGATCTTATCGATCGTATCCTCTGCAATCGCAAAGGCATGGGGCACGATGCCCCGGTGCATCCGCGAGTAGATTCCAGCGAGGTAATTCACCTTCGCCGGAAGCTCGCGGAGCTGATCGGCAGAAGGTGCTCCGGGTGCACGGAAGGCGTTGTGCTGGAGGAACGTGTCGCCGTCGAAAATCGCGATCTCGCGCACCGGCGTTTTCGCCACAAGGTCGAGGACGTAGGCACCTGTGCCGCCGACCCCGAAAATCCCGACCCGCGCCAGTTCCAGCTTGCGCATCACATTGGTGATTCCGACCCGGCCCGAGGCCGTGTCTGGATAGTGGAACGGGGAATCGGGATCGTCGCCTTCGATGAAGCGGTGCGTGCGCGCCGTGACGTTAGGATCAATTGCTTTGGCGTGGCGCTCGATCATATCGACATAGGTCGTCATCTTGTGATGATAATCGCGATAGCCATCGCTAGGCTTGCTGGAGAACGAGTGATTGACGGTAAGTCCGGGCCCGAGAACTTGATCGCCAGCAGGGTGATGCATTTTCTTGAGCGGCTGCCCGTCCTTGTCACAAGGATATTCGCCTGCCCACATGGCGACGTGCTGCTGCACTGGTGATGCGGTCACGTCACCGGAAATGCTGCCCATATCGGAAACCAGCGTGCCAAGGCGCACTTCGCCTTTGCTGTTCACATAGGGCACGCCGGTAATGACGAGATGGTTGTGCAGGATGGCCAGTTCGTAGCCATCCTGCACCAGACGGGCGAGGTCCGGATTACGACTTGTCAGTGGCAGTGACATCGAAAATCATGTCCTTCCTGATGCGCACCGAACTATTCGGTGCGAGGGTGCCTTCCTTGTTCTGGCCGGGACCGTCCCGGTAGAGCACGGTGATCTCGATGTTTTCGCCGCTCGGAACGGTTTCGAACGCGAGGGCGACGATCTGATCGTAAGTGACTTCCTTGCCCTGGACGGTCTTCTCGCGGGTGTTGACGATGATCGTCGTCTCGCTCTGCCCGCCGCCGCCCTGACCATGATCATCATCATGGCCGTTGCCGTGACCCTGGCCGGGGTTATCCTTCTTCGCATTATCCATCTTTAAACTCCGATTCGTGTTGGGCGCATAGAAAGTGCGCCTACTCCGAACAAAGTCTCATATTGCCATTCGGCTGTCAAGGACATAAAGTGCGTCTATACCGAACAGCCGACAGGAGGTGCCGCTTGCACAATATTTTGGGTGAAAAGATACGCAGGCTACGGAAGGAAAAGGGCTTTACCCTCGACAAGCTCGCCGAGCTAACGGACTCCAGCAAGAGCTACATCTGGGAGCTGGAGAACAAGAACCCGCCCCGACCGTCAGCCGAGAAACTGACCAAGATCGCCGAGAAGCTCGACACCACTATCGAGTTCCTGCTCGACGAAGGCGAAGGCGTGAGTCAGGAGGAAGCCGCCGACGCGCAATTTTACCGTCAATACCGCAAGATGGATTCCACCACCAAGGACAAGATCAGGCAAATGGTCAAACTTTGGGGTGACGACGCATGACGGAGAACTTTTCGCCGCAACGCTGGGCCAACACCCTGACGCTGTTGCTCAACAGCGTCCACGGCGCTGCGGCGGAAAGATTCCCAGTTCAGGTGCCTGACCTGGCCAAAGAATATTCCCGCCACCGTTTCCCCGATGATCCGGTTGCGCTTGTTCTGGGCGAGAGTCTGCCGGGCTTTGACGGCGCCCTCTACAAAGCGCCCCCCGGCAAGAAGGGCTGGGGCATCATCTATAATAGCCGCGTTGCATCGCCGGGCCGCGTCAATTTCACCGTTGCTCACGAGTTCGGTCATTATCTGCTGCACCGCTTGCAGTTCCCCGATGGGATTGAATGTGCGCCGCAGGATATGATGCGATGGGACAGTGAGTACCGGCAGATGGAGGCGCAGGCCAACGACTTCGCCGCCAGCCTGCTAATGCCCCTTGATGATTTCCGCCGCCAGATCGATGCGCGGGCTAAGCCGACGCTCGATGACCTTGGCGGTTGTGCGCAGCGCTATGGCGTTTCGCTGGTCGCAGCCACCTTGCGCTGGCTGCAATACACCGAGCGCCGCGCCGTGATGGTGGTGTCTCGCGATGGCTTCATTTTGTGGGCGCGCTCAAGTCCTGCTGCGCTACGCACGGGCGCTTACTTCAAAACGGCGGGTCGTCCGGCCATCGCCGTGCCTGCAAGCTCGTTGGCGGCGCAGCCCGAGTTGCTTGAGAAAAGCCGGGGGCAGATGGCGCATGATGGCGACGTGTGGTTTGCCGAGCCCTGCGAGGAAATTGCTATTGCCTCGGATCAATACGACTTCACGATTTCACTGTTGCACCTGGAGCGGGTGATCCGCCTTAGCCGCTTCGAAGAGGAAGCGGATGAGGACACTTTCGACGTAATGACGCGGCGGATGGGCGGCACCGCTTCGCGTTAGTTGGTGGCCTGCGAGGCTATCCGCTTGGTGATTTGGGATAAGCAGGGATTTTTCGGAATTTCCGGCTCTTAAACCCGAAAAGTTCGGATTTAGGCCCTGTGTCTCGCACTCTTAACTCGCTTTCTCTCCCTACCTCGGAATCCCTTAAAGCCAATTTTTTCGGGAATTTTGTTCCTTAAGTTTAGAAAATTCGGTATAATGAGGGAGAAAGGCACCCTTAATGTCCGAATTTTCCGCTGCCCCCTACCCAGAGGTCTTCGTGTCCAACACGGCCATTTCCAAGGCCGTGTATGAGGCTGTCGAGCGTGGCGAACTGCGCAAAATTGGCTCGCGCCTATACACCCGCAATCTGACCGAAGATCCTGAACGGCTTGTGCGTCGCAACTGGTATCATCTGATCACCAGCTATTACCCCGACGCGCTGATCACAGATCGCACTGCGCTTGAAAACAAGCCCGCCGAGGATGGCTCTGTCTTTCTCGTGTCCGAGAAGACGAGCGAGGTGCAGCTTCCCGGCCTGACGCTTCGTCCCCGCCAAGGGAAGGGTGCGATCGACACCGACAAGCCTTTCATCGGCGGCGCACGGCTCGCATCAACGCCACGCGCCTATCTTGAAAACATGAAACCGTCGCGCGCGCGCGGCGGGCGAGTTCCGCGCACATTGGCGCGCGCGGAACTGGAACAGCGCCTTGATGCGCTTTTGCGCGGCCAGGGCGAAGGCGCACTCAATAAGCTGCGCGATGATGCGCGCGCTATTGCGCCTGCGCTTGCGCTTGAGGCCGAGTGCGACGCACTGAACGACCTGATCGGTGCTTTCCTTGGCACGCGGGAAGCCAAGACCGAAAGCGCTGTCGGCAAAGCCCGCGCCGCAGGGCAGCCCTACGACCCCGACCGCTTGACGCTCTTTGAAACGCTGTTCGCAGCGTTACGCGAAGCCATCCCGACACCCCGTCCAGCATCAGCACCCTCGGGTGAGGCTGCTACCAATCTGGCATTCTTCGAGGCCTACTTCTCTAACTTCATCGAAGGCACCGAGTTCAGCGTCGGTGAAGCCCGCGAGATCGTCTTCGAGGGCGCAATCCCGACCGAAAGGCCCGAGGATGCCCATGACGTGCTCGGCACCTTCCGCATCGTTTCCGATGCAGCCGACATGAGCACACTGCCAACGAGCAGCGAGGAATTTGAGACCATCTTGCGCCGCCGCCATGCCACCATCATGCAAGCGCGACCGGACAAGAACCCTGGCGGCTACAAGACCAAAGGCAATCAGGCAGGCAATACCGTTTTCGTCGCCCCCGATCTGGTCAACGGCACACTCGAACGCGGCTTCGAGTTTTACCGCGCCTTGGAAGAGCCCTTCCAACGCGCGGTGTTCATGATGATCATGGTCAGCGAAGTTCATCCCTTCGCTGACGGCAATGGGCGCACCGCCCGGATCATGATGAACGCCGAACTCGTCGCGGCAGGCCAGGAGCGGATCATAATCCCGACAGCCTACCGCACCGACTATCTCGGCGCGCTCAAGGCCTTCTCGAAGAACGGCCTCACCACACCGCTTATCCGTATGCTCGATATCGCCCAGAACTACACCGGCAAGATCGACTGGCGCACCTTTGAAAGTGCCCGAGCCATGCTGGAGGATACAAACGCCTTCGCAGAAGGCGAAGATGCGAAGCTCAAATACATCTGAGCCATCGGGCGTCCCCCTTTGGGAGACGGGCTCTATGGCCTCACGGCCACTGAACCCCCGCAGGCGAGGTTTCAGCCCATCCGGGTGACGATCCCTGACGCGACCGGTGGCACTGCCGCCGGTCATGAAAGCCGTCAGAACTTCGGCCCCGCAGGCGGGCGAATGAAGCTGCGGTGTCTGAGGCGCAGAATAGCCGCCTCGATGTTGCGCAGGGTCGCGCCAATGTGCGGGCAGCTTTCAGCCGTTTGGCCCATCCGGGCGAGGTCTTGCATGATGCGCGCATAAAGGGTGCGCAGTTCCTGTTCGTTGAGGTGGCTGAGATCGGCTGGGGCGATAAACTGAGACATGAGATTTCTCCCTGGGGCTTTGGCCGCGACCATCGCGGAACCTTCATGCGCAGACAGGGAGCAGCGCGTTCGTCAGGCCGCACCTTGGGCGAAACGAAGTGGAGAAGCCGTCAGGCTTGCGGCAGAGAGACGAACCGATGCGAGGATGCTCATTTAGAAGGTCCGCTGGTATCGCGGAATGCTCGGGAGAAAACCGTCATGCGTATCGCGCCTGATTGAGGTCCAATCGGACAGGTAAATACTACCCGCTGACAGAATGCAGCTTTGCCTTTAAGACCACCCAAGGGGGCATCTCCAATGCGCTGACAGTGGCGACATACTGGCAAGTCCCTTTGCAAGAGCAGGAGGGACTATTCGTTTTCTGCTGGCCTTTATCGTTGCGCTCGCAGCCGCCGTGCCGGTCGGCGCGACGTTCACGCCGCCGGGTATCTCGGAGCGGGAGGCAACCGCTTTGGCCCTTGGCAAAGTCGCCGCTCAGGTCGGCTATATCGAGCGCGAGCGACGCCGGGCCGATGTGCCGGATGACTTTGCAGCATCCGCACTGACTTTTTCACGGCAGCAGCTTGCTGCCGCCGATCCGGCCATCCGGCAGGAGGCCGAGCGAAACGCGCGCCGCATCCTTGGAGCAGGGTCAAGCACAGCATGGCTGCGCTCGTGGCCAGACCCTGTGACGGTCAAAGCGGACATCGCCTCGCTCAGCCGTGGCCAGAGCGATGTTGTTATCGCCGCGCGGCAAGCCGGGCGCCTGTTGATGTTTAACGCCGCGCTGCCCGACTTTGCCGGAACGATCTTTGACGCGCGGATGCCGCTCGACGTGCAGGCACGCCGCGTGGCCTATCTTGTCCATTACTTCGATGTCAGGGATCGCTCGCTACCCAGCTTTGAAAAGGCCTGCCCGCAGAGCGGGCCGTGCCGCCGCCGGGAGTTCTACGAAGTCTCGGGCGACTACCGCTATGGGCGTGAGGCCGCCACGGAAGCGGCCAACCGCTATCTGCCCGCTGATCAACGGGCGCGGTTTATCGACGTGACAGATTCCAGAGGAACCCGAACGCCAGCGCCGCCCCCGTCGCCACAAGCGTCTACGACGTCATCGGATGAATTTTGGCTGGATTGGTCATTCCCGCTGTTTGGTGCGTTTGCCATCCTGCTATTCGTCGCATTCCTCCGCTTCCTTTTCCGCGAGACAGAATCCAAACCGCCGAGCACTGCTTACGGAAGCGCAACATTCGCCAAGGCAGAAACCGGCCTTCCCCCACCAGAGAAGCTCTTTCACGGCACGTTCTTTGGGTTCAGTTATCAGGACGACAAGAAGCAGGAGCCGATGGCAAAGCCCATCGTCTCCGAGCCCGAAAACCACACCCTCATCGTCGCACCGACGAGGACCGGAAAGGGCACCCGTGTCATCGTCCCGACGTTGCTACTTTACCAATCATCTCTGATTACACTCGACCCCAAGGGCGAGAATGCGGCCATCACGGCGCGCTACCGGCGCGACCAGCTTGGCCACAAAGTTCACATCGTGAACCCATGGGGCAGCCACGCGGCCCTTTTCGAGAGCCTTGGATTTGGCCCTGCCACGATCAATCCACTGGACGTAATGGACCGCAACGATCCCGGCGTCGCGGCGACGGCGAAGGCCATCGCTCAGGCCATCTGCATACGCCCGAATGAAACCAACCCGGTCTGGCAGAACCAGGCCGCTGCGCTGATGACAGCCCTGCTGCTGTGGGTAACGGACCAGCCGGGCGAGACCAAGACGCTTGGTCGAATTGCCGACCTTGTGAGCGGCGGCCCCACAGGTGAAGACCTGCGCAAACACATCATCCCGAAGATGGTGGCCAGTTCCTCGTTTGAGGGTGCGATGAGGAAGTCTGTCGGCCAGCTCGGCAATCTGGCCGATGAAACCTACAGCGGCGTCATCTTCAATCTGACCGAGGCGCTTCAGTTTTTGGTCGATCCCCTGATGGTCACAGCGACCAATCACTCGACATTCGATCTCGCCGACCTGACCGAGGAGGGGACGACCGTCTATCTGGTTATCCCCGACGAGCAGCTTCGCACGCAGGCAACATGGGTCAAGCTTCTGCTGGAGGCCGTCACCCGCACCTTCAAGCGCCACAAGCCGCAGGCCAAGGGGCGGCGGGGAATGTTCCTGCTGGACGAATTTCCTGCCCTTGGCCGGGTCGATAATTTTGTTACCGACATCGCCGTCATCAGCGGCTCTGGCCTCGATATGACCATCGCCGTTCAGGACCTGAGCCAGCTTGAATCCCTCTACGGCAAGGCTGCGGGGACGATCATTGGCAACTGCGGCTGGAAGTGGTTTTGCAACGTGCAGGACCTTCAAACGGCAGAGTATGTCAGCAAGATGCTTGGGACGGCGACACAGGCCACGGAAAGCCAGACCATCGGGCAGAACAATGCCAGCACCGCTTACGGGGAGACCGCCCGACCGCTCAGGACGCCCGATGAAGTCATGGCAATGGGCAAGGAATATGCCGTCGTGTTCAGGCCCGGCAAACGACCCCACGCCGTGACCAACTGCGATTACTGGCATCTGAAAGGACGTATGGCCCGCCTCTTCAAAGATAGTCCGGCCTACGATATGCCGGACTTGGATGCGGTCGATGCCAACCCATACCGCAGCAGCTCGATCCCTAGCGTGATCGACGCCTTGCGATTCAACAAATCGATGTTTCCCAACCTATTCAAGGTCGCACCCTCAAAGCCCCCTTACGGTCGCAAGGAGGCCTTGGACGACCTTGAGCTTGAGGACCCCGTGAGCTGGGAGGAGATACAGTCCGCTTACGATATGCTCCAACTCAGGTATCTGCCGCCGGATGAGGAGGGAGACAAAATCCGCGCGAAATGGGAGAGGGCACTTCGCTATCTCAGCCCTCCCACAAGCGGGGATTGGGACCTGTGACAGCGGTCGCCTGCAACCCGGCCAGTGTGCACGCAGATATACCGCCGGTTTCGTGAACGCCTGATCCGACGCCGCGCTCGCAGTTTTCGCAGAAGTGCGCTATTATGGAAATAACGGTGCATGCAAGCCATGGACGGACTGACCGTCCGCCCGCTTGGCAAGGGGTGCTTCGCCCCCGTTGCATCCCCAGACCAAGGAGAGCCTTCGTGCCCTCCTGTGGAACCACCAGAGCAGGGGATTTCCCTCCCCATGCACCCTAGACCAAAGGGCGTTCCTGCCCCTTGGAACCCTGACCGGAGGTTCGCCCCCGGACCCGACGAAGGGCTATCGCGCCCCTCGACCCACGACCAGAGCAATTTGCGCTCTGGACTGCAAGCAGGGGCTTTCATGCCCCTGCACCCTGACAAGGGGGAGGGTTGGCCCCCTTGACCCCGGCACCATATTCGCCGGGCGTATGGAGAGCCATATAGTGGCCGACGACGAGCAGCCAGTGCGGCTAGAGCCGACCGGCACTTCCCGGCGCAAGTCCGAAAACCGGCAGCGCACGGAAACCCTTTTTGCCCGCGTCACGCCCGAAGAAAAAGCTGCCATCCTGGCTCGCGCTGAGCGCGCCGGACTACCTTCCGCCGCGTTCATCCGCGCCGCCGTCCTTGGCGACGCCGGACCCCGCGCCCGTCGCCGCCGCGCGGTGGAGCATACCGCGCTCGTCCAGCTCTTGGCCGCGCTCAATCGCGTCGGCAACAACCTCAACCAGCTTGCTCGCAACAGCAACCTTGGTCTCGACATCGGCGTCCCTGAATTGCGTGACGCGCTGCAACAATACCGCATGGTCATCGACGCGATTTACGACTCTCTCGGCATGGAGCCTTCCCGTGATCATCAAGGGCAAAAGCCGCGCGGCCCCTAACGAGCTGGCGAACCACCTTGGCCGCGCCGATACCAACGAGCGCATCGAGATCCTGCAACTGGACTCTGCGGGCACCACTGCTGAGGCCTTTCGCGACTGGCAGACCTACACGCTCGCCACCAAGGGCAAGCTCGGTCTTTACCACGCCAACATCGACCCGGACGCCAAATATGAAATGACCCCGCAGCAGTGGATGCGGGCGGTCGATATCTTGGAGGAGGAGCTTGGCTTGCAGGGCCAGCCCCGGGCCGTCGTCATGCACGAAAAACATGGCCGTCAGCATATCCATGTCGTGTGGGCGCGCACCGACATGGAGACCCTGCGGCTTCGCAGCGACAGCCAGAACTATCAGGCGCACGAACGGGCCAGCCTGCGCATGGAGCAGGAGTTCGGCCACGAGCTTGTGCCCGGCAAGCACGCCAAGCGCGATCGCGAGCAGCAGCCGGAGTTTCCGCGCGCCGAGGCAACTCATGACGAATGGCAGCAGGCCGAACGACAAAATCCAGAAGTGGGCGGGATCGGGCATCGCGACCGCAAGGTGCAGGTCACGGCCCTCTATGAGGCCAGCGACACCGGCTTGGCCTTCAAAGCTGCGCTCGAGGATGCTGGCTACACTTTGGCGCGGGGAGACCGCCGCGACTTCGTGATCCTTGACGGGGATGCAAGGGTTCACAGCCTTGGCCGCCAGCTTCCGGGCGTAAAGGCCAAGGAGCTTCGCGCCTTCATGTCGGAAATCGACCCCGCGAATCTGCCCAGTGTCAAGGAAGCGCGAGCCGCGATCCGCGACGCTGCTCCCGCCGAATTGAAACCGGAGCAGGGAGAGATTGACCAGCGCCTCGACGCGCTGCGCGATGCGATTGCGGAGCGCCACCGCGAAGAGTTGAGCCAGCAGGAGCTTCGCCACGCCCGAGAAGTGACCGAGTTGCAGCAGAACCAGCGGGCCGCCGCCGACGAAGCGATTGCCGAGTTCGCCAAGAAATGGGCGCAGCGCGTCGCTCGCGAGCGCCCTGAAGAGCCGGGCCAAATCGAGCGTCTATGGCGCGACATTCGCGAAGCGCTTGACGATGGCGCACGCCGTCAGCGCATCGCCGACGAGAAAAACGCCGCCCAGGACCTGGAGAACCGGCGGCACGACCAGATTCGTATCGTCATATCGGGACTGGATTTCACGCAGCGCGCGGAAATTGAGGCACTGGTTGACCGTCAGGCCAAGGAGCGCGCCGACTTGCTCGCTGGGCAGGCCCGTGATCTAAAGCGCCGTCTTGGCGACGAAGAACGCGCCATCGCGCTTGAGCGCGAATACGAGCAGCGGCGCAGGGAGGCCCTTGCGCGAGAGCGCGATGGACCGGGTTACGATCCACGCGCACGCTGACGGGCTCGCGTTTCCTGCAATCGCAACCGGGCCTCCTCCTCAGACAGATTGCCAATCTTGTTCCGCAGACGGCACGGGCGGTGTCGCGGTTCATGTCACGCGATTTGCGATTTCTGTTCCCAAGCTTGACCTCCCGCTTCATGGCCGCTGCACGTCGCAAAAAGCGGGTTGATGCAGAAGGCTCGGCCAGCGTCGGTGACGCTGCAATAGCGTCCCGCTTCCTTTCTTCATCGGACGAACGGGCCGATGAAACCGCGAGCCCCGGCCTTTGGTCCAAATTCCTTGGACCACGACCGAAGCCGCCACGGACTGAGCGCAAACGACTACGGTCGCGCTTTAGGGCGAGACACTTCTTCAAACCGACATGGCTGCGATAATTCAATCGGGCACGTCGGGCGGAAAGAATCGTGAGACCGGCTGGAACTGACGAATAATGGCGTCTCGCGCGCTTTCGTCGCTCCACAGCAGCCGCTCGGGTTTGCCGCGCAGCACCGTTTTGACGGCGCGGCGGACCTCTGATTCCAGCTTGAGTGTCGGAACACTGCCACCGGCAAATTCGTCCCGCGTGATGGTGCAGCGCCGGATCAGAAGCATCAGCCACCCATCATCAGTGCGCTTGAGCACTTCCGCGACAACTTGTCGCTCGCCGACCCGCAAGGATTTCTTGCTGCGCCCACGGCGGCTGTAGACCCCTTCAGTCCACCGGATCACGTCAGCACGGATAATGTCGTCAGCCGCAACCCATGGTTCCATGCACCCCGCCTGCCGGGCGCGAGCGCGCACCGGACCTGCTTTCATTCTACCACAGCTTGCGTGACCTGCGGGGACGATCACGATTGCCCTGCGAAGGCGACGCTGCTGCTACCGGTTGCTTGCCGTCAGGATGAGCAGGCCGCCCGAATGGAACGGATCAATATTGATCCTGCGTTCACGCTGCCAAACCTGCGGGAGGCGCGAGAGGGAAGCCGGTTTCTCCTTGGTTGTCGCGATCAGCCACGAGCGACCATTCACGGCCTTCTCCATGGGTCGTTTTGGCTTGGCCCGTCCGTGCATCAATCGCCTGCGCTTCCGCAACTTCGTCTTGTGCAGCTTGCCCTGTCGGGCGGCCCTTGGCCGACATGACACCCAGACCTGAGGGCCGCGCCCCTTTCCCCCCATTAGGCCGCGGATGGTCTGCGGCACGATCTCGAAAGGAGAAAACAAATGGCTTCCTCTCAAACCACTCCCGCCTTCATGCTTTGGAGCGTGAACGGCGACGGTGCCGATGCCCGCTGGACCCGCATCGGTGCGGCCTGGCTTCATCAGGACGGCAAGGGCTTCAACCTCCGCTGCGCAGCGATCCCGCTTCAGGGCCGTCTCGTCGCTCGGGCTTACACCCCGAAAGCTGCGGATGACCGTCAGGAGGCGCTCGTATGACCGGCCAGCCGGAAACGGCTCGCATCCGCGAGCTGAACGACCTCTTCCGCTCGACCTTCATCGGCGGAAAGGTCTACATCACCCAGGGCGTGAACGCCTTGGGTGACACCTTCGAGAGCGAATGCGTCGAGAAGGTGCAGACGCACCGGGACTTTGCCGAAGGCAACGATCCCCACGGTGAGCACGACTTCGGGGCGTTCGACGTGCAGGGTCGCCGCGTCTTCTGGAAGATCGACTACTACGATCTTTCGCTCGCCTGGGGCGCGGAAAATCCCGCCGATGCGGGACAGACCACCCGCGTTCTGACCATCATGCTGGCCGAGGAATACTGACTACGCCAGGGCGCCGCCGGCAGCACCGGCGGCGCTTCCCGCGCTCACATTGAAAGAAAATTACTCTGCCGCTGTGGCATGATGGCGACCCGGCCATGATTCCGCTAAGACCGTGCCACTGGTCCGCTGGCGATTCAGCCACCGGACTTTCCCGAATCGATGGAGTGCTTCGCACGCCGACGAAGACAAGAGACATGGACGCACGGAACAATGAACGCCGTTGAAATCGAAGAAGCCGTTTCCGCGCTGGCAGAAGGTCCGTTCAATCCGGACGAGTTTCCTTTTCAGTTCTTGGAAGCGTTCGGGAACAAGCCTGCCACCCTCAAGCGTCTTCGAGATGGCCACACCAACAGTTCCGACTTAGGTGGTGTGCTTCAACGCAACAACATTCACATCGCCGTTGCAGACCAGGGCAATGTTTCGGCCACGCTCGCGGCACTGAAAGCCAGCCCCGCAACGAGTAGGGCGAAGGCTCAGTTTGTTCTGGCGACCGACGGCCACCTGATAGAAGCCGAGGATATCGGCTCCGGTGAAACCGTCGCTTGCGCGTTCGCCGACTTTCCCGAGCATTTCGGGTTTTTCCTGCCGCTTGCCGGAATCAGCACGGTCAAGCAGGTGCGGGACAGCTCTTTCGACATTCGCGCAACCAGCCGCCTCAACAAGCTCTATGTCGAGCTGTTGCGGGCAAACCGCGAGTGGGGCACCGCCGAGCGCCGCCCTGATATGAACCACTTCATGGCTCGCCTGATCTTCTGCTTCTTCGCCGAAGATACCGACATCTTCAACGGCACCGGTCTTTTCACGGCGACGGTCGACCAGATGAGCGAGAAGGACGGATCGAACACGCACGAGGTGATCGCTGAAATCTTCCGCGCCATGAACACGCCGATCAAGGATCGGCAGGCGGCGGGCATCCGCCCCTATGCCAACGTGTTCCCATACGTGAACGGCGGCCTGTTTTCCGGCAGCCTGGAGGTGCCGCGCTTCACGCGCATTGCCCGATCCTTCCTGTTTCAGATCGGCTCCCTCAAATGGACGCAGATAAACCCCGACATTTTCGGGTCGATGATTCAGGCTGTTGCGGACGACGAGGAGCGCGGTTCGCTCGGGATGCACTACACGAGCCGCCCGAACATTCTCAAAGTCCTTGATCCCCTGTTCCTCGACAGTCTGCGCGAGCAGCTTGAGGAGGCGGGTGACAATGGCCGAAAGCTGCTCAACCTGCGCAACCGCATGGCGCGTATCCGCGTCTTTGACCCCGCTTGTGGCAGCGGGAACTTCCTTGTCATCGCCTACAAGGAAATGCGCGGGATCGAAGCCGAGATTAACAAGCGGCGCGATGAGCGAGGCCGCGCATCGGAGATCCCGCTCACCAATTTTCGCGGCATTGAGCTGCGCGATTTTCCAGCCGAGGTGGCTCGCTTAGCGCTTATTATCGCAGAGTTTCAGTGCGACACGCTTTATCGCGGGCAGAAGCTGGCGTTGGCTGAGTTCTTGCCGCTGAATAAGGAGAACTGGATCACATGCGGCAATGCGTTGCGGCTAGACTGGTTGAGTATCTGCCCACCGACCGGGACCGGCGTGAAGTTGGCTGGCGATGACCTGTTCGAGACGCCCTTGGATCAGGCGCAGATCGACTTTGAGAATGAGGGCGGAGAAACCTACATTTGTGGGAATCCACCATATCTCGGCTCAAAGTGGCAGACCGCAGAACAGAAAGCTGAGCTAGGCAGCATTTTTGGGGGTCGCACGAAAAGCTGGAAGTCCCTCGATTACGTCGCTGGCTGGTTCATGAAGGCAGCAGACTTCGGCACCCACACCAATGCCGTGGCTGCGTTCGTTTCTACGAACAGCATATGTCAGGGCCAACAGGTGCCTATCCTGTGGCCGCTGATCTTTTCCACAGGCCACGATATCGCATTCGCGCATACCTCTTTCAAATGGGCAAATCTGGCCAGCCACAACGCTGGCGTCACTGTGGCAATTGTAGGCATATCGAATCACGCAGGCAAAATGCGCAAACTGTTTTCCCTCGGGGATGATGGTAGCTCAGTCCTACGGGAAACCGAGAACATCAACGCTTACTTGGTAGCCTCTCCGAATATTGAGGTCGAGGCGACTAGTCGGCCTCTCGCGAATCTAGCAACGATGCAATTCGGCAATCATCCATACTATGGCGCGGCGCTCATTTTTTCGACAGATGACGCGAAGGTCATGTGCCAGGCGGATTCTCGGGTCTCTCGTTTCATTCGCCCGCTCTTCGGTTCGCAGGAGTTCATTTCTGCGATACCGCGTGCTTGCCTTTGGATACGTGACGATCAGGCGACCGAGGCGTCAGGTATCCCTGCGATTGCCGAGCGCATGAAGTTGGTGTCAGAACAGCGCAAAGCCGCCAAACAGGACAAGGCTGCTCAGAAGTTGGCAACTACCCCATATCGATTCCGTGACCAAAATTCCGGCCATCAGATAACGATGGTAGTGCCGAGAGTAAGTTCCGAAAATCGGCCAGCTATTCCGGTTGGCATCGTGGACAGCAGTGCCATCATTCAGGATGCAGCTTTCGCTCTCTATGACGCACCACTCTGGAATCTCGGTCTGATCGCGTCACGCCTTCACCTTGTTTGGATTGCAACAGTCTGCGGCAAGCTCGAAACGCGAATTCGCTATTCCAATACACTCGGCTGGAACACCTTTCCTGTGCCGCCTCTGACCGACAAGAACAGGGACGATCTGACCCGCTGTGCCGAAGACATTCTCTTGGCACGTGAAGCGCACTTTCCGGCTACTATCGCCGATCTCTACGATCCGGAGACCATGCCAGCCGACCTGCGTGAAGCACATGAGCGCAACGACGAGGTGCTGGAGCGAATCTATATTGGGCGACGGTTCAAGAACGACACTGAACGGTTGGAGAAGCTGTTCGAGCTTTACACAAAGATGACCGCAGGAGCGGGCGCAGCCAAGAAACGGAAGGTAGGGACAAGAGCGTGACCATCGACAGAAAGAATGTCCCATCCGTCTCGGTAACCTATGCGCGCAATGGAGCTTCCACCAAGTCCAACGCCCTTGGAATGCGCGCCATGCAGGAGCGCGCCTATGAGAAGCGCGGCGAACAATATCTGCTTATCAAGTCGCCACCCGCATCGGGCAAAAGCCGCGCACTCATGTTCATCGCGCTCGATAAGCTGGCCAATCAGGGATTGAAACAGGCCATTGTCGTCGTTCCCGAAAAATCGATCGGTTCCAGCTTCGCGGACGAGCCGCTCAGCAAATATGGGTTTTGGGCAGACTGGACAGTCGCGCCCAAATGGAACCTTTGCAACGCTCCCGGCGAGGACGGTGGCAAGGTCAACAGCGTGGGCAGTTTCCTTGCCAGCGACGACAATGTGCTGGTCTGCACCCATGCAACCTTCCGTTTCGCCGTTGAGCGTTTCGGGATCGAGGCCTTTGATGGACGTCTGATCGCCGTTGACGAGTTCCATCACGTTTCGGCGAACCCCGACAACGTGCTGGGCAAGCACCTGGGCGACTTTATCGCCCGCGACGAGGTGCATATCGTTGCCATGACGGGCAGCTATTTCCGTGGCGATGCGGAGGCCGTGCTGTCCCCGCACGACGAGTCCAAATTCGATACCGTCACTTACACCTATTACGAGCAGCTCAACGGCTACGAATATCTGAAATCGCTCGACATCGGTTATTATTTCTACTCCGGCTCCTATACCGACGACATTCTCGCGGTGCTGAATCCGTCTGAAAAAACCATCATCCACATTCCCAACGTCAACTCGCGCGAAAGCACCAAGGACAAGATCAAAGAGGTCGAGCACATAATTGGCGAGCTTGGCGAGTGGGAAGGAATCGACGCCGCCACCGGCTTTCAGCTTGTGAAGACTCCCGAAGGGCAAACCCTTCGTATCGCCGATCTGGTGGACGATGACCCGTCCAAGCGCGATCGCGTTTCCGCCGCACTCAAAGACTCATCACAGAAGAATAACCGCGACCATGTCGACATAATCATCGCCCTCGGCATGGCCAAAGAAGGCTTTGACTGGATTTGGTGCGAACACGCGCTGACTGTCGGCTATCGCGCCAGCTTGACCGAGATCGTGCAGATCATCGGACGCGCCACCCGTGACGCACCGGGCAAGACGCGCGCGCGCTTCACAAATTTGATTGCCGAACCCGACGCTTCCGAGGCCGCCGTGACCGAAGCGGTCAACGACACCTTGAAGGCCATCGCTGCCAGCTTGCTCATGGAGCAGGTGTTGGCCCCGCGTTTCAACTTCACCCCCAAGAATACGCAGAGCGGCCCGCAGCCAGGCTTCAACTATGGCGAGGACGGCTACCAGCCCGACAAGTGCAATGTTGGCTTCAATGAGCAGACTGGCCAGTTTCAAATCGAGATCAAGGGCCTTGCTGAACCCAAGACCAAGGAGGCGGCCCGCATTTGCAAGGAGGACTTGAACGAGGTCATCGCCAGTTTCGTTCAGGACAAGCCTTCGATCGAGCGCGGCTTATTCGATGAGGAGATTGTTCCCGAGGAGCTTACCCAGCTCCGCCTCGGCAAGATCATCAAGGATAAATATCCAGAGCTGGACGAGGAGGATCAGGAGGCCGTGCGTCAGCACGCCATCGCCGCCCTCAACCTCACCCAGCAGGCCGCGCGCATCGCGCTTGGCGATGACCGGCGCAATGGCGACGATGACGAGCCGAGCGCCAACACCGCCTTGATCGACGGCGTGCGCAAATTCGCGATGGACGTGCGCGAACTCGACATCGACCTGATCGACCGCATCAATCCGTTCCAAGAGGCCTATGCCATCCTTGCCAAAACCATGAGCGAGGAGCGGCTGAAAGACGTTCAAGCCGCCATTTCAGCGCGACGCACCAGCATGACGCCCGACGAGGCGAAGGAATATGCCATGCGCGCTGCGCGGTTCATCAAAGAGCGCCAGCGGCCACCGTCGATCACATCGTCGGACGCCTTTGAGCGGAAACTGGCCGAGGGTGCAGCCGCCTTCATGCGTTTCAAGAAGGAGGGCCGATATGACGGATGACTTCGATCTTGATGCGCTTGCCGATCAACTCGCCGACTTCGCGCCCGCCGAGAAGAAAGCGGGGCGCGGGCCGCGTGAAGAGCGGGTGATCGCTGGATTTGAGGAGATCCAGCGGTTTGTCGACCAGCATGGCCATCCGCCGCAACACGGCGAAAGCAATGATATCTTCGAGCGCATCTATGCCATGCGCCTTGATCGCTTGCGCGCCCAAGGCGATTGCCGCGCCCTCTTGGCGCCGATGGACAGGCAGGGCCTTCTTGTCGGCGGAGAATCCACGCCGGATGCCGCCGACGACGACACCGACACGGATGCACTATTGGCCGAGCTGGAAGGCGCAATGGGCAATTCCGACATTGCCGAGCTGCGCCATGTTCGCACGAGTGCCGAAAAACGCGCCGCCGAGGAAATCGCCAACAGAGAAAAGTGCGAGGACTTCGACCAATTCAAGCCGCTCATAGACGGCGCAAAGCGCGAGCTGAAAGAGGGCATCCGCGCCACCCGCGTCATCGACAACAGTGAAAACAGCCTTGATGAGATCAAGCCTGGTGCATTCTTCATCGTCGGCGGACAATTCGCCTACGTGGCAGAAGAGAGCGAGGCCTTCACAACCGAGTATCAGCGCACGGATCGCCGCGTTCGCGTAATCTACGATAACGCGACAGAGGCCACCGTTCTGTCCCGCTCATTCCAGAAATCTCTATACCGCGACTCTTCAGCGCGCCGCGTTTCCGATCCTGAAGCGGGGCCGTTGTTTGTGCGAGACGAACGATCCCCCTTTGCAGGCGAGCGCGAGGATGAGGATTCGGCTAGCGGCACCATCTACGTGTTGCGCAGCAAGTCAGACCATCCCTTGGTGGCAGCCAACCGCGACGTGCTGCACAAAATTGGCGTCACCGGTGGGGACGTTGCCCGCCGCATCGCCAATGCGAAACTCGATGCGACCTTCCTTTTAGCGGACGTGGAAATCGTTGCGACATACACGCTCTACAACATCAACCGCACAAAACTCGAAAACCTGATTCACCGTATATTCGAGCCAGCACGACTCGACATCGCGATCAGTGACCGCTTCGGTAATCCGGTTGTGCCGCGCGAATGGTTCCTCGTGCCACGTTTTGTGATTGATGATGCTGTTGAAAAGATCAAAGAAGGCTCGATTACAGATTATATCTACGATCCCAAATCAGCCCAACTAAAAAAGCGTTAGTTCGTAAGAAAGTATTATCGGGGGCGGCTTTGGTTAGTCACATTTTATCGCTGAACAATGTCGGGCAGTTTGACGCCGTTGCGTCAGGCGCGCAACTGCCGTTCGCACCAATGACTATCCTGTATGCGGAAAATGGGCGCGGTAAGACCACAATAGCTGCTATTTTGCGCTCGCTTAGCACTGGCTTCCCCAAGTTGATCGCTGATCGCCATCGCGTCGGTGCCGCCACCCCACCCTACATTGTGGTCCAAGCCTTGGATGGAGCGCAGCACACGTTTCAGCATGGTGCTTGGTCCGCGCCAATCAGTGATTTAATCGTTTTCGACGACGCCTTTGTAGCAGAGAACATATGCTCAGGTATCGAGATCGAGGCGGGGCATCGGCAAAATCTGCACGAGCTTATCCTCGGCGCGCAAGGCGTTTCGCTCAACACCGCATTGCAAGGGCACGTTGGAGCTATCGAGGAACACAATCGACAGCTTCGCCAGAAGGAAGCGGCGATTCCGGCAATGGCGCGGTTCGGGCTTGGGATCGAAGAGTTCTGCGCGCTTCAACCTATTGATGATGTCGATGCCCGTATTCAGGATGCCGAACGTGCGCTTGCTGCGGCGCAATCGGCAGCATCGGTTCAATCCGAGTCGGAGTTTTCCACGCTGGCCCTTCCAGCTTTCGACATAGTTGGCCTTAACGCGCTGCTGGCGCGCGGGATGGAAAATCTTGATGCCGATGCAGCGGCGAAGGTGCAGGCCCATTTGGCGCAGATCGGTGCCAATGGCGAGCGCTGGGTTGGCGACGGCGTTGCCATACTTTCCAGCGACGGCCAGCTTTGGGCCGATAAAGATTGTCCTTTTTGTGCTCAATCCCTGAGTGGATCGGAAATCATTGACCATTATCGGGCCTATTTCAGTGCGGAATACACAGCGCTGAAAACCGACCTCGCCGCCGCTAGCCGCGAGGTAACGAACTCCCATAGCGGTGAAGCACCAACCGCATTTGAACGAAATGTTGGGGCAGCGCTGAAGCTGCGGACTTTCTGGTTGCGGTTTCTTGAAGTGCCGGAGTTTACGCTCGATACGGCTGAAATTGCCCGTGCATGGAAGGCGGCTCGGGATTCGGTGCAGGCGGCGTTGACAGCCAAACGTGCCGCCCCCCTGGATGCAATCGCACTTGATGCCGCTACGATTGCCGCAATCGACGCCTATCACGTCAAGCGAGATGAGATCGCAGCCATCTCTAACGCGCTCGTCGGGTTGAATGGCCAGATCGCCATCGTAAAAGAGCAAGCGCAAGCCGCCAATGTTGCAGCGCTGACGACTGACCTGAATCGCCTCAAAGCCCTTAAGTCGCGCCATAGCGAAGAGGTCGCGCCAAGATGCGAAGACTATTTGGCAGAGAAGATTGCGAAACAGGCAACGGAAGCAGCGCGCGACAATGCGCGCAACGCGTTGGACAACTATCGTCAGAACATCTTCCCCGCCTATGAGGCTGCGATCAATAACTACCTTGGCAGGTTTAATGCCGGATTCCGGCTGGGTGGGGTTAGTCCCGTCAACAATCGTAGCGGGTCGTCTGCGACCTACAGCGTTGTCATCAACAACGTCGATGTGCCGCTAACGGCGGACGCGGGACCGTCCTTCCGCACAGCGCTGAGCGCTGGAGATCGTAACACGCTTGCACTGGCCTTCTTCTTTGCCTCGCTTGAGCAATCCGCCAATTTGGCCAACTCGATCGTAGTGATCGATGATCCGATGACCAGTCTTGATGAGCATCGCTCGCTGGTAACGGTGCAGGAAATTCGCCAACTGCTGGATCGCGTCAGGCAGGTAATTGTGCTTTCGCACTCCAAGCCGTTCTTGATCGCTCTTTGGAAGGCCGCGCCTCGCAACAACCGGACTGCAATGCGCATTGCGCGAGCAGCCGTTGGCTCGGTCATCGAAGCGTGGGATGTGAACCACGATAGCATCACTGAGCATGACCACCGCTTCGCGCGGGCAACGGCATATGTCCAAAACGCCGATCCGGCGCAGGAGCGGACGGTTGCTGCCGATTTGCGGCATATGCTGGAAACGTATCTACGTGTCGCCTACGCCAATCATTTCCCGCCTGGGTCGATGGTTGGGCAATTTTGGACCACTTGCGATCAGCGCGTCGGCGCGGCCAATCAAATACTGAATCAGGCCGACACGGTGGAATTGCGGGCTGTGCTGGATTTCGCGAACCGCTATCATCACGACACCAACCCGACCTACCAAACTGAGAATATCAATGACGCCGAGTTGGCAAATTTCGCCAGCAGGACTCTGGCCTTCATCCGACGAAGTTAGAGAGTTCGTTAGCAGGTCGGGCGCCCCCTTCGGGCCGGGCTCTATCGCTGACGCAACGGAACCCGCTTCGCGGTTTCCGCCCATTCGGGTGACGATCCCTGACGCTTGATTAGCTGGCGGCCCGCTGGGCCGGACTTTTCTCGTTTCCGAGGGAAAGAAGGCTCTGCCTCTCTCTCCCTGCAAGGCCATGCTTTGGTGGCCGTGGCTCGCTTTGCTGCGCCCGCACCACCCACCAGCACCAGACCTTGCCCCCTCACTCTCCGCTGTTCGCCACGAGGCAGGGTTTCAGAGCGCGACCCTGAAACCCAAGCCAAATGGAGCAGAACAATGGAACCGAACCTCAATCAATACACCGAACCCCGAATCTATGTGGCTTGTCTTGCCGCATACAACAGCGGCTATCTGCACGGCGCGTGGATCGACGCGGCGCAGGAGCCGTGGGCAATCTATGACGCGGTGCGCGTCATGTTGGCTGCATCCCCCATCGCTGGAGCGGAGGAATGGGCAATCCACGACTATGAAGGCTTTGGCGGAATCCGCATCGAGGAATACGCCAGCTTTGACCGCGTGAGCGAACTTGCCAGCTTCCTTGCCGAGCAGGGCGCGATCGGCGCGGCGGTGCTGGACTATTACAGCGGCGATCTTGGCGAGGCGCGGGAGGCTCTGGCCGACCGCTACCTTGGCCAACATTCCAGCCTTGCCGAGTATGTGCAGGAAGTGACGGAGGGAACCACCGCCATCCCGCAGCCGCTGCGCTATTACATCGACTATGCCGCTATGGCGCGGGACGCCGAATTGAACGGCGAACTCTTCGCCGTCAGCACCGAATGGAACGCAGTGCACGTGTTCGCGGGATGCTGACCATGGAGCAGCATCCCCAAGTCTACCGCTTCACATGGCGGGGCATCGAGATAGAGGCGATCTATCTGCCCCGCCGTTGGGGCGTTATCGCCCATCTGGAAATCCGCAGCACCGAGCCGCCCCGCGCCCCGCTTCCCATCACCGAGACCGGTTATCTCTCGCATTTCCACCAATGCGGCACGGTCGAGGCTATGGGCGGCGACGTGGTGACGCAGGTCAAGGCTTGGCTGGACGAGGCGGCCAGTAAGCCGGACTGGCTGCGCCGCGTTGAGGCCAGCCGACAAGGCGAGCTGTTCTAGGGCAGGGGCGCGGGGCCGCGCCCCCAGACCCTCTAGTGCGGGCCGCTTCCTCCGGTCGCGCCCAGATTCCTGTTCCGCCCTGGCCCCGGAACCCTCCCCACGGCTGCCGCCGTGCAAAGCCGCCGCTCGCTGCGCTCGCGGCATAAAACGCCCAAAAATCAATGCTTAGACGCATCAGATTTTGGTGGACATCGATTTGAGATCGTGGAAGTATGGCCTAAGCTGAAGATGTGAGTTTAGCACAAGGTTTAGCACAAAATCACAAACTGCGTGAAATTGGCCTTTAAATTCAGCTCTTTAACCCACCCCCTATCAGACTTAAAATCTGCTTCTCTTCGTGAGAGTGCGGGTTCGAGTCCCGCCGTCCGCACCATGATGGGAGAGGTGCCGGCTTTCGCTTGCGCCTGGCGGCATCCGGGCCAATAAGGATGCCGAACCCGGTGTTGCGGATATTCGACCTCATGCGGACACGCCTAATTTCCGTTGCCATCGGTCTTGCGCTGACAAGCTGCTCCGACGCGGGGGACAACCAGCCGATCACCATGAGCGTGATCGGGTCGAAGCTCCAGCTTGCCGATCCCAATCGCGGGCCGATCGGCAAGGAGGCGGCGTTGATGCTGGGCGCCACCGCCCAGGGCCTTGTCGCCTTCGATGCCGACGGTCAGATCGAACCGGCTTTGGCCGAACGCTGGATCATGACAGATGATGGCCTGAGCGTCATTTTTCGGATCCGCCGGGCGCAATGGGCGGACGGGCGTCCGGTGACCAGCGCAGACGTTGCTGCACGTCTTCGTGCCGTCTCCGCGCCTTCGAGCCGAAATGCCCTGAAGCCATTGTTGTCGGGGATCGACCGGATCGTGGGGATGACCGGCCAGGTGATCGAAATCCGCCTGAAAGTTCCGCAACCCGATTTCCTGCAGTTGTTGGCGCAGCCCGAGTTGGCAATCTTCCGGACCAGCCCGGCCATGGGAAGCGGTCCTTACACCATTCATTCGATGCGTAACGGAGTGACACGGCTGAGGCTTACCCCCGCTCCCGGCGAGACGCCTTCGGGTGCGGAGCAGGAGCGCAGCGATGTCCGCGTGCGGGGTGAAAAGGCGAGCTTCGCAATTGCGCGATTTGCCGCACGGGAAATCGCGCTGGTGACGGGCGGCGGTTTTGCCGACCTCGCGCTCGCTCGGGCTGCAAGACCGGCATCGAGCCGGTTCCAGCTCGATCCGGCCTATGGCCTGTTCGGGCTTGCCATCGAAGCGGATAGCGACCCCCTGAAAGACGTGAACATTCGGCGGGCCCTTGCGATGGCGATCGACCGTGATCGCATCGTCCAGCTTTTCGGCGTCTCGAAATGGAAGCCTGTGCAGGCGCTTCTTCCCGCCCAGTTGGACAGTGCCGCACCCCCGGCAGCACTCGAATGGGTGCAGCTTTCGCGCGCGGAACGGATCGCGCGCGCGCGCGGCTATGTCGTGGCGCATCCCGGCCTGCCCGAAATTCGGGTGTCGCTCCCGGCCGGGGCAAGCGCGCGTCTCCTGTTTGCGGCGCTGACCGACGACTGGCGGCGCATTGGCGTAAAGGCGCGGCTTGTCGGGCCGCATGATCCGGCCGACCTCCGGCTGATCGACGAAGTTGCTCCGCAGTCCAGCGCCCTCTGGTATCTGTCGCGCGTCTCCTGCGCGCGCGGTATGCCCTGTTCTCCGGCCGGAGAAGCGGCGCTCAGTGCCGTCATGGCAGCGGAGAAGACATCCGATCGTGCAGCGGCGATTGCCGAGGCCGATGCGGCCTTTGCATCGAACCAGCCCTATATACCGATCGCCTTGCCGCTCCGCTGGTCGCTGGTCGGGCCGCAGCTGACCGGGTGGCGCGCAAGCGCGTTTGCCATTCATCCCATGCGCCATTTGCGGGCCGCCCAGCGCTGACCACTGGTAACCCCCAAGCCATGTCCTATATTCTGTGGCAAAGGAGTACCGTCCATGCCGATCAGGCCTGAAACGATTGACCGTCTCAACGCGCATGCCGGAGGCCTTGGCGGCGCGCACCCGGCGGCCGTGCGCCGCCGGATCGAGGCGCTCGAAAAGCTGCTCGAAGGGCTTGTCACCATTCCCGGGACTCGCCAGCGGCTGGGGCTTGACGTGGTGCTCGATTTCATCCCGGTCGGCGGCAGCGTGATTGCGGCCGTGATGGGCAGCTATCTTGCCTGGGAAGCGCGCAACCTCGGCATGCCCCGATCGACCATTATCCGCATGGCCGGAAATATCGGCTTCGATGCCTTGCTTGGCGCGATTCCCCTGGTGGGCGCAGTGCCGGACTTTTTCTTCCGGTCGAACACACGCAACCTGAGAATAATAAAGAGGCATCTCGACCGCCATCATCCCGGTACAGCGACGATCAAGCGTTAGCTCAGCGGGCTGGCCATATCTTGAGCCTCGTATCGACCGAGGCGCCTCCGATATCGCGCGGGCATGACTTGGGCCGGTAGTCGGTGCCAAGGCAGATCCGGACGTCTTCCAGCCATCCCAATTGCGTGAGGTTTACGCGCAGCATGTCTGCCGTCAGGCCCGGATTGGCCGCAGCAAACGCAGATGTCAGCGATCCGACGCTGGTCTGCGAGCGGGAAAGCGCGTCCATGTCCGGAAAGGTCAGGGCGGCATAGGCGCGGTTCGCGGCGCGGAAGTAGCGCGCGGAATCGGATTCGACGCAACTGCCGTGCTTTGCCCATTCGTGCTGCATCAGACTGGCGGATGGCGTCGCGCAGAAATATTCCTTCATGACTTCCGGTGAAACCGCCGGTACGCGCTTGCACCATTGCGGATCCTTCCGCCCCTCGCCGTCCGGCCAAAGGCCGTGCAACACAAAGCCGAACTTGTTCGAGCCACCGCACTGCGTCGCATTCTTCTTGTCGTCGCCGTTCACCTTGCAGAATTGCGGCGACCAGGAAAGCACGAGGATATGGCCGGTCAAGGGCGCGATCACCGTTTCCCCCGGCGGCGGGACGAGTGCGCGGCCCTTGGGCAGGGTCTGGGGAATGACGCACTGTCTCTGGGCCAGCGCCGCCGAAGACATGCAGGCTAACCCCGCAAGCACTGCCAATCCGCACGTCAGTTTCAAGTGCGTCGTCATCCCAACTCCTTCACGAACTGATCGAAAAATCGAGGCCGATATCCGCGGCCGGCGCGGACTGGGTCAGCCGCCCGACCGAGATAAAGGTCACGCCTGTTTCCGCCTTGGCGCGGATCGTCTCGAGCGTCACTCCGCCCGAGGCCTCTGTCGGGACGCGCCCGGCGACGAGCGCCACGGCTTCGCGCAGCATCGCCGCGTCCATATTGTCGAGCAGCAGATGCGTGGCGCCTGCGGCAAGCCCCGGCTCGATCTGGTCGAGCCGGTCGACCTCGAGGATGATCCGTTCGATGCCGGCATCGCTCGCGCGCCGCACCGCCTCGGCCACGCCCCCTGCGACAGCAACATGATTGTCCTTGATCATCGCCGCGTCCCACAGGCCCATCCGGTGGTTGGTCGCGCCGCCCAACCGCGTCGCATATTTCTCAAGGACGCGCAGCCCCGGAATGGTCTTGCGTGTGTCGAGCAACGTGCAGCCGGTTCCGGCAATGGCCTCAACATATTTGCGGGTCAGCGCCGCGATACCGGAAAGATGCTGGACGGTATTGAGCGCCGAACGCTCCGCCGTCAGCAGAGCGCGCGCCTTGCCGGACAAGCGCATCAGGTCTGCGCCCGCCGGGGCCACCGCACCCTCATCGGCCAGCACTTCGATCTCCATCGCCGGATCGAGATGACGAAAAAACGCGGCGGCGATCGGAAGGCCCGCAACCACAATTGCGTCGCGGCTGTCCATCGTGCCCGCGAAACGCGCATCCGCCGGGATCACGGATTCGGAAGTGACATCGCGGCCGCCGGGCCCGAGATCCTCCGCCAGCGTCGACTCGACGAACGATTCGAGATCGAATCCTGGAAGCGCAAAGCTCATCGTGCGCACTCTGGAAGTTGATGAAAGTCATGGCACGTCAGGGGGGGAGTCCCCTCCCCAGCGGGGTTCCGGTGAGGAGTGGTCAGACGTGAACGGTGCGGCGTCATTGTGCCAGCTAGGCGAAGCGGTGGTGTGTAGGAAAGCGGAATCTTCAGCAGGTCGCAGCTCTTCTGCATCCATGTCGCGCGTCGCCAGCATAGCTGGCGCAGGGTAGAGAGCCTTGCCGAGACTGTGTGAATCACATATATACATATCGAGTTCGATTCGGACAAGGACGAGATCAACCGCTTCAAGCATCGCCTGCCGCTGGCGTTCGGCAGACGGGTGTTTGCCGATCCGTTTCTAACGCTGTCACCGACGATCCGCATGGGCGACGAGGAGGAACGGTGGAAGGCGGTCGGATATGTCGATGGAAAACTCTATACGGCTGTCCATGTCTGGCGCGGAAATGTCGTGCGAATGATTTCAGTGAGGCGAAGCAATGAGAGTGAACGAAGAGACTATGATCGCGATTCCAGCGGACCCGAATGACCCGGAGGATCGCGACGTCAGTGTAGCCGGGTTGAAGCGGGCCCATATGGGCCGGCGGTTCCGCATCCTGCGCCATCGGTTGGGCATGACGCAGGACCAATTCGCGCGAACCTATGGCATCCCGCTCGCGAGCCTGCGTCAATATGAAATTGCCCGCTATATGCCGCCGCCCGCGACGCGGGCCTATCTCAAGGTGATCGAGGCGGAACCGGATGTGGCGGCAAAGGCGGTGGCCGGTTGACCTCTCCTTCGCGCCTTCGTGTCTTCGCGCGAGATAATTCTGGCGCCGCCGCGCGCGCTGACCTCGATTATTGAATCACGCGAAGAGGCGAAGACAGTTGTGCTATTGGGACTTGCGCTTCTTGAATGCCAGAATGTCGATCTTTGACAGCTTTTTCCATTTGGCATTCATGCGACGGAGGTTCAATTATCCTCTTCAGGGAAGAATGCGAGGCCCAGATTGACCCCATGCTCTTCTGATTCGACCATATCTATTTCTTCGACATAAACGGCAGCTTTAGGACCGATACCATCGTACCAATCGGGCCGTTGTAGCAGAGGCTCTTCGCGCAACATTGCAACGACAAGCATCTCTGCGTCTTCTGGACTGTTCGCATCTACCCATCGGGTTGTGTAAAATCCGATCCGTTTGGGAACGCCGTCCTCTTTCGTAAGAAAATTCTCGCCCCGAACAAAACATCGGAAGATAGGCATCACCGCGCCCCCAGATCCCCCTGCCCGACAGTCCCGCTTGCCATTTCCATCATCCGGTCGAGCGATTTCTTGGCGGCCAGCCGCAACCCTTCCTCGATCTCGATCCTCGGCTGAAGGTCTCGGAGCGCCGTGTACAGCTTCTCCATCGTGTTGAGCGCCATATAGGGACAGATATTGCAGTTGCAGTTGCCGTCCGCTCCCGGCGCGCCGATGAACGTCTTTTCCGGCATCGCCAGTTCCATCTGGTGCATGATATGCGGCTCGGTCGCGACGATCAGCGTGTCGCCGGGCATCGTCTTGGCATAGTTCAATATACCGCTGGTCGAGCCGACATAGTCTGCGTGTTCGACAATGTGCGCCGGACATTCGGGGTGTGCGGCGATCGGTGCGTCCGGATATTGGCCTTTGAGCTTTACAAGCTCGGTTTCCGAGAACGCCTCATGGACGATGCACACACCCGGCCAGAGAAGCATGTCGCGCCCGGTCTTGCGAGCAAGATAGCCGCCCAGATGCTTGTCCGGGCCGAAGATGATCTTCTGGTCCTTCGGCAATCCGGCCAGAATCTTCTCGGCGGACGAGGACGTGACGATGATGTCGGAGAGTGCTTTCACTTCGGTCGAGCAATTGATGTAGGTGAGCGCGATATGGTCGGGATGCGCTTCGCGGAATGCCTTGAACTTGTCGGGCGGACACGAATCCTCAAGGCTGCATCCGGCGTCGAGATCGGGCAGGACCACGATCTTGTCGGGCGAAAGAATCTTCGCCGTATCGGCCATGAACTTGACGCCGCAAAAGGCGATCACGTCCGCATCGGTCGCCTGCGCCTTGCGCGAGAGTTCGAGCGAGTCGCCGACGAAATCGGCAATGTCCTGCAATTCCGGCCGCTGGTAGTAATGCGCAAGGATCACCGCGTTGCGCTCCTTGCGCAGCCGGTTGATCTCCTCGCGCAAGTCGACGCCGCTCAGTTTTCCGGAATGTACGCTCATTTCATACCCTCGCAGTCGGCCAGTTGGGGGAGCCGGTCTAGAATTTCGCTTCGACCTTTGCCTCTACCCCTGCTGCGGCAAGCGGCATAGCAAAACTGTTTGATATGGCCCGAAGGCTGGCTTCTCGGGCGAGCCGCATGACGGGTTCGGCCTGCGCCTGCCGCACGACATCCGCCTGCGCCTTCGCTCGGTTTTCGGCATCGAGAAGCTGCTCGACGTCCGTGAGCGTCATCAGCACCATCCCGCTTTCATATTCGCGGGTCTGCGAAAGATCGAACTCGGGACCGCTGATTTCGACCGGCGGGAGGTGGATGGACAAGATCCGTGTGGCCCCATCCCAATGGAGATCGCTCTGGCGGAGCTTCGAAAGATCGACTTCATAACGCACCATCGCCGGGATGATCAGGGTTTTCTCGGCGCTGAGCCCATAGCGCGACTTGCTTGAGGTCACTGCCGTCACGAAGCGCGCGGCAAAGGCCGAAAGCCTGTTTTGCTCGTGAAGCGATTCCAGGCTGGAGGCGACGATCGATTGGACCGGCGGATCGACCTGGCGCTTCACCGCGAATAACAGGCCGCCCGCGATCATGGCCAGCCCAACGAGCACCGCAAGAATTTTGTTCATGGCCCGACTATCGGACAAAACGGGAGCGGATGCCAGCCCTTCCATGCCCCGGGGCAGCGCATCCGAATCTGCAAGTAGCGCCATAGAACATTCTGAATTGTTGCGATTGGAGGACCGGAAATGGAGCGAAAGTCCGCCCGCCCTACGACAAGGCGTTCCGGCCACGTCCTGGGCAGCTTGTCGGCGAAATACGAAACCTCGGGGCGCGGGCCGGGAACGGTTTCGACCGGCAGGGGCGATGCGGGTGGCGTGTCCTATGGCAGCTACCAACTGGCGTCGAAACTCGGGCGGCCCGAGGAATTTCTCGCTCACGAAGGTGCGCAATGGGCAGGCGAGTTCGGCGGGGAGCGATCGGGCAGCCTCGCCTTCGGCCGGACATGGAAGGCGATCGCGGCCCGCGAGCCGGAGGCATTCCATGATGCGCAGCATGCCTTCATCAAGCGCACGCATTATGATGTCCAGATCGCGCACGTCCTGAAGGCGACCGGCACCAACCTGGATCGATGGAGCGACGCCGTGCGCGATGCGGTCTGGTCGACTGCCGTGCAGCATGGGCCGGGCAACGACCTCGTCATACGGGCAATTAAGGAAGAACCATCGAACGACCGAGCGCTGCTCTTTGCGCTTTACGCCGAACGCGGGCGGCGCAAGGCCGATGGCAGTCTTGTCTATTTCGGCCGCAACAGCGCCGCCGTTCAGGCGGGGGTTGCGCAGCGTTTTCGCTCCGAGCTGAAGGACGCCCTGGCCATGCTTGGTGCGGGTAGCACCTAGCCGGGCAGGCTCCATTCGTCTCCGCATTCGGACACCAGCCCGCGATCGCGCAGGTCGATCAGATGGGCCAGGACGGAGCGGCCGGCCGCGCCATGAAGCCGGGGGTCGATGCCCTTGTACATCTCTGCGACCATCGGGGGGATCAGGCCAACGCCGCGTCCGAGCAGGCGCAATATCTGCCCCTCGCGCTGTTTTCTGTGCCCCATCATTCCGCGAACCAGCCGCTTGGGATTGTCGACCGGCTTTCCGTGGGCCGGGTAATAGACCGCATCGTCGCGCTCCATCAGCAGGGCCAGGCTCGCCATATAGGCGGCCATGTCTCCATCGGGCGGCGACACGACGGTGGTCGACCAGCCCATCACATGGTCGCCGGTGAACAGCGCCTTTTCTTCCTCGAGCGCAAAGCAGAGATGGTTGGAGGTGTGCCCCGGCGTGGCGACGGCCCGGAGTGTCCAGCCGGGGCCGGTCAGTGCTTCGCCATCGGCCAGGATGCCGTCGGGATTGTAGGTGGGGTCGAAGCCTGCATCGGCGCGCGGGCCATCGTCGGACAGGACAAGCGGAGCACAACCGATGATGGGCGCCTGCTTTGCCTCTGCCAGCGGTGCCGCGGCGGGAGAGTGGTCGCGATGCGTATGCGTGCACATGATCGCGACGATGCGTTCGTCTCCAAGGATACGGACGAGTTCGCCGACATGCGCCGGATCGTCGCCCAGCGGGCCCGGATCGATCACGGCAACATCGCCGGCCCCGACAATATAGGTCTGCGTACCCGTATAGCTGAAGGGAGAGGCGTTCCGCGCCAGCACCCGCCGGATCAGCGGGCTGATCCGCTCGGCAATCGCGTAGGGCTCGTTGGAAAGATCGGGCGCATCCATGGCCTGTCTGTGGCCGTGGACGTGCGCCTAATCAAGTTTTCCGGGCGGATTTATTGCTTTGTGTAGCCGGGGTGTGATTTCAGCCGGGCGATTTCCTCGTCGAGCGAAGCCAGCGCCTTGGTCTTTGCGGCCTCCGACAATTCATCCACTTCCGCCAGCCTTGCCCGCGCCTTCTCAAGTGCGGCCAGGACATCCTCCTGGGCTTCGCCGAGCCGGTTGCAGATCACGATGCGCGCGTGGCGGATCTTGCCGTCCGGGCCCTTCGATTCGTCGCTGGTATCGACCTGCGGCTTGGCTCCGCCGCATTTCTCGGTCAGGTCGATCTCATGGTCCGCATGCGTGCCTGCTGCGTGTACATCGTCGGAAACGACTTTGACGATCACGGTTTCGCGGACCTTGGGTTCGGGATCGGTGCTGCTCGAGGCGATCGCAATGCTGGTTCCGGCGAAAGCCAGCGCAATGACGGCCATGCCGCCAAGCCATCGGGCATGTGCGGTTCCGGTCGATCGGGTCATGACTGTCTCCTCCTTTTGCGCGTTACGGGTCATTGAAAGGTGAGGGGCGGCGAAGGCGGGGCCGGGGGGAAGCTCGCGATCTGGCGATCGAGCGCCGTAACGATCCGCTCGCGCACATCGGCCGGCATGTCGCTGTCCTTCGCGAGCTGGGCACGCGTTGCGCGCAGGGCTTCCACGATCTTGGCGTGAGTCATGCTCGCATCCGCGCCGCAAACGGTGACGCGCATCTTCTTGCGGCCATTGCCGTCGACGATCGTATCGACCGAAGCGTGCATATTGCCCGGCTTGCCGGTGCAGCTGACCGCAACGGTATGGGCTTGAATTGCATTCATGCGGGCGCTGGTGATCGCGGCGGCGGCTTCGACTTGAGCCTCGCGCGCTTCCGCCATGGCCGCTTCGATCTCGACGCGGGCTTCGCGCATCGCCTTGCGGGCCTCGGCGTCCGCTTCCAGCATTGCGGAACGGATTTCGCCCTCGGCCCCGGCCTCTGCGTCCTTCGCTTCCGCCATGGCGCGCGTCGTCTCACGGATTGCTTCCCGGTGGGCGGCTTCGGCAACTTTGGCAGCCTTTTCGCGAGCATGGCGACGAGCGTCCGGGCACGCGGCTTCGGAATGGCCGGCGCCTGGTGCCGTTGCGCTCGCAAGGATCAGCCCGGGCTGGCTTGCCAACTGGCCGGCGGCCGAAAAGTCCGCTGTCACGGCTTCGCGAACGCTGCCGGAGGCCGTCGCTGCAACGCCGCCGAGCACAAGGAACGCGGCAAGTGCTGCGCCCGGGCGGGCAAACCGGCTGTCGGTCTGCCCCGAAACGATTCGCCGCAGCCGCGCCTTGAGCGTCGTCGTCGCCCCCATGGCGCAGGCGGCGAGCGGAACCTGGCCCATTGCCGATTTGAAGAGAGCGGATCCATAGGCATGGCGCTCGTCGGGGGTCGCGCCGTTCAGAACGATTGCATCACAAGCCGCTTCCTGATCGAGCCTGAAGGCGCGGTGCGCAATATGGGCGACCGGATTCCACCAGTGCAAGGCAAGGACCGCAAGCGCGGCAAAGTTCACAGGAACATCGTGTCTGTCATGATGCGTCAGTTCATGCGCGACGGCCAGGCGCTGCTCTGCCGCATCGTATCGATGTTCGAAGTCGGTCGGAACGATGACTGACTTGCCGAATACGCCGAGCGCGATCGGGGACGATACGACCGAACTGGCCGTTACAGGGATATTTCCTGCGTCGAAAAGCGGGCGGCCATCTTCCACGACGTGGCGCGAAAAGCGGATATAGGTCAGCCAGTGCCGTCCGAAGAAGAGGACCGCACCGCCCAGCCAGATCGTAAGGGACCCGATCAGCCAGGCGGTGCCACCCCCGGTCGTGGTGGCTGACTGGAGGGAAGGGGATGAAGACCCCGCCAGCACAACCACCACATCCTGTACAGCCGCCGCGCGATCGCCGAACCAATCGGCGGGCAGGGGCGGCAGAATCATGCGCAACGCAGGAGCGAACCACAGCAGATATGCTGCACGAGCGCCGAACCGGTCCGCCACGAACGGGCGGATCGCCATGACCAGCAGCATCAACAAGGTTGTTGCGACAAGTGTCTCAGCGATCCACTGAATCATGACTTCAGCTCCTTCAGCAAAGCCTCGATTTCTGAAATGTCTTCGGCCGTCAGCGCCTCCTGTTCGGCCAAGTGCGCGACAAGCGGCGACAGCTTTCCGCCGAACAGACGGTCGACGAGCCGCCGCGATTCGTGGGAGACATAATCGGCGCGCGCGATGAGCGGGCGATAGAGGAAGCGGCGTCCATCGGCTTCGGCGGCCAGCGCGCCTTTCGAAAGGAGGCGGGAGAGCAGGGTCTTGACTGTCGGCAAAGACCAGCTCTGGCTATCGGCCAGCCGTTCTGCAACACTGTTGGCCGTAAGCGGCGCGTCGGCCCACAGAATTTCCATCACCGCATGTTCTGCGTCGCTGATTCTCTCAGCCATATCCCAGCCTCCAGTTCGATTACAGATGTAGTCATCGAAGCTGAACGGTGGATGAATGTCAAGCGCGTGAAGCGCGGGCAATGCTCAGGCGATATGCAGGAGCTGCACCATGCCGAGGCCGGCCAGGCTGAACGAGGCGAGCAGGATTGCTGCAAACCTGGTCCGGATCAACCTGCCGATCGTCATTGTGCCTGGGTCCCGTAAATTTATCGCCCGCCATTTATGGCGACTCTGCGATTCGCTTTGTGCGGCAGATCACATTTCGGTAAATGGTGACTGCCGTCTGGCCCTCCCGTCATGGGAAGGGCTGCAATGCGTTACGCCTCGGGTGTGACGATCGTGTAGGCTGGAGCGGAAGATGCGACACCGACTGCGCCGACGGTGTAGGTCGCACTGAAAAGGATGCTGGCGGTCGCAGCGGCAATGCTGAACAGTGCGGCAGTCACGCTGCTGCGAAGATTGAAACCATTGTACGTATTCATCAGTATTCTCCCTGCAATTGGGTATTGAACCAACCGGTCGGGGTGACCAGCATGCCAACTCAGAGAGCATAAGCCGTGCCAACTGCTCGTTTTTCCCGGATTTGTGCGCCTTGCGGCGGATGCAACAGCTGCTCAGGCTAGGTTCATATTGCCGCAATATGGCGAATTTTCCCAACTATTGGCAATGAAGCCGGAGTGCCGCGTACGACAATGACGGAATGGGTCAGGCCTTGGGTGGCCAGGGAAAGAAGCTCGATGTGCGGCGGATATAGTCTTCATAGCCGGGACGCCGCCTCCTGAGGCTGCGCTCGAGCATGGGTACACCGCTGAGCCGGGTTAGAAGCCAGGTGAGGAGCAACGGCCCTGCCACGGCCCAAAGCCCCGCCGCCGTTTCCGCCGCGATCAGCCAGAGCCCCCACCAGACGCAACAATCGCCGAAATAGTTGGGATGGCGGGTATAGCGCCACAGGCCGGTGTCGAGCGCCTTGCCCTTGCTGGCCGGATCGGCGCGAAAGCGGCGGAGCTGCCAGTCTCCGATCGTTTCGAAGCCAATCCCCACAAGCGCAAGACATTTGCCGGCAAAGGCCAGCCAGCCGGTCGCGGCGGGCTCGGGGGCGATTTGCCCAAGCTGTACGGGCAGGCATACGATGAAGAGCAAAGGCGCCTGCATCGCGAACACGAGCAGGAGCGACGCGCGCGCGAACGACCAGCCCTTCTTTTCCATCGCGCCGCCAAGGATGCGCTTGTAGCGAGGATCCTCTCCCTCGGCGCGCCAGCGCGTGAAGAGATGGATCGAAAGACGCAGGCCCCAAAGGCAGGTGAGCACAAGCAACAGCATCTTGCGCGGCGGCGCTCCGTCATGCGCCTGAGCGAAGGTCGTGACCGCCAGCATCACCATGCCGAGCGGCCAGAAGCTGTCGATGAAGCTCACATCGCGGAGGCGGATCGAGATCAGCCACAGAAAGATGATGACAGCGACCAGGATCGCCGCATTGGTTGTCAGGATCCCGATCACCCAAAGCCTCCCCGTTTCCGAAATGCTATGTCCGGATACCGGGGAAAGCCAGCAATAGATGCAATGCCTTGGGCGACGTGTGTTTCCGGGCCCGTGCCCTAACGGACGCGCGGTCCACCGAAGGGAAGCGGCGGCGGGGGCCTGCGATCGCGCCTTGGCATCTGCGCCTGATAGGCATGGCCGCAATGCTGGACGCAATAGGGGAAGCCCGGATTCACCTTTTCTCCGCAGAAATGGAAATCGGGCTCGCCCGGATGGCCGAGCGGCCATTTGCAGATCTTGTCGCTCAGATCGAGCAGGCTCGTCTTGTCCGCATATTCGGGCGCAGTCTTGGCCGGGACCAGCCGTCGCGGCGGCGCGGGCGTTGCTGGCGGGGCCTGGTCGCCCGGGCCCTGGCGCAGGAAGCCCCCAGGGCCAATCGAGCGCAACTGCGCACCGGTTGGCGCGTGCGGCTGGGTCGGGACAGGCTGAGGCGCATTGACAGGCGCGGCGGCGCGCGGCGGCGCGGCGGGTGCGCGCGGCAGCGGGGCTGCTGCGGCGACCTTCGCCCTGGAAGCCGGTGCCTTGCGAGGTTCGGGCTTTGCGCCGTCGCCTTCCGTGCCCTTGACCGGTGACGGGCGCGACTGCAGGTCAAGCCTGTGCGCTTTTCCGATCACGGCATTGCGGCTGACGCCGCCAAGCTCATCCGCGATCTGGCTCGCGGTCATTCCCTTTTCCCACATCGACTTGAGTTTTTCGATGCGTTCTTCCGTCCAGGACATGCGTTACCCTTGTTATTCCAAATTCTCGCACTTGCAGCGCGCGCCTCGTGCCGATAGGCGATCAGGCGATGAACAGCGAGTCCGAAATCGGCATGATCGGCGAACCCGGCGTTCCCGTGATCAAACGGGTCAACTGGGGTGGCCTGAAGACCCTCTATATCAAGGAAGTGCGGCGTTTTTTCAAGGTCCAGCTCCAGACTATCTGGGCGCCGGCGCTTACCACGCTACTTTACCTCGTGATTTTCACGGTCTCGACCGGCCGCGCCGGACGCGTCGTGCTGGGCGTCCCCTTTGCCGATTTCCTAGCGCCCGGCCTGATCGTGATGGGCATGATGCAGAACGCCTTTGCCAATTCGAGCTTCTCGCTGTTGGTTGGCAAAGTCCAGGGCACGATCGTCGACTATCTGATGCCACCGCTTTCAAGCGCCGAGCTGCTGGCCGGATTGACCGGTGGGGCAGTCACTCGCGCGCTGATGGTCGGGATAACGATCTGGGCGGCAATGCTTTTCTGGCCGGGCGTTCACATCATGCCCGCTCATTTCTGGGCGGTCCTGTGGTTCGGGCTTCTGGGATCGACGATGCTGTCTCTGATGGGGGTTCTCACTTCGATCTGGGCCGAAAAGTTCGATCATGCCGCGGCGATCGGAAATTTCATCGTTGCCCCCCTCGCGCTGCTTTCGGGCACTTTCTATTCGGTGGACAGCCTCGCGCCGACCTTTGCGATGATCAGCCACGCCAACCCGTTTCACTATGCGATTTCGGGCTTCCGCTATGGCTTTATCGGAACATCGGACATCCCGCTCGGGATCGGATCGGCGTTGCTGGTGGCGATCAACCTGACGCTGGGTCTGACCTGCTACACCTTGTTGAAGAATGGCTGGAAGCTGAAGAATTAGGGGCCCGGCCGGGAGCCGGACCCCGATTCCCTCCTACTGGGCGTTGCGGGCCTTTTCGTTGCAGGCGGCAAGTTCTGTTGCATCGAGGACCTTGGTGCCAACCGTGAGCGCGGAAAGCGTTCCGACCTGGCGCGCCAACAACTTGCACGCACGAGCGATCATGACCGGGCGGTCCTCGTTCCGTCCGATGCATCGGGCGCCTTCGCAGCGCCAGATCGCATCATTGACGATGATCCGGGCGGGCGCGCTGGTGCCGTCCGCAAATCGCGCTTCACTTGGAACAATGCCGGCAAGAGCCGGAGTGGCAAGCAAGGCCGTGGAGAGAGTGATTAAACGCAGCATTGCATTACTCCTGGGAAGGAACGCGCCGGATTGGCGCAAAAGCCCAGATAGCGCTTCCAATCCGGACGAATAACGGGTAAACCACCATAAATTATTGCCAATCGTCCATATGGAGAGGATTTATGGACCCGCTGGATGACGTATTCGGGGCAATGCGCGTCAACACTGCACTCCACTGCCGGATCGAGGCCGCTGCACCTTGGGGTGTCACGTTCGTGCGCGGCAAGGCTGCGCGGTTCGGCTTTGTCGTGCGCGGCGGCTGTTGGTTGACGGTGGAGGGGCAGGCCCCGGTCGCGCTCGCCGCAGGCGATTGCTATGTAATCGTGAACGGCGGAGAATATACGCTGCAGGATCATCCGGGCTCTCCGGCTGCGGCCTGCTACAGGGCGCTGCGCGAACACCAGAACCAGGTCGTTCACATGGGCGGCGGGGGTGAAGCGGCCACAATCATCACCGGCTGGTTCCTGTTCGACCGGCTGGGGGTTCAGCCGCTTCTTCACCTCATGCCACCGCTGATCCTGACGCGGATGGATTCGGACGGTGCCGAGATGCTGCAGGCGACGCTCCGGATGCTTGCGATCGAAACCGCGCGACCGGAACTCGGTCGCTCGACGATGGTCAGCAGGCTGGCCGACATGCTCTTCATCCAGACAATCAGGAGCTATGCGGCGCAGAAGGGGGCTGATGCGATCGGCTGGATCGGTGCGCTGGGCGACGCGAAGCTGGCGCGCGCCTTTTCCGCGCTGCACGAGCGGATCGAATTGCCGTGGACAGTCGACAGCCTGGCGAGCGAGGCGGGCATGTCGCGTTCCGCCTTCGCCGCCCGGTTCAAGGAAAAGGTGGGGCACACGCCGCTCGATTATCTGACGCAATGGCGGATGTTCCGCGCCGCCACGCTGTTGCGCAAGCGTGATCTTTCGGTCGGCGCGATCGCGGCGCGAGTCGGTTATGGCGATGAATCGGCCTTTGCGAAGGCATTCAAGCGCTTTGCCGGCATGGGTCCGGGCGCCTATCGCCGGACGATCGGCAAGCCCAATGGAGGCGAAGCGGGAACGCCGGCCAACACGATCGATCCGCGCGCCGACGGCATGTCGGTCGTGCGAACGCCGGAGCGCTATCTTGCTCCCAATTGACGGCCCGTGGAGACCGCCGCTATAAGCCGGCTCCGCGTCAAGGTGGCCTGTCGGGCCACCTTTTTGCGTTTTGGACGTTTTTCGAAAGGACCTTTGCGATGACCATCACCCCACTCATGCCCGTTTACCCGCGGTGTGGGGTGCGCCCGGTCCGAGGCGAAGGCTGCTACCTGATCGGAGAGCGCGGGGAGCGCTATCTGGATTTCGCGGCGGGCATCGCGGTCAATGCGCTGGGCCACGGCCATCCGCACCTGACGAACGCGATCCAGGAGCAGGCGGCGACGCTGATGCACGTCTCCAACCTTTACGGCAGCCCGCAAGGCGAGGCGCTGGCGCAGCGGATCATCGACAATTGTTTTGCCGATACGGTGTTCTTCACCAATTCGGGCGTCGAGGCGATCGAGTGCGCGATCAAGACCGCGCGGCGCTATCACTATGTCAACGGCAACCCGCAGCGGCACAAGCTGATCACCTTCAAGAACGCGTTCCACGGCCGTTCGCTCGGCGCGATCAGCGCCACCGACCAGGCGAAGATGCGCGACGGGTTCGAACCACTGCTGCCGGGCTTCGACTATGTGAAGTTCAACGACCTTGAAGGTGCGCTTGCCAAGATCGATGACGAAACGGCCGGCTTCCTCGTCGAAACAGTGCAGGGCGAAGGCGGGATGACGGCCGGCACGCCGGAATTCATACAGGGCCTGCGCAAGGCCTGCGACGAGCACGGCCTGTTGCTGATCCTCGACGAAATACAGTGCGGCTATGGCCGGACCGGAAAGTTCTTCGCCTATGAGCATTACGGCATCACGCCGGATATCATGACGGCCGCGAAAGGCATCGGCGGTGGTTTTCCGCTCGGCGCCTGTCTGGCGACCGAGGAAGCGGCCAAGGGCATGGTCATCGGCACGCACGGCTCGACCTATGGCGGCAACCCGCTGGCAATGGCCGCGGGCCAGGCGATCCTCGACGTGATGCTCGAACCCGGCTTTTTCGATCATGTCGCACGGATGGGAGAGCGGCTCCGCCAAGCATTCGAGCAGATGATGCCGAATCACGATCACCTGTTCGAAGAAATCCGGGGCAAGGGCCTGATGCTTGGCATCAAGCTCAAGGAACCCGCCGTGTCGCGGGACTTCGTGGCGCACCTGCGCGACAATCACGGGCTTCTGACGGTTGCTGCGGGTGAAAATGTGTTCCGCGTCCTGCCGCCGCTCGTCATCGAGGAAAGCCATATCGCCGAATGCATGGAACGGCTGTCGGCCGGTGCGCGGGATTACCAGATCCCGCAGGCGGCGTGATCCGGCATTTCCTGAACCTGGCGGACGCCGGCGCCGACGGGATCGCGGCGATCCTTGCCGACGCGCTCGACCGGAAGGCTGCGCGCAAGGGCCTGCCGAAGGGCCGGCCGGATGCGGACGCGCCGCTTGCCGGGCATACGCTTGCGATGATCTTCGAGAAGAATTCGACGCGGACGCGCGTCTCGTTCGACATGGCGATGCGGCAACTGGGCGGCAATGCGATGTTCATGGCGGCAGGGCAGATGCAGCTCGGTCGCGGCGAAACCGTGGCGGATACGTCGCGGGTGCTCTCGCGAATGGTCGACGCGATCGTCGTGCGCACCGATGAACACAGCAAGATCGAGGACATGGCCCGCTTCGCGAGCGTTCCCGTCATCAACGGGCTGACGGATCTTTCTCATCCCTGCCAGATCGTTGCGGACCTGCTGACGCTCATCGAGCACGGCAAGGCGCTGCCCGGGCTCAACGTCGCCTGGCTTGGTGACGGCAACAATGTGCTCTCCTCGATCATCGAAGCCGCAGGACTGATGAAGTTCAACGTTCGCGCCGGTTGCCCGCAGGGCTATGATCCCGATCCGGCCTTTGTCGATGCGGCGCGCGCCGCAGGCGCCACGATCGAAACGGTGCGCGATGCGGCAGAGGCAGTGCGCGACGCGGATGTCGTGGTGACGGACACCTGGGTTTCGATGGGGCAGGAGCATGTCCACAACAAGCTGGCAGCAATGGCGCCGTTCCAGGTCAACGAACGGTTGATGGCGGCGGCAAAACCCGATGCGCGTTTCCTTCATTGCCTGCCCGCGCACCGCGGCGAGGAAGCGACCGATGCCGTGCTCGATGGCCCGCAGTCGCTGATCTGGGACGAGGCGGAGAACCGGATTCATGCCCAGAAATCTATCCTGCTCTGGTGCCTCGGGCTGATCGGGTGAGCGACGCCGATATCGATCGCGCGCTGGGATTCATCCTGGTTGAACGCAACGCGCGCGGCCGCTTTGTCCGTCTGGGCCCGGTCCTTGATACGATCCTTTCTGCGCACGGCTATCCGCCCGCGATCGAAAGGCTGCTGATCGAAGCGCTGACGATCACGGCGCTGCTTGGCGCGATGCTCAAGGACGCGGCCGGCCAGCTGACGATGCAGGCGCAGACCGAAGGCGGGCCGGTTAGCCTGCTTGTCTGCGATTATCGCGGCGGCGAATTGCGCGGATATGTGAAGCACGATGAGGACCGGCTGGCCGAACTCGGGCCCGACCCCACGCTGTTCGGACTGTTCGGCAAGGGCTATCTTGCGATCACATTCGATCAGGCCGTTTCGGGCGAGCGTTACCAGGGGATTGTCCCGCTTGAAGGCGAATCGCTGGCCCAGGCGGTCGAGACCTATTTCAGCCAGTCAGAGCAGATTCCCAGCCTCGTGCGCGTCGGCGTCGCGGGGCGCGTCGCTGGCGGTTTGCTTGTCCAGCACCTGGCCGAAGGTGAGGACGGGCGCGAAAGGCTCCACACACGGCTCGACCATCCGGAATGGGAGCATGTCGCCATTATTTCGCACTCGATTCGGGCAGAGGAGCTGACCGATCCAGTGCTTGCGCTCGAAACCATGGTCTGGCGCCTTTATCATGACGAGGGCGAAGTCCGCGTGCTCGGCGGCGCTTCCTTGTCGCGCGGATGCCGGTGCGACCCCGATCATATCCGCGACGTGATCTTCCGCTTTCCCGAAGAGGAGCGCGCAGCAATGGCGGACGTTGCGGGGATCATATCGGTCGAATGCGAATTTTGCGCCCGGACGTTCCCGGTTTCGCTGAATTAGCTTATTCCTGCCTCGTTTCAGTCGTAATAGCTCCGGTCCAAAACATCCAATACGCGCGCGACGTCAATGGCTAAGGGAAGTGAATCGTTGGGAAATTCCCGCCGCACTCACGGGGGCATGATTGTGACGCGACTGCTGACACTGCCGATTGCAGCGCTGGTCCTGCTCGCGGTCCCCGGGCGCACCCAGAACCCGCAACCCGGCGCCATGCCCGCCCTGTCCATGGTCCAGCCCGGCCAGTGGCTGCTGAAATCCCGGACAGGCGCGACCGCGAATCGCCTTGTGTGCGTCAGCGACGTGCGTGCTCTCCTTCAGGTCGAACATGGCGCCGCCATCTGCAACCGTTTCGTCATTGCCAACACAGCCCGCGAAACGACTGTCCATTACACATGCCCGGGAAGCGGCCATGGCCGGACAACGATCAGGGTCGAAACGCCGCGGCTGATCCAGATCGAGTCGCAGGGCATAGCCCGCCAGGAGCCGTTTGCCGTCCAATTCGAAGGACGGCGTACGGGCGATTGCAAGGTCGCGATGGCTGAAGCTTTGCATTAAAGCTTTTGTTTACCAAAACTTGTTATTCAGGCTCTGTGCTTGACCATTTTTGATGGCACGCTTTCCTCCCAATAGGCCATCTGGCCATACTGGGCCGTCCTTTTTCGGGCGGCCCGTTTTTTGCGGGACTTGAATCGCCGCGGCCCGAGGGATAGCGGGTTGGCCCCATGGTCATCGCTCCTGCTTCTCCCGGCGCTGCCGCCATTGCCCTGGTTTCCGGGGGGCTCGATTCGATGGTCGCGGCGGGGCTCGCGCGCGAAGCCGGATACCGGATCTTCGCGCTCACGATCGATTACAGCCAGCGGCACAGGGTGGAGCTCGATGCGGCCGCGCGGGTTGCGCAGGCCCTTTCGGCAGAACGCCATATCGTCCTTCCGGTCGATCTTTCGGCCTTTGGCGGGTCCGCGCTTACCGATGCTGCTATCGCCGTTCCAAAGGACGGCGTCGACGGCTCGATCCCGCTGACCTATGTCCCGGCCCGCAATACGATCTTCCTCTCGCTGGCTCTCGGCTGGGCGGAAGCCGTTGGCGCGCACGACCTGGTAATTGGCGTCAACGCGCTCGACTATTCCGGGTATCCCGATTGCCGGCCCGGTTTCATCGAAGCGTTCGAGGCAATGGCAGCGCAAGCGACGAAAGCCGGCGTCGAGGGGCGATCATTTCGGGTCCACACGCCGCTTATCGCCATGACCAAGGCCCAGATTGCGGCGGAGGCGGCGCGACTTGGCCTTGACGCAGGCATGAGCTGGTCCTGTTACGATCCGACGCCCGAGGGAAAGCCATGCGGGCAATGCGATTCCTGCCGCCTGCGCGCCAAGGGGTTTGCGGAGGCCGGGCTCGTCGATCCGGCGGCGCCATGACATATGCCGTCAAGGAAATCTTCCTGACCTTGCAGGGGGAAGGCGTCCAGGCCGGGCGCCGCGCCGTTTTCCTCCGGTTTGCCGGATGCAACCTCTGGAGCGGGCGCGAGGAAGACAGGGCGGGAGCGGTCTGCCGCTTTTGCGATACCGATTTCGTCGGAACCGATGGAGAAGGCGGCGGCAAGTTCGCAGATGCCGACAGCCTTTCCAATGCCGCCGCGCGCTGCTGGGGCGTGGCCGAAGGGGCCAGGCCCTATATCGTGATCACCGGCGGAGAACCGATGCTCCAGCTCGATCCACCGCTCATCGACGCGCTTCATGCACGCGGGTTTGAAATCGGTGTCGAAAGTAATGGCGCGATTGCGGCGACGCCGGGAATCGACTGGTTGTGCATCAGCCCGAAGGCAGGCAGCGAAACCGTCCAGCGTTCGGGCAATGAGCTGAAACTGGTGTGGCCCCAGCCCGGGAGCGACTGGCAGTCAATGGAAGGCTGGGACTTCGACCATTTCCTGATCCAGCCGATGGACGGGCCGGAAATTGCCGCGAACCGATCCGCCTGTGTGGATTTTGTAATGGCTCACCCGCGCTGGCGGCTATCGACGCAAACGCACAAGATCCTCGGGATCGCGTGATCAGCCCTGATAGCCGCAGCTGGCGATATACCGGTTCTTTTTCCAGCAGCTTTCCAGCGCGAAATTGGGGAGCGCCGCCAGCCGCTCGGGCAGCCGGATCCGGAATTGCTGTTCGCCTTGCGGCGTCAGGCTGTTGCGCAATTCGCGCAGATGTTCCTGCGCCAGCGTAATGAACCGCCCCTTGGGGGTGAACAGGCCGATCCGCCCGATCCGTGACGCGGCATAGCAAAAGCCGACCTGCGCCCGCACGGTTGAAAAGCCGCTATAGGTTTTGGTTCCATAGCTATCGAGCGCCTTCTGGCCGGCCGCCGGGGTCTTGTTGACCCGTTTGAAATAGGCAGTCAGCGTCTTGAACGAAGACGCCAGTTCGACATTGTGATCGTTCAGGATGGCATTGTAGTTCTGCATGGTCCGCAGCGTCGGCTCGAACGCACACTGGAGGGCCGCCACGTTCAGCCCGGCGCGCAGGTTCCAGACAATGGCGGCATTCTGCTCGGCGGGTGTCGCATTGGGCAAGGGTACGCCCATTCCCGGCTCATATCCATTGATCGGCGGACCCGAAAAATTGGGCGGAACCCAATAGCCCTGCGCGCGCGCAGGCGCCGAAAGAAGGAAACAGGCCGAAAGCGTCGCGACGCCGATCAAAGTCCTAAAATGCATTGTCATCCTGTCCATGGGGCCCGATTTAGCCCTAGAAGCTTAACGGGAAATGGACAGACGAAAAAGGGCCGCCCGGTTTCCCGGGCGGCCCAATCTCGACGAGTAATGCCAAAAAGGCGATTACTTGGCAGCAGCGTCCGCAGCGTTGGCGACAGGAGCAGCAGCATCGGCAGCCATCGCGTTCGCGTCAGCAGCCATGTTGGCGTCAGCACCGGTCGCCGCGTCGACGTTGGTCATCGCGTCGTTGGTGGTGCCTTCCATCGCGTCAGCCGCATTCATTTCGGTGACGGCGGCGTTGTCGGTGGCAGCCGTTTCGCTCTGGCCGCAGGCGGCGAGGGCGAGAGAGGCAGCAGCAACCATGGAAAGAGTAACGATCTTACGCATATCTATAAGCTCCCAAGTGAAGAAGATCTGGACGGCTTTGCGCGCTTAATACCCAAATCGGAGTGGACATTAGACTTTTTTGTGACAGCGCTCAAGCAGATTTTTCAACCGTTGCCAACGGCATCGAGAAAGCGGTCGAACGATTTCCGGAGCGCAGAATCCAGCGCAGCCATGTCGGCGTCCTTGCCAAGGCGTGCAAGGCTCGTGACGGGAAATTCCGGAAGACCACAGGGGACAATACCGCCGAAGTGCGAAAGATCGGGGGTTACGTTGACGCTGAAGCCATGAAAGCTCACCCATCGGCGCACCCGAACGCCGATCGCACCGATTTTCGCTTCCCTGCCCTCATCCTCGGTCCAGATTCCGATCCGCCCTTCGGCGCGCCATGCGGTGACGCCGAGCTGTGCGAGCGCGTCGATCACCCAGCCTTCGAGCCCATGGACGTAACGGCGCACGTCGCGCCCGCGGTCCGCAAGGTTGAGCATGACATAGCCGACCCGCTGTCCCGGCCCGTGATAGGTATAGCGTCCGCCGCGTCCGGCCGCGTAAACCGGAAAGCGCGGATCGAGCAGTTCGGCCGGATCGGCGCTTGTCCCGGCTGTATAGAGGGGGGGATGCTCGAGCAGCCACACCTGTTCGCCCACCGTCCGTTCGGAAATGGCGGCGGCGCGAGCTTCCATTGTCGCGAATGCCTCCGGCCAGGGCGTCAGTCCCGGGGTGACGGTCCATTCGGGGCGGGGCGAATCGCGCATGGCGCCTCGTGGAACTGTTGCGCCCGGCGATCAAGGGGCCCTTGCCAGCCTCTCGCGAAACCGGCATTTGTCGGGCATGAACAAGCTGTCTTACGATGCGGCCTGGGCCGATCTGGTCGCGATGGCCAAGAGCAATGCAAGCGTGCTTGCCATTTTGGCAGGCGCATTCCTTCTGCTTCCCAATTTTGCCGAACTGCTGTTTGCACCGCCGCCCAATATTCGGACGCTGGACTGGAACGGCCTTCGACAGATGGAGGACTATTATCAGGAGAATGCGCTGACCCTGATCCTGTGTAACCTGCCGGTCTGGCTCGGATCGGCGGGGATATTGGCGTTGCTGCTCGACCCGCGCCGACTGACCGTCGGTGAAGCTTTGAAAAGCGGCCTTCGGCTTCTGCCCGGCGTTATCGCGCTGAACTGGCTGGTCCAGTTTCTGATCGTAATGGGCCTGCTTCTTGTTGTTGTGCCCGGCGTCTACCTCATCGGTCGGCTGATCGTCGCGGCGCCGGTGCAAATGGCGGAGAGGATCGGCAATCCGATACGAGCATTGGGCCGGTCCTTCGCTTTGACGGCTGGAAACGCATGGCGGATTGCCGGGATGGTCCTGTTGATTGCGGTGGTTGCCGTTATTGTGGCGTCCGTCGTCAATGCAATCGTCGGGATTATCCTCAGCGTTCTGTTGCCCAAGGCCGTGCTGGGCGAGGGGCTGGCGCTGCTCAGATCGACGATCGGCGCGATGACGGCGTTGCTTCTGCTGCTGCTTGGCGCCGCGCTGTACCGGCAATTGTCGCCGGCACGCTAGCTCCAGGTGGCGACCGGGGGCAGGCTCATCAGGATTGCATCGATATTGCCGCCGGTCTTGAGGCCGAACAGCGTTCCGCGATCATAGACAAGGTTGAATTCGGCATAACGGCCGCGCCACTCGAGTTGCCTTGCCCTGTCCGCGTCTGTGAACGGCGTTGCCATCCGCCGGCGGACGATCGCGGGAAAGACGTCGAGAAAGGCTTCGCCGACATCGCGGGTGAACGCGAAATTGGCTTCGAAATCGCCCTCCAGATGATCATAGAAAATGCCGCCGACACCACGATGGACGCCGCGATGCGCGATCCAGAAATAATCGTCCGCCCATTTCTTGTAGCGCTCGTAATAATCGGCGCCATGGGGATCGCAGGCCTGCTTCAACCGGGCGTGGAAATCCGCGGTGTCCTCGGCATAGGGAATGGGGGGATTGAGGTCCGCTCCGCCACCGAACCAGCGCTTCTGGGTGACGAGGAAACGCGTGTTCATATGGACGGCCGGCACGTGCGGGTTGGCCATGTGCGCAACCAGGCTGATGCCTGTTGCGAAGAAGCTCGGATTGTCCGCCGCGCCGTGGATGGTCTTGGCGAAATCGCCCGAAAAGGCCCCGCCGACCGTCGAGACATTCACCCCGACCTTTTCGAACACCTGGCCCTTCATGACCCCCTGGACGCCGCCGCCGCCCTTGGCCTCGGGATCGTTGTCGCGGTTCCAGGGCTTGTACGCGAAGGAGGCATCGCTCCCCGCCTCGCATTCGATCGATTCGAAGGCCGCACAGATCCGGTCGCGCAGGCTTTCGAACCAGGCACGGGCGGCGGACTGTTCGGTATCGAGCTGGATCATGCGGGCAAATTTCCTGTCTGGCGAAGCGCTTCGGAAAGCGCGATGCCCGTCGCCACCGAAATATTCAAGGATCGAACGGCGGGGTTGAGCGGAATCCGGACCTGCGCGTCGCACCTGTCGCGCACCTGACTGGGCACGCCTGAACTTTCGCTGCCCATCAGCAATATGTCGTCCGGCGCGAAGGCAAAATCTGTCAGACGCGTGCTTGCCTTGCTCGAGAGGAGAATCAGGCGGTCCTTCGCGGCTGCGCAGAATGCGTTCCAGTCGGCGTGCCGGACCATTTCGACATGGGCGATATAGTCCATTCCCGCGCGCTTCATCCGCGCGTCGGAAAAGACGAATCCGCACGGCTCGATAATGTCGACACCGGCGGAAAAACACGCGGCCAATCGCAGGATCGCGCCGACATTGCCGGGAATTTCGGGCTGATAAAGGGCGATCCGCATCGCCCCTGCATAGGGGAGTGCCGATAATGTGCACAAGAAGGGCAAATTGGCTGTTTGCAACTTTCGGCCAAGCCGCTATTGGCCTCGCCAATCACACCTTATCGGGGTGGTCGGGGGGTTCGCAGTTTCATTGGGTTGGTGCCAGTGGGACGGCATTCTGAAGAGTCGAAAGAAGGGCGGTTTATCTCATGGCAGCTGTTGATCCGGATCCATCAGATAACGAAGAGTCAGGCGGCGTGCGGCGCCGCGACTTCATCAATATCGCGGCGGTCAGCTTTGCAGGTGTGGGCGTGGTGGCGGTTGCACTGCCGCTTGTGAACCAGATGAACCCGTCGGCCGACGTGCTGGCGCTTGCTTCCATCGAGGTCGATGTTTCGGCGATCCAGCCGGGCCAGGCGATCAAGACCAGCTGGCGCAAGCAGCCGATCTTCATCCGCAACCTGACACCGGCCGAAATCGAAGCGGCGAACAAGGTCGATGTCGGGAGCCTGCGCGACCCTCAGACGCTTGCGGAGCGGACCAAGCCGGGCAAGGAAAACTGGCTGATCACGCTTGGCGTCTGCACGCATCTCGGCTGTGTGCCGCTCGGTGCCGCAGCGGGCGAGGTTCGCGGTGATTTTGGTGGCTATTTCTGCCCCTGCCACGGGTCGCACTATGATACGGCCGCGCGCATAATGAAGGGCCCGGCCCCCCGGAATCTCGAGGTTCCGGAATATACGTTCACGTCAGACACTGTCGTCCAGATCGGTTGAGGATAGAAGAATATGAGCTTCCCCTGGGCAAAGAATTACGAGCCGACCCATCCCTTCATGAAGTGGGTGGATGAGAAACTTCCGCTCCCGCGGCTGGTCTACAACGCGATCGGCGGCGGTTATCCGGTGCCGCGCAATATCGGCTATTGGTGGAGCTTCGGCGTCCTTGCCGGCGCGGCGCTGGTCATCCAGCTGGTGACCGGCATCGTGCTTGCGATGCACTATGCCGCGAACGGTGCGGTCGCGTTCGATTCGGTCGAGCATATCATGCGCGACGTCAATGCCGGCTGGTTCCTCCGCTATGCGCACGCCAACGGCGCGACGATGTTCTTCGTGGTCGTTTATATCCACATCTTCCGGGGGCTCTATTTCGGATCCTACAAGGCGCCGCGCGAGATGGTTTGGCTGCTGGGCGTCGTCATCTTCCTTCTCATGATGGCGACCGCGTTCATGGGCTATGTCCTGCCCTGGGGGCAGATGAGCTTCTGGGGCGCGCAGGTGATCACAGGCTTCTTCTCCGCGATTCCGGTGGTCGGCGAGCCGATCCGCCAATGGCTGCTCGGCGGTTTCGCGCCCGACAATGCCGCGCTCAACCGCTTCTTCTCGCTCCATTACCTGCTGCCATTCGTGATCGCTGCGGTGATCATTCTCCACATCTGGGCGCTGCATATTCCCGGGTCCTCGAACCCGACGGGCGTCGAAGTGAAGGATGAGCAGGATACGGTTCCGTTCCACCCTTATTACACGGCCAAGGACGGTTTTGCGGTTGCGATCTTCCTTCTGGTGTTCGCAACTTTGCTCTTCTTCGCGCCGAATCTGCTAGGCGAACCGGTCAACTACGTGCCGGCGAACCCGCTTTCGACGCCGGCGCATATCGTGCCCGAATGGTATTTCTGGCCATTCTACGCAATCCTGCGCGCCTTTACTGTCAACTTCCTCTGGGTGCCGGCAAAGCTGTGGGGCGTGATCGCGATGTTCGCATCGATCCTCCTGCTCTTCTTCCTGCCATGGCTCGACAAATCGCCGGTTCGGTCTTCGACCTATCGGCCGATGTACAAATGGTTCTTCTGGATCCTGGTGCTCGACATCGTGATCCTCGGGATTTGCGGCAAGAAGCCGGCCGAGGAACCCTGGGTTCGCCTGGGCCAGTTCGCCGCGGCCTATTATTTCGCGCATTTCCTGATCATCCTGCCGATCGTTTCGCGGATCGAACGTCCGCTGCCACTGCCGAACTCGATCACCGAGGCGGTGCTGAGCAAGCACAAAGCGGCATAAGGGGGCTTTAGACAATGGTTCGCATCATCGCTTTTTTTGTCGGACTCGGCTTTGTCGCTGCCCTGCTTGTTGCGGCCCTGATGCCGCGCGAAAAGGCAGAGACGCCAGTCACTGCGCGCTTTTTCGAGGAACCGAAGGAAGTATCGTTTTCAAGTGACGGCCCGCTCGGCAAGTTCGACAACGCGCAGCTTCAGCGCGGCTTCCAAGTCTACAAGGAAGTCTGCTCGGCCTGTCACTCGCTGCGTCTGGTGTCGTTCGGGGACCTGACGGGCATCGGCTATACGCCGGGCCAGGTAAAGACGATTGCGACCGAATGGACGCAGGAGCAGCCGGCGATCAATCCGGACACGGGTGAACCCGCCACGCGCAAGAACCTGGCTTCGGACAAATTCCCGTCGCCCTTCGCCAATGAAACGGCAGCGCGTGCGGCAAACAACAACGCGGCACCGCCTGACCTTTCGCTGATGGCCAAGGCGCGCGAAGGCGGGGCAGCCTATATCTATTCGCTGCTGACCGGGTTCCAGGACCCGCCGGCCGACCTGCCGAAGGATTCGCGCCCCGGGCCGGGGCTTCACTACAACCCCTATTTCGCCAATTTGAACCTTTCCATGGCCCCTCCGCTGACATCCGACGGCCAGGTAACCTATGGCGAAGGTGCGCCGAAGCCGACCATCGACCAGATGGCGAAGGATGTTTCGGCCTTCCTGATCTGGACGGCAGAGCCGAAGCTCGAGGCGCGGCACCGGGCAGGGATTGCGACGATCATCTTCCTGCTGATCTTTGCAGGGCTTTGCTGGGGCAGCTACCAGACGATCTGGGCGAACAAGGAACATTGATCCGGGCGTCGCCCCTGCCTGCGGGCAGGGGCGGCCGCCATCAGAAACTCAGCTCGTCATAGACGCGGCCGAGATCGCCCTTCCATTCGCCGTTGAATTTTTCGAGCAACTGGTGCGCCGGCGACATGCCCGTGTCGACGATCTTCTGGAGCGGGTTGAGGAACCCACTCTCATTATCGCCCATTGAATTGACCTGACCGCGCGCGTTGAGGCCGGCACGCGCGATTTCGAGAACCTGCTTGCCCAGATCCTGCATGGTCCGCCCGTCGGGCATCACAGTGCAGAGGCCCTCGCGCGGGACGGCCTTGCGAATCCGCTGATGATCCTCGATCGACCAGCCCTTGACCAGGTCCCAGGCGGCATCGAGCGAGGCATTGTCGTAAAGCAATCCGACCCAGAGTGCGGGCAGCGCGCAGATTCGGTTCCAAGGCCCGCCATCGCTGCCGCGCATCTCGAGAAAGCTCTTCAACCGCACCTCGGGGAAGGCCGTGGAAAGATGGTCGTTCCAGTCCCCAACCGTGGGCTTTTCGCCGGGCAGGACCGACAGCTTGCCATCAAGGAAATCGCGGAAGCTCAGGCCCGCGGCGTCAATGTATTTGCCGTCGCGGAAGACGAAATACATCGGTACGTCGAGCATGTAATCGGCGTAGCGCTCATAGCCGAAACCGTCCTCGAAAACGAACGGGAGCATGCCGGTGCGCTGGGGATCGGTATCGGTCCAGATATGGCTGCGATAGGAAAGATAGCCATTGGGCTTGCCTTCGGTGAAAGGCGAATTGGCGAACAGCGCCGTCCCCAGCGGCTGCAGCGCAAGGCTGACCCGGAACTTCTTCACCATGTTCGCTTCGCTGCAATAATCGAGATTGGTCTGGATCGTGCAGGTCCGGAGCATCATGTCGAGCCCCATCGTGCCGACGCGAGGCATGTGCCGCAGCATGATCGCATAGCGCCCCTTGGGCATGATCGGCAGTTCGGCGCGCGCCTTGTCGGGCCACATCCCAAGCCCGAGAAAGCCGAGCCCCAGTTCGGCACCGACTTCCTTCACCTGCTTCAGGTGGCGCCCGGTCTCGGCGCAGGTCTGATGAATATTCTCGAGCGGCGCGCCCGACAGTTCGAGTTGCCCGGCGGGTTCCAGACTGATGGCGCCGTCGCTGCCCGAAAGCGCGATGACATTGTCACCCTCCATGACCGGTTCCCAGCCATAGCGAGTGAGCGCCATAAGGAGATCTCGAATCCCACCCGGCTCGTCATAGGACGGCGCGCGGTGATCGCTGCTGCGGTAAACGAATTTCTCGTGCTCGGTGCCGATCCGCCACCGTTCGGCGGGCTTTTCGCCGCCGGAAAAGACGCCGATCAGGTCGGTTCGCGATTCGATCGGCGGATCGACTTTGTCGGATGTGGTGCGTGTGCTCATGGGCGTTGGTTTAGGCGGAATCAGTTGCGGATGGAAACCCTGCTTCGTTTGACAGGCAATCATCGGTTACGCCGCCTTAACCAAAAAGCCTTATTGCCGTTTATGTATCGAATGGGGACGTGAGTTTTAGTAGCGTGGGGACTTTCCGGAAGCTTCTGCCGGCCTTAGCCGCCTGCTTTGCCCTGCCGGGCATCGCACAGGCGTCATGCTCATCGGCAAACCAGTATAATTTCAGCTTCGCGACGCAAGCCGCGGCAACGCTGAATTACGCGAACAGCTATACCTATACCGCGAACAGCACGGCCTTGGGAAACCAGAATTTCACCGTGAGCTGGACCACCAACGGCCTTTCGTCGACCGTTGCGGGCGGCGAGCAGATGCCCGCCATCACCGGGCTGGTCACGGACGGGGCCGTCGCGCGCAACCTCGTCGTTGGTGGCATATTCTCTGGTCGGACCGCCAACGTCTCGGCCTCGAGCCGCGTCGTGGTAACCCGGTTCACCTTTCCCGTGCCTGTCCGGGACTTCTCGGTGCAGGTGAACGACGTGGACTACGCGTCCAACCAGTTCCGGGATTGGCTCCAGATCAACGGAATCAAAGGTGCCACGAGCTACGATCCTTCGCTTGCCACACCTTACGGCACCACCAATGGCGCGAGCGGGCCGCACTCCAATGCCAGCTCCAGCCAGCTCGTCGGTGCGACATCGACGCCGTTGTCGCTTACTGTCCGCCAAAGCGGCGGGACATCGAGCAGCGGCAACAATGCGACCACCGGAACGATTACCGCGAGCTTCGCCCAGCCGGTCACCCAGGTGGAAATCCGCTACGGCAACTACCCCTATACCTCCGGTGAATCATCGACGGGGCAGCAGGCCATCGGAATCCAGTCGATCAGCTATTGCCCGATGCCTTCGCTGACCGTGACAAAGGCTTCGGCGCCGTTCTCGACCAATGGGGTCGATCCGAACCGCTTCAACGTGCCGGGTGCGGACGTGATCTACACGCTGACTGTAAGCAACTCGAACTCAAGTCCGGTTGATCTCGGAACGATGGTGCTGACAGATCCGCTGCCGTCGGCGATGAGCTTCTACAACGGAGATATCGACGATGCCGGGCCGCTGGCGACCAATTTCGAATTCGTACCGGGTTCGAGCGGGCTCACCTTTGCGGCCGCCGACCTGGCCTATTCGAACAATGGCGGCGCAAGCTACGCCTACGCGCCGGCCGCTGGTTATGACACCGCCGTTAATGCCATCCGGTTGAGCCCGCAGGGCACAATGGCCGCCAATTCGAGCTTTTCGGTAAGGTTCCGAACGCGTATCCGGTGATCGGCCGCGCACGAACGCCTATTGCAGCTCGAACACCACCGAAACATTGACGCTGATGGACTGCTCGCCGGGCATGATCTCGGTCTTCGCGACCGAATCCATCGCCCGCATGGCCACAACCGGAACGGGCCCGCCTGAATATCCTTCGGATTCGCTGATCGAAACGATGCGCACGACTTTCATCCCAATTGCACTCGCATAGAGGTTGGCGCGATCGCGCGCGGCCTTGATCGCGGCCACACGGGCTTCATCCTGCGCGGCTTCGGGCTTGTCGATCGCCAGAGTGGGGCCATTGATCTGGTTCGCGCCTTCCCTGACGAGCGCATCGAGGATCGTGCCGGCCCTGGCAACATCGCGAAACCTCACGGACACCTGATTCGACGCCTGATAGCCAACAAGGACCGGCGCCTGATTCTCAGCATAGCGATATTGCGGCGAAAGGTTGATCGATGACGTCGTCACATCCTTGTCCGCAACGCCTGCCTTCTTGAGAGCAGCGAGGACCCGGCTCATCCGGTTTGCATTGTCCCGCATCGCGCTTGCCGCGTCGGCTGCATTTGTCGCGACGCCCGCGCTGATCACGGCGATATCGGGAATGCGACGGACATCGCCCCGAGCGGTCACGTCAAGCCGGGTGCCGGCGATCGGCGTCTGCGTTACTTCCGCATTCGCCGCCGCTGACGTCGCTGCCGCGGCCATCATTGCAGAGCCAAAAACCGTCTTCATCGAAAAACCTCCATACTCACTGCACTTGGCCCAAAAGCAAAAGGCCGATGGGCGGTGTCATACCATCCATCGGCCTGCACGATTGCTGAATGAGATTCGAATCAGGCGGTGCGGCCCTTGACCATGCGATAGATGGCAAGAAGAATGATGGCCCCCACCGTAGCGCCGATCCAGCCTGCGCCTTCGCCTGCGCTGTAGAAACCTACAGCCTGGCCGATAAATCCGGCGAGCAAGGCGCCCGCAATGCCTAATAATATGGTAACGATAAAGCCACCGGGATCCTTTCCGGGCATGATCCATTTGCCCAGAACACCCGCGATGGCACCGATAATGATCCAGCCGATAATTCCTCTATCCATTACGCATCTCCCCTCGGTTGCAAACAAATGGGAACCAACAGTCTATCGGCCCTCGAAGCAGGCCGCAAGAAGGGTCGAAATTGGCGGAATTTCGTGAAATCGGTTGCGCGGTACAGCAAAATGGGCCAAGAACGCCGCGTGGCCGAGGGATGGCGCGCCGCAATCAGACTTGAGGTCAGTGACTTATTGATATAATACAGTCAGCAGACTAAAGGGCATTGCCTGCGTGACAGGCCTGAAAGCGGAAACATTATGAACTTCGAATCAAGCATCTCGCACCGGTCGTCCGACATGGAGTTCCTGACTGACGAAGATATCGCTGCCCGGCGCAAGCGGCGCAGGCTGGTCCTCGCGGGCGTGGTTGCGCTTGTCCTGCTGGTTGCCGGCTATGTGATCTTCGGGCGCGGCTCGGGCAACGGCGCGGCCGGCGGAGCAGCTGACAAGCAGGCGCCGCATATCACGGTCGTGGTTCCGGGGCGGACCAGTGTGACTAACGTGATCACGGCGACTGGGTCGCTCGGTGCCCGGCGCGAAATGCCGGTGGGCGTGGTTGGCGAAGGCGGGATGGTGACGCGCGTCTGGGTCGAACCCGGAGACTGGGTCCGCCAGGGGCAAGTGTTGGCCTCCATTGAGCGGTCTGTCCAGTCACAGGAAACGAATCAGCTCGCGGCCAATGTTGTTGTCGCACAAGCGGATGCGCGGCTGGCCCAATCCGAACTCGATCGCGCAAGCGCGCTTGTTGCGCGCGGGTTCATTTCCAAGGCTGATCTCGATCGCAAGACCGCAACACGCGATTCGGCGCGCGCGCGCGTCGCGGTCGCGCAGGCTCAGCTCGGCGCGGGCCGGGCACGGGTCGGGCGGCTCGACATTCGCGCACCTGCCGCAGGCTTGGTGCTGACTCGCGCGGTCGAGCCAGGGCAGGTCGTCGGTGCCGGTTCGGGAGTGTTGTTTCGGCTTGCCCGCGACGGCGAGATGGAACTGAAAGCCCAGCTTGCCGAGGGCGATCTGGCACGGATGAATGTTGGCTATCCCGCCAAGGTCACGCCGGTTGGAACGGGCCTCTCGTTTAGCGGGCAGATCTGGCAGCTGTCGCCGGTGATCGACCCGCAGGCCCGTCAGGGCGTTGCGCGCATTGCGCTATCCTATGACAAAGCGCTCCGCCCGGGCGGCTTTGCAACTGCTGAAATTGCCAGTGGCTCGGTGGAAGCCCCTCTCCTGCCCGAATCGGCGGTCCAGAGCGACGAGAAGGGCAACTTCGTCCTGATCGTCGACAAGGGCAACAAGGTTGAGCGTCGCGACGTCAAGGTGGGTTCGGTCACGAATGTGGGTATTCCCGTTATCGGAGGCCTATCGGGCGGCGAACGTGTCGTGCTGACGGCCGGTGCGTTCCTCAACCCCGGCGAAACCGTTGTACCCCAATTGGCAAAAGCCGCGAAATAGGGCGAAGCGCCATGAACTTTCGTAACATCTCCGCCTGGTGCATCCGGAACCCGGTTCCGCCCATTGTGCTGTTCATCGCCCTGCTGCTTGCCGGCCTGGTCAGTTTCGGGCGAATGGACGTCAACAACAATCCCGACATCGAATTCCCCGGTGCGCTAGTAATCATCAGCCAGCCGGGCGCCGCGCCGCCCGAGCTGGAAAAACAAGTGACGCAGATTGTGGAGGCCTCGCTGCGGTCCATCAACGGCGTCGAGGAAGTTAACTCGTCGGTGCGCGAAGGAACGTCGAATACGTTCGTCCAGTTCGGGCTAGGGACCGATATCGATCGCGGGGTGAACGATATTCGGGATGCCCTGACAAAGGTCAGGGGCGATCTGCCGGACGGCATCCTTGAACCGCAGGTGCAGCGCGAGGATACGACGGGCGATCCGATCTCCTACATCTCCGCGGAAGCTGTCGACATGACGCTCGAGCAGCTCAGCTGGTATGTTGACGATGTGGTGCTGAAGCGGCTGAAGGGGATTTCCGGACTTGCAGCAGCGTCGCGCGGCGGCGGCGTCAGCCGCGAAATCCGCGTCATTCTCGATCCCGCCAAGCTTCAGGCGCTTGGAATAACCGCAGCCCAGGTCAACAGCCAGCTCCGCCAGGTCAATACGAACGCCGCGGGCGGCCGGACCGAAATCGCAGGTTCGGAACAGTCGCTGCGGGTCCTTGGCAATGCGCGCAGCGCCTACCAGCTTGGTGACAGCGATATCGCCATTGGCGGGGGTCGGACGGTCAAGCTGTCCAGCCTCGCCGAGGTCCGCGATCTCTATGGGGAGCAGCGTGCTCTCTCGACGATGAACGGCCGCCAGGTTCTGGCGTTCTCGATCCAGCGCGCCAAGGGCGCCTCCGACGTGAAGGTCTATGAAGCGGTGCAGGATGAGCTCCGCAAGATCGAGAAGGAAAATCCGAAGATCAAGTTCACCGAGCTTTACACCACGGTGGATTATACCAAGGCGCAATATCATTCCTCGCTGTCGGCAATGGTCGAAGGCGCGGTGCTTGCCGTCCTTGTCGTGTTTCTCTTCCTGCGCGATCGCCGCGCGACGATGATTTCCGCTATCGCGATCCCGCTTTCGGCAATCCCGGCCTTCTGGATCATGGACATGCTGGGGTTCAGCCTCAACTTCATGTCATTGCTTGCGCTGAGCCTTGTGTCCGGCGTTCTGGTCGACGATGCGATCGTGGAGATCGAAAACATCGTTCGACACATGCGCATGGGCAAGTCGGCCTACCAGGCGGCGATCGATGCGGCGGACGAAATCGGGCTCGCGGTCGTGGCGACGACGTTTTCCATCGTCGCCGTCTTTCTGCCGGTCGGACTTATGCCGGGTGTCTCGGGCGAGTTCTTCAAGAATTTCGGCCTTACGGTTGTTGCCGCCGTGATGATGAGCCTTGGCGTCGCGCGCATGATCACGCCGATGGTCGCGGCCTATTTCCTGAAGTCGCAGGGTGAGGCGGCGCACGGCGAAGGCTGGATGATGGACCGCTACATGGACATCCTGCGCTGGACGCTCAGCCACCGTCGCTGGGTCGTCGTCGGCGCGATTGCCTCGCTGGTTCTGACTGTTGGCACGATGATGTCGCTGCCCTTCCAGTTCATCCCTGTCCAGAATCAGGACTACAGCGCGGTTCGCGTCGAAATGGTTCCCGGCACCACGCTTGAGCAGACCCGGCGCGTGACCGACCGGATCCAGACAATGCTGCACGAGGAAGCGCCCGAAGTCGTCGCGGCTTTCGCCGATATCCAGCCGGCAAAGGCAAGCGTCTATCTCCGGCTTTCGCCCAAGCGGGAAATGACGAGCGATCAGTTCGAGAAAGCCTGGGCCAAACGCTTCCAGCAAATTCCGGATGCGCGCGTCACATTCCAGTCCCAGAATGGCGGTTTCTCCGGGCGTGACATTACCATCACGCTCGGTGGCAGCGATCCTGAAAAGCTTCTGGCGTCCGCCCGGGCGATCAGCGAACAGATGAAAGGCATCAAAGAGCTGGTGGCGCCGCGCATCAATGGCGACCTTCAGCGGCCCGAAATCGTCGTCAAGCCGCGCACGGATCTTGCGGCCTCGCTGGGCGTGACGACGGCTGCGCTTTCGCAGACGATTCGTATCGCGACGATCGGGGACATAGACCAGAATAGTGCGAAATTCTCGCTGTCCGACCGGCAGGTGCCGATCCGTGTCTCGCTTTCCGAAGACTCGCGCCGTTCGCTCTCGACGATCGAGAATCTGCCCGTGCCAAGCGCGATGGGCGGCTCGGTTCCGCTCAAGACTGTGGCGGAGATCAGCTTCGGAGCCGGTCCGACGACAATCCAGCGGACGAACCAGAATCGTCGTATCACGATTGGCGCCGATCTTGCTGTCAACCCGGCGACCGGCAAGCCCTTTGTCGCAAGCGAGGCCAAGAACAAGATCGATGCCTTGCCCGCCATGAAGAATCTGCCGCAGGGTGTTTCGCGCCTCACGCTCGGACAGGACAAGTGGCAGCAGGAAATGGTCAACAACTTCCTGATTGCCGTCGTCACGGGCATTTCGGCGGTGTTCGCTGTTCTGGTCCTCCTCTACCACCGGTTCGTGCCACCGCTCGTCAATATGGGATCGCTGCTTCTGGCACCCTTGGGCGGCGTGCTTGCGCTGCTGATTGCTGGCATGCCGATCTCGCTTCCGGTGTTGATCGGTATCCTGATGCTGTTTGGCATCGTCGCCAAGAACTCGATCCTGCTTGTCGATTTCGCTATCGAGGAAATGGATCGGGGCGTCCCCAGATATGAGGCGATCGTGAATGCAGGCCACAAGCGCGCCCAGCCGATCGTGATGACGACGGTGGCGATGGTCGCGGGCATGATTCCGACCGCGCTTTCACTGACCGGCGACGGAAGCTTCGCGCAGCCCATGGGTGTGACTGTGATCGGCGGGCTGATCGTTTCGACGGTGCTGACGCTTCTGATCGTCCCCGCCTCGTTCAGCCTGGCAATCGGCCTCGAAAGCCGGATCGGGCCGTGGATGTCCTATTGGCTGACGACAGGCGGTGATGGGGAGCACCCTGCCAGGCCCCCGCGGCTTGTGCCGAAGGGATTTGGCAAGCGGCTGGCCGATCGCGTCCGGCGGCGCGGTTCGGCCGGGACGGTCATCGAGCCTGCCGAATAGGGTCGCTATCGCCACGCGCCGGCAATCGCTGTTCACGCCGTCGGCGGGACGAATCCGCCCTGTCGCCCCACAAGGCGGAGCCCGGCAAATGAAACTCATTGCCACCGGCATGCTGGTGGCAATGGCTGGCATCTACCTCGCCGCGCGTCAGTTCGAGGCATTCCATCCCGCCATCGGCTTCGTGAAGGCCTTTGCCGAGGCGGCGATGGTCGGCGGCCTTGCGGACTGGTTCGCTGTCACCGCATTGTTCCGTCATCCGCTTGGCCTGCCTATCCCGCACACCGCAATCATCCCAAGGAACAAGGACCGGATCGGCGACACGCTTGCCCAGTTCCTGAAGGACAATTTCCTCACCCCCGCCGTCGTTGCGCGGCGGATGCGGCATATGGACGTGGCGGCGGCGGCCGGGCGCTTCCTTGCCGATCCCGATCATGGCGGGGCGGGGCGGTTGCGCGAAGGCGCGTCGCGGCTGCTTGCCGACATTCTCGAAGCGCTTGACGACAACCGGCTCGGCGGCATGGCGAAGAGCGCAATCGCCAACCGCATCCGCGCGCTCGAAGTCTCGCCATTGCTCGGCCAGTCGCTCGAAGCGGCGATGGCCGAAGGCCGGCACGTGCCCTTGCTCGACGGGATCATCAACCGCACCGCGCTGATCGTTGCCTCGAACGAGGAAATCATCCGCGACATGGTGCATGAACGCGCCGGGCGGATCCTGCGCTGGACGGGGCTCGACGAGAATGTGGCCAATGCGCTGATCACCGGACTCAACAAGCTGCTCTATGACATGGCTGACTATCCGGACCATCCGCTGCGGTTGCGGGTGAACGAAATGCTCGCCGATCTGGCCTATGATCTTCAGCATGATGCGGAGATGCAGGCGAAGGTCGCGGGGCTGAAGGAAGAGATTGTCGACAATCCGGCGATGCAGCGCTGGATCGACGGCCTCTGGCAGCAGGCGCGGGGAAGCCTGCTCCGCGCCGCGCGCGATCCCGACCGGGCGATGGCCGGAAAGTTCGGAGAGGCGCTGCGCCAGCTCGGCACCACGCTCCAGCAGGACGCAGCGCTGCGCGACACGATCAACCGTTTCGCCCGGCGCGCGACGGTCGGCGCGACCGCCAGCTATGGAGACAATATCGTCCGGCTGGTCTCCGACACGGTCCGCGCCTGGGATGCGAGCCGGGTGACCGAACGAGTGGAGAATGCCGTCGGCCGCGACCTCCAATATATCCGGATCAACGGCACGCTCGTCGGCGGGCTGGTCGGGCTGGGGCTGCACGCGCTGGATGTGGTATTGTAAGGGGGCTTGCCCTCTGTGATGTTTGCGAGGGTTGGCCGGTGGGCGTCAGATCCCGAGCCAGTCCAGTCCACCGGGCAGGTCGAACGCGGCATAGTCGACTTGCAGCACTCTCCTCGACCGCGGTGATATCGCAGCATCTGAAGCATGCAATATAGGGGTCGCATAGGCCCAAACGTCGCCGGCATTGGCTAGGCACATGCGTATGCCGCAGCGTTCAACGGCCTCGCCCATGCTACCCGTGGCGACGCGACCCAGCATGTGCGAGCCTGGCGCTATCAAGAGAGGTGCATTTGTCTCGGGAACATCATCAAGGTGCACTCGCAGCGTGACCATTCGCGAAAGCAAATCAAACGGAGGGGCAACGTGAGTCATCCCCTGCTTGATCGTCCACGGCCCGAAGCCCTCGACTTCGCGCCTTTCCTTTACGCATATCGTCCGGTCTTGGTGCCAACCCAGCCCCCAATTCGTGTGCGAAGTCTTGTTGAATAAAATCGCGCGCACCGCCCTCGTCGATGGGCCAAGAAAACTTGCCGCGACGGCTCCGACGCAACCCTCTTTATCAAGCAATGGATTTAGGGCCGCAATGCCGTGAAGACGGATTCCCGCCTCGTTGGATGGCAATCCAGCAGTAGCGGAACTGAGATCGGATAGCCAAGCTGCCACAACCCCACGGAAACACTGTGCTCCCTCTTTCGCGAACGTGCATACGGTTTCTGTCATGGGGAGCAGCTAAGGCTACGGCCAGAGTCAAACACAACGTCTGAAATGGATCTAAAGCGAGCTATTACCAACGGAGAAAAATCACCCGTCGCTCACCCGCTCGATATCGGCACCCACCGCCGAGAGCTTCTCCTCGAGCCGCTCATAGCCCCGGTCGAGGTGATAGACGCGCTGGACGTTGGTTTCGCCTTCGGCGACCAGCCCGGCGATGATCAGGCTCATCGAGGCGCGGAGATCAGTGGCCATCACCGGCGCGCCGACCAGCCTGTCCACGCCGCGCACCACGGCGGAACGACCACGCACCTGGATGTCCGCGCCCATCCGCGCCAGTTCGGGAACGTGCATGTAGCGGTTCTCGAAGATCGTCTCGGTCAGGACGCTTGCGCCGTCGGCCTTGGTCAGCATCGCCATGAACTGCGCCTGCATGTCGGTCGCAAAGCCGGGGAAGGGCGCGGTCGAAAGCGTCAACGGGGCGAGCTTGCCGTCTGACGTCACCCGGATACCCTTCTTGTGCTCTTCGACTTTGACGCCCGCGTCGCGCAGCGCGCCAAGCGTTGCCTGCATGTCTGCAGCATTGGCGCCCGCCAGATCGACTTCGCCGCCCGCAAGGCCGACCGCGCAGGCATAGCTGCCCGCCTCGATCCGGTCGGGCATGACGCGATAGGTCGCGCCGTGAAGCCGGTCGGTGCCTTCGATCGTCAGCGTCTCGGTGCCGATCCCGTCGATGTTCGCGCCCATCGCCACGAGAAGATTGCAGAGATCGACAATCTCCGGCTCGCGCGCCGCATTCTCGATGATGCAGGTGCCTTTCGCGCGTGCGGCGGCCATCAGCGCATTCTCGGTCGCGCCAACCGAAACCACGGGGAAGATGATCCTGCCGCCGGGCAGCCGCCCGTCCTTCGCCCGCGCGGTCACATAGCCGCTCGTGCTTTCCATTTCGGCGCCGAATGCTTCGAGCGCCTTCAAATGGAGATCGATCGGGCGGTTGCCGATCGCGCAGCCACCGGGAAGCGAGACCGTCGCCTCGCCCGCGCGCGCCAGCAGCGGCCCAAGCACGAGGATCGAGGCGCGCATCTTCCGCACGATATCGTATGGGGCAAGCGTTGCCGTGACCTTGCCGGCGCGCAGCGTCATGACGCGGCCGAAATCCTCGGGCCGCGCGCCTTCGATCATCGTCGAGCAGCCAAGCTGGTTGAGGAGATGGCCGAAACTGTCGACATCGGCCAGCCGCGGCAGGTTCCGGAGCGTCAGCGGCTCGTCAGTCAGCAGCGCGCAGGGAAGCAGCGTCAGCGCCGAATTCTTCGCGCCCGAAATCGGGATCGTGCCGTTGAGGCGATTGCCGCCGCGTACCAGGATTCTGTCCATGAACGGGCTTTACCGTGTGTGCGGCCAATCGCAAGCGCCCCCTTGACCTTGCGCTCCGGCCTTCCCAGATTGAGGCTCAGCCCCCGAGGAGACAAGATGATGAGCGACGCAACCCAGGCCCGTATCGGCGAGATCGTGAACGGCAGCGACATCGTCCTGTTCATGAAGGGCACGCCCTATTTTCCGCAATGCGGCTTTTCGAGCCGGGCCGTCTCGATCCTCGAACATCTCGATGTCGAATTCGCGAGCTTCGATGTTTTGCAGGACCCCGAGGTCCGTGCGGGCATCAAGGAATATTCCGATTGGCCGACCATCCCGCAGCTCTATGTGAAGGGCGAATTCGTCGGCGGGTCGGACATCATGATGGAAATGTTCGAGGCGGGCGAACTTGCCCAGCTTATCGCCGAAAAGGGTATTGCCAAGGTAGCCTGAAGGTGCGGACCTCAGACTGACGGCGCCGGGAGCGAGGCCGCGCCACGCGGCATCAAAACGCTGGCTTCGACATTCCAGTCGAGCTGCAGCGTTTCCGTTCGCCCGACCTGCTTGCCGCTGTTGAGGTCAATATCCTCGGCGCGGAACGGCGTGACTACACCGCCCTGTTCGCGGAAATCCGAGAAGCGCGATTCGATGCGCTTCACGGTCGGATCGACATCGACATGATAGGCGCGCTGGTCGCGGCGTGCCACGACCTGCCAGTTTTCCGGACTGACGAGAAGGAGCGTCTCGAACCCGTCGCTCAGGGTGAGCTGCATGGCGTGACGACCGGCATCCAAAGGCGGCGTCGCCAGCGCAAGGCGATGGCCGCGCCCCGCCATTCGGTTCAGGCCGATAAGATTGAATTCTACGCCGTGAAGGAGCGCCTGCTTGCCCTTTTCTGACGCGCCTTTGGGTGAATTCGAATCGCCGTCCAGTTCCCAGACACCTTCGGCGTCGACGCCCTCGCTGAAGACGCGCTTGCCCTCACTATACACATCGACGCGGACAAAGCCCCGCGCATCGGCAAGGTAGCGTCCGACAACGGAAAAGCTCGGCTCTGTCACCCGAACGACGCTCGCCATCGATCGCAGCGCATTCAGCCTCCGAGCACCACCGCGGGCAGAAGTGTTGCGGGCGATCAGTCTGTCGATCGACAGGGGCGCGGCATAGCCGGGCGTACAACTGGCCGCCAGCGCTCCGCCAAGAAAGAGGCGCCGGCTTATCGGTCCGATGTTCATTGGCACACCCCGCTCCCACGTCGATTACACTTGTAGTTAAAGGAGACTCACGGGCTGTCAAGTGACCGGGACGATTATCTCCGGGGTAATGGAATTGCGTCAAGCTATCGCCTAGCAGGGTGAGAAGGAGGTGCCCATGCAACCATCACCTGTCGGCGTCCAGCTGCGCGAATGGCGGGCTCGCAGGCGATTGAGCCAGATGGACCTGGCGCTCGATGCGGACATTTCGACGCGCCACCTGAGCTTCATCGAAACAGGCCGCGCCCGTCCGAGCCCCGATATGATCCAGCGGCTGGCCGATCGGCTGGAGGTGCCGCACAGGGCACGCAATGCCTTGCTGCTCGCGGCCGGATATGCGCCGGATTATGCGGAGAGAGCGCTCGACAACCCCGAAATGGCAGGGGTTCGCAAAGTCGTTGACCATATACTCAAGGGCCATGAACCCTATCCGGCAATTGCCGTGGACCGGCACTGGAACATGGTCGCCTCGAATGGTGCAATCGGCATCCTCATCGAACAGATCGCGCCGCACCTGCTCCAGCCGCCGGTCAACGTGATTCGACTTGCCCTGCATCCCGAAGGGCTCGCCCCCCAGATCGCCAATTTTTCCGAATGGCGTAGCCATATCCTTGACCGGCTCGATCGCCAGGTCGAAGCGAGCGCCGATCCCGGCCTCGCAGCCTTGCGGGAAGAGGTTGCCGCCTACCCGTCCTGCTACAACGACAATGAAGGCGGCATGGAGAACCCGATTGCCGTGCCGCTCCTGCTAGACACCGTAGTCGGGCGGATCGCGTTCGTTTCGACCATCACCATTTTCGGGACTCCCGTTGACGTGACGCTCTCCGAACTGGCGATCGAAGCTTTCTTTCCAGCCGATGCGCAAAGCGCCGAATTGCTGCGATCGCTCGCGTCCGGCTGAATGTCTGGAGGGTTCCCGGGTGAGGGCGGGTCGGCGCGAGACCAGGGAAGCAACCGACCCGCCACTCTGAAGCGTAGAAACGCTTTGGGGGAACGCTGATAACTATGCAGCACCCGTGCCAAACGGTGCCAATCCCGGATTTCCGCGCGAGACGGTGGTAAAGCGAAATTAACCACCAGGGCCTGATGTAAAGAATTCCGACGCCGCGTACTCGCTCAAGCCGCAAGGTCGAAGCGCGGTCCCACATAGCGCGATTGCGGGCGGATCAGGCGGTCGAGTTGCGCCTGTTCACGAGAATGGGCGATCCAGCCAAGCACGCGGCCCATCGCGAAGGCGCACGTGAAGGCGTCTGGCGGGAAACCGACAGCCTCGAGCAATAATGCTGTGTAGAATTCGACATTGGTCTGGAGGACGCGGCCGGGCTTCGACCGGGACAGAAGCTCCAGCGCTTTCGCCTCGACGGCCTCGGCCAAGGCCAGGCGCCCGGCAGTGCGCGGCAGGCGGCGGACGGCGTTCTTGAGCGCGTCGGCGCGCGGGTCGCGGACGCGGTAAATGCGATGGCCGAAGCCCATCAGCCGTTCGCCCGACTCAAGTTCGCGTTCGAGCCAGCCGGTAATGTTACCTTCCGCTTGGATCCGGTCGAGCATGTCGATCACCGGGCCCGGCGCGCCGCCATGGAGCGGGCCGATCAGGGCACCCAGGCCCGCCAGCACCGAGGATGTCAGCCCGGCGCGTGTCGAGGCAACCACCCGCGCCGCGAAGGTCGAAGCATTGAGGCCGTGGTCGCAGACCGTGACGAGGTATGTGTCGAGCGCGTCCGCCCCATCGTCGCGGCCCAGCATGCGGACGATATCCGCCGCGTGGTGGAGGCTGGCATCGGGCGCGATAGGCGCTTTCCCCTCGCGCAGCCTGAGCAGGGCGGGCGTCAGTACTGCCGGCGCGGCGATCAGGCGCAGCGCAGCTTCAAGCGAGCGTTCGTCCGGCATCAGTGCGAGACCGGCTCGCATGCCGTCATAAGGGAGCATGTCCGCGAGACGCGGGAGCAATGCCGCAGCGCGTTCGAACACGTCGACGCGTGCGGCGGCAAGCATCGCCGTCAAGCCGCTCTCGTCGGGCAAGTCGTCGAAAAAGCCTTCGAGCAGCAAATGTGCCACGCCTTCAAAGCGAATTTTCCCGGCAATCGCATCGAGCGGATACCCGCGGATCACCAGTTCGCCGCCAATCCCGTCCACGTCCGAAAGGACTGTTTCTGCCGCAACCACATCGTCCAGACCGCTATTCATGCCGAATCTCCTTGACCGGAAAGCCGGAATTTGGTGGATCAGCATATAAAATCAATCTTGATCAATATAATCAATATAATGCCGAGTGTGAACGAATGGCTTGATCGTGCAGAAACGCTGGACCGTCTCGGCGTGCGGTCGCAGACGCTTTATGCCTATGTCAGCCGCGGAAAGATCGGTCAGCGAGCCGATCCGCAGGATCCGCGCAAGAGCCTCTACCGTGCCGAAGACATCGAGGCGCTTCGCTCGCGGCGCGCCCGCGGGCGCCGTCCGGCAACGATCGCGGCAGGAGCAATGGCCTGGGGCGAACCCGTGATCTCAACAGGAATTTCCACGGTGATTCACGGCCGGCTGATCTATCGCGGCCGGGATGCGGTCGAACTGTCTACGCGTCATACGCTTGAAGATGTGGCTGCCCTGCTTTGGGAGTGCCGATCGCCGGTCAGCTTTGCGGGAGGAGGGGCGCCCGTGGCCGCCGATCCTTTCGCGGCGCTGGCGGGTCTCGTGACCGTCGCCCGGCCCACGATCGGTCGGGGCCGAGAGAGGCTCTGCGCCGATGCCGCAAATGCCGTCACGGCGCTTGCCGGAGGACTGGGTATTCCGGCCGGGCCGGACCCGTTGCACGCGCGGCTCGGTGCGCTCTGGTCGCTCGACCCGGTGGGCACCGATCTGGTGCGGCGGATTCTTGTATTGCTGGCGGATCATGAGCTGAATCCGTCGACCTTCGCCGCTCGGGTCGCAGCGTCGACCGGTGCGTCGATTGCCGCAAGTCTGCTTGCCGGGCTCGGTGCACTGTCGGGGCCGCGACATGGCGGCGCCGGGGCGGCGGTCGCGGAGCTTGCCGAAACCGCGCGGCGGATCGGTGCCGAAGACGCCGTAGGGCGCTGGCTGGCGCGCGGACTGGCCTTGCCCGGCTTCGGCCACCCGCTCTATCCGAACGGCGATCCGCGTGCGAAAGCCTTGCTCGAACACCTCCGTGATCCCGCTATCATGGCCGATCTCAGGCAAGCGGCGCTCGATGCGACAGACGCGCCTCCCAATATCGATTTTGCCTTGTCTGCCCTCGCGCTCGAAAACGCCATGCCGGGCGACGCGGCGTTCCGGCTGTTCGCGCTTGCGCGCAGCGTCGGTTGGGCCGCTCATGCGATGGAACAGGCCACGAGCGGCGCGCTCATCCGACCCCGTGCCACTTATGTCGGCAGGCAGCCCGAATGAGTGGCACGGGATTGTTTGCATTGAACGCCCGGTGGCGACGCATCCGATCACGCGAAATTCTTGTATAAAATGCATGTTCGAAGCGCGACGCCTTGTTGCCTATGCGCTGATTCTCCTCATGATCGGCCTATTGGCTTTTGCCGAATTCAAGCGCCGCGAACAGAAGCGCAAGCGGCGTGGGCCGAATTGGCGCAAACGAAAAAGTCTTGATATCCCGTTTCGCGCCTGACCAGCCACAGCGAGTCTGAATTCGGTTCTGCGGCCTAGTAGGTCCGGCCGATCAGGATCCGCTCGACTGCCTTTTCACCCGTAAAGAAGCAGGGCCCATCGGCAGGTGCCGCATCGAGCGGAGCGTTGCGCATGGTGAGCTTCAAAGCCTTCAACTGCTGGACGATCGCTTCGAGCGCGTCACCCGTCGGCCGCGCCCACTGGACTTCGACCCAGCCGACATGGCTCTCATCACCCGCATAATGGGCGGCAAGATCGGTCACGTCGCGGCGGATGCCCGCGTCGAGCCGTGCCTTCGCTTCGGCATAAAGCGAGGACTGGATATCTTCGAGCGTCGGGGCTGCCGCGGCAACGAAATCGGTCCGTGCGGTGATGGCGGAGGCAAGCTTGCCTTCATCCGTATAGAGCCGGTCGCGGCGGATGACGGCCACATTGCCCCCGGCCACGTCGCGCGGGCCGACTTCGACGATCAGCGGCGCACCTTTCTTCACCCAGGCCCAGCGCTTGTTCGAAGCCTTGATCGCCTTGGTGTCGAGCAGGACGCGCACCGGTTCGCCGAATGCACTCAGTTCGCGCAGGTCGGCTGCAAGCGCCCGCGCATAGTCGAGCACGGCCGCATCCTCGTCATTGTCGCGCAGCATCGGCACGATCACGATCTGCTGCGGGGCGATCTCGGGCGGGCAGCGCAGGCCGTCATCGTCGCCATGCACCATGATGACGCCGCCGATCATCCGGGTCGATGTGCCCCAGCTGGTCGTATGGCAGAGCTGGAGGCCGCCATCCTTGTCCTGGTAGCGGATGTTTGCGGCTTCGGCGAAGGTCGTGCCGAGATAGTGCGACGTCCCGGCCTGGAGCGCCTTGCCGTCCTGCATCATCGCTTCGATCGAATAGGTCGCGTCCGCGCCGGGGAAGCGCTCGTTCTCCGGCTTCTCGCCGGCGATCACCGGCATGGCGAGCGGCCCTTCGGCAAAGCCGCGGTACATTTCGAGCGCGCGCAGCGTTTCCGCCATGGCCTCAGCCTTGTCGGGATGCGCGGTATGGCCTTCCTGCCAGAGAAATTCGGCCGTCCTCAGGAACATCCGCGTCCGCATTTCCCAGCGCACGATATTGGCCCACTGGTTGACATAGAGCGGCAGATCACGCCATGATTGCACCCAGCGGCTCATCGCATGGCCGATCACGGTTTCCGATGTCGGCCGGATGACGAGCGGTTCCTCGAGCTTCGAATCGGGATCGGGGGCGAGCTTCCCGTCGATCGCTTTCAGCCGATGGTGCGTGACGACCGCCATTTCCTTGGCGAAACCCTCGACATGATCGGCCTCCTTCTCGAAGAAGGACAGGGGGATGAAGAGCGGGAAATAGCAATTGTCGATTCCCGCCGCCTTGATGCGTGCGTCCATCAGCTTCTGGATGCGTTCCCAGATGCCATAGCCCCAGGGGCGGATGACCATGCAGCCGCGCACCCCCGATTCCTCGGCAAGATCGGCCTCGGCGATGACTTCCTGATACCATTCGGCGAAATTCTGGGCGCGGGTTACGGAAAGAGCGTGTTTCATGGCCCGCCCTATGCCGGGCCCCGGCGGCTCCCGCAAGCGGGGAGAGGGCATCTGTGCAGGTGCCGCCGGAGTCTTCAGAATTTGGCGTTCAGCGTGAAGCGTGCGTTGAACGGCGCGCCCGTCGCGATATTGTTGTCATTGTGCGCGGCCGGGAAGTAGTCCTTGCCCGTGATATTCTCGAGGTTGAACTGAACGTCCAGCCGATCCGTCAGCTTGTAGAACAATGCGGCGTCGAGCCGCGTATAGGCCGGCAGGATGGTCGTGTTGCTGATCGTCGTGAACTGGCGCGACTGGTAGTAGAGGCCGGTGCCAACGCCAAATTTCCCTGTCAGGTCGTAGCGATTCCAAAGCGAGACTTGATTGCGAGGAACCTGACCGATCCGCCGCCCCGCTGGGGCAGCCGCCGTCGTCTCCCGGACTTCCGCCTTTGTATAGGCATAGCCGAAACTGGTCATCCAACGCGGCGTTACCCGACCGGCAATGCCAAGCTCGAATCCGCTGCTGCGCTGTTCGCCTGTCTGGACAATTGTTCCCGCTACTGGCCCCGGCGCGCGCGTATTGCCGCGGTCGAGGCGGTAGACGGCCGCGGTCAGGGTCAGATCCGGGCGGATGTTCCACTTCGCGCCGATTTCGTAATTGTCGAACGTCTCGGGCTTGAGCGCGGCGTTCGTCGCGTCGAATGTGACGAACTGATCCCCGGCCTGAGGAAGATAGGATTTCGAATAGCTGACATAGATCGACGCTTCGGGCACAGGCTTGTAGACAAGCCCGGCGCGCGGCGACCAGAGACGATCGACGCGCGAAACCACCGCGCCCGTGAACAGATTGGTGATGGCGTTGTCATAGCGGTCATAGCGCAGGCCTGCGATCAGATCGATCTTGTCTCCAAGGCTGATCTGGTCCTGAACATAGACGGAGATCTGGTCGAGATTGCCATCGACCCTGCGATTGCCATTGCCGGCCGCGCCCGCAACGAAAAAGACCGGCGGGACGACAAGCGGATCGGCGAGAGCAACCGTCCGCCGGCGATTGGCCGAAGACGGGACGGTCGAGCTGAAAAAGCCGTTTATCCGTTCATTCGTCGAGTCCTGGGTGGTGAACTCGCCGCCCAAGAGAATGATATGATCGATCCCTCCGGTCGCGACATGCCATTCGACATTGGCCTGTCCGATAAACGTTTCACGCTTGGTCGGATCGAAATAGGCCTCGATCCCGACGGTCGGGGCAACGGTAGTGCCGCCCACTGGGGTCGCGGTGAAGACGTTGCGATAGGATTTGTCATAATCGCCATAGAGCCCCTGAGTCGAAAACGTCAGATTGTCCGAAATGCGGGTCTCGCTGCGGAAGCGGACAATATGCGCCTCGAAATCCGAAACGTTGATCCCGCGGACGCCGAAGAATGTGTCCCGAAAGCCCTGGAGCGGACCGGCGGGCGCGGCGATCGTCCCGGCATGGGCGGATGGAATGCCCCTGTCCGTCACGCGCTCGTCGCGCACATATTCATAGCCGATCTGGAGCTTGGTTCCGCCCAGCTCGGCGGCGAAGGTCGGATTCACCGCATAACGTTCTCCCTCGAAGGCATCGCGGTGATTGTCGAGCTGTTCGTAAAAGCCGTTGATGCGAACGGCAGCGGTGCCGAGCGCAAGGTTGACGTCGGCCGCGCCATAATAGCTTCCGAAGCTGTCGGCTGAGAGAGTGCCCGTGTAGAAGGTCCGCTCCGACGCGGGTCCCTTTGTGATGCGGTTGATGACTCCGCCGCCGCCGCCGCGCCCGAAGACCATGGCATTGGCGCCCTTGTGCACTTCGACGCGTTCGATGTTGTAGAAGCCGCGGAAATACTGGACGTCGTCGCGCAGTCCATCGACGAAGAAGTCGGCGCTGGTGTTGTTGCCCCTGAGCGTAACCTGGTCTCGATTGCCTTCGCCCGTGCCCGAGGTCACACCGGGGATGAAGCGGACCAGTTCCGCAAAGGAGCGAATTTGCTGGTCGGCGATCTGTTGCCCGGTCACGACCGAAATGGACTGCGGGACGTCCAGAATCGGAGTGTTGGTCTTGGTTCCGCTGGTCGTTTCAATCGTGCGATAGCCATCGACCTTGCCTGTCACGACAATAGGGTTCTCCTCGCCACCGGCTGCATCCTCCGCCTGCGCGGGCCCGGACATAATGAGTGCCAGCGCCAGGGCCGTAGATGCGGTCTTGAACTTCATTACGCTTTCCATTTCTGATCGGTCGGGCAGGATCGGGCCCGGAGGTTAACGATAACAATTCTCAATTGCGGCTATATTGCGAGTCGTTCGCATTAGCAACCCACCGCTGAATTTTTTCCCTTCTCATTCGCGACCGGTCTTGCGTCTGCACATTGCGGGCTTCGACCCCAAGGATTAGGGCGAGGGATATGACCGATGCTCCGGCCGATCCCGATCATCGCCTGCGCGCGCTGGGCCTACGACTGTTCGGCATATCCTGCCTTTCGATCATGACGGTGCTGATCAAGCTGGCGAGCGACGCGGGCGTGAAGCTTCCCGAAATCATGTTCTGGCGGCAGGGTTTGGCGGTGCCGGTCGTGCTTGTCGCGGTCCTGGCCGGGCCCGGTCTCGCTTCGCTCAAGACGCAGCGCTTCGGCGCGCATGTGAAGCGCAGCGTGATGGGGCTGACCAGCATGGCCTTCAATTTCGGCGCGATCATACTCCTGCCGCTGGCCGAGCAGACGACGCTCGGCTTTGCCGTGCCGATCTTTGCAACGATCCTTTCCGCGCTCATCCTGCACGAATCGGTGGGCCGTCATCGCTGGGGCGCGGTCCTTGCGGGTTTTGCTGGCGTCCTGGTCGTGGTTCAGCCGGGGGGCAGCCATATCCCGCCGCTGGGCGCGCTTGTGGGCCTTTCGTCGGCCATCATGATTTCATTCACCAGCCTTCAGATCCGGGATATGGGACGGACCGAGGCGGCGATGACGACGGTTTTCTGGTTCTCGGCGCTTTCGGTCCTGCCGACGAGCCTCCTGCTTCCCTTTTTCATGACAAGCCACGATCCCTACGAATGGTTGCTGCTTTGCGGCATCGGCATGCTGGGCGGGATTGGCCAGATCGGGCTGACCGGAGCGCTGAAGCTTGCCCCCGTTTCGACTGTGCTGGGCATGGATTATATCGCGCTGCTCTGGTCGTCGCTGTTCGGGTGGCTGATCTGGGGTCATGTACCGGGTCCGGCCACCTGGGCGGGGGCAGCGATCATCATCGGCAGCGGCCTTTATATTGCCTTGCGCGAACACCGGCTCGCGATCGAACGGACAAAGGACATCATCGCATGACCAGACCGACTCTCTATCATTGCAAGGACGCACGATCGTTCCGCTGCCTCTGGGCGGCCGAGGAACTCGGGCTCGATTATGAACTGGTGACCATGCCCTTTCCGCCGCGTTTTCATGTGCCGGCATACAAGGAAATCAATCCGCTGGGCACGATTCCCTGCTGGGTGGATCGCGAAATGAAGCTGACCGAGTCCGCCGCCATCTGCCAGGTGCTCGTGCGCGGGACGCCGCTTGACGTTGTGCCGGACGAGCCGGATTGGCCGCTCTTTCTGAACTGGCTCCACCGCTCGGACGCGACGCTGACTTTCCCTCTGGCGATCATGCTCCGCTACAGCGTCTTTCCGAAACCAGAGGAGCGCAAGCTCGACGTGGCGGAGGATTACCGGCTCTTCTTCCTCGGCCGTGCCCGCTCGATTGAGGCAGCGCTGGACGATGGCCGCGACCATCTCTGCGCAGGCCGTTTCACTATGGCCGATATCTGCGTGGGCTATGCCGTGATGCTTTCATTGACGCTCGGCCTGGGCCCCGAGCTAGGGCCGAAGACACTGGCCTGGTGGGAAAGGCTCTCGGGTCGGGACGGTTTCAGTGCTGCGAAGGCGCGGCAACAAGAAGGGGAGGATGTCGCCATCCTCCCCTCATCATCTTCACTCTGACTGTCGCCAATCAGAAATTGAAATTGACGCGCCCATAGACGAAGCGACCGCTGAAACCGAAGGGCGATTGCGAGCTATAGGGCAGGAACGCATTGTTCGCGCCGAAATTCACGCCGCCGACGACGCCGAAAGGCAGCCGGTCCGGATAGACGTCGAAAAGGTTGTTCGCGCCGATGGCGATGCCGACGGCTTCGAATGGCTTGAAGCGAAGCTCAAGGTCCGTCACCCATTTCGGGCTGAGCGTGATGTCGTTCGCGATACCCCCCTTGCCGATGGTGATGTTGTTCGAATCGCCGATCGTTCCGGGGAGGAATACTTCGCCATACCGGTTGGTGCGTGCCGTCAGGCCGAACTTTCCGCTTTCCCAATCAAGCCCGATGTTGAGCTTGTCGCTCGGCTGACCGTCGGTCAGGCGGAACGATTCGGGGCGCGCGAACAGCCGCTGGGCCGTGAAGCCGGAAAATGTGCGCCGGTCCGTGATCTTCGTGTCGGTCAGGTTGAAGCCGACAGTCAGGCGCACGGTGCCGATGCCGAGGTTTGGAAGGCGATAGCTTCCCACCACATCGAGCCCGCGAGTCCGGGTGTCGATGCCATTGATGAAGAAGCGGGCCGATGTGATGCCTGTGATGCCAGCGGCGGTCAGGATGCTCACCACATCGGCGCCCTGGAGATTCTCCGTAAGCGTGATGCGATCCTTGATCTTGATGTTGTAGACATCGACCGTGAGGTCGAGGCCTGGCAACGCATTGATCGTTATACCGCCGCCATAGTTGACGGACTTTTCCGCCTCGAGCGGCTGCGAGCCTAGCGCGCGGGAAATTGGCGAATTGACGGGGAAGGTGCCGACTTCAACCAGAACGCCGCCGATATTGTTGGTCGACGTGGTGGAGAAATATTGCTGAGCCAGCCCCGGCGCGCGGAAGCCTGTGGAAATCGAGCCGCGCAGGGCAAAGCCGCGCACCGGCTCGAAGCGCGCCGCGAGCTTGCCGTTGATCGTGTCGCCAAAGTCCGAATAATGCTCATAGCGGCCCGCTGCCTGGACGGACAGCGCATCGCTCAGGTCCGCGTCGAGTTCGACATAGGCGGCAATGCTGTCGCGAGATGCATCCACGGTCGTCGCAGGAGCGAAGCCAGGGAACACCTGCGCGCCGCCCGGTGCTCCGTTTGTGAAGAAGAACGGCCCGGCGATATAGGACGTCACGTCGCCAGCAACGATCTTGTAATTCTCGTTGCGATATTCGGCACCGATCGCCAGCGAAACCGGCTTCGCCAGGCCGAGGTCCAGATCCCGCTGTACGTCCAGGTTGACCACGGTCTGTCCCGCGCGCGTGCCGCCCGCATAGAATTTGCGCGGGCTGGCGAGGCCGCCGAGTGAGGTGTTGAAGCTGTTCTCGACGCCGAAATCGTAGCGGTTCGAACCATAGTTTACAGAAAGATCGTAGCCCCAGCTCCCAAGCTCTCCCTTGATGCCCGCTGCCGCGGCGATGTCTTCGATATCGCTCGTGATGAGGGGCAGGAAACCGTCCGGGTAGAATGGCTGGCCACCGTTCGCGAAGTCCCGGTTGCGCGCATCGAGCGAGCGCCGGTAGAACCCGGCGCCATTGCCGTCGCGCTGGCCGTAGCTGCCAAAGGCATAGAATTCGACGGTCTCGCTCAAGTCGACGCCTGCGTTGACGAAGAAGTTGATATCCTTCGATTCGCCGTCGCCGAACCTGTGATTGTAGCGATTGATGGTGGTTTCGCGGATATCGCCGACGCCCGAATATTGGCGACGTAGATCGGCACCCGACCGTTGGGTCGGGCTGCGGTCCTTGTACTCTGCTGTAAAGTTGAAATAGCCATTGTCGCCGATCGGCAAACCGAGGTTGGTCGCGAAGGTATAGGTATCCCCGTCGCGGCGCTTGCGGTCCTTGCCGGTGAAGGTGATGACGGGGTCGTCGGATGCACCCGTTGTCGGCGCGACGCTCGCAACCTGCGCCACGCCATCCATCGTCGTAATATATTTGCCATAGGTCGCCTGTGCGCGGCCGCCAACGCCCTTGCGAAGCTGGATATTGATGACGCCGGCGATGGCGTCCGATCCATATAGCGAGGCAGCGCCGTCACGCAGAACCTCGATGCGCTCGATCGCAATGGAGGGAATCGCATTCAGGTCGACACCAGCGGAACCACGCCCGACCGAGCCGTTCAGATTCAGCAGCGAGGAAGTGTGGCGGCGCTTGCCGTTTACAAGGACCAGCACTTGGTCAGGCGCGAGGCCCCTCAGTGTGGCCGGGCGCAGCGAGTCCGTCCCATCGGTAAGCGACGGCTGCGGAAAATTGAACGATGGAACCAACTGGTTCAGGATCCGGTTGGTTTCGGTCGTTCCCGTGTTGGAAAGCGCGTCTGCGCTGATCACGTCGATGGGAACCGGGCTGTCGGCAATGGTGCGGTCCGTCCGCCGCGTGCCGGTAACGATGATCGTGCTGCCTTCATCGGCGCTGGAGGCTTCGGCCGGAGTGTCGGCCGCTTGGGCGAAGGCGGGCGCCGCGGTCAAGGCAAGCGCGGAAATCGTGGCCATCAAGGCAACGTGCGAAAGGGTTTTCATGTGTATCTGCTTTCCCATTTTGTAGGACTCTGGCCGTCTGGTAAGATAGTGCTAAACGTGGAAGCGTTTCCATGCGATTGATTTCGCAAATGCAGCATAGTTTTTCCGGATGTGTTGCAGCAAGGTTACAGCGCAACAAGCGTGCGGGAATCAGGTTGACAGCGGCGCATCCGTCGCCTAGCGGGCTGCTTTCCGCGCGAGGGGGATGCCTCTGGCGTCATCCGTTGCGCGGGCAAGCATTTGAGAAGAAGAGATTTACGCCATGTTCGCAGTCGTGCGCACGGGCGGCAAGCAGTATCGCGTTGCCGCAGGAGACAAGATCGTCGTCGAAAAGATGGCGGGCAATGCTGGGGACACCGTGTCTCTGGGCGATGTCCTGTTTGCGTCTGACGGCGGCGAAGCCAAAGCCGTTGCCGGTCTTGCCGTTTCGGCCGAGATCGTTGCGCAGGCGAAGGCGGAAAAGATCATCGTCTTCAAGAAGAAGCGTCGCCACAATTATCGCCGCAAGGCCGGGCATCGCCAGCAGCACACGATCCTCAAGATCCTGAGCGTTGGTGCTGCCGAAAAGAAGGCTGCGCCGAAGAAGGCCGAAGCCGCACCGGCTGAAGCGCCTGTAGAAACCAAGGCTGCAAAGCCTGCCAAGGAAGCTGCGCCCAAAAAGGCTGCCGCTCCCAAGGCGGAGGCCAAAGTGGCGGAGAAGAAGCCGGCCGCCAAGAAGCCTGCGGCCAAAAAAGCCGATTCGGCCGAATAAGGAGTTTTGAACCATGGCACATAAGAAAGCAGGCGGTTCATCGCGCAACGGTCGTGACTCGGCCGGTCGTCGTCTTGGCGTGAAGAAGTTCGGCGGCGAACTCGCCATTCCGGGCAATATTCTCGTCCGCCAGCGCGGCACGAAATTCTATCCCGGCCGCAATGTCGGCATCGGCACCGACCACACCCTGTTTGCCACCGCCGAAGGCCGCGTGTCGTTTCACTCGGGCAAGCAGGGCCGAACCTATTGTTCAGTGGACACGATGCCGGCGGCAGCCGAATAACCAGGCGATCTTTACCGGGTCGCCCAATGGGTGGCCCGAAGGTCTGGCAAGCCAGACCGTTTTGAGGGAGACGGGCCACCCCCGCCTCCCTTTCTTTTGGGGCGGTTCGTCTCTTCCTCAGAGCCAATGTCGCTAGCCCGTCATATAGTCGGACTAGGGGCGCCAACGAGGAGAGTGCCCATGTTTGCACGGACTGAAAGACTATTGCTGCGTCCCGGTTGGGCCGAGGATGCAGCGCCGCTGGCGGCCGCGATCGGCGACGAAGCGATTCTCACCAAGCTCGCCAAGGCGCCGTCACCCTACCGCCTCGCCGATGCCCAGGATTATCTGGGGCGGGAACGCGCGGAGGGCGATGCCGATTTCCTGATCATTGCCCGCACACAGGGCGCGCCGCGGCTCGTCGGCGGGATCGGACTGCAACAGGATGGCGAAGACTTCGAACTGGGTTATTGGATCGCCCGGCCCTATTGGGGTCTTGGCTTTGCGACCGAAGCCGCGCGTGCCGTGATCGATATCGCGCGCCATTCGCTCCGGCAATCGCGGCTCGTCGCCTCGCACTTCATCGACAACCCGGCTTCAGGCCGGGTGCTCGCCAAGCTGGGGTTCAAGCCGACAGGGGAAATCGTTGCGCGGATGAGCCGTGCGCGCGGCCATGCCGTGCCGGCAAAGCTCTATGCGCTCGATTTCGATTCGTGCGAAGAGGGCGATGTTTGCGCCGGACGAATGCTGGCGGCTTGACCTTCCGAGCGCTACCGCACCACCATGCAGTTGCCGACCTGGCCGCACAGTGCGGCAGCATCGGCTTGCGAACCGGCGTCTGCGCGGAGCCGGTAGTAGGTCTTGCCGCCAACATTGGCTTTGATGACCAGTTTCGGCAACTTTGCGAGCGCTGGCGTCTTTGCCGCAAGCGCGCGCCACGCAGTGTTGGCGACGGCTTCCGAATCATAGGCTCCCAACTGTATCAGCGTGCCCGAGGGCGCGGGCGGGACCAGCTTTCCGCCTGACGGCGGCATCGGTGTCGTTACGGCAGGTTTTGCCACGGTAACGGGTTTGACCGCTACGGGCGCGGCCTTCGGCACGGCAACGGGCACTTCGGGCTGGGCCGCCGTATCGACCTTGCCATTGGCCTCCGCACCTTCGGACGCGGCAAACGCCGAATCGCCCTGGCCTTCGACTTTCATGCCGCCGGGCGCGTCCGGCTTGACCTTATAGTCGCCTTGAGGCGCGGCGATCAGCGTGCCATCGCCCTGCGGCTCCTCTTTCTGGCTGCGCAGCCACCAGACACCGCCAACAACCAGGCCGATCGCAGCCAATCCGGCAATCAGGAAGGCAATCAGCTTCCCACTCGCTAAGCCTTCGCCGTCGTCCTCGCTTTCGACGGCCTCGAGCCAGGGGAGCCGATCCTCGTCCCGCAGCCCCAGTTCCGGTCCAGTGTCTGACATCATCTACATCTCCTCGGCCGCCGTCACGCCCATGATTGACAAGCCGTTAGCGATAATCTGCCCGATTGCCGATGCCATGAAAAGCCGCGCCCGTGTCAAATCGGGACTGTTAACGATCAATATGCGCCTGTCGGGCCGGTCATTGCCGAGATTCCAGTGCGCATGGAACGCCGCCGCAAGGTCATAGAGGTAGAAGGCGATCCGGTGCGGCTCATGGCTTGTCGCCGCTGACGCAACAATCCGCGGGAATTGTGCCGCCAGCCGAACCAGCTCAAGATCCTCGGCATCGAGCAGGCGGAGATCGGCCTCCCCCGAAATCCCGGCCTCGGCGACCTTGCGCTTTAGCGACGCGATCCGGGCATGGGCATATTGGACATAGAAGACGGGATTGTCCTTCGATGCCTCGACCACCTTGGCGAAATCGAAATCCATCTGCGCATCGGCCTTGCGCGTCAGCATGGTGAAGCGGACGACGTCTTTTCCCACTTCGCGCACGACATCGGCGAGAGTCACGAAATTGCCCGCGCGCTTCGACATCTTGATCGGTTCGCCGCCTCGCAACAGCCGCACCATCTGGACCAGCTTCACATCGAATTCGACCTTGTCTTCGGTCAGTGCAGCAACCGCTGCCTTGATCCGCTTGACCGTCCCCGCATGATCGGCGCCCCAGATGTCGATCAGCATGTCGGCCTTTTCGGCCTTCTGGAAATGGTAGGCCATGTCGGCGCCGAAATAGGTCCAGCTGCCGTCGGACTTGCGGATCGGCCGGTCCTGGTCGTCGCCGAATCTTGTCGAACGGAACAGCGGGAGCATCACCGGCTCCCAGTCTTCCGGTGTTTCGCCCTTCGGCGCTTCGAGCATCCCGTCATAAACCAGGTCGCGCGCGCGCAGCGTCGCCTCGGCGGCCTCGGGCTTCTTCGCTTTCTGGACCGCCGCTTCGGATGCGAACAGGTCATGATGGATGCCGAGCAGCGCAAGGTCCGCGCGGATCAGGTCGAGCATCGCGGCAACCGCCGTCTCACGAAACAGCACCAGCCATTCGCTCTCCGGCTTGCCGACAAAGCGGCCGCCCTGTTCTTTTGCCAGCTTCTGTCCGACAGGGATCAGATAATCTCCTGGGTAAAGGCCTTCTGGAATCTCCCCGATGTCCTCGCCCAATGCCTCTCGGTAGCGAAGATGGGCCGAACGCGCGAGGACATCGACCTGCCCGCCGGCGTCGTTCACATAATATTCGCGCGTGACGGCATACCCCGCATATTCGAGGACCGAGGCCAGCGCATCGCCAACGACGGCACCGCGGCAATGGCCCATATGCATCGGGCCTGTGGGGTTGGCGGACACATATTCGACATTGACCCGCTTGCCCGCGCCCATCGTCGAACGGCCATAATCGTGGCCGAGATCGGCGATCGCCCGAAGCTCTTCGCGCCAGCTTTGATCGACCAGCCTGAGGTTGATGAAGCCCGGCCCGGCGATATCGGCCGACGCCACTTCATCGAGTGCTCCGAGTTTGGCGACCAGCAGCGCGGCCAGGGCACGGGGATTGATGCCTGCGCCCTTGGCCAAGACCATGGCCGCGTTGGTCGCGAGGTCCCCATGCGAAGGATCGCGCGGCGGCTCGACCGTCACGGCCGTGCGCGCAAGACCGGCGACGAGCGTCCCTTCGGCTTCGAGCGCATCGAGCGCGGCATCGAGATGTGCGGCAAGACGGGCGTAAAGAGTCACGGTCAGGCTTTCGAAAAACTCGCCCGGCTTCGGGCGCGAGCGGCCCTTATCCTATCGGGGGGCGTAGGCGCAACAATCGGGGCAGGGCCGTTAGCGGGCAAAAGTGCAATCGATCATCGATCGGCGCATAGTCCCAGAATGTCGCGATTTTCGTGGACGTGGATTCCGCCTTCCGGCCTGCCGATACAGGCAGCGATCGCCCCGGCCACGCTCTCTGCCGCAATCGAGCGATATTGATCGAAGACATGGGGGGTCAACAGGTCGGTAATGGGGCTGATCGCCATCATGATCGCTTCGCCGGGCCGCTTCGGCCCCCGGCGGTCGCCGCGCAGCAAGCCGGGGCGGAAGATATCGACCCGGTCGAAGCCAAGGGCTCTCACTCCGGCTTCCGCCTCGCCCTTGGTTTTCAGGTAGAAATTCCGGGCCGAAGCATTCGCCCCGACCGAGCTGACCATCAGGAACTGTCGCGCGCCGGCCTCTTTCGCGGCCTTGGCAAAGTCGACCACGGCTTCCCGATCCACGGCAGCAAAAGCCGCTTGCGATCCCGCCACCCGGATCGTCGTGCCCAAGCAGCAGATGGCGACGTCGCAGGGCGATTGGGCCACAAAGCCGGGCCAGTCGGTCATGGGACCGACGTGTTCGGTCGCGCCCGGAGGCGCTGCGGCAAGAGCGCGGCGCCCGATCAGCGTGAGATCACGCCCCTGAAGTCTGGGGAGAGTCAGCCCGCCAACCAGCCCGCTTGCTCCCGTCATAACAATTCGCATCGGCCACCCTTCGTGCTCGCTTGCCGAGGGTGATAGGCCAGATCAGGCGCGGAGCAAATTCCCGAGCGGCTTGTTGCCTGCAAGGGCCGGATCGAGTCCGAATTTGGATTGGAGCGGAGCCGAACGGCCTCGCGGTGAATGTTGTTCCGCGACCCGCGAGATGCGCGGGATGACGAAACCCTTCGCCTTGAAATGAAAGAGATGGGGCGGCGAACCCGTCGGTTGCCGCCCCCTTCATGGTGCGCATTGGCCATGCGGGCCATGATGCGGACGATGCGCGTGGCGCATGACCCGTCTCACGCCACCTCGCAACGACCGTGCCAACCGCCGATTTCCGCCAAATCTGTTTCCGGACGCGCCGCTATTCGTGCCAATCCGGCACAGGTGGGTCACCTGATCCTGGTCGACATGTGCCAGAAAGGGAGCGCAAGCGCCGCTGCGTCGCGCGCTTCGATGGTATCGAACAGCGCAAGGCAGGTCGCGCCCGAGCCCGACATGCGCACGAAATTCGCCCCCGGCCGCGCTTCGAGCAAGGCCGTCAGCCCGGCAATCTCGGGGACAAGTGCAACGGCTGCCGGGGTCAGGTCGTTCCGCGCGTTCCGCCAATCGGCGGGGTCGAGCGGCCCGCGGTCCCGTCCGTCCCATCCGGCAAAGACTGGCCCTGTTGGAAGGGCAATGCCGGGGTTCGCCAGCAGCAATGGCGTGCCGACAATCGCCGGGTCGAAAAACGGGGAGAGCGCGTCGCCGCGTCCGCGACCGAAACAGGTTTCGCTCCCGACGCACGCGGGAACATCGGCGCCCAGCGATTGCGCGACTTCCATGATTTCGGGCGCATCCGGGTCGATGTCCCAGAGGCGGGCGAGAAGCCGCAGCGCCGCCGCCGCATCGGCCGACCCGCCGCCGAGGCCAGCGGCAACGGGCAGGTTCTTTTCCAGGTGAAGCGATGCGCCCCGGCCGGCCCCTGCCGCCAGCTTCAGGCCGCGCGCCGCACGCAAGACAAGATTGTCTTCATCCTCGCCGAGTGCCGCCGCCTGCTGCCCCGAAATCGTCAGGGTCAGGTCGTCGGCCGGTTCACCGCTCAACCGATCGCCGTCTTCGGCAAAGGCAAAGAGCGTTTCGAGTTCGTGATATCCGTCGGGCCGCCGCGCCCGGACATGGAGCGCAAGGTTGATCTTGGCATAGGCGGTTTCGCTGAGCGCGCCTGTCATCTGGCGCGTGCAGGCAAGCCGTTGGCAATCTTGTCCTCGATCCGCTTGCTGGCATCGGCATCTTCGGACTGGATGAGCGCGGCGCGCCAGGCGTAGCGCGCATCGACGCGGCGCCCGGCCGCCCAATAGGCGTCGCCCAGATGCTCGCCAACGGCGGCTTCGGTCGGATCAGCCGCCACGGCGCGCTCAAGGAGGGGGATCGACTGGTCCGGCTCTCCACGCAGGTAGAAAGCCCAGCCCAGCGAATCGGTGATCGCGACATCGTCGGGCCGCAGCGCACTTGCCTTGGCGATCAGTCGCGTAGCCTCGACCAGATCGTCGCCATGTTCGAGCATCGCATAGCCCAGGTGATTGAGCGCAACCGGTTCATCCGGCGCGGCTGCAACGGCGCGCTGAAGCGCCGGCTTCGCCTGCACCCAGTCTCCGGCCTGATCGAGTGCACCGCCGTAAAGCAGCCAGAGATTCCACGTTGCGCCGTCTCCGGCGCGGCGAAGGGCCTCGCGATAGGCGCCGATCGCGGCGTCGTATTGTTTCATCTGGCCATGCGCGTCGCCGAGCCGGGCATGGTCATAGATGCTTGCATCGGGCAGCGCCGCTGCTTCGCGTGCGAGAGCGAGTGCCTCGTCGTCCCTATCCGCGCGCTGGAGCGTCGCGATCCTGATCTCGCGCACCGCCGACGCATAGGGCGGCGCAATGCTGTCGAGAAGGCTGAGCGCCTCGGTCGTCCTGCGGCTATTGGCAAGCGCCTGGGCAAGCACCAGCTTGACCGCATCATTGCCCGGCGCCCCGAAACTCGCGATCCGGGCCAACGTCAGCGCGACGGTCGAACCGGATTCGCGGATCAGGTCGCTAGCGACTCGGGCGATCAGGAATGAGGTTCCCGCAGTTGCGGTGTCGATCGCACCGGGAAGAGGCTGTCCCGCCTCCACCATCTTGCGGGCGTCGCGGATGGTCGGTTCTTCCCCGGCCAGCAATTCGAGCGCCTTGCCGCGTTCCTTGAGCGCAACAAGCCGGGCCGCCGCCGCGATCCGGAGAGTCAGGCCGCGTCCGTCGGTCCGCGTCAACGCCTTGGCGGCCGTCACTCCGTCATCGACATTCTTGTGCGCGAGCAGGATCAAGGTCCGCTGCTCGCGCAGATAGGCCGGCCCGAGCCCGTCGCGGGGCGGCTTTTCGGCCTCGGCCAGCAGGTCGCCATCGCGCGCCGCCAGCTCGGTCCAGGCGCTGAGCGCGGGGATGAGGAAGTCCAGCCCGCCCGCTTCCTCCATCCGGTCGAGCAAGAGCCGTGCGCCTCGCCAGTCGCCTTTTGAGAGCGCTTCTTCGAAAAGCAGGAGCCGCGCGTCGAGCGGCAACTTGTTCTGGGCATCAAGCGCGTGCGCCGCGCGCAGGGCAAGCGCCTTGTCTCCGGATTCGACAGCCTCGCGATAGGCGCGCGTCGCCACCCGTTCATTGTCCGGCGCGCCGCTGAGCGCCAGCGCATAGGCACGTGCGGCTTCGTAGCCGGCATCGTGCGAATCTAGGACACGCGCCGTCACATAATGGGAAAGCGCCGACGGCTCGGCGCGCCGGGCGGCGGCCGGCGCTGCCAGCAGTGCAAGCGCAAGTGCCGCCAGGCTACATGTTCGGATAATTGGGGCCACCGCCGCCCTCCGGCGTTACCCAGTTGATGTTCTGGGTCGGGTCCTTGATGTCGCAGGTCTTGCAGTGAACGCAATTCTGCGCGTTGATCTGGAGCCTGGGATTGCCCTCGTCGCGCCCGATAATCTCGTAAACGCCTGCGGGGCAGTAACGCTGCTCGGGCGCATCGTAGAGCGCAAGGTTGATGTTGATCGGCACATCCGGGTCGCGCAGCTGGAGATGGACGGGCTGGTCCTCCTCATGATTGGTGTTCGACAGGAACACAGAGGAGAGCCGGTCGAAGCTGATCACGCCGTCGGGCTTGGGATAGGCGATCGGCTGGTACAGGTCCTTGCGGGCGAGTGTGCCGTTGTCCGGATGATGCTTCATCGCGATCGGCAGCCCGATCTTCAGTGTGCGCATCCACATGTCGATACCGCCGATGATCGTACCGTAATCGCCGCCGAATTTCGCAACCGCCGGTTCGGCATTCTGGACGAGCTTCAGTTCCTTCGCGATCCAGCTTGCATTGACGCCCGGCTGATAGTCGGCCAGTTCGTCGCCCGCCCGGCCCGCGCCGATCGCTGCAGCGATGCTTTCGGCGGCGAGCATTCCCGATTTCATGGCAGTGTGGCTGCCCTTGATCCGGGGCACGTTCACAAAGCCCGCCGAGCAGCCGATCAGCGCACCGCCCGGAAAGGCGAGCCTGGGAACGGACTGCCAGCCGCCTTCATTGATTGCCCGCGCGCCATAGGACACACGCCGCCCGCCTTCCAGAATGGCGCGGATTTCGGGATGCTGCTTCCAGCGCTGGAATTCCTCGAAAGGGAAGAGGTGCGGGTTGGCATAATCGAGCGCAACAACGAACCCAAGCGCCACCTGGTTGTTCGCCTGGTGGTAAAGAAAGCCACCGCCCCAGGCATCGGTAAGCGGCCAACCCTGCGTATGGAGCACCCGGCCTGGCACATGCTTGGCGGGGTCGATGTCCCAAAGCTCCTTCATGCCAAGACCGTAAACCTGCGGCTGGCAATCGCGCTCCAGATCGAATTTGGCCTTCAACTGCTTGGTCAGGTGGCCCCGCGCGCCTTCTGCGAAGAGCGTATATTTGGCGTGCAGCTCCATGCCCGGCTGGTAATCGGGCTTGTGGCTGCCGTCGCGCGCCACGCCCATGTCCCCGGTCGCGACGCCGCGCACCGCGCCCTTGTCATCGTAGAGGATTTCGGCCGCCGGGAAGCCGGGGAATATCTCGACACCCAGAGTCTCTGCCTGAGAGGCGAGCCAGCGGCAGAGGTTGCCAAGGCTTCCCGTATAATTGCCATGATTGCTCATCAGCGGCGGCATGATCGCATGCGGCAGTGCGTATTTCCGCTTGGCCGTCAGCACCCAGTGCCAGTTGTCGTTGACCTTCGTCTCGGCCATCGGGCAGCCCTGTGCGCGCCAGTCGGGCAGGAGTTCGTCGAGTGCCTTCGGATCGACGACCGCGCCCGAAAGGATATGCGCGCCGATCTCCGAGCCCTTTTCGAGGATGCACACCGTGATGTCGGGGTTGAGCTGCTTGAGCCGGATCGACGCGGCAAGCCCCGCCGGGCCGCCCCCGACAACGACGACATCATACTCCATCGATTCGCGTTCGCTCATCACCTGCTCCCCAATTTCCTTTTTTTGCCCGAAGGCTTCACTCACCGCGCGCCGAGACCGGCTGGCCAGATAGCGCGCCCGGTCCCGTTGACCAAGATGCCAACTGATTCTCTATCTCTCGCCATGGCAGATATCGCAACGGTGATTCCGGCGCCCGCCGCCGCGAGCCTGATGGCCTGGTGGCACGAGATGGGTGTCGATACGCTCATCGACGAAAACCCGGTGCCCTGGCTCGACCGCGCTCGGGCAAAAGCGCCGCTGGTCTCCGAACCCGCCCCGCCCGCTGAAATCCGGATGCCGAGCACGCTGCCGGCCTTCTCGCGCTGGCTGGCGGACAGCCCCGATATCCCCGATGCGGGACCGCCGGGGCGCAGGATGCCCGTGTCGGGCAACCCGCAAGCGCCGCTGATGGTGATGATTGACATGCCCGAGCTGGGCGATGCGGATGCCGGGCATCTGCTCTCGGGCGATGCGGGCGAGTTGTTCGACCGGATGCTGGCCGCCCTGAAGCTCGACCGGCAGGAGGTCTATGTCGCGGCGCTCTGCCCCGGACGCGTGCCGACGGGCCTTGTCCCTGCGGCAAGCGAGCCGCGCCTCGCCGAAATCGGCCGCCGCCACATCGCCCTTGCGGCGCCGAAACAGCTCTGGCTGATGGGAAGTGCGGTGAGCCGTGCGATCCTGGGGATGGAACTCGCCCAGGCCCGTGGAACTTTGCATAAAATTAACCATGAGAATGGCACCGTCGAGGCCGTGGCGAGTTTTCCGCCGCGCTTCCTGCTCCAGAGCCCGCGCCGCAAGGGCGATGCCTGGGCGGACATGCAGATGCTGATCAAGGGGAATTCGGCGTGATTTTTAGATTGTCCCTCGCGGTTTCGGCGCTGTTTGCGTTTTCGGCCACAGTTCCGGCTTACGCGGCCGAGGGCGATTCGGCTCAGCAGCTTTCGCGTTCGACTTATGCCGCCCAGCTTGGGCCCCGCGCTCGCGAGAAATATCGTGAAATCTTTGCCGCGATCCATGGCGGCCAATGGGACGACGCCGCAGCCAAGCTCGATGCGATGTCCGAAGGCCCGCTCCACGCAGTCGCGCGCGCCGAACTTTATCTGGCGAAGGGCAGCCCCAAGGTTTCAGGAGAAGCGCTCGTCGCGCTGGCCGAAAAGGCGCCTGAACTTCCCCAGGCCCAGTCGCTTTCGCGGCTGGCTTCGTCTCGCGGGATCCTGGAGGTGCCAAACCTGCCGGCGACGAAGGAACTGCGCTGGCTGGGCTCCGCGCCACGCCGCGGCAAGGTGGCCGGATCGGCAGCGCGGGCAGGTGCCTTGTCCGCACGCCTTGTCCCGCTCCTCAAGGGCGATCGCCCCAATGAGGCGGAAGGCATTCTCGATGAAATGAGCCTCGGGCTCGATCCGGACACGTTGACCGAATGGCAGCAGCGGATCGCCTGGTCCTATTATTTGACCGGCGATGATGTGGCCGCTCGCCGCCTCGCGGGCGTTGCGCGCGCTGGCTATGGCGATTGGGCCGCTCAGGCCGATTGGGTTGCCGGGCTCGCCGCGTGGCGCCAGCAGGACTGGCAGGCCGCGAGCGAATCCTTCTCCGCCGTTGCCACCCGGTCGAACGATCAGGAAATGGTTGCGGCGGGGCACTTCTGGGCCGCGCGCGCCGATATGGCGGCGGGACACCCCGAACGGGTCGAAGCGCGACTCAAGGCGGCATCGGGCAATTCCGAGACATTCTACGGGATGCTGGCGCTCCAGCGGCTCGGCCTGAAGCTTCGCCCGGTCGATCAATCGTCGCTCGGCAATGTCGAAGCGCGACCCAATGTACGCGCGGCGCTTGCGCTCGCCGAAATCGGGGAGATTGACCTGGCGGACCAGTTGATCCGCTATCAGGCGCGGATCGGAAACCCGCGCGATCATGCAAGCCTTGCAACGATCGCCGGGCGGATGGACTTGCCCGCGACGCAGCTCTGGCTGGCCCATAACGGCCCCGCTGGCGCGCAGGCGGCCGTCAGCGCGCGCTATCCGGCGCCGCAGGGATGGCGGCCGGTCGGCGGCTGGCGTGTCGACAAGGCGCTGGTCTTTGCCCATGCGCTCCAGGAATCGCAGTTCCGCACGACCGTTACCAGTCACGCGGGTGCGCGCGGCCTGATGCAGGTTCTGCCCGGCACGGCTGCCATGCTTTCGCGTCGCAGGGGCGAAAGCACCGTCGGGCCGCTCACCGATCCTTCGGTCAATCTTGAATATGGCCAGAGTTTCATCGAGCTGATCCGCGACATGAGCGAAACGGGCGGGCTGCTGCCCAAGGTGATTGCGGCGTACAATGCGGGCCCGCAGCCAGTCGGCGCGTGGAATTCGCGGATGCGCGACAATGACGATCCGCTGCTCTACATCGAATCGATCCCCTATTGGGAAACCCGTGGTTATGTGACGACCGTGCTGCGCAACTACTGGATGTACCAGATGCAAGCCGGAACCCCCGCCAAGAGCCTCGCCGCCCTGTCGCAAGGCTTGTGGCCGCGCTTTCCGGGGCTGCCGGGTGCAACGGCCGTCCGCCTGAACTCGACCGGCGGTGTCGCCAGTGCCGATTGATGAGGCGCGGGCCTTTGTGCCCGTCCGCATCGCTCTCTTGACCATCTCCGACAGCCGGACCCTTGCAGAGGACAAGTCCGGCGATGCGCTTGCCCAGCGTATTGTCGATGCCGGCCATGCTCTTGCGGACCGCGCACTGCTGAGGGATGATGCGGACGATATCGTCGCGCTGCTCCATCGCTGGGTGGACGATAGCCTGATCGATTGCGTGATCACGACGGGCGGAACCGGCCTGACCGGCCGCGACGTGACGCCGGAGGCGCTCGCTCGCCTCGGCGGCAAGGATATCCCCGGATTCGGCGAGCTCTTCCGCTGGCTGAGCTATGCCAAGATCGGCACCTCGACGATCCAGTCGCGCGCCTGCGCGGTCGTTGCGCGCGGAACCTACATCTTTGCGCTCCCCGGCTCGACGGGTGCCGTGAAAGACGGTTGGGACGATATCCTCGTCCACCAGCTCGACGGCCGCTTCCGCCCCTGCAATTTCGTCGAACTGATGCCGCGCCTGAGGGAAGTTTAGAGCGGCGCGTTCGGTTTTTCCTGCCTCCGTTCGTCTCATCCGCGCATCCAGGGTATTTGGCTCGCCGTAATGGCATATGGCCCTATCCCGGGCGCATCTTCGTGAACGAGTTGAGGAGTTTGTATGCGTACTGTTTGCACATTGCCGGCTGTCGCCCTGGTGCTGACTTTCCCCGGGGCGGCCCGCGCGGAGGGGGATGCGCCGCGCAACGATGAAATCATCGTTCACGGCCGCGCGCTCGAACAGGTGGGGATTGCATCGTCGGGCTCCGAAGGCGTGGTCGGCTATGCCGATTTCGAGAACCGGCCGATCAGCCGCGTAGGCGAACTCGCCGAAAACGTTCCCGGCCTGATCGCCACGCAGCATTCGGGAAGCGGCAAGGCCAATCAGTATTTCCTGCGCGGCTTCAATCTCGATCACGGCACCGATCTGTCCGCGTTCGTGGACGGGGCGCCGATCAACATGCGCTCGCACGGCCATGGCCAAGGTTATCTCGATCTCAATTTCCTGATTCCCGAAATCGTCGAACGGATCGACTATACGAAAGGGCCCTATCACGCCAAGAAGGGCGATTTCGCATCCGCAGGATCGATTTCCTTCACGACCAAAGCGAAGCTTGCACGCCCGATCGCGGAAGTTCAAGCAGGGTCAAACGGTCATCTCCGCGCGCTGGTAGCGGGCAGCGGCGAAGCGGCGGGCGGCGCCGTGCTTGCGGCGCTCGAAGGGACGGTGTCGGACGGCCCCTATGTGCTTGATGAAAATCTGCGCAAGGTGAATGGCCTGATCAAATATTCGCGCGACAATTGGTCGCTGTCGCTGTCAGGCTACCACACCAAATACAGGGCAACCGATCAGGTTCCGCTCCGCGCGATACGGTCGGGCCTTGTTCCCCGGCTGGGTTTCATCGACGGTGATCTGGGCGGGCGGGTCTCGCGCGTGGCAGCCAATTTCAACGGCGATTTCGACGGGACCAGGGTTTCGGCCTATGCGATCGGCTATCGCTTCAAACTGACGTCCAACTTCACCTATTTCCTCGACGATCCGGTAGACGGGGATGAGTTCCAGCAGCGCGACGGGCGCGGCATCTTCGGGGGTGCGATCTCGCGCGAGTTTGCCGCAACGCTGCTTGGTGCGGAAAGCAAATTGCGGTTCGGGGTCGATACCCGCTTCGATCGCATCGGAAAGATCGGGCTCTTCCACAGCGTCGGCGGTGCCGCGACCACGGCCGTCCGGCAGGACCGGATCGATCAATATGGTGTCGGGCTTTATGGAGAGGCGGAGATGTCGCTTGCTCCGGGACTGCGGCTTGTGCTCGGGATGCGCGGGGATACGATCGGCTATCGCGTGCGATCCGATCTGGCGGCCAATTCGGGCAAGGGATCCGATTCGATCCTGACGCCAAAAGCAGCACTCGCTTGGCAGGCCGCCAAGGGCGTGGAATTTTACGCCAATTATGGGGAGGGTTTTCACTCGAACGATGTGCGCGGGGCAACCATCTCGGTCGATCCCGCAAGCGGCGGTCCCGCAAACAGGGTGCCGGTCTTCGCCCGTTCACGCGGAGAGGAACTGGGCGTGCGCGTCGAACGTGGCGGCTTGATTGCCTCGCTGGTTGGCTTCCGGCTCGATCTCGCCTCCGAACTTGTCTTCGTCGGCGATGCCGGGAACACCGAGCCCAACGATGCAACACGCCGTTACGGCAGCGAATTTTCGCTGTTCTGGAAGCCGCTCGAAAGCATCACCCTCGACGCGGAGGCGGCTTACACGCGCGCCCGATTCAAGGGCGTGGGCGCGGGGCTCGATCGCATACCGGGGGCCGTTCCCGTGGTGCTGTCCGGCGGTGTCAGCGCGAGGCTGACCGACACGCTGACCACAACGCTACGCGTCCGCCATTTCGGAGGGGCGCCGCTGATTGAGGATAATTCGCAACGGTCCGATCCGACGTCGATTGTCAATTTTGGCGCCTATCTGGATTTAGGCCGGGTCCGCCTCAGCGGGGACGTGTTGAACATGTTCAACTCTCGCGACGCAGACATCACCTATTTCTATGCCTCGCGCCTTCCGGGAGAACCGACGGAAGGCGTGGAAGACCGCCACCTCCACCCGATCGAACCGAGGCAGGTCAGGGTCTCCGCGCGCGTCCTGTTCTAGGACGGCGTTTAAACCCAGTGGCCATTGCCCTCACTTCGAGGCTGCGGCATAGCGGGTGACAATGATAGAGGATCATTTGGCGGAAACCCGCATTCCCGTGATCATTGGCGTCGGACAGGTCAATGACCGTCCGGTGGACGATGCAGACGCGCTCGATTCGCGGCAGCTGATGGACGCGGCGATCCGCGCGGCAGACAAAGATGCCGGTGGCGGCTTCATTGACCGGATCGATTGGCTCGGGATCACGCGCCAGATTTCCTTCCCGTCGCTCGACAAGACGATGGTCGAGGGGCTTTGTGCCGCACTCGGTATTGCGCCTTCCCATGCCGAACAGAGCCGTGGTCCCAATGGCGATACGCCGATCCGCTACCTGAACGATGCCGCCAACGTGATTGGCGAAGGCCGGGCGCAGGTGGCCGTCATTGTGGGTGGAGAGGCGCTGCGGACAGCGGCAAGGCGGCCCGATGGCGGCGGGATCGGGCGGAACATGCGGATGCCCGAAGTGCCGCCGGTCCATGTGAAATATGGCCTCAGGACGCCGACCGACATTTATCCATTCTATGAGAATGCGGGGCGCATGGCCTGGGGGCAGACGCTTGCCGAGGGGCAGGCCGAAACGGGCCTGATCTGGTCGCTCTTTTCCGAGGTCGCCGCCGCCAATCCGGCGGCCTGGCTGCGCAAGCCCGTCTCCGCCGAAGAGATCGTCACGGCCGGCGCGAACAATCGCCCGATCGCCTTTCCCTATAACAAGCTGATGGTCGCCAATTCGTCGGTCAACCAGGGGGCGGCGCTGCTCGTCACCAGCCTTGCCATTGCCCGTGCGGCCGGGGTTCCCGAAAGCCGGATCGTCTATGTGGGCAAGGGCGCGGCCGCGCACGAGTCCGAGAATGTTCTTGAGCGCGCCCGCTGGGATACATCGCCCAGCATGGCGGTGACGCTCGAACAGGCAATCGCGCGCAACGGGCTCGATCCGAAGCGCCTCGATCATCTGGAGCTTTATTCCTGCTTTCCCTGCGTTCCCAAGATGGCGCGGCGCATCTTGGGGCTGCCCGCCGATCGCCCGGCCACGGTGTTCGGCGGCCTGACCTTCGGCGGCGGGCCGATCGGCAATTACATGGCGCACGCCGCTGCCTCGATGGTCGAGAAGCTGCGCGCGGCGCCCGGCGACGGGCTGCTCTTCGCCAATGGCGGCTTTGCCACGCACAATCATGCGATCCTGCTCACCACGCGTCCGCAGCCGGCGGGGACCTTCCCGCAGGACTATGACTGCCAGCAGCTAGCCGACACGCGGCGTGGGGCTGTCCCGGAACTGGTCGACGGCCATGAGGGACCGGCTGAGATCGAGACCTATACGGTCATCTACGATCGTGAGGCGCGACCCAAATTCGGCGTCGTGCTCGCCCGCACACCCGACGGCCACCGGGCTATCGCGCGGATCCCGGGCGAGGACGAGGCCCTGATCGCGTTCCTTACCTCCGGCGCGCAAGAGCCCGTCGGCACAGCAGGTACGGTCGTTCGTGAGGGCGAATTCTGCCGTTGGTCGAGAGGCTGATTTACAATTGCCCCGCTCGCCCCTTAACTGAGCGAAAATCTTCGGGGAGCCAGATGCGTTCTTTTCTTTCCGGCCTGTTGCTCGCAGCCGTCTTGCCAGCCACCGCCCAGGCCCAGTCGCTCGACAAGCCCTATCCGGGCACGATGATTCTCAATGTCGATGCGACGGATACCGAACAGGGCATTTTCCGCGTTACCCAGACAATCCCCGTCGCAGGCCCCGGGCCGATAACGCTCAATTTTCCGAAATGGCTGCCGGGGAACCACGCCGCGCGTGGCCAGATCGAAAAGCTTGCCGGGCTGACCATCCGTGTCGGGGGCAAGGTGTTGCCGTGGAGGCGCGACCCGCTCGATGTCTATGCCTTTCATCTCGATGTCCCGGCAGGCGCGCGTCAGCTCGATCTTGCATTCGAATTCCTTTCGGCCACCGAAGAAGATCAGGGCCGCATCGTCGTTTCGCCCGAAATCATCAACCTGCAATGGCAGTCGGTCTCGCTTTACCCGTCGGGTTGGGCGACCCGACGGATCCCGGTATCCGCCAGCCTGACCTTGCCGCCAGGCTGGCGGGCGGGGACGGCGCTCCGTCCGCAATCGGCTGCGACGGGCCAGCGGATCGCCTATGCGACGGTCGACTATGAAACGCTGGTCGATTCGCCTGTCTTTGCTGGAAAACATTTCCGCGCCGAGCCTCTCGGTTCCAATGTCACACTCAATGTCGTTGCCGACGCGCCGAAATACCTGGCGGCGTCTCCTGCCCAGATCGATGCGCATCGGCGGCTGGTGGATCAGGCGATCAAGCTGTTCGGCACACGACCCTTCGACCATTACGACCTCTTGCTGGCGTTGACCGAGCGGATCGGCGGAATCGGGCTTGAGCATCATCGTTCTTCGGAAAATGTGGCCAATCCCGAATATTTCACCGAATGGGGAAGCGGGCCCGGCCGCCGCAACCTGCTGGCGCACGAGTTCAGCCATAGCTGGGTGGGGAAATACCGTCGCCCGGCCGGGCAGATGGTTTCCGATTTCGCTACTCCGCTCGTCGACGATCTGCTCTGGGTCTATGAGGGGCAGGACCAGTTCTGGGGCTATGTGCTGGGCGCCCGGTCCGGGCTGTTCAGCAAGGCCGAAACCCTTGACGCCCTGGCGTCGATTGCGGCCGGGATCGATATTCGCCGCGGGCGTGACTGGCGGCACCTCGGCGATACGACGAACGATCCGGTCATCACCCCGCGCCGTCCCAAGGGTTGGGTCAGCTATCAGCGGAGCGAGGATTATTACAACGAAGGCTTGCTGATCTGGCTCGAGGTTGATGCCGTGCTCCGCGCGCAGACTGGCGGGGCGAAAGGCATGGACGATTTCGCGCGCGCCTTTTTCAGCGGGCAGGATGGGGATTTCCGGGCGCGGGGATTCACCTTCGACGAAGTGGTGGCAACGCTCAACGCCGTGGCACCCTATGACTGGGCGGGCTTCCTCGGGAAGCGTACGACCGAGAAGACGGCAAGCGCTCCGCTTGGCGGTATTATGCAGGGCGGTTACCGGCTAGTCTATGCCGAGGAGCCGACACCCTATTTTCGCGACAAAGAAAAGCGCGCGGCGGAGCTGGATCTGAGTTTTTCGATCGGCCTCGCGATCGGCAAGGGCGGCAAGGTCAACGGTGTGATCTGGGACAGCCCGGCGTTCAATGCGGGCCTGACCTCGGCGGCGGAGATCGTCGCGATCAACGGGCGAGTTTACTCCGATGAGGCGATGCTCGAAGCCATCTCAGCGGCAAAGGGAGGCAGCGAACCGATCCGGCTTATCGTCAGGTCGGGAAGCCGGGTTCGTGAGGTGCCCATCGCCTGGAATGGTGGCCTGCGTTACCCGAGGCTCGAGAAGATCGGACCCGGTGAGAGCAGCCTTGATGTGCTGCTGCGCCCGAAGCCCTGAACAAAAAAGAGGGCCGCTCCTTCGTTTCGAGACGCAGGAGCGGCCCATCTGTTGCGCCCGGCCAAGGGGAGGGTAAGGCCGGGGCGGAACCTACCAGTCGATCGAAGCGCGGATCGCGAATGCGTCCGTGCTGTATTTGCGCTGGTCGACAGGTGCGGTCGAAAGTGGCTTGATCGTCGCGGCCAGCGGGCCGCCTTCGACTTCGGTGTGGATATAGTTCAACAGGAAACGGACATAGTCGGTCGGGATCCATGTCAGGCCGGCCAGATAGCCGGTCTGCTTGCCACCGCGTCCGAGCCGCGTATTGAGTGCGGCCAGCGAAGTCGCACCGGTTGCAAAATTGTTCGTCAACCCGTTCTTGAGCTTCGAGGAGTCAAGATCGAGATAGTCGAACCGGCCAATCAACTGGAACGCGCCCGATCCGCCCTTGTTGAACGGGTGGAGGACCTTGGTTCGGTCCCAGGTGCCGTTCTTGTATCCGCGACTCTCCCCGGTGAGGAAATACCCGACTTCGAAAAAGCCGCTGAAGAAAGAAGGATCGCCCGTCGGCGTTACGGCGGAACCGCCGTTAAAGGCGTCGATCCCGGTCGAAATGTCGCCGGGGTTGTACGCGTTCACCTTCACATACTGGGCCTCGCCACCGAAATGGAGCGACTTGAACACGCCATAGAGCTCGGCCCCGAAGATATTGTCGCTCTTTGCGGCGAAACTGCCCGTGTCGACATAACGGACATCGGTCGTCTGCAGGAACGGCCGTGCCCGGTAGCGCGCAAGCTGGTTCGTCGAAGGCGCGCCGACTGACGTGGAATTGACGCCATTGTCGTTCGACTGGAATTCACGATGCTGGAAGTTCAGGCCAACATGCGCAAATCCGTTGCCGACAAAGGGCGTATAGGTCGCGCGTGCTGCCCCGATCCAGCCGTCATTGTCGAGCGACGCGTCGATGCTGTGTGCGGCAAAAAGCCCGGTATCGAAGCGGAAGAGGTTGTCCTTGGAATGAACATTCAGCGAAAGGCCAAGGCGGCGTGTGTTTCCGAACGCGTCATTCGCCTGGGCGCGTTCGATAAAGGATGACCAGCGCGAGCTCGTGATCTGTTCCATGCCGTCGAGCGATTCGTGGTTTCCAAGAGTGAAGCCGAAGATCTTTCCGGCGGGTGCATAAGTCAGCACCACGTCTCCGAAACCGACCGTGCTATTGGCATAATCGGCTTCAGCCTTGTAGCCGAAGCCGCCCGGCAGGCCGCCTTCCACCCCGATACGGAAACGGCGGACCCGGGTGTTGAAACCCAGGTTGCGGTTGGTCGCGAAGTTGTCCGGCTTGGGCGCGTAAGCAGTATCGAGCATCAGGCGGCCGCGTACCTTGAAGCTCCAGCCATCATCATTGTCGGCAAATTGCGGGGCCCCCTTCCAGCTTGGCGTTGCTTTCGCAACAGCGGCCTTCAATTCACTGATCTGTGCCTGAAGCCCCTCGATCTGGGCTTCGAGAGCCGCTGCACGCGCGTCGGCCGCGCTGATATTGGCTTCTTCAGCCGGAACGGAAGTATCGACGCTTTCGGGCGCGGGCGCATCCGCTGGCGGCTCGATCTCCTTGTCGGCAGTCTGCGCGTTGACTTGCGGCGCGAAGGCCATGGCACTGGCCCAAAGCAGAACCCGCAACAGGGTGAAGCGTTTCATGAGTTGCCCCTTATTCTCTTTTCAAAGGCTTACTTGAGACCCGCCGCATTCATCGGCGTCATCGTTGTAGCGAACGCTGCCGCGCGCTTGCGCGATGCATCCGGGCTGGAGATCAGCCCGTATTGCAGCAGGTAGCCGCGCGGTCCCCAAGTCGTCTCCTTGGCATATTCGGCCGCGAACTGGCGGATGCCCGGAATGGCCTTGAGATGCGCATTCTTGACGTAGATGTAGAGCGCGCGCGAGCCCGGATACTGGAAGCTGGCAATGCTTGCCCCCGTCGGGACGACTCCATTGATGGCGATGCCGCTCAGTCGTGCGGAGTTTTCCTCAAGGTAGGAATAGCCGAAAATGCCGACCGTGCCGGGGTTGGCTTCCAGCTTCTGAACAATCAGATTGTCGTTTTCGCCGGCGTTCACATAGCCGCCGTCTTCACGGACGCCCTTGCAGATCTGGTTGTAACGGGCTTCGTTGGTTTTCTTCATCGCGGCCATCGCAGGATTTGCAGCGCAAGCAGGCTCCAGGATCAGATCTTCGAGCGACGACCGCGTGCCGCTGGTCGTCGGTGGGCCATAGATGCGGATCGGAGTCGCCGGCAGGGCGCCATTGATATCCTTCCAGGTCTTGGACGTATTGGGCTTGCCGAACGGTGTCTTGGCAATGGCCATGTATACGTCGCGCAGACTCAGATTGCGAAGAGGGCCGCCTTTGGCGGTTGCAAGCGAAAGGCCGTCGAGGCCGACCTGGATTTCGGTGATCTGCGTCACGCCGTTGGCCGCGCACAGTTTGAATTCGGAGAGCTTTATGCGACGCGACGCGTCAAGAATGTCGGGATGAGCCGAGCCCACGCCGCCGCAGAACAGCTTGGCGCCGGCGCCAGTGCCCGTCGATTCCACGATCGGCGCCGGAATGCCTGGATTCGCTCGCGCGAACCGTTCCGACACGGCTTTGGAGAAGGGGTAAACAGTTGAAGATCCGACGATGCGGATGTTGCGGCGCATCTGCGCCGATGCGGGAACGGCTGCGACGCTCGCCACAAGTGCGGCAACGATCAGCTTGGAGGATGATTTCATGATAGCCCCTAGAACTGGATAGTTTTCCGGGCAACTCGCTCGCCCGGATCGCGATCGCCCTAGTAGTGGCGCATTCCAGTTCTATGACAATTAAATGTCACTTTTGTGACAAACGGCCTCAGCCTTCGGCAGGTGCTTCCTCTTCCGATGCAGCACGGCGGGGACGGCCGCGGCGACGAGGGGCTGGGGCGGGTTCTTCGGCTTCGACGGGAAAATCGGGAATTGGCGCAACCATGCCATCGCTTCCAAAGGACGGTGGAAGGACGTTCACGTCGATTGTCGCGGGCTCCGCCCCGTCGTCATCATTGGCGCGATTGCCGTTGTACCGGCCATTGCCACGCTCGTTGCCGAAGCGGTCGCCACGTTCGCCCCGGTCCGGCCGGGCGCTCCGCTCTCCGCGATCATGGCGCTCGCGATTATCCTGGCGACGTGACGGGCGGCGGTCTTCATCGCTTTCTTCACCTTCAACCGCTTCGGCAGAGGCCTGGTCTTCGCCCTCTTCAGCCGACCATTCCTCGCGCTGCGGACGGCTTTCCTCGAAACGGGCGCGGGTTTCGGCAACGACGCGGAAATAATGATCGGCAAACTGCAAATAATATTCGGTCATCACCCGATCGCCGGCGAGCTGCGCATCGCGGGCGAGCCCCTTGTACTTCTCGAGAAGCTGCGGCGCATTGCCACGCGCGCGATTGTCGATCCGGTTGCCTTGTTCGCGCCCGCCGCCCTGCTGGCGCTGTCCACCCCGACCGCGACGGCGGCCGGCTTGCCGATTGTTGAGCAAAGATTGTCCCTTTTCTCTGGGTATAAAGCCTGTAGTCCAATTCAGCCTGCAAGACCCCGACCAGACGCGCCCTTGCGCGCCGTCCGCCTGCCAAAGCCGGATCATCCCTATCACGGCCTCAGATGGTGGGGGTAAGAACTGTACGGCGTCCCGTTGGATGCGCCTGTCCAAGTCTTGGAACGGGCCTTTAACTGCCTTTCCCACCTAATCCAAGGGAAAAATGCACAATCGCCCGGTCGCGGCCGCCAAGGTCCTGGCGGACCTCGGGCACCAGTCCATTCGCATGGAACAGGGCCGAAACGGCGGGCGCCTGCGTGCCGCCAATCTCGACAGCGATCATACCTCCGGGGCTGAGGACGGAAAGAAGCTGGGGAACGAGGCGGCGATACTCGTCGAGCCCATCGGCTCCAGCGAAGAGCGCCGATGCCGGTTCATGATCCTGGACATCTGCAGGGAGGGAGGCGCTCGATTCGATATAGGGCGGATTGCAAAGGATCAGATCGAATCTCTCCCCGATTCCCTCAGCCCAATCACCCACGGCGAATCGCGCACGCTGTTCTAATCCGAGCGCGGCCGCATTGGCGCAGGCGATTTCAAGTGCCGTATGTGAAGCGTCGACGCCCAATCCGGTTGCCTCGGGCCATTGCGCCAGTGCAGCCAGAAGGAGCGCGCCCGATCCCGTTCCGAGATCGAGGATGGCTTTGGGAGAAGCGGTCCCGAAATATTCGACCGCTGCCTCGATCAGCGTTTCACTGTCGGGACGGGGAATGAGGACGCCCGGCGCGACTTTCAGGCTGATCGTCCAGAAGTCGCGCGTCCCGATGATATAGGCAACGGGCTCGGACGCCGACCTTTTCGCGAGGAGCGTTTCGAAACCGGCGGGCGTTAGCATGTCCAGTCCTTCGAGCAGCATCCTTTCCCGCGATATGCCCAGCGCATGGGCCATGAGCAGTTCGGCGTCGAGGCGAGGCGTATCCGAAACGGCAGCGAGACGGGCTGCCGCATCGCTCAATGCTTCACGCAGCTTCATCCAGCCCTGCCAACCGCTCCGCCTCGTCGGCCGTTATCAGCGCGTCAATCAGTTCATCCATCTGGCCTTCGAGGATCTCAGGCAGTCGGTGAAGAGTCAGGTTGATGCGGTGATCGGTCACGCGGCCTTGCGGAAAGTTGTAGGTGCGGATGCGCTCGGAACGGTCGCCGGATCCGACCATCGACTTGCGCGTACCCGCGCGCTCCGAATGGAGCCGCTCGCGCTCCAGTTCGTAGAGCCGGGTGCGCAGCACCTTCAGTGCCTTGGCCTTGTTCTTGTGCTGCGATTTTTCGTCCTGCTGGATGACGACAAGGCCCGAAGGGATATGCGTGATGCGGACCGCGCTGTCGGTCGTATTGACCGACTGTCCGCCCGGGCCCGACGAGCGGTAGATGTCGATCCGCAGGTCATTGTCGTTGATCTGGACGTCGACTTCCTCGGCCTCGGGCAGGACGGCGACTGTCGCGGCAGAGGTGTGGATGCGCCCGCCGCTTTCCGTCACCGGCACGCGCTGGACGCGGTGGACGCCACTCTCGAACTTCAGCCGCGCGAACACGCCTTGTCCCGTCACCGAGGCGACGACTTCCTTATATCCGCCCATATCGGCCACCGAGGCGGAGATCAGTTCGACTTTCCAGCCGCGCTCCTCGGCGTAGCGTGAATACATGCGGAACAGGTCGCCCGCGAACAGCGCCGCTTCATCGCCGCCGGTGCCTGCGCGGACTTCGAGCATCGCGGAGCGTTCGTCCGCCGCGTCCTTCGGCAGCAGCGAAAGGGCGAGCGCGCGCTCCGCGCCGGGCAGGGTCGCGCGGATCGAATCGGCTTCTTCCTGCGCCATGTCACGCATTTCAGGATCGGCGAGCATCTCATCCAGCCCGACAAGCTCGTTGCGTAGCCGCTGCAATTCGCCCGCTGCCGCCGCGACCGGCTCGACTTCGGCATATTCCTTCGAAAGCGCGATGAACTTGTCGGTCGGCAGGTCGCCCGACGCCAGCTGCGCCGACAATTCCTCGCGCCGCGCCAGCAATGCGGCGATCCGTTCTCCGGAGATGGTGGTCATGCGTCGATGCCACTCACTAGAAATTGAGAGCCAATTGCATCTGATACTTGGCGCGAAACTTTTCTCAGGCCTTCGTCATCCTTGCCGGCATAGCTGAAATAGTATTCCCCCATAGGGTCACCTGCCTGGCGGACGTACAGGATCGACATTGCGCCTTCCTTTCGCGCAATCTCGGCACGACGCTTTGCGTTACCTCTTAGTGCCATTTCGGTTGCGACGCCCGCTCGACGCAGTACCGCTGCAGCAGCAGAGGCCTTATTTTCTAAACCCGCTTCTGTTGGAATGACAGCGATGACGGGCAGTGAGATTGGTTGGGAAGTCAACAGCATCCCCAACCGCTCGATCCCCGCAGCCCAGCCGACGGCCGGCGTATGCGGCCCGCCGAGCGCTTCGATCAGCCCGTCATAGCGCCCGCCGCCGAGCACGGTGCCCTGCGCGCCCAATCGGTCAGTGACGAATTCGAACGCCGTGTGCCGGTAATAATCGAGCCCACGCACCAGCCGTGATGTCCGCGTCCATTTCACGCCCGCAGCATCGAGCCCCGCCGTTACGCTGTCGAAAAAGTCGCGCGCCTCGTCGGTCAGGTAAGTGTCGATATCGGGCGCGCTGTCCGCCGCCGGGCGGTCGCGCGGATCCTTGCTGTCGAGGATGCGCAGCGGATTCTTGTGGAGCCGTTCGAGGCTGTCTTCCGAAAGCTCGGAACGATGCGCCTCGAAATGGGCGATCAGCTCGGCGCGCCAGGCTTCGCGCGAGATGGCATCGCCGAGCGTGTTGAGCTGGAGTGTCACGCCGTCGGCAATCCCCAGTTCCTTCAACAGCTGGTCGGCAAAGCAAAGCAGTTCGATGTCCGCCGCCGGCTCGGCCGCGCCGATCACTTCGGCGTCGAGCTGGTGGAATTGCCGGAAGCGTCCCTTTTGCGGGCGTTCATAGCGGAACAGCGGGCCGTGCGTCGCAACCTTCAGCGGCGCATATTGCTGCCAGCCTTCGGTTAGATAGGCCCGCGCGATCCCTGCGGTGAATTCGGGCCGGAGCGTGAGCGAATCGCCGCCGCGATCCTCGAACGTGTACATTTCCTTGGAGACGACGTCGGTCGATTCGCCCAATGAGCGGGCAAAGACCGCCGTCGCCTCGAACACCGGAACCTCGATCCGCTTGAAGCCATAGAGCCGGCGCACGCGATCGAACGTTTCCACAACGTGGTGGAAACGGTCCGCACTCTCTCCGAGCATGTCCTGAGTGCCGCGAACGGGCCGGGGAGTTTCGATTTTCGCCATAGCGGGCGGTCTCTAGGCGAAGGTTTCGAAAAACGCTACCACTCGAGCATGGCATCGCAAGGCAAGCGCAAGATCGGCAACCGTATCGCGCCGGCGCGATTCATCTTCTTTCTGGGTGCGTTCGCGGTGCTCGGGGCGGCAATCCAGTTTGAGACGCGGCAATGGCATTATTCGGTGATGGGCGGCTTCGATCTGGCCGCCTTGCTGTTCTTCCTGCTCCTCGTTCCGATCCTGCGCGACGGGGAGGCCAACGCAATCCGGCGCCATGCGGCTGAAAACGATGCCAATCGCGGGATGCTGCTAGTCATTTCGGCGCTCATCGGCGCGGTCCTGCTGATCACGATCGGCGTCGAGCTGACCGGGCCGGGCGAGCCGCTGGCTTCACTGATCATCGTGACGCTGGGAATGGCGTGGGTCTTCGCGAACACGCTTTACGCCCTGCATTATGCGCATTTGTTCTATGGGCAGGGCAACGGCGTGTCGGGGCTCGGTTTCCCCGACACGAAAACACCCGATTACTGGGACTTCGTCTATTTCGCCTTCACGCTGGGGATGACATTCCAGACGTCCGACGTTTCGATCAATAGCCGCCCGATTCGCCGCGTCGTACTCGCCCAATGCCTTGCGGCATTCGTCTTCAATATCGGGATCCTCGCCTTCACGATCAATACGCTCGGCAGCGGCTAGGGCGAGGAAAATGGTGGGCGTGGCAAGGATTGAACTTGCGACCCCTGCGATGTCAACACAGTGCTCTACCACTGAGCTACACGCCCACTCTGGTGGAGGCCCCTAGCGGCAAGCAGCGCGCGCCGCAACCCCGCTCAACTCAGTCCGGACAGGCTCCCGACCTCGAAGACGCGATCGACCTCGAGGACAAGGTCTTTCAGGTGGAAAGGTTTCGACAGAACCTTGGCGTTAGGCAGCGCCTGTCCCGCTCGGAGCGTTACGGCCGAGAAGCCCGTAATGAACATGACGCGCAGGTTCGGGTCGATCACCGTTGCTTTTTGGGCAAGCTCGATGCCGTCAAGTTCGGGCATCACGATATCGGTGAGCAGAAGGTCGAACCGCTCGCCGCCCCGGATCAGCGCAAGCGCCGTTGTCCCGCGATCGACGGATTCCACGTCGTAGCCCGCTCGCGTGAGCGCGCGCGTCAGAAAATCGCGCATGACATCATCGTCATCGGCAAGCAGTATCCGGATCATTCCCTGGCCCCGTTCAGGCCGCGACGGCTTGCCGCCCCGGCGCAAGTATTAATAGCGCGATATTCATTAACAATTCCAGCATTGTGCGCCCGAATGCGAGCGATTACCAATCGAAAGATGGTGAATCCGCCCTTCGCTCGATTGGGTCCGAACGATCCCGACCGGCCATTGCTGGTTTCGGTGCCGCATGGAGGGCGGGACTATCCACCCGGCTTTGCGCTCCTGTCTCGTCTGCCCGTGGCGCGGCTGAAGCCGCTCGAAGATCGTTATGCCGATCTGCTTGTCGACAAGGCAGTAACTTCCGGGCACGCAGCGCTGGTTGCGCGAACGCCGAGAGCCTGGATCGATCTCAACCGGAGCGAGCGCGAATTCGATCCGGGGCTGGTTTCGACCGATGGCAACATCGTACCGCTTGCCTCGGCCAAGGTGCGTGGCGGGCTGGGGGTCGTTCCGCGCCGCGTGGTTCGCGGAGGTGATATCTGGCGCGGAGGCGTGAGTGCCGAGGCCTTCGAAGCGCGGCTTGCCGGCATCCACCGGCCCTGGCACGCGCTGATCGCCGGGATGCTTGGCGAGATGCTGTCCAGGTTCGGCTCGGCAGTCCTGTTGGACATCCATTCCATGCCGCCGCTTCCGTCGCCCTCCGGTGGCGGGCGGGCGGCCCAGGTGGTGATCGGGGATCTGTTCGGGCGATCCGCGCGCGGTCAGTTCAGCCAGGCGGCGCTTCGGGTCGCCGAACGGCACGGCTTCGAGGCCGCGCTCAACACGCCTTATGCCGGTGGGCATATCCTTGAACGCCACGGCCGGCCGGGGCACGGTGTCCACGCCTTGCAGGTCGAGATCGATCGCAGCCTTTATCTCGATGCCTCGCTAGATCAGCCTTCGGCCGGTCTGGACCGGTGCCGCGCTTTCGTGGCCGAACTGGCGGATGTCCTTTCGGACGAGGCCAGCGCGACTCCCCTGGCTGTGGCAGCGGAATAAAAAAAGCCACCCCGTGCGTCCGCACGGAGTGGCCAAGGTTCAGGGAGGAAACGCGCCCGAGGGCACGTCAGAGTCGGCCTTGCGAAAGGGGGGGAACGCCCGACCGTCTCAAAATGGAAGATAGGACGGACTCGATCCGGTTTCAAGAGGCGCAGTCAAATCGGCCCGCCATGAAGAACAGTCACAGCTCTGCGGGCGCCGGGGCAAGTGCCGCAACGCCCGCAACCTAGCTTTTCCAGTGTCAGGCCGCGATTTCCGGAACCGGTACTTTGCCCTGATCCATCTGGCGGGCGAAAATTTCGCGCATGATGCCGAGCGAAAAAAGATGGGCATGGACCAGCGGCAACAGCCCCGACTGCATCATCTTGCGCAGTGAGTCGCCACGCAAGTCCCGAAGTTTTTCCTCGTTCACCATCTGGAAGCCGCGATAGACGAAAGGCTGCTCGTTTTCCGAGACCTGGATCGACACTTCGCCATCCATCAGCAGCCCCTGCGTCGTCAGTTCCTGCATGAAGGCCGTGGTGCGCAATCCTGCCTGCTCGAACTGTTCGCAAAAACCGAGAATTGCCTTGATGGCTTCGCTCGGCTGACCGTCCACGAACAGGGGATCGCCTTCGTCGAACGGCCCGATCGTCCCCGCGCTCGGATCGAAGCAGAGCGACAGTTCCTCGCTATCCTGACGCAGCCGCGCAAGCAGGAAGGGGTAGCGGCGGACATAGGCCGGAACATAGACCTGCTCGATCAGCTTGCCCTCGCTGTCGACAAAGGTGTTCACGCCTTCGTTGAGGCCCATCAACGCCAGCGGGACGGGGTTTTCGCCTGCGGAAAAGATGATCGGATAGTAGCGCTGGGCGACTGCAAACTCGTCGATCGTCAGCGGGATCGCATGCTGCCGCGAGAAAACCGGGAGCGCTTCGCTCGTCCGGGCCTTCCAGCTTGCGTGCTCAACCGACGAAAGCGGCGTCAGATCGCTGAACAGCAGGGGCAAAGGGTTATTGGCGGGCGGCACGCTGGCCATGGAAGATTCTCCTAACAAAACGAGGCGAACCCCCTATTGCGCACCCGCGTCGGACGCAAGGGGCACGAGTTTGCCGGGGTTCATGATGCCGGTCGGGTCAAGCGCGGACTTTATGGCGCGAAGCGCGGCAATCCGCGCGGGATCGGAAAGGCGGAGCAGCTCCGCCCGCTTCATCTGGCCGATCCCGTGCTCGGCCGAAATCGATCCCTTGGCTGCGACCACAAGGTCATAGACCATGTGGCTCGCGTCCTTGCCGGGCCCGGTGCGCCAGGCTTCGCCATCGGCGCCTGCGGGCGCGCGGATGTGGAAATGGACATTGCCATCCCCCAAGTGGCCGAAGGCCGCCGCCGAAAAGCCCGGATAGGCCGCTTCGACCTTATTGACGGCATCCTCCATGAAATCCGGCATCGCATCGACCGGCACCGAGATGTCATGCTGGATCGCAGGGCCGGACGCACGCTCGGCTTCCGAAATCGCATCGCGCAGCCGCCAGAAAGCCTCGGCCTGGGCTTCGCTTGCCGAAACCACGGCATCCCCGGCCAGCCCGGCCTCAAGCGCACCGCCAAGCAGTTCCTCCAGCGCCTCCCGGCTGCCGCCTGCGGAAACATGTTCGACCAGGACATTCCATGCCGGACTTGATTGAAGCGGGGCGCGGGTGCCGGGGACGTGGCGAAGGACAAGCTCGAGGGTGGCCCGCGGCATCACTTCAAAGCTTTCGATCGCTTCGCCCGACCGGGTTTCGAGCCACCGCAGAAGCCGCAACGCCGCTTGCGGGCTTTCAACCCCGACCCAGCCGACCGCGCGATCGCCGATAGCGGGGACCAGCCTCAGGCTCGCCGCCGTCACGACGCCCAGCGTGCCTTCGGCGCCGATCAGGAGCTGGGTCAGATCGTAACCGCGATTGTCCTTCTTGAGCGCGGCAAGCCCGTCATAGACCGAACCGTCTGGCAGGACGGCCTCAAGCCCCAGCACCAGCTTGCGCATGGTGCCGAATCGCAGCACCTGCGTTCCCCCCGCATTGGTGGAAACCAGCCCGCCGATCGTGGCTGATCCTTTGGCACCGAGCGAAAGCGGAAAGCGCATGCCCTTGTGAAGCGCGGCATCATGGAGATTGCTGAGAATGACGCCGGCTTCGGCGACGGCAATTCCGCTTGTCGCATCGATGCTGCGGATCGCGTTCATCCGGCGGAGCGAAAGGAGCAGGGCATTCCCCTCTCCGGACGGCGTCGCGCCGCCGACCATTCCCGTATTGCCGCCTTGCGGGACAAGCGGGATTCCGGCCTCGCGCGCAATCGATACAATGGCGGCAACGTCCTGCGTGCTGGCGGGGGATAGCAGCGCCTGCGCCGAGCCATGGAACAGCCCTCGCCAATCGGTCAGCCACGGCGCCAGATCGTCGGCGTCGTCGCAATAGCCCTTGGGCCCAAGCAGGGCTTTGAGACGAGACAGAGTGGTTTTGGCCGTTTTGCTGTTCATCACGATCCCGGTGAAGTTAATGTGGTGTTCAAGCTGGACGCCGCATGCGAAAATGCACAATGGTTGCGTCCAGATGATCCTTTTTGCTTATGCTGCCCTGATCGGTCCGGCAAGTGCCGGTGCGCACTCGCTGCCTCTCGTGGCTGAAGGCGCGCAAGTGACGATCGTCGCGCAAGTCCAGGTCCAGCGCAGTTCGATCGTCCGCGTGCCCCCGGCAGCGCCACCATCGAAGCTTCCCCGCCCCACGCGCTGGAAGGAAAAGGGCGCACCCAATTGCATCAAATGGTCGAGCCTTGCGGCAGCAATGGTTTCGAGCCCGACCACGATCGACGTTATCGTGCGCGGCGGCACCCGCTATCGCGTGAAGCTCGAAAAAAGCTGCCAGGCGATCGATTTCTATTCGGGCTTCTACGTGAAGGCGACGAAGGATGGTCAGGTCTGCGAGGATCGCGACTCGATCCACAGCCGCTCGGGCGGCGAATGCCTGATCGACAAGTTCAAGACGCTGGTGCCGGATAAGTAGGAACGGACGAGCTGGACCCCGACAAGGCCGCGCCTTGCCGTTCGAACAGGCACGGTTTTCTGCGCAAGTTGACAGTAAAACGGTTGCTCGCCCGCCACGCGGACGTGCCGCAGGAAGAGCGTGGGCCGAGCGGTGGGGCGTTTTCCGGAAAGAGAACATAAGAAGAATATATACAGCTGGAAGGGTGTAGGAAAGCCAAGAGATTGGCCGGGGCAATGTCAGCTTTGGAATGGGGAGCGGTCAATTGCTGGTGTTGGTTGCGCCGCTGATTCGGCGACCAGAGAGCAATCCGACGATCCAAATACTGAGTGCAACCGCGCGTAGTTCTTTAGTGGCAAACGACACCCACCATAGAGGGGACAACGAAGCCGCCCATATCGCAATTGGGATGAGACCGAACACTACGAAGGACCGAATAGGTGCCCATGAGTGGCGATGAGCCCACTTGATGAAAGTATGTTCTAACACACCGCTCAATAGGCCCAAGCCGAGAAAAAGCAGTAGCTGGATAAGGGCTATTACCATCGGCTATTGCCGCTTACGCCAAAGGGTGGACCAACACGCAGGAAGCTTACGGTCGCCCGCGAATGCCCGCAATGGGGTCGTTTCCAGCCGCGCAGAAATTCTCGTGACCTGAGCCATGATCCCGCCCTCCCTGCAACCAAATGGCTGCGGAAGCCATACTCGTTTCATTGCGGGCATCGAAGGGGTCGGGCTTGCGACAATACCGAATTTGGTATATTGAGCGATGTGGTCAGTTGAGTTTGCAAGTGCGATAGCCTTGGCTGAGGTGGAGGCACTACCATCCGAACTGCGGGCAAGGTTTCTGCGGATCTCCGACATGATCGAAAGCTACGGCCTGGAGAAGATGCGTGAGCCCTATGTGAAACATCTCGAAGGAAAGCTTTGGGAAATTCGGCTCAAGGGCAAAATGGGCATTGCCCGGTCGTTGTACGTCACGGCCATCGGGCGACGCGTCGTTATCGTCCGGACGTTTGTCAAGAAGACGCAGGAAACACCGCGGCGTGAGATGGAAATCGCATTCGCGCGCGCCAAGGAGGTCAGATGAGGAAAAATACGATTCCGGCGCAGGGAGTTTTTGCCGAATGGCGCAAGGACCCGGAACTCATGAGAGAATATGACGCGCTGGAGGATGAATTCTCCCTTGCTTCGCAGATTGTCGGCGCACGGGCGCACGCCAACCTCAGCCAGGCCGAATTGGCGGAACGCATGAACACCAGCCAGAGCGCCATCGCCCGGCTCGAAAGTGGACGTTTTCGACCATCCACCCGGACGCTGGAAAAGCTGGCAGCGGCGACCGGGATGAAGCTGCGGATCGTGCTGGAACCGGCACGGCCCAAGCCCGAAATGAGGTGACGATGTGTTGGAATCCGAAGTGGCTGGGCGGGATGTTGCGGCAAGGCAGCCGACAGGAAGGAAGCAGTTAGGGCGCGTGGCCGTTCCGGACACGTCACCTTGACAAATCGCGCATCAGCCGCCAAGCGCGGCGCGTTCGCGAGGCAGGGTGCCTCGCCTGATTCCCCGGAACCGCAAACCCTATGAATTTCGCCGATCTCGGCCTTTCAGACCAATTGCTCCGCGCCGTCACCGAGGCGGGCTATGATACGCCCACGCCGATCCAGGCAGCCGCGATCCCGTCCGTCCTGATGATGCGCGACCTGATCGGGATCGCGCAGACTGGCACCGGCAAGACGGCGAGCTTTGTGCTGCCGATGATCGACATCCTCGCCCATGGCCGGAGCCGCGCGCGGATGCCGCGCTCGCTCATTCTCGAGCCGACGCGCGAACTGGCTGCGCAAGTGGCCGAAAACTTCGACAAGTACGGCAAGTATCACAAGCTTTCGATGGCGCTCCTGATCGGCGGCGTGCAAATGGGCGATCAGGTCAAGGCGCTCGAAAAGGGCGTGGACGTGCTGATCGCGACGCCGGGCCGGCTGATGGACCTGTTCGAGCGCGGCAAGATCCTGTTGACCGGCTGCTCGATGCTCGTGATCGACGAGGCGGACCGGATGCTCGACATGGGTTTCATTCCCGATATCGAGAATATCTGCACCAAGCTTCCCGCCAATCGCCAGACCCTGCTCTTTTCCGCGACGATGCCGCCGCCGATCAAGAAGCTGGCGGACAAGTTCCTGTCGAATCCCAAATCGGTGGAAGTGGCGCGGCCGGCTTCGGCCAATGTCAACATCACCCAATGGCTCGTTGAAACCGATGCCCGCAAGAAGAAGGACACGCTGCGGGACCTTTTGCGGCGCGAGGACGTGACGACCGCGATCATCTTCTGCAACCGCAAGACGACCGTGCGCGAGCTTGCCAAGACGCTCCATCATGACGGCTTTTCGGCGGGCGAGATCCATGGCGACATGGAACAGCGCGACAGGATCGCCATGCTCGACCGGTTCAAGGACGGCTCGATCAATATCCTTGTCGCATCGGATGTTGCGGCGCGCGGGCTCGACGTGAAGGGCGTCAGCCACGTCTTCAACTATGACGCACCCTGGCACCCGGACGATTATATCCACCGGATCGGCCGCACCGGCCGCGCTGGCGCGACGGGTGTCGCCTATACGCTTGTCACCAAGGACGATGCCGAAGCGATCGAAGGCATCGAGAAGCTGACCGGGCTCAAGATCGAGCGGATGGGCAAGCCTGCTGCTGCGGCGAAACCCGAGACGTCAGGCGAGGCGCGGGAGTCCGGCAAGGGGCGGGGTTCGAGGCCGAAACGCGAAACTCCCAAGGCCGCGGCGAAGGCCCGGCCGCCTTGCGCCCCCGCGTCGCAACCCGACGCTGGCGACGATGGCAGCTGGAATGGGCCCGTGCCCGGCTTCCTGAGCCAGGGCTTCGGGCGCTAGCGTCCCGCGACGGCGAACCGGTCCAGCCCGGCGCGCAGATCCTCGATCAGGTCGTCTGCATCCTCCAGCCCGATCTGGAGGCGGACCAGCGGTCCTTCCGCGGTCCATTGAGTCGCCGTGCGATAGTTCTGGGGATCGACCGGGAGTGCAAGGCTTTCATAACCGCCCCAGCTATAGCCGATGCCGAAATGGGCGAGACCGTCGATCAGGGCCGCGCGGCGGGCCTCATTGCCGCCGTTCAGGACAAAGCTGAACAGGCCGGACGATCCCATGAAATCGCGCTTCCACGTGTCGTGGCCGGGGCAGTGCGGCAACGCAGGGTGAAGGACACGCGCGACCTCGGGCTGCCCGGCCAGCCAGTGGGCGATCCTGAGCCCGCTCGCCTGGTGGCGCTCCATCCGGATATCGAGAGTCCGAAACCCCCGCGCCGCAAGCCACGCATCGTCGGGGCTCATCACCTGGCCCAACTGTTGTGACGTCTTGCGCAAGGCGGGATAGTGTTCCGCATTGGCCGTTACCGATCCGGCCATCACATCGCTGTGCCCGGCGATATATTTGGTGCAGGCGAGGATCGAGAGATCGATTCCGAAGGAGAGCGCGGGAAAGAGCAGCGGCGTCGCCCAGGTATTGTCGATCAGTGTGACGAGTTTGTGCGCTTTTGCGACTGCCACGATTGCCGGGGCGTCCTGCACTTCGAATGTCAGGCTGCCGGGGCTTTCGAGAAAAATGGCGCGGGTCCGATCGGTCACCAGGGCTTCGATCCCCGCGCCCGCCAGCGGGTCGTAATAGCGGGTCGAGACGCCGAAGCGTTTCAGGAAACCGTCGCAGAAGCCACGGGTCGGATCATAGGCGCTGTCGACCATCAGAAGTTCGTCGCCGGGATTGAGGACAGACAGCAGCGCGGCGGCCGTCGCCGCGACGCCCGACGGGAAGAGCATCGTGCCCGCCGCTTCCGGCTCCATTTCGGTCAGGGCTTCGGCGAGAGACCATTGGGTGGGGGTGCCGCGCCGCCCGTAGAAGAGCTTGCCGTCCTCATTGGTGCGGACCCCCGCGCGCAAGGCGGCGACGTCATCGTACAGGATTGTCGACGCGCGCCAGACCGGGGGAGTAACGATGCCGCCTCGGCCTTCGCCAAGATGCGTCCATTCGCTGCGGCGCCCGCCCTCGACGATCCTGGTGGCGGGGCGGTCGGGCGACTTCTTGTCGCTCACGCCGCGCCGATGGCCTTGGGCGTATCGGCCTGCGCGCCCCATTCGGACCAGCTTCCGTCATAGAGCCCGACATCGGTCTTGCCGAGAAGATGGGCGCCGAAAACCAGCACGGCGGCCGTCACACCCGAGCCGCAGGTGGTCGCAACCGGCTTGTCGAGATCGACGCCAGCATCGGTAAAGGCGGCCCTCAGCGCGTCGCCCCGTTTCCAGGTGCCGTCCTCGTTGAACAAATTGCTGTAGGGCAGGTTGATGCTTCCCGGGATATGGCCGGGATTGACTCCAAGCCTCGGCTCGGCCTCGCGCCCCTCGAAGCGGGACACGCCCCGCGCATCGACCACCTGCTCCGCCTTGCTTTCGAGATTGGCCTTCATCTGCTCGATCGTGCGCACCGGCTTGTCGTCGCGCCAGACCGTGAAGTGGCGGTGACGGAGCGTGACCTTCCCGCCTTCGGTCGGACGTCCTTCGGCTTTCCATTTGGCGAAGCCACCGTCGAGAATGGCAACGCCATGCGCGCCGAAAACGACGCTCAGCATCCACCAGGCGCGCGCGGCGGATTTGACCGGGCTGTTGTCGTATAGGACGATCCGGCTGCCGTCGCCCAGGCCAAGCGACTGCATGCGGCTTGCAAATTTTTCCGCCTTGGGCAGCATCATCGGATAGGGATTGGTGGGGTCCGCCAGGTTCGACAGGTCCATGAAGACCGCACCGGGGATATGGTCGGCTTCATATTCGGCCGCCGCATCGCGCCCGTCGATGAACAGGCTCGCGTCCACCACGCGCAGATCCGAAGCGCCGAGTTCCTTGGCAAGCCATTCGGTTGAAACCAGCGCGTCCATATTCGATTACTCCCTCGTTCAGATCGGCCTGCGACCTTAGAGGCCCGCGCCTGTTTCGTCGAGCCTTAGCGGCCGCGAATGAACGCGCGAATGTTGCTCGACAATTGGTGCAGGTCGGGATCGCGGATATACATCATGTGTCCGGCGCCATAATAGTGGAACTGGATCCGGTCGGCCGGAAAACCGGGGCGCGAAAGCGCATACTCGGCGCCGAAAAAGGGCGTCGCGAAATCATAATAGCCCTGCCCGACGAAGATCCGGAGGCCGCCATTTTCGCGCAACGCCTTACCCAGATAGGGCGCGACGTTGAAATAATAAGCGCTGTCGTCGCGACTGCCCAACTTCCAGTCCCAATCGTTGACGCCGCCGATCGTCACATATTCGCGGTCTGCCCTGAAGTTCAGCGTGTCGCGGACATAGCTGTTGAAGGCAGCCGTATAGCCGCCGTCGATGCCGTAGAAGCTTGGGTCGTTGTCGGGCTGCTCGCCGGCGGAATCGAGGTCCTTGCCGGTGTAGCGTGTATCGAGCCTGCCGACAGTGAGCCCCCGATCGCGGAGCAGTTCCTTGTAGAAGCGTCCGGGAAATATGCGCAGATTGGCCTTGTCGAGATAGGCTTCGCTGAGGCCGGTAAAGCGCGCCAACCGCTGGCGGACGCTCGCCCGCTCCGTGTCGCCAAGAGCATTGCCCTTGAGAAGGGCTGCCAGATAGTCACCTGCGGCAAAGGTGCGCGCCTGGGCGACGAATTCCTCGAGCGAGGCCGGCCGGTCGGCGACCTTGTCATGATACCAGGCCGCCGCCGCCATCGAGGGCAGGGCAACGACATAGACCATCTCATTGCCTTCGACTTCGGCCTGGGCCCCGAAATCGAGAATTGTCGAAATCAGGATCACGCCGTTGAGCGCAACGTCGTTGTAGTTCCCCTCAAGCTCGTTGACGACCGCAGCGGAGCGCGTCGTACCGTAGCTTTCCCCGCCAAGAAACTTGGGCGCGTTCCAGCGGTTGTTCTCACGCAGCCATATGCGGATGAACTGCGCGACCGATTTGGCATCGGCCGTTACGCCCCAATAATCCTTGGCTTCAGTCTTGCCGAGCGCATGGCTGAACCCGGTCCCAACGGGATCGATGAAAACAAGGTCCGTCACATCGAGCAGGGATTCGGGATTGTCTGCAATCGGATAGGGCGGCGCGCCGTCATCGCGCGCGTCCGGAGGGATCGCCACGCGCTTGGGCCCGAAGGCGCCCATATGGAGCCAGAGCGAACCTGAACCGGGGCCGCCGTTAAATAGGAAAGTCACCGGGCGATTGGGATCGGCGCCGTCCTTCACATAGGATGTTGAAAATATGCTTGCTTTCGGCATGCCATCGTCGGCTTTGAGATAGGTCTCCTTTGCCGTTGCCGTATAGCTGACTTTCACCCCGCCGAATGTGCCGCTGCGATGCGTGACGGAGACCATGGGCGCAGGAATCTCGGGCGACGGCTTGACCGCTTCGGCGGGCGTATCGGGCTTCTTTTCGGCGGCAAGGATGGGTTGCTGCGCCAACGCGACGAACGCAGGCAAGGCTAGCAGGAATGGACTTCGCATGATTGTCCCCGGTCAAATCGGTCGATTCCGGCATAGTGGCAAGGGACGGGCTTCACCTCAAGCGCTGCTTTGCCTAGAAGCACCCCATGCTCACACATCTTGGCAAGGCCAGCTCGCTCCCTGCTTCGCCCGACGAGGCCGTTCTCGATTATCCCGCCAATCCGCGGCCAAGCTCGGCCTACCTCGTGCGCTTTACCGCGCCGGAATTCACGTCGCTCTGCCCGGTGACCGGGCAGCCCGATTTCGCACATCTCGTGATCGACTATGTTCCAGGCGAAACGATTGTCGAGTCGAAGTCGCTCAAGCTGTTCCTTGGCTCATTTCGAGATCATGCGGCGTTCCACGAGGATTGCACGGTCGGCATCGGCGAGCGGCTGTTCGCCGAAATGAAGCCGGTCTGGCTCCGTATCGGCGGCTACTGGTATCCGCGCGGCGGGATTCCGATCGATGTGTTCTGGCAATCGGGAAGTCCTCCGGACTCGGTCTGGATCCCCGAACAAGGTGTTGCGCCCTATCGCGGTCGCGGGTGACTTCGAACCGCTTCGGACGGAGGCAGTGCAATCCTTTCGCTTTGTCGTCTTTAACAGTAATTTCAGACTATCCGACTAGTAACGCGCCCCGATAATAATAGAAACGCGTGACAGGTTCCCGATGGTCAGCAAGAAAGAGCGGCTGTTCGCGGTCATTCCCGATGGCTTGGATAGCTGGGTGGCGAACCGGCTGGTTCGTGCACATTTTCGCATTCTGACCGCGCTTGTGCTCGGCCACTTCCTCAACGCCGTGATCGTCGCAGTGGCATTCTATGGCCTGGTGCCCGTGCCGTACCTGGCTCTGGGGTGCGGTGCCATCGCGCTGGCCGGCGCCCATCGCTACTGGCTGGGCCGGGGCGAACGGAGAAAGGCGGCTCGCGAAGCGCCAGACGCGCTGATCCGGAAACTCGAAATCAACGCATTTGTCCTTGCGCTGATCGCGTCAGCCGCCTTGCTGGCGCTCATGCCCTATGGCGGGCCAACGCACCATATGTTGCTGGCTATTGTCGGCACCTCGCTGATCGGGGCCGCCGGCTATACGATGCGGACGCTTCCGCGCGCCGCCATTGGATATATCTCGCTGGTGGCGGCGGGCCTGATTGCCGGGCTGGTACGGATGGAATCGCTTCCGGCTCTTGCATCGTGCATACTGGTTGGCGCTTCATCTGCGCTGTGGTGCCGGATGGCGTTGACTGCGCACTCATTGTTTGTGGTCCGCATCGTTCGGGAGCGCGAACTCAACCGCTCGATCGAAACAGTCAAAATGCTGCTGAACGATTTCGAGGATCAGGGCTCCGACTGGCTGTTCGAGGTCGACCGGGACCGGCGAATCCTGGGCGCGTCAAAGCATTTTGCCGAGGCCACGGGGCTGGAGCCGGAAAATCTCAATGGACGGCTTTTCGAGAACCTGTTTGTGGAAGGCCCGGAATGCACGCAACTCGTTGACCATTTCGTCAATCGCAGGGCGTTTCGCGGCCTGGCGCTCCAGCTTGCCCGTGAGGACGGGCAGCCCACCCGCTGGTGGTCGGTCAGTGCCCGTCCGGCCATGGCCGCGACGCGCGACGGTGTTTGCTTTCGCGGTGTGATCAGCGACGTAAGCGCGGAAAAGCAGGCCGAGGCGCGTGTTCGTCACATGGCGCATTACGACGCGCTGACAGGGTTGCCCAACCGGTTGATGTTCAACAATGCCCTGTCGCGGATGGTGGCCGATGAAGTGGCGGCCAAACGGATGGTCGTGATGCTCATCGACGTCGATCATTTCAAGTCGGTCAACGACTCGCTCGGTCATCCGATCGGCGACCAGTTCCTGCGCGCGGTCTCCTCGCGGCTCATCGAATGTGTCACCAAGAGCGGTCTTGGCGGTGAGGGGCACATTGTCGCGAGGCTTGGAGGTGACGAATTCGCCGTGATGATGGCAGGCGAAGACGCCGCCGATCACGCCATCCGGCTCGCACAGAGGCTGGTCGACAAGATGGCCGAGCCGTTTCTCGTTTCCGGCCACCAGATTCTCTCCGGGGTCAGCATCGGCCTGGCGATCGCGCCCTTTGACGGGGAGAGTGCCGAGGCGCTCCAGCGCAACGCAGACCTCGCGCTCTATTGCGCCAAGGATAACGGCCGGGGTTGCTGGGAAAGGTTCGAGATCGGCATGGACGTGGCCGTGCGCTTGCGTCACGCGATGGAGCGCGATTTGCGCGGCGCCCTGGCGGCCGACGAAATGCGCCTGTTCTTCCAGCCTCTCGTCGATGTCGGGACGGGCAAGCAGAGCGGCTTCGAAGCGCTGATCCGCTGGGAAAGCGCGGAGCGCGGGCTGGTGATGCCGAACGAGTTTATTCCGCTGGCGGAGGAAACCGGCCTGATCGTGCCGCTTGGCGAATGGGTCATCCGGACGGCGATGGCCGAAGCGGCACGCTGGACCGAGCCGCTCACGGTTGCGGTCAATGTTTCTCCAGTCCAGATGCGCAGCGCCAATTTGTTGCCGACAATCATCAATGCGCTTGCCGAGACCGGGCTCGACCCGGCGCGCTTCGAAGTCGAAATCACCGAAGGCGTGCTCTTGCATGACAGCGAAGCCAACATGGCGGTCCTGCACCGGATGCGGGATCTGGGGATCAAGGTTGCGCTCGACGATTTCGGGACGGGCTATTCCTCGCTCAATTATCTGAGGACTTTTCCCTTCGACAAGATCAAGATCGACCGCAGCTTTGTGAACGACCTCGAGCGCCGGGAGGACTGCCGCGCGATCGTCAGCGCCGTGATCGGGCTGGCTCATAATCTGGGCATGGTCACGCTTGCCGAAGGCGTCGAGGATGACCTGCAACTCGAAGAGCTGCGCCGCGAAGGCTGCTCAATGGTCCAGGGCTATCTGTTCGGAAAGGCGATGCCAGCCGGGCACTATATCGGCGGGAGTGCCAATGCCCTGCCCGCCCCGGATGCGGAGCCCCGACGGGCTCGGCCTTCGGGAAAGCGGAAGGCCGCCTGAGACGCACGACCGTGCGGTGAAGCGAACGAGTCGCGTCTCGCAATCTTAACGTTTCGTCGCTATCTGAAGACGCGTGAGCGGCGCGATTCCCCATTTTCACCCGATCGGGATTGTCCCCGGAGACATTGATTTCATGGGGCATGTCAACAATGCGCGCTATCTCGGATGGGTGCAGGACGCGGTGCTTGATCACTGGAGGAGCCTTGCGCCGCCTGATGCGGTCGCCAAATATCTCTGGGTCGCGCTCAAGCACGAGATCACGTATCGCAAGCCCGCCTTCCTCAACGACGAAGTGATTGCCACCGTCATTCTCGAAAAGGTGCAGGGCGCCCGCTCTTTCTACGAAACGCTGATCAAGCGCGGGGAAGAGGTGCTGGCGGAAGTCAAGTCGAGCTGGTGCTGTGTCGACGCGGATACGCTCCGCCCGGCAAGGATCGCGGCCGATATCGCGGAGCGCTTCTTTCCGAAGAAGGATTAGCGCTCGATCACCGCCCGCCACGTCATCCGATAGAGGCCGGCGATCAATCCCGCGAATGCCAACAGCCCGATGATGATTGCGGGCGTCGCGAAGCTCTCCCCGACTACGGCGAGCGGTGCGTCGCCGCCCTTGCCAGCCACTATCCCTGCAAAAACGACACCGAACAGGCTTTCGCCGACAATCAGCCCGGTGGCGGCAAGCGCGCCGAGGCGGCGGGCGAACTCGGGGTCGCGGTGGTTCTTCACGCTGCGATCGTAATAATGGCCCAGCACGGCGCCGATCGGGATCAGCAGCGTCAGCGCCATCGGCAGGTAGATGCCCATTCCCACACACAACGGGGGCAACCGCATCTTGCCCGCCCGGCCCAGCGCTTCATCGACGATGATCGAGACGACGCCCAGCAATCCGCCGAAACCGATCAGGCCCCAATCGAGACTGTCGCCCAGCACGCCTCTGGCCAGCGCCGAAATCAGGGCGGCCTGCGGCGCGGCAAGCGCGTTGGGGCCAGCGTTCGGCGCCCCAGCGAACCCGAAGGCCGTGTTGAGAAGATCGAGCACCGGCGGAATGGCGAGCGAGCCGAATACCACGCCGATCACCAGCCCGACTTGCTGCTTCCAGGGGGTTGCCCCGACCAGCTGGCCGGTCTTGAGGTCCTGAAGATTGTCATTGGAAATGGTCGCGATGGAAAAGACGATCCCGGTCGTGAAGATCGCATAGGCGATCAATGCCTGAGTCTGTTCAACGGTGCCGCCGCGGCCATAAACCAGCACAAGCAAGAGCGCAGCGCCAAGGACGGCGAGAACGCCGACGCCCGAAACCGGGCTGTTCGAAGCGCCGATCAGCCCCGCCATATAGCCGCAGACGGACGCGATCACGATCCCGATGAGCAGGACATAGGCAAGGGTGCCAAGGATGACCGGGGCAATCCCGTCCGTGATCGCCGTGTCCGAAGCGAAAACCCAGAGCAGCCCCGCAATCGGCAGGAGCAGGCCCAGGATCGAGCCGCCGACGATCCCGATAGGCAAGTCGCGCTCGGTCAGCTCGAGCGCGCTCCCGGCCTTGCGGGCGTCAGCTGCAGCCATCGCCGCGCGGATCCCGCGGACGATGGGGCCGAGGATGCGGAGCAGGCTCCACAACGCGGCGACGCCGATGGTTCCGGCGCCGATGAAGCGGACCTGGTTGCGGAACGTATCGTCGACCAGTGCGGAAATGTCGCCACCTGCCCCGTGCATCGCGGTAAGCATCGGCATGAGCCCGGCCCAGGTGATGAGCATGCCTATGGCCATCGCGATCCCGACCGAAAGCCCGACCAGATGGCCCACCCCGATGAGCGCCATCGACAGGCTGGTCGAGGCGCCGCTCGCCCCTGCGCCAACCCGGAAGGTCGTGGCCACTTCGGCGGCCGCGACTTTTGTTGCCGCAAGCAGGGCAAAGCCCGCCGATGTGAACGAACCGAGAATGATCATCCTCAGCCCCTTGGCGTTTTCCTCGGCGCCCTCGGCCGATCCGAACCCGACCTTCAGGACTTCGGCGGCGGCAACGCCCTCTGGGTAGGGAAGGTCCGATCCCGTCACCAGCGCGCGGCGCAGGGGCACCGAGAACATGACGCCCAAGATTCCGCCGATCGCGCAGACCGAGGCCGTGATCCAGTAGGGGAACCCCTGCCACCAGCCGATCATGACAAGGCCGGGAAGCACGAAGATGATGGCCGCCAGCGTGCCGGCCGCGGAAGCGATCGTCTGGACGATATTGTTTTCGAGAATGTTCGAATTGCCGGCGATGCGCAGCAACGCCATCGAGATGACCGCTGCCGGGATCGACGTCGCGAAGGTGAGCCCGACTTTCAGGCCCAGATAGACATTGGCGGCCGTGAACAGGAGCGTGATGAGCCCGCCCAGAAGAACGCCGCGTAAAGTCAGTTCACGCATTATTTGGCCTCGAACCGGATCGGCAGGCGCTTCAATCCGCCAACGAAGGTCGATTCGACCCGCGCAGGCTCACCCGCCAGTTCGAGCGACTTGAGGCGCGGCAGCATCTCTTCCATCAGGATACGCATTTCCATTCTCGCAAGATGCTGGCCAAGGCAGACATGCGCGCCAAAGCCGAAGGCGATCTGGTTGTTGGGGGTGCGGTCGGGGTTGAAGGTGAAGGGATCGTCAAAGACTGCCTCGTCGCGATTTCCGCTGGGGTAGCAGAGCATGATCCAGTCGCCCTTGGCGATCTTCTGCCCGCCGACTTCGGCATCTTCGGTTGCGGATCGCATGAAGTGCTGGACGGGCGTGGTCCAGCGGATCGCTTCCTCGATCAGCCCGGCGGTATCGGCCGTGCCGTCGCGATAACGCTCGAACAGCGCAGGGCTCTTCGCCAGTTCCATGATCGCGCCCGCCGTGGACGCCGAAGTCGTGTCATGCCCTGCCGTTGCAACGATCATGTAGTAGCCGCTCGCTTCACGGTCGCCGATCGGCGCGCCGTTGATCGTGGCGTTGGCGATCACCGTGGCGATGTCGTCCCTTGGCGATTTGCGGCGATCCTCGGTGATTCCGTGGAAATAATTCTCGAAATCGGCGATGACGAACTGGAGCATCTGGATGGCCTGTTCGGCGCTGGTGATCGCCTCGCGAGATCGGTTGAGCTCGGGATCGGTCGGTCCGAACAGCTGCTGCGTCAGCATCAGCATTCGCGGCTCGTCCTCGGGCGGAACACCCAGAAGATTCATGATGACGTGCAGGGGATAATAGGCCGCGACATCGCGCGCAAAATCGCATTGCCCGCCCAGCGAGAGCATGTTCGCGACCGTACTGCGCGCAATCTCCCGAATCCGGTCCTCGAGCGTGCGCAGGTTTTTCGGCATGAACCAGCTTTGCGTCAGCAGCCGGTATTTCATGTGGTCGGGTGCGTCCATCTGGACAAGCGAACGAACCAGGTGGCCGTCGTGATTGGGTGTCGCGGCCTTGGCGATTTCCCAGCCGTCCCTGTCGACCAGCGTCGTGGAGCGGGCGGCGCTGGCGAACAGCGCGTTCTTGCGGCTGATCTCCATGATGTCGGCATGGCGAGTGGCGGCCCAGAAGGAATCGAATCTCTCATTCTCGGCCACCGCAAGCGGCATGTTCGCGCGCGCCCAGGCGAGCTTCTGGTGCAGGTCCTCCCATTCTCCATAGGCCTTGGGGTCGACGAGCGCGGCGGCAATTTCCGCTGGAAGGACGGGCTGGGTCATCGTGCTACTCCAATTGCGCGCGGGCGGGATCAACGTCCCTTGAAGAGTCCACCGAGAAGGCCGCGCAGCAATTGCCCGCCGACCTGGCCGGCAAGCTTGCGCCCGACCGAGGTCGCTGCCGATCGGGCAGCGGATTCCACCATCTTTTCGGCAAAGCTCGGCTTCGCGGCCTCGCGCGCCTGCTGTGCGGCGATGCGCTCGGCCTCCTTGGCCTTGCGCGCATTTTCGCGATCGATGATGACCTGCTGGCGCGCCTGTTCCTTGGCGGCGATCGCAGCCTGCTTGTCGGCCTCTGCCTGGGCGGCCTGGGCTGCGGCTGCGGCTGCCGCCTCGGCCTGTTTCGACTGGAGAATCTCCTCTGCGGATTCGCGATCGACCAACGTGTCGTATTTCGCGCCGACCGCATCGGTCTGGATCATCACGCCGCGTTCCTGCGGGGTCGCCGGGCCCACGCGCGAGGAGGGCGCCTTGATAAGCGTCCGTTCGACCGGGGACGGCGCCCCGTCTGGCTGGAGCAGCGAGACCAGCGCTTCGCCCACCTTCAGTTCGGTGATCGCCGTTGCGACATCGACCTTTGGGTTCGCGCGGAAGGTTTCGGCCGCCGACTTCACGGCCGCCTGATCGCGCGGGGTAAACGCGTTGAGCTTGTGCTGGACGCGATTGCCGAGCTGCCCTGCCACGGTGTCGGGAATATCGATCGGGTTCTGGGTGATGAAATAAACGCCGACGCCCTTCGAACGGATCAGGCGAACGACTTGCTCGATCTTCTCGACCAGCGCCTTGGGCGCGTCGTTGAAAAGGAGATGCGCCTCGTCGAAAAAGAAGCACAGCTTCGGCTTCTCGGGATCGCCGATCTCGGGAAGCGTTTCGAACAGTTCGGAGAGGAGCCAGAGGAGGAAGGTGGAATAGAGCTTCGGGCTGGCCATCAGCTTGTCGGCGGCAAGGATATTGATGATCCCTCGGCCCTGGTCGTCGCACTTGATGAAGTCTTCCAGGTCAAGCGCCGGCTCGCCGAAGAAATGCTCGCCGCCCTGGCTCCTGAGTTGAAGCAGGGACCGCTGGATCGTGCCGACGCTTGCCTTGGAAATGTTGCCGTAGGTGAGCGTCAATTCTTCCGCCCGCTCACCGCAATTGACGAGCATCGCCTGCAGGTCGTCAAGGTCGAGCAGCAGCAAATTTTCCTTGTCGGCGACATGGAACGCGATCGTCAGCACGCCTTCCTGCACTTCGTTCAAATCCATGAGGCGCGAAAGCAGCAGCGGCCCCATTTCGGAAACCGTCGTGCGCACGGGATGCCCCTGTTCGCCGAACAGGTCCCAGAACTGGACCGGATTGTCCTTGTAGGCCCAGTCCGACTGGCCGATCTCCGCGGCACGGCCGGCGAATATCTCGTGCGTCTTCGATGTGGGTGAGCCCGCCATGCAAAGCCCTGAAAGATCGCCCTTCACATCGGCGATAAAGCTCGGAACGCCAGCCGCCGACAGCCCTTCGACAATGCCCTGGAGCGTAACGGTCTTGCCGGTGCCGGTCGCGCCGGCAATCAGTCCGTGACGGTTGGCGCGCTTGAGGTTCAGAACTTGCGGCTGACCGCCGCCCACGCCGATGAACACACCCTCGTCCGCCATTACGCATCTCCCAACCCAAGCAGAACCGATGGCATAGCGAAGCAGGCACGCGAGCGGAAGCAGGTTTGACTCGCGCGGCGCGGACTCCTATATGCGGCGTATCCGGGCCTTTCGGGAATTGGTGCGCCGTCGCGCAGTGCATCGAGCGGATTGAAGGGCAAGGTTTCATAACGACGCGAAAAGCTGCGGATTCCGGAGACGGAGTCGCGCGGCTTTTCGTCGTTTCGCGCGTCCGGTTCCAAGGCAAAGGCGAGAAGATTACATGGCGAAGCAAGCAGCGAAGGCCGACGCGATGATCGCGGTCGCAAAGAAGCGCATCCGCAAGGTTTTCGGGAACATCCACGAAGTCACGCAGATGCCCGACCTGATCCAGGTCCAGCGCGAATCCTATGAGCAGTTCCTGCGTTCGGATCCGTCGATCGGCTATGTGTCGGGCCTTGAAAAGACGCTCCGCAGCGTCTTCCCAATCCGCGACTTTGCCGGCACGGCCGAGCTTGATTTCGTCCATTACGAACTGGAAGACCCGAAGTTCGATACCGAGGAATGCCGCCAGCGTGGCGTTACCTATGCTGCCCCGATGAAGGTCACGCTGCGCCTGATCGTTTTCGAGGTCGATACCGAGACCGAAACCCGCTCGGTCCTCGATATCAAGGAGCAGGACGTTTATATGGGCGACATGCCGTTGATGACGCACAACGGCACCTTCATCATCAACGGCACCGAGCGTGTCATCGTCTCGCAGATGCACCGTTCGCCGGGTGTGCTGTTCGACCATGACCGCGGCAAGACCCACGCCTCGGGCAAGTATCTCTTCGCCGCCCGCGTCATTCCCTATCGCGGCTCGTGGCTCGATTTCGAATTCGACGCAAAGGACATCGTCAATGTCCGCATCGACCGCAAGCGCAAGCTGCCGGTGACGGCGCTGCTGCTCGCGCTCGGCCTTTCCCCCGAGGAAATCCTCAACCATTTCTACAACACGCTCGTCTGGGTGCGTGGCGAGGGGGGCTGGAAGGTTCCCTATGCGGCGGAGGCCTGGCGCAACCAGAAGCCGACGTTCGATGTGGTCGATGCCAAGTCGGGCGAAGTCGTGTTTGCCGCAGGTCACAAGATCAGCCCGCGCGCCGCGAACAAGGCGGAGAAGGACGGTCTTTCGGAGCTGCTGATCCCGACCGAGGAAATCTTCGGCCGCTATTCGGCGCTCGACCTCATCAATGAGGCGACCGGCGAGATCTACATCGAGGCCGGCGAGGAAGTTTCGGCCGATAACCTCGAAAAGCTCGACAAGGCGGGTGTCGACAGGATCGAGCTGCTCGACATCGACCATGTCAACACCGGCCCGTGGATTCGCAACACGCTGAAAGTCGACAAGTCGGAAGATCGCGACATGGCGCTCGACGCCATCTACCGCGTCATGCGCCCCGGCGAGCCGCCGACGCGCGAGACCGCCGAAGCGCTGTTTGCCGGGCTGTTCTTCGATCCGGAGCGCTATGACCTTTCGGCCGTCGGCCGCGTCAAGATCAACATGCGCCTCGCGCTCGATGCGCCGGACGATCACACGACGCTGCGCACCGAAGACATTCTTGCGGTCGTGAAGACGCTGGTCGACCTGAAGGACGGCAAGGGCGAAATCGACGATATCGACAATCTCGGCAACCGCCGCGTCCGCTCGGTGGGCGAACTGCTCGAGAACCAGTATCGCGTCGGGCTGCTGCGCATGGAGCGCGCCGTCAAGGAGCGCATGTCTTCGGTCGACGTTTCGACGGTCATGCCCAATGACATGATCAACGCGAAGCCGGCCGTTGCCGCGGTCCGCGAATTCTTCGGCTCCTCGCAGCTGTCGCAGTTCATGGACCAGACCAACCCGCTGTCCGAAGTGACGCACAAGCGTCGCGTTTCGGCGCTCGGGCCGGGCGGGCTTACCCGCGAACGCGCCGGGTTCGAAGTCCGCGACGTTCATCCGACCCATTATGGCCGCATCTGCCCGATCGAAACGCCGGAAGGCCCGAACATCGGCCTGATCAACTCGCTCGCGTCGTTCAGCCGGGTGAACAAGTATGGCTTTATCGAGACGCCCTATCGCAAGGTCGTCGATCACAAGGTGACGAACGACGTGGTCTACCTCTCCGCGATGGAAGAGGCGAAGCACACGATCGCCCAGGCGAACGCCGAACTGGACAAGGATGGCAGCTTTGCCGAGGATACGGTTTCGGCGCGCGAAGCCGGCGAATTCCTGATCGCTCCGCGCGACCAGATCACGCTGATGGACGTCAGCCCGAAGCAGCTCGTTTCGGTGGCGGCCTCGCTCATTCCGTTCCTCGAAAACGATGACGCGAACCGCGCGCTGATGGGATCGAACATGCAGCGCCAGGCAGTGCCGCTCGTTCGTGCCGAAGCGCCGTTCGTCGGCACCGGCATGGAAGAAACGGTTGCACGCGATTCGGGCGCTGCCATTGCGGCGGCCCGTGGCGGCATTGTCGACCAGGTCGATGCGACCCGCATCGTCATCCGCGCGACCGGCGCGGTCGAAGCCGGACAGTCGGGCGTGGACATCTACACGCTCCACAAGTTCCAGCGCTCGAACCAGAACACCTGCATCAACCAGCGTCCTCTGGTGAAGGTGGGTGACGTGATCACGCCGGGCCAGATCATTGCCGATGGTCCCTCGACCGAACTTGGCGAACTGGCGCTGGGCCGCAACACGCTCGTCGCGTTCATGCCGTGGAATGGCTACAACTATGAAGACTCGATCCTGATTTCCGAACGGATCGTGAAGGACGACGTCTTCACCTCGATCCATATCGAGGAATTCGAAGTGATGGCCCGCGATACCAAGCTCGGGCCGGAAGACATTACCCGCGACATCCCGAACGTCGGCGAGGAAGCGCTTCGCAACCTCGACGAGGCCGGCATTGTCTATATCGGTGCCGAGGTCGAACCGGGCGATATCCTGTGCGGCAAGATCACGCCGAAGGGCGAATCGCCGATGACGCCGGAAGAAAAGCTCCTCCGCGCGATCTTCGGCGAGAAGGCCTCGGACGTGCGCGATACCTCGCTCCGCCTGCCGCCGGGCGTGGCGGGCACGGTGGTCGAAGTCCGTGTCTTCAACCGTCACGGCATCGATATCGACGACCGCACCCGCGCCATCCAGGCCGAGGAAAAGGAACGGCTGGCCAAGGACCGCGACGACGAACGCTCGATCCTCAACCGCGCGACCTATTCGCGGCTCAGGGAAATGCTGGTCGGGCAGGTCGCAACGGCTGCACCGAAAGCCATCAAGAAGGGCTCGGCGATCGACGAGGCGCTCTTGGCTGAGGTCGAACCCCATGAATGGTGGAAGATCGCCGTGCAGGACGATGCCCGCCAGGCCGATCTGGAAGCGGTCAAGGGCCAGTATGACGAGTCGGTCAAGCTCATCAACGCCAAGTTCGAGGATCGTGTCGAAAAGGTCGAGCGCGGCGACGATTTGGCGCCGGGCGTGTTGAAGATGGTCAAGGTCTTCGTGGCCGTGAAACGCAAGCTGCAGCCGGGCGACAAGATGGCCGGCCGTCACGGCAACAAGGGCGTCATCTCGCGCATCCTTCCCGCCGAAGACATGCCGTTCCTTGAGGACGGGACGCCTGTCGATATCGTGCTGAACCCGCTGGGCGTGCCTTCGCGCATGAATGTCGGGCAGATCTTCGAGACGCATCTGGGCTGGGCCGCGCGCGGTCTCGGCAAGCAGATCACCGAAGCGCTCGAAGCATGGCGCGAAGCGGGCGGCGCGGCCGCAGGCAAGGCGCCCTCGGCGGTTCGCGAGCGGATCAAGGCCGTCTATGGCGACAAATATGCAGGCGAAATCGATGCGCGCAGCGATGACGACATCGTCGAACTTGCCGGGCTCTTGAAGAACGGCGTGCCGATGGCAACGCCGGTGTTCGACGGCGCGCGCGAGAAGGACGTGTCCGACATGCTGACGCTCGCCGGGCTCGATACATCGGGCCAGGTGACGCTGTTCGACGGTCGCACAGGCGATGCCTTCGACCGCAAGGTGACAGTCGGGTATATCTACATGCTCAAGCTGCACCACCTGGTCGACGACAAGATCCATGCGCGTTCGATCGGGCCGTACAGCCTCGTGACCCAGCAGCCGCTGGGCGGCAAGGCGCAGTTCGGCGGGCAGCGCTTCGGCGAAATGGAAGTCTGGGCGCTCCAGGCCTATGGCGCGGCCTATACGCTCCAGGAAATGCTCACGGTGAAGTCCGACGACGTGGTCGGCCGCACCAAGGTCTATGAGGCGATCGTCAAGGGCGACGACACGTTCGAGGCCGGCATTCCCGAAAGCTTCAACGTGCTGGTCAAGGAAATGCGCTCGCTCGGCCTCAATGTCGATCTGGCGAGCATCAACGACCAGGACGATGCGGCCGATGGCCTCGCCATCGCTGCCGAGTGACGCGATCCGAAGCACGAATTGAATTCTAACCCAAACCCCTCCCCGATGCGGGAGGGGAACTGGAGCAAGACATGAACGAACTGACCAATTTCGCCAATCCGATCGCAAAGCCCGAGACTTTCGACCAGATCCAGATCGGCATTGCCTCGCCAGAGCGCATCCGCAGCTGGTCCTTCGGAGAGATCAAGAAGCCCGAGACGATCAACTACCGCACGTTCAAGCCCGAGCGCGACGGCCTGTTCTGCGCGCGCATCTTCGGCCCGATCAAGGACTATGAGTGCCTGTGCGGCAAGTACAAGCGGATGAAGTACAAGGGCATCGTCTGCGAAAAGTGCGGCGTCGAGGTTACGGTTTCCAAGGTTCGCCGCGAGCGGATGGGCCATATCGAACTCGCCGCGCCCGTCGCGCACATCTGGTTCCTGAAGTCGCTCCCGAGCCGTATCGGCCTGCTGCTCGACATGCAGCTGAAGCAGCTTGAGCGCGTCCTCTACTTCGAAGCCTATATCGTCATCGAGCCCGGCCTGACCCCGCTCGAGAAATATCAGCTGCTGACCGAGGACGAGCTTCTCGACGCGCAGGACGAATATGGCGAGGATGCCTTCTCGGCCGGGATCGGCGCTGAAGCCGTCCGCCGCATGCTCGAGGAACTCGATCTCGAGGGCGAAAAGGAAGCACTGCTCGAAGAGCTGGCCACCACCAAGTCGGAACTCAAGCCCAAGAAGATCATCAAGCGGCTGAAGGTCGTCGAGAGCTTCATCGAATCGGGCAACCGTCCCGAATGGATGATCCTCGAAGTGATCCCGGTCATCCCGCCCGAACTGCGTCCGCTGGTGCCGCTCGACGGTGGCCGTTTCGCGACGTCGGACCTCAATGACCTCTATCGCCGCGTCATCAACCGCAACAACCGCCTGAAGCGCCTCATGGAGTTGCGCGCGCCGGACATCATCGTCCGCAACGAAAAGCGCATGCTCCAGGAGGCCGTCGACGCGCTGTTCGACAACGGCCGCCGCGGCCGTACGATCACGGGTGCCAACAAGCGTCCCCTGAAGTCGCTGTCCGACATGCTCAAGGGCAAGCAGGGCCGGTTCCGCCAGAACCTGCTCGGCAAGCGCGTCGACTATTCGGGCCGCTCGGTCATCGTGACCGGTCCGGAACTGAAGCTGCACCAGTGCGGCCTGCCCAAGAAGATGGCGCTCGAGCTGTTCAAGCCGTTCATCTATTCGCGGCTCGATGCCAAGGGCCTGTCGATGACCTTGAAGCAGGCCAAGAAGTGGGTCGAAAAGGAGCGCAAGGAAGTCTGGGACATTCTGGACGAAGTGATCCGCGAGCATCCGGTGCTCCTGAACCGCGCGCCGACGCTGCACCGCCTTGGCATCCAGGCGTTCGAGCCGGTGCTGATCGAGGGCAAGGCGATCCAGCTTCACCCGCTGGTCTGCTCGGCCTTCAACGCCGACTTCGACGGCGACCAGATGGCGGTCCACGTGCCGCTGAGCCTCGAGGCGCAGCTCGAAGCACGCGTGCTGATGATGTCGACCAACAACATCCTCTCGCCCGCCAACGGCAAGCCGATCATCGTCCCGTCGCAGGACATGGTTCTCGGCCTCTATTATCTCTCGATGGAAAAGTCGGGCGAGCCGGGCGAAGGCATGATCCTGTCGGATATGCAGGAAGTCCATTCCGCGCTCAATGCCGGAGCCGTGACGCTGCATTCGAAGATCACGAGCCGCGTGCCGCAGGTCGACGAGGCCGGCAACCAGTATATGCTCCGCGCCGAAACGACGCCGGGCCGCATGCTGCTGGGCGAAACCCTCCCGCAGAGCCACAAGGTGCCGTTCGATACGATCAACCGCCTGCTGACCAAGAAGGAAATCGGCGACGTCATCGACATCGTCTATCGCCACACCGGCCAGAAGGAGACCGTGCTCTTCGCTGACGCGATCATGAGCCTTGGCTTCCGCCACGCCTTCCGCGCGGGCATTTCGTTCGGCAAGGACGACATGATCATCCCGGGCGCCAAGGACAAGCTGGTCGAGGAAACCCGCGTTCTGGTGCGCGATTTCGAACAGCAGTATCAGGAAGGCCTGATCACCCAGCAGGAAAAATACAACAAGGTGATCGACGCCTGGAGCCGTTGCGGCGACCAGGTCGCGGCCGAGATGATGAAGGAAATCCAGACCATCAAGAAGGGCGAGGATGGCCGCGAGCTTCCGACCAACGCGATCTACATGATGGCGCATTCGGGTGCGCGCGGTTCGGCGGCGCAGATCAAGCAGCTTGCCGGCATGCGCGGCCTCATGGCCAAGCCGTCGGGCGAAATCATCGAAACGCCGATCATCTCGAACTTCAAGGAAGGTCTGACCGTCCTTGAATATTTCAACTCGACGCACGGCGCCCGCAAGGGTCTTGCCGATACCGCGCTCAAGACGGCGAACTCGGGCTATCTGACGCGCCGCCTTGTCGACGTGTCGCAGGATTGCACCGTGATCGAGGAAGATTGCGGCACCGAGCGTGCGCTTGAAATGAAAGCGATCGTTCAGGGCGGCGCGACCATCGCTTCGCTCGGCGAACGCGTCCTTGGCCGCACCACGGCGGAGGACATCGTCGATTCCAAGACCAACAAGGTGATCATCCCGACGGGCACGCTGCTCGACGAGGCGGACATTGCGCTGATCGAGGAAATCGGCATCCAGGCGATCAAGATCCGTTCGCCGCTGATCTGCGAGACCCGGATGGGCGTCTGCGGCAAATGCTATGGCCGCGATCTCGCGCGCGGCACGCCGGTCAATATCGGTGAAGCTGTCGGCGTCATTGCCGCCCAGTCGATCGGTGAACCGGGCACCCAGCTGACGATGCGGACCTTCCACATCGGCGGTGCGGCGCAGCTCAACGAACAGTCGGGCCTTGAGGCCGTGTCTGACGGCGTTCTCGAGTATCGCGACCTGCGCACGATCGTCGACAAGCATGGCCGCACGGTTTCGCTTTCGCGCAACGGCGAGATCGCGGTTGTCGACAAGGATGGCCGCGAGCGCTCGGCCGATCGCCTGCCTTATGGCGCCTATGTGCTGTTCGCGGACGGTGCCAAGGTGAAGAAGGGCGAAAAGATCGCCGAATGGGACCCCTTCACCATGCCGGTGATCACGGAAAATCCCGGTGTCGTGAAGTATCAGGACCTGGTCGAAGGCCAGACGCTCGCCGAACAGGTCGACGAAGCGACCGGTATTTCGCAGAAGGTCGTGACCGAATTCCGTCCGGGCCGTTCGAAGGTCGATCTTCGTCCGCGCCTGACGCTTCTCGACGCGGATTCAGGCGAAGCGGGCCGTTACATGCTGGCCGTGGGCGCGATGCTTTCGGTCGAGGATGGAGCGACTGTCCAGGGCGGTGACGTTCTGGCGCGTGTCAGCCGTGAAGCGGCCAAGACGCGCGACATCACTGGCGGTCTTCCGCGTGTTGCCGAGCTGTTCGAAGCGCGCAAGCCGAAGGAAAATGCGATCATCGCCAAGGTTTCGGGCCGTGTCGTTTACGGCAAGGACTACAAGGCCAAGCGCAAGATCGGCATCCAGCCCGAGGACGGCGGCGATCTGGTCGAATATCTGATCCCCAAGTCGAAGGTGATCGACGTGCAGGAAGGTGACTATGTGAAGCGGGGCGACAATCTCGTTGCCGGTTCACCCGATCCGCACGACATCCTCGAGGTGCTGGGGATCGAGCCTCTGGCCGAATTCCTGGTCGCCGAAATCCAGGAAGTCTATCGCTTGCAGGGCGTGAAGATCAACGACAAGCACATCGAGACGATCGTGCGCCAGATGTTGCAGAAGGTCGAGATCACAGAATCCGGCGATACGACGCTGCTCGTCGGCGAACAGGTCGATCGCGAGGAAATGATCGAGATCAACGACAAGGTTGCGTTGACCGGGGGCAAGCCTGCCGAGGGCAAGCCGATCCTGCTCGGCATCACCAAGGCGAGCCTCCAGACCCGCAGCTTCATCTCTGCGGCGTCGTTCCAGGAAACCACCCGCGTGCTGACGCAGGCGGCGGTCGAAGGGAAGAAGGATGAGCTGATCGGCCTCAAGGAAAACGTGATCGTCGGCCGCCTGATTCCCGCAGGAACGGGTGCCGGCATGAACCGCCTGCGCGTGACGGCAACGTCGCGCGACGCGGCGCTTCGTGTCCAGCAACGCGAATGGCAGGAAAGCCTGATTGCGCCAAGGACGGCGGCCGAGGAGCATGCGGCCGAGCTGCGCCAGCCGCTTGAGGCCGATACCGGCGACGATGCCCTGGCAGCCGTGGTCCACACACCGGAGAGCGTCGAGGACGAGGCCGAATAAGCTTCGCGAGCGATTGCCATCGATCGAATAACCCCGTCGGAGCAATCCGGCGGGGTTTTTCTTTGGCCGGTGCTCGCCTAGGGCAGGCAGATGACTGCTTCCAATCCCTGGGCCGAATTGCGCACGGCCCGCTTCGCGCCGCTGCTCGCGCTGATGTGCCTTGGCATGTGGCTGAATGCTGCCGATACGCTGGTGACGGTCACTATCATGCCAAGCGTGGCTCGCGCCATTGGCGGTTATGAATGGTTCGGCTGGACGGTCGCCGCCTATCTGGTCGGCTCGATCATGGCGAGTGCCTGCGCCGCGCGGTTGGGAGGCGATTTCGGCGTCAGGCGCATGACGATCCTGTTTGCGCTGGTCTATGCCGCCGGTTGTGCTTTGGGCGCGCTCGCCCCGGCGATGCCGCTCTTTGTGGCCGGACGCTTCATCCAGGGTATCGGTGCAGGGGCAATCGTCGCGCTTTGCTATGTCGCCATCCCGAACAATTTTCCCGAACGGGTCTGGCCGGCGGTGTTCGGGGTAATCTCGGCAGTTTGGGGCATGGCGACATTGCTCGGTCCGATGCTGGGCGGCCTGTTCGCAGGCGGACAGGATTGGCGGATCCTGTTCTGGCTGTTCGTCGCGCAAGCACTGGTCTTTGCGGTGCTGATCCGCCTGTTTTCGGCAGCTCACGGTGCAGTCGATGCCCCAAGCGGCATACCCGTGCGCCAGTTGGCGATCCTCACGCTCTCGGTGGCGGCCCTCGGGACCGCGTCGCTGGTGACCGAGCCGCTCGAGACCGTAGCGCTCGTGATCGCCAGTGCGGTTGGTTTCCTGGCCCTGCTGGCGACGGACCGAGCCGCCCGCGTCCGTCTCCTCCCGCGCGAGGCTGGAAATCTCCGGAGTGCGGCGGGACAGGGGTATTTCGTCATCTTTGCAGCCGAAGCCGCCGCGATCGGATTCAGCGTTTATGGAACGGCCTTTCTTCAGGCGATCCATGGCCTTTCGCCGTTGCTGGCCGGGTTCATCATCGGCGGGATCGCCGGGGGGTGGACGGTGGCGGCGCTGCTGGTCTCGCGCGGCCGGGAAGGGCATGACGCGCTCTGGCTGAAACTCGGGGTTTCGATCATCGTTGCCGGAATGATCTTCGGCAGCTGGGCAGTCCCGCGCGGCACGCCAGCAATTGTCGCACTCGCGATGATCCTGCTCGGGTCGGGCTTCGGGCTTTCCTGGGCCTTCCTCGCCAAGGCGATCATCGGCGGCCTAGACGAGGGGGAGCGCGATGCGGGGTCGACAGCAATCCCTACGGCCCAGCTGATCGGCGGCGCATTCGGTTCCGCCGGAGCGGGGGCGATGGCCGCCGCGCTCGGGTTTCGCGATGGTATCGATCCGGAGCGGGCGATCCGCCTTGGCCCCTGGCTCTTTCTTGTGTTCCTGCCGTTCGGTCTTGCGGCGCTGGCGGCGGCGGTCCGGCTGGCTCGCCGCCTCTAGCCGCGGCCGCGATCAGGCAAGCGTCAGCCGGACGTCGAGCGAATTGCGCGTCGCATTGCTGTAGGGGCAGACAATGTGCGCGTGATCGACAACCTCCTGCGCTGCTGCGCGTTCGATTCCGGGGAGTGCGATTTCAAGCGCAACATCGAGGCCGAAACCCTTCCCGTCGGCGCGCGGGCCGATCCCGACTGTCGCGGTCACAGTGCTTTCGGGCGAAAGCGTAACCTTCTTCTGGCCGGCGACATATTTCATCGCGCTCAGGAA
>JAYRZE010000001.1:0-597500 GCA_041916635.1 Sphingomonadaceae bacterium | reverse complement strand
GGTGACAGCCCCGTATGCGAAAGTGATGTGTCAGGACTTGAGTAGGGCGGGACACGTGTAATCCTGTCTGAATATGGGGGGCCCACCCTCCAAGCCTAAATACTCGTGTATGACCGATAGTGAACTAGTACCGTGAGGGAAAGGTGAAAAGCACCCCGATGAGGGGAGTGAAACAGTACCTGAAACCGAATGCTTACAAGCAGTAGGAGCCTCCTTGTGGGGTGACTGCGTACCTCTTGTATAATGGGTCTGTGACTTAATGTATCAAGCAAGCTTAAGCCGTTAGGTGTAGGCGCAGCGAAAGCGAGTCTGAATAGGGCGACTGAGTTTGATGCATTAGACCCGAAACCCGGCGATCTAGGCATGACCAGGCTGAAGGTGCGGTAACACGCACTGGAGGGCCGAACCGATTAACGTTGAAAAGTTACCGGATGAGTTGTGTTTAGGGGTGAAAGGCCAATCAAGCCGGGAAATAGCTGGTTCTCCGCGAAAACTATTGAGGTAGTGCCTCGGACGAATACCAATGGGGGTAGAGCACTGGATGGATGCGGGGGTCGCGAGATCTACCAACTCTAACCAAACTCCGAATACCATTGAGTACTATCCGGGAGACAGACGGCGGGTGCTAAGGTCCGTCGTCAAAAGGGAAACAGCCCTGACCAACAGCTAAGGTCCCCAAATCGTATCTAAGTGGGAAAGCATGTGGGATTTCCAAAACAACCAGGAGGTTGGCTTAGAAGCAGCCATCCTTTAAAGAAAGCGTAACAGCTCACTGGTCTAAATAAGAGATCCTGCGGCGAAGATGTAACGGGGCTCAAGATACGTACCGAAGCTTTGGGTGTGCAGCAATGCACGCGGTAGCGGAGCGTTCCGTAAGCCGGTGAAGCGGGAGGGTAACCGACCGTGGAGGTATCGGAAGTGCGAATGCAGACATGAGTAGCGATAAAGAGGGTGAGATGCCCTCTCGCCGAAAGCCCAAGGGTTCCTGCGCAAGGCTAATCCGCGCAGGGTAAGTCGGCCCCTAAGACGAGCCCGAAGGGGGTAGTCGATGGGAATCAGGTTAATATTCCTGAACCTGGTGGTGTGTGACGGATCTCGTAAGTTGTCAGTCCTTATCGGATTGGTCTGGCTTCGAAGAGGTTCCAGGAAATAGCCCCACCGTATAGACCGTACCCGAAACCGACACAGGTGGGCAGGTAGAGTATACCTAGGCGCTTGAGAGAAGTGTACTGAAGGAACTCGGCAAATTGCCTCCGTACCTTCGGAAGAAGGAGGCCCCACATTTGGGCAACCATTTGTGGGGGGCACAGGCCAGGGGGTAGCGACTGTTTAGCAAAAACACAGGGCTCTGCTAAGTCGGCTTCAAGACGACGTATAGGGCCTGACGCCTGCCCGGTGCCTGAAGGTTAAGTGGAGGGGTGCAAGCTCCGAAATGAAGCCCAGGTAAACGGCGGCCGTAACTATAACGGTCCTAAGGTAGCGAAATTCCTTGTCGGGTAAGTTCCGACCTGCACGAATGGCGTAACGACTTCCCCACTGTCTCCAGTACATGCTCAGCGAAATTGAATTCTCCGTGAAGATGCGGAGTACCCGCGGTTAGACGGAAAGACCCCGTGCACCTTTACTGCAGCTTCAGAGTGGCATTAGGAAAGAACTGTGTAGCATAGGTGGGAGGCTTTGAAGCCAGGGCGCCAGCCCTGGTGGAGCCATAGGTGAAATACCACCCTGTTGTTTTCTGATGTCTAACCTCGCACCGTTATCCGGTGCAGGGACCCTCTGTGGCGGGTAGTTTGACTGGGGCGGTCGCCTCCTAAAGAGTAACGGAGGCGCGCGATGGTGGGCTCAGGACGGTTGGAAACCGTCTGTTAGAGTGCAATGGCATAAGCCCGCCTGACTGCGAGACTGACAAGTCGAGCAGAGACGAAAGTCGGTCATAGTGATCCGGTGGTCCCTCGTGGAAGGGCCATCGCTCAACGGATAAAAGGTACGCCGGGGATAACAGGCTGATAACCCCCAAGAGCTCATATCGACGGGGTTGTTTGGCACCTCGATGTCGGCTCATCACATCCTGGGGCTGGAGCAGGTCCCAAGGGTTTGGCTGTTCGCCAATTAAAGTGGTACGTGAGCTGGGTTCAGAACGTCGCGAGACAGTTTGGTCCCTATCTGCCGTGGGCGTCGAAATTTGAGAGGAGTTGACCCTAGTACGAGAGGACCGGGTTGAACATACCTCTGGTGGACCTGTCATCGTGCCAACGGTGCAGCAGGGTAGCTATGTATGGACGGGATAACCGCTGAAAGCATCTAAGCGGGAAGCCTCCCTCAAGATAAGATTTCATCGAGCCGTGGAAGACCACCACGTTGATAGGCCGGATGTGGAAGCGCAGTAATGCGTGGAGCTAACCGGTCCTAATTGCTCTGTTCGCGCTTTGAGAGTCCCGCCATCAATGACAGCCTTGGTTGCTGGCCATTGAGGCAAGGATGATTGATCGCAGCCCAATATTACGGTCAGAATGCAAACAGCATAACCTGCACGGTATTGATTTTGAGAACCCGCACATTTCTTTGAGCGCCTGCTACATAGCTTGGTGACCATAGCGTCTGTGACCCACCCGATCCCATCCCGAACTCGGCCGTGAAACCAGTCAGCGCCGATGGTACTGTTGCTTAAGCACCGGAAGAGTAGGACGTCGCCAGGCTTTGCAGCAGGCGCTTGAAGGCAGGATGTGCGGGTTTGAACCCATTTACGATGTTCGAAGGTCCACTTGGTGGCATTCACCAGCAAAGAGCGGGCCTTCACGGTCCGCTTTTTTGTGGACCGAATTGGTGGCGCGGGATGGAGCAGCCCGGTAGCTCGTCAGGCTCATAACCTGAAGGTCGCAGGTTCAAATCCTGCTCCCGCAACCAGCAAAAAGGCGCCTCAGGGCGCCTTTTTTGTTGCCTGCACGAGCCGCACCATGCAGATTTGCCGCACGAAACAGAGAAAGAGCGCGCATGCCCTCCATCCAGGCGAACGGCATCAACATCGAGTATGAAAGCTTCGGCTCGCCTGACGCGCCGCCGGTTCTGCTCATCATGGGATTAGGCGGCCAGTTGACGCTCTGGCCGATCGAACTCTGCGAGACGCTCGTGGCGCGCGGCTTTCGCGTTATCCGCTATGACAATCGGGACATTGGTCTTTCGACCAAGTTCGATCATGCTGGCGTGCCGGACATGGGGGCGCTGATGATGGCGTCGTTTACGGGCAAGAAGCCCGACGCTGCCTATTCGCTCGACGACATGGCGGCCGACGGTGTTGGCCTGCTCGACGCGCTCGGGATTGATCGCGCGCATATTGTCGGCGCCTCGATGGGCGGCATGATCGCCCAGCTTGTGGCAGCGCATTATCCGGAGCGCACGCTCTCACTTACGTCGATCATGTCTACTACCGGGAACCCTGCCATACCCCCGGCCAGGCCCGAAGCGATGGCGGTGCTTACCAACCGGCCCGCGACGGCGGATCCCGACGCTCTCGTTGCGTTTTCGGTCAACGCCGCGCGCGTGATCGGCAGCCCCGCCTATCCGGCGAGCGAGGAACGGCTCCTGACCCGGGTCCGTGCCGACCTTCAGCGCAGCTATTCCCCCACAGGCTATATGCGCCAGATGGCGGCTGTCATTGGAGGCGGCGACAGGCGGGCCAGGCTTTCTGCAATCACCGCGCCGACGCTGGTGATCCACGGGGATGCTGATCCGCTCGTCTCGGTCGAAGGCGGTCGCGACACGGCCGCCAGCATCAAGGGAGCCGAACTACTGATCATTCCCGGTATGGGCCACGACCTTCCGCTTGAACTAGTCGAAACGATTGCCGATGCCATAGCTGGCGTTGCCTCACGCGCTGGTGGGTAAGGCCCAGTCGATCGGCGTGATGTCCCTGTTTTCGAGAAATGCCTGCGGCCCGGAAAACGATTGTACGCCAAAAAAAGGTGCGGGGCAGGCATGGCTTGTTTATAACTGACCAGTCAGTTATAAACAAGCCATGCCCAGAGTCGCTCCGCCGGATCGCCGCGAACATATCCTAGCCGCCGCTCGCGCGGAATTCGCGGCCAAGGGGTTTGCCGCAGCGAGAATGGATGACATCGCGCGTCGCGTGGGGATCTCGAAAGCAGCGCTCTATCTGCAGTTCGAGTCGAAGGAGGCGCTATTCCGCGCGCTGGTCGAGGAACTGATCGGAGAGATGCTTCCGGCCTTCGTCCCCGAGGACCTCAGCGGCATTGAAGCGGCGGGCCTTTTGCGCGGGCTGGTGACGGCAGGGCTGGATCGCCTCGCAAGCCCGGCGATGGCGTTTGTACCGCGGCTCATTATCGGGGAGGGAAGCAACTTTCCCGAACTCGCCAAATATTATCACGACAAGGCGATCAGCCGGATCATGGGGATGATCGAGCGGGTTATATGCCACGGCGTGGCACGAGGTGAATTCCTGTGCCCCAATCCGGAACTGGCTAGCCGGAGCGTAGCTGGGGGGATTGTGCTTTCCGCTCTTTGGAAGATCGTGTTCGAACCAGTCGGCGGCAGGCCGCTTGACATTCGGGCTATGGGGCAGTCGCATGCCGATATCCTGTTGAACGGCTTGCTTGTCCGTGAGGAGGCGATGTCATGAAGTTGCCTTTACCCGTCATTGGCGGAGCGGCGGTCGTTCTGGTCGCAGGGGCCGCGGTCTGGCTGGCCTGGCCGTCCAGGTCGGATGATCGCTGGCTGGGGTATGTCGAGGGTGAACCACTTTATATTGCTGCACCCATTTCCGGTACGCTCGCCTCGAGAGCCGTGGATCGGGGAACCCGCGTCAAGGCTGGAGACGCGCTGTTCGCGCTCGATCCCGTTGTAACCGACGCAGAAACCCAACGTCTTCAGGGGCAGCTCGATGCGGCCCGTGCACAGCTCTCCGACCTGCAGCAGGCACGCGAGCGGGCGCCCGAACAGGATGCCGCGCGTTCCAGCGAAGCGGCGGCCCGCGCACAGTTGGTCAAGGCCAGCCGGGACTATGAAAGGATTGCCGCGCTCGCTGCCAAGGGCTTCGTCTCGAAGGCGCAGCTGGATGCCGCGCGTGCAGCGCGAGATGTGGCGCAAGCCAATGTTTCGGGAACTGCGGCGCAAGCTCGTTCCGGCATGCTGAGCGCCGGGCGGGCCGATCAATTGCGAGCGGCCGAAGCCCAGATAGCCAGCGCTCAGGCCGCACTTCGTGCACAGGGAAAGCGGCGCGGAGAAATTTCTCCTTCATCGCCGTCGACCGGCATTATCCAGCAAACGTTCTACAATCCAGGAGAATGGGTCCCGGCGAACATGCCGGTGCTTGCCGTTCTGCCAGATAACAAACGCAAGTTGCGCTTCTTCGTTCCCCAGGATCATGTGGCCCGGCTGACGCCAGGAACGAAGGTGCGCTTTTCGTGCGACGGTTGCGGGCCGGAGCGATCGGCCGTGATCCGCTATATCGCGCCGAGCGCCGAGTTCACGCCGCCCGTCATTTACAGCGAGCGAGCCCGCACAAAGCTGGTTTTCATGGTCGAAGCCACCTTGGCTGCTACCGAAAAGCCGCTTCCGCTTGGCCTGCCGGTCGATGTCGCTCCGCAATGACCGCTCCGGTCACCATCGATGTCCGGGGCCTGACCAAGCGCTTTGCCGGGCGCACGGTTGTGGACCATGTCGACCTCAAAGTCGCTGAAGGTCGAATATGCGGCTTTCTCGGGCCCAATGGTTCGGGCAAGACGACGACCCTGCGGATGATCTGCGGCTTGCTCATCCCCGATGAGGGCGAAGGAGAGGTGCTGGGGCTCGATCTTCGAACCCAGCGCGGCCTCATCAAGCGGCAAATCGGTTATATGACGCAGAAATTCGGGCTATTCGGCGATCTGACCATCCGTGAGAATCTTGAGTTCGTTGCGCGGGTCTATGGCCTGGACCGGACGGCGGCACGCGTGGACGACGCACTCGTCCAGCTCGGATTGGACACCCGATCGGACCAGCTGGCGGGCAAGCTGTCGGGCGGATGGAAGCAACGTCTGGCGCTTGCCGCAAGCGTCCTTCACGAGCCTCGCATCCTGTTGCTTGATGAGCCGACGGCAGGTGTCGATCCGCAGGCAAGGCGTGAATTCTGGGACCAGATACATGCTCTCGCGGCAACGGGTATCACCGTCCTTGTGTCGACTCACTACATGGATGAGGCCGAGCGCTGTCACGAGATCGCCTATATCGCATATGGCGTCATGCTTGCGCGCGGAACAACGGCTGAAGTGATTGCGGGCTCAGGCCTGCATGCACTGACCGGAGTAGGCCCCGGCGCCGACCGGCTGGCGCCCGAGCTTCAGGCGCGTCCCGGCGTCAGCACGGCGGCGCCGTTCGGCACGATACTCCATGTTTGCGGACCGGACCCGAAGCAGCTGCGCGAGGCCGTCCGGCCATGGGCGCAAACCATCCGCTGGACTCCGGTCGAACCGACGCTTGAGGATGTTTTCATCGATCTGATGCGGGGCGCCGTCGACAATAGCGTTGGTGCAACGCCATGATCGGCAGGATCGGCGCCATGATCTTCAAGGAGATTCGGCAGATGCGCCGCGATCCCGGCACGATCGCGATGATGTTCGCCTTTCCCATCATTCAGCTCATAATCTTCGGTTTTGCGATCAATGGCGATCCCCGCCATTTGCCAATGGCGCTCGAGATAAACGACCATTCCGCCTTTTCCCGTTCGATCGATTCGGCGTTGCGCAACACAAGCTATTTCGATCTTGTTCAAGTGGTTGACAGGCCAGGCGACGCGGAAAGATTGGTGAAGGACGGCGAAGTGCAGTTCGTCGTCACCATACCACCGAATTTCGAGCGCTCTCTGGTCCGCGGAGACAGGCCGCAACTTCTCATCACCGCCGATGCGACCGATCCGGCGGCAACCGGCAATGCACTTGCAGCGGTGCGGCAAGCCGTGGAACAGGGACTTGCGCGCGACCTGGATGGTCCGCTTGGCACGCATCTGCCGCAGCTTGGCCCCGTCGATATCATTGTCCAGAGAAGCTACAATCCGGAAGGCATCACGAGCAGAAATACCGTGCCGGGCTTGCTTGCCATTATTCTCTCCATGACGATGGTCATGCTGACGGCCATGTCGGTCACGCGAGAAGTAGAGCATGGCACGATGGAGAATTTGCTCGCCATGCCGTTGCGTCCGATCGAAGTCATGGTCGGCAAGATCGTCCCCTATCTGCTGATCGGCTTTGTGCAGACAGCCGTCATTCTTCTCTTTTCCCGGCTGTTGTTCGATGTGCCCTTCATGGGATCGCTCGTCCTGACCGTGGCCGTGACGATCCTTTTCATCGCCGTCAGTCTTTCCCTTGGCTTCACCCTGTCGACGATCGCGGGAAGCCAGCTCCAGGCCATGCAGATGAGCTTTTTCTATATGATGCCGAGCATATTGCTGTCGGGCTTCATCTTCCCGTTTCGCGGCATGCCGCGCTGGGCGCAATGGCTGGGAGAAGCTTTGCCGCCCACCCATTTCATGCGTGTCATTCGGGGCATCATGCTGAAGGGGTGGGACTTGCAGTCGTCGCTTCCGCAAATCGGGATTCTTGCGGGGATGCTGGTCATTCTCGTTTCGGTTGCCGTGATGCGCTATCGCGACACGGTCGCGTAACGATCATCAGACGCGGTCCGGCAAGGCCCAGTCGATGGGCGACAGGCCTTTGCTTTCGAGAAAGGCGTTGGCTTTCGAAAAATGTTTGCAGCCGAGAAAGCCGTTATGCGCCGAGAACGGCGAAGGGTGCGCGGCCTTGAGAACGAGATGCTTGCTCGTATCGACGAAATCGGCCTTGCGTTGGGCATAATTGCCCCAGAGCATGAATACGACGGGTGTGTCGCGCGCATTGATCAGGCGGATAATGGCATCGGTGAAGCGTTCCCAGCCCTTTCCCTGGTGGGAGGCCGGCTGCCCTTTTTCGACGGTCAGGACCGAGTTCAGGAGGAGCACGCCTTGTTCGGCCCAATGTTCGAGGAAACCGTGCGCGACGGGACGAATGCCAAGGTCGCTTTCGATTTCCTTGTAGATGTTGACGAGGCTGGGCGGCGGGCGGACGCCCGGCTTCACACTGAAGCATAGCCCATGCGCCTGTCCCTCACCATGATAGGGATCCTGCCCGAGGATCACCACGCGCACCTTGTCGAGCGGCGTCAGGTCGAGCGCGCGAAACCACTCGGCGCCTTTGGGGAATATGCGCTTACCCGCGCCTTTTTCCGCAACAAGATACTCGCGCAGCGCTGCCATATAGGGGCTGGCGAATTCCGGCAGGAGCGGGGTTTTCCAACTTGAGTGCAGCGCGATACCGTCCGACATGGGCGGTACTTTCCGTGGCGACGCTTCTGTGTCAACCGGCCGTGGCGATGCACGGGAACTTCCGCGTGCTCTTTTCAACCGCAAAGAATCGCGCCAAGGCTGGATCGCGAAAAATGGGAGAGAGAGACCTTGGCACAGTTTGAGACGATCCTCACGGACATCGACGATGGCATCATGACCATCACGCTCCACCGCCCCGATCGCATGAATGCCTTCACAGCGGGAATGATGAAGGAACTGATCGCGGCCTTCGACATCGCCGATGCGGACGATGCTGTCCGCGCGGTAATCGTGACCGGATCGGGTGACCGGGCCTTCTGCGCCGGTGCCGACCTTGGCTCGGGCGGCGCGACGTTCGACTATGAGAAGCGCGCGGACCGGCTGGAGCAGGGCTCGCCAGTCCGCGCGGACGGCAGCGTCGATTTCTCGCACCCGGGTGTGCGGGACGGGGGAGGGCGCGTCACCCTTCGCATCTTCAACTGCAAGAAGCCCGTGATCGGCGCAGTCAATGGTGCTGCGGTCGGGATCGGGGTGACGATGCAACTGCCGATGGATTTCCGGCTGGCGAGCGAGACAGCCCGTTTCGGCTTCGTCTTCGCGCGGCGCGGGATTGTGCCCGAAGCGGCATCGAGCTGGTTCCTGCCGCGGCTTGTCGGGATCAGCCAGGCGCTCGACTGGTGCTATTCGGGCCGCGTGTTCGACGCAAAGGAAGCCTTGCGTGGCGGGCTGATTCGGTCGATCCACGCGCCGACGGACCTGCTACCGGCCGCGCGCGCGCTTGCACTTGAGCTGACAGCGGAAGGCGCGCCGGTCTCGATCAGTCTGACCCGGCAGATGATGTGGCGGATGATGGGGGCCAGCCATCCGATGGAAGCGCACAAGCTCGACAGCCGCGCGATTTGGATGCGCGGGCGGAGCGGCGACGCGAAAGAAGGAGTGACCGCTTTTCTGGAGAAGCGTCCGGCGCATTACTCGGATAGTGTAGCGGAGGACTTGCCCCATTTCTCGCCATGGATGGACGAGCCGGACTATCGATAGCATTGCCGCAAGGGGGGACGGGTCAATGACCATAGGGGGGCAAAAGGCGCTGCCGCTGGGGGCGGACCTCTATGGCGACCTTCTCGACACATCGCCCCCCGAGCAACATGGGTGGCGCGCCTATTGGCCGGGGCTGGCGATGACGGTCATCGCGGCGCTGGCCGCGGCCTGGCTGTCCGACCATTATGGCGCGCCACGAATGCTGATGGGGTTGCTGATCGGGCTTGCCTTCAATTTCGCCAATGCCGACACGAGGCTGCACCCCGGCCTTGGCTTTGCGTCGAAGACTTTGCTGCGCTGGGGGATCGTCGTCACTGGCCTTCAGGTCACGGTGTGGCAGATCATCGACCTGGGCTGGGCAAGCTTCGCCTGGATTGCGGCGATGGTCGCGCTCGTCACAGCGACAGGTGCGCTAGCGGCAAAGGCGCTTCGGCTCGGTTCGGGCTTCGGCGTGCTCGCAGGCGGGTCCGTGGCGATTTGCGGAGCGTCCGCCGCGCTGGCGCTGTCGAGCGTGCTTGGCGAGAAACGGTCGAGCCAGGCGCAGCTGACATTGGTCCTCGTGACCATTTCGGCGGCAAGCGCGCTTGCCATGTCGCTCTATCCCGTACTCGCCCATGCCATCGGGCTGACCGACAGGCAGGCTGGCTGGCTGGTCGGCGGGTCGATCCACGACGTCGCCCAGGCGTTGGGCGCGGGTTATTCGTTCTCGGACGAAGCGGGTGAAACCGCAGCCATCGTCAAGCTGACCCGCGTTGCCCTGCTGGCCCCGGCGCTCGCCGCCGTGGCGCTGATATTTCCGGCAGAGGCCGGGCAGAAGCGCGCACGTGTTGAGCTTCCCTGGTTCGTGGCCGGGTTTCTCCTTCTCGGTGCAGTTCGTTCCTTCGCCCCGCTGCCGGCGGAAGCGAGTGGCTGGGCGAAAATCGCGACCCAATCGCTGCTGCTTCTCGCGGTGACGGCGACAGGCATCCGTTCCCCGATGCAGCTTCTACTCAGTCAGGGGTGGCGGAGCGCCATACCGGTCGCGGTCGCGACGATCATTGCCTTTGTGCTGAGTCTTGCCGGGGCACTTCTGATCGCGTGACTAGCCTGCCTGCACTAACTATAATGTGATTTTGGAGGTTGACTCTCACATTATGATGTGAAACGTTGTGAACATGAGCACGCTATTGATCGACAAACTCCGCCGTCTTGTCACTGAAGGTGGCATGTCCCGCTCGGGCCTCGCGCGCGCTGCGGGGCTTCACGCCAACACGCTGCGCGACCTTGAAGACGCCGAATGGAACCCGACTGCGGAAACGCTGCGCAAGCTGGAGACCTTCCTGTTTTCGAACGACGACAGCCCGACGCTCGTCCCGATCGAGGAAATCATCGAGGAAGCCCGTAACGGACGCATGTTCATCCTCGTCGATGACGAGGACCGCGAGAATGAGGGGGACCTGATCATCCCAGCCCAGATGGCAACGCCCGATGCGATCAATTTCATGGCGACGCACGGACGCGGTCTGATCTGCCTCACGCTCACCAAGTCGCGCGTCGAACAGCTCGGTCTGGAACTGATGAGCCGAGCCAATGGCACGCGCCACGAGACCGCGTTCACGACGTCGATCGAAGCACGCGAGGGCGTAACGACCGGCATTTCAGCGGCTGATCGCGCGCGCACCGTTTCCGTGGCGATCGATGCCTCCAAGGGAAAGGACGATATCGTTACGCCCGGCCATGTGTTTCCGCTCATCGCGCGCGATGGCGGTGTGCTCGTGCGGGCGGGGCATACCGAGGCTGCGGTCGATATCTCGCGGCTCGCCGGGCTCAATCCGTCCGGCGTGATCTGCGAGATCATGAAGGATGACGGTACGATGGCGCGGATGGACGATCTTGTCGCCTTTGCACGTCTGCATGGCCTGAAAATGGGCACGATCCGGGACCTGATCGCTTATCGCCGGCGCAACGACCACCTCGTCGAATGCCTTGCCGAGGCGCCCTTCACGTCCGATTATGGCGGCGACTGGCGCTTGCTCAACTATATCAACCGGGTCGACGGCAGCCAGCACCTCGTGCTCCAGAAGGGCAAGGTCCGGCCCGATGTGCCGACGCTGGTGCGGATGCACAGCATCTCGATCTTTTCGGACACACTTGGCCAGCCGGGCCCGCGCAAGCGTCTGTTGCAGCGTTGCATGCACCAGATCGGCGAAGTGGGGGCGGGTGTTATCGTCCTGCTGATGCCCGCGCCCGAAACCGGACTGACCGCAATGGTCATGTCGGGCGGCAAGCCGCCCGAGCCCGATCTGCGCAACTATGGCATCGGCGCCCAGATCCTTGCCGATCTGGGCATCCACGACATGATCCTGCTGACCAATGCCCATCGCAACATCGTGGCGCTCGAAGGCTATGGCATCAACGTTGTCGGCGAACGGCTGATCGCCGACGGAGAGTGATTCCTTGGGGCGTGGCGCTCAGGGCCGATAGGGAAGCCCGAAGCCGATCGGATAAAGCGGATTTTCACTGTCCGCCGGAAGATCGGAACGCTGCGCGCGAACGGCCTCCATCGATCGCGGCAGTTCGAATGGCAGCTTGCCCGCTGGGCGTACCTTGCCCGTCAGCACGTCGAACAGCGCATCGTCCGACTGGCCGAAATTGACAATCACCGCCTTGGCGAGCGGCGCGATATTGGTGAGAATTGCGGGTCGGTCCATAGTGATGTCTACGATCGTGGGCACATGCTGGCTGGCCATGCGGATGGCGGAGAGAGTCGCATCGCCGTCTTTGAAATCGAGATCGCCCTCGTGCATCATCTGCCCGAACGGAAAATTCGGATGAAGGCGCTGGAACGGCGTTTCGGCCCGGATCAGCGCCACGCAAGCCTTCGAGATGTCATCGACTGGCGTGAAGCCATGCGCGCGAGCCGCCGCCGGGTCGATGCCGCGAAGCCAGACGGGGCAGGGCCTGGTCGGGAGCAGCCCTGCTTCATTCTTGAGAAGAACGACCGAGCGCGCTTGCGCTGAGCGGCCCCTCGCGAGAAAGGCGGCGTTGCCGACCAGCCGCGCGGCTCGTGCCGGGTCCACCATCGGTTCGTCGAACAAGCCGAGGCGGAACTTGAGTATGAGTATCCGCAGCGCGCTTGCATCGATGCTTGCCTTCGAAACCAAACCCAGCCTTTCCGCCTCGAGGAGCGCCGGCAGATCTTCGGATCCGCCGATCTGATCCACTCCGGCGTTGATTGCCATGGCGAAACGCTCGGGCGTTGTAAGCGCCTCGACCCCCCAAGCAGTCGAAATGCCTTCCCAATTCGGACGGACGCCTTCAGGGAATCCCTTCTGACAGATTTCGTTGCATGGGTTCGTGATCCCCCAGTCCGACAGGATGATACCGCCGAACCTGTATTGTCCGCGCAACAGGTCCGTCAGCAGCCAGCGATCATAGCCGGCCCCTGCCGTAGCAGGCGGATGACCCGGCGTGTGCAACTCCGCCAGGATCGAATAGGTGGGCATCACGCCGGCCGCGCCTGCGGCAAAGGCCGGCAGGAACGGTTTGATGTGAAGCGAAAGCGCATCGGCCTTGATGTCGGAAAAACGCCCGTAGCTGTTGTGGCTGTCATAGCCGTCGCGCGCCGCGCCATAGCCGGTCCAGTGCTTGACGATGGCCGCAACGCCGTTTGGCCCGATGCCGGTCGCCGAGCCCTGGAACCCCGAAACATAGGCCCCGACCAGCCGGCCCGCGATGTCGGGATCTTCGCCGAACGTCCCGGGAATGCGGTGCCAGCGCGGCTCGGTTGCTATGTCGGCCTGCGGGGACAGCGCCATGTGCATCCCGGTCGCACGATATTCCTGACGGGCGATATCGGCGAAGCGCCTGACCAGTGCCGGATCGCGCAGCGCCGCAAAGCCCAGCGTTTCCGGCCATTGCGAGAAGCCGTTGGTCGAGGAGGACATGCCGGCAAAGGAATAGAAATGGTGCCGGGGATCGCTGCTGATCGTGACCGGAATGCCAAGCCTTGTCCGGCGCGCAATGGCCTGAAGGCGATTATTCTCGATCGCTATCATTTCGGGCCGGCCGGCCAGGCGGGTGATCATGCTGGTAACATGCTCGTCGCGGATAAGCTGCTCGGCCTTGGCGATATCGTAGCGGTCTTCGATGCCTGCGTCGTTCCGGACGGTCGGCGCAGTACCGTGCAGCATCAGCCCCGCTTTTTCGGAAAGGCTCATGCGCGCCAGTAGGTCCTCCGCGCGCACTTCTGCCGCCAGGTTGCGATTTTCATATGGGTCGAGCCGCCCATTATGGTTGAGATCACCAAAAGCTTTCGCCGGCTTCGACGATTCAGTCGCGGCCCGCACCGGTGCTGTGCTTCCAAGCAGGACTCCGGCGACCATAGCGATCAGGCGCAAAAACATCCGGTCCCCTCCCGATTGATTGCCGAATCTTGAGCCGGCGCGGAATAGCCTCTCGCGATACCGGCCAGGCGGTGTTTCGGCAAATTGGGGAGGATCGGCTCGACCGACGCAACATCGATGTGTTGACCAGCAGCTTATTATTGTGGCAAGCGCGCCGCGACCGAAACGTCCGTCCGTTTCGATCCGATGCGGGTGTAGCTCAATGGTAGAGCAGAAGCCTTCCAAGCTTACGACGAGGGTTCGATTCCCTTCACCCGCTCCAGCTTTTCGCTTCATCGCTACGAAATTCGGCTAGAGATGTGCGAATGAGCACCGACGAGTCCATTTCCCGTCCATTGCGACCGCAATCGGCGGTCAGCGGCGGCGTTGGCTTGGCAGGGCTTGCCGGCCTCGCGATTTGGGTAACGGCTGCGATCCGCTTCGGGATGGACGGTCCCTACGCCGCGCTTGCGAGCCTCATCGCATGCGGCGCGCCAATGGTGTTCTGGTCGATCTTTGTGGACAAGGTATACCGCAACCCGACTACTGGTCTTGATTGGGACAGGCCGCCGCGTTCGGTCGCCGGCGTTGCGGATGTTTCACTGATCAAGCTTTCTGGCCTATGGGTGACTTGGGCCCTGATTGCCGGGCTATATTGCATCTTCCGCTTCTACTGGCGCGGCGATTACGTATTTGCGATGGAGGTCTTCGCCGCGACCGCCCTCCCGCTCTTAATCCTTTCGGTTCCGTACGTTTTCTGGCTCGACCGTAGGCTGCTCGAGCGGCGGGACGGCGCCTGGCATCTGGGCGCGTTCCTTCTGGGTCAGCCGGGCGTCAAGCCCGATCAAGTCTGGAGCCATCTGCGCGCCTGGGCCGTAAAGGGCTTCTTCCTTGCCTTCATGATTTCGATCGTTCCAGGCAGCTTCCACGAACTGGTCGATGCCGATTTTACAAGGATTTGGGGCGATCCTGTCGCCCTCTCGCAATGGCTGATCGTGTCGATGTTCGTCGTCGACATTGCGTTCGCGACGGTCGGCTACGTGCTGACGATGAGGCCGCTCGATGCACATATCCGTTCGGCCACGCCCTACGTCTCGGGCTGGGCGGCTGCGCTCATATGCTATCCGCCCTTCATCCTGATGGGTGCAGGGGGACCGCTTGATTACCATCCAGGAGGGCAGGATTGGCTCTACTGGCTTCAGCACCATCCGGTACTGCTGACGCTGACAGGATTCGTCCTGGTCGGCTTGACCGCGATCTATGCCTGGGCAACGGTTGCGTTCGGGCTGCGCTTCTCAAATCTTACCGATCGCGGAATCCTGACACATGGGCCATATGCTTTCTCGAAGCACCCGGCCTATCTGTCGAAGAACCTGTTCTGGTGGGTTGCCGGGCTTCCCTTTCTCGTGACGACGGGCAATCCCGTCGATGCCGTCCGCAACACGGCGCTGCTCGCGGCCGTCAGCGGCGTCTATTATTGGCGCGCCAAAACCGAGGAATGGCACTTGTCCGCAGATCCGGACTATCGCTCCTATGCGGCGTGGATGGCGGAGAATGGCTTGGTCACGCGGCTGTTTGTGCCCGCCTATTGGCGACGCGGCGGGCGCGCCAAGGCCCCCGCCGCGCAACAGCACGACTAGATCAGGATGACTTTTCGAACGCGACCTGAATGTTCAGCCGGACCTCGTCGCCTACAATCGGCTCCAAATAGGTGATCGCCCAGTCGCTCCGCTTGATCGTAGCGGTGGCGGAAAACCCGACAGTTTCTTTCTTGCTGAAGGGGTTTGTTCCCGCACCGGTGAACTTGGCATCGAGCACCACGGGTTTGGTGATGCCCTTGATCGTGAGGGTTCCCGCGATTTTTGCGGTGGAGCCGTTGGCAGTCACGCCCGTCGAAACAAATTTGGCCGTCGCGAAACGGGTTGTGTCAAAAAAGCTTGGGGACTTCAAATGCTCGGTAAGCCGGGCGTTGGCTGTAAAGACCTCTGTGACCGGAATATCGATGCTGACGCTACTTGCCTCGGGCTTTGCGGGATCGAGCTTCAGTGTCCCGGTCGGGCTGCCGAAAGCCCCGAAATAGTCGGTGAAGCCGAAATGGTTGACCGTCCAGCCGATCAGCGTGTGTGTGGGCTCGACCGCATAGGTTCCGGCCGCCACGCGCGCGGGATCGGCCTTGCCGGGAACTTCCTTAGGGATCTGGGCGAGCAGCGGTACGGCGACTAGAAGCGGAAGCGCGAAAAGAAGCTTTTTCACTTGGGGGATACTCCTGAAAACAAGAAAGGGTGGCGCCAATGTCGGTGCCACCCTTCCCCAAGTCAATAAACCAAATCTAGTGCAACGAAGATCAGTTCTTCGCCTTGTCGACCAGCTTGTTCTTGGCGATCCACGGCATCATTGCGCGGAGCTCCGCGCCGACCTTTTCGATCGGGTGCGCGGCGGCGGCCTTGCGGCTCGCCTTCAGCTCGGGCTGACCGGCGCGGTTGTCGAGCACGAAGTTCTTCACGAACCGGCCCGACTGGATGTCGGCAAGCACGCGCTTCATCTCGGCCTTGGTTTCAGGCGTGATGATGCGCGGGCCGGTCGTGATATCTCCATATTCGGCCGTGTTAGAGATCGAATAGCGCATGTTCGCGATCCCGCCTTCATAGAGCAGGTCGACGATCAGCTTGGTTTCGTGCAGGCATTCGAAATAAGCCATCTCCGGCGCGTATCCAGCCTCGACCAGTGTCTCGAACCCGGCCTGGATCAGGTGCGTGATGCCGCCGCACAGCACGGCCTGCTCGCCGAACAGATCGGTTTCACATTCCTCGCGGAAATTGGTCTCGATGATGCCAGAGCGGCCGCCGCCGACACCGGACGCATAGGCCAGCGCCACATCCTGCGCATTGCCCGAGGCATCCTGGTGTACCGCGATCAGGCAGGGAACGCCGCCGCCCTTCTGATATTCGCTGCGGACCGTGTGGCCGGGGCCTTTCGGCGCGATCATGATCACGTCGATATCGGCGGGCGGCTCGATCAGGCCGAAATGGACATTGAGGCCATGCGCGAAGGCAAGCGCGGAACCGGGCTTCAGATTGCCCTTGATGTCATTTTCCCAGATCGCCGCCTGATGCTCGTCAGGGGCGAGGATCATCAGGATATCGGCCCATTTTGCGGCCTCGCTGTTGGAAAGGACCTTGAAGCCCGCATCCTCGGCCTTCTTCGCCGTCGCCGAACCGGGGCGCAGCGCGATTGCGACCTCCTTCACGCCCGAATCCCGAAGATTCTGCGCATGGGCATGGCCTTGGCTGCCATAGCCGACAATGGCAATTTTCCTGCTTTCGATCAGCTTAAGATCAGCATCACGATCGTAATAGACACGCATTTTCCTGGTCCTTGATTGATTATATGGTTGGATGAATTCAAACGGCTTCCCTGCCGCGGGCCATCGCGACAATACCGGTGCGGGCGACCTCGACGAGTCCGATCTCGCGCATCAGTTCGATGAAGCGGTCGATCTTGGTCGAGGCACCCGTCACTTCGAAGACGAAGCTCGAAATCGTCGTATCGACCACATTGGCGCGGAAAACTTCGGCGAGCCGCAACGCCTCGATCCGGTGATCGCCGACGCCCGCGACCTTGACCAGTGCCAACTCGCGCTCGACGTGATCGCCAATCACGGTCAGGTCGGTGACCTTGTGGACCGGCACCATCCGGTCCAGCTGCGACGCCACCTGCTCGATCACGGCAGGTGTTCCGCTGGTGACGATCGTGATCCGGCTGATCGAATCGTCTTCGGTGATGTCGGCCACGGTAAGGCTCTCGATATTGTAGCCGCGCGCGGTGAACATACCGGCGATCCGCGCCAGCACGCCCGGCTCGTTCGACACGGTAACGGAGAGCGTGTGACGCTCCTTGGGGCCTTCCTTGATGTGCATCACACCAGCGCCTTTGCTTCGTCGGACATTTCGCCCGAAACCTTGTCATCGCCCAGGAGCATTTCGGTGTGTGCGGCACCCGAAGGGATCATCGGGAAGCAGTTCGCAAGCTTTGCCACGACGCAATCGACGATGACCGGGCCGTCATGCGCAAGCATTTCCGCGATCCCCGCGTCGAGCTCCTGCATTCCTTCGATGCGGATGCCCTTCCAGCCATAGGCTTCGCCCAGCTTCACGAAATCGGGCAGCGCATCCGAATAGCTTTGCGAGTAACGGCTCGAATAGGTCAGTTCCTGCCACTGGCGGACCATCCCCATATATTCGTTGTTGAGGATGAAGATCTTGACCGGCAAACGGTATTGCGTGGCCGTTGCCAGCTCCTGGATGTTCATCTGGATCGAGGCTTCACCGGCAATATCGATGACGAGCGCGTTGGGATTGCCCAGCTGCGCGCCGATCGCGGCCGGCAGGCCATAGCCCATCGTGCCAAGCCCGCCCGAGGTCAGCCACTTGTTCGGGCTTTCGAAACCGTAGTGCTGGGCTGCCCACATCTGGTGCTGACCCACCTCCGTCGTGATGATGGGCTGCTTCCGGTGCGTCGCTTCCCAAAGCTTGCGGATCGCTTCCTGCGGCATGATCTCGGTCTTGGATTTCCGATAGGCAAGCGATCTTTTCTCGCGCCAGGCGTCGATTCTTTTCCACCACGCGGAAAGGTCTGCCTTCTGGAACTGCCGGCCCTTCCAGATCTTGACCATGTCTTCCATCACCCTGCCGACGTCGCCGACAATGCCGACGTCGACAGGAACGATCTTGTTGATCGAGCTGCGATCGATATCGACATGGATCTTGCGTGCCTTGGGCGCAAAGGCATCGAGCCGGCCGGTGACGCGATCGTCGAACCGCGCGCCGAGGCAGACGACGAGGTCCGCCTGGTTCATCGCCCAGTTGGCTTCGTAGGTTCCGTGCATGCCGAGCATGCCGAGCCACTGGTCGCTCGACGCCGGAAAGGCGCCGAGCCCCATCAGGGTCGAAGTGACCGGCGCACCTGTAATCCGCGCCAGTTCGCGCAGGACTTGGGAGGCGCCCGGACCGGCGTTAATGATCCCGCCACCCGTGTAGAGGACGGGGCGTTCGGCGGCGGCAAGCATTTCGACCGCGGCCTCGATCGCTTTGATGTCTCCCTTGACCTGCGGTTTGTAGCTCGGGTGACTGATCGCCCCGGGCTTGGCATAGCGCGCGGTTGCGACCTGCACGTCCTTCGGGATATCGATAACAACCGGACCGGGGCGGCCCGAAGTTGCGATATGAAATGCCTCGTGAATAACATGGCCGAGGGTCTCGGGCGATTTCACCAGATAATTGTGCTTGGTGCAGTGACGGGTGATGCCGACGGTGTCCGCCTCCTGAAAGGCGTCGCTGCCGATCAGGTGCGTCGCAACCTGCCCGGTGATGACGACCATCGGTATAGAATCCATCAACGCATCGGTAATGCCGGTGACGGCATTGGTCGCGCCCGGCCCCGAGGTGACGAGCACGACGCCTGGCTTGCCCGTGGACCGGGCATAGCCCTCGGCAGCATGGGTCGCAGCCTGCTCGTGCCGTACAAGGATGTGCCGGATGCGCTTCTGGTTGAAAAGCGCATCGTAGATCGGAAGCACGGCCCCGCCAGGATAGCCGAAAATGACGTCCACACCGAGATCGCACAGCGCCTCGATGAGGATATCGGCTCCTGACATTTCCTTGGGCATGGGACTCACTTTCTCAAAATCGGCACTTTTCCGAGATCGCGGTGCTGTTGCACCGCACCAGAAAGAGCGCAAGCGCTGCCCGCTAATGATAACAAACTAATCTGTCAACGTCATACACTGTAATTTAATTACTAAATTACTCATAATATCGTTGTCTAATTGCGTTTCGATTCGAGTCCAATAAGGCGGCGGCTGGTTGCGGAACCAAGTAAACTGCCGCTTTGCGTATTGGCGGGTCGCTATTTTCGCGTTTTCAATGCAAAGTGCAGTGTCCGATGGGCGGGCGATCATAGCGGCAATCTCTCGGACGCCGATCGCACGCATGACTGGCAGGGTGGGATCCAGTCCACGCCCGAGCAGCGCGGTCACCTCCTCCTTCGCTCCCCCGGCCAGCATGGCATCGAAGCGCGCGTCGCATCGCGCGAACAGCCATTCGCGCGGTGGGAGCAGGATCATCGGAACGAGGCGGACGGACTCCCCGATTCCGCCAATCCGCTCGGCCTGCCAATGGGACATCGGCTTGCCGGTCGAGCGCACAACCTCAAGCGCGCGCGCGACGCGCGTCGTATCGTTCGGCGAAAGCCGGGCCGCTGCTTCCGGATCTTGCAGTGTCAGCGCGGCATGGGCATCGGACACTGCCAGCGCGCGAACTGCGTGGCGCACGTGGGGATCGATTTCGGGGACTGGCGCTATCCCCTCGAGCAGGGTCCGGAGATAGAGCCCCGTACCGCCGACGAGCAGAGGAATCCGCCAGCTTGCACGTACCTTTGCGATCATCGCTCGAGCATCGGCAGCCCAAGCTGCGGCTGAATAGGCCTGCGCCCCATCGACATGCCCGAACAGCCGGTGTGGAGCTTGCCTTTCTTCCTCCGGCGACGGGCGCGCGGAAACGATGCGCAAGTCGCGATAGACTTGGCTCGCGTCGGCATTGATGATTGTGACGGGCAACAATCTTGACAGCGCAAGCGCGAGCGCCGACTTGCCGCTCGCCGTCGGTCCCGCGATCAGGATCAGCGGCAGCTTTTCAGAATGGGATTTCATGTTCACGGCAACCCTTATAGCGACGGATCGGCTCAAAGAGGGCGATGTTTCTGCACTGGCGGACAGGCTTGTCGACAGCGGCCAGATTGGCGTGGCGCGCAGCTGGCTTGAACCGGAAGTTGCGTGCGACCTGAACTTCACAGGCGACCCGGTTGCGGCGCGAGGCGCGCTTGAAGGCACGCTTCCCGGTGTGGACGTTGTCGTTCAGAAAAGCGCCGAACGCCGCCGACGGCTGATTGTGGCGGACATGGACTCGACGATGATCACGGTCGAATGCATCGACGAGCTGGCCGACTATGCCGGAATCAAGCCCCAAATCGCTGAAGTGACCGAGCGCGCGATGCGCGGCGAGCTCGATTTCGAGCAGGCGCTCAAGAGTCGCGTCGCTCTGCTGAAAGGGTTGCCAGAAACCGTGATCGAACAGTGCCTTGCCGAACGGGTGAAGATCATGCCGGGTGCAACAGCGCTTGTCCGGACGATTCGGGCGCATGGGGGCTACGCCGTTCTGGTGTCGGGAGGCTTCACGCGCTTTGCGGAACCGGTCGGTGCGGAAATAGGGTTCGATCGTGTGATCGCAAACCGGCTGGGTATTGCCGGGGGGGTGCTTGACGGTACGGTCGACAGTCCGATCGTCGGGGCGGCCGCGAAAAAGCAGGCGCTTCTCGCCGCGCTGAACGAACGGAAATGGTCGGTGCCGGATGCGCTCGCGGTGGGGGATGGGGCAAACGATATCCCGATGATCGAAGCGGCGGGGCTTGGGGTTGCCTATCATGCGAAACCCAAAACGCGTGCCGCGGCGAAGGCCGGGATTACGCATGGCGACCTGACCGCGCTTCTATATGCGACGGGCTATCCGCGCTCCGAATGGGCGGCAGTTTAGGGGGCGACGGTAAAGCAGGCCTGCCCAGCTGCCTTCGCCCCCGCGCAGACTTTTTCCGCTGCAGCCTTTGAGGCAATCGGTCCGGCCCTCAGGCGCGTGAAGGGGCCGGCTTTCTCGTAGCTCGGTGTGAGTCCCGCCAACGCCCCGATGCGGTTCCTGAGAACTGTCCATTGCGTCTTTGCAATGGCTTCGCTGTCCAGCGCGCCAAGTTGTACGCGCCATCCACCACCAGTGCCCGGGGAAGGTAGGGAGGGCTCCAGCTTGCTCGCAATGGCAGGCCGCGGCTTGGGCGTTGCTTTCGGCGAGGCGGCCACCGCCTTGGTTGCCGGTGCGGCAGGTTGCTGCCCGACAGCCGGACGCGGGCCCTGATCTTCGAGCGTGCGCGCCAGGGCCAGGCCCTGCTGGCGCTGCTCAAGAGAAATATATTTGTCCATCTGCGCCAGGCTTTCGGATGCGGCGACAACCCCCGCGGCGGACGCGCGCGTCATCAATGCATAGGCGCGTACCCAATCTTTCGTAACGAAGTCGCCGTTGAACAGGGCAGTGGCGATTATATATTGCGCGCGCGGTTCCCCACGGCTGGCGGACTTTTGTATGTAGGGAAGCGCCTTTTGCCTGTCGCCGTTCTGGAAGAGAGTCAGCCCGTAATTGTCTTCGGCCTGGATATGGCCCTGAAGCGCAGCTTTTCGGAACCAGTCTTCGGCAAGCTTCAGGTCCAGCGGGACACCTCGACCGAGCTTATAGGCCTGGCCAAGGTTGAATTGGGCGTCAGCATCTCCCTCGATGGCGGGCTGACGCCATTCTGCCACGGCCGCCGCGTGATCGCCACGGCTCCAGGCATCGACTCCAGCCTTGACGTCGGCCATGGCCGGCATGGCCTGCCTGACGGCCAAGCAAGCCACCAAACCCAATATCAGAAAACGTCCGCGCACTGTCTTTCACTCCCGCGATCATCGCCCCTGCCATCCTTCGCGCAGCAGGTTCGGAGCCACCCTAGCACAGTTTTGCACCGCCAAAATCCTTAAAAAAAGCGTGACGGGCGGAGGCAAGTGTTAACCTTATCTTAGCCATCCACGTGCGAATTATTGTCAAAGTACTGCAATTCGGGGAACTTTCATGCGCGTATTGGCGTTGGCATCGCAGAAGGGTGGGTCGGGCAAGACGACCTTGTCCGGGCATCTGGCCGTTCAGGCCGAGCGTGCAGGAGCAGGTCCAGTCGTCCTGATCGACATAGATCCGCAGGGGTCGTTGGCCGATTGGTGGAACGAGCGCGAAACGGAGCTCCCTGCCTTTGCCCAGACTACCGTGGCGCGACTTTCGAGCGATCTCGAAATGCTCCGCCAACAAGGCTTCAAGCTGGCCGTGATCGATACACCGCCGGCGATTACGATGGCGATCCAGAGCGTGATCGCGGTTGCCGAGCTGATTGTCGTTCCAACTCGACCGAGCCCGCATGACCTGCGCGCCGTCGGGGCCACCGTCGACCTTTGCGATCGCGCAGGCAAACCCCTAATCTTTGTCGTCAACGGCGCCACGCCCAAGGCGAAAATCACATACGAGGCGGCCGTTGCGCTCTCGCAGCACGGCACGGTGGCACCCGTCACTCTCCATCACCGAACCGACTATGCCGCGTCGATGATCGACGGTCGCACGGTCATGGAAATCGACCCCAAGGGCCGATCCGCTGCCGAAATCGAGGAACTCTGGCGATATGTTGCGGACCGGCTCGAAAAGAACTTCCGGCGAACCGTCTTTGCCGCGCCGAACCAGCCTCCGGCTGCCTACCAGACTCGGAGCTATGCAACTGGAGGCTTCGGTCGGCGCGGAGTTGCCCAATGAGCCGGGAAGTCGGAGCCATGAACGAACCAAAGCCGTTCGCCTCGCTGTCGTCGACGCTCCTTGCCCGCAAGGGGCAGGCCAAGCCGGCCATGCGACCGCAGGGCTTTCATATGGGGCACGAAGCGCCGTTCCCAGTGGATCCCTTTCACCGTCCGGAGCACGATGATCTCGGCTGGAACGATATGGGGCACGATACGGGGCCCGTCGCTCTCCACCCGAATGCTCCGGTGGATCTGGCGCCGGAGCCGCCTGCGGTCGTCAATCAGCAACGTGAACTCGCCCGTGAATTTGCACCGGTCGCCGTGCCACCTGTTGTACAGGCCCCCGCACCGCGCGCGCGCGCCGGTTCGCATGGGAAGGCGGCGTTCACGCTTCGCCTCGACAGCGAGCGTCATCTGCGTTTGCGTCTTGTCTGCGCTGTCCAGCATCGGTCGGCCCAACAGATCGTGACGCAGGCTCTCGACGAATTCCTGGATCGCCAGCCCGATAATGCAGCACTTGCGAGTCGGGCGGCCAAGTAAGGCAAAACAAGACCAAGGCGGAGACGAAGGATGAAAACAGTTGGGATGTTGAAAATCGCGGCTTCGTCGCTGATTCTCGGAACAGCGATCGCGCCGGTCAATGCGTCGAACTACGGTCACGAAACCGCAGGCTCCGAAAAGGCCGCCGCGCAAGCCGCGGAGCAGGCACGAAAGCTCATGGGCAAGCGCAAGTTTGCCGATGCCGTGGAAAAGGCCGAAGAGGCCGTTGCCGCCATGCCGCGCCTGGCCGAATATCGGGCGCTTCTCGGGCAGGCCTACCTTTCGGCCGGGCGTTTCCAGTCTGCGGAGACGACGCTTGGCGAAGCAGCGTCGCTCGACCCTTCCAATGCGCGTGCCGGCCTCAACCTGGTGCTGGCGCAAATCGCCAATGCCCATGGCGACCGCGCGCTGGCGACTCTTGACGCCTATCGCGAGCGACTGTCAGCAGCCGATTACGGCCTTGCTGCGGCGCTGGCGGGCGATCTGGCTGGCGCAACCAATGTTCTCGAAGCTGCCGTTCGGGGTCCCGGCGCCGACGCCAAGACGCGCCAAAACCTGGCGCTGACCTACGCACTGGCGAACCGCTGGCGCGAGGCTCGAATCATGGCGGCGCAGGATCTTTCGGGCGAAGCGCTTTACCTAAGGATGACCGAATGGGCTGCCTTTGCGGTGCCATCCGCTTCGTCTCAGCAGGTGGCAAGCCTGTTGGGTGTCACGCCCGTTACGGATCCCGGCCAACCGGCGCAACTGGCACTCGTACCCACGGCGGAAGTCCGGGTCGCATTGGCCCCGACGGCTCCCGTGATTGCCGCTGATCCAGCGCCGGCCACGGTGGCGGATGCCGATCCGGCACCGGCATTCGAAGTATCCGAAACACCGGCCAGCACGACAGCGGTTGCGGTCGAACCCGCAGCGGCCCCCCCGCGGGCGGCACCACCAGTCCGTTCGTCTGCCGCGATCAGGCAGGTGGTTCTGCCGGCAAGCAATTCCACCGCAGCTGGTTCGGAACGATCGTTCCGTCCGGTCCAAAGCGGAACCTTCGTCGTCCAGTTGGGCGCATTCTCAACTGCGGCACGCGCCGAAGCAGCCTGGCGCGGCGCCTCGGGACGTTACCGGGCGCTCGACAACTATTCTGCCGCCACGGGCCGCATCCAGGTCAGAAACGTGTCGCTCTATCGTATTTCGGTTTCGGGCTTCACGAGCCGCGCTGCCGCTGGTCAGGTTTGCGCGCGTATCAAGGCAGCAGGCGGCGATTGCTTCGTCCGCTCGGTTGCCGGCGACACCCCGCTCCAGTGGGCGTCGGCCAAGGGCACCACGCGGCTCGCCTCGCGCAACTGATATCAGCTTCAACCAGTGCCCAAGGGTGGTCAGCCGAGAGGCCGCCCGCCCTTGATCGTTTTGAGGACGCGCCCTTGCGTCGGCATCCGGTCGAACGGTGTATTGTTCGCTTGTCCGGCAAACCGGTCTCCATCGATGATCCAGGGCGCGTCGGGATCGAACAACACCAGATCGGCTGCGGCCCCTTCGGCCAGCGAGCCACCCTCAACGCCAATGATCCGGGCTGGATTGGCCGACAGCATGGCCATCAGCCGTGGCAACTCAATAATGCTGTCGCGGACCAGTCCCAGTCCAAGCGCAAGTAGCGTCTCCGCGCCCGCCATGCCCGGCTCCGCATCGGCAAAGGGCAGGCGTTTCGCTTCCGGTCCGCGCGGATCGTGCGCCGAGCACAGGACATCGATCGTGCCGTCGGCCACGGCCTCGAGGCAGGCCTGCCGGTCGGCCTCACTGCGCAAGGGCGGCGAAAGCCGGGCAAAGGTACGAAAATCGGTCACTGCGATGTCCGACAGGAAGAGATGCGCAGGCGTGATCCCGCAGGTCACCCGCAGCCCCTGCGCCTTCGCAGCGCGGATCAGCGCAAGGCCGTCGGCCGTTGTCACCTGGCGAAAATGGATCGCAGCGCCTGTTTCCTCGACGAGCGCAAGGTCGCGCGCGATCGCCATCGCTTCGGCGCGGGCCGGCGCGCTTGCCAGGCCAAGCCGGCTCGCTGTTTCCCCCGCTGTCGCCACGGCATTGCGCGTCAGGCCCTCATCCTCCGCGTGCGAAATGACCGTCAGCCCGAGCGAACTCGCGTAAGCAAGGACGCGCAGCATCGCCCCTGAATCGGTGACCTGTCCTCGCCCGGTTGCGACGGCGCGTGCACCCGCACGGACCATCAGCGCATATTCCGCCAGTTCACGGCCCTCGAGACGCCGGGTGGCGGCGGCAAGCGGGTGCACCCAGAGATCGGGCTTGGCGGCAAGTGCCGAACGCTGGACCAGCCCCGGATCGTCAAGTGGCGGCGAAAGATCGGGCATCAGTGCGACGCGCGTGATGCCGCCCGCGATGCACGCCGCCTTGTCCACTGAAAAGACGCCCAGATCGACGATGCCTGGCGCCAGATGCGCGCCGCCCGCGTCGAGCGCCGTCGCGCCATGGGGCGCGCTGGCGGCGATCCGGTCCTTGGCGATGGCGAGGCCGCCCTTGCGCACGCCCGCCACGGGGTCGACCAGTATTGCATTGGTGATCGAAAGTCCCGCCGTCATGCCGCGGCTCCCCGCCGCCCGCGCGTGAGCACGTCAAGGCACGCCATGCGCACGGCCACCCCCATTTCGACCTGTTCGGCAATGACGGAACGATTGAGGTCGTCCGCAACATTGCTCGCAATCTCGACGCCCCGGTTCATTGGTCCGGGATGCATGACGAGGGCATCGGGTTTGGCGCGCTTCAGCCGCTCGTGGGTCAGGCCGTAAAGCGCGTGATATTCGCGCGGAGAGGGAACGAATGCGCCGTCCATCCGCTCGTTCTGGAGCCGCAGCATCATCGCGACATCGACGCCGGACAGCCCCTCGTCCATGTCCGTAAAGCGCGTTGCGCCCATTGCCTCGATCGCGTCGGGGATGAGCGTGGCGGGGCCGACAACGCGAACCTCCGCCGCAAGCGCCGTCAGCGCCAGGATGTTGGAACGGGCGACCCGGCTGTGGAGCACGTCGCCACAGATCGCGACCTTGAGGCCGGCAACGCTGCCCTTGTGGCGGCGGATCGTCAGCGCGTCGAGCAGCGCCTGGGTCGGGTGCTCGTGCCGACCGTCGCCTGCGTTGAGCACAGGACAATCGACCTTGTCGGCAATCAGCGCAACCGCGCCCGAGCTGCCATGCCGGATGACGATCACGTCCGAGCGCATGGCATTGAGCGTGATCGCGGTATCGATCAGCGTTTCACCCTTCTTCACGCTCGATTGCGCGGCATGCATGTTGACGACATCGGCGCCCAATCGCTTGCCTGCAATCTCGAAACTCAGGAGCGTCCGTGTCGAATTCTCGAAAAAGGCATTGATCTGCGTGAGTCCGCGCAACCGGTCATCATGCTTTGCCGCCTGGCGGTTGAGCGCGACCCAATGTTCGGCCTCATCAAGCAGATAGGAAATTTCGTGCGGCTGCAAACCAGCGATCCCGAGCAGGTGCCGGTGGGGAAAGGGTGATGGCGATGTCATTAAAGCACCGCCTTAGCGGGGGAGGGGGGGAAGGGCAAGCGTAGCACCCAAATGTTCAGACAGCGATCCCGGTCAGGCGCGCGATGATCGCCTCTTCGTCCTCGGTGCCCAATATGCCCGAACGGTGGAGCGCAACGCCGCCGTGCAGCAGCATCCAGCTTCGCGTGATTTTCTGCCGGATCGCCGCGCTGTCCGTGTCGCCCTCGCTCCAGAAGGGGGCGGCGGTTTTCAGCAACTGGTCGACCGCGCGCAGCAATTGCGGGCTGGCGCGGACGGACTCGTTCGGCGTCACCATCATCAGGTCGTAAAGGCCGGGATTGGCAAGCGCGAAACGGCAATAGGCGGCAATGAATTCCTTCCGCCTTGCCTAGCAGTTCCGCCAGCTCCGAAAAGCCGGACGCGGCAACCGCCTGTAGCGGCGCCGCGCGATCGGCATAGTGGTTGTAGATTGCGCGATGCGCGACGCCCAGCGTTTCGGCGAGCCGCCTGATTGAAAGGGCTTGTGCGCCATCGCGGCGCACGGACTCGATGGCCCGTTCAAGCGCAGCACGGCGCAGTTGGCCGGCTGGTTCGGGTCGCGGGTCATCGCCGCCCTGCATAGCTGCCCGCCCGGTTGTTTCAATGGCGGGACCGGATCAGTCGAGCCGCAGGCTCGCGAATTCGTCAAGCGCGATGCGGTCCTGCACCAGCGTGTTGACCGGCGCATCGGGATCCGGATAGCCGATGGCCATTCCGCAATAGAATATGCGGTTCTCCGGCAGGTCGAGCAGCTTTGTGACCGTCGGATGGAATCCGGCCCAGGACTCCCGTGCGCGGGTGCCAAGCCCACGCTCGTGCGCCAGCAGCATGACGTGTGGATGACCATCCCGAGATGCGCCCATCGCTCCCGGATAGATGGCGAAAGGCGCGCCTTCTCCGGCAGGGTTGTCCGGGATCCGGGCCCTGACCGCAGCCTTGAGCGCTTCGAGCGCGGATCCTGCCAGAACATCGACGAACCATGGCTGCATGTTGCTGCCCGACGGCGCGTCGCCCGAGAATCGCATCGGTAACGCCGGGCTGGGACATGCCCAGCGCCTTTGTGCGCGGCCTTTCAAGCCATCATTGTAAGTGCGTCGATTGCGCCCTGAAGGATGTAGGCCGCGGCTGCACTGTCCACGCGCTCGGCCCGCCGGGCGCGGGACATGTCGGCGGCGATCATCTGCCGTTCGACGGCTTGGGTGGACCAGCGTTCGTCCCAGAGCAGGATGGGAAGCCCAAGCGGTTCGAGGTTGCGGGCGAAGGCGCGGGTCGATTGGGTGCGCGGCGAATCGGTGCCGTCAAGGCTGAGCGGCAGGCCGACGACGATGCCTTTGACCGATTGCGCGGCGATCATCTTTGCGAGCAGCGCCTTTTCAGCGCTGAACTTGCTGCGGCGGATGAGATCGGCCGGGCTGGCAATTGTCCATCCTGCGTCGCACAGGGCCGTACCGATCGTTTTCGTACCGACATCGAGCCCGATCAGTCGCCCGCCCGAAAGCAGCGCGCTGTGGAATTCGTTTTTTTCTGCAGTAATCACTTCGCTGTGAATGCCGCCAGCCGCCGGATCGCGTCGGTCCGGATATTGGCCCAGAACATGCTGTAATCGTAAACGTGATAATTGTTGCCCGGCAGCACATAACGCCCGATGTTCGGCGGATCGCCCACAAAAAGCAGGCCGCGCCCGGCACATCGGGCGGGAATTTTCCCGATTGCCAGCGTCGCTGTTTTCAGGTCGGCAGAGGGGATTGTGGTCCCCAGGTTCGCCGCAGCGGGCGCCGCGCCGTTCGGCGTCCCCGTGATGGGGTTGGTGCACACCATGTGTGTGCCCCTGCGCGAACGTCCGTCCGGGGCGATGCTGCTGTCGAAGGTCTTGAGCATCGAGTCGGGTTCGGCCGGCTCGGCGTAGCTCTGCCAGCTCAGGATGCAGCCAGTGGCTTCGGGGCCCGAACAGACAGGCAGCCCGAGCAGGGGCAAATCGACCTCGATCGAGACCGGCCAGCCCACGACATAGGCCGCAACAATGCGCTTTGCGATCGGCCTGCCGGCGATCCGGTCTCGCAGAAGATGCGTCAGGTGGAGCGCGCCTTGACTGTGTCCGGCAAGGATGACCGGGCGTTCGGGATCGATGCTCACGATAAAGGCGTCGAAGGCCGCAATGACATCGGCATAGGCAGCATCGAGCGCCAACCGCCCTTCCTTGCGGTCGGTCAGGAAAGCGCCGAAGGTCGCCTGACGGTATCGCGGCGCCCAGACTTCGCCTGCCGCACTGAAGGCGCTCGCTTGCCCGCGCACGAACAGCGCCGCGCGTTCATTGCCCTCCTTGTCATCAAGCGGCGCGTTCCACGCGGCGCGGTTGAGATAGGACGTCGGGTGGATGAAGAAGACCGCTGCCTTGCCAGCGGGCATAGCCTTGACGCCGGGAGGCAACCAGAGCGTCGGGTTGCCTGCAATGTCCGGCCGAGCGATCCACAGTTTCGCATCGTCATAGGCATTCGCACCCTCGGGTCGTTCGAACGCTGCTGAAGGGACCATAGCAGCGCGCATCAGTTGCAGCCCGAACAAACGATAGGCAATCGCCGCCGCGATGAAGAGGCCGATCAGGACCGCCACGACATAGAGGAATTTGCGCGCCATCGAGGCCTTCCTATGCGGCGGCCTCGCCAAAGTCCAATTGCGGCTGTTCGGCCGCGGGCGCATCCTCCCGGTCGAGATTTGAGAGCGTAACGCCCAGAAGGCGCACACCTTCTTGTAGGGGCAGCAGTGTACCGAGCAGCAATTGGACGATTTCCTCTATCGCTTGGGCGTCGGCGATGGGGTGCGAGACCGAGCGGCTCCGGGTGACCGTCCTGTAGCTGGCGGTTCGGAGCTTCAGCGTCACCGTACGGCCGCTCACATCATATTTGCCGCACCAGCGCGCAACCGACGCGATCAGCGGGCGAAGCTCTGCCATGCACGCTTCGCCGGTCATCAGGTCCTCACCGAACGTCGTCTCCGAGCCCACCGATTTCCGCTCCTGGTGCGGATTGACGGGGCGGTGATCGATCCCGCGCGAGGCCCAGTAATAATAGCTGCCGGATTTGCCGAAATTGCGATCAAGGAACTCGCGCGATTGTGCGCGTATGTCTGCCCCGAGCACAAGGCCAAGCCGCTCCATCTTGGCGGCCGTCGCTGGCCCTACGCCATAGAATTTGCGCACCGGCAGCGCCGCGACGAAATCCGGGCCTTTTGCGGGAGTGATGACACAAAGGCCGTCGGGCTTGTTCTGATCGGACGCGATCTTGGCGAGGAACTTGTTGTAGGATACGCCTGCCGAGGCGGTGAGCCCGGTCTCCGCGCGGATGGCCGCCCGGATTTCCTCGGCGATCTGCGTGGCAGACGCGATCCCCTTTAGATTCTCGGTGACGTCGAGATAGGCCTCGTCGAGCGAGAGCGGCTGGACGAGCGGCGTATAGCGCTCAAAAATGTCGCGGATCTGGCGCGAGACCTGGCGATAGACTTCGAAGCGATGCGGCACGAAGATCAGGTTCGGGCACAGCCGCCGCGCTTTGGCCGACGCCATTGCGGAGCGAACCCCGAATACCCGCGCCTCATAGCTTGCGGCAGCCACTACACCGCGCGGCCCCATCCCGCCGACGGCGACGGGCTTTCCTCGCAGTTCCGGATTGTCGCGCTGCTCGCACGACGCGAAAAAGGCATCCATGTCGATATGGATGATCTTGCGGATGGGCGCGTTGTCGTTCACGCTGTGTTCCATAGCGCGGATTGGCGCCAATCGTAAGCTCTAGGCCGAAGCCTTGGCAAATCGCTTGTCGGCCACGGTCCAGTTGGTCGTCGCCATATAGGCGTCTACATAGGCGCCGGCCTTGCTGCCATAATCCATCGCATAGGCGTGTTCGAACATGTCGAGCACCAGCAGTGGCGTCCCGCCCGCAAAGGCCATTGTGTGGTCGTTGGCCCATTGGTTCGCGAGTTTCCCATCGCGCTCCATCCAGTTGAGGACGACCCAGCCCGAACCGCCACCCAGTGCCTTGCCCATCATGCTGAATTCGAGCTTCCATTTGTCCATGCTGCCGAAATCATGCTCGATCTGCGCGGCAAGCTTCGCGCCCGGTGCCTCCGGCGCGCCCAGGCAGGAGAAATAGAGTTCGTGCAGGAACATCGAGTTCTGTGCGATCAGTTCCTCCCGCTTGAGGCCGTTGACAAGGAAAGGCGCCGCCGTTGCCAGGTCGAGCTTGGCAAACTCGGCCTGAATGCTTCCGAGTCGCTTCACGGCGCCGACGTAGTTATTGTCGTGGTGACTGGTCAGCAGCTTTTCCGACAGGCCCATGATTGCCTTTGGGTCGAACGGTAGCGGCTTTGGCACATAGGCCTGGAGCGGCGCAGCGGCTTGTGCCGCCGCAAGCCCCGGCGCCAATGCGGCCGCACCCAGCGTCACACCAAGCATTTCGCGTCGATCAAGGCTGAAATCGGTCACTGGCGGTTCCTTCGCGCTTGCCGTTTTGGTGGGGCAATGATAGCGGCCCGCGCCATGTCCGTCGATAGCGCAACCGTCCGCAAGATCGCCTCGCTCGCCCGCATTGCCACCAGCGATGCTGAGGTCGAGGCGATGGTTCCCGAGCTCAACAACATCCTCGGCTGGATCGAGCAGCTGGGCGAAGTCGATACCTCGGCTGTCCAGCCCATGACCGCCGTCATCGCCAATACGCTCCGCCTGCGCGACGACGTCGTGTCGGATGGCGACATCCGCGAGAGGGTCCTCGCCAACGCCCCCGCGCCGGAGCACGGCTTTTTCGGCGTGCCCAAGGTGATCGAATAATGGCGAACCTCACCGATCTTGGCGTCGCCGCGCTTCGTGACGGATTTCGCAGTGGCGACTTTTCCGCCCGGGAAGTCGCCGATGCGTTCAACGCGGCCGTAGCGGGCGCGAAGGCCCTCAATGCCTTCATCGTCGAAACACCCGATCATGCGGTTGCCGCTGCCGAACAGGCGGACCGCGACCGCAGCGAGGGTACGCTCAAGCCACTCTCGGGCGTCCCGATCGGCATGAAAGACCTTTTCTGCACGAAGGGCGTGCAGACGACGGCCGCGAGCCACATCCTCGAAGGCTTCAGGCCCGAATATGAATCGACTGTCTCGGCGCGACTCTGGGGCGCGGGCGCGGGCATGCTCGGCAAGCTCAACATGGACCAGTTCGCGATGGGTTCGTCGAACGAGACAAGCGCGTTCGGAAACGTGATTTCACCTTGGCGGCGCAACGATGGCGGCAACGCGCCGCTGGCCCCGGGCGGATCGTCCGGCGGATCTTCGGCAGCGATAGCCGCGCGGATCGTACCGGGCGCGACGGGCACCGACACAGGCGGCTCGATCCGCCAGCCTGCCGCCTTTACGGGCATTTCCGGCATCAAGCCGACCTATGGCCGTTGCTCACGCTGGGGCATCGTTGCCTTTGCGTCCTCGCTTGATCAGGCCGGGCCGATGGCGCGCGACGTGAAGGACTGCACGATCCTCCTGGAAGCGATGGCGGGCTTTGATCCAAAGGATTCGACTTCGCTCGACCTGCCCGTGCCCAATTGGGAAGCTGCGCTTTCGGGCGACCTCAGGGGCAAGCGGATCGGCATTCCGAAGGAATATCGGGTGGACGGCATGCCGGCCGAAATCGATGCGCTTTGGGAGCAGGGCATTGCATGGGTGAAGGACGCGGGCGCCGAGGTTGTGGAAGTCTCACTTCCGCACACGAAATATGCCTTGCCTGCTTATTACATCATCGCGCCCGCAGAAGCCTCTTCCAACCTCGCCCGGTATGACGGGGTACGCTATGGCCTGCGCGAGCTCCCCGATGGGGCGGGCCTGCAGGATATGTATGCCGCAACGCGGGCAGCCGGTTTCGGGCCGGAGGTCAAGCGGCGGATCATGATCGGCACCTATGTGCTCTCCGCCGGTTTCTACGACGCCTATTATACCCAGGCGCAAAAGGTCCGCACCCTGATCGCGCGCGATTTCGACGCGGCCTGGGAAGTCTGCGACCTGCTGCTGACGCCGACTGCGCCTTCCGCTGCTTTTGCCCTTGGCGAAAAGAGCGCCGATCCGCTCGCCATGTACCTGAATGACGTTTTCACCGTGCCAAGCTCGCTTGCGGGCCTGCCGGCCATGTCGGTTCCGGCGGGTCTCGACGGACAGGGTCTGCCGATGGGACTCCAGATCATCGGCAAGGCGCTTGACGAACAGGGCGTCCTGAACGCGGGGCTGGCGCTTGAGGAACGAGCCGGTTTCGTGGCCCGTCCGGAGGCTTGGTGGTAAGATGAGCAACTATCGCATCCAGGGTGCAACCGGCGCGTGGGAGGTCGTGATCGGCCTTGAGGTCCATGCCCAGATCACCTCGAACGCCAAGCTTTTCTCGGGCGCCTCGACGGCGTTCGGGGCCGAACCCAATACCAATGTCTCGCTGATCGATGCGGCGATGCCGGGCATGTTGCCCGTGCCCAATGCCGAATGCGTGAAACAGGCCGTGCGCACTGGCCTTGCGATCGATGCCCAGATCCACCGCTGGAGCCGGTTCGACCGCAAGAATTATTTCTATGCCGATCTGCCACAGGGCTATCAGATTTCGCAGCTCTATCATCCGATCGTCGGCGAAGGATCGCTCACGGTCGAAACCGATGAGGGCGAGAAAGTGATCGGTGTCGAGCGCATCCATATCGAGCAGGATGCCGGAAAGCTGATGCACGACCAGCATCCGACCATGTCCTATGTCGACCTGAACCGGTGCGGCGTCGCGCTGATGGAAATCGTCTCGAAACCCGACATGCGCTCGCCCGCCGAGGCCGGGGCCTATATGAAGAAGCTCAGGGCGATCCTGCGCTATGTCGGTTCGTGCGATGGCAATATGGAGCAGGGCTCGATGCGCGCGGACGTCAACGTGTCGGTGCGCAAGCCCGGCGCCGAATTCGGCACGCGGACCGAGACGAAGAATGTCAATTCGGTACGCTTCATCCAGCAGGTCGTGGAATATGAGGCGCGGCGCCAGGTCGATGTGATCGAGGACGGCGGCACGATCGTCCAGGAAACCCGCCTGTTCGATCCGGACAAGGGTGTGACGCGCTCGATGCGCTCGAAGGAAGACGCTCACGATTATCGCTATTTCCCGGATCCCGACTTGCTGCCGCTCGTCCTGACCGAGGAATTTGTCGAGGAGTGCAAGGCAAGCCTGCCCGAACTGCCCGATGCCAAGCGTGCACGCTATGTCGAGGCGCTTGGGATCACGCCCTATAACGCCGATGTGATCACCGCCGATGTGGAAACGGCACGCTGGTTCGAAGCGCTGCTGGCAGCGGGGGCCGATCCGAAGGCCGGCGCCAACTGGTTGACGTCGGAACTGTTCGGGGCGCTCAACAGGCTCGGCAAGGATATCGGCGATAGCCCGGTCGGTCCGGCGCAGGCCGCGCAGTTGCTCGGGCTCGTTGCCGATGGCACGCTTTCGGGAAGCCTTGCCAAGCAGGTATTCGAGGTCATGCTCGAAACCGGCGACGATCCGGCGAAGATCGTCGAAGAAAAGGGCCTGAAGCAGACCAGCGATACAGGCGCCATCGAAGCCGCGATTGCCGGCATACTTGCTGCGAATGCCGACAAGGTCGCCGAATACAAGGGCGGCAAGGAAGCCCTGTTCGGCTTCTTCGTCGGCCAGACAATGAAGGCAATGTCAGGCAAGGCCAACCCCAAGGTTGTGAACGAACTGCTGAAAAAATCGCTGGGGTAAGGTTGGCGTCGTGCGCAGACTGGCCTTGCCCTTGCGACTGAACGCGCTATAGAGCCGCGCCTGACCGGGCTCGTGCGGGCGTGGCGGAACTGGTAGACGCGCCAGATTTAGGTTCTGGTATCGAAAGGTGTGGGGGTTCGAGTCCCTTCGCCCGCACCAGGGCAGGCCACGCACGGTGGCGGGCCGTTTTACATTAGACTCAAGGATTGATTGGCGGACCATGCAGATTGTCGAGACGTTGAACGAAGGCCTGAAGCGCAGCTACACGCTGACCATCAAGGCCAAGGACATCGAAGCCCGAGTTGAGGGTGAGATTCGCAAGGTCGCGCCGCAAATGCGCATGCCCGGTTTCCGCCCCGGCAAGGTTCCCGCCAATCTTGTCCGCAAGATGCATGGCGAAGCGCTTCAGGCCGACGCGCTGAACAGCTCGATTCAGGAAAGCGTCCAGTCGCTTGTGGCCAAGGAAAAGCTGCGCCCCGCAATGTCGCCTTCGGTCGAGCTGGTCGAGGGCTATGCACATGGCAAGGATGCCGAATTGAAGGTCGAGCTCGAAGTCCTGCCCGACGTGCCCGCGCCGCAGATCGACAGCCTCAAGCTCGAGCGACTGACGGTCGAGGCCGACGAGGCGGCGATCGACGAAGCTGTTCTTGGCCTTGCCAGCCAGCAGAAGTCCTATGACGATGCGCCGAAGGGACACAAGGCGGCGCTTGGCGATCTTGTCGTGATCGATTTCGTCGGGAAGATCGACGGCGTGGAGTTCGATGGCGGCAAGGGTGAAGGTGCCGCGATCGAACTCGGCTCGGGCCGCATGATCCCGGGGTTCGAGGAAGGCATGATCGGTGTTGCGGCCAACGAGGAAAAGACGATCACCGTTACTTTTCCCAAGGATTACTCGGTCGATTATCTGAAGGGCAAAGAAGCGACCTTCGACCTGGTCATCAACGATGTCCGCGTTCCTAAGGAAATCAAGGCCGACGACGAATTCGCGAAGTCCCTGGGCCTAGAAGGTCTTGAGCAGCTTCGCGGGCTGTTCAAGGGCCAGATCGAGCAGGAGCTGAACGGGCTGACCCGTACGCACATGAAGCGCCGCCTGCTCGACCAGCTTGCCTCGTCGCACGATTTCGAGGTGCCGCCATCGATGGTCGAAGCCGAATTTGACCAGATCTGGAAGCAGCTTGAACATGAGGCAAGCCACGAGGCCGACCCCGAAGCGGCTCTGAAGGAAATGGAAGCCGAAAAGGACGATTATCGTGGCATCGCCGTGCGGCGTGTCCGCCTTGGCCTGCTGCTCTCCGAAATCGGACGCGAGAACAAGATCGAGATTTCGAGCGCCGAAATGAGTCGGCTGATCCAGCAGGCCGCCCAGCAATATGATCCGAAGGATCGGCAGCGTTTCGTTGAATATGTCCAGCAGGATCCGATGGCATCTGCCCAGCTTCGCGCGCCGCTCTACGAAGACAAGGTTGTCGATTTCCTGTTCGGCAAGGCCGAAATCACCGACCGCGCGGTGACGCGTGCCGAACTCGAGGCTGCGATCGAGGCCGAAGAGGATGAAGGGCATGTCCATGGCCCGGGCTGCGGGCATGATCACCACGATCACGCGCCCAAGGCAAAAAAGGCGGCCAAGAAGCCGGCGGCGGCCAAGTTGGAAAAGCCTGCCAAGCCTGCCGCCAAGAAGGAGGCCACGCCCAAGGCCGAAGCCAAGCCTGCGGCCAAGAAGGCGCCGGCCAAGAAAGCGAAGTAGCACATGGCCCCTGCACGGGGTCCCGGAAATTAATCGAAATTTACCCTGTTTGCGGATAGGAGCGCAGGGATGACCGAGATTCCTCCGCGCATAGCGGTGCTCCTGCCGTGCTACAATGAAGCGGCGGCTGTCGCGCAGACAGTGGCGGACTTCCGCGCCGCGCTGCCGGATTCGCGGATTTATGTATACGACAACAACAGCACGGACGGTACGGTAGAGATTGCGTCTCGGGCAGGCGCGATTGTCCGGAACGAACGGATGCAGGGCAAGGGCCGCGTTGTCAGGCGCATGTTCGCCGATGTCGAGGCCGATATCTATGTGATGGCCGATGGCGATGCGACTTATGAGGCGGCCGCAGCGCCGGCATTGGTCAAGCTGCTTTTGGACGAAAATCTTGATATGGTTGTGGGCGCGCGAAAGTCGGAGATCGAGGCGGCCTATCGTCGCGGCCACAGGTTGGGCAATGCGATGCTGACCGGCATGTTGTCCCGTATCTTCGGGCGGAGCTTTACCGACATCCTGTCGGGCTATCGCGTCTTTTCGCGTCGGTTCGTAAAAAGCTTTCCCGTTCTTTCGGCGGGATTCGAAATCGAGACCGAGATCAGCGTCCATGCGCTCGAACTGCGCATGCCCGTCGCCGAACAGGTGACGGCCTACGCAGCGCGGCCCGAAGGGTCTCAATCGAAGCTCAACACATGGCGGGACGGATTTCGCATCCTGAATACGATCCTGAGGCTGTTCCGTTATGAACGGCCGCTGCAGTTTTTCGGCGCCATTGCCGGTCTTTTTGCGCTCGCTGCCATCGCCATCGCCGTCCCTCTTCTGTTCACCTATATCGAGACTGGTCTCGTGCCGCGCTTCCCGACCGCAATCTTGGCGACAGGGCTGATGATCCTTTCAGCACTATACGGCTTATGCGGTATTATACTGGATACCGTCGTTCGCGGGCGGCTCGAGGTCCGGCGGCTGGCGTATCTCTCCTATCCCGCACCGTCCCTGGACTAAGCTTAAAGCATAAAAATGTGTCTTTCGGGCAACGAGTGTCGTCAATTCGACATCAAGTAACGAAGGGCAGTTCCCAAGCTGTCATTCGCCTCAATCAGAGGTTCGCATTCACAGCTGGTGTGAACAATGTGTTCAACCAAGATCCGCCAGCCTGTTTCTCATGCAGCCTGAACAATTTTGACCCGACCGCCTATGACGTGCCGGGGCAGTTCGGATATCTGCGCGTCTCCTACAAGATGTAGCAGGCGCCGAAATGAGGAGCCCCGCCCCGGCATCTGCCGGGGCGGGGCTCTTTTTATGCCCATTGGGGGCGCAATCTTCAGAATTTGACCTGGTCCATCTTGGTGATGACCTTGCCAAGAATGCCATATTCCTTGGCTTCCTCGGTCGACATCCAATAGTCGCGTTCGATATCCTCGCGCACGCGTTCGATCTTCTGACCGGTCTTGTCGGAAATGACGCGGGCGAGGCGTTCGCGCATCTTCACGATTTCCTGCGCCTGGATGGCAATGTCTCCCGCTCGGCCCTGCGCTCCGCCCGATGGCTGATGGATCAGGAAGCGTGTATTGGGCAGGCAATAACGCTGGGCCTTTTCGGCGCCGAGAAAGATGTGGGTGCCGGCGCTCGCCACCCATCCGGTGCCAATGACTGCGACCGGTGAATCGATGAACGAAATCAGGTCGTGGATCGTGTCGCCGGATTCCACATGGCCGCCTGGCGAGTTCACGAAAATCTTGATCGGATCGTGGCTGACATGATCGAGGTAGAGCAGTTGCGCCGAGACCATCTGCGCAAGTTTCTGGTCGATCCCGCCGAAGACGAGGACAGTGCGCGCTTCGAGGAACTTGGCCATCAGCAGGCCGCTGACGCCCGGACGCTCGTCTTCATCGTCATTGGTGAACGTCCCGGGAAAGCCTGTGCCTGAAACTGCCATTGCTGCGCTCCTCTCGCGTAAATCCGTTCCGGACTAGCTGTGCGCTTTCCCCTGTGCAAGCCGAAGGGCTTGAACATCCGGCAACAAGTCCAGATATAGGCCGTTCAATCGAACCAAGGACAATTCATGCATCCGGCAGACGCACTCATCCCGATCGTTATCGAACAGTCGAACCGCGGTGAACGCAGTTTCGATATCTATTCGCGGCTGTTGCGCGAACGGATTGTCTTTGTGACGGGCGGAGTCGAGGACAATATGGCCTCGGTCATCACTGCCCAGCTTCTCTTCCTCGAATCCGAGAATCCGAAAAAGGATATCTGGATGTACATCAACTCGCCGGGCGGGGTGGTGACGGCGGGCATGGCGATCCATGACACGATGCAATATATCCGCCCCAAGGTGGGCACGGTGTGTATCGGTCAGGCGGCGTCGATGGGCAGCTTCCTGCTTGCAGCCGGAGAGCCGGGCATGCGCGTCGCGCTCACCAACGCGCGGATCATGGTCCACCAGCCGTCCGGCGGTGCGCAGGGCCAGGCATCGGACATCGCGCTTCAGGCGCAGGAAATCCTGCGCATCCGGGCCAGCATGAACCAGCTCTACTCGAAATATACTGGCAAGGATTTGTCGACGATCGAAAAGGCAATGGAACGTGACAATTTCATGGCCGCCGAGGAAGCCAAGGCCTTCGGCTTGATCGATGAAGTGTTCGACAAACGCCCCGCGATTGCGGAAGACGCCAGCTCTTGAGCGGGGTTTGCGGCGGATTTCGCAAAAAGCGTAAACGCCATTTAAGCCATTGCCGGTTAGGAATATGGCTGTAACATGCTCGTAATGATCGACGTGCCGGGTTTTTCCGGGGAAGGTTTGAATGACGAAGCTTAGCGGAACCGATACAAAGAGCACGCTCTATTGCTCGTTCTGCGGGAAATCGCAGCACGAAGTGCGCAAGCTCATCGCCGGCCCTACCGTCTTCATCTGCGATGAATGCGTTGACCTTTGCAACGACATCATCCGCGAGGAAACCAAGTCCGCACTGGTCAGCAAGAAGGACGGCGGCGTTCCGACGCCGCAGGAAATCTGCAATGTCCTTGACGACTATGTGATCGGCCAACGCGCCGCCAAGCGCGTCCTTTCGGTCGCGGTGCACAATCACTACAAGCGGCTGAACCACGGCGCCAAGGGCGCGGACGTTGAGCTTGCTAAGTCGAACATCCTGCTTGTCGGCCCCACAGGCTGCGGCAAGACGCTGCTGGCCCAGACGCTGGCGCGCATCCTCGATGTGCCTTTCACGATGGCTGACGCCACGACTCTCACCGAAGCGGGCTATGTGGGAGAGGATGTCGAGAACATCATCCTCAAGCTGCTCCAGGCGTCCGACTATAATGTCGAGCGCGCCCAGCGCGGGATCGTCTATATCGATGAGATCGACAAGATCAGCCGCAAGGCGGAGAATCCCTCGATCACGCGCGACGTTTCGGGTGAGGGTGTGCAGCAGGCGCTGTTGAAGATGATGGAAGGCACGGTCGCCAGCGTGCCGCCGCAGGGTGGGCGCAAGCATCCGCAGCAGGAATTCCTGCAGGTCGATACGACCAACATCCTCTTCATCTGCGGCGGGGCTTTTGCCGGCCTTGAAAAGATCATTTCGGACCGGCTGCAAGGCAAGTCGATCGGCTTTGGCGCACATGTCGCGGGCACCGATGATCGCCGCACGGGTGAAATTCTGCGCCAGGGTGAGCCGGAAGACCTGCTCAAATATGGGCTCATCCCGGAATTCGTCGGCCGATTGCCGGTCATCGCGACACTTGAGGATCTCGATGTCGATGCGCTGGTGAAGATTCTCAAAGAGCCGAAGAATGCGCTTGTCAAACAGTATCAAAAGCTGTTCGAGATGGAGGACGTGAAGCTCGGCTTTACCGAGGACGCGCTGATCGCGGTCGCCAAGAAGGGCATTGAGCGCAAGACCGGCGCGCGCGGGCTGCGCTCCATCCTTGAAGGCATATTGCTCGATACGATGTTCGACCTGCCGGCGATGGACGGTGTCGACGAAGTCATGATCGACAAGGATGTGGTGGCCGGGACCAAGGAACCCGTTCGCGTCTATACGCATAAGGAAAAGGAAGCGGCAGGCGGCGCGGCCTGACCGGTTCGAGCTGATGCTTTCGCGCTTGAAGGCTGTTGCGGTTCCGATTCTTGCGACCGGAGCGCTGTTTGGCTGCGCGGCTCGCGGCCTGCCGTCGCGCCTCGCAAGCGATGCCGTGATTGACGCGGCCGAACGGGGGCCGCTCGACCAATTTGCCGTCTCGGGTCATTGGAACGAACCTTTCGCTCCCTTCACGGTCGTTGGAAATATTCACTATGTCGGTACAGAAGGCGTGAGCGCTTTCCTGATAACGACACCTAAGGGGCATATCCTGATCGATGGGATATTGGCGCAGTCGGTGCCGCAGATCCTCGCCAATATCCACGCGCTTGGTTTCGATGTTCACGACGTGAAATACCTGCTCAATAGTCATGCGCATATCGATCATGCCGGGGGGCTTGCAGGGCTCCAGCGCGCAAGCGGCGCGAAGATGATCGCCAGCGCCGCCGATCGCCCAACGCTCGAAGCAGGTGCCATCACTTTCGGTCCCACCAAGGACATTCCGTTCCCACCCATCCGCGTCGATCGCGTAATCGGGGACGGCGACACCGTCAGTCTTGGCGGCATCACGCTTACGGCCCATTTGACCCCGGGTCATACGCAAGGGTGCACAAGCTGGAGCATGGCCGTGAAGGGCGCGGACGGCGCATCGCATACGGCCCTGTTTCATTGCAGCACCACCGTCGCCGGACAGTCGCTCGTTCCGGAATCATGGCCGGGAATGATTGCGGCCTTTCGCGCCACCTTCGCCAAGTTACGCGCGATAAAGGCGGACGTCTTTCTTGGATCACACGGCAATTTTTTCGGCCTTAAGGAAAAGCGCGCGCGCCAACTGGCGGGCGACGCCAACGCTTTTGTCGATCCCGATGCACTGCAGCGCGTCAACGCCGAAATGGAGCGCGCGTTCGAGGAAGAACTCGCACGTCAGAAAGGCGCCGCTTTCTGACGCGTGGAAGCGACATTGCATCGACCGAAGCTCAAGTTACGAAACGGGCCGTAGTGAAACGCAGGAATGTGGGACTCGAACCAATCGGGCGCGCAATTCTACTTTGAAGCCCATTCCACTCTGAAGCCCAGCACGATGATCTCGGGATTGTCCTCCCACCGTTCGCCAGCCGTGCCGTGTGAGGCATTCCAGATTGCGGAAAAAGGGCGTACCGGATCGCGCCATATGCCGCAGACCGGCTTGTGCCAGAGCCAGAAAAGACTGCCGAAGCGGACAAGCTGACCTTCGGCAAGTATGTCGTTCTCGCTGATGCGCTGAAGAGGCTCTATACGTACGGATTCGACAACAAGAGTCGCACGCGAGGCCCATCGCGGCATGTGGATGGCGGGCGTCCATTGGAGCGAGCGGCTGGTGGGGATGAGTCCCGCACCTCCGCGGCCATCGCGATGTTGCCGCCAGCCGTCCGGAAAGACGACGAATTCGGCGCTCCGCATGGCCGAGAAATATTCGCGCGTCTCGCCTGTCGGGATTCGCCCGCCGGCACATGTCTCCTTGACCCAAAGCCGATCGCCAGCTTTACATGTGCGCAGAGGTGACGTGGCCATCAGGCGCGTTTGCGTCTTCCGGCCGCGGCGAAGCGCGCGCATGGCATTGGCGTCGAGAATGATGGGGCGGTCGGTCATGCCCATGGCGTTAGACTTACTTGGCCGCTAGGTCATCCTGCGGCGGCGTCAACCGCAGCTCTTCGAGCCGGGCATAGGGGCGGATCGGCGATAGGGCGCCTGTCTTTGATCGGGCATCGACATCACACAGCGCGGTTTGCGGTTTTGTGGTCAATTTCGCAGCCTAGGTATTTGTCCCGATAGACGGATTATTCGATTCCTCTATCCTGAATGCCACGATGCCCATTCCCCCCGGAGCATCGTGAAGACCCAGCGACGAAGCGATTTGCCGCACTGCAAGGCCGCCAAAGACTCCCCTAGTGGCGGCCTTGCTACATCTTGGCGCTATCCGACTATCGTGCAGTTGCGAAACCCATAGGTATCTGGCGGTTGTTCTGCTAAGCTGCGGGCAACGCTGGCCGCAGGTGTTGTATTCCGAGAAGATGGATTTCTTGGATCACGTATATCCGTTGTGATCCATGTCCGGCTGAAGGAGGTTCACATGGCCTATGTCGATTGGCGTATTCGTGGCCCGGAGATTGCAAATTGCAACTGCGATTGGGGCTGTCCCTGCCAGTTCAACGCGCTCCCGACCAATGGGGATTGCCGCGCGATGACAGCGATGCAGATCGAAGAAGGGCACTTTGGCGATGTTTCGCTCGATGGCGTAAAATGGGTCGGGATGTTCGCCTGGCCCAAGGCCATCCATGAAGGGAATGGAGAGGCGTTCGTTGTGGTCGATGACGCGGCCAGCCCGGAACAGCGCGAAGCGATCCTGACCATCCTGTCGGGTGGCGAAACCGAACCGGGGGCGACGATCTTCAATGTCTTCTCGACCGTCATCGAGCATATGCATGAACCGGCCTTCATGCCGGTCACGTTCGAAGTCGATATCGAACGGAGGATGGGGCGAGTGGCGGTGGACGGCATCATCGACACCAGTGTGGAGCCGATCCGCAACCCGGTGACGGGCGATGAACATCGAGCACGCGTAACCCTGCCCCACGGTTTCGAATATAAAGTCGCGGAGTTTGCCAGCGGGACGACCAAGGCCGATGGAGCCGTTGCGCTGGGCTGGGCATCCCGTCACGCGCACGTCGCAACCCTTGATCTCTCCACTTACGGTGCCGCCTGAGACCAAGTCTGCCGCTTTGGAGCGGCAATCAAGCCATTTGGAGCGAGTCCTTCGCCGCGACCGGTTGATCGTTGGGTTTTGCCTGGTGGCCGTCGTCCTGGTCGCGTGGTGGTGGCTCGTTCAGTCTGTCGGCTTTGCCAGCCACATGGCGTCCGGTGGCGATGCAATGGCCGGGATGATGGGCGGCGCGCCGGTCTGGTCGCAGGCTTACCTGATTTCGGCCTTTGCGATGTGGGCCATCATGATGGTTGCAATGATGCTGCCATCCGCGGCGCCGATGATCCTGCTGTTCGGGCGTTTCTCGCAAAAGACGGTTCATGGGGCTACGAAAACGCTTGTTTTTGCAATGTCTTACCTGATCGTCTGGGCCTTGTTCTCGGCCCTTGCAGCGGTTTCGCAAGCCGCTCTTGTGGCTATGACTGCAGCATCGGCAGGAACGCTGAAGCTTGCCGACGCGAGATTTTCGGGGGTCCTGCTTATCGTCGCGGGGGTCTATCAATTTAGCGCCCTGAAATCGGCTTGCCTCGACCAGTGCCGGTCGCCGCTTGCCTTTCTGATGCAGGGCTGGCGCCCCGGGTGGAGGGGAGCGGCATTATTGGGTTTGCGCCATGGCCTTTACTGCCTGGGGTGCTGCTGGGTGTTGATGCTATTGCTGTTTGTTGCCGGGGTGATGAATCTGGTTTGGATCGCTGTCCTCACACTAATTGTCAGTGCCGAAAAGCTTGCCCCCGCGAACGTCCCGGCACGGCAGATCTCGGCAATAGGATTATTGGCGGCAGGGGCGCTTATGTTCGTCGGCGTGTGACATACGCGCCCTTGTATGGCCCTCGCGGCACATGTCGGTTCCATACAATAAAATGTAACACGATTTTGATAGCAAATGTGTGCGACCCGAGGGGCTTCAGGTTTACCTGGACACCTTCAACTTCGTCAGGACCCGGCCGGGAGACTGGCCGGGTCCTTTCTTTTTGGGGCGGGAATTTGCACAACCGCGATTTGATCTTCGCATCGATGTGACGCAGATTGGCCCGACTCAAAGAACAACGGCGAGGATGAAGACATGTCCAGCGTACATGATTTCACGGTCAAAAAGGCCGATGGTTCGGAGCAGAAGCTGTCCGACTTTGCGGGCAAGCCGATGCTGATCGTCAATACCGCCTCCAAATGCGGGTTCACGCCGCAATATGAAGGACTTGAGGCGCTCCACCGCGAATATGGCGACAAGCTCGGGATTGTCGCCTTTCCGTGCAACCAGTTCGGCGCGCAGGAGCCTGGCAATGCAGAAGAAATCGCCAATTTCTGCTCGCTGACCTATGATGTGACTTTCCCAGTGATGGCGAAGATCGAAGTCAATGGCGATGGCGCGGATCCGCTCTACAAGCATCTAAAGAAGGAAAAGCCGGGCCTGATGGGGCTTCAGTCGATCAAGTGGAACTTTACGAAGTTCCTTGTCGACAGGAATGGCAAGGTCGTATCGCGCCACGCGCCGACCGAAAGGCCTGAGACGCTGAAAGGCGATATCGACAAGCTGTTATAGCCTGGCATCCGGTTATCCCCAATTCTATCGGCCGGTACAGTTCCCAAACGCCGTTCGCCTGCCTAAGACGGAGCCATGCCGCACGCGCCCTTCGTCCCCTTGCGAATCCTGTCCGCCTATTCGATGCTCGAAGGCGCGATCGATCCCAAGGGTATTGCGAAACGCGCGCGCGAACTTGGCTTTCCCGCCGCCGCGATCACGGATCGCAACGGGCTCTATGGCGCGATGGAATTTTCGCAGGCTTGTGTCTCGGCCGGCGTACAGCCGATTATCGGTACTCTGCTGGCGGTCTCCCGGCCGGACCGGCCCGACGCCGTGGCGCCTGCCTATGACTGGCTGGCACTCTACGCGCAGGATGAGGCGGGCTATGCCAATCTCTGCGCGCTGACGTCGGCCGCGCACCTCGACCGTCCGCTCGAGGAACCGGCGCACGTGACGTTCGAGAAACTCGCCGAACATACCGAAGGGTTGATCGTCCTGACCGGCGGTGCGCAGGGGGCTATGGCGCGACTGATTGCCGAAGGGCAGGACTATGCGGCGATCGGCTATGCCGACCGGCTGCTCCAGCTCTTTCCGGGCCGTGTCTATGTGGAGATTGCCCGCACGCTCGATCCCGTAGAAGGTGCAAGCGAGGGCGGGTTGATCGACATTGCCCATCAGCTTGACTTGCCTCTGGTTGCGACCAATCCGTCCAATTTCGCCGAGGCCGATTTCCACGACGCGCACGATGTGATGCTGTGCATCGCCAATTCAAGCTATGTCGACAGCGATGATCGGGTGAAAAGCTCGCCCGATGCCTGGATCAAGCCGGCGCGCGACATGCGGTTGCTGTTTGCCGATCTGCCCGAAGCACTCGCCAATACGCTCGTGGTGGCGCAGCGCTGCGCTGTCATGGCGCCGAAGCGCAATCCCATCCTGCCGAGCATTGCGGGAGACAAGGAAGGCGAGGCGGCCCAGCTTCGCCTCGATGCGGCGGCAGGTCTTGAAGCGCGGCTGGCGCGCATTCCCGAGGGTGAGCATCAAGCCTATCGGGACCGGCTCGAATTCGAGCTGAATGTCATCATCAGCATGGGCTTTTCGGGCTATTTCCTGATCGTTGCCGATTTCATCAAATGGGCGAAGGAACACGGCATCCCGGTAGGGCCGGGGCGCGGCTCCGGGGCGGGTTCTGTCGTTGCCTGGTCGCTAACCATTACCGACCTCGATCCGATCCGGCTCGGCCTGCTGTTCGAACGCTTCCTCAACCCCGAACGCGTTTCGATGCCGGACTTCGACATCGACTTCTGCGAAACCCGGCGCGAGGAAGTGATCCGTTACGTCCAGCAGAAATATGGCCGCGACCAGGTGGCCCAGATCATCACTTTCGGGCGGCTGAAGGCGCGCGCTGTGCTGAAGGATACGGGCCGGGTGCTCCAGATGAGCTATGGCCAGGTTGACCGGCTCGCAAAGCTGGTTCCCAACCACCCGACCGATCCCTGGACTCTCGAGCGCGCCTTGAACGGCGTTTCGGAGCTTGCCACCGAATACAAGGCCGATGCGCAGGTGCGGCGGCTGTTCGATCTTGCGATGAAGCTTGAAGGCCTGCCGCGGCACAGCTCCACTCATGCCGCTGGCGTCGTGATCGGTGACAGGCCGCTTTCGCAGCTCGTGCCGCTCTATCGCGATCCGCGATCGGACATGCCGGTTACGCAATTCGACATGAAGTATTGCGAAAGCGCGGGGCTGGTGAAGTTCGACTTCCTTGGCCTCAAGACGCTGTCGGTCCTGAAGAAGGCCTGCGACCTCATCGAAGCGCGTGAAGGTATGCGGCCGGATCTCGACGCTCTCGCTTGGGATGACGAGGCTGTTTATGCCCTGCTCCAGCGCGGCGACACGGTTGGGGTGTTCCAGCTGGAATCGGAAGGGATGCGTCGCACGCTGGCGGCCGTCCGTCCATCGAACTTCGGTGATATCATCGCCCTCGTCTCGCTCTACCGGCCGGGCCCGATGGACAATATCGGCCTGTTCGGAGACCGCAAGAACGGTCGCGTCGCGATCGAATATCCGCATCCGCTGCTCGAAGGCATCCTCTCCGAAACCTACGGCATCTTCGTCTATCAGGAGCAGGTCATGCAGGCGGCCCAAATCCTGGCCGGCTACACGCTTGGCGGCGCGGATCTGCTGCGTCGCGCGATGGGCAAGAAGATCAAGGCGGAAATGGACGCGCAGCGCGAGACCTTTGTCGCGGGCTGCGCCGAGCACAACCAGATCGATGCGGCGAAAGCAAACGAGCTGTTCGACTTGATCGACAAGTTCGCAGGCTATGGCTTCAACAAGAGCCACGCAGCGGCATACGCCCTTCTGGCCTATCAGACCGCTTGGCTCAAGGCGCACTACCGAGAGGATTTCTTCGCGGCCTCGATGGCCTTCGATATCTCGAACACGGACAAGCTCAGCATCTTCGTCGATGATATGCGGCGGCTCGATGTCTCGCTCTTGCCGCCATGCATCAATCGCTCGCAAGCCGATTTCAGCGTCGAGCGGACGGAGGACGGGCTCGCGGTGCGCTATGCACTGGGGGCGCTCAAGGGCGTTGGCGAAGGGGCAATGGAGACGCTTTGCGCCGAGCGGCAAGCCAATGGCGCGTTCGCTTCGATCGACGATTTCGCGGACCGGATCGGCGCACGCCTGCTCAACCGTCGCCAGATCGAAAGCCTTGCCGGAGCCGGCGCCTTCGACGCAATCGAACCGCAGCGCGCCGCCGTGTTCCAGTCAGCCGAAACGATCATTGCAGTGGCTTCTCAGGCAGAGCAGGCCCGCGTGAGCGGCCAGGGCGGGCTGTTCGGGGGCGAAGAAACGAATATTGCCGCGGTCCAGCTTCCGGGCGGCGCGCACTGGTCGCTTGCCGAGCGGATGAGCCAGGAAAAGGAAGCGTTCGGCTTTTACCTCTCGGCGCATCCCGTCGATCGCTATCGCCATCTGGCGGAGGCGCATCACGCGCGGAGTTTCGGCGCCATCTGCGCTCTTCCCGCACCGGTCGACGGGTCGCGGACCGGAGCGGTCATGGCCGGGCTGGTCGAGGATGTCCGCTGGCGCACTTCCGCCCGCGGGCGGCGCTATGCGATGGCGACGCTTTCCGATGCGAGCGGCCAGTTCATCGCAAGCTGTTTCGATGATCTCGTCTCGAACGAGCTGGAGGAAGCGGGCCGCACCGGCGCCTGCGCGCTGCTGACTGTCGAACTCGACCGCAAGCCGGGCGAGGAATTGCCGCGCGTCACGCTGAAACGGGTCCAGCCCTTCGAAGCGCTGGCGGCGCATACCCGCCTGAAGGCGGAACTTCGCTTGAACGATGCGTCGGCGCTGGCTGCGCTTGCGGAACTCGTTGGCGGATCGCGCGGAGGGCGTGGCGAGCTGATCGCGATCGTTCCGACGGCCAAAGGCGAGGTACGGTTGCGCCTCGGGCGAGATTTTGCACTCGATGCCGAGCTGGCAGCGCGGATCGAGGCGCTGCCGGGCGTTGTCTCTGCCTCGCTTGGCGCAGCCGAATCGCCGCGTCTGGCGCTGGTTTCCTGAGCATATGGCGTTCGATCCCGACTTCATCGAAAGCGCCTTCATTCAGCAGGCAAGGGCGGATGGTCCGCAGGCCGGGCGGGCGCGGATGATGATGCCCGCACCCGCTGGGATCGTCGGGACAGGCATCGCCAATCCCGAGCCTGAATTGCTGGAACTGATGGATCCGGGCCATGTCTTCATGATGGGCGACAATCCGGACCTGCCCAAAATGCCGGAACGGCCGACCCTGCTCGACTTCCTGAAATACCGGATGCAGGGGATCACGATCCGTCACTTGCTCACGAGCGCAACCAAGGCGCTAGAGGACGGGCGCGATGAAACGACAATCCTTGCCTGCCTGCTCCACGACATTTCGAACGGTTGCCTGATCCGCTCCGATCATGGCTATTGGGGGGCGCAGATGATTGCCCCCTATGTCAGCGAGCAGGTCGCCTGGGCGGTGCAATACCACCAGTGCCTTCGCTATTTCGCCGACGAGGCGGCGGGCTATGCCTACCCCGAAAGCTATCACCGCTTCTTCGGCCCGGACTATGTTCCGCCCGACTATATCCGCAAGGATGCCGAATTCGCTCGTACGCACCGCTGGTATGGCACCGCCCGGGCGGTGACGCTCTACGATCTCTATTTCTTCGACGACGGGCCGACGCCCGATCCGGAAATCTTTGCCGACATCATCGGCCGAAATTTCCGCAATCCCGAGGAAGGGCTGGGCTTCGACGGATCGCCGGTCGCCCATATGTGGCGCACGGCGATCTGGCCAAACAATCTACTTTAGCACCAATCCCCCATCGCCCTCGTCGACGTGCACGGTCGAGCCATCCGCCACTTCGCCGCGCAGGATCCTGTCGGCGAGCGGGTCCTGCAGATATTTCTGCACTGCGCGCTTCAGCGGCCTGGCGCCATAGACCGGATCGTAACCGACCCGCCCGAGCCACGCCCGTGCGGCATCGGTCAGGTCGAGCTTGACCTTTCGGTCGGCAAGCAGCTTCGCCACGCGAGCGACCTGGATGTCGACGATCGGGCCCATATGCTCCTGGCCCAGCCGGTGGAACAGGATGATCTCGTCCAGCCGATTCAGGAATTCGGGCCGGAAATGGCCGCGGACCACTTCCATCACCTGCGGCTCGACCTTCTCGACATCCTCTCCTTCGCCCAATGAGGCAATGAACTGGCTGCCAAGGTTCGAGGTCAGGATGATGAGCGTGTTGGTGAAATCCACCGTCCGCCCCTGTCCGTCGGTCAGGCGGCCATCGTCGAGCACCTGCAGCAGGACGTTGAAGACATCGCCATGCGCCTTTTCGACTTCGTCGAAGAGCACGACCTGATAGGGACGCCTGCGCACCGCCTCGGTCAGCACACCGCCTTCCTCATAGCCGACATAGCCCGGAGGCGCGCCGATCAGCCTCGCGACCGAATGTTTTTCCATGAATTCGCTCATGTCGATGCGGACCATCGCCGAATCGTCGTCGAACAGGAATCCGGCGAGTGCCTTGGTGAGCTCGGTCTTGCCGACGCCGGTGGGCCCGAGGAAAAGGAAGCTGCCCAGCGGCCGGTTCGGATCCTGCAAGCCCGCGCGCGCGCGACGGACGGCAGTCGAAACAGCCTTCACGGCATCGGCCTGCCCGATCACGCGGTTACCGATCACTTCTTCCATCTGGAGGAGCTTTTCGCGCTCGCCTTCCATCATCTTGTCGACGGGAATGCCCGTCCAGCGCGAGACGACACCGGCAATATCCTCCGCCGTCACTTCCTCGCGCAGCATTGCGCCGCCGGCGGCGGATTCGGCTTCGGCAAGCTGCTTTTCGAGGCCGGGGATGGTGCCGTACTGAAGCTCGCCCGCCTTGGCGAGATCGCCCGCGCGCTGCGCCTGTTCCAGCTCCATCCGCGCATGATCGAGCGCTTCCTTGAGCTTTGCCTCGCCTGCGATCTTTTCCTTTTCGCCGTGCCAGCGCGCCGTCAGTTCGGCGGACTGTTCCTCGAGATTGGCGAGGTCTTCCTCGAGCGCCTCGAGCCGGTCTTTCGAGGCCTTGTCGGTTTCCTTCTTCAAGGCCTCGCGCTCGATCTTCATCTGGATGATCTTGCGGTCGAGCGTTTCGATTTCCTCGGGCTTGGATTCGACTTCCATGCGGAGGCGCGAAGCCGCCTCGTCCATCAGGTCGATTGCCTTGTCCGGCAGGAAACGGTCGGAAATGTAGCGGTGCGAAAGGGTGGCCGCCGAAACCAGCGCGCCGTCCGTGATGCGGACGCCGTGGTGCAGTTCGTATTTTTCCTTGAGGCCCCTGAGAATCGAGATCGTGTCCTCGACCGTCGGTTCGCCCACGAACACCGGCTGAAAGCGGCGCTGGAGGGCCGCGTCCTTTTCGACATGCTTCTGATATTCATCGAGCGTGGTGGCGCCAATGCAATGCAACTCGCCGCGCGCAAGCGCGGGCTTCAGGAGATTGCCCGCATCCATCGCGCCTTCGGATTTGCCCGCGCCGATCAGCGTGTGCATCTCGTCGATGAAGAGAATGATATGGCCCTCGGCGCCTTTCACTTCATCGAGCACGCCTTTCAGCCGCTCCTCGAATTCGCCTCGATATTTGGCGCCCGCGATCAGGCTGCCCATATCGAGCGACATCAGCGCCCGGTCCTTCAGCGTATCCGGCACATCGCCATTCGCGATCCGGAGCGCGAGCCCTTCGGCAATCGCTGTCTTGCCGACGCCGGGTTCGCCAATCAGCACCGGGTTATTCTTGGTCCGGCGGGCAAGGATCTGGATGGTGCGGCGGATTTCCTCGTCACGGCCGATGACCGGATCGAGCTTGCCTTCGCGGGCAGCGGCCGTCAGGTCGCGCGCGAATTTCTTCAAGGCATCATAGCGATCCTCGGCAGAGGCCGTGTCGGCAGTGCGCCCGCCGCGCAGCTCGTTGATCGCTGCATTGAGGGTTTCGGCCTTCACGCCCGCTGCGGCCAAGGCCTTCCCGGCGGTGGTCGTTGTGGCAAGCGTGAGGGCCAGAAGCAGCCGCTCGACAGTAACATAGCTGTCGCCCGATTTCTGCGCGACCTGCTCGGCCTGGTCGAGCACGCGGACAAGATCATTGTCGAGGCCGGGCGTCTGCTGTGCCCCGCTTCCCGAGACGGCGGGAACCTTGGCGAGTGTCACATCGGTTTCGCGCATCGCCGCTGCGGCGTCGCCGCCGGCAGCCTTGATCAGGCCGGAGGCCATGCCCTGCTCGTCCTCAAGCAAAGCCTTCAAAAGATGTTCGGGAGAAATGCGCTGGTGGTTCATCCGGATCGCAACGGTCTGGGCCGATTGCAGAAATCCTTTGGCGCGGTCTGTGAATTTCTCGAGATTCATTCAAATCCCCTTTCTACCTCCCGATATGGTGTTGCCATTATGCAACACAAGGGCGTCGCGAAAATATTTGGTTTGATGCGGGATAACCGGGCCCGGATGCAACTGCTCACGGCTGCTCCGGGTATAGCTATTGTCCTTGCATTTGCAGTCGGCTTGGGCTGATTTCGGCAACACTGACAGGAGAGCAGGATGCGGCGTTTTCTGAAAATATTGGGAGTGGCGGTGATTGCGCTGCTGCTTGGCGCCGCCTTTTGGGAGCCGTTTCTTGCTACCCAGGCTTCCCCGCCGCCGCAGCGCAAGTATGATGCGCGGATCGTTCGGGACGAATTCGGTGTTCCGCACATCTTTGGCAAGACGGATGCGGATGCATCGTTTGGCCTGGCCTATGCGCATTCGGAGGACGATTTCTCGACCATCAAGGAAGTGCTCGCGATGACGCGCGGCCGCGCGGGCGCGATGATCGGAGCGGACGGCGCCAAGATCGACTATGTCTTCGAACTGCTGGGTGTCCGCGAAACGGCATCGCGCGAATATCCGAAGATACCCGCCGATGTTCGCGCGGTTCTTGAGGGTTATGCCGCAGGGCTCAATCGTTATGCCGCGACGCATCCTGGCGAAGTCCGATTGCGCAGGCTTTTCCCCGTGAATGGAGAGGATATTGCGGCGGGGTTCGTCCTGCGCTCGCCCTTCTTTTTCGGGCTCGACGACACGATCGGCAAGCTGGCCGAAGGAAAGGATCCGCCGCGTGGCACGGTGGCGCCCATGACGCCTGCCGGGCGCGATCCGGCGATGAACGGCTCCAATGCCTTTGCGGTTTCGCCCAAGAAGATGGCGGACGGGAAGACGTGGCTGATTTCCAATTCGCACCAGCCCTATGAAGGCGGGGTAGCCTGGTATGAAGCATCGATGCAGTCGGGCGAAGGCCTTCACATGTCCGGGGCGCTGTTCCCGGGCTCTCCGTTCATTCTTTTGGGGCACAATGCCAATCTCGGCTGGACGAACACTGTCAACGGGCCGGACCTGATTGACGTCTATAAGCTTGTCCTGAACGAGGATGGCACGCAGTATCGCTATGACGGCAAATGGCGGCCGTTGGAAAAGAAACGGCTCTGGCTGCCGATCCGGTTCGGGCCCTTCACCATTCCCGTGCCACAGATTGTCTATCATGCCGTGCAGGGGCCGGTGATCGTCAACAAGAATGGCGCGTTCGCGATCCGTTATGCCGCGATCGGCCAGGCGCGCAACCTTGAGCAATATTACCGGATCACGAAGGCGCGGAACTGGGAGGAATGGGCAACGGCCATGTCGCTTGGCGGCATCCCCGCGACCAATTTCATCTATGCCGACAAGACCGGCCGGATCGCCTATGTCTACAACGCGCTGTTCCCGCCGCGAAAGCCCGGCTTCGATTATACCGGCGTCCTGCCCGGCGATACGTCGGCCGATATGTGGGATGGCGCGTTGGGATTCGACCGGATGCCCAAAATCATCGATCCGCTGAGCGGCTATCTGGTCAATTCGAACAACACGCCGTTCATTGCCGCCGGCCCGGGATCAGAACTCGACCCTGCGGATTATTCGCCGCTGCTTGGCATCGAAAGACGGATGACGAACCGGATTGTCCGCGCAATCGAGCTACTCTCGGCTGAAAAGGGGCGCATCACGCCTGAACGCCTTCTGCAGATCAAGTTCGATACGGCCTATAGCCGGAACAGTTTCGCCGGGCGCTGGATGGACAAGATCCTTGCGCTCGATCTCAAATCCGAACCCGATCTCGCCAAGGCGCAGGCATTGCTGCGTACCTGGGACTGGAACAGCGACGGCAATGCGCCTGCCGACGCGCTGGGCGAGGCGATGATGCACATGGCGAATTCGGCATCCTATCGGGGCGAACCTCTACCCGATGCTCATGCCAAGTTGCGTGAGGTGGTGGGCAGGCTGATGAAGGGGTTCGGCCGGATCGATCCGCCGCTTGGCGAGATGCAGCGAATGATCCGGGGCAAGGTCAACCTGCCGGCCAATGGCGGCACGGATACGCTACGGGCGGCGACCAGCTGGGATCCCCAGCCCGATGGGCACATGCGTGTGAAGCATGGGGACAGCTTCATCATGCTGGTCAATTGGGACAAGGCGGGCCGTGTCAGCTCCCAGTCGATCCAGCCCTATGGCGCTGCGACCACGCGGCCCGATTCGCCCCATTACACCGATCAGATGAAGCTGTTCGTCGAACATCGCTTCAAACCGGTCCATTTCGACCCCAGCGATCTCGCGCAGCACGCCAGCCGCGCCTATCGCGTGAACTGACACAGACAAGGATTTCATGATGCGCAAAAACAAGGTTCTGTTTGCCCTGTTGCCCCTGGCCGGCCTTTTGATGGAACCGGCCTTCGCGGCGACGCCCGCCAAGCCTGCGTCGGTTTCGAAGCTCGTTGCCGCCGTCAATATTCCCTATGAGCAGTTTACCCTGGCCAACGGGCTGCGTGTCATCGTTCACACCGACCGCAAGGCGCCGGTCGTTGCCGTGTCGATCTGGTACGATGTCGGATCGAAGCACGAACCGAAGGGCAAGACAGGTTTCGCCCATCTGTTCGAGCATCTGATGTTCAACGGCTCGGAGAATGTACCGGGCGATTTTTTCGAGCCGCTGCAGCAGATCGGTGCGACCGATCTCAACGGCACGACCTGGTTCGATCGCACCAACTATTTCGAGACTGTGCCGACCGCTGCGCTTGATCGCACCCTGTTCATGGAAGCCGACCGCATGGGGCACCTGCTCGGCGGGATCACGCAGGGAAAGCTCAACAACCAGCGCAGCGTTGTCCAGAATGAAAAGCGCCAGGGTGATACCCAGCCCTATGGACTCACCGAATATGCCCAGATTGCCGGGCTGTTTCCGCCAGACCATCCTTATGGCCATTCCACCATCGGATCGATGGCGGATCTCGATGCGGCGAGCCTGGACGATGTGAAAGGCTGGTTCCGCCAGCATTATGGACCGAACAACGCCGTATTGGTGTTGGCTGGCGACATCGACGTGCCAGCCGCCCGCGCCCTGGTGGAGAAGCATTTCGGGAGTTTCGCGGCCGGCCCCAAGCAGCAACCGGTCTCTGCGCCCATCCCGACGCTTTCGGCGCCGAAATACGAGGTCATGAAGGACCAGGTAGCAACGACGCGGCTTTATCGCTGGTGGGTCGCGCCGGGCCTGAATGACCCCGATACGGTGCCGCTTTCGGTCGGCATGGCTGTCCTTGGCGGCCTTGCAAGCTCGCGGCTCGACAACGCGCTTGTCCGCGACGAAAAACTTGCCGTCGGCGTTACTGCCAGCCTCCAAACCTTCGCGCAGATGAGCATCGCTGAAATCACAGCCGATGTCCGCCCCGGCGCTGATGTGGCACAGGTCAACAAGCGGCTTGATGGGATTCTGGGCGAACTCATGACCAAAGGGCCGAACGCGGATGAAGTGCAGCGTGTGGCGACACGTGCGGTTTCTGCCAAGATTTCGGGGCTGGAATCTGTCGGCGGCTTTGGCGGCAAGGCGGTGGCGCTTGCCGAAGGCGCCCTGTATTCGAATGATCCCGACTATTATCGCAAGGAAATGACGGCTTATGCTCGCGCCACACCGGCGGCAGTGCGCGCCGCAATGCAGAAATGGCTTTCGCGCCCGGTCTATGCGCTGACGGTCGAGCCGGGGGAGCGTGCGGCTTATGAGGAAGCGGCTCGTGTCGATCCGCCTTCGGCACCGGAAGAAGTGGCCATGCTCGACCCATCCAAGCTACCTGCAGTCGGTTCGTTTTCGGCGCTGACATTTCCGGCAATCGAGCGCGCCCGCCTCAGCAATGGCATTCAAGTGTATTTCGCGCGCCGCACAGCGGTGCCGACGGTGCAGGTCAACGTTTCGTTCGATGCCGGGTTCGCAGCCGATCCCAAGGATGCGCTGGGCACGCAATCCTTGATGTTGAGAGTCATGCGCGAGGGCACCAAGACGCGCAATTCGCGCCGGCTTGCCGAGGAAGGCGAACGGCTGGGCGCGAACATCTCCTCGGGGGCAAGTCTCGACAGGACCGGCATCGGAATTTCCTCGCTTTCAGCAAATCTCGGCCTTTCGCTGGACCTGCTCGCGGACATCGTCCGCAATCCGGCATTCGCACCAGAGGAAGTGAATCGGGTCCGTGCCCAGCAACTTGCGGCCATCGCCGCCGAACTTCAGGATCCCGGCGCCATTGCCGCCCGCATGCTTCCGAACCTGCTTTGGGGCAAGGATCATCCCTATGCCGTTCCGGGCAGCGGAAGTGGAGATGCGGCTGTGGTCAAAGCGCTCACGCCGGCGCAGCTTTCGGCGTTTCATGATCGGTGGCTGCGCCCCAAGACCGCCAGCATATTTGTGGTCGGCGATACGACGCTCTCGGCGCTCATTCCGCTTCTGGAACAAAGCTTCGGGAGTTGGAAGGGCGGCGGCGAGGCCCGGCCTGTCAAGGACTTCAATGTGCCCGTCCCGGCCCCGCGAGCCCGGATTGTCCTGATTGACCGGCCCAATGCGCCTCAATCGACGATTTCGGCAGGGGTGGTGCTTGATCGCACTGGCCGCGACGACTTGGTCAGGCTTCGGGCGGCAAACGATGTTTTCGGCGGCTCCTTCCTGTCTCGCATCAACAGCGACCTGCGCGAAACCAAAGGCTGGTCCTACGGAGTAAGAAGCGGCATCGGCGGTGAGGAGAACAAGGTGACATTTTCCATACGGGCCCCTGTGCAGGCGGATCGCACGGGCGATTCGATTCGCGCTCTTCAGGCTCAGCTGGGCGATTTCACGGGGAAGTCCGGCATCACGGCAGCGGAGCTCGAGCGCACGGTAAACGGTGACATTCGCGAGCTTCCGGGCAGCTTCGAGACGTCAGGCGCCGTGCTTGCCAGCGTTCAGCGCATCATCGCGCTAGGCCGACCGGACAACTATTATGAGACACTTCCGCAAAAATATCTGGCGATGACGGCGCCGGGCCTCGATGGCGAATTCCGTAACGTCATTGATCCGAAATCGCTGATCTGGGTCGTCGTGGGCGATGCGAAGAAGGTGCGCCCGCAGCTTGACGGCCTTGGCCTGCCGGTTGAAGAGATGACATTATCCGCAGCCAATTGAGCGCGCGGCAAGCAAGGAGATCATGATGTCTGTTGCAGGTTCCTATGAATGCGTGACCAAGACCCCGATGGGTGATCAGAAGTCAGTCCTGACTGTCAACGTCTCGGGCGATAGCTGGACGGGCACGAACGTCGGCGCGCAGGGTTCGCTCGACGTCTACGACGGCAAAGTCGATGGCAATACATTGACCTGGAAAATGAACATGACCGTCCCGATGCCTATGACGCTCGAAGGGACTGCGACGGTCGACGGCGACACGATCACTGGCAGCATCAAGGCGGGCATGTTCGGCTCGATGCCGCTTTCGGGCACGCGCCAGGCCTAGTCGACGCGGGTCACATGACCCATTTTGCGGCCCGGTCGCGCCTCATGCTTTCCGTAGAGATGCAAGTGCGCGCCGGGATCGCTTGCCAGCGTCAGCCAATTGTCGGCGTCGTGACCGATCAGGTTCTCCATTTCGACCCGTGAACCGCGTAGCGCTGTGGCGCCCAACGGCAGGCCGGCGATCGCGCGGATGTGATTTTCGAATTGTGAGGTCACCGCGCCCTCGATCGTCCAATGCCCTGAATTGTGGACCCGCGGCGCCATCTCGTTGAAAACAGGCCCTTCGGCGCTTGCGAAGAACTCGATCGCGAAAACGCCCACATACTCCAGTCGCTCCGCGATCCGCCGCGCCAGCGCCCTGGCGGCCGGCACTTGCTGACGAACAATATCCGATGCGGGAATGACCGAAGTCGCAAGTATTCCTGCCTTGTGTACGTTCTCCGGGACGTCCCAAAATGAGACACTTCCTTTCTGATCGCGCGCGACGATCAGCGAGAATTCGTGATCGAACCGCACCATCGCCTCAAGTATGGCCGGCGACTTGCCAATCGCGTTCCAGGCGGGTTCGGCGTCTTCGGCGGCCTTGAGGCGAGCCTGCCCCTTTCCGTCATAGCCGAACCGCACGGTCTTGAGGATGGCAGGCGTGCCGATCGAGGCGATGGCCATATCGAGATCAGCAAGGCTGTTGACCGATTTCCACGGCGCTGTCCGCCCGCCCTGTTCGGCGGCAAAGCGCTTTTCGGCAACCCTGTCCTGCCCGATCTCGAGCGCCCGGAGTGGCGGAAAAAGTGGTCTTGCGTCGGCAAGCGGCTTGAGAGGCGCAGGATCGATATTCTCGAATTCGAATGTTACCACCGAAACATCGTTCGCGAAGGACAGGAGCTTTCGGGCATCGCCATATTCTCCCTGGACCCATTTGGCGCTGACATCTGCAGCGGGGCCGCTCGCCTCGGGCGCATAGATATGGCAGCGATAGCCCAGCTGGGCCGCAGCCATGCTGAGCATCCGGCCAAGCTGGCCGCCGCCGATAATGCCGATCGTGGAACCGGGAGGTAGGGGCTTCATGCAGGATCGGTCGCCACGCCGTCGGTCTGCGCTGCTCGCCATTCGCTGAGTCTCTTGGCCAGCGACGCATCCGAAAGGGCGAGAATCGCTCCGGCAAGAAGGCCGGCATTGGTCGCGCCGGCTTTTCCGATGGCAAGCGTGCCAACGGGAATACCGCCGGGCATCTGGACAATGGACAACAGGCTGTCCATTCCGTTCAGCGCCTTGGATTCAACCGGAACGCCAAGCACGGGCAGGGTCGTCATCGAGGCGGCCATGCCGGGTAGATGCGCTGCGCCACCCGCGCCCGCAATGATCACTTTCAATCCCCGGCCGGCAGCCTCACGCGCATAGGCATAGAGCCTTTCGGGCGTGCGATGGGCCGATACCACACGCGTCTCGTGCGCGATTCCCAGTGCATCGAGTGCGTCGGCGGCATGGCGCATCGTCTCCCAATCGGACGTGCTGCCCATGATGATGCCGACCTGCGGCGCGCTTTCACTCATGACGATGGAATGCCTTGTTGCCAGTCCCCAAGGCTCAAGGTCTTTAACCGGCACTTTTGCGAAGCGCAACGCACCGGAAGTGTGATCGCGGTCACATTCGCGCCGTTGCCAGGCCCTAAGAGAATATTCTGTCTTTGAGTCACTGTGTAGCGTATCTGGAGACGAGGGATTGATGGAACTGGAACTGGATTTGGATAACGACGTCGTCCGGCGTCTTGTGGACGAAAATGAGGGGCTGAAGGCCACTCTGGCAGATTTGCAGACGCGGCTGGAAGAACTTGAGCGCTTGGCGAATACGGACACTTTGCTCCCGCTCCCCAACCGGCGCGCTTTCTTGCGGGAACTCGATCATGTCCTGCATCGGGTGGCGCGTCACAACACGCCGGCGGCGGTCTTGTTCATCGACCTGAACGGGCTGAAGGCGATAAACGATTGTCACGGCCATCAGGCGGGCGACGCCGTGCTGCTTCATGTGGCGTCAATCCTGAAGGCAAGCCTGAGCGCCGATGATATGGTCGCACGGATCGGCGGGGATGAGTTCGGATTGATCCTTAACGGTCTCGACGAACCTGCAGCCATGGCCGAAGCCGATCTTCTGGCAAGAACCGTCGCAAGCGAGCCCGTCGATCTTGGCCGCTTGGCAGTCAAGGTCAGCGTTACGGCTGGGCTCGCGATGGTGCGAGCGGGCGATGCGGTTGAAACTGTTCTCGCCCGCGCCGATGCCGCGATGTACGCTCAGCGTTCCGAGAGATAGTACCGATCGCTTGCGGCCAGATCGTTGGCCAGTTCGTAAACGATCGGTTGGCCGGTCGGAATTTCAAGGCCCGTAATCTCGTCATCGGGAATGTTCGAGAGATGCTTGACCAGCGCGCGGAGCGAGTTGCCGTGCGCCGAGATTAGCACGCGCTGGCCCGAGCGAAGCGCGGGCGCGATGCGTTCTTCCCAATAGGGCAGGACGCGTGCGATCGTATCTTTCAGGCTCTCGGTCGCGGGCACCTTGATCCCAGCATAGCGCCGATCGGCCGACAAATCGTAGGGGCTGTCCGGTTCCAGCGGTGGGGGTGGAACATCGAAGCTGCGCCGCCAGACCTTCACCTGCGCCTCGCCATGCTTTGCTGCCGTTTCCGCTTTGTCGAGGCCTGTAAGCCCGCCATAGTGCCGTTCGTTGAGCCGCCAGCTCTTCTCGACGGGCAGCCAGAGTCTGCCCATCTCCTCCAGCGCCAGGTGAAGAGTCTTGATCGCGCGTGTCTGCAGCGACGTGAAAGTGCAATCGAAATCCATGCCCTTGTCGCGCAACAGCGCACCCGCTGCCCGCGCCTCGGCGGCACCTTTGTCGGTCACGTCGACATCCCACCAGCCCGTAAAGCGGTTTTCGAGATTCCAGGCAGATTGGCCGTGGCGGATCAGGACGAGGGTCGGCATTGGTCGGCAATCTCCAGCAAAAGGATGCGCGAGCCGCTTACGAGGCGAAGTGCCGCTTCGCAAGCATCAGCCGTCGAGCCTCAGCGTGAAGAAGCGGCTGAACGGATCCTCGCAGTAAGAACCGAAGGGACCGCACTCCTCGAAGCCATGGCGTACGTAGAAGCTGTGGGCCGCATCGAAAGCCGGGCCAGATCCGGTCTCGAGGCTCAGCCTTTCATATCCTCTGGCCCGCCCGGTCCGAATAATCGTTTCGAGCAGCCTCGTGCCAACGCCCATGCGCAGATACGCTTGCCGCGTGCGCATCGACTTGACTTCGCCTTGTCGCAAGCCGAGTGCCTTCAGCGCGCCGCACCCCGCAAGCCCATCCTCCACCCAGGCCGACCAAAACGTGATTTCGGGTCGCCGCAACTGGCCCAAATCCAGCGCATGAACGCTTTCGGGCGGTGAGTTGGCGAACATCCCGCCGAGATGCTCCCGCAGGAGTGAGGCGATTTCAGGACCGCTCAGATCGTCCTCGACGACACGGATCATGCGCCGATATGCTGGGCAAGAACGTCCAGACAGGCGCGGGCAAGAGCCTGGGAGCGCTCGGGGCTCCAGGCCCGTTGCAGGTCGGGGTTCGGATCATGATCCTTGAACGGCATTTCGAGCGTCATCGACACACAGCCCAAATGCGCGAACCGGTTTGCCAACTGGTTGGTCGACATGGTGAGATTTGCCCGCCTCGGACCTGAAGCCGGATAGCCGAGCCTTGTCTGGAACTCCGGCGTATGTTCGGCAAGGGCGTTGCGATAGGCATAGAAGCGATTGCCCTGCACATCGCTCCAGTTGGGAATGCCTTCGAAGCCGGCGATGAAATTGGCTGGAATCGCCTCATCGCCATGCACATCGATTGCCCAATGCACGCCTGTCGCGTCCATGGCGTCGCGAACGCAGAGAGTTTCCGGGCTGCGCTCGGCCGACGGGTCCGCCCATTCGCGGTTGAGATTCGTGCCCGCCGCGTTGGTTCGCAAATGCCCGCGGGACGAGCCGTCCGGATTCATGTTGGGGACGATGTGGAGCGTGCATTTTTCGCGAAGTTTCCGCGCCGTTTCGCTCTCCGGGTCAGTGAGGAGCGATAGCGCACCTTCCATCCACCATTCGGCCATGGTTTCGCCAGGATGCTGACGGGCATAGAGCCAGACCTGTGTCGGGCCGGCGCCCATGCGGAGGCAATCGATCGGCTGGCCGTCGAGAGAATGCCCCAGTTCAACAAGCTCAACTCCCGGGGCAGATGCGGTTCGCTGGATCAGGTCGTGGTGGCGCTCCATGGAATACGGGGCGAAATAGGCGAACCAGACGCTGTCGAGCGTCGGTGTATGCGTGATTGTCAGCACGCCATCGGCGTAGCTTGTTTCGGCGCAGCGCCAGTCCGCCCGATCGTCCGAATAGCGCGCCCTGTAATTGGTCCAGCCATCAGGATAGGCCGAACCCGCGCAATTCGTAATGTGCAGCGTGATTTGCCGGCCTCGCACGCCCGAAACGCGGAAATGGAACCATTGATAGAAATCTGAATGCGCGTCCTTGCGGATTTCAAGGCGGGCCGTCACACCATCGACTGACGTGACAACGATGTTGCCGCTATCAAAGGCGGCGTTGATCTTCATGCTCATGGGCAGTTGTTATCCGCAATTTCCCATCGCGGGCAAGCGGCGTGATCCTTCAGGGAACCGCAATCGTCTTGCCCGATTCGCCGGGGAAGCCTGCAAACAGCGCGCGCGACAATTTGTCCGCTGCCAGCCCCGGCTGAGCCGCCGGCGCATTGGAGGGTGCTTCGGTTTGCGCGCGTCCTTCCCAGACTACGGTTCCGTCGGGCGCACGTTTCAGCCGCACTTCAAGCCGCGAAATGATTATCTTGCGGCTGTTATCACCCCCGATACCGAAGCTGGTGCCCAACCCGACGCCCACATGGCGCCCGAAACTGCCGCCACCGATGCCGATCGTGACCGGGGATCCTTTCGACAATCGATCGCGTGCCTCGCGCGAATAGCCGACTTCGGCCGAATAGGGTGGATTCGTTCCTTCTGCGAATCCCAGTCGCGCCAGTTCGCGAGAAACGGCGATCGCATAGGTGCGGAATTCGATGGAGTTTCCATCAAAATCGTCCATCGGGGCAATCGCAATCGCACCGGGAGCGATAGTTTCACTCACATGAAATCGCGTGACTTCTACCGGCGGAAGCTTCGCCGTGCAGGCTGGCAGCAACAGCATCGCAGCAGAAGCAAGAACCAGATTACGCATTACCATTCTCCCACAGGGACGCCTTGACTTTGGAGCATCTCCCCCTTAGGCGGCAGCCTTCTTTTTCCAGATCACAGAGAAACAGGCAAGCGATCATGAAGATCCGCAATTCACTTAAGTCGCTCAAGGACCGGCATCGGGACAACCGCGTGATTCGCCGTCGGGGACGTACTTACGTCATCAACAAGACGAACCGCCGCTTCAAGGCTCGCCAGGGCTGAGCCGCGTCATGGCCGTGAAAGCGGTCGTGTTCGATGTCGGGCGGGTCCTCTACGAGTGGGACCGCCGCTACCTTTTCGAGAAGCTGATCGAGGACCGGGAAGAGCTTGACCGGTTCCTCGATATTGTCGTGCCTCTCCAGTGGCATGAGCAGCACGATGCCGGACGGCCGATCAATGGCATGATCGCGGAGCGCATTGCTGAATTCCCCGCTCACGAGAATCTGCTTTGCGCTTATCGCGATCGCTGGCTCGAAACGATTCCCGGGCCTGTACCCGGCGTGCACGCGCTGGTTGAGTCTCTGGCGATGCGCAATGTACCTCTCTTTGCGATCACGAACTTTGGGGCCGATTTCTGGGAAATGTTCCGGCCGACCGCGCCGATTTTCGACCGGTTCGAAGACATCGTCGTCTCTGGCTTCGAAAAGCTGATGAAACCGGATCCCGCGATCTATTCCCTTGCCCTCCGGCGGTTCGGCCTTGCACCCGGCGATGGCCTTTTCATCGATGATAACATTGCAAATGTGGAAGCTGCGCGCGCCAACGGTTTCGTCGCCCACCACTTCCGCGACGCGGAATCTCTTCGTGCCGAACTAGCGGCCCTTGAGCTCCTGCCCGGTCAGCCGGACGACGTGGAGCACGTTGGTTGACCCTGGCGTCCCGAACGGGACACCGGCCATCATGATCACGCGATCTCCGCCGGACGCAATGCCCTGACGCAGCGCCATCCGCTTCGACTTGGCAACCATTTCCTCGAATGAGGTAACGTCGCGGGTCGAGACGGCGTGGACGCCCCAGAGCAGTCCCAGACGGCGGGCCGTAACAAGCTTCGGGGTCAGGACCAGAATCGGGACAAGCGGCCGTTCGCGCGCGATTCGCCGCGCCGTCGATCCGGACTCGGTGAAGCAGATTATGCACTTGGCGGAAACCGTCCTCGATATGTCGAATGCCGCTTCGGAAAGCGCGTCTGCGGTCGTCGGGTCCGGCCGGGTCTCGGTGAAATGGACGCGTGCTGCATAGGCAGGGTCGCTTTCGACGTTGATCGCGATCCGGTTCATCATGGCCACGGATTCGACAGGCCAGTCTCCCGCTGCAGATTCGGCAGACAGCATCACGGCATCGGCGCCGTCGTAAATGGCAGTCGCCACGTCCGAAACTTCGGCACGGGTTGGCGTCGGCGCCTTGATCATCGATTCGAGCATTTGGGTCGCGACGACGACAGGTCTCCCCATGCGCCGGGCGGTCTCAACGATTCGCTTCTGCGCCGGCGGTACCGATTCGGGCGGGAGTTCGACGCCGAGATCGCCGCGCGCGACCATTACTGCGTCGGCCAGCTCGATGATTTCGTCGAGCCGGGCCAATGCCGCGGGCTTTTCGATCTTTGCCAACAGTGCGGCGCGTCCGCCTATCAGGCGCCGGGCATCTGCCAGGTCTTCGGGGCGCTGGACGAAGCTCAGCGCAATCCAGTCCACGCCCTGGTCGAGCGCGAAGGCAAGGTCGGAAAGGTCCTTCTCGGTCAACGCCGCCATCGGCACGACAACATCAGGCACATTGAGTCCCTTATTGTCCGAGAGCCGGCCACCCACTTCGACGCGAGTCGTGATCTTGTCGGCCGAAACTTTCTCGACGCGCAGGACAAGCTTGCCATCATCGAGCAGCAGCCGGGCGCCAACTTCGATCGCCTCGAATATCTCCTTGTGCGGCAACCGTCCGCGCTTCGCATTGCCCGGTGCCGGATCCCGATCGAGTACAAAGCTTTGCCCTGTTTCGAGGACGGCGGAGCCGCCGGCAAATTTGCCCACGCGCAGTTTGGGGCCCTGCAAGTCCGCCAGAATCGTCGTTGGCCGGCCAAGGGATTTTTCGATCGCGCGGATCGATTTGATGAGCTCCACTTTCTCCGCCTGTGCGCCGTGGCTCATGTTGATGCGAAATGCATCCGCGCCTGACTTGAAAAGCTTCTCGATCATTTCAGGCGCGCTGCTGGCGGGCCCGAGCGTCGCGAGGATGCGCACCTTGCGCGCGCGAGGGGCAACGTCACGGTGCTGGCGGGGAATGGTCAAGCGAGGCTCCTCTGGTTCCACTTCGCCTTAGCGGCTATCTTCCGGGCTTGGAATCCCGCAAAGGACGAAAGATGGAGATAAAAATCGACGATGCCGTAGCGGCTGCAGCCTTTCGCAGGCTCGTCGCTCATTTGCGCCACCGAACCGACGCGCAAAATGTGGATCTGATGGGGTTGGCGGGCTTCTGCCGCAACTGCCTGGGCGACTGGGTGGCCGAAGCCGGCGGCATGACAAGCGAAGAAGGTCGCGAGCTTGTGTATGGTATGCCCTACGCCGAATGGAAGGCGAGGCACCAGACTGCGGCCAGTTCCGAACAGCTTGAGCGGATGCAGGAAAGCATTGCGAAGAATGCCTGACCGGCCCTAAGGCCGCGCCTCAAATCGAATTCGGAGAATCTGATGAGTGACGTTATAGCCGTTGACGAATTGCGCCTGTTGATCGAGCGGATCGAGCGGCTTGAAGAAGAGAAGAAAGGCATCGCCGACGACATCCGCGACGTCTATTCGGAAGCCAAGGCGCGAGGCTATGATGCCAAGATCATGCGCCAGATTGTCCGCCTGCGGAAAATGGAAACACACGACCGACAGGAAATGGAAGCGATATTGGACACCTACAAGGCCGCTCTCGGCCTCTGACAAAGGAGAACAGCCATGCTCATGTCAACCACAACTGCTATCGAAGGCCGCCCGGTCCGCGAATATCTGGGCATTGTGACGGGCGAGGTGATTGTCGGCGCGAACCTCTTCAAGGATCTGTTTGCCAGTGTGCGCGACATCGTCGGCGGCCGTTCGGGCGCCTATGAATCGACGCTACGCGATGCCCGCAAGACAGCGCTCGATGAAGCGGCGCATGAGGCGCTTGCGCTGGGAGCCGATGCAGTGATCGGCGTCGACCTCGATTATGAAGTGCTGGGGCAGGGCGGCTCGATGCTGATGGTTTCCGTCTCCGGCACTGCTGTAAAGCTGGGCTAGAGGCAGGGGTCAGACTTGCCCTGTTGCCGGGGCTTGGCTAGGGCGCGCACTCCAATTTCTATCCGACGGTTCCAATGGCAGGCCATTCCAAATTCAAGAACATCATGTATCGCAAGGGCGCGCAGGACAAGAAGCGCTCTGCGATGTTTTCCAAGCTCTCCCGTGAAATCACGGTTGCGGCCAAATCCGGCGTGCCCGATCCCGACATGAATCCGCGGCTGCGTTCGGCCGTCCTTGCGGCACGCGCGCAATCGATGCCCAAGGACAATATCGAACGCGCGATCAACAAGGCGACGACCGGCGAAGGCGATAATTATGAGGAAATCCGCTATGAAGGCTTCGGCCCGGGTGGAGTCTCCCTCATCATCGAGGCGCTGACCGACAATCGCAACCGCACCGCGACGAACGTGCGCACAGCGGTTTCGAAGAATGGCGGAAATCTCGGTGCTCCGGGTGCTGTCAGCCACGCCTTCGACCGGCTCGGGCAGATCATCTACCCCGCAAGTGCCGGCGATGCGGACAAGGTGTTCGAGGCGGCGCTCGAGGCTGGCGCGACAGACGTTGAGTCGTCCGAAGATGGCCATGAGATCTGGACTGCGATGGACGAATTGCACGAAGTCGCAAAGGCCCTTGAAGCAACACTCGGCGCGCCCGAGACAGTCAAGCTTGCCTGGAGGCCGCAGACGATGGTGGCCGTCGGCGAAGGCGATGCGGGTACGCTGATGAAGCTGCTCGACGCGCTCGACGATGATGACGATGTTCAGACGGTCTGGGGCAATTATGACGTGCCCGACGAAGTGATGGAGAAGCTCGGCTGATCATCCTCGGCCTCGATCCCGGGTTGGGAACGACAGGCTGGGGCGTAATCGCGGCGGCGGGAAACCGACTTAGCCATATTGCCAATGGGCAGATTGCCACCGACGCAAAGGTGCCCTTGCCTGAGCGGCTGGTCGCGCTCGACCGGGCGCTTGCCGATCTGATTCTCGAGCATCGGCCCGAAGCGGCGGCGGTCGAGGAAGTCTTCGTCAATGCCAATCCACAATCGACGCTGAAGCTCGGCCAGGCACGCGGCGTCTGCCTGCTGGCGGCGGCGCGGGGCGGGCTTGAGGTCGGCGAATATGCGGCGCGGCTGGTCAAAAAGGCCGTTGTCGGCATCGGCAATGCGGAAAAGGTCCAGGTCCATGCCATGGTCGCGCGCCTCCTGCCGGGCGTGAAGATTTCAGGAAGCGATGCGGCCGATGCGCTGGCCGTGGCGATTACGCACGCACATCATATTGCGAGCGCGCGACGGATCGGGTGATCGCGATTCCCTTTTGCCAAACGCGTGGCTACAAGCATCGCCATGATTGCCCGCCTGACCGGAACATTGGCCGAAAGCGCCGCTGACCATGCGGTGATCGATGTGGGCGGGGTCGGCTATCTGGTGCAGGCTTCGACGCGGACGCTCTCTGTCCTCGGCCCGGTTGGCGGACAGGTGATGGTTTTCACCGAAATGCAGGTCCGCGAGGATGCGATGACGCTCTTCGCTTTCGGCTCGGCGGGTGAGCGCGACTGGTTCCGGCTGCTGACCGGCGTGCAGGGTGTGGGCGGAAAGGTTGCGCTCGCGATCCTTTCGACACTCGATGCCGATGAGCTGAGTCGTGCGGTGGCGCACGAGGACAAAGCCATGGTCGCCCGTGCCAATGGCGTCGGCCCGAAGCTGGCGCAGCGGATCGTGATGGAGTTGAAGGACAAGGTCGGCGGCGTTGCGCTTGGCCCTGCGGAGACATCGCCCAAGGCTACAGGTGGCGTGGCGGCGGATGCGGTTTCGGCGCTGGTCAATCTAGGGTTCCGGCAAGCGGAGGCGGGAGCGGCAGTGGCTGCCGCAGAAGCGGAACTGGGCGAAGGCGCCACGCTTGACGCACTGGTGCGGCTGGCATTGAAGAAGGCGGTAAGGTAATGCACCGGCCATCTCCTCTATTCGCCCGTCACCCTGAACTTGTTTCAGGGTCCATCCCAAGCGCCAATCGGCGGAAAACCGAGTTCGACCGCAAGATCCCGCCACAGCGGATTTTCGCTTTCGACAAGATTGATCTTCCATTGCCGGTGCCAGCGCTTCAACTGCTTCTCCCGGCCAATGGCGGTCGCCATGTCGTCATAATGTTCGATCCGGACGAGGCGATAGACGGCGTAGCGCGAGGTAAATCCCGGCAGGGTTCCCGACCGGTGCTGGTGCACCCGCTGCATCAGATTGGATGTGACTCCGATATAGAGAGTGCCCATCGAACGGTTGGCGAGAATATAGACGCAAGGTTGCCTCATGAACTGGAAACACAGTGCGGCGGGGGATGGATGCTGAAACAAGTTCAGCATGACGGAGTGAGGTGCCGCCAGCGAGCGTCATTGCGGCTGGCGCTCGAGAAGGCGGCCCGATGACGGGCGACGACCGCATCCTCACCTCAAGTCGCCGTCCCGAGGACGTGGATGCGGCGTTACGCCCCAAGACGCTCGACGAATTTGTCGGGCAGAAAGCCGCGCGTGAAAATCTCCGTGTGTTCATCGAGGCGGCCCGGGCGCGCGGGGACTCGCTCGATCATGTGCTGTTTTTCGGCCCGCCGGGGTTGGGCAAGACCACGCTCGCGCAGATTGTCGCGCGCGAGATGGGGGTCGGGTTTCGCGCGACGTCCGGCCCGGTCATTGCCAAGTCCGGCGATTTGGCGGCACTCCTCACCAATCTCGAGGATGGCGATGTTCTCTTCATCGATGAGATCCACAGGCTCAATCCGGCAGTCGAGGAAATCCTCTACCCCGCGATGGAGGATCGCGCGCTCGATCTGATGATCGGCGAAGGGCCGTCGGCGCGCTCGGTGCGGATCGATTTGCCCAAGTTCACGCTCGTTGGCGCAACGACGCGGCAGGGGCTGCTGACCACACCCTTGCGCGACCGCTTCGGCATTCCGGTGCGGCTGACCTTCTATTCGGTCGAGGAGCTTGAAAAGGTCGTCCGCCGTGCCGCCGCTTTGCTCGACTTGGGGATTGCGGACGATGGCGCGAGGGAAATTGCCAGGCGGGCGCGAGGGACGCCGCGGATCGCCGGACGGCTGCTGCGTCGTGTCCGCGATTTTGCCAATGTCGCGGGGGAAGGCTCGGTCACGGCCAAGGTCGCCGATGCCGCGCTCAACCGTCTCGAAGTCGACGCGCTTGGCCTCGATGCGATGGACCGGCGCTACCTGACGATGATTGCCGATATCTACAAGGGCGGGCCGGTGGGTGTCGAAACGCTGGCGGCCGGCCTTTCGGAGCCGCGCGATACCATCGAGGAGGTGATCGAACCCTATCTGATCCAGTTGGGTCTTGTGGCGCGAACGGCGCGGGGTCGGTGCCTCAACGCGGGCGGATGGAAGCATCTCGGGATCAATCCGCCCGCAGGTGCGCAAGACGGGCTGTTCGACGCCAAATGACGACACCGGCGCGCCGCATTGCCTGGATCGACATCGCGCGCGGGATAGGCATCATACTGGTGGTTTATGCACATGCAGCGCGCGGGCTCGTCCTTTCGAAAGTTTTTCCCCCGGGGGGAACGCTACTCGCCGTCGATACGGTCATCTACGCATTTCACATGCCGCTCTTCTTCATCCTCGCGGGCTTGAACATCGAGCGCAGCGTGGCCCGGGGGCGGAAGGCTTTCATTCTAAACAAGCTGGAAACGATCGCCTGGCCCTATTTTCTCTGGTCTCTGATCCAGGGCGGGCTGAAGCTGCAGGTTGCACCCTATACGAACAATCGGATTTCGCCTTCCGATCTTGTCGCGATCCCGGTTGTGCCGATCGAGCAGTTCTGGTTCCTCTACGTCCTGTTTTTCTGCCAGCTGTTCATCGCGATCCTGTTGCCGCGGCGTTTGCTGGTCGTGGGACTGACGCTGCTTGGCGTCCTCGCTTGGTCAACCATTGCCGATGAGTCCATATTCTTCCGCATTCTCCACTACCTTCCCTATGTCGCTGCCGGTCTTTTCGCCTTACCCCTTCTCGTGTGGTTGAGGGAGCGCCCGGTCGCTCAGGCCGCTATCTTGGTGGGGGCTTGGCTGGTATTTGCGCTCCTGGTCATTCCGCTCGGCCCTCCGGCGCAATCGGGCGTGGTCATATACGCCTTGGCATTTTTGGGTTCGGCGGGGACGATTGCCGCATCGATGATGCTGGAAGTGGCGAAATTGCCGATGGGCTGGCTCGAATATCTTGGGCGCGTGTCGATGCCGATCTTTCTCATGCATACTGTCTTTTCCGCAGCGATGCGCGCCGGATTGAAAATTGCCGGGTTCTCCGATCCTGGCATGACGCTGGTGCTTGTCACGGCGGCAGGGATTCTTCTTCCACTGCCAGCCTATCGGATCGCGGTGGTCTTGAACCTTACCCGGATTCTGGGGTTCGGCGCTCCGGTTGATAGCGCCGAAGACAGGTCATTTGCCGAACGGCCGTTTGCCGTCACGAATCCAAGGCGATAGGGCGTTCGCATGACCTCAACTTTGCACTTCGGCGGTTGCTTCGTCGGTCGGGAGCACCATTTTCCGGTCCACATCTATTTCGAGGACACTGACTTTTCCGGGCTCGTCTATCACGCCAACTATCTCCGCTATATGGAGCGTGCACGATCGGATATGCTCAAATGCGCCGGGATCGACCAGCGGGCGGTGTTTGAGAGCGGCGAAGGCGTCTATGCCGTCTCCGAGCTCAGTATCAAGTATAAGCGCCCTGCCCGGTTCGACGATGAACTGCGCGTGGTCAGCACTGTCGAACATTTGGGCGCGGCGACGGTCGTGATTCATCAACGAGTCATGTTGGGTGATGAAACGCTGACCGATGCTCGTGTTGTCGCGGCATTCCTTTCGCGCGAAGGCCGGCCGAAGCGCCAGCCCAAGCCGTGGATTGTCGCATTCGAAACCCTGTTGCCAAAGGAATCCTCGCACTGATGCAAGCCCTTGCCCTCAATACCGACGCTGCCACACTTTCGCCGATCGCGCTGTTTCTTCAGGCCGATATCGTTGTAAAGATCGTGATGATCGGGCTGCTTCTCGCGAGCGTCTGGACCTGGACGATCATTGTCGGGCAATGGCTGAAGCTGCGCGGCGTCGGCCGCCGGACCCGCGAATTCGAACGCGACTTCAAGGACGCCAGCGACCCTCTCGCCTTTCAGCAGGCGCACAAAGGCTCGACCCTGCCGAGCGCGCGCGTCATGCAAGCGGGGCTTTCGGAATGGCGCAGTTCTACAGTCGGGAGGCGCGCGATCGACCGGGAGGGGACGCGCGCTCGGCTCGCGAGCGCAATGGCTGCGGCCGTTGCAGCTGAAATCGACCGGCTGTCGGACCGGCTCAATATCCTGGCGACAGTCGGCAGCGTCGCGCCATTCGTGGGCCTGTTCGGGACAGTTTGGGGCATCATGCGCAGCTTCACCGCAATTGCAGCCGAACAGAATTCGTCGCTCGCTGTCGTCGCGCCGGGGATCGCCGAAGCGCTTTTTGCAACTGCGCTAGGGTTGTTCGCGGCAATCCCGGCGGTCATTGCCTATAACCGTTTCGGTCATGGCCTGAACCGGCTCGAGGCGCGGCTCAACCGTTTTGCCGACGGGTTCCACGCGACCCTGAGCCGCGAGCTGGAGCTGGATCGTTGACGCCGGTCCCTTCCGGAACGCGTCATCGCGCTCGCCGTGCGCCGATGGCGGAGATCAATGTGACGCCGATGGTCGATGTCATGCTGGTGCTCTTGATCATCTTCATGGTCACGGCGCCGTTGCTGATGGCCGGAGTGCCCATCAACCTCCCCGATAGCAGGGCGAAAGCGCTCGAGCAGGACCAGGCTCCGGTGCAAATCTCGCTCGATCAGAGCGGGGCGCTGTTCATCGGGGAACAGCTTGTGCCGTTCAACGAATTCCCGGCACGGCTTGCGGCCATCGCCGAACGCGGCCGGGCAGAGCTACCGCAAATTTACCTCCGCGCTGATCGCGGTCTCGATTACGGCACTGTCATGCGCGTGATGGGCGAGCTTAATCGCGCCGGGCTCAACCGCGTTTCGCTCGTCACCACTGGCGCGACGGGTCAGGACAAATAGTGGACCGCGCGGAACGGACCGGATTTGGTATTGCGATTATCGGCCATGTGCTGTTGTTCGCGGCGCTCTCGCTGAGCCTGTTGAAGCCACCCAAGTTGCCGAAACTCGATGCTGAGCCGATCGAAGTGTCGCTGGTCGACAAGGTTGCGCTCGAGTCCTCGGCGCCCCAACCTGTGGCCGCTGCGGCACCCGCCCCTGCCGCAGCTGAGCCGGAGATGACCGAAGCGGAATCGCCCCCCGCCCCGGAGCCGAAGCCTGCACCAAAGCCTGTGGCGAAAACGCCCACTCCTCCCAAAGCTACGGCAAAGCCCGAGCCGACCAAGACAAAGCCTGCACAGGCGCAGCGCCGGCCGGGTTTGTCGCGAGATCTGGTCGCGGGGCTGACGGACACGCCCAGCGCCGCAGGGACACCGGCGAAGACTGCCAGCGTCGCTGTTGCATCGTCAATTGGCGCCGAAATCCGTCGCCAATTGAAGCCGCACTGGAAATCGCCGACCGGTGCCGACGTCGAACTGCTGCGGACGACGCTGATCGTCCACCTGAAGCGCGACGGGACGATCGACGGAACGCCAACGCTCGACTCACAAACCGGCGTCAATGAAAGCAACCGAAGTCAGGCAAGGCTCCATATCGATCAGGCGATCAGGGCGGTTCGTCTGGCCGCCCCTTTCCAACTTCCTGCCGAGTATTACGATGCGTGGAAGATCATCCGCCCGACCTTTGACAAGAGGCTGTCACAATGAATTTTCGTCCGGTTGTGCAATTCTGTGTTGTCGTCTCGCTGGGGGCCGGAGCAGGCCATGCCCAGTTGAGCGTCGACGTGACCGACGAAAGCGGCAACGACCTCAATATCGCCGTCCCCGTCCTGCCGACACCTGTGGCGACCGCCACCGAGGCCGGGTCGACCGACGCGCTCGGGCGCCAGATTGCGGAAGTGATCGCGGCGGACCTCAGGGGTTCTGGCCTGTTCAAGCCGGTGGGCCCCGGCGGGATCCGCGCGATCGGCAATGATGAAGTGACGGCCCCGCAATACGAGGCTTGGGCGGCCACGGGCGCCGAGGCGCTGGTCCAGGGCTATGTCCGCGCCAATGCCAATGGCGAACTCACTGTCGGCTGCTATCTCTACGATGTCGCGCTCAAGTCCGAATTGACGCGGCAGGGCTATGTCATCGCCCCGCGCGACTGGCGGCGGGCGGCTCACAAATGCGCCGATGCGATCTATGCCCGGCTATCGGGAGAAAGCCCGTTCTTCGACAGCCGGATCGCCTATATCGCCGAAAGCGGGCCCAAGGATCGCCGCGTAAAGCGGCTTGCGATCATGGATTCGGACGGCGCCAACCACCGCTTCATCACCAACGGCCAGACGCTGGCGCTCACCCCTCGCTTCTCGCCCGATTACAAGTCGATCGTCTATCTGAGCTATCTCGGCAGCCGCCCGCGCATCTTCATATATGATGTTGCGGCGGGCAAGCAGCGGCTCGTCACCGAAAGCGCGAACCCGACCTTTTCGCCGCGATTCTCGCCCGACGGAAAGACGATCCTCTATTCGATGGCGATCGGCGGCAATACGGACATCTACCGGATTTCGGCGAATGGGGGGACGCCGCAGCGGCTGACCAGTTCGCCGGGGATCGATACCGGCGGCAGCTTCTCTCCCGACGGCTCGAAGATCGTCTTCGAAAGCGATCGTTCGGGCAGCCAGCAAATCTATGTGATGAATGCCGATGGTTCGGGGCAGCAGCGGGTCAGCTTCGGCGGCGGGCGCTATGCGACACCCGAATGGAGCCCGCGAGGGGATCTGATTGCCTTTACGAAGATCGTCGGCAATTTCCGCATCGGCGTGATGAGCCCAGCTGGCGGCGGCGAGCGGTTGTTGACCGACAGCTGGCAGGATGAGGCCCCCAGCTGGTCGCCCAACGGCCGGGTGATCCAGTTTTTCAGGACAGCACAGGGCAGCGGCAAGGCTGGCGTCTGGCAGGTGGACCTGACCGGTGTTAATGAACGCCGCATTCCCACGCCGCTTGATGGGTCTGACCCTGCCTGGGGCCCGATTTTACCTTAGTCGAGTGAAGGAGACGGACGATGAAAAGACACGCAACCCGGCTGGTGATGGTCGCTTCGCTGGTGGCGCTCGCCGCGTGTGCTCCCAAGCGCAAGGTTGAAGATATTCCGCCGGCTCCGGTCCAGCAGGATGAGACAGTTTCCGATGCGAACGCCGGTCAGCCCGCGCCTGGAAGCCAGGAAGATTTCGTGGCCAGCGTAACTGCGGATCGCGTGTTCTTCGATACCGACAAGTTCGATATCGATGCCGAGGATCAGGCTGTGCTGCGCAGCCAGGCAGCGTGGCTCGCGCGTTATCCCAACAAGCGCGTCACCATCGAAGGCCATTGCGACGAACGCGGAACCCGCGACTACAACATCGCTTTGGGCGACCGCCGGGCCAATGCCGCCAAGAATTTCCTCGCCACGCTGGGCGTCGATGCTGCGAGGATCTCGACGATCAGCTATGGCAAGGAACGGCCAGAGGCTTTGGGTTCCGACGAGGCAAGCTGGGCGAGGAACCGGCGCGCGGTGACGGTTACGGTGCAGTAGGGGAGGCAGGAATTCTCCCCGTGCTGCGCACAAGGAGGACGTTGAACTTCCGTTCCCGACCCCATTGCAGACATTCGAGCATGTGGGATAGTAACTGAGTGATGACGCTCACGGGGCATCAGAGGAAGCTGTCTGGCATTGCAGCGTTCACGCTGTTGGCAGTGCCTGCCTTGATGGTTTGGAATGCGCATCGATCTGCCTTCAGCCCGTCGCGCTGGCGGTCAGCAGACCTGACTGCCCAGACACGCATCCACATGGTCAAAGAACTCGTCGATAGTCAGCAACTCCTGGGGAAAGGGCGAGCACAAGTGCTCCAGCTGCTCGGGCCGGTCACCGAGACCAGTAAGTTCGGGGACTGGGACATGGTCTACGTTCTCGGCCCACAAGACAGCTACATTGACCATGTGTGGCTGGCCCTAAGAACGGATGAGCGCGGAACCGTTGTCGAACAGAGAGTGGTTTATGACTGAGCGGCTTATGAATGCTCTCTACCCCAGAGCCGACACAAACCTACCCCTTCTGCGCCTCAGCAATCAGCGCGCCATCGATCTCCTTGGCGCGCTTGTAGGCGGGGCGTGCGGACAGTCGTGCGCCATAGGCTTCGAAGGCAGGGCGCTTGGGTAGCGTGCCGAACTCCAGGCCCCACATGATCTGCGCGCCGACATAGACATCGGCCGCGGTAAAGCGGTCGCCAGCGATATAGTCGTGTGCACTCGCGGCTTTCTCGAGGGTATCGATGGCCGCGTCGAAACTGCCATAGCCCGCCATCACCTCCCTGTCAGCCGGAACCACGAAGCCCAGCGCCGTGTTGACAACCGCTTGCTCGAGCGGCCCGGCGGCAAAGAAGAGCCAGCGATAATAATCGGCGCGCTCATCCGCCGTGGGCGCAAGCCCGGCCTCGGGGAATGCCTCTGCCAGATAGGCGCAGATCGCCGCACATTCGGTCACGACCTTGTTCCCGTGCTTGATCGCGGGAACTTTCCCCATCGGATTGATCGCCAGATATTCGGGCGCCTTCATCGTCGTGCCATAATCGAGCAACACCTGCTCATAGGGCGCGCCGACCTCCTCGAGCATCCAGCGGACGATCTGCCCGCGCGACATCGGATTGGTGTAGAAGGTGAGGCTGTTGGTCATTTCTGTCTCCTGGGGGCGAATCGGGTGAAGAACATATAGAGAACTTTGACATTTTACTGTCAACTGCATTTATTCGTTCGGGCCGAGTCGGGGGATAGTCTTGAGGAAGGAAGATTTGATGACAGAAAAGCTCCCCGCCCGCCTTGCCGAGGACCGGAATTGGGTCGGCACGACGCAAGTCAACCGGCGTGCCGCGCTGATCGGCAGCGCGGCCTTTGCCGGCTATGCGCTGGCGGCCCAACCTGTTGCGGCCTCGACGATCACGACCGACACAGCCGGGCTGGATGCCGGAATGACCAGCTTCCAGACGGGCGACCTGCGGATGAACGCCTATCGCGCCAAGCCTGCGGGAAAACGCAATCTTCCGGTCGTCATTGTCGTGCAGGAAATTTTCGGGCTGCATGAATGGGTGAAGGATATCTGCCGCCGCTATGCCAAGGCCGGATTCTATGCGATCGCGCCTGATCTTTACCAGCGTCAGGGCGATGCAACCAAAGTCAGCGACTTCAAGGTCCTGATCAGCGAGATCGTGGCGAAAGTTCCCGACGCGCAGGTTATGGGGGATCTCGATGCCGTTGCCCGCTTTGCCGGGACAGACGGGGGCAATGCGACCAAGCTTGGGATCACGGGATTCTGCTGGGGTGGCCGGATCGTCTGGCTCTATGCAGCCCACAATCCGCGGCTGAAGGCTGGCGTCGCCTGCTATGGCCGCCTGGCTGGCTCCGGCACCCCCCTCCAGCCCAAGCACCCCATCGACTTGGTCGCTTCGATCAACGCGCCGGTCCTTGGCCTTTATGGCGCGTTGGACAGGGGAATACCGGTCGCGGATGCCGAAAAGATGCTAGCCGCTCTCAAGGCCGCGAAAAAACCGTCCACAATCCATGTCTTTGCGGGCGCGGATCATGGCTTTTTTGCCGACTACCGGCCAAGCTACAACGAAGCGGCAGCGAAACAGGGGTGGGCAGAAGCCGTCGCCTGGTTCCGCCGCAACCTGAAATAGCAGCTATTTCTTCACGCGGTAGCGTTCGAACCAGGCGAGGATTGCCGAGGCCTTGGCGGCCGACTGCGACGGCCGAGCGGCAATGCCGCCGTGACTCGCGCCAGGCACCTTGACCAGCGCCGTCGGAATCCCGCGAAGCTGGAGCGCGGCATAATATTGCTCTGCCTCGCTCACGGGCGTCCGATAGTCCTCACTGCCGACCACCACCATCGTCGGCGTCTTCACGTTGCCGACGAGCGACAGCGGCGAGCGAGCCCAGAAGCCCTGCGGGTCTTCCCAAGGTGCCTTGCCGAACCAGTATCGGGAAAAGAAGGGCACGCCGTCTGCGGTGAGGGCGAAGCTGGCCCAGTCGATCACCGGCTTTTGCGTGACCGCGGCCTTGAAGCGATCGGTCTTGCCGACGATCCATGCTGTCAGCACGCCACCACCCGATCCGCCGGTCACGAAGAGATTGTCGGGATCGACGAAGCCCTTGGCGATGGCTGTGTCGACCGCGCTCATCAGGTCGTCATAGTCACGGCCCGGATAGGCCCTGTCGATCTGGTTGGCGAAGTCTTCGCCATAGGATGTGCTGCCGCGCGGGTTGACATAGAGCACGACATAGCCGGCAGCCGCATAGAGCTGATCGTCAGTCGAGAAATTGGGACCATAGGCCGCGAACGGGCCGCCATGGATTTCGAGAATCATGGGATATTTTCGCGCGGCATCGAAGCCGGGCGGCTTTACGAGCCACGCTTCGACTGCCCGCTTGTCGAACGCCGTCACCGGTATTTTCTCGACCGTGCCAAGCGACTTGGCTCCAAGCCAGCCTTGGTTGAGCTGGGTCAGCGGGCGCTCCCCGCCGCGTACAAGAACGATATCGGAAGGCCGTGCCGCCGATCCCTTCGTGATGGCGATGCTACCGTTGCGCGCCACGCTGAATTCGCCGCCGGCATAGGGCCGGTCGAGCGCGCTCCCCGTCAAGCCCTCCGCGACCGGCCGAATCGAACCGTCAAGACCAACCCGCGCAAGGTGAACGGTGCCGTGGTCCTCATAGTCGACATAGATGGCCTTCCCATCGGCAGCCCAGACCGGATCACCGACACTCCGGTCGAGTCCCTTGGTCAGCGATCGGACGCCGCCACCCTTCAGGTCCATCACCGAAAGTTCGGCATTCTGGTATCCGACAAAGCGATCCTCATAGCCGACAAAGGCCACATGGCGACCGTCGGGAGAAACGACCGGATTATTGTCGGGCCCTTTCCTGCTGGTCAGCGTCCGCACCGTGCGGTTGGCGACCGAAACGGCGTGAATCTCGGTATTGGCGAGTTCGCGTTCCCAATCCGCATTCAGATTGGCGCTGAACAGGATTTCGGATCCGTCTACCGTCCAGGACAGCGGGCCGCCCGCGTTCCGTGCGCCGAACGTCAATTGGAGCGGGGCTCCGCCATCCGCCGAGACGACGAAAATCTGATTATAGCCAGGCTTCAGATAGCCGGCGCCATCGGCACGGTAGGTTACGGCCGTAATGACCTCGAGCGGATCGGCCCACTTTGCCCCCTCCGGCTTGGGCGGCGCCTTGCCGATCGTCGCGCCCTCATCCGGCACGAAGAGGGTATAGGCGATCCTCTTGCCATCCGGCGACCATGTAATGGCGCCGGGCGCGTCGGGAAGACCTGTAATCCGCGCAGTTGCGCCCGTATCCATCCAGCGGACGAACAGTTGCGCACTTCCTTCGCTGGACGAAATATAGGCGATCTGCTTGCCGTCCGGGGACCAGCGCGGCTGGCCGTGGCTTCCAGCGCCGCTGGCGAGCGGGGACTGTGCGCCTGTCCTGGTATCTACGAGCCAGATTGTCCCGCGCGCGCGGTCTGTCATGATATCGTATGTGCGCCTGACATAGGCGATCTTCGACCCGTCCGGACTGATCCGTGGATCCGTCGCGACCTCGAGATTGAAGAGGTCAGCCCCTGTCAGCGTCGGCGCGGGGCCGGAAGCAGGGGCAGCATGGGTCGGCGGCGCTGCAAACAGGGTGGCGCCAATCAGCAATGCAATTCGGTTCATCTGCGGGACTCCCGACGAAAGGTTGGGAGTTGTGCAGATTTTGGCAACCCCGGCAAGCGGCTCTTGCGCCGGGTGGGGCTAAGCCGCCCCCACCTTCGCCTTTCCACCCTTCTTGCCCTTTTTGGGCGGGGCGGGGGTGATCTCGAAGGTCATCGCGCCGTCCTTCAAGTGCACTGCGACCTCGCCTCCATGGACGAGCTTGCCGAACAGCAGTTCTTCGGCCAGCGGCTGCTTGATCTTTTCCTGGATCAGGCGGCCCATCGGGCGCGCGCCATAGAGCTTGTCATAGCCACGCTCGGTGAGCCAGGCCTTCGCCGCGTCGTCGAGCTTGATATGGACGTCGCGATCGGCAAGCTGGAGTTCCAGCTCGAGGATGAACTTCTCGACAACGCGCGCCACCACTTCAGGCGGAAGATAGCCGAACGGCACGATCGCATCGAGCCGGTTGCGGAATTCGGGCGTAAACATCTTCTTAACCGCTTCGCCATCCTCGCCCTCGCGGGTGAGATTGCCGAAGCCGACCGTTTCGCGCGCCATGTCGCTGGCGCCTGCATTGGTCGTCATGATCAGGATGACGTTGCGGAAATCGACGGTCTTGCCGTGATGATCAGTCAGCCGGCCATTATCCATCACCTGCAGGAGGATGTTGAAAAGGTCCGGATGCGCTTTCTCGATTTCGTCGAGCAGGAGCACCGAGTGCGGCTGCTGGTCGACGGCATCGGTCAGAAGGCCTCCCTGATCATAACCGACATAGCCCGGAGGCGCGCCGATCAGGCGGGAAACGCTGTGTCGCTCCATATATTCGCTCATGTCGAACCGCTGAAGCGGAATGCCCATGATCGATGCCAGTTGGCGCGCGACTTCGGTCTTGCCGACGCCGGTCGGGCCGGTGAAGAGATAGGAGCCGATCGGCTTTTCCGGATCGCGCAGCCCCGCGCGCGACAGCTTGATCGCGCTCGCGAGTTTCTCGATCGCCTCGTTCTGGCCGAAGACGACGCGCTTCAGATCCGCTTCGAGCGTCTCAAGCGACTTCTTGTCGTCGCTGGAAACGGTTTTGGGCGGAATGCGCGCCATCGTTGCAATAACGGCCTCGATTTCCTTGGGCGTGATCACTTTCTTGCGCTTGTTCGGCGGGACCAGCATCTGCATCGCGCCGACCTCGTCGATCACGTCTATCGCCTTGTCTGGCAGCTTCCTGTCATTGATGTAACGAGCCGAAAGCTCGACAGCGGACTTGATCGCATCGGGCGTATATTTGACGCTGTGATGGCTCTCGAACGCAGAGCGCAATCCCGTCAGGATCTTGATCGTATCCTCGACCGTCGGCTCGTTGACATCGATCTTCTGGAAGCGGCGGAGAAGCGCCCGATCCTTTTCGAAATGGTTCCGGAATTCCTTGTAGGTGGTCGAACCGATGCAGCGGATCGTTCCACCCGAAAGCGCCGGTTTCAGGAGGTTGGACGCGTCCATCGCCCCACCCGAGGTTGCGCCCGCGCCGATCACCGTGTGAATCTCGTCGATGAAAAGGATTGCGTGCGGCAGCTTCTCCAGCTCGTTGACCACCGCTTTCAGTCGCTCTTCGAAATCGCCGCGATAACGGGTCCCGGCGAGCAGCGCGCCCATGTCGAGCGAATAGATCGTTGCAGGCAGGAGCACCTCGGGCACGTCGCCCTCGACGATCTTGCGCGCCAAGCCTTCGGCGATCGCGGTCTTGCCGACACCGGGTTCACCCACATAGAGCGGGTTGTTCTTCGACCGGCGGCAGAGGATCTGCACTGTGCGGTCGACTTCGGGGCCACGTCCGATCAACGGATCGACCTTTCCGGTGCGCGCCTTTTCATTGAGGTCCACGCAGAACTGCTTGAGCGCGGATTCCTGTTTGCCCTTGCCCTGCGCTTCCTGCTTCTTTTCCTCCTTCTCCTCGGTGCCCTTCACTTCGCGTGGCTCGGGAACTTCCGTCCCCTTGCCTACACCGTGCGAGATGAAGCTGACGGCATCGAGACGGCTCATGTCCTGCTGCTGAAGGAAATAGACAGCGTAGCTTTCCCGCTCCGAAAAGAGCGCAACGAGCACGTTCGCGCCCGTCACATCGTCCCGGCCCGAAGACTGGACGTGCAAGATCGCGCGTTGCACCACGCGCTGGAAGCCGCTGGTGGGCGAAGGATCGGTATCGCCCTCGACCTTCAGCGATTCAAGCTCTGTATCGAGATAATGGGCAACGGTATCCTTGAGTTCGCCAAGGTCCACACCGCAGGCGATCATGACTTTCGAGGCGTGCTCGTCGTCGATCAACGCATAGAGCAGGTGCTCCAGCGTCGCATATTCATGTTTGCGGCTCGACGCGGCGGCAAGCGCGTTGTGCAGCGTGGTTTCCAGCTCACGGGCAAAAGACGGCATTATATGCTCCTTCGCTCCTTATGTCGGGCCTGGCAGGCCAAACATCAAGTCAGCGTTTGAATAACCCTTCCGCACTTGCCCGAAAATTAACGGACCCCTCTATCTTCTGGTTCACGCGTGCGATCTCGGCTTCGAGGATCGCAACACGCTCCCTCAATTCATTAACGGACAATGGGTCCAAATCTTGCTTTACCAGCAAGGTCAGCGGATCCTGGGGCCGCTTCGCAAACAATTCGTCCATGTCCATGGCCAAATCGTTGACCGAAGTTCGTGCCAAGTCAATAAGGCGTGTGCGCTCCAAAAAGGGGGAACCGCGTGCCTGCCCATCCCGAATCCATGATTGCTATCGATCCCGCCACCCCCGGAGGTCCAGAGGTGCTCCGGCCGGCCTCAAGGCCCGTGCCGCAGGCAGGGCCGGGCGAAGTGCTGATCAAGGTTGCGGCGGCGGGCGTCAACCGGCCGGACGTGCTGCAAAGAAGGGGGATGTATCCACCGCCGCCCGGAGCGCCAAGCGTGCCCGGGCTCGAAGTTGCAGGCGAAATCGTTGCGGTTGGAGAAGGAATCGCAGCCGATGCGTGCGGACAGGGGGTCTGCGCGCTCGTTGCCGGTGGCGGTTATGCGGAATATTGCGTTGCGCCCTACGGGCAGTGCCTGCCCGTTCCTCTAGCGCTGACGATGGCCGAAGCGGCGGCAATGCCCGAGACGCTTTTCACGGTCTGGACCAACCTGTTCGAGCGCGCCTATGCGGTCGAGGGCGATACCGTCCTCGTCCATGGCGGCACGAGTGGCATCGGGACCATGGCGATCGCGCTCGGGAAATTGTTCGGGCTGACTGTAATCGTGACCTGCGGATCGGACGACAAATGCGCGCAAGCCTGCGAACTGGGCGCCGATCATGCGATAAACTACGCAACGCAGGATTTCGTCGCCGAAGTGCAGGCCATCACCGGTGGGAAGGGCGTGCAGGCGGTGCTCGACATGGTCGGCGGGGATTATCTCCCGCGCAACATCCAGTGCCTCGCCGAGGATGGCAGGAACGTGACCATTGCCGTGCAGCGCGGCATATCCGCTGAAGTGAACATTGCCATGATCATGATGAGGCGCCTGACGCTCACCGGCTCGACGCTTCGGGCGCGGTCGGTTTCCTTCAAGACGCTCGTGGCCGAGGAAATACGGCGCGTCGTCTGGCCGCACGTCGAGGCTGGCCGGTTGAAACCAGTGATCGACACAACCTTCCCGTTGGCCGAGGCTGCCGCCGCGCACGCGCACATGGAAAGCGGCGATCATGTGGGAAAGATCGTCCTGATCGTCTGAACATTGTCACGAACCCGTAACGCCTTGCGATTCATTCTGTCACACAATCCCGCGATAGGCCCCTTCCGACGCTAGACTATTGCGGAGGAAGCGAGTTTGACCGATCCCACACCGATTTCGGGGCGGCGGAAGGCAGGATCCGGCGGACGGGCGCACTACCGGACGATCTGGATCAGTGACGTCCATCTCGGAACGCGCGGCTGCAATGCGCACCTCTTGATCGACTTTCTCGACAATACCGACAGCGATACCATCTATCTTGTCGGCGACATTATCGACGGGTGGCGTCTAAAAAAGCGCTTCTACTGGCCGGCTGCACATAACGATGTCGTGCTGAGGCTGATGAAGCGTGCCAAGCGCGGCACCAGGGTAGTATATATTCCGGGAAATCATGACGAGATGTTCCGCCAGTTTTCGGGGCTCAATTTCGGCGGGGTAGAAATCCGCCGCAAGGCGATCCACGAAACCGCCGACGGTCGCCGCCTCCTCGTCCTGCACGGCGACGAATTCGATACGATCATGCTCGCCCATCGCTGGCTCGCCTTTGTGGGGGACGCGGCCTACGGCGCCCTGATGCGGCTGAACGTTATCGTCAACCGCGTCCGCCAGTGGCTCGACCTGCCCTACTGGTCGCTTTCGAAAATGGCGAAGCACAAGGTCAAGAACGCAGTCGAGTTTATCTCGCGTTACGAAGAAGTCGTGGCGCGCGCTGCAGGGGTCCGCGGCATCGATGGTGTGGTTTGCGGTCATATCCATACCGCTGAAATCCGCGACATGGATGGCGTGACCTATTACAATGACGGAGATTGGGTCGAGGGCTGCACGGCACTGGTCGAACATGCCGACGGCAGGATGGAGGTTTTGCACTGGGCGGAGGAAATGGCCCGTCGCGATGCGCCGGTCCGGATCGCTGCATGAAAATCGCCATCGTCACCGACGCCTGGGCGCCGCAGGTCAATGGTGTGGTTCGGACGCTTCAGGCCGTTCGCGGCGAATTGGAAGCGTCCGGGCACGAGGTGTTGGTCATATCGCCCGACCTGTTCGCCTCGTTTCCTTGCCCGACTTACCCCGAAATCCGGTTGGCGCTGGCTTCGCCTCGTGCCGTCGGTAGCCGGCTGGCGGATTTCGGTCCCGATGCGATCCATCTTTCGACCGAGGGGCCGCTTTGCGCGGCAGCCCGGCGTTGGTGCCTTGACCGCGACCTTGCCTTCACCACGGCCTATCACACGCAGTTTCCCGACTATCTGGCCAAACGGACGCGGCTCCCCGCAGGTTTGTTCTGGCGCTACATTCGGCGTTTCCATGGGCCGGCCCAAGCCGTTCTCGCCTCGACGGAGTCGGTTCGGGGCCAGCTTGAGCAGCACGGCATTGGTCCGGTGCGGCATTGGGGAAGGGGCGTGGATCTCACAAACTTCTCGCCCGATGCGCCGTCTCCAAACGAATTTGCGGGCCTGCCACGGCCGATTCTCCTCTACGTGGGGCGCGTCGCGGTCGAAAAGAATATCGGCGCCTTCCTTGGTTGCGATCACGCGGGCACCAAGGTTGTCGCGGGGGACGGACCGGCGCTGAAGGCGCTCGCGGCGCAGTATCCGGACGCACTGTTCCTCGGTGCGCTTTCGGGACGCGCGCTCGCGGGCGCCTATGCCGGGGCCGATGTCTTCGTCTTTCCAAGCCGAACGGATACGTTCGGCCTTGTAATGATCGAAGCGCTCGCTTGCGGAACGCCGGTGGCTGCCTTCCCGGTCAGCGGGCCTGCCGATATCGTGACGCCGCCCGTCGGCGCGCTCGACAACGATCTGTCGTCGGCGATCGCGCTCGCATTGACCCGGAGCCGTGCCGCCTGTCGCGATTATGGACGCCGGTTTGACTGGTCCTCCAGCGCCAACCAGTTTCTCGAAGCGCTTGTACCCGTTTGCGCGACGCGTTGAACGGGAATCCCCTTCCAACCTGAACCCTCTTGCCCTTGCAGGCGGTCAGGACTAAGCGACGAGGCCATACATGGCCGCTCCGCAAGGGGCGGCCCTTCTTTTGTCTGAAAGGTTTTTCATCATGGCCCAGCCCCTCATGCCTCATGCGACCGCATCATGGCTGGTCGACAATACGTCTCTGTCGTTCGAGCAGATTACCAAATTCTGCGGGCTCCATATCCTCGAAGTCCAGGCCATCGCCGATGACATGGCAGCGACCAAGCTTACCGGCCGTGACCCTGTGCGTGCAGGCGAATTGACGATGGAAGAAATCGAAAAAGGGCAGGCCGATCCCAACTACGAACTCAAGATGCATCGCGAGCCCGAACAGGCCACCCGTACCAAGGGGCCGCGCTATACGCCGGTTTCGAAGCGCCAGGACAAGCCAGATGGCATTGCCTGGATCATCCGCAATCATCCCGAAGTTTCGGACGGGCAGATCAGCAAGCTGATCGGCACGACCCGCAATACGATCCAGGCGATCCGTGAGCGGACGCACTGGAACATCGTCGATATCGTTCCAAAGGACCCGGTTACACTTGGCCTTTGCACCCAGCGCGAACTGGACGCGGTCGTCGCCAAGGCTGCCAAGCTTAAGGGCATCGAGGCGCAGGCCGACGGTAAGCTCGAAGGCGATCGGGCTGCGCTAATCGAGGAACTGCGGCATGAACGCGATGCCGCCGCGCGCGCCGCGGAAGCGGCTGCGGAAGGCGTCGAAGCGCCTGTCGCGCCTGTCGAACACAATGCCGAGACGCTGTTCAAGCGTTGAGCGAACCGCCTGCCTATGATGCGTCGCTGGTCCATGACGAAAGCTATCTGGCGACCAGCCACAAAGGCCTGACCTATCCCTTTGGCACGCATGCGCCCGGCAACGGGGAAACGACGCGCATTGCGGACGGGATCAGCTGGGCGCGGATTCCGATGCCCGGATCGCTTGGCCATATCAACAGCTGGCTGCTCGACGATGCGGGTGGCATGGCAGTCGTTGATACAGGGATGCAACTCTGCTCCTGCAGCGATGCCTGGAAGGCGCTGTTTGAAGGCGCGCTGGCGGAAACCCGGTTGACCCGGATCATCTGCACGCACCTTCACCCCGATCATATCGGTCTTGCGGGCTGGTTGGCGAAGAAGTTCGAAGCCGAAATCTGGATGACGCGCGGCGAATGGCTGACGGCGCGAATGCTCATCGCCGATGCGCGCGAAGAGGTGCCGGAAGAGGCGATCGTCAATCAGCGCGGCGCGGGCTGGGGCGAGGATGTTCTCGCTGAAACACGTAGCAAGGGCTGGGGCCGGTTCGGGCGCATGGTCTTCCCGATGCCGGTCAGTTACCGACGGCTGAAGGATGGCGATACGCTGGAGCTCGGGGCGCATCGCTGGACCGTCGTTGTCGGATCCGGCCACAGCCCGGAACATGCCTGTCTCCTCAACGAGAAATCCGGTGTGCTGATCTCGGGCGATCAGGTGCTGCCCAGAATCAGCTCGAACGTGTCGATCAATATCAGCGAGCCGATGGCGGACCCGTTGGGCGAATGGCTGGCCTCGATCGACAAGCTGCTGGATGTGCTTCCGGCCGAATTGCTTGTCTGCCCCGCCCATGGCGAACCGTTTCAAGGATTGCATGTGCGGCTCCGGGCACTGCGCGACGAACATCTGGCGCGGCTTGATGCATTGGCGAGCCACCTTGCCGAACCGCGGCGCGTGATCGACTGTTTCAGCCAGCTCTTCAATCGCGAGATCGGATCCGATCATCGCGAGTTGGCGACAGGGGAGGCGCTTGCCCACCTGCGGCGGCTTGAGCTTGAGGGCCGCGCCTGCCGCGAGACACGCGACGGCGTCTGGTGGTTCCATGCAGGCTGAGGTGAAAGCCGTCATCTGGGATTTTGGCGGTGTCGTGACATCGTCACCGTTCGATGCCTTCTCACGCTATGAAGCCGAGCGCGGCATTCCGGCCGACACGATCCGACGGATCAATGCGACCGATCCCGACGACAATGCCTGGGCGCGGTTCGAACGGGCCGAGATCGATGCACAGGCGTTCGACCGGCTGTTTGCCGAGGAAGCGGCGCGCATTGGCCATGATATTCCGGGCAGCGACGTTCTCGCCCTGCTTTCGGGAGACATACGTCCAGCGATGGTGGCGGCGATCGATGCGATCAAGGCTGCGGGGCTGGGAACAGGCTGCATTACCAATAATGTTCGGGCCGGCCGCGGCGCGGGCATGGCCCCGGATAGTGAAAAGGCTGCCGCGATTGCGGCGATCATGGCGAGGTTCGACCATGTTATCGAAAGCTCAAAGGCGGGCATCCGGAAGCCCGATCCCCGAATTTACTTGATGATGTGCGAGGCGCTGGGGGTTGCACCCGCCGAATGCGTCTATCTTGATGATCTCGGCATCAACTGCAAGCCGGCGGCGGCGCTCGGCATGCATGCGATCAAGGTTGCCGGCGAAGCTCAAGCGCTGGCCGATCTGGCGGGAGCCGTCGGTATTCCGCTATCCGCTTGACCGCAGGATGCCGCAGGGCCAGAGAAGCGGTCCATGCCAGAAGATGTCTCCAACCTGTCATTCGAAGATGCGCTGAAACAGCTTGAATCGATCGTTGCGCGTCTCGAATCGGGCGATGCCAGCCTCGATGAATCGATTGGGCTTTATGCCCGGGGCGATGCATTGCGCGCCCAGTGCGAGGCACGGCTGAAGGATGCGCAGGCCCGGATCGAAAAGATCAGCCTTGGGGCCGATGGCAAGCCGTCGGGCATCGACGCCTTTGATGGTGGCTGATTCGCCCGTGACAACAGCCCCGCTTGGCTTGCTAGCGGCGATGGATCGCATTGCTGCGGCAATGGACCGGCAATTCGACTTGCTTCTGCCAGTTCCCGACGACCCAAGGCGCCGCCTGTTCGAAGCGATGCGACACGCAACCATCGGTGGCGGGAAGCGAATGCGCCCTTTGTTGGTCACGGCCTCGTGTGGACTTTTCCATGTGGATGCCGAAGCGGCGATGCGCGTCGCGACGGCGATCGAGTGCATTCATGCCTATTCGCTTATCCATGACGACCTTCCCGCGATGGACAATGATGATCTGCGGCGCGGCAAGCCGACCGTCCACAAGGCGTTCGACGAAGCGACGGCAATTCTGGCCGGGGATTCGCTCCACGCGCTGGCCTTCGAGCTTCTGGCTGATGAGGCGACGCACAGCGATCCGTTCGTCCGCGCCGAACTGGTCCTCGAACTGGCGCGGGCAAGTGGGCCGGCCGGCATGGCGGGTGGTCAGATGATGGACCTTGAGGCCGAGCGGATGGCTTATGACCTGCAGACTGTGACACGGCTCCAGCAGCTCAAGACAGGTGCACTGATCGGCTTCTGCCTCGAAGCGGGGGCGATCATGGGCCGCCTGCCCCCGGAAGGTCGGGCGCCGCTGCGCGGCTATGCGCGCGATATCGGCCTTGCCTTCCAGATTGCCGACGACATACTGGACGTCGAAGGCAGTGAAACGATTGCAGGCAAGGCCCTTGGCAAGGATGCGGGGCAAGGCAAGGCAACTTTCCTTTCGGTCCTTGGAACCGAGCGGGCCAGAATACAGGCGCGCGCACTGGTCGATCAGGCCATTGCTCATCTTGGCCATTTCGGTAGCGAAGCCGATTTGCTGCGCGATATCGCGCGCTACACGATAGAAAGGGACAGGTGATGGAAAGGATCGGTGTTTATCCCGGCACTTTTGATCCGATTACGCTCGGGCACATGGATATCATCCGCCGTGGCGCGAAGCTGGTCGATCGCCTCGTGATCGGCGTCACCACCAACCCGTCCAAATCGCCGATGTTTTCGGTCGAAGAGCGCATGGCGATGGTCCGCCGCGAAGTTGCCGATGTGGCCGGGACGATCGATGTGGTGGCGTTCGATGCCCTGCTCATGAAGTTTGCGAGAGATCAAAAGGCATCGGTGATCGTGCGCGGCCTCAGGGCCGTCGCCGATTTCGAATATGAATACCAGATGGCGGGAATGAACCAGCAACTCGATGCGGATATCGAGACCGTGTTCCTGATGGCCGATGTGGCTCTGCAGCCTATTGCCTCGAAGCTGGTCAAGGAAATCGCGATCTATGGTGGCGACATCCACAAGTTCGTGGCTCCCGCCGTTGAACGTGAAGTGCGGGCGCGCGTCGAGCAGATCGGCCGCAAGGGCGATTAATTCGGGCCGCGTTCATCTGGGCGATCTTATGCGTCTTCGCAGGACGGAGAGAGGGATATCGATGCGTTTGGTTAAACTGTTTGTCATTTGGTTTGGCTTGCTCGCCGGGATGGCGGTTGCCCAGGCACCGGCGCCCGTCGCGCCGCCTACGCCGGACCCGCAGAATATCCTGCACCTTGAGCTTTCGACTGGCGGGGAGGTTGTGATCCTCATGCGACCGGACAAGGCCACCCAGCATGTCGAGCGCATCAGGACGCTGGCGCGCGCGGGTTTCTACGACGGGATCATATTCCATCGTGTGATCGATGGCTTCATGGCGCAGACCGGAGACCCGAAGGGAACCGGCGAGGGTGGTTCGCCGCTTCCCGATCTCAAGGCGGAATTCAACGATCTGCCGCACCTGCGCGGTACGGTTTCGATGGCGCGCACTGATCAGCCGGACAGCGCGAACAGCCAGTTCTTCATCTGCTTCCAGCCAACCATCCGGCTTGACGGAAAGTATACGGTCTTTGGGCGCGTGATCTCCGGCATGCAATTCGCCGACGCAATCAAGCGGGGCGATCCGGTCGAAGGCCGTGTTCTGGACGAGCCTTCAAAAATTGTTCGCGCCTGGATACAGGCGGATGGCCGCGATGCCGCCCGGGTTCCGCTGGTCGTTCCGACGCCCGCTGTAGCGCCGCCACCCGCCCCGGCTCCAGCCCCCGAAACACCCGATCCCAATCCCTAATGCGCGTCGACCTGTTCGACTTCCAACTGCCGCCGGAACGGATTGCACTCAGACCCGCTGCCCCGCGCGATGCGGCGCGGATGCTGGTGCTAGAGGGGGCGGAGATGCGCGACCACTTCGTGTCCGATCTGCCTTCTCAATTGCGGGCCGGCGATTGCCTGGTCTTCAACGACACCCGCGTTATCCCCGCACAACTCGAAGGGCGAAAGGGCGTCGCGCGGATCGGGGCGACGCTGCACAAGCGCGAAGGGTTGCGCAGCTGGCGCGCCTTTATCCGCAATGCAAAGCGACTGCACGAGGGCGAAATTGTCGATTTCGGGCAAGGCGTCTCAGCAATGGCATCGGCGCGCGGCGATGACGGAAGCTGGCTTTTGTCGTTCGAGGGCGACGAGCCGGTCGAAGTGCTGCTTGAAAGGGCAGGGAGAATGCCGCTGCCGCCTTATATTGCGGGAAAGCGGCCGACCGATGCGCGCGATGCGCAGGATTACCAGACGATGTTTGCCCACGAACCCGGTGCGGTCGCGGCCCCGACGGCCGCGCTGCATTTTACGCCGGAACTGCTTGATGCGCTGACGAAGGCGGGCATAGGGCACGAAACCCTGACGCTCCATGTTGGGGCTGGAACGTTCCTCCCAGTCAAGACCGACGATACCGACGATCATCGGATGCACGCTGAAAGGGGCCGGATCGACGCAGGCACGGCGGCGCGCCTCAATGCCGTGCGAAAGAAAGGGGGAAGGCTGATCGCGGTCGGCACGACTTCGCTTCGCCTCGTCGAAAGCGCATGCGGCGAGGACGGCCTGATTCAGCCCTTCGACGGGGATACCGCGATCTTCATCACCCCCGGATATCGCTTCCGGGGAATCGATGGGCTGATGACCAATTTCCATTTGCCGCGCTCGACGCTGTTCATGCTGGTCAGTGCGCTGATGGGGCGGGAGCGGATGCAGGCCGCCTACGCGCATGCGATCGCAAGCGGCTATCGCTTCTATTCCTATGGCGATGCGAGTTTGCTGCTACCGTGACAGGATCGTGACTGTAACCTGCCTGCGCAGCACAAAGCCCAATCTTTCATAGAGGGCGATGGCGCCGGTGTTTGTCGAATAACTGTGAAGGAAAGGCGTTTCGCCGCGCGCGATGATTTTCTGTGCGACGACGCTCATCAAGGCTCCTGCATAGCCATGTCCGCGATGATCGGGATGCGTGCAAACCCCGCTGACTTCGGTGAAGCCGTCGAGCCTCATCCGCTCGCCGGCCATGGCGACCAGACGCCCGTCCTGCCTGACGCCGACGAAATCGCCCAGCCTGTTTGTACGCCTGAAAAACGGTCCGGGTTCGGTGAGGTGCGCCAGCGCCATCATCTCTGCCGCGTCCGATTCAGTCAGCGGGACAATGTCCGCGCCCGTTCCCAGCGGATTCAGGTCCTCGAGGACCATCTGGTGAAGTGGTGCCGTCCGCAGGACGGTCAGCCCCGGCGGCACGGGGCTCTCATCGGTTTCCGCCGTCCATAGCTGCCCTCCGGGCGGGATAAGCTCGGCAAGGGCCTTCAGGCTCGGCTGGGAGAAATCCGCAGCGGCGCCGAACGGGCCATAGTCCGGATCGAGCCGAAGTGCGCCAGCGCTGCCGAGCGCGAGACTGGACCAGCCCATGTTGAGCGAATTCCAGACTGGCCGGTCGAGCGGGTGCGGGTCGGTCATTCAATGCCCCTGCGAATCGAAGTCGGTGCCCCGACTATCGCCAATGGCGCAAAGTTGAAACCGTGGAGCAAGTGCCGCTATAGCCCGCCGCCCATGACCGAGCGCTTTTCCTTCAGCATCGCCGCGACCGACGGCAAGGCCCGCACGGGTGCGATCCGGATGCAGCGAGGAGAGATCCGCACGCCAGCGTTCATGCCTGTCGGAACAGCGGCGACGGTCAAGGGCATGAAGCCCACCGATGTCCGGGCGATGGGCGCGGACATCATCCTGGGCAACACTTATCACCTGATGCTCCGCCCCGGCGCTGAACGCGTTGCGCGGCTTGGCGGCCTGCATCGCTTTATGGGATGGGATCGCCCGATCCTGACCGATAGCGGCGGATATCAGGTCATGTCGCTTTCAGCGCTGACCAAGATGAGCGAGGAGGGCGTGGCCTTTTCCTCGCATCTCGACGGGTCGAAGCATCTCATCACGCCCGAGCGCTCGATGGAAATCCAGCGGCTGCTCGGGTCCGACATTGTGATGGCCTTCGACGAATGCACGAAGAATGGCGCAAGCCGGGACGAAGCGGCCCGGTCGATGGAGCGTTCGATGCGTTGGGCGAAGCGCTCTCGCGAAGCGTTCGATGCAGGAGGCGAACATGCGTCGCGTGCCGCACTCTTCGGAATCCAGCAGGGCTCGCTCGATGAGGCGCTGCGCAAACAGTCTGCAGACGCATTGATCGATATCGGCTTCGATGGCTACGCGATCGGGGGCCTCGCGGTTGGGGAAGGGCAGGAGGCGATGTTTGCCTGTCTTGACCATGCGCCGGGGCAATTGCCGCAAGACAAGCCGCGCTACCTGATGGGAGTGGGCAAGCCCGACGATATCGTGGGCGCCGTCGAACGCGGGATCGACATGTTCGATTGCGTGCTCCCGACCCGGTCAGGGCGAAACGGGCAGGCCTTCACCTGGGACGGGCCGCTCAACATCCGCAATGCCAGGTTCGCCGAGAACATGGAGCCGCTCGATCCGGACTCGCCGACCGCGCCATGGAGCAAGGCCTATCTCCACCATCTCGTCAAATCGGGAGAAATGCTTGGGGCCATGCTGATGACCGAGCATAATCTCTGGTTCTACCAGCAGTTGATGGGGCGCTTGCGCGAAGCGATTGCGGCAGGCACGCTTTCGGCCTTTGCCAGCGGCTTCCGCGCGCGGTATTGCCGCTGAATGTCTCAAGCCGTCTATCAAGTCGCGACCTGGCTCGTCCCGCTGGTCATTGCGATCGTCTTTCACGAGGTTGCTCATGGTTGGGTGGCGCGGATGTTCGGCGATCCGACTGCCGGTCAAAGCGGGCGCCTCAGCCTGAATCCGATTCGCCATGTCGATCCGGTCGGCACGATCATCCTGCCCATGGGTCTGGCGTTGGCTGGTGTTCCCATTTTCGGTTGGGCAAAACCGGTGCCCGTCGATCAGCGACGGTTGCGCAATCCGCGGCTGCACATGGTGTTCGTGGCGCTTGCCGGTCCGGGGATGAACTTCCTGCTTGCGGCGCTTACCTTCCTTCTGCTTGGGGGGCTGCTTGCAGAATTCGGCCCGAAGCCGGGCGCGCTCGTTACGTTTCTCAATGCCAATCTCGCCAATTTCGCGGTCATCAATGTCATGCTTGCAGTCTTCAACCTGCTGCCGCTGCCGCCGTTTGACGGCGGTCATGTGGTTGAAGGCCTGCTCCCTCCATCGCTCGGCCGGCGTTTTGCCCGACTTGCGCGTTACGGCTTTCCGCTCATGATCATCCTTCTCGTCGTGCTTCCAATGATTTCGCCGCAGGCGGACTATGTTCCCCGTCTCATCGGCCCCCCGATCGACTGGATCCTCAATCAAGGCTCGCGGTTCCTTTCGCTTTTCGTCTGACATGCTCAATGGCTGGATCATTCTCGACAAGCCGCACGGATTAAGTTCGACGGCGGGCGTCGGCGCGGTCAAGCGAGCCTTGCGCGACGGCGGCTATCCGAAAGTGAAGGTCGGTCACGGCGGGACGCTTGACCCGCTGGCAACCGGCGTGCTGCCGATCGCGCTCGGGGAAGCGACCAAGCTCTGCGGCCGGATGCTCGATAGCGACAAGGCCTATGATTTCACGATCGCGTTCGGGACGGAAACGGACACGCTGGATCTGGAAGGAGAGATTGTTGCCCGAAGTGGGGCCCGCCCCACAATGCGCGCGGTCGAAGAAATGCTACAGCGTTTCACCGGCCCGATCGAACAGGTTCCACCCGCTTATTCCGCACTGAAGGTCGATGGCAGGCGCGCTTACGACCTGGCGCGTGATGGCAAGGATGTGGAACTGCAAGCACGCAGCGTCATTGTGCATGCTTTGTCTTTTCGTCGCCCTTGCGAAGGCAGGGGCCTTAACGGGAGTTCGAGCCATTGCGTCGGACAGGCCTCTGCCTTCGCAGGGGCGACATTGGATGAAGCCACCCTCAGCGCCCGCGTTTCCAAAGGCACCTATATCCGCAGCCTTGCCCGCGATATCGCGCATGCACTTGGCACGGTCGGCCATGTGACGATGCTCAGGCGGACCAAGGCTGGGCCGTTCACACTCGATCAGGCGATTTCGCTGGACATTCTCATGGAAAAGGCTAAGGCCCCCGCCCTTGAAGACGTGACCTTGCCGATAAGGACGGCGCTGGACGACATCCCGGCACTCGCCCTTACCCCGGAACAGGCAAGGCTGCTCCATAACGGGCAGGTCTTGACCGGGATTGCCGCACAAGGCGGCCTCCATCTTGCCCTGAACGGTGAAACACCGCTCGCGCTCGTGGAGGTTCTGGACGGAAACGTCTGCACGGTGAGGCGATTCAACCTGTGATGTGGATGTCGAAGGAAAGACAATGACGATTACTGCAGAGCGCAAGCAAGCGCTTATCAAGGAACATGCCCGCCACGAAGGCGATACCGGTTCCCCCGAAGTCCAGGTTTCGATCCTGACCGAACGGATCACCAACCTCACGGAACACTTCAAGACCCATGCGAAGGACAATCATTCGCGCCGCGGCCTGCTCATGCTTGTCAACAACCGCCGCTCGCTGCTCGATTATCTGAAAAAGATCGATCACGACCGGTACGCGGCACTCATCGCGAAGCTCGGCCTTCGCAAGTGATGCAATAGCCCGGCTCCCGCTTGCGGGAGCCGTTTTGCTTTTGCGTCATCCCGGACTTGATCCGGGATCCAGCCCGACAAGGAAAATCCCAAGGGCTGGGCTCCTGCTTTCGCAGGAGAGCAAGGAAGGAGCCAACCCCTCGCAATTCGGCGGCGGGCTGGTGAAGGAGCCAAATTCGGCTCCGCACATAGAGGAAGCCGGTGCGCATAGGGCCGCCGGTTCGAAGGAAACAAGATGTTCAACACGAAAACCGTAACAATCGAGTGGGGCGGACAAACCCTGACACTCGAAACGGGCAAGGTTGCCCGCCAGGCCGATGGCGCCGTGATTGCGACGCTCGGCGAAACCGTTGTGCTGTGCGCCGTCACGGCCGCCAAGTCAGTGAAGGAAGGCCAGGATTTCTTCCCGCTGACCGTCCACTATCAGGAAAAATATTCGGCCGCGGGGCGCATCCCCGGCGGCTTCTTCAAGCGCGAACGCGGCGCGACCGAAAAGGAGACGCTGGTTTCGCGTCTTATCGATCGCCCGGTTCGTCCGCTGTTCCCCGAGGGCTTCTACAACGAGATCAACGCGATCGCGCAGGTTCTCTCCTATGATGGAGAGAATGAGCCCGACATTCTAGCGATGGTCGCAGCCTCCGCTGCACTCACGCTTTCGGGTGTGCCGTTCATGGGGCCGATCGGCGCGGCGCGCGTCGGTTATCTCAATGGCGAATATATCCTGAATCCGACCGACGAACAGGTTGCCGAAGGCGATCTCGATCTGGTCGTCGCGGCAACCTACGATGCCGTGATGATGGTCGAATCCGAAGCGAACGAGCTTTCGGAGGAAATCATGCTCGGCGCTGTCATGTTCGCGCACGATGCTTGCCGCGAAGTGATCAAGGCAATCGTGAAGCTGGCCGAACAGGCAGCGAAGGAGCCGTGGGAAATGGCTTCTTCGGGTGACAACGCCGGACTGAAGGACAAGCTTAAGAAGCTGATCGGCAAGGATGTCGAGGCGGCCTACAAGATTGTCGACAAGTCGGCCCGCGCAAACGCGCTCAATGCCGCGCGCGACAAAGCGAAGGAAATGTTCGCCGCAGACGGCCTCGACCCGCAGGCGGTGATGGCGGGCATCAAGCTTACCAAAAAGCTCGAAGCCGAAATCGTCCGTGGCGCGATCCTGAAGACCGGCAAGCGTATCGACGGCCGTACCACGACGCAGATCCGCCCGATCCTCGCGGAAACGCACTTCCTTCCGCGTGCACACGGCTCTGCGCTGTTCACGCGTGGCGAAACCCAGACCATCGCCACCTGCACCCTTGGCACCAAGGATGCGGAGCAGATGATCGACGGGCTTACAGGCCTCCATTATGAGCATTTCATGTTGCACTATAACTTCCCGCCCTATTCGGTCGGCGAAGTGGGCCGTTTCGGTGCTCCGGGCCGTCGCGAAGTCGGGCATGGCAAGCTTGCCTGGCGCGCGCTGCATCCAGTGCTGCCGACCAAGGAGGATTTCCCCTACACGATCCGCCTGACGAGCGACATTACCGAGTCCAACGGCTCGTCCTCGATGGCAACGGTCTGCGGCGGAAGCCTTGCGCTCATGGATGCAGGCGTGCCGATCAAGCGGCCCGTCTCCGGCATTGCCATGGGCCTGATCCTCGAAGGCAAGGAATTTGCGATCCTTTCGGACATCCTTGGTGACGAGGATCATCTGGGAGACATGGACTTCAAGGTCGGCGGAACTTCCGAAGGCATCACGACGATGCAGATGGACATCAAGATCGCCGGCATCACGCAGGAAATCTTCGAAGCTGCGCTTGCCCAAGCAAAGGATGGCCGCGCGCATATCCTTGGCGAAATGTCGAAGGCGCTGGGCGAAGTCCGCTCCGAATTGTCGGCTCATGCGCCGCGCATTGAGACGATGCAGATCGACAAGTCGAAGATCCGCGACATCATCGGCACGGGCGGCAAGGTAATCCGCGAAATCGTTGCGACGACCGGCGCCAAGGTCGATATCGACGATGAAGGCGTGATCAAGATCAGCTCGTCCGATCTTACCCAGATCGAAGCGGCGAAGAACTGGATCCTAGGTATTGTCGAGGAACCGGAAGTCGGCAAGATCTACAACGGAAAGGTTGTGAATCTTGTCGATTTCGGCGCTTTCGTGAACTTCATGGGCGGCAAGGACGGTCTCGTCCATGTCTCCGAAATCAGGAACGAACGGACCGAAAAGGTCTCCGATGTCCTGTCTGAAGGGCAGGAAGTGAAGGTCAAGGTTCTGGAGATCGACAATCGCGGCAAGGTCCGCCTGTCGATGCGGGTCGTCGATCAGGAAACCGGTGCCGAACTTGAAGACACACGTCCGCCGCGCGAACCGCGCGAAGACCGTGGCCCTCGTGGCGATCGCGGTCCCCGCCGTGATGGCGGCGGTCGTGGCGATCGCGGTCCGCGCCGCGACAGCGACCGGGGTCCGCGTCGCGAACGTTCGGAAGGCAGCGAAGGAGGAGATCCAAACTTCGTGCCAGCCTTCCTCAAGGACGATTGATCGGCCTGGCAAGTGCCAAATGGAAAAGGGGTCGCCTTGGCGGCCCCTTTTTTACGGGACCCAACGCTTTTCGCGTATCCAGCGGCTGGCCAGATATTTCGTTCCGGCCGTCACAGGCAGGCTGGCATGTTCGGACATAGGGTCAGGAAGCCGGTTTGCGTCATCATTGCGAAAAACGATCGCTTCGCCTTTTCGCCCTTTCACCTTCAGGCCCGTGCGAACGAAGCAGGTATCGCCGCCCTGATAATCGTGATTCAAATAAACAAGCGCGGTCAGAAACCGTTGATTGTCCGACCCCCTGACAAAATCCAGATGATTGCGGTATTGTTGACCTGGCCGGTAGCGAAGGAGTTGTAGCGCCTCGCCCTGTTCTGCGCGTGTGCCACTCACGGCAGCGAGGCGGCGGTTGAGCGCATGCACGGCCGGATCCTCGATCAGCCAGTGGATGGTCGAAGCATCGGACGTGCGGATCGGGTCGCTTATGAAGCGCCCGCTTGAATCGGATACCAGCGCGGGCCGATAGCCGGGCTCGCACACTTGCCGGAGATAGTCGCATTCGGCCGCTGAGAAGAGATCGGCGAACGTGGTGACCTCTGGCGATTCGCTGAGCTTGCGCGGAAGCGGGAGCGATACGGGATCACCCTCGGTCGTGAGGTCCATCGCCTTGATGAGGGCAAGCGCCTGGCGGCGGTGCGCGTCGCTTTTCGCTTCCTTGCCGAGCCGATCGATCGCACCGGGCCAGTCGCGCTGCCCGGCAGTCCCGCAGGCAAGGAGATTGGTGTAGTATGCCGCGCCGGTCTTGTGCCCGGCTTCGCCTGCGCGGCGATACAGGTCGCGAGCTTGTGGCAGATCTTGAGCCACCATGCCTCCCCGCCACTTCATTTCGGCGAGTGTGAAGAGTGCCCCGGCATCGTTCTGCGCCGCAAGCTGATTGATGATCAGAATCGCTTCCGGGTTCCGGCCAGCTTTCGACAGGGTAAAGGCCTGCGCGAGAAGGGGGTGCTGCTGCATGAATGCTATTATGCCTTCCGTGGTGCCTCCACGCTATCGGTCTTTGCGAAAAGAGTCTGACGATTCCGGCTGGTGCTCAAATTTCCAGAATATATTGTTCGCAAAGGTGTCGAGCAGGAACAGGATATGCCTTTCATCAATTTCCACTCATCGCGACATGCGGCGGCCTGTTGCATAAACCTGTTTGCTGCCATGGCGCTTGGGCTTGCTGGTATCTCCATGGCACAGGCCTCTACCGGCCATGCGGCGCGAAAAGCCCCTCCGCCCGCGCCGGCCGAACCTCTGGGACTGGTGCGCGTCGCGCTAGCGACGACGCTCGGCACGATCGTCCTTGAGCTTGACGGAAAGCGAGCGCCGATCACGACGGTGAATTTCATGCGCTATGTGGATCAGAAGCGTCTGGACGGCACGGTCTTCTATCGTGCCATGAAACTGAGTTTCGGCGGGCCGGGGCCGCAAGGGTTGATCCAGGGCGGCACGCAGAACGACCCGAAGCGAGTCCTGAAGCCGATCGCACATGAGCCGACCAACGTGACCGGTATTCTCCACAAGGCCGGAACCATCTCGATGGCGCGCTGGGCGCCGGGCACGGCAACCTGCGATTTCTCCATCCTGCTGTCGGACATGCCTGCGCTTGACGCCAATCCGGGAGGAACGGGCGACAATGCGGGCTATGCCGCGTTCGGTCATGTGGTCGAAGGCATGGATGTGGTTCAGAAAATCCACGCCGCCCCGATTTCGGCGACCAAAGGCGAAGGCGTGATGCGCGGGCAGATGATCGAGGCACCGGTCCGGATCCTCACCGCACGGCGGGCGAAGGTGCCCGAACCTGCTGCTCCGCCGGATGCGGGCAACAAGCCGCAGCTTCGCTAAAGCTCCCAGCCTTCGCCCGGGGCAAGGGTGCGGAAGCGTGCCGGATCGATTCCCTCGCGCGCAAGCGCAGCCAGAAGCCGTTCGCGCGGTTCGTCGATCGGCTCGTCGGTCAACTGGAATACGCCCCAGTGAAAGCCCAGCGTCGCCGGGCCGCCCATCGCCTTGTGGACCAGCACAGCCTCATCGGGGTCCATGTGCGCATCGGCCATGAACCAGCGTGGGGCATGGGCGCCGATGGGGCAGAGCGAAACATCGAACGACCCATGTTTGGCCATCAGCCGGTCGACCCACCAGCCCTCGGCATAGCCCGAGTCGCCATTGAAGAAGATGCGCCGGTTCGGCGTGTGAATCGTCATTCCCGACCAAAGTGCTTCATTGCGATCATTCGACCAACGCGCCGACCAGTGATTGACGGGTTCGGCCTCTATCATCAGCGGGCCGTGCGCGACCGTTTCGTCCCAATCGATTTCGACGATCCGGGCCGTGGGGGCGGATGCGCCAATGATCGTGCCGTTGCCAAGCGGCGTCACGATCTCCGGATCGAAGCGCCGGACGAGTTCGGCGAGCGTTGCGGTATCGAGATGGTCGTAGTGATTGTGGCTCACCAGCACGAGGTCGATCGGGGGAAGGTCGTCGAGGGCGATCCCCGGCGCACGCACTCGCTTCGGTCCTGCCACCTGGAATGGGCTGGCGCGATCGGACCATACAGGATCGGTCAGGATATTGATCCCAGCTGTCTGGATCAGCACGCTCACATGGCCGATCATCGTCAGGCGGATCGTATCGCCGATCACACGCTCCGGTGGCGACGGATGCGGTTGGTTCTCGATCCAGCGCGGCCATTGCGCGCGTCCCCCCGAGAGCTGCCACTTGAACAGGGAGAGCATCCCTTTGCCGCCGCTGCGCCTCGGTCCGAAAAAGCGCTTTCCGTCGAAATGATCGCTAGGCGGGCCGGAATAGTAGCGCGACATTGCTATTGCGCGGACGCCTCGACCAGCGCTTCGGCGGCGCGCAGCCCGCTCAACGCCTTGGTCGTAAGCGGGCTGGCTTCGGCGTGCCAGTCCGCAAGAATCCGGTCGCCTCTTGCCTTGTCTTCTTCCGACATTCTTCCGGCGAAGTCGGCAAGGAACGCTTTCTGCTTTTCGCCGGGAGCGGCAAGCCGGGCGAGGTAGAGCGAAAAATAGGCATAGGTCCGCGCTGGGTCTTTCGGAATCGCCTCGCTGTTATAGAGGGAAGCAAGCGCGCGAAGCGCGTCCGGAAAGCCTTGCTGGGCCGAACGCAACAACCATTCGAGTGCAAGGTCTTTGTCACCCGCGTCGAAATATTGGCGGGCGACATCATATTGCGCGAGCGCATAGCCTGCCTCTGCCGCGACGAGCTTGAATTTGATCGCTTGGGCCGGATCGGGTGCAACCTCCCTTTCGCCTTGCCCCGCATAATAGCACCCAAGCTTGTATGCCCCGAGCGGATCGCCAGCCTCCGCCGCTGTCCTGAAAAGCTCGAACGCCGCCTTTTCGTCCTTGGGTCCCCCGATCCCGAGATGCTTCATCATACCCAGGTGATAGGCCGCTTCGGCATTTCCCTTTTCGGCAAGGGCCGCAAGCTGGCCGGCAAGCAATGCGCGATCTACCGGGGCCGCCGCGCCGAGCAGCGCGGCAAGGCCGGCGATCAGAAAGGCGCGCTTCACTATCGATTCCGCAGCGCGCTGATCGTCGTGCCTGCGCTGATCCGCTCGACGTCGGTCTTGAGGTGCAGCAACCGCAGCCCCTTCTGCGCCGAAGCGCGCGCGAGGGCGGGAACGAAATCGGCGGTCGCTTCGACCGTTTCGGCCCAGCCGCCATAGGCGCGCGCCAGTGCTGCGAAATCCGGATTGTGAAGCGTCGTGCCGCTCACCCGCATTGGATATTCGCGTTCCTGGTGCATCCGGATCGTCCCATAGGCTCCATTGTCGATGACCAGGATCAGCAGGTCGCACCCATATTGAACGGCGGTTGCCAGTTCCTGCCCGTTCATCATGAAATCGCCATCTCCGGCAAGCGCGACAACCGAGCGACCTGGATTGCGGAGCGCGGCCGCCACGGCTGCCGGCGGGCCATAGCCCATCGCGCCCGCCGTCGGCGCAAGCTGCGTGCCGGGACCCGCATAGGGCCAGTAACGGTGCCACCAGCTGGAGAAATTGCCTGCACCGTTGCAGATAATCGTGTCAGCTGGAAGCTGTTGGCGCATCGCTGCGACGCATTGGCCAAGATCAAGGCGCGTATCGAACGGAGCAGGCGTATTCCATGCGAGCCATTCGGCATGGGCGTCGGCACCCGATGGGTGCGGCGCGGTGGGCGGCGGCAGGGCTGTCGCCGCAGCCGCAAATTCCGCCATCCCTACACAAATGGCCAAATCGGCCCGATAGACACGCCCCAGCTCCTCCGGATCGGGATGGACGTGGATCAACGTCTGGCCGGGGTGATCGGGGGTGACGAGCGCATAGCTGTCGGTGGTCGCTTCGCCGAGCCGCACGCCGACCGCGAGGATAAGGTCAGCAGCCTTGATCCGTGCTGAGAGCTTGGGGTTAGGGCCGTAGCCCAGATTTCCGGCCCAGACCGGGCAATCGTTGTCGACGGCATCCTGTCTGCGGAACCCGGCGGCGACCGGGATGCCGTGCGCTGTCGCAAAGGCCGCAAAGTCCCGCGCGGCATCATTGTTCCACCCTGCACCCCCGATGATCGCCGCAGGCGACCGGGCGGCGGAAAGCAGGGCCGAGAATCGCTCCATTACGGCAGGATCGGCGGCCTGCACCGGGCGCTCGACGCGGGGCCGGTCCATTGCTTCGGCGGTCTCGATGAGCATGTCCTCAGGCAAGGCCAGCACAACCGGCCCCGGCCGTCCAGACATGGCCACCGCATAGGCTCGAGCGACATATTCGGGGATTCGTGCCGGATCGTCGATCCGCGCGGCCCATTTGGCGAGCGGCGTGAACATCGCTGCGAAATCGACTTCCTGGAAGCCTTCGCGGTCGCGCATGCCCCTGTCGACATCGCCGATGAACAGGATCATCGGCTGCGAGTCCTGCATCGCGACATGGACGCCGATCGAGGCATTCGTCGCCCCCGGCCCGCGCGTCACAAAGGCCACGCCGGGACGCCCAGTCAATGTCCCGTCTGCACAGGCCATATAAGCGACGCCGCCCTCCTGCCGGCAGATTACGGTCTGGATTTCGGGCGTGTCGTGAAGCGCGTCGAGAACGGCAAGGAAGCTCTCTCCGGGCACGGTGAAGATGCGGTCGCAGCCCTGGATGACGAGCTGGTCGACAAGGATGCGGCCGCCGGTGCGTGTCTGGGTCATGCCTGATGGATCGCCTTGGTCACAAAATAGCTCTCAAGGCCTTCCGGCCCGCCTTCGCTGCCGAAGCCAGATTCCTTGACGCCGCCAAACGGTGAATCGGGCGTGCTGATGGCAAAGGTGTTGATGCCGACCATTCCGCTCTCGATCGCGTCGCCCAGAAGGTTGGCGCGGCGGCCATTCTCGGTGAAGGCAAAAGCAGCGAGGCCATAGGGCAGGCGGTTTGCCTGTTCGATGGCTTCGTCGAATGTCTCGAACGGACGGCACACGGCGACCGGCCCGAACGGCTCGTTCGACATGATATCGGCCTCAAGCGGTACGTCGGCCAGCACTGTCGGCTGGAAGAAGAAGCCCTGATTTCCCCGTTCGCCCCCCGCCAGCACGCGTGCGCCCTTGGTCCGGGCGTCCTCGACCAGCGCACCGATCGCTGCCGGGCGGCGGACGTTGGCAAGCGGCCCCATCTTGGTTTCCGCGTCGAGCCCGCTGCCGATCTTCACCTTTTGCGTCCGTTCGGCGAAGCCCTTCACAAAGGCGTCGTAGATATTCTGCTGGACGTAGAAGCGCGTGGGAGAAACGCAGACCTGTCCGGCGTTGCGGAACTTCTGCGGCACGACCATGTCGAGCGTCTTTTCAAGGTCGCAATCGTCGAAGATCAGGACCGGGGCATGGCCGCCCAGCTCCATGGTGATGCGCTTCGCGCCGTCGGCGGCGAGCTTCATCAGATGTTTGCCTACGGGGATCGAGCCGGTGAAGCTGATCTTGCGGATCGAGGATGAGCCGATCAGGTGGCGGCTGACCATATCCGGCACGCCGAAGACAAGCTGGACGACATTGGCCGGGATTCCCGCCTCGACCAGGCAGCGCACCAGCGCGGAGGTGCAGCCCGGCGTTTCCTCGGGTGGCTTGGCAATGACAGAGCAACCGGCGGCGAGCGCCGATGCGAGCTTCTTCGCCATCAGGTAAATGGGAAAATTCCACGGCGTAAAGGTCGCGACCGGACCGACCGGCTGCTTGATGACGATCGACCGTTGTCCGGTCGGGCGGACCAGAACGCGGCCATAAGCGCGCTTCGCTTCCTCGGCGCAATAGTCGAACAAGGCAGCGCTGCCTGCCACTTCGCCGCGTGCCTCGACGATCGGCTTGCCCTGCTCGAGCGTCAGCAGCGTGGCAATCGCCTCTGCCCTTTCGCGTAACAGCGCGGCGGCCTTGTGGAGGATGGCGCCGCGCGCCTCGACGTCCATCGCCCGCCAGGTCCGAAAACCAATTTCGGACGCGGCAAGCGCTTCATCGAGATCGGCTGCCGTAGCCAGTGGGAGTTCGGCTATTGCATCTCCGGTGGCCGGGTTGACGACCTGCGACGCATCGCGGCCCTCGCCGATCCGCCAGCTTCCATTGATGAAAAGCTGAAGCTCGGGGTTGTATTCGTGTGACATGAGAATCCTTGAGAAGGGATTGCAAGATGGCCGGTCTCTAGGCGATTTCATTCGCGCACGATAGGCGGAGTTGAGGAATTCGAGTCAAAGTGGTTGGCTCAAACTACTCGTTCGCGCTACGCTTTTGGGCTGGAAAGGCTGACAAGAGCCGCAATTCGGGAAGGGACTGGAGCATGGCTGAATTCGAAATCGTGGCAGAAGGCTTGCGTTTTCCCGAAGGGCCTGTCGCCATGCCCGACGGCAGCGTGATCATTGTCGAGATAGCCCTTGGTCGGATCAGCCGCGTCTGGCCCGATGGACGTAAGGAAACCGTAGCGGAACCCGGTGGCGGGCCGAACGGGCTTGCGATGGGCCCGGATGGAAAGCTCTATTGCTGCAACAATGGTGGGTTCGAATATGTCGAGGCAAATGGCCTTCTTGCGCCGCACGGAATCGCCGCAGACTATTCGGGCGGGCGAATCGAGCGCATCGACATTGCAACCGGCAAGGTCGAAATCCTCTACAAGTCGGGAGATTTCGGCTGCACGTTGCGTGGCCCCAACGACATCGTGTTCGACGCGCATGGCGGTTTCTGGTTCACCGATCACGGCAAGGTCGACTATGCCAAGCGTTGCCACGATATCGTTGGCATCTTCTATGCAAAGGCCGATGGCAGTTTCCTCGAGGAAGTGATCTTCCCCTCGCAAAATCCCAATGGCGTCGGCCTCTCTCCCGACGGAAAGCGGCTCTATGCGGCGGAAACCTACACTTGCCGGCTGATGGCCTTCAACGTGATCGCACCTGGCAAGGTTGACGACGCTTCGGGCCCGGGCGGCCCGGGCATCCCGGCCTATCGTCCCGCTGGATACAAGTTCTTCGATAGCCTCGGCATGGAAGCGAACGGCAATATCTGTGTCGCGACGATCGGCGAGTGCGGCATTTCGGTTATCTCGCCCGAGGGGGGTCTCGTTGAATTCGTCGCGACTGACGATGTTTTCACGACCAATATCTGCTTCGGCGGGGCGGATATGATGGACGCCTGGATCACCCTTTCTGGCACCGGGCGGTTGGCGAAGACACGCTGGAAGCGGCCGGGGCTCAGGCTTCAATATTGAAACCCTGTCTCGCGCTTTCGGTAGGACGAACACCATGGCAAGACTGCACAGCGAAGCGCATCTGATAGAACGGATCGGCTGGCTTCGCGCTTCGGTTCTGGGTGCCAATGACGGGATCGTCTCGACCGCCAGCCTGATTGTCGGAGTGGCGAGCGCGGGCGCGGCCCAGTCGAACATCTTGTTGACGGGGGCTGCCGGGCTTGTGGCTGGGGCCATGTCGATGGCGGCGGGGGAATATGTCTCGGTCAGTTCGCAGGCCGACTCCGAACAGGCGGATATGGCGCGCGAGCGCCACGAACTCGCAACCGATGCCGCAGCTGAACGCGAGGAGCTGATCGGTATCTATCAGAAGCGCGGGCTTGATCGTGCGCTGGCCGAGCAGGTTGCTGACCAGCTGACCGCACATGACGCGTTCGGCACTCATCTGCGTGACGAGCTCGGCATGGCGGAGCACACGGCAGCGCGACCGATCCAGGCCTCGCTGGCGTCGGCTGCCAGCTTCTCTGTCGGGGCGGCGCTTCCGCTTCTGATGGTCGTTCTGTTTGCAGGTTCGGCGCTGCCGATTGCGGTCACATTGGCTTCGCTTGCCTTTCTTGCGCTGCTTGGTGGCCTGGGCGCCAAGCTGGGTGGCGCCAGCATGGCCAAGGCCATTGCCCGCGTCACATTCTGGGGGGCGTTTGCCATGGCCGCGACGGCCGGAATCGGATCCTTGTTCGGCGCGCCCGTTGGTTAACGAAAATGCACTTGTCGACACTACGATTGCATTTGGCAAAATCAATGTGGCCCGCTAACGGCGCGCGACTCTGGGGAGGAATGACCTGATGAAAAAACTCTATCCTGACGCCAGAACGGCGCTCGACGGGCTTCTCAAGGACAACATGCTGATCGCCAGCGGAGGCTTTGGCCTGTGCGGGATCCCCGAGCGGCTGATCGACGCGATCGTCGAAAGCGGCGTGAAGGGGCTGACAGTTGCTTCCAACAACGCGGGCATCGATGGTGAGGGACTGGGAAAACTGCTCCGCACGCGCCAGATCAGCAAGATGATTTCTTCCTATGTGGGCGAAAACAAGGAGTTCGAGCGGCAATATCTCGCGGGCGAGCTCGAGGTCGAATTCTGCCCGCAGGGAACGCTGGCTGAAAGGATGCGCGCTGGCGGCGCAGGTATTCCCGGCTTCTACACCAAGACCGGCGTCGGCACGCAGGTTGCCGAAGGAAAGGACGTGAAGGCTTTCGACGGGCAGGAATATATCCTTGAACGCGGGATCTTCGCCGATCTCGCGATCGTGAAGGCGTGGAAGGCGGACGCGACGGGCAACCTCGTCTTCCGCAAGACCGCGCGCAATTTCAACCTGCCCGCTGCCACGTGCGGAAAGATCTGTGTCGTTGAAGTGGAAGAGATTGTCCCGGTCGGCAGCCTCGATCCCGACTGCATCCATTTGCCGGGCGTCTATGTCCAGAGAATGATCGTGGGCAGCCCTTATGACAAGAAGATCGAATTCCGAACCGTACGCGAAAGGGAGGCGGCATAATGGCCTGGACGCGTGACGAGATGGCCGCGCGCGCGGCGAAGGAACTGCAGGACGGCTTCTATGTGAACCTCGGTATCGGCATCCCGACTCTGGTGGCGAACCATATCCCGGCGGGTGTCGAAGTGACGCTCCAGTCGGAAAACGGGATGCTGGGCATCGGCCCATTCCCGTATGATGACGAAGTCGACCCGGACCTCATCAATGCAGGCAAGCAGACGATCAGCGAGCTTCCGCAGTCTGCCTATTTCGACAGCGCTGCCTCGTTCGCGATGATCCGCGGCGGGCATATCGACCTGACCGTGCTCGGCGCGATGGAAGTCGCGGAAAACGGGGATATCGCCAACTGGATGATCCCGGGCAAGATGATCAAGGGCATGGGCGGCGCGATGGATCTGGTTGCAGGCGTCAAGAAGATCATTGTCGTGATGGAGCATAATGCGAAGGACGGCAGCCCGAAGTTCATCCCCGCCTGCACGCTTCCTCTCACCGGCAAGAATGTCGTGGACATGATCATCACGGACTTGTGCGTGTTCCAGCGGCCCGATCATAATTCGCCGTTCAGGCTGATTGAAACGGCTCCGGGCGTGACGGCAGACGAGATCAAGGCAAAGACGACGGCGCACTATATCGCCTGACTCTCTTGCCTCGTGACATGCCGAACGGTATCGGCGCGGGCGTCATGCGTATCCTACTGACTGGTTCGTCGGGCTGGCTCGGCCGCTTTCTTGCCCCAAGGCTGAAGGACGCCGGGCATGAGGTGACCGGGCTGGACGTGGCTCCGGGCACCGATACCCAAGTCATCGGAACGGTGGCAGACCGGGCGCTGATCGATCGTATTTTCGGCGATCGAGGCATTGAGGCCGTGATCCATAGCGGCGCGCTCCACAAGCCCGATATCGTCCGCTATCCGGCGCAGACCTTTGTCGACGTCAATGTTACGGGCACGCTCAACTTGCTCGAAGCGGCGGTGGCGGCAAAACACGATCGCTTCGTTTTCACCTCGACGACGTCGCTCATGATTTCCGATCAGATTCGCCGGGGGAAGGCGGGCGGCGCGCAGGCGGCGGCATGGCTGGACGAAGAGTACGGTCCCCTCGCGCCGCGCAACATCTATGGCGTGACGAAGCTGGCGGCCGAGGAGCTGTGCCGGCTTTATGCGCATGAGCATGGCCTTGATGTCATGGTCCTGCGGACGGGGCGCTTCTTCCCCGAGGATGACGACACCCACAGCGAACCGAGCGGGCCGAACCTCAAGGCGAACGAATTTCTCAATCGCCGCCTGACCGTCGAGGATGCGGCCGAGGCGCACCTTGTCGCTCTGGAAAAGGCGCTTGGGCTGGGCTTTCAGCGTTTCATCCTTTCCGCGCCACCTCCGTTCGTTCGGGCGGAGGCAGAAGCGCTCATGTCCGATGCTTCCGGGGTTATTGCTCTCCACTATCCGCAGGCCGCATCGCTTTACGCAGCGCGCGGCTGGGTGTTGCCCGCGCACATCGACAGGGTTTACGATCCGGGCAAGGCGGAGCGGATGCTGGGCTTTCGCTGCCGGACTGACTTCGCCGCCGTCCTGAAGGCATTGGAAGACGATGCGCCGCTGCCTTTTACTCATGATGCCGGCTATGTTTCGCCCAAGGAGATTGCCTGATGTACACGCTCATTACGGCGAACCGGAACTATTCGAGCTGGTCATTGAGGCCCTGGGTGCTGATGAAGGGGCTGGACATTGCCTTTGCCGACCGGATCGAGCCCTTCACCAGGGACGTCAATTACTCCGAGTTTCGGGCCTTTTCTCCGACGGGGCAGGTCCCCGTGCTGCTCGACGGTAGCCGGACGATTCATGATTCGCTCGGGATCGCACTCTATCTGGCCGACCGTCATGGCGGCGTCTGGCCCAAGGACGAAGCCGCCCGTGCCTGGGCACAGTGCGCGACGGCGGAAATGCACAGCGGTTTCGCGGCGCTCCGCAATGCTTGTCCGATGAATGTCGGCGTTCGTGTCAAACCTCAACCGCTCAGTGAGTCCGTGACGCAGAATGTCTCGCGCCTTCGCGAGCTCTGGCACGAAGGCCTGTCGCGCTTTGGCGGGCCCTGGCTGGCCGGCGAGAAGTTTGGCGCGGTCGATGCTTTCTTTGCGCCTGTCGCATTCCGCGTGCGGACCTATGGCCTTGATGTGGGAGAGGGACAGGTTTGGGTCGATCGCATCTTGGCGCATCCGGCGATGCGGCATTGGGAAACCCAAGCGCTCGCTGAAAGCTGGCGAGAGGTTTCGCACGAGGAAGAGCTGCGCACGTCGGGCGAAGTCATTGCGGATTACCGGACCGGCTGAAGTCAGGCTCAGATCAATCCGGCCGTTTCCGCGCCAAGCCAGAGCCCAAGCCCGAGAAACAGCAACGCCGCGACGATCTGAACCGTGCGCAGCGGCACGCGCTTGACCAGCTCGTGCCCCATATAGACGGCCGGTACATTGGCGATCATCATGCCCAGCGTCGTGCCCATCGCCACCCAGAAGACGCTCTGGAAACGTGCGCCGAGCGCGATTGTGGCAATCTGCGTCTTGTCTCCGATCTCGACGAGGAAGAAGGCAATGGCTGTTGTCAGGAATGGTCCGAAACGGCTGGCTTCGCCGCTTTCGTCATCGGCCCTGTCGGGGATCAGCGTCCAGCCAGCCATGGCGATGAAGGATGCTGCGACGGCATAGCGGAACCAGGTCCCGTCGAGTAGCGAGGCGGCGGCTACGCCGGCAAAGGCGGCAAGCGCATGATTGGCGAGTGTCGCCGCGAAAATGCCTGCGATGATCGGCCATGGCTTGCGGAAGCGTGTGGCGAGGATGATCGCGAGAAGCTGAGTCTTGTCGCCCATTTCGGCAAGCGCGACAATCAGGGTCGAGGTCAGCAGGGCGTCCATGCCGGGGGCGATAGAGAGGGTATTGGCGGCGCGCAACGATTGCTTCTTTGCGATTCCCGCAAACCATGCTTAAGGCCCTCGGCATGGCCAGCCGACCTCGCACCCTCTATGAAAAGATCTGGGACGCCCATGTCGTGGACCGGCGCGCAGACGGGACGTGCCTGATCTTCATCGACCGCCACCTCGTTCACGAAGTCACGAGCCCGCAAGCCTTCGAAGGGCTGCGCGTGGCAGGACGCAAGGTACGCCGCCCTGATCTGACGCTTGCCGTTCCCGACCACAACCTGCCGACCACCCCGCGCAAGGACGCGTCCGGGAACCGCCTGCCGATCGTCGATCCTGAAAGCGCGCAGCAGCTGGCAGCGCTCGAGCGCAACGCGCCCGAATTCGGGATCCGCTATTTCGGCGCGACCGATGCCGAACAGGGCATTGTCCATGTGGTCGGCCCCGAACAGGGCTTCTCGCTTCCCGGTACGACGATCGTGTGCGGAGACAGCCACACCGCTTGTCATGGCGGGCTTGGCGCGCTGGCTTTCGGGATCGGCACCTCGGAGGTCGAGCATGTGCTGGCGACGCAGACCCTGCTGCTGGCGCCATCGAAGACTATGGAAGTGCGCGTGGAAGGTGCGCTTGGCCCAGGGGTGACCGCGAAGGACATGGTCCTCGAAATCATTCGCCGCATCGGTGCGGCCGGGGGCACAGGCTATGTCATCGAATATACGGGGCCCGCGATTCATGCGCTTTCTGTCGAGGGGCGGCTCACCGTTTCCAACATGTCGATCGAGGGCGGTGCGCGCGCCGGGCTGATCGCGCCGGACGATGTGACCTTCGCATATCTGAAGGGGCGCCCGATGGCGCCGAAGGGCGAGGATTGGGAGGCTGCTGTCGCCTATTGGCGTACGCTCGCGACCGATCCGGGTGCGACCTATGACCGGACTGTGGTGATCGACGCGGGTGATATCGCGCCAAATGTAACCTGGGGCACCAGCCCCGAAGACGTGGTTCCGATCACCGGCATCGTGCCCGATCCGATGAGCTTTGCCGATCCGTCTAAGCAGGAAGCGGCGCAGAAATCTCTGGCTTATATGGGCCTCACCCCGGGCACGCCGATGCAGGACGTCGTAGTCGAGAATATTTTCATTGGCAGTTGCACCAACAGCCGGATCGAGGATCTTCGCGCGGCGGCGGCCATCCTCAAGAACCGCAAGAAAGCGCCGGGCGTTAAATGGGCGATCGTCGTTCCCGGCTCGGGCCTCGTGAAGGCACAGGCCGAAGCCGAGGGGCTGGACCGCATCTTCATCGAGGCGGGCCTCGAATGGCGCGAGCCGGGCTGTTCGGCCTGTCTTGGCATGAACCCCGACAAGGTGCCGCCGGGCGAGCGGTCTGCCTCGACCTCGAACCGGAATTTCGTCGGCCGGCAAGGGCCCGGCGCGCGGACGCATCTTGTTTCGCCAGCAATGGCGGCTGCGGCGGCCGTGACGGGCAGGCTCACCGATGTCCGCGATTTGAAGGGAGGATGAGAATGAAGCGATTTTCCGTTGCGCTCTTGGCCGGGCTTTCGCTCGTCTCTGCTGCCGCTGCCCAGACCCCGCCCGCAACACCGGCGGCCAAGGTCACGCTGGCGCGGCTCGGCTGTGGCGAAATGGCGAAACCGCGCGATCTCGGTGGCTTTTCCGATACGCGCGCCTATCCGTTTCCCAAGTTCTCAAAGCTGCTTGTCGCAAGCTGCTACCTCATTCGGCATGGTGACGAACTGATGATCTGGGATGCGGGCTATCCACTTTCGGTCGCCGAAGGACCGGATCCCTCGATCATCTTCAAGTCTAGCCTTGCCGATCAGTTGAAACAGCTTGGCGTGGATCCGACAAAAATCGGCCGCCTTGGAGTCAGCCACTATCATGGCGATCATATCGGACAGGCCGCCATACTGACGGGCGCGACGCTCATGATCGGCACGGGTGACTGGGATATGTTGACCGCAAAGCCGCCCGCGCCGGGGGTAAACCCTTCGCTGGTCGAGCGCTGGATTTCGGGCGGCGGGAAAGTAGAGACGGTCGCGCGGGACAAGGACGTGTTCGGAGACGGTACGGTGACGATCATCGATACGCCGGGCCATACCCCGGGGCACAAGAGCCTGCTCGTGAAGCTCGAGCGCAAGGGCTATGTCCTGCTGACCGGAGATCTCGCGCATTTCACCGAAAACTACGAAACGAACGGCGTTCCATCGTTCAATCACAACCGCGCCGATACGCTCGCGTCGCTTGATCGATTCAAGAAGCTCGCGGCCAACCTGAAGGCCACGGTCATCATCCAGCACGAACCGGCAGACACGGCCAAGCTGCCCGCTTTCCCGGCGGCAGCGGACTGATGGAATCGGTCAATCACGTTGCGGGCAGGGCCTATCCATTCGGCCGCAAGAACGTCGATACGGACGTTATCATCCCCGCGCACTGGCTCAAGACAATCAGCCGCGCCGGACTGGGCAAGGGCGCGTTCGAAACGGTCAGAAGCGAACCGGGTAATGTCTTCGACGATCCCGCCTATGCGGGCGCGCCGATCATGATTGCGGGCGACAATTTCGGGTGTGGATCAAGCCGCGAACATGCTGCTTGGGCGCTTGGCGACATGGGCATAAAAGCCGTCATCGCGCCGAGCTTTTCGGATATCTTTTCCGGCAATGCCTTCAAGAATGGCATCCTCACTGTCGTCCTGCCGCAGGACGCAATCGACCGGTTGATGGAAGTCGCGCAGACCGACGAAATCCACGTGGATCTGGACAGCCAGACCGTCACCACGCCCTTCCAGGATCGCTTCAGGTTCGATATCGATCCGTTCCGCAAGCACTGCCTGATGGGCGGCCTTGATGAAATCGGCATGACGCTGTCCATGGACACCGAAATCAGCAGTTACGAAAAGCGCGCGGCCACTGCATGGCCGTGGCAGGCAGGAGGTGCGATCGCATGAAGGCGCTATTGTCAAAGGCCGTGGGCGGCCCCGAAACGCTTGTGCTTGAGGAAGTTCCCGATCCCGTGGCGGGGCCGGGACAGATCCTCGTTGCGGTCAAGGCCTGCTCGGTCAACTATCCCGATGTGTTGATCATTGAGGACAAGTATCAATTCAAGCCGCCCCGGCCCTTCGCGCCGGGCAGCGAGATCGCCGGCGTCGTCGAAGCCGTGGGCGAGGGCGTGACCAAGTGGAAGCCGGGGGACCGGGTGCTCGCGACCACCGGTTCGGGGGGAATGGTCCAGAAGATCGTTCTTGGCGAAGGCCAGGCCTTCGCCCTTCCGCCCGAGCGCAGTTTCGAGGAAGGAGCGTCGCTGCTCCTGACCTATGGCACAACGATCCATGCGCTGCTCGATCGTGGGCATCTGAAGGAAGGCGAAACCCTGCTTGTGCTGGGCGCGGCCGGCGGCGTGGGCATGGCGGCCGTCGAACTTGGCAAGGCCTTTGGCGCACGCGTCGTTGCAGCGGTTTCGACAGAAGAAAAGGCGGCAGCCGCTAAGTCGGCGGGGGCGGATGAGACCATTCTCTACGGCACCGCGCCGTTCGACAAGGACCAGTCCAAGGCACTTGCCGAAGCGTTCAAGGCCGTTCTCGGCCCCAGGGGCGCCGATGTGATCTACGACGCGGTCGGCGGCGACTATTGCGAACCCGCTTTGCGCTCGATCGCCTGGGAAGGGCGCTACCTTGTGATCGGCTTCCCGGCGGGGATCCCGAAGCTGCCGCTCAATCTTACGCTGCTGAAGAGCTGCGACGTTTGCGGCGTCTTCTGGGGCGCCTTTGCCCAGCGGAGCCCGGAGGCGAATCGCGACAATATCACGCGCCTGTTCCGGCTCTGGCAGGACGGAAAAATCGCGCCGCGGGTGACCGAGGTCTTCCCGTTCGAGCGGGGCGGCGAAGCCATCGCGAAAATGGGTGCGCGCGGCGCAATCGGCAAGCTTGTGGTCCGGATCGGCAATTGAAGCCGAGGCCGCTCGCGCCTATTTGTATATGTGAGTTTCACTTGAAGGGATGACGATGACAACGTTCGACGATCGCGAAAAGGCGCATGAGGCCAAATTTGTCCGTGAGGAAGAAATGGCCTTTCGCGTGACGGCGCGCCGCAACAAGCTTCTGGGTCATTGGGCCGCAGCCCGTATGGGGCTGACGCCCGAGGAAACCGATTCCTATGCGAAAAGCGTCGTGCAGGCCGATTTCGAGGAAGTCGGCGATGAGGACGTCATCCGCAAGATCCTTGGTGATCTGACTGCCGCGCAAGTCGAGACCAACGACGAAGAGATTCGCAAGGCGCTTACCGACCTGACGGTCGAGGCGCGTCGCCAACTCATGGAGTCAATGTAACCGCATGCCGATGGCGGCCGACGAAATCGAGGCGATGATTCGCGCCGCCCTTCCGGATGCAACGGTCGAGATCACAGACTTGGCCGGCGATGGCGATCACTACGCAGCCAGAGTTACCAGCGCCGCATTTGCGGGGCTTCCGCGCGTGAGGCAGCACCAGATGGTCTATGCAGCTCTTGGCGGCCGGATGGGCGGCGCCCTTCACGCGCTTCAGCTGACGACGGGCGTTCCCGGCTAAAGCGCACGCAGGGCCTCGGACGGGCGGGCCGAGAGGACGGGCAGCGCCCCGATCAGCGCAAGCACAAGCGTTCCAAGCCCGCCAGCGGCGACGGTGCCAAGCACGATGGCCCAGTCCGGAGCCCATTCCAGCTCGAAGATCGCCGTTACGACATACCAACCGGCCAGGCTGCCGACGGCCAGCGCGACGAGCGAGAGGATAAGGGCCAGGGTGGCGTATTCGATTGCCTGCACCGTCAGCACCTGCGCGCGAGTGGCACCAAGCAGCTTGAGCAGCACGGCATCGTAGCTGCGCGAGCGCCGGGCGGCGGCCACCGCGCCCATGAGCACGGCGATCCCGGCAAGCACCGCAACCGACGCGGCAACGGCAATCGCCGAACCCAGTTGTCGCATGATGCCACCCACTTGCGTCACAACGTCCTTCACCCGGATCATCGAGACGGCGGGGAAGCCGTTCGAGACAGCGCGGCTGATTGCCGCTTCCGCCTTGCTTGCCGTCCCGATCGTCGCCGCGAGCGTGTAGGGCGCGGCGTCCAACGTGCCGGGCGAGAAGACGAGCACGAAGTTGAAGCCGAGCGTATCCCAGTTGATCTCGCGGAACGATGCGATCTTCGCTTCGATTTCTACGCCAAGCACCGAAATCGTCAGCCGGTCGCCCAGTTTGAGCCCGGTCGCCTTTGCGGCGCGCTCGTCGATCGAAACCAGCGGCGGCCCAGAGTAATCGGCCGGCCACCATTTGCCGACCGTGATCCGGCTTCCTTCGGGGATCGCCCGCGCGAACGTCAGGCCACGGTCTCCGCGCAGGAACCAGGCCTCCTCGGGAATGTCCTTCATGTCGGCAACGCGCCGGTCGTTGAGCGCCACGACCGGTCCGCGCAGCGTCGGGACCGTCACGATGTCCGCCTTTGGCGCAACGGCGCTGACCGAGGCTCGGAAGCGGGCTTCCTCATCCTTTGGAATATCGAGCGCGAAAAAGCTCGGTGCGCGCTTCGGAATAGTATTGTCGATTGCCGTGCCGAGGCTGGTCTGGATCGTTGCCAGCGTCGCGAAAAGTGTCAGCCCCAACCCAAGCGCCACCACAAGCCGCTCGGTCTGCGCACCCGGGCGGTGCAGCCCGGCCAAGGCCAGCCGTACAAGCGGCGCTTTCGGGCGGGGGAGGGCGGCGGCGATCCGGCGGATCAACCAGCCCAACCCGGCAAGGAGAGCAAGAAGGCCAAGGACCGAGCCGATAAAACTGGCCGCAAACACGGGATCGCGCGCCGTGGCGATTGCGACAGCGGCGATCAGCCCGGCAATCGCCGCCATCGTGCCAATCACCGGCAGGCTGGGGCGAACTGCCAGCTCGACCTGGTCGCGAAACAGGCTGGCCGCGGTCACGGCGCGCGCGCGGGCGAGCGGCGCCAGCGAAAAGAGCAGGGCGATCAGCAGCCCGTAAAGCGCGCCAAGCATCAGCGGGGCGGGGTAGAGGTCGAGCCGGGGTGCGACGGGCAGGAGATCGCCGGCAAGTGTCGCGATGGCCCAGGGAACAAGCGCGCCTGCCAGCAGCCCCGTAGTGATGGCCGCGCCGGCGACGAGCCCGATCTGGATCAGGTAGGTCTGGAAAATCGTTCGCGAGGATGCGCCGAGCACTTTCAGCGTCGCGATGCTCCCGCGCTTCCCGTCGAGCCAGGAAGCGACCCCGTTGCCAACTCCGATCCCTGCGACCGCAAGCGCGGCCAGCCCTATCAATGCCAGGAATTGCCCCAGGCGTTCAATGAAGCGCCGCGTGCCCGGTGCGCCGTTGCTCCGGTCGCGATACTCCCAGCCTGCACCTGCGAACTGCTTCGAAAGCGCGGAAGTGGCCTTGGCCGGATCGATGCCGGGTCTCAGCTTCACGCGATACTTGCTGGTATAGAGGCTGCCCGGCTGGATCAGCCCGGTCGCATCGACGCCGGCCTTGTCCGCCATTACGACCGGCCCGAGCGTGAAGCCTTCGCCCACCCGGTCCGGCTCTTCGGCGATGATCCCGATAATCCGGAACTGTGCCTCACCGACACGAATCCGGCTCCCGACCTTGAGGTCCAGCTTTTCGGCCAGTGCCGGGGCAATCGCGACATCGGTACCCGAAGGTCGCGCCGCCAGCGCGCCGGGCTCCATGCGGAGCGTGCCATAAAGCGGATAGGGCGCGTCGATACCCTTGAGTTCGATCAAGAGCGACTGAGTGCCGTCGGGTGTCGCGGCCATCGCGCGCATCTGCGTGGTTTCGGAAAGCGTGCCGAGGCGGGCAAAGGCTGCGCGTTCCTCATCGGTTGCGCTGCGCTGCGCTGCTTCCGCCTGGATGTCGCCGCCAAGGATGACCTGCCCGCGCTCCGAAAGCCCGGTCAGGATCGCGGTCGAAAGGCTCCCGATCCCCGCGAGCGCCGCGACGCCAAGGAACAGGCAGACGGCCAGCAGCTTGAGCCCCGCCTTCGAGCCGCGCAAGTCCCGCAGGGCCAGCCGCAATGCTTCCTTCACGCGGCAACCTTGTCGGCAATGATCCGGCCGTCCTGCATCTCGACGACGCGGCGGCAGCGTGCGGCAAGCGCGGGATCGTGCGTGATGATGAACAAGGTCGCTCCGGTATCGGCCTGCCGCGCGAACAGCAGGTCCATGATCGCGGCGCCGGTCTTCGCATCGAGATTGCCGGTCGGCTCATCGGCAAAAAGAATCTGCGGGCGCGGCGCCAGCGCGCGTGCGATCGCCACGCGCTGCTGTTCGCCGCCCGATAGCTGCGCGGGATAATGCCCGGTCCGTTCGGCGAGTCCGACAAGCGCCAGTTCGTCGCGTGCGCGTTCGAACGGCGTATCCATTCCGGCGAGCTCAAGCGGGACGGCGACATTTTCGAGGGCCGTCATCGTCGGGAGCAAATGGAAAGCCTGGAGGATGATCCCGATCCGCCCGCGCCGGGCGAGCGCCAACCCGTCCTCATCGAGCGTGCCGAAATCCGCACCCGCAATCTCGATGTCCCCGCCCGAGGCGCGCTCCAGCCCGGCGAGAACGGCCATCAGCGAAGACTTGCCCGAGCCAGATGCGCCGAGCAGCGCGACGGTCTCGCCATTCCCGACCGACAGGTCGATCCCGCGCAGGATTTCGACGCGCGCATCCTTTTCGCCGAGTGTCAGCGTGACATTGCGGGCATTCATCACAATATGGGGGGAAGGCATTGAGGACATTTCCGATGAAGCGTTTGGTTGCATATGGGTGGGCTTTGGCATTTCTCCAAGCGGTGGCGCTGCTTTTTGCGCAACCGGCCATGGCGAAGGACAAGCTCGTCCTTGCATTCGGAGACAGCCTGACCGCCGGTTACGGCCTGAAACCCAATGACAGCTTCCCCGCGCAATTGCAGGCCGCGCTGATCAAGGGTGGCATTCCGGCGCGAGTGCACAATGCGGGCGTCTCGGGCGATACGAGTGCTGCGGGGCGCGGGCGGCTGGCGTTCGTGCTGGCAGGGCTGAAGGCCAAGCCCGATCTCGTGATCCTCGAACTCGGCGCGAATGACATGCTGCGCGGGCTGAAGCCCGACCAGACTCGCGCCAATCTCGATGCCATCCTTGCCGAACTCAAGAAGCGCGGCATCCCCGTGATCGTCGCCGGCATGCGCGCCTCGCCCAATCTGGGGAAAACCTATCAGGCGCAATTCGACCCGATCTTCGCGGCTCTGGCGAAAAAGCACGGCGCGCGGCTCTACCCCTTCTTCATGAACGGCGTCACGCCCAACCGGACGCTGCTGATCGCCGACCAGATGCACCCCAATCCCAAGGGCGTGGGCGTGATCGTGCGGGGGATTTATCCGCTGGTGGCGGGGGTGCTGCGATAGGAGTGTGTGGGAAGCTGACGTCCGACTTGGGTTGGTTTCAAACCTGTCCGCTTTAAGGTGACCGTCGGGATTTTCTGTCCCAGATTACCGTTGCGCCTTTGACAACAAGGAGAGCTGGTGCGGCTCCGATCAAGTACCCGGCCACGACCCAGATGAAAATCAGGCCCAGCCCGAGAAGGAGAAAACCCAACTCTCGCAATGCCATTCCATGCCACGGCTGCAGAATTAGAATGGCAATGATGAGGGAGAGCCAAAACGAAACAGGAAAGCTGCGTGCCGCTTTCCATCTCGGCACTGCAGCCATGACGAATACTGTCATAGCTGAAATGATCGCCGCTAACGGGATGTCGAGCACTGCTGAAAAATCCACACTGCCCTTCTCCGATGAATGACCGTTTGCAGGATAAACGGCTACCGAGTGGATCGGCAAGCTCGGGGGCGCTAGCGGACATTATCCTTTCTCCGCGCCTTCGCGCGCCAAGTCTGGCCTTTGCCAGCGTTCCTCAATATCCTAGCGGTCCAGCATCCATTGGCGGGAGACGGAGAAATGGCAAAAATCCTTGGCCTGGGCGGCCTGTTCTTCAAATCGGCCGACCCCGATGCGACTCGCGACTGGTATACGCGCGTGCTCGGGATCGGGTTCGAAAGCTGGGGCGGGGTCGTTTTCCTGCCCGAAGTGGCGGCGGCGCATCCGGGTGCTGGAACGGTGTTCAGCCCGTTCGGATCGACCACCGACTATTTCGCACCTTCGGAGGCCCCCTTCATGTTCAACCTGATGGTCGATGATCTCGATGGCATGCTGGCCCGCTGCGCCGCCGAAGGCGTCGAACCGATCAAGCTCTTTCCCGATGAGGGCAATGGCCGCTTCGCCCACCTCATGGACCCCGAAGGGCGGAAGATCGAATTGTGGGAGCCGAAGCCGATGGGCTGATTCAAGCCTGCCCGGCGCTCAGGCCTTTTCAAGCGTGCATTGCAGCGGGTGCTGGTTCTGGCGGGCAAAGTCGATCACTTGTGTGACCTTGGTTTCGGCGACCTCATAGGAAAAGATCCCGCACACGCCCACGCCCTTCTGGTGGACGTGCAGCATCACGCGTGTCGCATCTTCCATGTTCATCCGGAAAAAGCGCTGGAGGCAGAGGACGACGAATTCCATCGGTGTGTAATCGTCGTTGAGCATCAGCACCTTGTAGGGCGTCGGCTTCTTGGTCTTGGCCCGTGTGCGGGTCGCGACGCCAAGGCCCGTCCCCTCATCGCCCTCGCGGTGTTCGGCCATTGCCTGAATCGGGATAGGGGTTTCGCTCATTGCATGCGAGAATATGGTATCCTGCCCCATTTGGGCAAGATCGGATTATCGCGAATGAGCGTAAACAAAGGGCAAAAAGAAGGCCGCCCCGGTTTCCCGGGACGGCCGTCCTTTATTGCGTATCGACGCGCTTAGGCAGCGAGGCGAGTCTTCAGCTCTTCCGCAGCAACCGAATAGCGGCTCTGGATCGGCTGGAAGATTTCGCCGACAAGCTTCAGGTAAAGCTCGCTCGACTTCGAGAGCTCGGCAACCGCGCCATCGAACTGGCTGCGCGCGAAATCGCCCTGGAGCTTGAACAGCTCGGTCGGGGTCTTGACGGCAGCGGCCGACTTAACGAGCGTCGAGGTCGCTTCGAAATTCTTGCGGCCATATTCGGCAGCAGCCTGGGCAGCGGTCTGCGCACCCTTGGCAGCGATCTTCGCCGACTCGACGAACGCTTCGATGTTCGCCTTGTTGAATTCGGCAGCGTCCTTGGCAAACGTGCCGGCCTTTTCGAAAGCAGCCTTGGCGCGGGCGTTTACGTCCTTGAACGCTTCGGTGGCCTTTTCGCTGAACTCGGCAGTGGCCTTCTTTACGGTGTCTTCAACCTGCTTCACGGTATCGGTCATTGTCTTCAATCCTTTCGGGGCGGCAAGGGGAGCCGCTTTGGGTGTTACGGTACGCTTTGCTTTGACTGCCTTGGGGGCAGCCGTCTTCTTGGCCTTGGCAACCGGCTTCACAGCGGCCTTGGCGGCAATCTTCGGAGCCGCGGCAACAGTCTTGGCTTCAACCTTGGGTGTGGCGGCAACGGGTGCGGCGGCAGGCTTGGCCTCGACCACAGGTGTTACGACCGCAACTTCAGGCTTGGCCTCGACCGCGGGCGTCGCAACGACCGGTTCGGCTTCGATCTTGGTTGCCTTTTCGGCAGGAACGCTTGCCATGTCGGACTCCATCAGTCTCATGTTGCAGTGCACAATAATGTTTCGATTCGGGATTTGCAAGCACTTTTTGTGCAGTGCAACATTTTATTCCGAAGCCAAAGCTAGACCGTGATCGTGACAGGCCGATGAACTAGGTTCGCGTCGCCCATTCCTCTGCCAGGATAGAGAAGACCCCGGTATCGCGGACATGGCCGTTCCAGGTGATCCGTTCGGCGCGCAGCACGCCTTCCTTGACGGCTCCCAGCTTCATGACGGCCGCCTGCGAGCGCGCATTGCGTTCGTCGATCCGGAATTCGACCCGCCGGATGCCGCAGGCGAAGGCTCGGTCGAGCAGCAGCTTCTTGATGCGGTCGTTGAGGCCCATCCCGCGCGCGGCAGGCGCCATGAAGGTGCCGCCAATTTCGAGCGCCTGTCGGTCGAGCGCAAGGTTGAGATAGCCCGACATGCCGATGACCGTGCCATCGACGATCAGTGCGAAGGGCTTTCTGTCGGGATTTGCGAGGATTGCCTCGAACGCCGGATCGAAATTCTCGCCGGACATGTCGACAGGATAGATCCGCCAGATTTCGTGGTCCGCCGCGCATGCCGCGCGCAGCCCTTCGCGATGCTGCTCGGCAAGCTGTTCAAGATGGATTTCTCCGTCATCCATCGGTGCGAACAGGGCTTCGGGCTCGATCATCGGGTCCGTTCCATGAAATGCTTGCGGCAGAGCGCGACATAGCGGTCGTTCCCGCCCACTTCGGTCTGGGCACCCTCCCGAACCGCGCGGCCTTCGGTATCGACACGCAGGTTCATCGTCGATTTGTGCCCGCATTCGCAGACGGCTTTCAGCTCGACAAGCGTATCCGCCAGTGCCAGCAATTGTGCGCTGCCGGGAAACAGTTCGGCCTGGAAATCGGTTCTGAGCCCATAAGCGAGGACCGGAATGTTGAGGTCGTCGCACACGCTCGCCAACTGGAAGACTTGCGCTTTCGAAAGAAACTGTGCCTCATCGATCAGGACGCAGGCAAGCGGACGCTTGGCGTGCTCCGTCTCGATCGCGGCGCGCAAGTCGGTTTCGGGGTCGAACAGGTTGGCTTCGGCATCTAGCCCGATCCGCGAAGTGATATGTCCAGTCGCATACCGGTCGTCGAGTGCCGCCGTCCACAGCATCGTTTCCATGCCGCGCTCCTGATAGTTGAAGCTGGACTGGAGAAGCGTGGTCGATTTGCCGGCATTCATCGACGAATAGTAGAAATATAGCTTGGCCATCAGTCGCCTTCGCCAAGGTCCTGCGCCACCTTCGGATTGCGAAGCAGCGCATCGATATGCGTACCTTCGTCGAAACTCTCATCGGGCAGGAACTTGATCTTCGCTGCATATTTCTGCCTCACCCGTGCCGCGACTTCGCGCTGGAGAAAGGCCGTGTTCGTGCGCAGCGCCTTGATCACTGCATCTTCGTCTCTGCCGAGCAGCGGCTTTACGAACACCGTTGCGTGCCGGAGATCGGGCGACATGCGGACTTCGGTGATCGAAACCGGATGGCTGGCAAGCACATCGTCATGCACTTCGCCGCGCATCAGGATTTCGGACAGGACGTGGCGCACCTGCTCGCCCACGCGCAGGACGCGGACCGAGCGGGTTTCGGAAGCCTGAGCGCTCACAGCGTCCGTTCGCGCTCCTCGACCTCGAAGGTTTCGAGAAAGTCGCCCGGCTTGATATCGGTCGTCGCTTCAAGGGTCACGCCGCATTCAAGGCCCGCGCGCACTTCGGGAACATCGTCCTTGAAGCGGCGGAGCGACGCGATCGAACCATTGTAGATGATGACATCGTCGCGCGTGATGCGGGCACGCAGTGCCTTCCGGATATAGCCTTCTGTGACGAGCAGGCCCGCTGCCTTGCCGTGCTTGCCGGCGGGGAAGACTTCGCGGATTTCGGCCCGGCCGACCACCGTTTCGAAATATTCGGGGCCAAGCTGGCCCGCCATTCCGGCACGGATATCGTCGAGCAGGTCATAGATCACGTCGTAATATTTGAGCGCGACCCCGCTCTTTTCGGCAATCTCGCGCGCCTTGGCATTGGCGCGGACGTTGAAGCCGATGATCGGCGCACCCGACGCGCGGGCCAGCGTCACGTCGCTTTCGGTGATGCCGCCGACGCCCGAATGCAGCACCCGGGCTCGGATGTCCTCGTTCGAAATCTTGGCAAGGCTGCCGACAATCGCTTCCACGGTCCCCTGCACATCGCCCTTGACCACCAGCGGATATTCCTGCGCCTGCTTTTCCTTGAGCGCCGAGAACATCGATTCAAGGCTGGCCGGGCCGGAGCCTGTGCGCTTTGCCGTCGCGACGCCCGAGCGATAGGCCGCAACCTCGCGGGCGCGCGCTTCGCTTTCGACCACGGTCAGCGTATCGCCGGCCGAAGGCACACCGCCAAGCCCAAGGACTTCCACGGGCATGGAAGGACCGGCTTCCTTTATTTGTTGCCCCTTGTCGTTCACCATCGCACGAACGCGGCCGCTTTCCTGACCCACGACGAAAATGTCTCCGGTGCGGAGCGTGCCGCGCTGGACAAGGATGGTCGCAACCGGACCGCGACCCTTGTCGAGCTTGGCCTCGATCACCTTGCCTTCGGCAGCGCGATCGGGGTTGGCCTTCAGTTCGGACAGTTCGGCCTGAAGCTGGATCTTCTCGATCAGTGTATCAAGACCCTGTTTGGTCTTCGCCGACACTTCGACTTCCTGGACATCCCCCGAAAGCGATTCGACGATCACTTCGTACTGAAGCAGTTGCTCACGCACCTTTTGCGGGTCGGCCTCATGCTTGTCGATCTTGGTGATCGCAACGATCATCGGAACCCCTGCGGCCTTCACATGATTGATCGCCTCCACGGTCTGCGGCTTGGGGCCGTCATCGGCCGCAACCACGATCACCACGATGTCGGTCACATTGGCGCCGCGCGCGCGCATTTCGGTAAAGGCCTCATGGCCCGGCGTGTCGAGGAAGGTGATCTTGGACTTGTCCTTCATCGTCAACTGATAGGCGCCGATATGCTGGGTAATGCCGCCGGCTTCGCCCGCGACCACATCGGTGCCGCGCAGCGCGTCGAGCAGCGAGGTCTTGCCATGATCGACATGGCCCATGATCGCGACGACGGGCGGGCGGGTCTTGAGCGTTTCGGACGCATCGATATCTTCATCGTGCGCGATGTCGATATCAGCATCGGACACGCGGGTGATGTTGTGGCCGAATTCGGTCACAAGCAGTTCAGCGGTATCCTGGTCGATCGTCTGTGTCAGCGTAACGGGCATGCCCATCTTGAACAACGCCTTCACCAGGTCCGCGCCGCGTTCGGCCATGCGGTTGGCAAGTTCCTGAACCGTGATCGCCTCGGGCACGCTGACATCTCGGACCTGCTTCACGGATGGGCCACCCTGCATGTGGCTGCGCTTTTCCTTTTCGCGTGCGCGCTTCAGCGCGGCAAGTGACCGGGCCCGTGCGCCCTCGCCATCGTCGAGTGCTCGGCTGACGGTGAGCTTGCCCGACTGACGGCGGTCATCGACGCCACGGCCCCGCGACGGCCGCTCAGGCTCGCGGCGCACCGGCGCGCCGGCACCGTGGCGACGCGGGCGATCCTCTTCGTCGGCAGGAGCGGCGGGGGCAGCCGCAGCCGGTGCCGGGACATTGGCCTCGCGTTCGGCAGCGAGCGCTGCCTGTCGGGCCTCTTCCTCGAGCGCCATGCGCGCCGCTTCAACGGCTGCCTCCTCGGCCTTGCGGTTTTCTTCGGCGCGGCGCTTTTCCTCTTCGGATGTCTGCTGCTTGGCCTGCTCCTCACGCCGTCGCGCACCCTCGAGCGCAGCCATGCGCGCCTCTTCGGCCTCGCGAAGCAGCTTTTCCTGGATTTCCTTGCGTGAAAGCTGGGGTTCCGCAGCGGCCTTGGATGCCGGCGGCGGGGGCGGAGGGGGCGGCGGAGCCGCTTCGACCTTGGTTTCGACAACGGGCGCGGCTTCGGCCTCTCCCGGTTTGCCGAGTATGCGGCGACGCTTCACTTCCACGACGACGGTGTTCTGCCGTCCATGGCTGAAGCTCTGCTTCACTTGGCCCGTCTCGACCGTCCGCTTGATACCCAGCGGTGCGCGCATGCCCAGTTTCGGTTTATCCTGATCGCTCATCTAGTAACCCAACTACCCTTCAATCCAAATCCGCGCCGCGCCCCCGTGGACCTTGCGAAGCCGTTTCGCAAGGCAAAGCGCTCAACTCGCGTCCGATAAATCTGTGCCAGCGGTCCACGCACGCCGCGACACGGGCGGCTGCCGCCCGGTCAGTCACGCCGATATGGACCACATTTTCCCGCCCCAACGCCTGTGACAATATAGTGCGGTCTGCGGCCAGAACCAAGCCCGCAAGACCGGTTCCTTCAGCATCGGAGCCGACTCGCCAAGCTTGGTCGAGCCTGCGATTGCCATCGTCGCCGGCATCCTGGGCATGAAGCAGGAGAACGATCTGCCCCTTGCGCGCTGCATCGTCGATCCGGTCCGAACCGGTCGCCAGCGTCCCGGCTCGTGCTTCGAGGCCCAGACGGTCGAGGGCTGCCCGTTCCAGAGCCGCTTCGGTACGCGCGCCCAGATCGGCGGGGATTGCGATATCTCCAGTCTTGAAAGCGCGGACGAGCGCGCCCTTGAGCTTGCCCTTGGCCTGCGCCTCCTCGAGCGTGGCTCGGTCAACACCGATCCACGCACCGCGTCCCGGTGCGCGCGCGCGAACATCGGGCGCCACGTCACCGTCAGGGCCAAGCGCCAGCCGGATCAGCCCGCCTTTCGGCGCGCGATCACCGCTGATTATGCAGCGGCGTTCGGGTTCGTGCCCAGGCTCATTGGGAGACGACCGCATCTGCGTCTCCCTCTTCCTCGAACCAGTGTGCGCGAGCGGCCATGATGATCTCGTTGCCCTGTTCTTCGGACAGATTGTACTCAGCGAGCACACCACCCTTGGGCTCGGGCGAGCCGGACTTGCGCCGCGGATCGACCCGCTTCTTCTGGATCAATTCGTCGGTCGCCAAATCGGCGAGATCGTCAAGCGTCTTGATCCCGGCCTTGCCCAGCGTGACGAGCATCGCTTCCGTCAGATGCGGCATTTCGGCAATGGCATCTTCGACACCGAGCTCGCGGCGAAGCGTGCGATTGGCTTCCTCGCGACGATCAAGCGCTTCCTGTGCGCGGCTCTGGAGTTCGGCGGCGAGTTCCTCGTCAAAACCCTCGATGCTCGCCAGCTCGTCAACACCGACATAGGCGACTTCCTCAAGCGCGCCGAAGCCTTCGGCCACCAGCAGCTGGGCCAGCGTCTCGTCCACATCGAGCTCGTTCTGGAACATTTCCGAATTCTCGACGAATTCGCGCTGGCGCTTCTCGCTAGCATCGGTCTCGGTCATGATGTCGATGGCCGAGTTGGTAAGCTGCGAGGCAAGGCGGACGTTCTGCCCGCGCCGCCCGATCGCAAGGCTCAGCTGGTCGTCGGGAACAACCACTTCGATCCGGCCTTCCTCCTCGTCGATCACAACGCGGCTCACTGTTGCGGGCTGGAGCGCGTTGACGACGAAGGTCGCCGTGTCTTCCGACCAGGGAATGATGTCGATCTTTTCGCCCTGCATTTCCTGGACAACTGCCTGCACGCGGCTGCCCTTCATGCCGACACAGGCGCCGACCGGATCGATCGAGCCGTCGCGACTGATAACACCGATCTTGGCCCGGCTGCCCGGGTCGCGCGCGGCGGCCTTGATCTCGATCACGCCGTCATAGATTTCAGGCACTTCCTGCGCGAACAGCTTCTTCATGAAATCGGGATGCGCACGCGACAGGAATATCTGCGGCCCGCGATTCTCGCGCACGACGCGCAGGATCAGCGAGCGGACCCGGTCGCCGACGCGAGCGACTTCGCGGGGAATCTGGGCATCGCGACGGATCACGCCTTCGGCCCGGCCAAGATCGACGACGACATGGCCGAACTCGACGCGCTTGACGACGCCGGTGATGATCTCGCCCGCGCGGTCCTTGAATTCCTCATATTGCCGCTCGCGCTCTGCATCGCGGACCTTCTGAAAGATCACCTGCTTTGCCGCCTGCGCGGCAATGCGGCCGAATTCGATCGGAGGAAGCGGATCGACAATAAAGTCACCAATGGCCGAGCCTGGCTGGAGCTTCTCGGCATCCTTCAGGTTGACCTGCTTGAAATAGTCGTCGACCTGCTCGACCACTTCGACGACACGCCACAGCCGCATGTCGCCGGTTGCAGGATCGATCTTCGCACGGATGTCGTTCTCGGCGCCGTACCGAGCGCGGGCGGCGCGCTGGATGGCGTCTTCCATCGCTTCAAGCACGATGCCCTTGTCGATCAGTTTCTCGCGTGCAACCGAGTCGGCGATTGCGAGCAATTCGGCCTTATTGGCGGAAATGGGGCTGGACATGAAAATCTACCTCTCTTGCAATATCGTATCGGCGCCCTCGGTCGAGAGCGGCGCAGTGGCTTTGATCAGCGCATCGGTCAGCAGCAACTTGGCGCTGGCGATGCTGGTGAACGGAATATGGAGCGTTTCGCGCGTCTTCTGCGTCACGATGATGACAGCCTCGCCCTCGAGCCCGCCGATCCGTCCGTCGACCTGCTTGCGGCCCTCGATCGTCTCCGAAAGCTTTAGCCGCGCGTCGAAGCCCGCCCAGTCGACATAGTCCGAAAGCCGCGTTAACGGGCGGTCGATCCCCGGCGAGCTCACTTCAAGGCGATAGGCTTCCTCAATCGGATCCACCTCGTCGAGCATGTCCGACAGCCGGCGCGACAGTTCGGCGCAATCCTCGATGACAAGCTGGCGCGTATCGGGCCGCTCCGCCATCACCTGCAGCGTTGGGTCGCTCTTTCCGCCAAACATCGCCACGCGCACGAGCCTTAACCCCATTGCGGTTGCATGGGGTTCGATCAGCCTGGTCAGTTCGGCGATATCCGCCATTGTCGCTCCGGTCCAAAAACCATGAGTTCTTGCCGCCGGACCCACCGGGGCCCGACCTCGCCAAAGTTGCCAATGTCGAGAAACTCGCGTGCCCTCTAGCGTCAGTCGCGTCGCAGCGCAAGCGCTGGCGGAGTCGTAACGTGTGCACTACTCATAGCATGAAACCATTGTTGAGGTCTTATGTTCCGCAGCGCCGCATTGCTTGTCCCGTTCGCTCTGGTCGCCTGCGGGGCGGGAGGGGGCGGGCCGGCCGGTTCATTGCCTTTTTCAGTTGTGGAAGTCGCTCGCTTCGAAAGGCCGTGGGCTATGGCCTTTCTGCCAGACGGCCGAGCGTTGATCACCGAAAAACCAGGGCATCTGAAGCTCTGGCGCCATGGCGGGCGACCAATCGAGGTGGGCGGTATTCCACCTGTGGCCTTCGAGGGCCAAGGCGGGCTCGGCGATGTCGCGGTCCACCCGGATTTCATGCACAATCGCATCGTCTATCTGAGTTGGGTCGAAGCGGGCAGCGGGGTCAAGGGTGCCGCCGTTGGTCGCGCTGCGCTGGTCGAAGATGCGAAGGGTGCGCGACTCGAAGGATTGCAGGTTATCTGGCGGCAGGAACCCAAGGTTACCGGAAACGGCCATTTCGGCCATCGTCTCGCCTTTGGGCCGGATGGAATGCTGTATATCTCGTCGGGCGAACGCCAGAAGTTCGACCCCGCGCAGGATATGACCGTCAATCTTGGTAAGGTTGTGCGCCTTACAGACACGGGCATGATACCCTCCGATAATCAGGGATATGACAAGGGCCGTATCGCCGCACAGATATGGACGCTCGGTCATCGCAATCCACTGGGGCTTGCATTCGACGCTGCCGGACGGCTTTGGGAAGTCGAAATGGGGCCGAGGGGGGGAGACGAAGTCAACCTCATCGAGCGCGGCAGCAATTATGGTTGGCCAAGAGTATCGAACGGCACGCACTATGACGGGCGCGATATTCCCGACCATGCCGCCGGAGACGGTTTCGCGGCGCCCAAGGTCTGGTGGAATCCCAGCATCTCACCCTCGAGCCTGATGATCTATTCGGGCACGGAATTCCCGCAATGGCGTGGCGATGCCTTTATCGGGGCCTTGTCCGGGCAAGCGCTGATCCGCGTGCACATTGAGGGGGCAAACGCTGCCAAGGCTGATCAATGGCCAATGGACAAGCGTATCCGTGAGGTCGAGCAGGGCCCCGATGGAGCCATTTGGCTTTTGGAGGATGGGGAAGATGCACGGCTTTTGAAACTGACACCCAAATGACACACTCGCGAGGCTTGCGACGAACTGAGCGACAAAGTTCTTGCGTAGAACGCGGTGCCGTGATTCATTTCGCACTGCAGCATTAGTCTTTGCATGGGGGGCATGTGACGAGCGCATCTGGTCCGACCCGAGGCGTACTTGCCATCGCGGAGCTCAAGGAGTTCGCCGGCTTTGCACCGGGCACGCAGCGCTATATTCGCCGCTCGCTGGATGTCGGGCTGGAACGAACCGATGCATGCAAGCGCTGGTCCCGCGACGCCGTTGAGCAGGTAGGAATTACCGTGCAGACACGCGTTTATGAAAAGCTGCCTGAGATTCGTGAACGCGTCCCGGAGGATTTGGGGCTCGAATGGGTGGAGCCGTTCATGGCGCCGCTCGTTGCCGTTTCGGCCTTCGATCTGGCACAGCAGAGGTTGCCGAGCTTCAGTGCGTATCGCTTTCTCTACGAAAGGCTGATCGGAGCTGCCGCGCGGCCCTGGCTCCCCGGTGCGTTCTGCGCGGCAGCCTCGTTGCCTCATATCGCTCCCGAACGGAGGCTCGACCTGCTCCAATCGATCAGTGAAAATGCGGCGACGGCGCCTGGCTGGTCCATGCATGAGCCAAGCTTCTTCCCCGCCTGGGTCGACAAGGATGAGGATTGCCCACCGCTGCTGAACTAGAGCCGTGTCGGCAGCGTTGTAGAGTCCGAGCAAAATGAAGGTCGTGTTCGACGGATCGGCCTCTAGCTCCGCCGAAACTTGAAGTACCAGACCTCGTGGCCAAGTCCCCGCGCCTTGCGTTCGTAGCGGGTTTCCGGCCAGTCTACCGGACGGATGAGAAAGTCGTCCGGATCCGATGCCTCCCAGATGAGATCCCGCCGGCACTGCATTTGCATCAATGCCCAGCGCAGGTAGACCGGATGATCGGTGCCGAAGCGGAACTCGCTGCCCGGTTTCAGCTTGGCTGCGATCCGGTCGAGCGGGCCGGGGTTCATGAAGCGGCGCTTGGCGTGGCGCGCCTTTGGCCAAGGGTCCGGGTGCAGGAGATAGACCCGATCTAGCGAAGCGTCAGGCAGCCGCGCCAGCACGTCGAGCGCATCACCCATATGCAGTCGGACATTTTCGAGACCTTCGGCCTGCACATGCTGCAACGCGCCCACGACGCCGTTCAAGAACGGCTCGCAGCCGATAAAGCCATGATCGGGGTGCAGCCTGGCTTGTCCGGCCAAATGCTCGCCTGCCCCGAAGCCGATTTCAAGCTGAAGGGGCCGGTCGTCTCCAAACAGGGTTTGCGCTGTCAACTGTCCTTCGGGAACACTGATTTTCGGCAGCAGGTCTTCGACCAGCTCCGCCTGGCCGACGCGCAGCTTGTGTCCCTGCCGCCGCCCGTAAAGCCGGCCAATAGTTGTCGGGTCGCTCATCGAGGCTATCGGCAGGGCCGGCCCTCATATTCGCGGCGATGCTGAACATAGGCCCGGCCGTTCCACCGCAATACCGGGAAACAGAATCCGGGGCCGCCGACAGAAATGTCCGGCCAGCCTCCGACGCCACGGGTTTTCAGGAATTCGGGAATGCCGTCGCTTGCAAGGATCGACTTCCACTTGCCGTTTGCCTGTTTGCTCAGCAGCACGAAGCCAGTGCCCGACGCCCCGTGGCAAAAGGTTCCGTCCTCGCTTACGACAGCGTCCTGCCGTCCGTCGCCGTTAAGGTCTTCCACCAAGTCGATCCGTGCAGAGGCATTCAGGTCCTCGGTGCAGATGATCCAGCGTGCACCGCGCCTCGTCGCGCCTGCGGCAGCGAAGATTGCTGCCGGTTCGGGTTTGGCAAGCGCCGCCGATGAGGCAGCAAGGACAAGCAGTGCAATCATTCCGGAACTTTAGGCGCGGGGGATAAAAAGGCAAGTTCGGCCGGGGTGGTCAACGTGCAAAGGCGGAGTTGGCCCGCTCGGCAAGGCGGGACACCGCCGCCGCGTGGATTCCCGGACTGGCGACGAGTACACCGAAGGCGTCGCCTCGGGTCGAATTGTAACGCAACGTATTGCCACGTGCATCGGTCACGGTTGCACCCGCCTCCTGCGCGATCAGCGCCGCCGCCGCAATGTCCCACTCGAATCCCCAGCGCAGCGTCGCGACAAGGTCCGCCTCGCCCGAAGCGACCATCGCCATCCTGAGCGCAATCGAGTTCGGCTTTTCAACTGTCACCAAGTCGCTGTCGACCTTCGGGACAATGTCCGCCGGAACACGCGCGCCCGAAAGTATGGTTCGCTGGCTAGCGCGTACGATTGTCCCATTTCGCGCCGCACCGCCCCCGGCGACGGCACTCCAATGCTCGTCGCGCGCTGGCGCATCAAGGACGCCGAGAAGCGGGCGCCCGCCTTCGACCAGGGCAATGGAAATCGCCCATCCGCGCCGCCCGCGCACGAAATCGCGTGTGCCGTCAATCGGGTCGACCACCCAGACTCTTGGCAGGAGGAGGCGCTCAGCGCTGTCCGCGGTTTCTTCGGACAGCCAACCCGCTTCCGGGTCAAGTGCCGTCAGCCGCTCCTGAAGCAGCTGGTCAACGGCCAGGTCGACTTCGCTCACCGGATTTCCCGGCGATTTCTCCCATTGCTCGAAATCGCCGCGCCAATGGTTCATCGCCAGCGCGCCGGCTTCGCGCGCGACCGCGCTGACAGCGTCGAGAAGCGTGTCAGTCACCTGCGAGCGTCATTCCGTCGACGCGCAAGGTCGGGACGTTGGTCGCGTAGCGGAATTCCAGATCGTTGGCCGGAATCAACGCAGCGAACACGTCCTTGAGGTTTCCCGCAATGGTCACTTCGGCAACCGGGCCGGCGATTTCTCCATCGACGATCAGGAAGCCCGACGCCCCTCGGCTGTAGTCGCCCGTCAGACCGTTGACGCCCATTCCAATCAGTTCATTGACATAGATGCCGTATTTGATGTCCGCCATCAGCGCGGCCGGGCTGACAGCGCCAGCAGCCATATGGAGGTTGGTCGTTCCCGTGCCGGGTGTGCCACCTCCACCGCGCGTGGCGTGGCCCGTCGGCGGTAATCCCAGCTGGCGACCCGAGGCGCTTTCGATCAACCAGCCGGTCAGTACGCCTTCGCGGATGATGTCGGTCCGGTGAGTCTCGAGCCCTTCGCCGTCGAAAGGTCGGGAACGCAATCCCCGCACGCGCAGGGGATCGTCGATCACGTGGACGCCCGGCGCAAAGACCGGTTGGTCCAGCCGGTCCAGAAGGAAGCTGGTCTTGCGCGCGATCGCCGAGCCCATGATCGCACCGGCCAGATGTCCGAGGAGCGAGTTGCCCACTCGCGGATCGAAGACGACTGACATTGGCCCGCTTTTGAGCTTGACGGGGTTCATCCGGGCCACGGCGCGGTCACCCGCCTTGCGGCCGATCTGTTCGGGGGCCTCAAGATCGCGCAGGTGGCGTGCCGAATGAAAGGCATAGTCGCGCTGCATGTGGCCGTCTTCGCCGGCAAGCACGCTTGCCGACAAGCCATGGCTGGTGCCGGAATAGCTTGCGGCAAAACCGTGGCTCGTAGCAAGAGCCATCACGGCCTCGGACGCGCTGGCACTGGCGCCTTCGCTGTTCGTGACGCCCGCTACCGACCGGGCGGCGTCTTCTGCAGCGAGCGCACGCTCTCGCAAATCTTGAGGGCTCAATGCGTTCTCGTCAAACAGATCGAGCTGCGGCACCGCTCCGCGCATCAGCCTGTCTTCGGGCGCAAGGCCGGCATAGGCATCCTCCGGCGCCTCGCGCGCCATGGCCACCGCACGATCTGCCAATGATGCCAGGGCGCCCGCTGAAAGATCGGAGGAGGAAGCGCTTGCAGAACGCTTTCCGACAAAGACCCTGAGGCCGATATCCTCGCCTTCCGAACGGTCAACGTCCTCCAGCGCCCCAAGGCGCATCTGGACATGCGTGGAGGCGCTGCCAGAATAGACTACATCGCAGGCATCCGCGCCTGCCTTCATTGCGCGCGTCACCAAGTCGGCAGCGCGATCCTTCGCTTGTTCAATCGTCAGCATCACTGGCGCATAGTGCGGGATGGGCTCCGGTTGAAGCCCTTTATGCGTCATGGCGAAGGCGAATCAGGCCGTCGAGCCGATAACCGCGCACGCGAGCGCGACAAGGAGACCCGCGAAACGATTCGAACGGAACTTGGCCAGCGCATCGCCGCCGTCGCCGACACGCAGCGTCAAGATCTGCCAGCCGAAATGGACGGCGACAGGCAGCAGTGCAGCAATCCCCAGAAGTTGCGGTCGGACGAGCCAGAAGGCGCCCGCCCAGCAGGCAAGGGCTGCCAGATAGAAGAGCGACACGCCCGACCTCACTTGCGTGCCAAGCCGGAGCGCCGAGGAACGCACCCCGATCAGGGCGTCGTCCTCGCGATCCTGCAACGCGTAAATGGTGTCATAGCCGATCACCCAGGCGATACTGCCAGCGTAGAGCAACACCATTGCCGCCGACGGCTCGCCCGTGACGGCAACCCAGCCTGCCAGCGCTCCCCAGGAAAAGACGATTCCGAGCCAAGCCTGCGGCCACCAGGTGATCCGCTTCATGAAAGGATAGGCGGCGACCGGGGCAAGGCTGGCCAGCGCGACGAGTTGCGCTTCCGGGCGCAGCTGGACGAGGACGATCAACCCAAAAAGGCTGAGCAGGACAAGCCAGACCCAAGCTGCACGCAGCGATACTGTGCCGCTGGCAATGGGGCGCAGCCTTGTGCGCTCGACCTTTGCATCGAGATCGCGATCGACAATGTCATTATAGACGCAACCGGCTCCGCGCATCGCGATTGCGCCGCCCATCATCCAAAGAATCAGCGGCCAGTGCGTCCGTGCGCCGCCCGCCAGCAGGACGCTCCAAGCGCAAGGCCAGAAGAGCAGCCACCAGCCGATCGGTCGGTCGAAACGGGCCAGCAGTGCGTAAGGGCGAAGCCCCGGCGCGAGCCTGCCGACCAGCCCCTTGTGCTGGCTGTCCGGAACGATTTCGATCTGCGGCGTCTCCATGCTAGGGCGTCCTTATGCCCGCAACGCCCGCCTGGCCACCCCAATCGACGCCCCGGCTGTTCGTCGAGACATTGCTCTCCGACGGCCTCGAACTGACCGTATCGGGCCCGCAGGCACACTATCTGGCTACCGTCATGCGAATGAAGGCCGGGTCTCCGGTCAAATTGTTCGACAATATTTCGGGTGAATGGCTTGCAGAGGCGACAATCATCGGGAAGCGGGATCTGATCCTGCGCGTGAAGGGGCTTCTGCGGCAGCGCGAAGATGTGCCCGACCTCTGGCTGCTGGCGGCGCCCATCAAGAAAGCGCGAATCGATCTGGTAGCGGAAAAAGCCTGCGAACTGGGTGTCGCGCGTTACCAGCCAGTCGTCACGCGCCGCACCGTGATCGAGCGGCTCAATCTCGAACGGTTGCGCAGCCATATGATAGAAGCGGCAGAACAATGTGGGCGGACGGCTCTTCCCGAGCTTGGCGAACCGGTGAAGCTCCTGCCGCTCCTGCTGTCATGGGCGGAGGAGCGTACTCTCTATTTCGCCGATGAAGCCGGCGGGACGCCGTTCGCCGAAGCGGCAACCGGTCGCGATGGCCCCGCCGCAATCCTGGTCGGCCCTGAGGGCGGGTTCGACGATGAAGAGCGTGCAGCGATTCGCGCACTTCCCCAAGCCGTTCCGATTTCGCTGGGCCCCCGGATTCTCAGGGCTGAAACTGCAGCCATCGCCGCGCTGGCCATCTGGATGGCGAGCGCTGGCGACTGGCGCGATCTTCAATAGCGCTGCTGGCGCTCGTAAAGTGTCTTGTAGTGCTGGATGCGCGTCACGCGGAGTCCGGGCATGCCCGAACGGTCGACAGCACGCTGCCAGCTCGCAAACTCCTCAAGCGTGAGGCCGTAACGGTCACACACTTCGTCGACGGTCAGGAGACCACCATTTACTGCCGCAACGACTTCTGCCTTGCGCCGCACGACCCAACGGGTGGTGGATGGCGGAGGGAGGGAGTCGACCGTCAGTGATTCGCCCAAGGGCCCAATCACCTGCGCCGGACGGATTTTTTGGTTCTCGATCATTCTTACCTCAAACGCATACGACCGGAGCCGTCTCTGCCTGTGAATTCGCTTTTAATGCCAAGGGGTTGAAACAATGATAAAATGCCAAGGTAAATGCGATAGTTACGAAGATTTACTTTGTGTGAGGATTGTCTCGGCGATTTCAGTATTAAAGCTCCCTGTCCGCGATGCGGCGGCCTCGCGCGCGCTGTTTGGTGCGAATTGCGCAACCTCGGGGTGTCCGGCGGCGGCTGATTCTTCGGCCGGTGGCGCCTGCATCTGGGCCAAAGCGGTAGGGGAAATGGCCTGTCGCGCCGAAAGCTCCGCCAAAAGGCTCCCGAGCGTCGTCGTGGCCTGAAGGCCCGTCTTCTGGCTTCGCAGCCGCCGCGCAAAACTCAAGTCCATGACTTTTCATCGCAGAAATTCCTGAACAGCACGTAAACCACGTTCGGCGGGCATACGGTGTTCACTTCCGGCGAGCTGTGATAGGGCCACTGCCATGCCTGATCTTTTTCAGCTTGATGGGCCCGCCAGGGCGCGCCGGATCGTGGTTGCCATGTCCGGGGGAGTCGATTCCTCGGTCGTGGCGGCGCTTGCCGCGCGGACGGGCGCGGAAACGATCGGCATCACGCTCCAGCTCTACGATCACGGAAGTGCGGTCAGCCGCGTCGGAAGCTGTTGCGCAGGCCAAGACATCCGCGATGCGCGAGCCGTCGCGGAACGGCTCTGCATTGCCCATTATGTTTTCGATCATGAAAGCCGGTTCCGCGACACCGTCATTGATCAGTTCGCCGACGAATACCTTCGTGGCCGGACACCCATTCCCTGCGTCCGCTGCAACATGGGCGTGAAGTTCACGGACCTGTTCCGCCTCGCGCGCGAACTCGGGGCCGATTGCCTCGCGACGGGCCATTATGTCCGCCGGGTCGCCGGTCCGGAAGGCGCGGAACTGCACCGCGCCCTCGATCCGGCACGCGACCAGAGTTACTTCCTTTTCGCAACTACCGGCGAACAGCTTGATTATCTTCGTTTTCCGCTTGGCGGCATGCCCAAGTCCGAAGTGCGATCCATTGCGAAGGAGGTGGGTTTGTCCGTCGCGATGAAACCCGACAGCCAGGATATCTGCTTCGTTCCCGACGGGGACTATGCGAGCGTTGTCCGCAAGGTTCGACCCGAAGCCGAGACCGGCGGCGAAATTGTCGATGAAGAAGGGCGTGTGCTTGGCCAGCACAAGGGCCTGATCCGTTACACGGTCGGGCAGCGCCGCGGCCTCGATATCGGCGGCCTTGCCGAACCGCTCTACGTGATCCGGCTGGATCCCGAGCGCCAGCAGGTCATTGTCGGGCCAAAGGCAGCGCTTGCTGTAACTGCGGCGCGGCTTTCGGAGCCGAACTGGCTTGCTGAAGCCGAAGATCGCCCAGTCCTCGCAAAGGTGCGATCGCTGGCAAAGCCCGTACCCGCGAGGCTCAAGGGCGAATGGCTGTGGTTCGACGCGCCGGAATTTGGCGTCGCACCCGGGCAGGCCGCAGTGCTTTACGATGACGACCGAGTGCTAGGGGGCGGCTGGATCGAAGAAACCGTGGGAGCAACAGTTCGTCCGCTTGTCGTATCGGAGCAAGCCGCATAGTCTTCCCCAAAAACGGCCAGCGGAGGATTGCCATCATGCCGAGCTTCAAGACGCGAGTCGTTTCGTTCGTCCTTCGCAAGACTGGCATTTATCGCAGGCTCTTTTCGGGCGGGCCGGATTTCCCTCGCCATCAGGCCAAGGCGCTCTCGGTTCCGAGCGAGCCGACGGCCAAAATGAAGACGAAACTCTCGGTCGCCAAGTCCGAATTTCAGGGGCGAACGGTATGGGACGTGGCCCCGCGTGGCCGTGCGCCCGTCGCGACCATTCTCTATTGGCACGGCGGCGGATATGTCTATCCGGCCGCCGAGGCCCATTGGAGCTTTGTCGCGTGGATGGCGGAGCATCACGGCTGGCGTATGATTGTGCCCCTCTATCCGCTCGCTCCCATGGCCGAGGTTGACGAAATTGCCGGTTTTGCCCTTGCTTTCTACAAGGACTTGGCCTCGCGCGAGGACGTGTCGAAGTTGGTCATGGGTGGGGATTCTGCCGGCGGCGGTCTGACGGCAGCGACGGTGATGGCGGCCCGGGATGCGGGGCTTGCGCTTCCGGCGAAACTGATTCTCATTTGCCCCTGGCTTGAAGCCAGCCCGGACCATCCCGATCAGGAGAGGATCGAGCCGCGCGATGCCATTCTCACCGTTCGAGGCATCCGGGAGGCTGGCGAAATGTATGCGGGCGCCGCCGGCACAAAAGACCCGCGTGTCAGCCCGATCCACGCGGACTGGGGGGGATTGCCGCCAATCCTCGCGTTCGGTGGCGGCGATGACATACTTGTGGTCGACAGCCGCGCCCTTAAGGCCAGCTTGCCGTCAATCGACTATGTCGAAGAACCCGGCATGATTCACGACTGGCCGATCTTCTTCTTCCCCGAGTCGCGCCTGGCGCAGGCCCGGATGGCTGCCTTCGCCGTCCAATAGCGGCGTTTAGGCAGCGGTCTGTCCGCGCGCCGGGTCCGAATGGCCTTCGGGGTCGGGGTGGATCAGGATTTCCGTTCCCGGAAATTCGACCTTCAGCTGTGCCTCCACTTCGTCCATCACGCGGTGCGCTTCGCGAACAGTCATTCCCGGATCGACCCAGACATGGAACTGGACGAATTCATGTGCGCCGCTCGACCGGGTCCGGAAATCGTGAATGCCCTTCAGTTCGGGGTGGCTCCGGGCCACGGCCAGAAAGCGCTCCCGCTTTTCTTCGGGCCATTCCTTGTCCATCAGCTGATCGACGGCATGAACCGCAACCTCCTTTGCATGCCAGAGCAGCCAGAGCCCGATCCCGATCCCGAAAACCGGATCGGCACCATGGACGTGGAGGATCGAATCGAGAAATAGCGCTGCAATCACCGACGCGTTGAGAACAAGGTCGCTGGCATAGTGAACCCGATCCGCCTGGATCGCGACTGATCCGGTCTTGCGGACCACGTAACGCTGGAAGCTGACCAGCGCGAGCGTTGCGATAATTGCGACGAGCGAAACGCCAATGCCGAGTTCGGGGCTTTCCGGTGCGTGGCTATCCCCGATCAGGCTGATGCCACGCCAGCCGATGGCCAGTGCCGAGGCCGAAATAATTCCGGTCTGGAACAGGGCCGCAAGCGCCTCAGCCTTGCCATGGCCATAGGCATGATCATCATCCGCCGGTTGCGCTGCCAGCCGCACGGAAAACAGCGTGACCAGTGAGGCGACGATGTCGAGAGTCGTATCAGCCAGCGATCCGAGCATTGAGACCGAGCCCGTCTGCCACGCCGCCCAGCCCTTGAGGCCAAGCAGGAAGAGCGCCATGGAAACGCTGGCAAAGGCCGCCCGCTGCGTCAGCCTGCCACGCGTGGCGGAATCGGCTGTGCTCATGGGTAGAGGAGGCCCTCGATCCAGCTATCGGAGCCCGTGCGGGTGAAAACGTGCCGCTCATGAAGCCGGTGCTCGCGATCCTGCCAGAATTCGATACGCTGCGGATCGACGCGATAGCCCGACCAGTGCGGGGGGCGCGGCACCGGCATGCCTTCGAATCGGGCCTGCACGTCAGCAAAGCGCGCTTCGAAAGTGGCCCGGCAGTCGAGCGGGCGCGACTGGTCGGATGCCCATGCGCCCAGCTGCGAATCCCGGCTGCGCGTCGCGAAATATGCGTCGGCGGTTGCGTCGTCGACATCAAGGATATTGCCCTCGATCCGGATCTGCCGCCGGAGCGATTTCCAGTGAAACAGCAAGGCTGCGAACCGGCGTTCCTCGATCTGGCGCGCCTTGTTGCTTTGCTTGTTCGTGTAGAAAATGAAGCCGTCGCGCCCATGCCCCTTCAACAGCACCATTCTGACCGAAGGCTGTCCTTCGGCGTTTGTCGTGGCAAGCGCCATGGCGTTGGAGTCGTTCGACTCTGTTTTCCGGGCTTCGGAAAACCAGAGATCGAACAGCGCGAAAGGGTCGGTTGTCATGATCTCCCCCTAGCCAAGTAGCGTATTCAAGTCGAGCGCGGCTTGCCCTGCTTCGCAGGATGTGGTGAAGCAGAACCCTATGGGGAGCGCCATTGACACGCTGGGTTGAAACCCCCGTCGCGCCGGAACCGGCCGAAGCGATACGCATCGCCTATTGCGCCGAGGCGGGAGCCGGCGACGTCCTGTGCGGGGCGCCATCGAACGACCTCCTGGCTTGGCGATCGATCCTTGAGGAAGTGCTCGTGGCGGGCGGAGGCAGCATCGCCGAGGCGCAGGGCCGTGTGCAGCGGCACGTCAAGGAGATTGGCACAAGTTTTCGGCTCCCCGGCGAGGGTGAGGAACGCCAATGGCCTGCGTCCCCATTGCCACTCGCGATCAGTGAAGCCGAATGGTCAGGGATTTCCGCAGCCGTGGCGCAGCGTGCCGAGCTTTGCGAGTTGCTGCTTGCGGACATCTATGGCGCGCAACGGCTTGTCCTGTCGAATGTCCTCCCGACCGCCGCGCTGACAGGGAGTTCGCATTATCTGAGGCCGATGGTCGGGATTGTCCCGCCCGGTGGACACTATCTCCATATCTATGCGGCGGATCTTGGGCGGGGACCGGACGGCGAATGGCGCGTTCTTGCGGATCATACGCGCTCGCCCGCCGGGGCGGGGTATGCGCTTGAGAACCGGCTGGCGGCATCGCAGGTGATCGGCGGCTTGTCCGCACGGTTGAACATCGCGAGGCTCGCGCCGTTCTTTGCGGACCTGCGTGCCGGGATTGCGGCTGCTTGTGAACGAACCGACCCGCGGCTCGCACTCCTGACCCCCGGGCGATTCAACCAGAGCTATGCCGAACAAGCCCATCTGGCACGTTATCTGGGGCTGCTCCTTGTCGAGGGAGCGGACATCGCGGTGCATGACGACAGGGTCTATCTGCGGACGATCGAGGGACTGAAGCGCGTCGATGCATTATGGCAACGCATGGACGCGCGTCTGCTCGATCCGCTCGCGCTCGATTCGCGGTCTGCTATTGGCGTGCCGGGACTGGTCGACGCGATGGCGTCGGGCGGGACGGTGATTGCGAATTTTCCGGGTTCGGCCGTCCTCGAAGCACCGCTGTTCTCGGCCTTCATGCCGCAATTGGCCCAGCGCCTTACCGGCGAATCATTGCGATTGCCCAATATCGCGACGTGGTGGTGCGGGCAGGCGCGCGAGGCGCAGCACGTTGCCACCGAACTTGAGGACCTGGTGATCGATGCGGCCTTCGGGTCGGCTCCGCTCGGGCTCGGCAATGGCGGCGCGGTCCTTGGCGGCGAATTGGTGGGCGAAAGCCGCACGCGCCTGCTCGCCGATATGGAGCGCCGTCCCCAGGATTATATCGGGCAGGAGATCGTCCACCTTTCGACGATGCCCGTAGTTGACGAAGGCAAGCTGGTGGCCCGGCCCTTTACACTGCGAGTGTTCGCGGCCCGTAACGCGCAGGGGGGGTGGAGCGTCATGCCCGGCGGTTTTGTGCGCATGGGCCCCGTCGCCGATGTTCGCGCGACTTCGATCGGGGCTGGTACGCGCTCCGCCGATGTCATCGTCCACGGACCGAAGCCGGTGGCTCCCGTAACTCTCATGACCGGCAACCAGGCGATACGGCGCAATCCCGGCACGTTGCCTAGCCGCGTCGCGGATAATCTCTTTTGGCTCGGCCGGTATCTGGAGCGGGGCGAGACTATATTGGGCCTGGTGCGGACCGGCTTCGCGACTGCCAGCACCGGGCAGGACAATGGGCCGACAACGGAGCGTATCTGTCAGCAGTTGATCGCGAGCGAGGCAGTCTGCCGGACTGACATCGAATCGCCGGCGGAGTTGTTCGCGGCGGCGATCGATGACCGTGACGCTACATCGAGCGTTTCATCGCTGCTTGCTGCCGCCCGCACGATCGGGGCCGGTTCGCGTGAACGTATCTCGCCGGATTTCTGGCAGATGCTCGATGCGCCGTTTCCTGCCGAAAGCCTGTTTCAGCAGAAAAGTCTGGTCCTGCGTTCGCGTTTCGCCGCATTTGCCGGGCTTGCGGCTGAACATATGGGGCGAACGGCGGGTTGGCGTTTCCACGATCTGGGGCGGCGGATCGAACGCGCGCTCAATCTGGCGCGGCTCCTTCGGGTGTTCGCCTGCGACAATACTTCGGCGAACGACCTTCTGGCGCTGCTCGAACTTGCCGATGTGCAAATCAGCTATCGCCAGCGTTATTCGACGGGGCTGGCCCTGATGCCGGTAAGGGATATGATCGGACTCGATCCGTTCAACCCACGCTCGGTCATATTTCAGATCAATGTCATCAGTGAGCATCTCGATGCCCTTCCGCGCCTGAAGGATGACGGGATGGCGGAACCCCAGCAGGGCGCGGCGACGGGGCTCGTCGCGCTGATGTCGACTCTGTCCGCCGAGGCCTTGACGCCCACGATATGTGACGATCTCGAGGCCCGGTTGATGATGCTATCCGATGCGATCAGCCAGAGATTTTTCCTGAGGGGCAGCGAAGCCCTCCGTGCGTCGGGCATGACGCTGGCATGACACTGTTTGCGGTACGGCACCTGACTTGCTTCAACTATGAAAAGCCTGTCCAGTTTTCGCGTTCCAACCTGCGGCTGAGGCCGATCGACTGGCCGGGCCAAACGCTCGTACGACACAGCATCGTCGTCAATCCTGACGGGGAACTGACGCCCGCGCCGCTCCATTCCACTCTTGTCAACCTGACCCGGCTTGTGGTTCCAGGGGCGACGATCGGCCTCGAGATCATCAGCGAGGCGCTGGTGGAGGTGGACCGGGTACCGCAATTGTCATGGCCCGACGAGCCGACGATTGCGCAGGTCGGGCAATGGGTTCGCGAAAGCGCTGATGTTTCGGACCTTTCGCCAGCCAATTTCTGTTACCCGTCCGGCTTCATACCGACCGATGCCGGCATAGCGGCCTGGGGGGCGGAACTGCTTCAGCCGGACCGGCCGGTGTTCGCGGCTGCTTTCGACCTGGCCGTGCGGATCCAGCGCGAGTTCCGCTATGATCCCGATGCGACAATGGCGGAGACGCCGCCCGCCACGGCCTTTGCCGCCCGCGCTGGCGTCTGCCAGGATTTTGCGCAGATCATGATTTGTGCGCTCCGCGCGGCTGGAATTCCCGCCGCTTATGCCTCAGGCTATATCCGTACCGAGCCCGCACCCGGCCAACCCCGCTTGCGAGGTGCGGATGCGACGCACGGCTGGGTGCTGGTCTGGTGCGGGCCGGAAAAGGGCTGGTTGGGGCTCGACCCTACTAACGGCATTGCAATGGGCGGCGACCATATATTGATGGCCATGGGGCGCGATTATCTTGACATTGCCCCGATCGACGGCGTGTTCAACGGCTATGGCGCGCAGGACATCCTTGTCGAAGTGGATGTTGAGGCGGTTGGAGATCCTAGCGGATTCGCTTGACTCGCAGGTCCGGCCCTTTCCCTACTCTCATAATGTATCCGCCCGCAATTCCGCGTCTGATCTCGATCGACTGGCCCTTGCGAGGCGGGAACTGGTCGGGCTCGGTCGTCTGCCAAATCGCACCATCGGTCAGCGTCAGGAGCATTTTTCCATAACCCAGGTTTTCCGCGCGCTCGATCGTCGAATGGATAGCGGCGAACTGTTCCTTTTCCTCATCCTCTCCCGAGCCACCAAAGAGTTTGCCAATATTCGGCATGGGCAAGCCAAAGAGTGACCGCCGCGCTTCGCGCACCTGGTTCCGGTCGGTGATGTAGAGGTCTTCGTTGGCGAATGCGGCCTCCATCCTGGTCGTGGCGGCCTCAAAACAAGCCAGGCGTTGAGAGCTATCCGGGATAGTCCTACAATCGACCAGATTCTGGAAAATTTCTGGACGGGTCAATGGCTTGGCGGCGTCTTTCGCGGGCGCAGCCGCAGACAGTCCAAGCAAGCCAACAGCAAGATAACATGTTTTCATTGCCGCCCCTTCGCGAATTCTCGTCCGTTGAATGTATTTCCAAGGAGGCTTCGGCCAAGCTCCTTCACTGTTGCAAATTGGTGACAGGGTAAGCGTAACATTCTGACGTGGCCGTGAAACACATTTACATGTGCCACGCGCTTGGGCAAGGCCTGAAGCAAGTCGGCATATGGGAGTGTGCTTTTCTTGCAGTCCCTGCGTGTCTGACGAAAAATCAGGGGCCGATCCGTCGGCCATGCACTCCAGAATAAGGGACTGGAACAACATGAAAACGCCGAAATTCTTCAGCCGTGCCCGCCTAAGCGCAGGCGTTGCGCCAACCGTGCTTGGCCTTGCGATGCTTTCGACTCCGGCATTTGCGCAACAAGCTGCCGATGCTGCCGACGCAGACGATGTCATAGTCGTCACCGGTTCACGTATCGCGCGTCCGAATCTCGACGCCAACAGCCCGATCTCGGTTGTTACGGGCGAGCAGGTTGTGGCCAATGCAGACGTGACGCTTGACACGTTCCTGAATACGCTGCCGGGTGTGAACCCTGCCGGCACTACGACTTCGAACAATCCCGGCAATGGCGGTCAATCGAATATCGACTTGCGCGGCCTTGGTTCCAACCGCAACCTTGTTCTGATCAATGGCCGTCGCCCAATGGTGTCGGCGTCCAGCCAGACGGTCGACCTCAACACCATTCCGCAGGGGTTGGTCGAGCGCATTGACGTTACGACTGGCGGTGCGGGCGCTGCCTACGGCGCTGACGCCATCGCGGGTGTGGTAAACCTTATCCTTAAAGATGATTTCGAGGGCGTTGATCTTCGGGCGACATATTCGAATACAATTCCCGAAACTGATGCTCGTGAATATCAGATCAGCGGAATTATTGGCGGCAATTTTGCGGAAGGCCGTGGCAATATTGCCATCTCGGCCGAATATTCGTCGCGTCAGGGCCTGGTCAAGGGGCAACGGCCTTTTGCGGCGCAGGCGACGTCGACCACCGGGACATTCCCGACCGGTCGTTATACGCAGAGCTCGGGCAACCCGATTCCGCAGGCTTCGATCGATGCCCTGTTCGCAGGATACGGCGTTCCTGTCGGGCAGGGGCCTACGGGTACGCTGCTTGGCTTCAATTCGGACGGATCGTTGTTCGGCATCGGTACATTCAACAGCCCTAACGATGTGACGAACTTCCGTTATCCGCTTAATTCGCCGGCCAATCCGAACCTGAACTTCTTCCCGGATTTCTACACCTACAATTTCGACATCGTTAACATTCTTGTGCTTCCGCTGGAGCGCAAATCGGCCTTCATGACAGGTCATTATGAGATCAACCCGTCATTCGATTTCTTCGTGCAGGGCGGATACACGGAGTACACCTCGTCGACCGCGCTTGCGCCGACCCCGGTTGGCACGACGATCCGCGCTCCCGGACAGAATACCACCCAGCAGGCAAGTTCGCCGCTTGTCGCCCCTGGTGGACGCATTACCGGCCTCATCGCGCCGATTACCAACCCGTTCGTTCCCGCAGACCTGCTTACGCTGCTCAACGCTCGTACGGGCGATGATACGAACCTTACCGGAACGGGCGCGGGGGAAGGAATCCGCATAGGTTACCGCTTCCTTCCGACCGGCCTCCGCGAACAGGCGCTGACGAACGAGGTTCTGCAGGGCCTTGTCGGGTTGCGCGGCGACATCACCGACAATTGGCGTTACGAAGCCTATTACAGCTGGGGTCGCACGACGATCGACCAGGAGGCGCGTGGCAACGTCAATGTGCAAAAGGTGCAACAGCTCCTTGAAGCCCCGGACGGTGGTGCGAGCCTATGCGCGGGAGGTTTCAATCCGTTCGGCATTCAGCCGCTATCCCAGGCTTGCGTCGATTTCGTTGACGAAGTCGGCCGCACCAAGACCCGCTTTACACAGAAAATTGCACAGGCCTATGTCTCGGGCGATCTGACGGAACTGCCGGGCGGACCGCTTGGCGTTGTGTTGGGCGTGGAATCGCGCAAATTCCGCTATACCTTTGACCCGGGTTCGCTGTTCGGGCCGATTGCCGGCTTCAACACGGCAACGCCGGATCTTGGTACGAACACGTTCCTCGATTTCTTTGGGGAACTTCGCGCGCCGATCATGGACAATCTGGAATTGTCGTTGACCGCTCGCCATTCCAAGAGCGATTTCAACGACATCCAGAATGGTGTGGATGGTGCTCCTTCGAATGACTGGGCCTATGGCGGTACATTGTCATGGAAGCCAACGGACTGGCTTCGGCTGCGTGGCAGCTATCAGCACTCGGTCCGTGCTCCGAACTTCGGCGAACTTTTCTCGGGTGGCGGCAGCTTCCCGCAGGTATTCGACCCCTGCTCGGTTGGCACGAACTTCCGCACCACCGGCGGCACCAATGCTACCAATCTTTGCGTTAACACTGGTGTGGGCGCAACGACGGTCGGTACCTTCGCGGCAACACCTGGTGGCCAGGCTTTCCTCACCGTTACGGGTAACCCGAACTTGAAGCCCGAATCCTCGAACACCTTCACTTTGGGTGCGGTGGTCAATGCCTTCGGGTTTGTCGGCTCGATCGATTACTACAACATCAAAGTCTCGGACGTGATCCTTGCGCCGGATGTTAATGAGATTATCGCGACCTGCTATGGCTATAATTCGATCAATCCGTTGACCGCCACAAGTGACCAGAGCCCCTATTGTTCTGGTTTGGCCCGCTCTGGTAACAACATCACGGGCATTTATCTCCCGCCCGCGCTTGGCGGCGATCCGGCGACGGGTTACTTCCAGGCGATCAACTTGGGGTCGATCAAGACTTCGGGTGTAGACGTTCAGCTCGGTTACCGTTTGCCGACGCCGTTCGTTTCGGAGGAGTCGTCAATTAACTTCAACCTGCTCCTGAACTATCTGATTGACTTCAAGACGGTCGGTCTCGGTGGGTTGACGATCGACTATGCTGGGTCCGCTTCCTATTTCGGCGCGGGCCTCGGTACGAGCTTCCCACGGTTCAAGGGCAATCTGGACATGTCGTGGAAGCTCAACGACATGCTGAAGTTCGATACGCGGGCGCGCTATATCCACAAGATGGTGAACCGCGCTGAAAAGCAATTCCCGGGCGAAAGTTTCACTGGCCCCGGGGGCATCGTGTATTTCGACTTCGCGCTGGAGGCCAAGGTGAAGGCGTTGACGTTCCGCATCGGCTTGAACAATGCGTTCGACCGGCAGCCGGAAACTTATGCGCCGAACGTCCAGTCGGGCACTGATCCGTCGTTGTACGACGTGCTCGGACGCCGTGCCTATGCGTCGGTTCGCCTCAAGTTCTGACGAGGAAGGGCATTGCTATGGAAAGGGCAGGACTGGCGTCCTGCCCTTTTCGTTTGTAGGGCTTCGGAATGAACGTCGACGATAGAATGCGGTCCGCTTACGCTGCTCACGGCAGGGGGGATTTGAACGGTGCCCTTACGGAAGCTAGGGCGGCTCTTCGCAGTCGGCCAAACGATCCCCGACTCTTGCAGTTTCTGGGCGTGGTGTGTTGCCAAGCCGGCGCGGCAGAACAAGGGATTACCTATCTCCGCCAAGCGATGGCGAGGGGTGGCGATGGTATCGACAATCGAATCAATTTGGCAAAAGCGCTCTGCGAACTTGGTCGTTGGGGCGAGGCGCTTTCCGTTTGTACTCCAGCGGAGGGCGACTCATCTCCAGAGCTCGAGAGGATGCGCGCGGATATTCTGAAGGCTGAGGGTCGTCCCGGCGAGGCGGTCTGGATATACGAGAGGCTTGTACACGAAAAGCCGGATGATTTCGAAAGTTGGAACAATCTTGGTAATGCGCGGCACGAAATGGGCGATACCGACGGTGCAATGGATGCATTTCACCGGGCGAGGCAGATAAGTCCCGAATCTTCTATAATTTATACCAATTTGGCACGGGTTCTGACGTCCAAGGACCGCTACGAAGACGCGTGCCTAATGCTCGAAAAGGCGGCGATGCTCGCGCCAAACGACGCTGCGCCACTGGTCGAGCTCGGAAGAATGCTCACCAATCTTGATCATGTCGAGGCCGGCCTCAAGGCGTTGGGCGATGCGGCGCGCATCAACCCCAAGGATCCGAAAATATTCGTAGCCATCGGCCTGGCCCTTATGGATCTGTCGCAACCGTCGCAGGCGGAACGGGCGTTCAAGTTTGCCCTGCAGGCGGATATCAAACACGCAGCAGCCTATTTGCAACTCGGCGTCCTGTTTGAAAAAGGAAATCGACTCAATGAGCTTGATGGCCTGATTGAAGATGCCGAGCGGGCAGGTGTGACGGGGGATGAACTCACATATCTGCGCGCCCTAGCGCTCAATCGGGGTGGCGACGAGGAGGGGGCTCTGAGCCTCTTGCCTGCAATTGGGACACGTGCAGTTCATCCAGCTATGCTAGCTCAATTTTTGGGCCAGTTAAATGATAGGCTGGGGCGCTTCGATGAAGCTTGGCGCGCCTTTCAAGACATGAATCAAGAGATGGCCGTCAGCCCACTCGGCGTTAGTGTCGATCGCAGTGCCTATCAGCGCGACATAGAAGGACTCAACGCACGCACGACAGCTGAATGGTTTGCCGGATGGCCATCCAACTCTCCACCCTCCGAACCGCCTGCGCCGGTCTTTCTCGTAGGATTTCCCCGCTCCGGCACAACGCTGCTGGACACAATCCTTATGGGACACAGTCGAACTCATGTGCTTGAGGAAATCCCGCTCCTCGAAACGGTCAGTAGGGCTGTTGGAGATTTCGAGAAGATCGGTCGACTGGAGGTTCAAGAGATAGCTGGGTTACGTCGGCTCTATTTCGACGAACTCGAAAAGGCGTCGCCGCCGCCTGCCGGGGCGCTGGTTATCGATAAGAATCCGCTTTCAATGATACGGGTTCCCCTGATCCACAGACTTTTTCCGGATGCAAAGATCATCCTCGCGATGCGGCATCCCTGCGATGTGGTACTGAGCTGCTTCATGCAGAACTTCAAGCCGACTGAAGCAATGGCGAGCTTTCTTGATCTTGCCAATGCGAGCAGAACTTACGACAGGATCTTCGCATATTGGGAAAAGTGCATGACAATCTTCCCGCTTGATGTTCATACGCTTCGATACGAAGCGATGGTGGACGATGTGGAGGCCGCGACACGTCCGTTGTTCGAGTTTTTGGGCCTCGAATGGGAGGAACAAGCACTCGATCATCGCAGGACAGCAGCCAATCGCGGTTTCATCAGGACGCCAAGCTACGCGCAGGTAACCGAAAAGGTCTATTCCAGCGCAAGCGGCCGTTGGCTGCGGTATCGCAAATACATGGAGGAAGTCTTGCCGATCCTCCAGCCTTGGGTCGCGCGTTACGGCTACGCATTAGACTAGAGCGGGATAGTCATTCGTTGATTCGTATCCCTGTTTCGCTCGAGATGGGCTGATTACCTTTAACATTGCGGGTATCAAGGGGCGGCGGCGCGCGTGCGTAGCCAACCGGTCACCGACAATCGCGGCTCAGTGGCAAAGGGAGTGACATAACTCACGCTGTGAGCGGCCGGCACGGAAAACAGGCGGAGTGTCCCAATGGTAGGAACATATGCCTCGTCTATGTTGCCGTCGGGGCGATGAAACATGAGGAGGCCACCCCATTCAGGTCGCCAGACCGGATTCAGGCCGAGGACGTAGGCCGAAGTCCGGTGTTTGCCTTCAACGTCGTCGTCATGCTGCGTCAGGAAATGGCCGGAGGAATAGGCAGTGGCTTGCCCATCCGCGAAAGCCAGATTGGTGGCGCCCATGATTTCGGCGAGCAGGCCCAAGACCTGTTCCGACGACATGAAACGAACAAATTGATCGAGAAGCGAACTGCCAGGACTCAACCGGACGTCGCCATCTATCGCCCTGATGCTCTCGTAGCGATATTGGAAGCCATGCCGAGCCGATCGGGCAATGCGCTCTTCGAGCTCGTGCTGTTGTTTCTCGGTGAACTGCTGCACCGCGGTTCTGGGAAACTCGTACACGGAGTCGCCGGCATTGATGACCAGTCGCCAGTTCTCGCTGTTGAGCAGGAATTGTCGCAACCTCCCGGAATCGTCAGGATTGAGGAAGTTCCGGATTTCGACCCGTCCCTTCTCCTGAAATACCGGCTTGAATTGTGAAGGATCGAGCCCAGTGCCGAGGTGGAACATGTCGGTCATATGCTATTGTTGGTGCTTCTGGAAAACCGTACTACTTGATTCTGGCGTATTGCCTAAGCTGGCGCCTTGAAAACGACCCCCCGCAGCGATATGCGGCAGTTCGGTAACTAAAAGGAAGCACGGACATGCGCAAGCTTGGAACAGCTGCAGTCTTTGCAATGTTGATAATGGTGTCTCCGATAGCGCTCGCCGCCGACGTGTCGAAGCCCGAAGACAGGATTGTCTGCAAGCGACGACAGGAAACCGGCACGCGGTTTTTTTCGAAAGTATGCAGAACGGTGAGGCAATGGGAAGAGATGGCAGAAGAGCACCGTCGAGCCATTGGTGCGGTTGTGGACAGGCCGCAGATAGAGATTCGTAGGGAATAGGTATCGGCGTTGCGATGAAAGTCGACGTTCCGCTTTTAAGGCTCCCACGGCAATATTGCGCGATGACATTGGCGGCCGAGGTGGCTGCATTGCCAAACGAGGCGTGGCTGGCACACCCGGGGCGGATCGCCGGTAATGACGCCGTGCCGCTTATCACTCCTGGTGGAGATGTTACAAATGCGTTCAAGGGGCCGATGGCGCCCACTGAATATTTGCGGCAATGTCCCTACATTCTCGAAATCATGACCGATCTCGGAGCGGTTTGGGGTCGGAGCCGACTGATGGGACTGTCACCCGGGGCGGTCGTTCCAGAGCATGTGGATGTCGGCCACTATTGGCGGACTCACTTGCGCATCCACATCCCTGTCGTCACCAACCCGCTCGTGGAATTCACTTGCGCGGGAGAAACGGTGAACATGGCTGCGGGGGAATGCTGGATTTTTGATTCCTTCAGGATTCATGATGTTCGGAATCGTGGAACAGAAAAGCGCATTCACTTGGTCTTGGATACCGTTGGGGGAGGGCGTCTTTGGAACCTCATGCAGGATGCCAGGCGTGGCACGGCTGACACGAAAGAGAAGCGTTTCGTTCCGCCAGCTTCGATTACGGTCGGCAAGCTGCATTATGAGCACCTGAATACGCCGGAGGTCATGTCTGTGTGGGAGGTGCGTTGCCATGTCGCATTCCTCTTGGATCAGATAGCTGATGGACAGGCAAGACGGGATGTGCAGGCGGTACTGGATCGCTTTCTTCACTATTGGGGTGCGCTATGGGCGCAGTATGGAGAAACGTCGGCAGGGCTTTCCGAGTACAGCAGTCTTTTGGACAATGTGCGTAGCGACGTTCGATACGCGGGTGCTAGCCGCCTCATTTTACCCAACAATGTTCCGCTTGATCGAGCACTCAATGAGTTGATTTTCATGGCCGCAGTTCAGGCGCCCCGACGGCCCACCGCTGCAACTGGCTGATCGCAATGATTGTCTCTCATCATAATCATTTTATATTCGTGGCCGTTCCAAAAACCGGAACGCATTCGGTAAGGCAAGCGCTCCGTATGCATTTGGGGCCAACTGACATCGAGCAGGCGAGACTATTTGTAGAAAAACAGTTTCCAATTCCCGAGCTCGCTCGGCTTGGACATGGTCATTTAAGCTTTCAGGACGTGCGGCCCTATCTTGGCGAAGATATCTTCAAGACCTACCTGAAATTCGCCTTCGTTCGTAACCCGTTCGACCGGTTTGTTTCTTATTGCGCTTTTGCAACTAGTCGCGAGGGCTCGTTCGAGCGCGATCCCACTAGGGTAATGCGACATTTCCTGTTTGAGGCTCCCCCGCACAATCACATCATATTTCGCCCGCAATTCACATTTCTGGTCGGGTCTGACGGGCAACTTTTGGCCGACTGGATAGGGAAGGTGGAAACAATGCAGGCGTCCTACGACGAACTTTCCGCCAAAATCGGCATCCCGTCGGCACTACTTGATCATGCCAATCGCTCGCGCCGAGGAAATTATCGCGACTACTACAATCAAGAACTGATTGACGGTGTCGCGCGAATCTACGCTCGCGACCTTGAGTTGTTCGGATACGAATTTTAGGAAGGGGAGCCATGTATCCCAATCCGCGCAAAACCTTGACCGTCCGACGGCTCGGTACCGTCGACATAGCGGCATTGCGCGCGGCGGTCCTCGACATTCCCGAAGGTGCGTGGGATGCAGAAAATGATGGGAAGCCAAACCGTTTCGATGCCCTCGACAAGACACGCCACATCGTTTTCCGGTTCGTGTCCAACTTCCGGGATTGGCGCGACTCCTATGACCGACCGCTCTGGACGAGCTGGAGGGACTTGCTGGAGCCGGTGTTACGTCAGGCCACCGACGAATATGGCTATCGACGCGGTGCTTTCCCGCGCGTGATGCTGGCGCGGATGGCGGCTGGCGGCGTTATACAGCCTCATCGAGATGCCAATCCCGCCGCAAAATGGCCGCACAAGATTCATGTGCCGCTGCTGACCAATGACAAGGTTTCCTTTGTTGTGAACGGTCAGACCTACAAGATGGCAGAAGGCGAGGCTGTCGAGCTGAACAACATGGGTGTCCACGCGGTCGAGAATGCGGGAACTACCGACCGTATCCACCTGATCTTCGAATATTATGATCTGGATCAGCCCGAACCGGAATGGCTTGAAACGCTCCTCGAACGTCAAACCTGACTTCCTGGTGAATGGTAGGGCTGGAATCTCCGGTTGCAAGAGGTAGGCTGGTTGGCGAAAGAATCACATAAGAATGGGGATCGATATGCTGGGAGGAATGCAGGACTGGTCTTTGCGGGTCACGCACCTGATCGACCATGCGGCGCGGGAATGCGGCACGCGGGATATTGTGACGCGCTGGGCCGATGGATCGATCGAGCGGAGCAGCTGGAGGGGCGTGGCTCATGATGCGCGTCGGCTGGCGCAGGGCTTTGCGGCGCTGGGCCTGAGGCCCGGAGACAGAGTCGCGACGCTGGCCATGAACCATCATCGTCATCTCGCAGCCTGGTATGGCGCGATCGGCTTTGGCGGCGTCATTCACACCATCAATACGCGGCTGTTCGACGAAGACCTGATCTACATCATGAACCATGCCGAGGATCAGGTGGTGCTTTACGATGCGCAGTTCCAGCCGCTGATCGACCGGCTAAAGCCTCATCTCAAGACGGTCCGGCACTTCATCGTGTTCGACGATCCTGCCGGATACCCGGCCTTTGTCGGCGCTCAGGATGGCAATTTCGAATGGTATCAAGGCGATGAGCGCGACCCGTGCATGCTCTGCTACACAAGTGGAACCACGGGCAATCCGAAGGGTGTGCTTTACGAGCACCGCTCGACAATGCTCCACGCGATGGCCGAAATTGCGCCCAGCGTGTTCGAGCTTTCAGCCACATCGGTACTCCTGCCGATCGTGCCGATGTTTCATGCGGCAAGCTGGGGCTTGCCCTTTGCCGGTGCCGCGGCGGGCGTAAAATTCGTCTTCAGTGTCACAAACGATGCGCCGACTCTGCACAAGCTGATGATCGACGAAGGAGTCACGCACTCGGCAGGCGTCCCGACGGTCTGGCTCGCCATGTTCCAGCATCTCGACGCCACGGGCGCGGGGCTTGGCAAGCTCAAGCTGGTGACGATTGGCGGTTCGGCGGCGCCGCGCGCGATGATCGAGCGCCTGATGGGCATGGGGGTGCGGGTGTCCCACGCCTGGGGGATGACCGAAACATCTCCCATCGGAACAATGGGGGCGCCGACTTTCGACTGGGACGATCTTTCGTTCGACGAGCGCGTCGACGTGGTTTGCAAGCAGGGGCGGGTCCCATTCGGCGTCGAGCTTCGCGTGGTCGACGATGATGGCAATGTCGCGCCGCGTGATGGCAAGACTTCCGGTCGCCTCCAGATACGCGGCCCGTGGGTGATCAAGCGCTATTTCAAAGCCGATGCCGACGCAACTGAAGATGGACAGTGGTTTGATACGGGCGACGTTTCCGTGCTCCACCCCGACGGGACGATGCAGATCACGGATCGCGCCAAGGATGTAATCAAGTCGGGCGGCGAATGGATCAGTTCCGTTGAACTCGAAAATGTCGCGGTTGGCTGTCCCGGCGTTGCCGAGGCCGGAGCGATCGGGGTTCCTCATCCCAAGTGGGATGAACGTCCGGTTCTGATCGTCGTGCGCAAGCCAGGCTCCGATGTCTGCGAGGCAAAGGTGAAGGACTATTTGAAGGACCGGATCGCCAAATGGTGGATGCCCGACGCGGTGCTGTTTGTCGAAGAGCTGCCGCATACCGGCACCGGCAAGATCCAGAAAGTCGCGCTTCGGGCGCAGTTCAAAGACTTCAAGCTGGAGGGCTGACATGACAGCGGATCAATATGTCGATCCATCGCGCGAAAATTTTGACGCATTCAAGGCACTGCCTCGCGACACGCCGATCCATATGCTGAACCTGGTCCGCTTTCGCGAGAAGGCGGCTTATCCCGACGATCATCGGCTTGCCGGAAAGGGGATGACCGGGGCAGAGGCCTATGCCGAATATGGTCGCGCCAGTGGCCCTGTCTTCGCGCGCGTCGGCGGCACCGTCGTCTGGCGCGGGCGGATGGAGGCTATGGTCATTGGCCCCGCTGACGAAAAATGGGATGCGGCTTTCATCGCGCGCTATCCCGATGCAGGGGCATTCCTGCAAATGGTGACGGATCCCGAGTACCGCCTGGCCGTCGTCAACCGACAGGCTGCTGTTCTGACCAGCAGGCTGATCCGCCTTTCGCCACAGGAGGGGCACGCGGGGAGTTTTGCCTGATCAGAACAGCCTCATCTGAGAGCCTTCGGGCGGCCGGAAAAGACTCTCATCGAGAAGAACGGGAATGCGGTTCATCCCGAGACGCTTGCAGGCAATGCGAAAGCGAGTCCGGATCAGTTCCGCCCAGGGACCTGATCCACGCATCCGGCTGAAGAAATAGGGGTCATTGTCCCTTTCCTGCCGAATCGAGCGGATCAGGGTCATGACTTTCCCTGCTCTCTCCCGATAATGAACCTCCAGCCAGTCCCGGAACAGCGGCGCCACTTCGTGCGGCAGGCGTATGGGAATGAAGCTTGCCGTCTTCACTCCGGCGTCTCGCGCCGCTTCAAGGATAGCCTCTATCTCGTGATCGGTAACGCCCGGAATGATGGGGGCGACATTGACGTGCATCGGAATCCCGGCCTCTGACAGCGCACGGATTGCCGCCAGCCTTTTTTCCGGGCGGGGCGCACGCGGCTCCAGGGTTCTGTGAATGGCTGGGTCGAGCGACGTCACCGAGATGGCAACCGCTACAATCCCTTTAGCCGCCATTGGTGCCAAAATGTCGATATCGCGCACCACCCGGTCCGATTTGGTGGTGATCGTCACGGCGTGATCCGTTTCCGCCAATAGCTCCAGTATCTGTCGCGTGATCCGCCACCGGCCTTCGATTGGCTGATAGGGGTCCGTGTTGGTGCCCAGCGCGATCGCCGTCGCTTTGTAGCCCTTCTTCCCCAGTTCCGCCCTGAGCAGGGCAGGAGCATCGGGCTTGGCGAACAGCTTGCTTTCGAAATCGAGCCCAGGCGAGAGATCGTGAAAAGCGTGCGTCGGCCGCGCGTAGCAATAGACGCAACCATGTTCGCATCCGCGATAGGGGTTGATCGAATGATCGAAGGGAATGTCTGGCGATGTGTTCGTGCTGATGATCGTCCGTGGCTTTTCGACCGTTACGCTGGTCCTGAGAGGCGGTGCCTCTCCATCAATGCATCCTTTCTCATCGAGCCAATCACCATCGGCTTCGCGCTCCTTCAGGTTGAAACGCGTCGGCGTCCGGTTCGCGGGCGCCCCCCTCCCCGGGGCGGCGGCAGACAGGTCGATTCGAGGCATGGGGAAACCATGCGCTCGAAACCGAAACATAACAAGAACATTCTATCGACCAGCTTCTAGCGCCTTGTCCTCGTTCGCTCGCTTGATGACATATTGACGGATGTTTTCGATCTGCTCGGGCGAGTACTGCCCGGCCCAGGCGACCATTCCATTGTCCTTCAAGAGCCCGTCATGAACAATTTGCTGCCACAGCTTGGGGTCGCTCAGCGCCGCCGAATGCCGAACATCACGATTGAGGCTGCCTGCGACCGCTGCGTTACCGTGGCAGACACTGCAGCTATTGCCATAGTGGCTCGATCCGTCCGCAACCTGTTCGGGCTTGCCGGTAAATGGTGGTGGGTCAAGCACGCGCTTGTCTTCGGGCGGGGGCGGCGGGAGTTTTGCCGAGCCACCGATCCTGAAGACGAGGAGACGGCTAATATTGGGCGTCATCCGGGCCTTGCTGACCAGCATGCCGGCCGCCACATCGAGAACGCCGCCCCAGCCCACCAGAATAGCGACATACTGAACGCCCTTCACAGAATAGGTCATCGGCGCCGCAATCACGCCGGATTGAGTGGGGAAACTCCACAGCTGCCTACCAGTATCGGCGGTATAGGCCCGGAATTCGCCTCCTGCTGTTCCCTGAAAAACGAGATTCCCAGCCGTCGCCAAGGTTCCGCCGTTGGTGGCAGTTGGGTAGGGCACAGTCCAGCGGGCCTTTCCGGCAACGGGATCCCAGGCGACGAGCGAGCCATTGGTCGATGCGGCAGTCGCCGCGCGAATGGCCTTGTCTGCCGGGATTTCGAGCCCACCGAGTTCAAGGCCAAGCTGGAAACCGACCGTGCCGGGTTTCCAGCCCTTGGCTGCGGCATTGTAGACCTGTGCGGTTTCGTTCGCCGGAATATAGACCAGCCCGGTCTTGGGACTATACGACATCGGCGTCCAGCTGTGTGCGCCGATCGCGCCGGGCATCCCGACCCACGGCTTGCCCGTGATCTCATATTTCGCATCGGGATTGACGATTGGCTTGCCCGTGACCGGATCGAGGCCGGTCGCCCAGTTGATCTTGGCAAAGGGCTTGCCCGAAATGAATTTCCCGGTCGCGGCGTCGAGCGTGTAGAAGAAGCCGTTTTTCGGGGCGTGCAGGATGACATGCTGCGGTTTCCCGTTAACGGGGATGTCCGCGACCATGATTTGCTGATTGGAATCGAAGTCCCAGCGATCCTCGGGGGTCTCCTGGAAATGCCAGACATATTCGCCGGTGTCCGGACGGATAGCGACAATTGAGGCAGTGTAGAGGCTGTCTCCGGCTGCTGATCCGCGTGCGGAGGGATTCCAGGGCTCCGCATTGGCCGTGCCGAAAAAGACGAGATCGGTCTTGGGATCGTAGGTAATCGAATCCCAAACCGTGCCGCCGCCGCCATTCTTCCATGCATCTGGCGCCCATGTCTTCGCCGCCACCTCAAGGTGCTTGCCTTCGAACGGCTTCGAAGGGTCGCCGGGCACCGTGTAGAAGCGCCATGCTTCCTTCCCTGTTTCGGCATCATAGGCAGCCAGATAGCCGCGCGTGATATATTCGGCGCCCGCGCTGCCGATCAGAACCTTGCCCTTCACGACTCGCGGTGCGCCGGTGATCGCCATGTGCGATCCTTCGGGAATGGTGAGCTTGCTCCAGATAACCTTGCCGTCGTCGGCGTTGAGCGCGATCAAGCGACCGTCGAGCGTCGCGACAAAGACCTTGCCCTCATAGACGGCGACGCCGCGATTGACCGCGTCGCAGCAGACATCGACCAGCTTCGATCGCGGGACTTGCGGGTCGTAAGACCAGAGCGGCTTGCCAGTGGCGGCATCGTAAGCCTTCACCATGCTCCACGCCGTCGTAATGTACATGACGCCGTCCACGACGATCGGCGTTGCCTCCTGCCCGCGCGCTGTATCGAGGTCGGATGACCATTCAAGGCCAAGCTCGGCCACGTTACCATCGTTCACATCGGCGAGCGGCGAGAAGCGCTGTTCATCGTAAGTGCGACCGTATGAGAGCCAGTTCGCGCCATCATCTCCGGCGGCCAGCAAGCGGTCGTCGTCGACCTTGGCGCCCTTGCCCCCATTGTGCCCACATCCCGAAAGGCCGGCCGCGCCCAGCATCAGGGCTCCCGCCAGAATCAAGCGCCTTCGCATTTTCTCTCTCCCGCATCGGCGGCCTGATTGGCCGTCCGGATTCGCGGCAATGCTGCCCTTGAAGCGGCGCTTTGTCCACCTTTCCCGCGACGCGGGAAGTGCCGCAAACGGCTGACGCTACGGCTTGGGGCTAATTCATCCCTGCCGCTTTTGCGACGACGATGGCAATGACACTGCCGATGACGGGCCCCACAACCGGGATCCAGGCATAGCCCCAGTCCGATCCGCCTTTGCCTGTGATTGGAAGCACGGCATGGGCGATGCGCGGACCAAGGTCGCGCGCCGGGTTGATGGCATAGCCGGTCGACCCTCCAAGCGAGAGACCGATGCCCCAAACCAGCAGCCCGACAACCACCGGACCAAGATAGCCCGGCATCGCGACGGCTTTCGATCCGATCGCAACGACGACAAACAACAGCGCAAACGTGCCGATGATCTCACTCAACAAGTTGGCGGGCGCGTTGCGTATCGCTGGACTTGTCGAAAATATGCCAAGCTTTGCGGCCTTGTCCTCGGTTTCGGCCCAGTGCGGCAGATAGGCGAGCCACGTAAACGTTGCGCCCGTGAAAGCCCCGAGCATCTGAGCCAGGATGTATGGACCCACATGGGTGAAATCGTCAGCGGCGATGGCCATGCCGACGGTCACGGCCGGGTTCAGATGGCCCGGCGCCCCGAGTGAGACGGCGACCAAGACGCCGCACAGGACACCGAATCCCCACGCCGAAGTAATCACCGTCCAGTCACCGCCCTGTCCCTTGGACTTGGCCAGCGTCGCATTTGCGCACACGCCGTTACCGAACAGGAGCAATATGGCCGTACCGAGATACTCGCCCAGAAACCCTGCATCCATCCTGCGTCCCCCTCTTGTTTGCCGCGTCGCCCGGTCGCGTTTCGCGGTTGTTGAATTAGGCCAGTATCGTCATCACGTCGATGCGAGCAACAACGCCGATCGTGTGTCGCACGGCTGGATCGTGTCCCAATGCTCCGCAATCTTTCCGCCTTCGACGCGAAATATGTCGATCGAGCGAAAGCTTGCGGTCACGCGTCCCTCGATCACCGTTGTCACGTTCACGGTCACAAGATCGCCTTCGGAAAGAGCCATTGTGATTTCTCCGCGGCGGCTCGCGCCCTTCGTTTCAAGTGAGCGATTGATCCCTTCGAAATAGGTAATGAAACCGCCCAACCCCTGCCCGGCATCGGGATTGTGCTGGATATAGTCGGGTCGCAGATACTGGCTCGCGCGATCAAGATGCCCGTTAAGTATGACGTCGGTATAGAAACGGATGACGAGGTCGCGGTTGGGCGATGCGGCGGCAGGTGCGGCGAGGCGGATCGGTGCGTGCGTGAGCGCGCAGTGCGTCGGTCCCTTGAATGCGCTATAAAGGAACGCTGCAGCAGCGAGGAGGAGGGCAAGCCCGGCCATGGCGAACCCGCGCACAACTCCCCGCATAGCCTTCTCCCCCGGTTTGGCGCCTCAATCCACCCAATCGAACGAGCGGGCCACGGCCTTGTTCCATGATGAATAAAGCTGCGCGCGCCGTGCACTATCCATCAATGGATGCCAGCGCTTGTCGACGCCCCAATTATCGGTGATGTCCTGCGTCGAGTCCCAGTAACCGACGGCAAGTCCCGCCGCATAGGCCGCCCCCAACGCAGTCGTTTCGATCACCTTGGGCCGGACGACCGGCACACCCAAAATGTCCGACTGGAACTGCATCAGCAGCTCATTCACAACCATCCCGCCATCAGTCCGTAGTTCGCTGATCGCGACGCCCGAATCCTTGGTCATCGCATCGAGTACCTCGCGTGTTTGGAAGGCCGTCGCCTCCAGCGCCGCTCGCGCGATATGGCCCTTGTTCGCAAAGCGTGTGAGGCCGGCAATCACGCCGCGCGCCGAATCCTTCCAATGCGGGGCGTAAAGGCCCGAAAAAGCGGGGACGAAGTAGACATCGCCATTGTCCTCCACGGTGCGGGCCAGCGCTTCGATCTCGCTTGCATGCGTGATGAGGTTGAGATTGTCGCGCAACCACTGGACCAATGCGCCGGCGATCGAGATTGATCCTTCGAGCGCATAGACGGCCGGCGCATCGCCCAGCTTGTACCCAAGCGTTGTGAGCAAGCCGCAGGTCGATGGAAACGGCTTCTCTCCGGTATTCATCAGCATGAAGCAGCCCGTGCCATACGTGTTCTTGGCTTCGCCGGGCTTGAGGCAGGCCTGGCCGAATAACGCCGCCTGCTGGTCGCCCAAGATGCCCGAAACGGGAACGCCTTCAAGCACCCCCCTTGCCGTGCCATAGACTTCGCTCGATGAGCGGATGGCAGGCAGGCAGGCGCGCGGTATATTGAAGAGGCTGAGGATTTCAGGATCCCAATCGAGCGTCTCGAGATTCATCATCTGTGTGCGTGAGGCATTCGTCACGTCGGTCACATGGAGTCCGCCTTCGATACCGCCGGTCAGCTTCCAGGTGAGCCAGGTATCGATATTGCCGAAGAGGAGGTCGCCCGCTTCGGCCGCCTCCTGCGAGCCGGGCACCCAGTCGAGCAGCCAGCGCACTTTCAGTCCGGAAAAATAGGTTGCCAGCGGAAGCCCGGTCTTGGCGCGCAGCCGATCTTGCCCCCCGTCGCGCGCGAGTTCGGCAACAAGCTGGTCGGTTCGCGTGTCCATCCAGACCAGCGCGTTATGGATCGGCTCGCCCGTGCGGCGGTTCCACACGACGGCCGTTTCGCGCTGATTGGTAATGCCTACGGCCGCGAAATCTGCCGGTGTGAGCCCGGCCTTCGCCAGCGCGCCGCCGATCACATAATGCGTATTGCGCCAGATTTCCTCGGCATCATGTTCGACCCAGCCGGGGCGGGGCATGATCTGTTCATGCTCCTTCTGATCGACCGCAACGATCGTGCCGAGGCGGTCAAAGATGATGAAGCGGCTGCTTGTCGTTCCCTGGTCTATCGCGCCAACATATTTTGTCATTTTGTGTTCCTGCCGGTGGAGGCGCAATGGTTATGGGAAGGATGTGGGCGCGGCAAGCGCCAAACCGCCGGTTGCCGCGCGCTGTAGCAATTCGCGAGCCACAACCTTCAAGGCCAGCGTTTCCTCGGCGCCCTCGAAAATCGAAAGCACACGGGCATCTACAAAATATCGGCTGACGTCGGATTCCTCGGCGTAGCCCATGCCGCCATGAATCTGGAGGGCCTCGCGCGTCACAATCTCCGCCGATCGGCAGGCGTAGAGCTTGGCAAGACTAGCCTCCATCTGGCCCCCGCCCTTGCCCAGCATTGCGCCCACGCCATAGGCCATGTGTCGGCACGCGACATAGCGAGCCGCAATCATCGCGATCTTGGCCTGGGTCAGCTGGTAGCTGCCAAGCGGCTTTCCGAACACCTTTCGGTCCTGCGCATGGCGGATGGCCGCTTTGATCGCTGCTGCCATGACGCCACACGCCCGCCCCGCTGTCTGGATGCGGCCGCCGGTCATACCCGACATTGTATAATAGAAGCCGTTGCCCAGCCCGGCGTCGCCACCAAGGACATTGGAATCGGGCACGAAGAAATCCTCGAACGAAAGATCGAAACTGTGCATCCCTCGATAGCCGATCGTGGGGATTGCCTTTCCACGAAGCCTTCCGCCGGAGGGCTGGCAATAGTCGAAACCATGGCCGCCAAACGACGGTTTTTCTACCAGCATGACGCTGAGTCCCTTGTGCCCCCCGCCCTCATTGGTGCGCGTCACCACCATAAGTACGCCCGCCTTGCCGGCAAAGGTGCACCAGGTCTTGGCGCCATTGAGGACCCACCCGCCGCCGACCCTGCGCCCGCGAAGACTAAGGCTGGCGACATCGGATCCGAAGTCGGGTTCTGTTATTGCTATGGCAACAAGCGGTTCGCCTGCCGCGATCCGCGGCAGCCAGTGCTGCTTCTGGCTGTCGGTGCCGCCAGCCAGAATGGCCCGGGTCAGGATTTCAGGGCGCGTGATCAGGCTGCCAGCGGCACCCAACGATGCTTCGGAGAGAGCTTCGGTCACGGCGATCATGGCCAGCGCGTCTTCTCCGTCATCGGGCGCACTACCGCCGAATAGGGCAGGAACGGACAATCCGAAAACGCCCATCTCGCGCAGCCGAGAAAGCAACGTATCGGGTATGTCGAGGTCGTTCCGGTGAATTTCGGCGGCGATCGGGGCAACATGGTCCTGCCCGAAACGGAAGAAGCTCTCGCGCATCAGGTCCACGTGCAGAGTGGTCTCGATCCTCGAGAAGTCGATCTCGCCGGAAATGATCGGCGCGCCGATCTCTGCCATCGCGACACCGCTGCCAAGCCGCTGCAGGTCAGCAAAGCCTCTCGAGCGCCGGATGGCGTCCGTGCGAAGATCGTGATTGAGCGCAGTTGCAATTCCCTCGAGTCGCTGGAGGGCGCTTGGCAGGGCTTGTGCAAGGAAGGAATCTGCAAGGCCAGAAATGGCACCCGCCGTACCACGCAGCATTTCACGGGCGGCAAACAGCTCCGAAGCGGCAAAGGCCAGCTCGTAGCAACAGACCTGATGGAGATCGAGGCTTTCGCTGTCGAGCGTGCCGTCCACAAGGCAGCGGTTGGCGAGTACCGCCGTGACTTCTTCGAATAACGCCTCGACAGGCGCGATCGCCTGCATGGTCCCGCACTCCCTCCAGCCCGTGCCGTTGCGGCATTCGAGTTCTCGACCCGGCTATGCCGATTCCGAAGCCAAGGCAATGGGAGGGCGTCAGCCCCGTTTGACTTTAGGCAGCGTCGCTGATGCCGAGTTCCGCGAGTTTGCGATAAAGCGTCGAACGCCCGATGCCGAGGCGTCGGGCGACCTCGGTCATGCGTCCGCGATAATGGCCGATGGCAAGGCGGATGACGTCGGCCTCGATCGATTCGAGCGGACGGAGATGCCCTTCGGTATCGTAGAGTGTGATGCCCGCCTCGCTCGCGGCCGATGAAACCAGCATGGAGGAAGACTTGCTCGAGATTTCGGGAAAGTCGTGCGATGTCAGTGCATCGCCTTCGCACAGCACGGCTGCACGGAACAGCGCGTTTTGCAGCTGGCGGACATTGCCGGGCCAGTCATAGCTGGCCAGCACTGCCAGGGCATCGTCGGTGATGCCAAGGCTCCGAAGGCCAGGTTGCCGCGCGATCCGGGCCAGGAGGTGGCGTGCCAGGGCGGGAATGTCGCTCCGGCGGTCGCGCAGCGGCGGGATGACCACCTGGACGACGGCAAGCCGGTAATAGAGATCCTCGCGGAACCGCCCGGCCTCGACTTCGTCGAGCAGCGTCTTGTTGGTGGCCGCGACGATCCGGACATCGACTTCGCGGAAACCGCGCGCACCGATGGGGTGGACTTCGCCGGTCTGGATGACGCGCAGCAGTTTGACTTGCGCGTCGAGGGGCAGTTCGCCAATCTCGTCGAGGAACAATGTTCCGCCATCGGCATCCTGGAACTTGCCGATATGGCGGGTGAAGGCCCCGGTGAAGGCACCCTTCTCGTGTCCGAACAGTTCGGACTCGATCAGATTGGCGGGGATTGCACCGCAATTGATTGCAATGAACGGCTTCTTTTCACGCGGTGAAGCCGCGTGGATGGCATCCGCCACGACTTCCTTCCCCACGCCGCTCTCGCCCTCGATCAGCACTGGAATGCGAGCACGAGCCGCTTTCGCTGCGACTGCAAGCGCAGCCCTGAATTCCGGGTTTGAGCCAACGATGTCGGCAAAGCCCAGCGGGGTAGAAATTTTCTCGGTGAGTGGTCGAAGCTCGCCAGCCAGACTCTTGGCGCTGACTGCCCCGTCCAACGCGGCGAGAAGGCGGTCGGGTGCAATCGGCTTGGCCAGGAAGTCCGTTGCTCCGGCGCGCATCGCCTCAACAGCCACCTCGACCGAGCTCAGCGCCGTCAACATAAGGATGGGAAGTTGCGGGCGAAGATCGCGAATCTGGGAAATGAGCGCGGTCGTGTCGCCGCCTGGGATCGCCTGGTCGACTAGAACTGCATCCAGCTGCATGCCGTCACGCGTGCTCAGCATGGCAATCGCTGATTCGGAATCAGAGGCGATGACCGTGCGCCAGCCGGCGCGCGCGGCAAGGGCAGTAATCAACCGCTGTTGGGCTGGCTCGTCGTCAACGAGCATCAGGGTACGATTGCCGCCGGGTGTCATGGAGATGGAATCCAGAATTTCATGAAACTGTCCCATAACGGGGCATGGTAAACATGAACTTAATGCGGCGTTGTGATGTGGATCACGTCGCGTTCGAGTGCCGCAATCAATTCGCCGGTTGAGAATGCCGCCCGCGCTGGTTAAGGCTTCGGGCCGAAACTCTGGAATCAAGGGGAAAGACATGGCTGGCAATGGCGACATGAAGGCACATCAGGAAACATATGCAGGTGTGATGAACCTCCTGAAATGGGGGGCCTTGGCTGCTTTTGTCGTTGGTGCGATCGTCGTCGTTCTGATCGGCAGCTGAAGTGACTAAAATCGCTGTCCTGAAGGAAGCGGCGAACGGAGAAGCCCGCGTCGCCGCAACGCCCGAGACTGTGAAGAAGTTCGTCGGCCTTGGCGCAAGCCTGTTCGTCGAAAAGGGAGCGGGAGCCGGGGCATCGATTGCGGATGCTGAGTATGAAGCCGCTGGCGCAACGCTCGGCACGCTGGCCGCGACCGTCAAGGATGCAGACATTGTCATGGGTGTGCAGGGACCCGATCCCAAATCGCTTAAAGGCGTGAAAGACGGCGCGTGGATTGTTGCCGGGCTCGATCCGTTCGGGCAGCGCGCGCGGATCGACGCCTATGCCAAGGCCGGGGTCGAGGCATTGGCGATGGAATTCATGCCGCGGATCACCCGCGCGCAATCGATGGATATTCTTTCAAGCCAGTCGAATCTTGCCGGCTACAAGGCGGTAATCGATGCAGCGGGCGCATTCGGACGGGCATTCCCGATGATGATGACGGCGGCCGGTACGGTCAGCGCGGCGCGCGTGTTCATCATGGGCGTGGGGGTCGCGGGGCTTCAGGCAATCGCCACCGCACGGCGGCTCGGCGCGCAGGTTTCGGCAACCGATGTGCGTTCGGCGACCAAGGAGCAGATCGAATCGCTTGGGGCCAAGGCGATCTTTGTTGAGAATGTCGCGGGCATCGAAGGCGAAGGCGCGGGTGGCTACGCGACCGAAATGTCCGACGAGTACAAGGCAGCGCAGGCCGAATTGGTCTCTTCGCACATCGCGAAGCAGGACATCGTCATCACGACCGCGCTGATTCCCGGGCGCCCGGCGCCCCGGTTGATCACTGACGCGCAGATTGCGAGCATGAAGCCCGGTAGCGTGATCTTCGACCTTGCGGTCGCGCAGGGCGGCAATGTGGAGGGCAGCAAGGCCGATGAGGTCGTCGTGAAGCACGGCATCAAGATCATGGGCCATGCCAACACGCCAACGCACCTTGCGGCCGACACGTCCGCGCTGTTCGCGCGCAACCTGTTCAATTTCCTCTCCGCCTTCTGGGACAAGGATGCCGGAAGGCCAGTCCTGCCCGATGACGACGAAATCACCGCCGCAATCCGCCTGACCAAGGGTGGAAAGGTGGTCAACGAGCGACTGTTAGGCTGACGGGGGCATTCATGGACTTCATCTCGATCCTATCCATTTTCGTGCTTGCGTGTTTCGTCGGCTATTATGTCGTCTGGTCGGTCACGCCCGCGCTGCACACGCCGCTGATGGCCGTGACGAACGCGATTTCCTCTGTGATCATCGTCGGCGCGCTGATTGCGGCGGCTGCGGCGGGTTCTCCAACGTCGAAGTGGCTGGGGCTCGTCGCGGTCGCGCTGGCGAGCGTCAATATCTTCGGCGGGTTCGCGGTTACGGCGCGGATGCTTGCGATGTACAAGAAGAAGGATCGCTAGGCGCATGGAACACGCTGCTCCGCCCGCTTGGGTCATGCTCGCCTATCTTATCGCGGGTGTCTGCTTCATTCTTGCGCTGAGGGGCCTGTCCTCACCTGCAACCAGCCGGCGCGGCAATCGCTTCGGCATGGCCGGCATGGCGCTTGCGGTCGGCACGACGCTCTTCATTCACGAAATCGCCAGCCCGCTCGAGATCCTTGCGGCTATGGCGATCGGCGGCGGCATCGGCTTTCTAACCGCTCGACGCATCCAGATGACAGCGATGCCGCAGCTTGTTGCCGCTTTCCACTCGCTGGTCGGCATGGCGGCAGTGCTTGTCGCGGCGGCGGCCTTTTTCAACCCGGAAGCGTTCGGCATTGCAGGAGGCGACGGGCTGATCCACGGCGCGAGCAGGGTCGAGATGATCCTTGGCGTCGCCATCGGCGCGATAACCTTTTCCGGCTCGGTGATCGCGTTCCTGAAGCTCAACGGCAACATGTCCGGCGCACCGATCCTGCTCCCGGCGCGGCACGTCATCAATGTGCTCGTGCTTCTGGCCATATGTTTCTTCACGTTCGGCTTCTGGGATTCGCAGTCGCCCGTCGATTTCTGGACGGTTACCGCACTTTCCTTCCTGATTGGCTTCCTGCTTATCATTCCGATCGGCGGCGCGGACATGCCGGTCGTTGTCTCGATGCTCAATTCCTATTCGGGATGGGCGGCGGCGGCGATGGGCTTCACGCTCCAGAACACCGCGATGATCATCACTGGCGCGCTGGTGGGTTCTTCGGGCGCGATCCTTTCCTACATCATGTGCAGGGCCATGAACCGCAGTTTCATCAGCGTGATTGCGGGCGGGTTCGGGGCGGCTGCCGGTGCGAGCGGCGATGCGACCAAGACCGACCGGCCGTGGAAGCGCGGTTCGGCCGAAGATGCGGCTTTCCTCATGAAGGAAGCCGAACAGGTCATCATCATACCCGGATACGGCATGGCCGTCGCGCAGGCACAGCATGTGCTTCGCGAAATGGCGGACCTGCTCAAGAAGGAAGGCGTCCGCGTCAAATATGCCATCCACCCGGTCGCCGGCCGCATGCCCGGCCACATGAACGTGCTGCTCGCCGAAGCGAACGTGCCTTATGACGAGGTGTTCGAGCTTGAAGACATCAACGGTGAGTTCGCACAGACCGACGTCGCCTTTATCATCGGCGCCAACGACGTGGTGAACCCGGCGGCGAAGACGGACAAGTCCTCGCCCATTTACGGCATGCCGGTCTTCGATGTGGACAAGGCCAAGACGATCATGTTCATCAAGCGCTCGATGGGTGGTGTCGGCTATGCCGGGGTGGACAACGACGTCTTCTACATGGACCAGACGATGATGCTCCTCGCCGATGCCAAGAAGATGGTGGAGGATATCGTGAAGGCGCTCCAGCACTGATGCCTGATCTGGAGCTCGGGGTTATTGAACCTCCGGCGCTGACATTTGGGGAAGTGGACGCCGGAGGTTCAACAGCCCGGGGCGGGACCACACCGTCCGCGCTGTGAGGCGACATTGGCCGGATAATCCGTTCCAAGTTCTTAACGGCGGCGGGACAATCGCATCCGATTTGGAGTGAATGTTCCTTCGGGAATCGTGCCGCCTGCCGCCGCATTCGAAGCGGCCCGACAGAATGCCGAACACAGCGGCCGCCTCACACTGGAATTTCAAGCCATTTTGGCGATAACCGGCGGAGACGATGCGGTCTCATGGTGTCATTTTTCCGCTCATTGGGACGAGCGAACAACACAACCGTCAGGGTATTGAGCGTAAAAGGGTAGTGTATGACGGAAGATGTTGGGGGCGCCAGGGCGTATGATTCGGGCCCGAGTGCGCTGATCTTTGCCGACAGCGCGGAAGGGGCTCGTGCTGCGAGCGAAGCGGTCCACATCGTCGGCGGACGGGTCGTGGCGCAGCTCGGTATCGAAGAGGGCATCGACCGGCTCGGCCGGCAGGCGGCAATCGATACCGTGATCGTCGAACTGGGTGCCGATCATGGTCCGCTGGCTGATCGCCTGCTCGATCTGCTAAGCTACATCGCGGCGCGGGATAATCGCCCAGTGATCGTCTCGGCGCCGTTCGTCCTGCTCGACTGCGTGGCGGCGCGGCTGCACGCCGGACCGATTACCTTGCTGTGCGATCCCGATATCATCGATCGTGTCTCGGCGCTTGCGGTTGCGCTTGGCGGGCAGACGCCGCTGGGCGTTGCCGATGTTTCGACCGATACGGACAATGTCAGGCTCCGCCGCCTTGCCGAAGAGGTCAACCGTATCGCCCGGACGCTTGCAAAGCTGTCGAGCGATCAGCCGGCGCAGGCCCGCCCGGCGATGCAGCTCGAGGACGTCCAGTTGGGCTTTGCCGGGGAACAGGCAGAGCTGCCAACCGCCGATGAGGTTCGGGCCATTCTCCGATGTAGACGGCTCCGGGGACGATTCTTCGATCCGGCGCTGTTCGCCGACCCGGCCTGGGACATGTTGCTCGACCTGATGGCTGCGCGGCTCGAGGACGAGGAAGTCGCCGTCACCAGCCTGTGCATCGCGGCAGCCGTGCCGTCGACAACGGCGCTGCGCTGGATCAGGAACATGACGGATATAGGCCTGTTTCACAGGCGGGCCGACCCGAGCGACGGCCGTCGGGTCTATATCAGCCTGACCGATGCGGCGGCGCGAGCCATGTCACGCTATCTTTCCGCTGCCCAGGGCCAAAAGGGTTTGATTGTTTGAGGGGCTTGCTCCGGCGGCGCTGATCGGGCAAAGCCGCGCCTTCCCACACCGGGGCGCTTAGCTCAGTTGGTAGAGCATCTCGTTTACACCGAGAGGGTCGGCGGTTCGAGCCCGTCAGCGCCCACCATTTCCCGAAGCCTAAAGCCCGCGCACAAGTTTGACGGCGACGCCCATCCAGGCGGGATCCTCAATGATCTGCTGCTTCGCGCCCGCACCCAGCGGGAGAATCTGGAGCCGGTTGCCCTCGCGGCCGATCAGGCGGCCGAAAATGAACCGGCCTGCCGGGCGCGGCAGGAGCACATCGCGGTTGAGCGCTTGGCTGAACCGCTCGGGCGGATGGCGGTCGCACCAGATTTCATCGCCCGCGCGATATTCCCCTACGCTTGAATCGACGAGGATCGAAATTGCTCCGTCGGCCGGAGAGGGCGGTGCGACAACGATCGGGTGCCGTGGCGCGCTCGCCCCGTCCGATCCGAGGATCGCGGCAACCGGCAGGTCGGCGCGGTGCGGAAGCTTCACGAGATCGGCGGCTTCCACCTCCAATGCCTTGGCAATCCGGTTCAGCCAGCCTACCGAGACTGTTCTTGTTCCCGTTTCGAGCCGTCCGATCGTCTGTGCGGTTGTCGGCGGATCGCAACGCTCGGCAACGTCCGCAAGCGTCAAACCTTTGGCGCGGCGCACTTCGCGAATGGCGGTAATCATCATGGACCTCAAAAATAGGATAACCGATACGGTTTTTCTCTTTCCTACAGTTGAGCCTGTATGGCAAGCCGAAACTGCATCGAGTCGTGCTAGGGAGAGTTGCATGAAGCAGTTGATTGTTGAGCGGGCATTGCCGCAGGACGGCGAAGGCGCTGCTTCGCGAAAGGTGCGAAGTGTTCGGGTCAATCTGGCTGAATCGCCGCTTGGCTGGCTCAGGGCGCGCGGCCTGGTGAGCGACAGGCAATTGGCGGCGGGAGAAGCGTTGCGCCGCGACTATGAGGGGGGCGCGCTGCCGCAAAGGACCGTGATGCGCTGGGATGCCTCGCCGCCCGGCAGGACGCGACGTGGCGGACATCAGCCAGGCGCTTCGACGCTTGCCCAGATCGACGCGCGCGATCGCTTCCACAAAGCGATCGCGGAGGCTGGGCCGGGACTGGGGGACATACTCTGGCGTGTCGTCTGCGCCGGGGAAAGCGTTCCCGTTGCGGAGAAGGCGCTGGGTTGGCCCGTGCGCGCAGGACGGCTCGTGCTGATGCTTGCGCTTGATCGAGTTGCAAATTACTACCGAATTAACTGAAATAAGGGAGAGTGACGATGGCAGAGTCGGTACTCGTGAAGCGCAACGAACTGACGACCACGGAATGTCGTGCCGAACCGGTGCCCGTACTTTCGCCCGGCACCGTCCTTCTCAGGGTCGAAAGTTTTGCCGTAACAGCGAACAACATCACCTATGCGGTGGTTGGGGATGCTTTTGGCTACTGGAATTTCTTCCCGGCGCCTGATGGCTGGGGAATCGTTCCAATGTGGGGTCACGCAATTGTCGAAGCGTCGGAGCATCCGGATATTGCGGTCGGCGAGCGCGTCTATGGCTATCTGCCGATGGCGAGCCATTTGCGGGTCGAGCCGGGCAACATCTCGAACGGCACTTTCAGTGACATGGCTGCCCATCGTCAACCGATGAGCCCGATCTACAATCAGTATCGCCGACTGGCGAACGATCCGACGCACGATCCCGCGCGGGAGGCGCAGCGCATGATCTTTCAGCCGCTGTTCGGGACGAGCTTTCTGATCGAAGCGATGTTCGAAAAAGAGAAATGGTTTGGCGCGGACACACTGGTGATGACGAGCGCCTCTTCGAAGACGGCAATGGCGCTGGCACATGTCGCGCGTGCCAAGGCTCCGCGGATCAGGCGGATCGGCCTTACCTCGGCGGGCAATGCCGGTTTCGTTGCGAAGAGCGGGCTCTATGACGAAGTTCTGACCTATGAAGAAATCAGGAAGCTGGCCGGACGGAATGCCGTTTCGGTCGATTTCGCCGGCAATTCCGGGGTTCTGAGAGAGATCCACGAGGCCCTTGGCGGAGGTCTGAAATATAGCTGCCTTGTCGGCGCTACTCATGTCGATGCCCGCGGGCAGGGCGCTGGCGCTCCATTGCCGGGCCCCGCGCCGATCCTGTTCTTCGCGCCTGACCATATGAAAGCCGCCGTCGAGGAACTGGGTCAGGAAGGCTTTGCCGCATCCTATAACGGAGCCTGGCGCGACTTTCTGGCAAGCACCGACGGTTTCATGACGATCGATGAGCGCAACGGGCTGGCCGAAGCCGAGGCGGCATTCGTGAAGACGCTCAAGGGATCGGCTACGCCCGACCGGGGGATCGTGATCCGGCTCTGACCGGCCGGAACTTCATCGCCTGGAGCAATCCGAAAAGACCAAGCGCCAAGGCGACTGCGATCAGCCAGTTCCTGCCGTGGAGCGGCTCGAATTTGAACAACCGTGCCATTGCCGGCCAAAACTGACTGAGCGCGAGCAGGCTCAGCACGGCAAGGGATACAAACATCAATGCCGGGTTCGGACGGGCAACCGCCTTCAGCAGGGACGGACCGAACGACCGGTTCACAAGGATCAGCACCATGATCGCGAGCACAAGTGCCACAAAGGATGAAGCGCGAACATGACCGGCGCTTTCGCCAAGGCCGTATCCTGCGATCACAAGACCGCCGACAAGAGCCAGAGCCAAGGTTCCCTGGAACAGCGACCAGAGCATGGTCCGGCGCGAAAACAGCCTCTTTTCGGGAGACCGCGGCGGCCTGCGCATTACGTTCGCTTCTTCCGTCTCTGCCTCGAACACCAGCGAGCAGACAGGGTCTATAACCATTTCCAGAAAGGCGATGTGAACCGGACCGAGAAGCAGCGGATAACCCAGCAACAGCGGTATGAGTGCCAGCCCGGCAATGGGAATATGCACCGCAACGATGAAGGCGATCGCCTTGCGCAGATTGTCATAGATGCGCCGTCCCATCCGGACGCTGGCAACGATCGAGCCGAAATCATCGTCAAGAAGCACCATGGAAGATGCTTCGCGCGCAACATCAGTCCCTCGTCCGCCCATGGCGATGCCGATATGCGCGGCCTTGAGCGACGGCGCATCGTTCACGCCGTCGCCGGTCATCGCAACGATTTCGCCGGCCCGCTTCAGCGCTTCGACGATCCGCAACTTCTGTTCGGGCATGACGCGCGCAAAGACATTGCAGGCGGTGATTCGTTGCGCCAGCATCTTGTCGTCCAGCGTTGCAATGTCGGCGCCCGTCAGAACTTCCCCGGTTGCGATTCCTGCCCGCTCCGCCGTGGTGCGGGCTGTTTCGGGATGATCTCCCGTGATCATGACGACGCGGATGCCCGCCGTCCGGCAGTCGCCGATCGCGGCCGGCACCGAGGCTCGTAGCGGGTCGGTGAGGCCGACAAGTCCGACAAATTCATAGTCGAACTCGCATTGCGTTTCGGGCAACGGGTGTTCTCCCCACTTCGCTATGGCGACGCCCAGCACGCGCAACCCGCCAGCGGCCATTTGCTCGACCATAGTACGGATGGCAGCTCGTTGTGTCTCCGACGCGCCGCAAAGATCCGCGATCGTTTCGGGTGCGCCTTTTGCGGCAACCGTCAGCCCGCCCGCCAGATCCGGGGCACCCCAAGCATGCGACATCGCCAGGATCGGCTTTTCCATAGGGTAGAGCCGGTGGATCCGATGCTCGTCGCTGCGGAGCCGCGACACGCGGCTTTTCCCCTGTTCCGCGCCGAGCGCGTGAAACGCTTTTTCCATCGGGTCGAACGGATCGGCCGCGCTCGCCATGATCCCGAGCTCGGCGAGCGAAAGGAACACTTCTGGCAGGATCGTCGTGCCCTCGCTCGACCGCTTGAAACACTGGCCGTCGGCGAGCCTCAGTTCGGCAATGGTCATCCGGTTTTCGGTGAGCGTGCCGGTCTTGTCGGTGCACAAGACAGTCGCCGAGCCGAGCGTCTCGATCGTGGCCGCGCGCCGTGTCAGGACGTTGAGCCTTGAAATGCGCCATGCTCCCATGGCCATGAAGACAGTCAGGACAACGGGCAATTCCTCGGGAAGCATGGACATGCCAAGCGCGATCCCCGCCAGCGCCGCTTCCAGCCAGTCGCCGCGCGCAGCACCCTGTAGGACGACCGCAAGGACACTTACCGAAATGCCGGCCAGAGCAAAGAGGCGGACCATCCGCCGTGTCTCGATCTGGAGCCGGGGCGGCTCGGCTTCGACGGACCCGAGTATCTTGCCGATCTGGCCCAGCCGGGAAGCCGATCCCGTTCCCGTCACTTCGCAAATCGCGCCCCCGCGCACGGCAAGAGTTCCCGAATAGACGGTAGTGTCTCCTTCCATCCCCTTTGCAACCGGGAAGGGCTCGCCCGTCAGCAGAGATTCATCGACTTGCAATCCATTGTTCGAAACTATTCGCGCGTCCGCCGGGATGCGATCGCCTTCTTCAACGATCAAGACGTCGCCTCGCACGACATCGCGACCGGCAATGCGGATGCGCTCGCCGTCGCGGATGACAAGGGCGCGCGGGCTCGCCAGGTCGCGCAGCGTTTCAAGGACGCGTTCGGTCCGCGCTTCCTGCACAACGGTGATCACAACCGAAAAGCACGCAAAGCTTGCAAGGACGATGGCTTCGGTCGGGTCTCCCAGCAGGACGTAAAGCAGAGCCCCGGCCAGCAGCAGCGCAAGCATCGGCTCCCTCAGGACTTCGCCCACAATATTAAGCGCCGTCCGCCGGGATGCATGCGGAAGCTCGTTTGGCCCTTCCGTTGCCAGGCGCGCGCCAGCTTCGGCTCGGGTCAGGCCAGTCAACATCAATTCCTTTGCTTTTGTGCCCGTCATCGCGGCCGATACTGCATGCATTCGAGCCTAGACGCGATACCAGAGTCCGCCTTCCCCGAAATCCAGACTTTGCGAAGCGCTTCAGTCTTCGCCCGCTTCGACCTCGCCGCCCTGTTCGGCTTGGCCCTGTTGTCCTTCGGCGTGGCTTTCGGTCGGGCGTGGCGTGAATGCTTGAGGGTCGTTCGCCAATATGGCGGCCACCGATGCCGCCGTAACAGCGAGAGCAAAGATCCAGGCTCGGGCGGTCGCGCCGCGTCCGTCCTTCCAGGGATGCGTGACCGAGACCGGTTTGCGCCCCGTAACCATCGCGCGCGGCAGGTTTTCTCGCGAGAGGGCCGACATAACGAAGACCGCGATAACGTGAATGGCGGCGAGGATAAGCATTAACTTGCCGAAGCCGTCATGAGGATCTTCGCCTCTCAATGCGATTCCGGTCAGGACAGTGGCGCTCGCGAGAAGGAGCATCAGCAGGACGGCCAATCCTCCCAATGGATTGTGCCCTGCCGTGGGGTCGACGCGCAGCCGCAGCATCTGCACGATGTGCGTGGCAACATGATCGAGCTTCAGGAAGCTCGCAAAGCGCGCATACTCACCGCCCACAAACCCCCAGGCAATTCGGAAGGCAAGCAGCACCGCCACGCAATAACCGGCGGCCATGTGCCACTGATTGATGGTGCTGTCTTCCTCAGCCGATACATATGCGAACACGATCAGAGCCGCGAACAGCCAGTGAAACAGGCGGGTCGGCAGATCCCAGATTCGGGCCGAACCGCCTGTTTCCGAAACAGTTTCCGTCACCGTGCCACGCCTCCAGCCGACTTCTGCCCTTGGAACGTGTCATTGCCCGTTTGTCATTGACCGAAGTCAAATCAGGCCGCGGGTTGGAGCTTGTCCTGCGTCTTCGTCTCGAAATCGCTGGCATCATGCCGCTCGAGCAGCTGGCTAGCCGGATCGCCAAAGGCCCGGTTGACCATCCGTCCGCGCTGAACCGCTGGCCTTGTGGCGATCTGATCGGTCCAGCGCTGGACGTTCTTGTAGTCCTGGACTTGCAGGAATTCGCCCGCTTCATAGATCAGCCCTTTGGCCAATGCGCCATACCACGGCCAGTTCGCGATGTCGGCGATCGTATATTCGCTGCCGCCCAGATATTCGCTTTCCCCGAGCCGCCGGTCCAGTACATCGAGCTGGCGCTTCGCTTCCATAGCGAACCGGTCGATCGCATATTCGATCTTTTCGGGCGCATAGGCGTAGAAATGGCCGAAGCCCCCGCCGAGATAGGGCGCGCTTCCCATCTGCCAGAAGAGCCAGGACAGCGTCTCCGTCCGCGCCGGCCCGGATGCAGGCAGAAAGGCGCCGAACTTTTCGGCCAGATGAAGAAGGATGGAGCCCGATTCGAAGACGCGGACAGGCTCCGGGCCGCTGCGGTCGAGCAGCGCGGGAATCTTCGAATTGGGGTTGATCGCAACGAAGCCGCTACCGAATTGCTGCCCGTCGCCGATGTTGATCAGCCAGGCGTCATACTCCGCGTCCTTGTGCCCCAGCTCGAGCAGTTCCTCGAACAACACCGTCACTTTCACGCCGTTTGGCGTCGCCAGCGAATAGAGTTGGAACGGGTGCTTTCCGACGGGAAGCTCCTTGTCGTGCGTTGCCCCGGCCACCGGCCGATTGATGTTTGCGAAGCGACCCCCGCTTTCCTTGTTCCAAGTCCAGACTTTCGGGGGGGTATAGGCGGCTTGATCCGTCATGAAAGAACTCCGATTGAATTGCCCAACGGGCAGCGTGTCGATTGAAACGCGGCCGGACTGGCCGCCTGATGTTGCATCCTATCGGTGCGGCGGCGAAGGGCAATCAGAGATATGGCTTGCCTGTCCAAAGGAAAAGTTTCGCGTTGAAACTGTTCAGGGCGCGGTCGCGGCGATCCGCTCATCGACATAGCGCGCAAGTTCGGTGGTCTGGCTTTCGCTGAAGGCCAGCCCCAGCTTGGTTCGCCGCCAGAGGATGTCCTCCGCAGTCTTCGCCCATTCACGTTCGATCAGCCAGTCGACCTCCACCTGAGTGAGGCCATGGCCAAAGTTCCGCCCCATCGCCGCCTCGTCCTGGACCTCCGCAAGCATGATCCCAAGGCTGGCACCATAGGCCCGTGCCATTCGGATTGTCCGCTCGGTTCCCAGAAACGGCCAGATGGACTCGCTTCGTTCGACGAAAGCGTCGAATTCGAGCGGAAGCTGCCCGCCCGAAAATGGCCGCTCGCGGGTGACTTCGCCGACAGTGCGGGCAACGGCTTTGCCGAGCCGCCGCATCGCGTCTTCGGCGAGATAGCGCGCGGTCGTGATTTTGCCGCCAAGGACATTGAGCAACGGCGCCCCATCCTGATCGACTTCGAGGACATAATCGCGCGTCGTCGTTCGCAAATCGCCCTTGCCATCGTCGAACAGCGGGCGGACGCCTGCCCAGCTATAGCTGATATCCTCGTGTCGGCTCTGGCGGACAAAGGCCGTATTCGTGGCGTGGAGGAGATAATCGATTTCGTCGGCGTTGATCTCCGGATTTTCCGGGTTGGGAACTTCGACCTCGGTCGTGCCGACCATCGTCGTACCGCCGATCCAGGGAATCGCGAATACGATCCGCCGGTCGGGCTGCTGCAACATATAGGCATGATCGCCGTCGAACAGGCGCGGGAGCACAATGTGGCTGCCCTTCACCAGCTTCAGCGTATTGCGCTTCCATTGGCCAAGCCGCCCCTCGACTTCGACCAGCCAGGGCCCTGCGGCGTTGACGACGGCGATGGCTTGCACTTCGCTTCCGTCGGAAAGTTTCGCCGTCCAGATCCGGTGATCGCGCGTTGCAGAGATGAAGGCGGTTCGTGTCCTGATTTCGGCACCGGACGACCGGGCATCGACGGCGTTGAGAACCGTCAGGCGCGCGTCGTCCACCGTGCAGTCCCAATAAACGAAGCCGCGTGCTTTCCCCTTCAGCGGAATACTGAACGCCTGATCGCGACGGCGGAGCATGCGCGATCTCGGAAGGTTCCCGAAGCCCGCAAGCATATCGTAGAGATACAGGCCGGCGCGCACCATCCACCAAGGGCGAACGGCGTTGTCCTGCGGCAGCACGATGGCAATGGGGTGAATCAGGTTCGGGGCGGCCTTCAATAGCCGCTTGCGCTCCTGAAGGGCTTCGCGGACCAGCTTGAACTCATAGGTTTCAAGATAGCGAAGCCCGCCGTGAATGAGCTTGGTCGATGCGGAAGATGTGTGGCTGGCGAGATCGTCCTTCTCGACAAGCAGCACCGACCAGCCGTTGAGCGCTGCCTCGCGCGCAATGGCACAGCCGTTGATACCGCCGCCGACGATTAGGAGGTCGTAGATCATCGCTTTCACGCTTTAGCGGTTGGCGTTGCTGCGCCAAGCCCCTAACGCTTTTCCCATGCCCAAACCGCGCCCCGCCGGACTTCCTTCGCGCAAGCAGATTCTCGATTTCATTACCATGGCCCCGGGTCCTGCAGGCAAGCGGGAAATTGCACGCGCCTTCGGGTTGCACGGTGCCGAAAAGATTGCGCTGAAGGCGCTGCTCAAGGACATGGCGGATGAAGGGTTGATCGATTCAGCACCCGGCCGGGCCTTCCACAAGATGGGCGGTCTCCCGAAAGTGACGGTTCTCAGGATTGCCGATGTCGACGACGGGCAAGTAATCGCTGTTCCCGAACGCTGGGAAGCGGAAGGCATCCCGACGCCCAGGCTTCGCGTTATCGAGCGCGGGCGGCGGAGTGCGCTGGGCATCGGCGATCGCATCCTTGCAAGGGTCGAGGAGCGCGGGAACGGCCATGTCGCGCATCCGATGAAGAAGCTCGCACGAAGCGAGGAGTTGCTGCTGGGGGTGATTGCAGAAGAGGGCGGGCGGCATTGGCTCAAGCCCGTCGACAAGCGCGATCGGAAGGATACGCTGATCTCCGATTTGGGCGGCGCGCGAACGGGGGATCTGGTCCTGGCCGAAAAGTCCGGACGCCCGCCGCGCATCACCGCGCGCGTGCAGGAAGTGCTTGGCGATCCGTTCGCGCCACGGGCGTTCAGCCTCATCGCGATCCACAAGTTCGAAATCCCCAATATCTTTTCGGTCGACCTCCTTGCCGAAGCCGAAAACGTGGCGGGCTGGCCGCTCGGCAAGCGTGAGGACCTGCGCCACTTGCCGATTGTTGCGATCGACCCCGCCGACGCGCGCGACCATGACGACGCGGTCTGGGCGGCCCCCGCCGATGACGGGGGATTCGATGCGATTGTCGCGATCGCCGACGTGTCCTACTATGTCCGCCACGGCTCGCTGATCGACAAGGAAGCGCGGAAGCGGGGGAATAGCGTATATTTTCCCGACCGAGTCGTGCCGATGCTCCCCGAAAACCTGTCTGCGGACATGTGTTCGTTGAAGGAAGGGCGTGACCGCGCGGCGCTGGTTTGCCACCTCAAGATCAATGCCAGGGGCAAGATGACCGGCTTTCGCTTTTCGCGCGCCGTGATCAGAGTGGCGGCGAACATTGCCTATGAGGACGCGCAGGCTGCGATCGACGGCGGGGTGCATCCGCTTCTCGATACGGCGCTCAGGCCGCTTTGGGACTGTTGGGCGCTTCTCGCCAAGGCGCGCGACCAACGGGAGCCGCTTGACCTCGATTTGCCCGAACGGCGTGTCCAGCTCGATGAGGCCGGGCGGATCACGAACATTTCCGTGCGCGAGCGGCTTGATGCGCACCGGCTGATCGAGGATTTCATGATTGCGGCGAACGTTGCTGCCGCAAAAGCGCTCGAAGCCAAGAAAGCGCCTTGTATGTACCGCGTTCACGAACCGCCGGCTCGCGAAAAGCTGGTTGCGCTCAAGGACTATCTCGAAACCTTCGATATCGCGTTCGCGCTGGGGCAGGTGGTCACGCCCAAGGTCTTCAACCGCCTGATCGCGCGCGTGGGCGATGCGGATTTCAAACCGCAGGTGATGGAGCAAATCCTGCGCTCGCAAACCCAAGCCTATTATGCGCCGGTCAACCAAGGGCATTTTGGCCTTTCCCTCGGATCATACGCGCACTTCACATCGCCGATCCGGCGCTATGCGGACTTGCTGGTCCACCGGTCGCTCATCGATGCCTACGGCCTTGGCGAAGGAGGACTGAGCGGCGACGAGGCCGCACGCATGACAGTGCTTGGCGAATCGATCAGCAAGGCCGAGCGCCGGGCGATGGAAGCCGAGCGCGAAACCATCGATCGCTACGTTGCGGCCTATCTTTCCGAACGTGTGGGCCAGATCCTCGACACGCGAATTACCGGCGTCACGAATTTCGGATTTTTCGCGACGGTCGAAGGATTGGGGGGCGACGGCCTTGTCCCGGTTTCTACCCTGGGAACTGAGTATTTCCGTTTCATCGAAGGCGAGCAGGCGCTGGAAGGAGAGAGCTCCGGCGATCGCTATACGCTTGGCCAGAAGCTCGAGCTTCGCCTTGCCGAAGCCAATCCCGTCTCGGGCGCGCTGCGATTCGAATTGCCCGAAGGCGTGAATCGCCTGCCGCTCCGTCGCCCGCGTGGAAAGGGATTCCGCAAGCCCCCAAAGCGCACGACACGAAAGTGAAATCATGGTTAATAAAAATGGTTAGCGCTGACTGAATTGTCGGGCATAAGGCTGCTTGTCAGGCCTGTGGGAGGTTATTAGTCGCACGTTATGTTTGAGCTCAAACGCTCCATTACCCCTCGTGCGGCGTACCGGGCTCTCGAGGTGGCCTTGCTGATCCTGATCGCGGTGCAGCTTGCCCGGCTGGTCTGGGCCGCTGTCACGCCTGCAGGGCCGTTTGGCGATGCACGTGCGACGCAGGTCGGGGGGCAGCCGGTCGCGAATTTCGATCCCTTCTTCCGTATGAATGCCCAGCCCGGGTCGATGGTCGTCACCTCGCTTGCCCTTAAGTTGTTCGGAGTGCGGGTGGACGAAGCCGTGGGCGGTGGATCCGCGATCATCGAAACGCCCGATGGCGTGCAGTCGAGCTTTGGTGTGGGGGATGAGGTAATGCCCGGCGTCACGCTGAAGCAGGTGGCCTTCGATAGCGTGACGATCGACCGCAACGGTGTCGCCGAACAGCTGTTCCTCGATCAGTCCGTCGCAGCGCCGGTTGCAAAGACCAGCACGGCGTCGACGCCATCGACTTTGCCCGAAGCGCCGAAGACGGGAGGCCAGGGCGGGAAAGTGGGCGGTATCACGGTCGGTCCGGGCGGCTCGGGGGACATGCTGCTGCAGGCAGGCCTCTTGCCGGGGGATGTCGTGACGGCAGTCAACGGGCAACCGGTTAACTCTATCGAAACGGTTACAAGCCAGCTTTCTAAGGGCGGCTCGGTTTCGCTTCAGGTCGAAAGAGCAGGGCGCACCATCAGCCTGACCTCGGGGACGCCCAGGAAATGAAGTGGAAGCTGATCCCCCTGTTGCTGGTTCTTGCGGTTCCCCTTCCCGCGCAACAGGTTCTTAACCTGAGAGACGCCGATATCCGGGCGTTCATCCAGGATGTGGCCCGCGTTACCGGACGCAATTTCGTGATCGACAGCAGGGTGCAGGGCAAGGTGTCCGTCGTGACCGACCGCGCGCTATCCAAGTCGGAATATTTCGAGGTTTTCCTGGCGACGCTCCGTGCCAATGGTTTCGTGGCTATCCCGATGGAGGGCGGCGGTTATCGCGTCCAGCCGTCCGACACCGCCGCGGCACAACCCGGCAAGATCGGCGTATCCGGTGCAGCCCGCAACCAGTTCGTGACCGAAGTCTTCCGTCTCCGTGCGATAGAGGCGACATCGGCAGTCGAAACGTTGAGACCGCTGGTCAGTCGTGAAGGCTCGGTAACAGCCAACCGTTCTGGCAACAGCCTGGTTGTTGCCGATTATGCCGACAATATTCGCCGGATTCGTGGCCTCCTCGGCAAAATAGACAGCGAAGGGGCGGCAACGGACGTGATCGCGCTCAAGAATGCCGGTGCGCGGGAGATCGCGACGTCGCTCCAGCAACTGGCGACCGGCGGGCAGACGGGCGACGGTGCACGGACGGCGGTAGCGGTCGTGCCGATCGACAGTTCGAACTCGGTCGCGCTCAGGGGCGATGCCGAAATGGTCCAGCGGTTCGGCGCCATCGCGCGCGACCTGGATCGGCGGGCTGCAAACGGTGTCGAAATCCAGGTTTACTGGCTCCAGAATGCGGATGCCGACAAGCTGATGCCGGTACTGCAACAGCTTGTCGGCCAACCGGGCGCTATCTCGACTGCCCCGCCGACGAACGGATCGGGTAATAGCGGACAGGCGGCGGCGCTTCCTGTTGCGGTCACGACCGGCGGCTCGGCCAATGGCCGGCCGACGCCCGTCATCGCTCGCTATGAAGGGCTGAACGCGGTTATCATCTCCGCGCCGTCGGATGTGCAGCGGATGCTGAGCCAGGTGATCCGCCAGCTCGACACACGTCGCGACCAGGTTCTGGTCGAAGCGATCATTGTCGAAATTTCGGATGATGCGGCGAAAAAGCTGGGGGTCCAGTTCTTGTTGGGTGGCAAGCCGGGGAGCAATATTCCCTTTGCCGCGACCAATTACTCGAACGCCGCGCCCAACATCCTGACGATCGCCGGGGCAGTCGGCGCGCGCGAACTCAATACGACGACGACGACCGTCAACGGCACGACGACCACGACGACAACCAACAATCCGATCAGCGACCAGCTTGCGCAGGCTGCGGTCAATTCGATCCTCGGCGCAAGCGGGGGGTTTGCGGGTCTCGCCACCAATATCGGCAGGAACGGACTGTTCGGCACGATCATCAACGCCGTCCAATCCGACACCAAGTCGAACATTCTTTCGACGCCATCGATCGTCACGCTCGACAATCAGGAAGCCAAGTTGCTGGTTGGTCAGGAAATCCCGATCACGACCGGCGAAGCGCTTTCGAAGAATTTCGACAATGCCTTCCGCACGGTCCAGCGCCAGAATGTCGGCATCCAGCTCGAAGTCACGCCGCAGATCAACGATGGCGGCGCAGTCAAGCTCGCGATCAGGCAGGAAGTCAGCTCGATCGCCGGGCCGGTCTCGAACAATTTCTCTGACTTGATCCTCAATAAGCGCGAGATCCAGACGACCGTAACGGTCGATGATGGCCAGATCATCGCGCTAGGCGGACTGCTTGACGATAATGAGCGCCGTACGCTCGAAAAGATTCCGTTGCTGGGTGACCTGCCGGGCCTGGGCCAACTGTTTCGCTCTCGCTCGAGGACACGGTCCAAGACCAATCTGATGGTCTTTATCCGCCCGACCATCCTGCGTTCGGAAGCGGAGGCTCGCGCGCTTGCCGAACGGCGTTACAATTATGTCCGTGCGCAGCAACGCCTCTTGCGGCCCGATGAGGAACCGAGCATCGATCAGCTAGTACGCGACTATATGGATACGACCCCGCCCGTCAGCGATCCGGGCGCGCCGCAGGACCCGACAAAGCCCGGCGTGCCGCAAGTCATCGAACCCAGGATGCGGGAATCTTCGGAACGGATCCAGCTTCCGGGGCCGAAGGACAAAAAGGACAGGAAGTGAACGCCGAAAACCCGCGCGACGCCCTGGCGCTGTCGCCGAGGGTTCCGGCGATTTCCTATAGTTTTGCCCGGAAACATGGCGTCTTGCTTCGGTTCGATGGCGAGCGCGCGATGGCCAGCCTGCGCGACGGCGCCGATCCGGCGATTCTGATCGAGGTCAAGCGCAATCTCGATGGTGAGATGGGTGTCGAGCGCGTTTCCGAAGCAGCGTTCGACCAGCTGCTGTCCTCCGCCTATGCGATGAACGGCGATGCGGCGGCGGCCGCCGCCGACACACTCAGAAGCGGCGGCGAGCTTGATCTGATTGCAAGCGGCATCCCGACCGCTGAAGACTTGCTTGACAGCGCCGACGATGCTCCCGCAATCCGTTTGATCAATGGAATCCTTGCCGATGCCGTGCGCCACGGCGTGTCGGACATTCATGTCGAGCCCTATGAATCGGCACTGGTCGTCCGCATGCGGATCGACGGCGTGCTGCGGGAAACGCTCCGTATGCCCCCGCATGTGGCGCCCGTTCTGGTTAGCCGGATCAAGGTCATGGCGAGACTCGACATTGCCGAGCGCCGGGTGCCGCAGGATGGCCGGATCGGCATGACGCTTGGCGGCAAGACGCTCGACGTTCGCGTGTCCACCTTGCCCGCGCGCATGGGTGAACGGGTCGTGCTGCGCATACTCGACAAGGACAATGCCGGAATCGGGCTCGATCAGCTGGGCATGAGCGCGGACGTAAATGCGCTTCTCCGCTCGGCGCTTGCAGAGCCCAATGGTATCGTGCTTGTCACCGGACCGACCGGCTCGGGCAAGACGACGACGCTTTATGCCGGGCTGCGGCTGTTGAACGACGGGTCGCGCAATATCCTGACGGTTGAGGACCCTGTCGAATATGCCGTGGACGGTGTGGGCCAAACTCAGGTCAACCCCAAGGTCGGGCTGACCTTCGCGGCGGGCCTGCGCGCCATCCTGCGGCAGGATCCGGACATCGTGATGATCGGGGAAATCCGCGATCGCGAGACGGCGGACATCGCCGTGCAGGCGTCGCTGACTGGACATCTCGTGCTCTCGACCGTTCACACCAACAGTGCGGCGGGCGCGATCACGCGGCTTCGCGACATGCGGATCGAACCGTTCCTGCTTGCCTCCACGCTGCGGGCGGTCATCGCGCAGCGCCTTGTGCGGCGGCTTTGCCCCGAATGCCGCCGGTCTGAGCGCGCCGGTTCGTCGGTCCACGAATTGCTGGGCCTCGACGAGTCAGTGACCGTCTATGAGCCGGTCGGCTGCGCGGCCTGCAACGGCATGGGCTTCAAGGGCCGGATTGGCGTGTTCGAGGCTATCCGGGTCGATGAAACGATTCGCCAACTGATTCATGACGGCGGGGATGAGGCGGCCATTGCGCGGCACGCGTTCCGTTACAGCCTGGACCTTGCCGCGGCGGCGCGCGCGCTGGTGATCGAAGGGAAAACCACTCCTGAAGAGGCCGTGCGGATCACGCGACGGGATGCCGGCGACGAACAGCGCGCCAATCCGGACGGCGATCGCCGTTTGCACGATCGCCGGCAGCCGGGCGAGGGAAGCGGCTACACGGACTGGGGCGATGACGCAGTTTGATTATGTAGCGCTCGACGTATCCGGCCGCGAGAAGCGCGGGCGGGTTCCGGCGGCCAATGTCGAGGAAGCCCGGCAGCGGCTGGCGGCAAAGAAGCTTTATGTCGTCAGCGTCGGCGAAGGCGCGGAGCGTCCGGTGGCCGGGGCTCCGCTCCTGTCGCTCGGCCCGAAACGTCTGAGCGCCAAGCAGTTGACGTTGTTCACCCGCCAGCTTGCCACATTGATCCGCGTGAGTCCGCTCGAGGAGGCGCTCCGCACGATCGCGCGCCAGACCGAAAGCGAAAAGGCTCGCGCCGTTGTCGAAACCGTCCATGGCGGCGTGCTGGAAGGGCGGAGCCTTTCGGATGCGATGCAACGCGAGACGAAGAGCTTTCCCCAGCTTTACCGGGCGATGGTCGCGGCGGGCGAACGGGCAGGGTCGCTGCCCGTGATCCTCGATCGCCTCGCCGATTTGCAGGAGCGCCAGGCACAGGTGCGCGCGAAGCTGTTCGCGGCGCTTGCCTATCCGATCGTGCTGGCGATCGTGGCGATGTTCGTGGTCGGGGCGCTGATGATCTATGTCGTGCCCAAGGTTGTCGAGCAGTTCGATACGGTCGGACAGCAGCTTCCCCTGCTTACGCGGTTCGTGATCGGTATCTCGGGCGTTTTCGCCGGGTGGTGGTGGCTGATCTTGCTGACTCTTGGCGGGTCGGTTTTTCTTGGCTGGCGTTTGTTGCAAAATCCGGCGCGGCGGATGGCCTTCGACCGTGCGCTGCTGCGCCTTCCATTGCTCGGTCGGCTGATCCGCGATCTGCACGCGGCGCGGCTTTCGCGGACGCTCGCGACGATGGTCGCCAGCCGGTTGCCGCTGATCGACGGGCTTGCGCTGTCCTCACGCACTGTCCGCAATCACGCGCTACGACAGGCGAGCGAGGAAATGGTCGAAGCGATCCGCGGCGGTGGCAGCCTTTCGGCGGCGCTTCGACGGACCGATCTATTTCCGCCCTTGCTCGTTTACCTGACGGCCTCTGGCGAATCGTCGGGACAGCTCGATGCGATGCTCGAGCGCGCGGCCGACTATCTCGAGCGCGAGTTCGATAGTTTCACGGCAGCCGCGCTTGCGATGCTCGAACCTGCCATCATTGTTATTATGGGCGTGATCGTGGCGGGTATCGTGCTATCGATCCTCCTTCCCATTCTGCAACTCGAAACGCTGGCCGGAGTGTAACCATGCTGATTACTTCGTGCTTCGGCGAAAGCCGGGGCCCAAACTCGAACGCAGATCAGGCCCCGGCTTTCGCCGGGGCGCGATTCCCTTCGGGAGATCGCGGCTTCACGCTGGTCGAACTGATGGTCGTGCTGGTGATCCTGGGCCTACTGGCGACAGTTGTGGTCTTCAACGTGCTCCCTGCACTTTCGAAGGGAACGACGGAAAAGGCCAAGATCGACATTGCGAATCTCGACCAGAGTCTGGAGATGTACAAGCTCCAGAACCTGACCTACCCGGACCCGGGCGAAGGGCTCCAGGCACTTGTAACGAAAGGCGTGATCAAGAAGCTGCCAAAGGATCCATGGGGCCATCCTTATCGCTATGTCATGCCGGGCCAGCACGGGGCGGTGGACATTTATTCGCTTGGTGCCGATGGCGCGGAAGGCGGCGAGGGAGACAATGCCGATATCGGCAACTGGCAATAGCGCGCGATTCCCTCGCGGAGATCGCGGCTTCGAGTCCTTGAGGCGTTCCGCCGAAAACGGCTTTACGCTGCTTGAGCTACTGGTCGCGCTCACGATCCTTGGCTTGATGTCGGCGGTTGTCGTGCTTGCAATTCCCGATCCGCGCGGGCGGCTGTTGGACGAGGCGGAAAGATTTGCTGCACGCGCCGTCGCCGCGCGCGATGAGGCAATCGTTTCGGCGCGTGCGACGCGGCTCACGGTTGACGCGGGCGGTTACCGGTTCGCGCAACGGCATCGTGGAGAGTGGCAGCAGCTTGGCGAGAGGCCGCTCGCTGGCGCCCGCTGGACGTCGGGCACCAGCGGGTCGGCGGCCGAGATCGAGTTCGATCCGGCGGGCCTCGCCGACCCGGAAACGCGCATCACGCTCCAGCGGGGCGACGAGCGCATCGCTGTCGCCATCGGGGCCGATGGAACCGTCCATGTCGGCAAATGAACCCCATGCCAGGTGGGACGGGGGCTTCACCCTGATCGAGATGATGGTCGCGCTGGCGATCTTCAGTCTTGTGGCACTGACGCTGCTAAAGCTTGAGGGAGCGATCCTTCGCAATTCGGGCGAAATCGAGACGCAGGCAATGGGCCAGATTGTGGCTCACAACATGGCAGTCGAAATCCTCACCGACCCCCGCCCCCCCCCATTGGGCAATGAGGAAGGCGTGACGGACAATGGTGGGCGACACTGGGCCTGGTCCCGGACGACGGCATCGACCGCCGATCCCCGACTTGTGCGTGTCGATATTGCGGTCCGCGACGAAGCCGGCCGACCCGCAGGTGCTCTGACACTCGCAAGGTCCGCGCAATGACGGGGCTGACAGCCGGACTCGCGCCCTCCGCGCATTCCACCGAACGCGGCTTCAGGTCCTCTGGGCGTTCCGCCGAATACGGCTTCACGCTGGTCGAAGTGGTCGTGGCGCTGTTCATTTTTGCGATGCTGGCGGCGGCCGGGGTCAGTCTCTTGTCCTTCGCCGTCAGGGCGCAATCGGCATCGGCGCGCGCGCTTGAGGGCGTGTCGAGCGAACGCAGGCTTTCGGCGCTCCTTACGACCGATCTGGGGCAGGCGGTGCCGCGCGTTTCGCGCGACGAGGCTGGTCGGCCGCGCCCGGCTTTCCAGGCCAATCAGGGCCGACTGCTTGTCGCCTTTGTGCGGGGTGGCTCGAAGCCTCAGCGTGTTGAAATCCGGCTTGAGAAGGGTGAACTCGTTCGCGTCGCTACGCCGTTTGTCGATGGCGCCCCCGCAGGCCCGCCGCTCATACTCGAATCAGGGGTCGAACGCGCCAGGTTGCGCTTTCGCACCAAGGCGGACTGGCAGGACAATTGGGATTCCGAGCGAACAGATGCCATTCCTCGTGCGCTCGAACTGACCATCGCGCGGCGCGGCGCGGCGCCCGTCACGCGGATGTTCCTTGTGGGGACGGGCGAATGACGCCGAGACCGGGAGAGCGGGGTGCGGCCCTGCTGACCGTGCTCATGCTGGTCGCGGTGATCGGTGTCATTGCGGCCGCGTCTCTGGAGCGGCTGAAACTGCAGACGCATCTATCAGGGAACATGGCGGCGATTGACCAAGCCCGGCATTATGCGCTTGCGGGGGAAGCCATCGCCCGAACCCGGATCAGCGATGTGAGCAGCGCCGATCGGACGGCAACGCTGTCCGGCGATTGGCTCGATCGCCCGAATGCCTTTCCGATCGACAATGGCACGGCCACCGCCAAGCTCAGCGACGCCGGGAATTGCTTCAATCTCAATTCGCTTGTGTCCCAGTCGGAACAGGGGGGACGTGTGGTTCGCCCCGTGGCTGTGCGCCAGTTCGAAGCGCTGATGGCATTGGTCGGGATCCAGCCGCGTGTCGCAGGGCTTATCGCGCAGTCGGCGGCCGACTGGATCGACAGCGATTCGGTTCCGCAGCCCGGCGGTGCAGAGGATGAGACGTATGCGCGCGCTCCCGTGCCGTATCGCGCCGCGAACGCGTTGATGGCCGACGTGTCCGAGCTGAAGGCCGTCGCGGGTGTGGATCGGGCGCTCTATGAGCGCATCCGCCCCTGGGTCTGTGCGCTCCCCGTTGCCGAGCTGTCCCCGATCAACATCAACACTCTCAGGCATGATCAGGCGCCGCTGATCGTGATGCTGCTGCCCGACAGGCTCAGTCTTGCCTTTGCACAAAGGATGATCGACGAACGCCCGGCCAACGGCTATTCGGCGGTGGAGAATTTCTGGTCCAAGCCGGCCTTACGCGGAATTTCGCCTCCGGTCGAAGTGATGGCCCAGACGAAGATCAAGACGCGCTGGTTTGCGCTTGAGATGCAGATTGAGCTGGGTGGGGCAGAATTGACCGAATTGGCCTTGATCGATGGTGCGGCAAACCCCGCGAAGATCGTGCGGCGGAGCTGGGGTGACGGCGCATGAACGGCTTCGTCGTGTTTCTTGGCGGGGAGAGCTTGCCTTGGCTCGAAATCGAAGATGGCCTGGTAACCGCGCGCGGTGAGGACTTTCAGGGTTCGGGTCTCTCCGTCACGGCGGTCGCACCGGCCTCGGGAGTTACCTATCGGATCTGCGCGCTTGGCGGGCTGAGCCCCGCCCAGGCGCTCGCTGCGGCACGGCTTGACGCTGCGGACGTAAGCCTCGGCGTGGATCGGCACGTTGCCGTGGCGCAAGACGGTAATCACTATGTCATCAGCGACAAGGCAAGGATGCAGGCCTGGATTGCCGAACTGGCTGGGCGCGGCATCACGGCCTTGGCCCTGATCCCGGCACCCAGCCTGTTGCCCGTGCCCGAAAGCGGTTTTGTTCGTGGTGTTCTGCATGACGAAACTGTTTTGCGGTCTGCGGACGCGGGGCTTGCGGAAGACGGCACTGTCTCGATTCTCGTAGTGGGCGATGCGACGGTCCGGACGCTCGAGGCGCCCGAACTCGAGCAGGCGATTGCCACTGCCGTCGCATCGCCGCCGCTCGACCTGCTGCAGGGGGAGTTCGCGCCGCGCGCGGACTGGAACGCGGGCCCGGGCTATTGGCGGCGCGTGGCGATGCTGGCCGCGGTCGCCGGGGCGATAACGCTGGCCATTCCGATCGCGCAATGGATGCGGCTTTCGCTATCGACCGCAGCGCTTGACGAACAGGGGGCGACAATCGCGGCGCTTTCCCTTGGCGAACGATCGGCGTCGGAGGACGCGATCGACCGCCTGCAGGACAAACTCGCGGACCAGCGTGGTGGCGGCGCGGGCTTCCTGCCGACGCTTGGAGCTGTGACCGCCGCGATGGAATCGATACCCAATGTCGAACTGGGTGCACTGGCCTTCGAACCGGACGGCACGCTGCGCGCCACCGTTCGCGCCAGCGGTCAGCCCGAGATCGATGTTCTCGGCCGCGCGATCGAAGGACGCGGCTTTGCCGTGACGCAGGGCGCCCCGAGAGCGACGCAGGGCAGGGCCGAAGTCGAAATTCAGGTGAGGCCGCGATGATGGAGCGTATGACTGGATGGTGGCGCGAACGCAGCCAGCGCGAGCAGATACTGCTCGGCACGATGATTGCGCTTTTCGTCGCCGTGTTCGGCTGGCTCGCGGTCCTTCGTCCGCTCAATGCCGGTCTGGCGCAGGCACGTGAGAACAACGCAGCGGCTCTTGCCCGTCTGGAACGGGTGCGCAGTGACGCCTTGGCGCTCAAGGAGGGAAGGGCCTATGCAACCGATACGGCGCAAGCCATTGTCGGCCGTACCGCGAGCGAGGCGGGGTTTTCGCCGACGCGGCTCGATCCGCAGGCCGGAGGCCGCGTGATCGTCGGCTTCGCTTCGTCCAAACCCGTAGCGCTTTTCAAATGGCTGCAGGCACTCGATGCGCAAGGCGTCTTTGTCGAACAGATCGGGCTCAGGCCGAACAGCGATGCCACGCTGGCCGTCGACGCGACATTCAAGGCAAGGGCAAAATAGTGCGGTCACGATGGATTTTCGTGGGGGCGCTGCTGCTGGCCATTGTGGGCCTTGTGCCACTTCGCATTGCCCTGGCACTGACGGGGAACATGGTGGCAGCGCGATCGGTCGAGGGCACGGTCTGGCGTGGGCGCTTGGTGGGCGCTTCGTTGGGCGGGCAATCGCTTGGCGATCTTGATGCGAGCATGTCACCCTTGGCGCTCTTTCTGGGAAAAGCCAGGGTGCAACTCGACGGCGCGCTGCTGCACGGCGCGGTTGTCGGGTCCTTTGGCGGGCAGGGTGGCGATATCCGGATGCTGAACCTGCCGCTGTCGCGCGGCTTCGGGCCTGTGATGCTGACCGCGATGGATGTGGCGGACGCGCATGCACGGTTTCGCGGTCATGGTTGCGCCGAAGCCGATGGGCGGGTTGGGTTTCAGCTGAAGAGTTTTTTTGGCGAACAGCGGTTATCAGGTACGCTGCGCTGCAGCGGCCCCGTTCTGGCGGTTGACTTGCTGAGCCAGTCCGCGATGGAGCGCCTGTCGCTCCGCTTCTCCGATCCCGGGCGCTACCAAGCGACGCTGATCGTCCGCGCAAGCGACACGAGCCAAGCCTCCGGACTTGCCGCAGCTGGTTTTCGCGAGACCCCAGTTGGCCACGTCCTCAAATTTTCGGGAGCACTTTAGCCCTCGATCGTAAAGGCGAGTCCGGCATGGGCTTGGAGTCGTTCGATCAACGGCGCGGCGATGATCGCCCCGGGCGTAACAACGCCGCCGGGCGTGTCGTTTTCGAGCAGCGTCAGGGCGCTTTCGGCGATCATCTTGCTGGTCGATCCATAGCCCGGATCGCGATCTCCCGAAACCGAAGCTCGAACGCTAGCGCCGTCGGGATATTCGCCGATAAACAGGATGTCGTAAAAGCCCGCCTCGCGCTGTTCGGCGCTTGGCCCCTCGCCCGGCTTGGGCTGCGGCCCTTCACCGAATGGGTTGGCGCTCTTGAGTGCGGTCGCAATCCCTTCTGCTATGGCTTTACCGGCATCGCCGATGGTGGTCATCACCATTTCGTCGTAAGTGAAATCCTTGCCGTAGGGATGGCCCAGCAGGAAATTGCTGCGATGGACATTCTTGGTGTTGATCGCTGCCATCACGAACGGGGCGGTCCAGGTGCCGGTGGCGTTGTCATATTCCGGAATCATCCCGCTCGGCTGAGAAGGCCCTTCGAAACCGGGGGTCAGCGCGAACGGGCTGCGCAGCAGGCCGATGATGCGCGGGTCCTTCGCCGCGGCTTTCATCGTCTCGGTCAGGCTGGCAATCGTTCCGCCCGAAGCACCACCCTGCATCTTGCGGACGCGGCCCTTGACGCGCGGTGCCGGCTTGCCGTGACGCCGAATCGCTTCCCGTTCGAGGAACCAGACGCCCAGATCGAATGGAATCGAGTCGAACCCGCACGAAAAGACAATTCGTGCTCCGGACTTTTTCGCCGTTGCGTCGTGCGCGTCGATCATCTGTCGCATCCAGGCCGGTTCGCCGCAAAGATCGACATAATCAGTCCCGGTCTCGGCGCAGGCCTTGACCAGTTCGGGCCCGTAAAGCTGATATGGGCCGACCGTAGTTATGATAACCCGCGCCCGCTTGCACATGGCGGTGAGCGTTTTCGGCTCGCTCGCATCGGCTTCGACCAGCGGCGTATCCTTCGGTGCACCGATCAGGTCTCGCACTTCGGCAAGCTTGGCGGCGCTCCGCCCGGCCATCGCCCAGCGCCTGATGCCGCGTTTCGCCAGATGTTCGGCAACGAGCCGCCCGGTAAAACCGCTCGCGCCATAGACGACGATGTCAAATTCCGCCTTGCTCTTGGCCATTTCGAATCTCTCCCTCATGTTCGAAGGGAGAGTGCATCGTCCCGGCGCCTACCGCAATCGCGCTACTTGACCGTGCCGTAAAACATCACTCGCCCGCCGGTTGCAGGCGGGATGGGCTGGGCGAATTTCCAGCGGACATGCGTGACATCACCCGGCAGGGCGGCGCGAGAGGTTCCATCGCCCTTTGCCACTTTCAGCGCAGCGAGCGCGCCGAATGTCTTGCCGCCATCGACCGAGACGACGGCCCAGGGTTGCTCGACGCCGGTGTAGGAGACCGCCGCCGGAATCGGGTTGTTGATCACGAAATTGGCCGCTGGCTTGGTGCCATTGTTCCGGTATTCGAGCATCACGACGAGTGCCTCGCCAGGAAGGACGCGGTCTGGCGCGAAGAGCTGGTTTTTCTTGTTGCCCTCGGCGTCCGTGACTGAGCGCGCGACATAGACGGTGCTCTTGAGGGCAACCGCTTCTTGTGCCGGCGCGGCAGCGGCGGGAACAGCAAGAGCAAGGGCAAACAGGAACTTGTTCATGGCCATTCTCCGTTGCGGCATCGGGTTCAGAGTTTCGGCAGCGTCACCCCGCGCTGACCCATATATTTGCCGGCACGGTCGGCATAGCTGGTTTCGCACGGCTCGTTGCCCTGGAGGAAGAGGAACTGGCATGCGCCTTCATTGGCATAGATGCGCGCGGGCAGCGGCGTGGTGTTCGAAAATTCCAGCGTGACGTGCCCCTCCCAACCGGGCTCAAGCGGCGTCACGTTTACTATGATCCCGCACCGCGCATAAGTCGACTTGCCAAGACAGATGACGAGAACGTCGCGCGGCACCCGGAAATATTCGACCGTCCGGGCCAGCGCGAAACTGTTTGGCGGGATCACGCAGACATCGGTCTTGCGATCGACAAAGCTGTTCGCGGCGAAATTCTTCGGGTCGACGATCGCGCTGTCGACATTGGTGAAAATCTTGAACTCGTCGGCGACGCGTGCGTCATAGCCATAGGACGACAGGCCGTAGCTGATGCAATTGTCGCGCCGCTGGCTTTCGACAAACGGTTCGATCATGCCGCTCGTCCTTGCCTGTTCGCGGATCCATTTGTCGGAAAGTATGGCCATCAGTCATCCTGAACCAGGCCCAGGTCCGCCGGGCCGAAGGGAAGGGGCAGAAGATCGGAAAGCCGGTGCTTTTCGATCGCCGACAGATCGGCCGAGGCGCAATGGACGATGAGATCGCTCTGCGCAAGCTGGGCCGCTTCGGTAAGCACTTGCCGGCAACGCCCGCACGGACGCACCGGGGCCGAGCCACTGATCGCCCCGTCCTTGAGAGCGCCGCCGATGATCGCGATCTCGCGGACCTGGCGCAGTTTGCCCTGCGCATTGAGCGTCGCCAGCGCGACCGTTTCGGCGCAGAGCGTCAGGCCATAGCTTGCATTCTCGAAATTGCAGCCCGTCACCACCGAGCCATCGTCGAGGAGCAGCGCCGCACCCACGCCGAAATGCGAATAGGGTGCATGGGCATGGGCGGCGGCGGCCTTCGCGGCGCGGATCAGGGCATCGCTCATTGCGGGCGCACCACGTTCCAGTCGACCGGCCCGTCGATTCCGTCCACGCGCCGCCGCGGATTGGCCTGCCACATCACCCAGGGGCGATCTCCATAAGCGGGCTGAAGCGCGACCCGACGGAGCCAGAGCGGTCGGTCAATGGCCTCGCTCACCCGGTATTCGTCCTCGAACTCGCGCGTCAGATAGAGTATCATCGGCTTCTCGCTATGCGCCTCGACCATCTGGATAAAGGTCGCGACTTCGGCGAGCAAGGCATCGCGCGGCGGGCGTTTCGCGCAATTGCCGCCGAATTCGAGATCGATTGCGTGGGGCAACGAGTCTGCCTCTCTCGGCACGAGCGCGATGAAATTCGTTGCCTGCTCGCGCCCCGGTTTGCACAAGCTGAAGAAGTGGTAGGCGCCGCGCGTGATTCCGGCCGCTGCGGTTCCCGCCCAGTTCGAGGCAAAGCGCTCGTCACGCAGTTCGCCGCCTTCGCTTGCCTTGATATAGGCGAAGTCCACACCGGCGGCGCGTGCGGCATTCCAGTCGATTTCGCCCTGATAGTGCGATACGTCGATGCCCTGTGTCGGAAAGGATGTCCGGCCCGGCGCCCAGTGCGTCGCATACCGCCAGCCGAGCCCGGCGAGCAGTGCAAGCAAGACGATCGTCAAGGCGAGCTTGCGGAGCATCCTAGCCCTTGATGTGCAACACGCAGATCAGCGTGAAGAGCCGCCGTGCTGTATCGAAATCGACATCGATCTTTCCTGCCAGCCGCTCCCTGAGCATTTCCGACGCTTCGTTGTGGATCGCCCGCCGCGCCATGTCGACCGTTTCGATCTGTTGCGGCGTCGATTGCTTGACTGCCTGGAAATAGCTGTCGCAGATCGCGAAATATTCGCGGATCGGCCGCTGGAACCGGCCAAGGGCGAGAATGACCGATTCGAGATGCGTCTGGTCCTCGCGATAGATATCGAGCACCAGCCGCCCTTCCTCGACGCGGAGTGTAACGCGGTATGGCCCGGCATAGCCATCTTCATGCGCCCGTTGCGGCGCGAAATGATTGCCTTCGAGGATGTCGAAAATGGCAATGCGCCGCTCCTGCTCGATATCGGCATTGCGCCAGATGATCGTGCGCTGATCGAGTTCGATATGCGAGATGCGCGGGTCGGCCATGTTGCAGCGCATATAAGAGAGGCGCGCCATTGGGAAGTTGCCGGTTGCAGGATGGCTCGATTTTTGACGCCTGCGCCGCGAATGTGGCGCCATGCGGGAAGCCAGACGCCTGATCGGTTGGGACGTCAGATCTTCAGCTCGACGCTCAGCATCACCGCCTGTGTTTCATAATAATTTTCATAGAGCGCATCGAAGCCGATGCCCTCCACAAAGGTCTTGGTTCCGAAGGTGTTGAAGATGTCGGTGGCCGACAGGCTTGCCTTGATCCGATCCCCGGCGAATGTGCGCGACAGCGAGAAATCGACCGATCCGCGCGACGCCTGACTGCCTTGGGCGATGCCGCGGGCGGCATAATAGGTGCCATTCAATTGCACCTTGGTCGATTTGCCGAGCGGCGCTTCGACGCCGAGCTTGCCGTCCCATGTGAAGTCGCTGGTCTCCGGCAGGGTGAGGCTGCGCACATAGGGAAACAGCAGCGTGATCGTGGCGGGGTCGCGGTGAACGCGGAATGCATTCACACTCGCATTGATCTTGAAATCCTTGCCCGCCTTCCAGTGAGCGATCAGTTCCGCACCGCTGTTGCTGGCCTTGCCGGTGTTCGAGTAGATCTTGTTGACGATGTCATAATTCGTGCTGCTTTGATCGATCGCATAGATGCGCTGGAAGGCATCGGTAATGCTTCGGTGATAGAGCGCGAGCGAGGCATTGAGGCTGCCCCAGCCCTGCTGGATCGCCGCCTCATAGGCCGTGGTGAATTGCGGGCGGAGATAGGGATTGCCGACCTTCAGCAGTTCGGGATCGTCATATTTCGGGAAGACGCGCAATTCGGGCTCGCCAGGGCGATCGACGCGGCGGTTGTAGAAGAGTGAAATATCCGTGCTGCGGCCCAGCTTTGCCGTCAGCCGTACATTGGGGAAAAGCCGGAAATAGTCATAGGCATCGTTGCGCGGATAATAGATGTTGGCCGGGTCGAGCGTGTAGCCCACATTGGTTTGCTCGACACGCAAGCCGGCCTCGATCGTCAGGGCGCGCGTTTCCCGCACCAGGTTCGCATAGCCGGAATAGATTTTCTCCTTCCACCTCGAATGGTCGCCGAGGCCCGGATAGATGATCGACATGAAGCCCGGCTCTGTAAGGTACCGCACCGGTATCCAGCGATATTGCAGCTTCGCGCCGATCTCGACGCGGCCATTGCTCATCGGCCGGACATAATCGAGCGAGACCGGCAGCGTGTTTTCGTGCGCAATGATGTGGGTGAGGTCAGTGCCGGTGCGGATCGGCGACACTTCGTTGAGGCGATAGGTCTCATCCTCCCAGCCGCGAATATATTCCAGCCGCAGGGACAGGGTGTGCCCGGCCTCGGGGAAATCATGACGATAGTTGATCGCGGCGGAAGCATGCCCGGTCTGCTCATTCTCGCGCCAGAACCAGAAACGGGTGAGCGCGTTCGTCGTCGTCTCGATGAACGGCACCTGCGCGACGTCGAGATGGTTTTCGAGGTCGAACACGGCATTGATCGAAAGCGTGTCACTGTCGCCGAGCCGATGGTCCGTGCCGCCCTTCAGCACATATTGCGTCTGCTTGCGATTCTCCGGCACCTGGCTGACGATGATGCGGCCATCGTCATAGAATCGCGTCGAGAATTCGTTGTTGGGCAGCTTCCGCTGCTTCAGTATTTCGCCCTGCAGGTGCCAGTCGGCCTTGCTGCCTTTGTGGTTCAGGCTGAAATAGGGCGCGATCTTGGGTGTCCAGTCGAAACTGCCAAGCTGCGTCGGCAGGTCCGGCTTGCGTCGGCCGAATGCGCCAAAGCCGCCCTTGAGGCCGATATGGCCCGACCAGCCGGTCTTCCGCTCCGAACGCATGACGATGTTGATGATGCCCGCGCTCCCCTGCGCCGCATAGCGCGCCGAGGGATTGTTGATGATGTCGATCCGTTCGATATTGGCGGCGGGAATGCTGTCGAGGCTCGTCTGGTTGCCGATGCCAGTCAGCGCCGAGGGCTTGCCGTCGATCAGGACCGTCACCCGGTCGCTGCCACGTAGCAGCACCTGTCCCTCGCGCTCGACCGTGATGCCCGGCAGGCCCTTCATCGCCGAGAGCACCGAGCCGCTTTGCGCGAGCGCGCTGTTCCCGATCAGGAAGCTGTTCGCACCCGGCAAGAGCGATACGTCCGGCGTACGCTCGCCGGTCACGACAATCTCCAGCGCAGACCGGTGAAGCCCGATCCGTCCAAAGTCGAGCGCTGTCGTCGTCTCGCCGACAAGGACGTCGCGAGATGCGCTGTCATAGCCGGCCGCGGCGATGCTCAGCCGGTAGGAGCCTTCAGCCAACGCACCGATAACGCCACGGCCATCCTTGTCCGTCACCGCAATAGCGGCGGGTTGATCGCTGTTGGATTGCTCGACGACAAGGGCTGCCGATGCGATTGGCGCGCCCGTGTCGGCATCGACGACATGAACCGAGATTGCGACGCCTTCGCGGGCGATCGCCGGCGAAGATGCGAGCGTGATCGCCGTGAATATAAGAGTCACTGAAGGTGCAGGACGCATGTTGTTTCCCCCACGGAATGGCCTGATCATAAGGAAACCGCCCGGCCATGGCTCGAGCGGTGCCCCTCACGTCGTCCAAGGGCCCATAGCGCGTCGGCAGTTAACAAACCACCCGCGCCGGCCATCGGATCAAGGCCACCCCCAAACTTATCCCCGTCATTCTCTTGTCGAAGCCCTTGCGCTATGCTCTGCGCCCGCCGAAGGATGCGCCATGGCCGATCCGATCCGACTGATTCATTCCGCTGCGGAAGCGGGACCGCAATTGCCGCACAATGTCGAGGCGGAGGCTGCGCTGCTTGGCGCGATCATGATCGACAACCGGATTGCGGAGGATGTGCAGCTGAAGTTGCGCGCCGACCATTTTTACGAAGCGGTGCACGGCCGGATCTACGACGCGATCCTCTTGCTGCTGGACCGGAACATGGTCGCCAACCCGGTCACCCTCAAGCCCATGTTCGAGACAGACGAAGCCATGAAGGCCCTTGGCGGGCCTGCCTATCTTGCACAACTGACGGGAAGCGGCGCGGGGCTGATCGGCGCGCGCGACTTTGCCAGCCAGATCTACGATCTTGCCCTGCTGCGCGAACTTGTCGGCGTCGGGCGGTCGATGGCGGAGCGCGCGCTCGATACCAGCGAGGCCGAAACCCCAAGGGAGCAGATCGAGGCAGCCGAAGTCGCGCTTTACAAGGTGGCGGAAGAAGGCGGCGAGGCGGGAAGCGTCAAGACCTTCGGGCAGGCGACGCGGATGGCTGTCGAACTTGCCGAAAAGGCATTGAATGCGGGCGGCGGGCTTTCCGGTGTGACCACCGGGCTAGACACGGTCAATGCCAAGACCGGCGGCCTGCACCATTCGGACCTCGTGATCCTCGCCGGGCGCCCGGGCATGGGAAAGACCGCGCTTGCGACCAACATTGCCTTTAACGCAGCACGTCGCTGGGTGCGCGACGAGGAAGACGGGATTGCGCCGGAAAAGTCGGTGGGGGCCAAGGTTGCCTTTTTCAGCCTTGAAATGTCCGCCGATCAGCTCGCCACGCGTATTCTATCCGAGCAATCGGCAATCAGTTCGGAAAGCCTGCGCATGGGCAAGATCGGCCAGCAGGATTTCCGCAACCTGGCCCGCGCCGCAGCCGAACTCGAAACGCTTCCGCTTTATATCGACGATACTCCCGGCCTGACGATCGCAGCGCTCCGCACGCGCGCGCGGCGCCTCAAGCGCCGGCACGGGATCGGGCTGATCGTGGTCGATTATCTCCAGCTGCTCCAGGGCTCCTCGCGGCAAAGCGACGGCAACCGGGTTCAGGAAATCTCTGAAATCTCGCGCGGCCTCAAAACATTGGCGAAAGAGTTGAACGTGCCGGTGATTGCGCTTTCGCAATTGAGCCGCGCCGTGGAGCAACGCGAGGACAAAAGGCCGCAACTTGCCGATCTTCGCGAGTCAGGCTCGATCGAGCAGGACGCCGATATCGTCCTCTTCGTCTATCGCGAGGAATATTATGTCGCCTCGCGCGAGCCGAAGCGGCCGAGCGAAGGCGATGATGCCAAGACGTTCGACGATCATGCCAAATGGGCAGCGGACATGGAAAAGGTCTTCGGCCTGTCGGAACTGATCGTCGCCAAACAGCGTCACGGCGCGACCGGGAAGGTGAAGCTGAAATTCGAAGCGCAGATCACGCGGTTCAGCGACTATATCGACGATTCATACCTTCCGGCGCATCATAGCTGACGCTCAGGCCCCGGCGCCGTGTCGTTCCGCAAACCGGCGAAGCGCGGCCGCCATCTCTCGCGATTGCGCCTCGTGGACCTCTGCATTGTCTGCGCCGTGCGTGAAGACGTAGAACTCACCAGCAGCGATTCCGTCGAGGATTCGTGCCGCCGCAGTGCCGGGATCGAGTCCCACCTGGCCTGCGGGCCGCTCGGTCAGCACACGTGGCCCGCCAAAGCGTTCGTGCCGGGTGCGCAATGGGTTCCAGATGTCTGTCGTCACGACCGCCGGACAGATGATCGAAACGGCGACGGGTGTACCCGACAGGTCACGCCGCAAGGTTTCGGCCAGACCCAACACTGCATGTTTCGAAATGGTGTAGATCGAGACCTGGCCGCCACGACTTGGCACGCCGAGCGAATGCTCCGATCCGGTGACGATGAAACGAGAAGGCGTCGCTTGAGCGATGAGGCGCGGAACGAAGGCGCGCGAAAGCCAGAGCGGGCCCTTCAGGTTCACGCTCAGCACCCAGTCGATGTTGCGCTGGGGCGTCGTGTAGATCGGGCCACCCGCGCCGACGCCGGCATTGGCGAACACCGCATCGATCCGGCCGAGATGCGCAAAGGCACGGTCGGCAAGCGCCACGATGCTCGCTTCATCGGCCTGATCAACCGGCAGGGCAAGGGTAGCACCGCCGATCTCCGCCGCCGCGGCTTCCGCCCGCTCGATCTCGATATCGGCGAGGATGACGCGCGCGCCTTTCGCGGCCAGCGCCTTCGCGATTCCCAGACCGATGCCCGATGCTGCGCCGGTGATGACAGCCGTTTCGATCACTCCGAATCCTTTCGCGCGCAGCATTGCAGCCGCGCTCGCGGATTGAAAGTCAGAATGCGGGGAAGTTCGCCGGATCGTCAGGATCGGCGACAGGCACGTGAATCCCGCATTCGACCTTGTCCCATCCGCGCCAGCGGCCGGCGCGCGGATCTTCGCCCGGCTGCACCTTGCTTGTGCAGGGCGCGCAGCCGATCGAGGGATAGCCCTGTTCGACCAGAGGGTGCGGGGGCAGGTCATGTTCTTCGAAATAGGCCTGGATCCGGTCCTTATCCCAGTCGGCAAGCGGGTTGACCTTCAACCGCCCGTCCTCGATCTCGAAACGTGGAAGCGCGGCCCGCGTCGAAGATTGGAAGGCTTTCCTTCCGGTGAACTGCGCATCATAGGGCGCAAGCGCAGCCTTTAGCGGAAGGACCTTGCGGATTTCGCAGCAGCCATCGGGATCGTAGGACCAGCGCAGCCCTGTTCCGTCCTTCTGGCCAAGAAGCTCCGGATCGGGCGTGATGTTCTGCACATTCGTGAGGCCGATCGTTTCGACCAGCGTATCCCGGTAGGCCAGCGTTTCGGGAAAATGCTTGCCCGTCTCAAGGAACAGCACCGGGATGGCCGGATCGATCGAGCCGATCAGGTGGAGGAGGACAGCCGATTCCGCCCCGAACGAGGACACGATCGCCGCCTCACCGAGCATGCTGTCGCGAATGAGCGCCGTCAGCATCTCGACCGTGTCGCGGCCGCGGAACAGGCTATTGAGCCGGATCGCGTCAGTCTCGGTATAGCGAGGCGCCGTGTCGATCCGGTCGACGACACGCGCAGCGTTACTGGCCATGACGCAGCTTCCAGACAGGGGCCACACCATCGGCAGCGGCCTGATAGACATGATCGTATCGGGCGAGGCTTGCCGCCACGACCTCTTCGTTGACGGGAGACTCGGGCGCGAAACTGTCGAAACCGCAGCGCCGCATCAGCGGAATCTGGTCAACCAGAACATCGCCCTGCGCGCGCAGTTCGCCCTTGTATCCGGCCTCGCGCAGAATGCGGCCCGCCGAATAGCCTCTTCCGTCGCGGAATTTGGGGAAAGCGACTTCAACCAGTGCGAGCCGGTCGAGATGCGGGATCAGGAGCCGGGCATCCTCATCCGGTTCGAGGCGGACGGCAGTTGCATTAGACTGGTCGAGAAACGCATCAAGCGTGACGGCGGGCTGTTCCATCGGTTCGTCGTCGCGATAACGGAGATCAGCCATAGATCGCCTCCTTGAAGGGTTCGAAGCCGACGCGGCGATAGGTGTCTAGAAAACGTTCGCCGCTTGTCCTGAGCGCCACATATTTGTCGGTCACGCGCTCGATCGCATCGACGATTCCGTCCTCGTCGAAGCCGGGGCCGGTGATCTTGCCGAGCGACACATCCTCCGCACCCGAGCCGCCGAGCAAAAGCTGGTAATTCTCGGTGCCCTTCCGGTCGACGCCAAGGATGCCGATATGCCCGGCATGATGATGGCCGCAGGCATTGATGCAGCCCGAAATTTTCAGCTTCAGCTCGCCAAGGTCACGCTGGCGCTCAAGGCTGGCGAACCGCTTGGCGATCTTCTGCGCAATCGGGATTGAGCGCGCATTGGCAAGGCTGCAATAATCGAGCCCCGGGCAGGCAATGATGTCGCTTATGAGGTCGAGGTTGGGCGTCGCCAGACCGGCGTCATCAAGCGCCTGCCAGATGGCGTAGAGGTCGGCCTTCTTCACATGCGGCAGCACGATGTTCTGGGCATGCGTCACGCGCAGTTCGTCGAAACTGTATTTCTCTGCCAACTCGGCCATCAGATCGATCTGCGCAGAGGAGGCGTCCCCCGGAATGCCGTCAGTCGGCTTCAGGCTGATATTGACGATCGTATAGCCCGGCTGCTTGTGCGGCTTGACGTTCTGGTCGACCCAGACCGCGAAATCGGGATCGCTGCGATCAACGGCGTCGCTCAATCCGGCCTCGAACGCGGGCGGGGCGAAAAAGGCGTCGATCCGTTCGAGCTCGGCCGCAGGCGGATCGATGCCCAACGTCTTCACATGCGCGAATTCTTCCTCGACCTGGCGGGCATATTCGGCCGCGCCCAGTTCGTGGACGAGGATCTTGATCCGTGCCTTGTAGATATTGTCGCGCCGCCCGTAGCGATTGTAGACGCGCAGACAGGCCTCGACATAGCTGAGCAAGTCGCTCGCCGTGACGAAGTCCTTGATCTCGGGCGCGATCATCGGGGTCCGGCCCATGCCACCACCCGCAAAGACCCGCGCGCCCAGCACGCCGTCGCGCCTCACAAGCTCGATCCCGATATCGTGGAGCCGCATCGCCGCGCGATCCTCGGCGCTTGCGATGACCGCTATCTTGAACTTGCGCGGCAAATAGCTGAACTCAGGGTGGAAACTGCTCCACTGGCGCAGCAATTCGGCCCAGGGGCGAGGGTCGGCGACTTCATCTGCGGCCGCGCCTGCAAACTGGTCCGAGGAAATGTTGCGGATGCAATTGCCGCTGGTCTGGATCGCATGCATCTCGACCGAGGCGAGGTCGGCCAGAATGTCCGGCGCGTCTTCGAGCTTGATCCAATTATACTGAAGGTTTTGCCGCGTGGTGAAATGGCCATAATCACGATCATATTTCCGCGCGATGTGCGCGAGCATCCGCATCTGCCGGCTGTCGAGCGTGCCGTAGGGAATGGCGACGCGCAGCATATAGGCGTGGAGCTGGAGATAGAGGCCGTTCATCAGCCGCAAGGGCTTGAACTGGTCCTCGCTCATTTCGCCGGACAAGCGGCGCTTCACCTGGTCGCGGAATTCCGCGACGCGCGCATCGACGATCGCTTGGTCGTAAGTGTCATATTTGTACATGTCAGATCACCCACTGGCCGATGTCGGGATCGGCGGGCTTCAACGTGAGATCAACGCGAACCGTGGGGCCGAGTGCGCGGATGCGATCCTTGATATGCGCCGGGCGGGGCCCCTCAGGCGTTGCCACGGCTTCGATGATATAGGGAGCGTTGACCCGCCTTGCGCCTTCTTCGCGCGCAAGGATGGCTTCGCCGTTTTCGCCCACATCGACGGCATCCTCGACATGGATCGACCACCAGCTTCCTGCCCACCAGGTCACGGCACCGCTCGCCAGATCGTTTCCGGTCAGAATCTTCATGCCGTCGTCTCCGCCACCCGGGCAAACGACGCCAGCCGGTCTTCCGCGTCCGAACGCAATGCAACTTCACTCACGACAATGATCGCCGGACTCTTGACACCCTCCCGCGCAATCATTCCGCCCAGATCCGCCAGCAACGTGCGGATCGCCCGTGCGCCCGAACGCGTCCCCCGTTCGAGCACGGCCACCGGCATCGCAGGGGAAACGCCGTCCGCGATCAGCTTGTCGGCAATATCCTCGGCCGTCGCGACGCCCATATAGATGACAAGCGTGCGGCCCCAGCCGGCAAGGCCGGACCAGTCCTGATCGGTCAATCCCTTGCACTGTCCGGCAACGAAGCTGACGGCGCTCGAAGCATCGCGATGCGTAAGCGGCAGCATAGCCTCGGCTGCACAGCCGATCGCTGCCGAAATGCCGGGGATGACTTCCACATCGACACCGGCCGTGCGGCAGGCCTCCATCTCTTCGCCGCCGCGTCCGAAAATGAAGGGGTCGCCACATTTAAGCCGGACGACGAGATTGCCTGCCCGCGCCTCCTCGACAAGGATTTCGTTGATCCGGACCTGTGGCACCGAGTGGCGACTGCGCTGCTTGGCGACCGAGATGCGACGCGCCCGGGGGGGAACTAGCGCGAGGATGGCATCGTCGATCAATCCGTCATGCACGACAACATCGGCGCATGAAAGCGCTCTTGCCGCCTTCAGCGTCAACAGGTCCGGATCACCTGGCCCTGCTCCTGCGAGCAGAACCCGACCCCTGGGAGAGGAGTGCGTATCTTCCATGCCGCCCAATTGGGGTGCCTGGGACGCGATCGCAAACCAGTCTTTGTTGCAGGCGCGCTAGTTCAGCTTTGCGCCGCATCCCTGAGGCCGACGCCGATGGTGGCGCGCGCCTGGTCCTCTTCGGTCGAGACAACAGGATAGGCGCAATAGTCGGCGGCATAATAGGCGCTGGGCCGGTGGTTGCCCGAAAGCCCGACGCCGCCGAACGGAGCATTGGAAGGCGCCCCGTTGGTCGGGCGGTTCCAGTTGACGATCCCGGCGCGGATATTGGCCCAGAACCTGTCGTAGAGTGCCGGTGTTCCGCCAACGAGAGATGCCGACAGGCCGTAGCGGGTATTGTTCGCCTCGATCAGCGCGGCATCGAAATCGCTGACCCGGATCACTTGCAGGATCGGGCCGAACAATTCGACATCGGGCCGGTCGGCGACGCGGGTCGTGTCGATGATCGCTGGGGACAGGAACGGGCGGTCGGGCACGAGCCGGTCGAGCTGCTTGATCGGCTGTCCTCCCTTCATCATCAGCGCAAGGAAGCTTTCCTGCAACTGGTCCGCCACGCCATTGTCGATGACCGGGCCCATATAAGGGGCGGGTGCCGCGTGCGGTTCCCCGACGATCAACCGGTCGGCAAGTTTCCTCACGGCATCGATCAGGGGCTCGTGCGCCCCTTCCTGAACGATCAGGCGGCGCGCGGCGGTGCAACGCTGCCCGGCGCTCAGGAAAGCGGACTGGATCACGAGCGCCGCAGCAGCCTGGATGTCGGCGGCATCCCACACGATCAGCGGATTGTTTCCGCCCATTTCGAGCGCAAGAATCTTGCCCGGCGTATCTGCAAACTGGCGGTTGAGCGCGACGCCCGTCCGCGCCGAGCCGGTGAAGAGGAGCCCGTCAATATCGGGATGTGCGGCAAGCGCGCGCCCTTCGTCCGGGCCGCCGATCAGGAGCCGTACAACGCCCTCGGGAATGCCCGCCGCATGGTAGCATTCGACAAGCATCGCTCCCGTCGCGGGCGTCTTTTCCGAAGGTTTGAAGACAACTGCATTGCCCGCAATCAAAGCCGGGACGATATGGCCGTTCGGCAAGTGCGCAGGGAAATTGTAGGGGCCAAGGACAGCCAGCACGCCGTGTGGCTTGTGCCGCAGCGCCATCCGCGCGCCCATATTCCCCTCGAGCCGCCGCTGGGATGTCCGCTCCAGATAGGCGGCGATCGAAATCTCGACCTTGTTGATGACGGCTTCGACTTCGGTCCGCGCTTCCCAGAGCGGCTTGCCCGTTTCGCGCGCAATGCAATCGGCCAGCGCCTCGTTCCTTGAGCGCACGACATTGGCAAAGCGCCGCATCGCCTCCATCCGGACCGTGACTGGCTGCGACGCCCATTCCACCCAGTGCTGGCGCGCGGCGGAGACTTCGGCATCGACATCGCTCACCGTGCCCCGCCAGTATTCGGCGCCGGTCGCGGGTTCGAACGATATGATTTCGGATTGCGGCATTGCCCCAGTCCCCTAGCCGGAGCTTGGGGGGACTGCAACATGGGCGGGGCTCCACGGGCCCGCCAGGCGCCAGAGCTCAGATTTCTGCCCGCCGTGCATCCGATCGGCGTCCGGTGCCGGTAGTAATTGTTTGAAACAAGAAGCCGAGGAGTAATCATGTACACGCAACGGAAAAATATTCGAGTTTCACTTGGCATGGTGGCAAGTTTGACTGCACTCGCCATCGCCCTGCCTGCTTGGGCCGATGCCACGCCCGACTGCAATGTTGGCGCTGGCGCAAATTCCACCGAATGCGGTGTGAACGCGACGGCGACTGGAGACATGAGCTTAGCCGGTGGTGTGGCCTCAACCGCTGCAGCAACGGGCTCGGTTTCACTTGGCAACGGCGCCATGACGGCTCCCGGCACGACGCCATCAGGCGCGGCCTCGCTCGGAACTTCGGTTGCGATCGGCAATCTTGCTTCGGCAACGAACGAGGATGCGGTCGCGGTGGGCGATCAGGCCAATGCTTCCGGTTTTCATTCGACCGCCATCGGCGGTGAATCCGATGCGACCGGCACCGGTGCACAGGCTTTTGGCTGGCAGGCGAATGCCTCTGCACAGTTTGCTACGGCGACCGGCCATCAGGCAATGGCTACCAACGTGCGTGCCAGTGCCTTCGGCAAGAGCGCGGTTGCAGCTGGGATGCAAGCGACGGCGATTGGTAACCAGGCGTCGGCCATGGGCGATACGTCGACTGCCATCGGCACGAATTCCAGCGCCACGGGCACTGACTCTTTCGCCGGTGGATCGGGAGCAAGCGCGACCAACGACCGTGCGACCGCGCTTGGCATGAACGCTGCGGCAAGTGGCGTCGAGGCGACCGCGCTTGGCGAGAAGACCATTGCCACCGGTGACTTCTCCCTTGCAGCCGGCGCGGGCGCCATGGCGACCGGGACCGAGGCAGCGACAGCCCTTGGCGTCGCATCGTTGGCATCCGGAACTGAGTCGACTGCCGTTGGTGGAGCGACAACGGCCTCTGGAGATCAGAGCTTTGCCGGCGGTGTCGTCGCGACGGCTGTGGCGACGGGTTCGGTTGCGCTCGGTAACGGCGCGATGGCGGATTTCGGCACGACGCCATCGGGCGCGGCGTCGCTCGGTACCTCGGTTGCGATCGGCAATCTCGCCTCGGCAACAAATGAGGATGCTGTCGCAATTGGCGACCAGGCCAATGCAGCCGGCTTCCATTCGACGGCGATCGGCGGCGAATCCGATGCTACCGGTACTGGTGCGCAGGCATTTGGCTGGCAGGCCAATGCCAGTGCTCGGTTCAGCACCGCGACAGGACATCAAGCGCAGGCCACTGCCGAACAGGCAACTGCTCTCGGCAAGAGCGCCAATGCCTCCGCGCTCGGTTCGGTCGCGATTGGCGGCCAGGCGACCAACGCCATGGGCATGACGGTGAATGCAAGTTCGTCGTCCACTGGAGGCATTGCGCTTGGTGCGGGCGCCGTGGTCGACAATAGCTCCAACGCGATGTCGACAGGTAATGGGCTCGCACTCGGTCGCCTCGCCGCGTCGACCGATGAAGACGCGGTGGCGATCGGCGATCAGACGCGCGCAACAGGCTTTCATAGCACGGCCGTTGGCGGCGAAGCGGTTGCGAGCGGTAGGGGCGCGCAGGCCTTTGGATGGCAATCGGCCGCTGCGGGCAATCTCTCGCTAGCAGCGGGCCATCAGGCCAACGCCGGAGGCGTGCAATCGACGGCCGTCGGCAAGAACGCCAATGCGGCAGGCATGAATGCGACCGCGCTTGGCTTCGGCGCGAATGCCGCGCAGGCCAATTCCACCGCGATCGGTACGGGGGCGACGACGACGCGCGCCAACCAGGTCGTCCTTGGCGGGACGGGCAGTTCGGTGACGGTCGGCGATATTGCCGCCAGCACGGCCGCACAGGCGGGGCCGACCTTCCTCGTTACGGTCGATGCCAATGGCAATATCGGGCGCGACCTGGTCGGCACGGGACAGTTTGGCTCCTCGATCAGCAGCATCCAGTCGAGCCTCGCTTCGCAGCAGACCCAGCTGACGGCGCAAGGTGCCCAGATCACAACCCTGCAGGGCCAGGTCGGGACACTGTTCAACCTTTCCGATATTAACCGCCGCGACATCCGCAAGGCGAACGAAGGCGTCGCCATGGCGCTCGCGCTCGACTCTCCTTCGGTTCCGGCCGGCGCGAACTTCGCGGTATCGGGCGGTATCGGCTACTACCAGAACCGGACTGCCGCAACGACGGCCTTCTCCGCCCGGGTGAGCGACAAAGCGATCATCTCGGCGGGCGTGGGCGTGGGCCTCGACTCCGGCGAAGTGGGCGCGCGCGGCGGCTTCCAGTTCGCATGGTGACACCTCCTCGTTCGCGGAGCGGGAATGGGTCGGGGCTCCGCGCTCCGGCCCATCGCCTTTTTGCGGCGCTGGCGGCTTTGTTGATGGCGGGCGTCCCCTTGGTGGCGCACGCCCAACAAAGTGTGCCGCAGGTCCAGACATCGCAGGTGCCGGTGCCCAGCGCGCTGGAGTTGAACAAGCTCGTCTGGAGCACGATGGCGGCGATCGATCATGCCAATCTTGCGGGCAATTATTCGGTGCTGCGCGATCTCGCCGCGCCCAATTTCCAGATCCTCAATGATTCGGCGAAGCTCGCTTCGATTTTCGCCTCGCTCCGTTCCAGCGGAATCGATTTGTCGAACGCGCTGCTGCTGACGCCGATTTTCACGGCACCGCCGAAGCTGCCCCAGCGCGATGTCATGGAATTGCGAGGCTATTTCGGCCTTCGTCCGACCGCGATCAATTTCGAGCTCTATTACCAATGGGTTGTCGGTCGCTGGCGGCTTGTGGGTGTCTCGATCGTTCCGTCCAACCTCGCTGCTGTCCAGCCGGAGGCTACTTCGCCCCCAGCACGGCCGCCGACACAAACTTCACGCTCGCCACGGCGGAAATGACCTGCGATCAGCCGCGCATCGCTTCTCCCATTTGGCGGATTGCTTCGATCCGCGCCTCAAGCGGTGCCCAATCGTCGTTCTCGGCAATAGAGCACCAGAGCGTCTCGACTGTCTCGATATGCATCGAAATGGGGGCTTCTCCCGCCCAATAGGGGTGATCCAGGGAGCGCGACGGAGCATAGCCGGCAATGCCAGTGCGAAAATCTTCGAAAGCATCGGTCCGGTAAATCTGGTCAGCGGGCGACTGTTTGCGCTCCGTACCTCCCGCCCAGTCAAAGAAGAAGCGGTCGATCTCGATCTGGCTCGCGATCAGTGCGGATTCGATTGACTGGACGAGGGCAGTATCCGCCGCTTCGCCACGCGGTGCGACGCCCAGCCGCCAGAGCATGCGCTTCGCCAGAGCCGCGCGATAAATCGGCGCAAATTCGTTCAAGGCCTCGACCAGCGACTCCTGATCCGCGATCCGCGATAAGGCGATCGCCAATTGGACAACATCCCAATGGATCGCTTCGGCCTGCCGCCCGAAGGCATAGAGGCCGCCCTCGTCAAAATAGGCGGCGGTAAAGCGAGGATCGAAGGTCGGGGCGAAGCGCCAGGGTCCGTAATCGAAGCTCTCGGCCGAAATGTTTATATTGTCGCTGTTGAGAACGCCGTGAACAAAGCCAGCCACCATATAGGAGGCGGCCAGATCGGCCGTGCGCGCGGTGACATGCGCCATCAGCCGCACGGCAGCACCTTCGCCGCCGGGTTCGTCGTAATAGCGCGCGAGCGCATAGTCGGTCAGCCGCGCCAGATTGGCATCGTCGCCCAACGTCGCCAATCGCTGGAAGCTGCCGATCCGGATATGGCCATGGCTCAGCCGGAACAGCACGGCCGAGCGGGTGGGGGAGGGCTCGTCCCCGCGGTGCAGCGCCTCGCCGGTCTCGATCATCGAAAATGTCTTCGACGTATCGACGCCCAGCGCTTCAAGCATCTCGGTCGCCAGGATTTCTCGAACCGCGCCCTTCAGGGTCAGGCGCCCGTCGCCGAAGCGCGAATAGGGCGTTTGTCCCGATCCCTTCGTGCCAAGATCAAGCAGCCGGCCTTCGCTATCGCGCAACTGTGCGAAGAGGAATCCGCGCCCGTCCCCGATTTCGGGATTGTACACGCGAAACTGGTGGCCGTGATAACGAAGCGCCAGAGGCGTCTCGAGCGAGCCCCGCAAGGGCGTGAACCGTCCGAAATGCGCTATCCAATCCTCATCGCTCAGTCCGGAAAGCCCAACCGATTCCGCCCAGCGATCGTTGCGGAAGCGCAATTTAGCCTTCGGAAAATCTGCGCCCGCTACGGGATCGCCGATAAAGTCCGCGATTTCGAGAATATCGCGCGCTGGGCGAAACGTGCCGGGTTGCGGAGTTCGGATCATGAGGCGATATGGGGGCGATGGCAGGGGCTGCGCAATACGAAGATGGCTATTGGTGGTCCAAGGACGGCTTGCGCCTTCACTTTCGCGACTATCCGGGCCGTGAAGACCGGCCGCCCATCCTCTGCATTCCTGGGCTGACTCGCAACGCGCGTGATTTCGCCCATGTCGCCGAACGGCTGGCCGGCGATTGGCGACTGATTTGCGTGGACCTGCGCGGACGGGGCGAAAGCGGGTATTCGAAGCTGCCGATGAGCTATGCGCCGCTCACATATCTCCAGGACCTCGAGGATCTGCTCGAAACATTGGAGCTCGAGCGCTTCGTCGCCATCGGCACGTCGCTTGGCGGCTTGATGACGATGATGCTTGCCGCGCACCGTACCGGGCGGATAGCCGGCGCGCTGCTCAACGATGTCGGCCCGGTCGTCGAGGAAGCCGGGCTGGAGCGCATTCGCGGCTATGTGGGTAAGGCTTCAAGCTGGCCAAGCTGGATGCACGCGGCGCGGGCAACGGCCATTGCCCAGAATGACTCGCACCCGGATTACGACCTGACGCAGTGGATCGGCCTTGCCAAAAGGCTCTATCGGCTGACCGCACAGGGCCGGATCGTGCCCGATTACGACATGCGGATCGCGGAGCCGATGCGGCATCCCGCCGAGCCCATGGACCTGTGGCCTGCCTATGAGGCGTTGGGCGATGTGCCGGTCCATATCCTGCGCGGGGAATTGTCCGACATCCTGTCGAGCCAGGCAGCCAAGGCGATGACCAAGCGTCTGCCCAATGCGAAGCTGACAATCGTGCCACGCACCGGCCATCCGCCTGAGCTTGACGAGCCCGAAGCGATCAAGGCGATCGACGCTTTGCTCACGTCGGTGGCGCGCTGACCGGCTTCGCCGAAGGGCCGAAAAAACACGAGCTTTTCCGGCGCGCGAGATTATATGGGCAAAACGGGGCTTTTTCAGGAGTGGGGATGTTCAAGGGTTTGAAGCCGATTGTGTATCGCGGACGTGAAGTCTGGCCGCTGATCGAGGGCGGCAAGGGCGTTTCGGCGACGAACCACGCCAGCGCGGGCGCCTGGGCGGCGGCGGGCGGCATAGGCACGGTTTCGGCCGTGAATGCGGACAGTTACGACCCCACTGGCAAGATCATTCCACAAGTCTATGCAAGCCGCACCCGTCGCGAGCGGCATGAAGAACTGATCCAGTACGGCATCGCCGGCGGAATCGCGCAGGTCCAGCGCGCGTGGGAGCTTTCGGACGGCAAGGGCGCGATCAACATCAATGTCCTCTGGGAAATGGGCGGCGCGCAGCAGATCCTCCACGGCATCCTCGAAAAGACGAAAGGCATGGTCGCGGGTGTCACCTGCGGCGCGGGAATGCCCTACAAGCTTTCCGAAATCGCGTCTTCCTACGGCGTCTCCTACCTACCGATCATCAGCTCTGCGCGCGCTTTCCGGGCGCTGTGGAAACGTGCCTATTCGAAGGCGGCCGACTTCCTCTCCGCCGTGGTCTATGAAGATCCCTGGCTGGCGGGTGGGCACAATGGCCTTTCCAACGCCGAAGACCCGTTGAAGCCCGAGGATCCGTACCCCCGCGTCAAGGCGCTGCGCGAAACGATGCGCGAAGGCGGCATTCCCGATGAAACGCCGATCGTGATGGCGGGCGGCGTCTGGAACCTCAAGGAATGGGAAAACTGGATCGACAATCCCGAGCTCGGCCAGATCGCCTTCCAGTTCGGCACGCGCCCGTTGCTGACGCAGGAAAGCCCGATCCCGCAAGGCTGGAAAGACCGGCTGATGACGCTTGAGGAAGGCGATGTCCTCCTCCATCGTTTCTCGCCGACCGGCTTCTATTCAAGCGCGGTCCGCAATCCATTCCTGCGCAGCCTCGAGGCGCGGTCCGACCGCCAGATTCCCTATTCGCGCGAACAGGCTGGCGATCACACCCACCAGCTCGATGTCGGCGTGAAGGGCAAGAATTACTGGGTGACGCGCGGAGACCTGCTGCGCGCGCGCGAATGGTTCGGCCAGGGCTTCACCTCTGCATTGAAAACGCCCGACAACACGCTCGTCTTCGTGACGGACGAGGAGCGCGATACGATCCGCAAGGACCAGACCGACTGTATGGGCTGCCTGTCGCATTGCGGCTTTTCGTCATGGAAGGATCATGACGATTATACGACCGGATACCTCGCCGACCCGCGCAGCTTCTGCATCCAGAAAACACTCCAGGACATCGCCCACGGTGGAGATACGGAGCAAAACCTGATGTTCGCCGGCCATTCGGCCTTCCGCTTCAAGAAGGACCCCTTCTATTCGAACGGCTTCGTGCCTACGGTGAAACAACTGGTGGACCGGATCCTGACGGGGGATTGAGGGGGGCTTTTTGGGGAGGGGAGGCTGACTGTCTCTTCTCATGCCGGAATCGTTGAGCGCCGTCCAGCTTCAAAGGGGCTAGATGAAACCGAACAACGCCGGTGCAATGCTGTTCCACCATCGGCTACCCGCAATGATCGGTTCGACTGCGTGAAACGGGATGAGAACAAGCGCCGCACCCCAAGTGACTGGATGGACGCTACCAAGCTGGCGCCGGTCATATAGGGCTAGCGCGACCAGCAGGGAGTCGGCGATCAAACTCGGGGCCATATCAAAAAAGGGAGACGGGATCGGCACCAGAAAAGTCACCCGTGAAAATGCGGGGCCGAACAGGTTGAGGGCTGCGACAAACATCAGTCGGCGATGCCATTCGATCCGCCGTGTTGCTTCGAAGATCGCCCATCCAAACGCAACAGCGAAGATCGATATGTCGGCCAAGTTGTAAATCGAAAATTCGAACGGCAGGTCAAAGCCATTGGCCTTGCGCTCGCTGATCGATGTGACGGCCTGCCACAAGCCGAGCGGGATCATGGCGCCCGCCAATGCCACACCGACCATCCCAAGTTCGCGGTGCAATCGTACATTGGCCTTGCGGACCATTTGGGTCTGCACCACGAAAAGCCCGATCCATGAAAAGAATACAAGCCCATGCAAATGGCGCAGGAGAGTGAAGCTCTTGCTGCCGGTTGCCAAGGGGATGAAGTAGGTCATCGGAAAGCTGAGCACCACAAGCGCGGCGATCAGAATCGCGCTGAATGCGAAGAAGCGGCTACCCCGCGCCGCCATACTCTCTTGATTCACTCGATCACTCCCCTGAACGATTGTTTGCTTATGCAATGGCTAGGCGCACTCATACTTCTATCGTCATTGCGTCCAGTCAGATTTCGACAGCGGCGTCCGCTATGCAAGGGGTTCTACCGGTGTCTGGGTGTATGAACCATCTCACCCTACGGTCCGCCCCGTCATCAGCGGCCCTTCAGGCGGTGAAGCGAACTCCAGCGGAGGTGCGTCCGCGCCCGGCGATCCACTGGTGACGGCGTTGTAAATTCCGGTGCCAACGGTGCTGTAGGTGATCGCTTCGGTCAGGACGAGCGATCCAATCATCACGCCGATGCCCCAAGCCCATGCCGGATGCGCGCGACCGTCGCGGCGGACATCCGCCCAGACGCCGACCAGCGGAAAGATCATCAGCGCGGCAAAGGTCGCCTCGAACGCCCAGGGCTGGAGGAGCGGCATCGGCAGCAGCCGGCCGAAACCCGGTCCGAGCAGGAGGGACATGCCGCAGAATTGCAGGCGCCGGTGCCAGTCGGTCCGTCGACGCAGCCGGATCGCGGCGATCACCAGCGTCATGAAGCCAAGGAGCGTCAGCGGATCGAAAACAAGGAAATGCAAGGGTCTGAAGAAGAACGGCACTTGCCCCCTGCGCACCATCGCAACCGTCACTGCGCAGCCAAGGACCAGCATGGCAAAGATCCAGCCCGAGGCAATCCAGCCGAGGCGCTTGTGGAGTGCCCGGTTCCCGGTGGCGGCAAAGACATTCTGCAGCACGTAGATCGTTACCCAGCCCATGAAGACAATGGCATGGGCGTGGACGAGCGGCGGAGAGGCGAAGGTCGATCGTCCCATCGCCAATTGAAGTGAAAAGCCCGCCGCGATCACGAACGCCATCGCGAATGCGGTGCGCAGGAAAAACCGGTCATCGTTCGCGACCTGCGCTCGCGGGCGCTCTGCAAGAGTGGCCATGTCGTTTCCCCGTCGATGTTGCCCGAAACTTTATCGTAGCTGACATCGGGCATCAACCGCCGCGCTGCGGCATACCTCAGAATATCCCCATTGCGAGGCCGGCAGCCATCGTCGCGCCCAGTTCGCGACAGCGGGCAAGGTCGGCTTCGCTAATTGTCTTGGGCGCGAGGATTGCCTCGGGCGTCTGCACGTGCGTGCAGACGATCAGCGGTTCGGCAATCGCCTTTAGTCGCCATCCGGTCGCGATGCGGGCCATCTGCCGCGCGGTACCTTCGCCGTCCGACCCCGCGCAGATCATGCTCGCATAGGGTCGTCCCTCGATACGCTCCAGCACGGGATAGTAACTCCGGTCGAAGAAATCCTTCATCGCGCCCGCCATGCTCGCCAGGTTTTCGGGGCAGGCGAAGAGATAGCCGTCCGCCGCCAGAAGATCGTCGGGACCAGCTTCGTGCGCACGTTTAAGGAGCACCTCGGCTTCAGTCGCTTCACTCGCCGCCCGCGCCATCTGCTCGCTGCCACCGGTCAGCGAATGCCAGACGATCAAAAGGCGTCGCATCTATCCCATGAACCCGAACAGATGCCCCGCCACCTTGCGCATCTGGATTTCCTCCGATCCTTCGGTGATGCGATAGCGGCGGTGGTGGCGATAGATATGCTCGAACGGCTTGTGCCGCGAATAGCCCATGCCGCCATGCACCTGCATCGCGAAATCCGCCGCGTGACAGACCAGCCGGTTCGCCTTGTAATTGCACATGCTGACCTTGTCGGAGAGGCGGATCGCGACTTCGGGCTTGGTCATCGTGTCCATCTCGGCCGCGGTCTTGAGGATCAGCAGGCGGAGCATTTCCGCATCGGTCGCGAGCTCGACCAGCGGGAACTGGATGGCCTGGTTGACCGCCAGCGCCTTGCCGAAAGGCTTGCGCGCTTGCGCATATTTGACGGCTTCGTCGATGCAATATTGCGCCGCGCCCAGCGAGCTTGCCGCTTGGCGGATGCGGTTTTCGTGGACAAAATGCTGCGCGACCGCAAGGCCTTCGTCAAGCTTCCCGAGGATCGCGCTCTCCGGCACCCAGACATCGGTATATCTGACCTTCGGATGATCGGTCGGCATGTTGAATGTCCACATATATTCGCCGACTTCGAAGCCCGGCGCGTCGCTCGGTACGATGAAGCAGGTAATCCCGCGCGCCTTGCCGTCCTCGCCGTTGGTGCGGGCGAACGTCATAACATGGCTCGTGTAGGGCAGGCCCGTCGTCCACATCTTGTTGCCGTTGATGAGCCAGCCCGGAACGCCGTTGCGTATCTCGGGCACAGCGCGTGTATCCATGTGCGTTGCGTCCGAGCCGTGATGTTCTTCGGTCAGCCCGAAGCTCCAGCCCATCTTGCCTGCAAGCATCTGGGGAATGAAATCGCGTTGCTGCTGTTTGGTCCCGAAATCGCGGAGCATCAGCACCTGGACAAGATTGCCGACGATCGAGCTTTCATTCTGCAAGTCATTGTGCAGCCCCAGCCCCTTGGCCGCGAGGTGATAGCGGATCGCCGCCATGGCGAGGTTGGATCCGTCCTGCCCGCCATATTCCTTCGGGATGGCGTAGCGGTAATGCCCTGCCTTGTCCGCGACCGCGCGCATCTCCGCCAGCAGCGCCCACCAGTCGGCGCGCGGGTGGCCGTCATTATCCCAGTCGGTGCGGGCATGTTCGCGGCGGTGATCGAAAAAGCGGATATTGTCGTCGCGTTGCTCGATCGGCTTGATCTCGCGCTCGATGAAATCGTCAAGCTCGGCGAGGTAGGCGGCAACCTCCTCCGGGATTTCGAACAGCATTCCTCTCTCCATATCGTTGTTCCTGGATCAGAATACTTCCTCGAGCATGTTCAGCATGACTGCCCAGGACCGCCGGTCGGCGATCGCGTCATAGGCAAAGCCCGGAAAGTTCAGCGCATCGACCGCTGGGTTGGTGAAGCTGTGGCCCACTCCGCCGAAGAGATGCAGTTGCCAGTCCGCGCCGGCCGCCTTCATTTCGGCGGCAAAAGCCGCGCGATCCGCCTCGGGCACGATCGGATCGGCATCGCCGATGATCATGAGCACGCGCGCGGAAATGGGGCCGTCCGGCGAAGGCGAGGGCCGTTTGAAGCTGGGATGGAAGCCTACGGCACAGCGGATCGGCGCGTCCGCTCGCGCAAGCTCCATCGCCACGATGCCGCCGAAGCAGAAGCCGATCGCGCCGAGCCGGTTGGGATCGACATTCGGCGCCTTGCGAAGCACATCGAGCCCGGCCAGCGCGCGGCGACGCAAGGCCCCTCCATCGGCCATCATGCCCTGGAAAAGCGGCGCGGCTTCTTCGGGGGTCGTCGCCGTCTTGCCATACATGTCGAGCGCGAACGCAACATAGCCAAGGTCGGCGAGCCGGCTTGCCTTGCGCTTCGCATGATCGGACAGCCCCCCGCCTTCATGCGCGACAAGAATGCCGGGCGCGGCTCTTCCACCCGACCCGTCGGCAAGATAGCCGGTCAGCTGGGCGTCATCGACCGTGTAGGGAACTGGCTTCAACTCCATCATATACTCCATTTCTGAATCGCCACGGCAAGTGCCGAATATTTGGGCTGGTCGGCCGCGAGCTTTGCAAGTGCCGTCTTTTTGAGTTTCGCCAGCAGGCCGGGGGTGGCAAGCGTTTGCCGTCCGGCAAGCAGGTCGTCGGCAAGCGCCTTGTCATGGATCGCCGGAGGATCGGCAGCTTCGCGCTGCAGCATCCCGAGTGCGTTCAACGCGACGGCCGCCATGAACCGGTCGCGCCCTTCGGCCTTGGGTCTGACGTCCTTTTCGAGCCAGTCCGACAAGGCCCCGATCATCTCGAATGTGCTGGGCTCGCCCTGCCGCCTCGGCTCGCGCGGCGGATCGAGGCGGATCGGAAGCCGCTGAGTTTCGGGCGCATCCTCTTCAAGCAGCATGAGAAGGTCGACTTCGGTCTCCGACGTCCGCCGCCCGATCACCGCGCGTTCGAGCGTCTTGTCGAGGCCACTACGCCAGATTTCCGCCATCTGAAGGCAGCACAGACCCCACCACAAAGTCGAATAGACCAGCCAGAAGCGAAATCGCGCCGGATCGACCGCGAACCCGCTTTCGGTTTCATAGGCCGCCCAAAAATCGGCCAATTGCCCCGCACCGAAGGCGGGACTGTCGATATGGCCGAAACGCCAGCTGTTGATGCAGCCGAAGGCAAGGTCCTGGTGCCGGTCGCCCAAATGGCACAGTTCCCAGTCGAGAACCGCCGCCAGCCCGTTCGCATCAGCCATCAGGTTGCCCATGCGAAAATCGCCATGAAGGAAGACTGCGGGCACTGGCTCCGGCAGATGATCCTCAAGCCATTTGATCGCGAGCGCCAGCACCGGCCGGTCGCCGCCATAACCGGCAAAGCGCGTTGTGAGATCGGCGACCATCGTCGCTGTGTCGGCGGATGGGAGGTGCGGAAATTCGCCGACCGGAATTGCGTGTATGCGTGCCAGTTCGCGGGCGATGTCGCTCACGAGCGATGCGGGCGGATCGCCGAGAATCCGCGCCGGGCTGACATCTGCCTCGACGCGCCGCATGACGTAGCCGCTGCCAAGGCCGTCGCTCGCAACCAGTTCGCCGACGATCTCCGGCGCTGACACACCGGCCTTGCGAGCCGCGCGAACGATGGCTGCCTCGACATCGTGCCCGAAAGGGCGGCCCTCCATCATTTCGGAGGACGGTGCGCGGCGCAATACATATCCGGCGCCACCCCAGTCGAACGACCAGCTTTCCATATTGGCGCCGCCCGACAGCCGTCCGAGATGTTCGATCGGCAATTCGACGCCCCCTGCCATCCGGGCAAGCGCATGGGCAAGCAATGTCGGATCGAGACTCATGGCGTCATTGATACGCCCGAGGCGCTAGGACGCAATCCCGCAGGTCCGCCTTGCAGCGGCGCTGCTGGTTGGTTAGGCTCGCTGCACCGTGCGTGAGCCGCGGACATGGGGCGCGATTTCAATTTCGGGAGAAGTGCGATGGCTCATTTCGAAAGGTGCACGGTGATGACAGGCTTGGCGTTGGGCGCGGCGCTGGCCGTGGGCGGCTGTACCAACATGGAAAAGATGCCCAAGCCGGAAGCCGGCACCAAACCGGTGGCCTGCACCATGGAATATGCCCCGGTCTGCGCCGTAAAGGGCAAGGAGCGCCGGACGTTCAGCAATGCTTGCATGGCAAAGGCGGAAGGGTTTTCTGTGGATCGAGCCGGCACCTGCGAGGGATAACGGCGAAAGCCTCTGTTAAAGGCAGGCCTCGAGCAGCGCCGAGTCGAAGCCATATTGCTTCGCCTTGTCGAGCGTATAGGGTCTGAGACCCATTGAGCGGTATTCGCCGACGATCTTTCCGTGCTCGTCTTCGGACAGATATTCGAACTTGAACAGTTCCTGCGTGACAATCACCGGGCCCTCCATGCCGATCACTTCGGTGATGTTAGTCACGCGGCGCGAGCCGTCGCGCAGGCGCTTCACCTGGACGATGAGATCGACTGAGTCCGCAATCTGGCGTGAAATTGCTTCCTTCGGCACCTTGATGTCCGACATCATGACCATGTTTTCCATACGGCCCAGTGCTTCGCGCGGACTGTTGGAGTGAAGCGTGCACATCGAGCCGTCATGGCCGGTGTTCATGGCAGCGAGCAGGTCGAAGCACTCGCTCCCGCGGATTTCGCCCAGGATGATCCGGTCCGGCCGCATACGCAGCGCGTTCACCACAAGGTCGCGAATCGTTATCGCGCCCTGGCCCTCAAGGTTCGCGGGCCGCGTTTCGAGCGGGAGCCAGTGTGGCTGCTGCAGGCGGAGTTCGGCCGCGTCTTCGATCGTCAGCACGCGCTCGCCGGGGTCGATCATCTTCGAGAGCGCGTTGAGCATCGTCGTCTTGCCCGAACCGGTGCCGCCCGAAATGACGATGTTGAAGCGGCAGGCCCCAGCAATCTTGAGTGCCGTCGACATTTTTTCGGACATCGAGCCGCCCTTCGCCATCATGTCGAGCGTGATCGGTTTGGCGGAGAATTTTCGGATCGAGATGGCCGTGCCGCGCAAACTCAATGGCGGGACGATCACGTTGACGCGGCTGCCGTCTTTCAAACGGGCGTCGGCAAGCGGAGTTGTCTGGTCGACGCGGCGGCCGACCTGATTCACGATGCGCTGCGCGATCTGGAACAGGTGTGCCTCGTCGCGGAATTGGATCTTCGCGATTTCGAGCTTGCCCTGCTTTTCGATGTAGGTCTGCTCGGGGCCATTGACCATGATGTCGGAGATCAGCGGATCGTTCAGCAGCTCTTCGAGGGGGCCAAGGCCAAGCAGTTCGTCCACCAGCACTTTTTCGAGTGCGAATTGCTCGCGCCGATTGAGCGTCAGCTTTAGCTCGGCCAGCACTTCTCCGATGATCGGCCGGAATTCCTCGGCCAGCTCGTCTTTCGAGAGCGTCGCGGCAGCTTCGGGGTCAATGCGTTCGAGCAGGCGCGGAAGAACCTGTTCCTTGATCTTGTGGACCGAGGCTTCGAACCCTTCCGCCTTTTGTGGTGCGGTTTCGACCGCGTTCTCGCGCTCGGAGAGCCGCTGCATCGCACTCATTTTTTCGGCAGGCGCGGCCCCGGGGGCATCCTCTGGCGGCAACTGGACCGAGCCGATGGGTGGGAACTGAGCGCCTCCTGCCGGGCTTTCGTCGGGGCGTTGCGGTGCAGCTCCGCCTCCTTGCATGGGACGTGCAACACCAAAGGTTGGGCGGTTCGCGCCCAGCCCGCCAGGCCCATTGCGTCGTCCGAAAGCGCTCATGTTACACCCTAGTCATGCTGTGGCCGTGCATGGCCCATTACTGCTCAGGGTGAATAGGTAGTAAACTTTGACAAATGCCTAATGGGATTAGTCCAGGTTGGGCCTGAGCCAGCGGGTCGCTGTCTCCACATCCACGCCGCGCCGACGGGCATAATCGTCGCGCTGGTCGGTGCCGATGCGGGCGACGCCGAAATATTCGGCCTGCGGATGCGCGAAATAAAAGCCGGAAACGGCGGCGGTCGGCAGCATCGCGAAATTTTCGGTGAGGGTGATGCCGGTATTCGCCGTCGCGTCGAGCAGGTCGAACAGGATCGGCTTCAGGCTGTGGTCGGGGCAGGCCGGATAACCCGGCGCCGGCCGGATGCCTCGATATTGCTCGCGGATCAGCGCATCGTTGGTCAATTGTTCGTGCGGCGCATAGCCCCAGAGCGTCGTGCGGACATGACGATGCAGCGCCTCGGCGAAGGCCTCGGCGAAGCGATCCGCCAGCGCCTTCAGCAGAATATCCGAATAGTCATCATGCGCCGCCTTGAATCGGGCGGCGTGTGGCTCGATCCCGTGTATACCGACGGCGAAACCGCCGATCCAGTCGCCGTCGTGGCTGATGAAATCGGCAAGGCACATATTCGCCCTGCCCTCACGCTTGGCGATCTGCTGACGGAGGAAGGGGATGCGGACATGGGTTTCGTCTTCGAGATGAAGGATCACATCGTCGCCTTCGCGGCGGCACGGCCAAAGGCCGGCAACACTCTTTGCCGTGAACCATTTTTCCGCGACGATCCTGTCGAGCATCGCCTGCGCGTCCGCGAACAGGCCCGTGGCACTTTCGCCGACAATGGGATCGTCGAGGATCGAGGGATAATTGCCCGCCAGCTCCCAGGCACGGAAAAAGGGCGTCCAGTCTATATATTGTCGGATATCGGCCAGGTCCCAATCGTCGAACACATGCACGCCGGGCTGGTCGGGCGGCCCGGGTTTGTGCGCTTCGTCGATCTTGAACGCATTGGCGCGGGCATCGGCGATCGGGACGAGCGGGTTCTGCCCCTTGCCTTCGCGCACATCGCGGACATGCTGGTAGTCAGCGGCGGTCGCCTCGACGAAACCGTCGCGCTGGGTGTCGGACAACAGGGTTGAGGCAACGCCGACGGCGCGGCTGGCGTCAAGAACATGGACGACCGGGCCCTTGTAGGCGGGATCGATGCGGAGTGCCGTGTGGACCTTCGAGGTCGTCGCACCGCCGATCAGGAGCGGAATGGTCAGCCCGGCGCGTTGCATCTCTTCGGCAACGGTGACCATTTCGTCGAGCGAAGGCGTAATCAGGCCCGAAAGCCCGATAATGTCCGCATCATTGTCTTTCGCCGATTTGAGGATGTCCGACCAGGGGACCATCACCCCCAGGTCGATGACCTCATAGCCATTGCACTGAAGCACGACGCCGACGATGTTCTTGCCGATGTCGTGAACATCGCCCTTGACGGTCGCCATCACGATCCGGCCCTTCGCTTTCGATCCCTTTTCCTTTTCCGCCTCGATGAAGGGAATGAGGTGGGCCACGGCCTTCTTCATCACACGCGCCGATTTCACCACCTGCGGTAGGAACATCTTTCCCGATCCGAACAGATCCCCCACCACGTTCATGCCATCCATCAACGGGCCTTCGATCACTTCGATCGGGCGTGCGGCGGACTGCCGGGCTTCCTCCGTGTCTTCGACGATATGGGCATCGATGCCCTTAACCAGGGCATGTTCGAGCCGCTTCGTCACCGCCCAGCTGCGCCATTCCTCGGCGGCCTTTTCGGCGACGGCGTCGGTGCCCTTGAAGCGTTCGGCAAGCGCAACCAGCCTTTCGGTCGCGTCATCGCGGCGGTTGAGGATCACATCCTCGCACGCGTCGCGCAATTCCGGGTCGATCGCGTCGTAAATGTCGAGTTGCCCGGCATTGACGATCCCCATGTCCATGCCCGCCGGGATCGCGTGATAGAGGAAGATCGAATGCATCGCGCGGCGGACCGGCTCGTTTCCGCGAAAACTGAAGGACAGGTTCGATAGCCCGCCCGAAATATGGGCATGTGGGCAGCGCGTCCGGATCTCGCGCGCCGCCTCGATGAAATCGACCGCGTAATTATTGTGCTCCTCGATTCCCGTCGCGACCGCGAAGATGTTGGGATCGAAGATGATGTCCTCTGGGGGAAACCCAATGCCCGTCAGGAGCTTGTAGGCGCGCTCGCAAATCTCGACCTTGCGCGCCTTTGTGTCGGCCTGGCCGGTCTCGTCGAACGCCATCACGACAACCGCGGCGCCGTAGGCCATGCATTTGCGGGCATGGCCAAGGAATTGCGCCTCGCCTTCCTTCATGCTGATCGAGTTGACGATCGGCTTGCCCGAAACGCATTTGAGGCCCGCCTCGATCACGCTCCATTTTGAGGAGTCGATCATCACCGGAACCCGTGCGATGTCGGGCTCCGCAGCGATCAGCTTCAGGAACGTCGTCATGGCCGCTTCGGCATCGAGCAGGCCTTCGTCCATGTTGACGTCGATGATCTGCGCGCCGTTTTCGACCTGCTGGCGCGCGACTTCGACTGCTTTCGCATAGTCGCCGGCCATGATCAGCTTCTTGAACGCTGCCGAGCCGGTAACGTTTGTGCGCTCGCCTATATTGACGAAAGTGGCAGTATTTTCGGGCATGTCACTCAATCAGGCGGCGAGGATCATCGGCTCAAGGCCTGCCAACCGGGTCGCAACCGGCGGTGCCTTGGGCTGGCGCGGGTCCAATCCTTCGACGGCTTTCGCGATTGCCGCGATATGGGCAGGCGTCGATCCGCAGCACCCGCCAAGAATGTTGACCTGGCCATCCACTGCCCAGTCCCGGACGAGCGTGGCGGTTTCGTCGGGCATTTCGTCATAGGCGCCAAGCTCGTTAGGAAGACCTGCATTGGGATAGACCATGATCAACGTGTCGGCGATCTGCGAAAGCGTGCGGACATGCGGGCGAAGCTGTTCCGCCCCGAACGAGCAGTTGAGCCCGATCGTCATCGGCCGTGCGTGACGCACCGCATGCCAGAAGGCCTCGACAGTATGGCCCGATAGGTTGCGGCCCGAAAGGTCGGTCAGCGTCATCGAAAGCATGATGGGCACGTCGCGGCCCAAGGCCTGCTGCGCTTCGAGCGCTGCCATGATCCCGGCCTTGGCATTCAGTGTGTCGAACACCGTCTCGATCAGGATGAAATCGACGCCGCCTTCGAGAAGCGCGTCGATCTGCTCGCGATAGACGTCCTTCAGGGTATCGAAGTCGATTTCGCGAAAGCCGGGATCGTTGACGTCCGGTGAAAGCGACAGCGTCTTGTTGGTCGGTCCGATCGCACCCGCCACGAAGCGCGGGCGGCCGTCCTTTGCCGCGTCGTCCGCAGCTGCGCGGGCAATTCGCGCCGATGCCAGGTTGATCTCACGCACGAGATGTTCCGCACAATAATCGGCCTGGCTGATCCGGTTGGCGGAAAAGGTATTGGTCGAAACGATGTCGGAGCCGGCGGCCAGATATGCGCGGGTAATGGCATCCACGATGTCCGGCCGCGTCAACGCCAGCAGGTCGTTATTGCCCTTCTGGTCGTGCGACAGACCCAGCGTTCCGGCATAGGCCGCTTCGTCAAGCTTGTAGTTCTGGATCTCGGTCCCGAAGGCGCCGTCGGTCAGGAGGATGCGGCTGGCGGCGGCCGCCTTCAGGGCTTCGCGCGGGGTCATTGGGCTTTCTCCTTCGGGCGCAGCCCCAACAGATGGCAGATGGCGTAGCTGAGTTCGGCCCGGTTCAGTGTGTAGAAATGGAATTGCCGGACGCCTCCGGCATAGAGCCTGCGGCACAGCTCTGCCGAAACGGTCGAGGCGACAAGCTGGCGCGCCGCCGGATGTTCGTCCAGATCCTCGAACAGCCGGGCCAGCCAGGGCGGAACCGCCGTCCCGCACATGGCGGACATGCGCTGGATCGCCGCGAAGTTGCTGACCGGCATGATGCCGGGTGTGATTTCCGCCACGATTCCGGCCGCCGCCGCCTGATCGCGAAAACGGAAAAATGTCTCCGGCTCGAAAAAGAACTGCGTGATCGCGCGGCTTGCACCGGCATCGAGCTTGCGCTTCAGATTGTCGAGGTCGGCTGCGGGGCTGGCGGCATCCGGATGTGTTTCCGGATAGCAGGCAACCGAAATCTCGAAAGGGGCAACCGACTTGAGACCGGTAACCAGATCCGCTGCGCCGGCATAACCCTCAGGATGCGGCGTGAACTTCGCTCCCTGCACGGGTGGGTCGCCCCGCAGCGCGACGATATGGCGAACGCCCGCTTCCCAATAGGCGTGGGCGACTTCGGCAATCTCGTCCTTGGTCGCATTGACACAGGTCAGGTGCGCGGCGGCCGGAACGCCCGTTTCGCGGGCAATCCTCTCGACCGTCGCGTGCGTGCGCTCGCGCGTCGATCCACCCGCGCCATAGGTGACGGACACAAAGCGCGGCCCCAGCGGCTCGAGCGTCTGCATCGTTTCCCAAAGCGTTTCTTCCATCTTCTCGTTCTTGGGCGGGAAGAATTCAAAGCTCACTTCGGCATCGCCGGCCAGGTCGGCAAAGAGCGGGGAGGCGTGTGCGCGGCGGATATCGTCGGGGGCGATGTTCATGCGGCGATGACTTTCAGACGGGATTCGGGGCGCTTCAGGGCGCGCCAGAGCTTTACGGTCAGCGTCCCGCCTTTCAGGTTTTCGACAAGGTCGCATTCGAGCCCGGCAGCGGCAAACCAGCCGGCGATCTGCTCGTCCGAAAAGCCGAGCCGGGCGTGAGCGTCGCGATCGCGCAGCTCCTCGCGGTCATGGGGCGCGAAGTCAACGATCAGCAACCGTCCCGCCGGCGAAAGGATTCGCGCCAATTCTGCTATGGCGCCTTCAGGGGCGGGAATGAAATGGAGCACTTGGTGGAGGATGATTGTATCGGCACCGCCATCGGGGATGGGCAGGGCGGCAAGATCCCCCTGCCGTAGCTCCCATGTCCCCGGGTTGTGCCCGTTGAGTTTCACCCGTGCCAACCGCAGCATTTCGGGGCTCCGGTCTATCCCGATCGCCGATTGGGCGCTGCTTCCGAAAAGCTCGATCATTCGCCCCGTGCCTGTACCGACATCGACCAGCCGGCCGAGCGGCGCTTCGGCCAGAGCCGATGCCATGGCCACCTCGACTTCGCTTTCGGCGACATGGAGCGAGCGGATCGCGTCCCATTGGGCGGCATGGGCGGAAAAATAACGTTCCGCCGCCGCCGCGCGATCTGCATGGACTGCGGCAAGGCGCGCCGTGTCGGCGACTATCCAGTGATTCTCGCCGTCATCGGCCTGCCAGGCGTCGAGCGCGCGAAAGAGCGGGTCGACGCGCTCAGGGGCCCCCGGCGTCAGAAACGCCCAGCTTCCTTCCTTGCGGCGCGCGGCAATTCCTGCATCGCACAGGATTTTCACGTGGCGCGAAACGCGCGGCTGGCTTTGGCCCAGAACCTGCGCAAGTTCGCCGACGGAAAGCTCCATTCTTCGCAAAAGTGCCACGATTCGCAGCCGCGTGGGATCGGCAAGGGCGCGGAAAATGTCGAGCGGCGCAGACATTGACACAGCATATAAAGAATTCTTTATATGTCAATATATCAATATTTTCCGGCTTTTGACCTTCAGGGTTGCCTGCGACAAGACGACGTACGCAGGTGAAGAATCTTGATTGCCAAGAAATGAATGAATCGCTAGTCACAATCCCCGCCGGTCCGAGGGGGCGTGATAGCCTTTCGCGCTGACCGCCGCTTTGTTGACCTAACGGGAGGGATTTACCCATGAAAAAGACTGTTGCTCTGTCACTTGTACTCGCCGCTTCGATGAGCCTCGCTGCTTGCAGCAAGCCTGCCGAAGACGCAGCCGCCAACGCTGCCGACACGATGGCTTCGGAAGCTGTTGAAGGTGCTGAAAACGCTGCTGACGCGACGATGGAAGCTGCCGGCAATGCTGTTGACGCGACCGCGAATGCTGCTGAGGCTGCTGGCGCTGCGGTTGACGCTGCTGCCGATGCTGCTGCGAACGCTGCTGCGGCTACCAAGTAAGCTCGTTTAGCCTTCGGGCAAAACCGGTTTGAGAAAGGCCGTATCCCTCCGGGGGTGCGGCCTTTCCTTTTGCCTGACCTTTATTGCGAAGGCGCGGCGCACGGGAAAAGGGCCGGAGATTTCTCCCCGGCCCTTTCATTTTGCGTGAAGCTGAGCGTCTGGATCAGAAATCCATTCCGCCCATTCCACCCATGCCGCCGCCGGGCATTCCGGCCATGGCTGGCTTGTCCTCGGGCATTTCGGCAATCGTGGCTTCCGTCGTGATCAGGAGGCCGGCAACCGATGCCGCATCCTGAAGCGCTGTACGGACGACCTTGGTCGGGTCGATCACGCCTGCCGCCACCAGATTTTCATAGGTGTCGGTCGCAGCGTTGAATCCCTTGGTCTCGTCATTCTCGCGCAGCAGGTTGCCCGCGACTACGGCACCGTCGACGCCTGCATTCTGGGCGATCTGACGCAGCGGCGCTTCGATTGCCTTGCGGACGATATCGACGCCACGGGTCTGGTCGTCGTTCGCGCCAGTGAGGCCGGAAAGCGCCTTGGTCGCATAGAGAAGGGCCGTGCCGCCGCCGGGAACGATGCCTTCTTCGACTGCAGCGCGGGTTGCGTGCAGCGCATCGTCGACACGGTCCTTGCGTTCCTTCACTTCGACTTCGGTCGCACCGCCGACCTTGATCACGGCAACGCCGCCTGCAAGCTTGGCGAGGCGCTCCTGGAGCTTTTCGCGGTCATAGTCGCTGGTGGTGTTCTCGATCTGCTGGCGGATCGCTTCAACGCGGCCCTTGATCGCATCGGCCTCACCGGCACCATCGACGATGGTCGTGTTGTCCTTGTCGATCGAGACGCGCTTGGCCTGGCCAAGCATGCCGAGCGTGACGCTTTCGAGCTTGATGCCCAGATCTTCGGAAATCATCTCGCCCTTGGTCAGGATCGCGATGTCCTCGAGCATCGCCTTCCGACGATCGCCGAAGCCCGGCGCCTTGACGGCCGCAACCTTGAGGCCGCCGCGCAGCTTGTTGACCACGAGGGTGGCCAGTGCTTCGCCTTCGATGTCTTCCGCGATGATCAGGAGCGGACGGCCCGACTGGACGACTGCTTCGAGGATCGGGAGCATCGCCTGAAGGTTCGAGAGCTTCTTCTCGTGGATCAGGATGTACGGGTCATTGAGTTCGACCAGCATCTTTTCCGGGTTGGTGATGAAATAGGGCGAAAGGTAGCCGCGGTCGAACTGCATGCCTTCGACGACATCGAGTTCGAAATCGAGACCCTTGGCTTCCTCGACGGTGATCACGCCTTCCTTGCCGACCTTTTCCATCGCTTCGGCGATCTTTTCGCCGACCACGGTGTCGCCATTCGCCGAAATCACGCCAACCTGGGCGATTTCGCTCGACCCGGAAACCGGCTTCGAGCGGTTCTGCAGGTCACCCACAACCTTGGCGACGGCAAGATCGATGCCGCGCTTCAGGTCCATCGGGTTCATGCCGGCGGCAACCGACTTCATGCCCTCGCGCACGATCGCCTGGGCCAGAACGGTCGCGGTGGTGGTGCCATCGCCCGCCACATCGTTGGTCTTCGAAGCGACTTCGCGGACCATCTGCGCACCCATGTTCTCGAACTTGTCCTTGAGTTCGATTTCCTTGGCGACAGTCACGCCGTCCTTGGTGATGCGGGGCGCGCCGAAGCTCTTGTCGATCACGACGTTGCGGCCTTTCGGACCAAGCGTCACCTTCACGGCGTCGGCGAGGATGTCCACGCCGCGCAGAATGCGTTCACGCGCGTCGCGGCTAAATTTTACGTCTTTTGCAGCCATTTCTGCTGTTCCTTCTGCTTAAGTTGAGAGTGTCCATTCGCGAATGCGAAGGCTCAACCGATGATGCCGAGAATGTCGGATTCCTTCATGATCAGCAGGTCTTCACCGTCGATCTTGACTTCGGTGCCGGACCATTTGCCGAACAGGATGCGGTCGCCGGCCTTGACGTCGAGCGGCGTCACCTTGCCGTCTTCGGCCTTGGCGCCAGCGCCAGCGGCCACGATTTCGCCTTCCTGCGGCTTTTCCTTGGCGGTGTCGGGGATGATGATGCCGCCAGCCGTCTTTTCATCGGCTTCAATGCGGCGAACGAGCACGCGATCGTGCAACGGACGAAATGCCATGGTCTTTCCCTCTTTCTTCTATTGCTGATTAGCACTCGCGAGAAGTGAGTGCCAAACGTCGCGCATATGGGTATTGCGCATAGCCCCGTCAAGCGCGGGCCGGGATTCTTTTTATCCCCTCGGGCCCACCACGAGGCCAAGCCGCTCGCGCCGCGTCCAGCGCCAGAGCATGAGCAGGCTGACCGTCGCAAGCCCGGCAGCGAGCCCGGTCCACACGCCCACGCCTGCCCAGTGCAACCGGAAGGCAAAATAAGAGCCGACGCCGATACCGATAGCCCAATAGCCAAGCACGGCAAAGACCATCGGCCAGCGCGTATCCTGAAGGCCGCGCAGCATGCCTGCGCCCACCACCTGCGCCCCGTCGAAGATCTGGAACGCGGCAGCCACGCCCAGAAACCGGACGGCAAGCTCGATGACCGGCGCATTGGCGGCCGTCGGCGCGAGGAAGAAGCCGATAAGCTGATGCGGTATGCTCCACATCAGGATTGCCATTGTCGTCATGAAACAGGTGCCGAGTGCAAAGGCCGTCCACCCGGCGCGCCGGATTGCCCCGGCGTCGCGGCGGCCAAGCCCCAATCCGACACGCACCGTCGCTGCCTGGCCCAGCCCGAGCGGAACCATGAAGGTCAGCGCGGCAAGCTGCAGCGCAACCGCGTGCGCCGCAACGGAGCTTTCTCCGATCAGGCCCATCAGCCCTGCAGCGACGGCGAACACGGCGCCCTCGGACCACAGGGTGAAGGCGATTGGCATGCCAAGGCGGACGATTTCTGCAAAGCGCGCCGGGTCCGCCCGCCAGAAATGGCCGAAAATGCCGAAGCGACGGAAAGATCCGTTGCGTGCGGCAACCAGCCCCAGGGCTGCCGCCATGATCGACCAGACAATCGTCGTCGCCAATCCGCCGCCGAAGATGCCCAGCGCAGGCAAGCCGAAATGGCCGAAAATAAGCGCCCAGCTGGTGAGCGCGTTCAGCACGACCCCGCCCGCACTGATCGTGAAGATCCAGCCGGGGCGCTGAAGCGCGGACACGAAGCCTCGCAGCGCCTGGAAAATCAGGAAGGGCAGCAGGTTCCACATATAGCCGTGCATGAACGTCTGTGCCGTCTGCGCGAGGGCTTCGCTCTGTCCAAGCGCGATCAGGACGGCACGCGTGTTCCACAATATGGCCCAGGCGGGAAGAACGGCGACGCAGGCGACCCAGACCGATTGACGGAAGGAGCGGCGCACCTCGCGCACGGCGTTGAAGCGGCGGCCGAGTTCCGCTGCCATCAGCGGCGCGGCAGCGATTACAAGCCCCATGCAGAAAATAGTCATCGACATTGCGAAATTGACGCCAAGCGCCGAGGCGGCAAGTTCATGCGGCCCGAGCCATCCCATCAACACGACATCGGTCGCCTGGATCAGCGCCATGGTGAGGTTGGACAGGATCAACGGCCAGGCAAGCGCCAGCGTGGCGCGAAGCTCGTCGCGCCAGGCGGCATACTTTGTGGGTGACGAGGCAGATTCGACCGACATAGCCGATCAGGTTAGCCGATCTTCGCCAGCCGCGTCACCCCCCTTGGAGTAGAGCGCGCCCCTGTAACTTTTCGCTCTTTCCAGCGAACCCGGGGAATGCGAGTGACGCGATCATGAAAACCGATGAGGCCAGCCTGCAACGTTTGATGGCGCTCGCCCAGGGCGGCGACGCCATGGCGTATCGAACGGTGCTTCTTGCCTGCCAGCGCTGGCTGATGCGCTATTTTTCCGGACGCATCGTTCCCGCCCAAGTCGACGATCTCATCCAGGAAACGCTGGCGTCGCTTCATGCCAAGCGCGCCAGCTACGATCCGTCCAGGCCGTTTCTTCCCTGGCTTGCGGCGATCGCAAGGTATCGCTGGGTCGATCAGCTACGCCGTACCTATCGCCAGCAGGAGGACGAGCTTCATGAAGAACTGGTTGGCGATGACGAAGAGGAGTCGATCGCGGCGCGGATCAGCCTCGATCGTCTGCTCGGCTTCTTGCCCGAGCGGCAGGCGCATGTCATCCGGCTAGTGAAGATCGACGGCCATTCGATCAGCGAGGCGGCGCTGCGCACCGGCCAGTCCGAACCGCTGGTCAAGGTCAACATTCATCGCGGGCTCAAAAAGCTCGCGACGCTGATTGAAAGCGAATGACGATGACGATTGATATTGAAACGCTGGTCACTGACCTCGAACCGGTCCGCCCGGTCGCTCCGCGCGCCGGCGTCTTGCTGGCGGTCATCGCAGCTGCCGTCGTGACCGCGATCATTGCGGCTTGGCTTGGCCTCCGCCCGGATATTGTCGCGGGGAATCCGCATCCGGTCGTAATGATGCGCGAAGGGATGCTGCTCGTGCTGGGCTTTGCGGCGTTGGCGGCTGTCGTCGCTTCGGCCCGCCCGGGCGTCGGGCAAAGCAGCACCGGCTGGCGCTGGGCGCTTGCGGCGGCCTCTCTTTTCCCCCTGACCAGCATTGCCCTTTCGGTCACGGGCGGCGGCTACCCGGTCGAGGTGCTCTATTCGGTCGATGGCCCCTTATGCCTTGCGGTCAGCATGGCGGGAGGGCTGATGATCGGCGCGGCATTGACACTCTGGCTCAGGCGGGGTGCGCCGACGGCGCTGGACCGGATCGGCTGGCTGGTTGGCCTCGCTTCGGGCAGCTTCGGAGCCTTCGCTTACGGGCTTCACTGCGTCAGCATCACGGTTTTCTATGTCGGGCTGTGGTACACAGGCGCGGTTGCGATCTGCGCGCTGCTCGGCCGGCTGATCGTACCACGCCTGATCCGCTGGTAGGACGGCGCTCGGTTTACAGCCTGCGCAGGCTCGCCTAACGCATGGTCGAACCCCGATTGCGTTAAAGGCGTATGGCATGAAACTTGTGAAGGGCGCTTGGGCCCTGCTCGTCGGGATCAAGGATGCGCTTGTCCTGCTGGCCATGCTGGCCTTTTTCGGCGCGCTTTATGCGATCCTGTCTTCGAACCCCAATCCTCGTGGTGGAAAGGACGGCGCGCTGCTCCTGGCGCTTGACGGCCCCGTCGTAGAGCAGCGCGACGCGCTCGATCCGCGCGACGTTCTTTTCGGGCAGTCGCCGGTGGGGAAGCAATATCAGCTATCGGACATCCTCCATGCGCTGAAAGCTGCGGAAAGAGACAGCGACATCAAGACGGTCGTGCTCGATCTGGACAGCTTTCCGGGCGGCGGGCAGGTGGCGATGGAGAACATCGCCGAGGCGCTTGACCGCGTGAAGGCGGCGGGCAAGCCGGTCCTCGCCTTCGCGACGGGCTATTCTGACGATTCCTACCTGCTCGCGGCCCATGCCAGTGAAGTCTGGCTCGATCCGATGGGGGCTGCTGCCTTTGCCGGTCCGGGCGGCTCGCGGCTCTATTTCAAGGGGCTGCTCGACCGGCTGGCAGTCAATGTCCACGTCTATCGAGTCGGCAAGTTCAAATCTTTCGTCGAGCCTTATACGCGTAGCGAACAATCCCCCGAAGCCAGGGCCGCCAACGAGGCGCTCGCCGGGGCGCTCTGGACCAATTGGAAGGACAATGTCACCAAGGCACGGCCCAAGGCGCGGATCGAAAGCTTCGTTGTCGATCCGGTCGCCGGGCTGGCCGCTGCGGGCGGAAGCCTGTCGCAGGCGGCGCTTTCCGCCGGGTTGGTCGACAAGCTGGGGGACCGGGTTGCATTTGGCCAACGCGTCGCGGCGCTCGCCGGAAGCGACGATTACGGCCCAGCCGGCAATTTCCACTTCAGCGCGATCAAGGATTATGTCGCAGCCCACCCGGCCTCGCGCTTTGGCGCAAAGATCGGCATCGTCACGATCGCGGGGGATATCGTCGACGGCGATGCTCCGGCGGGCCAGGCCGGCGGCGATACGATTTCCAATCTCATCGCCGATGAGCTTGCGAAACATGAGTTGAAGGCGCTTGTCGTCCGGATCGACTCGCCCGGCGGGTCTGCGCTGGCGGCCGAAAAAATGCGGATCGCACTCGCGGAAGCCAAGGCGCAGGGGATTCCAGTCGTCGCGTCGATGGGCAATATCGCGGCATCGGGCGGCTATTGGGTTACGGGCGCGGCGGATAAGGTCTTTGCCGAGCCTTCGACGATCACGGGTTCGATCGGCGTTTTCGGGATCCTTCCGACTTTCGAGGCGACGCTGGCCAAATATGGCGTGACCGCCGACGGGGTGAAGACGACGCCGCTCTCCGGCCAGCCCGACCTGTTCGGCGGAACGAACGCGGCGGCCGATGCCTTCCTGCAGGCAGGCGTCGAAGATATCTATGCCCGCTTCCTTCGCCTCGTTTCGACCGCACGCAAGATCCCGGTCGAACGGGTCGAGGAAATCGCGCAGGGCCGGGTGTGGGATGGGGGAACGGCGCGCCAGCTCGGCCTTGTCGATGCTTTCGGCTCGCTCGACGACGCCGTTGCCGAAGCAGCGCGCCTTGCTCGGCTTTCGCCGGACTCGGTTTCCCGCGTCTATCTGAAATCCGAGACGAGCTTCCTCGCCAGCCTGTTCGAAGACGATGTCGATGAAAGCGCCGCCGCTCGCACCGATATCTTCACGATGATGGCGCGCCGGCAGCAGGCGCTGCTTCTTGCGGGGCTTGAAGACGCGCGGGTGTTGCTCGAAGGCCCGGCAATCCAGGTTCGCTGTCTTGAATGTCCGTCCACGTCCGCTGTAAGGGCAAAGCGTTCCACCCGGACTCTTACCCTTTTCGACAGGATGGTTTCATGGTTGATCTGAGAGCCGCCAAGCCCGACGACGCGGAGGCGGTTGCCGCGATCTATGCGCCCTATGTCGTGACGAACGCCGTTTCGTTCGAAACGCGGGCGCCGACGGCCAAGGAAATGCGGTCGCGCATCAATGGCGCGGGCGATGCCCATCCCTGGATCGTTGCATACGAAAGCAACGTGATTTTGGGCTATGCCTATGCCAAGCCCTTCCGGCCCGGGCCGACACATCGCTTCGGGGTCGAAGTCGCTGTCTATGCGGCGGGCGAACTGGAAGGGAAGGGCATTCGCCGGACCCTGCTTTCAAGCCTGCTCGCGACGCTCACCGAACAGAATTTCACCCAGGCGATCTGCACGCTGATGACGCCCAACGACAAGCTGATCCAGCTTTATGAGGCGACGGGTTTCCGCCGCGCGGGCGCCTATCGCGAAGTCTGCTTCAAGAACGGTCATTGGAGCGATATCGGCCTGTGGCAGCGCGAACTGGCGGAAGCAGGCACACCTCCCGACGAGCTCAAGCCCTTCAGCACGGTTGGGGTGGTGCGCGCCTGATCAGCGCCGGTAGGAGGGAATGGCCAATCCCCTGGTAATCGCCAGCGCGCGCAGGACGAAACCCGAGGCGGCGCCGATTGCGGCCGAGGCAATGATCGGAACTCCCATCCCCGCGAGGAGCACGAACAGCCCTGCCGCGAGCGCGGCCGCTGTCACGTAAATCTCGGGCCGGAGCAGGATCGAAGGCTCGCCCGCCAGCACGTCGCGGATGATTCCGCCGACACAGGCTGTGATCACGCCCATCATCATCGCGGGCAGCAGCGGGATGCCAAGGCTCATCGATTTGGCCGCGCCGAACACCGCATAGACGGCCATACCGACCGCATCGAACCAGTCGAGCGCGCGCCCCTTCCAGAGTCGGGCCGGCGTTATCCAGATCAGCCCGGCGGTGGCAAGACAGGCTGCTGGCACGCGCCAGTCATTCACCCAGAAAACCGGCGCGCCGATCAGCAGATCACGGACCGTCCCGCCGCCGACCCCGGTGACGAGCGCGAAGAAGGAGAAAGTGACAAGCGTCTGCCCCCGCCGCGCTGCCGCCAGCGCACCCGACGCCGCGAACACGGCAATCCCGAACAGGTCGAGCCAGGCGATCAGGGCAGGCGCGAGTTGTGCGGCCTCGACGCCCATCGGATCAGATATGGATCGGCTTGCCGGTCACGGCCATCGCCGCTTCCTTCAAGGCCTCCGAATGAGTCGGATGCGCGTGGCAGGTATAGGCAATGTCTTCCGACGTCGCGCCGAATTCCATCGCCTGCGCGGCCTGCGCGATCATCGTGCCAGCAACCGAGGAGACGATCCACACGCCCAGCACCCGGTCGGTCTTCGCGTCGGAAATGACCTTCACGAACCCGTCGGTATCGCGGATCGCCTTGGCGCGGCTGTTGGCCATCATCGGGAACTTGCCGGTCTTCACCTCGCCGCGTTCCTTCGCCTGCTCCTCGGTCAGCCCGACGCCGGCGATTTCAGGATGCGTATAGACGACGCTCGGAATCACGTCGTGATTCACGATGCCGGTCAGCCCCGCGATATTCTCGGCAACGGCAAGCCCTTCGTCTTCGGCCTTGTGCGCAAGCATCGGGCCGGGGATGACATCGCCGATCGCCCAGACGCCGGGAACGCTCGTGCGGAAGCTGTGATCGGTCTCGATCTGGCCGCGCGCGTTCGGTGTCAGCCCGATCGCCCCGAGATTGAGGCCTTCGGTATTGGGCCGCCGCCCGATCGAAACGAGCACGCAATCGGCCTCGATCGCCGAGGCTTCGCCGCCCGCCGCGGGCTCGACCGAGAGCGTCGCTTTCTTGCCCTTGACGGTAACGCCGGTGACTTTCGTTCCGGTCTTGATGTCGAAGCCCTGCTTCTTGAAGATTCGCGCGGTTTCCTTGCGGACTTCGCCGTCCATGCCGGGCAGGATCTGGTCGAGAAATTCGACGACCGTCACCTTCGCCCCCAGCCGGCGCCAGACCGAACCCAGTTCGAGCCCGATCACCCCGCCGCCGATCACGACGAGATGCTGCGGCACCTTGGGGAGCGCGATCGCGCCCGTTGAATCGACGATGATTCCCTTGGCATTGTCGATCTCGACACCGGGGAGCGGCGTGACGGAAGAGCCGGTCGCGATCACGATATTCTTGGCGGTCGCCGTCTTTCCTGCAACCTCGACACTATGCGCATCGACGAAGCGGGCATGGCCCTTCAGCCAGTCGACCTTGTTCTTCTTGAACAGGAATTCGATCCCGCCGGTCAGGCCCTTCACGGCCTCGTCCTTGTCGGCGAGCATCGCGGGCAGATCGAGCTCGACCTTGCCAAGCTTCACACCATGTTTCGCAAGCGCGCCCGAATGCGCTTCCTCGAACAGTTCGGAGGCATTGAGCAGCGCCTTGGACGGGATGCACCCGACGTTGAGGCAGGTCCCGCCCAGCGTCTCGCGGCTTTCGACGCAGGCGGTCTTCAGCCCCAGCTGCGCGGAACGGATCGCCGCGACATAGCCGCCGGGGCCCGCGCCGATGATGAGAACGTCGTATTCGTAATCAGCCATCACGCGACTCCTTATAGATCGATCAGCAACCGGGTCGGATCCTCGATCGCGTTCTTTACCGCGACAAGGAAAGTCACGGCCTCGCGTCCGTCGATCAGGCGGTGATCATAGCTGAGCGCCAAGTACATCATCGGGCGGATGACGATCTGGCCGTTGCGAACGACTGGCCTGTCCTCGATGCGGTGGAGGCCAAGCACGCCGGATTGCGGCGGATTGATGATCGGCGTGGACAAAAGGCTCCCGAACACGCCCCCGTTGGAAATAGTGAAGGTGCCGCCCGCCATGTCATCCAGCGTGAGCGTCCCGTCCTTGGCGCGCTTGCCGAAATCGCCGATCGTGCGCTCGATCTCGGCCACCGACTTGGCCTGCGCATCGCGGATGACGGGAACGACAAGGCCGTTCGGCGCGCTCACCGCGACAGAGATATCCGCATAGTTGCGATAGACGATTTCCTCGCCCTCAATCGTGCCGTTGACCGCCGGAATATCCTTCAGCGCCATGCACACGGCCTTGGTGAAGAAGCCCATGAAGCCGAGGCGGACGCCATGCTTCTTCTCGAACAGATCCTTGTACCTGGCGCGCGCCGCCATGACTTCGGTCATGTCCACATCGTTGAACGTGGTGAGGATCGCAGCGGTATTCTGCGCTTCCTTCAGGCGGCGGGCGACGGTCTGGCGGAGCCGCGTCATGCGGACCCGTTCTTCCCCGCGCCCTGCTGTCAGCGCGGTGGCTGGGGAGGAGGCTGCGGCAGGCGCTGTGGCGGGGGCGTCTTCGCCCTGCTTGGCGGCGGCCAGCACATCTTCCTTGGTCAGCCGTCCGTCCTTGCCTGTGCCATGAATCTTCGACGGGTCGATCCCGAGTTCGAGCACCAGCCGGCGCACGGCAGGGGACAGCGTCAGATCGCCATGCGCTTCGGCGGCGGGTTCCGGCGTTGTCGCGGCTGGGGCCGGAGCGGCTGCGGCGGGCTTGGAAGCAACAGCCGCGCCGGTGCCTTCCTCAATCGAGCCGATCACCGCGCCGACGCCTACGGTATCGCCTTCCTTGACAGCCTGTGCGCCCATGACTCCCGCAACAGGAGCCGTCACCTCGATGGCGACCTTGTCGGTCTCGAGGCTGGCAACCGCCTCATCGGCGGCAACAGGCTCGCCCGGCTGCTTCAGCCATTGGCCGAGCGTCGCTTCGCTGATCGATTCACCAAGGGTGGGAACTTTGATTTCGGTACTCATGGTCAGCCTTTCCGCTGGCGCCTGATTTCGGCGCGGACATTGTGGCCCAGCGCGTCTGCAACGAGGGCGGCCTGTTCGGCCTGGTGACGCTTGGCAAGGCCGGTCGCGGTCGCAGCGCTTGCCTTGCGCCCGGCATAACGCGGTCGCTTCGGCACGACCTTGGCGCGCTTCAGGCATTCCTCGATCAGTTCCTCGACGAAGAACCAGGAGCCATTGTTGCGCGGTTCCTCCTGCGCCCAGATCACTTCCTCAAGGTTCGTCATCCGCTCGAGCCGTTTCACCAGCGGATCGCCAGGGAAGGGGTAGAGCTGCTCGATCCGGACGATTGCGGTGTTCGAATCTCCCGCCGCATTGCGTGCGTCCAGCAGGTCGTACGCGACCTTGCCCGAACACAGGACGAGCCGTCGCACATCCTTGTCATCCGGGGCCCATGGGTCCGAAAGGATCCGCATGAAATGCGCCTGGTCGACGAAATCCTCTACTTTCGAGACCGCCATCTTGTGCCGCAGCAGCGATTTGGGCGTCATCACGATGAGGGGCTTGCGGAACGGCCGGTGCATCTGCCGCCTGAGCAGGTGGAAATAGTTGGCGGGAGTTGTGCAGTTCGCGACCTGGAGATTGTCTTCCGCGCAAAGCTGGAGATAGCGTTCGAGCCGGGCCGAACTGTGCTCCGGCCCCTGGCCTTCATATCCGTGCGGCAGGAGCATCACGAGGCCATTGGCGCGCAGCCATTTCGCCTCGCCTGCCGCAATGAACTGGTCGATCATCGTCTGTGCGCCATTGGCGAAATCGCCAAACTGCGCTTCCCAGAGTACCAGCGCCTTCGGGTCCGCGCTCGCAAAACCATATTCGAAACCCAGCACGCCGAATTCGGACAGGGGACTGTCCAGCACTTCGAACCGGCCGTGCGGCACGGTCGAAAGCGGGATATATTTGTGCTCGTCCGTCTGGTCGATCCAGACGGCGTGCCGCTGGCTGAACGTGCCGCGGCCCGAATCCTGTCCCGACAGGCGCACGCCAAAACCTTCGGACAAAAGGCTTCCGAACGCGAGCGCTTCGCCGGTCGCCCAGTCAACGCCTTCACCGCTGGCAAACATCGCCTTCTTCGCGTCGATCACGCGGCCGAGCGTGGGGTGTATCTTCAACCCCTCCGGAACGGTCGTCAGCGTGCGCCCAAGGCTGTCGAGCAATTTCCTGGAAATACCCGTTTCGACATTGCGACGCGCGCTTTCGGGATCGGCGGGCTTGTTGAAGCCGGCCCAGCGTCCGCCGAACCAGTCCGCCTCATTGGCCTTGTAGCTTGCCGCTGCCTGGAATTCGTTCTCGAGCATCGCGGTGAAGCGCATCACATGTTCGGGCATCCAGTCCGCATCGATCACGCCCTGTTCGATCAGGCGCGGCGCATAGACTTCCGAAACCGGTGGATGCTTGCGGATGCTTGCATACATGAGCGGCTGGGTGAAGCTCGGCTCATCACCTTCATTGTGGCCGAAGCGCCTGTAGCACCACATGTCGATCACGATGTCGCGGTGGAATTTCTGGCGGAATTCGATCGCCATCTTGCACGCGAATGTCACGGCTTCGGGATCGTCGCCATTCACATGCAGGATCGGCGCCTGCACCCCCTTCGCCACGTCGGACGGATAGGGGGAAGACCGCGCGAACTGCGGCGAGGTGGTGAAGCCCACCTGGTTGTTCACGATAAAATGGATGCATCCGCCCGTATTGTATCCCCGGATCCCTGAAAAGCCGAGACATTCCCAGACGATCCCCTGGCCTGCAAAGGCCGCGTCGCCATGGAGCAGGATCGGCAGGACCTGCACGTGCTGGCCCAGATCGTCGCGCATCGTCTGGTTGGCGCGGACCTTGCCCAGCACGACCGGATCGACCGCCTCGAGGTGCGACGGGTTCGGAACCAGCGACATATGGACCTTGATCCCGTCGAACTCGCGATCGGTCGAGGTGCCGAGATGGTATTTGACGTCGCCGGAACCGCCGACATCATCGGGGTTAGCCGAACCGCCGGAAAATTCGTGGAAGATCACGCGATACGGCTTGGCCATCACGTTCGCCAGCACGTTCAGCCGTCCGCGATGCGGCATCCCGATCACGATCTCGCGCACGCCCAGCGCGCCGCCATGCTTGATGAAGCTTTCGAGCGCCGGGATCATCGCTTCGCCGCCGTCGAGCCCGAAACGCTTCGTGCCCACATATTTGCGGCCGAGGAACTTTTCATACTGCTCGGCCTCGACCACCTTGGCGAGAATTGCGCGCTTGCCCTCGGGGGTGAAGCCGATCGTCTTGTCCGCGCCTTCCATCCGCTCCTGGAAGAAGCGTCGCTCCTCGACGTCGGAAATGTGCATATATTCAAGGCCGACCGTGCCGCAATAATTGGCGCGGAGGATCACGACCAGCGCCCGCACCGTGACCCATTCGAGGCCCAGCGTTCCGCCCACATAGACGGCCTTGTCGAGATCGGTGCCGGCAAAGCCATGATATTCGGGCGTCAGGTCCGGTGGGATTTCCTGCTTTGTAAGGCCCAGTGGATCGAGCCGCGCGGCAAGATGCCCGCGCACGCGATAGGTGCGGATGAGCATCATCGCGCGAATGGAATCGCTGGCCGCCGCCGACACTTCATCTTCGGACAGCGGTTTGCCGGCCTTTGCCGCGGCGGCCTTGATCTCGACGCCCATCTGCGTGGGATCGAGTGCCGCCGTCAGGTCGTCCGTATCAAAGGGCGGCCAGTTCGGGCGCGCCCAGCTGGGGCCTTGTTCGACCTCGAAATCGTGTTGCTCGTAACCCATAGTGCAACCTTCCTGGGGAGGGAGGGATCAGCCTTTCAGGACTTCAACCAGCGTGCGGCCAAGCTCGGACGGGCTGGGCGACACGCGGATGCCCGCTTCTTCCATTGCCGCGATCTTGCTTTCCGCATCGCCCTTGCCGCCCGAAACGATGGCGCCTGCATGGCCCATCCGCCGGCCCGGAGGCGCGGTGCGACCGGCAATGAAACCGACCATCGGCTTCTTGCGGCCCTTCTTCGCTTCGTCGATCAGGAACTGTGCGGCTTCCTCTTCCGCCGAGCCGCCGATTTCGCCGATCATGACAATCGACTTCGTGTCGTCATCGCCAAGAAAGCGTTCGAGGCAATCGATGAAGTTGGTGCCGTTGACCGGATCGCCGCCAATGCCGACGGCGGTCGTCTGCCCGAGCCCTTCGGCCGTGGTCTGGAACACCGCTTCATAGGTCAGCGTGCCCGAACGCGAAACGACGCCGACCGAGCCCTTGGAAAAGATGTTGCCCGGCATGATCCCGATCTTGCATTCGCCGGGTGTCAGCACGCCGGGGCAGTTGGGCCCGATCAACCGCGACTTGGAACCCGAAAGCGCGCGCTTGACCTTCACCATGTCGAGCACCGGAATGCCTTCGGTGATGCAGACGATCAGCGGCACTTCGGCATCGATCGCCTCGAGGATCGAATCTGCGGCAAAGGGCGGCGGCACATAGACGACGGAAGCATCGGCGCCGGTCTTCTGGACGGCTTCGGCAACGGTATCGAACACGGGCAGGCCGATATGCACTGTCCCGCCCTTGCCCGGGGTGACCCCGCCGACCATCTGCGTCCCGTAATCGAGCGCGGCCTGGGTGTGGAACGTGCCGGTATCGCCCGTCATCCCTTGGGTGATGACCTTGGTGTGCCTGTTGACGAAGATGCTCATGCGTTTCGACTTCCCTTGTTGTCATCCCCGCGAAAGCGGGGACCCAGTTGAGGTGCCCGTCTGGGTTCCCGCTTTCGCGGGAATGACACCAATTATTTCAGCGACGGATCGATCTTCTTGCAGGCCACGAGCAGTTCCTTCACTGCTGCCACCGACACGTCGAAATTCTTCTGCGCGCTCTTCCTGAGTTCGATCTCGACGATCCGCTCGACCCCGCCCGCGCCGATCACGACCGGCACGCCGACATAGAGATTCTTGATGCCGTACTGGCCGGTGAGGTTCGCCGCACAGGGCAGGAGCCGCTTCTTGTCTTTCAGATAACTCTCAGCCATCGCGATCGCGGAAGTGGCAGGCGCGTAATATGCCGAGCCGGTTTTCAGGAGCGCGACAATCTCGCCACCGCCGGAGCGGGTGCGGGCGACGATCGCATCGATATTGGCCTTGGTGGACCAGCCCATCTTGATCAGATCGGGAATGGGGATGCCTGCAACAGTCGAATATTCGACGACCGGCACCATCGTATCGCCATGCCCGCCAAGGACGAAGGCCGTCACATCCTCGACCGAAACCTTGAATTCCTCGGCAAGGAAGTGGCGGAACCTGGCCGAGTCCAGCACGCCAGCCATGCCGACGACCATGTTGTGCGGCAGCCCCGAAAATTCGCGAAGCGCCCAGACCATCGCATCGAGCGGGTTGGTGATGCAGATCACGAACGCCTTGGGAGCATATTTCTTGATGCCTTCGCCGACGGCCTTCATGACCTTCAGGTTGATGCCCAGAAGGTCGTCGCGGCTCATGCCGGGTTTGCGCGGCACGCCGGCCGTCACGATCACGACATCGGCGCCCTTGATGTCCTTGTAGGACGATGTGCCCTTCAGGTTCACGTCGAACCCTTCCACCGGTGCGGACTGCGCGAGATCGAGCGCCTTGCCCTGCGGAATGCCATCGACAATGTCGAACAGGACGATGTCGCCCAGTTCCTTCTGCGCCGCGAGGTGAGCGAGCGTTCCGCCGATCATGCCTGCGCCGATCAGCGCGATCTTCTTGCGTGCCATTGATCCGATGTCCTTCCATTGGCTGGTGGGGGAATTACGGCCGCCCTAGGCCGATTCGCACAAGGCATCAACCGCATAAATGGCAAATGTTACCAGTTTAATTGCAATTGCGAACCAATTGCATTAATGATGCACGGTTGACCTGAACGCGCGCCGGGCTAGTCTGTCCGCCGACCCGCACCCGGAGGCTTGCCATGCAGCAAAAGCTGACTATCGACATCGTCTCTGATGTTGTGTGCCCCTGGTGCGCGATCGGTTACAAGGGGCTCGAACAGGCGATCGATGCGCTGGGAGACCGGGCCGAGGTGACGATCGCGTGGCACCCGTTCGAACTTGCGCCCTATCTTTCAGAAGACGGACAGTTGCTGACCGATTACGTTCGTGAGCGTTACGGCGCACCGCCGGAGCAGAGCATGCGGAACCGGCAGCGGATTGTGGATGCGGGCGCCGCCCTTGGCCTCGATTTCCGCTATTCGCCCGAAAGCCGGATCTACAACACGTTCAAGGCGCACCAGCTTCTCCACTGGGCCGACGGACAGGGGCGGCAGACCGCGCTGAAGCTGGCGCTGTTCCGCGCCTATTTCACCGAGCAGAAGAATGTGGCGGATGAAGCCGTCCTTCTCGACGCGGTTGAAAGCGCGGGGCTGGACCGGGCGGAGGCCGCTACCGTCCTTGCCGATGGTCGCCACGCGGGCGTGGTGCGCGGGGAAGAGCATTACTGGGCCGAACAGAATGTCACCGGCGTTCCCGCTTTCATCATCAACGGCAAGTACATGATCCCAGGCGCACAGGATGCCGAGACATTCGGGCGGGTATTGGAAAAGGTGCTTGAGAAGGAAGCGGCCTGAGGGGGGCTTTTCGCTTATCCTACGAAACGCTCCAGGACCACATGCGTTGACACTTCGGCGACGCCCGCAAACCCGGCCACCTCCACTCGGACCTTCTCAATCCCCTCGACATGCTCCGCGGAAACACGAATGATCATGTCGATCGCGCCCGTTACGGAATGGATGGCCTCCACGGTGGAGATCGTCCGCACTTTCGGTGCGATCTGGGAACAGCGAACACCACGCTCAAGCCGAACCATCAAATAAGCACTCTCGCGTGCGCGGCCACCGCCTTCGAGGATCGTGAAGCTGGCGATCGCGCCAGAGGCCTGGAGTTTGGCAAGGCGGTCCTGTGTCGCGGTACGGGAGAGGCCAAGATCCCGCGCAAGCGCAACAACTGGGCGGCGCGCGTCGCGTCGTAGCAGGCTCAGCAACAGTCGATCTTTGTCATCCATATCGTTTTCCAACCGGCATAATGCCGCCGACGCCGTCGCAATGTCTAATGAAACCGGCACGGGGCACAGGCAAGGCCGTTGTAACGGAGGACGCAATGAAGCCCGAACCCATCTACGCCGCCTTGCCCACGATCTCGAACAGCCGTCGTCCCGAAAGCGGCTTGAGTCGGGATTCAAGGGTTCTGCGCGCGCCGAAGGGCAAGTTGAAATATGGCACGGCTGGCCCCAGCCATTGGTCGACCTTCTGGCGGGATTTTGGCGTCGAGAATCAGCCACATGAGCGATGTTACATTCCCGGTGACGGACGACACGTCGTGGATCGGCACTGGGCGCATTTCGCGAATGACCTTCCTTGCGGTGCGCAGGTGATCGATCTTGGATGCGGCGCAGGCATCCTCGGATGCATTTTGCTGAGCCGCCGAAGCGATCTCCATGTTACCGGCGTGGATTTCGCGCAGGTGCCGGCAATTTCGCGGGCGAATTTGACGATCCATCCATGGGTAAGCATGGAGGCCCTACCATTCGGCGAGAGCTGCTTCGATGCCGCAGTCAGCCTTTTCGGCATCGAATACGGAAACATGGACGAAACAAGCCGCCAACTGGGGCGGGTATTGAAATCTGGAGGGCGTTTCAGCTTCCTTGTTCATCACCATGAGAGTGAGATCGTGCGCGAAGGAAGCATGCGGCAGAGGGGGCTCCGGGAATTGCTGTCGGGAAAAGTGAAGGCAGCATTCTTGGCCGGTGACCTCGCAAGTTTCGACCATCACCGAGAAAGATTGAGGCGTCAGTATCCGGATGAGCCCTCGGTCAAGCTCTTCAGCAACCATTTTCGCGGCCATATCGCTCGCACTCGTGCGGAACGACAGGCGATATGGCAGAAACTGGCGGATGATCTCGATCCCGAACTCACATTAACCATGCAAATGGAACGTAGCGCAAAATCGGCTGTCCAAATGGGCTCCTGGCTCGTCCCGTTGCTGTCGACCATGAGTGCAGTCAACGTTTCTGTCCTGCGGCGGGCGTCGGGAGAACCAATTGCATGGGAGGTTAGCGGTTGCAGGTAAGGCAAACCAAATGCCCGACCTGACTCGAAGCCAGCCCCGTTATTCCACGAGCATCAGGCGCGCCATGCCCCAGAAGGTTAGCGCGAGCAGTGTGGCGAGTATCGCGAGGAACTTGATGTGGATGGTCTTGTCAGTGTCCATCTTCGGTCTCCCGCTGGGGGTTATCTCCAACAAATCCTAACAAATCGGGAATCTCGGCGGCCCGCGCCGACCGGCCCGCTCCCTTGCTCCCAAGGGACGCATTCGCGTGCCTGCTGAAGGGCGCTACCCTGTACTCCTGCGAAAGCAGGAGTACAGGGGCGGCTTGATCGAAACCAATGCCTAGGCGAACCCCCTGCCATTCCCTAAGAACCCTGCATGACTCTGCAAAAGACTTATATCGCTGTCGAAAGCCTGCTCACTGATTCCTATCGTCTGGCGATGAATGTGCTGCACAGCGGGTTTCGCCCCAGCTTCATCGTCGGCGTCTGGCGGGGCGGGACGCCGATCGGGATCGCGGTCCAGGAAGTGTTTTCCTATCACGGCGTCGAGACCGATCATATCGCGATCCGGATTTCCTCCTATACCGGGCTCGACCAGCAAAGCCCGGAGATCAAGGTGTTCGCGCTCGGCTATCTTGTCGAGCGGCTCCGGCCCGAGGACAGGCTGCTGATCGTCGACGATGTCTTCGATTCGGGGCGAAGCGTCGACGCCCTGTTCGCCGAGCTGGACCGGCAATGCGGCGCCAATGTGCCCAGCGATATCCGCGTCGCGACTGCCTATTACAAGCCGAGCCGCAACCGCACCAAGCGCAAGCCCGATTTCTTCATTCACGAAACGGAGGACTGGCTGGTCTTCCCCCACGAGCTTGCCGGCCTGACGCGCGAGGAAATCCGCGCGCACAAGCCCGGCGCCGAAGTGATCCTCGATGACTGAGGCATTCGACCGGACACTCTTTGTCGCGGGGCTTCCCAAGGCCGAGCTGCACCTTCATCTCGAAGGCAGCCTTGAGCCCGAGCACATGTTCGCGCTTGCCCGGCGCAACGGGGTTTCGATCCCCTTCGCATCGGCCGAGGAGGTCCGCGCGGCCTATGATTTCTCGAACCTGCAGGACTTTCTCGACATCTATTATCAGGGAATGAACGTCCTTCGCACCGAGCAGGACTTCTACGATCTGACGCTGGCCTATCTTGGGCGCGCCCATGCCGATGCGGTGCGCCATGTCGAGGTGTTTTTCGATCCGCAGGGCCATACCGGCCGGGGTATTGCCTTTGGCACGGTGGCGGGCGGCATAGCGCGCGCGCTTGATGAGGCGGAGCGCCAATGGGGGCTGACTTCGAGGCTGATCCTCTGCTTCCTCCGGCATTTGAGCGAAGAAGAGGCCTTCGAAACGCTGAATGAGGCACGCCCCTGGATTGGCCGCATTGCAGCGGTCGGCCTCGATTCCTCGGAACAGGGGCATCCGCCCGCCAAGTTCGCGCGCGTCTTTGCCGCTGCCCGCGACCTGGGCCTGAAGCGTGTGGCTCATGCCGGAGAGGAAGGGCCGCCGGCCTATGTTTGGGAAGCGCTCGACCTGTTGGGCATTGACCGCCTCGATCATGGCAACCGCTCGCTCGAGGACGATGCGCTGGTCGTGCGGCTGGTGGAGCGCGGCATGACGCTGACAGTCTGCCCGCTTTCCAACCTGAAGCTCTGCGTCGTCGGCGATCTCGAGGCGCATCCGCTGAAGCGGATGCTCGATCTGGGCCTGCGCGCCACGGTCAACTCGGACGATCCGGCCTATTTCGGCGGCTATGTGAACCGCAATTTCAGCGCGGTGGCCGATGCGCTCAACCTGTCGCGCGCGGACCTGGTCCGGCTGGCGAAGAACAGTTTCGAAGGCTCGTTCCTGCCGGCTGAGGCCATTGCCGCGCACGTTGCGGAAATCGACCGCTATGACGCCGCGTTCGCGCCCTTGAATCCCTGAGCGACGACATACCATTCGGACGATCCCTTGCGGCTTGCCGGGGGCTTGGCATGTTTGACGGTTGCAAAATTGCGCTTGAGCAGCGCGACAAGATCGCTGTCCGATCCGCCTGCCAGCGACTTCGCGACAAAGCTGCCACCGGGTTTCAGGACTTCGATCGCGAACCAGGCCCCGGCCTCGACCAGCGCCATTGTCCGCAAATGGTCGGTCTGCTGGTGGCCAACCGTATTGGCTGCCATGTCGGACAGGACGAGATCGGCCGGCCCGCCCAGCGCCTCGGTCAGCCAGCCGGGCGCGGCATCGTCCATGAAGTCCATCTGCGCGATCGTGACGCCCTCGATCGGATCGACTGGCAGCAGGTCTATGCCGACGACCGTTGCTGCGGGGCATTGCCGCCGCACGACCTGCGCCCAGCCGCCGGGCGCGATGCCGAGATCGACGACGCGCTTCGCGCCTTTCAGGAAGCCGAACTTCTCGTCCAGTTCGATGAGCTTGTAGGCCGCCCGGCTGCGATAGCCTTCGGCATGCGCGCGTTTCACATAGGGATCGTTCAATTGGCGGGAGAGCCATCGCGTGGATGAAGCGGATCGGCTGCGCGCGGTCTTGACCCGGGTGCGCCCACCCGACCCGCCGCGGCTCATACCTTTGCCCCGAGCCGCATCAATTGCCGCAATATCCCTTCGCGAATGCCGCGATCGGCTACACCGACACGGGGTGCCGGCCAGATGTCGAGAATCGCCTCCAGGATCGCGCAACCCGCAACGACAAGGTCCGCCCGCTCATGCCCGATACAGGCCAGCCGGGCGCGCTCGGCGATCGAGCAGCGGGAGAGGTTCGCGCTGATCCCGCGCATCGATTCACTCGGAACGATCAGACCATCCACGAGCTTGCGGTCATAGCTTGGCAGCCCGAGATGGACGCTGGCGAGCGTCGTCACCGTGCCGCTTGTGCCGAGCAGCCGCAAATCCGACCGCTTGCATTCCTGTCGTTCGGCAAAGCGCTCGAAGCTTTCGGCAACGCGTGCGCGCATCCGCTCATAGGCGGCCAGTCGCTTGTTGATGCAATCGGGATCCGGCCCTTCGGATTCGGCAAGCGAAACAACGCCCCACGGCACGCTCAGCCAGTCTAGCGTGCGCGGTTCGTCGCCGTTCGTATCGACGATCACAAGCTCGGTCGAACCGCCGCCTATGTCGAAAACGAGCGCGGGCCCATCGCCTTCCTCGAGCAGCCGGTGACAACCCACGACGGCCAGCCGCGCCTCTTCCTCGGCCGGAATGACGTCGAGCTTGATTCCGGTCTCGCGATAGACGCGGTCGACGAATTCCGCTCCATTCTCCGCGCGCCGGCATGCTTCGGTCGCAACCGAACGGGCGAGATGGACGTTGCGGCGCATCAGCTTGTCGGCACAGACCGAAAGGGCGGAGACGGCACGGTCCATCGCTGCGACGCTCAGCCGCCCGGTCGCGCCCAGGCCTTCGCCCAACCGGACGATTCGCGAAAACGCGTCGATGATGTAGAACTGGTCGCCATCGGGCCGCGCGATCAGCATCCGGCAATTGTTCGTGCCAAGATCAAGAGCGGCGTAGGACCGGCGCACAGGGTAGCGGGCACGATAGCCCGTCTCGGGCCGGTCTGGCGGGGCAGTTGGCTCGCGGCGATGCCGCGAAGGCCCCTCGGCAACAAATTGAGTCATGCCCCGCAACTTTTCTGTTCTCCGCACGGCACATGCCGCCGGTACTTGGTGCCGATGCTACTCCAAACCGGCACGAATCGCAAATCGCGGGGCGTTGACTTCGCGGCCGAGCCAACCTATCTGGCCCGCCTGCCCGATGCCCCGTCGTCTAACGGTAAGACACCGGACTCTGACTCCGTTTATTGAGGTTCGAATCCTCACGGGGCATCCAGGGGGGGGCGCCACCGACGTGAGAATCGGCTCTGACGATGTTGCTAGGTCTGGCCACCTTGTGTCTCGGTGGATGGCGAGCGGCACAAATCGAATTGAATATGGTGATGGTGGCTGCGCTTAGTTGGTTATGCAGAATCCTGAGTAAGGTATGGTGTGAGACGGATGACCGTTGCGAAGGCCTAATTTGCGAGGCTAGATTTTCTGGTGGACGCGGAGAAAGCGTCACAATATGGGGTCGAGGTCATCCGACTAGACAATGGCGGCGCTATGCGGCCACGATAAGAATTTCCCATAGGCATGCTTACCTTAGATATTGCTCTACTCACTATATCTTGCGTCCTTGGAACAGGATTCTTGGCGCTATTTGCCGAGCGTACCTGCACAATACTGGGAATGATGGACGAACCTGGAGATCGCAAACTCCATAAGCAACCGACTCCCTTGGTGGGTGGATTGGCGTTGGCGTGTGCGATATTGCCTACCTTGGTACTTGCCGTATTCTTTTCCGTTGAAGTTTACCTTCGGCAGATGGTTTTGTTCGCAGTGTTGGCGACTTTTGCGATGAGTTTGATTGGGATGGCCGATGATCGACATTCATTGGAAGCTCGTGATAGAATATTACTCTCGATCTTAGTATTCGTATCAATTTCCATTCTTGACCACAATTTTATTGTCAGAGCATTGAAATTCGAATCGATAGGTGTAGAATTCAATTTTAGTAGCGTGCCTTATGCAGTTGCATTTACGACTCTTTGTTGTGTTGGACTCGTCAACGCTGTGAATATGGCAGATGGTAAGAATGGACTGGTAATAGGTCTCTGCATTTTATGGGTAGCAATTCTTGGTTCTTGGGCTCCGGTTTCTTTTTTTCCAATGGTGATCATTCTCGAAGCGGGATTGACCGTCCTTTTCGTCTTCAACATGATGGGGCGTCTTTTCCTTGGTGATGGTGGATCATATGGCTTCGCGACGGTCATTGGTCTTCTCGCGATTATGACTTACAATTCGGCAAATGATTCGCCTCTGCGTTCGGTTTCGGCGGAGCAAGTGATGGCGCTCTTTGCCGTTCCGGTGCTGGATTCTTTTCGTCTGACCGTTGTCCGGATAGCTCGAGGTCAGTCGCCCATGGCTGCCGATCGGGACCATCTTCATCACCATATGCAAAACGCGCTAGGGTGGCCGCTAGGGCTGTTCGTATATTTGGCGATGGCTTTGGTGCCAACCGCCGTACTTTATTGGGTCGATTAGTCGGTCCAGCAAAATTACTCTATTGGCATAGAAGGAGTTGTGATGGCACATAGCAAGACGGCCCTAATTTCGGGCGTCACTGGCCAAGATGGTGCGTATCTTGCGCGCTTCCTGCTCGACAAAGGGTACGTAGTTCATGGCATAAAGCGGCGGTCTTCGTCGTTCAATACGGGGCGAATTGAAGATATTTATCAAGATCCTCATACAAACGGGGCCCGGTTCTTCCTTCATCATGGAGATATGACCGACGGTTCGAGTCTTGTTCGCATCGTCCAGGAAACCCAGCCTGACGAGATATACAATCTCGCCGCCCAGAGCCATGTCCAGGTAAGCTTTGAGGCGCCAGAATATACAGCCAATGCGGACGCCCTTGGAACATTGCGCTTGCTTGAAGCTATGCGAATCTTGGGCATGGAGAACGCCTGCCGCTTCTATCAAGCGTCGACGTCGGAACTGTACGGATTGGTTCAAGAAGTTCCTCAGCGGGAGACAACGCCATTCTACCCGCGATCTCCTTACGGCGCGGCAAAACTCTATGCTTTTTGGATCGTAGTTAACTACAGGGAAGCCTATGGAATGCATGCGTCGAACGGCATTTTGTTCAATCACGAAAGCCCATTGCGAGGTGAAACCTTTGTAACGCGGAAAATAACAAGGGCGGCGGCCGCAATTAGCCTAAGCCTTCAGGAGAGACTCTATTTGGGCAATCTCGATGCACAGCGCGATTGGGGGCATGCGCGAGAATATGTCAGGGGAATGTGGTTGATGCTTCAGCAAGAAAAGCCGGACGACTACGTTTTGGCTACTGGTGTGACCACCACTGTACGGAACTTTGTAGACTGGTCGTTCGAGGAGGTCGGTATAACACTGGAATGGCACGGTAGTGGTGTGGAAGAAAAGGGCTATTGCAAAGCGTCGGGGCGTTGCCTTGTCGAAGTCGACCCGCGTTATTTTCGGCCGACTGAAGTCGACTTGCTGCTTGGCGATCCGTCAAGGGCAAAGCAGAAACTTGGTTGGTCCCACGAGACCCAAGTTCGTGACCTCGCCAGAGAAATGGTAATTGCCGATCTCGCGGCGGCAAAGCTGGCGGTGGCGCAGCAAGGCCGTTGATGATGTTTGATCTATCGGGGAAACGTATCTTCGTCGCTGGGCATCGCGGGATGGTGGGCAGCGCAATTGTTCGTCGCCTCGCCACCGAACAATGCGAAGTGTTGACCGCGGGGCGTGAACTTCTGGACCTGACCGACCCAGCAGTGGTTAGAATGTGGACTATGGAACACCGTCCGGATGCGATTGTGCTTGCCGCTGCGAGGGTTGGCGGCATTCTTGCAAACGATACCTATCCAGCGGACTTTCTGTACGACAATCTGATGATCGCGGCGAACGTTATCGACGCAGCTCACAGGGCGGACGTCAATCGCCTACTTTTCCTGGGATCATCCTGTATTTATCCCAAGCTTGCGGCCCAGCCGATTATTGAGGAAGCCTTGCTAACAGGGCCGCTGGAACCTACCAATGAATGGTACGCGGTGGCCAAGATTGCTGGTATAAAGCTTTGCCAATCGTATCGCAAGCAGCACAACCGCGATTTCATATGCGCCATGCCTACAAATTTGTACGGACCTGGTGACAACTATAATCTGTCATCCAGCCACGTCTTGCCTGCTTTGATACGAAAGGTTCACGAGGCCAAAGTGGCTAAGGCTGGTTCGGTCGTTGTCTGGGGAACAGGAACACCGTTGCGTGAGTTTCTCCATGCAGACGATTGCGCTGATGCCTGCGTTTTCTTGTTGAAACACTACAGCGAATCCTCGCCGATTAATATCGGCTCTGGTGTTGATATAACCATTGCCGACCTTGCCCGTCTTGTTTGCGATGTTGTTGGTTTTGACGGCGACATAGTGAAAGACACGAGCAAGCCTGATGGCACGCCGCGAAAGCTCCTGGATGTTGAAAAGATGGCAAAACTGGGGTGGACGAGCTCAATCGGTCTGCGTGACGGGGTTGTAGATGCCTATCGGGACTTTCTGGCGACGCATGGCGCTCCGGCCTAAGGCGGATATTGTGGTTTTGTTTGAAAGGGCCGATTGAGTGTCAATAAGATCGACAATCCGAAAATTTCTGGCAGATGTTTTGGGAATCCATGTGTCGCGTATGTCTTTGCATCCGGACGTAACTCTGTTGGGCCTTGCCGATCGCGCTTTTTCGAATGTGATCGATATTGGTGCCAACGAAGGGCAGTTCGCGCGAAGTATTCGCGATAGATTCCCGCTTGCCACCATCATATCATTTGAACCCGCACCGGAGCCATTTGCGAAATTGGCCGCTTGGGCCACGAAAGATGGCAACGCCCGCGCGTTGAACTTTGCGCTGGGAGAGACTTCTGGGGAGGTTTCCATGCATTTTCACGTTGCGCATTCGCCCTCCTCCTCGCTGTTGCCGACTACCGAACGATCGCATATCGATTTTCCTATGACGCGGGAGCAGATGGAAATAACGGTAGCAGTCCGGCGTCTGGATGATGTCTTCGAAGATTCCGCTTTGGCAATCGAGGATGGCTTCTTGCTGAAGCTTGATGTCCAGGGATTCGAAGCTGCGGTATTGCGTGGAGCACCTCGGACGCTCCAGAGGGCTGGTGCCTGCGTTGTCGAAGTCTGCCTCGACAAGCTTTATGATGGGCAGAGCGATTTCGTTGAGGTGGCCGAACTGGCAACGGCTGGAGGCATGCGATACGCTGGTAATCTCTCGCAGGTCTATGGCAATGATGGCCATGTTGCCTATCTGGACGCGCTTTTCGTTCGGTAGTTCGACTATGGTCTCAGTCGCACCGGAATATTGCCCGTCCTGTAAGGGAGGATTGCTGTGCGATCGTGGCCGTTTGCTCGATGCCGTGGAATTTGCCGGGCGCCGTGTTGACGGGGTGCTTAGGGGCGGGCGGCTTTGGGAATGTCTGGAATGTGGGCTTCAATTTCGATTTCCGGCGCTTTCCAAGGCCGAGTTGGATACGCTCTACCGGGCCGCGAGCGCCGATGCTTGGGCAGAATCAGGCAGCAAGCGCGTCGATTGGGAATTGGCACGCTCTATACTTGGACGGATGGAAGCGGTGGGGAGTGCGCTCGACGTGGGGTGTTGGGACGGTCGATTCCTTCTATCGCTCGGCGGCGATTGGAAGCTCCATGGTGTCGAGATGAGCCCCTTGGCATCCCAGCGCGCGGCAATTTCGGGCGTCGAAATCTTGGGAACCGATATCGCAAATCTCGATGCGCTGAATCAAAAGTTTGACCTAGTTACAGCGTTCGATGTCATTGAACATATGCCAGACCCTAAGCACTTTGTGCAATCGTGTTCACGTATTCTCCGCCCTGGCGGATTGTTGATGGTCGCAACTGGCAATACGCAGTCTCTTCCTTGGAAGATGCTTGGTGCGAGGCATCTTTATTGCATTTGGCCTGAACATTTGAGTTTTATTTCCCCAGATTGGTGCCAGCGAAACGCGGCAATTGCCGGTTTGGATATCGCGTTGACGCTCCCCTATCGGCGTCTGGAAGCTGGTCACTTCTCCGTCGCTGCCGATATAATCAAGAACGCTGTCTATAAGGCTTCACCAAACCTTATTGCATGGTTGAGGCGAGCAGGATTCGGCCAGGTCGACCACCCGGTGAAACACGATTATCCACTTCAATGGACCACTGCCAAAGATCATTTTCTAGCAGTATTTAGGAAGGCATAACATGAGTGCGAGGCGCCTGATTAAGAATGCGGGCTTCTCTGTCGCGCAAGTCATGCTATCGGCGACTGCGCTTTTCCTGCTGTATCGTGTCCTAATGCGCCACCTCTCCATCGCGGAAATCGGGCTGTGGGCGCTTGTGACTGGCAGTACTTCGCTCGCTCGGCTTTCCGATTTTGGGCTCGGCGGAGGTGTGGTCCGGTTTGTCGCGCTAGACTTGGGAAGGGGTGATCGCCGTATGGCGGCAAAGACGGTCGGCATGGCTTTCGTTGCCGTTACGACGATTGTCGCCGCCGCGTCGCTGGTACTGTATCCCCTTGTCCTGCCACAACTGGTCAAAGCCGTGCCTGGCTCGCTTGCCAATGAGGCCCGAGCCCTACTGCCGCTTGCATTTGTCGCGCTGGTTATTGGCTCGGCCAGCAACGTGTTTATGAGTGCTCTCGACGGTTTTCAGAGGATGGATCTGCGTGCTTCGGTCCAGTTGCTTGGCAGTGTAGTCCAGGTTGCTGCGGCCGCATATCTGTTGCCCCGCTTCGGTCTCGTCAGCCTGGGCTATGTGCAGATCATTCAGGCGACGGTTGTCCTCGTGATCTACGGCGTTACCATGGCGCTTCAGCTGGGAGAATCGTTTCCGGCTTTGTTCGGATGGAGTAGGTTGCGATTTCGTGAGCTCTTGAAATACGGAGGCGGAATTCAAATTGCAGCCGTGGGTCAGCTTCTCTTCGAACCGAGCGTCAAGGCGATCCTTGCAGTATTTGGCGGCCTTGCACTGACGGGCTATTATGAAATGGCGAATAGAATGATCCTGCAATTTAGAGCGGTCATTGTCTCAGCTTTCAATGTCATGGTTCCCTATGTCACTGGCCGCATCGGCGGAGGTGAAATGGACGACGTGAAAGTTAGGGATACTTACAGAGAATCTTATAGACTACTCTTGTTTGTATCAATTCCTTACTACACTACTATTGGTGTTTTGTTGCCTTCGATTATTCTGCTTTGGTCTGGTAAGATGGATCGGAATTTTATTCTAGTGTCCGCTATTTTGATGTTGGGGTGGGCGGCGAACACGATGGCCGGCCCTGCATACTTTCTCTATTTGGCGATCGGGCGGCTAAGATGGACTATCTTGTCGCAAACCGTCATCGGAGCATTAAATATTGTGTTTGCATGGGCGGCCGGGTCTGCCTTTGGAGGGGGCGGAGTCCTCTGGGGTTCTGTCGGTGCGTTGGCGCTTGGTAGCTTTGTGACCATTATTGCATTTCATCGAGACTTCAAGATTCCCTTGGCCGAGCTGTTGCCAACTCAATCGGTAGCGGAGCTGGCGGTTTCTTCCATACCATTGGCTTCAGTACTCTGGCTCGCGCTGTCTGGCCCAACCCATTTCGTTCCTTCGGCGTCCCTGATTCTACTCCTTTTGTACGTGCCCATTATGCTCTTCATAATCTGGCGAAACCCCCTGACGTCTCAGCTGGCATCGCGTATTCTGCAAGGCTAGCGAGACGATGCGGACCAAAACTATCAATCAAGCTCTGCGTGAGTGTTTGAGATCTGAATCCTTCTTCCTGTGGATTTGGATGGCCGCGTTGACAGAATATTTTGGCAGACTACGAATTGTTAAATTGGCATCCGAAGGCGTCCGGTTCCAACGCTGGAGAATTCGCCTAAGGTACTTAGGCCCCCAATCGAAGGTCTATCGGAACGTGGTCATACACGCTCCGGCGGCGGTCCATGTTGGATCGAACGTGTCTGTTGCAGAGTTCGTTCATATTTGGGGCGGTGGGGGTGTGCAAATTGGTGACCATACGATGATCGCATCGCATGTGGTGATCACGTCCCAATCGCATGGCACAAATATTGAGCGTCGGCGTGATGCCATTGATGCACCGGTCAATATCGGGAACTCTGTATGGATCGGCGCCGGGGCAATCGTCCTGCCGGGAGTCGAAATTGGCGATGGCGCTGTTGTTGCCGCTGGCGCCTTGGTTAATCGGGACGTTCCGCCGTTCACCATTGTCGCGGGCATTCCGGCCAAGAAACTTGGGAAAGTGAAGACCTATGTTGACCCACACTGAAGATATTCTGAGAGTTGGGGCGCGCCATGCCGGCGCGAGACCAATGGATTGGGTCCTTCTATATCCTCGCCAGCGTGGCTTCTACACTAGGCTGGTTTTGCTCTTCTTTGTGGTATTTGATCGAGCGCTCAACGCGAATAGGGTCTCGGAATTGGTAATACGAGGTGTCAACGACATTGATAGCTATGCTCGATTTCAAATTTGGACGACAATAACGCTATCTATATTGGTTGGTCTATCTTTTTTTTCCAAATCATCCTCTAAAGTTATTAGGAATCTATTCAGAACATTTCTGATATGGATATTTCTATATCTGATATTTGCAATTGTAAGCTCAGAGTGGTCTGGATCGACGCTCCTAACGCTATTTAAGTCAGGGCAGTGCTTTACATTTTTTTTGGCGATACAGTTTGCCATTCTTGGACTCGAAAACATAGAGCAAAGAGTCATATATTTGACTATCGTATCTATTTTCTATCTATTTATTTCATATTATACCTATATTGTGTTCACTGTGCCGGATGTCGGAATTAGCATGGGATCACTGCATTTTGTTGTAGGGACGACGCCATTTGTTCCGTTAATCTATATGATTAGAATGGTAGATTGGAAGAAATTTAGGGTAAATTTCTTCAGAATTTTCGCTCCATTTGTTATTATTGAAACGATTTTCACCATATATATTGCTATTATTGTAGCTGAAGTCGCGAATTTCGTCATCAAGAGCCGCTCCATCTCTAGATTTGCGGGCGGGACTGTGGTGGCCGCGCTCGGCTTGGGATTCTTACTGTTGCTACCCAGTGACCAGAATGCTTCTATTCTTGGGGTCAAAAAGGTTGCCGATATAATGGAAGGTTCAGGGCGGTTTGAAGTTTGGCGCTATGCGTTGTTTGATGCGTTTCCCCAATCGCCGATCATCGGCTACGGCTTTGTCACTGGGGATGCCGTGGCGCGAGACGCGGGGATCACGGTAACGATGGGGCAGTTGCACAATTCATTTCTTAGCTCGTTGCTGAATCTAGGCGTGCTCGGGTTTTCTTTGTGGTTGGCGTTCCTTTTGGGCAGCTATCGAGCGATCCTTAGACATCCACAGCCAAAGGTTCGCCGTTTGCTGACTTGCGCAATGATATGCGTGTTTTTTCAGCAAATTTCGGGAGGGGCAAGCCTGACCTCCATCCTGCACGTCGTCTGGATCTGCCACGCAATGATTTTCACCGCGATTGCGGCCGAGGATGTCGCCAATCGTTTTGGTTCATCGTCATCGGGCCCGTGTTCAGCCCGACTGTGATGAGAATCGCAGTCCTTCTCACGTGCTTTAACCGACGCGCTGCCACGCTCGAGTGTCTTGGTCGGCTTGCAGCCCAGTCGCTTGCGCCGGCACACGAGCTTTCGATCTTTCTGGTGGATGATGGCAGCACCGATGGAACGTCCGAGGCGGTCAGCGCAAAATTTCCGCGCGTCGAGGTCATTAGAAGTTCGGGGGGACTCTATTGGAACGGCGGGATGAGGTTGGCCTTTGCCCGGGCAGTCGAGGCAGAGTGCGAGGGACTCCTTCTCCTAAACGACGATACCATGCTCGAAGAGGACGCAATAGAGCGGCTTGCAAGCGAAATGTTGGTGCATTCGCCTAATTTTGAAGCCATCATTGTTGGTGCGGTTAGGGACCCACAGTCAAATCTCCTCAATTATGGTGGCTGGGCGAGCGCAAGTCGATTCTTTCCCGCAAAGCTTGCACGATTGGGATGGTCGTCGGAGATTCAAAGGTGTGACACATTCAATGCCAATTGTGTACTGATTGGCCGTCGCGTGGCGGATGCTTTGGGCAATCTTGATCCAAAATTTACGCACGGCATGGGCGATTTTGACTTTGGTCTTAGGGCATCCAAGGCAGGTTTTCCGATTGTCATTCTCCCAAACACGGTTGGTGAGTGCCCGACCAATACAGGGGTCGGGCTTTGGGTTGACCATTCCATCCCGTTGTTCCGTCGTTGGGGCTTGCTCCGGGGGCCCAAAGGGTTGCCACCTCGCGAGTGGTTTCACTATTGTGTTCGCCATGGTGGGCTTGTATGGCCCGCGCTCTGGTTAAAGCCCTATGTGCAATTCTGGTGGGAAGGCGCCATTCGCCGGAAAAAGAAATAAGATAGTGACCGACCAATGCGCGCCATTCTGATCGGGGCAGGGCGGATGGGCCTTACTCATCTCGCTTTGTTCAACCTTCTCACGGACTTTCGTGTTTGTTGGACTGTTATAGAGCCATCACGCACAATGCGGATGGGGCTCAAGCGCGCGCTTGGTAGGGACATGCTTGAAGTTTGTGCTTCGACTTTTAGGGGAACCGGCGAGCGCTTCGACTTTGCCGTAATTGCCAACCCGACGACCCACCATGCGGCCAGCTATGCAGCGATCCGCTCATCTGCGTCCAAGATCTTCATCGAGAAGCCGCTTTCGGTTCCAGATCCGACGGATACCGTCCTTTGCGGATATGTGCTCCTTCATCATCCACTGCAGGCCAGGCTGCGGCAACTTACAAAATCCAAGAAGCCGTCGTCGATCAATGTAACGCTCAATGCAAATACTGTGCTTTCGGCAAACACCGGTTGGCGAGGCCGCCTTGCATCGGGAGGTGGCGTGATTAATGAGTTTGGTTCGCATCTTTTCTCTCTGATCGTTGATATCGCAGGTCCGCTTGAACATATCGCAATTGTAGATGCGGAAGTCGTCCACTCGGTCGACGCGCCTGACCGCGCAAAGCTCGAAGGTGTTTCGGCGGATGGCACAATCTTTTGTGCATCGTTGGACTGGTCAAATAGAGAGACTCGTAAGCCGGTCTATGCCGTGGATGTTGCATTTACTGACGGAAGCAACGCGCGGCATGATTTCTATGAATTTTCTTACGCGAGTGAGACAATGTCGGTTGCAGATTTGAGCACCGGATCGGGTGCATACTTGCGAGGGGTAGAGTTCACTGCCCAAGCACGATATTTCTTGGAGGAGAACAATTTTTCTAGCCACGTCGCACTTGCGGTGGAGGTTGACAGAGTACTGGGGATCGTTCGTGATTATTCTCGGGGATAACCCCTTTTTTGGCATTAATCACGCTTCGGTGAGCAAGTCGCAGGCCTATCGCAAAGGCGTGCAATTGTTAGATTGGAACTCGGCCCACTGCACTATGCAAGAGGCTCTAGCGCTTGGTGTTGACCATTTGATGCTGACGACCCATCCTGAAGCGCCAAGCCTCCTCACGTCGATGAGCGTCGATCCTCAACTCTCGCGCTTTAAGATTGTACCGGCGGTACCCTATTTGCACAGATTGAATGGCATCGTCGCATCAAAAGGAATACCCGCTGCGCTTGCGCGTTCAATTTCGTACAAGACTTTGGCTCGCGATTTGTTGGGAGGGGCGACGTTAACCGCTGCAGGTCTTGTCGCCTTCCTGGAGAAGGAAAGCCTACAGGTGCGCCAGCTGGGGTTCCACACTCCTTATCTTGCCCTGCAGAACATTTTCGTCGATTTGCTTATTGGGCTAGGACAGGCCGATATTATCAACGAAGTTGGTGAGCGATTTGCGCGCTCGGGTTTGAGGCTTGTGGCAATCACCATGAACCCGCTCATCGCGGACAAGTTCCTCGATCAATCGGTTGTGCTCTGTACGCACTATAACTATCTCGGATATATGGTCCAACCCGATCTGGCGGCGTTCCAATCTTGGCTCGCAGAATCTGTGCGCCAAATATGGGCGATGGGGATAATGTCATCCGGTAGAGCGAAACCCGCGAACGTGTTTGGAGATCCGAATCTCAAGAATTTCTCTTCTGTAGTCGTGGGGGCGTCGCGACCGGAATCGATTGCCAGTACGGTAAGAAATTATGCCGCTATGTGGTGATACTTGGCCGATCGACGGCTGCCGTGCCGTTGTATTCAACACGGAGGCGGCCTATTTCTTTCTCAATGACGCAACTTATCGTGAACATGTGAGGGATTCCGGTGTAGTCTATTGTGATGGCGCGGGTCTTGCTCTCTATTTGCAGCTTAGGTTTGGACAAGCGGTAAAACGCTATCATGGGCCGGACGTATTGGGAGATTATTTTGCCTGTGTTTCCGGTCGCAGAGTTCTAATCCTCGGTGGCAGCGACTATGCACACAAGGCATTGGCCGAACGATTTCCAAGATTTATTGCCAGCAATCTGGTTTCGATGGACGGCCGGTATTTCGAGTCCGATCAATTCGCGGTCTTGGCGAAGACCGTTGCAGTTCAGCCGTTCGATGACGTGTTGATCTTTTTCGGGCTGCGACGTCAGGAGCATTTTCAATATTGTCTCCACGCCGCTGGTTTTCGGGGGTGTTCGATTGGTTTGGGCGCAGCGATCGACTTTTTGTCAGGTGCCAAAGTTCGATCGGGCTATCTCTGGCAGAAGCTGGGACTCGAATGGCTGCCGAGGCTCGTGCGTGAGCCGCGAATGCTGATGCGAGTAATTAGAAGCGCCGCGCTTTTCACTTGCTTTGCGCGCACAAGCAATGAAGCATTGAATGCTTGGCTATTTGCTTCATCGGTTGAGCGCGGCGGTTGATATGTCCACCGCGCAGGCCCCCTTGGCAATTTTTGCTTATAACAGGCCAGACCATCTTTGTCGTTGTCTCGACTCGCTTCTCGCAAATCCCGAAGCTTCCAAGACTCCGGTTTTCGTATTTAGTGATGGAGCGAAATCCGATTTGGACCGACCGGCAGTTGAACAGGTTAGGTCCATAGTTGGAACTCTCAAGGGTTTCGCGTCGGTGCGCCTAGTCGCCCAGGAGAAAAACCTTGGTTTGGCACCATCAATTATCTCTGGCATTTCGACCGTGCTGGAGACTTACGATCAGCTGATAGTCGTCGAGGATGACCTTGTCCTTTCCCCAGGCTTTCTTAAGTATATGAATAGCGGCTTGACCCTATATCGATTCAACGAGCGCGTGGCATCAATTCAAGGCTATTTCTATCCCGTTGGTGAGAAGTTGCCGGACACCTTCTTTTTGCGTGGAGCGGATTGTTTTGGCTGGGGGACGTGGAGGCGAGCGTGGGATTTATTCGATTCCGATAGCTATCGCCTGCTCTCGCAACTCCGGGAGAAAGGTCTATCACGAGCATTCGACCTTGATGGTGCCTATTCGTATACCGGGATGCTGAAGGCGCACGCAGAGGGCGAAATTAGCTCATGGGCAGTTCGATGGCACGCGACAGCCTATATCCGTGATATGGTATCGCTTTATCCGGGTCAAAGCTTGGTACTTCACACAGGCGACGATGACCTTGCAACACATGCCAGCGATACCAGTTGGCTCAACGGCCCGGTCTCGCAGGAGTGCCCGATAATGCGCATTATCGACGTTACCGAATCTGGCGCTGCACGCAGCGCGCTGATCAGGTTCTTTCGGGCGAATAATAGGATTTCCTGGAAGCGCGTGCGCGCTTTCGCGCGTCGTCGCGTCCATAGAATGGTACGATTCTGATATGGCAATTTCAGATTTCGTTCCACCGGCTGTTCTACCCTTTGTCCGTCGCATTTGGCGGAATAGTCTTCGTTTCGAAGGGCATTTCGATAGTTGGTCTGCAGCAGAGGCGTGCGCAGATGGCTATCATCAGGCGGATATCCTTGATCGAATCGTCAGGAGCACGAGAGCAGTTGTGCGAGGGGAGGCAGCGTTCGAGCGCGACGGCGTCGTGTTCGCCGAACCAGAATACCCATTTCATATTATCGCTGGCCTGCTTTCTGCGCGACAGGCAGAGATGGTCGGGTTGAGCGTGGTCGATTTGGGGGGGGCGTTGGGCTCTCTGTTCCGCCAGTGTCGTGCATTTCTGCCAAACGACGTGTTGTGGCATGTGGTCGAGCAGCCGCATTATGTGGCAATTGGTAAGGCAGAATTCGAAGACCCCGAGCTGAAGTTCTTCAAGAGTATCAGCGAAATTTCTTCGGAAGCGAAAATAGATGCCGTACTGGCATCGAGCGTGCTGCAATATCTTTCCGATCCTTGGGCTATTCTTGCGGAAATCTCAAGAACCACTGCAACCCGATTGATCATCAACCGGACGCCATTTGGCTTCAACCAAGACCGAGATCGTATCGTGATACAAAAAGTTCCTGGCCGGATCTATAGGGCAAGCTATCCTTGCTGGATCTTTAGCCGGTCGAATTTTCTGGCGCGCATCCTGAAGGATTGGGAACTGGTCGTCGATTTTCCTTCCGACGAGGGTTCATATGCCACGCAAGATGGGCAAAAATTTGAGTTTCGCAATCTGATGTTGGATCGGCGCGCATGAATGCGGTCACAGCCTTTGTTAAGAGGCAGCAATTCGCGCCCTCGCTGTTGGGAGCGTTCCTGAATCCATTCTTTCTGGCACGCCGGGCGCTGTTCCATGAAATATCTGCATTGGCGCCACTTTGCCGCGGAAAACTCCTAGATATAGGGTGCGGAACTAAGCCGTACCGAGCTCTGTTTTCGGTCGAGTCATATGAAGGATTGGAACTTGGCTCCGAACATGCTCGAGCAGCTGGGTTCGCAGACCATTATTATGATGGAAATACGATGCCGTTTGCCGATCGCTCGTTTGATACGCTCCTTTGCAACCAGGTCCTTGAACACGTTTTTAACCCGGAATATTTCGTTCGAGAACTAGCTCGCTTGCTCAGGCCGGGAGGCAGAATTATCATTACCGTCCCGTTCGTTTGGGATGAGCATGAGCAGCCGAATGACTATGCGCGATATTCCTCCTTTGGATTGCGGCACATGATAGAAAATTCCGGCTTCCATATTATCCAGCAACGGAAGACGCTTGCTAATATGGCTATCATTGGCCAGCTCATTAACGCTTATTTGTACAAGAAGATGTGGACCAAGATAAAAATAATAAACGTATCTCTTCTTATATTTATTATGGCCCCTATATCATTGATTTTTTTATTATTGGGGATAATACTTCCTCCTAATGAAGATCTCTTCCTTGATAACATAGTTTTTGCCGAACGACTGTGATGAATTTTTTTGGAAAAAGTGCGCTTGTAACGGGCGGGGCTGGGTTGATTGGGTCCGCTGTCACCCGGAAATTGATCGCAGCGGGCTGTAGGGTAACCATCATTGACAATCTTTCTTCGGAAGGTGGGGGGAATCTCAAAAACATTGAAGACTTTTCTTCGGAAGTTGAATTTATACATGGAGACATACGAGACAAAGAAAAGACCAAAGAACTACTAAAAAAAAAGGACTTTCTCTTTCATATGGCAGCCCAAACTAGTCATGTGGGGTCAATGCGAGAGCCTTTTGTTGATATTGATACTAATGTCACAGCGACAGTGTCAATCCTTGAGGCTGTTCGTATCGTATCTCCTGAAATTGAGATTGTTAATTTAAGTACGAGACAGGTATATGGGGCTCCTAATTATTTCCCCGTAGATGACAATCATCCCGTCAACCCGCCCGATGTCAACGCGATCAACAAGATCGCTTCGGAGCAATATTTTTCGCTTTATAAGAGAATTTATGGAATTAGGTCGACCAGCTTGCGACTAACAAATATTTATGGGCCGGGCATGCGGATCAAGGACGCGGTTCAGAATTTCCTTGGCGTCTGGATTAAACAACTTCTCAATGATGAACAGCTGAAGATATTTGGAAATGGTCAACAGATTCGGGATTTTGTATTTGTTGAAGACTGTGCGGATCTTATCTTGAAGGTTGCAATAAATCAATCACTTTCCAGCGATATTTATCTAGTAGGAGGAGGGCGTCCCGTATCTTTAATTGATTTAGCTGAGATGCTAATAAAGAATGCGGGATCTGGAAGTTATAAATTGGTACCATTTCCACCGGAAAGATCTGCGATAGACATCGGAGACTTTTACGGGGCAAATGATCGCGTTTGTCGCGTATTTGATTGGCAGCCAGAAACGTCACTAGAGGATGGAATTCGAATTACTCTAAGCTATTTTAGACGATTTCTGGAAAAATATCTCTAGTTTTTGTTATTATTGTGTAGATTCATGGATGAATGAAGGTAAGTGGATACTGGCATGGTTCTAATGAATGATTTCTTGGCGGAAGATGGAAATCTGAGGCGAGAGATTGCTAACTCAATTGCGGATGTAATTGGCTCTGGCTGGTATATTCTGGGTGATAGGGAAAAGAAATTCTGCAAGGAGTGGGCTAAGACATGTGGTGTCGATCATGTTGTGGGGCTTGGGAATGGGCTCGATGCGATTGAAGTTGCTTTACGCGCGCTCAAGATCGGGCCTGGAGATGAGGTAATTACAACTGGCATGACAGCGTTCGCGACGGTCCTGGCGATTGTTCGTGCTGGTGCCACACCTGTATTGGCCGACATTGATCCGGCGACAGGTCTTCTCGATCCTGGCAGCGTTGAACGTTGCATCACGAGGAATACGCGAGCGGTAGTTCCGGTGCACCTGTATGGGCATGTCGCGCGCATGAATGAGTGGTTGGCTCTTTGTCGAAATGCCAAGATACATCTTGTCGAAGATTGCGCGCAAGCGCATCTGGCCAGCCAAGATGGTCGTGTGGCGGGCTCGTTCGGAATCGCCGGTGCCTACAGTTTTTATCCAACCAAGAACCTTGGCGCGTTCGGCGATGCCGGCGCGCTGGTCACGAATGACGCCGCTCTCGCGCTATGTGTAGAGCGGATGCGCAACTATGGGCAAGGCGAACGTTATCATCATGTCGAATGGGGCATGAACAGTCGACTGGACGAGATGCAGGCTGCAATATTATCCGTCCGCCTGAAATATCTCGAGGGCTGGACACGTCGCCGTCAGTCAACTGCGCGGAGGTATCGCAGCGAGCTGAAGTCCCCCTCGATCAGGACACTTGCCGCACCAGCGAATGAGGCGGCGCATGTTTATCACTTATTTGTGGTAACGTGCGAAGATAGGGATCGTTTGCAGGCATATCTAGCGGATGTTGGGATACAGACCTACGCGCACTATCCGATACCTGTGCATCGCCAGCCGATCTGTAAGGGGCTGAGGGTAGATCCTGTTGGCTTGTCGAACACTGAGCGGCACGCGAAATCTTGCCTTTCGCTGCCGTGCCATGCCCAGATGACAGACGATCAGATTTCCAAAGTGATCGATTGCGTCAACCGCTACAAGGGCTGATCTATGGAAGATTTTGTAACGCTTTTTGATTCTGGCTTCCTGCCCCAGGGGCTGGCGCTCTATCAGTCTCTCGAAAGGCATTGCAAAGAATTCCGTCTCTGGATCCTCTGCGTTGATGAAACGGCATTCGCAATTCTCAAGGCCATGGCCCTTCCGCGAGTTCATCCGATCGATTTGGCCTCTGTTGAAACAGACGAACTCAAGTCGGCTCGCGCAGGGCGTACTATTGCTGAATATTGCTGGACTTTGACACCGTTTTCGATCGGTGTTGTGTTCGACATCGCATCCGATGCGCAACGCGTAACCTATCTTGATGCAGATATTTGGTTTGTTGGTGACCCTTCTCCGATATTTACGGAGTTGGATCGCTCGGGGAAAGCGGTGCTTATTACAGAACATGCATATGCGCCAGACTATGACTCTTCGGCTCAGACCGGCCGCTATTGTGTGCAATTTATGACTTTTAGGCGCAATGCTGGCGAACAGGTTCGTCGGTGGTGGGGCGATCGCTGTATCGAATGGTGTTACGCGAGAATTGAGGATGGCAAGTTTGGGGATCAGAAATATCTTGATGATTGGGAAGTCCGCTTTACCACCGAAGTGCATCGGCTAAGGCAGGCTCATTTGATTCTCGCACCTTGGAATGCCGCCCGGTTTCCATATGGTGGCGCAGTCACCTATCATTTTCATGGCTTGAGGTTATTGAAAGACTGGAAGGTATTGTTAACGCGAGGATATGAGGTTCCAGAGGTGGTGATTGATGCGATATATCGACCGTATCTTGCCGATTTGTCAGTGGCAATTGGAATGATGGCAAAGGTAGGCCACGCTCCGGAGGTGCAGGGAAAGCGGCCCAATCTTGCTGTTTTGCTTGGCATTCTCTTTCGCAAGGCTCAACGGTCGCTCGCAAGGCTCAAGCCCGTCCGCTACGGACGATTGCCGAAACGTGCAGAAAAGTGGGATAGATAAATTCGGCTATGACTATACTGGTAACAGGCGGAGCCGGCTTTATTGGCGCGAATTTCATTCTAGATTGGTTCGCTAAATCTGAAGAGCCAATCGTCAACGTGGATGCCTTGACATACGCGGGTAACCTTTTCTCGCTGACTGAAATCGGCAACGACAGTCGGTATTTTTTTGAGAAGGTCGATATTTGCGATGAGATCAAGGTCTGCCGCATTCTCGATAAATACCAACCCCGCGCGATTGTTCATTTTGCGGCTGAAAGCCATGTAGACCGGAGTATTCGTGGACCACACGCGTTTTTAAGGACAAATGTTCAAGGTACATTTGCTCTTCTCCAAGCAACATTGGGCTATTGGCGCTTGCTATCGGCGAGGGAAAAATCTGCCTTCCGCTACGTCCAAGTTAGCACGGACGAGGTCTATGGTAGCTTGGACGCGAGCGAAACTCCGTTTACGGAAGAGACACGCTTCGCCCCGAACAGCCCGTATGCCGCGAGCAAGGCCAGCGCAGATCATTTCGCTCGATCCTACTATCACACATATGGTCTTCCGAGTATTGTCACTCACTGCTCAAACAATTATGGACGATTTCAGTTTCCGGAAAAGCTGATCCCACTTGTTATTTTAAATTCTCTTAGTGGTCGTTCGTTACCGATTTATGGCGACGGGTTGAATATTAGAGATTGGATTCATGTCGAAGACCATTGTACTGCGCTTCGGATTGTTTTGGACCGTGGGGTAGCGGGAGAAAACTATAATATTGGTGGCCGAAGCGAGGTGAGTAATATCGACCTTGTCAGGAATATTTGCGCGATCCTTGATCGCCTTAGACCTTGGAGCAGAGGCGCATATGAAAATCTTATTGATTTTGTTGAAGATCGCCCTGGACATGATAGAAGATATGCCGTCGACAATTCGAAGATCGAACGGGAACTTGGCTGGAATCCAACTAGAACTCTTGAAAGAGGCCTTTTACAAACTGTAAATTGGTACCTTTCTAATCAATCTTGGATTGAAAGTGTGAAATCTGAAGAATATCGGACTTGGATGACGCTAAATTATAATCAATCTGTCCCAGGGGGTATTGTGTGAGCGTCAGTCGCAAGGGAATAATATTGGCGGGCGGTGCAGGAAGCCGACTCCATCCCATAACTGTTGGCCTCAACAAACAACTTTTGCCGATTTATGATAAGCCGATGGTTTACTACCCGCTTAGCGCGCTAATGCTGGCAGGGATCCGAGAGATTCTGGTGATCTCTACGCCTCATGATATTGGAGGCTTTGAAACACTGCTCGGGAATGGGGCACGTTGGGGGCTGGATCTTCAATATTGCGTGCAGCCGAGCCCCGACGGGATAGCACAGGCATATCTTTTGGCTGAGAATTTTCTGGCTGGTCAACCCTCTGCACTCGTATTGGGTGACAATGTATTCTACGGTGACGGGTTCCAATTGTTGCTGCAGAACGCCGTGAGCCGCGTCGACGCGGCGACCGTATTTTCATACAATGTCGGTAACCCCGAACAGTTTGGGATAGTCGAAATTGGTCCCGGTGGAAAAGCAATTTCGCTTGAGGAAAAGCCAGTAGCGCCCAAGGCATCCACCGCTCTGACCGGACTCTACTTTCTGGACAGCGAGGCGCCGAACATCGCCAGATCTGTCAAGCCGTCGATACGTGGCGAATTGGAGATAGTCAGCGTGTTGCAAGAATATCAGAAGGTGGACAGACTCTTCGTTGAGCAATTGGGGCGGGGATACGCTTGGCTTGATACCGGAACATACGACGGGCTGCTGGAAGCGGCCCAGTTTATTGCTACACTGGAGCGTCGGCAAGGGTTGAAGGTGGCATGTTTGGAAGAGATTGCGCTTCATTCAGGGTGGATATCGAGGCGAGAGGTCCTTCATTCGGCCGAGCGCATGCCCAACTCGGAGTATGGCAAATATCTTAGGCGACTTTGCGCCTAACGTTCTGTACTGACCTCCTCACGGGCCAATTAGTCCGTGCGTTCCGGCACCCATATATAAATCGTCTTTCAAGGCCTTGATCGTTCTAGACATATCTTGCACAGCGTCGGCAATGGCTTGGACCTCCATTTGGGTCGGGACCTTCGAAATCTTTGGAGCTGTATAGCTAGTATTTGACGTGCGTTTGGGCAAACCTACGTCACGCGCCCAGCCTGATGCCGTCTTTCCCAGCACGTGCTGTCCTCGAACAAGCACGCCATCATCAAGCGTAACACTACCTACTCCGTCAATCCTGGATTTCCCGTCCACTTCATTGCTGAATGCGACAACATTTTCGCAATCGGCCAGGTCAATCGACCAAAGAGGGTCAGAAGTGCCGAGAAAGCGGCAGGATCGGATCGAAATATAGCTACAGGCGTGGGCGTCTGACCGAATGTGCTTCGCGCCCCCATTGAAATAGCAATTGTCGATTGTGACCTCGCCGGCTCCGGTCAGATCCAACGTCGTCGATTTTTGGGGCTTCGTATCCTCGAAATAGGCTCCGCTGAACATCAGGTTCCCGACTGAGCCGAGCATAATTTGCGCAACCGAGGAATTGTCTTGGACATTACTTTCAATCGAACCACCGAAGAATTGAATCGCGATGTTACGTACTGGGGTCGCGCGTCCCCTCAATCCCTCCTTTTGGGCAAGACTAATCGTGCACCCGATGAACATTTGAGTGGTAGAATAAGATTTGCTGTCAAATTCAATATTCCTAATATTATACGTATAGACACATCCATAGTAATTGCACCAATACGCCTCGTCGATTCGCATGCCGCAGGCAAAGCCCCAAATCCAAACATTTTCGAGCCGGTGATAGCCCCCTTGAATATGAATCCCAATTCCGGCGGCGGAAGTGTAGTTCGGTATATCTGTCGCGGGGCCCTCCAACCTGATATTCTTGACAATGTTTCGGCTCGTGACGCGCAGGCAAGGTTGTGAACCTCGATATTTGATAACACATCGATGATGACCCTGCTCGAACATCGCACATCCAATTAGGCTGACGCTATCTGGAAGAGCATCCATATTCTTGACCAAATACGTGCCCGCGGGGATTAGAATGGTGCCTCCTATTCCACTGGAGCCAACAGCTGATATTGCTTTGTTGAATGCCTCGGTATCGTCAGCATTGCCGTCACCGATCGCGTTAAAAGGAGGATCCTTGACGCTAATGCAAAAGCCGTAACCTTGAAGTGATGTATCGGGTGACCCTGGTTGGCTTCGCACTGAGTTACATTGATGGGGCGCCGAGGCAGCGGCATAGTCGATACCTGCCGCTGCGCTAGCGGCTGCAACCCCAATTACAGTTCGACGTGAGGTATCCTTGGTCCAAATATCCATTTGGTATCCTTTCGATAAGCGCGGTCTGGGGACCAGCTTTCTACACAAAAACTCTGGCAAGCACGAAGCTATCTCGGCCCTTTTCACTGACGGTTTGACGGGCCGTGGTCGAAATGCGTGGATCGTCGGAAATGAGGTCGATGAAGGAACGGACAGCGACAACGCTGGCATCCTGACTATCGGTGTCGATGACGGCACCTCCCCGCACGACATTATCACTGACGATGAGTGTTCCGGGTCTGGAGAGCCGCAAAGCCCAATCGAGGTAGTGTGGATTATTAGGTTTGCCCGCGTCGATGAAAATAAGGTCGAACGAGCCAGAAAGCGTCGGCAAGACGTCAAGCGCCGCTCCGACTCGCAAATCAATGTGCTCACTGAGTCTTGCTTGATTTATATTTGCTTGTGCAACAGCAGCATGGCTTGGGTCGCGCTCGATCGTCACAATCTTGCCACCGACCGGCAGTGCTCGCGCCATCCGGATCGTGCCGTAGCCACCCAGCGTTCCGATTTCGAGCGCGCGGGTTGCAGCAAAAGTCTGGACTAGGACTGCCAGCAACTGCCCCTGCATTGCCGATACGTCGTGAGCGGGCAGACCTGCTGCGGCATTGGCGGCAAGTGCTTGGGTCAACTCCTCGTCGTCCGGCGAAAGACGTTCGGCGAAATACGTATCGACCTTGTTCCAAGAGGCGGTGTCGGCCGTTGAGTAGTCAGGCTTCCTCATATATTAGGATTAGCACGCCTTGGGGTATCATCGCCAGCCACTGCAGGCTCTTCACGCAGCAAGCTTGACTGCCTCCGATCCTGGCTGCCAGTTCCACGCCATGAGCTCCGTCCCAGCGCGCGGCCGGCCAACCGCTGGCGGCCTTCTCGATGACGTCGGTGATGTAGGCTTGCGGCTCGATGCCGTTGAGCTTGGCGGTCTCGATGACGGAGTAGAATGGCGGCCGCGCGTTCACCGCCGGCAACCGAGCCTGCGAACGGCCAGTTCTTGCGGCCGATAGCGATGGCGCGCATCGCCCGTTCGGCGGCGCTGTTGTCGACCTCGGCGGTGCCCTCGTCGAGGTGGCGGGTCAGCGCATCCCAGCGCTTACGTCCATAGGCGAGCGCCTTCGCCATTGCCGACTTGTGCGACCGGCGGCGCAGGGCATCGTCGATGGCGACGCGCAGATCCTGGATCTGTGGGCGGCTTCGTTCCTGGCGCTGTCGTCGTCGGGCCTCGGGCGGGCTGCCTCGTATCTCGTCCTCGACGCGGTAGAGCCATGCGATCCGTTCGAGCAGATCGGTGTTCAGCTGCGTCGGGCTCGTCTGATGATTCTCGAAGATCTTGCGTAGGAAATGCGCGCGGCAGGCGGCTTCCCGCACACGGCCGCCCTCGTAGAGCTTGTCATATCCCCGTCATAGCCATCGGCCTGGAATAGTCCTGCGAAAGGCCTGAGCTCGGTCTGGGCATGGATGCCGCTGCAATCGGGGGTGAACCGGTACCAGATCTGTGCGGGCGTCGTCGCGCCTGACGGGCGATCATCGACGACGTAGGCCCAGAGCCGAGTCTGCGCGGTCTTGCCCTTGCCCGGGACCAGCATCGGAACGGGTGCATCATCGACGTGCAGTTTGCGGTAGCCATAGACCTTGCCGCTGTCGTTCCAGCCCCGCCGGATCAACTCTGTCTGCCGAGCATCTTCCCGAGCCCGCTGGCTCAGCGGGCTCTTCTGCCAGGCATAGAAACCGCTGGGCTGGATGCACAGGCACCGACACATCGACCGAACCCGGAACTGGTCACGATGCTCGGCAACAAACGCGTATCTCACTTTGCATCCCTGGCGAAATACGCGGTGGCTTTTTTTAGGATGTCGCGCTCCTCGGTCACCCGGGCCAACTCGCGCTTCAACTGGGGGATCTCGGCATCCTTGCCCGTATCGCCCGACACCGCCTTCGCCAGCTGCCGCTTCCAGGCATACAGCGAATACTGACTGACACCGAGCCGCTGCGAAACCTCCGCTGCCCGATAACCCCGCTCGGTAATCTGAGCCATCGCATCGCGCTTGAACTCATCGCTGGAATTGGGCTTCCCCATCATCGCCTCCTGTCCTCAAAATTAGGATCGAAGGAGTCCAAAAATCTAGGGGCTACTCAAAGATCGAGGCAAGCATTCGGCAAAATAGCTCTCTCAGTGCGGATTTCTCACCAAGGTGACCTCACTCACTACTGCTTCGTCAAAATCTTGGTTTGCCATGCTGGTGGCCCGCAAGAAAAGGTACTGTGCTGGGCAATATTGAGTAACTTCAAATACCACTGCCTCGCTATCCTGTTCTTTCGAGGCAACATTGTTGCTATTAACTGACACTCTTCCGTTGGCAGCTTCGAAACAATAGACGACCGGCAATAACGTTAAAGCCCGCCCGCCGTTGGTTTTCGACAGGCGCACAATCTCCATGCGATACTGTCCAGGGGACAGAAAGGAGACTTTTCGGGCAAACCGTGTCGTCTGGTCGGGGCCAAGCTGTATGACGATGGCTGCGACACCCTGTGTGCCTGTCGGGGAATAGAATACGTTCCCAGCTTCGTTGGAGCTCAAATCCCAAGTGAGGGGGGCATATCGAGAATCCGTGTTTGCACGCTCGAAGTTGGTCGACTGCAGTATAGATCGATCCGACCCAGGAAGCGAAAGATAAAGGTCTCGGGCGGCCTCAAGCTTCCCATCTGCAATCAACTGATTGATTAGGGAGTGATAGACTGGTTCATATATCTTCGGGTCTCGATTACCACCAACTTCAATTAATAGTTGGGCGACACTAGCGTCGTTCGCACGCGACGTTACGGCATAATCGAGAAACGCCGGTATCCATGGTGTGGCATTGGCAAAATAGGGCTTCAAGCCTCGCCGAATCTCGGGCTCGCTGATTGCCTGGAGAAGAATTGGAAACAACGTGCCACTAATCACTCTATTCGATCGTAACGCAACATCGTAGTGGAAAAGTGCGCCGTCTGCCCGATTCAAGCTGATCGCACGTTCAATTAGCCAAAGCTGACTTGCGATATCCCGTCGCGACAACTTCGCCGCCATTTGCATTAGCGAATCAGCGTCGGCGGTCTTTCCGCGTCCCTCGGCGATCGAACCCAACAAGAAAAAGGCCGAAGGCGTAATCGGTTCAACCCGCAAAGCGTGCAAAGCCATATCTCTTATCGTAACAACGATCTCCGGATTTTTCGCATGAGTTAACAACTGAATTGCGCGTCGGGTGAGCGCATTCGCATTGTTTGGGCTAAAACGCAGCGCCTGGTCCGGGCGGCCAGCTTGGGCGATCAATCCAAAGGTATTGGCCGCCGCCGTGCACGTTAGGAATGCGACCAGAATGGCCCCGGCCACCTTCGCCGCCACAGATTTCAGAATCTTATCGTTTGGCCGAACTGCGGCCTTGGCAAGGCCGGTCACTGTCAATCTTCCTCTGCACTCTTTTTCCCGTACCCATATCCATAGCCGTACCCGTACCCATAACCCGCGTTGCGCTGCTTTAGCTTGGTTAGTACTGCCCCGAAAATATGAGCGTGAACAGACCTCAACCGTTCAATCGAGGAGTTTATACCACGCACGGCCACTCCTTCAGCTTCAATCACAAAAATGCAGCCCTCAACTACGCGGGCAAGCAAGGGTGCATCAGCCAATCCGAGGATCGGGGGAGAGTCCACAACAATATGGTCATAATGTTCCAACATAGTCTTGATCAGCACAACCATGCGTTCACCACTAAGCAACTCGGCAGCGCTCGGGGGAACAGGGCCGGCCGACATCAAACTCAGCCCTTTATTGGGTGTCGGTTTGACAAGGCTCTGCCAATCGTCGTCACCCGCTAGGAAATTGCTTAGCCCTGTTTCGTTTGTCGTGCCGACAAAAGTATGAATTGATGGGGATCGCATGTCCGCGTCAATTATCAGCACGTTTTTCCCCGTACGGCCAAGAACGGTGGCCAACGCGAAGCTTGTGGTGCTCTTTCCCTCGGCCGGCCGCGTACTGGTTACCATGAGCGCTTTGGGAAAACCGTGATCGGTAGAAAAGGCCAGGTTCGATCGAATGCTGAGATACGCTTCCGAAAGGGACGACTTTGCGTCGCGAAGCGAATCCAAGGCATCTTCCTGCTCGATGTCGGGGACGCTCCCGAGGAGCGGTACCTTAAGGAGACGGTTGACCTGATTCGGATCGCGCAATCCTTCATCGATCTGGTCCAGCGCGAAAGTGGCCAATGCTGCCAGGGCCAGTCCAAGCAGTAGAGAGAGCGCGAAATTGATGGGAACGCTCGGCGCCGAAGGACTTTGTGGGACCTTCGCTGTGTCAACGATTACGATGTTGTTTGCACCGACGCCCGCGACGCCAATTTCCTTGTATCGTTGTAATAGTCCATCATAAAGTTCACGATTGGTATCCGCCTCTCGCTGATAGATATTGTATTGGATACTGTTTCTCTGCTGCGTGTCCATCTGAGCCTTGAGTCGGGTAACCTGCTCTTTCAAGCGCTCTTCACGCGCCACTGCCTCTCTATATTTTGACTGGCGACTGTTTAATACGCGCGCTTCCTCACGTGCAAGGCTGGCATCAAGATTCCGAATCTGTTCGGCAAGAGCACGCACAGTAGGATATTCGGGTTCGAATTGAACACTGAGCTTTGCATATTCAGATGCCACTTCGGCACGCTTTTGACGAATACCTGAAATCGCCGTGTTGCTCAGTGCTTCCGAACTCGCCCCGTTAGGGGAGTGCTGTCCTGCACTGCTTCCGGCGGCAATCCTGTCTGCGGTTGCCGCTGCCAGCGCGTCGTTGAGCGCTTCAAGATCGCTTGAAACCAATGTCCGTTCTATTTGGGTCCTTCCATCGACCGTTTTGGATTTTCCCAGCGCGACAATCCCATTTAGCGATGCATAGTTCACCACCTCTCTCTCGGAAGTTTCGAGTCTCGCACGCAGGTCGGCCAGACGTTGCTCTAGAAAATGACGGGCGTCGGAGGTCGATGAAAATCGCCTATCCATACTTGCTTCGATAAATTGCTGCGTCCAAGTGTTCGTGATCAGCGCCGACAATTCGGGTGATGACGAAGTATAGCTTACGTCGACTAGGCTTGACTGCCGAATTGGCGATATGGATATGTTTTTTATTAGTAGCTGAATCGCGAGTCTTTCTCGCTGTTCCATCGCTCGCGGGGTTTGATCGGCATTGCTACTACCAAAAATAAGTGAGTTGTTACTTAGTTTTACGCCATGAGATTGGAAGAAAGATTCGTTTGAGCTAAGACGTAACTTGCGTACTACCCGTTCTGCTAATGATTGCGCAGACAACAGCGCGTATTGAGTTTGGTAGAATTCAATATCCCGCCCCGTCTCTGGCGACTCGAGGCCTTCTACCTTTGTGATATTTTTTTGCTCGCGGCTTATCTCGATTCGTGAGGTGGCAGTATATTTCGGGGTCATCAACAATGTGGCGATCAGCCCAAGTGCCACGCAAGACGCAATTATCCCGATGATATACCACTTCCAGCGTATGACTATTTGCCAGTATTCCAAGAGCAGGGGAGGGGCGAATCCTCGCGTGAATTCGACCGAACCCGTCTGTGTTTCGCTACCGCCATCGACGAGAAGATGAGTATTTTGAATGCTGGTCATTGAAACAAATTTCTCGCTTGCTGCTTAGCGGTTTTGAAAGAGAAGAATTATCGGTGTTGTCAACAAAGGAAGCACCTGTAGCGCGTCCTTGAACAGACGGCGCGCTTGGGAATCGCCGACTACAACAACGTCATTTGCATACACTTCGGGATCGTCATAATTTCCGCGTCGTATGGCTTTAAGATTGTACAGAGCTGCCATTCGGCGACCGGCAACAGTCCGGAATATTACAACATCGTCGAGCCTTGCAAATTCACCCGCGCCTGATGCCGTCGCAACAGCCCTCATGAGCGTCATTCGCCCAATGACTGGATAGAGGCCCGGCTCTTTCACCTGGCCATCGACGGTGATCACTTGGCTCACAGTCTCCTTGAGATTTACCGTGACCTGAGGATCGCGCACATATCTGCCACGCAGCCGTTCCTCGATAATGTTCTCCAATTCGGCTGGCGTACGACCGGCCGCTTCCACAATCCCGGCCAAAGGAAATGAAATCCTGCCGCCAGCATCCGTTTGAACTTCTTTCTTGCTCAGTTCCTCAATGCCAAAAACGTCAATTATAAGCTTGTCGAACGGGCCGATAAGGTAGGGCCTGTTCTGTTCTATCAGGTCCGAGCGTTCGGGAGGCGGAAGTATGCCACTGCGCTCAATCTGGACTCGTTCGGAGGGCCGCGGATCGTCGCGCCCGATAGCTCGCTCGCCGACAGACGTGGACAGCAACAAGCTCAAAAATATCGCAAAAACTCTAACACACATGAGTGAATCCCTGGTCGATAAGCAAACTAACGAACTGGCGAGGCCTCTAGGCTCGATTCGCGCCGCGCTCCATTATCAGGTTTGCGGGCCTCAGATGGGCGAACGCACCAGACGGCTGCTACCACCGCAACGCACATAAGGGCTGGTGTGCGCAACGGATAGTCGAAGAAGCTGGAAAAGGCGAGAAGCAGCAAGATGGTCGAACCCATCAAAGAGTATCTATGTTCACGGCCTTCCAAATTTCGGTTGCGTAATGTGCGGATCGTTACGTTAGTCCACGCAAGAATCGCAAGTAAAATTATCAATAATGCTGGCAGACCGCCTGTAAGGAAAGTTTCGAGCCAGTCGTTGTGCGCATGGTTGACATACTTGGCAGATAGGTGTTCCAGGCGTTCATCGATCTGATAAATTTCGACGAACGATCCCACGCCGGAGCCCGTCGGGAAATATTTCCAAGCCATACGCAATACATCAGGCCAAATAGTGAAGCGGAGATCTTCGGTTGAATCAGGAGCGGCAAGTCGGGTGAAAACCTGCGCTCTTGAGAAAAGCGCTGTAAGTCCACCGAGCGCGACCACGGCACCCAAGCCGACCCAGTAAGCGGGCTTCAATGCTCGCGATCTGCGTCGTTTTGGCGGAATCATCAGGGGTTTGCGATAAAGGAGGGCAACGGAGAGCAGGCCGACAATGCCTGCTAGCAAGCCGCTTCTGGATCCAGTTACGAGCAACAGCGGGACCAGCACCGCCGCAGCCGCAACAGCAAGCCACTGGCGATATTGACTCTTCTCCGGCGCTCGAAGTCCTTCGGAGGCAAAAACGGCAAGCATAGGAAATAAGCAAGCCAAGAGCGTTGCCTGATGATTGCGGTTGGCGAACAAGCCAACGGCGGAACCCTCGTTCGTTATCGAGTACAGATAGAGTGAGCCTGTCGTCGGTCCCACAGACTGAAGCAATCCGACCAGCCCGCTTACCAATCCCAATAAAAGAAGGATCGGAAGAAGAAGATAACGCTGTTGCCTGTCTAGTTGTACTGCCAACACCAATGTCGCAAGGGGTGTAATAAGGCTGTAAAAAGAATTCCAAGTTGTTGCAGGCGCCAAGCTGATTGGCCTCCAGACAGCCCCAAGCTCCGCTGCTCGATCGATACTGACAACAATATCGCGCCCGGGGAATTTGGCCCATATTTGCGGTGGCAAGGGAACGAGTTGAATCAGCAAAAGTCCAAATATGGCGGCGGCAACCCAAAAGAGAAAGCCGTAAGCCCGCACATCAGACCAGCGAAGCGTCCACAGGCCAAACCCCAGAATGAGGACGGAAACGGGTCTTAGAATGATCAACGATTGAACGTCGGATCTGGCAGCCCCTCCCGTCAAGAAGGTCAGTATAAGAAGCGCCGCAAGTGCTTGAAACGGCCCGGCCGATGCAAAAGATCCCTTTACCGCGCGTCTCGCCCAATCTGATTTCCTAGACAGCACGACCATAAGGTCCCTTGACGGCTCCAATAACCAACCTCGCGACGCGGCATTAACGGCTCAATCGCCACAGTCAATCGTTCGCAAGGCTGTTCTTGATAGTCATTGAAGCGATCGGCCGCGTTTTGGAACGTTGCAGCGAGACCCAACGAAGAGCATGCTTTCGATTGTTCAAGTGCTTCCCTAAAATGATCTCCCAAGCCATAGACATGGCCCTATCCGACCGATGATTTGATACTGAAAATTCAACGTTGCCCAGCGTCTTACTCTCATTTCTCCCCCACAATAACCCCCCATTCCGCCTCATCGATCACCCTGATCCCCAGTTCCTGCGCCTTTTTGAGTTTCGACCCCGCTCCTGGCCCGGCGACCACCAGGTCTGTTTTTGCCGAAACCGAGCCGGCCGTTTTCGCGCCAAGCGATTCGGCCTGGGCCTTGGCTTCGTCGCGGCTCATTGTCTCGAGGCTGCCGGTGAAGACGATGGTCTTGCCCGACACCTCCGACGTCCGGACGTTGGAAATGAAAGGCTGCGGATCGGTGACGCTCAGCAGGTCGTCCCAGGCTTCGCGGTTGTGGGGCTCGTGGAAGAACTCGATCAGCGCCTCGGCAACGACGGGGCCAACGCCCTCGATCGCAGTCAGTTGCTCCTGCGCGTCATCGCTACGGGCGGCCTGTTCGACCTGAGTGGCCGTCCCGAAGGCCTTGAGCAAGTCCTTCGCGGTGACGGCGCCGACATGGCGGATGCCCAGCCCGAAAAGGAGCCGCACCGGATCGGCGGCGCGCTTAGCATCGATCGCGGCGAGCAGGTTGTCGACGGACTTCTCCTTCCAGCCTTCGCGCGTGAGCAGCTCCTCGCGGCGGTCCGCGAGGCGGAATATGTCGGCCGGCGAATGGAGCCAGCCCAGATCGAAAAATTCGCGGATCGATTTCTCGCCCAGCCCTTCGATATCCATCGCCGCGCGGCTGACGAAATGCCGCAACCGTTCGACCCGCTGCGCCGGGCAGATGAGGCCGCCCGTGCAGCGGACATCGACCTCGCCTTCCTCGGCGACGGCTTCTGAACCACATTCCGGGCAGTGATCCGGAAAGGCATAGGCGGGGCGGTCCTCGCTTCGCGACAGGTTCTCGACGATCTGCGGGATCACGTCGCCCGCCCGCTGGACCAGCACCCGGTCGCCCGGGTGGACGCCCAGACGGCCGATCTCGTCGCGATTGTGGAGCGTGACGTTCGAGACGACCACCCCGCCGACCGTGACGGGCTGGAGCCGCCCGACCGGCGTCAGCTTGCCGGTGCGGCCGACCTGGATGTCGATGGCAAGCAGGGTCGTCTGCGCCTGTTCGGCCGGGAATTTGTGGGCAATCGCCCAGCGCGGCGCCTTGGCGACAAAGCCCAGCCGCGCCTGCCAGTCGAGCCGGTTGACCTTGTAAACCACGCCGTCGATGTCGAACGGAAGGTCCGAACGCTCGGCCTCGATCGTCGCGAAATGGGCAAGCGCGGCCTCGACCGTTTCCGCCACTTCAAGCCGCGAATCGACCGGCAGCCCCCAGTCGGCAATCGCGGCCATCACGCCGGCTTGCGTGTCGGCCGGCAAGTCCGACGCTTCGCCCCAGCCATGCGCGAAGAAGCGCAGCGGGCGGGCGGCGGTAATGTCAGGATCCTTTTGCCGGAGCGATCCCGCAGCGGCATTGCGGGGGTTCGCGAAGAGCTTTCCGTCCGCCTTTTGCTGCATAGCATTGAGTGCGGCAAAATCGGTTTTCGACATATAGACTTCGCCACGGATCTCGAAGACGTCCGGCGCCTCCCCGTGAAGCCGTTCGGGAATGTCGGCAATCGTCCGCACATTCGCCGTCACGTCTTCGCCGACCATGCCATCGCCGCGCGTCGCCGCCAGGACCAGGTGCCCCTTTTCATAGCGGAGCGAGCAGGACAGGCCGTCGATCTTGGTTTCGGCCGTCAGCGCCACCGGCGCATCGTCGGCAAGGTTCAGGAAGCGCCGTACTCGCCCGACGAAATCCTCGACTTCCTGTTCGTCGAACGCATTGTCCAGGCTCAGCATCGGCTTGGAATGGGGAACCTTGGACAGATGCGAAGCCGGCGCGGCCCCGACGAGCCTGGAAGGGGAATCGGCGCGGACGAGGTGCGGGAATTGGGCTTCCAGCTCGTTGTTGCGTTTGACCAGCGCGTCATAGTCCGCATCGCTGATCTCGGGCGCATCCTCGGTGTGGTAGAGCCGCGAATGATAGGCAATCGCGCGTGCGAGACGCTCAAGTTCGGCAGCGGCTTCGGATTCTCTCATGCCGCCTCCAGCAGCCGCCCGGCCTGCGCTCGCGCTTCATCCGTCACTTCCGCGCCGGACAGCATCCGCGCAATTTCCTCGCGGCGGTGGCTGTCGTCGAGCATGCGGACGCCGGTGCGAGTAACAGTGCCGTCGGACGACTTGGCGATCAGCAAATGACTGTCGCCGCGTGCTGCGACCTGCGGGCTGTGGGTGACGACGATCACCTGCGCGCCCTCCGCCAGCCGCGAAAGCCGCTCGCCGATGGCAGAGGCGACGGCCCCGCCAACGCCGCGATCGATCTCGTCGAAGATCATCGTCGCGGCTCCGCCCTGCTCGGCGAGCGCCACTTTCAGCGCGAGGATGAAGCGCGACAATTCGCCACCGCTTGCGATCTTGATCAAGGGGCCGAAGGGCGCGCCGGAGTTGGTCGAGACTTCGAATTCCACCCGGTCCATGCCGTGCGGCCCCCATTGGGGCTCGGCGAGCGGCGCAACGACTGTCCTGAAGCGCGCCGAATCGAGCTTCAATGGCGCCAGTTCGGCGGCGACCGCCGCGTCGAGCTTCGCCGCAGCCGCGATCCGCTGTTCGCTCAGCGCTGTCGCCGATCTGCGATAGGCGTCGCGTGCGGCGGAAAGCGCTGCCTCAAGCCGGGCCAGCCCTTCGCTTCCAGCCTCGATCGCGTCGTGGCGCGCGGCCAGTTCCTCGGTGAGATCGGCAAGCTGGTCGGGCTGGACGCGATGCTTGCGGGCAAGCGCGCGCAGGTCGAACAGCCGTGCCTCGTCCGCCTCGAGCGCGGCGGGATCATAGGCAAGCGCTCGCGCCGCATCGCGCAGGCGATCCTCGGCGACCGAACCTTCGTTGATCGCCCGGTCGATCGCCGCCAGCGCCTCGGCAAGCGCCGGATGGTCGCCTGCGATCCGGTCGAGAATGCGCGCAGCCTGTCGGAGCTTCGAAAGCCCGCCATCGCCATCCTCGATCAGCGCGCTGACCTGGGCGAGTTCGTCCGCGATCTTCTGGCCGCGCTGCATCGTCGCGCGGCGTTCGGCGAGTTCGGCTTCCTCCCCCGGTTCGGGGGCAAAGGCGCGGAGTTCGGCCACGGCATGGGCCAACCATTCGCGGTCGCGCTCGGCATCGGCAAGTGCAGCCCGGGCGGTTTCGAGGGCCAGTTCGGCGGTGCGCATCGCATCATGGGCTGAAGCGACTTCGCCCGCGTTCGTGCCCGCGAAACTGTCGAGCAGGGCGCGATGGCCCCTTGGGTTGATCAGCCCCCGATCGTCATGTTGCCCGTGAATCTCGACCAGCAGGCCGCCCAGTTCGCGCAGCAGCGCGGCGGAGACCGGCTGGTCATTCACAAAGGCGCGGCTGCCGCCATCGGCCTTGACCGTGCGGCGGACGATCAGTTCCTCGCCCGCGCCGATCAACAGGTCGTTGTCGATCAGAAGTGTTGCGGCTTCGGGCGATGGCTGGAAGCTGGCGGTAACGCTGGCCTGCTGGACGCCACTGCGGACCAGCCCGCTATCGGCCCGGTCGCCAAGGGCAAGGCCCAGCGCATCGAGCAGGATCGACTTGCCGGCACCGGTTTCGCCGGTCAGCACACCGAGCCCACGTGCGAAATCAAGGTCAAGCGCCTCGATCAGCACGACATCGCGGATCGACAGGCTGGTCAGCATGGATTTGCAACCGTCAGGCGGGATGCTTCTGCATCAACTGATAGGCGCGATCATACCATTTGCTGCCCGGATAGTTCGCACCGAGCACGGCTGCGGCCTTCTTGGCTTCTTCCGGAATGCCGAGTGCCAGATAGGCCTCGGTCAGCCGCATCAGCGCTTCGGGCGTGTGGCTGGTGCTGTCATATTTGTCGACGACGGTGCGGAAGCGGATCGCCGCCGCCAGCCATTGCGCGCGGCGCTCGTAGAATCGGCCGATTTCCATTTCCTTGCCGGCAAGATGGTCGCGGATCAAATCGACCTTCAGGCGCGCATCGGCCGCATAGCGCGTGCTCGGGTACCGACGGATCAACTCGCCCATCGCGTCGAGCGCCTGCTGCGTGATCTTCTGGTCGCGCGTAACGTCGGTGATCTGCTCGTAATAGTTGAGCGCGATCAGATAATAGGCATAGGGCGCGTCGCGATTGCCCGGATGGATCGAAAGGAAGCGCTGCGCCGAATTGGTCGATTCGGTGAAGTCCTTCGCCATGTAATAGCAAAAAGCGCTCATAAGCTGCGCGCGGCGCGCCCAGACCGAATAGGGGTGCTGGCGTTCGGTTTCGTCGAACAGCAGCGCTGCAAGTTTGTACTGCCCGCGATCGAGCCGTTCCTTCGCTGCGGTGTAGAGCGTGTCCACGTCCCTCGCAACATAGGATGTATCGCGCTTCACGCCGCTGCGGGCGCAGCCAGCCAGGGGAACAATGACGGCAAGTGCTGCGATCAGGGCGACGGACTTGGAGGGTACAATGCGCATGGGGGAGCGTCTTAGCCGGAGTGTCGGGCTTCGCCAAGCACCGAGATTGTATTGTACCGCCCTTTTCCGATAAGGCCCGCATCATGGCTTGTTTGCGTCTCTCGACCATCCGCGTTGAAAAACCCTGGGGGCGGCGGCAGCTTTGGGCGGGATTTGCCGATCCGGCGCCCGGTGAGCTGCCGGTCGGTGAAATCTGGTTCGATGTTCCTGCGGCGCGTGATGCCGAACTGCTCGTCAAATATCTCTTCACCAGCGAACGGCTTTCGATCCAGGTTCATCCCGACGACGCGCAGGCACGGGCGCGGGGCTTTGCTCGCGGCAAGGATGAGGCATGGGTGATTCTCGATGCGCTGCCGGGCGCGGCGATCGCGCTCGGTACCGTCCGTCCCGTATCACATGAGGAGCTGCGCCGGGCGGCGCTCGATGGCAGCATCGAGGCGCTGATGGACTGGAAACCCGTTGCGGCGGGCGATGTCATCTACTCTCCGGCCAACACCGTTCACGCCATCGGCGCGGGGATCACGCTCATCGAAGTCCAGCAGAATGTGGACCTGACCTACCGGCTCTATGATTATGGCCGTCCACGCGAACTGCATCTCGACGATGGTATTGCCGTCTCCGATCCCGTTCCGTTTGTGGTGCAACCGCTTCGGGAGGCTTCGGCGCCGGGCCGGCAATTGCTCTCTGATACCGACAAGTTCGTCCTGGAACGCTGGACCTGGTCGGGAGAGCGGGAGCTTGCATTGGCCGCCGATGGCTGGCTGATCCCGGTCAGGGGAGCCGGGCAGATCGACGGGGCGCCGTTTCGCGCAGGCGAATGCTGGATGGTCGAAGGCAAAGCGTGCCTGTCGATCGAAACGGCAAGCGAAGTCCTGTTCGCCAGTCCCCGGCCGATCGCGCTTCACGGATGACCTGGCCCCTGGTGTCGGGCCGGGCATCCTATTTGATAAAACCTTCGGGCTTCACGTTCCGCTCATTCACGCCGACAACGGCTGTGGGCACGAAGCTGTTCGGCCCGACCTTCAGCCAGATCAGGATCGGCGCGGAGACATAGATTGACGAGAAGGTCCCGATCACGATGCCCAGCAGCATCGCCGCGGTGAAACCGAAGCTTACTTCCGGACCAAGCACAAGCAGGATCGTCAGCGTCAGGATCAGCGACAGCGACGTCACGATCGTCCGCGACAGAGTCTCGTTGACCGACATGTTGAGCAGTGGCTCGATCTCCATCTTTCGCCACTTTTTCAGGTCTTCGCGAATCCGGTCGTAAACGACAATCGTATCGTTCAACGAATAGCCGATGATCGTCAGGATCGCGGCGACCACGTTCAGATCGAACTCAAGCTGGGTAAGCGAGAAAAAGCCGAAGGTCAGGACGACGTCGTGGAACAGCGTGAAGAGCGCTCCCACGCCGAACTGCCACTCGAATCGGAACCAGATGTAGAGCGCGATCCCAACCATCGCGAGCGTCAGCGCGATCGCCCCTGTCCGCAGCAGCTCGGCGGAAACCTTTCCGGAAACAGCCTCGACATTGTCGAAACGGGCATCGGGATATTTGGCACTGATCGCTGTGCGAACCGTGGCGACGGCCTTGTCCGTGGCTTCCTTGTCGCCTTCGGGCAAGTGCATGCGGATCGCGACCTTCTTGGGGTCGCCGAACTGCTGGATTGAAGCCTCACCCAGGCCGAGATTGCTCACGCGCGTGCGCAGATCTTCCACCTGCGCGGGGGCGGCGAACGTCACGCGGAACTGCTGCCCGCCGGAAAAGTCGACACCGAGATTCAGACCCTTAACGGCAACGAGCGCAATCGAACCGACAAGCAACAGGATCGAAAGTCCCATCGCCCACCAGCGATAGGACAGGAAGGGAATGTTGGTATTGTCCGGGACGAGTTTGATCGGGCGCATGGATGCCAAGCCTTCAGATATTGAGTTCGCGCGGACGGGCGCGCTTGAGATACTCGGAAACGATCAGCCGCGTGAACGTCACGCCCGTGAAGACCGATGTCGCAATCCCGAGCGACAGCACGACGGCAAAGCCGCGGATCGGGCCGGAGCCGAACCAGAACATGATGATCGCGGAAATCACGTTGGTGATGTTTGCGTCGAAAATCGCGCTGCGGGCTTCCTTGTAACCGAATTCGCACGAAGCGAGCGTGTTGCGCCCGCGCCGGACTTCCTCGCGGATGCGTTCGAAAATCAGCACGTTCGCATCGACTGCGGCACCGATCGTCAGCACGAACCCGGCAATGCCCGGAAGCGTCAGTGTTGCGTTGAAGATCGCCATGGCCCCGAGGATCAGGAGCGCGTTCAGGAACAGCGCGATCGTCGTGTAAACACCGAAGCGCATATAGGTCATGATCATGAACGCCATTAGCGCGATGGTTGCGACAACGCCGGCCAACACGCCTTTCTGGATCGAATCCGCCCCAAGTTCCGGCCGGATCGTGCTTTCCTCGATCACCTTAAGCGCGACAGGCAGCTTGCCCGAACGCAGCTGGACGGCCAGCTGGTTGGCGCTCTCGACGGTGAAATTCCCCGATATCTGTGCGCGCCCGCCGAGAATCGGTTCGTTGATGTTGGGTGCCGAAATCACGACATTGTCGAGGATGATCGCGAAGGGTTTCCCAACATTGTCCTGCGTCGCGCGCGCAAAGCGGCGGCCACCCTGTCCATCGAACGTAATATCGACATTGGGACGGTTGTCGCGCTGGTCATAGTTCTGATTGGCGTCAATCAGTTGATCGCCCGAGACCATCACGCGCCGCTGGACGGCAATCTTCTTCACACCGGTCGGATCGTCAGGATAGGGGAGGACCTGGCTACCGGGCGGGGCGTTGCCCTGCGCGACCTGTGCCGGATCGGCATTGAGGTCGACAAGTTTGAATTCGAGCTTCGCCGTCTTGCCGAGCGTGTCCTTGAGCTGCTGCGGATCCTGCAGGCCGGGGACCTGGACAAGGATTCGGTCGGGCCCTTGGCGGACCACCGTCACCTCCTTCGTCCCCTCGGGGTCGATGCGCTTCAGCACGACTTCGCGCGCCGTGTTCATCGCATCGTTGACCTTCTTTTCGAGCCCGGCGGCTGTTGGGGTCATTACGATGCGGTTCGTGTCGCGCACGGCGACGTTCCAGTCTCTCTGGCCGGTTACACCGATACCCGCGGTGAGGCCGCGAGCATGCTCGACTGCCGCATCGATCTGGCGCGGATCGCGCACAAAGAAGGAAAGTTCCCCGCCGGTCGTAGAGATGTCGCCGATTTCGATTCGCGGATCGGCGCGGCGCATTTCGGTGCGCACGCCTTCTTCCATCTGTTCGACGCTCTGTTTCGCGACGTCGCGAACATCGGCTTCCAGAAGAAGGTGGCTCCCGCCTGCCAGGTCGAGGCCGAGGTTGATCTTCGAATCGGCATATCTTGCGGGCAGGTAGCGCGTCACGGATGGCGGCAGAATGCTCGGCAAGGCAAAAGCCACGCCCACGACCATCGTGGCAATCGTCAGCCACACTTTCCAGCGAGGGAAATCGAGCATTTCGGGCTCAGTCGTTCGCGGGCTTGGAAGAGCCGAGTGGCGTGATGTCGGACAGCGTCGCCTTGACGGCCTTGACCTTTACGCCGCTTGCAATCTCGACTTCGACGATATCGCCTTCGACTTTTGTCACTTTTCCGACCAGGCCGCCACCTGTAACGACGCTGTCGCCCTTCTTTACGGCGTCGATCATCGCCCGGTGCTGTTTGGCCCGCTGCTGTTGCGGACGGATGAGGAGGAACCAGAAGATGATGAAGATCAGGACGAGTGGCATCATCTGGATGAAAAAGGCAGCAGCTCCCCCCGGAGCGGCGGCGCCAGCGGCCTGGGCGTAAGCGGGTGTTATAAGCATCCAAATTCCAATTTGCGAAAGTAGGGGGAAATGTCCCCGCGATTGCTGGCGCGCCTAACAAATCAGGGCTATCGGCGCAACCAGCACGTCAAGTGGGGAAGCAGAGGAGAGAATGCAATGATCATCGTAATGGGCCATGCGAAACTGGGTGCGGGGGAGATTGACCGGCTTGCCGCCGAGATGAAGGCGCAAATCGAGGCGACACGCGCCGAGGATGGCTGTCTCCATTATGGCTTTTCGCGCGATGTGCTCGATCCCGATATGTTGATCATCAGCGAACGCTGGCGCGACAATGATGCGATCGCGGCTCATTTCGCAAGCCCGCATATGGCGGCATTCAACAAAATCCTTGGCAATGCGAAAGTGATCGAAGTGAGCGTGAAAGCCTATGAAAATGGCGAAGAACGCTCGCTGATGGGAAGATGATCCCAAAACAAGACGGCCCCGGGTTTTCCCGAGGCCGTCCCGTTTGGCAATAGAGCGAAGGAGCCTAGCGCTTCGAGAACTGGAAGCTGCGGCGCGCCTTGGCGCGGCCGTACTTCTTGCGCTCGACCGTGCGGCTATCGCGGGTCAGGAAGCCCGCCGCCTTCACCACGGGGCGAAGCGCCGGCTCATATTTGGTGAGCGCCTGTGCAATGCCATGTTTGACGGCACCGGCCTGGCCCGAAAGCCCGCCGCCCTTGACGGTTGCGATGACGTCGAACTGCTCGGCACGGTCGGCAACCGTGAAAGGCTGGTTGATGACGAGGCGCAACGTGGGACGCGCGAAATAGGCAGTCTGGTCACGGCCATTGACGATGATGCGGCCAGTGCCGGGCTTGAGCCAGACGCGGGCAACGGCGTCCTTGCGGCGTCCGGTGGCATAGGAACGGCCCTGGGCATCGATCTCGCGCTCGCGCAGGAGGGCAACGGTCGACTTGACGATTGGAGCCGGCGCTACGGCTTCTTCAACGGGCGCAGCCGGAGCAGCGGTCGCTGCTGCGAGATCCTTGAGATCGGAAAGAGATTGACGGGTATCTTCAGACATTATGCACCCACCTTGTTCTTGCGGTTGCGGGCCGCGATATCGAGAAGTTCGGGGTTCTGCGCCGCATGGCTATGCTCGGCGCCCGAAAAGATGCGGAGGTTGCGCATCTGCTGGCGGCCGAGCGGGCCGCGCGGGATCATGCGCTCGACTGCCTTTTCAAGCACGCGCTCCGGGAAGCGTCCTTCGAGGACCTTGCCGGCCGTCACGCCCTTGATGCCGCCCGCATAACCGGTGTGGCGATAATAAACCTTCTGGTCGAGCTTCTTGCCCGTGAAACGGATCTTGTCCGCGTTGATGACGACGACATTGTCGCCGCAATCGACATGCGGAGTGAAGCTCGGCTTGTGCTTGCCGCGAAGGATATTTGCGATGATCGTGGCGGCACGGCCAACGACCAGTCCGTCTGCATCGATCAGCAGCCATTTCTTTTCGACCTCGGTCGGTTTTACCGACTTGGTCGTCTTCATAAGCGCCTTCATGGGCCTGGACCTCATCTAAAACGAAAACGCGCGAGGCGCAGGCCCCGCGTCGATGGCGCGCCTTTTGCAGTGAACGCCCAGAAAGTCAAGGATATGAGCGGGCTTTGTAACGGGTAATATAATACCTCTAACTCCTGAGGAATGGCTGCATCCAATTTGCCTGGGGTGCTGGTATACCGTGCGCACGATGAGGGAGGCCCATAATCATGTCCGTCGACACAGCGGTCGGGCTGACTCTGCCACTGATGTTTTTCCTGATGATGGCGCTTGAAGTACCGATCGGGGGAGGGCGGGCGATGCCCGTCATTCGGAACTGGCGATGGATAGGGGCCGGAGCGCTGATCGTGACGCTGGCCTGCAACGCGCTCTTTCCGCTTTTCATCCTGCCGAGGCTGCCAGCCTGGAATATTACCGATCTTTCCGGCTTCGGGCTCTGGGCGGCTGTCCCGGCCGTGATCCTGACGACATTCTTCACCTACTGGTCGCATCGCATCCAGCACCGGTTCGACTTTCTCTGGCGCCTGGGCCATCAATTGCATCACGGTGTGGCGCGCGTGGACATCGCATCGGGCGCGGTTTTCCATCCGGTGGATATTGCCTTCCAGGTGACGATGACACTGCTTGCGGGCATGTTGCTCGGCGTGACGCCCGAGGCCGCCGCAATCGCGGGGTTGATCGGCTTCTTCATTGCGCTTTACCAGCACTGGAACATTGCCACACCAGCCTGGACCGGCTGGTTCATCCAGCGGCCCGAGGCGCACATGCTTCATCACGAGTTCGGCGTGCATGCCCGCAACTTTGGCGATATGCCGCTTTGGGATCATTTGTTCGGCACTTATGCGGCACCTGTTGACCGGGAAGTTCGCGTGGGCTTCGAAGCGCAGGCAATGCGGCGCTGGCCGGCAATGATCGCATGTATCGACGTGAACAAGGGCGATGGTCGCGAGCGGATTTAGCTCCGGCCCACGGTGTGGACCCCCCAGACGGCGGTGGCGACAACCAGCGCGCCGACGGCCTGGTGAAGAACGGCAAGTGGCAGGCTGACGCTCGTCATGACTGTCGCGATGCCGAGCAGTATCTGTGTGCCGAATGCGCTGTGAATCGCGATCGAAGCGGCGCGATTTCCGTGCGCCCGTACATGCCGGGCGAGAATCACGAGCATCGTGACCGCGATCACGGCCCACCAGCGATGAATGAAATGGACGATCGCCGGATCGCCCGACAACACCTCCAGAAGCGACCGCCCCGCCTGTGTCGGTCCCGGATAGAATGCCCCGTTCATGAGCGGCCACTCATTTGTCACTAGTCCAGCGTTGAGCCCGGCGGTGAAGGCGCCATAGAGCAGCTGGACTGCTAGCGCGGCAAGCGTTGCAAGGCCCAGTCGGCCCAGCCTGGCCGGGCGTGAAGATGGATCGGCGGATAGCCGTTTCAAATCAAGCGCAGTCCAGACCAGTCCGCCCAGAATGAAGAGCGCCATGAGCAAATGCACGGCAAGCCGATAATGGCTGACATCCGTGCGTTGCGAAAGCCCTGACGTCACCATCCACCAGCCGATCGCGCCCTGAAACCCGCCAAGCGCCAGCAGCAGGGCGAGCCGCCCGCCGTAGCCGGAAGGAATCGCCCTGCGCAGCGCAAACCACAGGAGCGGCAGCGCGAACGCGACGCCGATCAGTCGCCCGAGCAGGCGATGGAGGAACTCCCAGAAATAGATTAACTTGAACTGGGCAAGCGTCATGCCCTTGTTGATCAAGCGATACTCCGGAATCGCCTGGTATTTGACGAAAGCTTCCTGCCAGGCAGCCTCAGTCATGGGCGGAATGACTCCCGAAACGGGTTTCCATTCGGTTATCGAAAGGCCTGATTCGGTAAGCCGTGTGATCCCGCCCACCACGACCATCGCAAAGACGAGAAAGGCAACGGCCAAAAGCCAGTTGGCGACAGCATTGGGGCGGGCGCGGTTCATCGCGGTGCGCTATGCTGTGGTCTGTCCACGCATTCAACAATTTTCGCCGCTCTGTAATGTGATGTTGTATCTTTCTGGGTGACGTGCCATTATATCATGACGAAAGGGAATCGAACGTGTTGAATGCAATGTGGAAACAGCAAAGCCTCGACCGGCTGGCCATTGGCTTGTCCGGCCTTTGTCTTGCACATTGCATCTTGAGCGCGGTCATCGTGACGGCCTTGGCGGCTGCGGGCGGCGTGCTGCTTCATCCCGCGATCCATGAGGTCGGACTGGTGATGGCCATGGTGCTGGGCGCGCTGGCGCTGGGCCGTGGGGTTCTGCAACACGGCTATGCGCTGCCGGCCTGGGTGGGGTCGCTGGGCCTGGGCATGATGGCCGGGGCCATGACCCTTCCGCACGAAGGCGGCTATGAAACCATCTATTCCATCCTCGGGGTTCTGGTCGTCGCGCTTGGGCATGACCTGAACCGCCGCGCACACTGGTAACCTTGCACGAGCGCGCTCACGCGCCTAGATTTGCCTGATGGCCAAACATGCGCATGACCATAAGCTCCATCACGGCGCGTCGCTTGCGGATGCAGCGCGGATGACGTTGCTCAAATCGGGCGAGCAGTGGACCGACATGCGTGCCAGCATCTTCGATGCACTGGCCCAATTCGAAAAGCCGGCCTCTGCCTATGACATTGCCGAAGCGGTCTCCAGGGCCCGTGGCAAGCGGGTTGCGGCAAACAGCGTCTATCGCATCCTAGACCTCTTCGTGCATTCTAACCTGGCGATGCGGGTCGAAAGCGCGAACGCCTATCTCGCGAATGCCCATCCCGATTGCGTGCATGATTGCATCTTCCTGGTCTGCGACAGCTGCGGCCAGACCACGCATATAGACGATGACGCGCTTTCATCGGGCGTGCGGTCAGCCGCGAAGAAGGCCGGCTTCCATCCGGTGCGACCTGTGATCGAAGTCCGGGGGACTTGTGCCGACTGCGACTAGGGTGTCGGCGGCGTGTCTGTAATTTCGGAGACATCCGATGGCTGGCCGGCAGCGGCGGTCTGCTGTTTCACGGCTGAATCGTCCTCACGGAGCAACCGGCGGCCCAGGGCGAACATCCCAAATCCGAGTGCGAGCGGGATCCCTCCAAACAATAATGGAAAAATAAAGAGTTGCGGATCCTTGATCGCATCGCCGATGCCGCCAATGATGATGACTGCCGAACACAAGCCACTGAGTACCATCACCAGAATTCCCACTCCGAGCAGCAAGCCCCCAAAAAATCGCGTCATAGCGTTTCCCTCGCCTGTCTAAGCACGGCCGCCCCTTCTGCTCCCGCGCGATAGAAAGTGTTGTAGGTGTCGAACGGGATGATCTGCCGTTCCGGCGTCACGAAATGGACGCAGCTTCGTTTCACTGTCGCGAGGTCGAAATTGTAGCGGTCGAGAAACTGGAGAATGACCACGCGGAAGCTGTCCGTGTAGCTCAGGTTATCAGGCACGATCGCCTGCGGCAGGCAGCAGAGCAGGCCGGCCAGTTTTTCCTCGGTATTGGCTTGCGCTGTTGCGAGGCTGAGCAGGTCCGTCACGGCCTTTCGCAACTCCGGATAGGCTTCATAGCTGATTGTGTTTGGGCCATTCACGATCAGTTCTCGCGGGAGAAGCGACGTGATCGGCGTCACGCTCGGCCCCGCGCGCAAGCCATAGCCGATACATATCTGGTCGGGATTGCAGGGGAGGGGGATCATATCCTCAAGGCCGAAGACACCCGCCTTCGCGACTTCGGCACGGATCTGGCTCAGCACCATGCGGTTCGCCTTGCCGTCGAATCCTTCGTTGCGCCCGGCATCCTGCACGGGTTGGAACGTCACACCACGCACGCAAGACCATTGGAGCGCATGATTCACGATATCGGCAATTTCGTGGTCGTTCACGCCGCGTTTCACGACGGCGACCAGCGTTGTCGAGAGGTCGACACGTTCAAGTGCTTCAAGCGCCTGTTGCCTTACGCGTGCCAAGCGCGCGCCGCGCAGATCCATCAGCGTCTCGTCATTAAGGCTGTCGAACTGGAGATAGACTTCCAGCCGTGGCGCATAGGAGGCGAGCCGCTCCACGAAATCCCGATCCTGGGCAATGCGTACACCGTTGGTGTTGATCATCACGTGGCGGATGGGCCGCGCCTTGACGGCGTCCAGAATCTCGAAGAATTGCGGGTGGATGGTTGGCTCTCCGCCCGAAATCTGGACCAGGTCGGGCTCGCCTTCGCTTGCGACTAGCGTATCGAGCATCGCTTCGACCGTGGCTAGCGGCAAATGCGCGCCATGCAAGTCTTCGGCATTGGCGAAGCAGACCGGGCAGGCCAGATTGCATGCTGAATTGATCTCGACGATGGCAAGGCAGCTATGTTGCTCATGATCGGGGCAGAGGCCGCAATCGAAGGGGCAACCGGCCTCGGTGCGTGTCTGCGCGGCAAGCGGCCGGTCTCCGGGTTTGAGCCAGAGCTTTTGCGACTGCCAATAGGCAGCGTCGTCGCTGATCAGCGTCTTCTGCACGCCGTGCGTACGGCACCTTTTCAGGTAGAAGACCCCGTCCTCCTCGATGATGACTTTCGCCGGAACGGGCAGAAGGCAAGCTTCACACAGGCTCGTCGTCTGTCCGTGGAAGATGTAGGGGGCCGCTTTGCGCTGCGGAGCGGTTTCCGTTCCTGCCTGTTGCAATCCAGTAAGAAGCATAGAGGGCAAGTCCGATCATCAGCAGGTGGAACAGATTCAACGGTCCGGCGACAAGAGCATAAGGCTTCAGGAATTCCCATGCAAATCGCTGCACTGCATAGGCGAGGACGAAATAGTGAAAGCCTCGCGTCGTCGCCCAGAGCCTGCCCTGGGCCAGCGCTGGCCAGTAGATGCCGAGGAACGCCGCCATTGCCAGCGATTCATAAATCTGGACCGGATGACGGGCGATGCCGTCCCCAAGGTCGACGCCCCAGGGCAGGGTTGTCGCTATGCCGTAGGTTTGATCCGGAAGCCCGGCGAACAGGCATCCCCAGCGGCCGACGACAATGCCAAGTGTGAGGGGAATGACGAACGGCCCGCCTGTCGAGCCCCGCACGCCGTTGATCCATTTCCAGATCTCTACGGCAATGATCCCGCCTGCGAGCGCTCCCGCCACGCTGTGCGACGGGGCGAAGATGCCCGCACGCAGCATGTTCAGCGATCCTGCCGTCCATGCACCCGCGACGGCGCCGAGCGCGAGTGCAATGAAATAGTTGGGCGCGGTCTGCCGGGCGAGGGTCTCGACGGCCGCGCGCCGCCGCGCATAGACCCAGCGCCCGCCAAGCCATGCCGACATCCACGCCGCTGCATCGCCCGCATAATGCAACAACGGTGCCGTGTGGACGTGGATCATACCGGCGCCTTAGCAGACCCGGCCCGGCGTCCGCATCCTTTCAAGCTGCTCGCGCAATTCCGGACGCAACGGCTGCGCAGCGTCGCCCGTTCGGCAGACGACGACGGTGTCGCAGGTTGCAATGCACAGCCCGTGCTGGAACATCGCCTGTTCAATGGTCCAGCTCGAGCGGCCTATGGCGCCTATCCCCGAAGCGACGATCACGTCGTCCGGATAGCTCCCTTCGCGCAGATAGTTGATCGTGACGGCCGCCACCATTGTCCGTTCGCCTTCCGGGCGCTCTTCCATTGGCCGCACCCCACGATTGAGGCGGACCCGGCCATGTTCGAACAGCGCCGCGAACGCGACATTGTTCAAATGCCCGTTGGGGTCGAGGTCCTGGTATCGGGTTTGGACATCGAGCAATATTGGGTAGCTGGCGGGGTCGAGCCGCCAGCTTTCCGGTTTGGCCATGGACTCAGCGGGGCGCCATGCGGATCGCACCGTCGAGGCGAACATCCTCGCCGTTGAAATAGCCATTCTCGATCATCGTGAGCGCAAGATTGGCATATTCCTCCGGCTTGCCGAGGCGCTTGGGGAAAGGCACGGACGCGGCCAGCGCGTCTTTCACATTCTGAGGCGCCCCCATCATCAGCGGCGTTTCGAAAATCCCGGGCAGGATGGTGTTGACGCGAATGCCTTCGCCCATCAGGTCGCGCGCGATCGGCAGGGTCATGCCAATGACACCGGCCTTGGATGCCGAATAGGCGACCTGGCCCATCTGTCCGTCTTCGCCAGCAACCGAGGCAGTGTTCACGATCGCTCCGCGTTCGCCATCTTCGTTCTGTGGAGCGAGCGTCAGCATGCCGGCCGCCGACATGGCAATGCAGCGGAACGTGCCGACAAGGTTGATCTGGATCAGCCAGTCGAAGGCCGAAGGCGGATAGAATTTGATCGAGCCGTCTTCTTTCGAACGGCTGGCTGTCTTCATCGCCGCTCCGGTTCCCGCGCAGTTGACGAGGATACGCTCCTGGCCATTGGCGGCGCGCGCCTTTTCGAAGCCGGCTGCAACGCTTTCATCGCTGGTCACGTTCACTTCGCAGAAGACCCCGCCGATCTCGGCGGCGACCGCTTCGCCTTTTTCCTTTTGCAAGTCGAAGATCGCAACCTTCACGCCCTTCGCGGCAAGCGCGCGCGCCGTTGCCGCGCCAAGGCCCGATGCGCCGCCAGTGACGACGGCCGAAACTGAGGAATCGAGTTTCATGTTTTTGCTTCCTTGGATTGAAGAATTCAGAGGCGTTCGACGATTGTGACGTTTGCGACGCCGCCGCCTTCGCACATCGTTTGGAGACCATATTTGCCGCCGCGCTGCTTGAGCGCATTGAGCAATGTCGCCATGAGCTTGGTGCCGGACGCGCCAAGCGGGTGGCCAAGCGCAATCGCGCCGCCGTTGACGTTCAATTTCTCCGGATCCGCACCGACATGTTTCAGCCAGGCAAGCGGGACGGGCGCGAAGGCTTCGTTGACTTCGTACAGGTCAATATCGCCGATGTTCATGCCGGCCCGCTTGAGTGCCTTGTCGGTCGCAAACAGTGGTTCTTCCAGCATGATCACTGGATCGCCGGCTGTCACGGTGACATTGTGGATGCGCGCTATCGGCGTCAGGCCATGATCCTTGAGCGCCTGTTCCGACACGATCAGGACTGCAGACGCACCATCGCAGATCTGGCTCGAGGTCGCAGCCGTCACGGCACCACCTTCCTGGATCAGCTTGACGCTGGAAATGCCTTCGAGCGTCGCGTCGAAGCGTATGCCTTCATCGCGTGTGTGCCATTCCTTGCCTTCCGGCGTTTCGATCTCGACCGGGACGATCTCATGATCGAAATGGCCCGCTTCAGTGGCCGCCTTCGCATTGAGGTGGCTCTTCAGGGCGAAGCGGTCGAGGTCGTCCTTGGTGAAACCGTGCTTCTTCACGATCATTTCGGCACCCATGAACTGGCTGAACATGATGCCCGGATATTTGGCTTCGAGCCGGGGCGACTTGTAGTTGCCCAGCCCTTCTTTCATGTGGAGCATTGCCGTGGAGCCCATGGGCACGCGCGTCATCGATTCGATGCCCGCCGCAATCACCATGTCCTGCGTGCCTGACATCACGGCCTGGGCTGCGAACTGCATCGCCTGTTGCGACGATCCACATTGCCGGTCGATCGTGACTGCCGGGACGCTGTCCGGAATATTTTTCGCCGCGAGAACGATGTTGCGGCCGACCTGCATGGCCTGCTGGCCGCCCTGACCGACGCAACCCATGATGACATCGTCGATTTTTGTGCTGTCGATCCCCGTGCGCGAAACCAGCGCATCAAGCACGGTCGCGCCAAGATCGACCGGGTGCACGCCGGCGAGCCGCCCGCCTCGTTTTCCTCCGGCACTTCTCATTGCGTCAACAATATAGGCCGTCGCCATGTTCCGACTCCTTGTCATCTTGCTGTGGTTTGCAAAGTCCCTTGCGCAAATTGACGTTTACGGCAAGGGAAAGTTGTAGCGCCCCGTCGCGATCGTGAAAGGCCTGCCATGAACGTTTCCGAAGCCATTGCCTATCGCCGTTCCGTCCGCGGTTTCCTCGACAAGCCGGTCGATGTCACGCTGGTAAAGGATATTGTCGAACGCGCGGCGCGTGCGGCAACTGGCGGTAATCTCCAGCCCTGGCACATCGATATCGTTTATGGCGACTCGATGAAGAAGCTGAAGGCGATCATGGCCGAAAAGATTGCCGCCCGCGAAACCGAGGCCACCGAATATGATATTTATCCCAAGAAGCTGACCGCCCCCTATACTGACCGCCGCTTCGAAGTTGGTGAAATGCTATATGCAAAGCTCGGGATTCCGCGTGAGGACCGGATCTCTCGCGCCGTTTGGTTCGCGCGCAACTTCCAATTCTTCGGCGCGCCTGTCGCGCTATTTCTTACGATCGACCGGCAGATGGGGCCACCGCAATGGGGCGACTGTGGCATGATGCTGCAGAATATCTGCCTGCTCCTGTGCGAGGCAGGGCTCGATTCCTGCCCGCAGGAGTGCTGGGCGGTCTATCCCAAAACAGTCGGCACCTTTCTCGGCACGCCGGACAATCGCATTCTCTGGACAGGCCTGTCGATCGGCTTCAAGGACCCCGACGATCCGGCCAACGCCTTGATGCCTACCCGTGCGCCTTCATGCGAATGGCTGGTGCTTCACGGCTAGCAATCAATAGTCCTTTGAAGCCCGGATGGTCGCGGTCTGGCGGCCGATCGTGGAGATGCTCGAAAGGATCGAAAGCCAGCGCGTGATCTGGAATTCAGCACGCGTTGCTGAATAACCTTGGCCGTCGGTGATGATTTCGACATAGGCGCGGCGTGTGATGTATTTTCCGGCGGCGACGGATGTCTTCTGGCCCGTCACGGTGTCGGCAGGCAGGATTCGCAGCCGGTCGAGTCCGATAGCGTTGCGGAGCGCGTTGATCGGGTTGAGGCCGTTGCCGCCGCCCTGGAGAGATGCAACTGCCGCTGCGAGCTGCAGCGCTTCTGGCGCGGAAAGATTAGTGATCGAGGTCCCGAACAACATGCGCGACAGCAACTCATCCTCAGGCAGGGCAGGGGTGCTCGAAAAGGCGATTTCGGGCCGCTGACCGGTCCCCGTCACGCGGATGATTGCAGAAATGCCTTGCGTGTCTCCTGTCGCGAGAATGTCGAGAGTGGGATCGGCCGGCACTTCGCCCTGGAAACGAATGGTGCCGCGCTGCAGGTCGAAGCGGCGGCCCGCGAATTCGTATCCGCCTCGGACAAGATCGGCCCGCCCGACGATGGCCGGCTCTGTAATCGAGCCGCCGATCTGAAGGTCGGCACGCCATTCGCTTTCGATACCAAGGCCAGTCACGCTTAGCCGGTTCGGCGCATGTGCCTTGATCGCCAGCCGCCAGGGGCTCGATGGGAGCCCCTGTTCGCGATCCTCGGCCACGACGTTGACCTCTCGGACGTTGAGCTGCGGGATAGCAGCCGCCGCGGTCGCGCGGCCGAGCCGGAAGGCGCTCCGCACCAGCTCGACGTCCCCAGAAATCACGCCGCCGCCGTGGCCGTCCGAGGCAAAGGTTATCGGCCCCGTCACTGTTGCACCAAGATCGTCGCGGGCGAGCAGCACAGCCTTGTCAGCCTGCAGCGCGAGATTCATCCCCAACCGTTGGCCCGCTGTAAAATCGAAGCTGCCGCGGCCCGAAACGGTGCCGCCGCCTGCATTGCCGGTAAAGCTGTCGATGACCAGCCGTGAGCCGCTGAACTGCCCGCTTGCCTTGATTCCGGAAAGGATCATGCCGGTCGCGGCGCTCTCGAGCCGGGCATTGACGGTGCGGACCGAGCCTTTGATTGCCGGGTTCGCTGCGGTTCCCGTGATATCCGCGCCGATCGCTACGGGGCCGGACACGTCAAATCCCTCGACGCCCGTCATCCGCCAAAGCGTATCGGCCGCGCCGTTGAAGCGAAGCTGGGCGAAGATGGGTCCGGCCTTGAGCCGCGTCATGAGGTCAGGGCCGGCGCCGGGGCGGATCTGAGCCTGCGCCCGTCCGATCGTCTGGCCGCCGCTCACGGCAACCGCTCGTGCCGCCGCGTTCCCCGGCGTCAGCACCGCCGTCAGTCCGACATCGACGGGGCGCGATGACAAGATGAGACCGGAGCGAGTGAGGCCGCGAATTCGCAGGTCTGCGCGGCCGCTTGGAAACTGCCCGGCCGCCTGCCGGTAGGAAACCGTCCCGTTCGCGTTCCCGCCAAGTCCCGATTTGGGGAACAGCATGTCGACAATGGTCAGGGGCATTTGCGAAACACTGGCGTCGAACTCGGTCGCGCTACCGCCGAACAGGCCGGAAACCCGCGCTCGCCCACCCGAAAATTCGAGCGCGGTCGGCTGGACCCGCCAACCCTCTCCTTCATGCGTAAGGATCGCCGGATGGGTGAGGCGTACCGGCCTCCGGTCGATTGTGCCCGATCCCGCAAGCTCGATCCGTTCGGGAGTGATTCGGGCTTCTGTTTGAAGATCGAAAGCGCGGCCGCGCGATCCGGCAAATGAGGCGCGGACATTGCCGGATCCGTTGTGCAGCTTCACACTTGCCGCCAGGCGCGCGAGCTTGATCCCCTCATAGGACAGCCCCTGTCCGGTCATCGAGCCGTCAATGGCGGTTCCGTCCGGCTCGAGCCGGAGGGTGCCGTCGAACGATGCCCGCCGTGCCGAAATCGCCGGCGGCCCTTCAAGTGCCACATCGCGCAGCTTTACATGCGCTTCGACCTCCTGGACGGCACCGGACGGCGCGAAATCGAGTGTTCCACTGGCGGCTCCGGCGAGCGCGAGCTGGCCGGCAAAGCCCCCGGTCACCGAGCGCAGCGAACCCTTCGCGGCAATGTTTGAGGCCGAGAGGGTGGCGACGACGACGGTCGCCGCGGCGCGTGCGGGGAGGAGGATCGATCCGTTTCCATCAAACCGCCCAAGCCTGGAGCCACCGTTCGCGCGCCAGGTGAAACCGGCCGCGTCGGGATCGAGCAGCAGGCGGACATCGTTCAGGCCTAGCGCATCGTTCGGCCGGGCCAGGTTGAGGTCGATCTTCGGCCGCTCGATATGGCCATCAAGGACGAACCGCGTGACCGGCCCGTACTGAGATTGCCGCCCCCGGCCCTCGAAGAAAAATGTTCCGTCATGCCGTCGGTAGCCGGCTCCAGCGAGCGAGAGGCCCGGCGAGATGAGCCTTAGCCCGACGAAATGGATGATGCCGTCGGGGCCGCGTATGAGGCCCGTATCGATCCTCGGCAGGCCGTGTGTCAGCCCTCCGAGAAAACTGTTGTCCAACCGTCGTACCCAAGCCTGGCCGCGACCGGCAATCTGGGTTCCGTGCCCGCCAGCGCCGGGAACCACCTTCAGCTCGCTTTTCACGTCGACGATGCCAAGGCCGGGAATGAGATAGCGCTGGAGTTGCCCGGCAAGGCCGATATCGTAACGGCCGGTTTCGAGGTCGACGAACAGAGTTAATTTGCCAGATAGCTTGTCGGATTTCAGGACCAGACCGTCCCCGGTCAGGGCCTTCGATGTTACGGCGAGCGGGCCATTGACCGAAATGTTGGCAAGTATCCCGCCCGCCACGTCGCCAACGCCCGTGACCCGACTTGCAGTCAGCTTCAGCGGCACGAGGATCGGCGGCTTGCCGAGCCTCCCTTGGCCCGAAGCGCGTACCGCTTCAAAGCCGGTCTGGTCGAACGCGACGATCGGTGCGGTCAGCAAATAGTCGAAGCTTGCCGTGCCGAACGCTCCGTCGAGCCGTGCCTTCAGGCGGATGTCGCGGCCTTTCATGTTTGGAAAGAGCGCGTGCGGATCGAGAAGCTGCGCGTCGATATTGAGCGGGCTGAACCGGTTGGTTCCGAGATCGGCAGCCCCTGACAAGTCGATCGTCAGCTCCTTTGAAGCGAGCCGCATCCTGCCGCCGAGCCTGCGGTTCTCGAGCCTGGCATCGCCACTGATCCGAAGCAGCGGTGCGGTGAGTCGCTGGACTTTGCCTTGCGTGATCGATCCCAGCATAAGGCGGCCGTCGAGTGCAAAGACGCCCCGGTCATTGGTCAGCCCAACCTGCGCCACTTCTGCGCCCGAAACATCGCTGCGCAGGCTTCCCTTCCAGCGCTTCCAGTCACCGTCGCCCTTGACGGTCATCGCCACCGGCTTCGTCGTCCCGATAAACTGCCCGAACACGCCGCCAGCCGGCGCATTGAGGCGTGCATCGAGGTCGAAGCGATTGCCGTCGGGCTCTGCGTCGAGCAACAGCGTCAACCGGTCTCCCGCAGCCGCGTCGGCGTCGAGCTTGATCATCGCGCGGCCGTTCCGAATGTCCGCGCTTGCCGCGAGGTGCCCGGTCCGCCGCTTGCCGGCGCCGGCGGCCGGTTCAATCGCGAGGTGTTCAACCGTAAGTCTGCCGAGGCGGATGTCGAAGCTGGGGAGAATTGGGCCCTTCTTTGTGGAGGGGTGGAATTTGGGGATTTTGTAGAGCGTAGCCCCCGGAATATCGAGGCTCGTGATATCAAGCCGGTTGGCAAGCCAGCCCGCCGGGGTCCAGTGAAGCCGCGTGTCGGACACGTGCAGGAACAGCCCTTCGGGATCGTAAAGCCGGATGTCCCTCAGGCGGGCCTTGGAATAGATCGAGCCATCGATCCGACCGACCCTGATGCGGAGCCCGGATGCCGGCGATTGCGCGGCGATCTGGTCCGCAATGAAGCGATGACCGATACTCGTGTCGGCGATCCAGAGCAGGAATGCGGCTAGCAAGACAATTCCGCCCGAAGCAATCCCGATCCAGCGGAGCGCGCGCATCAGAAGGCCTGTCCAAGAGAGACGAAAACGGTGATGCGCGGATCGCCTTTTTGAGGATTGATTGGCGTGCCGACATCGATGCGGATAGGACCGAAGCTCGAGTAGTATCTGCCGCCAAGGCCGGCTCCCAACCGGAATTTCGAGAATTTGGGGACCGATGATGTGTAGATATTGCCGCCGTCGAGGAAGGGAACGACTCCGAAATTGCCCAGCCGGACCCGCGCTTCGACAGCAAATTCGGTAAGGCTCCGGCCCCCGATCGGATCGTTGGCCGCGTCGCGCGGACCGATCAGTTGGTAGCCATAGCCGCGGACCGAACCGCCGCCGCCCGAATAGAAGCGGCGGGAAGGCGCGATCGCATTGCTGCGGGTGCCAATGATCGTCCCGAGTCGGACACGGCCGGCCAGAACGATCTTGTCTCCTGCCGGAAGGTAATAGCTGCCGTCGAACTGGGACCTGACATAGGTGAAGGTGCCCGCTTGGAGGGACACCTCGGGAGAAACGCGCAGCCCAAGGCGGAAGCCGCTGCTGGGATCGAGCAAGTCGTTCGAGCCGTCATAACTCAGCGATGTCGGAAACGCCCCGATGAAAAACGTTCGTCGCGGGGAACTCGCAATCCGGGTCGCATCGCGTTCGCTTGACGCCAGCAGGTCTGCGCCAATGCTCCATGTCCATTTCTTCTGCCACAGGATGTTGGTCTGGCGTTCGAAACCCGCGCCAATGTCGAGCGTCCGCGCTACATAAGCAGTGCGGTTGACGTGGCTTGCCTCGATCCGGGCATCGAGCACTTGATCGCGCCGGCGGAAGTTGGACTGGCGCAGGATGGCACCCAGATATTGCTCGCGCGTGCCCGCGACTCCGCGGAAGGTGACGGCGCCTTCAGGACGGATGAGATTGCGATGCGTCCAACTGACTTCCGCTCGAATGCCCTCGCCTGTGCCATAGCCGGCTTCGGCGGCAATCGTGCGCATCTTGGCCGGCTCGATCGCAACCGACACGTCGGCGAGCGCAGGGTCCTCGGCAGGGACCGGCGTTACCTGCGCCTGAGAGACAAGGCCCGTCGCAACGAGTGCGCGTCTCAGATCATCGAGTTTCGATTGATCGAAGGTCTCTCCGCTCTTGAAGCGGGCAATGCGCGCAACGTGCGCCGCATCGAAGGGTGGCTTCGATCCGGAGAGGACGATCTTGCCAAAGCTTCTCTGCCCACCGGGCTCGACCTTCATGCTGAGCGTTGCTGTACGCGAATCGTGATCGATCACGAGTTCTGGCTCTTCGACCTTCGCAAAGGGGAAGCCCTGCTTGCGAATGGAGTTGGCAAGTTCGGCCTGACCCAACACAACCTTGTCGGCGTTCACGGGGTCTTCGCGACCGATCGTGAAGGCCCCGCGCAACGCAGACTCCTGGTCGCCGGTGCTTTCGAGGCCCGTGACGTCGATCTGCGAGAACCGGTACACTTGCCCGGGTTCCGCGCGCAGCCGGACGATCAATTGCCCGCTGTCCCCCCCCTCGACCGATGTTTCAACATTTGCGCTGTAGTAACCCTCCGCTCGCAGGATTTCAGCGAGCAGATTGGCGTCGTCGCGTGCGCGCCGATCAATCTGCGCGACGTTGGCCGGTTTGCCTTCCCCCGCTTTCAGTGTCGAGTTCCCGCTGAAGCGCTCGACGACGAGCGACTTTCCTACGGATTCGAGGCCTTCAAGGACGATGCGATAACGCCGCTCACCGACGATTTCCGTCGCATGCTGGAGGACCTCTGCCGCTTCGTCTGGCGATCCGGGAAGCGGAGGCGCGACAGTTTCCATGTCCGGCCAATCGACGCCGATGTCCTGCATCGGCGCCATTGGCGATTCTGGGTCGAGGACGGTGTCGGGCGGGCTAGCCGTCTGCGCATGACCAACGCTTGTCCACGCCACCGAAGCGAGCAAGGCAAGCGCCAGAACGGGTGGGCGGCATAGCGAACAGGCCAACATCCCCTGGTGTCTAGCCTCAGGTCAGACCCTCCGCCAGTTCCGAATTAGTGGATAGTCCCGTTTACGCCTTCAGCCAGCAACGCAACGATAAGCCGTTCAACCTGGCGCCAGTGGCAGAAAAGGACCGCATTTCCCCGATCGCGGCTCCGCTCGGCGCGCAGAGCGGCCTCTGTTTCCGCGAAATTGCCAAAGGCCGCCATCAAGGCCGTGGCGTCATCCAGCGTCTTACGGTCGGCAATAGGGGGCGTCATGATTACTCCGTCGCGGGAGCCCGTGCTTTATTCGTCAATCGCTAACATCACGCGAGAAGCCTTGGTAAACCTGTGGTTGACCAAGCGCCTAGCTGATCTTTCGGCCCGTCCATACCACGCGGCCGATGATGGTGACTGCGCCAGCGTCGACGTCGGGCCATCCGGGGTAGGCAGGATTGTCGCTCAATACCGAAAGACGGTGAGCGGGGCGCATTGCCAATCGCTTGACCATCAGGGCGTCGTCCATGCGAATTACGTAAATCCCGTCGCGCAGGCGGTCGGCACCATCGCCGCGATCGACAAGGATGTCGTCACCATCGCCGAGCGTCGGGATCATCGAATCACCCGCAACCTGAATGATCGACAACGCGTCCGGGCTTGCGGAAAGCTTGCGCAGCCACACGCGCTCGAATCCTATCTGGCTGCCGCGCCGCTCTTCGCCGGCATGCGCACCCGCACCGGCCGAAGCGCCCAGGTCCAGACGCGGCACTAGGACAGTGGACAGCATTGCAGGTGGTGAGGACGGGCCGCCCAACTCGGTTTCATCCACGCCGAAATAGGCGGCAAGCGTGCGCCGGTCATCTTCCTTCAGCTTCTTCGGCACGCCGCGCCGGAGATACTGCTGGAAATAGGCTGCATTGCGACCGAGCAGGCGCGAGATCGACAGGCAGTCGTCCCCGCGTTCCTCCATCAATTTCTGCAGATGATTCCTGACGTCATCCATTTCCTATTTTTCTACGTTAGGAATTTTCCTTGCACAATAGGAAATCCCCTCGCAGATAGGAATTATCCTATCGTTATCGATTCGCATGTGTGTAGAGGAGGGTTGAATGAACGTGCTGGGCAAGATCGAACGTCATTTGCGCAAGACCGGGAAGAAGCCGACGCGCTTTGGGCGGGAAGCGGCTAACGATCCGCGCCTGGTCTTCGACTTGCGGCAGGGGAGAGCGGTCGGTGCCGTCCTGACCGCCCGCATCGAGGCATTTCTGGAGGCTGCCCAATGAGCGCCGACGTGCATGGAAAATTGTGCGCGGCCATTACCGGGAGATTCCAACCCGCAATGGCCAAAATCAGGTCGTCAAGCCAGCATCGCTGGTCAAGCGTCACCTTTGTCGGCGCCCGGCATCGGTACGCACTTTGTGTCTCGGGGGACGATGCGGACCAGATGGTCGATCGCGCCACGGCTGCGATAGGCGGAGAAAATTTTGCCATCGATGGACATATTGTTGCTGATATCGCGGTGACGGGCCGCCGATCATGCGGTCCGCACATGATCGAAATCGAGCTTGAGGCGCTAACGGTCGAAGCGCTCTAATGAAGGAGTCGCGAGCCGCGATCCAAATCGCCCCGGTTGGCGATTTCCATAGGCAGCGTCGGTCCGGAGCCCGGCGTTTGCTTGTCAATTCGCAGCGCGCCTCTGGCGGCGGACATGTCGAGGACGAGTTCGTCGCGTGCCTGGTTCACGGGCGCGCACGACATGGCAGGAACGCCCAGTTCGGCATTGGCAAAAAGCGGACGGCGGGCAATGGAGACGATTTCTCCTTCGTCACCCGAGGGCTTGTAGAAAGGTTCGATCCGATGGCCGCGGCTTCGCGGCATGATCGGTTTCATCGGCAAGTCAACCCACCTGAGCATGAGCCAAAGGAAGCCCGCCGTGCCCGATGCGGCAAATATGGCCATCATCGTCTGCGCCCAAATTCCAAGGGAAGCAGCTGTTACGACGATTGGAGGAATGCCGGATGCCAGAAAGGTGCGCTCGAAAAGCCAGCCGGGTGTGGCAATGACGAGAATCCCCACCACCAGCCCGAACATTATTGCCACTACGGGTGCAAACGGCAGTTCGTCCAGCAATCGGGCCAGTGATTTCAATCCCTTTGGCATCGAATGTCCTTCAGACAGGCCTTCCGGCGAATTCCGAAAAAGCGACCGGAATACGAAAAAATGTCGACGGCCCGTAGGGCCGGCGAATCCATTGCCATTCTCAGACTTGATATGGCGTGAACGAAATCAGGTCCAGAGAGACCCTCCCGGACGGAGAATTGTCAGCCGACGACGACGCGGCATGGACAGACGCCGCGCCGATAGTTAGCCAATGCGCATGCCCAAGATGACCGTTCTCGACGCTGATATCGAAATATTCTGGTCCAGCGCGGCGGAATGGGTTTCCGATCATACACGGCTGATCTTCACCGCGACCATCATCGGTATCGTCATCGTCGTGGCGCTATACGGTCTGCGCATGATCGGCAAGCGGCTGAGCCGGGAGCCCAATCCATGGCGGAGCGTTATCGGCCGCGCACTGGCGTCGATGAAGCTGTGGTTCATGATCCCGCTGGCCGCCCAGCTTGTAGCGACTTTTGCCCATGCGCCGTTGGATGTCGCCAACACGATCGACTTTATTTTCGTGATTGCTGCAACATCCCAGGGCGCGCTCTTCCTTCGCGAACTGATCCTTGGGGCGGTTGAGGTCCGGGCGTCTGGCAGGGAGTCGCATTCGGGCCTGGCCAATGCGCTTGGTCTTGTCCGCCTTTTCGTCAATGTTGCCTTGTTTGTCCTTGCAGCGCTGCTCATTCTTGCCAATCTCGGGGTCAATGTTGTCGGGCTGGTGGCCGGACTAGGCATTGGCGGCATTGCGATCGGCCTTGCGGCTCAGGGCATCTTTCGCGATCTGTTTGCAGCACTTTCGATCCTGTTCGACGGGCCATTCCGGGTGGGCGAAACGATCAAGTTTGGCGACGCGACCGGGCGCGTCGAAGCGATCGGCCTCAAGACGACGCGAGTCCGTTCGCTCGACGGCGAGCAGATCATCATGTCGAACGACAAGCTGCTCGACATGCAGATCCGCAACCTGAACGGTATTGCCGAACGCCGCGTCGTCCTGACCCTGCCGCTCCACTATGCGAATGACGCCGACGCGATTGCGAGCCTGCCCGCTCGGTTGAAGGCCGTGGTGGAAGCAGTGAAGGACTGTCGTTTCGATCACGCGGTGCTGACGGATTTCGCCGCTAGCGCGATCATGCTCGAACTGATGTTTCATGTGACACGCGGCGCGGCAGAAGCGCGCAATGATGCTCGCCATTCCGTGATGCTTGCCACGATGAACTGCCTTAAAGAGGCCGGCGTCGCATTCTATTCGCCGGAATCCGACAAGGCCTAGAGGTCGACCTCATCAAGCGAGAGGAGCGTGGCATTGCCGCCGGCACTGGTTGTGTCCGTGCTCGTCACTCGTTCGGCGCAGAAGCGATGGAGATAGTTCGGGCCACCCGCCTTCGGTCCGGTGCCTGACAGGCCTTCGCCGCCAAAAGGCTGGCTGCCGACAATCGCGCCGATCATTGACCTGTTGACATAGAGGTTACCGACCCGGGCCAGTGCCTCGACGGTTTCCGCATTGCGCGCGATGCGACTGTGCAGCCCCATCGTCAGGCCGAAACCTTTGGCATTCACGGTTGAGACGGTCTCTTCGAGCGTCCCCGATGCCCAGGTTGCGACATGGAGCAACGGCCCGAACCATTCCTGGGTCAAGTCCTCGGGCGAGGCGAGACGGACGGTCGTGGGCGGGACGAAATGACCCGAGGCGGGAACAGGAACCGTGTGGATCCAGTCACCCCTGCGGCTTTCGCGATAGTCCATCAGGCGTGTATAGGCTGCCGCGTCGATGACCGGCCCGACATCGGTTGCCGGGTCCGAAGGTTCGCCCACGACCAGCGCATCCATTGCTCCAGCAAGCATTTTGAGCGTGTAGTCGGCAATGTCTTCCTGCAGCAGAAGCAGGCGCAGAGCCGAGCAGCGCTGCCCGGCAGACCGGAACGCGGAGGTGACAACGTCCTGCACGACCTGTTCGGCCAATGCTGTCGAATCCACGATCATCGCGTTGATTCCGCCGGTTTCCGCGATGAGCGGAATGAGAGGGCGGGCATCGTTTTCCAGCAGCGAGCGGGCGATCTTCTTCGCTGTCGCGGTCGAACCGGTAAAGGCGACGCCGGCAATCCGCGCATCTGCGATCAGTGCGGCCCCCACGTCCGGTCCGCCGGAAAGAAGTGTTAGTGCATCGCCTGGAATTCCCGCCTCATGCGCAAGTGCAACTGCCCGGGCGGCGATCTGCGGCGTTTGTGGGGCAGGTTTGGCAACCACTGTGTTGCCCGCGACCAACGCGGCCGCGACCTGGCCGAGAAAGATTGCGAGCGGGAAATTCCAGGGCGCTATGCAGGCCCAGACGCCGCGGCCCTCATAGCGCAGGACATTGCGTTCGCCGGTTGGCCCCGGAAGGACGACCGCTGCAAGGCCATCGCGCGCCTGCTTCGCATAGTAGCGGCAGAAATCGACGGCCTCGCGGACTTCGCCAAGTGCATCGGCAATCGTCTTTTTCGCTTCATATACCGCGATCGACATGAGCTCGGTCCGGTTGGCTTCGAGGAGGTCTGCCAGTTTTTCGAGAGCGTCTGCCCGAACTTCCACAGGCGTTTCGGACCAGGCGGGAAATGCCGCGACAGCCCTATCGACGGCGCTCCTTGCGTCTTCCTGCCCATGTGCAGGATCAGCAACTTCGCGCTCACCCGAAGACGCAAAGGCACGAAGCGCGCTTGCGGTTTCAGCAAGGATGGTCGGGTCCTGCAGGTCGATCCCCTCGCTGTTGCGGCGTTCGCCGAACAGGTCGCAAGGAAGCGGGATGCTTGCATGGCGCGCGCCGCCGACGGTTTCGACTTTCACGACAGGGTCGGCGAGCAATGTCGCTTCGTCGAGGCTTTCATCGGCGAGCTGATGAACGAAGCTGGAGTTCGCTCCATTTTCGAGCAGCCGGCGGACGAGATAGGCCAGCAAATCCTTGTGCCCACCGACCGGCGCGTATACGCGACAATGATAACCCTGGTCATGAACAAGCCGCTCGTATAGGCCTTCGCCCATGCCATGGAGTCGTTGGAACTCGAAGTCGTGGCTTTCGCCCGCCCATTCGAGGATCGTCGCCACCGAAAGCGCGTTATGCGTCGCAAAGGCCGGATAGATGTTCTTGGCAGCCAACATGTCCTTCGCGCAGGCGAGCCAGGAAACATCGGTTGCGGCCTTGCGGGTAAATAGGGGATAGTCGGACAGCCCGGCCTCCTGGCATCGCTTGATCTCGCTGTCCCAATAGGCACCTTTCACGAGCCGCGCCGCGATCCGCCGTCCGGTTGCCGCCCCCAGTTCGTCGGCCCAGCGCACGACGGCGCTCGCCCGCTTGGCATAAGCCTGGATTGCCATGCCGAGCCCGTCCCAACCCTTGAGCGACGACTGATGAGCGACATGGTCGATGATTTCGAGGCTCATTTCGAGCCGTTCCGATTCTTCGGCATCGACTGCCAACGCAATATCGCGCCGTGCCGCGGCTTCGCACAGCGCCAGCAGCAAATCCGACAACATCGGCACGCACTTGTCCCAATGCGCCACTTCATAGCGCGGATGGAGCGCGGAAAGCTTGACCGAAATCGAATGCCCGGCCCCCGTGGCCTCGATCGCCGAGAGGTAGGAGGCGAAATAGCGCTCCCCGTCCTCGTAGGTGCGTGCGGCTTCCCCCAACATGTCGAAACTTGCCGTGAACCCTTGATATTCGGGGCGGGCCATGCGCTCGGTCGCTTCCTTGATCGTGCGGCCCATGACGAAGATTTCGCCCATCATCCGCATTGCGGCGCCGACCGCCTGCCGGACGAACGGTTCTCCCATCCTGGCGATCAGGCGGCGGAGCGCGCCGGCCTCTTCCTTCTCGCTGACCAGTGCACGGCCGATCACCAGTCCCCAAGTGGCCGAGTTGACGAGCGCCGATTGCGACCGGCCCGAATGCGCCCGCCAATCGGCCTCGCCCAGCTTGTCGGCGATCAGCGCATCCGCTGTTTGCGGGTCAGGAACTCGCAGGAACGCCTCCGCCAGGGAAAGCAGTGCAACTCCCTCGTGGGTGTTCAACCGGTATTCCTGGAGGAACTGGTTGACCCAGCCCGTGCCCTGCGCCGCGCGAAGGTCTCCAATCAGTTCAGCGGCACGATTGACGATGCGTTTTCGCTCGTTGGGCGCGGATCGGGCGCGGCTAAGGAGAGGGGAAAGCACTTCGGGTTCGGCTGCGCGGTAAAGCTGACGCATGACGGACGTTGCGGAATCCATGACCTTTGACTCTTGCCTCGATGGGGCCTTATTTCGGCGGGGTGATTTGACGTTGCTTGTAATAATATTGCGCGACCAAAGCGAGAGGAAAGCCCATGCCTGTTGTGACAAAAGAAGAGCTGCTAGCCAAGGTCGGCACCGAGGTCGGGGTGTCTGAATGGATAACCGTCGATCAGGAAACCATCAACAAGTTCGCCGATGCCACAGGCGATCATCAGTTCATCCACGTGAACTCCGAAATGGCGAAAATGACGCCGTTCGGCACAACCATTGCGCACGGCTTCCTGACGCTTTCGTTAATGCCTGCCCTTGCCGCCAAGGCGGATTTGCCCCGCCTCGACGGGATCAAGATGGGCGTCAACTATGGCTGCGACAAGCTACGCTTCCTGGCGCCTGTAAAGTCCGGAAAGCGTGTTCGCGCTCGGTTCAAACTGCTTTCGCTGGAGGAAAAACGCCCCGGCCAGTGGCAGCAGATGCAGGAAGTGACCGTCGAGATCGAGGGGGAGGAAAAGCCCGCCCTGATCGCGGAATGGATCAGCCAGTTTTTCGTCTAACCACTCGTATTTCAAGGAAATTCCCATGCGTGACGCAGTCATCGTTTCCACCGCCCGCACCCCGATCGGCAAGGCCTATCGCGGTGCATTCAATGCAACTCCCGGTGCGACGCTTGGGTCGTTCTCGGTCGCAGCGGCGGTCGAACGGGCGAAGCTCGATCCGGCCGAGGTCGACGATTGTATTTGGGGCTCCGCGCTCCAGCAGGGAACGCAGGGCGGCAATATCGCGCGGCAGGTGCTGCTGCGGGCGGGGTTGCCCGTCACCGTTCCGGGCATGAGCATGGACCGGCAATGCTCGTCCGGCCTGATGTCGATCGCGACGGCGGCGAAGCAGGTCATCATCGACCGGATGGACGTGGTCGTTGCCGGTGGGCAGGATTCGATTTCTCTCGTCCAGACGAAGGAAATGCGTGTCGGCCGGGATGACGCGCTCGTAGCGATGCACCCGCATATCTACATGCCGATGCTCCAGACGGCCGAAATCGTTTCGCGACGCTATAATATCAGTCGCGACGCGCAGGACGAATACTCACTCCAGTCGCAGCAGCGCACCGCCGCCGCGCAGGCCGCAGGAAAGTTCGATGACGAGATTGTCAGCGTCTCGACAAAGATGGGCGTCGCCAACAAGGAAACCGGAGAAGTCACATTCCATGACGTTACGATCGCCAAGGATGAAGGCAACCGACCGGAAACGACGCTCGAAGGACTGAAGAGCCTCAAGCCGGTGATCGACGGCGGGGTCATCACGGCTGGCAACGCCAGCCAGCTTTCGGATGGTTCATCGGCTGTAGTGGTGATGGAAGCGTCGGTCGCGGCGAAGCGCGGGCTGACCCCGCTTGGCCGTTATGTCGGCATGGCGGCAGCAGGCACCGAGCCCGACGAAATGGGCATCGGTCCTGTTTTCGCGATCCCGAAGCTGCTTGGCCGTTTTGGCCTCAAGATCGACGATATCGGCCTGTGGGAGCTGAACGAAGCGTTCGCCGTGCAAGTGCTGTATTGCCGCGACAAGCTCGGCATTCCGAACGACCTTCTGAACGTCAACGGCGGCTCGATCTCGATTGGCCATCCTTATGGCATGACGGGCGCACGATGCACCGGCCATGCGCTGATCGAAGGCAAGCGCCGCAGCGCCAAATATGTCGTGGTAACGATGTGCGTTGGCGGCGGCATGGGGGCCGCAGGGTTGTTCGAAATCCTGTAGCCGCAGCGCTGCCCCGTGCCGGGATCCCCGGTCCGATTGTCCGGACCCGGATCCTGAAAGGGCATCAGGGAATTTCGGGCTCCGGAGTCTTCTCCGAATAGGCTTCCTTCATCTGTTTCATGAAGCAACCCGTCCAACCGCCCGGACCAACGGACGAGCAGCTGTCCGCGCCGGTCTTGCCTTCAGCAAGCGTAGCCTGCGAACGGACGGCCCAGCTTGTGCTGTCGGGCGACGGCAGGCGTTCGCGGAACGGCTTCGGTATCCGGTAACGCTCGGTTTCGGGTGCGACCACGCAGATTGTGTCTGCCGGGCACTTGTCGTCGCCGAAAATGGTCAGCGTGCGTTGCTGTGCCATGACCGGGGCCGAAGCCGCCAGCGGCACGATCGAGAGCGCAAAGGCAAGAATGAGTCTCATAATTCAGTATTCCTCCGCCTTTTTCGATGAACGCACAATGACCAAAATCAAATTCGCTTCGACATCCCGATAGCCACTTTGCAGCCGAATCTGATCGCAGCGCTCAGAAGCGGGTACGCAGGCGCCCGTTCCGCACCTTCGGCAAGCGCCGTCGCCTTGTGTTCAAGCTCTTCGGCACGGAATTCGGCAATCGCTTCGTTCAACTCGGGGTCGTCTTCGCCCAAGGCTTCAAGCTGTTCGCCATAATGATGATCGATTTCAGTTTCGATCGCAGCCGTGCAGGCCATCGCCGCTTCGGGGCTGATCGCGGCCGTCACTGCGCCGAGCGCGAATCCAGCGACGTGCCAAAAGGGCTGGAGCAGGGTGGGGCGTACCCCGCGTTCCACAACCATCGCGTTGAAACGGTCAAGATGGCGCTGTTCCTGCGTTTCCATATGCCTGATGACGCGCGCTGCCTGGTGGCGGTTGCCGAGCACGGCAAGCTGGCCGGCGTAAATGCGCGCCGCGCCATATTCTCCCGCCTGGTCGACCCGGATCATCGAATGTCGATTGTCCTGCATCACGCCTTGCGCCTTCCGGTCATCCAGAGGACCAGCAGACCGCCGCCGATCGAAAAGATGGCGTTGAAGCCCGCGAGCGAAATCGGTCCGAGCGTCCATTGCGGCTGATTGCAGCTTACCAGAGGTGCAGCCATGATATCGGCCATGATGTTCCCGCCGCCCGTTCCGGGTGCGCGGGTGCAGGCCGTGATGCCGTCCCACCATTTATATTCGACGCCTGCGTGAAAAACGCCCACGAGCCCGCTCGAAATGATCGCAAGCGCGGCCAGGATAACGAACAGCCGCCTGATGCCCGTATCGCGCGAAAAAACAGCCATCAGCGCGAAGGCAATCGCGGCTTCATGCGGCCAGCGCTGCCAGTAGCACATCTCGCAAGGGAAAAGCCCGCCGACATATTGCGATCCCAACGCCCCGCCGAGCAAGGCGGCGGGGATCAGGAGTGCGAGCCATGAGGCCTTGCGCAGGTTGGTCACGCCTAGCGGTTTCCTTTGCGGACACCTGCCGCCGCCATCTGGGTTTTCGGAAGCCGCGCCAGCGTTTCAAGGGCGTAGTGAAGCTGGAAGTCCTTGATACCCTTGGCCTTAAGCTGATCTGCGGTAGCCGTGAAGCGAGGATCGGGCTTCGTGTCCGCTTCGAGAACCGAATTGTCGACCTTGGCCTCGTTGATCAGGTGACGGCTGAGATCGGCCTCGCGGAACCTCGGTCGGGCCTTGTAGTCCGGATCGGACAATTGCGGCACTGCGATATCGGGCTCGATTCCGCCTTCCTGCACCGAGCGATTGGACGGGGTGTAATAACGCGCTGTGGTCAGCCGCAGCGCGCTGTTTTCATCGAGTTGGATCAGCGTCTGAACAGAGCCTTTTCCAAAGCTGCGTTCGCCCATGACAAGTGCTCGATGTTGGTCTTGTAGGGCTCCAGCAACGATTTCGGCGGCGGACGCCGAACCGGCATCGACCAGCACGATGATCGGTAGTCCATGAGCCATATCTCCGGGGCGGGCGTAGTAGCGCTCGATGTCCCGCCGATCCCGGCCACGCTGCGAAACGATTTCCCCGCGCTCCAGGAAAGCGTCGGAGACCTCGATTGCCTGATCGAGCAGCCCTCCGGGGTTGGAACGCAGGTCGACCACATAGCCCGTCGGATAGTGGCCAAGCGACTTGTCGATGCTGACGAGCGCGGAGCGGACATCGGCGCCGACGCTCTTCGAAAAGCCGTTGATGTTGATGATGCCGATATTGTTCCGTACTTCCCACTTCACGGGCTTGATCTCGATGATCTGGCGCGTGATCGTGACGTCGAACGGTTTGTCGCGGCCAGGGCGCACGACGGTCAGGCGAATGCTCGTGCCCGGCGTGCCACGCATCTTGTCCACCGCGTCATCGAGCGTTCCGCCATAGATCAGGACGCCGTCAAGATGCGTGATATAGTCGCCCGCCTTGATTCCGGCGCGATCCGCCGGAGTGTCTTCGGTTGCCGCGATCACCTTTACCGCACCGTCTTCCTGCGAGACCGTAAGACCAAGCCCCCCATAGTTGCCGTCGGTCTGAACGCGCATATTCTCGAAATCGCGTGCGTCCAGATAGGAGGAATGCGGGTCGAGGCTGGCGAGCATGCCGTTGATTGCACCCTTGATCAGGGCCTTGTCGTCGACCTTGTCGACATAGTCCGCGCGAACGCGTTCGAACACGGCGAGGAACTGGTCCATCTCGCGATAGGTATTCGCATCGACGGACGCCATGCCCGCGGTTGCCGCCGGGATCAGGGCAATGCCCGAAACGAGCAGGGCGGCACGCAGGAAATCCTTCTTCATACAGACATACTCTTTGCTTGTTTCGTGCAAGTTTAGCGCAATCGCGGGGGAAACGGAACCGGCGATATGGGGGCAAATTGGCGAATGGAAAAGCCCGGGTTCGACAAAACTGCATTATGAGCCGACCGGTTGCCTTGTCGAACCCCCTTACTCTGGGCGGGACTATGGCGCTAGGAGCGTCCAACATGACTCGCGCTCGCGTCCTTCTTCTCAACCCTGCCCTCGGCCCGCTCGATTATAGGGTGCCGCATGGCATGGCCGTCGAGCCGGGCAGCATCGTCCTGGCGCCGCTCGGCCCGCGCCAGATGGTTGGGGTGGCCTGGGAGCCGGAGGCAATGCCGTCCGCTGCCGAAGTCGGCGACAACAGGCTTCGCAACCTCCTGCAAGCCTATGACATTCCTCCTATCGCCGCTCCGCTCCGGCGGCTGATCGAATGGACCGCGAACTACTATCTTGCGCCGCCCGCTGCGGTTTTGCGAATGGCGCTGTCGTCCGCCGCAGCGCTCGAAGGTGCGCCGACCGTTATCGAATACAGGCTGACCGGAAAGGCGCCGGACAAACTTACGGTCCAGCGCGCGCAGGCTTTGGAGAGGATCGGCGAACGGCAGGGGCTGATCCGTGAGTTGGCGACGATCGCCGATGTCTCGGACGGCGTCATCCGGGGCCTGGTCAAGCTGGGTGCGATCGAAGCGGTTGAGGTGTCGCTTGAAACGCCCTTCATCGCGCCCGACCCCGATTTCGCTCCGCCGGTGCTCTCCGATGAACAGGCCGCGGCCGCCGAGTGGCTGGTCGATGCCGTCAAGGCTGAGGCCTTTGCGCCGGTGCTGCTCGACGGTGTGACGGGCTCGGGCAAGACGGAAGTCTATTTCGAAGCCATTGCCGAGGCGCTGCGGATGGAGCGGCAGACCCTGGTGCTGCTCCCCGAAATTGCCTTGACCGAGCCATTCCTCCGCCGGTTCGAGACGCGTTTCGGCCATGCCCCGGTTGCCTGGCATTCCGACCTTCGCCAGTCGCAACGTCGGCGCGCATGGCGTGCAATCGCGAAGGGCGAGGCTCTCGTCACGGTCGGTGCGCGGTCGGCGCTGTTCCTGCCCTATCGCGATCTCGGCCTCATCATTGTCGATGAAGCGCATGAGGCGAGCTTCAAGCAGGAGGAAGGTGTCCAGTATCATGCGCGGGATGTTGCCGTGATGCGTGCGCACTTCACTGGCTGCCCCGTCGTCCTTGCGAGCGCCACCCCAGCCATCGAGACGCGGCAGCAAGTGGCGCAAGGCCGCTACGCCGAGCTGAAACTGCCCGAACGACACGGCATGGCAGAGATGCCTGAAATCACCGCGATCGACCTGACGCAGGACCCTCCGGAACGTGGCCGCTGGCTGGCGCCCACGCTGGTCAGGGCGATGCAGGGCGTGCTTGAGAAGGGCGAGCAATCACTGCTTTTCCTCAATCGCCGTGGATTTGCCCCCCTGACGCTGTGCCGCCATTGCGGGCATCGTTTTCAATGCCCGAACTGCACGGCCTGGATGGTCGAACACCGGCTGCTCCAGCGGCTCCAATGTCACCATTGCGGACATTCGATGCCGCCGCCGCGCGTTTGTCCCGAATGCCATGAAGAAGACTCGCTCGTCGCCTGCGGCCCCGGTGTAGAGCGGATCGCCGATGAGGCGGCGATTCTCTTTCCCGAGGCCCGGCGAGCGATCGTGACGTCCGATACGCTCTGGTCCCCGGCCAAGGCGGCCGAGTTCGTCGGCAAGATGGAAGCGGGCGAAATCGATATTGTCATCGGCACGCAGCTTGTCACCAAAGGCTATCATTTCCCGAACCTGACGCTGGTCGGCGTGGTCGATGCCGATCTTGGGCTCCAGGGCGGAGATTTGCGAGCGGCGGAGCGCAGCTTCCAGCAGATCGCGCAGGTGGCGGGGCGGGCTGGACGGGGCGAGAAGCCCGGCCACGTCTATGTCCAGACGCACGAGCCCAATGCTCCAGTCATCCGCGCGCTCGTTTCGGGCGATGCGGAGAGTTTCTACGCAGCGGAGACCGAAAGCAGGAAGGAGGCGGGCGCTCCGCCGTTTGGTCGCTTTGCCGGGATTATCATCTCGTCGGAAAGCCTGAAGGATGCGCAGGAAATCGCACAATTGATCGGCCGGACTGCGCCGCAAGTGGAGGGGATGCATGTCTATGGGCCGGCACCCGCGCCGCTGGCGATGCTCCGGGGGCGCCACCGCCAACGGCTGCTGGTCCATGCCCGCCGCGCCCTAGACGTGCAGGACGTGATCCGCGACTGGTTGGGCGCTCTCGAATGGCCTCGTTCGGTGCGCGTCAGCGTGGATGTCGATCCCTATAGTTTTGTGTGATCGTTCACCGCGCCTCTTCCATCTCCAGCAGCTTCACCTTCCGCTCCAGCCCATAGGCATAGCCGCCGAGCGAACCGTCTGTGCGAAGCGCGCGGTGGCAGGGGATGAGGACGGCGACGCGGTTCTGGCCGCAGGCCGTGCCGGCCGCGCGGACGGCGCGGGGATTTCCGGCCGCCATGGCGAGCTGCGTGTAGGTGCGGGTTTCGCCGGGCGGGATGCGTGTCAGCTCTCGCCAAACGGCCTGCTGGAAAGCCGTGCCCTGGACGTCGAGTGGCAGAGTCGGCATGTGTGCCGGCTTGTTGACGGCAGCCACGGCGTCCTTGACCAGGCTGGCGAGCGCTGCTCCGCCTCGCTCGATATTTGCCTCTGGAAAGCGGCGGTGCAGTTCGCCTTCATCCTCATCGAACGAAAGGCGGCAAATCCCCTTGTCGGTTGCGGCGAGCAGCATCTTGCCAAGCACCGTGTCGGCCACAGCCCAACGAATCGTCACGCCCGCACCGCCATTCTTCCAGGCGCTTGGCGTCATGCCAAGGCGGCGGCCGGTTTCCGCGTAGAATCGGCTCGGCCCCGAATAGCCCGCGTCGTAGATCGCATCGGTCACGCGGTCATTGGCCTTGAGCGCGGTTTCCGCCCGCTTCGCGCGCAACCCGCGGGCAAAGGCAGCCGGGGTCACACCAGTGTCGCGCTTGAAGAGCCGGTGAAAATGATGGGGGGCATAACCAACCGAATCGGCAAGCTCCTCAAGCGACAAGGTGTCCTCCGCCGCTTCGATCAGCGCCAGCGCCTTGGCAACGGCCTCGCGATCGCGGCCGACTTCATCCGGCCTGCAGCGCTGGCAGGCGCGGTATCCGGCGGCGCATGCCTCTGCAGGTGTCGCGAAGAATTCCACATTCTCGCGCAAGGGCCGCCGCGCGGGGCAGCTTGGCTTGCAATAGATGCCCGTGGTCTTGACCGCGCCAACGAACTGGCCGTCCAGGCTGCGGTCGCGCCGGTCGAACGCGGCGAAGGCGAAATCGGGATCGATGAACATCATGTGCGCTCCACCCGCGCGGCAAAACATCCCGGCGCGGCATTATGTGCGTGGATATAGGCGATTTCGCCTGCTGCGAACATCTCGCGGATGCGGACATCGGTTTCGCCCGGAAGCGCGATGGTCGCATTTCTGAGCATGCCTGAGGCGTCAAACCCCCTGAGCGAGATTGTACGGCTGTCGAGCACGGTCGGCACCTCATCCGCAGGCAGTACGGCTTCCTCGGCCGCTTCGCGGACATAGATGGCGTGCGACGCGCGAAACGGCGTCGCGACATCATGGCTCACATGATTGAGCAGGATCAGCGTCTCGCCCGTCCGCGCATCCTCAAGGCTGACGCGGCAGGGAAATCCCTTATCGGCTGTGGCCATCACGCGAAGGGCGCCGCGCTTGGCGAGCTCAGCGTCGTCCAGTTCGAAAAGCGGCGCGAACTCGTCTCGCGCCAGCCCCATGATTCGATAGGTCATCTTGGTCTCCCGTGTGAAGGTAGAGACCGGATAGACGCGACGGGCATGGGATACGTCCCAAAGCTTGCTTTCAAACTTTGCGGCCTCAAAGCATCCGGCAAAAGGCCTTGGCAAGCGTCCAGGCGTCGCCCGGCCAGCGCGCCGAAACATAGTTGCCGTCCTTGACGACGAAGCCACGCTCCGGATTGGCTTCGGTCGCAAAGCGCGGAATGAGCGGGCCAGTCTTGAAATCGGAAGGAGAAGCGAGCGCGGCCCTGACTTCGTCCTCAACGCTTTGCGGATAAGTGCGATAGTGATTGCCCAGCGCGCTCCGCGTGATGCTGACCGCGATATCCTCCATGCCGCCGGTCAGCGCGGTCGTCTTGCGGCCGTGGATTAGCGCATGACCGTCCGGGCGCTTGGCGCGGGCAAGCGGGATCACGCCATGGCAAATGGCCGACACCGGCTTGCCCGCCATGAAAGCTGCTCGCGCGATTGACTGGACTGCGTCCGATTCGAGATAGGGCTTCATGCCGGGCGCATGGCCGCCGGGAAAATGGAAGGCATCGAAGGCGGCGCGATCGACCTTCGCCCAAGCCAGCGGCTTCCGGAATTCCAGCGAGGCCGTCATTCGTTCATACAGTGCCCTGTTTTCCGGCCGCGCCTTCATTGACCGAGCGAGAAAGGGAAGCCCCTCTCCGGTGAGCGTCACGGGGTCGCAGGTTGCCGGCGCGCCTGTCTCGGTCGCAAAGGTCACGTCATGCCCTGCTCCGGTGAGCGCCACCCAGGGAACCGCAACTTCGGTTGGGTCGAAATCGGTCTGCGGCAGGATCATCAGGACGCGGGCCATAGGAGATCAACCTCCACACGCACGAAATAGTGCCAACGTCCGCTCCCGCGCCAGATCCGCGCTTGGCTCATGATAATCCTTGCGCCGGTCGGAATTGAAGCCGTGCCCTGCTTCATAAACGAAGATTTCGGCGGTCGGATACGCCTTCGCGATCAGTGCTTCGACGCCTTCGATCGGGATGCCCCCATCATAGCGGCCGAAATGGGCGATGGTTGCACATTTGGGCGCCCGGTCGATGAACATGGTCGGGATCAGGCTGCCATAATAGCAGGAGGCCGCTGCAAGGTCGTCGCTCTCGCCGGCCATCGCCCATGCGACCGAGCCGCCGTAGCAATAGCCCGTGATGAAGACGGGCCCTTTGTCCTTTAGCGCATCAATGCAGGTCTGTGCGTCCTTGAGCGACAGATCGAAAGGGTGGAGTTTGCGCGCCAGTTCGACGGCGCGCTCGAAATCGGGGCCAGTATACTCGGCTTCGAAGCCTGGATGTTCGCGGTCGTAGAGCGAGGGCGCCAGCACTTCATAGCCGTCCGCCGCATATTCGTCGCACAGCTCGCGGATATGGTCGGTCACACCGAAGATTTCCTGGACGAGGACCAATCCGCCCCTGCGCTCGCCCACAGCCTCGGCGTGATAGACCGCGATCTCCGCCCCGTCGGACATCGTCATGCGAATCATCTGGCCCAATTTTCTCTCCTCCCGTCATCCTGAACTTGTTTCAGGATCCATGCGCGCCAATGTGTCACCTCTGGCAGCGTCGTGTTCATGGTTGCTGAAACAAGTTCAGCATGACAGGCAGGGGGACGCAACCCGGATCGCGTCGCTCGCTGTCTCGAGTGTCGATTCCCCATCTTGCGTCGCAGCAAAATCGTTGCTAGGCGCGCCGCGACTTTGGCGGGGGTGAAAGCCTGTTTCGCCGGGTCATCACACAATTCTCGGTCACATGAGGAACATTCGCGCGTGGAGAATTCCGGCGGCATTCAGGCTAGTCTGGCAGGACGTTATGCTACTGCGCTGTTCGATCTGGCGCGCGAGTCCAAGGCCATCGATTCGGTCGGCAAGAGTCTCGCCGCACTGGAAGCCGCACTTGCCGGTTCAGCAGAATTTGCGGCGCTAACGACCAATCCGCTCCTCTCGCGCGCTGAAGCCACCAAGGGCGTGGCGGCCGTTGCAATGGCCATGAAGCTCGACGCGCTGACTGCCAAGTTCCTGGGTGTCCTCTCGCAAAATCGCCGGCTGGGCCAGCTTGGCGCGGTTATTCGCGCCTATGGAGTGCTGGCTTCGGGGCATCGTGGCGAAACGACCGCCGAGGTGACCTCCGCGCATCCGCTCGACGCCGGGCAGGTTGCTGCCCTCAAGAAACAGCTTCGCACCAAGGTCGGCCGTGATGTTGCGGTCGACCTGAAGGTCGATCCCGCCATTCTTGGTGGGCTGGTCGTGAAGATCGGCTCCCAGATGATCGATTCGTCGATCCGCACCCGTCTCAATACTCTCGCGAATGCGATGAAAGGCTGAACATGGACATCCGCGCCGCAGAAATTTCCAAGGTCATCAAGGACCAGATCGCCAGCTTCGGTACCGAAGCCCAGGTTTCCGAGGTCGGCTCGGTTCTCTCGGTGGGTGACGGTATCGCCCGCATTCACGGCCTCGACAATGTCCAGGCCGGTGAAATGGTCGAGTTCGCGAACGGCATCAAGGGCATGGCGCTCAACCTCGAGGCGGACAATGTCGGCGTCGTGATTTTCGGCACTGACTCCGAGATCAAGGAAGGCGACGTCGTCAAGCGGACCGGCACGATCGTTGACGTGCCTGTGGGCAAGGAGCTTCTCGGCCGCGTGGTCGACGGCCTTGGCAACCCGATCGACGGCAAGGGCCCGATCAACGCGAAGAAGCGTAGCCGCGTCGAAGTGAAGGCGCCCGGCATCATCCCGCGTCAGTCGGTGAACGAACCGGTGCAGACCGGCCTCAAGGCGCTCGATGCGCTCGTCCCTGTCGGTCGCGGTCAGCGCGAGCTGATCATCGGCGACCGGCAGACCGGCAAGACCGCCGTCGCGATCGACACCTTCATCAACCAGAAGGGCGTGAACGCGGGCAAGGACGAGTCGAAGAAGCTTTACTGCATCTATGTCGCCGTCGGCCAGAAGCGCTCGACGGTCGCGCAGATCGTCCGCGCGCTCGAGGAAAACGGCGCAATGGAATATTCGATCGTCGTTGCCGCGACGGCCTCTGAACCGGCCCCGCTTCAGTATCTCGCGCCCTATACCGGCGTTGCGATGGGCGAGTATTTCCGCGACAACGGCATGCACGCCGTGATCGTCTATGACGATCTTTCCAAGCAGGCCGTTGCCTATCGCCAGATGTCGCTGCTGCTTCGCCGTCCGCCGGGCCGCGAAGCCTATCCGGGCGACGTTTTCTATCTTCACTCGCGCCTGCTGGAGCGCGCGGCGAAAATGTCCGACGCCAATGGCGGCGGCTCGCTGACCGCGCTGCCGATCATCGAAACCCAGGCTGGCGACGTTTCCGCCTATATTCCGACCAACGTGATTTCGATCACCGACGGTCAGATCTTTCTTGAAACCGATCTGTTCTTCCAGGGCATCCGCCCCGCGATCAACGTCGGCCTGTCGGTGAGCCGCGTCGGTTCCGCCGCGCAGACCAAGGCGATGAAGAAAGTTTCGGGCTCGATCAAGCTCGAGCTGGCGCAGTACCGCGAAATGGCGGCCTTCGCCCAGTTCGGCTCGGACCTCGATGCTTCTACGCAGAAGCTCCTCAATCGCGGCGCGCGGCTGACCGAATTGCTCAAGCAGAAGCAGTTCTCGCCGATGCCGTTCGAGGAACAGACCGCGTCGATCTTCGCGGGCACCAATGGCTATCTTGACGGGATCGCGGTTTCGGACGTGACTCGCTTCGAAGAAGCGATGCTTGCTGACCTTCGCGCGAACCATGCCGACGTTCTGAAGGGCATTCGCGAGAGCCGCGACTTCTCCGACGACAGCAAAAAGGCGCTGGCAGCAGCGCTCGACAAGTTCGTGAAGACCTTCGCATAAACGGACGGAACAATGGCCAGCCTGAAGGCGCTCAAAATCCGGATCAACTCGGTCAAATCGACCCAGAAGATCACCAAGGCGATGAAGATGGTCGCCGCTGCGAAGCTGCGCCGTGCGCAGGACGCGGCGGAGGCTTCGCGCCCCTATGCCGAACGTCTTGAAGCCGTCGTTTCCTCGATTGCGTCGAAGGTCGATCGAAACTCTGCGGCGCACCGGCTGCTGGTCGGCACGGGCAAGGACCAGGTTCACCTGCTTGTCGTCTGCACGTCTGACAAGGGGCTGGCCGGCGCGTTCAACACCAATATCGTCCGCCTCGTCCGTCGCCGCGCCGAGGAGTTGAAGGCTGCCGGAAAGACGGTCAAATTCTATGTGATCGGCAAGAAGGCGCGCGATGGTCTTGCGCGCACCTATCGCGACGACATCATCTGCGCGATCGAGCCCGGAGATCTTTCGAAGCTGACCTTCGCGCACGCCCAGGAATGGGGCAAGGACCTGATCTCGCGCTTCGAAGTCGGCGAATTCGACGTGGCGCACCTCTTCTTCTCGAAGTTCGTAAGTGTCCTCACGCAGGAGCCGACCGAGATTCAGCTGATGCCGGTAGCCGTGTCGGAAGGTGCCGCGCCCACCGGGGGCACGGCTTCGGTCGAGTATGAACCGGATGAGGAGGAAATCCTCGCTGACCTGCTGCCACGCAACGTTGCCGTCCAGATCCTGCGCGCCAAGCGCGAGAATGCGGCATCCGAGCAGGGTTCGAAGATGACGGCGATGGACAATGCCACGCGCAACGCGGGCGACATGATCAACCGCCTGACGATCCAGTACAACCGGACGCGTCAGGCCGCGATCACAACCGAACTGGTTGAAATCATTGCAGGCGCGGAAGCGCTCTAACAGGACTTAAAGGCAAGGAAGACGCATCATGGCAACCGCCCCGAAAAAGACCCCCGCCAAGGCTGTCGCAGCCAAGACAGCTGCGAAGGCGCCGGCGAAGAAGGCTGCTGCGCCGAAAGCTCCGGCCAAGGCCTCGACCAACAATGTCGGCCGCGTCAGCCAGGTCATCGGCGCTGTCGTCGACGTCTCGTTCGACGATCACCTGCCCGCCATTCTTTCGGCGCTCGAAACCGAGAACAACGGCAACCGCCTCGTCCTCGAAGTCGCGCAGCATCTGGGCGAAAACACTGTGCGCACGATCGCGATGGACGCGACTGACGGCCTGACCCGCGGCCAGACCGTGACCGACACCGGTTCGCAGATCCGCGTGCCTGTCGGCCCGCAGACGCTTGGCCGCATCCTGAACGTCGTCGGTGAGCCGATCGACGAGCAGGGGCCGGTCAAGACCGACCTTTCCGCGCCGATTCACGCGGAGGCCCCGCTCTTCATTGACCAGTCGACCGAAACCGAGATTCTCGTCACCGGCATCAAGGTCGTCGACCTGCTCGCGCCGTACGCCAAGGGCGGCAAGATCGGCCTGTTCGGCGGCGCCGGCGTCGGCAAGACCGTGCTCATCCAGGAACTGATCAACAACATCGCCAAGGGCCATGGCGGCACCTCGGTTTTCGCGGGAGTCGGTGAGCGGACCCGCGAGGGCAACGACCTTTATCACGAATTCCTCGATGCAGGCGTTATCGCCAAGGACAAGAACGGCAATCCGACGCCGGAAGGTTCCAAGGTGGCGCTGGTCTTCGGCCAGATGAACGAACCGCCGGGCGCGCGTGCTCGCGTCGCGCTTTCGGGCCTGACGATTGCGGAGTATTTCCGCGACCAGGAAGGGCAGGACGTGCTCTTCTTCGTCGACAATATCTTCCGTTTCACCCAGGCCGGCTCGGAAGTGTCGGCGCTCCTGGGCCGCATTCCTTCGGCGGTGGGCTATCAGCCGACGCTTGCGACCGACATGGGCGCGCTGCAGGAACGCATCACCTCGACCAACAAGGGTTCGATCACCTCCGTGCAGGCCATCTACGTGCCTGCGGACGACTTGACCGACCCGGCGCCTGCGACGTCGTTTGCGCACCTGGACGCGACCACCGTGCTCAGCCGCGCGATTTCGGAACTCGGCATCTATCCGGCGGTGGATCCGCTTGATTCGACCAGCCGCGTTCTGACCCCGGCAGTTGTGGGCCAGGAGCATTACGACACGGCTCGCCGCGTCCAGGAAACACTGCAGAAATACAAGTCGCTGCAGGACATCATCGCCATTCTCGGAATGGACGAGCTTTCGGAAGAGGACAAGCTGACTGTTGCCCGCGCGCGCAAGATCCAGCGCTTCCTTTCGCAGCCATTCCACGTCGCCGAAGTGTTCACGAATATCCCCGGCAAGTTCGTCCAGATCGAGGATACGGTGAAGTCGTTCAAGGCGGTGGTCGATGGCGAATATGACCATCTGCCCGAAGCTGCCTTCTACATGGTCGGCGGCATCGAGGAAGCAGTCGAAAAGGCAGCGAAGCTTGCTGCCGAAGCTGCGTAAGCGCCGATGGCACTGCACTTCGAACTGGTCACTCCCGAAGCCCTCGTCCGCTCGGAAGACGTCTATATGGTCGTCGTTCCGGGCACCGAGGGCGATTTCGGCGTGCTGGAAGGGCATATGCCCACAATGTCGACGATCCGCAGCGATGCGGAGCTGGCCATCTACGCCAGCGCTGGCGCAGCGCCCGAAATGTTGAAAGTTACCGGCGGGTTTGCCGAAGTGAACGACAAGGGGTTGACGGTTCTGGCCGAGGCTGCCGGCTGACAATCGCGTAGCCCCTGTTTTCGCACGGGCAACGTTCAGCATTGATCGCTTCGGTCAATCACAAATAATCAAAAAATCGATTCCGCAATTCTCCGCGTGCGCGCTACAGGAGGGGCTCACCACCACCCCTGAACGGAGAGCGAAATGGGTCTTGCCGGCACGAAAACCGAAGCCAATCTGAAAGCGGCCTTTGCAGGCGAAAGCCAGGCCAATCGGCGGTATCTCTATTTCGCGCAGAAGGCCGATATCGAGGGCTACAACGATGTGGCCGCCGTTTTTCGGTCGACCGCCGAAGGCGAGACTGGCCATGCTCATGGTCATCTCGAATTTCTCGAAGAAGTGGGTGATCCCGCGACGGGCGAGCCGATCGGCAATACGGCGGCCAATCTGAAGGCGTCCATTGCGGGCGAGACGCATGAATATACGGATATGTATCCGGGCATGGTGAAGGATGCCCGGGAAGAAGGTTTTGACGAGATTGCCGACTGGTTCGAAACGCTGGCCAAGGCTGAAAAGAGCCATGCCGGAAAGTTCCAGAAGACGCTCGAATCCCTGAGCTAACGGCCCCTCCCCTCCCCCCTGTCGGGGCCGTATCCGGCCGGGGCCACACATGGTGGTCCCGGCCGTTTAACTATCTCCAGTCCATCGAAGGAGCAGCGATGCGCGAAGGCAGCCTGGACGCCCCGATCCGCCACCCGATCGCGTGGCAGGATGAAGCTTTTTATGACGAAGCGGATCTCGATGCGGAGCTGCGCCGCGTTTTCGATGTCTGTCACGGTTGCCGCCGTTGCTTCAACCTGTGCGACAGTTTCCCCAAGCTGTTCGACCTGATCGACGAAAGCGCCCATGAGGATGTCGAGCATCTCGACTCTGCCGATTTCAAGCCGGTCATCGATGCCTGCACGTTGTGCGACATGTGCTTCATGACAAAGTGCCCCTATGTTCCGCCGCACGAATTCAACCTCGATTTTCCGCACCTGATGCTCCGCGCGCGCGCCATTGCGCACAGGAAGGGCGAGACCGGTTTCATGGACAAGAGGCTCGCCGAAACCGATGCGAACGGCCGGCTCGGAACGGTCTTTTCAGATTTCGCCAACGTCGCGACGCGTGAGGGCAGCGTGGCGCGGCCCTTGATTCAAGCCGTGACCGGAATCGACAAGCGTGCCCATTTGCCAGAGTTTGCCAGTGTGCCGCTCACCAAGAGGGCGGCCACTATACGACCTGCACCCAATGCCGAAGCTCCGGCCTTTGGACGCAAGGCCGTGCTTTACGCGTCGTGCTACGGTGAGTTCAACGACCAGACGGTCGGAGAGGCGGCGCTGAAGCTGCTAGCGCATAATGGCGTCGATTGCCGGGTGGAGCATCCACAATGTTGCGGCATGCCGAAGTTCGAGAATGGCGATCTCGGGGCCGTCGCGAACAGTGCGGAGGCTGTGGCCGCATTTTTCGGCCCGCTGATCGAGCAAGGCTATGACATAGTGCCGTTGACTACGAGCTGTGCGCTGATGCTCAAGTTCGAATGGCCGCTGCTGCTGCCGGGCAATGCGGACGTCGAAAGGCTTTCGAAGGCGACGTTCGACCTATCGGAATATGTCGTCGATCTTGCCAAGCGCCACGGCCTGGTGCCGATGGAGGCGATGCCGTCGGGAATTGCGGTCCATTTCGCTTGCCATGCGCGCGCGCAGAATATGGGACCGAAGGCAGTCGAGATGCTGAAGCTCATCCCCGAGGCTCGGCCTCAGGTGGTCGAGCGTTGCTCTGGCCATGGCGGCAAGTGGGGAATCTTCAAAGAGAATTTCGATACGGCGATCAAGGTCGGCAAGCCTGCCGCCCGCGCAATCGAGAAGCTCAAGCCTGACTATGTCGTTTCCGAATGCCCGCTGGCTGGGCCGCATCTGAAACAAGTATTGAAGGCCGTGGATTCGGATGCCGTGCCCGAACGGATCGGTCACCCAGTTGAAATCATGGCCAAGGCCTATGGTTTGTAAAATGCCTCGAGAAACCAGAAAGATTGCCGAATCTGACATCCTGCCGCTTTCTGAGTGGGCGAAGATTCGCAAGGATCATCGCAAGTCCCTCTCCGAACGGAAGAAGAATCGCCGCGTTGCCATTGGCCCGCACGCTGTGCTCTTGTTCGAGAATTGGGACACGATGTGGTACCAGGTCCAGGAAATGCTCTGGATCGAGAAGGGCGGGGCGGAGCAGCTTCCCGACGAGTTGGCCGCCTACAACCCGATGATTCCGCAAGGCTCAGAGCTGACCGCGACTCTCATGTTCGGTATTCCTGATGAGACCAAGCGTCGATTAATCCTCAGCCAGCTTGGCGGCGTGGAGGAAAGCATCTCGATCAGCATCGGTGGAGACCGTGTGAAAGCCGTAGCCGAAACCGATCTCGACCGTACGACAGCCGACGGGAAGACTTCGAGCGTGCACTTCCTCCATTTCCCTTTCACGCTCAGCCAGGTCGCCGCATTTCGCGCCGGCGGGGACATATTGGTTCGCATCGATCACCCCAATTACGGGCATGCTGCCATTCTGAGCGATGCTGTGCGCGCGGAACTTGCGGGGGATTTCGCCTAGATCGAGCGGTGCTCCTATTTCAGCAGAATGTAGACCGCCACAGCCACCACAAGAACAGCGAAGCCGGTCCGGGCGATTCTTACGCGTGCCGCGAGCCAGCGCGAAACGGGCAGCCCCAACGCGGCGCCGGCGCCTCCTCCTGCTACCAGCGCGCAGAATAGCAGCCAGTCGATCTGGCCCGAAACGGCGTAGCTGGCGCTTGTGGCGCTGCCGAAAAGAGTCACGGACACCAGGCTGGACGCCGCTGCATTCGCCAGCGTCATGCCTGTCGAGGCCATGAGGCCGGGTGCAATCAGGAACCCGCCGCCGATACCGAAGAAACCGGCAGCAAAGCCAGTCGCCAGGCCCACCGGGGCCAGTTTCCAGACCATTGCCGGAGTCAGGCGAACAGCGGGATCTCCTTCGCTTTTGCGAGGTACAAGCATCGACACGGCGATGGCGATCATCGCAACGGCGAACCAGTTGAGCAAGGTCGTGCCATCGATCGTCTTGCCGACCTCGGCGCCGGCGAGAGCACCGGCGAGGCCCGCTGTCGCAAAGACGCTGGCACAGGGCCATTTGACCGCGCCAGATCGCGCCTGAGCCCAAAGCCCCGTCGCTGCGTTGACCGCAACAGCTGCTGCCGAAGTGCCGATCGCGATATGGGCGTCCGCAACGCCCACGACATAGATCAGCCAGGGCGTGGCCAGCACTGATCCTCCACCGCCAAACACAGTCAGCAGCAATCCGATCAGGATGCCGCCAAGCGCGGCGAGGAACAGTGCTTCGACCATGATGTCAGACTATTCCTCTGCGGCGGTTCCAGGGCGCGAGCATGAGAAGCCGCGCCATTCCGCAAAAGCCGGTCGCTCCAGCAAAGGTCAGGCCGGCGCCGACAAAGGCGGAAAGGCCGAACCAGCCCGGCGCGACCGCGAAGCCAAGGGCGACACCCGTCAGGACAAGGAGGCCTGCCGCGATCTGGACCTGACGCATGATTTCAAGCGGCGCCTTTTCGTCGACGATCAGGGGCAAGCCAAGCTTGGCCCACGCGTCGACTCCACCCCGCAAGACATAGGCCGGCGATTCCACTCGGGCAGCGAGGCGATCGCAGGCTCCAGCCGTCCGCATGCCCGAGCGGCAGGTGAATATGATGTCCTGGTCCGGTCGAGCGCTGATTTCGGCCGCTTCCCAACCTGACAATGGGCTGGAGAGCGATCCCGCGACGTGGCGGCGGGCAAATTCGTCCGGCTCGCGCACGTCGACGAGGATTGCGCTGCCATTGGCAAGGCGCTGCCTGGTTTCTTCCGGAGACAGGGGAGTAAGCGCGGTAGTCATGAGGTACTTTCTTCATCAGTGGGGCAGAATAGATCGGCAAGGGTGGCCATCACACTGAGGGCCGCCGGGTCGACGATCCGGTAATAAATCGCCTGACCGTCGCGACGGCCGGCGAGAATGCCTTGCTCGCGCAGCAGGCCGAGATGTTGCGACAGCGCGGACTGGCTGATGCCAAGGCGCGCCTGAATCTGCCCGACCGATCGCTCACCGCCATCGGCAAGCTGGCACAGGATCGTCAGGCGCCGCTCATTTCCAAGCAGACGCAGCAGCGTGGCGGCTTTGGCCGCGCTGGCCTCGAACAGGGCAAGGTCGAACTTTGTCGCATCGAACATGAGGCAAATATATTAGTTGATTCTAATTTAGCAAGTGCTAATATACAAAAAAATCAGGAGCAATCGTATGACCCATCCACTATCCTCCCCAGCCGCCGCACCTCATGTGCAAGGCATCTTCGATCCGGCGACCAACACAGTCAGCTACATCGTCCATGATCCGGCGACAAAGGCCGCGGCGATCGTCGACCCCGTGCTGGACTTCACGCCGCGCAACGGTCGAACCGGCACCGCGAGCGCGGATGGGTTGCTTCAGGCAGTTCGCGACCAAGGCCTCGATCTGCGCTACCTTCTCGAAACGCATGCTCATGCGGACCATCTTTCGGCCTCCCACTACCTGCGCGACAAGACCGGAGCGCCAGTCGTGATCGGCGCTCACATCACCGATGTTCAGGCGATCTTCGCGGACCTGTTCGAAGCCGACGATGTCGCGCGCGACGGCAGTGTCTTCGACAGGCTGGTTAGCGAAGGCGACGTCTTGTCGTTGGGCGACCTTGAGATTCGCGTCCTCCACACGCCTGGTCATACGCCGGCGTGCGTGAGTTACCGGATCGGCGATGCGGTGTTTGTCGGCGACACGCTATTCATGCCGGACTATGGCACGGCGCGCGCAGATTTTCCGGGTGGCGATGCCGCGACGCTTTATCGTTCGATCCGAAAACTGCTCGATCTTCCTGCGTCGACGCGCGTATTCACGGGGCACGATTATCCACCGGCCGCGCGCAAGGTTCCGGCCTGGGAAGCAAGTGTCGCGGACCATCGCCGCGCCAATATCCATGTTCATGACGGAGTCGATGAAGCAGCGTTCGTCGCGATGCGCGAGGCGCGCGACGCCACGCTTGAGGCGCCTTTGCTCATCCTGCCATCGCTGCAGGTGAACATAAGGGCAGGGCAGATGCCGCCGGCGAGCCCCGGTGGGCATGTCTATCTTCGGATCCCGGTCAATGCGATCTGAACCAGCCTGAACAAGAAACGCCCGCCGGTGGTTCCCCACCGACGGGCGCACTTTCCTCCCCAGGAACTCGTTACTTCGGCATCGCGCTCCCCAGCCGGTGGTAGAGGCGCGAAAATTTGATCGATTCCGGCTTGTCCGCGATGACCGTCAGGTAATGCGCAACGGCCTCGCGAAGCAGTTCGAAATCCTCGTTCGACAGGACTGCCCGGGAACGGGCGGGCTCTGACATGGGTCTTCCTCCTTCCGGATCAGCCGAACTGGTTCATCGTGTTGTGGACGCCGCCAGCCTTCAGTGCAGCTTCGCCCGCGAAATATTCCTTGTGATCGTCGCCAATGTCGGAACCCGACATGTTCTGGTGCTTCACACAGGCGATCCCTTCGCGGATTTCCTTGCGCTGGACGCCCGCGACATAGCCGAGCATGCCCGCTTCGCCGAAATATTCCTTGGCGAGATTGTCGGTCGATAGCGCAGCCGTGTGATAGGTCGGCAGGGTGATCAGGTGGTGGAAAATGCCGGCCCGCTTCGCGCCGTCCGCCTGGAAGGTGCGGATGCGCTTGTCGGCCTGTTCGCCAAGTTCGGTCCCGTCATATTTCGCGCTCATCAGGTCCGCACGGTCATAAGCCGAAACGTCGAGTCCTTCGGCCTTCATGACGTCGTAGACCTGCTGGCGGAAATTGAGCGTCCAGTTGAACGACGGCGAGTTGTTGTAAACCAGCTTCGCATTCGGATGGACGGCACGGATGCGATCCATCATGCCGGCGATCTGTTCGACATGCGGCTTTTCCGTCTCGATCCACAGCAAGTCCGCACCATTCTCAAGCGATGTGATGCAATCGAGCACGCACCGGTCCTCGCCGGTTCCGGGGCGGAACTGGAACAGGTTCGAAGCCAGCCGCTTTGGCCGCATCAGCTTGCCGTTACGGGTGATGATGACATCGCCATTGCCAATCTGGCTGGCGTCAACCTCTTCGCAGTCGAGGAAACTGTTATACTGGTCGCCAATGTCTCCCGGAGCGTGGCTGACGGCAATCTGCTTCGTGAGGCCGGCGCCGAGCGAGTCGGTGCGCGTGACGATGACCCCTTCCTCGACCCCCAGTTCAAGAAAGGCGTAACGGCAGGCGCGGACCTTGGCTAGGAAATCCTCGTGCGGCACGGTGACCTTGCCGTCCTGGTGGCCGCACTGCTTTTCGTCGGAAACCTGGTTCTCGATCTGGAGTGCGCAAGCGCCCGCCTCGATCATCTTCTTCGCAAGCAGATACGTCGCCTCGGCATTGCCGAAGCCCGCATCGATATCTGCGATAATCGGCACGACATGCGTCTGGAAATTCTCGATCCTGTCGAGAGCTGCCTTTTCCTTGCCAAGATCGTTGGCTGCGCGCGCGGCATCAAGTTCGCGGAAAAGCAGGTTCAGCTCGCGCGAATCCGCCTGGCGGAGGAACGTGTACAGCTCTTCGATCAGCGCAGGGACGCTCGTCTTCTCGTGCATCGACTGGTCGGGCAGCGGACCGAACTCCGAACGCAGCGCTGCAACCATCCAGCCAGAAAGATAGAGGTATTTGCGCTTCGTATCGCCGAAATGCTTCTTGATCGAAATCATCTTCTGCTGCGCGATAAAGCCGTGCCAGCAGCCGAGCGATTGCGTGTAGTTGGCCGGGTTGGCATCATAGGCCGCCATGTCCTCGCGCATGATCTTCGCGGTATAGCGCGCGATGTCGAGGCCCGTCCGGAACCGGTTCTGGAGCCGCATGCGGGCGACGGCTTCCGCATCGATGCCATCCCATGTGCCGTTCTTGGTGCGGACAAGCTGTCCGATCTGGGCGATATTGTCCTTGTATGACATGGCCTGTAATTCCTTAACAAAATATCTAAACGGGGTCGTTGCCCTCAAGCATCCTTATGGGCCGACATATCCGACCGATTGGCGCAATATTCCAGAAATGAATCGGAATTCTGCTGTGCAGCGGTAGTGGCGGCTTGTGTTTCGATTTGTAATTTTGTAAATATATTACAATGGCTGAACAGAAACTCTTTGCCGGGCATGCCGTCCGGCGCTTGCGGCGTACGAACGGGATGTCGCAGGCTGCACTTGCCGAAGCGCTGGACATCTCGCCCAGTTATCTGAACCTGATCGAGCGCAATCAGCGTCCGCTGACGGCGGCATTGCTCCTGAAACTTGCCGATCGGTTTGATACCGATCCGCGCGCGCTTGCCGGGGCGGGCGACCCGGGTGGGGGAATGGAGGCAATGCGGCGGCGACTTGCGGATCCCCTGTTCGCCGATCTCGAAATCGACCGTACCCAGATCGAGGAGTGGTTGGCGGCAGCGCCGGCAGGTGCAGAGGCTTTTGCCCGCGCGTTCGATCGGGGAGGGATTGTGCCTGGCGCAGCAACCGACCCATTCGCCGAAGTGCGGAGCGAAATCGGGCGCTGGCGCAATCACTTTGCAGATCTCGACGCCAATGCAGAGACGCTCGCCGACGAATTGCGGCTCGGCGCGGGCGATCTCTATAACGCGGTTGCCGAACGGTTGCGCGTGAAGCACCAGCTTTCGATCCGCATCCTGCCGGTCGATGCCATGCCGGACCGGCTCCGCAGGCTCGATCTTCATGCCAGGCAACTGCAATTGTCCGAGTTGCTGGACCCGGCCAGCCGGACTTTCGGCGCGGCGTTTCAACTCGCCCAGCTTGAGGCGAAGGACGCGATCGACTGGCTGGTCAAGGGCGCAGGATTCAAGGAGCGCGTGTCCGAGCGACTTTTCCGCCGCCACCTGACCAGTTACTTCGCCGCCGCGCTTATGATGCCTTATGCCCGCTTCCTGCGCGCCTGCGAGGCAACCGGTTATGATATCGAATTACTCCAGCGTCGCTTCGGGGCTGGTTTCGAGCAAGTTGCACATCGGCTGACGACGCTTCAGCGCATCGGAGCACGTGGGCTGCCATTTTTCATGATCCGCATCGACCGGGCAGGCCAGTCGTCCAAGCGCTTCGGTGGCGCGAGTGGGTCGCCACTGGTCGAGGGTGATAGTCGTTGCCCGCTTTGGGCCCTCCATCGAGCCTTCGAGCGGCCGGGGACACTGATCACGCAACTCGTGGAGCTTGAGGACCAAAGCCGCTGGCTCACGCTGTCGCGGACGGTGCGGCCACATGGTGTTAACGTCGGAAGTGTCGCCGCCGAATATGCGATTGGCCTGGGGCTGGCTGCGGACGTCTCTTCGCCGCTTGCATCGGCGCGTGGAATTGACCTGAAGCGTGGGGAGGCCGTACCGATCGGGCTCGGCTGCCGTAACTGCACGCGGCCGGACTGCCCGCAGAGGTCCGTCCCACCCGCTTCGCGCGCCTTGGTTTTCAACGAACGCGAACGAGGGATCGCGCCGTTCACTTTTGCGGGGGATTAGCTGCTGAACTTCCGGGCGTCCTGCGATGACCCGCGTGGCAGGATCATCACTTCATTGCCGCTTGCGACGATGATCAGGTTGTCGATGCCCGAAGCTGAGATGCGCAAGCCGTCGCTCCGTACAAGATTGCCGCTCGATTCAAGCAGGCGGACGTCGCCACGGACGCTGTTGAGCGCCGCGTCCTTCGCGCCAAGGTCGTAAAGGGCATCCCAGCTCCCCACATCGGACCAGCCCATGCTGACGGGGACGACGGCCACACGATCCGCCTTTTCCATTACGGCGTAATCGATCGAGTCAGAAGGCGAGGCGGCAAAGGCCGCTTCGTCAGGCTCGATCCGCTTGCCCGACCGGACTGCCGCGGCGAGGCTTGCCCGGGCCGCCGTGAGCATTTCCGGGGCGTGGCGGGCCAGCGCCTCGACAAAGGTGTCTGCACGGAAAAGGAAAATGCCGCCATTCCAGTAGTGGCTGCCTGCCGCGATCATGGCCTCCGCGCGAGCCCGGTCGGGTTTTTCGACGAACCGGGCCACACGATGCAAGCCCGGCGCCAGCACCTCGCCGGACTGGATATAGCCATAGCCCGTTTCAGGCCCCGCAGGCGCGATGCCGAAGGTCACCAGCCAGTCCTCGTCCAGCATGGGCAAGGCAGCCTCTATTGCATCCAGGAATGACTCATTGTCGGCGATGACATGATCGCTGGGCATGACCAGGATGGGGGAATTTCCCGCTTCGAGCGCTGCAAGGGCGATGGCCGGCGCTGTGTTGCGCGCGCAAGGTTCGAGAACGACAGCGCTGGGCTCAACGTCGATCTCGGCAAGTTGCGTTTCGATCAGGTCGGCATGGCGGGCATTGGCCACAATTAGCGGGCGGTCGAAACGGTCCGCTCCAGCTGTCCTCCGGACCGTCAGCTGGAACATCGTCAGTTGGTCAGTAAGTGGCAGGAACTGCTTCGGGCGCTCGGGTGTGGACATCGGCCAAAGTCGCGTGCCTGATCCGCCGGACAGTATGACAGGGATTATGGGTTTCGTGTCTGCCAAGCCAGCCTCCTGTTTGTCATATCCCTAGGTCGGGATGGTTAAATATTCGAGGCTTTCAATAATTATTTGTAAATTTGAGCGACACTATGACAAGTGTCGGAATATTTGACGCTGCTTGAAAGGCGCGCGATGATCGAGTTTGTCGGTCAATGGGGACATGCGGTTGCAGCGAGCCTGTTTGGCGCGATGGCGATCTGGCTTGCACAGCGCTCGGCGCGCGAACGCGAAGGCCGGCTGCTGATACTTGCGACCTTTCTGACGGCTGTCTGGGCGCTGGCCATAGCCATGGGCGGGCGCGAGGCTCTTGTCGGGCAAATTGCCGAACATGGACGCAATGCTGCCTGGCTCGGCTTCATGTACGCACTTTGGAGGCAGGGGCAGGGTACCAAAGGCCTGTTTTCGGTCGCGCTGCTATACGGCGTTCTGTCGGCGACTATCGGACTCGGAATTGCAGTCGATGTTTTGCCGATCTGGCTTGTCGGGGCACCCCGCTTGCTGGATGCGGCCTATCTCGCTTCGATGGTTCTCCACATGGTGGTCGCGGTCGGTGCGCTGGTTCTTGTTCACAACCTCTACACAGCGGCTACTCCGGATGCGCGCGCCGCCATTCGCCTGCATATGGTCGGGCTGGCGGCAATGTGGGTGTACGATCTCAATCTTTACACCGTCTCCTACCTGGCCAAGGGCTGGTCGTACGAGTTGTTCGAACTGCGCGGAATTGCGGCCGTCCTGATTGCTCCCATCTTCGGCTTGGGCGCCCAACGTACAAAAAAATGGGCAGTTCAGCTGTCGCGGACCGTGACATTCCAGTCCCTGAGCCTGATCGCGATCGGTAGCTACTTGGCGGTCATGGTCGCCGTGACGTCGGCCCTCGAACTTATCGGCGGCGAATTCGTAAGGGCCGGGCAGGTTGCCTTCGTTTTTGGCGCGTCAGTTGCGGCGCTGGTGTTGTTGCCATCGAAGACGTTTCGCGCCTGGTTCCGGGTTAAGGTGTCGAAGCACTTGTTTCAGCATCGTTATGATTATCGATCCGAATGGCTTCGATTCACGGATACGCTTGGCCGACCGGGCGAAGGTGCAGAGCCGCTCGAAGTGCGTGTCATCCAGGCGGTGGCGGATATCACCGAGTCGCCGGGTGGCTTGCTGCTCGTGCCCGATCCGACCGGCATCCTGGTCGCCAAGGCGCGATGGAACTGGCAACTTGTCGACCCGCCCGCTTTTGGCGCGAGCGCTGCCGATGCCAGCTGGTTCGCCTATACTGGTCGTGTTGTCGAGCTCGATGCACTCCGCTCAGACGACGAAGTCGATGAAGAAACCGCAGCCTTCGTACCCCAATGGATGGTTGCCGAGCCGCTCGCATGGGTCATTGTCCCGCTTGTCCATTTCGAACGGCTGGCGGGGCTTGTACTGCTCGAACGCCCGCCGATCGACCGGACTCTTGACTGGGAGGATTTCGACCTGCTCCGTGTCGTTGGCCGCCATGTCGCCAGCTATCTAGCCGAAGCGCAAGGGCAGGAAGCGCTGTCGGACGTTCGCCGCTTCGACGAGTTCAACCGGCGGTTCGCGTTCATCGTGCATGATGTGAAGAACCTTGTCAGCCAGCTCACGCTCGTCACCCGCAACGCCGAGCGCCACGCCGACAATCCAGAATTCCGCGCCGACATGATTGCAACGCTCCAGAATTCGACGGCACGGATGAACGATCTGCTTGCGCGCCTTTCGCAGCACAACAAGGGTCGTGCGGAAGAGCCCCGCCCTGTTGCCGTGGGAGCGCTGGTGGAAGGCGTCGCTGCCAGCAAGCGCGCATTGCACCCGGTGGTGATTGCAGGCGATGTCGGGCAGATGGTCCTTGCCGACCCGCCAAGGCTGGAACAGGCGCTTTCGCACCTAGTCCAAAACGCCATCGACGCGAGCTCGCCGACAGAGCCCGTCACGATCGAGATCGACACTCGGTGCGGCGACGTTTGTATTTCCGTGTGCGATCGGGGTTGCGGCATGTCGCCGGCCTTTATACGCGACGGATTGTTCAAGCCCTTTTCCTCGACAAAAGAGGATGGCTTCGGGGTTGGAGCCTTTGAGGCGCGTGTGCTGATTTCGGCGATGGGCGGTCGGATCGAGGTCAACAGCCGCGAAGGCGTCGGTTCGACCTTCACGATTTTCCTGCCCGCTGCGCACGAAACATATGGCCGTACCCATTCATCATCCGCCGAGGCAGCATGAACGACATTACCAGACCCAAATTGCTGATCGTTGAAGATGATGAAGGACTGCAGCGGCAATTGCGCTGGGCCTATGACGACTATGATGTTGTCGTGGCAGGCGACCGCGCGACTGCGATCGACATGCTGCGGGCAGAAGAGCCAGCCGTAGTCACGCTCGATCTGGGACTGCCGCCCGATCCCGATGGAGTAAGCGAAGGCTTTGCCACGCTTTCGGAAATTCTGGCGCTCAAGCCTGACACGAAGATTATCGTGGCTTCCGGGCACGGCGCGCGGGAAAGCGCCATGCGCGCGATCGCGAGCGGCGCCTATGATTTCTATCAGAAGCCCGTCGATATCGATGAGCTTGGCATGATCGTGCGCCGTGCCTTCCACCTTCATGCCATCGAGGCGGACAACAGACGGCTCTGTTCGCTTCCGACTGACGATGCTCGCGTCCTTGGCGGGATGATCACGGCGGCACCGGAAATGCTGAAGGTTGCGCGCACGATCGAGCGGGTTGCGAACGCGGACGTCTCAGTCATGCTGCTGGGTGCGAGCGGCACAGGCAAGGAATTGCTCGCGCGCGGCGTCCATCAGGCGAGCAGCCGCAAGCATGGCGCGTTCGTTGCGATCAACTGCGGTGCCATCCCCGAGAACTTGCTCGAAGCCGAGCTGTTCGGTCATGAAAAGGGCGCTTTCACAGGGGCGGTCAAGACGACCGAGGGCAAGATCGAGCTTGCCCAAGGCGGCACGCTGTTCCTCGACGAGGTTGGCGACATTCCCTTGCCGCTTCAGGTCAAGTTATTGCGCTTCCTTCAGGAACGGGTGATCGAGCGGATCGGTGGCCGCAAGTCGATCCCCGTCGATACCCGGATTGTCTGCGCAACGCATCGCAATCTCGAAGAGATGATCGCCGAAGGAAGCTTTCGCGAGGATCTCTATTACCGGCTGGCCGAAATCGTGGTGCGCATCCCGATGCTGGCGGAACGGCCGGGCGATGCAGTGCTTCTTGCAAAACACTTCCTCAAGAGCTTTGCCGCAGCGATGAATCCAGCAGTCAAAGGGCTTTCTCCCGACGCGCTCAGCGCGATCGATCGCTGGACCTGGCCGGGCAATGTCCGCGAACTCGAAAATCGCATGAAGCGTGCCGTCATTATGGCAGATGGGAAGCTCGTGACCGCATCTGACCTCGATCTTGAGGGCGGTGATGCAGACGACGGCGATCAGATCAACCTGAAGGCGGTGCGGGATGCGGCCGATCGCAAGGCCATACGCCGTGCGATCGCAAGGACCGAAGGCAATATCTCCAACGCCGCAAAGCTGCTCGGTATCAGCCGCCCAACGCTTTACGACCTGATCAAGCAGCATGGATTGCGAGTCTGAACGGCATTTTGCGTGCCATCGACAGCGAATTGATTGCGCCGTGACCGACAAAGCCATATCGAGCGGGGCGATGGATCAGCAACTGCTCGAACGACTTGTGTCGGCGCTGGAACGCCTTGCGCCTGCGCCGTCAGGACCGGTCGGCCAAAGTGCACCAGCCTATGTCTGGCACGACAATGCGCTTCGGACGGCGCGGTTCGTGCCGTTGCCACTGGCGCTCCTGACCGGCATCGATGCGCAGCGCGATGCCGTGGTCGAGAATGGCAGGCGTCTGGCTAAAGGATATTCCGCACACGACATCCTCCTTTGGGGCGTGCGCGGAGGCGGGAAATCCGCGCTGGTCAAATCTTCGGTCGCAGCCTTGCAGGCGGAGGGGCTGGATATTGCCCTTGTCGAGGTCGGGGCAAGCGAACTCGATAATTTGCCGGCCGTCTTTTCGATCCTCGATCGCTGGGAGCGACCGGCGATTGTATTTATCGATGACCTTGCCTTCGAAGGCGGGACGGATGCCGCGCGCAGTCTGCGGTCGATGCTCGAAGGCGGGGCGTCCGGGCGCCCGCCTCATGTCCGCCTGTATGTTACATCGAACCGCCGCCACATCGTGGCACGCGACATGGCTGAGCAGGACTCGGCGATCAATGTCCGCGATGTCGTCGATGATAGGCTTGCGCTTGCCGACAGGTTCGGGTTGAGCCTTGGCTTTCATGCCTGTGACCAGGACACCTATCTGGCTATGGTTTCGCGCTACGCGGAAGCCTTCGGCCTACCGTTCGATGAGAGCGATGCGCTCAAATGGTCCACCCAGCGCGGCGCCCGGTCTGGCCGTGTCGCATGGCACTATGCCGTCGAAATGGCCGGACGCGCGGGCAAGGCGCTCTAAAGCGCGCTCCGCGCTTCCCATCCGAAATTTCGCTGTTACTCTCGTGTGTTGAAACCGGACGAACCCGATTCACGAATATCGGGTTGGCGGGCGGGCCGCGCGAATTGGCAACCTTTGAGAGGGGAAGTGCGATGGCCGTTTCCGATCATGTTGATCTCAACACATTTGTTGAAGGCGTAAAAAGGCGCAATCCGGGCCAGCCCGAATTCGTCCAGGCGGTGACCGAGGTTGCCGAGGACATTTTCGATTTCATCGAAGACAAGGAGGAATATCACGCCGCCCAGATCCTCAGGCGGATTGCGGAGCCGGATAGGGTGACGTCCTTCCGTGTCTGTTGGCAGGATGATAAAGGCAATATCCGGGTTCAGCGTGCCTGGCGTGTCCAGAACAACAATGCCATCGGGCCCTATAAGGGGGGCATCCGCTTCCACCCGTCGGTCACGGAATCGGTCCTCAAATTCCTTGCTTTCGAACAGACGTTCAAGAACGCCCTGACGGGTTTGCCGATGGGCGGCGGCAAGGGTGGCTCGAACTTCAACCCCAAGGGCAAATCCGATGGAGAGGTGATGCGCTTCTGCCAGTCGATGATGACGGAACTTTATCGCTACATCGGTGCGGATGTGGACGTGCCTGCCGGCGATATCGGGGTCGGCGCGCGTGAGATCGGGTATCTGTTCGGCCAATACAAGCGGATCACCAACGAATTCACTGGTGTGCTGACCGGCAAGGGCCTTGAATATGGCGGCTCGCTGATCCGCACCGAGGCGACTGGCTATGGCGCGACCTATTTCCTCCAGAATATGCTCGCCACCAAAGGAAATGCGATCGAGGGAAAGACGGCGGTGATCTCCGGATCGGGCAATGTCGCGACGCACGCCGCCGAAAAAGTGGCTCACCTGGGAGGCAAGGTGGTGACCTTATCGGACAGCGCAGGTTTCATTCACGATCCGGACGGTCTGACCCAGGAGAAGATCGACTGGATCAAGGAACTGAAGAATATCCGGCGCGGGCGGATCAGCGACTATGCCGATCATTTTACCAACGCGACGTTCCATCCAGGCAAGACCCCCTGGGGCGTCCCGTGCGACATAGCGCTGCCCTGCGCGACGCAGAACGAGTTGACTGGCGCCGATGCCGAAATGCTGATCCGGAATGGCTGCATTGCCGTTTCGGAAGGTGCCAACATGCCGACAGACCTTGAGGGTGTGCACATCTTCAAGAAGGCAAAGATCCTTTTCGCCCCTGGCAAGGCGGCCAACGCTGGTGGCGTCGCGGTTTCGGGCCTGGAGATGAGCCAGAATTCAGCCCGAATCTCATGGAAGGAAGAAGAGCTTCAGCGCCTCCTGCTCGACATCATGGCCGGCATTCACAGTCGCTGCCAGGAATATGGAACCGATTCAACGGGCTATTGCGACTATGTGAAGGGCGCGAACATCGCGGGCTTCAAGAAAGTGGCAGACGCAATGCTTGCCTATGGTGTCGTCTGACCGGTCAAAGCGTGATGAAGTAGGCCAAATCCAGCCTGCCGGTGCTTATCACATGGAAAATGGCGTCGCTGCTCACAATTTCGAAATGGCGCCATTCCGATCCTTGCGGCTCTGGCAGGCGGCCGGGAGCGAACGATGCAAGCCATGAGGACGGCCGGACTTCGAGCAGGGGCAGGCTGAGGCCGGCATTGGCCGTGGTGGGACAGGAAGCGGGGCCCTCTTGCCACGGGTCGACGAGATGCTCTGTCGTCCAGAAAGCGGGAACCTGCCCGAACCGCAGGTGGATTCTGATCGATACCTTGTCTTCATCAGGCCGCGCGCAATAGAGAAACGCCGAAAGCCCATCGTCGGTGCGATAGGCCGTCTCTACTGTCGCGCACCAGACTTCAGGTAGCCCGGGAACGGCATCCCATCGCACACGATTGTCGGAAGGACGGGACAGGAATGACATGCGCGCAGCATCGCATTCCGGATGTTGCCCCGCAATGGGGGGCGGCCCCCTCTTAACCTTGTTTTTGCCGCTTCCTTTCCCGTGCATCACGATATTGCACCAGGACCTCGCGCATCTTCGCAATGGCCTCCCGGCGGCGGTCTGTTGCCTCGATCTGTTGGAGCTCGTGCTTCAGATCGACAGCAAAGCGTGCATAATCATTCTGCCAGTCGCATTGCGCAGCCTGGCAGATATCGGTTCGGCCGGTCTTGAGTCGCCGCGCCGCGCCGCCTTGTGGGAGCTCATAGACTTCACCGATTTCGGGCGTGACGATCGAAGCAATGTCCGGTTCGAGCAGGGCGTGCAGGCTCGCCACCGCTGCCTCTTCCCCGTGCGTCAGGAAGAGCGAGCCGGAGACGGGGCGTCGCGCGAGAACCCATTCCTTCAGCTCGCTCCGGTCGGCATGCGCCGAATAGCTGTCGATCCTTCGGATGCTGGCGCGCACCGTCGTATCCTGGCCCGAAATGCGGACACGCCGTGCGCCGTCGAGAATGGCCCGTCCAAGTGTGCCTCCGGCCTGAAATCCAACGAAAAGAACAGTCGAGTCGCGGCGGTCGAGGTTGGCGAGCAGATGGTAACGGACGCGCCCGCCCTCGCACATGCCGGAACCCGCGAGGATGATCGATCCAGAAAGCTCGTTCAAGCGTCGCGATTCCGTCGCATCATCGACAAAGTGGAACGAGGGATTGTCAAAGGCAGCAGGCGAATCCACGTCTTCGAGCTGGCCCGCATACCGTGCAAAGACGCCTGTGATCCGCGTGGCGAGCGGTGCGTCGATGAACACGCTTGCGCCCTTGAGGGCGCCCGCGCCTGCCAGTAGCGCGAGGTCGAGAAGCAATTCCTGCGTCCGCTCGAGCGCGAAGACCGGAATGATGAGATTACCCCCGCGTGCAAGCGCGCGATCGATTTCATCAGCAAGAATCTTGCGGCGTTCTTCCATGGTCACCGTTTCGCGTTCGCGGTCGCCATAGGTGCTTTCGCAAAAGACATGGTCGAACCCGGCTGGGGCAACAGGATCTGGCTGGAAAGCCTTGTGGGCCGGGCCAAGGTCGCCGGAAAAGAGCAATCGCGACCCGCCGCAGCACAGTTCCACTGACGACGATCCAAGGATGTGCCCCGCATTCCAGAGCGTCGCCTCGAACCCGGCGGCAGCGGTGAAGGCCTTGCCCCGCGGCCGGGTGCGGATGAGGCCGAGTGCAGCATCCGCGTCCGCCATCGTGTAGATGGGCCGGATGGGTGGTTCTCCTGCGCGGTCGTGCCGCCGGTTCCGCCGCATGACGTCCTGCTCTTGCAAGCGCGCGGAGTCCGCCAGCATGGGGACAAGCAGGTCCGCCGTCGGCTCGGTCGTCCATATCGGTCCTGAAAAGCCGCGCGCGACGAGCCTGGGTAGCAGGCCGCTATGATCGAGATGGGCGTGCGTCAGGACGACGGCATCGATCGCTTTTGCGTCAAATGCTGCTTCGGTGTGATTAAGCGTTTCGAGCGTCCGGGAGCCCTGAAACAGGCCATGATCTACCAGGACGCGCGTATCGCCACAGGCGATTTCATAGCAGGATCCGGTGACGGTGCGGCCTGCGCCATGGATGGTGACAATAGGCGTCATCACGCGCTGATCCTCCTCGTTGCCGACCTCCAGATGGGCTTGTGCAGATGAACGTGAAATCGGGAACTCTACCTATTTGGGATCCCGCGGGATTGTTCGCGCGTCAGGCTTTGGCTAACGCGCGAGCCGATGATGGTCGGGCAAAGGAGCCGCACGTGACGAAAACCGTTCTTGTGACCGGGGCGACTGCAGGCTTTGGCGCCGCCGCTGCGCGGTTGTTTGTTCGCAATGGCTGGCGCGCCATCGTGACCGGGCGACGGGCCGATCGTATCGTGGCGCTGGTCGACGAATTGGGGCCGGGCAAAGCGTACGGGGCCGCGTTCGACATTCGCGACTCAGCGGCGATGGAAGCTGCGCTGGATGCCATGCCGCCCGAGTTCGTGTCGATCGACCTCCTCATCAACAATGCGGGCCTCGCACTCGGGACCGCGCCGGCGTTCAAAGCCGACCTCGATCAATGGCGGCAGATGGTCGATACCAACATCTCTGGCCTGATGGCGATTACGCACCGGCTGCTCCCAACCCTGATCGAGCGCCGAGGGGCAATCATCAACATCAGCTCGGTGGCAGCGAGCTATCCCTATACCGGCGGCAATGTCTACGGGGGCACCAAGGCCTTTGTCCGGCAATTCTCGCTGGGCCTGAGATCGGACTTGCACGGAACCGGTGTTCGCGTGACGTCGATCGAGCCGGGCATGGTCGAAACCGAATTCACGCTAGTCCGCACAGGCGGCAATCAGGACGCGTCCGACACGCTCTACAAGGGCGCCGACCCGATGACGGCCCAAGACATTGCCGACACGCTCTACTGGGTCGCGACCTTACCGCCGCACATCAACATCAATGCGCTCGAACTGATGCCTGTCAGCCAGTCTTGGGCCGGCTTCCAGGTTGCGCGCAAGGCATCCTAGCTTCCCCCATTTGCCTTGAGCCACGCAATAAGGTCCGCCCGCTTCTGCGGTTCGGGATAGCCTGCAAAGCTCATCTTTGTGCCCGGCACGACGGCCTGCGGCTTTTCGAGATACGCAAAGAGCTTGTCTTCGCTCCAGGTGATGCCTGACGCCTTCATCGCAGGCGAGAAGTTGTATCCCGGAATATCCGCCGCCTTCTGGCCAATGATCTTGTTGAGCGACGGGCCGATGCCGTTCTTTCCGGCTTCGAGTGAGTGGCATGCCTTGCACTGGGCGAACGCTGCTTCCCCGGCTGCTGCATCGCCCTTGAGGCTGGCATAGTCGACGGGCGCGGCCTCAGGCTCCGGCGTCGCTTCGGTGGTGCTGGCCTCAGTGCCGCTGCTTTCTTCGCTTGCAGGTTTTGAGCAGGCGCCAACTGAGAAGAGAGCCACGGTCGAAAGGAGAAGAAATGGGCGGAAGCGAGTCATGAGCGTTTCTTCCTGATATGTCCGGATGGCTGCGGACTAACCAGCCTTGGGTCGCTGCGCAACAGGTTTGCATTTTTCGGCCCGGCGCGGTTAAGCGCAGTTCGATGAACGCGAACCTTTACGCTCATTTTCATGCAGCCTTCTCTGCCAGCTGGGACGCGCCGGCGCTTGTCGATGCTGCAGACGCGGGCCTCACGTTTCGGGAGCTGGATATGCTTTCGGCGCGATTTGCAGCGGCGCTGCGGAGGCGGCGTGTCGTGCAGGGAGACAGGGTCGTCGTGCAGGTTGACAAGAGTATGGGGGCGGTGGCGCTCTATCTTGGCTGCCTTCGGACAGGAGCCATTTTCGTGCCGCTGAATACGGCCTACACGACGGCGGAAGTCGACTATTTCATCGATGATGCGGAACCCCGGCTTTTCGTGTCCGTGGCGGATATGGCCGGGCCCGAAGCGCCGTTCTGGGCCGAGGCGCTTGCCTTGGACCCCGAGGATGACATTGCCGCCAGCGCCGCTGATGAAATCGCCGCCATCGTTTATACTTCGGGCACCACCGGTCGTTCGAAAGGCGCAATGCTCAGCCACGGCAACCTCCTGTCGAATGCACGAACGCTGCTCGAGATATGGGGTTTCCGGCCGGACGACATTCTGATCCACGCCTTGCCGATCTTTCACGTACATGGGTTGTTCGTCGCGCTCCACACCATGTTCCTCAATGGCTCGAAAACGATCTTCCTGCAAAAATTCGACACCGGCCAAATGATCCGCCTGTTGCCTCAGGCCACGATATTGATGGGTGTACCCACCTTCTATACCCGGCTTCTCGCCGATCCGGCGTTCGGCCGCGATGCGGTTGCCAACATGCGACTCTTCATTTCGGGATCGGCACCGTTGCTTGCCGAAACGCACAAGGCATTCGAAGCGCGGACCGGAATGCGCATTCTTGAGCGCTACGGCATGACCGAAGCCGGGATGATCACCTCCAACCCGCTCGATGGTGATCGTATTGCCGGAACCGTGGGGATGCCATTGCCAGGCGTGGAACTGCGCATTGCCGGAGAGGATGGCGAACCCGTCGCTCCCAGCCAGCCGGGCGTAATCGAGATCCGCGGGCCCAACGTTTTCAAGGGCTATTGGCGCAACCCTGAAAAAACTGCCGAGGACATCCGCCCCGACGGATGGTTCATTACCGGCGATGTCGCGACGCAGGATGCCGAAGGTCGGGTCACGATCGTCGGCCGGGCGAAGGACCTGATCATCTCGGGCGGCTACAATATCTATCCAAAGGAAATCGAGGAAGTGATCGATGCCGTGCCGGGCGTCGTCGAAAGCGCCGTGATCGGTGTGCCGCATGCTGATTTCGGCGAAGGCGTGGTTGCTGTGATCGTCGGCGATGCAGCGCTTGAGCCTTCAGTCGCAGCCGCCGTCGCGGCCAATCTCGCGCGTTTCAAGCATCCGCGGCAATTCGCGTTCGTTTCGGAACTTCCGCGCAATGCTATGGGCAAGGTTCAGAAGGCGGAGCTGCGTCGGACCTGGTCTGGTGGTTGAGCGCGAGGCCCTCCTTTCCCTGATCGATCAGAAGGATTGCCTCACTGTCCGCGTGACCCCCAATGCGCGTTCCGAACGGCTGGCGATCGACGCGGAAAGTGACGATGGCGCGAAGCTGAAAATATCGGTCACGGTCCCACCCGAGGACGGCAAAGCGAACAAGGCCGTCATCAAGCTCCTCGCCAAGGCGCTCGGGCTTCCCAAATCGGCGCTCGATGTTGAAAGGGGTGAAACATCGCGGACGAAGCTGATCCGTGTCAGGCGCTAGGGGAGCATATAAGTGATGCTGGCCTGTCCCACGGGTTTTGCCTCGTCGTCGGTCCAGATTTGTACGTCAATGATAACAGAGCGCCTGCCAAGCCGGAGAAGCCGGCCATCCGCCTTGAGCAGTCCCGGTCGGCAGGGACGCAAGAACTGGTAGTTGAGCGCACTCGTCACGGCCATTGCGACAGGCCCGACATGGGCCAGGACGAGAGCATAGGAGGCACTGTCCGCCAAGGCCATCTGGGTAGGACCCGAGACGATACCGCCGGGGCGCAGATGAATGTCACCCGTCATCAACTGCATCCGGACATGCCCCGGAATGGCCGATACGACCACGCCGCGGGTGCCGTCCTGACGATTGGGAAAGGCCGCATCAAGAAAGGCGTTGAGCGCGCTGGCATCCATCGCCAGCTCGTCGGCCGATGGTTGCGCAACCTTATCCATGTGCCCCGAAATGGTTTGCGATTGCGGTACTGATCCGGAGGCACAGCTCGTAAGCATCGGCGATCGGATCGATATAAGCCGACTGAATTCCGGCATAGGCCTGATCGTCGCCATCGGGATAATCGCTGGGCTCTTCTACCGTGAAGTCGGCAAGGGCCGGCGCCTCTACCGGGAAGGCCTTGCGCAGCAGCCCGACCGCATCGTCGATTCTGAGCGTGAAGACCATTTCGAGAATGTCGTCGCGGCTGATATCGTTGCTTCTTGAAAAGGCTGGGATCTGAACGGCGCGCAGGAACATATGCTGCATCAGTGCAAGACGGAGCGCCTGAAGCACGCCAAGCGTCCGGCGCGTTTCCTGCATTTCGTCATTGCCATCCGCTTCGGGCAGGCGGGTGAGAAGGCGGTGGAACTTGAGCCCATCAACCCGCAGCCGCGAAGCAAGGCGACGGAAAACACCGGTCCGGTCGTCGCTGGTCAGGCGTTCGGCAAGCGCGGTGCACGCGGCTTCGAGATGCGGCTCGCTGCCACGATAAGTTCGGCTCGCCCAATAGGCGCTGTTGAACAATTCGCCGTATGCAGCGACCGACTTGATGCTTGCCAGCCGGTGGGCCGCGCGAAGCAGACGGACAAGCTGGCGCCCTCGCGCCGAAGCGGCAATGAGCTCTGCAATGGCCTCCAGATCGTCGTCGGCTGCGGTACCGGCGCCTGAAATGACGTTGACCGGATAGCCGAGCTGCTGGAGGATCGCGTTGTGCGGAATGGCGCGGATCTGGCGCAGGCTCATTTCGCGGTCGGCCGCAAGGTCGGATTGTCGGCGGGACTTGCGCGAACCCGTCTCGTTGAGCAGGCCGAGGCCGAAGGCCGTGATGGCCCGCGCATAGGTGCGCGAGGCAAGGTGGTCGCGCTGGACACGTCTTATTCCGCGATAGAAGTCGAGGCTCAAGTCCGTCCGCCGATAGAAAGGATCGGGTTCGGCGGGTGGTTGCGCGATTTCGGCTTCGGCGATGCGGGTGAGCACAGCCAGCGCCAGTTGCGGCGTGCGGAACAGCAGGAATCCGTCACCGCCCTGGAAGCTGACCTCAAGCTCGGTTCGAATGCCCTGCTGTGCAAATTGTGCCCGCGCCCAGTCGCTCATCGGGTGGCGCAGCCGGTCATGGATGCTGGCCGGGTGGGCACCGCGACCCATCGATTCTCCATGCGTGTTGAAGATCAGCGCGGCTACGTCCGTCAGGCCGTGCTTGGCCATGATCCGAGCCATCCGTCCCTGAAGCCGCTCGATTGCCAGTGCCGCTGGAAGCTGTCCGATAAAGCGCCCTGCGTCTGAAAAGCCCGTTTGCACCGAAACCCGTCCGCGCGTCCGGGCATAGTCGCGATAGGCGGGTTCGCCCAACAGCGCGTCGAGAAAGCGCGCGCCATGCTCCATCGCGCTTTCGGTCTCGAACAGCGGCGAGACATCGATCTTGTCCGCGATCCCGAACAGCCGCGCGAAATAGACCGCGGCAAGAACGGTCTGCGGGTCTTCGCACTCGGCGATCAACATGCGGATCGGCGTATCGCTGTCTACATGGTGCAGGATTTGCGCCATGGCGAGGAACTGCCGGAGCGCCGTCGTGTTCTCGATCGCGAGCGCGGCGAAGTTCGACCGCAGTGGCTTCACCCTCGCAAGTAGGGCCTGCATTCGCTTGAGCGCAGTGCCGCTCGCTAGATCAAGCGTGTTGTCCGGGTCGATCCGCCTGCGGATCGCGTTGTGGAGCTGGGCACTGTTCACCCGGAAATGGATGCCGCCCATCCCGAGGCCGTCGGCGCGCATTGCCGCGGCAAGCGTAAGCAGCGCGCGCGCGGTTGCTGTGTCGCTGGTCGCGGCCAGTGCCTCGAGTTCTTCAATGACCGGCTCAAGTGTCAGCAATTTGCCGGGCGCATCGGCGGTCAACCGGTTCGCCGCTGCGGACAGGGCCTCGGGGCTCGAAAGGTCCGTTGCAAAAAGCGCCGCCATTTCGCGGCTATGGGATTCCGCCTCCACGAGCTTGGCACGAATGGCAGGAGCAAGGTCGCCGAGTGTCTCCACATAGCCCGACAGCCGTTCCGCCTTTTCGAGCAGGCGAAAGCCGATGCTTGTCGCCCAGCCGATATCCGTCCGGCCGTCCATGTCGTAGCCGACCCATGTTGCCAGCCGCCAGGGCAGGGGTTTCAGTGCCTGCCAGCGATCGGGCCAGTGTTTCGCCGCGACTTCGAGCAGGACGCTGACCATCGTATCCCGCGCTTCGCCGGCACGCCGCAGCGCCGAAATGGCTTCCTCATGTTCGCCTGGAAGCGTGATAGGGGGGCGTTCGTGCTCGACAAGGCAAAGCGTCGCAGGGGTGGTGTCACCGCTGCTGGCCGCCACGGCAACGGCATCGCTTTGTGCCGGGGTAAGCAGGAAAGTCGGGTGCCCCGTAAAGACGGCATGAAGCAACGGCTGGCCCCAGCGCGCGCAATAGCCCTCAAAGCCAAGCATTGTCGCCGACGCATCAGCAATCTCACGGAGGCGCGTGATATTGTCGTCGAGTCCCACCGGTGCCAGCAGTCGTCCAATCGATTTTGCCCGGCTTTGCAGCGCTTCACAGTCAAGGTCCCTGACAAGGGCCTCGATGGCGGTGAGGTCGATCGCGCCGCCTTCAAGCTCGCGCGAAATGTCGAGGCTCAGCTGGAAGACGGGGTTGAAGAGCGGCGTCTGCGCGGTCAACGCATGCAGTTGCTGGAGCCTGTCACGCAGGTCCTGATTTGTTTTCATCATCGTCTTGCCAATATCTTCTGGGCCTGCACCAGGTGCGGGCGATCGAGCATCTTTCCGTCCAGGCTTGCCACGCCGGCCTCGGGGTTGGCAGCAAACACGGCAACGACCGCTTCGGCACGGGCTATCTCTTCAGCAGTGGGTGTAAAAGCGGCGTTGATGATCGGCACCTGCGCCGGGTGGATTGCCAGCATTCCCATAAAACCGTCTCGACGAGCTCGTTGTGCGGCTTCCGCCAAACCCGCCTCGTCGCGAAAATCGGCATGGAGCGTGTCGATCGGTGCCACTTCGGCTGCCGAGGCGGCGAACAGGCACAGCGATCGCGCCAGCTGGTAGGGCGCCGTCCACTGGCCATCTTCCTTGTAGCCGGTCGCTCCCACCGCAGCGCTCAGGTCTTCCGCCCCCCAGGTGATCCCGGCGAGCCGCGGCCCGGCGAGAATATAGGAGCCAAGTGCGAACATGGCCGCCGGCGTTTCGGTGGCGACCGGAATGATTCTCGTCGACTCTGGCGAGAGGTCCAACGCGGCCTCGAACTGGTCAAGCACGATCGACAGCTCGGTGATATCTTCGACTCCGCGTGCCTTGGGCAGCACGATGCCGTCGGGTCGGCCCGGCATGATCGCCTCAAGATCGGCCAGAGCGTCGGGCGTGTCGAGAGGATTGATGCGGACGTAGAACAGGCTCTGGCGATTGGCACGATTGGCCTCGAGATGCTCGAGCACCAGCTTGCGGGCCTCCGGGCGACGTAGGGGCGCGACCGAGTCCTCCAGATCGAAGATGATCACATCCGCAGGGACACCGGCCGACTTGGCGATCTTGGCCTCGCTATCGCCGGGAACGAAGAGGAGCGAGCGGAATTTCATGCGGCCTCGGGCTTGCGGATCATCAGCGCCGAGCGGCGGCACTGCGCAACAAGCTCGTCCTTCTGGTTGAAGGCACGGTGAACGAAGACGACGATGCCGTTCTGAGGCCGCGATTTACTATCCCGGATTTCGGCGACTTCGCTTTCGACTCGAACGGTGTCGCCATGGAACAAGGGCTTCGGGAATCGAACTTCATCCCACCCCAGATTGGCAACGGTCGTGCCAAGCGTCGTATCGCCGACCGAAATCCCGACCATCAACCCGAGCGTAAAACAGCTGTTGACGATGCGCGTGCCGAATTCACTGTTTTCGCGGCAATATTCCTCGTCCAGATGGAGCGCCGCCGGATTGTGCGTCATTGCGCTGAACAGTAGATTGTCGGTCTCGGTCACGGTGCGTCGCAGGGCGTGGCGGAAAACCTGCCCGACAGTGAATTCCTCGAAATAGAGCCCGGCCATTTTTCGTCCTGTCACGGTTTTGGGTTTTCTGCCCCCTATTGTGTTTCAAGGCTGCGGGAAAGCCTAGACTCGCGAGATCAATTGGCGTCAAATTTCATACGTATTCTATGGGGATTCGTATCCGGGAGGGAGCTATGCGGTGGAAACCTTGGATGGTCGTGGCGGGCCTGGCCGCGTTGGCAAGCCCGCTGGTCGCGCTGACCGAGTCCCAGCCGCAGGTGATTCTCGCCACGCCGGGCGGTGCCGGAAGCAATGGCGGCGTCATAGACCGGTTCACCATGCGCTTCTCCGAGCCGATGGTGCCTCTGGGCGATCCGCGTGCAGCCGCGCCGTTTTCGGTCAAATGTCCGGTCAGCGGTACCGGGCGCTGGGTCGATCCGCAAACCTTCGTGCATGAATTTGCGAAGCCGCTTCCCGGTGGTGTTACCTGCGACGTCAAGATGCGCAGGGACCTGACGAACGCGAAAGGCGTTCGGGTTACCAATGTATCGGACTATAAGATCGATACGGGTGGACCATCGGCGCGCGCCGTTCTCCCGGGGACCTATGATGGCGATATCGAGGAGGACCAGGTTTTTCTGGTTGCGGCCAATGTCATGCCCAACCGGCAATCGGTCGCGGCTCAGGGCTATTGCGCGGTGGACGGGATCGGTGAGAAAATCGCCCTTGACGTTCTTGATCCAGCCGTCGCGCCCAAGCTGATCGCTGAGCTCGGTACTGAGGACTGGAGTTTGCGCAACTTTCTCGAGGAAGGCGGGCTCCCGCCCGAAATCCCGGCCAGCGCTGCCGATCGTGCCTCCGCTTACCAGAGTGTCGTCGCAGTCAAGTGTCGCCGTCCCCTGCCGCCAGGGCGGGACGTATCACTTGTCTGGGGCAAGGACATTGCAGGCAAGGACGGGCGGCTTGCGGGCCGCGACCAGAGGTTCGACTTCACGGTTCGCAAGGAGTTTTCGGCGCGTTTCGAATGCGGTCGGGTCAATCCGCAGGCCGGATGCAACCCGGTCCAGCCTGCCTATCTGCGCTTTACCGCGCCCGTCCCCCTGGCGCTGGCCAAGGCAGCGAGGCTGAGCTTTCCGGATGGAACATCCCTTTCGCCCAAGTTGACGAAGGAAGAGGAAAACAGCGCGACGATCAGCGACCTCAAGTTCGTTGCCCCGCTGCCTGCAGCAGTGAAGGGCAAACTTACGCTTCCAGCCGGTGTCGTCGATGAAAGCGGGCGCAAGCTGGTGAATGCCGCCCGCTTCCCACTCGACGTGAAGATCGACGCCGCTCCGCCGCTTGTGAAGTTCGCGGCGACCTTCGGGATCATCGAGGCTAATGAAGGCGGCGTCCTGCCTGTGACGGTTCGCGCCGTGGAACCCGCGCTTGCGCAACGGATCAGCAAGGTCGGTGGGGAGACGCTTCGTGTCGATGCGTCGGACGGTCAGATCGCCCAATGGCTGCGTGATCTCGACAAGGCCGACGAAAATGATTTCCGCACCGAGACGATCAAGGGCGAGGAAGTCGACGTCAACTATACCGGCACACGCTCGCTGCTTGACGGCAAGGGCGAGGGGATGAGCCTTGCGCTTCCCGGGAAAGGCAAGGATTTCGAAGTCGTGGGCATCCCTTTGAAGGAGCCCGGATTCTATGTCGTCGAATTGAATAGCCCGGTCCTCGGGCAGACTCTGCTCGGGCGCAATGTGCCGCGCTACGTCGCGGCGGGTGCGCTCGTCACCAACATGGCGGTCCATTTCAAATGGGGGCGCGAAGCCTCGCTTGCCTGGGTCACCACGCTCGATACCGGGCAGCCCGTTGTCGGGGCCGATGTCCGCGTGACCGACAGCTGCGACGGGCGACAGCTGGCGCGTGGCGCGACCGACAAACAGGGGCGCCTGATGATCAAGGGCGGGCTGCCCGAACCCGAAACATCGGGGAGCTGCGACGAAGATTCCGAAGAACATGCGCTCATGATATCGGCACGCGCGTCGGGTGATTTCAGCTTTACCCTTACCGGGTGGGGCGAAGGCATCCGGCCCTATGATTTCGACCTTCCCTATGGCTGGTCCGAAGCGGACGATATCATCCACACGATCTTTGATCGCACGCTGGTCCGGGAAGGCGAAACGATCAACATGAAGCATATTCTGCGCCGGCCGATCGGGGCAGGTTTCGGTTTTGCTGACGCAGTCAGTGGCACGCTGGTGCTCAGTCACTCTGGCTCAGGCACCGAATTCGAGATGCCGGTTTCGATTGGCAGGGACGGAATCGGAGAGACCAGCTGGACTGTTCCCAAAGGCGCCCCTCAGGGCGACTATTCCATGAAGATCAAGGCGGGTGAGAAAACGGTCTATCTTGACCAGAATTTCCGGGTCGACGAGTTCCGGCTGCCCACGATGAAAGCAACGATCACAGGCCCCAGGACTGCGCTTGTGCGGCCAAGGTCGGTGCCGCTTGACCTGTTTGTCGGCTATCTTTCGGGAGGCCCTGCTCCCGGTCTGCCGGTCAGCATCCGTACTGCTTTCGACGTGCGCGGCAACGCCCCTGAAGGATGGGACGGGTGGACCTTCGGTGGCCGGCTGGTGAAGGAGGGTACCTTCGCGCTGGCAGGGGACAGCGAAGATGATCCGCCTGCCGAACTTCCGTTGGCACAGACGCTGCCTGCGACGCTCGGTGGCGACGGTACAGCCAGGGCGACGATCGATATAGGCCGGGAGATCGAGGACACGACCGACATGACGGTCGAGATGGATTATGAAGATGCGAACGGCGAAACGCTGACGGCCTACCGTCGTATTTCGCTGCTTCCTTCGGCAATCCAGTTGGGCATCAAGACCGACGGCTGGCTGATGCGCGATAGCGATTTGCGGGTGAAGATTGCCGCGCTCGATACCGAAGGGCGTGCGATCAAGGGAAGGCCGGTGCGCCTCGATGTCTATACGCGTGAAATATTGACCGCGCGACGGCGACTGATTGGCGGCTTCTATGCCTATGATAACCGAGTGCGGGTTACGAAGATTGCGGGCGGCTGTTCGGCCACGACTGACAAGCAGGGTCTGGCTTCGTGCCAGCTCGCGCCTGGCGTTTCCGGAGAAGTGACGGTTGTCGCCACCACCACGGACGCTGACGGGAATGTCGCGCGTGCCGTTCGTTCGGTCTGGCTCGCGGGCGAGGACGACTGGTGGTTCGGCGGGGACAATGGCGACCGGATGGATCTGATTCCGGAAGCGAAAAGCTACAAGGCAGGCGACATCGCAAAATTCCAGGTCCGGATGCCGTTTCGCGATGCAACCGCGCTGGTGACAGTCGAACGTGAGGGCGTACTTTCCAGCTATGTGACCGAGCTTTCAGGCAAGGATCCGGTGATCAAGGTGCCGATGCCGGGCGCCTATGCGCCTGACGTATTCGTTTCCGTGATGGCCGTGCGCGGGCGGGTCAGCGGGTTCCGCCAGTGGCTCGCCGAAACCGCGAAGGAATGGCACTTGCCATTCTTCAGTCGCGAAGGGGGAAGTGAAACGGCGCTCGTCGATCTCGCCAAGCCCAGCTACCGGCTTGGCATCGCCAAGGTCAGAGTCGGATGGGAAGGGCATCAACTGGCCGTCAAGGTGAAGGCGGACAAGGAGAAATATACTGTCCGCGAAACCGCCAACATCGATGTGGCCGTGGCGGAGCCTGGCGGCAAGCCCGCGAAATCGGCCGAGATAGCCTTTGTCGCGGTCGATGAGGCGTTGCTTCAGCTCTCCCCCAATGACAGCTGGAAACTGATCGACGCCATGATGGGAGAACGCCCGCTTTCGGTGCTGACATCCACCGCGCAAACACAGGTTGTCGGCAAACGCCATTATGGCCGCAAGGCGGTGGAAGCGGGTGGCGGCGGTGGCGACGCTTCGGCCGTCACACGAGACGATTTCAAGCCGGTGCTGTTGTGGCGAGGGCGTGTCTCTCTGGACGAAAAGGGCAGGGCGAGGATTCCGGTCCAGCTCTCGGATTCGCTCTCGGCTTTCCGCTTGGTCGCCATAGCCGACGAGGGAGCAGGCCTGTTCGGCACGGGTGAGGCGACCGTGCGGACCGCACAGGATCTGCAGCTGTTTTCAGGTCTCCCGCCGCTTGTGCGGACCGGGGACTGGTATGGTGCGAGCTTCACATTGCGGAATGCGTCGGACAAGCCGATGAGAGTGACGGCAGTGGTTGACGTCAAGCCCAGCGTCGCCAAGGGCGAGCCGCTGACAGTGGAGATTCCCGCCGGCGGCGCCGTTCCCGTGACCTGGAACCTGACGGCACCTGAGGGCGTTTCGAAGCTGGACTGGACGGTCGAAGCCAAGTCCTCCAATGGCAAGGCGGTTGACCGGATCGCCGTATCGCAAGACGTGATCCCGGCAGTGCCGGTCGAAGTCTGGGCCGCCACACTTGCCAGGGTTGGCAATGGCGTGCCGATCCCGGTCGCAGCGCCGGAGGGGGCCTTGGCCGGCGGCTTTGTTGACGTGAAGCTCACGGACACGCTTGCCCCGCCGTTAACGGGCGTGCGCGACTATATGAGCGCCTACCCCTATAATTGTTTCGAACAGCGACTTTCGCGAGCGGTTGTGCTTGGCGATGCGGGTGCGTGGACTGTGCTTGCCGATGAGATCCCCGTTTATATGGATCGCGACGGCTTGCTCCGGTATTTTCCGATCGACCGGCTTTCGGGCTCGGAGGCGCTGACGGCCTATGTTCTTTCCATGACGGCGGAAGCCGGGCTCCCGGTCCCCGGCGCTTCCAAAGCACGGATGATCGACGCCATGAAGGCCGTTGTCGACGGACGGCTCGATCGTGAGACACGGTGGAGCGGCGACGGTCGGCTGACGCGGATCGCGGCACTTGCGGCGCTCGCCCGGAACGGAGCGTCAACTCCGGCCATGCTCGGTGCGATCAGTATGGCTCCGGCCGACATGCCGACCTCGGCGCTCATTGACTGGCTGGCGGCGATCGACCGGACCAAGGGAGCGAACACCAATCTGCGTCTCGCGGCAGAACGCACGCTGCGCCAGCGGATCGTTTATGAAGGGTCGCGGCTCGATCTTGCCGATGCGGCAAATGCTCCCTGGTGGATGATGACTTCGGGCGACGAAATGTCGATCAAGGCGCTTCTGGCTGTGCTGGGTCGCCCCGGATGGGGCGATGAGGGGCCGAAGATGATGATTGGCACGGCGCTCCGGCAGCGGCGCGGCCATTGGGATACGACCCCCGCCAACGCCTGGGGAACGATCGCCACAAAGCGGTTCGCAAGCCTGTTCCCGGCGACGGCCGTCAGAGGCGTGACGACGATTGCGTTGTCGGGGCAGAGTTTGACGCAATCTTGGCCGATGTTGTCCGACGGCGGGCCGTTGCGGCTGAAACTTCCCGCCGCACCGGCACCGCTCACGCTGTCTCAGGCAGGCGGGACAGGCCCTTGGGCCATGATCAGCGTCCACGCTGCCGTTCCGCTGCGACAGCCGCTCTTCGCCGGATACCGTATGACGAAAACAGTTGCCGTGCTGAGCCGGAAAGTGCCGGGGCAACTGACCCGGGGCGATGTCCTGAAGATCACGATCACTGTGGATGCCACTGCAGAGCGCAACTGGGTGGTCGTCAGCGATCCTGTGCCGCCGGGTGCGACGATCATCGGCAATCTGGGGGGGCAATCGGCGATTCTGGGCGCGGCAGCGTCGGCCGGGGAAGGCATGCAGCCTTCCTATGTCGAGCGCGGTCGCGATGCCTGGCGGGGCTATTTCGAATGGGTGCCGCGCGGACGGTTCGTGACCGAGTATGCCGTCCGGCTTAACGGCACGGGCAATTTCAGCCTGCCGCCGACGCGCGTCGAGGCGATGTATTCGCCCGACATTCGCGCACAAGTGCCGAACCAACCGATTACGGTAGCGATGAGGTGAGCGTCCCCGTCGTCAGCCACGCGAGAGTGGGGATTCGCAGGCTCCGGCGATGGGGCGCGTGGATTTCGGCGTTCTCGGGGATGGCCTTGCTGTTGCTGTGGCTCATCACAATCCCGCCAATGCTTCCCGGACATGATAAAGTTGTCGCGGCATGGCAGCCGAGCGAGGCATGGCTTTTCGATCGCAATGGCGTTCTGCTCGACAGCCAGCGCGTCAATTTCCGCGCGCGGCGGCTGGCCTGGGTGCCGCTGAAAGACATTGCCCCGGTGTTGGTCGAAACGGTGGTTGCTTCGGAGGACAAGCGCTTCCGCGATCATGACGGGGTCGACTGGCTTGCAATCGGGAGTGCCATGAAAGCGCGCCTTTCAGGAGAGCGGTCGCGTGGCGCGAGCACGATTTCGATGCAGCTTGCCGCATTCCTTGCCCCCGATCTTGCGGCGCCGGGTGCGCGCAACTGGATGGACAAACTGCGCCAGATGCGCGCAGCCAAAGCGCTTGAGAGCCGCTGGACGAAAGACGAAATTCTGGAGGCCTATCTCAATCTTGCCGGGTTCCGGGGCGAAGCGCAGGGGATCGGCGCGGCGACGCTCGGCCTGTTCGGAAAAACGCCGGCGACGGTGACGGCGGATGAAGCCCGGCTTGCGGCGGCCCTGCTGCCCGATCCCACCGCCTCGCCGGGAGAAATTGCCGCGCGGGCGTGTCGCGCCAGGGTCAGCGATTGCATTCGATTGCGCGAGATGGCGAACGCAGTGCTCGGCAGCCAGCGGCAATTGGCGCTCGACCCCGGCCTTGCGCCTCATCTTTCGGTCAAACTGCTGAGCGAACCGGGGATGCGCGTTACGACAACGCTCGACCGCGATATCCAGGCAATGGCGACCGTCGCGCTACGCCGCCAGCTTCTCGGGCTGGGGGCCGCGCGCGCGCGCGACGGCGCAGTGGTGGTGGTCGACAATGAAAGCGGAGACGTGCTGGCCTATGTCGGCGGGGTCGGCGGGGATTCGACCGCAGCGGCGGTCGATGGGGCTGATGCCTATCGCCAGGCCGGATCGACGCTGAAGCCCTTCCTTTATGGCATGGTGATGGAACGCGGCTATCTTACGCCTGCTTCCATCCTCGATGATTCTCCGGTTCAGCTCGACACCGCTTCGGGTCTTTATGTGCCCCAGAATTACGATCATGTGTTCAAGGGGCCGGTTTCCGTCCGCTCGGCGCTCGCCGGCTCGCTCAACGTTCCTGCCGTGCGGACGCTTGTGATTGGCGGAACCGAGGCGTTTCGCGACCGGCTTTGGGACACAGGCTATCGCGGACTAACCGAGGATGGGCAGTATTACGGCTTCTCGCTCGCGCTCGGCTCGGCCGAAGTGACGCTGCTCGAACAGGTGGCGGCCTATCGCAGCTTTGCGCTGGGCGGGCGCTGGTCACCATTGCGGCTGCGGGCGAACGATCCGCACGTTGCACCGCGCCGCGTGCTGTCCGAGCAGGCGAGCTGGCTGGTTGGTTCGATCCTCTCCGATCCGCAGGCTCGCGCGGGTACGTTCGGGCTCGACAGCGCACTGAAGCTGCCATTCTGGGCTGCGGTCAAGACAGGCACATCCAAAGCCATGCGTGACAATTGGTGCGTTGGTTGGTCCGATCGATACACGGTTGCGGTCTGGATCGGCAATCTCGAGGGAGACAGCATGAAGGCCGTTTCGGGCACGAGCGGCGCGGCGCCGGTCTGGCGCGATGTCATGATGGCCCTCCACGCACACCATCCAGGCCGGGCGCCCCAGATGCCCGAAGGCATTGAAGAGCGCGCGATCCGGTTCGCCGCAAATATCGAGGCGCCCCGGCAAGAATATTTTCTCAGGGGAACCGGGCAGGCGATCCAGATTGCTGCTCCGGCGACGGCGCGCCGCCCGCGGATTACCAATCCCGTGCCCGGCAGCGTCTATGCCCTTGATCCCGACATTCCCATCGGCCGTCAAAGACTTGGTCTTGCGGTGACGGGCGAAGTCGCAGGGCACCGTCTCGTTCTGGATCGTCGCGACCTGGGTGAAGCGGGGAACGCTCCGATGGTCCTAGCTGGGCCGGGGGTCCATCAGCTTGCGTTGATTGATCCTGCGGGGCATGTGGTTGACCGTTCACGATTTACGGTACGTTAGTTGTTCATGACAAAGTCCAGGCATCAGCCGCGCTCGGCGCTGCGCGAGTTTCTTGAAAGCGAAGCTGCTGGGGGCATCTTGCTGATGATCGCAGCGACGCTGGCAATGCTGGTGGCGAACAGCCCCTGGTCGTCGAGCTATTTCGACTGGCTTCACGAAAAGGCCGGGCCCCTGTCGGTCCACCACTGGATAAATGATGCGCTGATGGCGATTTTCTTCCTGCTGGTCGGGCTGGAGATCAAGCGCGAGTTCGTCGACGGCCACCTCGCGACATGGGCGGACCGGCGGTTGCCCGTGATTGCCGCTGCGGCCGGCATGGTTGTGCCCGCTATCGTCTATCTCGGCGTGACGCAGGGGAACCCCGCGCTGGCCCGTGGCTGGGCGATCCCGGCGGCTACGGACATTGCTTTTGCGATCGGGGTTCTAGCGTTGCTCGGCAGCCGGGCACCGGCATCGCTCAAGCTGTTCCTGACGACAGTTGCCATTGTCGACGATATGGGCGCGGTCGCGATCATTGCGCTGGCCTATACCGATGCGATCAGCGGCGCCGCGCTCCTTGCCGCACTCGTCATCATGGGGGCAATGATGGCCCTCAATCGAGGGGGTTTTGTTCGCCTGCGCTGGTACCTGCCGCTTGCTAGCCTGCTTTGGGTGGCTGTGTTCCTTTCCGGCGTGCATGCCACGATTGCAGGGGTGCTCGCAGCCCTGACAATTCCGATCAAGCCGACGCCCGGTGCGCCGGATGCTGAAAGTTCACCGCTTCACAGGCTCGAACACCTGCTCCAGAAGCCCGTTGCCTTCGGCATTGTTCCCCTGTTCGGGTTTGCCAATGCCGGAGTGTCGCTCACAGGCATCGGGACTGGTGCTTTGCTCGGCCCCCTGCCGTTGGGCGTTGCACTCGGTCTGTTTGTGGGAAAGCAGATGGGCATATTTTCGAGCGTGTGGCTCTCTGTCAAATTCGGACTTGCCGACCGGCCGGCTCACGCGAGCTGGCGCCAAGTCTATGGCGTTTCCCTGCTGTGCGGGATCGGCTTTACGATGAGCCTGTTCATCGGAGGCCTTGCCTTCAGTGACCCCGCGATGGGGGATAGTGTCAAGATTGGCGTGCTGATGGGCTCGGTCCTTGCGGCAGTTTCGGGCTATGCTTTGCTGCGCTCCACCGCGTCGCGGTCGAAAACGTGACGAGCTCCTCTTCTCCGGTGCTGAGCCAGCCGGGCCTGCTGAACCTGCCGATGAGTTCGGCAAGCTTGGAGCCTGCCTATGCCCTGATGCTGGCGACCGGTATAGGCCTGCTTGTCGGGCTCGAGCGTGGCTGGCGTCAGCGCAAGGAGCATGAAGGGGCGCGCGTGGCAGGGATCCGCACGCATGCCCTGCTGGGACTGGGCGGAGGCCTTGTCGGGTTGGTTTCGACTGCCCTGTCTCTCTGGTTCGGGCTGCTTGCTCTCGCCGGACTGATGGTCGCGCTCACGCTAGCCTATCGAGCCCGGCTGGCTGAACCGGATGACAATGTTTCGGCGACGGGCGCTGTCGTCGGCGTGCTGACGGTTTTGTTCGGGATCCTCGCAACAATCGGTTTTGCGCGGGAAGCGCTGGTGGCGGGCGGGGCAACAACATTGATCCTTTCCATGCGTGATAAGCTCCATGGCTGGATTCAGACGCTGGATGAAGCGGATATCCTTGCGGCAGCCCAATTCGGGGCGATCGCGCTGGTGGTCCTGCCGCTCCTGCCGGATCGTGCGATCGGGCCCTACGATGCGCTCAATCCGCGAATGCTCTGGCTGGTGGTGGTCTTTGTGACGGGTCTGTCCTTTGCCGGCTATTGGGCGAGCAAGAAATTCGGCAACACGCGCGGCACGATCCTCGCGGCGGCGATCGGGGCGACTTACTCATCCACCGCTGTGACGGCGGAGCTGGCGCGTCGTCTGCGCCAGTCGGGCGAGGATCGCACAATGTTGAATGCAGCGATTGCGGCGGCGAGCGCGATGATGCCGCTCAGGGTTCTCATTCTGTGTGGTGTGTTGCTGCCCTCCGCGCTCGGCATGTTCGCGATCGGCATTGGCGCCGCGGCAGCCTTCGGCGCGCTCTATGCCTTGGCCAGCGTCTATCGGGCGGATCGGAGCATAAGCAGCGGCGGGGGCGTCTCGGTCCGGCGGAACCCCTTCGATTTCTGGCCTGCCATCGGCTTTGCCGTGATGGTCGCAATAATCGTCATCATCGCGCGCTGGACGATCGAGCGATACGGTGCCCAAGGGATGACGGTGCTCGTCGGGCTGACCGGGCTCTACGATGTCGATGCCGCGATCATCATGACGACGACTTTGCCGCAGAGTGCCTTGCCGCTGTCACAGCTGGGCATTCTTCTCTCTTTGCCGATCCTCGTGAACACCCTTCTCAAATGGCTGCTGGTGCTTGTGCTCGGCGGTGTCCGCGCGGGCTTTGTTGCAGCGCTGCCGCTCCTTGGGGGAGCCGCGCTGATCGGTGGCGGAATCTGGCTGCTGTCAGGCAATTGATACGGGGCAACAAAAGGGGTGGCCGCAGCCACCCCTGAACGTTTCACGTGAGCCGGTGATTGCTCAAAGCTTCTCCACCAGTTCGGGCACAGCCTTGAACAGGTCCGCGACAAGGCCGAGGTCCGCGACTTGGAAGATGGGCGCGTCTTCATCCTTGTTGATGGCGATGATCGTCTTTGAGTCCTTCATGCCGGCAAGGTGCTGGATCGCGCCTGAAATGCCGATGGCCATATAGACTTCGGGGGCAACGATCTTGCCGGTCTGGCCGACCTGATAGTCGTTGGGAACATAACCCGCGTCGACCGCAGCGCGGCTCGCGCCGACGGCCGCGCCGAGTTTGTCCGCAAGCGGGAAGATGGTCGCCTGGAAGGTTTCCGCGTCCTTCAGCGCGCGACCACCGGAAACGATGATCTTTGCGCTTGTCAGTTCGGGGCGCTCGAGCTTTGCGATCTCGGCACCGACGAACGAGGATAGTCCGACATCGCCCGCGCCTGAGACAGCCTCGATACTGGCCGATCCGCCTTCGGAAGCCGCCTTCGCGAAGGCGGTTCCGCGCACGGTGATCACCTTTTTCGCATCGCTCGACTGGACTGTCGCGATGGCATTGCCTGCATAGATGGGGCGCGTGAAGGTATCGGCGCTCTCGACCGAGAGGATGTCCGAAATCTGCATCACGTCGAGGCTGGCCGCCACACGCGGTGCGATATTCTTGCCGTGCGAGGTGGCAGGGGCCACGAATGCGTCATAGTCCGCCATCAGCGAGACGATGAGCGGCGCGACGTTTTCGGCCAACGCATTGGCATAGGCCGCATCATTGGCCAGAAGAACCTTCGAGACGCCAGCGATCTTTGCGGCCTGATCGGCGACGGCCGAACAGCCATTGCCCGCGACCAGCGCATGAACGTCGCCCAGTTTGCCCGCCGCCGTGACGGCCGCAAGCGTTGCGTCCTTCAGCGACGCATTGTCATGTTCCACCCAGACGAGGACGCTCATGCCGCCACTCCCATTTCCTTGAGTTTCGCCACCAGCGCGTCGACATCGGCGACCTTGACGCCAGCCGAGCGCACGGGCGGCTCAGAAACCTTCAGCGTCTTGAGCCGAGGTGTCACATCGACGCCGTAATCGGCGGGTGTCTTGCTCGCGAGCGGCTTCGACTTCGCTTTCATGATATTGGGAAGCGAGGCATAGCGCGGCTCGTTGAGACGCAGGTCGGTCGTGATGATCGCGGGCGTCTTGAGGCTGACTGTTTCAAGCCCGCCATCGACTTCACGCGTGACCGCAACGCTGTCGCCATTGACTTCGACCTTCGAGGCGAACGTGCCCTGCGGGCGCCCGGTCAGCGCGGCGAGCATCTGGCCGGTCTGGTTCGAATCGTCGTCGATCGCCTGCTTGCCGAGGATGACAAGGCCGGGGGCCTCTTCCTCGACAATCTTGGCAAGGATCTTTGCCACGCCCAGCGGCTCGACGTCCTCGGCCACGACCAGAATCGCCCGGTCGGCGCCCATTGCGAGCGCGGTGCGGAGTGTTTCCTGCGCCTTTTCAGGGCCGACGGAAACGGCCACGACCTCGGTCGCCGCTCCCTTTTCCTTGAGGCGCAGCGCTTCCTCGACCGCGATCTCGTCGAACGGGTTCATCGACATCTTCACATTGGCCAGGTCGACGCCCGTACCGTCGGGCTTCACCCGCGGCTTCACATTATAGTCGATCACCCGCTTCACGGGGACGAGGATTTTCATGGCTTTCCTCCAGAGAATCTCTTTACGTTAACGTCAATTTGTTGCCGCAGTGCACAAGCCTGCGATGTTTTGCAAGCCTTACGCTGCCTTGCGAACCTCCGCGACTATCTTCTTTGCGGCGTCACCCAAATCGTTGGCTGCGACGATTGGCAGGCCCGAGCCGGCCAAAATGTCCTTGCCCTGCTGCACGTTCGTGCCCTCCAGCCGGACGACGAGCGGGACCGAGAGGTTCACTTCGCGGGCTGCTGCGACGATGCCGTCGGCAATGATGTCGCACTTCATGATTCCGCCGAAAATATTGACGAGAATGCCTTTCACAGCCGGATCCTTGAGAATGATCTTGAAGGCGGCCGTTACCTTTTCCTTGGAGGCGCCACCGCCAACGTCGAGGAAATTGGCCGGGAATTCGCCGTTCAATTTGATGATGTCCATCGTCGCCATCGCAAGGCCCGCGCCATTGACCATGCAGCCGATATTTCCGTCGAGCTTGATATAGGCAAGGTCGTATTCCGACGCCTCGACCTCGGCCGGGTCTTCCTCGGTCAGGTCGCGCAGCTCGGCAAGATCCTTGTGGCGGAACATCGCGTTCGAATCGAAACCGACTTTCGCATCGAGCACCATCAGTTTGTTTCCGGCGCAGACGGCGAGAGGATTGATCTCGATCTGCGAGGCATCGGTGCCTAGAAATGCGCTGTAGAGGCCGGCAAGCGTGCTCTGCGCCTGCTTGGCAAGGTCGCCGGTGAGGCCAAGCGCCTTGGCGACCGCGCGGCCATGATGCGGCATCAGGCCGGTTGCCGGATCGATCGTGATCGTCGTGATCTTTTCAGGCGTTTCGTGGGCCACATCCTCAATGTTCATGCCGCCTTCCGTCGAAGCGACGACGGCAATCCGGCTGGTCGCCCGGTCGACGAGGAGAGCGAGATAGAATTCCTTTTCGATATCGACACCGTCAGTGATGTAGAGGCGGTTGACCTGCTTGCCCGCCGGGCCGGTCTGGACCGTGACAAGCGTGTTGCCGAGCATGTCGGCTGCATTGGCGCGGACCTCCTCAAGCGTCCTTGCGAGCCGGACGCCGCCTTTGGCGTCGGGGCCCAGTTCCTTGAACTTGCCTTTGCCGCGCCCGCCGGCGTGGATCTGGGCCTTGACGACATAAAGAGGCCCGGGAAGCTGCTTGGCGGCCTCTACCGCCTCCTCGACACTCAGTGCCGCATGGCCCGCAGGCACCGGCACGCCGAACTTGGCTAGCAATTCCTTGGCTTGGTATTCATGAATATTCATGTCGGGCCTGAGTCCTCTGCGTTGGAATGCAGCGGCCTAAAGCACAGGAGCGGGCGGTTGGGAAGCCTCTAGCGGAGGATTGCGCAGCTCAAAGCGGCCCGGGTCGTGACGGTCAGTATCTCGGGGTCCTCCAGAGACCGGACATTGTGAAGGAAGCGGTCCACCGTCATGTCGCGAATCCGCTCCTTCTGAAAATTCCTGAGGGACGCAATCCGGCGCAGCTGAATGAGCGACAGCCTGTCCACCATCCGATCCGCCATGCAGGCCGATTGCCCCTTGCTCAGTCCCGCATTCATCAGCCCGGTCCGCAGCCGTGTTTCCGGAGTGGCGCAGGCCGAAAGGGCGAGGAACGGGAGGATCAGGGCAAGTCCGCGCTTCATTCGCGTCTCCAGGAGGTTCGAGGTGAGGGGGCGACAGGTGCCCTCCATTACAAGCTCAAAACGCTACTCGAGCGACGCCGGAGGAACAACCTGTCTGGGAACCCCTCTCGCCGAGCCGGGGTGACGCGAAGCTGAATGACTCGTTATACTGGCGTTCATGTTGGCGATTGCTGGGCCTTTTTTGTTTCTTGCGACGCTCGTCGCGATGGAAGGCGTTGCCTATGTCGCGCATCGCTGGGTGATGCACGGGCCCGGCTGGTTCCTTCACGAGAGCCATCATCGCCAGCGACTGGGGGTGTGGGAGGCCAATGACCTCTACGCGCTGATTTTCGCGATTCCGTCGATCCTGCTTTTCTGGTGGGGAATAGGACTTGGCCATGGTCCGCTCTATGCGTGGGCGGGCGGCGGAATAGCCGCTTATGGTGCAGTCTATTTCGGCTTTCATGACGTTGGCGTCCACAAGCGGCTAGGGCACGGATACATCCCGAAAAGCGATTATATGAAACGTATCGTTCAGGCACACAGGCTCCATCACGTCGTTGAAACCAGATCCGGCGCAGTAAGTTTCGGTTTCCTTTGGGCGCCGAAGCCAGAGGCGCTAAAAGCGGAACTGAGCCGACGCGGCAATGGAGGTGTGCGCCAGCCAGCCGGCCCGGCGCGGAACTAAATACTCCGGTCCGGAGTATAGGGCAGTGCTATTTCAGCGCCTCCAGCCATTTGATAATCTCGCTTTCGAGACGGAGCCGCTACATTCATTGCGCCGAGAACTGCCGTCGCAACCAGATACTTCATCATGTTCTTCCACTCCGTCACTAATTTGGCCGTTATTTGGCGGCCGCCTGAAATAGCGCCCTGACGATCCATTTCAGCTTGGCGCGTGGACTAACCACAACCCTGTGGTCCCACGCAGCCTGGCCTCGTTTCGCCACCTCGCGTGCAATTTCGCCGTAGATGCCGGTAGCCGCCAGCACCGCCCAGCGCGATTGGAAAGGAAGTTTCGCTGCCCCGATCCGGCCGCTCGCTTCGAAATCCTGCGCCATGTCTGCCAGCCACCAGCCAATGTCGGCGAGGCGCGAGCGGTAGTAAGGGCGCATCTGTTCGCCGGGCGGAATGTCAGCCTCGGCCAGCCATTCATCGGGTATGTAACACCGCCCCGCCGCATCATCCTCACGAATATCCCGCGCGATATTGGCCAGCTGGAAAGCCTTGCCAAGATCGGCCGCGCGCTCGAGCGTCTCCTCGTCGGAAGGGTCGATGCCCATGACAATTGCCATCATGCAGCCAACGGCGCCGGCGACATGGTAGCAATATCTGAGCAGATCATTCTCGGTGCGCGGATGCCAGCCCGATGCGTCGAGCGCAAAACCTTCTATCAGGTCATAGGCGTATTTGCGGGGGATGGCGCATTCTTTCGCGACAATTCCCAAGGCATCGAACGCCGGGTCACCCGTCGGACGGCCTTCGAGCGCTTCTGTCGTCAGGTCGGCTATCCGGGCAAGTCGTTCGGCCGGGTCATCCGTTGTCGCCATCGTCCCGCCATGGTCTTGCCCATCTGCAATGTCGTCGCAGCGCCGGCACCAGCAATAGAGCAACCACGCCCGCTCACGCGTTTTGCGATCGAACAGGCGTGAGGCGAGTCCAAAGGATTTGGAGCCGCGGCCTATGCTCTTGCGGGCATAAGTTACCACCGCCCTCCGCGCGACTGCCCGGCCGATCGGCGAAAGGTTTTCGGTGTGATCCTGACTCACTATCGGGTCATGCCCGTCAAAACACCTCGTCGCAAGGGGACGTAGGTCGCTGTCGAAGGCGCTCGGCCTGAGCGCCGGGCCAGCATGCCGGATCAGGCAGGGGCGGCTTGCTTTCTCATCAGGACGCCCAGTGCCAGCGCAACCAGCAGCAGTGCCGGCACGTCGCCGATCAAATGCCCTTGATGCATCGGGTTGCGCAGGGATTCATATGCCATGACCAAGGCATGGACGACGCTCGACCAGACGGTGAACCAGATGAGCGAGGCGTTCGCTACCGGATTGCCAGCCGCACGGATCAGGAATATCCCCAGCGCGGCATAAACGCCCACGATCATCAGAAAATAATCGTTGGTGCCTGGACCTCCCTCGTGCCACGCCCAGCCGGACGGTCACAGGATCGCCATCACGTAGGGCGAACAGAAGGCCACTCCGGTGACCCGCAATACGATTGCCAACAGACGATTGTTATCAGATATTTACCACTCCTATCTTATGTTTGCTGCGAGCAACCCGTCTATCGCTGGGGCAGTGTTACGTTGGAAGCCCGTCGCGAGCAAGGCCGAGGAGCCGGCGGCTCACAGGTCGAAGCGATCAAGCCATTTCGCCTGATCGGGCGGTTCGAATTCAGCCATCCGGTCTAGTAATTCTGCTGGGTCGGTTGCCGCGATGATCATCTCGCGGTGTACGTGGGTCACGAACCGCGCCTCGACGCACGTGTCGAGAAACGCGAAGAGCGCGTCGTAATAACCAGCCACGTTGAGGAACCCGCAGGGCCGGGTGTGATAACCAAGCTGCCCCCAGGTCAGCATCTCGAATATCTCATCGAATGTGCCAAAGCCGCCGGGCATCGCTATGAATCCCTTGGCATAATCGGCCATCAGCGATTTCCGTTCGTGCATGGTCGAGACGACATGGAGTTCGGTGCAGCCCTGATGCGCCAGTTCCTTGTCGCGCAATGCCTCCGGGATGACGCCGATGACTTCCCCGCCCGCTTCGAGCACGGCATCGGCGATCGCCCCCATAAGCCCGACATGCCCGCCGCCGAAAACCAGCCCGATCCCGCGCGCGGCCATTTCCCTGCCGAGCGCGCCAGCGGCCGCTGCATAGGCCGGATCCGCTCCGGGCGAGGAGCCGCAATAGACGGCAAGACGTGTCATCGGTTCAAATCCTCCAGCATCAGTTTTGCGGTCGCCTTGGCACTGCCGACGACGCCCGGAATTCCGGCGCCTGGGTGCGTGCCGGCGCCGACGAAGTACAGGTTCGGAATCGCATCGTCGCGATTGTGAATGCGGAACCACGCCGATTGGGCCAGTGTCGGTTCAAGGCTGAACGCGCTGCCATGACGGGCATTCAGGTCGCGCGAGAAATCGGTGGGGGCATAACGGAAACTCGTTACGATCCGTTCGCGGATATCGGGGATCAGCCGACGCTCGATTTCGTCGAGGATGCGGCCCTCCAGCACCTTGCCCACTTCCCCATCCCAGTCGAGCGGCGCCTTGCCCAGATGGGCGACGGGCGCCAGCGCATAAAAGGTCGAACAGCCCCCGGGCGCCAGTGACGGGTCTGTGACGGTCGGGTGATGAAGATAGAGCGAGAAATCGCGCGGCAGCACGCCGTGGGTGTAGATATCGTCGAGCAACCCCTTGTAGCGAGGGCCGAAGAGGATCGTGTGGTGGGGAATGCCCGGCCAGCTTCCCCTGATCCCGAAATGGACAATGAACAGCGAAGGCGAGAAGCGTTTACGCTCAAGCGAGGCAGCCATTCGCGTGCCGCGCCTGTTGCCGGTCAGAAGGTCGCGATAGCTGTGCACGATATCCGCGTTCGATGCGACGGCATCGGCATCGGCCTGCCACCCCGATTTCGTGCGAATGCCCGTTACCTTGTCGCCGAGCGTTTCGATCGCTTCGACCGGATCATTGAGCCTCAGTGTCCCGCCGAGCCGCTCGAACTGCGTGACCATTGCCGCGACAAGCCGGTTGGTTCCGCCGCGTGCGAACCAGACACCGCCCTTCATTTCCAGCTTGTGGATCAGCGCATAGATTGCGCTGGTGGTGAACGGATTGCCGCCGACGAGCAATGTGTGGAATGACAGCGCCTCGCGCAGCTTCTCATCACGCACATAGGATGAGACGATCGAATAGACCGAACGCCAGGCCTGGTATTTGGCAAGTGCGGGCGCCGCGCGGATCATCGACGCGAAGTCGAGAAACGCCACATGGCCGAGTTTTTCATAGCCTTCCGTGTAGACCCCTGCCGCATAATCGAGGAAGCGTTGGTACCCCGGCAGATCGGAGGGATCGAGCTTGGCGATTTCGCTGGTCAGTGCGGCATTGTCGTTCGAATAATCGAAGCTGGTGCCATCGGGCCAGCTCAGCCGATAAAAGGGCGTGACGGGATCGAGGGCCACATCGTCTGCCATGTTGCGGCCGGACAGTGACCAAAGCTCCCGGAGACAGTCCGGATCGGTGATGACTGTCGGCCCGGCATCGAAGGTAAAGCCGCCCTTCTCCCAGAAATAGGCCCGACCGCCCGGCTTGTCGCGGGCTTCGACGATGACGGTCTCGATACCCGCCGATTGGAGGCGGATGCCCAGTGCCAGGCCGCCGAATCCGGATCCGATGATGATGGCGCGCTTCACGCGCGTGATTCCCAGAGTGCCCGCACGGCAGCAGCGATAGGGACGGGCGGCCTTCCGCTCAAGATGCGGATCTTGTCGGCAAGCGTCGATTGCCCAGCATAAAAGCGGCCGATAAGGGTTGGCGAAAGCCGGTAGAAGCGCTCGAGGATGCAATAGCGTCGCTTCGGCTCCGCAGCGCGGAACAGCATGACGCCAAGCAGCCGGTAGAAACGCCGCTCGATCCAAAGCGCCGCCGCATGATTTTCGATCCTTTCAGCCGCAAGGTCCGGATCGTGCGCCAGCCGCGCTGCCAGCCGGACGGCATCGGGCAACGAATAGCCCGTCGTCGGATGAAACAGCGCGGCTCGCACTCCGGCCTTTGCCGCACTGCCGCCAGACGACCAGTACGCGTCGAAATTCCCGCCCATCGCGACGGGGAGGACCCCGGTTTCCTCGCGCTCGACGGTGTCGACGTCCCAGCCTCGGGCAAGCGCATAGTCGGCAATGCGCTGGCGCATCGCTGCCACATGAAGCTCGGGGCCGTCGCTATAATAGGTGTCTTCAACGAACACGGTCTTGGCGTCGAAGGGCAGGCAATAGACGAAGCGGTAACCGTCGATTTGCGGCATGGTCGCGTCCATGACGATCGGACGTGTCAGGCCATGGCCGTCCTGAACATGCAACGCCTGCCCCAGGAATTTCTGCCAGCCCAGATCGAGGCAGGAAAGATCCGCGGCACCCCGCGCATCGATAACGTGGCGTGCGGCAACGGTCCGCCCGTCATCAAGGAGGACGGTTTCGCGCGTGACTTCGAGGGCGCTCGCGGCAATGATCCGATCCGGCCGCATCCGCGCCCGGATCACAGCGTCGAGCCGTTCCGATTCGATGCTGTTGTAACCCGTATCGAGCGTGCGCCGGTGCGCGGGGAAGGCAACGTCATAGGCGGGCCAGCGATGGCATATCAGCGGTTCGACAAGCCAGCGATGCTCGGGCGCAACGTCGCTGTCGAAGAAGGACCAGATGTGATTGCCGCCCAGTTGCGACTCCGGCTCGATCAGCCGCACGTCGAGCCCTGGCTGGCGTTCGGCCAGCGCCAGCGCGATCAGCCCCCCGGCAAGGCCGCCACCCGCGATGGCGATGTCACACTGGATGGTTTCCGGCACTTTTTGGCCCTAGCGCGGTTTGGAATGGGGCGAAAGGCGGACTAGTATGACGCGATGACCGAACCGCTCGATCCCGCGCTCCTCCTCAAGGCCTATGCCGCCGGGATATTCCCGATGGCGGACGGACGCGACGCGCCCGAAGTCTATTGGGTCGAGCCGCGAAAGCGCGGCGTGCTGCCGCTGGACAGCTTCCGGCTATCGCGCTCGCTCGCCAAGACGCTCCGGTCCGGGCGGTTCGAGACGACAGCGGACAGGGCATTCGGCGAAGTCGTGCGGATGTGTGCCGAACAGGCGGCGGACCGGCCTACGACCTGGATCAACCACCAGATCGAGGCTTCGGTCGCGCTGCTCCACGCCGGAGGGCATGCGCACAGCATTGAGACATGGGAAAAAGGAAAGCTGGTCGGCGGGCTTTATGGCGTGAAGCTTGGCCGTGCCTTTTTCGGCGAATCGATGTTCAGCCGGGCGACCGACGCGTCGAAAGTGGCGCTCGCGCATCTCGTCGCGCGGCTCAGGGCGGGCGGGTTCACGCTGCTCGATTGCCAGTTCATCACCCCGCACCTTGCATCATTGGGTGCGATCGAGATCGACCGGTCGGATTATCTCGCGGCGTTGGTGTCGGCCGTCACGGGTGCGGCTGCGGGAGCGGGCGCTTCAGCAGGCGGCGCTTCGGCCGCATCGGGCGATTTCTCCGCGCTCGATCGTCTGTTCGAGGCCGAAGCATCGCCGCGCATGACAATCGTGTCCGGCCCGGCCTCCGGGTGCTTCATCGCGCAGGCCTTGGTCCAGACATCGTAGATCGGATGCTCGACGACGTTCAGCGACGGCGATTCCTTGAACAGCCAGCCGGAGAAAATCTTGCGCCATTTGTCGTCGCTGCCATGGACGATCACTTGCACGAACGCGCCGGTATAGGGTTCGGTTTCCCACGGCGCGGTCGTCTCGCAGGCCTTCAGCCGCACGACGAGATCGCCGATCCGCACCGCCTGGCCCGGCTTCACGACGAGATCGCGGTAAAGCCCGTTGCGTTTGTTGAGGATGCCGAGCGTCGCGACGCGTTCGGCCATCGGCGTTTCCTTGCCGACAAGGACAGGCGGCGCGAGTTTCGGAGCCGGGGCCTCGATCTGGGTCGGGGCAGCCTCGGTTGCATTCTCGGCCGTCGCATTCTGGATCTGCGCATATCCCTGCCAGCCCACCAGCCCGGCGGTCAGCCCCCCCAGCAGCCAGAGTGTGGGGCGCTTCATCCCTGTTCGGGGATCCAGGGCTGATAGTCGCCCGTGGCAGCAGCACGTTCGCCCCCGGCTTCGGGCGCACCGGCGGGGCGATAGGCGTGGACAGTGCCGGTCAGGTTGCGGCTCGGCGGCTTTTGCCAGATGCGCGCCGGCGGCAGGGCATTTTCGGGAACGTCGTCGATCATGTGATGCAGCCAGCCATGCCATTCGGGCGGCACCCGGCTGGCATCATTGAGGCCGTTGTACATGACCCAGCGGCGCGTGAGCCCGCCAACGGTCGTGCCACCTTCATAATAGACATTGCCCTCGGCATCATGACCGACGCGCTTGCCTTTGGTCGCGGTGCCAAGCCACGTCCCGAAGGTCGCGCCTTCCCACCAGGTGAAGATATTCTTGAAGATGCCCATGTGCGGGCGATTAGCTCTGTGTACCGGTTTGCGCAACCTGTGACGAAAGATGCAGGACCGATCAGATTCAGCCTGGTTTGTCCGCCACCAGCAGGAAAACGCCGCGCCGGTCGAACAGGAACTTGTTAAGCGGAGAAAGCGAAACGCCGTTTACGAGGCGATGAGGAAACCTGTTGAATTCATGCCGAAGCCGGACGCCACGAAATCCGGCCTCCGTGATCATCTCGCGCAGCTCGAAGGGATCGAGCAATCGTTCCGCATATTCTCCCGTTTCGGGATTTCTGCACCAGGAGAATGCGGGCCTGGCCGGGAGCGTGTTCAGTTCCACATATTGCCGCACCGCTTCGACGATTTCCGGGCGAGTCAGCCCTGCCGTCGCGGCGATGAGCTGCGCGCGCGACTCGGCATTTAGCGTGACCCCTGTTTCATCGATGATTTCCTCGCGCATTGCCGCGAATGGTTTGGCCGTCGCATGTTCGACGGGGCGCACCTCCGCCTTTAGCCAGGCCGCATGTTCCCAGCTTTCGTCGCGCTCCTTCCACATCTTCATGGTGGCCTCGCGAAATTCGGAATTGTATTGATTTGCATCGTTGGCGATGAGCATGCGTCCGCCTGGTTTCAATAATGCAAAGCATCGCCGGAACATGGCCGGTAGGTCATGAACATGCTCAATGGCTTCGGAGGAGTAAATGCCGTCGATCGATGCGTCAGGAAGCTCGAGTGCACAGATGTCGCCCTGTACGGGCTCGATATCGAGGCGGTATCCAGCCTTGCGAACCGAAGCCAGGCATTCGCGGGCACCTTCGATCATCGAGGGCAGGATATCCGTCGCGACGACTGAATTGTTTCCGATCAGGGCGATGCCGGCGGCATCCCAGCCAAAGCCGCAGCCGACCTCAAGTATTCGCTTCCCGAAGAAGTCGCCCAGCCTGCAGCGTTGCGCAAGAATGGCGGCCCATCGATCGATGTCGAACTTCGTTCCGAAGTCCTTTCGATAGACCATGAGATCGGGATGGTCCGACCCATGCACATAGGCGGTTATCACATCCACCAGAGTGTCGCTGGAAAGTGCGCTCACAGCTTGTGCCCCTCAAGCCATCGAACATTACGGGTGATTAAGCACCCGAATCGCGATGAAAGTCAATTTTTCACTGACATTTTGCCCTCAAGCATGCCCGCTATCCACCGCCAGCAACCTCGGATCGATCCCCTGCGCCTCGAACGCGGCGGACCAGCGTTCCTCGACCGGCATGTCGTAGAGCAGCACGTCATTGGCGTCGGCCACGTGCCAGCCGTGGCGGTGCATTTCCTCGTCGAGCTGGCCCGGACCCCAGCCGGCATAGCCCAGCGCGACCAGCCAGTGTTTCGGACCCTTGTCGGTGCCGATCACGCGCAGCACGTCGATCGTCGCGGTCAGGCCCCAGAGGTTCGAGACCTGCAGGCTTTCCTGCCCGCTCCAGTCGAGCGAGTGGAGAACGAAACCGCGCTGCGGCTCGACCGGTCCGCCGGCGTGGATCGGCACGTCCGGCACAGATCGGGGCTCGATCCCGAACTGGTCGAGCAGCGCGTGGAGCCCCATGCGCGGCATGATTCGCCCGATCCCGATGCCCAGCGCGCCATCCTCGTCATGCTGGCAGATCGCGATCACCGAACGCTCGAAGCGCGGATCGCCGATGCCGGGCATGGCGAGCAGCAGCTTGCCGGTCAGGAAGGGAGGAGTCGCCGCCATGATGTAGCGCAAAGGATTGATCCGGTGCGGGCGCAATGTCCAGCATTCACTTGCAAAGCGCGACCGTTGGAACCAGAGGGGGGCCAACCGGACTCAAACAAACCCGAAAGGATGCCCCATGACCATTGCCGTTGGCGACAAGCTTCCCTCCACCATGTTCGTCAAGCCGACGGCCGAAGGGCCGCAGGGGGTTGCGAGCGACGAATTTTTCGCGGGCAAGCGTGTTGCATTGTTCTCGGTCCCCGGCGCCTTCACACCGACCTGCTCTGCCAAGCACCTGCCGGGCTTTGTCGAACATGCAGCTGACCTCAAGGCCAAGGGCATCGACGAGATCGCCTGCACCGCCGTCAACGACGCCTTCGTCATGGGTGCCTGGGGCAAGGCTTCGGGCGTCGATGGCAAGGTGACGATGCTCGCCGACGGCAATGGCGATTTCGCCAAGGCTCTGGGGCTTGTCATGGACAGCTCGAAATTCGGCATGGGCACGCGCGGCCAGCGCTTCTCGATGGTCGTGAACGATGGAACTGTCGAGCATCTCTTCGTCGAAGGCCCGGGCGAATTCCGCGTCAGCTCGGCCGAATACATGCTCGAAAACATCTGAGCGGCCAGCTTGAAGCCGTCATCTTCCGCGCGTAGGTGTGGAAGATGACAGTTGAAAACAAAGCACAGACAGGCGCGGCGATCGTCGCCGAACTCGATATCCTGTTCAAGGCTGCGGTGGCGCGGCTACGCAAGGCCATTGAAACCTATGTCGAAACGGGCGTGCCGCCCGATCCGGCGCAGCGCCGCGACGGCAGTTTCGCCTATCCCGAGATTCGGCTGCACCATGAGGGAGACGAAGCCCGCGAACCTCCGGCGCGGTCGTTCGGAAGGCTGACCGAAGCCGGGGATTATGTTTCCAGCGTTACCAAGCCCTCGCTCTTTGCCGACTATCTGGCGGAACAGATCGACATTTTGATTGCCGATTACGGCGTCGAGATCACGGCCGGGCCGGGGCGTCAGGAAATCCCGTTTCCCTATGTCCTCGACGCCAATGACGATCTGGCCGATGTCCGCGCCAAGGATCTCGCTCGCTGGTTCCCGACGACCGAGCTTGCCTATATCGGAGACGAGATCGCCGATGGCCTGTTCGATTATGCGGAAGACGAGGCGCGCCCACTCGCCCTGTTCGATGGCTTGCGGACCGATTTCTCTCTGGCCCGGCTGCGCCACTATACCGGTACCCCGCCCGAGCATATCCAGCGCTATGTGCTCTTCACCAATTATCATCGCTACGTCGATGAGTTCGTGAACTGGAGCTGCGCCCAGATCGGCAATGGTGGGCCTTATACCGGCCTCTCCTGCCCCGGCGGCGTGATGGTCACGGAACACACCGACGATCCTGAAAGCGCGGTGGCGGACAGCGCCTGGCGGCGGCACCAAATGCCGGCTTGGCACCTGATGGCGGCGGACGGGACCGGCATCACGCTTGTGAACATCGGGGTCGGGCCATCGAACGCGAAGACGATAACCGATCACATGGCGGTGATGCGGCCGGAGGCCTGGCTGATGATCGGGCATTGCGGCGGCCTACGCCCCAGTCAGCGGATCGGGGACTATGTGCTGGCGCACGCCTATCTGCGCGACGATCATGTGCTTGATGACATGCTGCCGCCTGAGATCCCCATTCCGCCGATTGCGGAGGTCCAGCAGGCGCTGGCTCGTGCGGCAGAGGTCGTCTCGGGCGAAAGCGCCGAAAAACTGAAGAGCCGGCTCCGTACGGGCACGATCGTGACCACCGACGATCGTAACTGGGAGCTTCGCTATTCGAAGTCGGCGCTCCGCTTCAGCCAGTCCCGCGCGGTCGGCATCGACATGGAGTCAGCGACGATCGCGGCGCAGGGCTATCGCTTCCGCGTGCCCTATGGCACGCTGCTCTGCGTTTCGGACAAGCCGATGCACGGTGAACTGAAACTCCCCGGCCAGGCCAACCGCTTCTATGAGCGCGCGATCGCCGAACATATGCTGATCGGCATCGAGGCCTGCCAGCAGTTGAAGGCCGAAGGCGCGAAGCTCCACAGCCGGAAATTGAGGGCCTTCAACGAGCCGCCGTTCCGGTAGGAGTGGTAGGGCGCTGCGGCAAAGCCGCGTCGTCGGACGGCGCTGGTGGCGCCGCCGGCCGGCCGGGTCGCCGGATGCGGGCGTTAGCCTATGCTAACGCCTTGCGCGACCCGGCTCACCAACCGCAGCTCTTGCCCTTGTTCTGCTTCTGGAGCCAGGTCATCAGCGGCTTGAAATAGGCGATCATTGCGGTTCCGTCCATTTCGCGGCTGCCGGTGAAGGCCTGGAGTGCATCGGGCCAGGGCTTGGACGCGCCCATTTCAAGCATCGCGTTCAGCCGGGCGCCCACCTCCTTGTTGCCATAGAAGGAACAGCGGTGAAGCGGGCCCTTCCACTTCGCGATGTCGCAGGCGGCCTTGTAGAACTGGAACTGCAGGATGCGGGCCAGGAAATAGCGGGTATAGGGGACATTTCCGGGCACATGATATTTGGCGCCCGCGTCGAAGTTCGCTTCGGTCCGCTCGACCGGAGGAATGATGCCCTGATATTTGAGCCGCAGATCCGTCCACGCTTTGTTGTACTGGCCGGTGGGCGTCTTGCCCGAAAAGATGTCCCAGCGGTATTTGTCGACGAGCAGGCCGAAGGGCAGGAAGGCGACCTTGTCCATCGCCTGACGCAGCAACAGGCCGGTGTCCTTGTCCGCGCTCGGCACCTTGTCTGCACCGAGCAGGCCGATCTGGACAAGATATTGCGGTGTGATCGAAAGCGCGATGAAATCTCCGATCGCTTCGTGAAAGCCGTCATTCGCGCCGTTCAGATAGAGGAGCGGCTGTTTGTTATAGGCGCGCTGATAGAAATTGTGGCCAAGCTCGTGATGGATGGTCCGAAAATCGTCGGCATTGACCTTGGTGCACATCTTTATGCGCAGATCGTCGATATTGTCGATGTCCCAGGCGCTCGCATGGCACACAACTTCGCGATCGGCGGGCTTGGTGATCTGAGAGCGTTGCCAGAAAGTTTCGGGCAAGGCGGCGAAACCGAGCGACGTGTAGAAGTTCTCACCGGCCTTCACCATTTTTACCGGGTCATAGCCCTTTGCCTTGAGCAACTCTCCCGTATCATAGCCGATATCGCCCGAGCCCGCCGGGGCCACGATGTCATAAATGTTGCCCCATTCCTGCGCCCACATATTGCCAAGCAGGTCGGCGCGGATCGGGCCCGATTTGGGCTGGACGGCATCGCCATATTTCTCGTTGAGCTTGGTGCGAGTGTAACAGTGAAGCTGATCGTAAAGCGGCTTCACTTGCGCCCAGAGCTTGTCCGTCAGCTTGGCGAATTCATCGGCCGGCATGTCGTATTGCGAACGCCACATCGCGCCGACATCGGCATAGCCCAGCTCGCGCGCGCCGGCATTGGCGATCTCCACCTCGCGGGCATAATCGGCGCGCATCGGGCTGCCGACATTGTTGTTCCAGCTCGCCCACATTTCCTTGAGCAGTTCTGGATCGCGGCTGGTGCCCATTTCGGCTTCGATATCGGAGCCATTGATCGGCTGGCCCTTCAGCGTGCCTTTTCCCTTGCCATAGGCAGAGTTGAGGCGCGTCGCGATGGTGTTGAGCTCGACAGCCGCTCCTTCGGTCGTCGGTGCCGGCAGGACAAGCCCGCCGCGCAGCAGGTCAAGCTTGCGCTTCGTGTCATAGGAAAGATTCGGAATGGCCTGGTATTTGGCGGCTTCGGTTGCGAAGCGCACGCCCATTTCGGTGCCCTGCGCGCCGACGCGTGCGGCGACCGCGTCGGTATCGTCGGTGATATAGGTATTGTTGATCCAGCTGACCTGCGCGTTGAAGACCGTAAAATCCCCCAGCTCCTTTTCGGCTGCGGCGACGAATTTGTCCGCATCGGCAACCGTAGGGGCGGATTGGGCAAGGGCGGGAGTGGCAAGGGCGAAAGACAGCGCTAACGCAGACACAACGATTTTCATGGGAATCGGTTCCTCGACTTTGAAATATTATTACGCGAGATTGGCGCGGCGCTCCGCCGGGGTCAAGCTACTGAACGCGCTGGACCTTCAACTTGTCCTTGCCGAGCATTGCAATGACGGAGTCCGGTCCGGCCAGGTGTCCGGCGCCGACCGCGACGAGGATGGTCCCAGGCTTTTCCAGGCGCTTTTCGATCCAGGTCTTCCAGTTGGCATTGCGGTTGAGCAGCAGGGCCTGGATCAGTTCGGGCGAAAGCTTGAGCTCATCATCGAAACTGTCGGCAATCGCCTTGTCGTCGCCCCGGCTCCAGGCGGAAAGCATGGCATTGAATTCCTTCTCGGGGTCAGAAGCGTCGTCGACCATGCTCGAAAGGAATGTGCGTTGGGCGGATTCGGGCAGCTTGTCGAAAAAGCCGAGCTGCAATTCGGTCGTCTCAAGGCCGGAAACAGGCTTCTTTGCCTTGGCAAAGCTGGCCTGAAGCTGCTTTTCCACACCGAATTCGGGGCTGACATCAAGGTCTTTCAGCATGCCGCTCGCAAGAGTGACGGCAACGGCCCAGCTTTCGAACTGGTTAAGGACCGAACCGGGCATCCCGGTCTTGTCCATCAGCGCCTGGAGCCCGGCGCGCTTGTCCGCCGGGACCCGGTCGAGCACTGGGGGCAGGCCCGGTGTTACGGCCAGCTTCAGGAAAGTATTCGCCGTCTGCACCTTGTCCTGCAGGTCGTTGACTTCAAGCACAAGCTCCTGTGCATCGCGCACGGCCTTGTCGATTGCCGGGGTCCGCCATTTGAGGGTTTCGGGCAATACGTGGATCGTCCCGAACAGGTAGATTGTCGTATCCGCGTCGAACACTTTCCACAGTGCGGGACGCGCAGGTGGTGCTTTCGGCGGTGGGGGGGAGGCGCTCGCGCAGGCCGCGAGGATAGACAGGGCAGGAAGGGCCCAACGCATCTTCTTGAACATGCCCGCCCTTCAAGGCCAATTTTGGCGGTAAAGCAAGGCCGGATTGCTTGACCCGGCGCGGTCCATCGGCCAAAGGCCGCGCGCATGACGGAGGGCAAACCCCTAAGCTTCCAGGACCTGATCCTGACGCTCCACGACTATTGGGGCAAACAGGGCTGCGTCATCCTCCAGCCCTATGACATGGAGATGGGGGCGGGGACATTCCATACCGCGACGACACTGCGCGCGCTTGGCCCGAACCCGTGGAACGCGGCCTTCGTCCAGCCCTGCCGCCGCCCGACCGACGGGCGCTATGGCGAAAACCCCAACAGGCTCGGCGCCTATTACCAGTATCAGGTGATCCTCAAGCCTTCGCCGCCCGATCTGCAGGAGCTTTATCTCGGGAGCCTTGCCGCGATCGGCATCGATCCGTTGCTCCACGATATCCGCTTCGTCGAGGACGATTGGGAAAGCCCGACGCTTGGCGCCTGGGGGCTGGGTTGGGAAGTCTGGTGCGACGGGATGGAAGTGACGCAGTTCACCTATTTCCAGCAGATGGGCGGGTTCGATTGCAAGCCGGTCGCGGGCGAGCTGACCTACGGGCTCGAACGGCTGGCGATGTATATCCAGAACAAGGATTCGATCTTCGACCTTGCCTATAACGATGCTGGCGTCACCTATGGCGATGTCTTCCTAGAGAATGAGCGCGAGATGAGCGCCTATCATTTCGAAGCGGCGGATACCGAGATGCTGTTCGATGCCTTCAAAAAGGCGACGGGCGAATGCGAAAACTGCCTTGAGAAAAAGCTCCCGATCCCGGCCTATGAGCAGGCGATCAAGGCAAGCCACATCTTCAACATGCTTCAGGCGCGCGGCGTGATCTCGGTGCAGGAACGCGCAAGCTATATGGGCCGGGTCCGCGATCTGGCGAAGGGCAGCTGCCAGGCCTGGATGGACAAGAACGGGTGGACGGCGTGACCGACTTTCTGCTCGAACTGCGCTCCGAGGAAATTCCCGCGCGGATGCAGGACAAGGCGCGCGAGGATCTGGCGCGGCTGTTCTCCGAAGAGATCGGCAAGGCCGGGCTGAAGGCGGTGGAAATCGTCACCTATGCAACGCCGCGCCGTCTTGCCCTGATCGCCAAAGGCCTGCCGCTGGCGACCGAGGCGGTCAGCGAGGAACTGAAAGGCCCGCGCTCGTCCGCGCCGCCGCAAGCTCTTGAAGGCTTTTTGCGCAAGACGGGGCTGGCGCAGGATCAGCTTGAGGACCGCGACGGCGTCTGGTTCGCCGTCATCGAAAAGCCGGGCCGGGCGACGGCGGAGGTTCTGGCCGAAGCCATCCCGGCAATCGTTCGCGCCTTTCCCTGGCCCAAGTCGATGCGCTGGGGCGCGGCGTCGCTCTCGACCGAAAGCCTGCGCTGGGTGCGTCCCCTTCAAGGGATCGTCGCGCTGTTGGGCGACGAGGTCGTGCCGTTCGAGATCGATGGCATGGCGAGCGCCTCCGCCACGCTCGGGCACCGCTTCCATCATTCGGGTCCGGTCACGATCGGCAATGCAGGCGACTATCTGGCCAAGCTCAATGCCTGCCACGTGATCGTCGATCAGGAAGAGCGCCGCGCGATTGTCCGCGCAGGGGCGGAAAAGGCTGCGGCCGATGCAGGACTGGTGCTGGTCCCCGATGAAGGGCTGGTGATCGAGAATGCGGGGCTGACCGAATGGCCGGAACCGATGCTCGGCCGCTTCGATCCTGCGTTCCTCGAAGTGCCCGAGGAAGTGATCCAGCTCACCGCCCGGGTAAACCAGAAATATTTCATCTGTCGCGACGCGGGCGGAAAGCTCGCCAATGCATTCGTCTGCACGGCAAACATCACCGCGCATGACGGCGGCGCGGCGATCGTCGTCGGCAATGAAAAAGTGCTCGCCGCGCGGCTTTCGGATGCCAAGTTCTTCTGGGAACAGGATCTGAAGGTCCCGCTAGAGAGGCAGGCCGAAAAGCTGAAGGATATCGTCTTCCACGAAAAGCTGGGGACCGTCGCCGACAAGGTCGAGCGCGTCGCGAAGCTTGCCCGCTGGCTGGTGGAGGAAGGCGTGGTCAACGGCGCGAGCGCCGACGATGCCGAACGCGCCGCGCGCCTTGCCAAGGCTGATCTCGTCACCGGCATGGTCGGCGAATTCCCCGAACTGCAAGGGATCATGGGCGGCTATTACGCCCGCGCCCAAGGAGAGAGCGACGCCGTCGCCGATGCCGTGCGCGATCACTACAAGCCGGTCGGGCAGGGGGATGAGGTGCCCGCCGCGCCCGTGACGGTGGCAGTGAGTTTGGCGGATAAGCTGGATTCATTGGTCGGGTTCTTCTATGCCGACATGGCGCCAACGGGGTCGAAAGATCCGTTTGCACTTCGAAGGGCTGCGCTGGGGTTGATTGAACTCCTTGCTCGCAACAATTTGCGCCTGGCGCTCTTTGAAACAACCACTCGGGCTATTGCTGGACTAACCTCGCAAATTTGTATGCCCGAAATGCCGGATTCAGAGTTTGAAGATCACAATGCAGGTATTAAACGGACGTTTGACACCCTACCTGCATTCTTCGCCGACCGTCTCAAGGTCCAGCAGCGGGAAGCCGGTGTCCGGCATGACCTGATCGATGCGGTCTTCGCCCTCGGCGGTGAGGACGACCTTGTCCGTCTGCTTGCGCGGGTCAAGGCATTGCAGGCGTTTGTCACGACCGACGAGGGCGCGAACCTGCTGGCCGGGTACAAGCGTGCGGCGAACATCCTGAAACAGGCGGAGGGCGTCGCCCCTGCGGAGGCAGGGGCCTCTCAGGGAGTCGGGAGCCAAGGCGTCATGCAGGCCCCTGCCTTCGCAGGGGCGACGGAGGTTGATGCGGCCCTCCTTTCCGCCCTCGATGCCGCCGAGCCCAGGGCCGTGGCCGCAATCGAGGCCGAGGATTTCGAAACCGCAATGGCGGCGCTCGCTTCGCTCCGCGCGCCGATCGACGCGTTTTTCGAGGGCGTGATGGTGAACGATCCAGACCCGCAAAAGCGGGCTTTCAGGTTGGGATTGCTGGCAAGGTTCCGTGACGCGGTTCACCGGGTGGCGGACTTTTCGAAAATTGAAGGGTAACAGGATACCGGAAGACAAGGCCGATTCTGGCTAACCTTTACTGACCTTTGGACAGGGATGGACGGATGACCCAATATGTGTACCGCTTCGGCGGTGGCGTTTCGGATGGCGGCAACGGCGACAAGAATTTGCTGGGGGGCAAGGGGGCCAATCTCGACGGCATGGCCTCGATCGGATTGCCGGTTCCTCCCGGATTCACGATCACGACCGCGATGTGCACCCGCTATTATGACGATGGCCAGGTCTTCCCGGAGTCGCTTCGCACCGAAGTCGCACAGGGCATCGCCCATATCGAGAAAGTGACCGGCAAGCGCTTCGGCGATGCGGCCGATCCCATGCTGGTCTCGGTGCGCTCCGGCGCGCGGGTCTCGATGCCGGGGATGATGGATACCGTCCTCAATCTCGGGCTCAATGACGAGACGGTCGAAGGGCTTGCCGCCTCGTCGGGCGACGCGCGCTTCGCGTGGGACAGCTATCGCCGCTTCATCCAGATGTATGCCGATGTCGTCCTCGAACTCGATCACGGCTCCTTCGAGGAAGCGCTCGAGATCGCCAAGGAAGACAAGGGGCTCTTCCTCGATACCGAATTGACGGCGGAAGACCTGAAGGCGCTGGTCGGTGATTACAAGAAGCTGGTCGAAGAGCAGTGGGGCAAGCCCTTTCCGCAGGATGTGCATGACCAGCTCTGGGGCGCGGTGGGCGCGGTGTTCGGCTCGTGGCAGTCCGAGCGCGCCAAGGTCTACCGGCGGCTGAACAATATCCCCGGCGATTGGGGGACCGCCGTCAACGTCCAGGCAATGGTGTTCGGCAATATGGGCGATACGTCCGCAACCGGCGTTGCGTTCACTCGCGATCCCGCGACGGGCGAGAACGCCTATTATGGCGAGTTCCTGATCAACGCGCAGGGCGAGGACGTCGTCGCCGGTATCCGCACCCCGCAATATCTGACGCGCGCGGCCCGCGAACGCGCCAATGCCAAGCCGCTCTCGATGGAAGAGGCGATGCCCGAGGTCTATGGCCAGCTCGCCAATGTCTTCGACATCCTCGAGACGCACTATCGCGACATGCAGGATATCGAATTCACGGTTGAGCGCGGCAAACTCTGGATGCTCCAGACACGCTCGGGCAAGCGGACGGCCAAGGCGGCATTGAAGATTGCCGTCGACATGGCGGAGCAGGGGCTGATTACGCGGCAGGAGGCCGTGGCCCGTGTCGATCCCTCGGCGCTTGACCAACTGCTTCACCCGACGCTCGACCCTGCCGCCAGCCGCGACGTACTCGCACGGGGGCTCCCCGCATCCCCGGGCGCGGCCTCCGGCATTGCGGTGTTCGACAGCGATACGGCGGAAAAACGCGCCGAACTGGGCGACGCCGTGATCCTCGTCCGGATGGAGACTTCGCCTGAGGATATCCACGGCATGCATGCGGCCAAGGGCATCCTCACCGCACGCGGAGGGATGACGAGCCACGCGGCCGTTGTCGCGCGCGGCATGGGGCGCCCTTGCGTGTCAGGGGCTGGCAATGTCGCGATCGACGCGAAGGAGCGCATCTTCCGGGTTGGCGGGCGCGAGGTCCGTGAAGGCGATGTCATCACCATCGACGGCGCGTCCGGCGAAGTGATGTTCGGCGAAGTGCCGACCGTCCAGCCCGAGCTTTCGGGCGATTTCGCGACGCTGATGGCGTGGGCGGATGAAACCCGGCGAATGAAGGTCCGCGCCAATGCGGAAACGCCGGCCGATTGCCGCATCGCGCGCGATTTCGGGGCCGAGGGCGTGGGCCTGTGTCGCACCGAGCATATGTTCTTCGAGGCGAGCCGGATCACATCGGTCCGGCAGATGATCCTCGCCGAGGACGAGGCAGGCAGGCGCGCGGCGCTCGCCAAGCTGCTGCCTGAACAGCGCGCCGATTTCCTCGGCATCTTCGAAGTGATGGCTGGCCTGCCGGTTACGATCCGACTGCTCGATCCACCGCTGCACGAATTCCTCCCCGTTGAGGAATCGGACTTCGCCGACGTTGCCGCAGCGGCCGGCGTCGGCATCGATATCCTGAAACGCCGCGCGGCCGAATTGCACGAGTTTAACCCGATGCTTGGCCACCGTGGCTGCCGGTTGGGCGTGACCTATCCCGAAATCTACGAGATGCAGGCGCAGGCCATTTTCGAGGCGGCGTGTGATCTGGCGGAATCGCCTATCCCTGAGGTGATGATCCCGCTTGTTGCCACGAAGCGCGAACTCGACTTGATGAAGGACGTGATCGACCGGACGGCCGAGGCTGTCTTCGCGGAACGAGGCAAGCGCATTGCGTATCTCGTCGGGACCATGATCGAATTGCCGCGCGCCGCTCTGATGGCGGGCGAGATTGCGGAGGCCGGAGCGTTCTTCAGCTTCGGCACCAATGACCTGACCCAGACGACATTGGGCGTGTCGCGCGACGACGCGAGCCGGTTCCTTACGCAATATGTCGAAAAGGGCATTTATGCGCAGGATCCGTTCGTCAGCCTCGATGTCGCGGGCGTCGGCCAGCTTGTCGAGCTTGCCGCGGAGCGCGGGCGAGCGACGCGGCCCGACATCAAGCTTGGCATTTGCGGCGAACATGGCGGGGATCCGGCGTCGATCCAGTTCTGTGAACGGGTCGGCCTCGACTATGTTTCGGCTTCGCCCTACCGTGTGCCCATCGCACGCCTGGCAGCAGCACAGGCGGCGCTTCGAAAGGGATAGGGATGAAAGCCTGGCACCGCCACGCAATTGCAGTGATCGCAGGACTCGCGGTCGGGGCTGGCGGGGCCTGGTACAGGATCCAAACGGGCTTCAATAGCGGGCGGCTCACCAACGGCGTGTGGTCGACCGCGCTGAACTATGGGACCAGCAGCACCGACAGCGTGACGCGAGCGTCGGTCGCGCTGCACGGCTTGCTTGCGCTCCCCTCGACCGAGACCGTCTATTGGAACGCGAGCACTGACAGCGAGGGCAAGCCGCTTGACGGCAGCTGCACCTATGCAATGACGGGCGGAGCCTTGGACGCGCGCTGGTGGAGCGTCACATATTATGATCGGAATGGCTATCTTGTCGCCAACCCTGCGAATATCTGGTCGTTCAGCGGCGCCTCGATCGCGCCTGCCGAGCAGCAGGGCTGGAAAGTAACGATCGGTCCGGACAAGCCGGAAGGGCATTGGCTGCCCAGCGCCAAGGGACAGGCGTTCGAGCTTACACTCAGGATGTACAATCCCGGCGCCGGTTTTCGTGCTGCGCCAAACGGCTCGGCGCTACCCGTCATGAAGAGGGAGCGCTGCGCGTGACTCGCTGGATCGTTCCTTTCCTTGTTTTTCTTGTAACCGCTGTGGGTGCCTGGCAGGCAATCCTTGCCGTTACGACCTTCGGGCTGATGGAAGGGGCAGTGCGGCGCCTTTCGGCTCGGTCGGGACTCAACACCATGGCCCACGGGAATCTTGCCACCCCGGCCAATCAGCCGATCGTACGGCCAAGTCCGGATCTTGCCTATTCGAGCTGCCCATATGACCTTTCGAAGGGACCGGTTTTGATCAACTATGTGCCGGTGTCCGGGCGTTACTCGTCGCTCAGCGTCTTTGACGCTAGGACCGACGTTGTCTTCGTTAGGAACGATGTTCAGGCCGGAGAAAAACCTTTCAGGATCGTCCTAGCGCGGGATGGCCAGAAGGCTCCCCACGGCATTGAGACGGTTCGTGTCAGCTATGATCGCGGAATCGCTCTGGTCAGGCTGCTGTTGGCGGACCCAAGGGAAGTTACGCAGTTCGATTCCGTGCGGCGGCGATCGAACTGCGCGACGATCAAGAGCTAAGGCTCCTAGATATTTCCGTTGACGAAGGTGTCGCTGATCGAACAGGCCGCCGGACCGAGGATCACAACGAACAGCACCGGCAAGATGAAGAGGATCAGCGGCACAGTCATAATCGCGGGCAATCGCGCGGCCTTTTCTTCGGCGCGCATCATGCGCTCGTTGCGGAATTCGGCCGAAAGGACGCGCAGCGCGGAAGCAAGCGGCGTGCCGTATTTCTCGGTCTGGATCATCGTCGTAACGACGCCGCGTATGGCATCAAGCGGAACGCGGTTGGAAAGGTTCTCGAAGGCCATACGCCGTTCGGTGAGAAAGCCGAGTTCGATCGCCGTCAGCGCGAATTCATCGCCGAGTTCGGGATAGGCCTTGCCCAACTCGCGCGCGACGCGATGGAAGGCGGCATCCACGGTCAGGCCAGCCTCCGCGCAGATTACGAGCAAGTCGAGTGCGTCGGGAAGGCCTTTTCGGATCGCATCCGAGCGTTTCGAAACCTTGTTCGAGACAAAAATGTCCGGTGCCTTGTAGCTACCGATTAGCGCGCCGGAAACCAGGAAGAATTTCTTCATCGCCGACCAGTCTTCATGCCAGCCAAAGGCATAGACGGCGAGCGCGACGCCACCGCCGATCACGATGGGCAACATCATACGGGCGAAAATGACGGCGACTGCAGCGTCTCTTGAACGGATGCCGGCCTGGACCAGCTTCGTTTGAGCTGTCTTGAGCTGCTCTTCCTGCAGGACCCTGAGAGACGAGAGCATTGACCGCATCCGGTCCGTGGTTTCGTTCTTCTGGGTAAGCTTGGCGCGGCGTTTGCCGCTCGAAACAATGATGCCGGCCTTCAGCTGCTCGCGCCGCTCGTTCAGGGCTTTCACGCGGCTGGCCATCGGATCACGAACCGTTGTTGCTGTATAGAGCGCGAAGATAACAGCGAGGGTTGCCACTGCCGACAATATCGTCGCGACCCAGAGGACGTCGACTCCCAGCAATGTTGGCCCACCCGTTTCCATCTTCAAACTCTTTCTGTTGACCGAACTGTCAAATCTCGAAACTGATCATTCTGGACATGATGAATGCCCCGATACCCATCCATACCATTCCTCCCATGCCGGCGACCATCAGACGCTGGTCTTCGAAGAAGTGGAGCATGTAGGGTGGGTTCACGTACATGATCATGCCGAACACCATGAAGGGGAGTACGCCAATGATATAGGCGGAGGCCTTCGACTCGGACGACATCGCCCTGATCTTGAGCTTCATCTGCCCGCGCTTCCGCAACACGTCCGCAAGGTTCGAAAGCGTTTCGGCAAGGTTGCCGCCGGTTTCGCGCTGAATTGCAAGCGTGATGCAGAAGAACTGGAATTCCGGAGTCCCGATGCGATCGGCAGCTTCTTCCAAGGCTGCCTCCATCGTCTTGCCGATCTTGATGCGATCTGAAACGCCACGGAATTCCATGCCGACCGGATCCGGGACTTCGCTGGCGACAATCCCCAGCGTTTCGGAAATCGGCAGACCCGAGCGGAGTCCACGCACCATGAGCTCGATCGCGTCGGGAAACTTGGCGTTGAAATTGTTGATTCGCCTCTTGATCTGGCTCCCCACCACCAGATGTGGCAAAAGCAGGCCGACGGCTGAACCCGCAAGCAGCCCCAGCAGGAGCGGCGCGCCCTTGATAAGGCTCAATATCGTGATGACGAGCATTATGCCGACGCACGTCATCACATATTTAGAGAGCGTCCAATTCTTGCCTGTTTGGCCGAGGCGCTTGGCCAGAAGTGCCGGATTGGGAATGTACTTGCTTGCAATGCCGTCAGCTCGAGATCCGCGATTTGCCGTGATCTTCCGCATCTGGGATTCGACGGAATATGCCGGTGTATCGCCGTGCCGCGCCTTGACGCCGTCGATGCGGCGCGACTGTGCCTTGGCAAGTGACGGGCCTGCAAAGGCCACGCCCAGCATGATTAGGCTCAGCATTGCCCCGGCGAGTACCACGATCAACTGCAGTTGCGGCATGTTCGATCCCATTCTGGCAGGTCAGAGAACCCGCAAATCAAGCGTCCAGTTCGACCTTGACCTTCTTCGACGGAAGGAGCGATTTCAGGCCGACGATCTTGTCGGCGAGCGACGTCGCCTTTCCGGCTTTACCAGTCGAGGCTCCTGTGCCTTCGTCATTCCCATCCGCCGTGGCCAGAAGCCTTGTTCCAATGGCCTGAAGCTCCTGCCCGACTTTCGAGGTCTTGCCGACTTCCGCAACAGGCTTGCCGAGCTTTGCCGCTTGGCATACAACCTTGACGTCGAGCGGGACGACGAAATCCACTTTGCGTTCGATCGAGCTTTCGAAGTCCTTTTTCGAAAGCTCGCTTGTTCCGCTCGGCCCGACTCGATTCAGTGCGACAAGCACGCTCGCATGAGGTGCATTGGCCTTCAGCCAGGACAGAATGCGGATAACGTCGCGCGCGCCGACCAGCGTCAGCTCCGATACGACGACTACCGCCTGGATTTCATTCATCAGGTGCGGATGCTGGACGACCATCTGTCGAGGCAAATCGATGACCGTGCACTCGAATGCCGCGCGCATTTCTTCCTGAAGCTGGTAAAAGGCCCCACCGTCGCTCAGCAATGGCTGGTTCATGGGAGCTTCGGCCGAAAGAATCGAAAGCTTGTCATTGGCACGTACCATCGCGCGTTCGATGAACAGGCCGTCGATGCGCCCCGGATTCTCGATGGCATCCGTGAGGCCGCGACCGGGTTCGAGGTCGAGCGACAAGGCACCCGTCCCGAAATGGACGTCAAGGTCGAGCAGTGCCGTTGAGCGCTGGTGCCCGTCGCTGAACAGCCAGGCGAGCGACGCGGCGATTGTCGAAGCGCCGACACCGCCACGAGCGCCAATAACCGCAGCCGTGATATGCGGGCGATCGGCTATCGGATCGGTGTGCCGGGGGCCGTTGAGTACCGCTTGAGCGTGTGCGAAGGCTTCACGCAGTTGATCGGCGCTGAACGGCTTGAGCAGATAGTCCTGAATGCCGCTGGACACCAAGTCGCGATAGAGTCGCACATCGTTGACTTCGCCGGCAGCGATCACGACCGTGCCAGGCTCGCATACTTCAGCCAAGGCATTGATGTCGTTGAGCGGGTCTCCAGATTCGGAAAGATCGACGAACAGGATGTTCGGACTTGCCGAGACAGACAAAGACTGGACGGCGTTGCGCAGCCCGCCCTTGTTGATCTTTTCGACGGGCCAGCCCATCTCGACACAGACCGGACGGATCGTGTCGGCGGTCGCGTCGTCGCAGACATAGGCTGAAAACGGATCGCGGGTTGTCGCTCCGTGGCGACTGGGAGACCATGGCGCGTTCATCAGTTACTCCTCGAACTCTCTTGTTTCAGCGTTCCGGCGCCCGTGGGCGGGCGGTCACGATAGGTCTTGATCGCCTTGGACGCCGTTGAAGCATCGGCGGCCCCGGTGGCGCGCTGGCCGTAGACCAGGTCTTCGGGATTCGCGACCATCACGGCCAGATTCGAATTGATGGCGCAGCCATAGTTGGAAATGGTATTGGAACTGAGGTCGTTACCCAACTTGTCGCTCCAATCTGGGCAGCCTGGCACGTTCGCCGACGTGCGGCTCACGACAACACGGACCTTGCCGGGCGCGATCTCGCCGTTGGTTACGGGTGCAGCCTGGTCGATCAAGAGGCCATAGCGCGCGGCGATTTCCGCTACCGCATCTCGCGCGCCGGAATCGCCCCCACCTGGCGCGTCGACGGAAACATGGTCGCCATAGCCGAGCCGCAGCGATTCGAACCAACCGGCGACACGGCTCGCTTCGCCGGGGTCCAAGCCATCATAGCCGGAATTGACATCGAGCACGTAGTTCGACTTGCTCACAACCGGCTGATGGACCGATTCAAGACCCCTGTTCTCGGTTCCGCACGCAGCAAGCGCGATACTGAAGCCAATCAGGGTTGCGAAATGGGATGCACGCATGGCTTTCATCTCCGTGATGGGGGTTAATTTCCGCTGAAGCCTGGGGCTGCAGCGGCCCCTTGCGTCTTGGTCTTGCGATCCGGCGCGGGCTGGGCGCTCGCCCCGACCGATGGTGCGACAATTGTTGCCGCAGGCGCTTCGCTGGGGGCGGGGGCCTTCTCACCGGACTTTCCGGAATGGGTCTGACCAAGGAATACGCGCTGGACATCGGTCGCGGCCTTGAAACCATCAGTCGGCAGCGCAATCTGGTTTGCCGAAACCGGCTTTACCAGATAGGGCGTGACGATGATCACCAATTCGGTTTCGCTCTTGCGGTAACGGGTCGAGCGGAACAGTGCGCCCAGTACAGGCACGTTGCCGAGGCCGGGAGCACGATCGATCGTGTTGGTCTGCGCGTTACGCAACAACCCACCGATCATGAAAGACTGGCCCGAACCGAGTTCGACAGTGGTTTCGGTACGCCGCGTCGTGATGCCCGGCACGGTGAAGCCGTTCAACGTGATCGTGCCTTCCGTGGACAGTTCCGATACTTCAGGGCGAACCCGCATCGAGATGCGGCCATCGGCCAAGACGGTCGGGCTGAAGGCAAGGCTTACGCCATATTGCTTGTACTCGATCGTGACCGAGCCGAGTTGCTGCGAAATCGGGATCGGGAACTCGCCGCCAGCCAGGAAGCTCGCGGTCTCACCCGAAAGCGCGGTCAGGTTCGGCTGGGCAAGCGTGGTGACAAGACCCTCGGTTTCGGCAAGGTCGATCGCGGAGGCGAGATCGAGCCCGAGAAATCTCCCCGCAAGCCCGATCGAAGTCTTGCCTGCGCCGAGCCCGAGATTGTTGAAATTATAGACGGTCGAGCCTGGCGTGGTCGGAGTTGGCGGGGTGCTTGTAATCGATCCGAAATTGCGGCCCTGTGCAATGCTGAACAGGAAACCGCCTGTCGTATCGTTATTGAGCAAATTGACGCCAAGTTCTTTGACCAGACTACGACTCACTTCGGCGATCTTGACCTGTAGATTGACCTGCAGCGGTGTCGCCGTGCGCAGGCGGCTGACAACCTTCGTGTCGTCCCCGACAAAAGCCTGGACCAGCCGTTCGGCTTCGGCACTATCCTCCGGGCCCGCTACCGTACCCGTCAGCAGGACAAGCCCGTTCATCGGCGTGCTCTGGATTGTTGCGTCGGGCATGGCCAGGCGCAGCATTGTGTCTATCGAGTTCGTGTTGGTGCCCGCACGGACATTCGCCGAATAGACCACCGCGCCAGAACGCGATGTCGCGAAGACGCTCGACTCACCCGGCTTCTTGGCAAAGACGTAGATCTGTGTCGAAGACCGGACCTGGACGTCTGCCACATCCTCGTTGGCCACAAAGACGTCGCTGATCGGAGCGGAAAGGTTGATCAGTTGCCCGCGGCCTACCGAAAGGTTCAGGTCGGTCGCCGGCCTTTGCGCTCGCGGCGCGCCTCCCGAGACTGTTACGGCAGGCTTGGGCCGACCCTTGCCGGGCGCGGCGGTTGCGCCGGCGCCGGAGAGGAGCATGGCGGAGCCCGCAAGGATTGCCAGGGCGCGAACGCCCGAGGCATTGGCGAAGAGCTGCGACTTATTCATCTTATTTGCCTCCGACGGGAATGACATCCGGTGTCTTGTTGCTCCCTCGGAGAACTCTCACCACTGGACCGTAGGACTGGAGATCGATCGAACCGCCAGCAGGAGCACTGGGAGCGGCGCCGATGGCAACGGCCTGACGCGGAACCGACCGACGCTGGAAGCGCGAGACATCGGCTCCCGTCACGAAAGTGGTATCCGTATCGACCGGGCGCGATGCAACGGCGAGCAGCATGCGCTTCTCCGCCTTGGGATCGTTGCTTTCGGGGACCTTGACTTCACCTGCGGCGATGGCGCGTTCGAGTTCGGCTGTATTGTCGGCAATCGAACGCAGGGAAAGCGAGACCTGCCCGATCGTCTGGGCGACCGCGATTTTTTCCGCAATGCGTGGGGTTGCTTCGAGTGTGACCGTTGCGACAACCTTGACGAGCTTGTTGCCTTCATCGTCTTCGGGCAGCGTCGACTGGTCGACCGCAAGGACGCGGACATTGCGGATGAACGTCTCCGACGTCTTGAGCGCTGGCCCGTTACCGTCGCCGCTCACGGTTTGGGTCAGGACAAGGTCCACCCGATCGCCTGGGAAGACGAAGCCGGCAACACCGCTCTGCGCCGACACTGGAACCGTCACGGCCCGCATGCCCGGCCCGAGTGCCGCAGCGAGGAAGCCACGATCGCCCGACTTGACGAGCGCACCCTTGGTCAGCGGCTGCCCGGCCGTCACTGCAGCGCGGACGACTGTGCCCTGAAGGCTTGCAGGGTCGGCCTCACCTTTCAGATAATAGGCATTCTCGATCAGTTCGCTCGGCCAAGGTTGGTAGCGGAAGCTATCGGCCTCGATAATCGTCCCGACCGGAAGGGAGCGGGTGGCGACCAGGATCTGCGGGCCGTCCTTTGCAGGCATGACCGACGCCGCAACCTGTGGGGCCGAGGCCTGACTGAACATGGTTTTCGCCATGAAGGCGGTGCCGCCCGCGATGATCAGTGCAACGACAAGCAGGACAATCTTTTTCGCATCCATGATGCTGAACCCCCGGTTTACAGGTAAAACCTAATCGGTGCCGTCTTCACCCAAATTGGTTAAGATTTCGTTCGTAGATAACCCACAGTCCGGCCAACGAAATTGCGATGCCGTAGGGCACTTCGAGCGGGGCTTCCGACTTCGAAATTTTGTGGCGGATGAGCATCGCGAGCGTCAGGATTCCGCCGGCAAGCGACATGATGATAAACAGTCGCAGCATGACGAGCCCGGGAAACCAGAGCGCGAGCCCGCCCAGCAGCTTTACATCGCCGCCACCCATGGCGCCGACAGCAAACAATCCGACGCCAATTCCGAACACCACTGCCGCAATCGAGAGCTGGAGCGCGATGCCAGGCCACCAGTTGAGACCAGTTGCCCACCAATAAAGCGGCGAGGCGAGAGCAATCGCTGCCGTCAGCCAGTTGTCGATACTGCGCCGCCGCCAATCCGTGACGGCACCGATGGACAACATGACCGCCAGCAGGCAAAGGAGGGCGATTTCTGGAATTCCGAACGTCATAAGCCTGTGCCAATAGGGCCAACCACTTACAAAATAGTAACCATGCAATGACTGCTCCGCTTGCCATCCGCCGCGCCTACCCTGCGGGTTCCCAGCTCGAATTCAATACAGCCCCCGACGGCTGGCCTTTGCGCAGCTTCGACTGGCCGGCGGAAGGGACGCCGCAGGGCTCGATCCTGTTTCAGGGCGGTCGCGGCGATATCATCGAGAAATATGTCGAACTCTTTCATCATTGGCATGGCGCGGGATGGAATGTTGCTGCCTTCGACTGGCGTGGACAGGGCGGATCAGGCCGGCTCGCCGCAGACCCGAATGTTGGGCATTGTACGGATTTTGGCATCTGGATTGACGATCTTTCGACGTTCGCGGCCGATTGGACCATGCGAACTGCAGGTCCGCATATCGTTGTCGGGCACAGCATGGGTGGGCATCTCGTGCTTCGCGCGCTCGCCGAAAGGCGGATTGCGCCTGATGCGGTTGTGCTTGTTGCTCCGATGCTGGGCTTTGAAACAGGGCCATTGCCATTGCGGCTGGTCGCTTGGGGTGTACGGCAATTGGCGCGGCTCTGGCCGACGCGAGCGGCATGGAAGGCGAATGAACGTCCGGCCTCCGGTCGCACATCCCGACAGGAGCTTCTCACTTCCGATGCGGACCGATACAGCGATGAACTCTGGTGGAAGAAGGAAAAGCCGGAACTGGAGCTCGGTCCACCCAGTCTCAAATGGCTGGAACAAGCCTATAGTTCGGCGGTCTTCCTGGAGCGGGCGCAAGGAGTGGAAAAAATTTCGATACCCGTTCTTATTGTCGGGACATTTGGCGATCGGCTGGTCAGCCCGGCTGCCATTCCGCGCTTTGCAGCCAGAATTCCCAATTCCACGCTCAAGATGTTCGATACGGGTGTCGCTCACGAAATTCTGCGTGAGCGTGATGGGCCGCGCGATGAAGCCATCGCCCTGATCGATGCGCAACTGGAAAAGATCAAGGCGAAGAAGTGATGCGTTACGACGTTGCAATCATCGGAGCTGGCATGGCCGGCGCAAGTCTCGCGGCCGAGTTGGCTGCCAATATGTCGGTGCTCCTCCTCGAAGCCGAGAGTCAGCCGGGTTATCATGCCACCGGCCGATCCGCTGCCTTCTGGCACGAGACCTACGGCGGGCCGAATGTCCAGCCGCTGTCGAAAGCATCGCACACGTGGCTTTCAAGTCCGCCCGCCGAACTCGGCGTCGGGACATTCCTCTCGCCACGCGGTGCGATCACGCTCTGCCGCGCCGAAGACCGGAACAAGCTTGAAGCCTTCGCCGCATCCTATGTCGACAGTGGCCTTGAGTTCGAGCGGCTGGGCCGGGTCGGTCTCGACCTCTACTGCCCTGGCTTGCGCGCCGATTGGACGGACGGGCTGCGCGAGCCCGATTGCGCCGATATCGACGTTGCCGGGGTCCACCAATCCTATCTTCGCTTGGCGGCGCGTGGCGGTGTCACGCTACGATGCAATGCCGGGCTGCTTTCGGCGCGGCGCAACGGCAAAGGCTGGGTGCTCGAAACGCGTGACGGTCAATATGCCGCTGGCTTGCTCGTCGATGCAGCTGGTGCATGGGCGGACGAGGTGGCCAGCTCGGCGGGCGTCAAGCCGATCGGCATTTCACCGTTTCGCCGCACGATGGTCCAGCTCCGCTTCGACCGGCCCATTCCCCGGTCGCTCCCGCTGACGATCGACCTGAATGGCCAATTCTACTTCAAGTCCGATGGCGCCGATGGCATTTGGCTGAGCCCGCACGACGAAATCCCCTCTCCGCCGACCGACGCAGCGCCCGAGGAGCTTGATGTGGCCATCGCCATCGACCGGCTCGAACATGTCGTCGACTGGCAGGTTCGCCAGCTGACGCATAAATGGGCGGGCTTGCGTAGCTTCTCGCCCGACCGCCTTCCGGTTTATGGCTTCGATCCCGATGTGCCGGACTTCTTCTGGTTCGCAGGGCAGGGCGGCTTCGGAATCCAGACAGCTCCGGCAGCCGCAAAAATCGGCGCCGCCCTGATCACTGGCAACGAAACCGAACCGATGGTCGCCCATATCGACGCGGGGCTCTATGCGCCCGCGCGCTTCACTTGACGTTGACGATCTCTGCCGAACCCGAGTTCTGGACGTTTTCGATGCACTTCATCGCGGCGGCCTTGGAGGAATAGCCTTCGCTGGCCGTCGCCAGGATGTTGCCATTGCCGTGGCGCAAGCGCCAGCGATGTTCACCCTTCTTATCCTTGTACACCTCGAACTTCATTGCCCCGACTCCTTACAATGGAGTCGCAAGTTATGCACCGCTCGTCCCCGCAATCAAGGCCGCATCGCTGGCGAGCCTGTCTGCCCGTTCATTATCCTCGTCGCCATTGTGGCCTTTGACCCAAACCCAGTCGATCCGGTGCCGCGCCGTTGCGGCAAGAAGCTCCTGCCAAAGTTCGGCGTTCTTGACCGGTTTCTTGTCGGACGTGCGCCAGCCATTGCGCTGCCACCCGTGGATCCAGCGGGTTATGCCGTCTTTCACATAGACGCTGTCGGTAACCAGTGTGACATGGCAGGGCCGGTTCAGCGCCTCAAGCCCGCGTATGGCCGCGGTCAATTCCATGCGATTGTTCGTTGTGTGCCTCTCGCCGCCCGACAATTCCTTTTCCCGCGCACCTGACCGGATCAATACACCCCAGCCTCCGGGGCCGGGATTGCCCTTGCAGGCACCGTCCGTCACAACCTTGACCCGGGTCATTACGCTCATGGTGCAGCGTAGTGCTCAAGCCGCCGCAGAAAGGCGAGGGGGTCCTTGCGCGTGACGAGGGCATCGGCCGGGGTGTTGAGCCAGTCCCAGGCGCGTGTGAGCAGAAAACGCAGGCAGGCCCCGCGAGCAAGGATCGGGAAGGCCGCGCGTTCCTCCCCGGTCAGCCCGAATGTCTCCTCATAGCCGGAAAGGAGCGCGTCCCCCACAGCGGAATTGAAGCCGGTCCCGTCATTTTCGAAGCTCCAGGCCGCGTGGGTTACGGCAACGTCCCATGCTCTCACCTCGGTGCAGGCGAAGTAGAAATCGATCAGCGCGCTGACCGTGTCGCCGATCATGAGCACATTGTCTGGAAACAGGTCGGCATGAATCACGCTGTGCGGAAGGTCTCCTGGCCAGTGGCTGTTGAGGAATGTGCATTCTTTGGCGATGCGCTCTCTGAGGCCGATCTGAATGGCGTCAAGGTCTTCGCCGCATCGTTCGGCCAGTGCGAACCATCCCTCGGGGCCAAGGCTGTTTGGACGGCTCAGGGGAAAGCTGGCAGCCGCCTTGTGCACTTTTCCAAGCGCCTGCCCCACAGACCGGGCCTGCCCGGGCGTCGGATGCGAGACCGATAGCCCTTCGGCAAATTCGATGAGCGCGATGGACTTACCCTGCCAGTCGACTGTCGCTGCACCGTCTCGCATGTGGCGCGCACGTGGCACGGGGCAGCCATTGTCCGCCAGATGATCGATCAGCGAAAGGAAGAAAGGCAGGTCGTGAACATTGACCCGTTTTTCATAGACGGTGAGAATGAAACGCCCCTCGGTCGTATCTATGAGGTAGTTGCTGTTTTCGACGCCTTCGGCGATGCCTTTGGCGGAGAGCAGCTTGCCCGCCCCAAAGGCGGCGACCAGCTCAGCCATGTCTTCGGCCGGGATGTGAGTATAGACGGCCACCGCGTCAGGCGCCGTTCCGACGGCAAAAGGCAGAGCGTGCAATCATCAGGACCAACCCCGTAAAGGAGGCACTCGCCCGACGCAATTCGCTTGATTGCGGGAAGCAAAATCGCTTGTCTGTCGCCATGCGTCTGTCGTTCACTCCCAAGCGAGTTCTACTGCTGCTTGTCGCTGTGACGTTGACGATTGCCCTCGGCGCCTATCTCGAACGGATAACCATTGCGCGGCATTTTGCCGATGCCGAATTTGCAGCGCGGAAAGTTGATGCGCGATACGAGATCAAGGCTATCGGCCCCAGGACGCAACGATTCGAACATGTGGTTCTGGGAAATCCGATGAGGCCGGACCTCACGGCAGACTGGGCCGAGATCGAACTGGGCCTTGGCCTTTCCGGCGTGAAGGTCCGTTCGGTGCGGGCAAGCGGCGTGCGTCTGCAAGGGCAATTGGCAAACGGGGCGCTGAGCTTCGGGGTGGTGGACCGGCTGCTCCCCAAGTCGAGTGGGGAGCCGTTCACCCTACCGGACATCTACGTCGGGCTTAGCGATGCCCGGCTGAGTCTTGATACCGAATATGGCGCGCTTGCCGTCCAGCTCGATGGGAAGGGGAATCTCCAAAGCGGCTTTTCGGGCCGGCTTGTTGCCAATGCTTCTCAAGCGATGATGGGTAGCCTGGAAGGAAAGGGGCTCGCCGGTCGGCTGGCAGTCAGCACGGATCGTCGCCGGATTCGGTTCGCGGGCCCGGTATCGGCTGAAAATTTGGTTTTTGCAGGGAACGCATTGCGCAGCACGACGGTTCGGCTGAGCGGAGATTCGAGCGAATCGTTCGACGATATCGAAGGGAGCTGGCTGATGAATGCGGCCATCGAGCGGCTTCTATACGGTTCAGCGAGGCGCGTGCACGCTGACGGACGTTTCGAGCTTGACGGAGCTGGTAGGCGTATCATGGCACAGCTTCAGGTCGAAGGGGCAAAACCTTCGCGCAAGGACCAGGCAAGGCTCGGCGCTTCCGTTCCGACCGCAGCTGGAACGCCGGTCGAGCCCCTGCTTCGGCAATTGCGAACAGCGCTTGCCATGCTGGACAAAGGAGCGGTTGTAACGGCCCCGCTCGAATATCGTGCGTTGGGTACGGAGCGGTCACTCTTTGTCGGGCCGCCGACTGTAATTGCGGCATCGGGCGCACGGCTGCTCGGGAACGGGCGTGGCTTTGTGATGCCGCTCGATCGCGGACAGCCGACGTTCGACGGAGAGTTTGCCTTATCGGGCGGCGGCTTTCCGGAGGGGTCGGTGCGGCTTGCACTCGCGGAGGGGCGCTGGACGGGATCCGCGCGAGTTCGGCCCTATCGTGCAGGCAGCGCACAGCTTGCGCTGACGCCGATTTCGCTGCGCTATGACCGAGCAGGGCTCGGCCTAAAAACGTTCGCCTCACTTGATGGGCCACTTGGCAGCGGCCGTGTTGACGGACTGAGCATGCCGATTTCGCTTCGGCCGGGGAGAGATCCTTTCTCCGGATGCTTCTTACCCAGCTTCCGTTCGGTCAGAATTGCCGGGCTGCAGCTTGCGCCGACATCGCTTAATGTTTGTGTCGCCGGGAAGGAAGCACGGCTTGCTTCAACACGTCTTTCTGGCCGGCTTGGCGATTCCCCCATTCAGCTTGCGGCCAATGGCGCGCGTATCGGTTTTTCGCGCGGGGCTTTCGCATTGAACGGGGTTACTGTGCGGCTTGGCGCGCAGGATCGCCTTTCGCTGCTCGACGTGAGCGAACTCACGGGCCGTCTTGAGGGCGGCGGCGCGGCAGGGCTGTTCTCCCAAACATCTGGCGAGATTGCGAACGTGCCGCTGAAAATGTCGGACGGTGCGGGCAGTTGGCAGTTCTCCGGAGGTGTTCTGACGTTGAACGGCGGACTTCGCATTGCCGACGCCGCCGCGAGTGACCCGCGTTTCAATCCGCTGATGGCCGACGACTTTTCGCTGCGGTTCGCAAACAGCAGGATCGTTGCTAGCGGCACTGCCCGCGAACCCAAGTCGTTGGTGCGCGTTGCGGATGTCCGGATCAACCATGACCTCGATGCTGGAACCGGTCGCGCGATCCTCGATGTGACGGGCCTGACGTTCGGGAAGGGGCTCCAGCCCGAAATGCTGACGACGACGACATTGGGAGTCATTGCCAATGTTGTCGGTACGATCGCGGGCCGGGGTGAAATCGGCTGGAATCCGAAGGATGTGACAAGCTCCGGTATTTTCCGGACCGATAGTCTTGATATGGCTGCCGCATTCGGTCCGGTGACTGGACTCAAGGGGGAAATCAGTCTGTCCGACCTCCTCGGTCTCGCAACCGCACCTGGCCAGCGTGTCGAGGTTGCCTCGATCAATCCGGGCATTGCGGTGATCGACGGCGATATCCACTATCAGCTTCTGCCCGGTTTCAAGCTCAGGATCGAAGGCGGGCGCTGGCCCTTTGCGGGTGGCTGGCTGATCCTCGAGCCGACCGATATCGACCTGTCCGAAGCGGCCGAGCGGCGGCTGACGTTTCGGGTGGAGGGGTTGGATGCGGGCCAGTTCATCAACCAGCTTCAGTTCGAGAATATCGACGCGACCGGCGTTTTTGATGGAACGCTTCCCATGATCTTTGATGAAACGGGCGGACGGATCGAGGGCGGACGACTTGTTGCGCGGAGCGGCGGCACTCTTGCCTATGTGGGAGAAATCTCGAACCAGAATCTGGGAACGATGGGCCGCGTGGCGTTCGACGCGCTCAAGTCGCTCAAATATCATCGCTTGAGCATCGATCTTAACGGGCCGCTCGACGGCGATGTGGTGACGCGCGTGAGCTTTGCCGGGGTGAACCAGGCGCCGATCGAAGGCGTCCGGGCGAAATTGCCGATCCCGGTTCGCGTAACTGGGCTCACCAATTTTCCCTTCATCTTCAACGTCACGATCACTGCGCCGTTCCGCAAGTTGTTCGACATGAGCCGGACAATCAGCGACCCCTCGCTCCTGATCGAACGGCTGAACCCCGATCTGCAGCGGATCGGGCCGGCCAAGACCATTCAGCCCCCAGAAAGCGAGCCCATGCGATGAAGGGATTGATGTTGACGAAGGAGAGGCCCGAAGGTTACGCCGGGTTCATGAAACAGGCCATCCCCCTGCTGATCGCCGCAAGCGCGGCGCTGTGCAGCGGATGCGTCCAGGTTCAGGCGCCCGACAAGCCGATCGAGATCAACCTCAACGTCAATATCAGGCAAGAGGTGGTTTACAGCCTGAAACAGGATGCAACCGACCTTATCAAGGATAATCCGGAGCTGTTTCCGAAATGAAGAAGTTGACCATTATCGCTGGCGCCGTTGCCGCCATTATTGCCGCCGCAGGTGCGGGGATTGCTCTTGCGCAAACGGGCGGGGCCGTGTCGGCGGCTCTTGCCGACGGTACGGTCGGCGAGCAGGCGGACGGCTATCTGGGCATTCGCGGCAAGGTGTCGGACGATGTGCGGGCTGAAGTCGATGCGCTCAACATCAAGCGCCGCGCTGCCTATACCCAGCGTGCCGCGCAAAAGGGCGCGACCGTCAAGGAAGTGGCGGCCGCAGTCGGCTGCGAAACGCTTGCGACGCGCGTACCAACGGGGCGGGCCTATCTGCTGCCCGACGGCGTATGGCGCGTGAAAGGAGCCGAGCCGATCTCTTTGCCTGCTTACTGCGCGGGCTAGATGGCCGATTCATCGCCCGAGGGGGTGGTCTGGGTGTGAATGCAGGTGAAAAGGGGATGCGTCCGGTCGACCGGTCTGCATCAGTTTCCTTGGGAGGGTAGGGAGAAAGGGCTTGCGCTGATCCGGTTGACCGGTGACGCGTAAGCTATGATTGGAACCGTCGCTTTTCGGTGACGTCCACTTGCACGAGCTTGCCCTCATGTACGGTTAGCTGGATCGCGCCGAACCGGATGTTTGCCAGTGACTGGCGGATGATCTCCATCGCGTCACCATTCGGCGGGGAGTCCGTCCGTGCCGAGGGATTGCCGTCGATCGCCATCTTGGTCTCCTTCATTTTTGCGTACTTTGCCCGTAATTCAATGTCCACTATAATGATGGATATTTGTCAAGACAGATTTTCTTGGCGCGCGTTGAGGGGCACGGCTCGCCGCACCGCACAACGCACCGGTTGACTTGGGCGCGCCTGCTTCCTAAGGGGAGCGCGCCTTGGCGGGGTTGCCCGTTTTCATGGCGGTTTTCCCTTGGCCAAGCGGACGAATCGACATGGCTGCGAACGACCCCGATCAAGCCTCCAACGGCTCAGAAGACCCGCGGCTGGCATCGCTCGATGAACAGCTCCGCAAGGTGAGACAGGCCGAGCAGGAGCGGACGGCGCCGTTGGCCAATCCGGCGGCGCTGACGGGCAAGGGTGCGGGCCAGGGGCAGCGCGTCCTTTCCGCGCTTCTGGGGGCTCCACTGGGCGCGGCGCTGATCGGCTGGGTGATTGATCGCTATGCCGGGACGGCGCCTGCCGGGTTGCTGATCATGCTGTTCCTCGGGTTCGGCGCGGCCATCAGCCAGGTGATAAGGATTTCAAGGGAGCGCGCCGAATAGGCGGGCTCCGGACAAAGGGAAGAACAGGGTAAGCGATGAGCGCTGCGGCCGAAGTCAAGATTGACCCGATGCACCAGTTCCAGATCGACTCGCTCACGGGCGCGACGCTGGACGGCACGCCGTTCCATTTCACCAATTCGGCGCTGTGGATGTTGATCGTCCTCGGCTCGATCCTCTTCTTCATGTGGGGCGGGTTGAAGCGCGACCTCGTGCCCGGGCGCTGGCAGGCGGCGGTGGAAAGCCTGACGGGCTTCATCTCGGGCATGACGCTGACCAACATTGGCGCCGAGGGCCGCAAATATACACCGTGGATCTTCACGGTCTTCATCTTCATCCTGTTTGCAAACCTTATGGGCATGATGCCGTTCGGCGTGATCGAAGCGGCGCACCCCTTCACGGTCACCAGCCAGTTCACGGTTACGGGCGTGCTGGCGATAATCAGCTTCTCGATCGTTCTGATCGTCGGCTTCTGGAAGCATGGCCTGCATTTCTTCTCGCTGTTCGTGCCGCACGGCACGCCGGCGCCGCTCCTGCCGCTGATCGTGCCGATCGAACTCATCTCTTTCATGGTCCGCCCCTTCAGCTTGGCGCTGCGACTGTTCGTGGCAATGATCGCGGGTCACATTCTGGTGGATGTGTTCGGCTATTTCATCGTCAATGGAATCAATTCAGGCACAGCGATGGGCTATGGCATTTCGCTGATCAGCTTCATTTTCATCGCCGGGGTGAACGCGCTCGAGCTTCTGGTCTGTGCGATCCAGGCCTATGTCTTCGCGTTGCTGACCTCGCTTTACATCAACGACGCGGTGCATCTGCACTAGGGTCTGACTTCAACCACCAACGGAATTTTCAAAGGAGTTAATCATGGATCTCGAAGCTGCAAAAGTGATTGGTGCCGGTCTGGCTGCCATCGGCGTCGGCGTTGCCGCAACCGGTGTGGGCAATGTCTTCGGCTCGTTCCTTCAGGGCGCGCTGCGCAACCCGGCTGCGGCCGACGGCCAGCAGGGCCGCCTGTTCATCGGTTTCGCGGCTGCGGAACTGCTCGGCCTGATCGCGTTCGCGGTCGCCATGATCATCCTGTACGCCGTTTAATTTACACCAATTTGTTGTGTCCCTGCGAAAGCAGGGACCCATAACGGGCTCCTGCTTTCGCAGGAGTACAATGAAGCGGATCGGACGAAATGCCCCAGATCAATCAGCTCTTGCTTGTCTACCAGTCGCAGTGGTTTTGGCTACTGCTGGTGCTGGCCGTCATCTATTTCGGGATCGGCAAGGGAATGCTTCCCAAGATCGAGAAAACCGTCGATGACCGTGATGCCAGGATCGCTGGCGATCTGGCTGCGGCCGAAGCGGCGCGCTTGGCGGCGCAGGAGATTGAGGAACGGGCAAAGGCGGCTGAAATAGCGGCCCGCACCGATGCTCAGGCGGTGGCCAATGGAGCCAAGGCCAAGGCGGCTAAGGATGCCGAAAACCGGCTGGCGAAGGCCGATGCGGAAATCGCCGCTAAAGTAGCGGCGGCCGAAGCAAGCCTTTCCAAAGCACGGGCCAAGGCGCTCGGCAGCCTCGAATCGGTCGCGACCGATGCGGCGCAGGAAATCGTTGCCAAGGTTTCCGGCGCGAAAGTGACCCCGGCCCAGGCGGCACAGGCAGTGAAGGCGGTATTGGGCAATGCTTGATCTTGCGATTTTTGCAGCCGAGGCGGCGGGCGCCGTTGCCGAGCACCATGAGGAGCCGACGGCTCTTCTCCTGACTCCCGGCGGCTGGGTGGCGGCATCGATGCTCTTCGTCTTCGGCATCATGCTCTATGCGAAGGTGCCCTCGATCGTGGCGGCGGCGCTCGACAAGAAGATCGCCGGCATCAAGGATCAGCTCGATGCGGCGGCCCGGCTGCGCATGGAGGCCGAGTGCCTCAAGGGCGAATATGAAAAAAAGGTCAAGAATGCCGGCAAGGAAGCCGCCGACCTGAAGGCCGCGGCGGAGGAAGAGGCCAAACTGATCGTCGCCAAGGCCAAGGAAGACGCAACCGCGCTCATCGCGCGGCGGACCAAGTCGGCTGAACAGAAAATCGCGGCGGCCGAACGGGCTGCTGTTGCGGATGTGCGCGCCAAGGCTGCTGAAGCCGCCACAGCGGCCGCTGCGCAGCTGATAGCCTCCAATCACGATGCGAAGGCGGACAAGGGGCTGGTCGATTCAACGATCGCACGCCTCAATTAGAGTCGGACAGGCACGACAGGGGTTTTCAAATATGAAATACGCACTTGCCTGTTCCATGCTGGTCAGTTCTGCGACTGTAACCTACGCGCAAACGGCCCCCACTGCTGCAATCGCACCAGCTTTCTCCATCGATACGCCGATCGAACAGCTGGTCGCAAATCCAGGCAGTAAGGCTGTCCTCGATGCGGATTTTCCGGAAGTGGCGACACACCCTGCTTACGAGCAGTTCAAGGCCATGTCGTTGAAGCAGCTCGCGCCCTATTCGAACGGCATCATCACCGACGAGAAACTTGCCAAGGCCAGCGCGGACCTCGCCGCCGTAAAATAAGCTCGCCCCTCTGCCTCTCCCCTCCGGAGAGAAGGGTGATATAGCGCCTGCATGTCCAGCCCCGACGCGCCAGATCGTTTCAACGAGGAAAAGCAGACCTACACGCTTCGCGGCGTCGATCAGCCGAACCTTGAAACGGGGGTGGCCGCGATCCGCAATGTTCTGAAAACGCTGCCGCCAAAGCCGGGCGTGTATCGGATGCACGATGCGCGCGGCGATGTGCTCTATGTCGGCAAGGCGCGCGCGCTTCGCAACCGGGTCACGAACTATACGCAGGTCGAGCGGCTTCCGAACCGCATCCGGCGAATGGTCGCGCAGACGCGCTCGATGACGATCGTCACGACCAACAGCGAGGCGGAGGCGCTGCTGCTCGAGGCGCAGCTCATCAAGCGCTATCGCCCCGCCTACAATGTGCTTCTGCGTGACGACAAGAGCTTCCCCTTCATCCTGTTGCGCGCCGATCACGCCTTCCCGCGCATCCAGAAACATCGCGGCGCGCGCAAGGCCAAGGGCAATTATTACGGGCCGTTCGCGAGCGCGGGCTCGGTCAACACCACAATCAATGCGCTGCAGAAGCTATTTCTCCTACGCTCCTGTACGGACAGTTTCTTCAACAATCGGGACCGTCCGTGTCTGCTCTACCAGATCAAGCGCTGCTCGGGGCCCTGCGTTGGGCGGATCGACGCGCAGGGCTATGGCGAACTTGTCGCCGATGCCAAGGCCTTCCTTGGTGGCAAATCGACCGAAGTCCAGGCGAAGCTCGGCAGGGAAATGGAAATCGCCGCCGAGGCGCTCGATTTCGAGCGCGCGGCCATCCTTCGCGACAGGCTGAAGGCGCTGACCTTCATTCAAGGCAGCCAGGCGATCAATGCGGCGGGCGTCGGCAATGCCGATATCTTCGCGCTCGCGACCAAGGCGGGGCAGGTCGGCATCCAGGCCTTCTTCATCCGGGGCGGGCAGAATTGGGGCCACCGCGCCTTTTTCCCGGCGCACACGCAAGACCTGGCCGAAGAGGACGTGTTGGCCAGCTTCCTCGCTCAATTCTATGAAGACGTTCCCCCGCCCCGGACGATCCTGCTCGACAGGGACCTGTCCGAAGGCGCCTTGCTGGCGGAGGCGTTGGCTGAGCGCGCGGGCGGCAAGGTGGAGATCGTCCGCCCGCAGCGCGGCGACCGCGTCCGCCTTGTCCAGCAGGCCACGCGCAACGCCGTCGAGGCGCTCGACCGGCGGCTGGCCGAAAGCACGACACAGGGAAAACTGCTTCAGGAAGTTGCCGACCTGTTCGAACTCTCCGAGCCGCCGCAACGCATCGAGATATATGACAACAGCCATATCCAAGGCACCAACGCATTGGGGGCGATGGTCGTTGCAGGGCGGGAAGGCTTCCTAAAGGGCCAGTATCGGAAGTTCAATATCAAGCGCCCCGAAACTGCCCCCGGAGACGATTTCGCGATGATGCGCGAAGTGATGGAGCGCCGTTTCGGCCGCGCTCTCGAAGAGGATCCGGATCGCGAACGCGGCCATTGGCCGGACTTGGTGCTGATCGACGGCGGCAAAGGCCAGATGAGCGCCGTGAAGGGTATTCTCGACGAGTTGGGGGTGGAGGATGTTCCGCTGATCGGCGTGTCGAAGGGCCCGGATCGCAATGCAGGCCGCGAAACCTTCCACTTCCCAGACGGGCGTGAGATCACCCTGCCGGTGAATGCGCCGGTGCTGTTCTACCTCCAGCGGCTCCGCGACGAGGCGCATCGCTATGCCATCGGCGCGCACCGGACCAAGCGCAGCAAGGCCATCGCCGCGAGCCCGCTCGACGAAGTCCCCGGCATTGGTCCCGCGCGCAAGAAGGCGCTGCTGATGCATTTCGGCACCGCGCGGGCGGTGCGCGATGCGTCGCTGGAGGATTTGGCGCGTGCGCCGGGGGTTTCAGAGACGGTGGCGCGGGTAGTGTATGATTTTTATCATAGTTCTGGCTGACTGCTCGTAATGCATATCTCGACCTCCGCAATCATCTGCTCCGTCCGTCCACATGGCGAGGCCGGGGCCGTGGTGCGGGCGATGACGGCAAAGCATGGCTTGATCGCGGGCTATGTGCGTGGCGGGCGCTCGCGAACGATGCGGCCGGTGCTCCAGCCTTCCAATATCGTCCGTGCCGAGTATCGCGCGCGGGTCGAAACGCAATTGCCCGGCCTGACGGTCGAACTCGAACATAGCCGGGCTCCGCTGATGGCGGAGCCGCTGGCCGCGGCCGGGCTCGACTGGGCGACCGCGCTGACGGCGTCGGTCGTGCCCGAGGTGCATCCATATCCGGCGATCCATTCGGCGCTCGACGGATTGCTGGGCGCGATCGAGGCAGCGCCCGCGGCACGCGGCTGGGCGGGGGCGCTGGTCAGCTACGAAGCGCTGGTCCTCTCCGCGCTTGGCTTCGGGCAGAGCGATAGCGGCCGACCCGAGGCGTGGGGTGAGATGCTTTCCGCCCTCAGCCGCTCGGGCGCGCGGCTTGAGCGCTATCTGTTCGCGGACCGGCGCGCCGATGTGCTTGCCGCACGCGAACGGCTGGTCGAGCGGTTGAAAAGGGCGGCGGCTTAGGCCAAAGCCCCGCTCGCTGGCCTCAACGGAGTCGATGATGCGCGTTGCCCTTCTGCCCGGAGACGGGATTGGACCCGAAGTGATCGCCGAAGCGCGCCGTGTGCTCGATGCGCTTGGCCTCGATCTTTCTTATGAAGAGGCGCTGGTCGGCGGGGCAGCTTACAAGGCGGCGGGCCATCCGCTTCCGGCCGAAACGCTTGAGGTGGGGAGGTGGGCGGACGCGATCTTGTTCGGCGCGGTGGGCGATCCCGATTGCGATGCGCTGGAGCGTCATTTACGGCCGGAACAGGCGATCCTGGGCCTGCGCAAGGAACTCACGCTGTTCGCCAACCTCCGTCCGGCAAAGCTGTTTCCCGAACTGGCGGACGCTTCGGCCTTGCGCCCCGAAGTTGCGCAGGCGATCGACATGGTGATCGTCCGCGAACTCAATGGCGATGTCTATTTTGGCGAAAAGGGCATCCGCAAGACGGCCGACGGCAAACGCGAAGGCTATGACATCATGTCCTACAACGAGGACGAGGTGCGTCGCATCGCACGCGTCGGCTTCGAAACGGCACGGGCGCGGCACGGCAAACTCTGTTCGGTCGACAAGGCGAATGTGCTCGAAACCTCGCAGCTCTGGCGCGATGTGGTGATCGAAACAGCGGCAGACTATCCCGATATCGCGCTCACCCACATGTATGTGGACAATGCCGCGATGCAGCTTGTCCGCAACCCGGGTCAGTTCGACGTCATCGTGACGGGCAATTTGTTCGGCGACATACTTTCCGACCAGGCGAGCATGTGCGCCGGTTCAATCGGGATGTTGCCCAGCGCTTCGCTCGATGCGAACCAGAAGGGGCTTTATGAGCCGATCCACGGCTCCGCGCCCGATATTGCCGGGCAGGGCAAGGCCAATCCGCTGGCGACGATCCTTTCCGCTGCAATGATGCTGCGCTACTCGCTGGAGCAATCCCAAGCGGCAGACCGAGTCGAGGCCGCCGTGGCGGCGGCGCTGGCCGATGGCGCGCGAACGCCCGACCTCGGGGGCAGCATGAGCACGCGGCAAATGGGTGATGCCGTCCTTGCCGCATTGACCTGAAACCTCCTCCATCGGAAAAGCGCAGAACATGAAACGCACCACAGGCCAGAACCGTTCGATCACCAAGGCGTGGCGCCCCGCGACGCAGGCCGTGCGCGGCGGCACCTGGCGTTCAGAACAGGGCGAAACCTCCGAAGCCATCTTCCTCTCCTCCGGCTACAGCTACGACGATGCCGAAACGGTCGCCGCGCGTTTTGCCGGTGAGCAGGATGGCATGACCTATTCACGCCTCCAGAACCCGACGGTCCAGATGCTTGAAGAGCGGATCGCGCTGATGGAAGGCGCCGAGGCGTGCCGCGCCCAGGCGAGTGGCATGGCCGCGATGACGACGGCCTTGCTTTGCCAATTGAAGAGCGGTGATCATGTTGTCGCCGCTCGCGCGGCGTTCGGCTCGTGCCGCTGGCTGACCGATACGCTTCTCCCCAAGTTCGGAATCGGGACGACGACGATCGACGCGCGCGACAATGACGCATGGAAGGCCGCGATCCGCCCGAACACAAAGGTCTTCTTCTTCGAAACACCGGCCAATCCGACGATGGACATTGTCGACCTAGCCTATGTCTGCGGGCTTGCGCGTGAGAAGGGAATCACCAGCGTCGTGGACAATGCCTTTGCCACCTCCGCGCTCCAGCGTCCGCTCGAATTCGGGGCGGATGTGGTGGCCTATTCGGCGACCAAGCTGATGGATGGGCAGGGGCGGGTGCTCGCCGGTGCCGTATGCGGGAGCCAGGATTTTATCGACAATGTGTTGCTGCCGTTCCAGCGCAATACCGGGCCGAACCTTTCGCCGTTCAACGCATGGGTGATCCTCAAGGCGCTGGAAACGCTTGATCTGCGGGCAAAGCGCCAGTCCGAAAATGCACTAGCGGTTGGCAGGTTCGTTGAAGGACGCGTGCCGAAGATCCTCCACCCCGGTCTGCCGAGCCACCCGCAGCACAATCTGGCTATGCGTCAAATGTCGGCCTGCGGCCCGATCTTCTCCTTCATCCTCGATGGCGGACGGAAGCAGGCGATGGCGCTGCTCAATGCGCTCGAACTCATCGACATTTCGAACAATATCGGCGACAGTCGCAGCCTGATGACTCACCCGTCTTCCACCACGCACAGCGGCCTTTCCGATGAGGTGCGCGCCGAAATGGGCATCGAGGAAGGCATGCTCCGGATCAATGTCGGGCTTGAGGATCCGGCGGACCTGATCGAGGATCTCGACCAGGCATTCAAGATGGTCGGTCTGTGAAGTCGCTTTTTCCCTATACCGAGGAGACGCGCAGCTTCATCGTCCGCGTCTCGGTCAGCTTCCTGCCCGAGCAGTCGGAAGTTGGGAAGGGGCGCTGGTTCTGGGCCTATCATATCCGGATCGAGAATGAGGGGCTGATGGCTGCCCAGCTGCTGACACGTCACTGGGATATTCGCGATGCCAACGGCGTTCATCACTTGGTCGATGGTGAAGGCGTGGTGGGTGAGCAGCCGGTGATCAAACCCGGTGGATCCTATGACTATGTTTCGGGCTGCCCGCTGACGACGCCGAGCGGATCGATGCAGGGCAGCTACCAGATGCTGGGTGAAGACGGATCGCGCTTCGATATCGCGATCCCCAAATTCTCGTTGACCACGCCGGTGACGGCCGGATGAAGCGGACTCATTTGCCCCTGAACGGGCTGCGTGTGCTCGATGCGGCGGCGCGGCATTTGTCCTTCACTCGCGCAGCGGACGAGCTTGCCGTCACGCCGGCAGCCGTTGGCCAGCAGATCCGGGCGCTGGAAGACGTGCTGGGCGTCGTCCTGTTCCGGCGCACGCCGAAAGGCCTTGAGCTGACGCCAGAGGCCGAAGGCGGGCTTGATGCCCTGCGCGCGGGCTTCCTCCAGTTCGAGGAAGCCGTCCGCGCGATGCAATCGCAGCAATCTTCCAAGTCATTGACGATCGCGGCACCCCGGGATTTTACCGCCAAGTGGCTCGCGCCCCGGCTCGCTGCCTATGGCAGGACCGATCCGGAACTGCGCTTTGCGCTGGTTGCCGCGGACGAAAGTCTGGATTTCACCGAAGCCAATCTCGATATCGCCATTCGCTATGGGCAAGATGGCGGGGAGCATGAGAGCATCCGCTTGGCCGAAGGAGCGATCGTGATGATCGAGGCGGCCGGGGGAGGTGGCGAAACGATGATCGGCTGGCCGGGCTGCGAAGGGACCGATGGGGCGACCACCCTTCGTGTCGCCGATGCCGGGCTGGCGATCGAGGCGGCGGCCAACGGTTTCGGCCGCGCCTGCGTTCCGTATCTGCTGGCGGAGGCCGATCTCGCGTCTGGGCGGATCCGCATGGTCGACAATGCCAAGCCTTCCGACAATGCCTATTGGCTCGTCGCGCCGCTCCCACAGTGGCGCCAAAAGAAGGTGAAGGCCCTCGTCGAGGCGCTGACGGGATAGGCATCCAGTGCGCCAGAGGCGGGTGCGTGAGCAGGAGGTTTTTGCCAGCATGTATCAGAAGAGTCCTTGGTCTGCGGTATTCCACGGCGCCCGATTGACCGGAGCATGTCGCCGACCCGTGCTCGCGATGGCATTGATGGCCGCCGCGATGATCAATGCCGCGCCGGTCCCTGCCCTCGCGGCGCCGAATGAGAGCAAACCCCAGTCCGGCGAAGCGTCGAAGATGCCGCCGCTGACGCCTGCCGCGATCGATGACACACTGGTTATCGGGGGCGAGGACATCGAAGCGCGCAAGCTTCGCACGCGAATGACGGTCGGCGTGCAAATCAATGGCAAGGGGCCCTTTCGCTTCGTTGTCGATAGCGGCGCCGACACTTCGGTCATCGGCGTCAGCGTCGCCCGGGCATTGCACCTTCCTGCCGGCACCCCAGTCACGTTGCACAGCATGACGGATACGGGCCGGGTCGATCGAGTGTTGGTGGACGAATTGGGACTGGGGCAAAGCACCCTTTTCGATCGGCAGCTCCCCGTGCTGCACGACAGGGATTTGGGCGCGGAGGGGATGATCGGAATCGACGCCCTCTATGAACAGCGCCTGTTGATGGACTTCGAGAAGCGCGTCATCAACATCGAGGATGCGAAACGCCCTGCGCCACGGCTTGACGGCGAGATCATCGTGACTGCGCGGCTCCGTCACGGTCAGTTGATCCTGACCCAGGCATCCCTCAACCGCAAGCCGATCGAGGCAGTCATCGATACGGGCTCGGAGATCACGATCGGAAATCTGGCGCTGCGTGACCGGCTCATCAAGGGAAACAAGAATCAGCTGACGACTGTTGGCGCGACCGGCGTTACGGGCGTCAAGCTCAACCTGCAGATCGCGACCGTTGCCGAAATCAAGCTCGGCTCGGTGATCCTTCGCAACGTGCCGATAGCCTTTGCCGATGTTCCTCCTTTTGCAGTGTTCGGACTTTCCGACCATCCGTCGCTCTTGATCGGCACGGACCTCATGGAGAAGTTCCGTCGCGTGGCGCTCGATTTCCGGGCACGAAAGGTGCGGTTCCAGCTTCGCCGCTGCGAATCGACGGGCATTGCGATCAGTTCCTCGTTCGTCTCGCACCTTTCGGTCGCGAAAGGCGGGACGGAAGCATGCAAGAGGTGAGCGGCCGTGCACTTGCCGCTCAATAACTGCAGCGCACCACAGCCCCAGAGGTAGGCGCGCGCCGCCGCGCTTCCGAAAGTCAGGAAAGGTTAGGCGAACGCGCGTCTTTTCGGTGGGGTACAACTGGGGCCCGAACCGATCGATCAGGGGGCGAATGCGAATCAGGGGCATTTCGCTGTGAGTGGGAAATGATTTCCTATTTTACAAGGGGTTAGCGTAGTTTTACGCTCGCGGCAGTGCGAGCTTGGGGCTGTGTCGTGCCTTTGGCCTTGACGACCATCGAAGCTGTGCCGGCATCCAGGATGCAATAACTGCAATCGATGTTATCCAAAAAACTATTCGTGTCGTGTTTCGCTTGCACGCGCTTGGGGGCAAGATAGATTCTCCAGCGTTCAAACGGAAACGCGAGAGGACCAGGTAGGCGACGCTTTGACTGGAGTTGCACAATGCAGGGGCGCGAATTGCGCCATTCTCCTGCAGTGTGGCTGTTGCATTTCGTCTCCGCCTGCGCCTTTCAAAAGGCGCATCCGTTGACCCGATGGTCGCATAGTCCTGTTGCGCCTCCTTCACTGTTCGAAATCCGGTTCTCCCGCTCCGCTTTGACGGAAAATGGCGCATTGCGCCCTACGGAGAATGAAAATGGCATATGCAGAAGAAGAACCGAAAAAGAGCATCTTATCCTAGGTGGTGACCGTCTTTGGCGGCGGACGCACCCCGGGCGACGGGCGCAGGCGCTTTCCACTGTTCCGCACCGTTGCGATAGGCGCGGTTGTCGTCGGGTTGATGACGAGCACGTTCGCGCGCGTCCAACCTGGACATGTCGGCATTCGCGTGAACAATATCGCCGGCGGCGTATCACCCAATTCGTTGGGCGTCGGCTGGTATTTCGCGCCTCCCGGCACGCATATCTATGAGTATCCGGTGTTCACGCGGAACTATACCTGGACCTCATCGTCGACTGAGCGGTCACCGATAGACGAGGCGTTCAACTTCCAGGACAAGAACGGGCTTTCGCTGCGCGCGGATGTAGCGGTTTCCTACCATGTCGATCCGCAACGCGCGTCGATCCTGTTCCAGCGCTATCGTACGGACATGGACCTGATCATTGCGGGGCCGCTGCGCAACGCGATCGTCGAGCGCGCCTCACAGTTGGGCGTCGAGGAGATTTAGGGGACGCACAAATCCGAGCTGATCGCGACGGCGCTTCGCCGCGTGCAGCACGATTTCGCGCCGGTCGGGCTCCAGGTCGAACAACTCTACTGGGCCGGTAATATTGCTGTGCCGCAGGCTGTGCTCGACCAGATCAACGCCAAGATCGCGAACGAGCAGGCCGCGCTTGCCGCGCGGGCCAATGTCGCTACCGCTGAAGCCAATGCCAATGCGCGTATCGCCAAGGCCAAGGGCGATGCCGAAGCGATCCAGGTCGAGGCGCAGGCGATCCGGACCAACCCGGAAATCGTCAAGTTGCGTGCGGTGGAAAAATGGAATGGCCAGCTGCCCACCTATACAGGAGCGGGGCCAATGCCATTTCTTGACGTGAAGTAAGCGCAAATCAAGGGCCGGCGCTTCGCTGCATGGCGGAGCGCCGGCTTGGCTTAGAACCTTATCATGATCGCCTCAGCGAGCCTTGGCGAGATCGAGTTTACCAGCTTCAGGAGCTTGACCATCCCGACATTTGCCTCCGCCTTGTTGCCTTCGATCGCGGCAACGATCTGGCGGGCGCATTCTTCGGGTTTCATCTTGGCGCCGCTCCGTTGTGCCGTCATCGCCGTTTCGACGACGGGGGGCAGGGCTTCGATCACGTGAACGCTCGTTTCGCGAAGCTGGTGGCGAATCGCTTTTGTGAAGCTCCGCAAGCCCGCCTTGGTCGCGCAATAGACCGGGCCCCCGGCGCGCGGGGCAATCGCAAGGCCGGAGGTGACATTTACCAGCGCTGCCTCCGGTTGCGCTTTCAGCTGCGGCACAAGCGCGGCCGCCAGGCGGATCGGCGCATTGAGGTTGAGGAAGATCGATCGATCGCTGGCGGTGAGGTCAATCGCGTCGGCGAGGTCATAGTCCGCACCCACGCCGGCATTGTTGACGACGATATCGAGCGGACGGCCCTTCATCGCATTGGCGAGTTCAGTGACGCCAGCCTCGTTCGAAAGATCGGCCTCGATCGCTTCGAAGCCTTCTTTCCGCGCCGATTCGAGCAAGGCCGCCCGCCGCCCGCAGACAATCACGCTCGCGCCCTTCTGCTTCAGCAATCGCGCGATCCAGAGGCCGATGCCGTCAGTCCCGCCTGTTACCAGCGCCAGTTTTCCGGAGATCTGCACCGGCTATCCTCCCCTGTCTTCTACTCGTCGCCATAGATGGCAATTTTGGACGCTCCCGATGAATCGGCTCGTGCCCGATACATGGCCGGGGTGTTGAAGGCCCAACCCGCCGAGCCCTGTTTCGGTGCGATAATCACGCCGCCCCTTCCGCCGAGTGCACTCAGCTCGGCGATCAGCGCATCGGCTGCGGATTGCATGCTTTCGCCGCACAGGCGCGTCCTTGCCGCGATTTCGTGCGCGACGCCCAGGCGTATGAAAAATTCGCCCGCGCCGGTGCAGGAAATAGCGCCGGCACGATCATCGGCATATGTACCTGCACCGATCAGTGGAGAATCGCCAACACGGCCCCATTTCTTTCCCGTCAGGCCGCCCGTGGAGGTCGCGGCGGCAACATGGCCATGGACGTCGCGCGCGACCGCGCCGACCGTGCCGTATTTCATGCCGACATCGAATGGCGCGCCCGGATTGGCGAGGATTTCGTCCAGTTGCCGCCTTCGTTCGGCAGTCTCGAACCAGCCAGGCTCCGCCGCTTCGATTCCGTGCGCCCGAGCGAAAGCATCCGCGCCCGATCCCGCAAGGAAGACATGAGGACTCTGCTCCATCACCGCCCGGGCGAGGGCGATCGGATTACGAGTAGAGCGAACCCCCGCCACCGCGCCTGCCATCCGGTCCCGGCCGTCCATGATCGCGGCATCGCATTCAACCCGCCCTTCCGCCGTAAACACCGAGCCGCGCCCGGCATTGAATTGCGGATTGTCTTCGAGCACGCGCACTGCCGCCTCAACGGCGTCGAGCGCCGTGCCGCCGCCTCTCAGGATTGCAGCGCCGGCCTCGAGGGCTTCTGAAAGACCCACTCTTCCTGCTTCGTCGCCTGCGGGGCCGAGAATTGCCCGGTCCATCGACCCGGCACCGCCGTGAATGGCGATCGACCAGTTACAGGCTTCCGCTCCTGTCAAAAGCGCATCGCCAGCGTCATGCCGGCGCCCTTGCTGTCACCCCATGGAACGACGACAGCCGTTCGTTCGGGCCGGTCGCGGGTGATCAGGAATCCTGACGCGCTGCCGATGGCGGCACCAACGACAACGTCATACCAGTGATGCTTGTCCGCCTGCACCCGCGCGAAGCCCACGAAGGTCGCAACCGCGAATGCCGGAATGCCGACCGATTGCCCCTGCCTGTTGAACAGGCTCGAAGCCGCAGCAAAGGACATGCTGGTGTGGCCGGAGGGAAAGCTCTTGCGGTCGCTGCCGTCGGGGCGGAGTTCGGGGAATGCTTCCTTCAGGCCGAACGTGACAAGCTGTGCCGCCGCCACCGAACCGCCAGCTTGCAGTGCGCCGCTCGTATCGCCCTTCGCCAGCGGCAAGCCGAGCGCGACAGCGGTCAGCCCGTAGGCGCCAATATCGCTCAGCGTCGCAAAGGTCTTTTCGTTCTTCGCATGGGCTGGCCCGGGCGCCATGACGGCAAGCGTTGCGGCAATCGTCACGACTTTCAGCATCAAGCGGCTCATTCGGACGTTCCTTCTCTATAGGCCAATGGCCTGAATGACGGGGTGACATAGGCCGATCGCTTGTGCAAGACGGAGCTGTCATGATCCTGTATCGCCGCGCCGCACCCACAGACGTTCCCGCGCTGGCCGAATTGGGCCGGACCAGCTTTGTCGATGCCTTCGGGCATCTCTACAGCGCGGAAGACCTGGGCTCCTTTCTCGAGCAGGCCTATTCGCCCGATCCGATCGAAGCCGATATTGCAAATCCGGCGCGCCTCTACCGCGTGGCCGAACGCGACGGGCAGCTGGTCGGCTATTGCAAGATCGGTTTTGACATCACGCTCGATCATGATCCGCGCGGCCGCCGCGTGATGGAGCTGAAGCAGCTTTACCTGCGGGGCGGTGAGACGGGCAGCGGGATCGGCGGCGCGCTGATGGACTGGGCGCTGGCAGAAGCGCGCGCGCGTGGTTTCGAGGATGTCATACTCTCCGTCTGGAGCGGGAACTTTGGCGCCCAACGATTTTACGCGCGGTATGGCTTCGAAAAGATTGCCGATACATTCTTCATGGTCGGTAACCAGCGCGACGAGGAATATCTGATGGGATTGCGGCTGCGCTAGCGCCGGGCCTATAAGCCGCCCCATGTCATCCATCCGCCCCTGGCGCGATATTGCGCGCCGCAAATCCCGACAGATCATGGTCGGCAACGTGCCGGTCGGCGGCGATGCGCCGATCAGCGTCCAGACCATGACCAATACGCTGACGTCCGACGCCAAGGCGACGATCGACCAGATCCGCCGCTGCGAAGAGGCCGGCGTCGATATCATCCGCGTCTCGTGCCCCGACGTGGAATCGACGGCCTCTCTCAAGCAGATCGTCCGCGCCGCGCGCGTGCCGGTCGTCGCGGATATCCATTTCCACTACAAGCGCGCGCTCGAAGCGGCGGACGCAGGGGCAGCCTGCCTCAGGATCAATCCGGGAAATATCGGATCGTCCGAACGCGTGAAGGAAGTGGTGAACGCGGCCAAAGCCAATGGCTGTGCGATCAGGATCGGGGTCAATGCGGGGAGTCTCGAAAAGGACCTGCTTGAAAAATATGGCGAGCCTTGCCCCGAAGCGCTGGTCGAGAGCGCGCTTGATCATATCAAGCTGCTCGAGGACCATGATTTCCACGAATACAAGGTCGCCGTGAAGGCATCCGACGTTTTCCTTGCCGTCTCCGCCTATATGGGGCTGGCCGAGGCTGTCGATTGCCCGCTGCACCTCGGCATTACCGAGGCGGGCGGGCTGATCGGAGGGACAGTCAAGTCCGCGATCGGCATTGGCAACCTCCTCTGGGCGGGGATCGGCGACACGATCCGCGTCTCGCTTTCGGCCGAGCCGGAAGAGGAAGTTCGCGTCGGATATGAAATCCTGAAATCGCTGGGAATCCGCACGCGCGGCGTCCGCATCGTTTCGTGCCCGTCCTGCGCCCGGCAGGGCTTCGACGTGATCCGCACCGTCCAGAAGCTCGAGGAACGGCTCCAGCATATCCACACACCCATCTCGCTCTCCGTCCTCGGTTGCGTGGTGAACGGCCCCGGTGAGGCGCGGGAAACCGACATCGGCCTGACGGGCGGCGGCAATGGCAAGCACATGGTCTATCTTTCCGGCCTGACCGATCATCACGTCCAAGATGAAGGCATGATCGACCATATCGTGCAGTTGGTGGAAAAGAAGGCAGCGGAGATCGAGGCAGGAGTTACCAAGGCCGCCGCTTGAGGAGGGGCATATGGCCAGCAGCTTCGGTTCCACGGTCGGTCGCGCGACCTTGATCGCGGGTTCGCTCGATCTGATGAGCGCGTTTGCTTTCGGCGGGATGAAAGGCGTGGGCCCCATCCAGATACTCCGCAGCGTCGCGGCCGGCCCGTTCGGCGATGGTATGCGGGAGGGTCGCGCACCTGCCGCCCTGATCGGCCTGGCCACCCATTTCAGAATCATGACGGTGATGGTCAGCGTCTTTGTCCTGGCTTCGGGCCGGATCGAATGGTTGAGGAAGAACTGGCTCCTCGCCGGGACGCTTTACGGGCTGATCCTCTATGGCGTGATGTACCGCATTGTGCTGGTGCTGCGTTATCCCGGCATCTTTCCGCAAAACGGCGTCTGGCAGGTTTCGAATGCGCTGTTCTCGCATATCGTCTGCGTCGGCATTCCGATCGCCTATATCGCCTCGCGACGGACGGCCGGTGCATTGCGACGCTGATTTTTATGCTTCCCTAACCCGTTCCCGGTTATAGGGACGCCATGTCGCACAAGCTTTTCGCCTTTGTCATCGGGCTTGGACTGGTGATCGGAGCCCTTTGGCCCACGGGACGGAAACCCGCCGAAGTCGCCCCGGTCCCGCCGCCGCCCAAGAGGCATAAAGTGATCGTGGTCCCGTCCGGGCCGCGCGAGATTGTGTTGACTCGCAGCCAGAACGGTCATTTCTTCGCCGATCTCGACGTCAACGGGCAGACCATACATTTCCTGGTCGACACAGGAACAAGCTCGATAGCCCTTTCGGCAGCCGACGCCCGCAAGCTGGGCTTCAGCTGGACCGACCAGGAACTGAAGCCGGTCGGGCGGGGTGTATCAGGGCCGGTCAACGGCAAGTTCGTCACGCTCCATCACATGAAGCTCGGCGGCAAGGAAGCCTGGGACATGGAGGCCGCGATCATTCCCACAGGCCTCGAGGTTTCGCTTCTTGGACAGAGCTTCCTCGAGAAGATCGGCTCGGTCCGGATTGACGGCGACCAGATGGTCCTGCGCTGAATAATCGCACTGGACAGGTCGGGCCGGGACCGGCAATCCGCTGCAATGGACACCTTGCCTCTCTCCAATCGCATTGCCCTGGTCACTGGCGGCAGCCGCGGCATTGGCCGCGGAATAGCCCTGGCTCTTGCCCGCGCGGGCGCGGACGTTGCCGTGAACTACCGGCGCGACGAGCAAGCTGCGGCCTCGGTCGTCGCCGAAATCGAGGCGATGGGGCGAAAAGCGAAAGCCTATTGCGCACCGGTCGACGATTTTGATGCCTGCGCGGCCATGGTCGAAGCCGTCGCACGGGATTTTGGGGGGCTTTCGATCCTCATCAACAATGCCGGGATCGCGAGCCGCGGCAACTCGGTCGCCGACACCGATCCGGCCGAAATGGAGCGCGTGATGCGCGTCCATGCCGTTGCGCCGCACTATATGTCGAAGCTCGCTATTCCGCATCTCCGCAAGAATGCGCGCAGCGACATCATCATGATCTCGAGCGTCGCAACGCTGGGTCATGCCGCCAATGGTGCGCCGTACAATATGGGGAAAGCGGCCTGCGAGGCGCTTGCGCTGACGCTTGCCAAGGAAGAGCGCGCGAATGGCATGAGGGTCAATATCGTGGCGCCGAGCCTGACCGTTTCCGACATGGGCGAGCGCGTGGCCAGGGCGGTCACAGGGGTCGCGGACATACACGAACTCGATGGCCGCTTCCCCTTCGGCCGCGTACCGACGCCGGATGATGTGGCGTCTGCAGTCGTCTGGCTCGTGTCCGATGCGAATACTTATGCTTCGGGGCAGAAAATTAACATTGATGGTGGTGCGGGCGGAAGCCTCCGCTAAGAGCGCCGCATGTCCAGTTCCGCTCCGACATCGACGGCCATTCCCTTTGCCATGGCGACGCTCGGCATTGCATCCTTTTCGACGATGGATGTCGTGATGAAGGGCTTGTCGATCAGCCTTGGCGCCTACAACGCGATGCTGTGGCGGATGTTGGCGGGCATCGTCCTTGGCGGCGCGCTCTTCTTCATGACCCGGACGCGCTGGCCCGCGCGCTCCACCTTCAAGCTGCACCTCCTGCGCGGATCGATTGCCGCGTTCATGGCGGTGAGCTTCTTCTGGGGGCTGGCCCGCGTGCCGATTGCGGAAGCGATCGCGCTGTCTTTCATCGCGCCTCTCATCACGCTCTACCTGGCAGCGGTGTTGTTGGGGGAGAAAGTCAGCAGGAAAGCCATTGTGGCGACGGTGATGGGGTTTGGCGGCGTGCTGGTCATCCTATCGGCGCGGGTGAATGGCAGTTACCAGCCGGAAGTCCTGAAGGGCATCGGCGCGATCCTGATCTCGGCCGTCCTTTACGCCTATAATCTGGTGCTGCAGCGCCAGCAGGCGCAAGTCGCCTCCCCCATCGAGATCGTCTTCTTCCAGAACCTGACGGCGGGCTCCGTCCTGCTGCTGGGCGCCCCCTGGCTGGCGGTCATTCCCGAACTCTCTCACGCCCGAGCCATTGTCGGCTCGACGGTCCTTGCGATCATTGCCCTGCTGCTGCTTTCATGGGCCTATGCAAGGGCAGAGGCGCAGGTGCTTGTCCCGGTCGAATACACGGCCTTTGTCTGGGCGGCGCTTTTCGGCTGGTATTTCTATCATGAAGCCGTAACCGCCGCGACCCTGGTCGGCACGGGGCTGATCGTTGCGGGGTGCGTCATCGCCACGCGTCAAAAGCCGCAGGCGCGGCCCGAACATGTCGAGGCGGTCGCGCTGTGAGTGGCGCGCACAAGCACGGGCTGCCATTCTCCCACCTTGCACTGGCACTAGCGGTTATGGCCGTCTGGGGCAGCAATTTCGTCGTGATCAAGGTTGCGCTCCACCATTTGCAGCCGCTGCTTCTGGCGGCGCTGCGCTTCACCTTCGTCTTTTTCCCGCTTGCCTTTTTCCTGAAGAAGCCTGCTGTTTCCTGGGGCAACCTTGCGGCTTATGGCCTGCTCATCGGCGTTGGCCAATTCGGCCTGCTGTTCATTGCGATGCGGCACGACATTACGCCGGGCCTCGCATCGCTGGTCGTTCAGGTGCAGGTGTTCTTCACCATCGGCTTTTCGATGCGGCTGACGGGGGAACGCATCCATGGCTTCCAGCTGGCTGCGCTCCTGCTCGCGGTGGCGGGGCTCGGCGTGATCGCAACGCATGCGGATGGAAGCGCGACGGCGCTGGGCCTTCTGCTCGTCATCGGCGCGGCGATGAGCTGGGCTGGCGGCAATGTCGTTTCGCGCGCGGCCGGGCAGATCAACATGCTGTCCTATGTGGTCTGGGGAGGCCTGTTTTCCGTCCCGCCGCTGTTCGCCCTCTCCTATGTCTTCGAAGGCTGGCCTGCCATCGAAGCCGGTGTTCGCGAGGCCGATGTCCTGACATGGGCCGCCGTGCTTTGGCAGTCGGTTGGAAACACGATGTTCGGCTATGCGGCCTGGGGATGGTTGCTCGCCCGTCATCCGGCGGCGACAGTCACGCCGATGGCGCTGCTGGTGCCGGTTTTCGGGATCGGGGCTTCTGCGCTGATCCTCGGTGAAGCGCTGCCGGGGTGGAAACTGCTGGCGGCCGCGCTCGTGATGCTGGGGCTTGCCGTCGGCTTGCTCTGGCCGAGGATTGTGGCAAAGCGGGCCGGGCTATGACCATTTCGATCCGCGCCGCGACAAGAGACGATCTCGACCTGATTTTCCGCTTCATTTGCGACCTCGCCGAGTATGAACGGCTCCGCCACGAGGTCCATGCCGAAGTGGAAACGCTTGGCGTGCATCTGTTCGGACCGCACCCGATGGCCGAGGTGCTGATCGGGGAGATTGAAGGGGAGCCGCGCGGTTTTGCGCTTTTCTTCCACAATTTCTCCACGTTTGAGGGGAAGCCCGGCCTTTATCTCGAAGATCTGTTCGTCACGCCCGAAGCGCGGGGTTCGGGCCTGGGCAAGGCCCTGCTTGCCCACCTGGCAAGGATTGCGCTCGACCGAGGTTGCGCGCGGTTCGAATGGTCCGTTCTCGATTGGAACGAGCCCGCCATTGCCTTTTACCGTTCGATCGGGGCAAGGCCGATGGATGAATGGACAGTGCAGCGCCTCGACGGCGAAGCGCTCAGGCAATTGGCAGGACGATGATCAAGGACCCCGAAGACTGCGTGACCATGACTGAAGTCAGGGCCGGTGTGGATGAAGTCGATGTTGCGCTGGTCCGCCTTCTCGACCGTCGTTTCGGCTATATGGCTGCGGCGGCCCGTATCAAGGCTGATCGCGCGATGGTGCGAGACGAGGCGCGAAAGGCACAAGTGATCGAAAATGTCAGCCGGCTGGCGAGCGAAACCGAGCTTCCGCCCGGACTCGCGCCTGCACTCTGGGAAGTCCTGGTCGAAACTTCGATCGGCTATGAGCTGGCCTTGTTCGATGAACGATCCGGCCGCGCGGCCTGAGCGATATTCACCGCGAGCAGCAGGAGCCACGCCAGGCTATTTGCGGACATCAGCCAAACGCGGTCATGAAACAGACCGACCAGGGCGAATGCGCCGCCAAATGCGATCATCGCGCCCGCCGCCTTGCGCCAGCCCGGCCTCCTGAAGTGAAGATAACCCGCAATCGCCACAGCGATCGCCAGAAAGGCGAACTTCAGCCGCACCGCCGGGATCAGAAGGTCAATCGTCGCCTGGGTGCCTGGCAGGCTATCAAGCAGATGGAAAAGCTGGATGCCCTCGAATTCATCGCACAGTGCCGCGACGATTGTCATCCCGATCCCGAGCAGGGCGGGCCTTCCCGCGCCCTCCCTGTCCTCCCGGCGAAGCGCGGAAAGCGACAGGGCAAGGAAAGCCGCATAGAATGGAATGAAGGCAAGGGCGTCGAGCCAGAGGCCCTGCCGCTGTGCTGCCACATGGACGGCGCGGCACGTTTCGGGAAAGAGCGCGGCAACTTCGGCTGGCGTGCGGACGAATTCGAAATTGATGATTGGCTCGCCTGGCAGGCCGCAGGCCCCGATGCCGGGAATCATTTCGAACAATGTGCTGATCGCGAGGGTCAGCAGACCCGCAAGAGACGCCCAGCGCCAGAGTGTCATTTCCCTTCCTTCTTCGCCCTTTCGATGCATTCGACGATGATGCGCTTGGCGGTTTCGACATCGCCCCAGCCCTTGAGCTTCGCCCACTTTCCGGGTTCGAGATCCTTATAGTGCTGGAAGAAATGCTCGATCTGCTGCGTCACGATCGGCGGCAAGTCATCATGCCCATCAATCTCTGAATAATAGGGGAAAGTGGTGTCGACAGGCACGGTGATGAGCTTTTCATCGCCGCCCTTGTCATCCTCCATCAGCAGGACTCCGACCGGCCGGACCTTGATGACCGCGCCTGGAATGATCGGCGAGCGGGCGATCACCAGCGCGTCTAGCGGATCGCCGTCTTCTCCCAGCGTGTGCGGCACAAAACCGTAATTTGCCGGATAGCGCATCGGCGTGTGCAGGATGCGGTCGACGAACAGGGCTCCCGATGCCTTGTCGAATTCATATTTCACCGGTTCGCCCCCAATGGGCACTTCGATGAGGACATTGATGCTGTCGGGCGGACTGTCGCCGGCGGGAATAAGGTCGATTCTCATGGCCGCCCTCCTAACGGGTATTGGGCGGGATTGGCACAGGAAATTGTGCAGTGCATCAAAAATTCCTTCCGCGCCCAGGCGTCATTCGCAAAGACGATATCCGATGCCGGGTTCGTTGCGGATGTGACGCGGGCGGCCCGGATCGGCCTCGAGCTTGAGGCGGAGCGCTCGCGCCGTCACGCGCAGATACTCAATGTCGTCGACATGCGCCGGACCCCAGATATCCTTCAAGAGTTGGGCATGCGTGATGACGCGTCCGGGATGTGCCGCCAGTGCTGCGAGCAGGGCATATTCCTTTGGTGTCAGGTGCAACTCATCGTCGGATTTGCGTACGATTCTCTCAGTAAGGTCGATTTCGACATCGGCGAAGCGCACGGGCTCCCGCGGATTGCCGGGCGGTCCGGACCGCCTGAGGGCCGCACGAAGGCGGGCAAGCAGTTCTTCAGTGTCGAACGGCTTGGTCACATAATCGACCGCGCCCAGGTCCAGCGCTGCAACCTTTTCTTCGGTCGCGTCGCGTGCCGAAACGACGATCACGGCACAGGCGCCATCGCGCGCCAAATGCGCGACCAGTTCGAGACCGTCGCGATCGGGCAACCCCAGGTCAACAAGAACCGCTGCCGGGCGATGCCGTTCATTCAGGTTGATCGCCTCGCGGGCGGTCCCTGCTTCGAGTGTCATGTATCCACTGCGCCGAAGCGAAGCGGAGAGCAGGCGCCTGATCTGCATCTCGTCATCGACAACAAGAATGCACGGTTCCGCGTTCATTGGTAACCTTGCCCGCCTTCTTTGATCACGATCGCCGCGGGAAAACGGACGGTGAAGACGGCTCCCGCGCGATCTGTCCTGTTACGCCCAGTTACGGGCAGCCCGAGTGCTTTTGCAAATCCGGAGACGATTGCCAGCCCGAGACCAGTTCCCGGCTTTCGATTGCCGTTCCCGCCACGCTCGAACGGCATGAACAGGTCCGTGTCCGATAAGCTGCCCAATCCCAGGCCTTCATCCATGATATCCAAGACAAGTCCGGCATCATCCTTGCGCGCCGCGATTTCGATCGTGCTTGAGGACGGCGAATACTTGCAGCCATTGTCGATAAGGTTGACCAGGATGTGGTGCAGCACGCGTGCGTCGGTGCGGACCAACGGCGTCGTTCCCGGAACGTCAAGCGCGACATCGCGATCCTCCATCTGGCGCTTCAACGCATCGAGCGCGGATGCGACGGCCTCGGTCAGGTCGACTGCCTCTCGCCGGAGCGTGAGCGCACCGGCCCGGATTCGGGCAAGATCCACGAGATTGGCGAAAAGCCATTCGAGCTGGTCCGCGCCTTCTCTGGCAGCGTCGAGTGCGCTGCCGCTGGTCGGATCGTCGGCAAGTTCATTCAGTCCTGACTTTATCGTGGTCAGCGGCGTTCGCATGTCATGCCCGAATGAAGCCAGCAGGGCATCGCGCATCGCATCCTGATGTTGGCGCGCTTCGAGCAAGCGGCGGGCTTGCGCAATGCCGAGCCGCTCGATGGCCTCGCCGCACCGGTTTGCCATAGCCTGCACAAAGGGCTGGCGAGCAACGGGAACCGGTGCCAGCGTATCGCCGCGCCAGAACTGGACGAGCAGCGAGCGGTCTCCATCGGCCTTGGCTGAGAGAAACAGGCTATCCGCACTTGCCATTGTCGCCGCCCCGCGCCCCGCAATCTCGCCATGAGCCAGTGCCCAGCGCGCGGCGGCGAGGTCGATCGGACTCGCTGAGGCCAACCCTTCAAGCACCTCCGCCGCCTCGCCGACCGTAACTATACTATCCGTTTCGCGAGTGAGGGCCGCAGCAAGGCAGCGGCGCATCGCTGCTTCGTCCAGCTGCATCCCCAGTTCCAAAGTCAGGCTCGCGAGTGCATCGCTTTCCGCTGCCCGCTGTTGCGCGAGGCTGGCCTGCGCTTGCAACCGTGCAGCGAAATTGCTGACCGCAAGCGCGACTGCCAGGAGGATCGAAAGCGTCACAAAATTGTCGGCGTCGGCGATGTGCAGGGTGTAGCGGGGGGGCACGAGAAAAAAGTTGAAGGCGATGGCCGACAGCGCGGCAGTGATCAGCCCGGGCGCGAGCCCGTGCCGTCCCGAAACGGCGATCACTGGCAGGAGAAACAGAAAGGCGATGTTGGCAATGCTCAACTGGTCAGAGAGCAGAACGGCCGCAATCGTGACTATTGCGATGACAGCCACGCCCATGGGAAGCCAGCGAACCATCCCATATCGCGACTCGTCGAATCTCATGCGACCGATCATCCCATCAATAACGGCTGCCGTCGACGTCCGCCCGTCAAACCGCGACGCGTGAGCCCATTTCAATAACCCTGTTTATCGGAATATGGTAAAAGGCCGTCGGGTCGGATGCATTCCGGTGCAAGAAGATGAATATGAGGTCTTGCCAGAATGGCAGGCCCACTTCGTGACTTGGCGACAGCATGTTGCGCCCGACGAAGAACGAGGTGCCCGCCCGGTCCGACATCACCTTGCCGGTGTGATAGAGATCGTTCGGGACGTCTGCCACTTCCATATATCCGTAAGCGAGGCTGACCGTGCTGAAATTGTCGTCGATGCGCCGCACGCTGACGCGCTCAGCCTCGTCGACGCGCGGCCGTGTTACCGAGCGCACGGTCAGGATGATGTTCTGGTTGTGGAGGACGCGGTTGTGCTTGAGGTTATGGAGAAGAGCGACAGGCGCCACATCGGGCTCCGATGTCAGGAAGACGGCCGTCCCTTCGACGCGACGCGGCGGCCGTGCTGCCAGCGCCTTGGCGAGGTCTTCCATGGTGACGCTGTCGAAATGGGCCTGCTTTGCCAGAAAGGCCCTGCCCTTCACCCAGATATGGATCAGCATTCCGATAATGGCCGCGATGACGAGGGGAACCCAGCCGCCTTCGACGACGCGCAGGATGTTTGCTCCGAAGAAAAACAGGTCGAGCGCGAGGAACGGCGTGATGAACGCGACAGCCAGTATCGGGCGCCATTCCCACAGCTTCCAGAGCACCACGAAGGCCAGACACGTCGTGACCACCATCGTTCCGGTAACTGCGATCCCATAAGCTGCGGCCATCGACGACGATGTCCGGAACTGGACGATCAGGACGGCGACGCCGGCGAGCAGGAGCCAGTTTATCACCGGCACATAGATTTGGCCGGCATGTTCTTCGCTTGTCTGGAGAATCTTCAGCCGGGGCAGGAGGCCGAGCGAAATCGCTTGCTGGCTGAGCGAATAGGCGCCCGTGATCACTGCCTGGCTGGCAATGATCGTGGCGAGAGTCGCAAGGACGACGATCCATGCCCGGATTGCCTCTGGCGCCATCAGGAAGAACCAGTCCGCGTTTTCGAACGGCCTGCCCGCTGCCTGCGCGGCGCCAAGCGCGGCCAGCGCAAAGGCGCCCTGGCCCAAATAGTTCAGGACCAACGCGGGAAATACGAGCGCGAACCAGCCGAAGCGAATCGGGAGGCGGCCGAAATGCCCCATGTCGGCCGTGAGCGCTTCGGCTCCTGTAACCGTCAGGAAGACTGCACCGAGCACGAACAGGCCGATCAGTCCGTGATCGAGAAGGAAGCGGATGCCAAGGACGGGGTTGAATGCGAGAAGAATTGAAGGCTCGTCGATGATGTGGATCGTCCCGATCCAGCCGATCGCTACGAACCAGATCGCGCAGACCGGTCCGAAAAGGCGCGAAACGCTTGCCGTGCCGCGCGACTGGATTGCAAACAGCCCGACAAGGATTGCCAGCGCGATGTTCATGATGGTGCGCTCGCTGAGTGAAGTCTCAAGACCCGGTAAGGTTCGCAGGCCCTCTACCGCCGAAAGGACCGAAAGTGCGGGCGTGATGATGGCGTCGCCATAGAAGAGTGCCGCGCCGATAGCTCCCAGCGCCACGACCAGTTGCCATCCCCCGGTTGCGCGCTTGGCAAGCGCCATGAGCGAGAGCACCCCGCCTTCGCCATTATTGTCGGCGCGCATCAGGAAAAGGACATATTTGATGGTGACGACAAGGATCAGCGCCCACAACATCAGGCTCAGCACGCCCCGGATTTCGGATGCGTCGATGCCGCCTGCCGCAGATTGGGCCAGCGCCTCGCGAAAGGCGTAGAGCGGGCTTGTCCCTATATCGCCGAATACGACGCCGATCGCGCCGATGGTCAGAGCCGAAAGTTGGGCCCGTCCGAGCGGGCGGCTAGTGTCGTGACTGGACATGCGAACCTTTGCCAAACCAAATTTGTTGGCGAACCAAGCCACGCATTGGCATAAGGAATCCATGTGAGAGCCGGGACTTTCGCATAAGGAAATCGTAAAAATGGTCGGCAGGGAAACCGAATGATGTGCGAAGCAATTGCGATTCGCGCCGCTCGAATGGAGGATGCACCGGCTATCGCGGCCATTTATGCGCATCATGTTCTGCACGGCACGGCCAGTTTCGATACGATTCCGCGAACAGAGGCGGAAACGGCCGAGCGGATTGCCTGGATCACCGGGCAGGGCTGGCCCTTTGTTGTTGCCGAGCGGGACGGTGAGGTGTTGGGCTATGCTTACGCCACCCAGTTTCGCGACCGGCCCGCCTATGCTGCAACGTGCGAGAATTCGATCTACGTCCGGGCCGACTGGATCGGGCGCGGCGTTGGGCGATTGCTGCTTGAGGAGCTTGTCGACCGGGCGCGGGATTGCGGCTTCCTGCAGATGATTGCGGTCGTCGGGGGAGGGGAGCCGGCCTCCGTCGCACTACATGAAAAGTTCGGCTTCACTCATGCCGGGCGAATGAAGTCGGTCGGCCACAAGTTCGGCCGCTGGCTCGATACGGTTTATATGCAATTGCCGCTTGGCGGCGTTTCGTAGTTCGCGCGTTGGCCGATCCTATCGGAGCTGGGAGGCCAGGATATGCTGATGCGTATCCAGCTTGTGCCTGAATTGCACTACCAGACCATCGGGATCGAAGCGCCAGATATGCACTTCGTCCTCGTCTGCGATGATGTGTCCCGTGTTCAATACGACAGCCCGGATGTCGAGGAGCGCAACGACGATATTGCCGCCGGACAGGATCGACTTGACTGAAAATTGTTCGAACTTGAGCTGCTCCAATGACCGAAAAAAGGCAAAGACGCCACTGTGTCCCAAGCGAGGCCGAAGCCATTCCAGATCGGTGGACTGGGCGGGGATGTCCCACAATATGTCGGGCGACATGTGTCTTGTGATCGATTGCAGATCACCAGAAGCGAATGCTTCGTAGATAGCCTTGACGGAGGCTTCGTTGCGAACGGTTTCTTCCTGGCACGGCATGGTTGAGATCCTCCGTTCGGAAGTATGGCCGACGCACCGGATGCATGGCCCGATCGGCGGCATTGCCGATGCGACCTCCTCTCATGCCATTACAAGGACGGGGGCCGGTCTGGACGCATGCCCACAATGCGCGGCCAAGCCGAGGGCGGGCCCGGCGGCGCTATCAAGCCATGCCGAACGGCAGGATCTTGCGATAGGCTTCGAGCGACGGCGCGCCTGCCACGGTCTCTCCCTCGCGAAGCAGGAAGGCATGGCGGACAATCTCGGCCTGCTGCTCAAGCCCGTACTGCCTGAGCGTCCAGCCGGGCTTCAGCGCATAGTCGTACCGGCAAAAGGGATGGCGTCGAAGGATGAGATTGACGCCTTGCTGATGCTGCCAGACATGCGTCATTTCGTGGATGAACAGCCCCTGCCGTTCGAGCGGACGAGCGCAGAAATCGTCACAATAGAGCGTGCCCTTGGGGCTGAGCCAGAGATTTCCGTCTGGTGCCATTGCGACCTGCCGATGCTGGAACGGCCACCATTTGCGGGCAAAAATGCGGACGCGGCCATAGTCGATCGAATCGCCGAAAACCGAGTTCGCAAGTGCCGTTTCGGCGTCGGTCAGGGGGCGGCCGCCAGTCAAAGGTCCTTTGGCTCCTCGTCACCGGCCGCGATCACGGCGGCTTCCGCCTCGAGCTTCTGGCCGCTAGCCATTGTGAACATCAGCGTCATTTTTCCGCCGGGAAGGACGCTGGGCGAAATGTCGTACAACATCACGTGCTTGCCGCCGCTGTCGAATTTGACATCGCCCTTGGCCGGCACCACAAGGCCCGCGTCGATCGGGGTCATTTTCATCATCCCGTCTGCCATCGACATGTCGTGCATTTCAGCCCGGACGGCCAGGGGAGAGGAGACGGCCATGAGCCTGTCTTCCATGGCTCCGCCGTGCACGGTGAAGTATGCGGCACCCGGCCGGCCCGATACGGCGGGCAAGCGCACCCAGGCATGATCGACGCTCGCTGCCTTGGGGGCAGCTTGCTGGCAGGCAGTCAGCGCGACGAGGGGAAGGGCGATGGCGAAAAGGCGCATGATGGGTCTCCCGAAAATTGAATCGCTCACTAATCGCGCCGAAACCTTGCGACAAGCAAATCGACACCTATATCCCCCTCTGAACCACGGGTTCTGCCGCGCCGTATGGGCGGTCGGGAGCCCAGTCTGCTTAAAGTGAACGAGGGATTGAAATGGCAAAAGTGATCGGGATCGATCTGGGAACCACCAACAGCTGCGTCGCAGTGATGGAAGGCGGCAAGCCCAAGGTGATTGAAAATGTGGAAGGCGCGCGGACAACGCCGTCGATCGTGGCCTTCGCCAAGGATGGCGAGCGCCTGATCGGTCAGCCTGCCAAGCGCCAGGCCGTCACCAATCCCGAGAATACGATTTTCGCGGTGAAGCGCCTTATCGGCCGCCGTTTCGACGATCCGATGACGAAGAAGGACATGGGTCTCGTCCCCTATTCGATCGTCAAGGGCAAGACCGGCGATGCGTGGGTGAAGGCAGGCGGCGAAGATTATTCGCCGTCGCAGATTTCGGCCTTCACGCTCCAGAAGATGAAGGAAACCGCCGAAAGCTATCTCGGCGAAACCGTGACTCAGGCCGTCATCACCGTTCCGGCCTATTTCAACGACGCGCAGCGCCAGGCGACCAAGGACGCAGGCCAGATTGCGGGCCTCGAAGTGCTCCGCATCATCAACGAGCCGACGGCAGCGGCGCTCGCCTATGGCCTTGAAAAGAGCGAAGGCAAGCTGATTGCGGTCTATGACCTTGGTGGCGGCACGTTCGACATTTCGATCCTCGAGATCGGCGATGGCGTGTTCGAAGTTAAGTCGACCAATGGCGACACCTTCCTTGGCGGTGAAGATTTCGACGCGACGATCGTCGAGTTCCTGGCAGCCGAATTCAAGAAGGCCGAAGGCATCGACCTGACGCAGGACAAGCTTGCTCTGCAGCGGTTGAAGGAAGCTGCCGAAAAGGCGAAGATCGAGCTGTCTTCGGCAGCGACGACAGAAGTGAACCTGCCGTTCATCACGGCGGACGCGACCGGGCCAAAGCACCTCGTCAAGGCGATCACGCGCGCCGACCTCGAAAAGATGGTCGAAGGACTGATCAAGCGCACGCTCGATCCCTGCAAGAAGGCGCTGGCCGATGCAGGCGTCAAGGCGGCCGATATCAGCGAAGTCGTTCTGGTCGGCGGCATGACGCGCATGCCGCGCGTCCGCGAAGTCGTGAAGGACTTTTTCGGCAAGGAGCCGCACACCGGCGTGAACCCCGATGAAGTCGTGGCAATGGGCGCTGCCATTCAGGCGGGCGTGCTTCAGGGCGACGTCAAGGATGTCCTCCTGCTTGACGTGACGCCGCTTTCGCTTGGTATCGAGACGCTGGGTGGCGTTTTCACGCGCATGATCGACCGCAACACGACGATCCCGACCAAGAAGAGCCAGGTCTATTCGACGGCGGACGACAATCAGCAGGCCGTTACGATCCGGGTTTTCCAGGGCGAGCGCGAAATGGCGGCGGACAACAAGCTGCTTGGCCAGTTCGATCTGGTCGGCATTCCACCAGCGCCGCGCGGGGTGCCGCAGATCGAAGTCACGTTCGATATCGATGCGAACGGCATCGTTTCGGTCCATGCCAAGGACAAGGGCACGGGCAAGGAACAGCAGATCAAGATCCAGGCTTCGGGCGGTCTCAGCGATTCTGACATCGAGCAGATGGTGAAGGATGCCGAGCAGTTTGCCGAGGAAGACAAAAAGCGCCGTGAGGCGGCCGAGGCGAAGAACAACGCCGAAAGCCTGATCCACACAACCGAGCGCCAGCTTTCGGAGCATGGCGACAAGGTCGACGCGGCAACGAAGTCCGAGATCGAGGCGGCGATTGCCGAAGCCAAGACAGCGGTCGAGGGCGGCGACATCGAGGCGATGAACGAAAAGGGTCAGGCGCTTGCCCAGGCGGCCATGAAGCTTGGCCAGGCCATCTATGAGAAGGAACAGGCAGCCGCTGCCTCCCCGGAGGCCGAAGCGCCGAAGGAAGAGGATGTCGTGGATGCCGAATTCTCCGAAGTCGACGAGAACAAGGGCTGAGAATCATACCCCGGGGTTAATCTCCGGGGTTGATTTTCCGGGGGAATCTCATGGGCTTGCCTGACGACTATTACGAGCTTCTCGAAGTCGAGCGGACAGCCGACGACGGCGCGATCAAATCCTCCTACCGCAAGCTGGCCATGCGCTACCACCCGGACAAGAATCCCGGGTGCAAGGATTCCGAAGCGCGGTTCAAGGCAATCAGCGAAGCCTATGACGTGCTGAAGGACCCGCAAAAGCGAGCAGCCTACAATCAATACGGCAAGGCCGCTTTCCAGAATGGCGGCGGCGGCGGCCCGCAGGATTTCAGCGGTTTTTCGGACATTTTCGACAATATTTTCGGCGAGTTCATGGGCCGGGGCCGCCAGCGCGGGCCGCAGCGTGGCGCGGATCTACGCTACGACCTCGAGATTTCGCTCGAAGACGCCTTTCACGGCAAGGACACTGAAATCCGGGTGGAGGTTTCTGTCGCCTGCGAACCGTGCGGCGGTTCCGGCGCCAAGCCGGGCACCTCGGCAAAGGTTTGCGGAACCTGCGGCGGGCATGGCAAGGTCCGCGCGCAGCAGGGCTTCTTCGTGGTCGAGCGGCCCTGCTCGACGTGCCGAGGGGCGGGGCAGGTCATTTCGGACCCCTGCACGTCCTGCCGGGGTGCCGGCCGGGTGGACAGGGAAAAGACGCTTAGCGTCAACATTCCCAGGGGCGTCGATGACGGAACACGGATTCGCCTGTCGGGAGAGGGCGAGGCTGGAGAACGTGGCGCGCCTTCCGGCGATCTATACATTTTCCTCCATATCTCCCGCCATGACCTGTTCCAGCGCGATGGCACGACGCTATTCGCGCGTGCGCCGATCAGCTTCACGACGGCGGCTCTGGGCGGGACGATCACGGTGCCGGGACTCGATCGGGCCCCGCACGAAATCCGCATTCCGGCTGGCATCCAGTCGGGCAAGCAGCTTCGCCAGCGCGGCGCCGGCATGCCCGTGCTCAACGGGCGCGGGACGGGCGACCTTGTCGTCCAGATTGAGGTCGAAACGCCGACCAAACTCTCTGCTGAGCAGCGCGAATTGCTTGAAGCCTTCCGCAAGACGGAGACTGGGGAGGAATGCCCGCAATCGGCAGGTTTCTTCTCCAAGCTCAAGACTATGTGGGACGATTTGACCTGATCACGCGAAGGTACCCGTCCATTTTAGCGTGACGTTCTCAAATCTTGATGCGCGTGGCGCATTTTGGCAGAAGCGGAGCATGGATATCTGGGCTGTGCCGTTCACCAAACTTCGCTGGGCAACGACCGCGCTCGCAGCCTTGCTCACGCTTGCTCCCACTCATGCCATGGCCCAGAAAACGCCACCCTACTGGGCGTCGATCTCCGCCGGGGAAGCGAAGATGCGTACCGGCCCGGGTCGTCAGTTTCCGGCGACATGGCTTTACCAACGCTCGGGCCTACCCGTGCGGGTAATCGAAATCTATCCCAACTGGCGCAAGGTGGAGGATCCAGACGGCACGATCGGCTGGATGCAGGCCAACCTTCTGGCTGACGACCGGGCGGGCCTGGTCATGAAGGGCCCGATCCGCCCCTTGCGTGAAGCGCCTAATCAGACTGCGCGGATCGTCTGGCGCGTTGAGCCAGGCGTCGTCGGCAAACTGAGCGAATGCCGAAGGGGCTGGTGCAGGATCGATGTCGGAGGAAAGATGGGCTATATTGAGGCCGTTGCCCTTTGGGGCGTCGACGCGGTCGAGCGCACGCCCTGAGCTCTTTTGAACTCCCACTCTGGTCATGGGCGATCGGCGGGGCGGTTCTCGGGCTGATCGCCGGGAGCTTCCTTGCGACGATTGTTCAACGCTGGCCGAGAGGCGAAAGTGCTCTTTCGGGCCGGTCGCGCTGCGACCATTGCGGACAAACCATTGCGGCCCGCGATCTTGTACCGCTGGCAGGCTTCGTACTTCTTGGCGGAAAGTGTCGGTCTTGCGGTGGCAGGATCGACCCGACACATGTGACGATCGAAGGGCTGTGCGGACTGATCGGCGCTGCGGCCATGCTCATAGCTCCGGGCCATGCCGGACTGCTGGGAGCAGTGTTCGGATGGTTGCTCGTGACGCTGGCCGCGCTCGACCTGAAGCATTTCTGGTTGCCGGATCCTCTTGTCCTGGCCTTGGTGCTGGTGGCGGCCGCCGGAGCGGCGACCGGGCTGGAACCGCCCCCGATCGATCGCGTGGTCGGGGCGATCGCGGGCTTTGGCGCATTGACGCTCATTGCAGTCACGTACCGCCAGCTGCGAAAGCGCGATGGGCTGGGCGGCGGGGACCCCAAACTGCTCGGCGCGATCGGCGCGATGCTCGGCTGGCAGGCGTTGCCGCTCGTGCTGCTCGGGGCCAGCAGCGTCGGGCTGCTGTTCGTCGCGATCCGCATGATGACGGGGCACAAGGTCGAAGCAACTGACCGGATGCCGCTGGGTGCATTGATGGCGCTCGCTGCCTTTCCGATCTGGATCTATCAGCAATAGCTTGCCCTTGGTGGCCGCGACCGGCATATTGCATTGCAATTCAAAACCAAAAAAACGGGAGTGGACGATGGCAATGACCAAGGACCAGATGCTGGCGGCCCTCATGGCCCAAAGAGAGGCTTTTACGGCTGAACTTCCCGTGTCTGCCGCGGCACGCAAGGATCGCTTGCAACGGGCCGTGGCGTTAATGGTCGAACAGGGTCAGGCCTTTGTCGATGCGATGTCGGAAGATTTTGGCCATCGCAGCGCCGAACAGAGCTGGCTTGCCGATATTACGGCTTCGATCCGCACGCTCAAGCATGCGATCAAGCATGTCGACAAATGGATGAAGCCCGAACGGCGCAGACTCGATTTCCCGCTTGGCCTCCTTGGCGCAAAGGGCGTGATCGAATTCCAGCCAAAGGGCGCCGTTGGCATTATCGCGCCGTGGAATTTTCCCGTGCAATTGACGATGGGGCCGATCGCTGGCGCCTTTGCGGCGGGCAACCGTGTGATGGTCAAATCGTCCGAATATACGCCGACCGTTGCCGCGCTCTTCGAAGCGGTCGGCCCAAAATATTTCGACGCGGCCGAGGCCCTGTTCGTGAGTGGCGGGCCCGATGTCGGCAAGGCCTTTGCCGAACTTCCGTTCGATCACCTGCTGTTTACGGGTGCGACAGGGATCGGTCGGCACATTCTCCACGCTGCGGCGGACAACCTGACACCAGTGACGCTCGAACTCGGCGGCAAATCCCCGACAATCATAGGCCGTTCCGCGGACGTCGACGCCGCGACCCAGCGCATTGCGCTCGGCAAGATGATGAATGCCGGCCAGATCTGCCTTGCGCCCGACTATCTTATGGTTCCGCGCGAGAAGGAAGGCATGGTGGTCGAGGGCATGAAGAAGGCTGTTTCGGTCATGTATCCGACCTTGCTCGACAATCCCGACTATACTTCGGTTCTGAACAGCCGCCACCGCGATCGGCTGAACGGCTATCTTGACGATGCCCGTGCCAAGGGAGCGGACGTGGTGGAAGTCAATCCGGCGAACGAGGATTTCGCCTCGTCGAATGGAAACAAGATGCCGCTTTATCTGGTGCGCAATCCCACGGACGATATGAAAGTGATGCAGGAGGAAATCTTCGGTCCGGTCCTGCCGATCAAGACTTATGAGCGCGTCGAGGAAGCGATCGACTATGTCAACAAACACGATCGCCCGTTGGGCCTATATTATTTCGGGAGCGAAGACGGCGAAAAGCGGAAGGTGCTTGACCGGACGGTCTCGGGCGGCGCGACGGTGAACGATGTGATCTTCCATGTGTCGATGGAGGAACTGCCTTTCGGAGGCGTCGGGCCCTCGGGCATGGGCTCGTATCACGGGCAGGAAGGATTCAAGACCTTCAGCCACGCCAAGAGCGTCTATCATCAGCCAAAGGTCAATGTGGCGAAACTCGCGGGCTTCATGCCGCCTTATGGTAAAGCGGCGCGTACGGCGATCGCCCGGGACTTGAAGGTCTAGCGAAACATCTCGCTAAAGGCCGCGGTAACGCCGATACCAATCCACGAAGCGCGGAATGCCGATCGATATCGGTGTTGTCGGGGCGTAACCTAGATCCTGCGCGATCGCGTCGATATCGGCGTGGGTTTCAAGAACGTCGCCCGGCTGGATCGGTTGGAAGTCCAATTCGGCCTTCTTGCCGCAAGCGCTTTCGATCGCTGCGATCAGGTCCATCAGCTGCTCGGACCGGTTATTGCCAATGTTGTAGAGCCGGTGAGGGGCGACGCTGCCTCCGGCCTTTACCGTTCGGTCGTCGGCCGGCGGATTGTCGAGCGCGGCCACCACTCCGGTGATGATGTCGTCGATATAGGTGAAATCGCGCTTCATCTTTCCCTGGTTGTAGACGGTGATCGGGCGGCCTTCGAGAATGTCGCGGGTAAACATCCACACGGCCATGTCGGGCCGGCCCCAGGGGCCGTACACTGTAAAGAAGCGCAGCCCGGTCAGGGGGATGCGATAGAGATGGGCATAGGTTTCGCTCATCAACTCGTCAGCGCGCTTGGTCGCGGCATAGAGCGAAATCGGATGGTCGACGCGATCCTCGACGCTGAAGGGCAGCTTGTCATTGCCGCCATAGACGGACGAGCTGGATGCGTAGACCATTGGAAGGCCGCACGCTCGGGCGAGTTCGAGCATGTTCAGATGGCCAACGAGGTTGGATTGCGCATAGGCGCGCGGGTTCTGAAGCGAATAGCGCACCCCGGCCTGTGCCCCCAGATGCGCGATTTTCTCGAGACGTCCGGTTGCGACCACCTTTTCGAGCGCTTCGTGATCGGAAAAGTCCAACTGCAGGAACGTGAACTTGGCGCCATGTCGTTCGGTCAGGTCGGCGATCCGGGCGCGTTTCAGGGCAGGATCGTAATAGTCGTTCATATTATCGATACCAATGACGGTATCGCCACGGGCAAGCAGCCGCTCCGCAAGGCCATGGCCGATAAAGCCTGCAGCGCCGGTGATGAGAATTGTCACGCTTGTCCCTCTTGATCGTCCGGAATGGCGGTAGACCAGTATCCGCTGATACGCGAGATCTGGTTACCAGCATCTTTCACTGCTTGGGATCCGATTTCAGGACCATGACGGCCACCTCTATCGGTGTTCGCCCAAACTGCACACCCCTTGGGGCCGAAATGGATCCGAAACCGCCGTCGCCACATATCTTTGATATGCTTGGCGAGGTCTGGGCAGGCCGCCAATCCGGACGCAACGAGACATGGTCATCACGAGTCCTGCACGACAGCGCATCCTGGTCGTATTTGGCACTCGGCCAGAAGCGATCAAGATGTTTCCCGTCATTCACGCCTTGCGCGCGCTGCAAGACGTCGAGACACGCGTCGCGGTAACGGCGCAGCATCGTGCCTTGCTCGACCAGGTTCTGGTGATGGCGGACATTGTGCCGGACATTGATCTCGATCTGATGCAGGCCGGCCAATCGCTGGACGACCTTATGGCGCGTGCGCTGACCGGGCTTGGCCGTGTGATGGACAGGGAGACTCCCGTGCGCGTTATCGTTCACGGGGACACGCTGACTACGGCGGCGGCGGCCCTTGCGGCTCATTACCGCAGGATTCCGGTCGGCCATGTGGAGGCAGGATTGCGGAGCCACGATATTTACCAGCCCTGGCCCGAAGAAGTGAACCGGCGCATTGCGGCGGTAATTGCCGACCAGCACTTTGCGCCGACGAATTCGGCTCGCGACGCCTTGCTCGCCGAAAACGTTCCGGCCGAAAATATCCATGTCACGGGCAATACAGTCATCGATGCATTGCACGCGACCGCGCGGCTGATCGAAGCGAGGCCGGAGCTTGCGGCCGGCCTTGGCCCGCTCGCTCGCCGCTTTTCCGGCAAACGCATCATTGCCGTCACAACTCATCGCCGCGAAAACTTCGGCGAGGGGATGGCGGAAATTGCGCGGGCCGTCGCCGACGCGGCCCGGCGTCCCGATGTCGCGGTCATTTTTCCCGTCCATCCAAATCCCCACGTTCGCCAGGCGATGGAGGGTGCCCTACGCAGCCTTGCCAATGTGGCGATGATCGAACCGCTTGATTACCCGCACTTTGTCCGTTTGCTGAAAATGGCCGAACTGGTGCTCACCGATTCCGGCGGCGTGCAGGAGGAAGCTCCGGCTCTGGGCAAGCCCGTTCTGGTGTTGCGTGAAACAACCGAGCGGCCCGAGGCGATTGTTGCTGGTGCTGCCTTGCTTGTAGGAACCGATCGCCGGCGCATTGTTGCTGAGGTATCGCGGCTTCTCGACGACAGGTCAGCCTATGCAGCCATGGCCCGCGCCCATAATCCGTATGGCGATGGCAAGGCGGCCGAGCGGATTGCGCGCATTGTCGCCAAGGTCGCCTGCGCGTGAACAGTCATGCTGAGCGTTGCCGCCTTGCGTTTCATGGCCGTTGCCATATTGCTGGAGAACGGAACGAATTTACATTCGCCGACCGATGGGAGCGGGCGTGGCTATAGGTGTTTGTCCTCAGTTGAGCCCATTGCGACGGGATGGAAATGGAGGCGCATGAGCACCAAGCCCGCGCCGGATGAAACCGTGTCAGACAAAGGTCGACCGGCGGGCGGCATCGGCGGGTTCCTGAGGCGCCTCGGCCCCGGCCTGATTACTGGTGCGGCCGATGACGATCCGAGCGGCATCGGTACGCATAGCCAGATCGGCGCAGAGTTCGGCTATGGCCTGTCCTGGACATTCGTCTTGAGCTTTCCGCTGATGGTCGCCATCCAGGAAGTCGCGGCGGAGATAGGGCGGGTTACGGGCGCCGGCATCGCCCGCAACCTGAGGCGGCATTATCCCAAGCCTGTCCTCTGGATGATCGTGACGCTGCTGCTTGTTGCCAATATCGTAAATCTCGGCGCCGATCTGAGCGCGATGGGTGCGGCCTTTGCCCTGCTTGTTGGAGGCAACGTCGTTTTCTACACACTTGCTTTCGGTGTTCTGTGCGTCGTGCTCGAGGTTGTCCTCAGTTACCCCCGCTACGCTGCGATCCTTAAATGGACGACACTTTCGCTCTTCACTTATGTTGCCGTGGTGATGGTCGCCAACGTGCCATGGGCACGCGCGCTGAAATCCCTGCTAGTGCCGGAAATTCAATGGACTCCTGCCTATGCAACTGCGCTGGTCGCTGTTCTCGGGACGACAATCAGCCCCTATCTGTTTTTCTGGCAGGCCGGGCAGGAAGTGGAGGAGCAGCATCGCCATCATGCCAAGCCGCTTTGTATCGCGCCTAAAGAGGCAGGCCCCGAGCTTGCGCGGATCCGGATGGATACGCTCACCGGCATGGCATTCAGCAGCATCGTATCATTGGCCATCGTCTTTGCGACCGCAGCGACACTCAATGCGCACGGCATTCACGATATTGCGACCTCCGCACAGGCGGCCGAAGCGCTCAGGCCGATTGCCGGGCAGTTCGCTTTTGCCATGTTTGCGCTGGGAATCGTTGGGACGGGCATGCTCGCCGTCCCGGTACTGGCCGGCTCTGCGGCTTATGCCGTGACGGAGATGGCAGGCGTAGCGGGAAGCCTCGATTCCAAACCTCTCAGTGCGCGCCTCTTCTATGGTACGATTGCTGCGACGACGCTTGCGGGAGCATCGCTCAACGTTTTCGGGATCGATCCCGTCCGCGCGCTCTATTGGGCCGCCGTCGTCAACGGCGTTCTTGCCGCACCGCTGATGTTTGTCATGATGCTTATCATCCGCAACCCCAACGCCATGGCACGTCTGACGCTGTCGCGCCGGGCCGCAGTGCTTGGCTGGGGAGCGACTGCCGTCATGTTCGCAGCGACGGCCATCTTCTTTGTATCGATCCTCTAATCCTGCTCGCCTTGGACTTTTTATTCGTCATCCCGAACTTGTTTCGGGATCCATGAACACCAGGATCAAAGGAAAGGTCCCATACGGCACGGGCATCGCGTTTATGGATGCTGAAACAAGTTCAGCATGACGGTGAGGAACGTGTCCCCTAGTCCTGCTCAGGGCCGAGAGCGGCATCAAGATCGCGGGGCCTGATGAAGCGGGTCAAGTGCCCGCTCCCTTCCTTGATCTCGCCCCATTTGCCAACGTCGAACTGCAGTTCGGCAAGGCTTGCCGTTGGAAACTTCGTTTCGAGTTCGTCGCGAAGTTCATCGCCGCGGACGTCCGGTACAAGCATGAGCGCGAGATCCTCCAGCCCCGGATTGTGGCCGCACATGAGGACGGTGGCATCTTCATCCGGCAAGTCATGCACCACATCGAGCAAGGTCGCCCCCGAGGCGAGATAGATCCGCCGGTCCCAGTTGGGGTGAATGATCCGGCCATAGCCGTCCCAGAACGCGTCAAGCGTTTCGGTGCAGCGTACGGCGGGGGACGAAACCACATGATCCCAATGCAGGCCCAGCGCGCACGCATGTTCGCCTATCAGTTTCGATCCCTTGATACCGCGCTCGTTGATCGGCCGGTCGAAATCGCGCGAAACGGGCGAATCCCATCCGGATTTGCCGTGGCGGAACAGGGTGAGCGTCTTCATGATTCCGCGTGATGCCCCAATTGTGCTTCCCTGAGAAGTCGCGTCTTTGCAGAAGCCAGTTCCGCGACCCTGATTGCCGCTTCGTCGAGCGTCACGCGTTCGATCGGCGTTCCCGGCGGAAACGCGGTCAGCAGCCGCGATGGCATTGCGGCAGAAAGGAGCACGAACACGCCGCGATCGTCCGCCCGGCGGATCAACCGCCCAAACGCCTGGGCCAGGCGCGCCCTGATAATTCGATCATCATAGGCAGGGCCGCCGTTCGCAGCCTTGCGCGCAGCGTGAAGCACGGTCGGCTTCGGCCAGGGTACACCTTCCATGATCACTTGGCGCAAAGAGTCTCCGGGTACATCGACGCCGTCGCGCAGCGCATCTGTGCCAAGCAGGCTGGCGCGCGGATCGTCGCGGAAGATATCGACCAAAGTGCCCGTATCGATCGGGTCGACATGCTGGGCATAGAGCGGCAGGCCGTCGCGCGCGAGCCGGTCTGCAACGCGGGCGTGGACGGCGCGAAGGCGGCGAATGGCTGTGAAAAGGCCGAGCGTGCCGCCACCCGCCGCGGCAATCAGCCTTGCGTAAGCACCGGCAAGCTGCGGAATATCGCCGCGCTTGACATCGGTGACGATCAGGACCGCCGACTGGCTGGAATAGTCGAACGGGCTCGGCGTCGCAAAATGGTGCACCGGAGCCTCCAGGTGCCGCATTCCCGTCCGCGCTTCGGCTGCAGCCCAGTCTTCGCCGCCGCGCAAGGTGGCCGAAGTTATCAGCGCGCCGTGCGCGGGCTTCAAAACGGCCTGGGCAAAGGGGCGGGTCGGATCGAGCCAATGCCGATGCAGCCCGATATCGACCTCGCGCCCGTCAATTCGATCGACGGCAAGCCAGTCGACAAAATCGGGATCGGCAGGCCCGCCAAGCCGCGAAAGGAGCGAGACCCAGGCGGCCAGTGCGTCACGGCGCCAGCCAAGGCTTGCGATCGCGCCGTCGATCCGCGCGCGGGCTGCGCCATCCAGCCAGTCCGGCGCGTCCTCAAGGATCGCTTCGAGCCGGCGCCCGAGGATCACCAGGGGGCGAAGGATGGCGTCGAGCGCGGCGACGGCGGGTTCGACGGCGGCGATGGTCGGCCCATCAAGCCCGGCGGCTTCGGTTTCAAGGCCGTAACCTGCATCTTCGGCATCGGCCCGCGCATAGACCTGCCCGCGGACTGCCGCGAGCAAGGCTTCCACCGGCCCGAAAGGCGCACCTTCGGCAATCCGCTGGAGCCATCCGTCTCCCGGCAAGGCCGTTGCGGCGTTTGCCGCAGCGGCAATCGCGTTCCCACCCTCGTCATCATAGCTCGCCACGTCGGCCAACCGCGCCGAAAGCCCGCGCCTGCGCCCGCGCGACCGGCCTTCGGGGCCAATGATCCAGCGGCGCAGCTCGATCGCTTCCTGCCCCGTGAGCGCGGTCGCGAACATGGAATCGGCGGCATCGGCCAGATGATGCCCTTCGTCGAAGATGATGCGTGTCGGCTGATTTCCGCTTTCCCGCCCCCGAGCCGCATTGACCATCACCAGCGCATGATTGGCGATGACGAGATCGGCTTGTGCGGACGCCCGCGACGCGCGTTCGATGAAGCATTTCCGGTAGTGCGGGCAACCGGCATACACGCATTCGCCACGGCGGTCGGTGAGTGCCGTTGCTCCGTTGCGGCGGAACAGGGTCGGAAGCCAGCCGGGAAGATCCCCGCCCACCATATCTCCATCGCGCGTATAGGCGGCCCAGCGGGCGACGAGCTGCGCAAGGATGGCCGCCCTTCCCGCGAAGCCGCCTTGAAGAGCATCTTCGAGATTGAGCAGGCACAGATAATTCTCGCGCCCTTTGCGAATGACCACCTTGGCGCTCCGCTTCCCGCGATCGGGGTAGAGCCGGACACTTTCGCCATCAAGTTGTCGCTGAAGAGCCTTTGTGAAGGTCGAGATCCATACGGCGCCGCCAGCCTGTTCGGCCCAGAGCGAGGCAGGCGAAAGATAGCCCAGCGTCTTGCCGATGCCGGTGCCAGCCTCTGCCAATACCAGATTGGGGGCATCCCGGCGCTGGCGTGGTGAAAATGCGTCGATGGCTGCCTGCGCATAGTCTCTCTGCCCGGGGCGTTCCTCGGCGCCGTGCCCCGTCAGCGCATCCAGCCGCTCAAGCACTGCGGGGTTGTTCAGCGCGACCGGGCGTGGGGCAGGGCGAGGTGGAGCTTCCTGCCATTCGGGCAGTTTGGAAAAGAGCCAGCGCTCGGCATGCGTCGGTTTGGCGATCCGTCCGGTCGTCACGGCTGCCCAGGGCCAACGCAGCCTTGCAAGCGAAGCGGCGGTTGCCCAGGCGCCTTCGCGTTCGGCCCAGCCCGGTTTTTCGAGATGCGAGAGCAGCGCGCCCGCAGCCTCAAGCAGCATCGCTGCCGCGCCTTGGTCATCTGCTGGAACGTCGAGGCCAAGCGCCGAGGCAAGACCCTTGGGTGTCGGCACCATGAAGGTGGCGGGATGGACGAAGGCGAAAAGCTCGAGCAGGTCGAGCCCCGACAATTCGGGATAGCCGAGCCGCTCTCCGACGAGCGGCGCGTTCAGCAATATCATCGGGGTTTCGGCGGCCTGCGCGATCGCCTCACCGCGCCCGACGCCCCTTACGCTCCCGTCGGGCGAGGCGATCCAGATACCGGCATGGCTTGCATGAAGGGCAGGATAGGCTAGGGGCTCACTCACCCGGCCGACATGGCCCAGACGGAACGGAAGAGCAACGGAAAGTGACGAACGTGCGCGATGCAGCAATGGTTTCAAAGGCCTGGCCCTATGAAGAGGCGCGCAAGGTCCTGAAACGTTACCCGCAGGGCAAGTCGTCAGGGCCGTTGATCTTCGAGACCGGCTATGGCCCGTCGGGCCTTCCGCATATCGGGACATTCAACGAAGTGCTGCGCACGACAATGGTCCGCCATGCCTTCGAAACGCTTTCGGACATGCCGACGAGGCTGATTGCATTTTCGGACGATATGGACGGCTTGCGTAAAGTGCCGGACAATGTGCCCAATCAGGAGATGCTGGAGACGCATCTCGGCAAGCCGCTCACGCGGATTCCGGATCCCTTCGGCAAGTTCGAGAGTTTCGCGCATCACAACAATGCGATGCTCCGCGAGTTTCTCGACCGGTTCGGCTTCGAGTATGACTTCGTTTCCTCGACCGAGCGCTACACATCGGGAGCGTTCGACGAGGCACTGAAGAATGTCCTGCGCCACTATCAGGCGATCATGGACATCATGATCCCAACACTCAGGAAGGAGCGGGCGGCCACTTACTCGCCCGTCCTGCCGATCAGCGCGAAGACCGGGATCGTGCTGCAGGTGCCGGTTGAAGTGGTCGATGCAGACGAGGGGCTGGTCCGCTTCGAAGACGAGGGAGAGACTGTCACCCAGTCTATCCTTGGCGGTCAGGCAAAGCTGCAATGGAAGGTCGACTGGGCAATGCGGTGGGTCGCGCTTGGGGTCGACTATGAAATGTACGGGAAGGACCTGACCGATAGTGGCGTCCAGTCCGGCAGGATCGCGCAGGTGCTTGGCGGGCGGAAGCCCGAAGGGCTGATCTACGAGATGTTCCTCGATGAAAAGGGCGAGAAGATTTCAAAGTCCAAGGGTAATGGACTGAGCCTCGAGCAATGGCTGAGCTATGGCACCGAGGAAAGCTTGGCCTTTTACGCCTATCGCGAGCCCAAGAGCGCCAAGCAGCTCCACTTGGGCGTGGTGCCGCGCGCGGTCGATGAATATTTCCAGTTCCGCGAGCGGTACAAGGATCAGCCGGTCGAGCAGAAGCTTGGCAACCCCGTGCACCACATTCACGATGGGAATGTACCCGAAGATGTGCCGCCCGTAACGTTCGGGCTGATCCTCAATCTTGTCGGGGTGATGGGCGAACACGCGACGGCGCCGCAGGTGTGGAATTACCTCAGTAACTATGTTCCAGATGCGACGGCCGCCACGCATCCCGAACTGGCGAACCTCATCAATCTCGCAGTGGCTTACAACCGTGACCTTGTCGCGCCGACACTATGCCGCCGAAAGCCGACGCCGGTCGAACGGGAAGCGCTGGAGGATCTGGACAAGAAGCTTCAGACGCATTCTGCACAATGGCCTGATGAAGATCCGGCCTCGGTGTATCAGAACTGGGTATATGAGACCGGAAAGCAGTTTTTCGGGAAGGAAAATCTGCGCGACTGGTTCCGGGCGCTTTACGAAACGCTGCTTGGCTCGAGTCAGGGGCCGCGCATGGGCAGCTTCATCGCGCTTTATGGCGTCGAGAATACCCGCAAACTGATCGCCGAGGCCTTGGCGTAACTCCAAGTGGTAACCGTTCTCCGAGACGCCCTATGCAGCGATCGGTTTCAACGCGGCCTCCAGGATCCCGGCAATGTTACCCATGTCGCGTGCGAGCCTTCCTTCGGCTTCGTCCTGCGAATGCGCTGCAAGAGACACGATCATCGGCATCGAAAGGCTGATCCGCAGGGTTCCGCCCCATCGCCCGTCGGGAAGCTTTACGCACTTCACCGGCTGCCCCAGTCGGATCCCTCTTGCTGCGAGCACTCTTTGCCAGCGTTGCGCCGTTTCCAAATCGGGTGCGCAAGGCAGGAGTGACAGATCGAGCGTCGCCATCGTTGCCGACAGCGAAGCTCCGCGCGAAGGGCAGATGTATCCGACACCCAGCCGCTCGGCGAGCGCGCGGGTCGCGCGGGCGAAAGCGCCGCTGATCTCCTCCACGCTCTCGGGTGGGAGCGCTTCGAAGCGTTCAAGTTCGAACAGTGCCGCTTCGAGCCGCAACAATAGGCCCGGGTTGAACCCGCCATCCAGTTCGTCTGCCCCTGGCCAGTTCTCCGGCCACTCGGCTTTACGGAAAAGGGTTTCGAACCCTCTTGGAAGGGCGGCACATCCTCGCATCGCCATGGGCAGCAAGGCGAAGCCGGAAAACGGCGGGCCACCCATGAATTTTGATCCGGTCAGAAGGACGATCGCCCCCCGACATAGATAGGACCGGATTTCCTTGCCGGTGATCCGCGCCTGGCACGCATCGACAACAAGGGTGATGTCGCTTCCGAACCGTGTCTGCAACATCTCGATGTGCGAGATCTCGGGCAACACAAGCCCGGTTTTCGATCCGTGGATAGTGTGCACGAGCGGATGGCGGCCGGACTTGAGAGCTTCACTCGCGAGCCGCTGGATATCATCGGCAATCGCCAGGGAGCCGCGAGGCTTGCCGTTTCCGTCACGTACGGGAACATCGACCATGATCGCACCGCCGAGCCCCTCGACTTCGGTGCCCTGGAGCACCTTTTCGGCGAGAACGGTTTCGCCGGAAAAATATCGTCCCTGTGCCGCCAGCCCGCACCCGCTTCCCACTTCGTCGGCTCCAAGCAGGATGTTGGTAACAGGCTTTCCGGCGGTTGCGGCAGCCAAATGGAGCGCGACGAATTCGAGATCGGTTCCCGAAGGCGCAAACACGATTGGTGTTCCTGTGTCGAGCGCGAAGGACCGTCTGAGCTTGTCGCGCAGATGCTCGAGCGAGGAGGCGTATTCGCTGCCGCCCATCGCGCCGCTTGGCCATGCACCGACGACCCGCTGCAGGTGATCGAATGCCTCAAGCGAAATGTCATTCGCCGTCGTTGCTGCATAGGCCAGCACTTCCCGGGGGAAAGGCGAGGCTCCATACATGTTGGTCGAAGCTCCTGTAGGGATCTTGATCCTCTTATCCCCGCCGGTCGCCAGCATGCGACCGATAAAGGCGGAAGCCTCTGAAAACCTGATCATATAGCTGCCCCATGCCTGCGCCGAATCAGCATTTTCGGGCGGTTTGACGACGGTTTGATGACGGTTTTCGTAACCGCACTGTCACATCGACCGCGCATATTTGTCGCATGGCAGCACTACCACTTTCTCCGGACGTACGCCCCGAGCCGGCCTCGCTTTCGCAAGCGGAAAGGGACCGGGTGCGGATGCTGTTCGTCGCGAAACATGTCTTCTGGCAGGGCGGCCTGCATCACGAGGACGGCAATCATGCCGTCTATCACCGCGAAATCCGTTCGGCGCTCGAACGGATCGGCGTGAATCTGGCGCTGGCGGACAGCTACGAGGCCCTGTTCGTGCATCCCGGATGCGATTTCGTGTTCCCGCTGCTCAATCGGGGCGGGTTTCTGAATTCGGAAATGCTATTGCCGCTGCTGTGCACCCGGCTTGGCATTCCATTCCTCGGCGCAAGCCCGATCCTGCGGGGTTTGTCGGACGATAAACACCTGACAAAGCTTGAAGCCGTCGCGCGCGGCGTGCCGACTGCGCCTTGGGCAATCTATCGCCGCGGGGCGCCGGTCGAGGAGTCGCAATGCCCGATGGCGCCGCGCATGGTCGTCAAGCCCAATGCTTCTTCGGCAAGCTGGGGTGTTCGCGACGCGGAAGACTGGGCCGGTGTTGTCCGCGCAATTGGCGAAATCCACGATGAAGGCCATGATGCTATCGTGGAGCCCTTCCTGGACGGCAGCGATGTCGAAGTGCCGGTCATCACCTGCGGCGGTCGCCCGTCGATCATGCCGATGATGCTGTTCGAGCAGGCCGATCCGGCGCATTTGCGAACGTACAAGGAAAAGCGCGATTTGGTCGATCGTTCGGCAAAGTACCAGTTGATCCCGTTCGAGAGTTCTGCCGCCGCCGAGGAGATTCGAGACTATACGGCGAGGCTTTGCCGCATCTTCGATCCGTTCGACTATGGTCGCTACGAATTCCGCTTCAACGAACGGACCGGCGAGGTTCATTTTCTCGAGGTCAACCTTAACTGCAATCTCTGGTCCGAAAAGGTGTTCGGGCGTTCGGCCGAGCTGATGGGCTGGACTCACGATACGCTGATCGAGACAATCGTGGCGGGAAGCTATCGCCGGCATGGTCTCGGGGCTGAAGGCGCGCGACTGGCCGCCTGATGCTGTCGGCGCGCGTCATTATCCTGGCGGCCCAGCGGCCAGGTGCCGTCGATCCGCTGGCGGAGCAATTCGGGGTTTCGCACAAGTGTCTCGTGCCCATCGCTGGCCAGCCGCTCATCGCGCATGTGTTGCGGACCGTTGGGCAACACCCCGCAGTCAGCGAAGTGAAAATCTCGGTCGAGCCAGTCCTTTTTGATTCCGTGAACGCGATCGTTTCCGAATTGCCGGGAGTGTGCGGGATCGAGTGCGTAGGGTCGGCGGACAATCTGGCGGACAGCGTCGTTCGTGCGGCCGAGGGGGCTGAAGGGCCGGTGGTGATAACGACGGCCGACAATGTCCTGCTGACGAACAATGCGCTCGAAGCCATGATTGACGCCCTCGACGGCGGGGCGGATGTTGCGCTGGCGATGGCGACCGAAGCAGCCGTGCTTTCCGCGCACCCCGACGGGCAGCGGCGCTTCTACCGGTTTGCAGACCAGTCTTATTCGAACTGCAACCTCTACGGCCTCACGATGCCGCGTGCCCTGGCAGCAGCGGAAATATTCCGCGGCGGTGGCCAGTTTGCCAAGAAGGCACAACGCATCGTCGATGCGTTCGGGCTTTTCAACCTGCTGCTCCTCAGGTTTCGTCTGGTCTCGCTAAAAAGCGGGCTGGCCCGGATTTCGCGGCGGATCGGGCTCGACATCGCGCCTGTCATCCTCGCCGATGGCCGAAACGCCATCGACGTGGACAATAGCCGGACACATGCGGTTGTGACGCAACTTCTTGGGCAGGCTGCCTAGTTCCGCTTCGACGCAATCCAGTCGTCGATCTTCTTTTCGAGCACGGCCATCGGCAGCGCACCTGTCATCAGCACTTGCGCGTGGAATTCGCGCGGATCGAACTTGTCGCCAAGGGCAGCCTGCGCGCGAGCCTTCAGTTTCAGAATAGTCAACTGTCCGATCTTGTAGGCGAGCGCTTGACCGGGGATCGCAATATAGCGCTCGACTTCGGCTGTCGCATCGGTCCGGCTCATTCCCGAATTGTCGAGCATGTACTGGATCGACTGGTCGCGCGTCCAACCCTTGGCATGGATGCCTGAGTCAACGACAAGCCGCATCGCACGCAGCATTTCATCGTTGAGACCGCCAAAGCGATAATAGGGATCGCTCTCGACACCCAATTCCTTCCATAGCGTCTCCGCATACAATCCCCAACCTTCGGCATAGGCGGTATTGCCGCCGAACCTCATGAAATTGGGAAGCGCTTCGTTTTCCTGGGCGAGGCTGATCTGGAAATGATGTCCCGGCACGGCTTCATGCAGGTAGAGCGTTTCGCTCTCGGGTTTGGAGCGCGATGGGAGATCATAGCTGTTGTAGTAGAAAATGCCAGGCCGCGAGCCATCCGGCGTCCCTGAGTTGTACGAGCCGCCTGCATCGGTTTTCTCGCGATATTCGGGCACCGGTCGAATTTCCAGCGGGCTTTTCGGGATCGTCGAGAATTGTTCGCGGACGCGCTCATCGACCTTGCGGCCAATCGCAAGGAAAGTGTCGCGCATGTCTTCCTTCGATGAGAACTGGAATTTCGGATCGTCGCGGAAATAGTTGAAGAAGGCCTTGAGATCGCCATTGTAGCCAGTCTGGACTCGGATTCCGTCCATCTCCTTGCGGATCCGCGCGACCTCGCTCAGTCCCAGATTGTGGACTTCGTCCGCGCTCATCTTCACGGTCGTGTTGGATTCGATCAGGTAATCATAGAGCTTGGGGCCGCCCTTCATTGCGGCCAGGCCAACGCCGTCGCGGGCAACGGGGAGATATTCATTTTTCAGGAAGTCGCGCAGCCGGACATAGGCGGGAATGATCCCAAGCTTGATGGTCGCAGCATAGTCGGCGCGCAACCTTGACTGGTCCGCAGCGCTGATTCCTTCGGGGAATTGATTGACCGGGCCGTAAAAGGTCGAGCCTTCGACTCCTTGCGCGATCTGCAGGTTCAGTTGGTCGATAACATTGTTGACCACCAGCCTGGGCTGTACAACACCCGATTTCATGCCCTCGCGGAACCTCCCGATCGCACGATCGATCAGGACGATATATTCGCGGTGCCGCTTCAGGTTGTTTTCATAGTCGAGAAGGGTCTTGAACGGCGCAGCGCCCTGTCCCGATGCAACGTCCGGATAGAAAGTGTGGAATCCGTTGAAATGATCAATCGGGCGGACCACGACCAGCGCCAGCATGTCGGGCTGAAGCCCGCGCAAGTTGATTTCGGTTTGCCACTTGAAGACGTCAAAGGCGATCCGGTCGGTCGGGTTGAGCGCCGCCCGGTCGATCGCATTGAGCCGCCTCAATTCGTTCTCTCCGGCTTTGCGCTCCGCTGTGAAATAGACGTCCGTGATATAGTCGCCCAGCCGGTCGGCGTAGCGAAGATCTCCCCGGAAAAGGGCCGCAATCGGATTGCGTTTGAGATTGGCCTCATCGCTATCTGCAAAGAGTTTCTTGAGACGGACATCGGCCGTCTGCGCTTCAACTGGAGCGGCCTGGACTGACACTACGACGGCGATCGGGGAAAGGCTGGCAAGCAGGATGGCGACAAGGCGCAGGGACATTTGACGGGACTCCGGGTCTTGAGGGATTCTTGATTGTGGCAGTAGCGCCTCGATGACGAAAAACACAAATCTTCGATCAAGCATCGCCCCGCTTCGACAAGAAACGCCGCCGGGGCCGGCCGGAGTGAACTTTAGCCAAACAGGACGGCAGCCGCACGATCCCACATGCGTTGCGATGACGCCGCGATAAGCCCGGATCGGCCATCGCCGACTTCATAGGCACTCCCGTCAGGGCGGCATATGATGGCTCCGGCCTCTTCGGCAAACAGTGCTCCCGGCGCATGGTCCCAGGGCAAGGTACGCTCGAACAGGGCAATGTCGTTCTGGCCAAGGGCAATCCGGGGATATTGCGCGCCCGCGCAACGGACAAAGGGTGCAATCTCGAATTTACCGGAAGCCCGGCGCATCACATCTTCACGGCGTTCGGGGCTCAGGAATTTCAAACCCAGCTCGGCAACGGGAAGCATCGCCCCGGTCTCGCGCGCATGAATGCGCTTGCCATCGACAAAGGCGCCGCCCTGTGCAGAGGCGCGGCACATCCGGTTCGCGACGGGATCGAAGATCCAGCTGGCCGAGCGTCTGCCGTCTTCCAGAAGCGCGACCATCAGGGCGAATGGTGTCTTGCCCTCCGCGAAGTTCGCCGTTCCGTCGACCGGGTCGATCAGCCAGACCAGACCCCTGTTGATGTGGCTGGCCCGGTCGGGATCGGCGGCGCAGGCTTCTTCTCCGATGATTGACGCCTCCGGCAACAAACGGTTCAAGCCCTCGGCGAGCCGAGCTTCGCATTCCCGATCGACGATGGTGACGACTTCGCCGGGCGATTTCTCTTCGACCTCGTGAGCCGCGAGCTTGCGGAAGCGTGGCAGCACTATGGCCTCAGCCGATGCCCGGAGCAGCGCTTCAACCGGAGGGGAGAGAAGGTACATCATGCGGGCGGGGGGCGGATCGCCGTCTGGCCTAACTGCGGTAGTCGGCGTTGATCGAGATGTATCCGTGCGTCAGGTCACAGGTCCAAACGGTCGCGCCTCCCGCGCCAAGGCCGATCCCGACGCCGATGCTGATCTCGCTGCCCTTGAGATGGGCGGCGACCGGCGTTTCGTCATAGCCTTCGACCGGCAGGCCGTCGCGCGCGACCTGGGTGTTGCCGAAGCGTATTGCAAGGCGGTCCCGGTCTGCCGGTTCACCCGCCTTGCCCACGGCCATGACGACCCGGCCCCAATTGGCGTCTTCGCCGGCTATCGCCGTCTTGACCAACGGCGAATTGGCAATGCTGAGTGCGATCCGGTGCGCGCTTTCATCCGATACTGCCCCTTCGACGGTGATCTCGATCAGCTTTTGCGCGCCTTCCCCGTCGCGCACCACCAGCAGGGCAAGCTCGCGACAGACCGCATCAAGCGCCGCCTGAAAAGCGTCAGCGCCTGCATCGTCAAACGAATGCAACTGTGGATTCCCGGCCTTGCCGGTGGCAAAGGCCAGGACCGTGTCCGAAGTCGACGTATCGCTGTCGACCGTGATGCAGGAAAAGGACCGCCGGTTCGCGGCGCTGAGCATCGTTTGGAGAAATGCCGGATCGATCGCTGCGTCTGTTACGATATAGCCAAGCATCGTGGCCATGTCGGGCGCGATCATGCCGCTGCCCTTGATGATGCCGGCAAGCATGACGGGGCGTCCGTCAACGACCGCAGTGGCGACAGCACCCTTGGGGAAGGTGTCGGTCGTCATGATCGTCGATGCTGCCTCTTCCCAGTTGCAGGGCGGGGCTGCAAATGCCGCGTCGAGCCCTGCTTCGGCCTTGTCGATCGGGAGTGGCACGCCGATAACGCCGGTCGCTGACGCAAAGACCTGTTCGATCGGGCAACATAGATGCTCCGCCACCTTGGCCGTCACCGCTTCGACCGCCGCGCGTCCGCGTCGTCCCGTGAAGGCATTTGCGTTTCCTGCACTCACCACGAGCGCTCGGGCCTTGCCTTGCGGCAAGTGTTCGCGACACCAATCAACCTCGCTCGACGGGCATTTGCTTTGTGTCAGTACGCCCGCAACGCTTGTGCCTTCGTCAAACGTCATGAAGGTCAGGTCGCAACGATCCCACGTTTTATAACGCGCGCGAGCTATCCGGCGTGTCACGCCGGCAATTTCCGGGATAGCTGGAAAGGGTAGGGCGAGGGGGGAAGCGGCGGTCGATGACATGCCGCGCCTCTAGACATCGCCGCCAATCTGTTCAATCCTACAGACCGACGTCTTTAGGAAACCGGTTGGAGAATCTCATGCTTTACGTACTAGCCATCGCGCTCATGACCACGGGTACGAATCTTGCCGGGTCGTTGAAGGACCCGAACTATGTAAATGCGGAAAAAAAGGCGCTTCTCAAGGTCGACGTCGCCAAGGACGGTACCGTCGATTCATGCGAAGTCATCAAGACAAGCGGCGATGCCGCCTGGGATTCGCAAATGTGCCGTATCCTTGCCTTTAACAAGAAGCTGGAACCGACGCGGAACGAAAAGGGCAGGCCAATGCGTTCTCACCGCATTGTTCCGGTCTGGCAATAGCGCGAGTTTTTGTCGCAATGGCGGTTAACGGTCCGATCAGGGGCTAGCGAAATGGGCCTGCACTCCCTATGTGGTGCGAGCTGATGATGACGGAAAGCCGCCTTTGAACCTTCTGCTTTTCCTTTCCGCGTTTCTTGCCGGGCTCACCGGAGCCATTTCCGGTGGCCAGCGAGCTGATGCGCCTGCCGTGGAACAAAGTATTGCGCGGGCCGTGGGAGTTGCCGCAGAGAATGTGGCGCAGAAACCTCTTGGTGCACAGCAACTCTTTGCCGCCGTTCGGCGTCCGATCCTCTGCGCTCGTGCCATAAAACCCGCATGGGTATTGGCTGTCGATGTTCGAGCCCTCAATCTCGCGCGGGTCAGTGAAAAACTGCAAGTCTAGAAGAAACCTAGCTCTCCCTGTGGGGAGCGCAGCGCCTAGACCCTTTGCTTGAATCTCGCGGCGCGCGCTATGCACCGCTTCCAGTATATGAACAGGAATTTTCCATGCTCGGTGGCATCGCAAAAGCCATTTTCGGATCGTCCAACGATCGTTACGTCAAATCGCTCGGCAAGATTGTCGACCGGGTCAATGGCTTCGAGCCGACGATTTCGGCGCTGACCGACGAGGAACTGGCGCGGCAGACGGTGATTTTTCGCGAACGGCTGGCAAACGGCACCGAACTTGATGAGCTCTTGCCGGAGGCTTTCGCGACGGTGCGGGAGACTGCAAAGCGCGTGCTCGGCCAGCGGCATTACGATGTTCAGATAATCGGCGGCATCGTCCTTCACCGCGGCGAAATTGCGGAAATGAGGACAGGTGAGGGCAAGACGCTTGTCGCCACACTTGCAGTCTATCTCAATGCCCTGCCGGGCCTTGGCGTTCATGTGGTGACGGTCAATGATTATCTCGCCCGCCGTGACGCCGAATGGATGGGGCAAATCTATAAGTTCCTTGGCCTGACGGTCGGTATCATCGTCCCCAACCTGACCGACGCCGAACGTCGTGCTGCTTATGGCTGCGATATTACCTACGGCACGAACAACGAGTTCGGCTTCGACTATCTGCGTGACAACATGAAATATGAGCGTGCGCAGATGAGCCACCGGCCGTTCAACTTCGCCATCGTTGACGAGGTCGATTCGATCCTGATCGACGAGGCGCGGACACCCCTGATCATTTCGGGCCCCACAGACGACAAGTCCGAACTCTACAAGAGCGTTGATGCCGTCGTGAAGCAGCTTGTTCCGGAAGACTATGAAGTCGATGAAAAACAGCGCTCGATCGTTCTGACCGAGGACGGCACCGAAAAGGTGGAGCGAATGCTGGAGACCGCAGGCCTTCTCGATGGAGGCAATCTCTACGATTTCGAAAATACCCAGGTCGTTCATCACCTGAACCAGGCGCTCCGGGCTAATGTCATCTTCAAGCGTGATACCGACTATATCGTAAAGGACGAAAAGGTCGTCATCATTGATGAATTCACGGGCCGCATGATGGACGGAAGGCGCTGGTCGGATGGTCTCCATCAGGCAGTAGAGGCCAAAGAAAGTGTGACGATCGAGCCTGAAAACCAGACGCTCGCATCGATTACGTTCCAGAACTATTTCCGTATGTACCCCAAACTTTCTGGCATGACGGGAACGGCCGCGACCGAAGCCGCCGAATTTTTCGACATCTACAAAATGAACGTGGTTTCGATCCCGACCAATCTCGCCGTTCGCCGGATCGACGAGGATGACCAGTTCTTCAAGAACACCACCGACAAGTTCAGGGCCATTGCGAAAGCGATCGCTGAAAAATCGCGGAGCGGCCAACCAGTCCTCGTGGGTACGGTTTCCATCGAGAAGTCGGAGCTGCTTTCCGAATATCTCCAGAAGGAAGGTGTGACGCATAATGTTCTCAACGCGCGGTTCCACGAGCGTGAGGCGCATATCGTGGCGCAGGCCGGTCGACTTGGCGCCGTGACGATCGCTACCAACATGGCCGGCCGCGGCACCGACATCCAGCTGGGTGGAAACGTCGAGTTTCGGGTCGAGGATGAGCTTGGCGAGCTTGAGGATGGCCCGCGCAGGGAAACCGAAATCGAGCGCATCAAGGCCGAGGTGGCGGTGGAAAAGGAAAAGGTGCTCGAAGCGGGCGGCCTGTTCGTGCTTGCGACCGAACGCCATGAAAGCCGCCGCATCGATAACCAGCTTCGGGGCCGGTCCGGCCGCCAAGGCGACCCTGGCCTCTCGCGTTTCTATCTCAGCCTCGACGACGATCTTCTGCGGATATTCGGTCCGGATACGCTGTTCGCCAAGATGATGAACAGCAACCTTGAGGATGGGGAGGCGATCGGCTCCAAGTGGCTGTCCAAAGCAATCGAGACGGCCCAGAAAAAAGTGGAGGCCCGGAACTACGATATCCGCAAGCAGGTCGTTGAGTATGACGATGTGATGAACGACCAGCGCAAGGTCATCTACGAACAGCGCGGCGATATCATGGACGCGGAAACCGTCGACGATGTCGTCGTCGACATGAGGGCCGAAACGGTCAACGCACTGGTCGGCGAGGCGTGTCCGCCAAATTCTTATCCCGAACAATGGGATATCGATGGTCTCAAGAGCCGGGTGAGAGACGTTATCGGGCTTGAATTGCCGGTCGAGGAATGGGCGCGCGAAAATGGGATCGAGCCTGAAGCGATCGAGGACCGGGTCCGCGAAGCCGCTGATGCCGCGATTGAAGCGAAGCGGAGCGAGCTGGATGAAGGGATCTGGGAGCAGGTCGAAAAAAGCGTCCTTCTTCAGTCGCTTGACCATCACTGGAAAGAGCATCTATCGACACTGGATGCGCTTCGCCAGGTGATCCACTTGCGCGCCTATGCGCAGAAGACTCCGATCAATGAGTATAAGCGCGAAGCCTTTGCTATGTTCGAGCGCATGCTCTCTGCAATTCGTGAGGATGTAACGAAGGTGCTGGCCTATGCGCAGTTCCGGATGGCTCCGCCCGAGCTGCCTGAGCTTCCGGATTTCATCACGACTCATATCGACCCGCTGACGGGCGAGGATGACAGCGCTGACCGCGATGCCGCGAGCCTTGGCCTGGTCACGACACGACTGCCGCCGCTCCAGATCGTTCAGCCCGATATGGGTGACGAACTGGGCGAAGACCCTGCTGAATGGGTCGGGCGAGTCAGTCGCAATGCGCCATGCCCATGTGGATCAGGCAACAAATACAAACATTGCCACGGCGCGCTTTGAGCGCGGAGCCGTGGCACTGAAGTTCGAGTGAAGGAGAGCGGGGGGCTCCCGCGCTCCCGCGGGCGATCAGCGCTTCTTTCTCGCGCCTTGGGTCTTCAGAAACGCGATGATGTCGGCGCGCTGAGCCGCGTCACCGAGACGGAAGCCCATGCGTGCCCCGGGAATGGTCGCTTGCGGGTTGATCAGCCAGCGATCGAGCGTCGTGGCGTTCCAGATAATCTTCGAATTCTTGAGTCCGGGTGAGTAGGCAAATCCGGGTGCTAAACCCGCCTTGCGGCCAAAGACGCCGCGATGTGCGGGGCCGACTCGGTTAGAATCTATCGAGTGGCATCCCGTGCACTTGTCCTGATAAAGTGATGCGCCGCGTTCCGCGTTGCCCTGGGTCGCCGCCCTGCTCGCATCAAGTGCGACGAAGCCGAGTGTGCCGCCCACAAAGCCGAAGGCAAAGGCACGGATAACATTTTTCATCGTCAACTCCTTGAAAAATGTAGAAGAACAGCCAGCCGCGCAACGACAGGGACGCGACGCGACTGGCTGCAATCCGGTCGGCGGCTTAGCCGAACGGGAAACCGTTGATGCCAACCGGAAGCTGTTCGCCAAGCGCCGAAGTGAGGGCGGTGTAATGGAGCACTTCGTCGGCCGCGAGCTTGCCGGCGACTGCGGCCAGATCCTTGCTGACGAAAGCGGGGATCACGCCGAGATAGGCATTCACGGCACCCTTTTCGAGGCGCTGCGCAAGCTTCACGATGTCGGTCGCGGACTTGATCGCGGCGGCGTTGAGGCCGCTCACATATTCATCGCGCGACTTTTCGGCCACGGCCTTGCCGCCCAATTTGCCGATGGTGGCGATCAGCGCATCACGGTGGAATTTGTGATCGCTCTGGAATCCGACGGCAACGCCAAGAGTTCCCTTGTCGAGGAGGCCGCTTTCGGCACCGATCTGGTAGGCGTTGATGGCTTCATGCTCGAGGCCGAGCGCGACGTTCAAGATGTCAATATCGCCCTTGGCCCCGCCCTTGGCGCCCATTGCAGCCATTGCCGGATTGTTGGCCAGAAGGCCGACGGCCGCCACAGAAAGCACGCCCTTGCTGGTCAGGCCGAGCAACGAGCGGCGTGTTGTATTCGTTTCCTGTAACATCAAAAAGTCTCCCTAAAAGCCCGCGCAAGGTGGGGTCAGTGGCGCGGCTAATGGGATTACCGATGCAGGCGGAGGATCGGATGCAATGTGTCCGAATTTTATTGCACGATTTGCGAAAGGATCATGCACCCTGTTCGCGTCGTATGGGGAAAGCCGTCATATCCCGCGCGGTTGCCGATATAGTCTCCCGCAAGAAACGTCCGTCCGCCAATGATCAAGTCTCCTGACAAGACCAGGAGGTGCTCGTCGCCCTCGTGCGAATGATCAGGCAGGACGGCGCCCGGCGCGCAACGAAGCAGTGAGGTCCGATCGTCCCACATCGTCTTCATTTCGATCCCCGGTAAAACCGGCTGCCAATCTCCCTGGTCGAGTTCGATGATGGTCCGGCCGTGGAGGGCGGGATCCCCTAAATCGATCGCCGCTTCGATCCGCGACCATAGCCCGGGTGGAGGCGCAATTTCGCCTGCCGCCTGCGAAAGCGGCGCAAGCGAGTCCTCTGCATCCTTGAGGTCCTGATCCAGCTCGGGGTCATATCGCCGCGCCAGTTGCATGGCTGCGCGATCCTCCGGCGTCATGCTTCCCAGCACGAAATCGTCGATACGCTTTTTCATTCTCCAACCCCCATGCAAATGCGCAGCGTACCCATGCCGCGCCTTATCCAGGATTTTACCGTTCCCAGCGGCGCCCCCAGATAATCGGCAAGCTCGGAGTGGGTCATGCCGTGAACATACATCAGGACCATCGCCCGCCCCTGCTGGCCAGGCAGCTTCTTGAGACATTGACCGACGCGTGCACTGGATGGTTCAACCGGCATGACAGCAATCTCTATCTCTTCAATCCGGCTCATGTCACGATCCTTGGGAATGCGATCAAGGGCCGCATTGCGCACGATCCGCCCGACCCATGCCAGCGCCACGCCGCGTGCGGGGTCAAAATTGGCAGCACTGCGCCAAATCCGGACAAATGCCTCCTGAACGGCGTCCTCCGCCAGTTCCCGGTCTCCCAATATCCGTCGCGCCGATGCAAACATCCGTGCTGCCACCTGATCGTAAAGTTGTCGAAAGGCCCGGCGATCGCCTTGGCCGATGCGTGCAAGAAGCAAATCCAGGTCGGCCGCGGAATTCGCAATCCTTGCCGACGGCAGATTGGGGCGTGGCTCGACGGCCAAGGCGGCGCTTGCGGACGGAGTCACAGCCGCGTCTCCGTCGTGCCGACACGAACATGATCTGCTCCGAAGTCGGCATCAACATCCGCCACGCCTGCAAAACTTCCTGAAAACCCCTGCACGGCATGTGCAGAGATTTCCTTCGCCTGCCGAGACAGGGAAGCAAGAATGCGCATCTGACCTAACTCCACAAAATATTATACGGCAATAGCGATACCGTTCGAAGCTGTGTTTTGGATGCGCACCTGAAAAATTAATTATGCAATTTCGACGGCGATGGCCGTGCCCTCGCCGCCGCCGATGCAGAGCGAAGCCACGCCGCGCTTCAAACCGCGATTCTGGAGCGCCGCGATGAGCGTCGCGATGATCCGTGCGCCCGAAGCGCCAATCGGGTGGCCAAGCGCCGTACCGCCGCCATTGACGTTGAGCTTGTCAGCCGGAATGTTGAGCTCCTTCATGGCAATCATCGGCACCATCGCGAAGGCCTCGTTGATCTCGAACAAGTCGACGTCGTTAACGGTCCAACCGGCCTTTTCCATCACGCTGCGAATTGCCGGAACCGGCGCGGACGTAAATTTCGAAGGTTCCTGACTGTGCGTGGCCCATGAAACGATCTTCGCTGCAACAGTCAGGCCCTGCGCTTCCGCAACGCTCTGGCGCGTCACGACCAAAGCGGCGGCGCCGTCGGAAATCGATGAGGCATTAGCGGCTGTGATGGTTCCGTCTTTCGCGAATGCAGGCCTGAGAGTCGGGATCTTTTCCGGATTGGCCTTGCCGGGTTGTTCGTCGACGGAGACAGTTTCGGTTCCCTTCCGGCCGACAACTTCCACCGGCACGATTTCGCGCTCGAATGCGCCCGAAGCAATCGCGTCGTTCGCGCGGCTCAGCGAGCGAAGCGCATATTCATCCTGCGCCTCGCGCGTGAACTGATATTCGGTGCAGGTTTCCTCGGCGAAGGACCCCATGGCGCGGCCCGGCTCATAAGCATCCTCAAGACCGTCGAGGAACATCGAATCCTTGAGCGAGTCATGGCCGAGGCGCGCGCCCGAACGATGCTTGGTCAGCATATAGGGCGCGTTGGTCATGCTCTCCATGCCGCCAGCCACGACGATGTCGGACGTGCCGGCGATGATTGCTTCGGCGGCCATCATCGTGGCCTTCATGCCCGAGCCGCAGACCTTGTTGACAGTCGTCGCACCCACTGACAGCGGCAGCCCGGCACCTAGCGTTGCCTGGCGGGCTGGCGCCTGGCCCAGCGCGCCGGGAAGGACGCAGCCCATGATCACCTGGTCAACGGCTTCCGGCTTCACGCCCGCACGTTCGACGGCGGCCTTGATTGCCGTCGCGCCAAGCTGCGTGGCGGGAACGCTGGAGAGAACACCCTGCATGCCGCCCATGGGCGTGCGGGCATAGGATGCGATTACGACGGGGTCTGTGGTCATGATGTGTGTCCTGCGATTGTCTCTGTTTATCCAGCGTGCCCAGCCTTTGCGGCGATTGTGACGCGCCCCTTTTCCGGCCCTCTCCGACTCAGAATTATAACCCCGATGCTTTTTCGCAACCCTGCTCGATTTGCAAGGGAAACCATGCGTGCGATGATGTGCCTGCGAAGGCCGACTCGCCAATATTGACATGGATCAAGGTATTGCCGCCCGATGCGGTTGAACGTCAAATAACAGCTATTGGAGAAGGAATTGCCCGTGCCGCAGACCAGCACTTTGACCGCACCGCGCGCAGGCGCGGAACAAGCCCATTTTGATGTCTTGATTGTTGGCGCGGGAATATCGGGAATCGGTGCTGCCTATCACCTCTCGCACCAGATTCCTGGGAAGAGTTTTGCCATTCTCGAATCGAAGGACAGTTTCGGCGGCACCTGGATCACGCACACCTATCCGGGCGTGCGATCGGATAGCGACCTCTATACTTTCGGCTATCGCTTCAAGCCTTGGGTGGGCGCCCCCATCGCGAGCGCCGAGGAAATCCTCAAATACATGGGCGAAGTGATCGAAGAAAACGGCATTGGCGACCATATCCGCTATGGCCACACGATCACGCACTGTAGCTGGTCAAGCAGCGACAATCTCTGGACCGTGGAAGCCATCAGCAAAGCCGACGGCAAGACGCACTTCTTCACCTGCAATTTCCTCTGGATGTGCCAAGGCTACTACAACCACGACACGCCATACACGCCGGAATGGCCGGGCCTCGGCGATTTCAAGGGCAGGATTGTTCACCCCCAGCTTTGGCCTGATGACCTCGATCTGAAAGGCAAGCGTGTCGTAGTGATCGGGTCGGGTGCTACGGCGGCGACAGTCGTGCCCGCGATTGCCGACGAATGCGCGTCGCTGACGCTCCTGCAGCGTTCGCCGACTTATTTCATCGCGCGCGAGAACAGCAACGAGCTTGCCGATAGGCTGCGCCAGATAGGTATCGACGAACCGACGATTCACCGCGTGGTCCGCCAGCAGATCAATTTCGACATGGAAGCGATGACGCAACGTTGCCTGACCGAGCCCGAAGTCGTGAAGGAAGAGCTCTTCGCGATGGCCCGCGAATTTTTGGGGCAGGATTTCGAGCTGGCCCCACATTTCACGCCGAGCTACCGTCCTTGGCAACAGCGCATCGCCTTCCTTCCCGAGGGAGATCTTTTCCGCAAGATTGCTGAAGGGAAGGTCGCAGCAGTCACCGATCATATCGAGCGTTTCACCGAAAAGGGCATCTTGCTCAAGTCCGGCCGCGAGCTCGAAGCGGACGTCGTCATTACGGCAACGGGGTTCAAGCTCTCGGTGCTTGGTGACATTCCATTCGAAGTCGATGGTCAGCCCGTCGATTGGTCGCAGACTGTCACTTATCGCGGGATGATGTTCACGGGCGTTCCAAACATGGTCTGGGTCTTCGGCTATTTCCGTGCAAGCTGGACCCTGCGTGTCGACCTGCTCGGCGATTTTGTCTGTCGGCTGCTGAAGCACATGGGAGAGAAGGGCGCCAAGCGAGTTGAGGTCAAGCTCCGGCCCGAGGATCGTGACATGGAAATCCTGCCGTGGATCGACACGAACAATTTCAATCCTGGTTACATCATGCGTGGACTTCACCTGATGCCGAAGCGCGGGGCCAAGCCCGAATGGCAACACAATCAGGATTATTGGAGCGAAAAGGACGCGCTTCCGAAGATCGACCTTGACGCAGCCGAGTTCGCCTACCGCTGATCGTCCGTCAAAAGCCCTTGCAGGACACGACAGCGATCAGGTGACGGCGACTCGCGTCACGCTTGTTCCAGGATTCGGTGACCGGGGCGGACTTTCATCCGCTGACCCGCCTTGATCGCCGTCGATGCCGACTTGACTGTCTGCATGAACACCCATTCGTTCGTGGCGGCTGCAAGCGTGAGGGAGACGAGCATATAGCCGCGGTTCGACGTGTCGGCCCAGCGCAGTTCCTTGCTGCTGGCGACCAGCGCCTTCGCGATCTTTTCCTGGTCCTCAGGACGGGTGGCGGATTCAATGCCCGGAGAGGTCACGCTGTGTCCGCCGAACTCGACGCCCGCCGCGCGACCACCTTCCTGAAGGTCAAAAGCCCAGGCATTGTGGCTGTCTCCGGTGACGGCGATCAGGTTGGCGTCGACGCCCATTGCCGCCGACAAGAGGCGTGATTTCGCTTGCGGGTAGCCGCCCCAATTGTCGAGATTGTAGGGCAAGCCCGCCTTTCCAGCCGCCATCCCCGCTCGGAAATAGCCCTTGGTGCGCTCCCCGGCGTTCGGGTCAAGCCAGTCGAGTGCGTCCTGCGGGGTCGAATTGTAGCCGATGTTGGTTCCGACGCCGAGGACATGCCAGACCTTCTTCTGGCGGCTGGCGGCGCGGAAGCCGTGATAGAGCCAGTTCTCCTGCTCGGTGCCCATCATTGTCGCGGCTGGATCCTGCCAGGCGCCGTCTCGGAACGCGGCAAGTGCTGCGGCCGGGTCGGCATTGCGCAGCAACGGCCCGTAGTTTCCCGGGCGAGAGCGCGCGATCATGCGCGTGTCGGTACGGAAATAAGTGGCCAGATCGCCGATCTCGTAGCTTTTCCACGGCTGCTCACCAACCGGCATCCATTCGCGCCAGACCTGCATCGCCGCGTTCTTGCGATTGGTCCAGTCGCCCTCATCGGGCTGGTGATTTTCAGCACCGCCTTCCCAGGAATCATTCGCACCTTCATGATCGTCGGTGTTGGCAATCATCGGGAAGGCCGCGTGAAGCGCCTGGAGATCTGGATCGCTACGATAGCTGGCGTAACGCATCCGGTAATCGGCGAGATTGTATAGCTCGTTCTCCGGCATGATACGCTTGGCAAGCTCGGAGCCATTGTCATAGCCGCCGCGTGCATATTCGTAGAGATAGTCGCCGAGGTGGAGCACGAGGTCGATATCGCCACGGGCCGCGGCATGGCCATAGGCATTGAACAGGCCGAAGCCGAGATTGGCGCAGGAAAAGACTGCGATGTTGAACCTGGAGACCTTCCCGAGCGGCAGGGTTCGGGTACGACCGACGGGTGAGATCGTGCCGTCGGGACCGATGAAGCGGTAATAATAGGTCGTGCCGGGGGTGAGCCCGTTGACTGTAATCTTGACGGTGTGATCGCGCCATGGCCCCGTAACCATCTGTCCCCCGCTTGCGATCTTGGCGAAATCGCGAGTCAGGGAAATTTCTGCCCGTACCTTGGATGGCGCGCCGCCGGCACTCACAAAGCGGGTCCAAAGCAGCATGGAATCGCTATCGGGCTCGCCACTTGCCACGCCATGCGTGAAACCCTGCGCGCTTAGAAGCGCTTGCGCGGCAAGGCTGCCGCCAGGCAGAACAATGCCTCCGATCCCGAGAGCGGCTGTTGTCAGGAGGGCGCGGCGATCGATGATTATGGTCATTGGGGCCTCAGAGGTTTTTTCCGACTATAGTCAACGCCCGCGGGAGATGCGAGGCAGTCAGTCAACATTCTCGCATCGTGGCGTTGCAGAAATATGATCCGCGCATAGTCAAAGCGCACGCCTCCAATGATCGCGATAATTCAGGACCGCAGTATCGAGCGGCAGCACGGATGAAAGCTGCCCAGTATTGCGGAGTTCGGGCCGCGCCAGCCGCAAAGCACCCCAGGAAACATCCTGCTCGGCGCTGCTCGTATAGACGCTTGTTTCGCCACGCAGGGTGGCAAGCGCGCCTGTGAAAACGGCTGCATTACCGAAGCGGCCGTCGATCACCAGGATGTTTTCGGCGCCGATCAGGTCGAGCGCAGCATCTGCCACGAGCGCGACGTACAAGGCCATGGCAGCAGTAACCTGCCGTGCGTCATCCGGGCGGTTGATCCACCTGCCTATGCGGCCCGCAAAGGGGCCAATGCCCTCGGTCTGGGTGGGGAGGACCATGGCACCCGATGCGAAGCACGCCCGGGCGGCTTCAAGCAGCGCGGGCTGTTCGCCGGTGGCATCGATCCGGTGGCTGCCGCCGTCGTTGAGCAGGTCCAACTCGCGTCCACCCATAAAGAGAGCGGTTGGCACCGGGCTTCCTTCGGGGTCGACATTGGCGAGGCAGCCCCGGTCGAACGGAAGTTCGCCAATGTCGAAGTCCTGGCCGGGGGCTAGCGAGCGCATGGAGACGAACCACGTCCCGGTCGAAAGAATTGTCGCGCCTTGAGTCGCGATCTCCGGATTGGCGCGCGCGGCATGAAGCGCCGCGTTCGAATCGTGAATGCCTACGTAGATATCGACATCGGCTGGCAGACCGCATCGCTTCGCCCATTCGGCGGAAATCGGTCCGATCTTCTCTCCGGCCTTTCGAAAGGGTGCGAACCGCGACGCCCATCCCATCCGGATCGCCATCTGTGAAGGGCGCTTCCGCGCAGGGCCCCACAGATCCGTATGCGCACCGAAACTCGACACTTCAGACACAGCGATGCCCGAGAGGCGATAGGCCCAATATTGCGCCCAGGGGAGTATTGTTGATCCGGCGCCGAACAATCGGGGAATTCTCCTCTGCTGATAGTAAAGCTGCAGCCCGAGATTGAGACCAAGGTCCATCGCCGGCGATCCTGTTTCGCAGTCGGGATCGCGTTCGCAAAGATAGGCGGCGCGGACGTCCGGCGGAATTTCGGATTCATAATCCATGACCGGAGCGGCAAGGCCGTGGCGCCCAAGGATTGCCGCTGCCGCACCATGCGCCACAGGGACAATGGCGCCAATCCGCCCAATCCGGGCAAAGCCGGTTAGTGTCTCTGCAAACCAGGCCTCGATGCCTGCGGTATCCAACGCCTGGTAGTGATCGGCGGTAGCGACTTCGTTCGCGCGGCTTTCGCGGGCAATCATCGTGCCCTTCGCATCCCAGAGCGACGCCTTTGCGACCGTCTTTCCTATGTCGAGCACTACCGTCAGCCGATTGTCCATTGGCGCCTTCCTCTAGCTTGCAATCCTTCGCACAATCCCGGTCCAAAGCGATAGGGCTCAAAGAAGATGGATTGCATACATGATCATTTTCGCGCATACTTAAGCATAATAGTTCAAAATCGTCGAGAGAGGATGACGCTGTGGCCGAACTTCCATTGTCCCCGGATCAGATCGAAACGCACAATCAGGTGCGGCTGGCTGCTCTGGTCGAAGATTATGAGGCCTTGGGGCGTACGCTCGGCCGCTCGGGTGTCGCGATCGACGATATCAAGGCGAAAGTCGGGGCCTTCAACATCGCGACGCCCAGTTGGGCGACAGGCCGTGGCGGCACGCGGTTTGCGAAGTTCGCCATCCCGGGGGAACCGACGAACATCCATGAAAAGCTCGCGGATTGTGCGGTCGTCCAACAGCTGAGCCGGGCGACGCCTCGCGTCTCGCTGCATTTTCCATGGGATAGCGCAAGCGACTACGTTGCCCTGCGTGAGGAAGCCACCGAGCTGGGGCTGGGCTTTGACGCGGTCAATTCGAACACCTTCCAGGATCAGCCAGATACCGAGCACAGCTATCGTCACGGCAGTCTCGCTGCGACCAGCCGGCAAGTGCGCGACCAGGCCATTGCGCACAATATCGATTGTATCGAAATCGGCCGGAAGTTGGGATCCGAAGCGCTGACTGTCTGGGTGGGGGACGGTTCGAACTTCCCCGGCCAGCAGGATTTCACCCGAGCGCTCGATCGCTACATCGATGCGGCGTCGGAGATTTATGCGGCTCTTCCCGAAGGCTGGCGCATGCTGCTTGAGCACAAGCTGTTCGAGCCCGCCTTTTATTCGACGATCATCTCCGATTGGGGGTCCTCGCTGATGGCGGCGCAGGAGCTTGGCCCCAAGGCACAGTGTCTCGTCGATCTTGGGCACCACGCGCCCAACGTCAATATCGAGCAGATTGTCGCGCGGTTGCACCGGGTCGGAAAGCTTGGTGGGTTCCATTTCAACGACAGCAAATATGGCGACGACGACCTAGATTCAGGTTCGATCGATCCGCACCAACTGTTCCTTGTCTTCAATGAGCTGGCCGAGGCCGAAGCTCGGTCCCCGGAGACCTTCAATCCGGCCTATATGATCGATCAGTCGCACAACGTGACTGACCCGATCGAAAGCCTTCTCTCTTCGACCGAAGCGATCGTGTCGTCCTTTGCCAAGGCCGCGCTGGTGGATCGCGATGCGCTGCATGCGGCGCAGGAAGAGAATGACGCGATGATGGCGTTCCAGGCGCTGCGGCGTGCCTACAAGGTCGATGTCTCGCCGATCGTGGCGATGGCGCGGCTCGAGGCGGGAGGGGCGATAGATGTGCTCTCGCTCTACCGCGAAAGCGGATGGCGCGCGAGAAAGGCACAAGAACGCAAAAGTGTCGGGCTCGGGGCGGGGATCGTCTGACGGTTCAGGCGCGGGGGCCTCGGTTCCGGTCGAGCGCCATTCGATATTGCTCAGCGTCCCAGCCAAGCAGGTTCGCGACTTCACGATCCGGCAGCGAGTGGACTTCCGCTCGTTCGGGAAAGCGCTTGGCAATTTCGATCAGCCAGGAAATGACGGCCTTGGTTCCTGCGCTGGCATCGCGCCGCTGGAATGCGCCGATGCCCTGCCGCAGGATCAAGGCTGGTCGGGCGCTGCTCCTTTCCGTCGCGCAGTCGCGATGGACCGGCCCTCCGAGGAACACTGCCTGATCGGGTGTGAAAACACAGCTTGTGAACAGATCGAAAAGATAGGGATCGAGCGCAACGCCGCTGAACGGCGGCAACGCCTCATACTGTGTGTCTTCATAGGCGGATAACTGCTTCGGATCCGGCTCCGGCAAGGGGCGGAGAGGAAGGGCGAGACGGCGTTCGACCTCTCGCAACAGATGTGCCGCCGCGTCCGGAGACTCCGCCCCGACGACCAAGCCGTGGTTCTGCAGGAGAATGATGTCGGGAGCGGCATCCCCGGTGGCCGCCTTGTGCAAGGCCTTCGCCAGTGGCAGGCCAGGGGTGGCATAGGGGAGATAAAGACCCCGCAGGTCGTTACCCATCGCCTGCTCGAAGCGTGCGTGCCCATCAGCGAGCAGCGCGGTGACGCTGCTGTTGACGGCATGAGCATGAACCACGGTCGGTTGTCGCATGATCGCGTGCAACGCTGTTTCGATCGAGGGCCTCAAGTGATTGGTTGCCGGATCGCTTACGCGCGCGCCGGCGCAGCAGTCGGCCGCCTGCCGGGCGATGTTGTCCAGCACCGTCGATGTTCGAACCGGCACAAACACCGGCCTGTCTTCAGCATCCTCGAGCCAGCAGCCCGAGGCCTTGACCCACAGGACGTCATCGCATTTGACCGACGTGTTCCCGCCCGCGCCCTGGATCAATAGCGGGTCCCGCCCCAGTCCAGCCGACACTCTATTCAGGGCGGCAAGGGGGTGCGTGAGCGCCGCCCCGTCAGGGCTATCCGCCATTGGCCTTGAACACCCGCATGAAATTTCCGCCGACAATCGCCGCGACTTCGGGCTCCTGCAAGCCGCGCGCGAGCAGCGCAGCAGGGATCAGTGGCCACTGCCGGTAGTCGGTGAAGACCGGCCGGAAATTGGCATCCATGTCCGTGCCGATCGCGACATGATCTACCCCAACGGCATCGACCAACCGGAGGATCGAGTCGATCCAGTCATTCACATTGGCCTGTCCGATGCCCCAAGGGATCGAGCCAATGATGCCGCCCGCCTTCGAGACCATGCTTGCATGGTCCACGCTGATCAGCCGAGGGTTTGCCAGCTCCGGCGTCAGAAGGTTGCTGTGAGTGAGCATCACGGGACGCGTCGATGCGTCGATTACGCCGCGGGTCGTATCATAGGTGGCATGAGCCACATCGATGATGAGCCCCGCCTTGTTCATTTCCTTGACCACGGCCTTGCCGGTTTCGGTCAACCCGCCATGCACGGGCGCCGCCGTCTGGATGTCTCCCAACATGTTTACATGATAGTGGACGATCGTGACCGAACGCACGCCGTCGCGATAGGCCATATGGACCCGATCGAGCCGGTCTTCGATGAAATCCCCGCCTTCGACCGCAAAGACATTGGCCGTGCGACCCATCCTTTGAGCCCGCAGCACATCCCTCGCGGTCCGGCCCGGAGAAAGCGGCTTGCGTTTGGTCAGTGCCTTTAGGACTTTGATCTGCCGCTCATATTCGCGCCACGATTCGCCGGCCGTCCATTCCCGGTTTGAAAAAAGGCCGCCCTGCGGCGATGCAGCGAGTAGCGCCGAATCCGATACGCCACAGAACAGCGCGCCGCTCAGATGGCCGATCGGAAGGTGTTTGACGACTTCTTCATCTGTCGGCGCGCCAAGCGCCTTCATGAGGGGCGTCGGATTCGGGTAATTGCGGACGAAGAAGCGCCCCGGATGGCAGTGGATGTCGACCGAGGGGTGCTTCAGGAGGAGCCGCGTGCCAGCCGCGATCTGGTCTTCGGTCAGTTTCAGCCCGAGCGCTTCCGACGCGGCGTCGGCATAGGCCGCGCGTGCACCCAGCGCCGCGAATATCGCGCTGCCGGCCATTGTAAGGATGGTGCGCCGGGATAGGCGGTTGTCAGTCATGCGGGTCTCTCCACTCTTGTGCAGACGGTCTTTACCTGTGTTTCAATCAAATTCAATCTTATTCGCTATGATGTCGAGTCGTAATTTTCGTCTAATTTTGGTCATTTTGTGCGGCTCGTGGCGAATACGGGCAACGGCATGCACAAAGATGTTGATTGAAGATGATCGATACGGCATTGTCGAGGGCAGCAAGAGAGGAGCGGCGACGACAATGAGTATGGATGACCACCTGCTGGACGATGAGCTTCGTCCGATAATGCTGGATCAGCGTGCTCGCAACGCCCTGCGGCCGCCGTTGACGACGATCGATCCGGTGACGATGCGCGCGCGTGCCGCAGCGGAATTCGAAGCCTGGAACAGCGACCCCGCCGAAGTGGCGGTCGTCCGCGATTTCTCGATCGACGGCCCTGCTTGTCAGATCCCTGTCCGCTTGTATGATCCGCGCCCGGGTGCGACGACTGGCATTCTCGTCTATTTTCATGGCGGTGGCTGGATCATCGGCGACCTTGACCTTGAGGACGGGGCGCTGCGCCGGATTGCGGCCGATAGCGGCGTAAAGGTCCTGTCGGTCCATTACCGGCTTGCGCCGGAGCATATGTTTCCGGCTGCGATTGAGGATGGGGAAGCCGTCATCCGCTGGATTGTCGGCCATGCGGGCGATCTGGGGGTCGATCCGGCGCATGTTGGCGTCGGCGGCGGATCGGCAGGGGCCAACGTCGCACTTGGAACGGCGCTCCGGCTGCGCGACGCGGGCGGCCCACCGCTTGCGCATCTGCTCCTCTTCTATGGAGCTTTTTCGGGCGGCGAGGAAGTGCCTTCGCATAGCAAGTTCGGGGATGGACGTTTCGGCTTGCCGGCCGCAGCCATGAACTTCTTCTGGAACGTCTATCTTGGCGAGGATCGCAGCCATCCCCATGCCGTGCCGCTGAAAGCGGATTTGGCCGGGCTGCCGCCGGCATTCATAATGGAGGCGGAGCTTGACATGCTGGCGGACGAAAGTCGCCTCTTGGCGGACGGGTTGCGCGCTGCGGGTGGAACAGTCGATCACAGGGTTTATGCCGGCGCGATGCATGGCTTCACGCAATATTCCAAGGCAAGTGCGCTCGCGCGGCGGGCGCTTGGCGAAGCTGCAAAAGAGGTTTCCGCCCATCTCGGCGCGGGGAGCTGAAGTGACTTCACGGCAGGGACGCTTCATCTGGCTGCCGGATCAACCGGTCGATCATCTTGCCATGTTCATGACGATCCACGGCGCCCCGCAGCGCCGCGAGATGGAGGGCTCCAATCGCTGGATTCTAGTACGCGGGGTGATCATGGCACCGGACGCGATAGGCTCTGCCCATCTCGATATCGCGGTCGATGGCCGCTACCGGCTGTGGCTCAATGGCGCGCCGTTGGGGAGCGGTCCGGTCCGGTCGAACCCGGCGTTCCAGCGCATGGACCGTCATGACGTTTCGAATGGGTTGAAGCCGGGCCGCAACACGATTGCCGTCCTCATTCATGTGCCGGGCAGGGATCTGGCCTGGTATGAAACGGTCAAGGGCGCCTGGCAGCCGGTCTTTGGCGATGGCGGGCTTCACTTGACGGTCACCGTTCATGGCGGCGACGCGGCGACCTTTCAGGCTGATGAGACATGGCGCATCAGGGAAAGCGATGCCTGGCAAAGGGATATCGCGCTTGCGGGATGGGGGCAGGATTTTCTCGAGGATGTCGATGGCCGCCGCCTCGATCCCGACTGGACCCAGCCCGGCTATGACGACCGGAACTGGCCGCAAGCACGCTTCATGGTCGCCGAGCCCGATGACGAAGTGCGCGCGCGCGGATGGGGAAAGGTCGAAGCATTTCCGGTCCTGATCCCGTCGCGCACGCCCCCGCTTGTGGAGGAGACCGTCTTTCCCGACCGACTGCACTGGGTGCGTGGTGTCGAACCGCGCCCCGATCTCCCGCTCAAGGAGCGCCTTTATGCCGAGGAATTGGTGGCGGCATCTGTCGAACTGGCGGATGATGCCGATGCTTTGGCCGGCGGCAAGGGCGGTGCTGTCATCCGGACTGGCGAGGGGCGCGACACGGCACTGCTGTTCTCCTTCGATCCCTACCGCGTCGGTCGGCCCTTTATCGAGTTCGATGCCCAAGGCGGTGAAATTATCGAGATAGCGGTGTCCGAGGCCGTGCCGGGTGAGTTTGGCCGCGGGATCGCGGGGGACGGGCTGCGCAACGAGGGCAGGCTGTGGGTCTCGCACATTTGCCGTTATACGGCTCGTCCGGGGCGGCAGCGGTTCGAGCGGTTCAACGCGACAGGCATTCGAGCGATGGAGCTTGTCGTGCGCAACGCGCCCCAAGGGATCACGGTGCACCGGCTCGGAATGGTTGCGACACATTTTCCCGCGAAGCCTGAAGGATCGTTTTCCTGTTCCGACCCGGTGCTGACCAAGCTGTGGGAAGTGGGCCGCCACACGGTGCTGATGTGCGCGCAGGATGGCTGGCTGGATTGCCCCGGCCGGGAGTCGCGGCAATGGCTCGGCGATGGTGTCGTCATGTTCGATATGGCGGCCTTTGCCTTCGGCCCGAGCATCTTTCCGCTCCACCGCCAGTTTCTCGAGCAGATTTGCGAAGGGCAACGGCCCGACGGGCTGGCGCGGATGGTTTCGCCGGGCGATATTTCCGCCAATTCAGTGACCATTCCCGATTATACCCTGCTTTGGCTGATCGGCACCGCGCGCTATTTGCAGGCGACGGGCGATGTCGAGGGCATTGCCGGGACGATGCCGTCGATCGAAAAAGCGCTCGCCCGGTTCGAACAGTTTCGAGACAGTAGTGGCCTGATCGCCGATGTTCCCGAATGGCACTTCATTGAGTGGGCCGATGTCGATCGCCGTGGCTATTCGATGCCGTTCAATGCCCTCTATGTGGGGGCGCTGAAAGCGGTCGTCCGGCTGGCGCAAGTCGTGGATCGCCCTGACCTTGCCACGCGGTGCGCCAATTCGGCGCGTCAGGTTGCCGATGCCCTGAACCGGCACCACTGGAACGAGGAGCGGGGCGTCTATGTCGATTCGGTCGATCCGGAGACCGGTCAGCAGCAGCTACGGGTTTCGCAACATGCCAATGCGCTTGCCCTGCTGTTCGAGATCGCCCCGCGCGACTGGCACCCGCAAATCCTTTCGGCCATCACCGACCGTTCGCGGCTGAAGCTTACCGACGCTCCGCCGATCATGGCCAATTCCGGGCCGTTCGACGAGGCAACCGACATTGTCCGCGCCAACAGTTTCTTTGCCCATTTCGTGTTTGACGGCATTGCCCGTGCGAGCGGGACGGCATGGGTGATCGAAGAACTACGTACGCTGTTCGGGCCAATGCTGGCGACGGGGACGACGACGCTCTGGGAAAGCTTCGAGCCGATCGCGAGCCTGTGCCACGGATTTTCCGCGACCCCGGTCTATCAATTGTCGCGTCATTGCCTCGGCATCGAAGCGACCAGCCCGGGTTATGAAAGCTTCTCGGTCGACTATCGGGGTAGCCCGCTCGAATGGGCGAAGGGAGACATTCCGACACGCTGGGGCAATATCAGTGTGTCGTGGCGCGTGAGCGAAGGACGCGCGGTCGTGGAGATCGAGCATCCCGAGCAGTGTGCGCTTGACGGCTCGCGGGCTTCGGGCTGGCCGATCCTGGCATCGGAATACTCCAACGGACGAGCGACGATTACGTTCGGGGCTGGCTAGGGCGGGAATCCGAAATTAGTTATCTGCTTTCGGCTCAGGCTGGCTGTTAAGACTCGACGTGTCGTGACCTTTCGCGAGCCAGCTTCGACAGATCGCTCCAGCCGTAGGCAACCTCCGAGAGTTTCTCGCCCCACTGCTCGTCCGCCTTCTCTCCGACGAGAGCACCGCCAAGGCGTTCGTAAAACCTCCGAGCGGAGGCATTCTCACGGAGTACCCACAGCGTTGTGGCCTTCCGCCCTTGGTCCAAGAGCTTCCGGGCCATCAGGTTCATCAGCGCACTACCGACACCTACGTGCTGATGAGACCGGAGCACGTAGATCGCGCCAACTTCGCTATCAAATCCTCGCTCCTTCAGCGCGTCGTCGCGTTGCCCGCCGCAAGCCCCGAAACCCACTATTTCGTCGGCTATCGTCGCAACGAAAACGACTGTTCCGCCTGACGACGCTGGATTGTTGATGATTGTGCTCCACATGGTGGATCGCGCTTCCGCCGACAGATCATTCAGTAGTTGGACGGGAAGGAGGCCGATGTAGGTTTCACGCCAAGAGGTGACATGCACAGCACCTATCGCGGCGGCATCGCTCGATTGTGCCATGCGAAAACGGATGGTGTCCAACTGCCTTCCCCCAAAACTCACTACGGCAGTGATCTAGCACGGAAGTCGCAAAGCAGACAGGCGGATATGCTCAATAAGGCGCGTAACGCCTTGTTGAGTAAGACCTAGTTCCCCTCCCGGGCCCTCACGATCTCCCGCTTGATCTCGTCGAACCGGTGTTCGCTCAGATTGTAATGGCGGATGATCGCAATCGTGCAGATCCACAGGGTGAAGGGGACCAGTGAGTACGCGAGCCGGATCCCCCAGATCGCATCGGCCGATTGCGTCGTTGCACCCTTGCCGCCTGCGAAGCCGAAGAAGGACAGGAAGATCGAGACAAGGAAAGCGCCGAGCGCCATGCCGAGCTTGCGGCAGAAGGCCCAGGTTCCGAAGATCGTGCCCTCGCGGCGCTGGCCGGTCTTGTGTTCGTCATACTCCACCGTATCGGGCACCATTGCATTGGGCAGAAGCTGGTTAGCGGCATCTCCGATGCCGGTCAGGAACAGCGCCGGGAACAGGAGGAACGGCATCGTGGATGGAATGAAGAGCGCGGGCAGGCTCATTGTCGCGGCGATGCCCAGTCCGATGAAATAGGTATGGCGCTTGCCAAGGCGTCGCGCGACCCAGACCCAGATCGGCGTTGCAAGCGTGGCCGCAACGGCGCCCGTCGCTGCAAGCGGCCCGACCATTGCGGGTGTCAGTTTCATCACGAACACGACATAATAGATGAGCGTGGTCGCCGTTGCCCCGATCGCCAGGTTTTGCATGAGGAAGGCCGACCAGAGGATCAGGAAGGGCCGGTTTTCAGCCAGCGCGCGATATTCCGCCTTCAGGCTGAACCGTTCGACCGGGCGCGTGATCTGCGGTGCATTGCGCGTGCCGAAAAAGGCAATCAGCCCCGTTACGACCATGAACCCACCGAAGATTACGCCCATCAACTGGAAACCGTAGTTGAGGCCCTTGCCGGTCGTGAAGATGAGCGGGGCCACGAGGATCGTAATCAGGATGCCGAGCCGTGCCGCGACCATCTTGTATCCGGTCAGCAACGTACGGCCGCCATAGTCGGTCGTCATTTCGGCGGCCATCGATGAATAGGGCACGTCGTAAAAGGTGAATGCAGTGCTGGTCAGCAGGTAAAGCGCCACGACATAGGCGATCTTCGTCAGCTCCGGGGCGTCCGCCGGCGCGAAGAAGATCATCGCGAAGGCAACGCCGAAGGTGAGGGCGCCGAACAGCAGGAAAGGCCGCCTGCGCCCCATTCGTGTCTTTGTGCGATCCGAAATCGCGCCCACAAAGGGATCGATCCCGGCATCCCAGAGCCGCGGTATGAGAAGTGCAATGCCTGCCCAAACCGGTGATATCCCAAGAGCCTGGGTGAGGAAAAATAGCATATAGGACATGGTGATGCCGACATAGGCCGCGATCCCCAGCTCTCCGACGGCCCAGCTGACGCTGACGGATCGCGTGAGCTTTCCCTGCTTGTCCATACGTCACATCCTCCGGTCCTGAACCTTTTCTTCCGGCCAGCAATAGGAAGTGATCAAAATTAGTCAACAATCTTCGCTGATATCGCGAAAGTAGGAAAATTAGGGCGGATATCGATCATGGATCGTACGAATCCAGTGCGGATTTTTGCTTGTTCGCGCCTTTTTCTCGACGCGCCGGCTCCCGAGCGAGGCATGAAAAGGCGGAAATTTGCGCCAAATTACGTCATTTTTGGGCGTAAATGACAAATAATATTGCAAATAAGATCATAACATGCCAATTTCGTTCGCGAGTCCGGAGCCGAAGGCGCGGGCTCCTATAATTCATTGGGAGGGGAAGATGGTCAGCATTAAGTTCGGAATGATCACGAAGGCGTTGTTGGCGGGAAGCGCGGCCGTCGCACTTGCAGCCGGTGCGCAGGCGCAAACCGTGCCATCGGCGGATGACGGTACAACCGAAGCCGGCGATATCGTCGTTACGGGCACGCGCATCAAGGGCAATGGCTATGATCAGCCGACGCCCGTCACCGTCGCCACCACCGAAACGCTTCTTTCGTCTTCCCCGATGACATTGGCCGACGGCCTCACGAAGCTGCCGCAATTGATCGGCTCGACCTCACGTACGTTCTGCTGCGCGGTCGGCTCGCTCGGCAATTTTCTCAACCTCCGGGCGCTTGGCCCGACCCGTACTCTGGTCTTGCTTGACGGTCGCCGCATCGTAGCAACGCGGGAATCGGGCGAAATTGACGTAAACCTTCTCCCCGAACTCCTCGTCCAGCGTGTCGATGTTGTGACGGGCGGTGCATCGGCGGCTTATGGCTCCGATGCTGTCTCGGGCGTCATCAACTACGTCACCGATAACAAGTTCGAGGGTGTACGCGCCAATGCGCAATATGGCGTTTCGAACTATGGCGACGACGCTTCGGTGAAGTTCGGCGTAGCCGGCGGAACGAGTTTTGCTGATGGGCGCGGGCACATCGTGATCAGCCTCGAACATTTCAAGGTGAACGGTATCCCGTCGCTCGCCGATCGGCCGGATTCGCGCCGCGGCGGCTTCCTTGGAGGCAATGGCAGCGCGGCGGCTCCATTCACCAATCTTGAAAATGTCTTCATGATCACCGCGACGGATGGCGGCGTGATCGTCAACTCAGCGGGCCTGCCGGTCGCCAATGCGGGGGCACCGCTTGCCGGGCAGCGCTTCCTTCCCGGGGGTGCGCTTACACCTTTCGTTATCGGCACGCCTGTTACCGGCTCACCCGCCTTTGCCATTGGTGGCGACGGGCACCAGAACAACATGATGCAGCCGGCCGGGTTGCTGAGCACCGACAAGGGGTACTTCCGGGCCACCTATGACTTTTCTGAAAGCCTGACTGCCTATGTCCGCCTGAACGCCGCGCGCTCGCACAACAATATGCGCATCCTGTCCGACAATCGCTCGGCTGCCGCGGCTTACACCATTTTCCGCAACAACGCTTACCTCCCCGCGGCTGTCGCGGCGCAGATGGATGCGGCGGGCGTGACGTCGTTCCGACTGGGGCGGTTCAACCGTGATTTCGGGGCGATCTCGCTCGACTACAAGAACAAGACATTCGACGCGAGTGTCGGCCTCGAGGGCAAGATCGGCGATAAGCTCAATTGGGAAGTTTCCTACGGCCATGGTGAAACCACACTCGATGCCGAAGTCCGTAACGTTGCCGATCTGGGCAAAGCTTATGCAGCGGCGGACGCAGTGGTCGATCCGGCAACCGGCAACATCGTTTGCAATGTGACTCTGACCAACCCCGGCGTTTTCCCCGGATGCCAGCCGCTTAATCCTTTCGGTGTCGGTGCGCCTTCGGCAGCGGCCAAGGCGTTCATCCTGGGTACGAGCACGCAGTTCGTGAAGAACACGCAGGATGTGTTCGCGGCGGAATTGCAGGGGGAAGTCTTTGAGCTTCCGGCCGGCCCGCTCAGCTTCGCCTTGGGTGCGGAATATCGGCGCCGCACGCTTGTTGAGCGTTCGAACCCAACTGCGCTTGGCCAGATCCAGGCAACAGGTGTGCGTGGCATGCCGGGGGCATTCTGCCCGACCGTCGCCTTGTGCCGGTTCGGCGGTTGGAATCAGGGCAACTTTGGTGAAGCGGACGCCCGGGACAATGTGAAGGAAGGGTTTGTCGAACTGCTTGTCCCTGTCTTCAAGGACTCGGCGGTCGGCAAGTCGCTCGAACTCAATGCAGCCTATCGCTACACGGATTACAAGAACAGCGGCACGGTTTCGACTTGGAAGATCGGCGCGACCTATGAGCCGTTCGAGGACCTGCGCATCCGGGTGACCCGCTCGCGCGATATCCGGGCGCCCAACCTGTTCGAATTGTTCGCAGGGCCCGTGAACGCGTTCACGCCGGGGCTGACGGACCCGGTGACCGGGCTGACGAACGTCATTGCGATCACCCGCACCCAGGGCAACCCCAATCTGGTGCCCGAACGGGCCAACACGCTCACGGTGGGATTTGTGTACTCGCCTGCGTGGCTCAAGGGTGTGTCGGGATCGGTCGATTTCTATGACATAAATCTGGCCGGCGCCCTTGCTGCTACAAGCGCGCAGGGAACGATCGACGGGTGCCAGCGCGGCGTCGCCGCCCAGTGCGCTCTCATTACCCGCGATCCGGTGACCAACTTCATCCAGCAGATTGTTCTTCAGCAGATCAACCTGAACGGACGCCGGGCGCGGGGCATCGATTTTGACCTGTCCTATAATGGCGAGGTTGCTGGCGGAAAGCTGGGTGTGCGCTTGCTGGCGACGCGGACGATCGATTTCATCGATTATATCGGCACTACACGGCTCCAGAGCGCGGGCCTCTTCAATGCCGCGAACAATACTGCGCTGCCGAAATGGCGCGGGACACTGACCGCCAATTACGAGATCGGGAAGTTCGGCCTGTTCGTGCAGGAACGCTATATCGGCGGATACGACCAGATGCCGTTCATTCCGGGGCAGATTTTTGCCGAACCGCATGTGGGGGCCGTCTTCTACACGGACCTCACGGCAAAGGTGAAGGTCAATGCCGGCAATGCCAAGTTCGAGATTTTCGGGACGGTGAACGACTTGTTCAATCGTCGGCCGCCGTTCCTCCCGAACCGGTTCGCCGCGAACCTCGCCTTCCCGACGGTGCCGAACCTCTACGATCTGGACAACCGCTATTTCACGATCGGAGCGCGGGTCGCGTTCTAAGGCGGGGGGCGTAAGGGTGGCTGGGCTGGTGACGCATCACCAGCCCGGCCATTCCTATTTCAACGTGCCGACAAGCGGATTGAAGTCCGCGCTGTTCAGCGGGTCGCCGATTTTCAGTGAGTTGAAATAGTCATCAGGCAACACGTTCTGGATTCCGTTGAACGTGCTGCCGTCGGGCATATAGGCGCATGTCATTGCGATCCGCCGGTCGGTTGTCATATTCACGCCCGCACCGTGCGCAGTCAGCCCATTGTGAAAACTGCAGTCGCCCGCACTCATTGGCGCCACGACCGGCCGGATGTTCCGCATTTCGGGATAGAGCTTCAGAAGCGAGCCGAATTCGTCGCTCGGTCCCACATTCTTCGTGTCCGCGATCTTGTGGCTGCCGGGCAGGAAGCACAGGCAGCCATTCTCTGGCGTCGCATCTTCGAGCGGGATCCAGATCGTGATCGCGTTCGGGGAATAGAAGGACCAGTACGGATTATCGACGTGAAGCGTGGTCGGGTTACCAAAGGGCTCCTTGATCAATGCCTGATCGTGCCATACGCGGAGCGCGTCCACACCGGCCAGTTGGCACAGAAGGTGGCCCAGGCCGCGATCGTGCAGATAGCGTCTTACGACATCGTTGATCCGCCAGAGATTGAGTCGCTGAGTATAGACCCGGTCGAAATAGGCGTCTCCTTCGACCAGATTGGCGCCAGGGCCCGCGATCCGGCTCTTGCCCATTGTCGCTATGGCATCGAGGATTGCCTGCTTCAGCTCGGCGATCTCGTTGGCATTCAAGAAACCACGCATGACGGTGAACCCGTCTTCTCGGTATGACGCAATCTGTTCATCGCACATTTCAGTCAGCATTCAGGGAGCCTTTCCTTCTATTTTCTCTACGCCGAACAGGATTTCCTCGTTGATTTCGCAGGTGCGGGTGGCACCCGTCAGGGCCATTGCGACACGCATCTCCGCGGCCATCATGTTAAGGATGTGGAAAACGCCCGATTCCCCTGCGGCCGCCAGCGCATAGGCCCAGGCTCGGCCGAGAAGGACGCCTTTCGCGCCTGACGCCAGCATCCGGACGACATCGAGCCCCGAACGGACACCGCCATCGGCCAGAACCGTCAGCCGGTCCCCGGCAGATTCCGCAATGCGGGGTAGAACTTCGACCGTTCCAGGGGCACCGTCGAGCTGGCGGCCTCCATGATTGGAAACAACGATCCCGTCCGCCCCCAAGTCGGCAGCCTTTGCGGCATCGCCCGGATCCATGATTCCCTTGATGATAAGCGGGCCACGCCACTCGGAACGGATGAACTCAAGCTCGGCCCAGGTCACGCTCGGGTCGAAATTGTCGCGCATCCACGCAAAGAAATCTTCGAGGCCGGAATTCCGACCCAGAACGGGTACTACATTGCCCAGTGCATGCGGCCGGCCCCACAGGCCGACATCCCACGCCCAGCGCGGTCGGACCATTGCTTGCATGATCCTGCGAAGGGCACCCAGTGGCCCCGATGCTCCCGCAAGCCCCGATCGGTAATCCCGGTATCGTGTCCCCGGCACGGGCATGTCGACGGTAAAGACCAGTGTGTTGCAGCCGGCCTCGCGCGCCTCGGCAAGCAAGTCACGCATGAAGGCGCGATCGCGGATCATGTAGAGCTGAAACCAGAACGGCCGGGACGTTCCCGCTGCCACTTCGCCGATCGGGCAGGCCGAAACGGTGGACAGGCAAAACGGAATGCCCGCCTGCTCGGCCGCACGCGCAGCCTGAACCTCGCCGCGGCGGGCGTTCATGCCCGCAAGCCCGACCGGGCCCAGGATAACCGGAAGGGACAGATTCTGGCCAAACAGGGTTGCAGACGTATCGATGGACGAGACGTCTCTCAGCACTCGCTGGTTTAACGTAATGGCATCCAGAGCCGTCCGGTTGCGATGCAGCGTTCCCTCTCCGAACGAGCCTCCGTCAATATATTCGAATAGAAAATGGGGCAGCCGCTGCCTCGCGAGCGTCCGATAGTCGCTGATCGCGTGCGCACGCGCCAAAGGAAAGGTTGGACGGAATCCCATAATTGACTCTCTAGATCATATTTGATCATTTTCTATCAAATACGATTGAATTTCGCCAGATATTTTGTTACCCAAGATCCGACCTCAACGGATGACGGATTTGATACCCAATGAATTTCCAGAACCAGCCTCTGCAAGCTGTGCCGGCAATCCCGTTCACCGTGCCGTCAAGCCGCTGGTCCGATGAGGCGGCAGGAAGAATGTCGCCGTCCGAGTTGCTTCTCTATCGCTCGAACCTGCTTGGGTCTGATCTGACCGTGACCAATTTCGGAGGTGGCAACACCTCAGCCAAATTGACCGGCGTCGATCCGCTTACCGGTCAGGAGGTGGCCGTCCTCTGGGTCAAGGGGTCCGGCGGAGATATCGGTTCGATGAAACTGGACGGGTTTTCGACGCTTTATCTCGACAAGCTGCTTAGCCTTGAGTCCCTTTATCGCGGCGTTGAACATGAAGACGAAATGGTGGGTTACCTTCCCCACTGTACGTTCAATCTGAATCCCCGGGCCGCCTCGATCGACACGCCGCTTCACGCCTATCTGCCGTTCGCCCATGTCGACCATGTTCACCCCGACGCCATCATCGCGTTGGCGGCGTCCTCTGGTGGTGAGGTTGCGACAAGAGAGATATGGGGCGGGAAGATCGGATGGCTGCCCTGGAAACGCCCGGGCTTCGATCTTGGCCTCAGGCTTCGGGATTTTGTCGCGGCCAATCCCGGATGCCAAGGGGTAATGCTTGCAGGCCACGGGATCATTTGCTGGGCCGACGGCGCAAAGGCTTGCTATGAGCACACGATCGGGCTGATTGCCGATGCAGCCCGTTATCTGAACGAACGGCTGGCGGCCGGGCCGGCATTCGCCGGCCCGAGAATTTCCCCGTCTGCACCGGAAGCCCGAGCTGCAGGCGCGGCTCGCCTCATGCCCAAATTGCGAGGCCTGATGACCGGCGGCAGGCCGAAGCTCGGCCATTTCGCCGACGACGAAGAAACATTGGAATTTGTCTGTTCGTGCGATTTCGAGCGGCTGGCCGTCATCGGCACGTCCTGCCCCGACCATTTCCTGCGAACCAAGATCGCGCCGCTGGTGCTTGATGCGGCCCAGCTCGACGATGATGCAGCACTCGCGGCAGCGTTGGCAGACTACCGGGAAGGTTATGCGGCCTATTACAAGCGCTGCGCAGGGCCGGGTGACCCGCCGATGCGCGATGCCAATCCGATTGTCGTCCTTGTTCCCGGCATCGGCCGGATGACGTTCGCCGCCGACAAAACGACGGCGCGGCTGGCTGGCGAGTTCTACGCCAATGCAATCAACGTGATGCGCGGTGCCGAAGCGATCGGCGCCTATCTTGGCCTCGACGAACAGGAAGCGTTCAACATCGAATATTGGGCGTTGGAGGAGGCCAAGCTGCAACGGATGCCGAAGCCCAAGGCGCTGGCAGGCCGAATTGCGCTGGTCACTGGTGGTGCAGGTGGCATTGGCGCCGCGACCGCGCGTCGACTGCTGGCGGACGGCGCATGCGTGATGCTGGTCGATCGAGACGCGTCTGCCCTGGAGACCGCAAGCGCCACACTTGCTGAAACCTACGGCAGGGATGTGCTGCGCTCGGCATTGTGCGACGTCACTGACGAAGCGCAGGTGCAAAGCGCATTCGATGCGACCGCGCGCGAATTTGGCGGGCTCGATATTATGGTCGCCAATGCCGGCATAGCCTCCTCGGCACCGATCGAGGAAACGACCACGGCTCTCTGGCGCAAGAACTACGACGTATTGGCGGAGGGCTATTTCCTTACGGCGCGCGCCGCCTTTCCGCTGATGAAGGCGTCCGGCGGCGGCTCAATCGTCTTCATCGGCTCCAAAAACGGCATTGCGGCAGCAACCAACGCGTCGGCCTATGCGTCGGCCAAGGCGGCGGCCCTGCATCTTGCCCGCTGTCTGGCGCTGGAAGGAGCGTCATCAGGCATCCGCGTCAATGTCGTCAATCCCGACGCCGTCATCCGTGGGTCGAAGATTTGGGACGGCGACTGGCGCAAGGAACGCGCGGGCGCACATGGCATCGATGCAGGCGAAGCGCTCGAAGCCCATTATCGCGATCGATCGATGCTCAAGCGCGATGTGCTCCCGGAAGATGTCGCGGAAGCTGTGTACTTTTTCGCGAGCGAGATGTCCGCCAAGTCGACCGGCAACATGTTGAATGTCGATGCAGGTAACGCCCAGGCGTTCCCGCGTTAGGCGTTCCGGGGGATACCCCGCCCGCGCGTGGGTCTTCCCATGGCGAAAAACTGCCTTTGAGCGAAAATGCTTGAATCGAGTCAGCATTCCGTCAAATACGGGCCATGCACGCCTCGGTACGTGAAGATCTGATCCTGAAGCTCCTTGGCGAAAGGGGCTTCATTTCGTTCCGCGAGCTTGAAAAGTTGGTAACGGGATCCCCGGCAACCATCCGCCGCGACCTCGACCGGCTTGCGCGGGAGGGCAGGCTCACGCGCATCCGTGGTGGCGTCAAGTCGATTGTGCCACATGCCGAAACGCCGAATGCACTGGCGTCCGGCCTGCGCCTTTCGGGTGTTCCGTTCCATGAAAATATTTCCCGCAACCGCGCGGAGAAGGAAGCCATCGGTCGGGAGGCGGCAAAGCTCTGCCTCCCGAATGAAGGCGTGATGATCGATGGAGGCTCGACCACACTACAAATGTGTCCGCACCTTGCGGGGCTCAACTTGCAGGTCCTGACGAACTCGCTTCACATCGTATCCGCGCTGATCGGTCAGGCCGGCACCCGGATACTCGTGCCTTCAGGGGCAGTCTTTCCCGACCAGAACATCATCCTGTCAGTTTTCGGCGACGATGGCATGCCTCGGTTCCACGCGCCCAAGTTGTTCATGGGAGCAGCGTCGATCGGGGAGCAGGGGCTGATGCAGGCGGACGTCGTTTTGGTGGCAGCCGAACGGCGGCTGCTCGAGCGTGCCGATCAGGTCATCATTCTGGTCGATGCTACGAAGTTCGATGGGCCTTCCGGAAACGTTGTTTGCGAATTGAGCGACATCGACATCATCATCACCGATGGACGGATCACTGACAAGGCGGTGAAGATGATCGAAAAGGCAGGCGTGCGCCTTATCATTGCCTAGGGGCGTTCCCTTACCTCTTACGCGGCCAGGCGAGGGGGAAATTGGCTCCGGACGGACGTTGCCCGTCCAGGATCGCGATCGGTTCCTTCAGGACTTCCTGAATGCTTTCCTTTTCCACGAAAGTGCCGGGCCGGTCGTCGTACACAGCATCATCGCCCATATAGCGGATCGATACCGCTCTGCGGCGCAAACTTGTCGAGGTGTTGCCGCCAGCTGAATGAAATACGAGCGGATGGTGAATGATGACGTCGCCGGGTTCGACGTCCCAGATAATCATGTCGTATTCCTGTTCGACGGCGGTATCGTCGGGGAACGGGGGCAACCCCATCCGGGCGTAAAGCGCGCCAAATCCCGAGTCCTTGCCGAACGCCTTCGGCGCAAAGAGAGTCTTCCTGCGATGTGATCCACGCGCATAGCGCACAGCGCCGGTCGCCTCTGTGACAGTGTCGAGCGCCACCCACATGGAAAGAATATCGCCCCCCCGCAGTGGCCAATAAGGAAGATCCTGATGCCATGGCGTCCGTTCGCTCGTTTGCGGTTCCTTGACGAGAAGCTGATCATAGAACAGCCTGACCTCTGGCGCCTTCATGATCTGGGCCGCAAGCATCGGCAGTGGAGAATCCATTGCGAGCGCAGCAAAGTCGGCGTCGCGCATCCACACGAAGAAATCACCGATGAATCGCCCCGATTTGCCTGACGGAGTATATTCGACAGCTGCCGATCCTGGTTCGGCGATGACGCGATCTACGGCATCCTGCATCCGGCGGACCCAATTCTTGTCGATCGCGCCGCGAATGACCGCCGCGCCGTCCCGGTCGTAATCAGCTGCAATTCCGTCGACATCAAGCATTATGACCGGGTGTTCCTCCCGCCGGTTTGCAAGGCGTTATCTATGATGTTTTCGTATCGGATTATAGGCCCAGCACTCCAATTCGATCCTGCCGCCAAGGGCAAGGCCGCTTGCAGCAAAGGCGCTCCGCGCAGGCAACTGGCCGGACTTGAAATAGCCGACATAGACCTTGTTGAACGCGGGCCAGTCATTCATGTCCGCCAGCATGGCTGTGCATTTGACGACCGCATCGAAAGAAAGGCCCCTGCGTGCCAGCACGGCGCCGATATTGTCCATTGCCTGCCGTGCTTCGCCCTCGATGCCGCCAGGTGCCAGCGCGTTATTGCCGGGCGGCACACCAATCTGGCCGGACAGATAGAGCATGTCGCCAGCTTGCACGGCTTCTGAAAACGGCACGCCCTCGATGCTGAAATACTGTACCGGGTTCGCGGCGGCTCTTTCCGCCCCCAAGCATGCCAAGCCGATTGCCAATAGGTCTGCCCGACGCTTCAATTTGGTGAGAAAAGGCATGAAAGCTCCCCCGGGGAACAAGGTCGTTACGTGACGGTTCTGGTGGCGCAACCGCCGCCTTCGTATCAGGGGCACGAGGGCGGCGGTCAAGCTATGTCTTAGAACTTGAAGCCCAGGCTTGCACCCCATGTCCGCGGTGCGCGCGCCGTGACAGCACCGCCAAAGGCCTCCAGTCCAACCTGCGGGCCAAGGCCGAGCGCACCCTGTACCCAAGCCAAATGCTGCGCAGCACTTGGCGTAAAGGCGGCGGCTGGAGATGCATTCTCCTTGGTCAAATTGTTGACGAACAGACGGAGGGAAATCTTGTCGAAATCGAGGCCCGTCCGCAGGTTGAGATTGGTTGCTGCACCGATCGTCGCGTCGGCTGTCTGCACGGCGCTCTGATTCGACTGATAACTGAAATCGACGCGATTGAACCAGCTTACCTTGTCCGAAAGCGGCACGGCATATTGCGCACTTGCATTGGCCTGCCATTTCGAGACGAACTGGAGCCGGGTTCCATCGAGAACCGGGTTCATTCCCAGAAGTGCAAGCGTGCCGAACGTATATTTGTCATAGGCTGAGTCCGTGTAGGCAATGCCCGCCGACAGATCGAGGCCACGCACCGGGCGCGCCCGCATTTCGACTTCGACGCCTTTGACGGTCGTCTGGCCCGCATTGGTGTTCAGCGTGGCAAAGGTCGCACCAAGCGCGCGGACAATCTGGTCCGACCAGTCGATATAGTATCCAGCCACATTGAGTGTCAGCCGACCGCCCATCCAGCTGGTCTTTGCGCCCAGTTCGTAGCTCCAGGCCGTCTCCGGGTCATAGGTACGCTCGGAGTCGAGAATGCCGCCAGCAACCGTAACGACGTTGAAACCGCCGGCCTTCTGGGCTTGTGCCGCAGAGGCATAGAGCAGGACATCGTCGGTCGCCTGGAAGTCGAGCGTGACGCGTGGCAGGAATTTCCGGAACCGGCGCTTGTTTACATAAGTGCCGGTGACAAGCCGGGTCAGCTGGCTCGCATCGGTCGAATCGACGCTTTTCGTTTCCGTGTTCCAGCGGCCTTCCGCCGTAATCCGGAGCTGATCGGTGAAGTTGTAGCCAAGCTGCCCGAACACCGCGAAATTTTCGGTCTTTTCATCAAGATCGTTTATCAGGCCGCCGAGAAGCTGGCGTCTGACAGCAGCCGGCAGCGCCAGGTTGGACGCGAAGGGCAGGGCATCAGCCCCCCAGAAATCTTCAAGATGGGTCTTGCTCTTGAGGCGGAAGTAATAGGCGCCTGCCAGCCAGGAAAGGCGCGAATCTCCATTCGAGGTCAGCCTCAATTCCTGGCTAAACTCGGAGAGATCCGTGAGTGTGATCGTGTAACGTGCCCGGACCGCCGAATAGTCGCTGTCGATCGCGGTATCGACCTTGAGGTCATTATATCCGGTGATTGAAGTCAGCGTGGCGCCGCCCAGATCGAGGTCGACAGAAAGCGAGGACGCGGTGAGGTTGCGATCATTGTGCCCCGGCGTGACGGCGAACACTTTTGGAGAGGGGAGCTCGCCGATGAAAATCTGGTTGGCGGGCGGGAAAGTGGGGCCGGCAAGGCTCGCAGGTCGTGCGTTGTTCACAGCGAATACGATGGGATCGTCGGCCTCGTCGGTATTCTCGTTCGCGACCCGGACCCGGATCGACAAGGCATCGCTGGGCCTCGCTTCGAACGAGGCGGAGACGATCGCGCTTCGACGCCCGTCGAGATGCTGGCCGTTCAGGCTGTTCGTGAAATATCCGTCGCTCTTGCGGTAATTGACGCCAAGCCGCGCGAACAGTTTGTCCTCGACCAATGGTAGGTTGACCGACGCGCGCAGCCCGAAACTGCCATAGTCGCCAGCCTCCACCGAACCTCGTCCGCTGAGTTCGTTGTCGGCCGGCCGCGAGATGATGTTGACAGCGCCACCAAAGGTGTTTCGTCCGTATAGAGCGCTCTGCGGCCCTTTGACGATCTCGACCCGGGCAATGTCGTCCCCAAGGATTGAGTCCATCAGCGCGCGCGAGGATTGATAGACCCCGTCGAGAAAGAAGCCGACATTGGGTTCGCCGATCGTGGTCGATTGACCGCGGATAACGGGCGTCGCGGCGCCACCACCGAACAGCGGGGTGAAAGTGAAACCGGGAGTCAATTGGGCGATCTCCTCGACCGAATCGACACCTGCCGCTTCGATCGTGGCCTCGGTGAACGCGCTGATGGCGATCGGAACGCTCTGAAGCGTCTCCTCCCGTTTGCGGGCAGTCACCAGGATTTCGCCCGACTCGCCCTCTGCTTCGGTCGCGGCCGGACCAGTGGCCTGTTGTGCCCAAGCAAGATCGGAATGCCCGAGCGTCGACAGGACGACGGCGGACATCATGGTCACTCTAAGGCCGAGCCCCTTGACCGCCAAGATGCGATATGTGTGTTGTACCATGCCCTGCCTCCCACTCGTGTGTCTGAGGGGCAGCATGGACTATTATGGTTACATATGCAACTAAAATTCGAAAAGATGATGATAACACAGTGGCTTCTCGCGTTGGAGCCGCACTTGAATCACGGATTTATGAGGTTTACAGTGCTCAAGAAAAGCGGATGGAGCGACCATATGCGTTTCCGAAAAATAGTTTCATGAAGTATCCTGGAGCTGACGAATCCTCTTTGGGCGGGTTTCGGCTGGTGGACTACCTGCCCTATCACCTGACGGTCGCCTCGAATCAGGTCAGTCGGCTGATCGCGAAAGCATATCAGGTGCGATACGGCATTTCGATCTGGCAGTGGCGCGTTCTTTGCACGATCGGGACCGAGGGACCCATGACCGCTCAGGATGTTGTCAGCCTGTCTGCGATGGACAAGGTCGCAGTCAGCCGGGCCATTCAAGTGTTGCGCAAACGCGGCATCGTTCAGAGGTTGCGTTCGAAGCGGGATTCTCGGGCCTATGACCTGCAACTGACGACGCATGGCCGGGCCATGTATGACGACATTATCACGATTGCGCTGGACTATCAGGACAAGCTGCTTTCCGGCTTTCCTGCCGGGGACAAGGACACATTGATCACACTTTTGCAGGCAATTGCCGGTCAGGCAAAAGTCCTTTCACACGAATAGTCCGGATCGCTCATTCCGCGATCAGGAAGGTTACCACGGTAAGACGGCCCGAAAGTGGATCGTCGGACAGTGGCAGGCTGTTCGATACGGCGCCGCTGTGGAACGTATTGCCCCGGAAGATCAGGGCGCGATTCTGGCATGCGTCGATTGTTTCCAAGTGATCGAAAAACTCCGTATCACCGTCCACATAGACCGGAGGCGGCGGGCCATATTCGGCCAATTCGGACTTGAGCTTCGCAGTGAATTCAGCCTGCCTCGCAGGCGAAATCGTCTCGAAACCGGTTGAACGGTGCCGGAAAAACGCCGTGCCGCCGAGTTCGGGCGGACACAGGAAGTGAACCACCGCATAATAGTTTTCGAACACGGTGTCGAAGTGCGGCAATCGCTGCTCAACCGTTAACTCTTCGAGCAGTGTCGTCGACAGCGAGTAATAGCACCGCTCCACACGAACCGTCCCGCAGCCGTAAAACTCACGGAGTGCGCCCCTAATTGTCTCGCCGATGGTCGCAACATAGCTTTCGGGCGCGATAGCCCGCCTGCCAGGATAATATTGGTCCGGCATCGGGACAAAGGACAACTCACGTGCGATGTTGCGCAGAGCTAACGGGTCCGGGGCAAGATCGTCGAGAATGACCACTGCGTTGCGCTCGTTGCCGATCCATTCCACGCGTATTTGGGGCTCATGCATGTCCGGTCACTTCAGCGGGCCGACTTTTTCGCCGGAGGTCGAGGTCAGGTTCTTGATCAAGTCCCGTCGCAGTTCTTCAATGTCTCGCGGCGTGTCGGCCGCAAGGATGCCGCGAGCATGTGCAGGAAGGTGCACTCCCGCATCGCCATTTGCCAGAAACACATAGTGGTCGAAAACCGCGCGCCACGATCGTCGCTGGTCTGGCGGCAAGCCGCGAAGGCTGATGATGCCATGGAGCAGCGCATCCCAGGCGGATCCCAAGTCTTGTCGCGCGGAATCCCACCAATAGTTCACCAGTATGTTCACGGGATCGAGGGACTCCACATGATGGTACCATTGATAGGGAATATAGATCGCGTCGCCAGGCTCCAGCTCTGCATAGGATGCAGCTTCGAGCGCGATTGCAAATTTGGGGTAGCGATCGAAATCGGGCTTGGTCACATGAACCATGCTGATCGGTGTGCCTGCGGGCGTCAGTTCGAATGGCCCCATATAGAGGTTGCCCACCTGTTCGGGCGGAAACACAGTGAAGCGACGGCGGCCCGCGACGACGCATGCGACATTTTCCAATTCGTCGCTGTGCGTAGCGACCTTTACCGCGTTGCCGATCCACATGCGCGGGACAACAGTCGGCGGCAGAAGCGAAAGCCGATGATCGGCAGCGAAGCGCGGCAGGCATTTGGGGATGACGAGGCCTTGCGCAGCGAGCGCCGTCGGTCGGTCGCAATCCGCTTCTGTCAGAAGCTGTTGAAGAAAATTTTCGAGTGGAATGGTGACCCGCTCAAAATTCAGCTTTCGCAAATTCTCGGTATAGTGGAAGCGCCCCTCAATTTCGGGCTCGGCGTAGATACTGGCGATCGGACTGGATACGGCATGCCCGATCAGATAGTCCACCAGGGGTCGGTCGCCTTGGCGGGATACGGAAACAATCGGCCAGTCGCCGATGAGTCCTTTCAAAATGGCCGGTTCGCCGGTTGGACGAATCTCCTTGTGGAATATTTCGGGCGTAACGTTCCGCCAGGCCAGCATATCTTTCATGATGTTTTCTTCACGCTCGCAAGGGGACGGGGTCGGACGAATGTCGCAATGGTCAGCCGTCCCCCATCAACACTTTCCGGCAAATGCGGCACATGCGAAAGATCCGCACAATGAAGCAATTTGCCACGATAGACGATGGCCCGGTTGTAGCGGTGAGTGCAGACATGCGTCCGCTCGAACAGGGGTGACTCCGCCCCGATATAGGCCGGTTCGGGTTCCCCAAGCCGCCTGAAATCTGCCGCCAGCGATTCGTGAAAAGCTTCGACACGTTGCGCGTTGACGGTTTCGAATCCGGTCGACCGGTGCCTGAAAAACGCCGTGCCGCCAAGATCTTCGTGGTTCAGGAAGTGGAGCATTGCGATCTGGTGATCGTCGTATGCATCCGTATGCGGAATCCGCTGTGGCAGCGAGAGCTGGTGTGGCGCTGTCGTCGCAATCGAAAAATAGGAACGCAAGATTTCCCCCCCGTCCCGGTAACCGAAGAATTCGCCCAGTATGTCACGAAGCGTGGCCGCGACCATGTCGAAATAAAGCCGTGGCGCGGGCGCTCTTCCGCCCGGATAATATTCCCCGACCGAGGTGAAATCGACCTTTGACGCTTCCTGACGGAGCCGGTCCGGATCGTTCGCAAGCCCATCGACAGTCACAACCGGTTCGCGTTCCGCGCCAATCCACTCGACTAGTATTTCAGCATCGTGCACTGTTTTCATCCTGCGACGCAGTTCAAAGGGGCCGGGTCTTGTAGGTGCCCCCGAAAGGTGCTGCTTAGAAGACTCAATCGGGGCATGGTCAAGATCGAACGGTTGATGCAGCATGCCGGCTAGGCGCTAGCGCAGCCAAATTTGGCCAAAAATTCGCTCGCAACGCTGCATCAAGGTTGCGCAGCAAGGCTGCCACATCATAAGAAAGGCGGGAACCAACGCTGACAAGAGGCGATAGCTTGGCAAACCAGAAACCGACGATCGACGATGTCGCCTCGCTAGCGGGAGTCGGTCGCACGACGGTTTCCAGGGTTTTGAACAATGGGCCCAATGTTCGCGCCGAGGTTCGGGACAAAGTTCAGCGTGCTGTCGAAATGCTTGACTATAAAGTCAACATTCAGGCCCGCAATCTTGCCGGCGGCAAGACAAGGCAGATTGCCCTAGTGCATGCATCAGATCTCGATACCGAGCCGAACTCTTATTATCACTCCGGCCTCGAGCTCGGAGCACTCCGGGCTTGTGCGGCCAAAGGGTTTCAGCTTGTCAGCCATACGGCAAGTCCGGAGGGGGTGGCGTCCGAACGGCGGATCCTTGCGCTAGTCGATGAGGGGCGATGGGACGGGATTATCCTAACGCCGCCCTTTTCCGATCGGCTGGACTTGATCGACGGCATTCAGAAGAGATCATGCCCGGTTGTCTGTATCTCGGCGGGAGCGGAGGTTCAGCGTGTTGCTCCTTCGGTTGGTATCGATGAAGTGGCAGCTGGGTTCGAAATGGCGAAGTACCTCATCGACCTAGGTCACCGCAAATTTGGTTATATCAAGGGGCTGAGCGGTCACATTTCTGCAGAAGGGCGCTTCGACGGCTTCATGCGCGCGCTGCAGGATGCAGGAATATCCGACAGGGATGCGGAGGTAGAGCGTGGGAACTTCACATTCCATTCGGGCATAGAAGGCGCGCGGCGCATCCTTGATCGTTCCGACCGGCCTACAGCTTTGGTCTGTGCGAATGATGACATGGCAGCCGGTGCGCTATTGACGATCCACAAGATCGGCCTGGAAATTCCGCGCGATATATCGGTGACGGGTTTTGACGACACGCCAGTCTCCGAAATTGTTTGGCCTCCGCTTACGACTGTCCACCAGCCACTCAAGGCGATGGGGCAGCGCGCTGTCGACCTGATCGTCGAAGCCATAAAATTGGGCGAGACGAAGCCAAGGCATGAATTGATTGCATACCGCCTGGTCGTGCGCGAATCGTCCGCACCTCCTCAATAGGTCTCAATAGGTTGTGCTGACCGCCGTTCGGAAGCGCTTCTTTCCAGTGTGCCTATATTGCCACTCGTGGTAATATTGTTTCTATCATACAGGAAAATCTCGACTTTTTCGTTCGAGAAATCTGTTGACACGCCCCCTTCGACGCTTTTAAATTGGAAGCGCTTCCAAAGAAATCCGCACGACGATGGCTCGTGACGGATCGAAGGGGCACAGTGGGAGGGCGAGGAAATCTTTCCATCACTCCCGAATATTTTGGCGGATACGCCGTGAGGACGGGGAGGGAATTCTGGTGAAAATTTCTAATGTGGGCCGTGTGGGCAATCGGTCGGGTCGCGCGCAACGATTCGGGCTGACCGCAGTTTCATCGGTTGCACTTGCAGCGGCCATGCCGTCTGTTGCTTTTGCTCAGGCCGCGGATGCGCCGCCGGCGGACGCCGCTGACTCGGGCGAAATTGTCGTGACCGGAATCAAGTACGGGATCGAGCAGTCCCTGAACCTCAAACGGAATGAGCTCAGCATTATTGAGGCTGTGTCGGCCGAAGAAATCGGCAAGCTGCCTGATGTCAGCATTGCGGAATCGATTTCGCGCCTGCCTGGCCTCGCGGCACAACGTATTGGTGGCCGTGCGCAGACGATTTCGATCCGTGGTTTGGGGCCGGACTTCGCGACGACGTTGCTCAATGGGCGTCAGCAAGCGAGCTCGGGTGACAATCGTGGGGTTGAGTTCGATCAATATCCATCTGAACTCCTTTCGGGAGTCGTGATCTACAAGACGCCGGACGCCGATATTTCTGGCCAAGGCCTGTCGGGCACAATCGACCTTCGCACCGTGCGGCCGCTGGGGTATGGCAAGCGGGCGATCGCGTTGAATATTCGTGGCGAGCGGACGTCGGGCAAACAGCTAAACGACGATGTGCGCAACTATGGTGGACGCATCAGCGCGAGCTATATTGACCAAAATGAGAGCGGGACGTTTGGCTGGGCGTTCGGGTTCGCGCATCTTGATGCGCCGTCTCAAAACCGGCACTACAAAGCCTATAACTATGAAACGTTCAGTGGCACTTTCACCGGTCACAACCACACGACGCCCACCGATATCAAGACGTTCATCAATCCGGATTCTGCCGACAACGCAAACTTCCTGTCGGGCCAGGAGATCTTTGCCTATTCGCGTCTGAACAAGCGCGACGCGGGCCTTGCCATTCTTGAATGGGAGCCGAGCAGTTCGGTCCATATGACGCTCGACAGCTATTATTCGCGCTTCAAGCAGCGCGAAACGATGCGGGGCGCGCAGTGGTTTGACAATCCGTTCCTGAATTTCTTCGGTCCCGGCGGGGCGATCGGCACGCCCGACGAGATTTTCAGCAACGTGGGTACTTCTGATTATGGTGGGTCGCTGGTTGCAACAACGGGCACGGTCACCAATGTCGCACCGATCATCCGCAACGATTACAATACGCGCGATGACGAGCTTTTCTCAATCGGATTGAACAACCAGTTCCAGATGACGGAAAAGCTGAAGTTCATTGCCGATCTGTCCTATTCGATGAACAAGCGTGATGAGAGCATTACGGAAACCTATGCGGGAGCCTTCTCGGGCGCCACGCCAACGAGGAACAACACCAATTATATCTCCGACGGTGTCACCGCCGGCCGTGCGTTCGATACGATTTCATGGGACTTGCACGGTCTGAACGGTTTCCCGACTTTTACCGAAGGCTTGAACTACGCCGACGCCTCGCGGATTTCGCTCGGCGACCGGGATCCCTGGGGTGGCTGGGGTCATGACGGTCAAACGAAGCAGCCGCACGTCAAGGAAAACGTCTACGCACTTGACCTTGGTTTCGAATACGATGTCGACGGCTTCTTCGACAGCTTCGATCTTGGCGTGAACTTCACCAAACGCGAGAAATCGAAGCGCGTCGATGAGTTTGACGAGTTCCTGTTGAACAACCGAGCGCAAGTTCTGGTTGATCCGGCTCTGCTGGTCTCACCGACCTCCCTTGGCTATGCCGGGTTCGGCGACGTCCTTGCGATCAATCTCAAGGAAGCCCTGCCGCGTTACTACAACCGGTCGGTGTTCATCAACAATGACACGTTCAACAAGGCATGGGCGATCGATGAGGAAGTCATCACGCTTCGGGCAAAGGCGACGGTCGACACCACCCTCTTTGGGCTTGGGCTGCGGGGCAACGTCGGCGTTCAGGTGGTCAATCAGCGCCAGCAGTCGAGCGGGAGCGCTATCAATGCGACGGTAACGCCTCGCGTGGTGACGCCGGTCAATGTCAGCGCGGCCTATACGGACGTGTTGCCCAGCATGAACCTGATTTATGAACTGGGCGGTGGGCATCGGATACGTTTCGCGGCGGCCAAGGTGCTGGCGCGGCCACGTATGGACGAGTTGCGGGCAAGCTTCATCCCATCTTTCAACGTCAACATCTGTTCGGGTAGCCAGCCCTGCGTACCGGGCCAGACCGTGAACCCGTGGTCGGGGACGGGTGGCAATGCCAAGCTCGAACCTTGGCGCGCGAAGGCGCTCGATCTTGCGTATGAGTGGTATATCGACAGGGCCAGCTACATCAGCATTGCCGGCTTCTACAAACACTTGGACAATTACATCTTCACGCAGCGTCAGGCGTTTGACTTCTCCGGGCTCCCGATACCGCCGGCGGCCTTGGCTCCAGGCAAGATTCCGCCTGGCGTGATTGTCAGTCCGATCGGTCAGATCAACCAGCCGGCCAACGGCAAGGGCGGGTCGATCAAGGGCATCGAGCTAAGCGGCGCCCTTGAGTTCAAGCGGATCACCTCGCTTCTCGACGGCTTTGGTGTGATTGGAAGCTATTCCTACACCAAGTCAAACCTGCATCCGCTGGCGCTGAACGCCGCCGGGAACAACCAGGCGGCCATTCAGGCCACCCGCATTCCCGGGCTGTCAGGCACGGTTTATACCGTGACTGGCTATTTCGAGAAGGCGGGTTTCCAGGCGCGGGCAAGCTATCGTTATCGCTCTGCGTTCAAGGGCGAAGTGACCCAGCTCTTTGCTGTCCGCGGTGTGACTGAAATTTTGGCCGACAAGGATGTTTCGGCGCAGATTGGATACACGTTCCAGGAAGGCTCATCGCTCGCCGGGTTGGGTGTCCTGCTTCAGGTCAACAACCTGACGGACTCACGCTATGCCACCAGGCTCGGGACTGACGGCGGCGGGAAAATATCGGCCGATGGCTCGTTCTTCCTTCAGGATTACGAAAAATATGGCCGCCAGTTCCTGTTTGGGGTCAGTTACCACTTCTAGATATCCGGTGAAGCGAGGTGCGATCGACAGCAACATTTGGCTTCACCGGAAATACGGGCTCCTCCTTTCCGGCGCGACACCCTGGGTCGTATGTCGCGCCGGAATTTTTTGACGATGATAGTGCCGGCAGTCGGCTCCTTGCGGAACGGCCCGGCGGATGGGATTTCGAGTGAGAGTGAAATCGGGACTGGGCGCAACTGCCGCCGCATTTGCCGTTTTGTCGCTGGCGACTGCGACGGCAGAGGCTGCGGCAAAAACAACACTCAAGGACTGGCCAAAGATCTCCAGCCCGGTCGCCAAGGATCCGGCGATGGAAAAGCGGATTGCCGAAATCGTTGCCGGCATGACGCTCGAGCAAAAGGTCGGGCAGATGACGCAGGCGGAAATTCGCTCCGTCACGCCTAGCCAGGTCCGGAAATACTATATCGGGTCGATCCTGAACGGTGGTGGTGCTTGGCCCGAGATGAACAAGCATGCCGCAGTCGCGGACTGGGCCAGGTTGTCGGCGCAATTCTATGAGGCGTCGATGTCGACGGACATGAAGACGCCTGTCCCCGTGATATGGGGAACCGATGCGGTGCACGGACACAACAACGTCTTCGGTGCAGTTCTGTACCCGCACAATATTGGGCTTGGTGCGGCGCGCGACCCGCAGCTTGTCGGCGATATTGCCCGCCAGACCGCCGCTGCTGTCCGCGCCACCGGTATCACCTGGGTCTTTGCCCCGACGCTTGCCGTCGTGCAGAATCCGCGCTGGGGCCGGACCTATGAAAGCTATTCGTCCGATCCCGAACTCGTCCGTGAGTATGCCAGTTATTATGTGCGCGGCCTGCAAGGTGACCTGAAGGGAGGTGCATCTGCCGTTGCTACTGCCAAACACTTCATCGGAGATGGTGGGACCTTCAACGGCAAGGACCAAGGCGAAAACCGCTATTCCCTCTCCGAAATGATCAATGTTCACGGGCCAGGCTACTACGGAGCCCTTGAGGCCGGGGCGCAAACAGTGATGGCCTCATACAACAGCTGGAACGATGTGGCTGCGGGCGTCAACCATGGAAAGATGCACGGCGCAAGCGACATGCTGACGGGCGTACTCAAGGGCAAGATGGGATTTGACGGGTTGGTGGTCTCCGATTGGAATGCCATCGAACAGGTTCCGGGCTGCGAACGCGCCCATTGCCCACAGGCAATCAATGCGGGCGTTGACCTTTTCATGGTGCCGGACGACTGGCACGAATTCATCATGGCGACGATCAACGACGTCAAGACCGGCGTGGTTCCGATGAGCCGGATCGATGATGCCGTTACACGTATCCTGCGGGTCAAAATGCGGTCGGGCCTGTTCGAAAACCCGCCAGCGGCAAGCCCGCTCAACGGTCGCAGCGAGGGTGTTAACAATGAGGCGGAACGGGCACTTGCCCGGCGCGCCGTCAGCGAGTCTCTGGTCCTGCTCAAGAACAACCGCGCCTTGCCGCTCGGCAGCGTGAAAAGAATTCTTGTTGTCGGCAAGGCCGCATCCGGCTTTGGCAGCCAGCTGGGTGGCTGGTCGATGACCTGGCAGGGAACCGAGAATGGTTCGGCCGACTTCCCGAATGCCGAGGATTTTCTGGCGGCAGCTCGAAAAGCCGTGGGTATGGGTGGAAAGGTCGACTATAGCGCCGACGCGGCAAACGTCGATGTCGGCAGCTATGATGCCGTCATCGCGGTAATTGGTGAATTGCCCTATGCGGAAGGCAAGGGCGACGTGACGTTCCCGGCATCATTGCAGCATAGCGAGCGTTATCCAGAAGACTTAGCCGTAGTGAAGGCCGTATCGGGCAAGGGCGTGCCCGTTATCACTGTTCTGTATTCTGGACGCCCGGTTTATGCCAACGATCTGATAAACCTCTCCGACGCCTTTGTGGCCGCATGGCTGCCCGGGACCGAGGCTGGCGGCATCGCGGACGTGTTGATCCATTCGTCTGGTCGGCCTGTGGGGATAGCAAGCGATTTTCGCGGGACCTTACCATTCGATTGGCCGCTCGCTGCCTGCCCGCAGTCGGGCAAGAAGACAGACTATCTTCCGCGCGGATTCGGTTTGACCTATGCAAAGCCAGGCGCAGTGCATACCCTGCCTGTCAAACCCGCTCCCAAGGGGTGCGTGGCTCCCGCGGAATAGGGTTTTCCTCCATGCGGCGTGCAGCGGGACATTGATGTGAGCGACGATCAACTGAAGCAAATCCTGATTGTAGGCGGGGGATCTTCGGGCTGGATGGCCGCGGCTCTCTTCGCCCAGCTTTTCCAGGGTTTGTTCAGGGTCCGGGTGGTGGAATCCGACGAGATCGGCACGGTCGGTGTCGGCGAGGCGACCATTCCTGCCATCAAACGGTACAATGAGTTGCTGAACCTGGATGAAGCGGAGTTCATGAGGACGACGCAGGGGACGTTCAAGCTGGGCATCCAGTTCAACGATTGGTTCACGATCGGATCCAGCTACATTCACGGCTTTGGCGTGATCGGCAAGGATCTCGAATGGCTCCGCTGCCACCAATATTGGCTCAAGGCGCGCCAGATGGGCAAAGCATCCGACTTCGCCAACTATTCCATCAACACGGCAGCGGCGCTCAAGAACAAGTTCATGCGAGCCAGGCCGGACATGCCTGATTCGCCGATCAGCGAGATTGCGCATGCCTATCACTTCGACGCCGGCCTCTTCGCGCAATATTTGCGCAAGCGGGCGGAACGCCGGGGCGTTGTCCGGACCGAAGGCAAGATCGTCGACGTAACACTTCGGTCGACTGACGGATTCATCGAGTCGGTTACGTTGGAAAGTGGCGAAGTCTTGGCCGCCGATATGTTCATCGATTGCTCTGGCTTTAGGGGGCTTCTGATCGAGCAGGCGATGAAGACGGGCTATGAGGACTGGACCCACTGGCTCCCCTGCGATCGAGCGCTGGCGGTGCCATGCAAGCGGTCGGACAATTTTACGCCCTATACGAAGGCCAGTGCGCACGGCGCAGGATGGCAGTGGCGGATTCCGCTGCAGCACCGGACTGGCAACGGCCATGTCTATTCAAGCAAATATATGGATGAGGCAGAGGCAGAGGCGATCCTGCTGTCCAATCTTGACGGCGAACAGCTGGCCGAGCCGAACCGAATCCGGTTCACGACCGGCAAGCGCAAGAAGATCTGGAACAAGAATTGCCTGGCAGTGGGCTTGGCCAGCGGCTTCCTCGAACCCCTTGAGTCTACCAGCCTTTACCTCATCCAATCCGCACTCATTCGTTTCGTGCGCCTCTTTCCAGACCTGGAGTTCGATCAGGCTCTTATCGACGAGTATAATCGCCAGACCGATTTCGAATATGAGCGCGTGCGCGACTTCATCATCCTGCACTACAAGGCGACCGAGCGGGATGACACGGAGTTCTGGCGCTATTGCCGCGACATGGACATACCCGAAACGCTTCAGCGCAAAATCGACCTCTTTCGCGCCAATGGTCGCATTTTCCGTGAAGATGACGAACTGTTTGCGGAGGTAAGCTGGATTCAGGTCTTCATCGGACAGGGCATCATTCCGCGTAGCTACGATCCGCTCGTTGATATCAAGAGCGATGTGCAGGTGGCGCAATTCTTGGGCAATATCGAAACCGTCATTGCCAAGTGCGTCGACGTGATGCCGACGCACGAGGCTTTTGTCGCAAAATACTGCCCGGCTCAGGTCTAGGATGCGACATCGTCGCAGATCGGGCGTCGGGCTTCTGACGGTAGCTGCAACGCTTTCGATCGCCCTGATGGCGGTTTGCGGCGAGAGACCCGCATTGGCCCGAGGCCCGTCGCCGTCACATCTCGTCGAAGTCTGGGTTACGAGTGGAGATGGCCGTGAGCGCCTTGCCAGGCTCGACCCGATCGCGATCGACAAGGGTGCGGTTGAAGCGTTGGACATCAAGGTGGATCCTTTCCGCCGCTATCAGGCGATCGAAGGTTTTGGGGCATCGTTCACCGATTCATCTGCCTGGCTTCTCCGGAATCGACTCGACAGTCGGCAAAGGTCGGCGCTGTTGCGTGAACTGTTCGATCCCACGACGGGGCTGGGTCTCGGGCTTACGCGGATCACGATCGGGGCGTCAGACTTCTCCCAGTCGCACTACAGCTATGACGATATGCCGTCCGGCGAAGTCGATCCCCGACTCTCCCGCTTTTCAATCGCGCCTGCCCGCGTCGATGTCCTTCCAGTGGTCCGGGAGGCGATATCGATCAATCGCAAGCTGCGCGTCTTCGCCTCACCCTGGAGCGCGCCGGGCTGGATGAAGACCAGCGGGAGCATGATCAAGGGCAAGCTTTCACCCGAGCACTATGATGCCTTCGCGCGCTACCTGCAACGCACCATCGTTGAGTTCAAGAAGGAAGGCGTGCCGGTCTATGCTCTCAGCATACAGAATGAACCGGACTTCCAGCCCGAAAACTATCCAGGCATGCATATGGATGCCAGCGAGCGCGCAGCCTTTGTCGGCAAGCATCTGGGGCCACTCCTTGCTCGCACAAATCCCGCTGTGAGGATTCTTGATTGGGACCATAACTGGGATCAGCCGCAATCCCCGCTCGCCGTTCTCGCCGATCCATTGGCCCGGAAGTACGTCGCCGGAACCGCGTGGCATTGCTATGCCGGCAATGTCGGGGCGCAATCCCAAGTGCACGACGCCCATCCGGACAAGGAAACCTGGTTCACCGAATGCGCAGGCGGCGCCTGGATGCCTGAGTGGCAGAAGCCGCTTGTTTGGATGACGCGTAACCTCATTATCGGCACCACACGAAACTGGGCCAAAGGTGTGATCCTTTGGAACATTGCGCTCGACGAGAATGACGGGCCTCACCTTGGTGGCTGCGGCGACTGCCGCGGGGTGGTAAAGATCAACCAGGTGACGGGTGAGATTACTCGCAACGTCGAATATTATGTTCTTGGCCATGCCAGCCGGTTCGTCCGTCCGGGTGCGCGGCGAATTGCCTCCGATAGCGGTATTGAGGGCCTCGAGACGGTCGCTTTCCAGAATCCAGGCAAAGGGAAAATTGTGTTGATCGTGTTGAACACGGCTGATCAACCAAGACGCTTTTCGGTCGGCACCGGCGCGGACAGGTTTTTCGCCTCTTTATCAGCGGGATCGGTCGCAACCTACATCTGGTCGAGAGGCCGCACGAAAAAATGATCGGAGAGAGTGACATGGCCGGGAATGCCGTAAGAGGATCAAAGGGGGGTGTCGTTCGTAGCGCCGCATTTGTGGTGAGAAACGGCGCCTTCATCACGGTGACGACTCTCTTTTTCGCTTGGGGCTTTATCACCTCGAACAATGATCCGCTGATTGCATCGCTGAAGGCCAGTTTCAGTCTGAACTATAGCGAAGCGCTGATGACCCAGTTGGTGTTTTTCGCAGCCTATGGTTTCATGTCGCTCCCGGCGGCGTCGCTGATCGACAGGACGGGACCTGTCCGGTCGATCCTGATTGCGCTTGCGACAATGGTGACTGGTTGCCTGCTGGTTCAATTCGTCACACGGTACCAAAGCTACGAATTGATCCTCGCCGCGTTGTTCGTGTTGGGGATTGGCATTACGACGCTGCAGGTGGCTGCAAACCCATTGGCGGCGGCGCTTGGCCCGCCCGAGAGCAGCCATTTCCGGTTAACTTTCGCTCAGGCCTTCAACTCGCTGGGTGTCGTTCTGGGGGTCAATTTCGGGTCGAAGGTTATGCTCGGCGCCGACGTCCTCGCTTCAGGTCACGAGGCGATCACCGATCCAGCCGCGAGAGTGATTGCGCTCGATGCGGTAACCAAGGCCTTCCTGTTGATCGCACTGCTCCTTTCAAGCCTGATGGCCTTCATTTGGATATCGCGCAGACGCATCGAGATGGCTGCGGCCGGTGTCATCAATTCCGGAAGCGCATCGGCGCTGGCCGCGCTGCGGTCATATTGGGCAATTTTCGGTGCTGTCGCGATCGGCCTGTATGTCGGGGCAGAGGTCTCGATCGGGAGCATCATGATCAATTTTCTCAATCAGCCGGACGTGCTCGATCTTCCTCTGGAGATTGCGGGCTTCTACCTCGGCAACATATACTGGATGGGTGCGCTCGTCGGCCGCTTCATCGGCAGCTACCTCCTGACGAGGATCGCAGCACCGCGGCTGTTGGCAGCAGCAGCCTCCATCGCTTCGCTGCTGTGCCTGACAGTCGCCCTGACCAGCGGCCCGGTTGCCGGTTACGCGGCGCTTGCGGTGGGCCTGTTCAATTCGATCATGTTTCCCACAATCTTCACGATCACGCTCGAACGAGCGGGTGTCGCCCAATCGTCCACGTCCGGGCTTCTATGTGTGGCAATCGTTGGCGGAGCGATATTGCCATATGCCGTCGGCCATTTTGCCGACAGTGTCAGCCTGTCTCTGGCGTTCTTCCTGCCCATGGCCGCATATGCCGTCATTGTCGTTTTCGCGATGCTGGCTGCCAAGGCCCGCGTTTTTCATGCGGACGGGGCAATGCCCGTCGCGGCGCATTGAACATGATGCGCGCAGTAGCTCTCCCGGGAGGGGCCGCGCTGGTGATGATGGCCAGCGTACCGGCGCTTGCCAGCGCGGTTCCGGGCGCCATTGATCCAGGGCGCCTATCCCGAATTGCCGAAGTCGATCCGAACTTCCAATCCTTCAACGTCGAGATGGTGGAGGTGACCGGCGGACGTTTCTGGGCGCCCTATGAATCCAGCACCGGTGAGCGCTATGCGGAGCGCAAGCCCATTGATCTTCGCAGCGAGCGGCTGAGAACGCTCGCAAAGGCGCTTGCCCCTGCCTATATGCGCGTGAGCGGAACCTGGGCGAACAGCACCTATGTTCCAACCCTGACCGAGGTCGAACCGGCGGCCGTGCCGCAAGGGTTCAGGCAGGTGCTCCGGCGGAGCCAATGGCAGGGCGTCGTTGACTTCTCGAACGCACTTGGACTGCCGATCATCACGTCCTTTCCGGTGGGCAGCGGGACACGCGATGCCGCCGAGCGCTGGCAACCGGATCAGGCCCGGCGGCTATTGTCTTTGACGAAGCAGATGGGCGGGAAGATTGCTGCGGCGGAATTTTTCAACGAGCCCAATCTTACCAAGCTTGGCGGACTGCCCGAGCACTACCGCGCGGCAGACTATGCCAGCGAATTCGAAACTTTCAGGGCGTTTGCGCGCGATGCAGCGCCACAGATGGTCATTCTTGGCCCAGGCTCTACAGGGGAGGGTGGAGATATCCTCCCGGCAGACATGATGCGCGACACCGCGAACCGGACGGATGCCGTTTCCTATCACTTCTATGGGGCGCTTTCCGTGCGCTGCAAGGATAGTGGCAGCCAGACCAGCGCCGAAGAGGCATTGGACGAAGCGTGGCTGTCGCGTACCGAAGCGGACTACCGGTTCTACGCGAGGCTGCGCGATCGTTACGCACCCGGCAAGGCGATATGGCTTACCGAAACGGCTCAAGCAGCCTGCGGCGGTAGTCCGTGGGCCCCGACTTGGCGCGACACATTCCGGTATGTCGACCAGATGGGGAGGCTTGCTCGGCAGGGCGTTCGCGTCGTCGCGCACAATACGCTGGCGGCAAGCGACTATGCGCTGATCGATGACCGGACACTCGAACCCCGCCCAAGCTACTGGGCTGCGGTCCTGTGGCGGCGTTTGATGGGAGCGGTCGTTCTCGAACGGCCACATATTTCGCTTCCGGATATCAGGCTCTATGCCCATTGTCTGCGCGGGAGTGACAGGGGCGTGCTGTTGTTGGCCGAAAACCTCGGCCAGGTTGCGCAAACGTTGACCGTGAATGGGAGGGTTTCGGCCTATGTCATGACCGCGTCCTCGCTCGACTCCCGGTCGGTCAGGATCAACGGGCGGGAACCGAGGCTCGATGCCAGCGGGGCTTTCCCCCGCATCGTGCCTGAGCGCGTGCGCGGCGCGCTCCACCTGCCGGCACATTCGATCTCGTTTTTCGCTGTGACGGACGCGGCCAACCCTGCCTGTGCCAAGCCCTGATGCTGCGACACCGTCCTAGTTGAAGGCAACTGCGCCCGTATCGATCGTGACATTCTGCACGGCGCCATAGCGTATGGTGCAGGTGAAACGGCGGCGTGCAGTATCGCTATTGTCACGCCATTCGGTGCGTTGCTCGACAATGCCCTCGACATCCCAGCCATCGCCATTGCGATCGACTTGGGTGATGTCGCGGACGCTGGCCTTGTCGCCAGCCTGGGCTTCCGTGGCCTGGGCGCAGGCGTCGACTGCAGCATCCTCGCTGTTGATGTCACCGTCCCGGCGGGCTGTATCGCGTTTCTTCTTGCCGGACGAAGACAGGATCGCCGCGAGAATGCCAATGACGGCAGCACCCGCAATGACGTCTCCCGCATCGACATGGTCGCGATGGTGCCAACGGCGGTGACCATGCCCCCAACCACGATCATAGCCGCGCGCCAAGGCCGGGGTGATCGAACCGGATACCAGGGCCGCTGCAACAATGCCTGCCGTCAAATTGCGCTGGATCGCCATGACATGTTCCTCATCAGCAAGCGGCCTGTTGAAACAGCCGCGAGTCGAGCGTTTACGCCGGCCGCGCTTTCGCCGTGATGAACTGGATCACAAGCTGCCGTTCAGGGAGCCTTGATCGTCATCCCCGTCCATTTGGCGGCGAAAGCATACATATCCGCCGATTCCGCGATGATCTTGTCGGTCGGCTTGCCGCTGCCGTGCCCGGCGCGCGTCTCGATGCGGATCAAGTGCGGCTTTTCTCCGATATCGGCCGCCTGGAGCGCCGCGACATATTTGAAGCTGTGGCCCGGTACGACTCGGTCGTCGGTGTCGGCGGTCGTCACGAGAATCGCGGGATAATCGCGGCCGCTCGTCACATTGTGATAGGGGGAATAGGCTCGCAAGGTGCGGAAGTCCTCTTCCTTGGCAGGATCCCCATAGTCGTCGACCCAATAGCGCCCCGCAGTAAACTGGTTGAAGCGGAGCATGTCCATCACACCCACGGCCGGAAGAGCAGCTGCGAACAGGTCGGGACGCTGGTTGACGACGGCTCCCACGAGGAGTCCGCCATTCGATCGCCCTTCGATCGCCAGCTTGTCTTTCGCGGTAATGCCTTCGCCGACCAGATATTCGCCTGCGGCGATGAAATCGTCGAACACATTCTGCTTGGCTCGAAGTCGCCCGGCATCGTGCCATTCCGCGCCATATTCGCCACCGCCGCGAAGATTGGCGACGGCAAGCACACCGCCCTGTTCGAGCCAGGCAAGCTTGGGCACGCTGAAGGATGGGCTCTGCGAGATGTTGAAACCACCATATCCGTAAAGCAACGCTGGCTGCGGGCCCTTGGCGACGCTGTCCTTCCGCCGAACGAGGAACATGGGAATCCTGGTCCCGTCCTTAGATGAATAGAAGCGCTGTTCGGTGATGTAGTCCGCCGGATTGAAGGCGACTTTGGGTCGCGCGAAAAGCTCGGTTTTCCCGGTGCCCGTATTGAACCGATAGACAGTCGGCGGAACGGCGTAACTTGAAAAGGTATAGAAGGTTTCAGGGTCTCCGCCCTTGCCGCCGAAGCCGGCGGCCGAACCGATAGTCGGCAAAACGATCGGACCGATCAGCCGGCCGTCAAGCGTGCGCAACTCGGCCTCCGATTTCGCATCGCCCAGATAGGCAAGGATCATCCGCTCGCCGACGAGCGACGCGCCGACCAGCGTGTCGCCCGATTGCGGCACGATCTCGACCGGGTCGTGCGAAGGCCTGTTGACGTCGAGCGTGACCAGCCGCCCTCGCGGCGCGCGGCGGTTGGTCCGGAAGAAGAAGCGCGAGCCGACCGATCCCGCAAGCTGCCAATCATTGTCCAGCCCCTTCACAAGGCTCCGCAGCTTCAGCGGCCCCTTGCCGATCCTTGCGACCGTCAATTCATACCGTTCGTCGGTGCCGGCCGCCGTGGTGATCAGAAGGTAGCGGCCATCGTCCGTCACTTGCGCGGAATGGCTCTGGCGCGGTTTGTCCGGCGTTGCATAGATCTTCACGTCCGCCGATTGGGGGGTGCCAAGGGCGTGGTACCATACTGCCTGATTGAGGTTCACCGACTGGAATGCCGCACCCGGCTCGGGCTCCGGGAAACGGGAATAGTAGAAACCCGTGCTGTCGCCATTCCAGGCGAGCGAGGAGAATTTCACCCACTTGACCTCATCGTCGGTTACTTGCCCCGTACCGACAGCGGCGACCTTCAAGGTTCGCCAGTCCGTCCCGCCATCCTGTACGGCATAGACGACCCAGCGGCCGTCATTCGACGGCATCCATTCGGCAAGCGCGGTCGCACCGTCCTTGGACCAGCCATTAGGATCGATCAGCACCCGCGGTGCGCCGTCCAGACCTTGCCGGACCGTCAGGGCAGATTGATTCTGGAGCCCGTCGTTGCGCATGTAGAAGTAGAGATTGCCTGCCTTTCGTGGCGTGCCGTAGCGCTCGAAATCGAACAGCTGCGTCATCCTGCCGGCAAGAATGTCGCGCCCCGGCAATGCCTTCAGATAGTCGCCGCTGGCTTGGTTCTCCCTGCCCACCCAGTCGCGCACTTCGGCATCGGTCCGAACGTCATTTTCGAGCCAGCGATACGGATCGGCAACCTTCTCTCCGAAGTGATCCTCGACCAGATCGGTAGCACGAGTATGGGGATAGTTCGGCAAGGGGCGCTCCGGAACGGGTTCTGCGAGGGTGGAGCTGGCGATCAGGCCAGCAAAGGCGAGCACGAACAGCGTGCGCATTTTGGAACTCCTGCCAATTTTTTCCTGACTGTATCAGTGATAGCGGCAATCTCAAGCAATCCGGTTTCGCCACCATTTCGGGCCGTCTGTGCGGCGCCGCTAACAAACGCCTAACGCCACCGTCCAATTTTTGGGAATGGACCTAAAGAAATTCCCTTCCGTGCCGCTAACCATTGCGAGAGGTGCCGCGCAGCGCGGCCGGTGACATGAAGGACAGAGCCCGTGACGATGCAATTGGTTCGCGCGCCCGAATTTGCGGACTCGGAAAATTTCGAGACTGCCGAACGGCGCTATGCCGTAGTCCTGAGTGCCGTGATTCTTGCGGAGGGGCTTGAGCGGCCGGTCTCCATCAGGGTCTGCAATATTTCGGCTGGTGGCCTGATGGCCGTCGTGCCTCCCCATGTCAGGCTTGGCGGTACGGTGGCCGTTGTCATTCGCCACGCCGGACGACTTTTCGGTCGTATCGTGTGGGCAGAGAAAGGCCGCATCGGCGTCCGGTTCGATCAGGATATCGATCCTGTCGCTCTACTTGCGGACCGTGCTGAACGGGCGGCCGAACCATCGTTGATGGCCAACCGCTTTGTCGAGCTGGCCAAACGGACGATGCCTGTCCCAGGTGTGGATTTTTCTGTCGAGAGCCTGCCCAGAACGCTTCACGCTGCCTGAAGAAGTCAGCCTTCCCGGTGGTAGGGGTGTCCGGCGATGATGCTGGTTGCCCGGTAGAGCTGTTCGACAAGCATGGCCCGCACAAGCAGGTGTGGCCAGGTGGTTCGCCCGAATGCGATCAGCCGGTCTGCGCCGCCGCGCTCCTCGTCTGAAAGCCCGTCTGCCGCGCCTATCAGGAATCGCACTTCGCGCACCGACGCATCGCGCCACTGACCAAGCATGTCGGCAAGTTCGGAGGATCTGACTTGCTCCCCTTTTTCATCAAGCGCGACGACCTTCGTGCCGGGTGTGGCGTTGGGCAGCTTGCCGCCCGTATCAGGAAGCTCGGTTATCTGGAGCGGCCAGCCGATCCGCTTCTGGTATCGCGCTATCAGTTCGGCCTCGGGGCAGCGTCCCATTTTGCCTCGCGCGACGACGTGAAGTTTCAAGCGCCTTCGGCCGCGACAGGGGCATCGCCAAAGGCCCACATGCGCTCAAGATTGTAAAAACTGCGGACTTCGGGGCGGAACAGGTGGACAATCACGTCGCCCGCATCGATCAACACCCAGTCGGCGGTCGGCAGCCCTTCGATCCGGGGCGTGCGGTGAAATTCGCTCTTGATCTTTTCCGCGATCTTCTGCGCCATGGAAGCGACCTGCCGGGTCGAACGCCCGCTGGCGATCACCATGTGGTCGGCAATGGTCGATTTCCCGGCAAGCGGTATCGACACGGTCTCGACCGCCTGATCGTCGTCGAGCGACTTGAGGATCAGCGCGTGAAGTGCGTCGGAAGGGTCGGAAGCGGAGGCTTTTTTTGCGGCAGAGGCAGCAGGCAAGTTTGGTCTCAATCGATCATGCGGCGCGTCACGGAGTCGCGCACGGGGGTGGAGGTCAGGGAGCGATACCAGTCGGGATTGGCCCGGCGGACCGCAGTAGCGGAGCTATTGTCTGGGCGGAAGCGCAACAGCACGAGCGCCGGAGATCTCCACTTTGTCCAGTGTTTCGCTTGGCTTGCGGGGCGGACAAATTCCCGAAACCAGCCCATGGCGCGGGTCGCCGGGGCAAGTCGGTCATAGCCGGGGCGGGCGATAACCGCAATCGGCATCATGCGGGCGATTCTCCGCCAGTCCCGCCACTGGGGGAATTGGGCGAGATTATCTGTTCCCATCAACCATATGAAGCGCCGCTCGGGGTAGCGCCGGACAAGCGCCGCAAGCGTGTCGACAGTGAAGCGAGTGCCCAGCTCCCGCTCGATCGCCGTTGGGCGGATGATGCTTCGCCGCGCCATGTTCCTGGCTGATTTTAGCCGGGCGCGGAGAGGCGCCATGTCCTTGGCACCTTCCTTCAGCGGATTGCCGGGCGATACGAGCCACCACACTTCCTGCGCATCAAGCGCCTCGGCTGCGAACAGGCTGATCCTCCTGTGGCCCGAATGCGCGGGGTTGAACGATCCGCCGAGAAGCGCTGTCCGGATCAAGGCCGGGTCTGGCCGTTCCCGCGTACCAGCCATTTGTAGGTCGTAAGCCCCTCGAGCGCCACCGGGCCGCGGGCGTGAAGGCGGCCCGTCGCAATGCCGATCTCCGCGCCAAGGCCGAATTCACCGCCATCGGCAAATTGCGTTGAGGCATTGTGCATCACAATCGCGCTGTCGACCGCATTGAGGAAAGTCTCGGCCGTGCCCAGATCTTCGGTCACGATCGCGTCCGTATGGCCGGAACCATGCGCCGCAATATGGGCGATCGCGCCTTCCACGCCGTCAACAAAACGGACCGAGCAGATCGCGTCGAGATATTCGGTATCCCAATCGGCCTCTGCGGCTGGCTTGGCGCGTGGCTCGAGCGCCAGCGTCATGGCGTCGCCGCGCAGCGTGCAGCCTGCATCGATCAGCGCCTTCAGGATGGGCAGCGGCTCGGCATAATTCTGGTCGATCAGAAGCGTTTCAGTCGCGCCGCAGATTCCCGTCCGCCGCATCTTCGCATTGACGGCGATAGCCTTCGCCTTGGCCGGGTCGGCGGCCTTGTCGACATAGGTGTGGCAGATACCGTCGAGATGAGCGAGAACGGGAACGCGTGCATCCTCCTGCACTCGGGCGACCAGAGCCTTGCCGCCGCGCGGCACGATGATGTCGATCAGACCATGGGACGCGAGCATGGCCCCGACAGCCGCACGATCGGTTGTCGGCACCAACTGGATGGCATCGACCGGCACACCGGCCTGGGCGAGGCCCTGGGAAAGGGCCGCATGGATGGCCTGGTTCGAACGGCTCGCCTCCGATCCGCCGCGCAGGATCACTGCATTGCCCGACTTGAGGCACAAGGCGGCGGCATCCGCCGTAACGTTCGGGCGGCTTTCATAGATGATGCCGACGACACCCAGCGGAACCCGCACGCGCGACAGCTTCAGGCCATTGGGTCGAATGGCATCATCGATGATCGTACCCACCGGATCCCGGAGCACGGCAACCGCTTCGATGCCCGCCGCCATGGCCTCCAGCCTCTTCGGATCGAGCGCCAGCCGGTCGAGCATTGCCGGGCTCAGTCCGTTCGCCTGCCCTTGCTCCACATCTTCGGCATTGGCAGCAAGGATCGAGTCACTGGAAGCGCGGACAGCGGCTGCTGCCGCCATCAACGCCTCGCACTTGCGCGTCGCCGGAATTCTCGCAATCTGCGCAGCCGCCCGGCGCGCGCGATTGCCCATCTGGGCAATAAGGGCAACGGGATCTGTCGCTGTATCAAGCATGGCCGCGCCCTAGCACAGGAACATCGGGGAACGCAAAGACGGTCGGGAAACTCAGCCGGGTGCCTGGCCGTCGAACGCGGCAAATATTGGGACTAGCCAATCCGGGAGGGGGATGGGACGGTGCGTCGCAAGATCGACATGGACATTGACCAGTTCGATTTCTGCCCGAAGGTCGTCAGTGCATTCATCGTTGGCACCATGAATCTCGATGACTTGCGTCAAGCTCGTCGTGCCCGATCGGACGGTTCGGGCCATGACGTCGATCATTTCGTCGGATTCGATCGGCGCGCTCCAGGTCACGACAGCCCGCTTCACATGAAATTCGAGAGGCTCGTCTGGATGCAACTCGCGAAAGCCGACGGCGCGATAATATTCGGTAATCGCGATATCCGCATAGTCGAGGTAGCGCGCGTTGAAAACGACTCCCTGCGGATCGACCTCGGACCAGCGGACACGAAACCTGTAGGAAAACGCGAAATCGGAACGGGCCATCAGTGAACCGACCGGTCCTGGACCGTACCTTTGCTCGCAAGGCTGAAGCGCGGTTCCTCTTTCACCAGGGTGCCCAGCGACAATTGCGCGGCATAACGGCCCACTTCGGGCCCGTGCTTGAAGCCGTGGCCGGATCCGGCGCCGACCAACACGACATTCGGCCAAGCGGGGTGCACGTCGATCAGGAAGTCGCCATTGGCGCTGTTCTCATACTGGCAGACACGGGCCTCAGCCATCTGCGCGCCGGCCATGGCGGGAAAGCGGCGGGCCATATAGGCGCGGACATTCGCCAGACCTTCGGGAGAGGGCGTGCGATCGCCCTTGTCGGGGTCGATCGGCGGGCCATGCTTGTCGAACGCGATCTTGAACCCGCGGGATTCGAGGTCGGGAAAGCCATAATAGAGGTCCCCGCCATTGAAATCGGCCCAGCCGGGCTGATGCGCCGGCCCGAACCGGTTGTCGCCGGCGGGTGGGGCGAAGAAAAAGATTTCCTGCCGTGTCGGGAATATCCGGCCGCCGATTTCTGCCGGAAAGAGCTTGGGGAGCCACGGGCCGCAGGCAAAGACAAAGCGACTGGCGCGGATCGTTTCCCCCGCCAATGTCCGGATCGCATCGAGCGACTTGCCTGGCGCTGGAGGCGCAATGCGCGCCTTGAGAAAACTGCCACCGCTGCGCACGAAGCGATCGACCAGCGTCTGGACCGCGCGGCGCGCCATGAGCGCGCCCAGCTTCGGTTCGTACAGCCCGAACGCGATCCCGCCGAAATCCATCTGCGGGAACTTCGCTGACATTTGCTTCGCGTCGAGCAATTCCGTCGAAAGACCCATTGCCTTGTGCGCCGCCATGGTCGCGGTTGCGTAAGGATGTTCGCTTTCGAAGAAGAACAATATGCCGGTCGGGTGAAAGACCGGCAGTCCCGATATGTCCGACAGCGCCTGCCAGTGCGGCAATGAATTCCAGGCCATCTCGGTATAGATGGTATCGGCGCCATAGGCCGTGCGGGTCAGCCGCGATTCCCCGCCGGAGGAAGCGCGGGCATGGGCCGGGCCCCAAGCATCGATCAGCAGGACGCGTTGCCCCGCTGCCTTGAGCCGCTCCGCCGTCCAGGCGCCGAAAACGCCCGCGCCGACGACAACGCTGTCCCAGCGATCGGGCAAGAGCGACGCACTTCCCGGAGCGCCGTCGAGCGCAAGCACCGCAGTGGTACCGGCAATCAGCGTTCGACGGGTAACCCTCGGCATCGTCGGGTAGCTTTATCCAGCCTTCATCGAGGGCGTGTTGACGCCCATCGATTGGAGATATTTCCGCACGTTACGCGCGGCCTGGCGGAGCCTTTGCTCATTCTCGACCATTGCGATGCGGACAAAGCCTTCGCCTTCTTCGCCATAACCGACACCCGCCGCAACGGCGACGCCCGCGTGCGTCAGAAGCTGCTTCGAGAATTCGAGGCTGCCGAGATGTGCGAGCGCTGGCGGCAATGGCGCCCAGGCAAACATCGAAGCGCGTGGCGAGGGGATTTCCCATCCCGCCCGGCCGAAACTCTCGACCAGCACGTCGCGCCGCTTCTTGTAAAGCTCGCGATTGGCGGCAACGATGTCCTGTGGGCCATTGATCGCGGCAACGGCTGCCGCCTGGATCGGCGTGAAGGCGCCATAATCGAGATAGGATTTGACGCGCGAAAGCGCGGCGATCAGCGTCTTGTTGCCGACCGCAAAGCCGATCCGCCAGCCTGCCATCGAATAGGTTTTGGACATCGATGTGAATTCAACGGCAACATCCTTCGCGCCCTTGACCTGGAGGATCGAAGGCGTCGGGCAGCCGTCATAATAGAGCTCGGAATAGGCGAGGTCGGACAGCACCCAAAGCCCGTGCTCCTTCGCAAACGCCACGACGCGCTCGTAGAAAGCGAGATCGACCACTTCGGCCGTCGGGTTGGATGGATAGCCCATCACCAGTACCGAAGGCTTGGGCACGGTGAACTTCATTGCCCGCTCGAGCGCCTCGAAATAGCGCTCGTCGGGCGTCGTCGGAACGCTGCGGATCGTGGCTCCCGCAATGATGAAACCGAAGGTGTGTATCGGATAAGACGGATTGGGCGCGAGGATCACATCGCCCGGCGCCGTGATCGCCTGAGCGAGGTTGGCCAGCCCTTCCTTGGAACCGAGCGTAACCACCACTTCGTTATCGGGATCGAGATCGACCCCGAAACGGCGGCCGTAATAGCCGGCCTGCGCCTTTCGCAGACCCGGAATACCTTTGGATGCCGAATAGCCGTGCGCATCGGGTTTTCTTGCCACTTCGCACAATTTGTCGATCACATGCGGCGGCGGCGGCAGGTCCGGATTACCCATGCCAAGGTCGATAATGTCCTCGCCCGCCTGACGCGCGGCCGCCCGCATCGCGTTCACTTCGGCGATGACGTAAGGGGGCAGGCGCTTGATGCGGTAGAATTCTTCGGACATTTCCACTTTCCGGTTTGAGGACTGAAGATGCTTCCATGCGTCAAAATGCGGCGGCTTGCCAGCAAAAGCTCGTATTGAGGAACGAGGGGCAGGCGCTCCCCATTGCGAGTACTCGGCATTTGAGGAATAACCCTGGCCGCTGGACCGGAGGCCGAGGGCCATGTTTCTTGCTGCGTTGTTCCTTGATGCCGCTGCCGCTTCATTATCAACCAGCTTCGATTTGCAGGATTTGCCCGCGAAGAAGACTGGCTGTTCGTCGCAAAAGGGCGAAGCGAAAGGCGATATCATCGTCTGCGCAAGGACGGGCGATCCTGACAAAGCCCGGCTTTCCGGCCCCTATGACGAAAGGGATGGGCCTCCCCAAGCCGAATTCGGTTTGTTCGGTCGCGTGCGTGCCAGGATCCATGGCGATCAGGCAAATATCGGCGGATTTACGACCAATCGGGCCATGGTGACCGTCACCGTGCCGTTTTGAGTCGATGCTTCCGTCCGCACAATCACGGACATTGCGGGCAACGGTTTGACCTCTCGTTCACGTTCACGACAGGTTGGTTCGACAATCATTGTGCGATGGTTCGTACTTTAATTTCCGCAATGGTCGTCTCGCTTGCGATTTCAGGAAATGTGGCGCGCGCCGCCGATACCGGCGTCTGCCAACCATGCGGCATCGTGCACCGGCTTTCGCCCGAAGAAGCGGAAGCGGTGCAGGATGCTGCGGCCAAGCGCAATATCGATGCCCTCTTGTTTGAAGACCAAAGGGTTCCAGATGGGCGGATCCACGGCGAAATCGGGTTCGGCATCGGGACGGGCGGCTATAGCTCGGTCTTCGGCACAGCCATTGTGCCGCTGGGTGAAGATGGAACAGCGGCCTTTTCGTTCGAGCGGACGAATTTCGGACGGCACGGTTATCGTCACTAGGACACCGCGCATGAACCACAAGCCGTTATTGCGAGCGCAGTGAAGCAATCCCGCCGCACCGCCGCCTGGATTGCCTCTCCTGGCCGCTACTCCGCTGCGATGGCGATCGGTTCTTTCGCAACGGCCTCGGGGCCTCCCTTCGCCTTGTAGAAATGCATCGCGCCGTCCTCCAGCTTTCCATAACGCATCAGCTTCTTGTCAGCGTTATAGTTGTGGTGGACGATCCACGGATCGATATCGCCCTGCTTGGGCACAAGTCCCTGCGCGCGCTGCACATAGCCGGACTTGAGGTTCATCATTCCCGCGCCGGTTTCTCCAACGCCGTGCGGTTCGGCGACGCAGATGTCGGTTCCGCTGTCACGCATATGGTTGAGCAGGCGGCAGACATATTCGCTGATCAGGTCCGCCTTCAGCGTCCAGGACGCGTTCGAATAGCCGAACGATGAGGCAAGGTTCGGGATGTCCGAATACATGCAGCCCTTGTAACTGAACGTGTCGCCCACGCGGCGGGCCTCTCCGTCAACAAGCAGTTCGACACCGCTCATGATTTCCATCTTGAGGCCAGTCGCGGTGACGATGATGTCAGCGTCGAGGTGACGGCCCGATTTCAGCAGGATGCCCGCCTCATCGAAATGGTCGATATGGTCGGTGACGACCTCTGCCTTGCCGCTCTTGATCGCTTCGAACAGATCGGCGTCGGGAACAAGGCAAAGCCTTTGTTCCCAAGGATTGTAGCTTGGCGTGAAGTGCGTCGCCACGTCATAACCGGCAGGCAGCTTTTCCTTCGTCAGCTCGAGCAGCTTGTTGCGGACTTTCTCCGGCTTCCGTTGCGTCAAGTTGTAGAAATATTGCTGGAAGTTGATGTTCTTGAAGCGTGTGATCGCATAGGCCAACCCATGCGGCAGGACCTTACGCAGCGTATTCGCAAACGCGTCCTTCGCGGGCCTCGATACGAACCAGGTCGGCGAGCGCTGGAGCATAGTAACATGGCCGGCGCCTTCCTTGACCATCGCCGGGATGATCGTGACGGCCGTCGCGCCACTGCCGATGACGACGGTTTTCTTGCCCTTGAAGTCGAGGTCTTCGGGCCAGAATTGTGGGTGGAAGACCGGGCCCTTGAAGCTGTCGCGGCCAGCGAATTCAGGCTGGTAAGGGTCGGTATAACTATAATAACCCGTGCACATGTAGAGGAAGCGGCACTGCATCTGCACCGTAGCCTCGTCACCCTTGCGGACCGTAACGGTCCAGCGCGCCGTGCCGCTGTCCCATTCGATCTTCGTCACGCGGTGATTGTAGCGGATCGCCTTTTCGATATCGTATTCGCGGGCAGTCTCATGAAGATAGTCGAGGATCGCGGGGGCATCCGCGATGGATTTTTCGTGGGTCCACGGCTTGAAGGCAAAGCCCAGCGTGTGCATGTCGGAATCCGATCGGATGCCGGGATATCGGAACAGGTCCCATGTCCCCCCGATCGCGTCACGCCCTTCCAGAATGGCAAAGCTGCGGTCTGGGCAGTTCTTCGACAAGTGAACAGCGCCGCCGATCCCGGATATGCCTGCCCCGACGATCAGGACGTCAAGACTCTCCATTTTGCTTTCCTTTTCCTCATCCCTCGCCGGCGAACAGTCTCGAAAAGCAACGAATTTGTCAAATTTTCGGCGTCGGAGGCGGGGTGACGCTAGGGCGCAGGGCTGCTATCGAAATGGATCAAAAGAGTGGAGCCGAGACAGAATGACCGATTCGCCGCAAACACCGCCAGGCGCGGCGGAGGCCATGGAGGGGTTGGCGGAGGCCGGAACGCACGCTGTCAATTTCTGGCGGCAAGGCATCGATTCATGGGCCCCTTTGCTGGCGCCGCTCGCAGCCGCTGGCCGCGACAAGGTCCACCCCCGCGACAAGCGCTTTGCCGGACCTGAGTGGGAGCATCCGGTATTCGATCTGATGCGGCAGGGATATTCGGTGATGTCCGATTATCTGCTCGGCGCGGTCGACAACCTTGACAATGTGCCGCCCGAGCAGCGGGCCCGCATAGGCTTTGCCGTCCGGACGATTGTCGAGGCAATGAGCCCCGCCAATTCGCCCTTCACCAATCCGGTCGCGCTCAACCGCGCTGTTGAGACCAAGGGCCAGAGCTTGCTGTCGGGCATGCAGAATCTCGTCGAAGACCTGAAGCGCGGGCAATTGACGCACACCGATCCGCACGCATTCCGGCTGGGCGAAAATATCGCGACGACGCCGGGGAAGGTCGTCCACCAGACGCCGCTCTACCAGCTGATCCAGTACTCGCCGTCGACCGAAAGCGTCCTGAAAACCCCGCTGGTGATCTTCCCGCCCTGGATAAACCGCTTCTACATTCTCGATCTCACGCCGGAAAAGAGCTTCATCAAATGGTGTGTGGACCAAGGGATCACGGTCTTCGTTGTGTCCTGGAAATCGGCCGATGCGAGCCTCGCCGATGTCATCTGGGACGATTATATCGCTGCGCAGATCGATGCGATCGATACGATCCGCGACCTGCTCGACGTGAAACAGGTTCACACGATCGGCTATTGCGTTGCCGGGACGACGCTTGCAGCGACGCTCGCGATCCTTGCAGCCAAGGGCGAGGCAGCGAAGGTCAAATCGGCAACCTTCTTTACGGCGCAAGTCGATTTTTCGCGCGCGGGCGACCTTCTCAACTTCATCGACGAGGCGCAGCTCAAGCTGATCGAGAGCCTTGCGACCGAGGGCTATCTCGATGGGCGTTATCTGGCGCTGAGCTTCAACCTCCTGCGTGGCAAGGATCTGATCTGGAATACGGTCGTCAGCAACTATCTGCTTGGGCAGGATTATCCGGCGTTCGACCTGCTCCACTGGAACGGTGATGTGACCAACCTGCCTGCGAAATGGCATCTGGCATATTTGTGCGACCTTTATCGGGACAACAAGCTTGTTCAGCCCGGTGCATTGAGCGCGCTGGGCGTCCCGATCGACCTGACAAAGGTTGAGACCCCAGCTTTCATTCAGGCGGGACGCGAAGATCATATCTCCCCGCTCGAAAGCGTGTGGAAAATTCGCGACCAGTTCCGCGGCCCCCTTGAGTTCGTGCTGGCAGGCAGCGGGCACATCGCAGGCGTGGTAAATCCGCCCGCGCAGATGAAATATCAGTACTGGACCAACAAGGCGCCTGTTTCCTCTCTTGAGGAGTTCATTGCGGGCGCCACCGAGACCAAGGGTAGCTGGTGGTCTTACTGGTTCGACTGGCTCCAGCAGCACGGAGCGAAGACAGTGACGGCCGATGGCGCGCGCATTCCCGGCGGCGGCAAACTCAAACCAATCGAGGATGCGCCGGGGAGCTACGTCAAGACGCGCTGACCTATTTCTTGTGGCTGGATTTCCAGTCCTGGACGGCCTTCAGCGTGTTGGCGACATGATTGCGATAGTCCATGCTCGAATAAGCATAGATTACCTGACCGTTGGGTGCGATGACGTAGGAGGTTCGGGTCGAGCGCCCGGCATAGTTGGGCAGGACCACGTCATAGCTCTTGACCATGGCTGGGTTGGCGACCGCGACCGCGAACTTGTTGCGGCACTCCTCGACGGAGAAGCGCTGCAGGTCCTCGATCTTGTCGCCAGCCATGCCAAGGACCGTTGCGCCCGCCTTCTTGAAGTTGGCGGTCTGCTCCGCAAATTCATGCGCTTCGGCCGTGCAGCCCGGTGTGAATGCGGCGGGGAAGAAATAAAGGACTACCGGGCCCTTCTTTAGCAGGCCCGAAAGCGAAACATTGAATGCCTTGCCCGCCAGCGCGCCCTGCGTGTTGAAATCCGGTGCCTTGGCGCCCGGTGCAAGCGCGGCCATGGCAGGGGCGGCGGCGAGCAGGGCGATCAGGAAGGGAAGGGCGCGCATCGAAATCTCCGGTCGTGAATCTTCATGTTGTTTGTCAGTAGCCGTTTCGGCCGATTGGAGAAAGGAGTTACAAGAATGGCAGTGCTCGCGCGGTGCTTGACAGCAACCCGACTCAAGACTAATCCGACATCACTTCCAAAACACCGTTTCTGCGGCGGCGCGTTTTTGCGCTCGTCGTGTTTGCTGTATTCTGGAAGGTCAAAGCGTCGAGATGGGTCGGTTGCCAGCCGCCCCGTGGAGCAGGAGATCAAAGTAGATGGCACGTATTGCCGGGGTCAACATCCCCACCAACAAGCGCGTTGAAATCGCGCTGACTTATATCCACGGCATTGGTCCCGCCAAAGCCAAGGAAATCACGACCAAATTGGGAATTACGTCCGAGCGCCGCGTTCAGGACCTGACCGATCAGGAAGTGCTGCACCTGCGCGAAGCGATCGACGCGGGTTACACCGTTGAAGGTGATCTTCGTCGCCAGACCGCGATGAACATCAAGCGCCTGATGGACCTGGCCTGCTATCGTGGGCTGCGCCATCGCAAGGGGCTTCCGGTCCGCGGCCAGCGCACGCACACCAATGCGCGCACCCGCAAGGGCAAGGCCAAGCCGATCGCAGGCAAGAAGAAGTAAGACTTCGCCCGCTCGTTTCAGCTTTCAGATTAGGTTGGGAATTCAATAATGGCACGCGAACCACAGCGCATCAGGCGCCGCGAGCGTAAAAACATCACGGCCGGTGTTGCTCATGTCAACGCCAGCTTCAACAATACGATGATCACGATCACCGACGCACAGGGCAATGCGATTGCCTGGTCCTCGGCGGGCATGATGGGCTTCAAGGGCAGCCGCAAGTCGACGCCTTATGCTGCTCAGGTTGCTGCCGAAGATGCCGGCAAGAAGGCTGCCGAACATGGCGTTCGTACGCTCGAGGTCGAGGTCAAGGGCCCGGGTTCGGGTCGTGAAAGTGCGCTTCGGGCGCTCCAGGCGGTCGGTTTCCAGATCACTTCGATCCGCGACGTGACTTCGATCCCGCACAATGGCGTGCGTCCGTCGAAGCGCCGCCGCGTTTAATCGATCGGGGCAGGGCGCGCTCGCCCTGCCGGAATGTTTCAATCGGTGACTGGGCGGACGCGCCCTTCACCCAACCCCAAGGGGACTATCGTGGCAGTCAACACCCGGAACTGGCAGGAACTCAAGAAACCCGACACGCTCGAAAAGAAGACGGGCGGCGATGCAGGACGCAAGGCGAGCTTCGTCGCCGAGCCGCTTGAGCGTGGCTTTGGCCTCACGCTCGGCAATGCGCTGCGGCGCGTGCTGCTCTCCTCGCTTCAGGGCGCGGCGGTCACTTCGGTGAAGATCGAGAATGTCCTTCACGAATTCTCGTCGCTCGCCGGCGTGCGCGAAGACGTGACCGACATGGTTCTCAACATCAAGCAGATCGCGATCCGCATGCAGGGCGAAGGGGCGAAGCGTCTCCAGCTTTCCGCAACCGGCCCGGCCGAAGTGACGGCAGGCATGATTGCGGTTTCGGGCGATATCGAAATCATGAACCCCGACCATGTGATCTGCCACCTCGATCAGGGCGCCACGCTCAACATGGAACTGACGGCCGACACCGGCAAGGGCTATGTGCCTGCCGCTTCGAACCGCCCGGCAGATGCGCCCATTGGCCTGATCCCGGTCGACGCGCTCTATTCGCCGGTTCGTCAGGTCGCCTACAAGGTCGAAAACACCCGCGTTGGGCAGGAACTCGACTATGACAAGCTTACGCTGACGATCGAGACCGACGGCACGGTGACACCGGACGATGCGCTTGCCTATGCAGCGCGTATCCTGCAGGACCAACTCCAGCTTTTCGTTCATTTCGACGAGGCGTTGGCACAGTCGTCACAGCTCATCGGAATGGCTGCACCGGCTGCTTCGGAAACGGCGGGCGACAGCAACAGCATCAATCGCTACCTCCTCAAGAAGGTGGACGAGCTGGAACTCAGCGTCCGTTCGGCCAACTGCCTCAAGAACGACAATATCATCTATATTGGCGATCTGGTGCAGAAGACCGAAGCCGAAATGCTTCGCACGCCGAACTTTGGTCGCAAATCCTTGAACGAAATCAAGGAAGTGCTTTCCTCCATGGGCTTGCGCCTTGGCATGGATATCCCCGGCTGGCCGCCCGAAAACATTGAGGAAATGGCCAAGAAGCTTGAGCAGGAGCTGCTGGGCTAAGCCTTGCCGACGAACAAAGTCGCCAAAGGGCCTCGCGGCAACGCGGGGCCCTTTTTGCATCACGGTTCGGCTCATCGCGGCATTTACATTTTCCTAACCATCCGCTCGATACGCTGGCCAGGTTGAATTTTCAGCGAGGCTTCAGGGTGACGCGGCAACGACGCCGGAAGAGAGGGTCGTGATGGATAAATTGACACAAGGCCGGGCGTTGTTGGCCCTCGTGGGCACCGCCTTACTGGCGGGCTGCGCTTCGAGCGGGCAAAAAACGGTCACCGTCCGTCCGTCGCCGACTGCGCCGCCCCCGCCGGTTGTCGCCAATCGCCCTTCCGCGCCGATTAACACCAACCTGTCTGCGAACGAAGCATTATGGCACATGCGGTCTGCGCTCAATGTGGCGGCCCTCAGCTGCCGGACGGCGAAAACCTCGGCCGTGGCCCCGGCCTACAATCGCATGCTGGTTCGTCACAAGGTAGCGCTCGCAACTGCCAACGGTGCTGAGACCGCGCCGTTCCGGGCACGCTACGGGGCCAAATGGCAAGGCGCCTATGACCGCCATGCAACGCAGCTCTACAATTTCTTTGCAATGCCGACGGCCCAGGCGCAGTTCTGCGTCGCAGCCGGTCAGGTGCTCGCGAAGGCGAATGCGATGTCGCCCGACGGCCTTGTCGGCTTTGCGCCCGTCGCATTGGCGCAACTCGAGGCACCGTTTCTGCATCGGTCGCGCTACGCGCGTCGTTAGCCAGACCTAGCTGTTTGCCGCGCCGGTAATCCAGATGGCCGACATGGCCACGATGGCAAGCAGTAGCGAGGCCGCAAGCACATAGCGAACAATGTGGGGCTGTGTGCCGCCACTTGCCTCTTCCTCGGTAACGTGGACTTCTTCGCCTTCCATGCGCATGGCATTTCTCCTGCGGGCGACCGGGGGGATCGCTTCATACCATTTTCTGGAGGTTCAGGACAGTGGGCAGGCGGAAGGCGTTCGGCCTTCACAGGCATCGGCGATCATCCGGTTTAACCGTCTCGCTTGGGTCCTCCACGCCGCATCCTGCGCGGAACTCCAACCGGCGCCTGATGCCTCTGCCAAGACGTCGACGACCATATCGACAAACGCAAAATATTGAGCGAGCGGAATCGTACCGTAGTTTCTGTGCAAATCGACAAAATTCGTGATTGTTACCGGCACCCAGAATTCGCCGCCTGCGATGCCCATCAGGGCCTCTACCGTTTCATTTGTCATCCGGCCCATGGCCGCTTCGAGATTGGTAAAGCTCGCTCGCTGTTCCGGAAAAGCGGCAAGGAATCTCTCGAAAAGAGGAGGCGCGATGTCCACACCCGTCTCGGCGATTGCCAGAAGAGTTTTCTCCATCTGTGCAGGGGCGTCGTCGTCCGTCATGCGCGCTTCCCGATTGCGAATGGCCAGTCGATCAAGCCCCCCGTCCAGAGCGCCGACCATACGAAGACCGGCTGAAACGCCAGCCTGGGGCCATGGTACCACCAGCTCAAGTGAGTGCCACCAATGGCAATGTCATTGATCGCGTGGTTGATGTTGGCCGGAAAAACGCAGACGGCATAGGCCGCAAGACCGATACCGGCCGCAGCGCGCAGCGACGGGACGAACACGAGCGCCAGCGACCCGGCAATTTCGCAAATTCCGGTCAGGAAAATGACGGCCTCGGGTTTGGGCACCCAAGCCGGCGTGATCCGAATGAAGCCACCGGGCGAACGAATATGTGCGACCCCGGCAACCAGATACACAAGGCCGATTAGGATACGCAGGCCTTTTCGGGCCGACTCTGTTCGGTTCTCCATCCGCTAATTATCCGGAGCGGGCGTTGCCGTGTCAAAAGGATCGCCCGCAGGGTGTGTCGGAATTCTGATGGGCGTGGCCTTGAGCTATCGTTCAGTCCTCATGAAGCACTTCGAGCTTCATTCCGTCGGGGTCTTCGAAGAAGACGGCATAATATGTGGGGGAGTATTCGGGATAGTGGGCCGGAGCGTCGAGGATCGGAATGCCGGCGGCAACCATCAGGCGATGCAATGCATCGACTTCGTTCCGGCTGGAGGCCTGCCATGCCATGTGGTGCAGTCCGGGGGCATAACGGCGGTGTGCATATTTCCGGTCTTCCGAGCGGGCCGGGCGTAGTCCCAGCGAAACCCTTCCACGACCGCACTCCAGATCCCATTCGCATCCGTTCGGGTCGTCCTTGACCATCTTGTAGCCGAGAAACTCCAGGACAAGCGCGTACACGGGCTTCGCCGTGCCGAGGTCGCTTACATTTAGGTCGATATGATGAAATCCGCCACGGCCACTGGTTTGCATATTGTTGATCCGGCGATTGTCGACGTTCCGCGATAGCCAGACCTGTGGGCAAACCCAAGCCGAAGTTTCACGCCGCCTTCCGTAGACGAGCGGTTGCGGGAACCTCAGCGGACCTGGCTGGCATCCGGTTCCACGCGTCCAGCGCCGCGATCTTGTAGGCTTCTGCAAGCGTCGGGTAGTTGAAAGTGTGTTCGATGAAGTAGTCGAGCGTGCCTCCAAGATTCGCCACAGCCTGGCCGATATGGATCAGTTCGGTTGCGCCTTCGCCGATGATATGGACGCCCAGAAGCCGCCGATCATTGAGGCCGAAGATCATTTTCAACAGGCCGCCGCCGACACCCATTATGTGTCCCCGGGAAGTCTCGCGCATTCGGGCGACGCCGACTTCGAATTGCAGGCCGGCTTCGCGCGCTGCCGCCTCGGTCATCCCGATGGAGGAGATTTCCGGAACGGCGTAGATGCCGAACGGAAAGATCTCGGCATTCTTGGGAAGCGGAGCGCCGAATGCATGGCAAGCTGCAATCCGGCCCTGTTCCATCGAAGTGGAGGCCAAGCTCGGAAATCCGATGACGTCTCCCGCTGCATAGATGTGCGGGATCGCGGTCTGCATCGATTTGACGTCGACACTGAGTTTGCCTCGGGAGTCGGCTTCCAGCCCGCAATTCTCGAGGCCGAGGCCCTTGGTGGCCCCAATTCGGCCGGCGGCGTAAAGCAGCATGTCCGATGAGACGGTGCGCCCATCGCTCGTTGTCGCGCACACCACGCCGTTTTGCAGCGCGACCTCGTCAACCGAAACACCAAGCCGGACGGAAATGCCCCGGTCTCGCAATTGATGGAGCAGATAGTCGATGATTTCATCGTCGATGAAATCAAGAATTGTATCGCGTGGTTCGATGATGGTTACTGGAATGTCCAGTGCGCTCATGATCGTCGCATATTCGATGCCGATTACTCCTGCGCCAACTACGGACAGGCTCCGTGGCAGGCGAGGGGTCTTTATGAAGGCGTCGCTATCCAGGATGTGATAGTCGTCAAAATGGACGGAATCCGGTCGATAGGGCGCCGTGCCGACTGCAATGAGGATATGCTCGCCATAGACGGTTTCTTCGCGCGTCGAGCCGCTTTCGGTGTGGGTAATCGTGATGTGGTGCGGGTCCTTGAAGCGGCCCGCCCCCTTGGCCACGCGCACACCGTTGCGGGCAAACTGGAGTTCGAGCACGTCGACTTCGTGTTTCAACGTGGTTGCGATCCGGGCATTCAGATCATCCGCACTGATATCGCGCTTTACGCGATAGGATTGCCCGTAAAATCCGCGCTCCCGCCAGCCCGAAAGATTTAGAGCTGTCTCGCGAAGCGTTTTCGACGGCACCGTTCCGGTATGCACTGATACGCCACCGATCTGCGCGCGATTGTCCACCACCAGGACGGAGCGACCAAGCTTGGCGGCCTGGATGGCGGCGCGCCGGCCGGCGGGGCCACTGCCCAGAACGACGAAATCATACCTTGTCATGGTTGTGTTCCCGATTACCGGACGTGGAAGCCAGGCCGTGGGACCGCGGATTTCGCAAATTCGATATGCGACGCCGCGGGTGCACCTGTGAGGGCTTCAATTACCAGTCTCTTGTCGATCTTCCTGTCGAATTTGATCCCGACCTCGCCACAACGGTTCCAGGCGATTTTCGCACGGACTTCACCCACGCCCTTCATGATGACTGTTACGGGATGTCCGCGTTGAAGCACGACTGGCAGCGTTGTACGAATGCCCCCGTTCGACAGGTCGAGAACGCGGGTCGTAACTGGGGGGTCCAGATCGTCGTACCGGATCGTGACAAGCAACAGCATCGTAACTCGCGCAGCTGACCTGCGTTCGGCGTCACCCTCACTTTGCGCTCCGGAATCGTGCGGCATCGTCTTCACCGGCGGTATCGCCATCGTAGGCCTGACCTGATTAACCATGTCAGGATAAACGACACTTAGCGGGAAATATTTACCAGAAAGTATTCAGGCTTGGCAGGCGCCGAACGTAGGGCTTCGGCTGGCCCGTTCAAGCGACTGCATGGTTCGGCCGCAAGTCGATTCCACCTTCGGAATCGGCCAGGACATCTTCGACAATCCGGGTGGCCTCGGGGGTCAGGCGTAACAGGTAGGATCGACCGTCTTTCGGATTCTTTGAGCGCTCGATCAGGCCGCGCTCCGACAGGACGGTAATGTAGCGCAGAGCAGTCGTGATCGGTACCATCGATGCGGCACAGACACTTGTGACACTGACATCCTGGTTCTTGCTGTTGTGGATATAGAGATCAAGGATGATATCCCAAGCGGGATCCGAGAATATCTCGCCCCCGAACCGCGAAGCCATCAACGCATCGCGACGCCGACGGACGCGATACACTCGCTCGGCAATTGCGGTCAGATTTTGCTCCGGGAGCTGCCTCGGCCCCTCTTTCGCTTCCGCGCTCGTATTGATCAAACGCGACAAAAGATTGACAAAAGTCGACAATTCCTTGCCGTCAAGGCCAAGACCGGACAAATCTATATCGTCCCTGAACATGTGAACCTGACCCATATCCTTGCTCCCGTCATAGAATGACTTGTGCGTTAGATGCCGGATTTCGAACGCAACTGCCCGGATATTTCAACCGATACGCGTAACTCAACATTGCGCAACTTTCTATCATGATATTAGCGTATCAAGCAAGAATTTTAATACGCAATTTCACTCATGTTCCCTCATGTCTGATTGCCGGTGCGTCGTGCCTGCGGCACCACTTGTACGAAGCGCCGCAGAGTCAACGCGAACGGCCTTGTGTGGACAGCAAGAGACGCGCCGATGCAAGCGACGAGACGGCTCACCGTCGAGAATTCTTCGCGGGAGTTCGGTGAGGAGCGCACATTTCGCAGAACAGAAGTCCTGCCTCGGCGTTCGTTCTTATCGCGTCGTAGACAAACCTTGGCCGAAATGCCTGCAACTGCTCGATAGCGTTGTCTGCGACTCTCGGAATCTTTCGTTCCCTTTTCTCCAACGTCTGAATCGTGGCTGGACTGCACTCCGGCCCGTTCTTTCGACTTTGGTTGCGACCCGTATTTTTTTGGAGCGAATCCAAACGCTTATTGCCAGTTCCATTTACACCAAAAACATGACAATATCCGCCATGGTCGATTATTCTGGCGAATCGCTTGTCATGCCGACGCAGCACCTTCGTATGGCGTTGCGGGAGCTGAATGTGTCGACCGAACTGGTCGAGCGCCTGTTGCGCGGGACCGGAATCAGCCCCGCAGATCTCGAAAATCCGCATCTGAAAATGCCAGCTTCGTCGATCTGGCCACTTTGCGATAACATTGCTGCGATATTCGGTGAAGACTGGTTTCTGAAGCTACCCGTACTATGGAGTTCCGATATTCATTCCGAGCTCGGCATGGCGATGCGGGTCGCGCCCGACTTGCGGACAGCGATCGATGTCGTGACCGAATTCGCCCATATCCGATGGCCGGTGGTTCGGCTTTCCCGGCTCGAGGAGCCAAATACGATCATCATCGCGGTCAAACTGCCCATTCCCACCAATCACCAGAACTGGCAACTCGCGATGTGCATTGTCGCTTTGGCGTTTCAAACCATTGCAAGGACAATATTGTCCTACGGCAGCGAAACCATACGCTACCAATTCGAAGGCGAGGCGCCATCCTATGCTGAGCGTCTCGCGTCCCAGTTCGAAGGGAATGCTTCGTGGGGGCATAGCCGTGCTGCGATCATCGTACCAAAGGTGCTCGGGGCTCAGGCCTCTCCGGTTGCCAGCGAGGCGCCCTTTACAGCGCTCCTTAGCTCGTTGCGCAAATTGGCGGCGGCTCGGAGCAAGCCGCATTCCGACATCATGACCAAGGTGTCGCTCACGCTCGACAGCCTGACCCGAGGACGGCTGGATGCCGTCGAGGTGGCCCGGAAGCTCGGGATGTCGAAGCGCACACTGGAGCGGAGGCTGGCCGAAGAAGGTACCAGCTTCAGGGACCTGTCGAACGAGTCCTACAAGAAGCGGCTTGAGCATTTGCTCCTCGATCCGAGGATGACGGCGGACGTTATCGCGGAGCGCCTGGGCTATCATGACGCGTCCAGCCTGTTGCGCGCGAGCCGCCGCCTTTATGGCGTATCGCTTTCGCAGCTCCGCCGGCAGGTTCGATCTCGCGGGACCTCCTGATTGCAGGATCGATTGCGCGGATGAAGGTGCCCTACACTGACTGCATTGCAGCTTTTGTTCGTTCGGCGATCCGGCGTTCGAGGATGGAAAGCGGCATCGCGCCCTCCTTAAGTATCTCGTGGAACTGCTTGATATCGAACTTCTCGCCCAGCGTTTCGCGCGCCTGGGCGCGTGCGCGTACCCAAGCCGCATGGCCGACCTTGTAGCTGCAGGCCTGCCCGGGCTGGGTGCAGTACCGTTCGACCTCGCGTTGCGACCTTGGTGCGGCAAAGCCCGTGGTCTGCACCATATAGGCAGTTGCCTGTTCGCGCGACCAGCGCTTGGTGTGAATGCCGGTATCCACGACTAGCCGTGCCGCGCGGAACAGGAATGACTGGAGATATCCTGCCCGCTCAAGCGGCGTCGAGTAACCGCCGAGTTCATCCGCAAGCTGTTCGGCATAAAGCGCCCAACCCTCGCTATAGGCACTGAAGCCCCCAACCTTGCGCAGAGTTGGTATGTCGCCCGAAGTTTGTGCCGTGCTGATCTGGAGATGATGTCCGGGGACGCCTTCGTGATAGGTGAGCGAGGGCAGGCCATATTTCGGCCAGTCTCCGACATCCTTGAGGTTGATGAAGTAGATGGCCGGACGTGACCCGTCGAGCGACGCGCGATTATAGTAGCCGTTCGATGCGCCATCCTGGATTTCGGCAGGAACTGCGCGAATCTCGAGCGGTGTGCCGGGTATCGTCGCGAAGGCCTGAGGCAGTTTGGCATACAGTGCCTTTACCCCCTCGTTCAGGCTGGCGATCAGGGCGGCCTTACCCTCAGGCGTTCCCGGATATAGCTGGTCCGGATTGACGTTGAGCGCGGCAAGCCGCGCGCCTATCGCGCCGTCAGTCATGCCCTGTGCCCTGAGGATCTTGTCCAGCTCCGCGGAAATCTCGGCAACTTGCGAAAGCCCCATCCGGTGGACTTCATCGGGCGGCAGGTCCGTCGTCGTCGACTGCTTGAGCGCTGCTGCATAGATCTCGTCGCCGCGCGGCACGCGCCAAAGGCCATCACCTCCGCGCGTTGACGGTAGCAGCCCCTTGATCAGCGCGATCTGGCGGTCGAGTGCGGGATAGACCTTTTCATCGATTATCGCGGCCGCTCGACGTTCCCAATCGCCCGCAATGCCCTTCGCCGCAGTCCTTCTCACCAGCGACTGGGCAAGATTGCTCGATGCCGCCGCCTGATCGCGCAGCTTTGCCATTTGCCCCAGAGTCAGCTCCAGCGAGAAGCTTGGAGCAAGGTATCCTCGCGCGGCATCGCTCTTTTGCACTGCACTGTCAGCATCGAGTGATACCGCAAACGCTTCGAGGCGGGCCAGATAGGCATCACAATCCGCGCTCGTCGCGATCGTGTGGGCAGTATTGAGAAAATCAGGCGTCTGGAAATAGGTACCGCCTTGCTGGAAGATGCGATACGGCCGCACGACGGAAGATAGCCCGAACCGACCCTGCGCGACCGTCTGTTGTTCGAGTGAATAGGTCACGACTTCGAGATTGAGAGCCGCTGCAGGCGAGAGCGCCATCGTCTTGAACGGTGCGAGATCTGCTAGCCCTTTGCGGGTCAGCTCGAGCCGCTTTCGGATTCCGGTTTCGGAATCGTCGTCCAGTTGCGATTTTGCGTTTCCGCGGGCGCCCTTGTCGAGGCCGAGGCTGGAGGTCAGCTCTGGCGAGGTATCGAGAAAGCTTTGAAAGATGCCTTCGAATACGGCGTTGAGCCGCGCATCCGCCGAAGGGGTTAGAGCCGTCGCGCGCGCCGCCGTCGCCGTCAACGCCACAGCGCCGGTTGAAACCAGAAATGTTCTGCGATCCATCGAACTCTCTCCCCGAAAATGACCGGACGAGCCTAGTCGCGGCAGCGCACGCGTCCAGACATTACTCGTGTGCCGGCGCGATGTTTCGACGAACGACTGAAATGACCTGGCGGTACCGGCCGATTGGCTGTTCCACTTTCGGGCAAAGCACGCCAAAGCCAGCACCATCCGGAATGATTCGGACGCCATTCTTGCAGGGCTTCGCACGTGGTTTTTAATGATCTTGGCTCCCCGATCCGCCTGATCGAGACGCGCCGCTCGGCAAAACCGCGCGACATGGTCGGGCCTGGTCCCGATCCATCTCAGCTGGACCAGATTCTTGGGGCTGCCATGCGCGTTCCCGATCATGGCAAGCTGGCACCCTGGCGCTTCATCGTCGTCGACGCGGACAATCGGAACGCGCTCGCGAGCCTGCTTGTCGAGGCATATCGTGCCGAAAAGCCGGATGCCGGGCGGCTTGAACTCGAGGCGATGGAACAATTCGCCAAACAATCTCCCACGCTCGTCATTGTCGTTTCCACGCCGGTAGCGGATTCCAAGATCCCGCTGTGGGAACAGCAGCTCTCCGCAGGCGCGGCCTGCATGACGATGCTCCAGGCCGCCCATGCCCTTGGGTTCGTCGGGAGCTGGCTGACAGGCTGGGCAGCCTATTCCGACGTCGTCAGCGAAGCATTGGCGGGGCCTCACGGCCGCATTGCGGGCTTCCTTTTCTTCGGTTCACCAGGGCGACCGCTCGAAGAGAGGCCACGCCCCAGCTTCGATGAGATCGTCAGCCATTGGCGTGGCGGATAAGGGGCTGACAAGGCATGGATTTTGGTGTATTATACGCACATGACACCCAATGATTCGGCCGATATTCCTGTCTACATCCGGTTGCGAGGCCTTCTGGCGGCTGCAATTCTCGAAGGACGTTATGCGGAAGGAGACCAGCTTCCGTCCGTCCGGGCGTTTGCGGCCGATCATGGGGCAAACCCCCTGACAGTGGCCAAGGCCTACCAGGCCTTGCAGGACGACGGCTATGTCACGGTCCGGCGCGGTGTCGGCATGTTCGTTGCTGACGGCGCGATCGATCGGTTGCGAGTCCAGGAGCGCGAAACCTTCCTGACCAAGGTTTGGCCGCGGATGCGGGCGCACATCGAGCGCCTCGGCATCGATCCCGTAGAACTGGTCGCACACGAGCCTGCTTGAACTCTGGCCAAGCCCGGCAACGATTACTATATCGCCGCCGCCCGTTGTTCGAGTAGATGATCCTATGGTGTGGAAGCGACTTTTTGGCCGGAATGAGGAAATTGCGCCGCGCGACTGGGCGGCACCGGAGGGGCAGCGCATCTATGCGATCGGCGATATTCACGGCCGGCTGGACCTGCTCGATCAGCTGATCGTCAAGATCGAGGAAGACAATGCCAGCCGCAAACGGGTCCGGACGCAAATCATCTTCCTTGGCGACCTTTGCGATCGGGGCCCCGATTCGCGCGGCGTGATCGAGCGGGTCATGCAGCTTGCGAAGGCAAGCCCCGATGTGCGCCTGATCGCGGGAAATCACGAGGAGCTGCTGATCCGCGCCTGGGACGGGGACCGGCGTTCGGCGGGCCTGATCAATCGCGTCGGCGGCCGGGAAACCATGCTCAGCTATGGGGTCGACGAGACCAAATATGACGAGGCCGATATCGACGAATTGCTCGAAATGTTCGTTGCGCACATTCCGGCCAGCCATATCGCCTTCCTGAAGGACGCCGATGACTGGATCGTCGCGGGAGACTATCTGTTTGTGCATGCCGGCATCCGGCCCGGAGACGCGATCGAAGAGCAGCGCACCAGCGACTTGCGCTGGATTCGGCGCGAATTCACGGACTTCGAGGGGGATCACGGGATGTTGGTCGTCCACGGTCATTCGATCACCGAAGAAGCCGACATCCGGGCAAACCGCATCGGCATCGATACCGGCGCCTATGCAAGCGGCAAGCTCACCGCGATCGGTATCGAAGGCACCGAGCACTGGTTCCTCCAGACCTAGGGCACGATGGCCTTTGGCTGTAGCGTCATTGCGAGGAGCGACGCGACGAAGCAATCCGGCGCAGAGCCCGGCACCCTGGATTGCTCCGCTAGACTCGCAATGACGAATCACGACTCTAAAGGATCTCGTGGACGATATCCTGCGGGCGGCAAAGCCGGACGCCTTTTTCAGTTTCGACGAGCGGCCTTTCGATCAGGATCGGTTCCCTGGCCATTGCCTGCAGGATCGTTTCGTCATTTGCGTCGAGTAGGCCCAATTCCTCCGCTGGCGATCCCCTTGTCCGCAATCCTTGCCGGGGCGTGATGCCCGCGCGCTCATAAAGAGACCTCAGCTTTTCGACGGTTGGCGGGTTCTTCAGATATTCAACCACCGCCAATTCGACACCGTCCGTCTCCTCCAGGATCGCCAGAGTCTTGCGAGACGTGCCGCAATTCGGATTGTGCCAGATCGTGGCTTTCATGCGCGTAGGTCCTTTTTTAACGGAAAACTGATTCTTTTTGCTGTAAAATGGGTCTATATCGGAACCACGATCTATGTGGAGTGCGATGACGGGATGATTGTCAATCGTCGACAATTCGTGGCGGGAACAGCCGCGCTGGCCATGATGCCAACGCGGGCGCTTGCCACGGTCGATGAGGACCGGTTGCGCCTGATCGCCCATCGCGAGCTTACCCGGAACCAATCGACCGTCTGGCTGCGCGATACAGTCGGCATCGCGGATTTCAGCCGCCCGTCGAACGAGCCGCGCTTTTTCGTGGTCGACATGATCGGCGGAATGGTGCGTCCATTCCTTGTTTCGCACGGGCGCGGGTCCGATCCCGAACATGAAGGCGTGGTCCGTCGTTTCTCGAACGAATTCGAATCGTTCGCCTCTTCGCGCGGCGCATTCCTGACGCACACCTGGTATGAAGGGATTCACGGTGCGTCGATGCGCCTTTACGGGCTCGACCCGGACAACTCCAATGCCGAAGCGCGCGCGATCGTCGTCCACGGCGCCTGGTACGCCAATCCCGACATGATCGACAAATGGGGCAAGCTTGGCCGCAGCGACGGCTGCTTTGCCTTCCCCGAGGCCGACCTGATGCAGATCATCGCGCGGCTTGGGCCGGGGCGCCTGATCTTTGCCGACAAGATTTAACGGCTCACCGCCCCTCTTCCTGACATGCCCGCAAGGGCGGGAATCCAAAAGCGATGCCCGTAAGCTGTCCAGTTTCGCTGGACAAAGTTGAGAGTGTCCTGAGCTCCGATTTTGTCGTTGAAGCGCGCCGTTCCGTCGTCGGCCCGAACGGCAGTTCAAGGGGAGTGACAGCGGGACGACGGACGCGGTCGGGCGGTGGATCGGCACTGCAGATTCCATGCTCCGGCACTCCTTCTTCCCGGCGAGAAAAATGCCTCGCGGAAAGGAACAGAACCAGAAAATCGCGGAATAGGAAAGCCCTGCTGTCTCGGGATCGGGCCTATGCGCCCGGTGCTTCGATCGGAACGATCACGGCCGGAGTTGTCGCTACCTTTTCCTGCCTTGGCTGTGCGAAGGACGCGATCACCGGTGCGTCCCGCCCATATATGTCCGCAAAGCTGTTGAGCTTCCCGTCGCCGTTGCTCGCCATCGTGAAATAGTTGATGAAGACCTGCACCGGATCAGTGAAGGGAATCCGGTCGTTAAGGCCGCGCTTGAAGAGGTTTGCCGCTTCATGCGGATCGAAATCGGCCTGGAGGATCGACATCAGGATCGCGAATTCGACCGCGCGGTCGGTGCGGATGCAGCCATGGCTGAGCGCGCGGTCGGTGCGTTCGAACAATTGCTTAGACGGTGTGTCGTGCAGGAAAATGGCGTGCGGGTTGGGCATGTCCATCTTCATCATGCCGAGCGAGTTGCCGGGGCCGAATTTCTGGACCACCGAAAGATTCTTGCCGCTTCCCGTCCAGGTATAGCCGCGCGCCCGCGCTGCACCCGGATTGTTGGCGATCAGCGCGCCGACGCTTTCCTTGATGATGCTCTGCGGGATCGTCCAGGTCGGATGGATGATCATGCCGACCGCCGTTTCGGAAAGCTGCGGCGTCGCCGTCTTGGGTGCGCCGACGATGGCGCGATAGCTCGCGATATTCTTGCCCTTGCCGACCACGCGGACCATGTACTCGGGCACATTCACATAGACGTAGCGCGTGCCGAGGTCGCGCGGCAGCCAACGCCAGCGATCCATGTTCGCCTTGATGATCTGCTGGCGCGTCGGGTCCTTCGCCGTGGCAAGCGCGGCCTTCAGCGCGGCATAATCGGGATGCGTCGGTTCGACCGATGAAAACACGGCTTCGAAATCATGGCCGTCGAGCGCCTGGCGCAACAGGGCATCGGTCGGGAAATTGGTCGCATCGGGATCCTTGATGAACCACTGGACCCGGGCGGAGTAAGGCGTCCGGCCGTCGCGAAGATCAATGAGCAGCTTTGTAAACGCCGTCGTCGCAATATCGTTGAGCGCGGTTCCTTCCCCGGCCTTGATCGCGACCTGTAGCGCTTCAGGGCCATAGTCGGCCGGGCTGAGGCCGCGAGTGCCAACCCCCTGGATGAAGACCAGAAGGGCGGACGCGTTGCCGATCGACCAGGCTGGCGCGGGCTGGGCCGGCAGGGGGACAATGACAGTCGGCGCGGGCATTGCGGGTGCGCTAGGCGCAGTCGATTGCGGCGGCGTCTGCAGGGCAGGCGGAACAAGATCGACGGGAGCCGGCGGAGCCGGTTTTTCCGCCAGCGCGGGGCCCGCCAGAGCCAGCCCAATGCCCGCAACAATCGCCATCGTCTTCACTGCCATCGAAACTCAACCTCCTGACTTTTCGGCAAGCCACTCCTCGAGCCATTTGATCGTGTAATTGCCATCGATCACATCCGGCGCGCGCAACAGTTCCTGATGTAGCGGAATGTTGGTCTTGATTCCATCTACCACCATTTCCTCGAGTGCGCGCCGCATTCGCATCATGCAGCTTTCGCGCGTGCGACCATAGACGATCAGCTTGGCAATCATCGAGTCATAATAGGGTGGCACGCGATAGCCCGCATAAAGGCCGCTATCGACCCGCACATGCATGCCGCCGGGCGGATGATAGTAATTCACGGGCCCCGGCGAGGGTGCGAATGTGCGCGGATCTTCCGCGTTGATCCGGCATTCGATCGAATGGCCACGGAATTCGAGGACGTCCTGCGTGACCGAAAGACCTTTGCCCTCCGCCACCCGGATCTGCTCGCGGACAAGATCGAAGCCGGTGATCATTTCGGTTACCGGATGCTCGACCTGGATGCGCGTATTCATCTCGATGAAGTAGAACTGTCCGTCTTCCCAGAGGAATTCGATCGTGCCCGCTCCGCGATAGCCCATATCGGCCATGGCCTTGGAGACGACCCCGCCCATCCGCATCCGTTCCTCGGAGGAGATGACAGGGGAAGGCGCTTCCTCCAGCACCTTCTGGTGACGCCTTTGAAGCGAACAGTCGCGCTCTCCCAGATGGATCGCATTGCCGTTGCCGTCGCCGAACACCTGGAATTCGATGTGGCGCGGATTGCCGAGATATTTCTCGAGATAGACAGTCGCATCGCCGAACGCGGCCTTGGCCTCGGTTCCGGCCTGCTGCATCTGGGTCTCAAGCTCGGCCTCGGAATTGACGACCTTCATGCCGCGACCGCCGCCACCCGATGCAGCCTTGATGATCACCGGATAGCCAATGTCCTTCGCGATTTTCTTCGCTTCGCCGATATCCTCGATCGCCCCGTCGGAGCCTGGAACGAGGGGCATGCCCAAAGCCCCGGCCGTCTTCTTCGCCATGACCTTGTCGCCCATCGTCCGAATATGCTCGGGCTTGGGGCCGATGAAGGCAATCTTGTGCTCCTCGACAATCTCCGCGAAGCGGGCATTTTCAGAGAGGAATCCGTATCCGGGATGGATCGCATCGGCATTGCTGATTTCGGCGGCTGATATGATCGCCGGGATATTGAGATAGCTGTCCTTGGCGGGCGGCGGGCCGATGCACACGGCCTCATCCGCCAGCCGGACATGCATCGCATCGACATCGGCCGTCGAATGGACGGCAACCGTCCTGATTCCCATTTCGTGTGCAGCGCGGTGGATACGGAGCGCGATTTCACCGCGATTGGCGATGAGCAGCTTTTCGATGGTCATTATTCGATGACGACCAGCGGCTGATCGAACTCGACGGGCTGGCCGCTGCCGACGAGAATCTGCGCAATCTTGCCGCCGCGCGGCGCGGAGATCGGATTCATCACCTTCATTGCTTCGATGATGAGGAGCGTTTCGCCCTCCTTCACCGTTGCACCGACCGAAACGAACGGCGCCGCATCGGGTTCCGGCGTAAGATAGGCCGTGCCGACCATGGGCGATCGTACCGTACCGGGATGATCGCCAACGGGGGCAGCTGGCGCGGGTGGAGCAGCTGGAGCAGGCGGCGGAGCCGGAGCGGCAACGGGCGCAGCCATGGCGACGCCGGCTACCGTGCGTGCGACGCGAATCTTGCGCCCGCCTTCCTCGACTTCGATTTCCGACAGCGCGGTTTCATCGAGCAGTTCGGCGAGCTGGCGGACCAGTTTGAGATCGACCTGCATGGAACCTGATTTTTCGGTCATTGAACCCCCAGATTATTATATTGGGTTGCCATTGTCAGAGCTTGGCGGCCGCGTCCAGCGCCAGTGCATAGGATTTCGCACCGAAACCCGCGAAACTAGCCTTTGCGGCCATGCCGACATAGCTGATATGGCGGAAAGGCTCGCGCTTCATCGGGTCCGACAGGTGGACCTCGATGACGGGAACCTTGATTGATTTGATCGCGTCGTGAAGCGCGATCGAGGTGTGCGTATATCCGCCCGCGTTCAGCAGCACGGCCTTTGCGCCGCGCGAACTGGCTTCGTGCAGCCAGTCGATCAGATGACCCTCGTGATTGGATTGCCGCATGTCGATTTCAAGCCCGAGGCCGCGCGCCTGGTCCTCAAGCTGGCCGGCAATGTCGTCCAGCGTGTCGCTGCCGTAAATTTCCGGTTCGCGTGTCCCGAGAAGGTTCAGATTGGGGCCGTTCAGGACATAGACGACAGGCTGATCGGGCATTTCGCTGTGGTTCCGGTTGCGGGCAGTTGCCCGCCCCCTATATGGGCTGCAACCGAAAAGGCCAAGAACGAGTCCCCAAGCCCATGCTCTCAATCATCCTGAACGGAGAACCCCGAAACGTCCGGCCCGGCAGCACGATTGCCGACCTGGCCGCCGAAATCGGGCTCGACCCGAAAAAGGTGGCGGTCGAGCGCAACCTGGAAATCGTCCCGCGCTCGACGCTGGGCGATGTCCGGATCGGCGACGGCGACCGGATCGAGATCGTCCATTTTGTGGGCGGCGGGCAGGCGGACAGCTGGACCGTGGCCGGAAGGACGTTCAATTCGCGGCTGATCGTCGGAACGGGCAAGTACAAGGACTTCGCCCAGAATGCGGCTGCGCTCGAGGCATCGGGGGCAGAAATCATCACGGTCGCGGTGCGCCGTGTAAATGTCTCGGACCCCAAGGCACCGATGCTGACGGATTTCATCGACCCGAAGAAATACACCTATCTGCCGAACACGGCGGGCTGCTTCACTGCCGACGATGCCATCCGGACGCTGCGGCTTGCTCGCGAGGCGGGGGGCTGGGACCTGGTGAAGCTCGAAGTGCTCGGCGAGGCGCGGACGCTCTATCCCGACATGCGCGAAACGCTGAAAGCCACCGAAGTGCTCGTCAAGGAGGGCTTCAAGCCAATGGTCTATTGCGTCGACGATCCGATCGCGGCGAAACAGCTTGAAGAGGCGGGCGCCGTCGCAATCATGCCGCTCGGCGCGCCGATCGGCTCGGGCCTCGGCATTCAGAACCGCGTGACGATCCGCCTGATCGTCGAGGGCGCCAGCGTTCCCGTGCTGGTCGATGCGGGCGTGGGAACCGCGTCGGACGCCGCCGTTGCCATGGAGCTGGGCTGCGACGGCGTGCTCATGAACACGGCGATTGCCGAAGCGAAAGACCCGGTCCTGATGGCGCGCGCCATGAGGCTGGCTGTCGAAAGTGGGCGCCTTTCCTACCGCGCGGGCCGTATGGGCCGCCGCCTTTACGCCGACCCGTCGAGTCCTCTGGCCGGATTGATCTGACTCCCTCTTGTGCATTGCACCAAAGCGATGCAGTCTCCGCTGAATGGGGCGTGCTTTTGACGAGATTCGCGGCTTTTCGGAAGGGAAAGCTGCGCGGCCCGAATTCGAGGCGTTGGCGCGCTGGCTCGATGAAACTCCCACGGCCGAATTACTGCGCCGTCAGGAAGCGGCGGAGGCGACGTTTCGGCAGCTTGGCATCACCTTTGCCGTCTATGGAGAAGAGGAAGCGGCAGAACGCATCATTCCGTTCGACATCGTCCCGCGGGTGTTCACGGCTTCCGAATGGGCCTCGCTTTCGGCCGGGCTCATTCAGCGTGTCGAGGCGATCAATGCGTTCCTGAAGGACATTTACGGCCCCCGGAGAATCCTGGCCGATGGAATTATCCCGGAGGACCTGATCCTGCGCAATCCGCAGTTCCGACCCGAAATCGTCGGCTCGCATCCACCGCATGACGTCTGGTCGCATATTTGCGGGATCGACCTGGTGCGGACCGGGCCCGACGATTTCTGGGTGCTGGAGGACAATGCCCGGACGCCCTCGGGCGTTTCGTACATGCTCGAGAACCGGGAGGCGATGATCCGGCTTTGTCCCGAGCTGTTCCGCATGTATCAGGTCGAGCCGGTCGACAGCTATACCGATCTCCTGCATGAGACGATGCAGTCAGTGGCGCCGCGCGGCTGCGGAAGCGATCCCGTGTGCGTGATCCTTACCCCCGGGCGGTTCAACTCTGCATATTACGAGCACAGTTTCCTCGCCGACACGATCGGCATCGAGCTGGTCGAAGCGGCCGATCTCGAGGTCGATGACGACAAGGTCTGGATGCGCACGATCACTGGCCGGGTGCAGGTTCACGTCATCTATCGCCGCATCGACGACGATTTTCTCGACCCCTTGGTTTTCCGCCCGGATTCGCTGCTCGGCGTGCCGGGGCTGATCGCTGCCTACCGGGCGGGCAATGTGACCATCATCAACGCGCCGGGAACGGGCATTGCAGACGACAAGGCGGTCTATTCCTACATGCCGGAGATCGTCCGCTACTATTCCGGCTCGGAGGCCCGGCTTCCCAATGTCGAAACCTGGCGCTGCCGCGAACCCGAGGCGCTCAGATATGTGCTCGACAATCTCGAAAAGCTGGTGGTCAAGCTGGTCGACGGTTCGGGCGGATACGGGATGCTGGTCGGCCCGATGGCCACGCGTCAGCAGATCGAGGATTTCCGGGCCCCGCTGAAAGCAGAACCGCATCGCTATATCGCGCAGCCGACGCTGGCCCTGTCGACCGTTCCGACGCTGACCGGCAAGGGCATTGCGCCGCGCCACGTCGATTTCCGGCCTTTCGTCCTGAGCCAGCCGGGCAGGGTCAGGATCGTGCCCGGCGGCCTCACCAGAGTGGCACTCAAGGAAGGATCGCTGGTCGTCAACTCAAGCCAGGGCGGCGGGACCAAGGACAGTTTCATCCTTGCGAACGACGGACGGACCGGTTGATGCTGAGCCGGACCGCCTCCTGTCTCTACTGGCTTGGCCGCTATGTCGAGCGGGCGGAGTTCACGGCACGACTGGTGGAAGCAACGCTCAGACTCGATGCCCTCTCGACGCGCCCGGCGGGCGATGCGGCCTGGCTGAGCGCGATGAAAGTGCTGGACGCCGATGTGGCGTTCGAGGCAGCCGGCAAGCCGCTCACGCCCCAGAACGTGACGCGCTTCCTGACGGTCGCGGTCAATCATCCCGGATCGGTGTTGTTCTGCCTGAACGCCGCGCGGGACAATGCGAAGGCGATCCGGACGGCGCTTTCCCGCGAGGCCTGGAGTGCGATAAATCGCGCCTGGCTGCTGTTTCACGGCAAGAGCAGCCCCGGAGACACGGAGCAAGTGCTGAGCCTTATCGCACAGGCGGAAGCGGAAACGCGCGGGTTCGAAGGGGCGATCGGGCGGATGCTCCGGAATGCGTCCTCCCGATTCATCAGGCTTGGCGCCGCAATCGAGCGCGCGGACAACACTGCCCGCCTGCTCGACGTCAAATATCACATCCTTCTGCCGGAGGGCGAAACCGTGGGGGGGACGGTCGATCGCGACCAATGGACGACGATCCTCCAGACAGTCTCGGCCGTGAATGCCTATCGTTGGCTTTATCGCGAAGGCCTGAAGCCGTGGCTGGTCACGGAGCTTTTGATTTTGCGGCGCGAATTTCCGCGCTCGCTCGCGGCCTGTGGCGAAGAAGTGGTCCAGCACCTTGCCGCGCTTGGGAAAGAGACGGGAAGCCAGGGCGAAGCGGATCGTATGGCACGGGCGCGCCACGCCGAATTCGGCAGCGCAACCATAGAACACATCGTCGCGACGGGGCTTCACGAATATCTGGAGGACTATCTCGAGTCCAACGCGGCGCTTGATGCCGCGATCGCCAGGCAGTTCAGGTTCTATTGATGCGGCTGACGATCGATCACCGGACGCGTTACCATTTCAGCGAACCGCAGGCTCGGGTCGTCCAGCTGTTGCGGATGACGCCGCTCGATTTCATCGGGCAAACCGTGGCCGATTGGAGCATCGATGTCGATTGCGACGCGCGACTGCGCGAAGGCCGCGACGGCTACGGCAATATCACTACGATGCTCTATGTCGATGGACCGATCGACGCCGTTACGATCATGGTGCGCGGAGACGTATTGACGGACGACCTGGCCGGATGCGTGAAAGGCACCATCGAGCCGCTGCCACCGTTTTTCTTCACGCGCACGACCCCGCTCACGCTCGCCGATGAAGCGATCGGGGCGCTTTCAAGCCAAGGCGATATGTCGCTTGACCGGGCGATCGCGCTGAACGCGTTGGTCCACGGCACGATTAAGGCCGAGCCGGGGCGGACGCCCAAAAGCCGGACTGCGGCGGAAGTTCTGGCGGACAGACGGGGCAGCGTGCGCGATTGCGCGCATGTCCTGCTGGCCGTCGCCCGCGCGAGCGGATTTCCGGCACGGCTGGTTTCGGGCCATTGCCTCGATGCACCCAATGCCTGCAGCCACCGGTCGGCGCATTGCTGGGCCGAATTGTTCGTGCACGGAGCGGGTTGGAGGGCTTTCGATCCTTCGACCGGCCGGCAGCCCGGCGAAACCTATGTGCGTGTCGCTGTCGGGCTGGATGCGAGCGATTCCACGCCGCTTTCGGGCACGCGCAGGGGCGGCGGCATCGAAGCGCTTGACGTGGACGTGCGGGTTGCGATGACCCAGACACAGGAATAGTCTCGCCGAGACGAGCGGACAGAGGCGATCCCGGCCATGACTTATTGTGTAGGAATGCTGCCCGAAGCCGGGCTCGTCATCATCTCCGATACACGGACGAACGCGGGGCTCGACAATATCTCAACCTACAAGAAGCTTCATACGCTGGCCGATGATGGCGAACGGCTGATCGTCTGCGCTTCTGCGGGCAGCCTTTCGGTTACCCAGTCGATGCTTTCGATGCTTGCCGAAGGTCTTGATCCAGATGAGGAGGACGGCCCCCGCAGAACGATCGCAATGATGCCGACAATGTTCCGTGTGGCACAGTTGGTGGGAGAGGCACTGATCGACGCACGCCGGGAAATCGAGCGGACGCTGGACGGAACCGGCATCAACGCGGACGTATCGCTCCTTCTCGGGGGCCGGATCGGGGATGAGCCGCTGATGCTCTACCTCGTCTATTCCGAAGGCAATTTCATCGAATGCCAACCGGACTGCCCGTTCGCCCAGATCGGCGAGCTCAAATATGGCAAGCCGATCCTCGACCGGGCGCTGCACTGGGAATCCAGCCTCGACGAGGCCGTCAAGGTCGGCCTGATCTCGTTCGATTCGACAATGCGGTCGAACTTGTCGGTCGGCCTGCCGTTCGACCTGATCGTTATCCCGGCGGACCGGTCGAGGCCGGTCGTTCGCCGCCGCATCCTTGAGAATGACGCCTATTTCAAACAGCTCTCAGCGGATTGGGGTCGCTTGATGAATGAATCCCGCCAGCAGATCGCCGATCCACCGTTCATGAACGAGGGATAGATCCATGCCGGCCCCATGCGCCCGGCAGCTAGTCGCCCACCTGCTTCAGCCAGTCGGCCGCCGTCATCGGTCCGGCGGCGAAAGTATCCGAATGCTCCGAAATATGCTCGCGCAGGGCCAGTCCGGCCTTCGGGCCGTTGGGAAGGTTCATGCGCTTCAGAACGGCGTCGACCGCGTCGTCCTGGGCCTTGGTCGTTTCGGGTTGAATCCACACAAAATCCCAGCTCGCGCCGTTCTGGTGGACATAGAGCTGGCCAGGAGCAACGCCTGCCGCCCTGGCGGCCTCGTCCTGCTGGGCAAACCATTTGAGCAGGGCCAGCTGGTGACCGGCTACCGCCCGATAGATTGAAACGATGCTGTGGGGCGGCTCGGCGCCTTGCGCAGCCAGTGGTGAAACGAGAGCAGCGCCGGCAAGCGCCGACGCGAGGATGTTCCTGATCATGAGGCCTCTCCTGTTGGTTTTCGCAACGCAACGCGCACTGTTACGCGACAGGACAACTATGGCGTAATGTCTATGGCGGCGGCGCGTCGAGGTCCAACGAAAACCGGTAGTGGGTCAGTTTGAAATTACATTGGGGGAGCGACGGTGATCGACAACTTTCCCGAGAAATACCAGCCAGTCATCAAGATCGCCAATGTGAGCAATCCGCCTATCACCCACATTGCGCCTTTAACGAAGCTCACTTTATGCTCAAGCACATCAAGCTTGTCGCCTTGTCTGTCCACCTTGCCAATTAGTGTGTCCACCTTCGACATCAGCTTACCGAGTTCAAGCATGACAAAACGAATGTCTGACGTGGCATATAGATCGCGCGGCGGAACTTCCGCGAAGTCGCGGGGGACCTCAGTTGGCTCTTTTGGCTGAACTGGATCAGCCATCCGATTTCCGTTCCCAGTTCTCTTTTATCCACGTCCAAACAGCGGGGTTTGCGCGGCCATAGTAGGACGCAGCTTCGATAACTATTCCGGTGCCCGATACGGCGTCAGGCGTTATGCCAAGCTTGTCGGAAATGTCATGCGCCGTCCCCGAGCCAGCAACAAGCCAAGTTCCGTGCCCAAGATCATAGCTTGCTTCGGCAAACTCTTTCCGAATGGCCCCCTCAAGAGCACCAGCTTTGCTAGTTTGGCGGATAACTGCGAAAACCGGCATTGAATGACCTTATTCTGTTGGCGTAAGAATCCTAGACGAAATAAGTTAGGAAATCACAAGCTTGTTTTCCACCCTCGCACGCCTACCAGCTAGGTGCGCTTTTTATAGGGGCCGCGTTTTGCGGGGCCACCCTCTGCATCTTGTACCAGCTTCGCAATATCTGCAATCTCCCAAAGCCGATCCGAAACGCCTGCTTCCATCGCCGGGGTGACGCGAAGCGTTTTGTGAACCCGGACGAAATTGTAATACATCATGTGGAGCGCAACAGCGTAAGCGTGATTTTCGACTTTCTTTGAAAAGGCATTGGTCAGGCGAGTGAAGCGGCGCATGTGCATCCGCATGGTCAGGTTCTGGCGCTCGACGTAGCTGGTCGAAACGTGCGCCTCATCCGGGTTTCCTTCGACGCGGCGCTTACGGATGCCGGTGCATTCTGCGGGGCTGTAACGGACTTCGCTGCCTTTACCGCCTTCGTTGCCATAGAGCTTCACGAGCTGCGCGTAGTCAACATCGCAGCCGAACGCGCCTTCAACCGCTTCAAGGTAGGCGCGGTGCCCGTCGCTGGTCAGTTGAACGCGATTGGCGAGGCGTGAAGCAAGATCATCCATGAACCACATGGCGTATTCTGCGTCGCGGCCACCGACCAGATAGGACAGGATCATTTTGCTGTCAGCGTCAATTGCGGTCCATGTCCATGTGTCACCCGCACCTTCCGGGGCGTCTTTGGCGGTAGCGACGTTCTTTTGCTTAGCGTAGGTGAACGACCAGATTTCATCGACCTGCACTCGGGCGGCTTTTACGTCGCGTACGTTGGCATCGTGATAGGCGGCACAAGCTTTGCCAGCGTCGATCAGCAGCTTGGCGACCGTGTTTTTGCTCGCGCCGGTAAGTCGCGTGATTGCACGGATGCTCATACCTTCGCAGAGAAGGTGAAGGATTTTCGCGCGCTCTTCGATGGTCAGCTTGTTCATGCAGTTTCAATATGACCAATTTAGTCACAAGTCAAGCATAAGAGTCAGTTTAAAGCATGTATTTCATTCGCGTGTTGACAACTTCGGTCCGCGGTGGTAGCTCCTACTAGAATGATGAAAGTAAGGTTCAGGGATGACCGTTTGTCGCTCGTCGAGACCAATCAGGCCCACCGGCTCAGGCTGCCGGTCCAGGTCGTTCAGTTGGCTCGCCGTCGCATCCGCTTTCTTCGGGAAGCGCAAGATGAGCGTGATTTATATAACATGGTCAGCTTGCATTATGAAAAGTTGACAGGAGAGCGGGAGGGGCAACGGTCCATAAGGCTGAATAATCAATGGAGGATCATTTTTGAGATCGACAGGGATTGTCAGCCCTTAGAAATCGTTATTTTGGAGATTAGTAACCATTATGAGTAAGGGAGACATCTTGGACGGGACTGGTGACGAGCCGGTCTTTGACAATTTTGCAGAACCTCCCGGTGTCTATATCCGGGAAGAGCTGGAGGCGCGTGGGTGGTCGCAGCGCGATCTCGCATTCATTCTCGGCTACTCTGAGCAGACAATCACCAAGGTGATTTCTGGCAAGTCTGGCATCAGCGCTGAAATGGCTAAGGCGTTGGGCGAAGCGTTCGGTACGTCTGCTTCGCTGTGGGCTGGCTTGCAGAAGGAATGGGAGCTTCGCGAGGCCCGCGATCCCGATCCTTCCATCAAGGCTCGGGCAGAGCTTCAGAATAAGTATCCCATTCGGGAGATGATTAGTCGTGGCTGGCTAGAGGAAGCTGAGCAAAGCGTTTTGCAAATGCAGTTCGATCGCTTTTTCGAGTTGGAGGCCAACGATAATGTAAACTTCGCAGCGGCTGCGCGTAAGACGGATGACCGCCACTCACCAGAAGAAGAGGCATGGCTCTATCGCGTGCGACAACTCGCGCGTGAGATTGCTGTTCCGCCATATTCTGCCGATAAGTTGAAGTCGGCGCTTCCGCGCCTTCGCGCCCTCATGGTGGACCCCGAGGATATCCGCTTCGTTCCGGAAATTCTGCGCGAGTGCGGCGTCCGTTTTGTAATCGTCGAGAAGTTGCACAACTGTAAGATCGATGGCGTGTGTACGTGGATTGGTAATGAACCAGTCATTGGCGTGACTGTTCGGCACAATCGCTTGGACAATTTTTGGTTCGTCCTGATCCATGAAATCGAACACGCCCTTCGAGGGCATGGGAAAGATGGAAATGAGATCATTGACAGTAAGCTCGATGATCCAGATGCCGATGCAGCCATGGGGGCGGATATCCAAGAGCAAGAGGCGGAAGCAGACCACGCGGCGAAAAACTTTGGATTTCCGTATGAAAAGCTACTTTCATTTTATAGTAGAAAAGCCCCTTACATTCGTGAGCAGGATGTAATTGGCTTTTCGAGCTTGAACGAAGTTCACCCGGCAATTGTAGTTGGTCAAATTCAGTTTTTGAAGAAGGATTATGCTTGGCTAAAAAGGTGGTTGGTTCCCGTCCGTCAACACATCCTCCCTACTAGCATTGTTGATGGCTTTGGCACCATTGCTGAGGCATCACTTTAGGAATTCAGAGATGGCCACTCGAAAAGAACAAGGTGCTGACATACTGGACCGTTACCTAGATGAGGTAACGGATGATCCCGCTTCGCTTGATGAGGTGGCCGAGTGGGCGCTCAGTAAGGGGTTGTTCAGGCCCGCGCCGATGGATGTTCGCAAGCTCTGCCGAGACCTTATCGCCGAAGGCGCGCGTTCTCAAAAGCGCTTCGATGGCAAGCGGTGGTACCGCGCGAAGCACTCAGTGCGAACCAATGTCGGTGGGGTGCAGCTAAACCTGTGGGCTGATATTGATAAGAATGCCTCGCATTCCTTTATGTCAAAATCTCTTGGCCAACGCCGCCGATCAATCGCAGACGATTGCTTCTCCATGAAAATGGATGCGGACCACTACACCGAGGCGCATCCCGATCAGCCGCCAATTCAGCCCGTATTGGATTTTACTGAGGACGTTGCCGAACGCGAAGCTGCCGAGCGCGCATCGCGCGAGCGAGGCAAAGGTACAGCCTAGGATTTCTTCCATCGCGCTTGGGCTGCCGCACTCGCAATTTCCGACCGTTGGGCGGGAGTAAGGCTCGCAGCGCGTGCTGGGCCGCCTTTCGCGCCCGCCTTGCTTGCTCGCTTCGTTAACGGCGACTCTTCCGGTGCGCTTTCCTCACCAGTCGCGATATCAACGATCATCTTCGCAAGCTGGTTCGGGTCGCGTGGGCGTTTGGGAGGCTTCATCCGATCACCCATTGTTGGATGGAGTCCGCCTTCATGCCTACAAACTCAAAGACTTGGTCTGTCATTGGACGGCTATCCAATTCGACGGAATCGCCTACGACGCTCCGTATCTTAACTGTCGCTTCATTCACATCGTCGATCGACACCAGATACCAGCGCACCGTTGACGGTGAATCGATCACCTTGAACATATGTCCTGCCATGTGGCCTATATGGCATAGGCAGCGGCGAGTTTCATCCCCTGATTTCAAACTGACCCACTACCCGAAAACCGATTGGCTTGCCCCTCGCGCCCGCAGCCGCTAAGGGCGCGCCCGGCTCTTTCAATCCCTCAGGTGAGACATGAAAATCAACGCGGTCGAGATTCGTCCCGGCAATATCCTCGAATATGAAGGCGGGCTGTGGCGCGCGGTGAAAATCCAGCATACCCAGCCGGGCAAAGGCGGGGCCTATATGCAGGTCGAAATGAAGAACCTGATCGACGGGCGGAAGAACAATGTCCGCTTCCGTTCGGCCGAGACGATCGAGAAGGTCCGCCTCGATACCAAGGATTTCCAGTTCCTTTTTGCGGAAGGCGATACGCTGACCTTCATGGACAAGGAAACCTACGAGCAGGTTTCGCTCGATTCGGGCATTCTGGGCGACGCCGCCGCTTTCCTGCAGGACGGCATGGACGTCGTGATGGAGCTCTGGGAAGAGCGGCCGATCTCCGTGCAGCTCCCGGACCAGATCGAAGCGACGATCGTCGAGGCCGATGCCGTGGTGAAAGGGCAGACCGCTTCTTCGTCCTACAAGCCGGCCATTCTCGACAATGGCGTCCGCGTCATGGTGCCGCCGCACATCACGGCGGGCACTCGGATCGTGGTTGATGTCTATGAACAGGCTTATGTGAAGCGGGCGGAATAGCTCGATGGTTTCGCATTCCGGCCTGCTGACGGTAATGGACCGCGCCGCGCGCAAGGCGGGCGCAAAGCTGCGTCGCGATTTCAGCGAGGTCCAGCACCTTCAGGTCAGCCGCAAGGGGCCGGCCGATTTCGTGTCGAAGGCCGACCAACGGGCCGAGCGCACGCTATACGAAGAGCTTCTCCATGCCCGCCCGGACTGGGGATTCCTGCTTGAGGAAGCAGGAGAAATCCCCGGCGATCCGAACAAGCCGCGCTGGATCATCGATCCGCTCGACGGCACATCGAACTTCCTGCACGGGCTTCCCCATTTCGCGATTTCGATCGCGGTCGAGGAGCCGCTGGCGAACGGCAAGCGCGAGATCACGTCGGGCCTGGTCTATCAGCCGCTGACCGATGAAAGCTTCTGGGCCGAAAAGGGCAGGGGGGCCTGGCTGCAAGACCAGAGGCTGCGCGTCTCGGCACGCCGGGACCTGACCGAAGCGCTGATCGCGACCGGCATTCCGTTCCACGGCCAGGGCAATTTCGCGCAATGGTCCCGCATCCTCGGCGCCGTCGCGCCGCAAGTGGCAGGCATTCGCCGCTATGGCGCGGCCTCGCTCGACTTTGCCTGGGTCGCGGCCGGGCGGTTCGACGGCTATTGGGAAGCCGATCTTCAGCCCTGGGACGTTGCGGCGGGCATGCTGCTGGTGCGCGAAGCCGGAGGCTTCGTCACCGATTTTCGCGGCGGCGATCGGGCGATGGAGCGCAGCGAGTTTCTCGCCGGGAACGACGCGATGCACTCGAAGCTCCACAAGCTGGTTGCCGGCGCGTTACGATGAGGTGGTTCGCGCCGCTTGCGCTGTTCGCGCTGGCTGCGGCCGATGTGCCGGAAACGACCATTCCTGCTGAATTCGGCCTTGTCGAAGGCGTGGCGTGGGACGCGCGAAGCCAGCAGATGTTCGCAAGCGGCGTGGAGGATGGGGCCCTGCTTGTCCGCGAAGGCGATCATTGGCGCCGCGCCGTTCTTCCCTACAGCGTGGCCGGACTGTTCGGCATGGCCATCGACCAGAGACGCGGCATATTGTGGATCGCAAGCGGGATTGCAGGGCCGACGCGCAACAAGACGGGCTTTCGCGGCCTGATCGGAGTTACGAGCCAGGGATTCGAGGCCGTGGCCAAACTGGGTGTGCCGGCCACGGATACACAGGCCCAGCCGGGCGATGTCGCTGTCGGTGCCGATGGCAGCGTCTATGTAAGCGACGGAGCGACGGGGAACGTCTATGTCTGCAAGCCCGATTGCGACGCGCTGGCGCCGCTTCTCCCGCCCGGGACCTTCCGAAGCGCGCAAGGGCTAGCGGTCTCGCGCGACGGGCGGACGCTCTTCGTCGCGGATTACGGTCGCGGGCTTTTCAGCGTCGACATCAAGAAGCCGAAGGGCGCGACGCTGGTTGCGGCGATCAAGGGCATCGATGGGCTGGTTCGCGATGGAGACGCAATGATCGCCATCATCAACGGAGACGGCCGCAAGGTCGTCCGCATCGCCTTCGACGCAAACGGCGCACCATCCGAAGACCTGCTGGAGACGTCGACCGGCCCCGGCGATCCGACGCTCGGGACAATCATCCAGCGGCGGCTGGTTTATGTGGCGGATGCCCAGTGGGACGCGTTCGACGCTGCCGGCAAATCGACAGGCCCTGCCCGCCAGACAACAATCCGCGCGATCGCCCTGCCGCCAGGGCCAAAGCCAAGATAGCTCAGCTGTCGATGTGCTTTTCGAACTGGGCCATCAGCAGCACCCAGAATTCGAGATTGTCCTCGAACAGCTTGGTGCTGATCCCGCCATCGTCGAGATCGACATCCATTTCGATCCGCGCGGCGCCTTTGTCCGACAGATAGGCCCGGCCGAAACGCTTCTTGCTGTTCCAGTCGTTCATCTGGCTGAGCGAGGGCGATTTCTCGCGATCATAGCCGGCAAAGAACTGGATCGTGCGGCAATCGACATTCTTGGTGCAGCCGAAAAAGAAGACCGCGAAGGTCGAGCCCGAAGAAGTGCTCTTGATCAGCGGGTCGCCAGTTTCGTCCTTGGTTACTTCTGCTTTGTAACCAGCGCCCTGAAGCGCGCGAGCGACCGAGGACGGATCTTGTGCGCGCACCATCTGCGCATGGGCCGTACCCGAAAAGGCGAACAGGGCTGCTGCTGCAATTGCAATATTTTTCATGTCATTTCCCCCAGTTTCAAGCTCGGCAATCCCTGCCGCCGTGTGAACGAAACACTGCTTCGATAGCGCGATTCTGTCTTGTAAGGAATCACCATGTTTCGGCTTTGGCGCTATGATGCCGGTCACAGCCGCGAATTGCGCTTCTCGCGCTTGCGAACAGCCCCCGGCTCGCCTAAAGCCGCCCCGAATCCGGACCTGTTCGGGCCGGGAATAGGGAAAGTCAAAGCCATGTCTTCGGTCGCCGCCGGATATCTGCCGATCCTGCTGTTCCTGGCCATAGCGCTGATCCTGTCATCCGCTTTCGTCTTCCTGCCGATGATCGCGGCGCGCTTCACCGGCGCGCACAACCCGACGCCGGAAAAACTCACCGAATATGAATGCGGCTTTCCCGCATTCGAAGGCAGCCGCGCGCAGTATGACGTGCGTTTCTACCTGGTCGCGATTCTCTTCATCATCTTCGATCTTGAAGCGGCATTCCTCTTTCCCTGGGCGGTCAGCCTCAAGCATATCGGATGGGCCGGGTGGGCAGCGATGATGATCTTCCTGTTCGAACTTGTGCTGGGCCTTGTCTATGCGTGGAAGAAGGGAGCGCTCGAATGGGAGTAGAACTCGCAGCGCCGCCGCCCGGCACCCTGCCGGAGGCAAGCTTCTTCAACGGCCTGAATGACGAACTGTCGAACAAGGGATTCCTTGTGGTCGGCACCGAGGAACTCTTCCAATGGGCGCGGACAGGCTCGCTCTGGTGGATGACGTTCGGCCTTGCCTGCTGCGCGGTCGAGATGATCCATGTGAACATGCCGCGTTACGACCTCGAACGCTTCGGCGCCGCCCCGCGCGCCTCGCCTCGCCAGTCGGACGTGATGATCGTCGCCGGCACGCTCTGCAACAAGATGGCCCCGGCGCTGCGCCGCGTTTACGACCAGATGTCCGATCCCAAATATGTGATCTCGATGGGCAGCTGCGCCAATGGCGGCGGTTACTACCATTATAGCTACAGCGTCGTGCGCGGCTGCGACCGGATCGTGCCGGTGGACATCTACGTTCCCGGCTGCCCGCCTACGGCCGAAGCCCTGCTCTATGGCATCATGCAGCTCCAGCGGAAGATCCGCCGCGTGGGGACGGTGGAACGGTGAGCCACTCCGCTCCGAAATATGCTTCGAACGAGGGCGTGATCGAGGCCGCGCGCAAGGCGCTGGGCGACGATCTCATTGACGCTGTCGAAGCCAATGGCGAGATCGCGCTGACCGTGAAGCGCGAGGAACTGCTCGGCTGCATGATGCAGCTGCGCGATACGCTCGACTACCAGCAATTGATGGAGATTGCGGGTGTCGACTGGCCCGATCGCGATCCGCGCTTCGAGGTCGTCTATTGCCTGTTGAGCGTGACGAAGAACCATCGCGTCCGCGTCCATGTCTGGGCGAACGAGGACCAGCCTGTCCCCTCCGTCACGGGCATCTGGCCCGTCGCGGGCTGGCTCGAGCGTGAAGTGTTCGACATGTATGGCGTGCTGTTCGAGGGCAACAAGGACCTACGCCGCATCCTGACCGATTATGGCTTTACCGGCCACCCGCAGCGCAAGGATTTCCCGCTTACCGGATATGTCGAGCTGCGCTATTCCGAGGAGCATAAGCGAGTGATGTACGAGCCCGTCAAGCTCGCGCAGGATTTCCGGACGTTCGACTTCATGAGCCCGTGGGAAGGCGCGGACTATGTCCTTCCCGGCGATGAGAAGGGGGACGCGAAATGAGCCTCGTGCAGGATGTCGCGCCGACCACCGGCGACGAGCAGATCCACAATTACACGATCAATTTCGGCCCGCAGCACCCGGCGGCGCACGGCGTCTTGCGTCTCGTCATGGAACTCGACGGCGAAATCGTCGAGCGGCTCGATCCGCATGTCGGCCTGCTCCACCGCGGCACAGAAAAGCTGATCGAATACAAGACCTATCTGCAGGCGCTGCCCTATTTCGACCGGCTCGATTATTGCTCGCCGCTAGGCATGGAGCATAGCTATGTGCTTGCGGTCGAAAAGCTGCTCGACGTGGAGGTGCCGCTCCGCGCTCGATACCTGCGCGTCCTGTTCGCGGAACTGACGCGCATCTGCAATCACATGCTCAATCTCGGTTCGCACGTCATGGACGTGGGCGCGATGACGCCCAATCTCTGGCTGTTCGAGATCCGCGAGGATTGCATGAACTTCTTCGAGCGCGCGGCGGGCGCCCGGATGCACGCGGCCTGGTTCCGCCCCGGCGGGGTGCATCAGGATGTGCCGCTGAAGCTCCTGACCGACATTGCCGACTGGCTCGACACGCGCCTGCCCAAGCTGTTCGAGGATGCGATCAGCCTTGTCGCGGACAATCGCATCTTCAAGCAGCGCAATGTCGATATCGCGACCGTCTCGAAGGAAGACGCGCTCAAATGGGGCTTTTCCGGCCCGATGATCCGGGGTGCCGGCATCCCCTGGGATATCCGCCGCTCGCAGCCCTATGATGTTTATGACCGGATGGAATTCGACATTCCCGTCGGCACCAAGGGCGATTGCTATGACCGCTTCATGGTCCGCGTCGAGGAAGTCCGCCAGTCCGCGCGCATCATGAAACAGTGCCTGAAGGATATGCCCGAAGGCCCGATCTGCAGCGACGACCGCAAGGTCTCCCCGCCCAAGCGCGCCGAGATGAAGCAGTCGATGGAGGCGCTGATCCATCATTTCAAGCTCTACACCGAAGGCTTCCACGTGCCTGCTGGCAGCGTCTATGTGGCGACCGAAAGCCCCAAGGGCGAATTCGGCGTCTATCTGGTCTCGGACGGGAGCAACAAGCCCTACCGCTGCAAGATCAGGCCGACTGCGTTCTCGCACTTGCAGGCGATGGACATGATGAGCCGGGGGCACATGCTGGCCGATACGACGGCGATCCTTGGTGCGCTAGACATCGTGTTCGGGGAGTGTGACCGGTGAACGAATACTGGACTGTGCCGGTGATCGCGATTCTGATGGGCGTATGCTCATGGCGAATAGCCGTTTGGCGTCACAAACGTGGTTCGAACCCCTTTTTTTGGGACGGTAAGCTGTAATGGTCGACGCTCCTATATCCCAGACGAAGTTGAAACCCGCGCCCGTTTCGTCATTGCGAGCGGAGCGCGGCAATCCAGTGCGCTGGTCGGGCAGTCTGGATTGCTTCGTCCCCCCGGAACAAATCCGGGGTCCTCGCAATGACGGGAGGAGTTGATGGCTGACGCTCCGGCAATTCCAAACGAGCAGGAAACCCGCGCCGAGTGGGGCGATTTCGCCTGGACGCCCGAAAACGCCAAGACCGCCGCGATGTATGTCGCGCGCTATCCCGCAGGCCGACAGGCCTCGTCAGTGATGGCGCTGCTCGATCTTGCCCAGCGGCAGGTGGGGGCGGAAACGAGGACGCAAGGCTGGCTGCCCGTGCCGGTGATCGAGTTCGTCGCGGCGCAACTCGACATGCCATACATGCGCGCCTATGAGGTCGCGACCTTCTACACCATGTACAATCTCGCGCCGGTCGGCCGCTTCCATGTGCAGGTCTGCGGGACGACGCCGTGCATGTTGCGCGGATCGGACGACGTGCTCGCCGCCTGCAAGAATCGCGGGCTGGTCAAGGGCGGGACGACGCCCGACGGGCTGTTCACGCTGACCGAAGTCGAATGCCTTGGCGCCTGCGCCAATGCCCCGATGGTCCAGATCAACGACGATAATTTCGAAGACCTGACCTATGACAGCATGTCCGCGATCCTCGAGGCGCTGGCGACCGACAAGCCGGTGAAGATCGGCCCGCAGATCGACCGCCAGACCAGCTGCCCCGAAGGCGGGCCGACGACGCTCAAGGAGATGGTCGATGCGAACCACGACTATCGGAAGGCTGGCTGATGCTCGCTGACAAGGATCGCATCTTCACCAACCTCTATGGCTTTCAGCCGTGGAGCCTTGCGTCTGCCAAAAAGCGCGGCGATTGGGACAAGACCAAGAAGCTGCTCGAAATCGGTGCCGACGAGATCGTCGAGCGGATCAAGGCTTCGGGCCTTCGCGGACGCGGCGGGGCGGGCTTCCCGACGGGGATGAAGTGGAGCTTCATGCCAAAGGCCCCGACCGAGAACCGGCCCAATTTCCTTGTGATCAACGCAGACGAATCCGAACCCGGAAGCTGCAAGGATCGCGAAATCATCCGCCACGACCCGCACAAGCTGATCGAAGGCGCGCTGGTCGCGGGCTTCGCGATGCGGGCGCGGGCGGCCTATATCTACATTCGCGGCGAATTCATTTACGAGGCGAAGGTCCTCGAAGCGGCCGTGGCGGAAGCCTATGCGGCGGGGCTGGTCGGCAAGAATGCCTGCAAGTCGGGCTATGATTTCGATGTTTTCGTTCACAGGGGTGCGGGCGCCTATATCTGCGGCGAAGAAACCGCGATGCTCGAAAGCCTTGAGGGCAAGAAGGGCCAGCCGCGCCTGAAGCCGCCCTTCCCGGCGGGCGCGGGCCTTTATGGCTGCCCGACGACCGTCAACAATGTCGAAAGCATCGCCGTTGCGCCCACGATCCTCAGGCGCGGGCCCGAATGGTTCAAGAGTTTCGGCAACCCGAACAATCACGGCACCAAGCTCTTCCAGATCTCAGGCCATGTGAACAAGCCCTGCGTCGTCGAGGACGCGATGAGCGTGCCGTTCCGCGAACTGATCGAAAAACATTGCGGCGGCATTCGCGGCGGGTGGGACAATCTGCTTGCCGTCATCCCCGGCGGCTCATCCGTGCCGCTCGTCCCGGCGGCGGAGATCATGGACGCGCCGATGGATTTCGATGGTCTGAAGGCGTTGGGTTCCGGCCTCGGCACGGCGGCCGTGATCGTGATGGACAAGTCCACCGACATTGTCCGCGCGATTTCGCGGCTCAGCTATTTCTACAAGCACGAAAGCTGCGGCCAGTGCACGCCCTGCCGCGAAGGCACCGGCTGGATGTGGCGCGTGATGGAGCGGCTGCGCGAAGGCAATGCCGATGTTTCCGAAATCGACATGCTCCATGATGTGACCAAGCAAGTCGAAGGCCACACCATCTGCGCGCTGGGCGACGCGGCTGCCTGGCCGATTCAGGGCCTGATCCGCCATTTCCGGCCGGAGCTGGAGCGGCGGATTGCGGAGCATGGCGGGATGCTGGAGGCGGCGGAGTAACTATGCCTAAACTAACCGTAGACGGCATCGAACTCGAAGTCCCGCAGGGCGCGACTGTGCTGCAGGCGTGCGAGCTGGCGGGGAAGGAGATTCCGCGCTTCTGCTATCATGAGCGACTGTCGATCGCGGGCAATTGCCGGATGTGCCTTGTCGAAGTGAAACCCGGGCCGCCCAAGCCGCAGGCTTCGTGCGCACTGCCGACGTCCGAGGGCCAGGAAATCCGCACCGACAGCCCGATGGTCAAAAAGGCGCGCGAAGGGGTGATGGAATTCCTCCTCATCAATCACCCGCTCGATTGCCCGATCTGCGATCAGGGCGGTGAGTGCGACCTGCAGGACCAGGCCATGGCCTATGGCCGGGGTTCCTCGCGCTTTGACGAGAACAAGCGCGCCGTGACCGAGAAATATATGGGCCCGATCGTCAAGACGGTGATGACGCGCTGCATCCAGTGCACGCGCTGCATCCGCTTTGCCGAGGAAGTGGCGGGCATCGAGGAAATCGGCGCGGTCGGGCGCGGCGAGAACATGCAGATCACCTCCTATCTCGAACGCGCGGTGACGAGCGAGCTTTCGGGCAATGTCGTCGATCTCTGCCCGGTCGGCGCGCTGACGTCGAAACCCTATGCCTTCGAGGCGCGGCCCTGGGAGCTGAAGAAAACGCCCTCGATCGACGTGATGGACGCGGTCGGCACCAATATCCGGCTCGACTCGCGAGGACGGCAGGTGCTGCGCGCGCTTCCCCGGATCAACGAAGACGTCAACGAGGAATGGGCGCACGACAAGACGCGCCATGCGGTTGACGGGCTGATGCACCGCCGGCTCGACAAGCCCTATGTCCGCAAAGGCGGGAGGCTGGTCGAGGCGAGCTGGGATGAAGCGCTGAAGGCTGTTGCCAAGGCTTTGAAAGAGGCGGGGAAATCGGTGGCAGCCGTCGCAGGCGACCAGGTCGATTGCGAAACCATGTTTGCCGCGCGCGAACTGGTGAAGAAACTCGGCGGGTCGATGTTCGAGGGGCGGCAGACGGGCCTCGACTATGACGTGTCGTCGCTCGCGGCCGTCGCGTTCAACACGGGCATCGCCAATCTCGAGACGGCGGACGTGATCCTGCTGGTCGGCAGCGATCTTCGCCACGAAGCCCCGCTCATCAACACGCGCGTCCAGAAGGCGGTGCGCAAACGGCAAGCCAAGGTTTTCGCGATCGGGCCGGAAACGGACCTGACCTACAAGACTGAATGGCTGGGCGCATCGCTCAAGCTGCTCGGCAAACTGCCCAAGCCTGTCGCCGATGCGCTTAAGGCGGCGGAACGGCCTGCACTGATCCTTGGCGGAGGTGCCCTGCGCTATGAGGGCGCACACGGCGCGGCGCTGGCGCTGGCGGCCAAGTACAAGCTGGTGCGCGAAGGCTGGAATGGCTTCAACGTCACGCACTTTGCCGCTGCGCGGATGGGCGGGCTGATGCTCGGCTACGCCTATAAGGGCGGGATCAAGGCGCTGGCGGCGAAGAAGCCCAAGCTCGCTTTCTTCCTCGGCGCGGACGAAGTGAATTACGAACTCTTTGGCCAGACCTTCAAGGTCTATGTCGGCCATCATGGCGATGCGGGCGCGCACGCGGCGGACGTGATCCTGCCGGGCGCTGCCTATACCGAGAAATCGGGCACCTATGTGAACAATGAAGGCCGGGTCCAGCGCGGCCAGCGGGCCGTCTTCCCGCCGGGCGACGCGCGCGAGGATTGGGCGATTTTCCGCGCTCTCTCGGATGTGGCCGATGCGACTTTGCCGTTCGACAGCCTCGATCAGTTGCGTGCGGCGATGGCCAAGGCCGTGCCTGCGCTCGGCCGCGAAGGGCTGGCGGGCTATGACTGGAATCCGCCCGCACTGTCGGACAAGCCGGTTGATGACATTGCCGATTATCCGATCAAGGATTTCTACCTGACCAACGCCATCTGCAGGGCGAGCCCGACGATGGAGCGGTGCTCTGCCGAACTCATCCACGGCATCGAGTGGCTGGAGGCGGCGGAATGACCGAGTGGTTCCAATCCACCTTCCTCGGCTACGGCTTCGGCTGGTTCGTCGCGACGACGATCCTGATCCTGTTGATCGCGCTGCCGCTGATGCTGGCGGTCGCCATGATCATCTATGCCGATCGCAAGATCTGGGCAGCGATGGCGCTCCGGCGGGGGCCGAACGTGGTCGGGCCGCTCGGGCTGCTGCAGAGCTTCGCGGATGGCCTGAAGGTCTTCCTCCAGGAAACGATCATTCCCTCGGCCGCCAATCGCGGGCTGTTCCTGATGGCGCCGATCATCACGTTCACGGTCGCGCAGATCGTCTGGGCGGTGATCCCGTTCGGGCCGAAGATGGTGCTGGCGGACATCAATGTCGGGCTGCTCTATATTCTCGCGGCCTCATCGCTGGGCGTTTACGGTGTGATCATCTCGGGCTGGTCGTCCAACTCGAAATACCCGTTTTACAGTGCCTTGCGCGCCGCAGCGCAGATGGTCTCCTATGAAGTCTCGATCGGCTTCGTGCTGATCTCGGTCGTGCTCTGGGCGGATTCGTTCAACCTCTCGACGATTGTCGAGAAGCAGCAGGGGGCGGGCATCCTCCCGTTCCTCAACGGCTTCGGCTTCAACCCGCTGCTCTTCCCGATGGCAGTCGTCTTCCTGATCTCCGCGCTCGCCGAAACGGCAAGGCCGCCGTTCGACCTGACCGAGGCCGAAAGCGAACTCGTCGCGGGTTACCAGACCGAATACTCGTCGATGAGCTTCGCGCTCTTCTGGCTCGGCGAATATGCGAACGTCATCCTGATGTGCGCCCTGAACGCGATCCTCTTCTGGGGCGGCTGGCTGCCCCCGATCGATTGGGCGCCGCTTTATGCCGTGCCGGGGATCATCTGGTTCTTCGCGAAGATCCTGGTCTTCTTCTTCATCTTCAGCTGGATCAAGGCGACGGTGCCGCGCTTCCGCTATGACCAGTTGATGCGGCTGGGGTGGAAGGTGTTTCTGCCCCTGTCGCTGCTCTGGGTGTTTCTGGTGAGCGGGTACCTGATGCTGACGAGGTATGCGGCATGAGTTATCTCGTCCATCTCGTCAAAACCTTCACTCTCTGGGAGTTCGTGAAGGCGCACGCGCTGACCCGCCTTCGTCATGCTGAACTTGTTTCAGCATCCATTCCGCGCGCGACGGCTAGCGGTGAAGCTGTATGGACCCTGAAACAAGTTCAGGGTGACGTGGAGGGGGTGTTCGCATGATCGCACACTGGATCAAGACGTTCACCCTGTGGGAGTTTGTCAAAGCCCATTGGCTCACGCTGAAATATTTCTTCAAGCCCAAGGTCACGATCAACTATCCGTACGAGAAGAACCCCCTTTCGCCGCGGTTCCGGGGGGAGCATGCGCTGCGCCGCTATCCCAATGGTGAGGAGCGCTGCATCGCGTGCAAGCTGTGCGAGGCGATCTGTCCGGCGCAGGCGATCACGATCGAGGCCGAACCGCGCGACGACGGTTCGCGCCGCACCACCCGTTACGACATCGACATGACCAAGTGCATCTATTGCGGTTTCTGCCAGGAAGCCTGCCCCGTCGATGCGATCGTCGAGGGCCCGAATTTCGAATATGCGACCGAAACCCGCGAGGAGCTGCTCTACGACAAGGCGAAGCTCCTCGAAAATGGCGACAAGTGGGAACGCGCGATTGCCGCGAACCTTGCCGCCGATGCGCCGTATCGATAGGGGGCGCGCAACTCATGATCCAGGTCTTCGCTTTCTATCTTTTCGCCGTCATGGTCATCGCGTCGGGCGCGCTGGTCATCCTCTCGCGCAACCCGGTGCATTCGGTGCTGTGGCTGATCCTGGCGTTCTTCAACGCAGCTGGGCTGATGGTGCTTGTGGGCGCCGAATTCATCGCGATGCTGCTGGTGATCGTCTATGTCGGCGCGGTCGCGGTGCTGTTCCTGTTCGTCGTGATGATGCTCGATATCGATTTCGCCGAATTGCGGAGCGGCCTCGCGCGCTACGGCCTGTTCGGCGTGCTGGTCGCGATCGTGCTGGTCGGTGAGATGATCGTTGCCCAAGGGGCCTGGCAAGCGGGCGCGATCCAGCTTGCCCAGCGGAGCGCGCCGGTTCCGGCCGTCATGTCGAATATCGAGGCGATGGGTGCGATCATCTATTCGCGCTATCTTTATGTTTTTGAAGCCGCCGGGCTGGTGCTGCTGGTCGCGATGATCGGGGCGATCGTGCTGACGCATCGTGAGCGCCGCGATTCACGACCGCAGAACATCTCGCAGCAGGTTCGGCGTCGCCCGCAGGATGCGGTGCGCATCACGAATCCCGCCGTCGGACAGGGGGTGGAGCTATGATCGGCCTCGAACATTATCTGGTGGTCTCCGCCATCCTTTTCGTGATGGGCGTGCTTGGTATCTTCATCAATCGCAAGAACGTGATCATCATCCTGATGGCGATCGAGCTGATCCTGCTTGCGGTGAACATCAATCTCGTCGCGTTCAGCGCCTATCTGGGCGATCTGGTGGGGCAGGTCTTCGCGATGTTCGTGCTGACGGTCGCTGCGGGCGAAGCGGCGATCGGTCTTGCGATCCTCGTCATCTATTTCCGCGGCCGCGGCACGATCGCGGTCGACGATATCAACCGGATGAAGGGGTGAGCCGGTAATCATGGAGTCCATCACGCTCATCGTATTCCTGCCGCTGCTGGCCGCGATCGTCGCGGGGCTCGGCAACCGGATGATCGGCAATGTTGCGGCCAAGTCAGTGACGACGGGCGCGCTGTTCATTTCATGCATCCTGAGCTGGCCGATCTTTATCTCATTCCTGTCGGGCAGTGCCGAAGCGCAGGTCGTGCCGGTGCTCGATTTCATCCGCTCGGGGTCGCTCGACGTGCAATGGGCGCTTCGCGTCGATGCATTGACATCGGTGATGCTGGTGGTGGTGACGAGCGTGTCGAGCCTCGTCCATCTCTACAGCTGGGGCTATATGGCCGAGGACGACAGCCAGCCGCGCTTCTTCGCCTATCTCTCGCTTTTCACATTCGCGATGCTGATGCTGGTGACGGCGGACAGTCTCGTCCAGATGTTCTTCGGCTGGGAAGGGGTGGGCCTTGCTTCATACCTTCTCATCGGTTTCTGGTATCACAAGCCCAGCGCCAATGCCGCGGCGATCAAGGCGTTTGTCGTCAACCGTGTCGGCGATTTCGGGTTCTCGCTCGGGATTTTCGGCGTGTTCCTTGTGTTCGGGACAGTCTCGATCCCGGCGATCCTTGAAGCAGCGCCGAGTTATGCCGGAAGCACGATCGGCTTTCTGGGCCACCGCGTTGATACGCTGACGCTGCTTTGCATCCTGCTGTTCATCGGCGCCTGCGGCAAATCGGCGCAATTGGGCCTTCACACCTGGCTGCCCGACGCGATGGAAGGCCCGACACCGGTCTCCGCGCTCATCCACGCCGCGACGATGGTGACGGCGGGCGTTTTCATGGTCTGCCGCCTTTCGCCGCTGTTCGAACAGAGCCACACCGCGATGAACGTTGTTACCTATGTCGGGGCGGCGACTGCGCTGTTCGCAGCGACGGTCGGCACGACGCAGACCGACATCAAGCGCGTGATCGCCTATTCGACCTGCTCGCAGCTTGGCTACATGTTCTTCGCAGCCGGCGTCGGAGCTTACGGCGCGGCGATGTTCCACCTCTTCACGCACGCCTTCTTCAAGGCGCTGCTCTTCCTTGGCGCGGGATCGGTGATCCACGCCATGCATCATGAGCAGGACATGCGCTACTATGGAGCCCTCAGGAAGCAGATCCCGCTGACTTTCTATGCAATGATGGCCGGCACGCTCGCGATTACCGGCGTTGGCATTGCCGGTGTGTTCGGCTTTGCCGGCTTCTATTCAAAGGACGCGATCATCGAGGCGGCCTTTGCGAGCGGAACGGAGGCAGGCGGTGTCGCCTTTGCCGTGGGTGTGTTCGCAGCGCTGCTGACGAGCTTCTATTCGTGGCGGCTGATCTTCCTGACCTTTTACGGCAAGCCGCGCTGGTCGGGCTCCGAGCATATCCAGCATGCCGCGCACGGGCACGGACATGACGACCACGGACATGGCCACGGCCATCATGACGACGGCACGGCAGGCTACCACCCGCATGAAAGCCCGGCCTCGATGCTGATCCCGCTGGCGCTGCTTGCGACGGGAGCGATCTTTTCGGGCTGGTATTTCCACGAATGGTTCATCGGTGCCGAAACCGGCGGCGAGTTCTGGAAGGGCAGCCTGGCCTTCAACGAGCACCTGATGCACGCAATGCACGAGGTACCGATCTGGGTGAAATATGCGGCGACCGTCGTGATGCTCACCGGTTTCTGCATCGCCTGGCTGGCCTATGTCCGCGACACGACGATCCCGGCGCGCTTCACGGCGACCTTTAGCGGTCTCTACAAGTTCCTGCTCAATAAATGGTATTGGGATGAGCTTTACGACCTGCTGTTCGTGCGGCCTTCGCTCTGGATCGGGCGGCTGTTCTGGCAGAAGGGCGATATCGGAACGATCGACCGCTTCGGGCCTCATGGCGCTGCCGAGTTCGTCCAGCAGGGGAGCAAGCTCGCCGTCCGCTTCCAGTCGGGCTATCTCTATTCCTATGCATTCGTGATGCTGCTCGGCCTTGTCGGGTTCGCGACTTGGGCGATTGTGCGATGAGCGGCTTTCCGATCCTTTCCGTCATGATCCTGCTGCCAATCGCGGCGGCAGTGCTGAGCCTGTTCCTTTCGGATAGGGGCGCGCGCTGGACGGCGCTGGGCACGACGCTTGTTCTCTTCGTCCTCGGCATCGTCCTTTGGGTGCATTACGAGATCGGCGGCCCGCAATGGCAGTTCGTTGAAAATGCGCCGGCCTTCGGCCGCTTCGCCTGGGCGCTGGGGATCGATGGCATCGCCCTGATGCTGATCATGCTCTCGGTTTTCCTGATGCCGGTCTGCATCCTTGCCAGCTGGGAAGCGATCGAGAAACGCGTGCCCGAATATATGGCGGCGTTCCTGCTGATGGAATCGTTCATGATCGGCGTTTTCGCCGCGCAGGACCTGTTCCTCTTCTACATCTTCTTCGAGGCCGGGCTGATTCCGATGTACCTGATCATCGGCATCTGGGGCGGCGTCGAGCGGATCAAGGCGAGCTACAAATTTTTCCTCTATACGCTGCTCGGCTCGGTGCTGATGCTGGTTGCGATGATGTATATGGTGGCGACCGCCGGCACGACCGACATCCCGACGCTGATGCAGTTCGATTTCGATCCCGCTGTCCAGAACTGGCTGTGGCTGGCCTTCTTTGCGAGCTTTGCCGTCAAGATGCCGATGTGGCCGGTCCACACCTGGTTGCCCGACGCCCACGTTCAGGCGCCGACGGCCGGTTCCGTCATCCTGGCCGGTGTCTTGCTGAAGATGGGCGGTTACGGGTTCGTCCGATTCTCGCTGCCGATGTTCCCGGACGCCTCGGCGGCTTTGGTCTGGATCGTCTTCGGCCTGTCGATGGTCGCGATCGTTTACACGTCGCTCGTGGCGCTCGTGCAGCACGACATGAAGAAGCTGATCGCCTATTCCTCGGTCGCGCATATGGGCTTCGTGACGATTGGCCTGTTCACCTTCAACCGCCAGGGGATCGAAGGTGGGCTGGTCGTGATGCTCGCGCACGGGCTGGTATCGGCCGCGCTGTTCCTCTGCGTCGGCGTGATCTACGACCGGCTGCACACCCGCGAGATCGACCGTTATGGCGGCCTTTCGAACAACATGCCCTATTACGCACTGTTCTTCATGTTTTTCACGATGGCGAGCGTCGGCCTGCCGGGCACGGCGAACTTTGTCGGCGAATTCCTGTCGCTAGTCGGGGCCTATAACGCCAATAGCTGGGTGGCGGCCGTTGCCACCACCGGGATCATTCTTGGCGCGGCCTATATGCTCTGGCTCTACCGGCGTGTTGCTTTCGGCGAGAGCCGGAATGCGGATGCCGCTGCCATGCCGGATCTCAATGCTCGCGAATGGGCAATGCTCGCGCCGATTGCGGCGGCGACTTTGTGGATGGGCGTCTATCCCGAAAGCTTCATGGCGCCGATGCGGGCCGATGTGGGTACGCTGCTTGCCCGTGTCGCATCCGCAACGCCGGAGAGCGACGCCCAGCTCAAGATGGGCAAACCCAAGGCCGAAGTGCAGGGAGTGGCGCACTGATGTTCGATACTGCGTCGCTCGCGCTCGCTGCGCCTGAACTTATTCTCTCCGCAGGCGGGACTGTCCTGATGCTTGTCGCGGCCTTTGCGGGCGACAAGTCGACACGTTTCGTCACCCTGGCTGCAGCCTTGCTTTTCGGTGCCGCAGGGCTTTCGCTGACTGGCGTCGCTGGCTCGGGCGGTTCGGCTTTCAACGGATTGTACTCGGCAGACGCTTTCGGGGCCTTTGCCAAGGTGCTGGTCTATGCCGCCGCCGCCGTTTCGATCCTGGTCGCTCCGCGCTGGTTCGAGCGCGAGGACCGGCTTCGCGCCGAATATCCGGTGCTGATCCTCTTCTCGGCGGTCGGCATGGGCATGATGGCCTCTGCGACCAATTTGCTGAGTCTCTATGTCGGGCTCGAATTGCAGAGCCTTGCCGCTTATGTACTGGCAAGCTTCATGCGCCGCGATACGCGGTCTGCGGAAGCGGGCCTCAAATATTTCGTCCTTGGGGCGCTTGCTTCGGGTATCCTCCTTTATGGAATATCGTTGCTCTACGGATTTTCGGGCACGACTGATTATGCGGGCGTGGCGACGGCGCTTGGCGACGGCGTGAGCCTTGGCGAACTGTTCGGCATTGTCTTCCTTTTGTCGGGCATCGCCTTCAAGGTTTCTGCCGTGCCGTTCCATATGTGGACCCCGGACGTCTATGAGGGCGCGCCGACGCCCGTCACAGCGTTTTTCGCGAGCGCGCCCAAGGTTGCGGCCATTGCGATGCTGGTGCGCGTGAGCATCGCCGGCATGGGCACCGCGACGCATGACTGGCAGCAGATCATCATCTTCATGGCGCTCGCTTCGATCGTGCTGGGCGCGGCAGGGGCGATCGGCCAGTCGAACATCAAGCGGCTGCTTGCCTATTCGTCGATCAACAATGTCGGTTTCGCGCTCATCGGCCTGGCTGCGGGCACCGAGGCGGGCGTCGCCGCGATCATGAGCTACATGGCGATCTATGTTGTCATGACGCTGGGAAGCTTCCTGTGCGTCCTCCAGATGCGGGACCAGTCCGGCGCGCCGGTCGAGACGATCGCAAGCCTTTCCGGTCTTTCGCAGACGAACAAGGGTCTCGCAGCCGCCATTGCCGTCTTCATGTTCTCCCTGGCCGGCATTCCGCCGCTCTTCGGCTTCTGGGCCAAGTTCCTTGTGTTCGAGGCGGCGGTGAAGGCGGGGCTCTTCCCGCTTGCGGCGATCGGCATCGCGGCTTCGGTGATCGGTGCCTTCTATTATCTCAAGATCGTCAAGACGATGTATTTCGACGAACCGGCGGCACCCTATGCCAAGGGAGAGTCCTGGTTCGAAAAGGCGCTGATAGCTGCCTCTGCGGCGTTCATCGTCCTTGGCTATGGCCTGATCCCCATTCTCGGCTCCGCGTCAGCCGCCGCCGCTAAAGCGATCTTCTGACCGTCATGATACGGACGGTTGAAGAAACAGCTTCGACCAATGCCGATATGCTGGCCCTGGCCGCTCAGGGCGAAGCGGAGGGGACGTGGCTACGCGCCGACACCCAGGCCGAAGGTCGGGGGCGCATGGGGAGGGCTTGGCATTCCCCGGTCGGGAATCTCTACGCAAGCACGATAGTGAGGCTGCAACCAACCGATCCGCCAGCGGCGACGCTGGCCCTTGTCGCCGCGATTGCGCTGCATGAAGTCGTGATTGCCTATACATCGGATGCCTGTCTGGTGATCATCAAATGGCCCAACGACATATTGGTGAATGGGGCAAAGGTCGCGGGAATATTGCTCGAACGGGCCAACGACGCTGTCGTCATCGGCGTCGGCGCCAACTTGGGGTTCCATCCCGTGGGTCTGGATCGTCCCGTCACGAGTTTGCGGGCGCAAGGGGTCGATGCACCCGACCCGCATTACTTCTGCGAGGATCTTGCTCGGGCCCTTGCATATTGGCTGGCGCGGTGGCGCGGCTCCGGGCTGGAATCGATCCGTCAGGCATGGCTGCGCGGGGCGCATCCCGAAGGGACTGCACTTACGGCCAATCTGGGCGACGGAACGTCCGTCGATGGCCTGTTCGACGGGTTGGAAGCCGATGGTGCGCTACGGCTTCGTTTGGCGGATCGCTCGCTTCGTGTCATTCACGCCGCCGATGTATTTCTGATCTGAAGGGAATTCCGATGCTGCTCGCGATCGATGTCGGCAATACCAACGTCAAGTTCGCGCTGGTCGAGGGGTTGGAGATCAAGACCCGCTGGCGGGTCGCGACCGACGCACGGCGCACGGCGGACCAGTATGCCGTCTGGCTGACGCAGTTACTCGAACTCGAGGGATACCAGCGCAGCGATGTGACCGAGGTTGTTATTTCAACCGTCGTGCCGCGCGCGCTCCACAACCTGCAGCTGCTGGCCGACAAGTATTTCGGCGTCGAGGCGAAGGTCGCAGGCAGAGCGCCGCTCGAATGGGGGATCGCGCTCGACGTGCAGGAACCGGGCTCGGTCGGGGCCGATCGCGCCGTCAACGCGATTGCCGCGCATCATGGCCACGAAGGCGATCTGATCACGATCAGCTTCGGGACGGCAACCACCTTCGATCATATCGGCCCCAACGGTGCCTATAAGGGCGGGATTATTGCCCCCGGCCTCAATCTCTCGCTCGACGCACTGGTTTCGGCCGCAGCGAAGCTGCCGCGCATCGCCATCGAATCCCCAGCCAATGACAGCGTGATCGGCCGCACGACCGAAAGCCAGATGCTGATCGGCATCTATTGGGGCTATGTTTCGATGATCGAAGGGTTGCTCGCGCGGCTGAAGGCGGAAATCGGCCGCCCGGTCACGGTCGTCGCGACCGGAGGGCTGGCGACGTTGTTTCAGGAGCATTCCCATCTCTTCGACGTGATCGAGCCAGACCTGACTCTCAAAGGGCTTGCCCTGCTTCACGCGCGCGCCCAATAGGCGCGGTGCCCGGCAGGCGGGCAAGGATCGAATCGGACTTCCCTTAAGTGACAACCCCCGGAAACGAATTGCTTTTTCTCGCGCTTGGCGGGTCGGACGAGATCGGCATGAACGTCAATCTCTATGGCTGCCAGGGCAAGTGGATCATGGTCGACCTGGGGCTGACATTCGGCGGTTCGGACTATGCGGGATGCGACCTTGTTCTCCCCGATCTCGAATTCATCGAAGCGCGCAGCAAGGATCTGCTCGGCATCGTCCTGACACACGGGCATGAGGATCATATTGGTGCCATCCCGTACCTCGCGGCCGATCTGGGTGTGCCGCTCTATGCGACGCCGTTCACGGCGACGCTGATCGCGGGCAAGCTCGAGGAAGAGGGGCTGGCCGATCATGTCGATCTTCGCGTGATTGAAAATGGCGGCTCATTCGCGCTCCGGCCGTTCGGTCTGCGCTATGTTTCGCTGGCGCACTCGATCCCGGACATGAATGCGGTCGTAATCGATACGCCATATGGCCGGATTTTCCACACCGGTGACTGGAAGCTCGATGATGAGCCCGTGATCGGCACGACCGTCGATCCGGTGGACATATCGAAGATCGGCGATGAGGGAGTCCTGGCGCTTGTCTGCGATTCGACCAACGCCTTCAATCCCGTGAACAGTGGCACCGAAGGCAGCGTTCGCGCGGGGCTCATGGAAGGCGTCAAGGCGGCAAAGGGCCGCGTGCTGGTCACGAGTTTTGCATCGAACGCGGCCCGCCTCGAGACGCTCCACCAGGTGGCGGAGGCGACCGGGCGTCAGCTTTGCATTGCCGGGCGTTCGCTGGACCGGATCGTGCGCGCGGCGCAGGCGAACGGAATGTTGCCCAAGTTTCCGCAAGTGATGGATTTCGATGTCGCGATGCGACTGCCCCGTCACGAACTGATGATCGTCGCAACCGGCGGCCAGGGCGAATCGCGGGCGGCGCTGGCGCGGATCGCCGGTGAAAGCCATCCGCTGAAGCTTGATGCCGGGGACACAGTGATCTTCTCCTCGCGGCAGATTCCGGGCAATGAAACTGCCATAGGCCGCATCCAGAATGCGTTTGCCCGCAAGGACGTGATCATGATCACCGAGAAGCAGGCGCATGTGCATGTGTCGGGCCATCCGGGGCGGCCCGAGCTCAAGACAATGTATGAGTGGATCCGACCGGAATTGCTGGTTCCGGTGCATGGCGAGCGGCGGCACATGGCCGAACAGGCCCGGTTCGGTCTTTCCTGCGGCATTCCCAAGGCGCTGGTGCAGTCGAACGGCGATGTCGTGCGGCTGGCGCCGGGCGAGCCGGCGATCATTGGCCATGAACGCACCGGGAGGCTGGTGCTTGACGGCGATGTGATCCTGCCTGCCGATGGCGGGACGATCACCGAACGGCGCCGGATCGCGATGCACGGGGTGATCGCGGTTGCCGTCGTCCTCGACGCCGGCGGCAAGCTTGCGGTCGATCCCGAATTCCGCCTGCAGGGTGTGCCGGTCGAGGAAGATCGTGAGGATTTCCTGCGCGATGCGGAGCAAGCGGTTGAGAACGTGATTGAAAAGGGCGCAGCCAGCGAGGATGCGCTGCGCGAAGCCCTCCGCCTCGGCGTGCGCCGGGTGGCGACCGAATGGACCGGCAAGAAGCCGATTGTCGAAACCATGCTGATGCGATTGGGGTAGGGCGATGCGGTGGACCTCGGCTCTGGCAATCTATGTGCTGTTCTGGGTATTGTCGGCCTTTCTGGTAATGCCGTTCGGCGTGCGGACAGCGGACGAACTGGGCGCGGAAAAAATTCCCGGCCAGGCCGAAAGCGCGCCGGCCAATTTCAAGCCGCGCCGGATCGTGATCATCACGACGATCGTCGCGACGCTACTGTTCGGGCTCTATTACGCAAACTATGTGAACGGCTGGATCACGGCGGACACCTTGAACTTCGCACCGTATAAGGGGTAGGCGCGCGTCCGGACGGTAGCAGCCGATGGCGCAGGGAGATTGAACGCCTGCCTCAGTCGGCTTTGGACAGCAGCGATTGCAGGCGATCGATCCGTGGCTTGGTCATGGGAATCGTCAGCATTGTGCTGGCGACCGCCATCAGCAGCATTGCCGTGAAGGTTTCATTGGTGATGATACCCTTGTCCAGCAACACATTGACAAAAATGATCATGATCAGGGCTTTGGTCTGGAGCAGCCAGCCGATGATCGAAGCCTCCCCCTTCTGCCATTTGAGAATGCGCCCGGCCAAATGAATCCCGGCCAGTTTTCCAGCTACCGAAGCAACCAGGAACAGAATGGCGGCGGCGAACACGGCCGTTCCGCCCACGTCCCACTTGGTCTTGAGGCCGGTGCTCAGGAAGAAGACCGGCATTATCGCCAGAAGGACGTTGTGACGAAAGCTGTCCATCTTGCTCTGGTCGAACCACTTGGCATCCAGAACGGCGCCGGAGAGAAATGCGCCGACCATGAAATGAAGGCCCGACCAGTCTGCCGCAAAGCCGCATCCTGCAAGCCATATCAGGCCGACATACCAGCGGTCCTGGTCCGGTATCCGCCTCATCAGCTTTCGGACTCCCACTGCCGCGAGGCCGAACGCGACAAGGAAGGCCAGTTGGCGGCCGACACGCTCCCAATCGAGGAGGATCAAGGCAAGCACGCCCCAGATCGCGATGTCGTCCATGCTGGCGTATCGCAAGAGGCGCTGGCCAAGCGGCCGGCGGAGAATGTGCAGCTTCTCCATGAACAGGACGAGTATGGGAAGTGCGGTGACGGCACTGGCCATGCCCAGCCCCAACAGGACCTGCACATAGTTTCCCTTCGGGCCGATCCAGCCGGGCCAGCGCAGCAGCAGGATGCCGGCAACAACACCGAACATGAACGGCGTGGCGAGCGCGAGACCGGCGGTAACGCTTGTTTCGCGACGATGCTTCCAGGCCACGTGAAGATCGAGTTCTATACCGGCCACCCATACGAACAGCATGACTGCCCACCACGCGATCCCGTTAAGCGCGTCGACGACCTTCGGATTGAAGACGAATTCGTAATAGTCCGGGAAAGCCGCCCCCAGGACGCCCGGGCCAAGGAGAATGCCTCCGACGATTTGCACGACGACCAGGGGCGCATAATAGTCCGTTCGCCCGATGCGCCAGACGAGATAGGGTGCAGTGAATATGATCAGGAGCGCGACCAGGAAAATCTCTGACGTATTCAGCGCGGAGTGCATTGCATTCCCCCAGGATGATCGCTGCGGCAAGGTAGCAGGCGGGCGCCGGTTCTCAACCGCCCTTTCCGAAAATTCGGATTCCGTCCTTCAGTCCGGGGCATTGTCTGTTTTCGGTCAGGTCCGCAATCGTTCGATCGCCTGCGCCAGGGCCACGTAGAGCTTGCCTGTGTCGGATGACAGCAATGTCACGCTGAGGGCATTTCCGTCACGAGTGGCGAGGATGTTGCGGAGCATCGCCTCGAAATCATGGACGTAGCGGTTGACCTGTTCGCGGAATTCCGGGTCGACCTCATAATGGCGGGCAATCTCCCGCACTTCGCCCGAGCTGAGGAGCTTGACCGCGCGGCGCGTGAAGATGCCGCGATCGCCGCGCAGATAGGCGGCCCAGGCCGTATCGGTCACTTCGTTCGACAGGAGCTTGTTGACGTCGATCGCGGTCGAATTGAGCGACTCGATCAGGAGCGCGACGCGCCGTGCGAAATTCGCGTGGTCGCTCTGTTCGACCTGATCCTTGGCTTCCGCGATCCGCGCCTCCAGCGCAGCGCTTGTTTCCGAAATTGTCAGCATTTGCCGCATGAGCCGGTCGGTGGCCTTTTGCGCCGCCCCGACGGCCTTTTCGGTGGTGCTGGCGATTTCGGCCATCTGCGCCTCGACTTGCGCGGTCAGGGCCTGCGCCAGTGCATCCTTGCTCATTGTGCCAAGAGCCTCGGCCGATTGCGGGATGATTTCGCCAAGCGCGGCCTTGGCGTTTTCGCTCGCCTGACTGGCGGTCTCACGCACGCGAAGCAGCGCTTCGACGAGTTGCGGAGCGGCTCCCTGCGCCAGTCTTTCGGCGTCGGCTGTTGCCGTGGCGATGCTGGCAGTCAGTTCTTCGGCCGTCTTGCGCGTTTCCGAGAGCTGGGCCTCGCCCAGTGACGAAAGCGATGCCAGTGCCTCTTTTTGCTTCGCAAGCAATCCTTCGGTTTCGGCAAGTTTCTGAAGCGCGGCTCCCGCCGCTTCGGTAAGCTGCGATACGACCGGTGCTGCCGCAGAAACCGCCTCCATCCCCTCGCGCGCGCGGCTTTCAAGCCGGACATAGGCTTCGGGCAGGGCCTCGTCGATTTCCTGCGTCGCCGCTTCAAGTGCGGTCATCAGCGAATGCACGCGTTCGATCAGTGCGTTGGCCGTGTCGCCACCACCGGCCAGAGCGGTCTTGAGATCGTCGGCATGATTGCTGAGCGCCTTCACTGCCGTGCCAAGCCGCTCGGTACGCGTGAGGCCACCGCTTTCGAGCAGGGCAAAACGCTGCTCGACGGAGTCCAGGTCCGTATGGAGCCGGGTCATCAGCGACTGGCCGATCTCTCCCTGCGCCGCGAAGCTCTGCGAAATCGCCTCTATCTGCTCCCCGATCGCGGTCACGCGCTGCGCCAGCTGTTCAGTCGATTCCGCGCCGGTCTGGGCAAGGCCGGCCTGGCTCTGTTCGACCAGTGCCATCATGGCTGCGCCTTGCGCTTCCATGCCTTGCCGCGCGCTTTCAAGCGCCTGCGACGCGCGTTCGAGCGCATCGTCGACGGCGCCTGTCATCTGTTCGGCCGCCTGTTCCAGCCGCGCCCCTGCCGCTTCGCTTACGCCTTCCATGCGGGCTAGGTGAGCCGCAAGCTTTTGCGCCGCATTTCCGGCAATCTCATCGGCTTCGCGGCCACGCGCGGTCAGCAGCGAAAGCTGGGCATCGAGCGCGCCCGCGCGTTCATGGGCGGCCAATCCCGCCTCCTGTAACGAGGCGGCCATTTGCCGGGTCTGGACATCGGCCTTGGGCAAATTGGCAAGCAGGACGGCCAGATCTCCTCGTGCGGCTGCGGCAGAGCCCGTGAGCGCCTGGGTGTGGCGCGACACTGCCTCGATCTCGGCTTCCATCGCCCGCGCAATGCCGCTCAGTCGGCCGGCGGCATGGTCGCCCATGCTCAGCAGCATGTCGCCCTGTTCAGCAAGTGCCGTCCGGCTGGCATCCATCCTTTCCGAAACCAGGGCGAGGAGCAATTCCAGGCGCGCGGCCTCGCGCTGGATGGTTTCCGATGTTCTCTGGAAGCGCCGCTCTTCGCCCTTTCCGGATCGCGCGGCAATCAGCCAAAGCGCGGCAATAAGGGCAAGCGGCGCGCTTGCCGTGGCAATATAGTCGAGCCATTCGCCAAAGGTGGGTAGCCGTTCCGGCAGGCCGGGAAAACGCTGATATCCCAAGGCCACCAGCCAAGAGCTGGCAAGCAGGACCGCGCCTGTCAGAGACAGCCGCCTTCGCCAGCCACCGGGCATGGGCAAATCCTCGTCCCAGTCGTGTGCCACGAATTGCGGCTCGCTTTCGATAAGGGCTTCGTTCGGATCCTCGACCCGTTCCGCTTCCCGCTCCCGGTCGCGCCAAAGCCCGACAACAGAATTTCCCCCGCTCATGTCCCGATTCGTAACACGGAAATAAATTATTGCGAAATCTTTCTGCAACGAGTCGTTAAGCATGACGCGATAAGCACCGGGAATGGCTTATGAAATCGGTGCTGTTGATGCTTCGCTGGCGGCTGCTGTCGGAAACGACCCGGCGCTGGTCCAGGAACTGCGGTCTGCGCTTGTCGAAGGGGCGGCCCACTATGCGGACCTCCTTTCCCGCTCGCGGTGCGATGCAAACTGGGCAATGGCAGCCCATCGGTTGAAAGGGCTCGCTGCCAGTTTCGGCGCCGTACCACTGATCGAGGCGGCCGACCTCGCTCTGGATTCAGCCCCCGGGGACCCGGTCGCGCTTCGCCGCGTGGAACGGGCGATCGCCGTCATCGCGGCCTGAGCCACCCGCTTTTCAAAGCTCCCCGAACCCCCTATCGCGCCTTCGATACTGATCGAAGGAAGCACTCTTGCCACTGGCCGGATTGGTTATGATCGATGACGACGCGTTTGCCCCCGCAGGTTCGTCGTGCGCGCTCCTTCCGGTCGCAGGACAGACGCTTGTCGAATATCAGGTGAGAATCGCCCGATCTTGCGGGGCGGATCACATCGTTGCATTGGCCGATCGTATCCCGGCCCCGCTCATGGAGGCGTTCGACCGGCTTCGCGCGGACGGAATTGCGGTTGAGATTGCCCGCAACGCGAGCGAAGCTGCCGATCGCATTCATCCGGAGGAGGGCCTGCTGGTAATTGGCAGCGGCATCGTTGCCAGTCGCGACATCGTCGCCACGCTTTCGCAGCAGCCTCGGGCCACGCTGCTCACAGTGCGGGACGGCGCAGGGACGGACCATTACGAGCGCATCGACGCCCTTGACCGCTGGGGAGGGTTGGCGCTCCTGAACGGAAAGCTGCTTCGCGACACTTCGGCCATGCTCGGGGACTGGGCTCTTGGTCCCACATTGCTGCGAACGGCATTGCAGGCGGGTGCCGAACGGCTTCCGGCCGAAGGGCAGGGCCTTGCCCTTGTGAGAGACGAACGGGAGGCGCGGCAGATCGCTGAGGCTCTGGCGCGCGGGAATGGCGCCATGGGTTCGGGATTCTGGCAAGCACAGGTTGTCGATCCACTGGTTCGTTCGTCGCTTCCCTGGCTCGTGGGGTCGAAAATTTCGCTCGAACTGTTGATGCTGGTGCCGGCAGGGCTGATGGCTGCGGCCATGCTTGCGGGCGTGATCGGCTGGATCGCGCCAAGCTTCGGCTTGTTCCTCCTTGCGGGCTTCCCATGGGCGGCCGCGAAAGCCATGGCCAATATAACGGCCCGACCGGATCGCGTGCTGCGTTGGATCGCAGAAGCCAAATTGCCGATGCTGTTGGTCTTGCTTGGTTTTGCGGGCTGGACGCTCGATGTGCCCCGCCTCGGTTGGGGGCCGATGGTCCTGGCTTTGTGGGCCGGGATCGCTCTCATGCTCCAGCCGCGCTCGAGCGCGCGGGAGGACTGGATCGCCGATGCAGACCTGATCGCGCTCGAACTGTTGATGGGCAGCCTGATCGGCCAGCCGGTGCTGGCGCTGATGATCGCGGTGGCGCATGCGGTGATTTCGCAATTTTGGCTTGTGCGCCACCCGGGCTGATTTAACACCTCTTAACCATGATCGGTTTAGACCCGCACAATGGCAGCGCGCGCCCATCCTTCGGCCTGCATGTTCCGGTGACGGACAGCGCAGCGATCGTCGCCAGCGGCACGGTTGACCGGCAAGGCCGGTTGATCGCCGCAGACCCGCGCCTGCTTGCGCTGCAGCTCGGAGCAGGGGGCGAAGAAGGCGGCATTCTGGCGGTTCCCCAGATCGCGGCACTGGCTAGATTGGCGCGGACCTTAGGCGTTCTTGTGTCCCGCGGAGTCGTCGCGGCTGATGGCGCGCGCGATCTTGATCTCTGGGTCCGCGCCACGCCGGCTGGGGAAAAGGTCGAACTGGCGATTGCCGGTTGGGACGAACGTCTTGCGCACATGCCTGATCGGGAGCTTGCCACGGAACGCGCGCGTGATTTCGCCCGGCTCGAAAGCGATGGCGATTGGGCGTGCGACAGCCAGTTGAGGCTGACCGACATCACGCCCGAACTCATCTCGCTTTCGGGCATCGATGCCGTGACGACGCTGGGAGAGCCCTTGACCCGGTTTTTCCGGCTGATCGAGGATGAACAGGGCGATCTTCCATTGCTTGCCGCAGTGGCCACGCGGGGCGGATTTGCGGCACAGCATGCGGAGCTGCGCAGCCTTCCCAATGCGCGGCTGGTTCTTCACGGCGAAGCGCGGCTGTCCTCGACGGGCGAATTCGCGGGTTTTTCGGGAGGCTACCGGCTGGTCGAGCGCGCGCTGGCGCCTGTCAGACCCGAAGCGCCTTCGCCTGCCGCCGACGATGGTTTTGCCGAGCGGCTCGATGTCGCGCTGCGGGCCCCGTTGGGGCGGATCATCAGCCATGCCGATTCGATAAGCGGCCAAGGCGAGGGCCCGTTGCGCAATGACTATGTCAATTATGCAAGCGACATAGCAGCTGCCGGCCGGCACTTGCTCGGCCTTGTCGATGATCTTGTCGATCTTCAAGCCGTCGAGCAGCCGGGCTTCAGGATCGAGACCGAGACGGTGGATGTGGCCGATATCGCCCGGCGCGCTGCGGCCCTGCTTGGCGTGCGGGCAGCGGATCGTGGCGTGCGCATCGATCTTCCTTCGAGCGATGAGGTCCTAGAAGCGCGCGGGGAGTTCCGGCGCGTGCTTCAGATCCTGGTCAACCTGATCGGCAACGCCGTGCGCTATTCGCCCAAGGGGTCGAGCGTCTGGCTGCGGACCGAACAGGAAGGCGATCTGGCAGCCATTATCGTGGCCGATCAGGGCAAGGGCATCGCGATCGAGGATCAGGCGCGCATCTTCGAGAAGTTCGAGCGCGTCGATCCGTCCGAACCCGGCGGAAACGGGCTCGGTCTATATATATCGCGCCAGCTTGCCCGCGCCATGGGCGGAGACATCACGGTTGACAGTGCGCCAGGGCAGGGGGCCCGCTTCGTGCTCACCCTCCCATATTCGAAACCAGCCTAACGCTTTTCGACAGGCACATAATCCCGCTCGGCGGGCCCTGTGTAGAGCTGCCGCGGACGGCCGATCTTCTGGTCGGGATCGGAGATCATCTCGTTCCACTGGGCGACCCAGCCGACCGTGCGCGCTAGCGCGAAGAGTGCGGTGAACATGGTCGTGGGGAAGCCGATCGCCGACAGGATCACGCCCGAGTAGAAATCGACGTTCGGGAACAGCTTCTTCTCGATGAAATAGGGGTCGTTGAGCGCCATGTGCTCGAGCTGAAGCGCCACTTCGAAGACCGGATCGGAGACGTTCAACGCCTTGAAGACTTCACGTACGGTCGATTGCATCACGGTCGCCCGGGGATCGTAATTCTTGTACACGCGATGGCCGAAGCCCATCAGGCGGAACGGATCGTCCTTGTTCTTTGCGCGCTCGATATAGTGCGGAATCCGGTCCGGCGTCGCGATTTCGCGAAGCATGTTGAGGGCGGCCTCGTTGGCGCCGCCATGCGCCGGGCCCCAGAGGCAGGCAATGCCGGCGGCAATGCAGGCAAAGGGGTTCGCACCCGATGACCCGGCGAGCCGGACCGTCGAAGTTGAGGCATTCTGCTCGTGATCGGCGTGAAGGATGAAGATCCGGTCAAGCGCGCGCTCGACCACCGGATTGACATGATAATCCTCGGCGGGGACGCCGAAGGTCATCCGCAGGAAGTTGCCGGTATAGCTCAGATCGTTCCGGGGGTAGAGGAAGGGCTGGCCGACCGAATATTTGTAAGCCATCGCCGCGATTGTCGGCATCTTGGCGATCAGGCGGTGGCTGGCGACCATGCGCTGGTGCGGATCGGTAATGTCGGTCGAGTCATGATAGAAGGCGGAAAGCGCGCCCACGACGCCGCACATGATCGCCATCGGGTGCGCGTCACGCCGAAAACCGCGGTAGAAGGTTGCCAACTGCTCGTGCAGCATGGTGTGACGCGAAATGGTGTAGGAAAATTTGTCGAGCGCCTCCCGGTCCGGCAGTTCGCCGTTGAGCAGCAGGTAGGAGACTTCCATGAAGCTCGAATGCTCCGCCAGCTGGCCGATTGGATAGCCGCGATGGAGCAGGACGCCCTCATCGCCATCGATATAGGTAATCGCCGAATCGCAACTGGCCGTCGAGGTAAAGCCCGGATCGAATGTGAATGCTCCCGTCTGCGCATAGAGCTTGCGAATATCGATCACGTCCGGCCCGACGCTGCCCGAGCGGACCGGGCATGAGACTTCCTTGCCGTTCAGGGTTACCGTAGCGCTGGTATCGCCCATATCTGTTCTTCCTTCCCCATTCAGGCCGCAAGGGCCAGAGCATCGTTTATGCGGGCCAGCGACTCCTCGCGTCCGAGAAGGAGCAGCACGTCAAAAATTCCTGGCGAGGTCGTGCGACCGGTGAGCGCAGCCCTGAGGGGCTGGGCAACCTTGCCAAGGCCCAGTCCGGCATCCTCCGCAACCTGACGAACCGCAGTCTCAAGCGCGGCTTCGTCCCAATCCGAACTGCCACCAAGCGCGTTCGAGACGGACTCGAGCAGGACAGCGGCATCACCTTCTAGCAGAGCTTTCGCGCCCTCGTCGAGTATCAGCGGGCGGCGTTCGAACAGGAACAGCGCGCCCTCGGCAAGCCCTAGCGTCGATTTGGCGCGCGGCTTCAGCGAGGCCATCGCGTTGACGAGCGTCGCCTGCTCCGAACCGTCCAAAGGGCGTCCGATTTTCGCTTCGATCATGGGCCGGGCAATGCCTGCGAGGCGCGAATCATCCGCCTCGCGCAGATAATGGCCGTTGAGGTTTTCGAGCTTCTTGAAATCGAAACGCGAGGCGGACCGCCCGACGGCATCGAGATCGAACCACGCGACAGCCTGTTCGCGGCTGATGATTTCGGCATCGCCGTGCCCCCAGCCGAGCCGCAACAGATAGTTGTTCACGGCCTCCGGCAGGTATCCCAGCTCGTCGCGATAGGCATCGACGCCCATAGCGCCATGCCGCTTCGAGAGCTTCGCCCCATCGGGCCCGTGGATCAGCGGGACATGCGCATACACGGGCTCCTTCCAGCCCATTGCGCGGATCAGCGCAAGCTGGCGAAAGGCATTGTTGAGATGATCGTCGCCGCGGATCACATGGGTGATGCCCATGTCATGATCGTCGACAACGACCGACAGCATATAGGTAGGCGTCCCGTCCGAGCGGAGCAGGATGAAATCGTCCAGCTCCGCGTTGTTCACGGTCACCGGGCCCTGAACGCGGTCTTCGATCGTTACGCTGCCTTCCTGCGGGGCCTTCAGTCGGATCACGAATGGCGCGCCTTCGGGTGCTTCGGAAGGGTCGCGATCGCGCCAGCGCCCGTCGTAGCGCATGGGCTGCTTCGCCGCGCGTTGCGCCTCGCGCATCGCCTCCAGCTCTGCCGCGGTCGCATAGCAGCGATAGGCGTGTCCGCTTTCGAGCAACTGATTGGCGATTTCCGCATGGCGTTCGGCGCGGGCGAACTGAAAGACGGTATCGCCGTCCCAGTCGAGCCCGAGCCACTGCAGGCCGTCGAGGATCGCGTCAATCGCTGCATCCGTCGAGCGCGCGCGATCCGTATCTTCGATGCGCAGGAGGAATTTGCCGCCGTGATGCCGTGCAAACAGCCAGTTGAACAGGGCCGTACGCGCGCCGCCGATATGCAGGAAACCCGTTGGCGAAGGGGCAAAACGCGTGACAACGCCTGAATCCGATTGCCCTGCGCCCACGCTTTTCGTCTCCATCCCGGAAAAAACAAGCCGCGCCCCTAGCATGGCAATCGCGCGGCTTCAAAGGGGGGTGGTGCAATCGATCGAAAGTATTGAAAACTGGCTCGAATTTGAACGGGATCAGCTCGCTTTATGGGTGCCTGTGATGTTCGGGCTGGGAATCGGGCTGTGGTTCTGGATGGACACTGTCCAGGCCTGGATCGCGACGATTGTTGCGGGACTTGGATGTGCCTTTGCCGGCATTGCCGCTAGGTTCGAGCGGCGGTTCGCAACGGCGTTGCTTTGTGGCGGGCTTTGCGTGGCTTGCGGTTGCGGGCTGATCTGGTTCAGGAGCGAGCGGGTCGCGGTCCCGCGGATCGAGCGGCCGCTGGTCGCCCGGTTCGAGGCGCGTCTCCTGGACATCGAGGCACAGCCTGAAAGGGAGCGGAGCCGGCTTCTCGTGGCGCCCGCAGCCGGGCAAGGCCTTCCACCCGGAATCAGGGTTACGGCAGATCTGGACAAGCTGCCCTCCGGCCTTGCCGCGGGGGACGACCTTGTCCTGCGCGCCCGGCTCGTGGCGCCGCCGGATGCGGCCGTTCCGGGGGGATATGACTTTGCCCGGACGGCCTGGTTCCAGCGGATCGGCGGAACCGGCAAGGCGCTCGACCCGGTGCAGCGGCTTGGCTCGGTACAGCCGGCGGGAGAATCGCTGAGAGTGCGCATCTCGACGCACGTCCGCGAGCGTCTTTCGGGCAGCGCCGGCGGGATCGCGGCGGCCTTTGCCACGGGCGATCGTGGAGGCATTGCGCCCGAGGACGAAGAGGCGATGCGCGCGAGCGGGCTTACGCATCTGCTGTCGATCAGCGGCCTGCACATCACGGCGGTGGTCGCAGCAGCGATGTTCGTTACGCTTCGGATCCTGGCGCTCAGCTCCTGGCTGGCGCTGCGGATTCCACTGGTTCTCGTCTCGGCGGCGGCAGGGGCAGCAGCAGGCATCGGCTATACCTTGCTGACTGGCGCGGAAGTCCCGACGATCCGGTCGTGCATCGCCGCATTGCTGGTCCTGATCGGGTTGGCGCTGGGGAGGGAAGCCATGACCCTGAGGCTGGTGGCAACGGGCGCGCTGGCCGTCCTTCTGGTCTGGCCGGAATCGCTTGTCGGGGCGAGTTTCCAGCTCAGTTTTGCCGCGATTACCTCGATCGTGGCGCTGCATGAGCACCCGCATGTTCGCGCGACCACGATGCCACGCGATGAAGGGGTTGCCGCTCGCGTCTTTCGCGCGGGAGCCTCGCTGCTCCTGACCGGCCTTGTCGTCGAGATCGTTCTCGCGCCGATCGCGCTCTATCATTTCCACAAGTCGGGACTTTACGGGGCGGCGGCGAACATCGTCGCGATTCCATTGACGACTTTCGTTGTCATGCCGTTCGAAGCGCTGGCCCTGTTGTTCGACAGCGGGGGGCTGGGTGCGCCCTTCTGGTGGGTTGCGGGGCAGGGTCTTGACCTATTGTTGTGGATCGCGCGGACGGTCGCCGCGTTTCCGGGGGCCGTTGCGACCCTGCCTTCGATCCCGGTTCCGGCTTTCGGCGCGACGCTGGTTGGGGGGCTCTGGATCCTGCTCTGGCGCAGCCACGCGCGATGGCTTGGTCTTTTGCCCCTTGCCGCAGGCGCGACAATTGCCGTCGCCACGCCGGCTCCCGACATGCTGATTACAGGCGATGGTCGTCATCTTGCCGTTCGCGGCAACGACGGGCGCGTCGCGTTGCTGCGTTCGAGAACCGGAGACTATATGCGCGACCTTCTCGCGGAGCGATCGGGCGAGCTCGACCCGCCCGTCGATCTCGATACCGTCTCAGGGGCGCGCTGCGGGCGCGATATGTGCCTCATCTCGCTCGAAAGGGGCGGCCGGGCATGGCGGATCGCGGCAACCCGAAGCGCCTATCCGCTTTCGCGCGCAGCCCTGATCGAAACATGCCGCGCCGTCGACATCGTCGTCAGCGAGCGGCGCTTGCCGCGCAATTGCGCGCCTCGCTGGCTAAAGCTGGACAAGAGCTTTCTTGCCCGGTCGGGCGGGCTTGCGATCAGCCTTTCCGGCCCATCGGTCGAAACCGTGTTCCAAGCGCGCGACGACCATCCCTGGCGGCGCAAGGCGCGCGGGATCAGTAGCGGCGCAGCAGCCCCGCCAGCAGGCCCTGCACGCGCACCTGGTTCGGCGCATAACGCTGCGGCTGATAGGCCCGGTTGGCCGGATCGAGGCGGATCATCGAACCCTCCCGGCGGAAATATTTGAGCGTGGCCTCTGCATCATCGACCAGAGCGACGATGATTTCGCCTTCGCGGGCCGTGTCGGCCTTGCGGATCAATGCAAAGTCGCCATCGAGGATGCCGGCCTCGACCATCGAATCGCCGGAGACTTCAAGCGCATAATGCTCACCCGCGCCAAGCAGCGCTGCCGGAACGGCAAGGGTCGCCTGGCCTTCGAGCGCCTCGATCGGCATACCGGCCGCGATCCGGCCGTGCAGGGGAATCTCGTAAACATCGTTCGCCGCGATCGTCTTGCCCTTGGGGGCCATCGTCTTGGGAGCGAGATTGACGACATTGGTCGACGAGACCGGCCGGATTTCCCCGCCACGCTCGGGCATGCGAACCACCTCGAGCGCGCGTGCACGGTTCGGCAGGCGGCGGATAAATCCGCGCTCTTCCAAAGCGGAAATCAGTCGATGCACGCCGGACTTCGACTTGAGGTCAAGCGCCTCCTTCATTTCCTCGAACGAAGGCGAAACGCCGGTTTCGGAGAGCCGGTCATGAATGAAGCAGAGCAGTTCATGTTGTTTGCGGGTCAGCATCGCGGCGCCTCCAATAGGGAACGAACGTGGAACTTCTAGGAAACGGCGCGGCGCACGTCAAGCGTAATGTTCACTATAGGTTCGCTTGCATCAGGCCAACAGCATTATGAGGACGTCGTCTCCCACATTTGCGGGAGGGGCTGCGGGCGGGCGAACAATGAGGCAGTCTGCCGCGGCAAGCCCACTCATCGCGGCGCTATCGTTCGGCCCGACCGGGCGAACGCCATCCGGTGTCAGCATCGCGCGTATATGGTCGATCCGATCCCCATTGGCCGGAAGCGGTGCGGCAAGGCGGGCTGCGATCCTGCGCGGGAGCGGATCGTGCGCGCCTGCCAGCGCAGAAACGACCGGCCTTGCGAAAAGCAGCGTCGTGACAAAGGCCGAAACCGGGTTGCCGGGCAGGCCCAGCACGATCATTCCGCCCAGGCGCCCGGCCATAACCGGCTTGCCGGGGCGCATGGCGACTTTCCAGAAGTCGAGCGAGGCTCCGCATAGCTCGAGTGCGGGCTTCACAAGATCATGATCCCCCACAGAGGCACCTCCCATCGTGATCAACAGGTCGGCCTCGACCGAGCCGATGGCTTCGATCAGATTTGAAACATTATCAGGAACGATTCCGATATTATTGATATAGCAATGTAAATCGCGAATCTGCGCCGCAACCATGCTTGTATTGGATTCGGGCAGGCGTTCGGTCCCGGTGTCCATACCCGGCGGAACAAGTTCGTCGCCGGTCGCAAGGAGCGCGACCCGTGGCCGACAGTGTACCGATATTTCCCCAAATCCGCCGCCAGCGGCAAGCGCGATCCGAGCAGGGGTCAACCGTTCGCCGGCCCCGACAAGGACCGTGCCGGCCCGGAAATCCGATCCCTCCTGCCGTATATGCCGTCCCGCCGATGGCGGATTGTCTGCCGCGATACGAATGGTATCGCCGTCCCGATCCACATCCTCCTGCATGACGACGGCATCGGCCCCTTCGGGAACGGCGGCACCCGTGAAGATGCGCACGGCTTCTCCCGCCGCCACATCGCCCCCGAATGGGCGCCCCGCTGCCGATTCCCCGATCACGCGCCACGGGCCTGCGTTTCCGCTGGCGAGCGCGTAGCCATCCATCGCCGAAAGCGGACGGACGGGCTGGGTTCGCCTAGCAATCACGTCTTTGGCAGCCCATCGCCCGGCGGCGTCGATCAGAGGAACGGTTTCGACAGGAAGCGGCGTCGCAAGCGCAAGCAATTGCGATTGGGCGGCTTCAAGCGAGATCATGGCGCGCGCCAGTCGCCCGATTTTCCGCCGCTCTTCGAAAGCAGCCGGATTTCGCCGATGACCATTGCCTTGTCGATCGCCTTGGCCATGTCGTAAACGGTCAGGAGCGCGACGGCCGCCGCCGTCATCGCTTCCATTTCGACCCCGGTCTGGCCCGAAGTCCGCGCCGTGGCGGTAGCCCGGAGGCCGTTTTCAATCCGTTCGAAATCGACCACGACGCTCGAAAGCCCAAGCGGATGACAAAGCGGAATCAGGTCACTCGTCCGCTTGGCCGCCTGGATTCCGGCGATCCGCGCAACCGCCAGGACGTCGCCCTTGGCAACCCGCCCGTCATGGATCGCGGCCGAGGCTTCGGCGCCCATCGTGATAGTTCCGGTCGCCACGGCCTCGCGCGCCGTAACCGCCTTGGCGGAAACATCGACCATGCGCGCCGCGCCTTGCTCATCGAGATGAGTCAACCGGGTCATGCCCCCTCCAGCAGCGCGCGGGTCGCGGCCTCGACATCGTCGGCGCGCATCAGGCTTTCGCCGACAAGGAAGCAGCGAACGCCGTGTTCGGCCATTGCGACAAGATCGGCATGCGACGAAAGGCCGCTCTCCGCGACAAAGGTGCAGTCCTTCGGTGCCCGGCCGACCAGTTCATAGGTTCGTGCAAAATCGACCGTGAAGTCTTTGAGATTGCGATTATTTACGCCGATCAATCGCGATTTCAGCCGAAGCGCCCGGTCGAGTTCTTCGGCATCGTGCGTCTCGACGAGCACATCCATTTCGCGCTCGATCGCCGCCGCTTCGATCTCTTGCATCTCGGTATCGTTAAGCGCCGACACGATGATCAGGATCGCATCGGCCCCGATCGCGCGCGCTTCGGCGACCTGCCAGGGATCGACCATGAAGTCCTTGCGCAGCACGGGGAGCGAACAGGCCGCGCGCGCCGCGACCAGATACTCCTCATGCCCCTGGAAATAGGGCGCATCGGTCAGCACCGAAAGGCAGGCGGCACCACCGGCTTCATAGGCGGCGGCATGTTCTGCCGGCCGGAAATCGGCGCGGATCAGCCCCTTGGACGGGCTGGCCTTCTTGATTTCCGCTATCAGGCCGAAGCCCGTTGCCGCCTTGACGTCAAGCGCCGCCCGAAACCCGCGCGGTGCGCTTTGCGCTACTGCCAGCCGGTCGAGATCGGTGAGCGAATGCAATGTCTTGCGGTTCGCCACTTCGACGCGCTTGTTCGCGCAGATTTCATCGAGCTTGTTCGCCATCTAGAATGCGATCCAGCAATCGAGCAGGGCATTGGCGAGGCCGTTATCGAGAACTTCGGCCGCTTCCTCAACCCCGTCGCGCCAGTTCCCGACCCGTCCCGCAACGATCAGTGCCGCCGAGGCATTGAGGAGCACGGCGTCGCGATACGGCCCTTCTTCGCCTTGCAGGAGCCGCCGGAGCGCCGCCGCATTATAGGCCGCATCGCCTCCGTGAATGGCGCTGGTCGGGGCGGCTGGAAGGCCGGCGTCACCTGGCGAGACGGTCTCTCCGACCGGCAAATCGCCGATGCTGAAGATCCGGCTCGGCCCGGCGCCCGACAATTCGTCGAGGCCTTCTTCGCCCGAAACGATCATGGCCGCGTCTGCGCCCAGGCTTTCCAGCGCCCGGCCATAGACCGGCACATAGTCGGGCCGGGCAATGCCTATCAATTGCCGGGTTACCCTCGCGGGATTGGCAAGCGGCCCCATCAGGTTGAAGATCGTCCGCCGTCCGATCGCCTTGCGGATGGGCTGGATGCGTTTCATCGCCGGATGGTGCGTTGTGGCAAATAGGAAGCAGATGCCAAGCTCGTTGAGGGTGGCCTCGGCCGTCTCTCCGGCGCGCGTCATGTCGAGCCCCAGCGCCTCGAGCGTATCGGCGGCGCCCGCCTTGCTCGATGCTGCGCGATTGCCATGCTTGGCCACAGGCACGCCGCACGCTGCGACGATGATGGCAACGGCGGTCGAGACATTGAGGCTGTGATGCCCATCTCCCCCGGTGCCGCACACGTCGATCGCGCCCGATGGCGCCTGAACGGGGATCATACGTGTGCGCAAGGCCTTGGCGGCGCCAGCGATTTCTTCCGAGGTTTCGCCACGTTCGGTCAGGGCAATGAGCGTTTCGACGATCTCGGCATCCGGCATCCCGCCATCGAGCATCCGCCCGAACAGGGCTTCGGCCTCTTGGCTGGTCACGCCCGTTCCTTCACGCGCATCCCGGCAAGCGCCATGAAATTGGCGAGCATCGCATGGCCATGTTCGGTCGCGATGCTTTCGGGATGGAACTGGACGCCGTGGATCGGCAGCGTGGCATGGTGAAAGCCCATCACATGCCCGTCCTCGCTCCTTGCGTTGACGATCAGTTCGGCCGGAATATCCTCGACGATCAGCGAGTGATAGCGCGTCGCCGTGAAAGGAGAGGGGAGGCTGGCGAACAGCCCGCTCCCGTCATGAGACACCGCCGATGTCTTCCCGTGCATCAGCCCGCCGCGCACGACATGCCCGCCGAAATGCTGCCCGATCGCCTGATGGCCAAGGCAGACGCCAAGCAGCGGCTTGCCCGCTTCGGCGCAGGCCGCGACAAGATCGAGGCTGACGCCCGCCTCATTGGGTGTGCAGGGGCCGGGCGAGATGAGGAACGCCTCCGCGCCCGACGTGATCGCCTGCCCGGCAGAAATCGCATCGTTGCGCACGACCTCGACCTCGGCGCCAAGCTCCATCAGATAATGGACGAGGTTCCAGGTGAAGCTGTCATAATTGTCGATGACGAGGATCATGGCGCAGCCCCTAGCGGCTGATGGGGTGCGGTTGAAGCGAATTGTGCGTGGCGCGTGGCGGCATCTGTTTGCAAATATAGCACTCAGTGCTATTGTCTGGCGTGTCCGATTCACTTGTAGTACGTGCGTTCAAAACAGCTTGGTTTGCCAAAGCCGCAAGGAAGGTCCGGATATCGGACGCGGCGCTCTGCAAGGCGATTGTCCAGGTGAGGGCCGGGCAGGCGGACGATCTGGGTGGCGGTGTGTTCAAGAAGCGGCTGGCGGATAACCAGTATCGGTCGATCATATTGGCGCGGGGCGGGAATTTTTGGGTCTATGAGTATCTGTTTGCCAAGCAGGATCGGGCCAATATCGATGAGGATGAGTTGAAAGCGTTCAGGCAGGTCGCCAAGCAATATGGTGCGATGACACGGGAGCAGGCAGAGGCTCAAGTCAGCGACGGACACTGGATCGAGATTTGCATCGACGAATTGGAGCGGCGACGATGAGGAAGAAAGTTTTCAAAAGTGACGCCTTTGAGGCGATTCACAGTTCGGCCGAGGCGCTTTTCCGCACTGGGGTCATCGACAAGGCGACCATGCGCGATTTCGACGTTGCGTGCCTTTCGGTCACGCCGCAATTCGGCCCCAAGGACATACGGCGGCTGCGCGAAGCCAATCGCGTCAGCCAGCCGGTTTTCGCCCGCTATCTTAACACCAGCGAGTCGACGGTGGAAAAATGGGAAACCGGGGCCAAGCGCCCGAGCGGTATGGCCTTGAAGCTGCTTTCCATTGTCCAGAAACATGGGCTGCAGGTGCTGGGTTGATTTTTTGGCGAGCTGCCACACGATCAAGATTGCTGGCCAAATGTCGTGGGAAGTAGTGCGATGCAGAAATTTGTTCTCTATCCAAGTTATGGTTTTGCTATGATATTATCTGCGTGCGCCGCTAAGCCCCAGGAAAAGATGACCGAGTACAGGGGAGAGGGCCTCAAGATTGGGATACGGACTCAGGAGTTTCACAATTCCGGAATCAAGAACATCGATATTTGCGCCATGCCTCTTTTGGCTACGTCTTTCCCTAAGGATGAGGGGCAGTGCTTCTTGAAAGGGTACGATTTCTCTGATCTTTCTGTTGAATGGAAATCGCCTCAGCAGATCGATATATCCTTCCGTTGTGGGCGAGTTTCCAGCTTCAAGAACTTTGCAATAGTTCCTGAGCGCGATCACCAATCGATACAGGTTCATGCAACTCTGATTGACAACTGCGACCACACCAAATTGACCTGACGCCCTTACTCCGCCATCAGCTTCGCCAGTTCCGCCTTCCAGAACTTCGCCCAGGTATGCGTCCCGTGCCCCTTGGTCTCGGCGCTTTCGGGGATCAGGATGAAGCGGGCGCGGGGCATGCGCCTTGCTGCCTTTTCGGCCATGCCGAGGCCGGGCGGGTTGATGAAATCGTCCGCCGAATTGATCCAGAGCACGGGGACGGTGATTTTTTCGAGGTTCGGCTCCGGATTGTAGGTCCGCGAGGCATCGAGCTGGTAGATCGCGTTGTTCGCGTCCACACCCTTGCCGCGCGCGGCGAAGCCGGTTTCGAGCGCCGCTTCGGCCTGGGCGCGCGTGGGGTAGAGTGCCTGGAGCGCGACAGGATTGCTCCCCGCGATGATGCTCAAGTCGGTATAGGTTCGGAGGCCGGATGCGGGTTGTTCGGTATAGTTCCCGCCATTCCACGCCGGATCGGCCTTGATCGCCTCGATCGACATCTTGCGCCACATCCGGTTGCGCCCGGCGATTTCGGAAGCATTGCAAGCAAAGGGCGCGAGCCGCCCCGCAAAGCCCGGATAGGTCTCTCCCCATACGAATGCGTGCATGCAGCCCATCGAGGTGCCGAGCAGCACCTTGAGCGCCCTCACGCCCAGCCCCTCGGTCAGCAGCCGGTATTGCGCGCGGACCATGTCGTCATAGTCGTATTTGGGAAAGGCCATGCGCATCCCGTCGCTGGGCTTGGAAGACCCGCCATGGCCGATATTGTCCGGCAGGATCACATAATATTTCGCAATGTCGAACGGCTGGCCGGGGCCGTAAAGCTCATCGGCGAATTGCGGCTGGAGGAATTGTTTGCCCGAGCCGCCCGTGCCGTGAAGGACCATGACCGCATTGTCGATCTGGCCCTTTTTGTCCCTGTGCGGCGTTCCGAGCGTCGTATAGTGCATCCGCACTTCGGGCAGCTTCTCGCCCGAGCCAAAGGCGAAATCCTTGAGGGTCACTTCGCCATCCTGAGACGGCCAGGTTTCGGCAAGCGAGGGGGTTGCGAAAAGGGTGAAGGCCGCGATCAGCGGTGTCAGGATGGTACGCATGGGGCCATGCTAGAGCAAAATGCGTGGAATGTGAATCGTCACCCTGAACTTGTTTCAGGGTCCATTCCGGGCGCGCTGTATGGATGCTGAAACAAGTTCAGCATGACGGATGAGGGCCGGAATATGGGCGTTTTGGTTTGGCCGTCATGCGATAGCGTCAAGCTATTGCCCGAACCCGGCTTCGCTCGCCACCTTTACCGCTTCCTTCGCTGCCGCCATCAGCGCACCGGCCTTGGCTTCGCATTCGCGCTGTTCATAGTCGGGGTTGCTGTCTGCCACGATCCCGGCGCCCGCCTGGACATGCATGACGCCATCTTTCACGACGGCTGTCCGGAGTACGATGCAGCTGTCCATATTGCCGTCGGGGCTGAAATAGCCGACGCCGCCCGCATAGGCACCGCGTGTCTCAGGCTCCAGCTCGGCGATGATCTCGCACGCGCGGACTTTCGGCGCGCCAGAGACGGTCCCAGCGGGAAAACCCGCGAAAAGGGCATCGAGCGCATCCTTGCCCGGCGCCAGCTGCCCCACGACATTCGAGACGATGTGCATCACATGGCTGTAGAATTCGACGGTATAGCTGTCCGTCACCGTTACGCTGCCGGCGGCGGCGACGCGGCCGACATCGTTGCGGCCAAGGTCGAGCAACATCAGATGCTCGGCCCGCTCCTTGGGGTCGGCAAGCAGTGAATCGCGATTCTCGGCGTCCTCCACTGCGGTTTTCCCGCGCGGGCGGGTGCCGGCAATCGGGCGGATCGTCACTTCGCCGTCGCGCGCGCGGACGAGGATTTCGGGGCTCGAGCCGGTGAGTGCGAAGCCCGGCAGGTCGAGATGATAGAGAAAGGGCGAGGGGTTGATCCGCCTGAGCGCGCGATAAAGATCGAACGGCGGAAGCGTGAAGGGCAGGGTGAAGCGCTGCGCCAGCACGACCTGGAATATGTCTCCCGCCGCGATATAATCCTTGGCTTTAAGCACCATCTCCGCATAGCGGCCGGGCGCGAGGACCGGTTCGGGCTCTGGCAGTGCATCAAGGCGGGGCTGTCTTGCGAGTGCCGGAAGCGGCTGCGAAAGCCGGGCTGCGGCGGACTCGATCCGATCGATGCCCAGTTCGACGAGGCGATCGGCGTCGCCGCCTTCGGGCCAGACGGGCGCCACGAGGAAGAGTTCGTCCGAAAGCCTGTCAAAGACCAGCACCAGCGTCGGCCGCACGAACAGCATGTCCGGCAGGTCGAGCGGATTGGGGGCGGGGCGGGGCAGTCTCTCGACCAGCCCGATCGTCTCATAGGCGAAATAGCCGACCAGGCAGGCCAGCGCGGGGGGCAGCCCTTCGGGCACGTCGATGCGGCAAGAATGGACCAGGGTGCGCAACGCGGGAAGCGCTGTCTCTTCGAGCGGCGCAAAGGACGCACGGTCGGTCAGCCAGCGTGAATTGATCTCCGCTTTCTCGCCGCGCGCACGAAAGACGAGGTCGGGCGCGAGCCCCAACAGGCTGTAGCGCCCGCGCACCGCGCCACCCTCGACCGATTCGAGAAGGAAATCGCCCCGTTCCGGCTCGAACAGCTTGAGCGCGGCGGAAACCGGCGTCTCGGTGTCCGCGATCAGGCTCCGCCAGACAAGCGCCGGCTTGCCCTCGGCAAGCTGCGCGCGGGCGATGGCATCGGCCTTGGCGGTCACTGGCTCGTCGCGGCGCCCGTCAAGCTGCGCTTGAGGGCGGCAATCGCCGAAGCGTTCTTCTTGACCCCGACATCGGCCTTGATGGCAGCCGCGAACTGCTGGGCATATTCGTCTCCCAGCGAGCGGGAGAGTTCGCCCTGCGTCACCTGGACCAGGCCCGGTTCGGACGCGGCGTTGCCAGGCACGATCGTGTCGAGCCAGACGACATACCAGCCCTTCTTGTCCTCGGCCTCGAGTACTTTTGCCTGGTGGGAGGGAATGGTGAACAGTAGCGCAAGGGCAGGCGGAACCTTCTGCTGGGTCCTGACCAAATCGATCCGGCGCGCGCTGATCGGCTTCGCGCCCGGAAGGGCCACGCCCGCACCCGACAGGGCGGCTGCAATCGGCGTACCCTGATTGGCCTTCAGCGCAATCGTATCGGCGATCCGCTTTGCTGCCCGCGTCGCACGATCCTGCCCGAAATCGGCAATGACCTGCGCACGAATGCTGGCCAGCGGCTTCGGCGCGGCCGGAATGATCCGGTCGAGATCGTAAAAACCATAGCTTTGCCCGGCCGTGATCGTCATCACTGACGGATCGTCATTGATTTCCGCCTGAAAGGCATCTCGCAGGATCGGCTCCAGTTCGGGGCCGGCCTTGAAACCGGCCACGTCCGGCGCAACGCCACCGGCAGTGATTGCCGGGGTCGTAACAACGGCCAAGCCCTCCTTTTTGACGACGTCGTCGAACGTCGCGCCATCCGCCACTTGATCCTCAAGGTTGGTCACATAGTCGGCAATTGCCACATCGACCTTCTGCTTGACGACCTGCGCGGCAAGCTCCGTGCGAACATCGGCCAGCGTTTTGCCGCCGGTCCGGTTGATCGCATCGACCTGGACGACAAGCCAGCCGAGCGGCGATTTCTGGGGATCGAGGATCGCGCCCTTGGGCGCAGCAAAGGCTGCCTTTGCAATCGCGGGCGAAGCCGCGAGCCCGGCATAGGCAGACTGGTCCTGTGCGGCGAGCGTGGTCGCTTCGCCACCCGAAGCTTTTGCGGCTGCGGCCAGCGGTGTGCCGCCGCGTGCCTTGGCCGCAATTGCGTTTGCGGCTGCCTGAGTCGGGACGACGACCTGGCTGAAGGCGCGCGTTTCCTTCGCGGCATATTGCGCCGCATTCGCCTGATAGGCCTGCGCAATCTCTGCTTCGGTCGCGGCGATCGCGCCCTCGAAACGCTTGCGGTCGAACAGCGCGTAACGGATCACGCGCGTCTCGGGCACGGTGTAGCGCGCCGCTTGCCGCTGGTAGAATGTTCCGAGTTCGGCATCGGTGGGCGGCGCGCCTGTGCCAGCCGCCGCGGTTGGCACATAGCCGATCTGTCCGCTGCGCTGTTCAAGCAGAAGCGAGGCGAAGGGCGTGACAAGGCCGACCGGCATCCGCGCCGCGCCGGCCGCCGGCAGGATCAGGGCGTTGGTCATCTTGTCGCGGGCAAAATCCTCGCGGACGACTGCTTCGGTCAATTTCCGTTGCGCCAGGACACCAAGGAATGTGTTCCGGTCGAAAGAGCCTGTCGGTCCGCGAAATGCCGGAATGCTCGCAATTTCACCGTCGACAAGACGGCTGCTGATCACCATGCCGTTCTTGCGGCCGAACTCCTCGAACGCCCGGCCGTTGATCATCTGGTCGATGACCTTTTCGATGCCGTCGGCGCGCGCGAAGGCCGCCATGTCGAGGCCGGGATTCTCTTGCCGTGCACCGTCCAGCTGCGCCTGCACGCGCTGCGCGGTCTCCGTCGCGCTGAGCGACGCGCCTCCGACTTTCGCAATCCGCGAACTACCGCCTGCAAGGTTATCAAGCCCCGAAGGCGTGCCCACGCCGGTCACGACAAAAGCAATCATGATCAGGGCGAGCAGGCCAAGGACGAGCCAGGACGACAATGCTCGGCGAAAAAAGGAAATCATGAACAGGAGCTTCCGGCTTGATGTTGATTGCGCCTCGCCATAGGGCGGCGCGAGTTCCGCTTCAAGCGGGCTTTGGGAAAGGGCATTCGGGCAATGGCATTGCGCAAACTGGTCGCGGGCAACTGGAAAATGAACGGGTCGCCGGCGGCTCTCTCCGAACTCGATGCAATTGCGGGCGCAGGCGGCGGTGCCGTCGATGTGGCCATCTGCCCGCCCGCGACTCTTATTTCACCGGCCGCGGCCCGGCAGCCTGGCCTGGCGATCGGCGCGCAGGATTGCCACTGGAACGCGTCGGGGGCGCATACAGGGTGCCTCTCGGTCGCCATGCTGGCCGAGGCAGGCGCGACGATGGTCATCGTCGGCCATAGCGAGCGGCGGACGGACAATCACGAAACCGATGCCGAAGTGAAGGCCAAGGCCGAGGCAGCGATTGCCGGTGGGCTCGTCGCGATCGTCTGCGTCGGGGAAACCGAGGCCGAGCGCGATGCCGGGAATGCCGTGGCGGTTGTGACGGCGCAGCTGAAAGGCTCGGTCCCGGAAAGCGGAACGGGCAAGACGCTGGTCGTCGCCTACGAACCGGTCTGGGCCATCGGCACGGGCCGGACGCCGACGGTTGCCGACGTTGCCCAGATGCATGCCGCGATCCGCCGGTGCCTTGGAGAACTGCTTGGCGATGAAGGAGCGAGGGTGCGGATCCTTTATGGCGGCTCGGTCAAACCGTCCAATGCCGCCGAATTGCTTCACGTGCCCGATGTCGATGGCGCGCTCGTCGGCGGGGCGAGCCTGAAAGCGGCGGATTTCGTGCCGATTGTCGAGGCGGCACAATAATATTCGGCGCACTGCATCCAAATCGGATGCCTCACCAATATAGCCATTAACCCCGGCGCACGCCCGGGGCCTTGACGGCTGCGCCTTTCGCAGAGGCGACCAACTTATTGAAATGAGGCTACCGCATGAAAAAGACTGTCATCAATACGCTCATGATCGCCGCTGCCGCGATGGCCATGACCGCCTGTTCGAAGAAGCCGGCCGAGGCCGACACCGCCATGATGGCCGATAACGAAGCCATGATGGACAATGGCGCGATGGGCGACGGCGCGATGGATGGCGGCATGCCGATGGTCGGCGGGGCCCCGATGGATCCGGCCAATGACGTCGTGACCAATGCGTCGAAGGCGGGCAATCTCAAGACGCTTGTTGCTGCCGTTGGCGCTGCCGGGCTGGTCGATACGTTGAAGGGCACCGGCCCGTTCACCGTGTTCGCTCCGAACGATGATGCATTCAAGAAGCTGCCGGCCGGTACGGTCGACACGCTCCTCAAGCCCGAAAACAAGCAGAAGCTTGTCGGTATCCTGACATATCATGTCGTTGCCGGAAAGCTCGATACGGCCGAACTCGACAAGGAAATCGCCGCTGGTGGCGGTACGGCGAAGCTCAAGACCGTCGCTGGCGGATCGCTCACGGTCTCGAAGGATGGCGATGCCTATACGCTGACCGACGCCACGGGCGGCAAGTCGCAGATCGCTGCTGAAGAGCGGAACGTCTATCAGTCGAATGGCGTCGCTCATGTGATCGACACGGTCCTGCTGCCGTCCAAGTAACGATTGCCCAAGGAATCCCGGTGCGCCAGGCCGGTCAACACCTGGCCATCTGGATACGGCCCTGGCCGGGACCCCTCCCCGTCAGGGCCGTTCTCATGCGGGAAGGGGCGATAGGGACCGCGATTCGCACTCTAGCTCGATCGAGCCTTCCCGCACTTTCCTTACTGTTTGTGGCCTTGCGCTATCCTCTCAAGCGCGGTTGATCCGGTGCCGCCGCTCCGCTAAGGGCCGCGCCCATGTATAAATTCCTTCTTGTCGTTCATGCGATCATTGCCGCGGCCATGGTCGGGGTCATTCTCATGCAGCGTTCCGAAGGTGGCGGCCTTGCCGGAGGCGGGAGCCCGTCCGGGCTGATGACCGCGCGCGGAGCCGCTGACTTCCTGACGCGTGCGACGACGATTCTCGCGAGCCTTTTCGTGCTGCTCTCGATCGCGCTTGCCGGTCTCGCAACCTTCAATCGCGCTCCGGCAGAGCTGGATACGTCATTGGCGCGGCAGCCGGTCACGGCGCCCGCAGCGCCGGTTTCGGGGGTGCCCCTGGCCGGTTCTGATGCTGGAGCCCCGGCTGGAGCTCCTCCGGCAGCAGGCGTTCCGCTTGCCACCGGCCCCAAGGCTCCGGTTCAGGCGCCTGCCGCGAAGCCCAAGGCAAGACCTGCCGCCGCACCGGTTGTGCAGGAGCCCGCGACTGCCGCTCCAGCCCCGGCTTCGACGGCTCCGGCGGCACCCGCGACAGCCCCGGCAGGCACCCCGCAACAATAATATTTCGTGCCGAGGGGCCTCGGCCCCTTGCCGAATCTCCCTTCGCGCGTCTAAGCCTCTCCTCCCATGGCGCGGTTTATTTTCATCACCGGCGGCGTGGTCTCCTCGCTTGGCAAAGGGCTTATGGCAGCGTCGCTCGCCGCGCTTTTGCAGGCGCGTGGATACCGCGTGCGTATCCGGAAATTCGATCCCTATCTCAACGTCGATCCGGGGACGATGTCCCCCTATCAGCATGGCGAAGTCTATGTGACCGACGATGGCGCGGAAACCGATCTCGATCTCGGCCATTATGAACGCTTCACCGGTGTCGCGGCGCGCCAGTCGGACAATGTGACGTCCGGCCGAATCTACCAGCAGATCATCACCCGCGAGCGCCGTGGCGACTATCTGGGCGCGACGGTGCAGGTCATCCCGCACGTGACAGATGCCATCAAGGCCTTCGCGATGGCCGATATCGACGATCTCGATTTCGTCCTGTGCGAAATCGGCGGCACTGTCGGCGACATCGAATCGCTTCCGTTCATCGAGGCGATCCGGCAGTTGCGCAACGATGTCGGGCGCAGCAACACCGTCTTCATCCATGTGACGCTGGTTCCCTATATCGCCGCAGCCGGTGAGCTGAAGACGAAGCCGACCCAGCACAGCGTGCGCGAGCTGACCAGCCTTGGCATCCAGCCCGATATCCTTCTGTGCCGGACCGAGCACCCCCTTCCCGAAGGTGAACGGGCGAAGATCGCGCTCTTCTGCAACGTTCGCAAGGAAGCCGTCATCCAGGCGCTCGATGCCAGCAGCATCTATGCCGTTCCGCTCCAATATCATGCCGAGGGGCTGGACGACGAAGTCCTTCGCGCCTTCGGCATCGAACCCGGCGCCGCGCCGGACCTGCGCCGCTGGGACGATATCATCGACCGCCAGAAGAATATCGAAGGCGAAGTGACCATCGGGGTTGTCGGCAAATATGTCGGGCTTCCCGATGCCTACAAATCGCTCCACGAGGCGCTGGTCCATGGCGGGCTCGCCAACCGGGTGAAAGTGCGGATCAACTGGATCGATGCCGAGCTTTTCGAGCAGCCCGAAAGCGATGTCGCTGCGGCGCTTGAGCCGATGCACGCGATCCTGGTGCCCGGCGGCTTCGGCGAGCGGGGCAGCGAAGGCAAGATCGCCAGCGTCAAATTCGCCCGCGAACGCAAGGTGCCCTTCTTCGGCATCTGTCTTGGCATGCAGATGGCCTGTATCGAAGGCGCGCGGAACACGGCCGGGATTGCCGACGCGACCAGCAGCGAATTCGGCCCCGGCGGCTCTCCGATCGTCGGCATCATCACCGAATGGATGAGCGAAGAGGGGCTGCAGAAGCGCGAGGCCGGAGGCGACCTCGGCGGCACGATGCGGCTGGGCGCCTATGATGCAACGCTGTCGGGCAACAGCCATGTGGCCAGCATCTATGGCGGCACCTCAATTTCCGAGCGCCACCGCCATCGCTACGAAGTCAACGCCCATTACAAGGCGCCGCTCGAGGCGGGCGGGCTGGTCTTCAGCGGCATGTCGCCCGATGGCGAACTCCCCGAAATCGTCGAACGCCCCGATCATCCTTGGTTCGTCGGCGTGCAGTTCCACCCCGAGCTGAAAAGCAAACCGTTCGACCCGCACCCGCTCTTCGCGAGTTTCATCGAGGCGGCGGTGAAGCAGAGCCGGCTGGTTTAGAGCCGAGGATCCGGCTTGGCGGTATGATGGGCGGGCTGACGGCGCAGTGTGGTGCACCTGTTACCGTAGTTTTCAATGTCGAGATCGTAGTGAATTTATGGATTTAATTGATCCATCAATGCTACGAAATTTCCAGTTTCCGTTCCAAACATTCTCGGCGCCGGCGACGATTGAGTCATTCAATCGATTCAGGCTGGCGTACTTCTTGCCATTGTCCCGCCTTAGCCAGCTACCGTTGGTTGCGACCGCAGAATATTCCTTTCCTTTGTATGTACGAAACGCTTCGAAGCCTTCGTCGAAGTGTACATCATGTCTCATGTCGTAGAAGCCCGTGCCGCTGGAGGCTTCGCGTCTTTCCACGTTGGGAATGCTTGCTTCGGCACGGCAATCAAGTACGCGCTCCAGTATTGCATTTTCATTTTCTTCACCGGGCCGTCGTGCTGCCCAAATAGCTGCATAAACGTCGGTGGAGATAGAGATTGTACGATTCATCGCCTTGCTCCTCTCGTTAGATAGTAGAAAGCAGATAGCAGAAAATAGGGAATTGTCAACGGAGCGAAACGCAAATGGCAATACAACTGCGAGGCCCCCAAACCCGAAATTGCAGCGCCAGCTACGACAGCGGCCGCAGCCTATTGCTGGACGGCCGTCGCCCCTTGCATCGGGCCCGCTTTGCGGACATTCTTGAAAGCGGAGCCGTTGACGTGCGGTTCCGGGGTTTAGCAGCCTCGACTTAGCAGGTTGGTAAGGCGTTGAGCCGTATCAACCAACCCAGATCCCCGGTCGGGGAGCCCATGGCGTATGTCCAGGGTTCTCCGAACCTAAAGGCTATGGGAGCCGCTGCTAAGTCGGTTTGCTAACTCCCCGATCATTGGATCGAAATGGAAACGCCATCGCGGGGACGCCCGCGACGGGCCTCCGGGGAAAGCTTCAGTGCGGCAGGACAAGGATCCGCCCGGCGAACCTCTCTGGCTGAGCGCGCTGTTCGCGGTGCTGGGCACGCTTTATGTGCTCACCGTTCTCGCAAATTTCTGGAGCGCTATTGCCGGACTGCTTCGATAGGCGGCAGGTCTGATGCCCGCGATTTGATGCCTGCTCCCCCCTCTGTTAGAGGGGCGCCGCATTCCCGCGTTTCAGACAAGGACATTCGATGGTTCCCCGCTATTCCCGCCCGGATATGGTCAAGATCTGGGAGCCCGAGGCGCGTTTCCGCATCTGGTTCGAGATCGAGGCGCACGCGACGGATGCGCTCGCCGAACTGGGCGTGGTGCCCAAGGCGGCCGCGAAAAGCCTGTGGGACTGGTGGGCGACCAACCCCGCCATCGATGTTCCGGCGATCGATGCGATCGAGGCCGTCACCAAGCATGACGTGATCGCGTTCCTCACCTGGGTTGCGGAGCGCGTGGGCGAGGACGCCCGCTTCATGCATCAGGGGATGACGAGTTCGGACGTGCTCGACACCTGCCTTGCCGTCCAGCTTGCACGCGCGACGGACATCTTGCTCGACGATCTCGACGCGCTCCTTGCCGTCATCAAGCGGCGCGCCTTCGAGCACAAGATGACGCCCTGCATTGGCCGAAGCCATGGGATCCATGCAGAGCCGGTGACGTTCGGGCTGAAGATGGCCGAAGCCTATGCCGAATTCTCGCGTGGACGCGAACGGCTTGTGGCGGCGCGCAAGGACATTGCCACTTGCGCGGTCTCGGGCGCGGTCGGCACCTTCGCCAATATCGACCCGCGCGTCGAGGCGCATGTCGCGGAGAAGCTGGGCCTCGCGATCGAGCCGGTTTCGACCCAGGTCATCCCGCGGGACCGGCACGCGATGTATTTCGCGACGCTTGGCGTCATTGCCTCGTCGATCGAACGGCTGGCGATCGAAGTGCGCCATCTCCAGCGGACCGAAGTGCTGGAGGCGGAGGAATATTTCTCGCCGGGGCAGAAGGGTTCGTCGGCAATGCCGCACAAGCGCAACCCGGTGCTGACCGAGAACCTGACCGGCCTTGCGCGCATGGTCCGCTCCTATGCGATGCCCGCGATGGAAAATGTGGCGCTCTGGCATGAGCGCGACATCAGCCATTCCTCGGTCGAACGCTATATCGGCCCCGATGCGACGATCACGCTCGATTTCGCGCTGGCGCGCCTGACCGGCGTGATCGACAAGCTGCTCGTTTATCCCGAACGGATGCAGAAGAATTTGGACAAGATGGGCGGCCTCGTCCACTCGCAGCGTGTCCTGCTTGCACTGACTCAGGCCGGCGTCAGCCGCGAGGATGCCTATAGGCTGGTTCAGCGCAACGCGATGAAGGTGTGGGAGTCCGACGGCGCTCTCTCGCTTCTGGAGCTGCTGAAGGGCGATCCCGACGTAACGGCGGCGCTTTCCCCGGCGGAGATCGAGGAGAAGTTCGATCTTGCCTATCACCTGAAACATGTCGACACTGTTTTCGCGCGCGTGTTCGGCAGCGATTGATGCCTGACGGGCGGCGCAAGGGCACCGTAGCCGTTCTTGGCGGGGGAGGTGGATGAAGCGCGCCTTGAAATGGGCCTTGGTGCTGGTTGGGGCGGGGCTGCTGGCGCTGCTCCTCTTCGGCTGGCAGCGCGATCTGGATCCGGCGGACCTTCAGGCGAAATATGCGAATGGCGCCTCGCAGTTCCTCGATGTGGGCGGCGGCCTGCTTGTCCATGCCCGCGATCAGGGGCGGGGAGATGGAGAGGCGATCGTCCTTCTCCACGGTTCCAACGCTTCGCTCCAGACATGGGAGCCCTGGGTCAAGCGGTTGGGAACCAAATACCGAATGATCAGCCTTGACCAGATCGGCCATGGCCTGACCGGCCCCAACCCCTCCGGCGATTACAGCCCGGCGGCCTATGTCGATACGCTCGACCGGACGCTTGCCAAGCTTGGAGTTAAGCATTTCACGCTCGCGGGAAACTCGATGGGCGGGGCAGTGGCGTGGCACTATGCGCTGGCGCATCCCGAAAAGGTCGATGCCCTGATCCTGGTCGACTCGGCGGGCGCGCCGGTCGCGAAATCGACCACGCTGCCCATCGGCGTTCGCATCGCCAAGGCACCGTTTGTCCGACAGCTGGCCGAATTCGTGACGCCGCGCAGCCTTGTCGCGCGGACCCTGCATGAGGGCCTCAACAACCAGTCGATCATCGATGACCGGATGATCGACCGTTACTGGGAATTGCTGCTTTATCCCGGCAATCGCCGCGCGACGGTCTTGCGAAGCAGCCGCAAGGAGGAATTTGCGGACATTGCAACGCTTTCGCGGCTCCGCATGCCGGTCCTCGTGCTCTGGGGGAAGGAAGACCGGCTGATCCCGGTCGCGGCGGCGCGCTGGTTCGTGACGGCGCTGCCCCAGGCGCAGCAGATCGTCTATCCGGGCGTCGGCCATGTTCCGATGGAGGAAGCGGCCGACCAGTCGGCCAACGATGTCGATGCTTTCCTTACAAGGCTTGCGCAGCCGTCACAAAAGTGAAACGCTCGCTGCCCATTGAGTCCGGAGGGCAAACGGGGCGTGGCAAAACAGCGAATGGCGGTGATTGCGGTCTATTCGCTCAAGGGCGGGGTCGGAAAGACGACGCTGGCCGTGAATCTTGCCTGGTCTTCGGCCATCCAGTCCTCCAGGCGGACCCTGCTCTGGGATCTCGACCCGCAGGCGGGCGCCTCGTTCCTTCTGGGGCATGACGGCCGGAACAAGGGCGCCGCGCAGGCAGTGTTCGCCAAGGACGTCGCACCCGAAAAACTGGTGGTGGCGACAGGCATAGATCGGTTGAGCCTGCTTGCGGCGGATACGTCGCTGCGCAGCTTGGACCGGCTGCTTTTCACGCTTGGCAAGAAGAAGCGGCTGGCAAAGCTCATTGTGGGGCTGGAAAAGGAGTATGACCGCGTCATCCTCGATTGCCCGCCGGGGCTCACCGAAACGAGCGAACAAGTGATGCGCGCCGCCGATGCGATCATCGTGCCCCTGATTCCGTCGCCATTGTCGCGCCGCGCGCTCGAGGATGTGGTCCAGCATCTCGACCGCGAGCATAAGGGGCACGGGCCCATCCTGCCGGTCTTCTCGATGGTCGACCGGAGGCGGACGCTCCACCGCGCGGCGCTCGAAGCCGAGCCGGACTGGCCGGTTATCCCGATGGCAAGCGCGGTCGAACAGATGGCCGTCCACCGCGCACCCGTCGGCGCCTTTGCCGGAGAGTCCGCAGCCGGCCAGGCCTTTACTGCGCTGTGGCGCGGGATAGAGGCGCGGCTGGCCCGGATGGGGTAGGGCGAACGTAAGCGGTTCCCTACCGAATATCTCCTACTTCCTTCGTCGCGGCGAAAAGCGGATTTCGGCCTTGCCCGTTGCCATCACGGGCAGGAACAGGCCGGCTCCGGTCACTTCGATCCGGTCGTGATGAATCTGGTCGATTGCCGCCGAAAGATGGAAATCGCCTTCCTGTCGGCTCGCGATCGCCCGCCGCGCCGCGCTGATCACTTTTTCGAAGTCGCGGCTGAAGTCCTCGGTCAGGCCGCCCGCGATTTCGGCGCGCACGGTCTCGTTGCTGGCCAGCTGGATCAGCAGGTCCGTTGCCACGCGATCGGCGCTGCCGAAGATTTCGAGATTCTGGACGTGGATGATCTGGGAATCCGGCTGGTGCACGGGCACGCCCGTCAGCCAGACGCGGCCACGCGCCCTGCCAAAGCGTGTGCCGAAATTGTCGCCCACAGGCTCGACCACCGCTTCGACACCGACGGCAAGGCGGTTGCCTGTCGTCGGATAGATCGTGACTTTCCGGAAATCGGCGTCGACATGGCCGATGCCTTCAAGGCGAATGCCCTTTGCCGCAAGTTTCCTGAGTGCGCGCAGGACGACCGGTTCAAGCTCCGCATAATCGGCCAGGACGGGGATGAAAAAGTGCATGCCCCGATCACCAATCGGGCCGATCTGCGGCGGCAGGGGAACGGGAACGGGTGGCGAGGGTTTTTCGCCGACAAAGGTTTCCGTCAACGCTTCGGCCGCCACCGTCAGCTTCAGGCGACGGCCCTCGGCGCGGTAGCCGAGAAAGCCGACGCCCGTCGGGGTGATGCGCATCCAGGCGGGCGGGCGTTCACGGTTCAGTTCGATTACGGCAAAGCCCGTCTTCCAGGCTTCGGCCAATATCGGCCTTATTCGGGTGGCGGCGATGTGCCGCTGCATATCCCGCTCAAGCCCGCCAAGGACGCGCGCCAGTTCGCGGTCCGCGCGCTGGACGAAGCGGATCCGTTGGCCGAGGAAGTCGATGCCCGGTGGTTCCTTCCAGTCATAGGATATGTCGACCTTCGCAGACGGGTTCCAGTTGCGGTCGATGGAAAGCCGGACGTCCGCCCGGACGAGCGCCGCGCCGGTCGCGGTTTCACCCTTCAGTACGCCGCCGACGTCGCGCGCGCTGATCGTTGCCTTGACGGGCATGATGACCGTCAGGCGCTGGCCGCTCCCTGAAACGCGGATGCGGCCGCGTGTCACCTGCCCGACGATGCGGCACTTGATGTCGGGCGTCACCTTCAGCCGTTCGCCGAACAGCTTGACCTTCTGGCCCGGCAGGCAGGTCTTGCCGGGCTGATCGATCGACCAGAGCCGCTGCGGAGCACTTTGCTCCAGCGCACGCTCGATCATATCGATCGACAGTTCAACCGGCACCACAAGTGAAGAATTCTGGGCGGGAAACTGCGGTGTGTCGGTCAGACGGGGCGGGGCGGGGTGCTCGGATTTCGAGGTGCAGGAGCAAAGCGCGAGTAGCAGCAGTGATACGGCAAGTCTCTTCACGGACACCCCCTTACCTGGCCGGGCTTGCGTGTGCCGATCCTAGCCCGGTGTCGCCGCCGTGCCTAGCGTTTCAAACACCAAAGCTGGTTTCCGTTTTGGCACGCTTCCGGATGGGCTGGTCAGGCTTTCGAAAACGGCATGAGCATCAATTGCGGGGCAGAGCCCGATCGCTTCTCGTCTATTTCGTCCAGCCCATAATCGATCCGATAGGCTCGCTCCGTCGGCGTAAAGGTCGCGAACATCCGGTCCCACACCGAAAGCAGGTTTCCATAGTTGGAATCGGTTTCCCGCTTCACGCGTGAGTGATGGATCTTGTGCATGTTCGGCGTCACCACGAGGCCAGCAGCGATCGAATCCACCGTCTTGCCGATCGATATGTTGGAATGCTCGAGAACCGAATTGACGGAGGACAGCAACCGGTAGACCACCACGACTGACAGCGGCAGCCCCAGGAGCATGATGGGAACGATCTGGCAGGCAAACCGCCAGAGCGCTTCGAGCGGGTGTTGCCGGAAGGCCGTCGTCGCGTCGACGAACCGGTCGCTGTGGTGGACTCTGTGGGCGCGCCACAGGATCGGCAGCTTGTGGAGGGCCAGGTGGGCGCCATAGGTTGCAAGGTCAAGGACGGCGACCGTCACGATCACCGAGAGAAGCGGTGAAGGATCGGCCATCGCCAGGAGCCCGGCATGGTTTGCGGGCAGCAAGCCGAGCATTGCGGCTGCAACGAACGTCAGCGCCGCATTGACCACAAAGATGGATGCCATCAGCCAAAGGTTCGCCGCCCTCCGCCGCAGCACGGGGCGTGCCATGAATGGCAACCCTGCCTCGACGACGGAAAATGTGGCCAGCAGCGCAATCAGGAGCGCCGCATTGCTCAATATTTGTTGCATGATCGGTTTTCGCCTCCAGTCGGAACTGGTCCCGGCGAACTGGTGCGACGATCAGGCACACCCGTCTCCGGAAACCAGAGAACAGGGCAGTGCTTGGACGAAATCGTCTGGGAAACCGGGCGTCTGCCTTTTGCCCGATGGCCCATAGTCGGGGAAAGCGGGGCGTCCTGTCAAGTGTTGCGAAATGGGGTGCCCCGTCTGCGATCCGATCTGGCGTCGCCGGGTGCAGTCGTGCATATCGCCTTTCAAACCAACCGATTGGGATGATTCCATGAGTTTCAACATCTACGAAATGTCCGCCCCTGTTTTCGCGAATGCGCTTGCGGATATGCGCGCCTGGCTCGACAAGGCGTCGGGCACCAAGACCGAAGCCGAATTGCTCGATGCGCGCCTTGCGCCGGACATGCACCCCCTGACCAGGCAGTTCCAGATCGCCTCGGACTCCGCGAAAGGCGCGATGGCACGGCTGAGCGGGGTCGAGGCGCCCGCGATGGCCGATACCGAGACGAGCTTCGATGAATTGCGCGCGCGCTGTGATCGGACGATCGCTTTCATCAAGGGCATCGATCCCGCAAGCCTGGCCGGTGCGGAGGATCGCGAGGTCATCCTGAAGTTTCCGAATGGCATGGGGTTTCGCTTTACGGGCCGGGAGTTCCTTGCCGGTTTTGCGCTGCCCAACTTCTACTTCCACGTGACGACGGCCTACGCCATTCTGCGTGCGCAGGGCGTGCCGCTGGGCAAGCCGGATTTCCTCCAGCACCTGGGGCCGCCCAATCTGTCCCCCAACGATTAGGCGAAGGCCTTCGAAGCGAGGGAGGGGCGACTTTGACAATCCTTCTGTCCGCCCTTGCCATGACAATCATCATCGGCATCCGCTACCTCGTCGTGAGCGGCGCCTTTGCCTTGGCAACGCAAGCCCTGCATCCCGGCCTCTATACCCGCCTCGTCCCGCAGATCCGGCGGGAAATCGGCTGGTCGCTGGCGAGTGCCGCGATCTACGGCATTCCGGCGGGCATCGTGGCGTGGGGCTGGGACGCGCGCGGCTGGACGCTCATCTATCGCGACATCGGCGTGTGGCCGCTCTGGTATTTCCCGGTCTCGATCCTGCTCTATCTCGCGGCGCACGATAGCTGGTTCTACTGGACGCACCGGCTGATGCATCGGCCGTGGTGGTTTGCCCGCATGCATGCCGTCCATCATGCGAGCCGCCCGCCCACCGCCTGGGCGGCGATGAGCTTCCACCCCTATGAGGCGCTGACCGGCGCGGTCGTCATCCCCGTGCTGGTTTTTCTCATTCCCATCCATGTCTGGGCGCTGGCCGTCGTGCTTTCCGTCATGACGATCATGGGCGTCACCAATCACATGGGATGGGAAATCTTCCCGCGCGCAATTGTCAGGGGAGCCGTGGGAAACTGGGTGATCACGGCCACGCATCACCAAAGGCATCATGACGAGTATGGCGGCAATTACGGCCTCTACTTCCGCGTCTGGGACAAGCTGTGCGGGACGGATCGGGGGCTTGATGCTGTTGCCGGCAACGGTTGAGTCGACGGTGTTGAGCAGCAGCCGGGGCCCTCTGGTCACGCGCGTCCTTTCCTTTTCGCCGAACCGCCACTGATCGGCGCCGCGCGGTCCCGCCGTGGCGATCGTGTCATGCGCTGACAGTCCGTCCGGGGCATCCGGCTCGCCGCGCCGCGCAAGATAGCCGGGGCTGGCGACAATCATCTGGCGGACCGCGCCGATCCGGATGGCCTTCATCGAGGAGTCGGTCAGTTCTCTGATCCTGACGGCAAGGTTGATACCTTCCTCGACAATGCGCACGTTGCGATCGATCAGCATCATGCGGATATCGAACCCGGAATGGCGGTCGAGCAGATCGGCAACGACCGGGAGGACGTGAAGCTTCCCGAATGTAGCCGGGGCCTTCACGTAAAGCTGTTCCGAAGGTTCGGTCCGCGTGCCGCGCGCTTGCCGCTCGACGTCGGCCAGTTCGGTTAGCAGCGGCCGCACCCGCTCGAGCAGCCTTAGTTCCTCATCGGTCAACGAAACGGCGCGCGTCGAGCGGTGGAACAGGGCCACACCCAAATGAGCCTCGAGCGCCGCAATTCCGCCCCCGACCTTGACGCGGCCACGCGCCACTTCACTTGCCACATGCCGGGCGGTATCCAGATCGAGTTCGCAACGCCATTCGCTTGAGGGAGAGTCACCCGCCTCTGACGGTTGCATATCGGCGAAAGCGCGCGTTAAGTTTCACCGCACTATCTCCTGCCCCCGAAGGAGGGATGATGTGCGGTTCCTTGCGCTGATTCTGACTGGCGCCTTGTGCGCGTCTCCGGCCCTGGCCGATGATCGGCCGCGGCAGCGAGACTATCTGACGGTGGCGCTCGGTGCGGGAACCATTCCCAGCTATTCCGGGTCGGACGAGAATGTTTTCATCCCGGCACTGGTCGTTCGCGGGCGGCTTCATGGCTTCGCCTTTGTGACGCGCGGCGTGAACCTTTCGGTGGACCTGGCGCGCGAACATGCCGGGGACGTTGTCGATTTCAAATTCGGCCCGGTCGCCAATATCCGCGCGGAGAGGAGCGCGCGGATACGGGATCCGCAAGTCGAGGCGCTGGGGAAAAGGTCGCGCACGCTGGAAGGCGGCTTCTATACGGGCATCGCCAAGACCGGCGTGCTGACCAGCAAACACGACCAGATCGGCATCCGGGTCTCCTATCTTCACGACCTCCTTGGCAAGCATGGCAGCTATGTGATCACGCCATCGGTCGAATATGGCACGCCGCTTTCGCGCACTGTCTATCTCGGCACTCAGGCGTCTGTCAGCTATTATGGCAAAGGCTATGGCCGGCAGTATTTCGATATCGACGCGGCGGGCAGCGGGGCGAGCGGTCTTGCGGTCTATGGCGGCGCCGGCAGCAAGGCGGGCTTTGCCAGGATGGCCTTCTCGCTCGCGGCGGCGAAGTCGCTTTCGGGGGACCTGCGCAAGGGCTGGGCAGTGGTCGTCGCGGGGCAATATGGGCGGATGCTCGGCCGCTATGCCCGCTCTCCGGTCGTTGCCGATGCGGGCGATGCCGATCAATGGCTCGGCGGGCTCGGGCTGGCCTATACATTCTGAAAGCACGCGCCTAAGATCGACTCATCCCCGGGGAGTCAGCCCTAGCGCGGAAGCGCGGTTGGGCCATAGGTGACTGAGAGGTGCGCGTAACGTCGCACGACCCGCTGAACCTGATCCCGTTTGTACGGGCGGAGGGAGGGAGCGGCCAAGACCACCGCGCTCTTCATCCGGATTATGGAGAGCAAGACAATGGCCGATCTGCACGCCCCTACCGAACTCAAAGTCACGACCGGCCCGATCCGGGGAAGCCGGAAGGTCCATGTCGGCCTGCGCCGCGTCGCGATGCGCGAGATCCATCTCGAGCCATCGAGCGGCGAGCCCCCCTTGCGTGTCTATGACACGTCCGGCCCCTATACGGACCCGGACCAGCGGATCGACATCATGGCGGGCCTGCCCCAGCTCAGGCGCGAATGGATCACGGCGCGCGGCGATGTCGAAAGCTATGATGCGCGCGAGAGCCGCCCAGAGGATAACGGCCAGCTCGGCCCCGACCGTTCGGGCGGCGTCGCGCAATTCCCCAATGTGGTGAAGCGCCCGCTTCGTGCCAGAATGGGACAGAATGTCAGCCAGATGCACTATGCGAAGCGCGGCATCATCACCCCCGAAATGGAATATGTGGCGGAGCGCGAAAATCTCGGCCGCGCGCTTGCCCTTGCGCAGGCGAGGGACGGGCAGGATTTCGGCGCCTCGATCCCCGATCATGTCACGCCCGAATTCGTCCGCGATGAAGTGGCGCGGGGCAGGGCGATCATCCCGTCGAACATCAACCACCCCGAAAGCGAGCCGATGGCGATCGGCCGCAACTTCCTCGTGAAGATCAACGCCAATATCGGCAACAGCGCCGTCGCGTCCGATGTCGCGAGCGAAGTGGACAAGATGGTCTGGGCGATCCGCTGGGGCGCGGACACGGTGATGGACCTCTCCACCGGCCGCAACATTCACGACACGCGCGAATGGATCATCCGCAACAGCCCCGTCCCCATCGGCACTGTCCCCATCTACCAGGCGCTCGAAAAGGTCGGCGGGATCGCGGAAGACCTGACCTGGGAAATCTTCCGCGATACGCTGATCGAACAGGCAGAGCAGGGCGTCGATTATTTCACGATCCACGCCGGCGTCCGCCTGCCCTATATCCCGCTCACCGCAAAGCGCGTGACGGGCATTGTCTCGCGCGGCGGCTCGATCATGGCCAAATGGTGCCTCGCGCACCACAAGGAGAGCTTCCTCTACGAACGCTTCGATGAGATCAGCGAGATCATGCGCGCCTATGACATTGCCTATTCGCTGGGCGACGGCCTGCGCCCCGGCAGCATCGCCGATGCGAACGACGAAGCCCAGTTCGCCGAACTCTATACGCTGGGCGAACTGACCAGGCGCGCCTGGGCGCAGGACGTGCAGGTGATGATCGAAGGCCCCGGCCATGTGCCGATGCACAAGATCAAGGAGAATATGGACAAGCAGCTTGAGGCGTGCGGCGAAGCGCCCTTCTACACATTGGGGCCGCTCACCACGGACATCGCGCCGGGTTACGATCATATCACCAGCGGCATCGGTGCCGCGATGATCGGCTGGTACGGAACGGCGATGCTCTGTTACGTCACCCCCAAGGAGCATCTGGGCCTGCCCGACCGTGACGATGTGAAGGTGGGCGTGGTGACATACAAGCTCGCCGCCCACGCAGCGGACCTCGCCAAGGGCCACCCGGCGGCCAAGCTGCGCGACGACGCGCTCTCCCGCGCGAGGTTCGAGTTCCGCTGGCGCGACCAGTTCAACCTCAGCCTCGATCCCGATACGGCCGAACAATATCACGACCAGACGCTCCCGGCGGAAGGCGCGAAGACCGCGCATTTCTGCAGCATGTGCGGCCCCAAATTCTGCTCGATGAAGATCACGCAGGAAGTGCGCGAGTTTGCGAAGCTGCAGAACCAGGGCAGCGAAGCCTTCATCGCCTCCTCCCCGTCGACCGGCGACGGGGAGGGGGACCGCCGCGAAAGCGGTGGTGGAGGGGCCTCGCGCGAAGACGCGGAAGCGGCCGAGCAAGGAATGGCCGAAATGTCCGAACTGTTCAGGGAAACCGGGCGGGAGCTTTACATGGGCTCCGGCGGGCGGGAGCACGACTAGGGTCAATCGTCGCCCCTGCGCAGGCAGGGGCCTGTTTGAGGCTTCGGCGTTCACTGGCCCGATCTCGATGAGGACTTGAGCACCGAAGGCCTGCTGCGCGGCGGGCCAGCGGCGCGGACGGCTTGAGATTGGGGATTGAACAAACTGTCACCGGAATTTTGGCCAAAGTCTGAAACCGATTTGTCCGTGGCGCGTGTGTCCAGTTGATCGGCGGCAATTGTGCCGCATTGATCGATTGTAGTTTATAGGATACAAGTGGACTCGATCGAGGTTTTCAGAACTGAGGAGTTCGTCGCTTGGGTCCGGCGCCTTCCAGACAGGATGGCACAAGGCAAAATCGTTCAGCGCATCGCGCGCTTGGAACTCGGCCTGTTGGGAGACGTGAAGCCCGTCGGCGAAAAGGTCTGGGAAATCCGGATCGATTACGGCCCCGGCTATCGGATGTATTTCACGAGGCGCAGGCGCCGGATCGTCTGGCTGCTGTGCGGTGGAGACAAATGAAGCCAGAAACGGGATATCCAGAGGGCGATTGCGATGGCTGCACGGTTGGGAATTGAAGAATGACAAAGCTGAAACTGGCGCCGTGGGACGGCTCCGAATTCATCGCCGAACCGGATGCGCAGGCCGATCTGTTGGCTGATGCGCTGGAATCCGGCGAGGCGCGCTATGTTGCCCACGCCCTTGGCCTGATCGCCAAGGCGTGCGGCATGACCCGGATTGCGCGCGAGGCCGGGGTCAGCCGCGAAAGCCTGTACAAATCGCTGAGCCTGGACGGAAATCCCGAGCTTGCAACGGTGATGGCCGTGGCGAAGGCCCTGCAACTCGAACTCACGGCGCGAAAGGCAGGCGGCCGGGAAGCGGCTTGAGATTGGGGATTGTGGCGGCTGTCCAAGTAGGGCGCGCCATATTGCGTGTCCCCGTTGCTGGATGCAGGCTGGACCAATCGGAATTGGGGATTGAGTAAACTGTCACCGGAATTCCACCGGAATTCCTTGAAGTGCGTATTCACAATAAGCCATAGCAGCTTGACGTCGTTAGTAAGTTCGCTATATGTTCCATAAAAGAGAAGTGATATGGATCTTGTAAAGAAGGGGATTACGGCCATATTTTTGATGCTCATTGGAGCAGTGTTGCTGGTCGTCATAGCCAGAGGATCCGGTCTTTCCCTTGCCCCAAACAGAGCTATTTCGGGGGCCGAGTTTGTTAGTATAGTTTTGTCCGCTTTAGGTGTGATGCTGACAGCGGTTACGGTTTTTTTGGGAGCGCTGGCAATTATTGGCTGGGCTACTTTTGAAACTCGTGTGCAGCAGAGTGCAAACTCTTTTATGAAAAAGAGATTTGCCGAAGACGATCCTGATTACCAGGCGTTTATTGAGAGGGTTGAGCAGAAGCTCAACCAAAATGCTGAGGATTTTCTCGAAAAGAGATTTAGTCCAAGCGACCCACGTTACTTAGAAATGGTCGAAAGTTTGAAGAGAGCAAGCCTCGGTGGAAATACCGAAAACTATGATGATGAAAATAGTAGTCCATATGACGAGAATGCTGCGTGAAAACTGAGCAAAAAATTATTTTAGAGCAATTTACTCAACAGGAGCCCGTAAAATTAGCAGCTCTTGCTGATGCGCTCGGGCTATTGGTTTTTAAGTCTTCTTTGAAGCCTGATATTTCTGGATTAATAGAGCCTTCTAATTCATCTCCTTCAGGTTTTCAAATTCGTATTAATCGGCACGAGATGCCGGAACGTCAACGTTTTACACTGGCTCATGAAATATCGCATTTTCTCTTACACCGGGATAAGATCGGTGGCGGCGTGATTGATAACGTTATGTATCGGTCAAATTTGAGCTCAAAGTTGGAAGTGGAGGCTAACAGGCTTGCCGCAGAGATTATAATGCCCTCAAAGCTGGTCAAAGAGCGCCTCGCGGAGTTCGGCGGCGTTCCTTCTGAAGATACAATTGTTGCATTGGCCAGTCGGTTTCAAGTATCTCAGCCTGCCATGCGAATAAAATTGGGGGTATAATTTGTGTTGCAGGGCCGGACATACGTTCCGATGTTGCATGCAAGACTCGCAGAAATGCGAGCCTTGAGAGAGTTGCCCAATTCGACAAAGAATAAAATCTTTCCCATAATTCGGGCGAGGCCATGGTTGAATGCTAAGTCTCTGGATGCTGTATGGCAAAAGATTGATGAGGCTTTTTCTGGTAGATGGTTTGGGCTGGATTTGGACGAAACAAGAAGTTTGCCAGGTCGAGATCATGACGCGCACAACGCTTTTCGGCAGCTTTTTCTTCCAATAGGCGGATTCGAAAAATACTACGAACTTGTGAAATCACATGCGTGGGCAGTGCCCGTCTTGAGAACTAATAGTACTGATTTTCAAGACATTAGCCGTCAGCTCGATCATGTTGCTGAAATTGATCGGGGTTTGATTGTACGCTTGCAATCTCGGCGAGTTGGCAATCTTTCCGAATTGGCCGAAATGGTCCACGAGAGAATGGCAGAAAATGTCGTGTTTGTGTTTGACTGTGGCTGGGGACGCGATATTCTTTTGCAGGCATCAGCCTGCGTTTCTCACGTTGAGACTGTGTTGAACGTGAATGAGAACTTTGAATTTGTTATTGGGGGAAGCAGTTTCCCTGATGCGTTTTCAAAACAAGGCGAGCGAATTGAGATCGGAATCATTGAGAGAACTCTCTTTCAAGAAGTTCGGCGGAATCTCAATCGAGGCGATCTTTGGTATGGTGATTGGGGCAGCACGCGTCCTCCGACGGACCCTGTACCGATGAAAAATGTACCTCGGATCGATTTTGCACTTACTGGCCAATGGATTGCTCACCGTAGTGACGGAAGTGAGGATTATGGCGAGCTTGCTGAAGCTACGTTGTCCGATCCGGCCTGGACTGACGGTCTAGGCATTTGGGGCGAATATATGATTGAAAGCACAGCCGCTGGACTGGAGCCTGCTATCAAGTCTCCTGCGATGGCGGCGGCCGTTCGGGTCAATCTTCATATGCACATTCAAGCCAATTTTGATGATCCAGCTGGAATGGTGGTTGAAGACGAGCCTTTCGAAGACTTTTGAATAAGACATTCCCCCCCCCCCCCCCCCCCCCCCCCCCCCCCCCCCCCCCCCCCCCACCCCCCCCACCCCCCCCCCGCCCCCCG